>NZ_CP151886.1:0-3843723 GCF_038562025.1 Acinetobacter sp. D009
ATGCTTTGGACAGACTGCTTAACTCGCTTGCGACAAGAGCTCTCTGATAACGTCTTTGCGATGTGGATTCGCCCATTAGTTGCTGAAGAAGTAGAAGGGACACTGCGTCTTTATGCACCTAATCCTTATTGGACGCGTTACATTCAAGAGAACCATCTAGAATTAATTTCTATATTGGCCGAACAGCTATCAGAAGGGCGTGTACGTCAGGTTGAGATTTTAGTTGATTCTCGTCCTGGTAGTATTTTGTCATCAGGTGAGCAGCCGGCAACTACAACTGCTGCTTTGCAAACTACGCCCCAACAAAGTATTAAAGTAAAAAAAGAACCAGATTCTATTTCCAGTTCACCTACGGCTAATAGTGTAGTGAACCCAAAAACACCGAAAAAGAAACTATTAAACCCCCAATTTACTTTTTCTTTATTTGTTGAAGGCCGTTCGAACCAGATGGCTGCTGAAACATGTAGAAAGGTATTAACACAATTAGGTGCTTCACAGCATAACCCTTTATTCTTATATGGTCCGACAGGATTGGGTAAGACTCACTTGATGCAGGCAGTTGGTAATGCTTTATTGCAAGCCAAGCCTAATGCACGGGTGATGTATATGACCTCTGAGAGCTTCGTTCAGGATTTTGTAAGTTCTTTGCAAAAAGGCAAAGTTGAAGAATTTAAGAAAAATTGCCGTTCTTTAGATTTATTGTTGGTCGATGATATTCATCTTTTAGCCGGTAAAGAAGCAAGCTTGGTTGAATTCTTCTATACATTCAATGCGTTACTTGATGAATCTAAACAGATTATTTTAACTTCAGATCGTTATCCAAAAGAATTGACCGAGTTAGATCCGCGTTTGGTTTCTCGCTTTTCTTGGGGTCTTTCAGTAGGCGTTGAACCGCCAGATATTGAAACTCGTATCGAAATTCTATTGAAAAAAGCCGAAAATAGCGGCGTTGATTTACCTCGAAATTGTGCATTATTTATTGCACAACAAGTAGTTGCCAACGTACGTGAACTTGAAGGCGCACTCAATAAAGTCGTCGCGATTTCTCGTTTTAAAGGTGCACCAATTGATCTTGATGTTGTCCGCGAGTCTTTGAAAGATGTGTTGGCAATCCGTGCACGTACAATTAGTGTAGAAAATATCCAACGTGTGGTTAGTGAATATTTCCGTATTCCTTTAAAAGAATTGGTAGGACCAAAGCGGACTCGAATCTATGCGCGACCACGTCAGTTAGCAATGGGACTTGCTCGTGAGTTGACTGGTGATAGTTTTCCCGAAATTGGAATGGCTTTTGGTGGACGTGACCACAGTACAGTCATGCATGCTTGCGAAAAAGTAGTAAGTCTACGTGAAGAAGATCCGATTTTTGACGAAGATTATAAAAATCTACTGCGTCTACTCCAGAGTTAATGAAATGATAAGACGTTGTTGCAAAGTCTACGTAAGTGCAGCATAGTACACAGCTAAAAAATGAATATTTGCTCCAAGTTGCTAGAGGAATGAATCGTGCGTTTGAAAATCGCTAAAGAAAGCTTACTCAATGTTTTATCGCATGTTGTCGGTGCGGTAGAACGTCGTCATACATTGAATATTCTTTCAAACGTCAAAATTCAGACTAATGCTCAGGCACTCACCATTACCGGTTCTGATTTAGAAGTTGAGCTGGTTGCCAGTACTGTTTTAACAGAAGGGGCATGCATTGAAGCAGGTGAAACAACTGTTCCTGCTCGTAAGTTGATGGAAATTTGTAAATCATTGCCTACAGCTGCATTGATTGACTTACAAATTACTGAAGATCAAAGATGTATTTTAAAATCTGGTAATAGCCGTTTTGTATTAGGTACTTTACCGGCAGAAGATTATCCATTATTGACCACTGAAAATAGTCAAGGTACACAAGTACAGGTCACTCAACGTGAGTTAAAGCGTTTATTTGAAAAAACGGCTTTTGCTATGGCCGTACAAGATGTACGTTTCTATTTAACGGGTACTTTATTAGAAATTGATGAAAATCAATTACGTGCAGTAACAACAGATGGTCACCGTTTAGCACTTTGTGAAATTACTGCTTCTTCTACATCATCTCAATTGGTCCAAGCAATTGTGCCTCGTAAAGCTGTTGGTGAATTACAGCGTTTACTTAGCATTGAAGATGAACAATTAACGTTGCTGATTGGTCGTGAATTGTTAAATGTCACAATTAATACGCCAAGCCGTGACAAAGAGCAGGGCGATATCACTGTTCGCTTTACTACAAAGTTGATTGATGGAAAATTCCCTGATTATCGTCGTGTAATTCCACGTGGTGGCGATAAACATGTGTTAATTAGCCATGATGTGTTCAAACAATCATTACAACGTGTCGCAATTTTGAGTAATGAGAAATTACGTGGTGTTTTCTTGAATTTTAATCAAGATTCTTTACAGCTACGTGCAAATAACCCTGAACAAGACGAAGCGATTGAGGATTTAGCGATTCAGTATCAAAACATACCGCTTGAAATGTCATTTAATGCGCAATATTTGCTGGATGTTTTAGGTGTGCTTGATGGTGATGATGTAAATATGAGCATGACTGAGGCAAACCAATCTGTATTGGTTCAAGATCCGGCACATCCTGATCAAACCTATGTCGTTATGCCGATGCGTGTATAATCTGGCTATCTAATATGCATCTTACGCGTTTAAATATTGAACGTGTGCGTAATTTAAAAACGGTTGCACTCCAAGGGTTGCAACCGTTTAATGTATTTTATGGCGCTAACGGTTCAGGAAAAACTTCAATACTGGAAGCAATCCATTTGCTTGCAACAGGGCGGTCGTTCCGCACCCACATACCTAAAAATTATATTCAATACTCTGCTGAAGATGCGATTGTTTTCGCGCAATCTGCAACTGAAAAAATTGGCATGCAAAAGTTGGCCTCTGGTGAGCAGTTGATGAAGGTCAATGGCGATACAGTGGCTACACAAGGACAACTCGCTAAACTGCTTCCTTTGCAGCATATTGATCCACAAAGTACAGATATTATTGACCATGGGGCGAAACCTCGGCGCCAGCTTTTAGATTGGCTGATGTTCCACGTGGAACCTGAGTTTTATTTTGCTTGGCAATATTATTCTCGTGCATTAAAGCAGCGTAATACTTTACTTAAAACCAGACGGAATATTTCTCTAGCGGATTTAGAGCCGTGGAATAAAATGTTGAGTGATTATGGTGAAATTTTACACTCTCAGCGTTTAAGTATTGTGGAACAATGGAATGTCTTTTTTCAAAATGATTTAAGTCAATTGCTACCTGATCTAGAGATTGAACTGGAATATAGTCCCGGTTTTCATACAGAGCAGGGACTCATGCAAGACTTGCTGAATCAACACCAAAAAGACATCGAACGACGCTATACCGAATATGGCCCACATCGTGCAGATTTGCGCTTAAAAACCCCGTTTGGACATGCTGATGTAGTTTTATCAAGAGGTCAGAAAAAACTCTTGATTATTGCCTTAAAACTGTCACAAATTGCAATGTTGCATGCGAGTAATAAGGAAACTGTGGTATTATTAGATGATCTGACAGCAGAATTAGACTTAACCGCACAACAACGTTTAATTGAACGATTAAGCCAACTTGGTAGCCAGGTTTTTATGACAACTTTAGATCATGCATCGGTAAAAAAACACTTACATGATCTGTCTATTTCATATCAATTATTCAATGTTGAATCCGGTCAAGTTAGTCTTGCTTCACCATAATTTTTTGATGTTACCCATCTTTGAATAAACCTATATTTGCTAGGGAGAAACCATGAGTTCAGAGTCTCAATCAGCCTCTCAAACAGAACAAACCAATGAAAAGGCTTATGATTCCTCTAGTATTAAAGTATTACGTGGATTAGATGCAGTTCGTAAACGTCCGGGGATGTATATTGGGGATACAGACGACGGTACCGGTTTACACCATATGGTATTCGAGGTTGTCGATAACGCAATCGATGAAGCTTTAGCAGGACATTGTGACGAAATTATTGTTACGATTCACGAAGATGAATCAGTAAGTGTTTCTGACAATGGTCGTGGTATTCCAACCGATATCCATCCCGAAGAAGGGGTTTCTGCAGCGGAAGTAATTCTTACTATCTTGCACGCAGGCGGTAAGTTTGATGACAATAGCTATAAAGTTTCAGGTGGTTTGCACGGCGTAGGTGTTTCGGTTGTAAATGCGCTTTCAAGTAAATTGCATTTAATTATTAATCGCGCTGGCCAAGTGCACGAACAAGAATATCACCACGGTGATCCGCAATATCCATTACGTGTGATTGGTGAAACGGATAGCAGTGGTACAACTGTACGTTTTTGGCCAAGTGAACTAACTTTTAGTCAAACCATTTTTAACGTTGAAATTCTAGCGCGTCGTTTACGAGAGCTTTCATTTTTAAACGCGGGCGTGCGCATTGTTTTACGTGATGAACGTATTAACCTTGAGCATGTATATGACTACGAAGGTGGTTTATCTGAGTTTGTAAAATACATTAACGAAGGTAAAACTCATCTAAACGAGATTTTCCATTTCACCGCAGATACAGAAAACGGTATTGGTGTAGAAGTTGCATTGCAGTGGAATGAAAGTTATCAAGAAAACGTACGTTGTTTTACCAACAATATTCCTCAAAAGGATGGTGGTACTCATTTAGCAGGTTTCCGTGCGGCTTTAACACGTGGTCTTAACCAATATCTTGAAAATGAAAATATTCTCAAGAAAGAAAAAGTCAATGTGACAGGTGATGATGCCCGTGAAGGTTTAACCGCGATTATTTCGGTAAAAGTACCTGATCCTAAGTTCTCATCTCAAACTAAAGAAAAACTGGTATCGAGTGAAGTAAAACCAGCGGTTGAGCAAGCAATGAACAAAGAGTTCTCTGCTTACTTACTTGAAAATCCGCAAGCTGCAAAATCGATTGCCGGTAAAATTATTGATGCTGCGCGTGCACGTGATGCTGCACGTAAGGCACGTGAAATGACACGTCGTAAGAGTGCACTTGATATTGCTGGTTTACCAGGTAAATTGGCAGATTGTCAGGAAAAAGACCCAGCACTTTCTGAATTATATCTAGTCGAGGGTGACTCTGCTGGTGGTAGTGCTAAGCAAGGACGTAATCGTAAAATGCAGGCTATTTTACCGTTGAAAGGTAAAATTCTGAACGTTGAACGTGCACGTTTTGACAAAATGATTTCTAGTCAGGAAGTGGGTACTTTAATCACTGCACTTGGCTGTGGTATTGGGCGTGAAGAATATAATCCTGATAAGCTTCGCTATCATAAAATCATTATCATGACCGATGCCGACGTAGATGGTTCGCATATCCGCACCTTATTGTTAACATTCTTCTTCCGTCAAATGCCGGAATTGGTTGAGCGTGGGCATATTTATATTGCTCAGCCACCATTGTATAAGTTGAAGAAAGGTAAACAAGAACAATACATCAAAGATAATGACGCGTTAGAAACTTATCTCATCTCAAATGCGATTGATGAGCTATCTTTGCATACCAATGCTGAAGCACCTGCAATTACTGGTGAAGCACTTGCGAAGGTGATTCAAGACTATCAAGTTTCACAAAAGAGCTTACAGCGCTTAACTTTACGTTATCCAGCTAGCTTATTGGATGCTTTACTTGAAGTAGAAGCATTCAAGAGTGATCAAAACCATGATGAAGCTTATGTACAACAATGGGCAGATCAGGTGCGCGATATCATTACCAGATTACAGCCAAGTTTACGTCCAGAAATCTCACTAGAGGCCTTTGAACGTGAAAATGCTCAAGGTGAAAAATCTGCGCATTATTGGCCACGTATTACGGTGTATGTACATAACTTGCCGCATGCGTATTTGCTTGATGCAGCTTTATTGAATTCAGCTGAATATGCACGTTTACTGAAAAACTCGAAGAGTTGGTTCACTTTACTTGAAGAAGGTGCTTATTTACAAAAAGGTGACCGCCGTATTCAAGTAGCTAACTTCCATCAAGTTTGGCAACATATCTTGCAAGATTCTCGTCGCGGTATGATGATTCAACGCTATAAAGGTCTTGGCGAGATGAATGCTGAGCAGCTTTGGGAAACAACAATGGATCCTGAAAACCGTAATATGTTGCAGGTGACAATTGATGATGCGATTGAAGCAGATCGTATGTTCTCTTGCTTGATGGGTGATGATGTTGAACCACGTCGTGCATTCATCGAAGAGAATGCTTTAAATGCGGATATTGATGCTTAATTCATAACATGATTCTAAATCAGTCTAGGGAGAGAATGATGAGTCAGAAATTATTAGCTAGCCTATTAATTTCATGTGCGTTTTTAGGAAGTTCTGCTGTTTCGGCGGCAGACCTAGAAGCGAATATGAAAACTTTAGCTAAGAGTACTAAAGCATTTGCTGAAACGATGGATGTTGATAACGCGAAACAACAGCTTGTTGTAATGCGTGAAGCAGCCGTTTCTTCTAAGCAGTATTTACCGCATAGGCTCGAAGGATTACCATCAGAAAATGTAAAGGTAAAAGAGTATCAAGCTGGTTTAGATCAGCTTGTTGCTGAAATTGATAAAGTAACTGTTTTAGTTGAGCAAGGACAATTAGATCAAGCCAAAGCTGAAGCAATCAATTTAGTTAAAATACGAAATGAAAATCATAAAAAATTTAGATAATTTTTTATGATGATTAAAGAAAAGGCTTTGTTTAATTTAAGACAAAGCCTTTTCTTTTATAAGAACTGAACTTTTAAACTATCATTTAGATGGTAGTTTCCATTTATATCAAGAGAATATAATTTTGAAAAAAACACAAAAATTCTTATGTATTGGAATCATATTTTTTAATTGCTTATTTCAATTGCATGCTGCGATAGCCCCCACCTTTTATGGAAAATTAGTATTTCATCGTTACAGTGATTATGACGCATGGGACAGTAAGCTTTATCTTTATAACTTCACAACACAGCAGACCACATTACTCGGTGCAAATTGGAAAATTGATCATATGATGAATGGCCATTTTTCTCCAGATGGAAAATGGTTAACTTTCATGGGAGTTAACTCTGGGCAGCATTATGGTGATGCATGGGATGTATATGTTTGGAAAGTCGGAAGTGGTGAGTTACCTATTAACTTAACTCAGGGGAATAATAAGCGTGATGAAGATCCTAAATTCATAGATAACCAGCGTATTATTTTTAAACAAAATGGCGATTTAAAAATCGTTAAAATGACGGATCGGACGATGACTTCTGTTACTCAAAATGGTTGGGATATAGAAGAATCGATGCCTTATCCGATGGTGAATACCACCCAAATTTTATATGCGAAAGGTGCTGGAAATAATTCTAGAATTTTCAGTATTGATCAATCGGGTGCTTATGATACACAGCTGACCAATATCGCTTCATATTATCCAGTATGGTGGCAAGGAAGTCGGTTCTTATATGTACGCTGGTACAGTTCAACAAATCCTCATGACCAGATATATATTTATGATATGGCTAATAAACAAACCACACGTTTGTCATTTAACAATATTAATTACGATACTTCCGATCCAGCTCCTTTAGATCAGCGTTACATGGTGGTGTCTCTTGCAGGACAAACAGGGAGTCGAGGCGGATACGATTTATATATTGCAGACAGCTTATCAAGCAGTGTTTGGCCTTTACCGATAAATACCAATTTAAATGAATTAGGGGCTTTTTATACGCCTTATTAACGAATAAAAAAGTCGATTAAGAAATCGGCTTTTTTATTTTAGAAAATTGATTAATCAAAAGAAGCTTCCATTTCTTCTAATTCCATCATGAGTTCCAAAAGCTGCTCTTCGTGTTGCTCAAGTTTAGCTTTCAGCTCTGTCTGCTCATTCATAAGTTTGAGTAGATCATCCTTACGTGCAACCTCATATAAAGATGTGTCTGCTAAGGATTCTTCAATTTTGGCGAGCTGCGGTTGTAGCTTTTCAATTTGTGATTCAACCTTTTCAATATTTTTACGAATAGGTCGAGTCTGTTCACGACGGCGAGCTGCTTCTTTACGCTGTGCTTCTTTATCAACTTTAGCCGGCGCTGGAGCGGCAGAGGATGAGTCATTCTGTGCTACAGCAGTCTGAGCATTGATTTGTTGCTGACGTGCTTCACGTAGCCATTTAGCATAGTCCTGTAAATCACCCTCGAACTCAGTACATTTACCACCGTGTACTAAAAGAAGCTCATCACATACACTCGCAATAAGTTGGCGTTCATGGGAAACCAGAACAACGGCACCTTCAAAATCTTGTAATGCCATGCTCAATGCATGACGCATATCAAGATCTAAATGGTTCGTCGGTTCATCGAGAATTAAAACATTTGGACGCTGCCATACAATGAGTGCTAGAGCTAAACGAGCACGTTCTCCACCAGAAAAGCTTTCACATGGTGTATCCATGCGTTCACCGCTAAAGCCAAAACTACCTAAGAATGAACGTAGAGTGGCTTCACTAATTTGTTTATCTGCTATACGGGCAAGCTGTAGCATTGGACTAGCATTGCCATCTAAAGCATCCATCTGGTGCTGTGCAAAATAACCAATGTTAAGCAGTTCGGAAGCTTTACGTTCACCTGCCAAGAGTGGTAAATCACCAACCAAGCTTTTAATCAGTGTTGACTTACCTGCGCCGTTCATACCCAGTAAACCAATACGTGAGTTTGGTGTAATTTGTAATCTGATTTTTTCGGCTATCTGTTTATTACCATAACCAATGCTAGCATTGTCTAAAGTCAGCAACGGTGAACTCATTTTAGTCGGTTCACGGAAACTAAATGTAAACGGTGTATCTACATGGGCTGGTGCAAGTTGCTGCATGCGCTCAAGTTGTTTAATACGACTTTGTGCCTGACGAGCTTTAGTCGCTTTTGCCTTAAAACGGTCAATAAACTTTTGTAGATGAGCACGTGTTTCTTGCTGCTTCTCAAAAGCTTGTTGTTGCTGGGCAAGACGTTCACTACGCGTGGTTTCAAATGTAGAGTAGTTCCCGGTGTAAAGCGTGAGTTCCTGATTTTCAATGTGAAGAATATGATCTGTAATCGCATCTAAAAAGTCGCGGTCATGCGAAATTAGAATGAGTGTACCTTCATAGGCTTTAAGCCAATCTTCTAACCACAGAATTGCATCCAAATCTAAGTGGTTTGTTGGCTCATCCAGTAAGAGTAGATCAGAACGACTCATGAGGGTACGCGCTAAATTTAAACGCATACGCCATCCACCTGAGAAGCTCTCAACATTCAAACGTAATTGATTTTCTAGAAAACCGAGACCTGCCATGAGCTGCGCAGCTTTAGAGGGGGCTGAATAACCATGAATTTCATCAAAGCGGCCATGCAATTTAGCCAATTCAAAATCACTCAGTTGATCTGGTTGAGCAAGCTTATTTTGAATATCCCAAAACTCTTCATCACCTGAAAGAACAAAATCAATTGCAGGCATATCTAGGGCTTTTACTTCTTGCGCCATATGCGCCACGGTCCAGCCTGAGGGACGAGTGAGTGAACCTTCATCAGCACCTAAACTTCCAAGTAATGCAGCAAATAAGGTCGATTTACCTGCACCATTTACTCCAGTCAGACCAATCTTCCAACCTGGGTGTAATTGCATAGACGCTTTTTGAAATAGAACACGTCCACCGCGGCGTAAAGAAACTTGGTCAAATTGAATCATCTTATTTTATCGAGGTGAGTTAGGGATGCTGTATTTTAAAGAGAACTGTCGATGAAAACAAAACTTTCCGGATTTTAGTGAGCAGTCGTTAATAATTGTATATATCAAGACATTCTAAATCTTGCTATTCATCCGAAATTTTCAAAATATTGAACGAGATAGAATACTTTTAAAAAAATATGGCTAAAATAAAAACAGTTTGAAATTTGGCTGATTAATGAGCTGCTAATAAAACTAGACTAAGGAAAGTCAAATGAAAAAAAGATTGGGGATGATTGGCGCAGCATTTTGCTGTGCTGTGGGGACAGTGCATGCAGGGCAAAATGTCTGTGTGTTTGATTTATTGGGCAAGTCAGGTGAATCCTATAAAATGATGGAAGAGTGGGCGCTTGCAGCGAAAGAATGGCAAGCAGATATCACTTTAATTCCATTTCAAGATGAAGGCTTAGTTGACCGTAGATTGCGTGAAGGTAAGTGCGATGCCGCTTATATGACTTCCATGCGGGCGCGAAACTACAATAAATTTGCAGGTTCGATTGATGCTATTGGGGGAGTAACCAGTAATGCAATTGCCCAAAAAGCCATCAGTTACGTTTTAGATAAGCGTAATAAACATCGTATGGTTACTGCACAAAATGGAACCAATTACGAGGTCGTTGGTATTGTTCAGATTGGATTGGCTTATTTATTTGTGAGAGATAAAAACCTCAACTCAATTGAAAAAGTACGTGGGACTAAATTTGCTATTTTGCAATATGACGCAGCACAAAAAATTATGGTAGAAAGCGTTGGTGCTAAGCCTATTCCTTCAGAAATTACCGATTTTGTGAAAAAGTTTAATAGTGGCCAAGTTGATGCGATTGCTGCACCCGCTTATGCTTATAAACCTTTAGAGATTGGCAAAGGGGTTGGAACGAAAGGAGCAATGTTTACTTTTCCCGTGGTTAATGTTACGGGTGATTTAATTGCCCGAAGTGATAAGTTCCCCACAGATTTCGGTATAAAGTCTCGTGCTTGGTTTACACAACAATTACCCCAGAACTTTGCCATGATAAAACGGCTAGAAATGGGCGTATCCTCAAAAATTAAAATGAACTTTTCTGTAGAAGACAAAACTAAATATCAAAAAATTTTACGTGAAGGCCGTCTCAATTTAACAAAACAAGGCGTATACGATGCAACAATGATGAGTGTACTGAAACGTGCCCGCTGTACAGTTGAACGGACAAATTTTGAATGTACTCTTAGTGGTGAGTAGTTTATTTTTTAAACACAAAAACGCTACATATATTTCAAAGCTGAATATGGGTATGAAAATTGTGAATATAAAAAGTAACTTACGGAAACTTAGTGATTTTTACTGCTAATAAATAATTTAAATCTAACAAACAATGGTTCAATGAGATAAAAATATTTGAGTAAAAGCTCTATTTTTTTCTAAAAAACATGATTAATATCTGTGTTTGAAAGGAAACTTCAAACAAAAAATCTGTTCCGTGGAAGGATGAAGAAAATGAAAAAAATCGTACTTGCTATGGCTGCCGCTTCTGTTGTTGGTTTTTCTGCTTCAGCGCAAGCAGCGAGTACCGTATGTGTATTCGACCTCTTAGGAAAAGCAGGCGACTCATATAAAATGATGGAAGAATGGGCTCTTGCTGCAAAAGGCTGGGGTACTGAAATTAACTTAGTTCCTCGTCAGGACGAGGCTGTTGCTGATAATGATTTTAAAGCGGGTAAGTGTGATGCTGTAGCAATGACAGCAATGCGTGCACGCCAATATAACAAATTCGCAGGATCTATCGACTCACTTGGTGGTGTTCCAAATAACCAAATCGCTCAACGTGCAATTACCTATGTATTAGATGCGCGTAATGCAGCAAAAATGACCACAAATATGGGTGGTAAAAAATACGAAGTTGCTGGTATTTCTCCACTAGGTTCAGCATTCATTTTCGTACGTGACAAAAACATCAACTCTGTTGAAAAAGCTGCGGGTAAAAAATTCGCTGTACTTGGCTATGACGACGCACAAAAAATTATGGTGCAACGTGTAGGAGCTCAAGCAGTTCTTTCTGATATTTCAAACTTTGCTGCTAAATTCAACAATGGTCAGGTAGATATGGTAGGTGCGCCTGCTTATGCTTACAAACCATTAGAGTTAAATAAAGGTTTAGGCGCAAACGGTGTAATGTGGAACTTCCCTGTATTACACGTTACAGCAGATCTAGTATTACGTTCTGATAAATTCCCAGCTGGTTTTGGTCAAAAATCTCGTGACTGGTTTGTTAAACAGTTACCGAAGAGCTTTGCAATGATCAACCGTTTAGAAGCGCAAATTCCTGGCAAATACAAAATGAACTTAAGTGCAGAAGATAAACTTAAGTATCAAAAAATGTTGCGTGATGGCCGTATGGACTTAACTAAACGTGGTGTTTACGATGCTGGAATGATGTCTGTACTCAAAAAAGCACGTTGTTCTGTAGACAAGGCTAACTTTGAATGTTCAATGCCTGGTGAATAATCCTAATTTCTTTCAGAAAGCCTAGACTGAGTTCTAGGCTTTTTGTTTTATATACGCTGTCAGTTCTGCCATTGTGGTTAGTTAGAAAGACGTTAAGCTAAATTTAGATAAAAACTTCATAAGGAAACATGAAGGTATAAAAATAGATCAAGGACTTAAGTGATTAAAATAATTGCTAATAGGTAGGTAAATCGCTATCTATTTTCCATGGAAATAAAATCATAAAAGCAAATACGGTCTATAAAAATATTCCATCATGATTTTTATATGAGGCCTATCCGATTCATACCTGATCGGTGTGAAATTTCTTGGTATCGAAAAACAAAAACTCCACAAGGAAAGGAAAAAGAATATGCAATTTTCCAAAACGCTATTACTTGCGCTGGGACTTACAACAGTTTCTTTTGCAGCCGAGGCTAAACAAACAGTATGTGTTTTTGACTTCGTTGGTAAAAATGGCGATGTCTATGCGCTGATGAAGGATTATCAGCTTGCCGCTAAAAACTGGGGAGCTGATATCGAGCTTAAAGTAAACCAGAATGAAGCCGTGATTGCTGAAGATTTTAAAGCGGGTAAATGTGATGGTATTAGCGTGTCAGGAATGCGCGGGCGTCAATTCAACTCATTTACTGGTTCATTAGATGCAATTGGTGCGATTCCAGATCTCAAACTTGCTGTTAAAGTCATGCAAGGCTTAGCGAGCCAAACTTTTAGTAAATATATGGTTAATGGACGCTATGAGGTCGTCGGTATTATTCCCGTTGGTGATGCTTACCTTTTAGTAAATGACCGTAGCATCAATACAGTAGCGAAAGCTGCCGGTAAAAAAATCGCTGTGCTTGACTATGATGAAGCACAAAAAATTATGGTTCAGCAGGTCGGGGCACAGGCTGTTAGTGCTGACGTAACAAATTTTGGTGCGAAATTTAATAATCATCAAGTTGATATTATTGGTGCGCCAGCAGCAGCATTTAAACCTTTGGAACTACAAAAAGGTTTAGGCACAAAAGGTGCGATCGTGAATTATCCGATCTTACAGGTCACAGGAAATATTATTATTCGTCCTGATAAGTTCCCAACTGGTTTTGGCCAGAAATCTAGGGAATGGGTTTCGGGTCAGCTGCCACGTGCTTTTACTATCTTGGGTAAAATGAAAGCTGATATTCCACAAAAATACTGGATGGATGTCCCAGCAGCCGATAAGCCAGGCTACCAAAAGCTTATGCGGGAGTCTCGAATTAACCTTACACAACGTGGTGTATACGATAAACGTATGATGAAACTCCTTTGGCAATTCCGTTGTAAGCAAGATGCTAAAAACTTCGAGTGTGGCTTACAGGATGAGAATTACAAATAATCTTGATAAAAATACTCAAGATTCGCTTTAAACTTCGAAGACAGACCCTATATTGATTATGCTATACTCAATATAGGGTCTTTTTTATTTTGAAAGGCACAGCAAAATCCGAGGAACAATCATCATGAATGCCCAAGCTCTAGTTTTGACAGATAATGCTGCCAATAAGGTACGCCAACTCCGTGATAGTGAAGGGAATGACGATCTCATGTTACGTGTATATGTAACAGGAGGCGGGTGTTCAGGGTTTTCGTATGGCTTCAATTTTGCTGAAAGCGTAAATGAAGATGATGCAGAATTCGTAAATGGCGATGTAAAAATGCTGGTTGACTCACTTAGCTATCAATATTTAATTGGCTCAGTAGTTGACTATGTAGAAGGTCTTGAAGGTTCACGTTTTATCGTACAAAACCCGAATGCAACAACAACATGTGGTTGTGGTTCTTCATTCTCGATTTAAAAGAATTTTAAAATTTAAAAAACCTCTCTATTTTGAGAGGTTTTTTTATTGATCAGATCATTATCTTTTACAGACAGATTCTAAAAAATATTGCACAAGTTCAGGTGCATTCTGATATGGAATCCAATGCGACGCATCCATAAAAACTGCTTCATAACTATTTTTAAAATAATGTGAGTTTTGCTCGGCACTTTTTTCTGTAACGGCAATATCATGTTTACCCCAAATAAAAAGAGTTGGAACATCTATGGCTTTAAACGGATTTTGAGGTTTCTCCCAAAAAAAGCCACGATACCAATTCAACGCCGTAGTTAATCTATTTTCTTTTATAAACTCAGTCTCGAATATAGCAATTTGCTGTTCAGTCATGCCTGATGACTTTAGAAACTTACGACCCAATTTAGGTATCTTTTTAAATAAAAGTTCTGGCAGAATGGGTAGCTGAAAAATTGCAAAATAATAAGATTTAAAAAGTTGTCTGCTGCTTAAACAAGCTTTTAAAAAAGCAGCTTGATGGGGCACAGAAACTAAAGTGAGATGCTGAATATATTGTGGATACTTCATCGCAATGCCCGAAGCGATTGCCGAGCCCCAGTCATGCCCAATTAAATAAACTGGCTGGCCAAGCTGCTCAATGAAACTTGCCACATCTTCTACAAGTTCACTCAATGAATATTGAAATCGGCTTTGAGGCCTAGCATTTAAACTATAACCACGTTGATGAATTGCAAGTGTTCTAAATTGATGCTGATGCAATAATTCAGAGGTTTGCTCCCAACTATGAGCAGTTTCTGGAAAACCATGCAATAAAACAACGAGTGGACCATCTATAGGGCCTGAATCAATTACATCGAATGTCCAAACCTCACGTGTGTATTGATGAATACGTTTGGTCAGATCCATGAAAACATGCCTTAAATCATTTTTGTTGGCATTTATCATGAGTTCTTATGCTCATTTACATAACAGCATTTCGGGTCAGTAAATGTGCTATGAGGTCGAATCTGACCAATCAAATCGATAAATAGCTTTATACCGCCGTGATCGTACCTAGAATTCTGAAATCCGAAGCACCTGTTACTGCTGGCAAATTACCACTTAAACCATCTACAAAGCGCATTGCTAACCATGCAAATGCTGTAGCCTCGACCCAAGTAGGGGAAAGTCCTAACACATCGGTAGGTTGAACAGACCAATTATGTTTACGTAAACGCCAACGTAATTGTTCTAACAAATAAGAGTTATAAGCACCACCACCACAAACATACACTTCGCCTGTTTCCATCTCAGAGCGATAAATTGCTTTTTGAATTGCACGCACAGTGAGTTTTAATAGGGTTGCTTGGATGTTTTCAGGTGTATCTTCTAACTCATCATAGGTTAAATCATTTCGCCAATCGATTAACTGATCATCCAACCAGTCAATATTAAAGTCTTCACGTCCTGTGCTCTTAGGCGGTTCTTTAGAAAAATATTCATGTGCATGGAGACGGTCGAGTAAAGAGCGAATAGGGTGACCATAGGCAGCCCAATCACCATTTTCATCATATGGATGACCTGTATGGCGATGGCACCACGCATCCATCAAAATATTTGCAGGACCTGTATCAAAACCAAATACGCCGTCACTGTTATTGGCAGGCAGCATACTCACATTAGCAATACCACCCAAATTCAAAATTACACGATGAATACTTGGATGTTGAAATAATGCTTGATGGAAAGCCGGAACCAATGGTGCGCCCTGACCGCCTGCTGCCATATCTCTACGACGGAAATCTGAAACAACCGGAATCTGAGTAATTTCAGTAATGATGTTGGGATCGCCAATTTGTAACGTAAATCCATGTTCTGGACGATGACGAATGGTTTGCCCATGCGACCCAATTGCTTTAATTTGGCTACGGTCTAATTGGTGCTTTTCAATGAGATTATTAATCCCGTGGCCGATCATTTGGGCCAGAGCAACATCAGCTTTACCCATACGGTCAATTTCATTGTCATCAGGTAAAGTTAATGCCATAAGCTCATCACGTAACTCGGGTTCGAATGGAACCGTAAGAGTGGCATGAAGCTGTAGTGGCTCAAATGAAGCCGCTACAATATCCACACCATCCATACTAGTGCCAGTCATTACGCCGATATAGATTGCGCTCATATGCAACTTCCCCTGCAAGACGCTGAAAAAATGTTAGTATATCGCACAAATTGAATAACTGATGTGTTTAGGTTTTGTGATGTCAAATTTCTTGCCCGCCGAAGAACAGCTTGCCCTCATCCAACGAGGCACGCACGAAATTATTTCAGAAGAAGATTTACTGAAAAAGCTTAAAGAGAATCGCCCTCTTAAAATTAAAGCTGGTTTTGACCCTACAGCACCAGATTTACATTTAGGACATACGGTTCTTATTAATAAACTAAAAACTTTCCAAGACTTGGGCCATGAAGTTACCTTCTTAATTGGTGACTATACAGCAATGATTGGTGACCCAACTGGTAAAAGCGCAACTCGTCCGCCGTTATCACGTGAACAAGTAGAAGCCAATGCTAAAACTTATCAAGAGCAAGTATTCAAGATATTAGATCCGAATAAAACAAAAGTACGTTTTAACTCAGAATGGTTTAATCAAAAGTCTGCTGCTGACCTTATCCAATTAGCAAGTCAGCAAACCGTATCACGTATGTTAGAGCGTGATGACTTTACTAAGCGTTATAGCAATCATCAGCCGATTGCAATTCATGAGTTTTTATATCCTTTAGTTCAAGGTTATGACTCAATTGCGCTTGAAGCTGACGTTGAGTTAGGCGGTACAGACCAGACCTTTAACTTACTTATGGGTCGTACTTTACAAAGCCGTTATGGCCAAGAATCTCAAGTGTGTATCACCGTGCCGATTCTAGAAGGTCTAGATGGCGTAAATAAAATGTCTAAATCTTTAGGTAACTATATTGGTGTATTTGATACACCAGGGGCAATGTACCAAAAAGTTTTATCAATGCCAGACTCTTTAATTGAACGCTATTTCGATTTATTAAGCTTCAAATCTCTTGATGAGATCAAAGCTCTATTAGATGAAATTGCTGCTGGTCGTAATCCGCAAGAAGTAAAACGTATCCTTGCGCTTGAGTTAGTTGAACGCTTCCATGATGCAGAAGCTGCTACTAATGCCCATAAGAGTGCTGGTAACCGTATTACAGAAGGTGAAGTACCTGAAGACACACCAGAAGTGACTATTTCACTTGGTGAGTTTGGAGGAGAAATCTTTATTGCTACGATTTTACGTGTAGCAGGCCTAAACCCAAATGCAGCTGCGGCAAAAGATGCGGTTGCTCGTGGTGCGGTAAAAGTTGACTGGAATGCTGTTGATGCAAGCTTCTCTGTAAAAGAAAACGGAAGCTTTATTATTCAATCAGGTAAAAAAGCAATTGCACGTGTAATTTTCACTGACTAATAAAAAATTTATAGATTAAAAAAGCAGGAGTAATCCTGCTTTTTTTTATTTCTGGATCACAAAATCAATTAAAGCGTTCCACGTGGAACCATCTAAACATAATTAATAGTTAAAGAATTAAATTAAAAATAATAAGAAATATAAAGCAGGGTAGAGTATTTACTCTATTATTTCTTTAGATTCTTTAGATTCTTTAGATTCTTTAGATTCTTTAGATTCTTTAGATTCTTTAGATTCTTTAGATTCTTTAGATTCTTTAGATTCTTTAGATTCTTTAGATTCTTTAGATTCTTTAGATTCTTTAGAATTAAGGGACTATATATGTCTATAACGTCTATTGAAGATATAGAAAATTAAAAATGTCCTAAATTCTTAAATATAAAAACTAATAAAAAGTAATGAAAATGCCTAAAAAAAAGCCATATATATCACTTTTTTCGCAAAATAGTAGAAAAAAACGGCACTCAAGTGAAAAAGGCTGAAATACCCCTTGCAAAGGGATCTTAATCATCTATAATGCACATCCATCGGCGGTGATGCAGATAGAAACTTGTTGAAAAACAGTTACTTGTGATTAAGTTGATTGCTTTAAGTGATGAATTTGATGGTAAGTTGGTTTTGAGAATGAGTTTTAAAAATATCGAAATTACCTGTTGACTTTTAAGAGATTAAGAGTAATATAGCCGACCTAGCTTGCTGGTGACGAACCAGGAAGAAGATCATTAAGAGAATTGAAGAACAACTTGTGTGGATTTTTACTGGTTGATTAATCGAAATAATTTTCATTGATTGATTGGTTTAAATTACTCGAAGTTTATTTGAGCGAAATTTAAGTCAGTAATTGATGAGCCAGAATTGGTACCTTGTCTTTAAATAAGGTACAAAATGATTTTAACTGAAGAGTTTGATCATGGCTCAGATTGAACGCTGGCGGCAGGCTTAACACATGCAAGTCGAGCGGAGAGAGGTAGCTTGCTACTGATCTTAGCGGCGGACGGGTGAGTAATGCTTAGGAATCTGCCTATTAGTGGGGGACAACATTTCGAAAGGAATGCTAATACCGCATACGTCCTACGGGAGAAAGCAGGGGATCTTCGGACCTTGCGCTAATAGATGAGCCTAAGTCGGATTAGCTAGTTGGTGGGGTAAAGGCCTACCAAGGCGACGATCTGTAGCGGGTCTGAGAGGATGATCCGCCACACTGGGACTGAGACACGGCCCAGACTCCTACGGGAGGCAGCAGTGGGGAATATTGGACAATGGGCGCAAGCCTGATCCAGCCATGCCGCGTGTGTGAAGAAGGCCTTATGGTTGTAAAGCACTTTAAGCGAGGAGGAGGCTACTTTAGTTAATACCTAGAGATAGTGGACGTTACTCGCAGAATAAGCACCGGCTAACTCTGTGCCAGCAGCCGCGGTAATACAGAGGGTGCAAGCGTTAATCGGATTTACTGGGCGTAAAGCGCGCGTAGGCGGCTAATTAAGTCAAATGTGAAATCCCCGAGCTTAACTTGGGAATTGCATTCGATACTGGTTAGCTAGAGTGTGGGAGAGGATGGTAGAATTCCAGGTGTAGCGGTGAAATGCGTAGAGATCTGGAGGAATACCGATGGCGAAGGCAGCCATCTGGCCTAACACTGACGCTGAGGTGCGAAAGCATGGGGAGCAAACAGGATTAGATACCCTGGTAGTCCATGCCGTAAACGATGTCTACTAGCCGTTGGGGCCTTTGAGGCTTTAGTGGCGCAGCTAACGCGATAAGTAGACCGCCTGGGGAGTACGGTCGCAAGACTAAAACTCAAATGAATTGACGGGGGCCCGCACAAGCGGTGGAGCATGTGGTTTAATTCGATGCAACGCGAAGAACCTTACCTGGCCTTGACATAGTAAGAACTTTCCAGAGATGGATTGGTGCCTTCGGGAACTTACATACAGGTGCTGCATGGCTGTCGTCAGCTCGTGTCGTGAGATGTTGGGTTAAGTCCCGCAACGAGCGCAACCCTTTTCCTTATTTGCCAGCGAGTAATGTCGGGAACTTTAAGGATACTGCCAGTGACAAACTGGAGGAAGGCGGGGACGACGTCAAGTCATCATGGCCCTTACGGCCAGGGCTACACACGTGCTACAATGGTCGGTACAAAGGGTTGCTACCTAGCGATAGGATGCTAATCTCAAAAAGCCGATCGTAGTCCGGATTGGAGTCTGCAACTCGACTCCATGAAGTCGGAATCGCTAGTAATCGCGGATCAGAATGCCGCGGTGAATACGTTCCCGGGCCTTGTACACACCGCCCGTCACACCATGGGAGTTTGTTGCACCAGAAGTAGCTAGCCTAACTGCAAAGAGGGCGGTTACCACGGTGTGGCCGATGACTGGGGTGAAGTCGTAACAAGGTAGCCGTAGGGGAACCTGCGGCTGGATCACCTCCTTAACGAAAGATTGACGATTGGTAAGAATCCACAACAAGTTGTTCTTCATAGATGTATCTGAGGGTCTGTAGCTCAGTTGGTTAGAGCACACGCTTGATAAGCGTGGGGTCACAAGTTCAAGTCTTGTCAGACCCACCATGACTTTGACTGGTTGAAGTTATAGATAAAAGATACATGACTGATGATGTAAGCTGGGGACTTAGCTTAGTTGGTAGAGCGCCTGCTTTGCACGCAGGAGGTCAGGAGTTCGACTCTCCTAGTCTCCACCAGAACTTAAGAGAAGTTCGGATTACAGAAATTAGTAAATAGAGATTTCGGTCTTGGTTTATTAACTTCTGTGATTTAAGTATCACGGTATTAAGCATGACCTGACGAAGGCGTGTTTATTCATTAACAGATTGGCAAAATTGAGTCTGAAATAAATTGTTCACTCAAGAGTTTAGATTAAGCAATTAATCTAGATGAATTGAGAACTAGCAAATTAACTGAATCAAGCGTTTTGGTATATGAATTTAGATTGAAGCTGTACAGTGTTTAAGTACACAGACAACAGATAGTAGCGATGAAGAATCGCACGGACAACACTCACTTGTAGGTGTTGACGACTGTTTGGGGTTGTATAGTCAAGTAATTAAGTGCATGTGGTGGATGCCTTGGCAGTCAGAGGCGATGAAAGACGTGATAGCCTGCGAAAAGCTCCGGGGAGGCGGCAAATATCCTTTGATCCGGAGATTTCTGAATGGGGGAACCCACCTACTTTAAGGTAGGTATTGCAACATGAATACATAGTGTTGCAAGGCGAACGAGGGGAAGTGAAACATCTCAGTACCCTTAGGAAAAGAAATCAATTGAGATTCCCTCAGTAGCGGCGAGCGAACGGGGATCAGCCCATTAAGTTATGTGTGTTTTAGTGGAACGCTCTGGGAAGTGCGAACGTAGAGGGTGATATTCCCGTACACGAAAGGGCACACATAATGATGACGAGTAGGGCGAGGCACGTGAAACCTTGTCTGAATATGGGGGGACCATCCTCCAAGGCTAAATACTCCTGACTGACCGATAGTGAACCAGTACCGTGAGGGAAAGGCGAAAAGAACCCCTGTGAGGGGAGTGAAATAGATCCTGAAACCGCATGCATACAAGCAGTGGGAGCACCTTCGTGGTGTGACTGCGTACCTTTTGTATAATGGGTCAGCGACTTATATTCAGTAGCGAGGTTAACCGTATAGGGGAGCCGTAGAGAAATCGAGTCTTAATAGGGCGTTTAGTTGCTGGGTATAGACCCGAAACCAGGCGATCTATCCATGAGCAGGTTGAAGGTTGGGTAACACTAACTGGAGGACCGAACCCACTGTCGTTGAAAAGCCAGGGGATGACTTGTGGATAGGGGTGAAAGGCTAATCAAGCCTGGTGATAGCTGGTTCTCCCCGAAAGCTATTTAGGTAGCGCCTCGGACGAATACCATAGGGGGTAGAGCACTGTTTCGGCTAGGGGGTCATCCCGACTTACCAAACCGATGCAAACTCCGAATACCTATGAGTACTATCCGGGAGACAGACTGCGGGTGCTAACGTCCGTAGTCAAGAGGAAAACAATCCAGACCGCCAGCTAAGGCCCCAAAATCATAGTTAAGTGGGAAACGATGTGGGAAGGCATAGACAGCTAGGAGGTTGGCTTAGAAGCAGCCACCCTTTAAAGAAAGCGTAATAGCTCACTAGTCGAGTCGGCCTGCGCGGAAGATGTAACGGGGCTAAAACTATGTGCCGAAGCTGCGGATTTGACATTAGTCAAGTGGTAGGGGAGCGTTCTGTAAGCCGATGAAGGTGTATTGAGAAGTATGCTGGAGGTATCAGAAGTGCGAATGCTGACGTGAGTAACGACAAAACGGGTGAAAAACCCGTTCGCCGAAAGACCAAGGGTTCCAGTCCAACGTTAATCGGGGCTGGGTGAGTCGACCCCTAAGGCGAGGCCGAAAGGCGTAGTCGATGGGAAATTGGTTAATATTCCAATACTTCTGTGTAATGCGATGAGAGGACGGAGAAGGTTAAGTCAGCCTGGCGTTGGTTGTCCAGGTGGAAGGATGTAGGTATGTATCTTAGGCAAATCCGGGGTACTCTATACTGAGATCCGATAGCAAGCTGTACTTGTACAGTGAAGTGGCTGATACCATGCTTCCAGGAAAAGTCTCTAAGCTTCAGTTACACAGGAATCGTACCCGAAACCGACACAGGTGGTCAGGTCGAGTAGACCAAGGCGCTTGAGAGAACTCTGCTGAAGGAACTAGGCAAAATGGTACCGTAACTTCGGGAGAAGGTACGCTGTTGTTGGTGATGGAACTTGCTTCCTGAGCTGACGACAGCCGCAGAAACCAGGCCGCTGCAACTGTTTATTAAAAACATAGCACTCTGCAAACACGAAAGTGGACGTATAGGGTGTGATGCCTGCCCGGTGCTGGAAGGTTAATTGATGGGGTTAGCGTAAGCGAAGCTCTTGATCGAAGCCCCAGTAAACGGCGGCCGTAACTATAACGGTCCTAAGGTAGCGAAATTCCTTGTCGGGTAAGTTCCGACCTGCACGAATGGCATAATGATGGCGGCGCTGTCTCCAGCAGAGGCTCAGTGAAATCGAAATCGCTGTGAAGATGCAGTGTACCCGCGGCTAGACGGAAAGACCCCGTGAACCTTTACTGCAGCTTGACACTGAACTTTGACCTTACTTGTGTAGGATAGGTGGGAGGCTTTGAAGTTGGAACGCTAGTTCCAATGGAGCCGTCCTTGAAATACCACCCTGGTAATGTTGAGGTTCTAACTCTGTCCCGTTATCCGGGACGAGGACCGTGTCTGGTGGGTAGTTTGACTGGGGCGGTCTCCTCCTAAAGAGTAACGGAGGAGTACGAAGGTGCGCTCAGCGTGGTCGGAAATCACGCGTAGAGTATAAAGGCAAAAGCGCGCTTAACTGCGAGACCCACAAGTCGAGCAGGTACGAAAGTAGGTCTTAGTGATCCGGTGGTTCTGTATGGAAGGGCCATCGCTCAACGGATAAAAGGTACTCTGGGGATAACAGGCTGATACCGCCCAAGAGTTCATATCGACGGCGGTGTTTGGCACCTCGATGTCGGCTCATCTCATCCTGGGGCTGAAGCAGGTCCCAAGGGTATGGCTGTTCGCCATTTAAAGAGGTACGCGAGCTGGGTTTAGAACGTCGTGAGACAGTTCGGTCCCTATCTACCGTGGGCGCTGGAAATTTGAGAGGATCTGCTCCTAGTACGAGAGGACCAGAGTGGACGAACCTCTGGTGTACCGGTTGTGACGCCAGTCGCATCGCCGGGTAGCTATGTTCGGAAGGGATAACCGCTGAAAGCATCTAAGCGGGAAGCCTACCTCAAGATAAGATTTCCCTAGGAATTTATTCCTCTAAAGAGCCGTTCGAGACTAGGACGTTGATAGGTTGGATGTGGAAGCATAGTGATATGTGAAGCTGACCAATACTAATTGCTCGTGAGGCTTGACTATACAACACCCAAGCAGTTGTATATGAAGCATCAATCGATTCATAAACATGCAAAGCAACTTGATTTAGTTAAACACTTAGCTAAAATGAACAACGAAAAATCAGACCAATCAGCCCATCTGTAAAGATTTGGAAAACGCAACGTATCACACAGTGAATAAAACGAAGCAAGTATCCATACCAGTTGTGCTGGCGACCATAGCAAGAGTGAACCACCTGATCCCTTCCCGAACTCAGAAGTGAAACCTCTTAGCGCTGATGGTAGTGTGGGGTTACCCATGTGAGAGTAAGTCATCGCCAGCTCATTATTCTAAACACCCCCATTCTAATGAATGGGGGTGTTTTTTTATTAGGGGAAAAAATATATATGGGGGGAATAAATATAAAAATACTAAGGAAGAGTTGTGCTATAAATAATAAAAAAATTAATCTTTTAAGTATGCATAATAAGGGAAGAGCATCTATGATAATTTATGGTGATGTCGGTTCGGGTAACTGCTATAAGATAAAACTATTACTTTCCTTATTAAATATTAATCATAGATGGATCCACGTTGATATTTTAAACAAAGAAACTCAATCAGCTGATTTTTTGTCATTAAATCCTAATGGAAAAATACCTGTATTAGTCCTAGAAGATGGTCGTGTTTTGAGTGAGTCGAATGCTATCTTAGGTTACTTGGCTGAAGGAACAAAATTTATTCCTACAGATCCTTTTATTAAAGCAAAAATGTACCAATGGATGTTCTTTGAGCAGTATAGTCATGAACCATTTATTGCAGTTGCTCGTTTTATTAATAAATATTTAGGGTTACCACCAGAAAGAATAGAGGAATACCATAATTTACAGCCAAAAGGCCATAAAGCACTATCTATTATGGATAACGCTTTAGTTGAGCATGACTATCTTGTTGGAAATGAACTGACCATTGCTGATATTGCCTTATATGCATACACACATGTCGCTGAAGAAGGTGGCTTTAATTTAAAGTTATATCCAAATATTCAAGTATGGTGTCAAAGAATTCGAGAATATTTAGGTTATGTAGATATGATTTAAATAAAAAAAGAACTCATATAGAGTTCTTTTTTATTTCTGAAATTCTAATTTAGAAGTGTGCTTCCAAGCCTACATATGGGCCTTTAAACTCAAATTTAAGGTCATTGTTATCGTAGTCATCTAAATCGATATTAAGTACGCGATAACCTGCTGTTAAGCCAAGGTCAATGAGTAGGTTATCTGCAAATTTATATTTTACTTCTGCCAGTGCATCTGTAATTCGTGCATCGTCAAAGTTTGTATAAGTTGCTTCACCTTTAGCACTTAAGCCAGTAAACGGAAGTTTTACTTCACCTGACAAATAAGCAATAGGATATGTTTTATCAATATCCACGCGCTTACCTGTATACGCAGTAATATCACCATTTAATACAGTTGCACCAAGACCAGCATCTACACTTACGATATTATCTAGTAACTCGTAGTAGAGGATAAAATCGCTATGATCTAAATCAACTTTATAGTTGGCTTGACCTAAAGTTTCTGATTTAGTTTCGGTATCTAAATTTACATAACGAATTTTTGCATTTGGAATAAATGGAATTGGGTGTTCTACTGCTAATGAGATTTGAGCACTACCTTTTTGATCTAAATCCTGATCTTCAGGTGATTGAGAAGACATATTAGCTTTACCGTCATAGAACCAGTAACCTACGTCGCCTTTTACTCCTATGAAGTCTGCTTGAGCAAAGCCACTTAAGCCCATCCCGAGCGTTAATAAAGATATTTTTAATATTTTCATTTTTACATCCACATAAAAGAAATCTTTGAGCGCATGATATAGACATCTTGCTACAGATGCATTGATAAAAAA
Source organism: Acinetobacter sp. D009 (assembly GCF_038562025.1). Lineage (NCBI taxonomy): Bacteria > Pseudomonadati > Pseudomonadota > Gammaproteobacteria > Moraxellales > Moraxellaceae > Acinetobacter > Acinetobacter sp. D009. The sequence goes on from NZ_CP151886.1 coordinate 25,334, forward strand.
TAAGGATTTGAGGTATGTGATATGAGTAAATTTTTAAACCTTAAAAAAATTTATTTAATTCAAATAATTAATATTTTATGCCTCACTTAAATGAATTTAATTTTTTAGAAAATTTAGTATAAATTTTGTCAATCGTATCGGACTTATTAAATTTTAATTGATATCTAGGGAGTTAAAAATAAATTAGTGGATAAGTTGAGTAATTAAATAAGTATTTTCAGGGATGGCAATAAAATTGCATTAAATAATAATTTTAATCTACAAGTAGTAGAACGTAAATATTAGCTGAAAAATAACCAATTGTGAAAAAAACTCAGAAAATTCGTAAAATTTCTGACGGAAATTACAGTAAAAAGAAATAAAAACAGGTATTGTTCAGCTATATAGGGGCAAAAAATGGACAAAAATCTTTAAGGAAGAATTTTCTATTTTTGCTTGTTTGTTAAGAGAATAAAAATACTCAAAAGGTGCATTTTATTTTCTACAAACACAAAAGTATTTTTTGGTTCTTTTTTTGCATGCGGAATAACAATCAACAATAGCAGTAAAAATAAGTAATCTTTTAACATTAGGTGTTCTATGACAGATTCTCGTGAAAACTGGACGTCACGATCTGGTTTTATTATTGCAGCCGTTGGTTCGGCTGTAGGCTTAGGTAATATCTGGCGCTTTCCATACGTTGCTTATGAAAATGGTGGTGGTGCGTTTCTTATTCCCTATCTATTGGCACTCATTACTGCTGGTTTACCGTTACTATTTTTAGATTATGCGGTAGGACATCGTAGTACTGGTTCACCTCCTAAAGCGTATCGTGCCCTATTTAAAGGCGGGGAAACATTAGGTTGGTGGCAAGTTTGTGTCTGTATCATCATTGGTTTGTACTATGCAAGTGTACTCACTTGGGCGGGTAGTTATGTTTACTTCTCTATTGGCCAAATGTGGGGAAGTGATCCGGAAGGTTTCTTCTTTAATACCTATTTACAGACCACAAAAGCAACCGGTTTTGATTTACAGTTTGTAGGTCATTTATTCTGGCCGATTGTTGGGATTTGGGCACTTACTCTAATCATTCTTTATGGTGGTGTGAAAAAAGGTGTGGAATTATCAAACAAGATTTTCATGCCTTTATTATTCATTCTTTTCACTATTTTAGTGATTCAATCATTACGTTTACCAGGCGCGGTTCAAGGCTTAAATGCTTTCTTTACGCCAAACTGGTCAGCAATGATGGATTATAAAGTTTGGTTAGCGGCTTATGGCCATACTTTCTTCTCCCTCTCTGTCGGTTTCGGGATCATGGTGACTTATGCATCTTATTTGAAACCAAAAACGAATTTAACAGGTTCTGGTTTAATCGTTGGTTTTGCAAATGCATCAACAGAGATTCTGGCTGGTATTGGTATCTTTGCAGCGCTTGGTTTTATGGCTCATGCGGCAGGTACTGAAGTTAAAGATGTTGTGAGTGGCGGGATTGGGTTAGCATTTATTGCATTCCCTAAAATTATCTCAAGTTTAGGTACAGGTGCCGATTTATTTGGTTTCTTATTCTTCTCTTCACTTTTCGTCGCAGGTATTTCTTCGATGGTGAGTATTTTGGAAGTACCTATTGCAGCAATGCAAGATAAATTGAAATGGGGCCGTAAAAAAGCTGTAACCATTATTGGTGGTGGTAGTGCGCTTGTATCAATTATTTTATTCTCAAGTGTAAACGCAATTAAGCTGGTTGATATTGTTGACCACTTTATTAATAACATCGGTATTATTGGCGGTGCTTTACTTTCTATTATTACCGTGGCTTGGTTTAAACGTTCTGCTCTAATAGAACTTCGTGATCACGTCAATCGCATCTCAACTATTCAATTAGGTAAGGGATGGGATTTCACTTTAACAGTGATTACATCATTAATCTTGTTAACTACACTCAGTATGACTGTATTTAATTTGATCAAAAATGGCTATGATACTTATAGTATGAGTTTACAAGGTGTATTCGGCTGGGGCAGTGTGATTTTCTGTGCAGTCGTTGCAATTGTTTTAAGCAAAATGAAAGATCGCTAGGAGGACAGAATAATGAATACTTCAGCAATCGTAATGATGGTAATTTCGATGGTGTTTTTATGGGGGGGCTTGGCTTTGTCCATTATCCATTTATCGAAACATCCTGAAGAGTTAGATGATGTTTTAGAAGAAGTAAAAGATCAGCACACACTTTAATACTGATCAACTAAAAAGCAGGCTTTAAGCCTGCTTTTTTTATGCAATTTTTTGAATTTTACAATAATAAAATCCATCACCAGACTGCGCTTGCGGCAGTAATTGGCGACCATGGGTTTGCTCAACTCCCCAATTAGCTTCAATTTTAATTTCTTTTGCATTTGGATTTTCAGCAAAAAAAGTCATCATTTGCTGTTCATTTTCAGCTTTTAAAATTGAACAGGTGATGTAAAGCAATGTGCCGCCAACTTTAAGCTGTTGCCACATGTGGTCCAAGATCTGCTTTTGTAGTTCAATGGTTTGAGCTATATCGGTAGATTGGCGCAATAGGCGTATGTCAGGATGACGACGAATAACCCCTGTAGCAGAGCAAGGTGCATCGAGCACAATACAATCTACTGGCTGTGCAGGAGTCCATTGAGTTGCATCGGCTGCCAAAATCTCTGTATGACTTTGATCAAGTGCTAAGCGATTTAAGTTCTCAGTTACACGCACCAAACGGCTTGGGTCCTGATCAATCGCAATGAGCTGAGCAGGTTTAAATTTTTCAAGTAAATGAGCAGTTTTACCGCCTGGGGCAGCACACGCATCAACTACTATTTTATCGTTCAAATCTGACAATAATGTTGCGCAAAGCTGAGCGTGTTCATCTTGTACAGAAAACCAGCCTTGTTCAAAACCAGGTAGTTGAGTAATTTGTACAGATTGTTCAAGAACAATACCTGCTTCAGACAAAGTACATGCACGTGCCTGAATTTCTAAACTCTGTAATTTTGCTAAATAAGCATCGCGGCCAATATGACGCTGGTTCACCCTTAACGTTAAAGGCGCGACTTGCTTCAAAGATTGGCAGAGAGATTCCGTTTGTTCACCCCAATCCTTTTTTAAGCGTTTGAAAAGCCAACTTGGTAAGCCATGTGCTTGCTGTAAACCTTGCTGAAAGTCATCAGTTTCACGAGTAGCTCGGCGCAAAATAGCATTCACAATACCGCTGAGTGCAGGGAACCCAAGTTGTTTAGTCGCATCTACTGTTTCTGAAATGGCAGCGTGTGCTGCAATACGCGTGCATAAAACTTGATAAAGACCGACATAAAGACAGGTTTCTACTGTCTCATTATTTAGAGGCTTGCTGAGCAAAGGTAGGCTAATTGATTTAAGCGCAAACCATTGACGTAATGTACCCAAAACGAGCTCGTGAAATAAAGCGCGATCGCGCTCTGCTACCTGATTGAGCTGTGTATTTAAAATACTAGCGAGTGATTGGCCTTGCTGAACTTTTAGTAACGTCTGGACGACTTGAGCACGCAGGTTAAAACGTGAGGAATTTGAGGTAACCTGACTCATGGCAAAATTTGTCCTACATGAAGTTTTTGAGTTTGTGCAATTTGTTGAGCGTTTAATGCTTTACCACCCGGCCACTGCACGCTAGTCAGACAAATAAATGTATTTTCACCGCAAGCAACATGCACACCTTGTTTATCGATTGCAATAATTTCACCAGCTTGAGCATTCGCTTTGCTTTGGCTAGAAATTAGAGAGTTCCAGACACGCAGAGCATTATTTTCATCAAGTTGAACAAAAGCGACTGGCCAAGGGTTAAAAGCACGGATATTACGGTCAACTTGAATAGCATCAATTGCCCAATCAATACGAGCTTCTGACTTTACGAGTTTATGAGCATAGACTGTTAAGCTTTCGTCTTGAACTTCGCGTTCTGCCAAATATTTTTGTAGTGTTTCTTCTGACTCAAGTACCGCACAAATTGCTGTTGCACCTTGAGCTGCGAGTTTGTCATGTAAAGTCGCTGATGTATCTTCGGCTGTGATTGGACAGTAGGTTTTATACATCATATCCCCTGTATCTAAACCGGCAGCCATCTGCATGATTGTGATTCCGGTTTCTTCATCACCTGTTGCAATCGCACGCTGAATTGGTGCTGCACCGCGCCAACGAGGTAATAGTGAGCCGTGAATATTTAAACAGCCATATTTCGGTGTATCGAGCACAGTTTGTGGAAGAATTAAACCATAGGCTGCAACCACCATCACATCAGCACCTAAAGCTGCCAGTTCTTGTTGAGCTGCTAAACCTTCTTCCGTTGAAGCTTTGAAGTGAAGGGGTTGATAAACAGGAATATTATGCTCAAGTGCAAGTTGTTTTACGGGAGATGGCGTTAGTTTTTGTCCACGACCCGATTTACGATCTGGCTGAGTATAAACCGCGATAATTTCATGGGAAGTTTTTAATAAAGCCGCCAATGCTGTTGCAGCAAATTCGGGGGTGCCAGCAAAAATAATTTTCACAAATGCAATCCAAAAAGAGTTTAGGCGTAGTATACGTGAAAAACGATTGAAGCCCTAAAATCATGGCGATTGAGCATTTTAGTTTTTAAATAGTGAACAAAAAATTATTGAAAAACTTTTATTGATAAAAAAAGGTTATGAAAAAATAAAAAATTATTCATGTAAGTTTTGCTAAATATTGACTGTCTATTACTGTTCTTGGCTTTCCGAATATTATTTGCTTCTATAGAATGGAGAATGATCAAATTATGATGATGAGTCAATATTCCGACTGATCTAACGCTATATCAGTATCATTCGCCAGAGCGGGAAAAATTCCGCTCAAGCACAACTTGTTGGAAACACTAATGCCTGACTATCGTTCAAAAACATCGACACACGGAAGAAATATGGCTGGCGCACGTGGCTTATGGCGTGCAACAGGAATGAAAGATGAGGATTTCGGCAAACCGATTATTGCGGTGGTCAACTCATTTACCCAATTTGTGCCGGGCCATGTACATCTTAAAGATCTAGGTCAGCTTGTCGCAGCAGAAATTCAGGCAGCAGGTGGTGTTGCTAAAGAGTTCAATACGATCGCAGTAGATGACGGGATCGCAATGGGGCATGACGGCATGCTTTATTCATTACCATCACGTGATTTGATTGCTGACTCAGTTGAATATATGGTAAATGCACACTGTGCTGATGCCATGGTGTGTATTTCAAACTGTGACAAGATTACTCCGGGAATGCTCATGGCTGCGATGCGTCTGAATATTCCTGTTGTTTTCGTGTCTGGCGGACCAATGGAAGCTGGTAAGGTTAAGTTCCGCGGTAATGAAAAAGCGATTGACCTTGTTGATGCAATGGTTGTTGCGGCTGATGAAAGTTATACAGACGAAGAAGTTGAAGAATTTGAACGTTCGGCATGTCCAACATGTGGTTCATGTTCAGGTATGTTCACTGCAAACTCGATGAACTGTTTAACCGAGGCTTTAGGTCTATCTTTACCGGGTAATGGTTCGATTGTTGCGACACATGCAAACCGTAAGAAACTATTCTTAAAAGCAGGCCAACTTATTGTTGAATTGGCTAAGCGCTATTACGAACAAGAAGATGCAAGCATTTTACCTCGTTCGATTGCAACAAAGGCTGCATTTAAAAATGCGATGACCCTTGATATTGCAATGGGTGGTTCAACCAATACGGTTCTGCATTTATTGGCTGCGGCAAGTGAAGCAGAAGTTGATTTTACAATGGACGATATTGACGAATTATCACGTCGAGTTCCTGTATTGTCTAAAGTAGCGCCTGCAAAACAAGACGTTCATATGGAAGATGTACACCGTGCGGGTGGCATTATGGCGATCTTAGGTGAGCTTGATCGTGCGAAGTTGCTTGATGTATCTGTACCGACTGTACACGAGAAAACTTTAAAAGATGCGTTGGATAAGTGGGATATTATTCGTACTGAAGATGCAGACGTTTATGAATTCTATCGTTCATCACCAGGTGGTGTTCCAACTCAAGTTGCATTCTCGCAAAATCGCTATTATTCAACATTAGATGGCGACCGTGAAAAAGGCGTTATCCGTAATGCAGAACATGCTTTCTCTAAAGATGGTGGTTTAGCAGTTCTATACGGCAACATCGCGCTTGATGGTTGTATCGTGAAAACTGCAGGTGTTGATGAATCAATCTTGAAATTTACGGGCACAGCGCGTGTATTTGAGAGCCAAGATGCAGCTGTAGATGCAATTTTAGGTCATGACATTAAAGCTGGCGATGTGGTTGTGATTCGTTACGAAGGTCCACGTGGTGGTCCGGGTATGCAAGAAATGCTTTACCCAACTAGCTACCTTAAATCGAAAGGTTTAGGAAAAGACTGTGCATTGGTAACAGATGGTCGTTTCTCTGGTGGTTCATCAGGTCTTTCAATTGGTCACGTTTCACCAGAAGCGGCTGAAGGCGGTGCGATTGGTTTGGTTGAAGATGGTGATACTATTGAAATCGATATTCCAAACCGTACGATTCACTTAAACGTTGATGATGCGACTATGGCACATCGTCGTACAGTACAGGAAGCGAAAGGCTGGCATCCGAAAGAAGAACGTAAACGTAAAGTATCAAAAGCGTTAAAAGTTTATGCAATGCATACAACAAGTGCAGCGAAAGGAGCTGTACGCGTTCTATAAAATATTCAATTTTAATAATTGATTAGGAATCATGCACCCTTTAACACGATGAATTGCTATCATGTTAAGGGTGCATTTTTCATGTCTGGTAAATAAAATCAGCTTGTAGAAAAAGGTGTTTTTAGATCATTCTATGGGTTTGCCATAAAATGGTGATAAAATCTTCACCTACGTAGAAACTTGCTAAAAACATGACTTATTTTCTGCGTAAACTAAGGTAGTTATATTTCAATCTCGACTACTGTTTTACCTTGCACTATGATCAAAACAATCTTTGATCTCGCTTAGGATTTATTTTTTAGAGGCACAACTCATGTCACTGCTACGCCGTTGGTTTGACCCTATTCGATCGAGCTGGTTTTACCAAAAGCCTTCTCGTCAAGCGGTGTTACCCACGGAAAATGGTTTAAGTATTTATTTACGACTTGATGATGTGTATAGCTATTTGGCTGTTCAGCAATTGTCTCAGCTAGATGAAATTTTAAGTGATGAACTTAAGCCTTTAAAAATTATTATTTCGCATACGGCTTCTGAACCCCCAAACAGTATGTCGCATGAAGAGTGGCAAAATTATTGTTTAAATGATGCCAAGATATTAGCCAAACAACATCGTTTCGGTTTCGATGAATTTCCAGAAATCCCAAGCCCAGAATCTTTAAAACAAGCGGCAGTCATATTAAAAAGAACCCCATTACAAGGTCAGAATTTCTTCCATTTATTAGAAGATATTTTTCACATGCTTTGGCAACAACAATATGGAAAGTTGCGTACTTTACATGCCATGGCAGTTAAACATCAGCTTCCTCAACATTTTTCAGAACGTATTTTTACGGATGAGCCTGTACCTGCAGCTTACTTTGAATTTGGTGGACGTAAATATCACGCAGTAGATGATTTATTACGTTTGACTCGTCGTTTGAAGCAGCAAAAGCTACTGACTGGTAATCCGATTTTTTTAATTAATCATATCGAATGGCGTGAACATTTGATTAACGATGCTGAAGCGCTTACCGAGATTCAAACACTTCATCCTGAGCTTGATGTCTATATTGCTTTAGAAGACCCAATGAGTTGGTTGTTACTTGCCTATATCAAGGAAGAGCTGGCTGATTATTATGATATTCAACTAAAAGTTTACCCTTTAAGTTATCAAGGTCGAGACTGGTTTGACTGGAGTTTGGCGACACGTGTTTCTAAACGAACAGGTGTGGCCTTTACGCCATTTTGTCGTCCTACCGAGGAAAGTACACTGGAAATGGCAAAGCTTTTCTATAGTGTGCAAGAAAATCAGCAAATCGATACGATTTTTACGATATTGCAGGCAGTTTGGACGAAAGGAAAAGATTTATCTTTCTTAAAACATTTCCAACAGTTACAGCAGCAACTTGGGATTGAGCAGCTAACCGACCAAGATGTGCAATCTGTTTTGGCGCAAAATGATGCACTTTGCAAAGACAAGCATCAGCCTGATTTGCCAGTTTTAGAGCTGCGTATTGATGGTCAGACCTATGTGTTTAATAGCTTGTATCGTGTGTGGATGATTGAAAGTATTTTTAGCAATGTATTAGAAGAAAAATATAAAACAGCCTCAACTTTTAATTGAGGCCTACTCCTAAAAACAAGAATAGGGCAGTACCTGTTTTTTCCGTAGCATATCCTTTAAGGAATCGGAGATAAACAGTGACTTTTTTAGCAATTATTATAGTGGTCTTTGCCTTCGCTGGCATGATTAAAGGCATGATCGGTTTAGGATTGCCCGCGGTATCGATGGGCTTACTCACCATCGCAATGAGCCCTTTTCAGGCAGCATCTCTGCTCATTGTCCCTTCAATGGTCACCAACGTCTGGCAGCTTTTTGCTGAAGGACATGTCTGGGCTTTTATTCGCCGTTTCTGGACTTTGCTTGTGGGCATTGTGGTGGGCTCAATATGGAGCTTTTTACCTACTTTAAGTCAAAGTCATGGGCATAGTAGTGAAATTTTATTAGGCTGTATGTTGGCCTTATATGGACTCTATGGTTTGTGCGTGAAGAAACTTCCACACTTAGGGAAGTATGAACGTTGGCTATCACCGATTATTGGATATATCGGCGGGGCAGTGACTGTAGCAACTGGTGTCATTATTATTCCAATCGTTCCTTATTTGCAGTCTTTACATTTAAAGCGTGATGAGTTGGTTCAGGCTTTAGGACTAACGTTTACTGTCTCTACCATCTGTCTTGCAGTCTTTTTACACCACAACCCTATGTCGGGAATGACATTGGATTATCGTTTATCTTTCGCTGCATTGTTGGCGGCGCTCGTTGGAATGTGGTTAGGTAAAAAAATCCGTTATCGGTTAAATGAGCAGTTATTTCGCCGTATCTTTTTTATAGGTTTGGTGTCATTAGGTCTTTATATGATTTTGCATTAAGCTAATTTTTAAGGGCGATGTTGCAATAAAAAATCTGAAAATTGTTTATAACTATTAGGTAGCTGATTGAAATTTTGTGTGGCCAAAAGCAGTTTACGATTTGCCCACGCGCCTAGCAGTTGAATGGAATGAAAGTCATAGTCCGATTGCAAACGCTGGGCAGCACGAGCCGGCATAATCGCAATTCCGACGCCTTTGGCGACTACTTCAGCAATCGCGCCAAAATTAGGTAAGCGCAAACGGTACTGTATGTTAAAGCCTAATAGCTTAGCTTGAGTTTCGATGGACTGTTGTAACGAATGGTGGGGTTTAAGGCCAATAAAACCATAACTTAAAGCCTCTACCAAATTCAGCTGTTGGTGTTGAGCTAAATTATGAGTAGGAGGACAAATCAGAACTAATGGATCACTAGCAAATTCCTTAGTTTGCAAATGGCGGGTATCAAAAAAACTTGAGACTAGCCCAAGATTTGCAACTCCTTGCGTTAATGCCTCTACAATTTCTGAACTTTCTGCCTCATGTAAATCAATGTTCATTTCGGGATGAAGCACCAAATATTGTGGTAATAACGGAGGTAAATATTCGCTTTGAGCAGAAGAGTTACACCAAAGCGTTAATGACTCTGTGGTAGGCGGCCTAAAACGCTGCATTTCTTGTTCGAGTTGCTCTTTTTGTGCCATCAGTTGATGTGCATGTTCTACAAACGCGTGTCCTGCTGTGGTGAGCTCCACTCCCGTCGTCTGGCGAATAAATAAGGGCGTTTCAAAATATTGTTCGAGTTTTTTTATACGTTCACTGGCAGCTTGAAGTGAAATTGCAGAGCGGTCTGCACCTTTGGTTAGACTACCTGTAGAGACAATATGAAGAACCAGCTGTAAATCAAAAAAATCAAAACGCATGACAGGGAACGTATTGAAGGCTAAAAAGTCATCATACTAAATCGTAATAAAAAAAGGCAGCTTGCGCTGCCTTTTTGAATTTAGGTTTTATCTTTTAAACTAAACAGCCAATTTAAAATAATGGCTGCAAAAGTTGCGGTACCAATACCACCTAAATTGAAGTTACCGAACAATAATTCAAAGTTACCGGCACCTAAAATAATCGTGACTGAAGCAACAATTAGATTTTTATTGTTAGAAAAATCAACTTTGTTTTCAATCCAGATTTTTGCACCGGCAATGGTAATTAAACCAAACACAACAATAGATGCACCTGTTAAAACTGCGCTTGGGATCGTACTAATTACCGCGCCAAATTTTGGAGATAAACCCAAGAAAATGGCGAAGACACCAGCAATCACAAAAACAATGGTTGAGTACACACGAGTGACTGCCATCACACCAATGTTTTCGCCGTAAGTGGTCATACCTGGAGCACCTACACTACCAGAAAGCGTTGTTGCTAAACCATCTGCAACAAATGCTTTACCTAATTGCGGCGTCAGGTTTTCACCAGTCATTGCACCTACTGCTTTAATATGACCTAGGTTTTCTGCTACTAAGATGAGCGCAACTGGCGCAATAATTAACATAGCCTTCGTGTCAAAAGTAGGGTGCGAAAAGCTTGGAATTCCGAACCACGCAGCTGCTGAAATTTGGCTAAAATCGATTGGTTTACCAAAACCTAGCCCATTGGTGGTGATAGCGTAAATTGCATATGCCAAAATTAAACCGACCAATAGAAGCAAACGTTGCAATAAGCCGCGAGTAAAGACTGCGATACTACCCATACAAAGTACGGTAATTAAGGCCATCCACATTTCAAATGGTTGGCCTGCAACACCTTTAATCGTAACAGGTGCAAGGTTCAGACCAATAATCATCACAATGGCACCAGTCACCACAGGCGGCATGAGTTTTTCAATCCAGCGTGTACCAGTAAGCATCACGATAAAACCGATGATGGCATAAAAAACACCACATGCTACGATTCCACCTAAAGCCATAGATAGATTTGGATTGGCACCTGAACCTGTAATATGCCCTGTTGCAGCTGCAACCACCCCAATAAAGGCAAAACTTGATCCTAAATAACTTGGAACACGACCACCTGTAATTAAGAAAAACAGAATGGTACAGATTCCAGACATTAAAATAGCAAGGTTAGGATTAAAACCCATGAGTAAGGGTGCTAAAACAGTCGCTCCAAACATAGCAAATGCATGTTGAATACCCAAAACAGCACTTTGAACGGGTGGGAGATATTCATTGGTAGAGACTGGCCGATGGTCAATATCACCTTGGTAAGGCTGCCATTTTGGAAACCAATTGGACATAAAATAAGCTCATTATTCTTTAATTGCTGCCATGATACTCTTTCTTGAGAGTGCATTTAATCTCTAGAGAGAAGTATATGAGTGAAAAGTAATTATTTTTTAACGATTGGTATAATTTTAAAAAAACTAAATATGCGTATTTAGTTATTTTTTTCTTATAAAGATTAATTTTATAATTTTTAAAAAATATTCAAAAAAATAGAAAATCAGAGAAAATTTAAGAAAAATAAAGAACTTTGCAAGTAAAAAGCAGCACATCGAGATGCACTGCTTTATAAAACAATTGGTAAAATCAGCTTAACCTGTATTACGTAAACCAGCCGCAATACCTGCAATACTCACCATAAGTGCATGGTCAACAGGGGTGTGTTCTGCCTGCCGCTCAGCAAGATAATCACGACGACGCTTCATGAGTTCAGCCTGTAAAAGATGCAAAGGAAGTAAGTATGGTTTACGAACCTGCATGGATTGATCAAGAACATCATTATTACTCAGAAGCTTTGATTCATCTTTTAAGGTTAATAAAGTTTGTACAGCATCTTTTAGGCGTTGGCGTAATTGGTTGCCGAGCACTTTTAAATCTTCATCTTCAGTCAAATGAGACTCGTAATAGAGTGCAATGTTGGCATCGGCTTTAGATAATACCATTTCCAGCATATCAATAAGTGTCTGGAAATAAGGCCATTGCTGGAGCATTTCATCAAGCGTTGCTTTTTGCTGATCGGCAATCACTTCATTAATTGCTGCGCCTGTACCTAGCCATGCAGGCAACATCAAACGAATTTGTGTCCAAGCGAATACCCATGGAATCGCACGTAAAGACTCGATGCCGCCACTCACTTTACGTTTTGCAGGACGCGAGCCTAATGGCAACATTTGTAATTCAAGTTCAGGAGTGACGGTACGTAAATATTTCACAAAGTGAGGGTTTTCACGAACAGTTTGACGGTAAACCTTAACAGAATGATCAGTCATACGGTTCATAATTTCACGCCACTCAGCCTTAGGCTCTGGTGGTGGTAATAATGTCGCTTCAAGCGTTGCTGCGGTATAGATTTCAAGGTTTTGCATGGCAATACCTTCTAAACCGAATTTGAAACGGATCATTTCACCTTGTTCTGTGACACGAATTGCACCAGAGATCGAACCCGGCGGCTGTGAGAATAGAGCTTGTTGGGTTGGTGCGCCACCACGGCTAATTGATCCGCCGCGACCGTGGAATAGGGTCAACTGTACGCCGTGTGTTTGAGCAATTGCAGTCAGCTCTTCTTGAGCACGATATTGCGCCCAGTTGGCAGACATGAAACCCGCATCTTTTGCTGAGTCGGAGTAACCGATCATGACTTCGTGTTTACCCTGAATGTGCTGTTTATACCAATGCATATTGAACAGCGTATTCATGGTAGTTGCAGCGCCATCTAAGTCTTTTAAAGTCTCAAATAGAGGAACTACACGTAAAGGATGCTGAATACCTGCTTCTTTTTGCAATAACAATACAGCTAAAACATCACTTGGATATTCAGCCATCGAAATAATATATGCCCCTAAAGACTCAGGTGGTTGGTCTGCCAAAGTACGCATGGTTGCAAATACTTCTTGAACATCTGGATGACCAATCAAACTGCCTTCAGGTTCATTAATATATTTCGGTAAAAGCGGGCGTTTACTTTGTAATTCTTGAATGAGGAAGTTTTGGCGCGCTTGTTCAGTCCACGATTCAAAATTACCTAAACCTAAATATTCGGTAATTGCTGAAATCGCTTGGCGATGACGGCCTGATTCTTGGCGAATGTCGAGTTTAAGTAATTCAATACCAAAACAGTTCACACGGTAGATAAAGTCGAGCAGTTGACCATTCGCAATTTCAGGTAGGTTACTGTCGATTAAAGAGCGATAGCACAGCAATAAAGGCTGTAAGAGTTCGTCTTTACTTTTAATGACATTGCTGTCATCTGCTTCTAAGCCTTGTAAACGCTGAGCTAACCAGTGGCGAGTTGCTTTTAAACGCTCTCGTGTAGCACGTAAATATTCACGATAAGGTTCTGCATGTTGGCTGCCAATTGCTTGAATCATTTCTTCAGAACACGTCTGGATTGAAAGTTCCCAACGTAAGTTTTCGATATCTCTTAAATAGAGATCGGCAGCTTGCCAGCGTGATAACCACAGCACTTCTTGGGTAATTTGATGGGTAACATTTGGGTTGCCATCACGGTCTCCGCCCATCCAAGATGCGAAACGTACTGGTGCAATATTAAGTGGTAAATTGAGTTGGCAGTTTTCTTGAACTAATTCATTTAACTCGCGAATGAATTTAGGTACAGCATTCCAAAGTGTTTGCTCAATTGTGGCAAATCCCCATTTTGCTTCATCGACTGGAGTTGGGCGATGCTGTCTGATTTCATCTGTTTGCCAAGCCGAACTAATTTGTTGCTTTAAATTCGCAAGTGCATTTTGGCGTTCGCGTGGGGTAAGTTTTTGCTGATCAAGCTGCGAGAGACATGCGTTAATATCATCATATTTCTGAATCAGGGTACGACGACTCACTTCAGTTGGGTGCGCCGTAAGTACTAACTCAATTTTAAGATCGCAAATTTGCTGGAATAGTTTTTCTGTTGAAATACTTTTATCTTTAAATTTTTGAAATAAGTGAACCAGCGGATTCGGAGAGTTTGCATCCGAATCAAACTCTGCCTGTCTGCGGCTACGGACCACATGATATTGCTCGGCAATATTGGCAAAATTGAGGAAATGAGAAAACGCGCGGGTAAGAGGAAGTAACTCTTCATCGGGCAGTTCTAAAAATAATTGTTCTAGTTGCTTTTCGGCTTCAGCTTGACCATCACGTGCACCTTTGGCAAGAGCACGGATTTGCTCGATCTGATTAAACAGTTCTTGTCCTGCATGTTGTTTTAGGGTTTCACCTAACAAGTTGCCAAGTAAGCGGACATCCTCACGCAGTGGCGCATCGATTTGCTGAACCATGCTATTTTTCTCCTGTTCTTATTCTTATCGAATATAGCGTGATTAGCGAACATTCCAAGCTTTGAGCGTAAGAAAATGTGAATTTTTGCTTAAAAAATAACATTTAATTCGCATGTTGAGGCTGAAAAGATGACATGCACTCAGCACAACTTTTGACAATCGGACTTTGGTTTAATTCTGGTATTTGAGCAAGAATAAATGAATTGCATCTTGAATAATTTGTTCAAGCTCGTGCGCATTGGGTACAGCAATAATCCTAAGTAAAACCTTCTGGTGACGTACACCAAGCAATAAGGACAAAAGAAGTTCGGTTTGATAGGTTGGTTCATCGGTTTGAATAAAACCTAATTGAGCTGCTTTTTGCAAAAACTCGGTTAACTGATTTTGCAGTCGAGTATGAGATGCATCAAAAAACTGTAGAGCGAGTGGACTTTGTTCTGCTGCAAGTTCAAATAAAACATGTTCAAGTTTAAGCGCCTCAGGTGAGTAAATAATTTGCAAGGCGCGTGAACACACAATAAAGAGTGCTTGATAAAAATCTGCCGATGCATCTAATTCGAATTGTTTAGTACACAGTGTCTCTTCACAGGTTTCTGTAATCGCACAGATAAATAAGTTGGCTTTGTCTTGAAAGTGATTATAGACCGTCAGTTTAGTTACACCTGCTTCCTGTGCAATCTGGTTCATGCTGGTACCGTGATAGCCAGATTTCAAAAATATAGCTTTAGCGGCTTGTAGGATACGAGCACGTTTTTCTAGATCTTTTGGGCGACCACTTTGATTAACTGTTTGCACAAAACCCTCTAAATAATAATTTTAAAAAATAAACACTTATACATTTTTCTTTAATTAATGTACCCATGAGTATATTAATTAAAAAATAAACGAACTATGATGCAAGCATATTGTGCCTTAAAAAATCAGTTTGAATAAGAGCGATAAGATATGAATGTGTTAAAACCTCTCATCATGAGTATGGTGATTGTTTGTATGGTCACATTAATGGGGTGTAGTAAAGAAACTCCCAAAACAGAAGAAATACCCTATGTGATGGTGGCACAGCCCTTAACCACACTCAATGAACAAAAAAGCTATGCAGGGGATGTGCAGGCTAGACAACAAACGGCTTTAGCATTTCGGGTAGGTGGACAAGTTACGGCTCGTTATGTGGATGTAGGCGACCGGGTTAAAGTAGGACAAGTATTAGCAAAGCTCGATGTAGCAGATGCTCAGCTACAATTAAATGCTGCTAAAGCTCAGCTAGACAATGCACAGGCTTCAGCAAAAACGGCAGCAGATGAACTTAAACGTTTTCAGCAATTACTCCCGATTAATGCTGTAAGCCGTTCGCAATATGACACTGTAAAAAATCAATACGACGCGGCACAAGCGGCACTACAGCAAGCTCGTTCTAACTATGAGGTTTCTGCAAACCAAACTGGTTATAACCAACTCGTTTCTAATAAAAACGGGGTGATTACTGCGCGAAACATAGAAATTGGACAAGTGGTTGCAGCAGGACAAGCTGCTTATCAATTGGCAATTGATGGAGAGCGTGAAGTTGTCATTGGTGTACCAGAACAAGCGGTTACCGAGATTAAAGTTGGCCAAGCCGCTTGGATTACCTTGTGGTCTAAACCGAATGAAAAATTTGCCGGATATGTTCGCGAAGTTTCTCCTGCGGCTGATCAGTCTCGTACTTTTACAGTTAAGGTGGCACTCAAAGAAGGGCAGTCTGTTATTCAACTTGGACAAAGTGCACGTGTATTTTTTACCTCAACTCAAACCAACGTGATGAGTGTGCCACTTTCGAGTGTTTCAGCAACAGATAATCAGCCTTATGTCTGGGTTGTTAATGCGAATCAAACTTTACGCAAAGTACCTGTAACGGTTGGTGCATATGGCAGAGACAGTGTACCTGTGCTATCTGGATTGACACCCAATGATTGGGTGGTGATTGGTGGTGTGCATTTGCTACGTGATAAGCAGAAGATTCATCCGATTGACCGTGAAAACCGTGCGGTGAAAATTCAGGGAGCAATCCAGCCATGAAATTCAATCTCTCGGAATGGGCATTAAATAATAAAGGTATCGTCCTTTATTTTATGCTGTTACTTGGCATTATCGGCGCGATCTCTTATTCAAAACTTTCACAAAGTGAAGACCCACCATTTACCTTTAAAGTCATGGTCGTACAAACCTATTGGCCGGGAGCAACAGCGAAAGAAGTTTCAACGCTGGTGACTGACCGTATCGAAAAGGAACTCATGACAACAGGGCAGTATGACAAGATTATGGCTTACTCCCGCCCGGGTGAGTCGATGGTTACGTTTGTTGCCAAGGACTCGCTGACATCGGCACAGATTCCTGACGTTTGGTATAACGTCCGTAAGAAAGTGAATGATATTCGCCATGAACTGCCAAACGGTGTACAAGGCCCATTTTTTAACGATGAATTTGGGGACACTTTCGGTAATATTTATGTACTGACAGGCAAAGACTTTGACTATGCACTTTTGAAAGAATATGCAGATCGTTTGCAATTACAGCTTCAACGAGTCAAAGATGTCAGTAAGGTCGAATTGATTGGTCTACAAGATCAAAAAATCTGGGTTGAGATTTCTAACACTAAAGCGGTACAGCTCGGAATTCCAGTTACAGCGATTCAAGAAGCCTTACAAAAGCAAAATAGTATGGCAAGTGCTGGCTTTTTTGAAACGGGTACAGACCGTATTCAAATTAGAGTAAGTGGTCATCTACAAAACATTGATGAAATTAAAAAAACACCTTTATTGGTCGGTGATAAAACCATCCAGCTTGGTGACGTTGCTGATGTTTATCGTGGTTTTAGTCAGCCTGCTCAACCACGTATGCGTTTCATGGGTGAAAATGGTATTGGCATTGCTGTTTCGATGCGTAAAGGCGGTGACATTATTGCCCTTGGTAAAAATCTAGAAACAGAATTTGCCCAACTGCAAAAGACCTTGCCACTCGGCATGAAATTGCAGAAAGTTTCTGACCAACCTGTAGCAGTACAACGCAGTATTCATGAGTTTGTGAAGGTACTCGCTGAAGCAGTCATTATTGTCTTGTTAGTGAGTTTTTTCTCTTTAGGCTTCCGTACGGGATTGGTGGTCGCTTTTTCTATTCCTTTAGTTTTAGCAATGACCTTTGCCGGTATGAGTTTATTCGATGTCGGACTGCATAAAATTTCACTTGGTGCTTTGATCTTGGCGTTAGGTCTGTTAGTCGATGACGCCATTATCGCCGTCGAGATGATGGCCATTAAGATGGAGCAGGGCTATAGCCGGATTAAAGCCGCCGGATTTGCGTGGAAAACTACCGCATTTCCGATGCTCACGGGAACATTGATTACCGCGGCAGGTTTTTTACCGATTGCTACGGCTCAGTCTAGTACAGGCGAATACACACGCTCTATTTTTCAGGTTGTGACCATTGCTTTATTGGTATCTTGGATCGCGGCAGTTTTATTCGTACCTTATTTAGGTGAAAAGCTATTACCAGACTTTACCAAGTTAGGACATCAGGCCCCTTGGTATGTCCGTTTGTGGGCAAGATTAACTAAAAAACCACAACCGCAAACTGTGGCAATTTCACAGGACCATCATTACGATCCTTATCAATCTAGTTTCTATTTACGTTTTAGAAAGATGGTCGAGTTTTGTGTGACCTATCGTAAAACCGTGATTGCAACGACGGTGGGGATTTTTGTGCTCTCTGTGCTGATGTTTAAGATGGTACCTCAGCAGTTTTTCCCGCCTTCAAACCGTGCTGAGATTTTAGTCGATTTAAAGCTTGAAGAAGGTGCTTCTTTAACAGCAACAGAACAAGCTGTGAAAAAGGTTGAAAAATTCTTGTCTAAACAAAAAGGTATTGATAACTATGTGGCCTATGTAGGGACAGGTTCACCACGTTTTTATTTACCTTTAGACCAGCAATTACCGCAAGCCAGCTTTGCTCAGTTTGTTGTACTCGCATCATCACTTGATGATCGTGATGACATTCGTCGTTCGTTAGAAACACAAATTAAGCAGTTACTCCCACAAGTCCGTACTCGTGTGTCATTACTCGAAAATGGCCCACCTGTGGGTTATCCATTGCAATATCGTGTGTCAGGTGAAGATTTAAATCTGGTACGTAAAGAAGCACAGCAAGTCGCTAAAGTAATGAGTGAAAACCCGAATACCACCAATGTGCATTTAGATTGGGGCGAGCCAAGTAAGATCATTTCCATTCAAATTGATCAAGACCGTGCTCGACAAATGGGTGTCTCTAGTCTGGATTTAGCGAATTTCATTAATGCATCAATTACTGGTAGTGCGATTGAGCAATATCGTGAAAAACGTGAACTTATTGAAATTCGCTTACGCGGGGACCAAGCAGAGCGCGTTGAAGTGGCTTCACTGGCAAGCTTAGCTGTGCCAACGAACAATGGAACCACTGTACCTTTAGCTCAAATCGCGAAGATTGAGTATAAGTTTGAAGATGGTTTGATCTGGCATCGTAACCGCTTACCGACGATTACTGTTCGCGCAGATATTCGTACCAATTTGCAGCCTGCTACCGTTGTGGGTGAGTTAGCTGAATCAATGGATAAGTTACGTGCTGAATTGCCAAGTGGCTATCTCATTGAGGTGGGTGGAACCGTAGAAGAGTCTGCACGTGGGCAAAATTCTGTGAATGCGGGTATGCCACTGTTCTTGGCTGTGGTCATGACATTACTGATGATTCAGCTCAAAAGCTTGTCTCGCTCGACCATCGTGTTGTTAACAGCTCCACTGGGTTTAATTGGTGTTGTTTTATTCTTACTATTATTTAACAAACCATTTGGCTTTGTGGCCATGTTGGGCACAATTGCACTCTCTGGGATGATCATGCGTAACTCGCTTATTTTGATTGATCAAATTGAACAAGACAGGCAAGCAGGACATCCAACATGGGAGGCGATTATTGAGGCGACAGTGCGTCGATTCCGTCCCATTATTTTGACTGCTTTAGCCGCTGTTCTGGCCATGATTCCACTTTCTAGAAGTATTTTCTTTGGTCCGATGGCAGTTGCGATCATGGGCGGATTGATTGTTGCCACCCTACTGACATTATTTTTCCTACCTGCACTCTATGCAGCGTGGTTTAAGGTGAAAAAAACCGCATAAAATACATAAATTTTTTGTGAATAAAGGTGCGAAATATTGAAAACTCCAATATAGTAGCACCTGTCTTTACACAAAAAATACAGGATTATTTCACTGCATAAAAAATAGGCAAAATGCAGTGAATTGAGGTGAAATACAGATGGGGCAAGACCATATCGAACAGCATCGCCGTTATATAGTAATTTCTTATGCGTTCATGTTTCTTGCATTGTTTACGGTTATTTTTGCGGCCTTTGCTTATTTGGTCGCTCGTAAAGTGGCAGTTGTAGATAATGCAGAAGTTTGGATTCATGCGCATGCGCTATGGATTATGCGCAATGCGATTCTATTTCTATTTATGGCAATTTTTGCTGTTGTCTGGTTTATTCCGCTCTTCTTTTTTGCATGGGATAGTAATCTTTGGGTCACAGCCTCTACGGTTGCTGGCGTAGTTTTTAGCGCTATTGCGTGGTTATTTCTATTAAATGCATGGTTAAAAGGCTTGTCTAAATATTTAAAAAATAAGGCAGTTTTTTAATATATCTATTTTTTAAACATTTCCCCCTTGTAAATTCGGCTAAAGCCCCCCATTTAGTCGGCAATAGAGTATTGATAAAATTCCGTGAGGAGCACCGCCAAAAATGGCTAAACGTGATTATTATGAGGTTTTAGGCGTTTCAAAAACCGCAAGTGATGATGAGATCAAAAAAGCCTACCGTAAATTGGCGATGAAATATCATCCTGATAGAAACCCTGACAATGCCGAAGCTGAAGAGAAATTTAAAGAAGCTGCTGAAGCTTATGAAGTTTTATCGGACAGCGAAAAGCGTAGCATGTACGATCGCATGGGACATAATGCGTTCGAAGGTGGCTTTGGCGGGGGCGGTGGTGGCTTCGGCGGATTTAGTGCAGAAGATATTTTTAGCCAGTTCGGTGATATCTTCGGTGGCGCATTCGGTGGTGGTGGACGTCAACAGCGTCAACGTCGCGGATCAGATTTACGCTATGTAATGGAACTTACCCTTGAAGAAGCTGTAAAAGGGGTTAAAAAAACCATTACCTTTACTGCTCCAGCACCATGTGATGTGTGTGATGGTAAAGGTTCTAAAAATCCAAAAGATGTTGAAACCTGTAAAACTTGTCATGGTTCAGGACAAGTTCGTATGCAGCAAGGTTTCTTCTCTGTACAACAAACATGTGGTACGTGTCGTGGTCAAGGTAAAATTATTAAAAACCCTTGTCAGGCATGTCATGGTTCAGGTGTTGCCGATCGCCAGCAAACGTTGGAAGTTACAATTCCAGCGGGTGTAGATAATGGTGACCGCGTTCGTTTGAGTGGTAAAGGCGAAGCAATTCGTGATGGCCAATCAGGTGACTTGTACGTTGAAGTCGTCGTTCGTGAACACGAAATTTTCCAACGTGATGGCGCAGATCTTTATATGGACGTACCAGTGAGCATTGCTGATGCTGCACTTGGTAAAGAAATTGAAATTCCAACTTTGGAAGGTCGCGTTAGCTTGAAGATTCCTGAGGGAACTCAAACAGGTAAATTATTCCGTTTACGTGGTAAGGGCGTTCGTCCAGTACGTAGCAGCATGGTGGGTGATTTACTCTGCCGTATTGTGGTAGAAACACCAGTCAACTTAAATTCTCGTCAACGTGAATTACTTAAAGAGTTGCAAGCTTCTTTTGATGGCGAAGACAGTGCTTCTTCACCGAAGAAAAAATCATTCTTTGATCGTTTGTTCGATTAAACTTGATTAGATAAGAAATTAAAAAGAAGGCGGATATTTATAAAATATCCGCCTTTTTATTGCGCTGATTCATCTTATTATTTTTATTCTGCTTAAAAGAAAATTACGTCTGCTTACTTTGTAGGGTGAGCAACATCAATATCATTAACACTTACAGTCGGTTCGCTAGAAGCAAGAATAGGAGCATTTTCGATCACTGGTGCGGCTACTGCTTCTGCCTGTACAGCTACTTTTGGTGCCTCTGCTGCTGTTTCGCCAATAATTGGGTCAATATCTTCAACTTTAACCTCAGCATTGGCATCATTTGTTTGAGCTGTAGGCGTTGCTGTTTGAGTATTTATGTTTGTCGTAATACGCGCTTTAGATAAGCTTTCTAATGTGTCTCCTGGCTGGATTGCAGGCTCTGCAAATGCCACTGAACTCATAATCCCCATCATTACTGTAAAGCCAATAATTCTCGAATGCATGCTGAACTCCTTATAGTCATCTTTTTCTCATTCGTGGCTCCGTAGTCTGCCGATCAATTCTTTAACTTTTGTGAAAACAGATTAAATTTCGTCCTAACTCAAAAAATAATTTTTACTTTTTAAGATGAGCAAAGAGTTTTGATATAGTAGGTAAATTACGTAAAACCGAAGATTGGGAAGATTATGTCAGCAGCTCCACGCATTGGTATTTTAGGTGCAGGCGGTCGTATGGGCCGTACGCTTATTCAAGCAGTTCAACAGGCAGGCTATCAATTAGCTGCTGCGGTAGAGCGTCCGGAAAGTAGTTTGGTGGGCACGGATGCAGGTGAGCTTGCTGGTATTGGTTCAGTGGGTGTGAAGGTTTCAGGAAACTTGGCAGAAGTTCTTAAAGACTGCGATGTAATCATTGATTTTACTGCACCAGTTGCAACGGCTCAGCATTTAAAGCTTTGCCGTGAAGCTGGGGTTGCCATGGTTATTGGTACAACAGGTATGTCAGATGAGCAAAAAGCTGAGTTAGATGAAGTTGCTACGCATACTCCTGTGGTTTACGCTGCGAACTATTCAGTGGGCGTAAATGTATCAATCAAGTTACTTGAGCTTGCAGCAAAAGTATTTGGCGATACAGTAGATATTGAAGTGATTGAAGCTCACCACCGTCATAAAGTAGATGCGCCGTCAGGTACGGCATTAATGATGGGCGAAGCAATTGCAGATACTTTAGGCCGTAACTTAAAAGAAGTTGCTGTGTATGGCCGTGAAGGGCATACAGGCCCACGTGACCGTCAAACGATTGGCTTTGAAACCATTCGTGGTGGTGACATCGTTGGCGAACACACTGTCATGTTTATTGGTGAAGGTGAGCGTGTTGAAGTGACTCATAAAGCGACTAACCGTATGAACTTTGCTGCTGGTGCAGTACGAGCTGCTGCATGGGTTGTGGGCCGTGAAGCGCGTAAATATGACATGAAAGATGTTTTAGGATTGAACGACGTACAGGTATAAAACCCTGTACGTATTCCATGTGTAGCGAGAAAAACAAGATAGAGCAGAACATGAATAAAAAACAAATTGCCTTGACCACTCTTCTTTGCTTAAGCAGCCTCTGGACGGGGGCTGCTTCTACAGAAAAAGCTAAACTCAGCTTAGACCGCAATAATATTAAAGTCTGGACCTATCAAAAAACTGATAATCCAGTCTTTCAATATAAGGCTGAAACGACATTTGATGTGCCACTTGAACGCGCTGTCGCTGTGATTTTAGATGTAAATCGTGCTGACCAGTGGGTGCCTTATATGGGCAAAGTTGAAATGTTGTCTCAAGATGAGAAAAAAGGTGAGTTCACACTGTATATGGTGTTGGATTTTCCGTTTCCTTTGAAAGATCGTGATGTCGTTGTAAAGGGAAAAATGAGCAAGGCCGCAAATGGTGTTGTGACAATTAAAAATACTGCAATTAGCGGAAATTATCCGATACAACCTGATGTAGTGCGCTTAACACGCTATGAAGGGGATTGGACATTCCAGAAACTTGCAAATAATAAGGTGAAAGTAACGACCAGTGGTTACGCTGACCCTGCTGGTGCAATTCCGTTGAGCTTTGTAAATATGTTTGTTCAACAGCAACCTTATCAGATGCTGCTTAAAATGAAGCGGGAAGTGACCAGTCCAATTTATGAACACCCTAAATTACCAGATATTTTAAAATAAATAGCTTAAAAAAAGCGCCTGAGATCAGGCGCTTTTTTATTAATCTGAACATTGCTGTAAAGCTTGTGCAGGGCTGCTTTCGCGTTTGATTTGAAATAAAACCAATAACAAACCTAACCCTGCCAACAATGCGCCAGCAAAAGATACTGCGCTATAACCCCAACCTAGATCGAGTACTAACGCGCCTGCTGCTGCTCCTACTGCGTTACCTAAGTTAAATGCACCGATATTCACTGAAGAGGCAAGTCCCGGTGCTTCATGAGCGACTGACATTACACGCATTTGCAAAGGTGGTACTAAAGCAAAGGTTGCTGCACCCCAGATCACTAATGCAATGGCTGCTCCAATCTGGCTTTGTGCAAGAATTGGGAAAGTCACCATCATCACAATTAACAGAACCAAGAAACCAATCAAAGTTTTATTAATCGACAAATCTGCAAAACGTCCGCCTAAATGGTTACCAATTGAGAAACCGACACCAATCAATACCAACATGAACGTAATGAACGTCGGTGAAGCATGGGTAAACTCAGTCAAACTTGGTGCAATATAGGTATAGAGCGTAAACATTGCACCTGCACCGAGTACGGTAGTGAGTAGCGCAAGGACCACAGGAGTACGCGTTAATACCTTCAACTCAGCTTTCACATTTGGTTTTTGAGCAACCATACCTTGAGGGAGCGCTTTCCATAAAGCGAGCATGGTAATTACACCAAGCAAAGAAATCGCAAGGAAAGACATACGCCAGCCAATGTTTTGCCCAACCCATGTTGCTAACGGTACACCACCGATATTGGCAATGGTTAAACCCATAAACATGGTGGCTACAGCACTGGCCTGTTTGTGCGCGGGTACAATGCTTGCCGCTACAACAGAGCCAATCCCGAAGAAAGCACCATGGTTCAAGCTTGTAATGAGACGAGCACCTAATAAGCTCATATAGCTTGGTGAAAACGCTGCGATTAGGTTACCGACCGTAAAGATCGCCATCAGCAAAATAAGTGCATTACGGCGTGCAAAACCACCGAACCATAGGGTCATGAATGGGGCACCTAGCATGACACCAAGTGCATAACCTGTAATTAACATACCGGCCGTTGGAATTGAAATCCCTAAATCATTAGCGATATTCGGCAACAATCCCATTGGTGAGAATTCAGTGGTGCCAATGGCAAAGGCACCAATTGCCAATGCCAATAACGAGAACGCCGTATTTGATTGAGTGTTCATGAGTTTAGTCCCAAACTGGTGCCCATGGCTCTGGGCTAACTTCACGACTGTTACGATCAAGTTCGGCAATCATTTGCATTTCAGCTGAAGTTAACTCGATATCCTGTGCTTTTAAGTTGCTAATCAGGTTTTCACGTTTAGTCGAAGATGGAATGACTGCAAAACCACGTTGCAATGCCCACGCTAGTGCAATTTGCGCTGTCGTTGCTTTATGTGCTGCTGCAATTTCAGTTAAAACAGGGTCTTGAAGCACTTTGCCGTATGCAAGCGTCATATATGAAGTCACATCAATATTCTTCTCTTGTAAGAAATTCACAAGCTTATGGTTTTGAAGATAAGGGCTTAACTCAATCTGGTTGGTTGCAATATGCTCTACACCAATTGTGTCAATTGCTTGTTGAGTAAGCTCAATATTGAAGTTTGAAATACCAATTTGTTTAGTTAAGCCCTGTTGTTTTGCTTCAAGTAAAAGCTTCATAACTTCAGGAATCGAAACGCCTAAATCTGGTGCTGGCCAATGGATCAAAGTGAGGTCAACATGGTCAGTACGAAGCTTTTGTAGGCTCTCTTTTAAGCTTGGAATAAACTTATCTTGAGCAAAATTATCTACCCAGATTTTTGTGGTTAAAAATAAGTCCTGACGTGATACACCGCTTTCGGCAATCGCTTGACCAATTGCTGCTTCATTGTCATAAATTTGAGCAGTATCAATGACACGGTAACCTACGTCTAAAGCAGTTTTAACAGAATCAATAACTGCTTGTTCTTTAAGACGGAAAGTTCCTAGACCAAAACGTGGGATATTCATGTGTTTACCTAAATTTGAATAATCATTTAACTTGATGTGCATTTTGCTTTTTTTATTGTTGCGAAAAAATAGATGAATAAGCAAAATATCTTTGATCATTAGTCAATAATGGAATAAGACATGAAATCAACAATTGAAGAGCTGGTCGCGTTTATCGCAATCGTTGATACGGGCTCTTTTGTTGCGGCGGCAGAACATTTAAAACAAACGCCTTCAGGAGTCAGTCGATCTTTAACACGCCTAGAAGCTAAGTTAGATGTGACTTTGTTAGAACGAACGACACGTAAATTGAAACTCACTCAAGAAGGGCAGCAGTTTTTGGTAAAAGCCCGTAAAATCTTAAATGAGCTAAATGCGGCTGAAGAAGAACTACAAAAATCTGATCAGGGGACTGCGGGACTTATTCGCATTGATTCAGCAACGCCGTTTGTCTTACACGTAATTGCGCCATTAATGCATAAGTTTCGTGAGAGCTATCCAAACATTGAAATTGAGTTAAATAGTAATGATCAGGTGATTGATCTACTACAACATAAAACCGATGTTGCATTCCGATTCGGAGAACTTAATGATTCAAGTCTTCATGCCAAATTAGTATGTAAAAGTCGCTTATTTATCGTTGCAAGCCCTGAGTATTTAGCAATTAAGGGTACACCGACACAACCTGAACAGCTTGAACAACACGATTTGATCGGTTTTACCAGACCTGCATATATCAATAGTTGGCCGATTAAAGTTGGTGATGAATATTTTTTTGCGCAATCAAAAATTAAAGCATCGAGTGGAGAAACGGTACGTCAGCTGACGATTAGAGGACATGGTATTGCACGACTATCTGAATTTGAAATTTGGAAAGATATTGAAGAAGGGCGATTGATTGCCTTATTTGAAGACCAAATTGAACATCAATATCAAAGCATCCATGCTGTGTATTATCAACAAGAGCATCTACCAAAACGAATTCGTTTATTTATTGAGTTTTTGGCAGAACAGTTAAAAGACGGTTTTAAAAACGCTCTCTAAAAGTAGTGTAACTGTCAGTTGGAAAATGAACTTCTAAAAGTGGGGTCGTTTGTCCTTGTGATGAATGTTGAGACAGAAAATAGCTTTTTTGATGTTCTCGGCAGCTAAAATACAAAGTCGAATAAACCGAGTTCACCATTACAACTTCATTTGAGCTATTCCGTTTATATTGATAATGAGAAATCGTAATGGTCTTTTCATCAGTGCGTTGCTCCATTTTATAGTCTTGTTGATTTGTCATTTTTAAATAACCTTCTATGAGACTTTGGCAAACAGTATGTCTGTACTGCTCATCTTTTGGTTGTTGTTGGCAACCAGCTAAAACAATAGTAAATAACAATATAGCTTTTAATTTCATGACCTTGCTACTTTCTGAGTTGATTTCTATAGCCTAAAGGTGTTCTATAAACCAGTACAGATACAGAAATTTTTAAAAAAGCAGCACAGAATGACTTTCCAATATCAGGTTCTTGCCAATCAATTAGCACATCGTATTTATCAAGATGAGCTTAAACCTCATCAGAAACTTATTTCTTTACGAGATTTTGCTCGTCAGCACAGCATTAGTTTAAGTACAGCAAAAAGTTGTTATGAGTTACTTGAGGCGAGGGGGCTTATTTATGTAAAGCCGAAGTCAGGTTATTTTGTGGTTGCTCGTGCACAATCGGGCCCCATTCCTGAAAGTCCAGATTTCTTGTCTTTACCTCGACAAGTTTCAAATCTGGAATTGCATAATCAAATTCAGGAAGCTGCCTTACAAAGCCATCTTGTACCATTAGGCTCTATTCAGTTAACGCCTCATTTTATTCCTGTGGAAGGTTTACGTCGTTCTATTCAACGGGCTTTAAAAAATTGTCAGCCTCAAGACTTTCTTTATTGTAATAAACAAGGACATGAGCAATTAAGAAAAGCGTTATCTGATCATTGGCGTGAAGATGGGATTTTTATCGCAGTAGAAGATATTTTTATTACCAATGGCTGCATGCCTGCTTTGTCTTTGGTGATTCAACATCTAACAGAAGTAGGCGATAGTATTTTAATTCCGACACCTACTTTTAATGGACAATTACAGCTTATAGCAAGTTTAAAACGGCAGATTATTGAAATTCCAGCGCATCATCGTGGTATCGATCTTGAGCGCTTAGAATCATTTATGAAGCAGGGTTTAGCCAAGGTTTGCTTAATGACAGCCAACTATCAGAACCCATTGGGATATTGTTTAAGTAATGCAGAAAAGCAAAAGATTGCCGAATTAGCAGCAAAGTATCAGTGCTTTATTATTGAAGATGATATTTATGGAGAGTGTGGTTACAGCGGTGAGCGACCATTACCTATTCGCTATTGGGACCGTGAAGGCTATGTAATTTGGTGTGGGTCGGTTTCTAAGTCTTTGTCGAGTGCGTATCGCGTAGGATGGTTCTGTTTAAGCGCGAAGCTACAGCATTTAAGGCTTGAGCTGGTAGCCAGTAATATTGGGGTTAATACACCGCTACAACTAGGCCTAGCTGATTTTATTTATAGTCGTGGTTATCGAGAGCATTTAGAGCAGTTAAGACCGAATTTGATGCGGCAAGTCGAGGAGTATCGTAGTTGTATTTTAAATGCCTTTGAAGGTATACCAATTGCATTGAGCCAACCAGAAGGGGGTTATGCCTTATGGATGCAGTTACCTAAAACTGTAGATAGTTTGGCGCTCTATTACACTGCAAAATCTCACGGAATTACCGTAGTTCCCGGGCATGTTTTTGGTGAGGATGAACGCTATCGGCATTTTATTCGTTTAAATGCAGGTCATGAGCTAACAGCAGATGTCCGCCAAGCCATTAAAGATTTGGCGGACTGGTCACGGCAACAGATTAAAACAGTGAGTTAGTCTTACTCTGCAAAGTCTGCCTTAAGCACAATGCGGT
Organism: Acinetobacter sp. D009; assembly: GCF_038562025.1. Taxonomy (NCBI): domain Bacteria; kingdom Pseudomonadati; phylum Pseudomonadota; class Gammaproteobacteria; order Moraxellales; family Moraxellaceae; genus Acinetobacter; species Acinetobacter sp. D009. The sequence continues at coordinate 53,751 of NZ_CP151886.1, forward strand.
AGCGTGCCTGACCCGAGTGTAGACGTTCAATTGCTTCATTGAGCTGTGACATTGGAAATAGCTCAATTTGAGGCGCAATTTTTTTACGTGCAGCAAACTTTAAAAGCTGACGTAGTGCAGCAGGTGAACCCGTAGGTGAACCAGTCACTGACTTAGCACCACCAATAAGAGAGCCAACAGAAACAGGAACAGGCTCAAGCGTAAGACCTAAGAAATGTAAGGTTCCGTTTGGTGCCAGTGTTGTAATAAAAGCAGACCAATTTAGAGTCACATTCACGGTACTTAGCAATAAATCGAATTTCCCTTTTTGAGCTTTTACTGCCTCTGTATCGCGACTATTTACCACATGGTCGGCTCCCATTGCTTTTAGTTCTTCCGTTTTATCTGGGTTAGAACTAAAAGCAGTGATTTCACAGCCCCATGCTTTAAGTAGCTTGATGGCTATATGGCCTAAACCACCAATACCAATCACACCCACGTGATGCGTTGCCTGAATTTTGTGTTTGAGTAGTGGGTCAAAAACGGTAATTCCGCCACAAAGTAAAGGACCAGCACTTTCAGCGTCTAAATCTTCAGGGAGGGGAATAGCCCACTGCCAGCCTGCACGAACTTTATCAGCAAAACCACCCGCATGTCCTACGATTGTTGCAACACTTCCGCCCGTACAAAGTACTTGCTGACCGCCAATACACTCATCACAGGCTTGGCAACTTTCGGCGGTCCAGCCAATACCGACACGTTGCCCAATTTGTAGTCCTTTGGCTTCTGAGCCTAAAGCAACAATTCGTCCAATAATTTCATGGCCTGCAACTACAGGGTACACGGTTGAACGCCATTCATTATTTAAAACAGAAATATCAGAATGACACAAACCACAGTATTCAACTTTTACCTCAACCTGATGCGGTTGTAATTCACCTGCATCAAATTGGTATGGGACCAGTTTTTCACCTGCCTGCATTGCAGCATAAGCTTGAATCATATTATTGCTCATCGGAAACTCCTTAAGCGGCTTTGAACCGTTCTGGTGGGTTATGAAGCTTTAAATTGACAATCGTTTTCATGATCATCGACCATGCCTACTGCCTGCATAAAAGCATAGCAGGTGGTTGGGCCAACAAATTTGAAACCATTCTTTTTAAGAGTTTTGGAAAGTTTTACACTCAGCTCGGTTTGAGCAGGGGCCTTACGATAATCTACAACATCATTGTTTTGTGGAGCTGCATCTACAAACTGCCAAAGCCATGTAGGAACATCACCGACTTGTGCTTTGAGCGCTTGCCAAGCAATAGCATTATCACGAATGGCTTTGAGTTTACCAAAGTGACGAATTAAGCCAGCATCGGATAATTTTAGTTCTAGAAAATCATCTGTAAATGAAGCAATGTCTGCAATCGGATGATTAAAAAAATGCTGACGATAGCTTTCTCTTTTTTTCAGTACGGTAATCCATGATAGGCCGGCTTGCTGACCTTCAAGACAGAGCATTTCAAATAATCGTGCTTCGTCGTGTTCGGGTTTACCCCATTCTTCATCATGGTAAGCAATATAGAGTGGATCGTCGGAACACCATCCGCAACGTTGAGTTTTCATGATAATGCTCCTTATATTTATCTTAGAATTTTAAAGTTTAAATAGCACCCATTCATTCGGGCGAGTATCCCAATAATACAGTTCTGCTTGTGTTAAGTCTTCAAACTTTAGCCAAAAGTCTTTGCCAACTTTGTCTGAAAAACCGGTACTGATCAGTAGGGCATCATCGCTGATTTCCATGATCCAGCCTTGATAGCTATTGCCATTTAAAACGATCTTTTGCTGGTTACCAGACTCGGCAAACTCTACTAAGCGATTGATCAGCGCTTCCGACATAAAATGTTCCTAGCGTAAATATGAATAAGGATTAACAGCACCACGACCTTTACCATCTAAGTAAAGACCATAATGAAGATGAGGTGAAGTATAACGTGCATTGCCCGTATTGCCGACATAGCCAATGAGGTCGCCCTTTTTGACATAGTCACCCACATTTAAGCCACGTTTGTGACCATCAAGATGAGCATAATAATGCCATGTCCCGGCTGGACCTAAAATCCAGATGACTTTGCCACCTAAGTTGTTATTGCGAAGATCTGCAACGAGACCTTCGGTTGCACTGTACACTTTGGTTCCACGTGGAGCCAAAATATCAATTCCTTCGTGACTACGGCCCTGACTCCGAGCAGCTCCCCATGTGTCTTTTAATTCATCACGGTCAATACCTTTTACAGGTACAGGTAGTCGACTTGGAAGCTGCATACTTTTGAGTTTGATGACTTCAGCAGGTGGAAGTGGGGCAGGTTTTTTAGGTGCACTGGCACAGGCCGCCAATAGAATAATCAGAAAACCAAGTGAGAAATGAGAAACAAAACGTCGCACAAAATACTCCCTGTCACAGCCATATCAAAATTATTTTACTCACTATGTCATGAACGGCTTGTCGAGATCAATTTTTTCATAGCGGTTGGAACACCTTTGGCAATGGCTTGTTCCGGACTCAACCATTGACCTTCAAGTTCAATAGCCAGATGTTCTTTTTGATCAGGTTCCACGTGGAACACGTGAGCATTAAGTAACCATGTGAAATGAGTGAAGCTATGGCTGATCTGAAAAGTTTGTGCTTGAGGCTGTAATTTATATTGCTGGCTTATGCTCAGTCGTTCATGTTCATTTTCTAAAATAGGTAAACAGAATAAACCGCCCCATAGACCATGAGCTTGACGTTGTTGCCAGAACCATTCACCTTCGCACTGAATAATAAGAACATCTGCTGTTTTAACAGGCGGTGTTTTTTTCGGTTTTTTAAAAGGTAATTCTTGTTCTAACCCTTGCTGATAAGCCTGACAATGAGCTTGCATTGGACAATATAAACATAGCGGTTTTTTAGGAGTACAAATGGTTGCACCCAAGTCCATAATCGCTTGCGTGTAATCATGGTTGCGATGTGTAGGGCAAAGCTCTTCAGCGAGTTTCCACATTTCACGCTCGTGTTGTGGTTTGCTTAAGTCATCTTCAATGGCAAAGAAGCGAGCTAAAACGCGTTTCACGTTGCCATCCATAATGACGCCGTACTGACGTAAACCTAAAGACATGAGCGCGCCTGCGGTAGAGCGACCAATGCCAGGTAGTGCAATCCATTCTTCTAGCGTTTCAGGAAATTTACCTTGCTGCGTGACAAGACCAGCCGCTTTATGCAAATTGCGGGCACGAGCGTAGTAACCGAGGCCAGCCCAATAAGGTGCTACTTCATCCCAAGTTGCATGACCTAAAGCTTCTACAGTCGGGAAGCGCTCCATAAAGCGATCAAAATATTGCAGAACTGTTTTTACCTGAGTCTGTTGTAGCATAATTTCAGAAACCCAAACTTTGTATGGATCATTGGCAACTTGCCAAGGCAAATCGTGACGACCATGTTGATCGAACCAGTTTAAGAGGGCATCAGAAAAAGAAAATTCAGGCATGAACAGCTATAGAAGAGAAGTAAGGGCTAAATTATAGCTGAAATTTAGATGAAATTTTGTTTAAAGAAAACGAAGAAAATGGACATATAAAAACAGGGACTACATCAAAAATGTAGTCCCTGTTCTATGGGTAAAAAGAATTAATCCTTTTGTACACCCCAAAGTTGATCTAGTTTCAACGGCTGGTTTTTATAGTAAGGAATGACATGAATGTGGAAATGATCTGAAGTTTTTCCAAAAACTTCACCATCATTAAAGCCAATATGAAAGCCATCTGGTTGATGACGAAGCTGGGTTTCATGACGAGCAATTTCAAGAAGTGTAAGCAAGCCTTGATGTTCTTTAGACGTAATGTCAAAAAAAGAACTAACATGGCGCAGTGGTGTTACTACACAGTGGCCTTTAGATAACGGATTAGAATCAGGCAAAATTACGGCAAATTCATTCTTATCAATGATGTCATATTCATCAAATTCGCAATACGGACATTTCTTGTCAGTCATTGTTGTATCCTCTCATGTTATTCCATTAAACCCCGAGTGCGGGAAATAAGACTAGGCTTTGCTCTAGCTCAACGGGAGTATAGTTATTGAAGTATGGTTTAAAAAATACAGTAAAAATATTGCAAAGTCATAAACATTTAAGGGAGCAAATGCAAAAAAATCATTTGCTCCAAATTTGCTTCTTTTATTTTAGAGTACGATCTAATAAAGCGTACATTTTAGCAAGGCCTTGTTTTTCCGCTTCGCTATTGTAGCCAAGGTCTACACCGTTCGCTTTAGCTCTTTCATCGGCAAGCGGGTTACTAAAGCCATGTTTAGCACCTTCTAAAACCACTACTTCATGTTTAACCTCAGCAGCTTGCATCTCTTTTTCAAAATTAGCAACATCTTCTAAGGTGACCATACTGTCTAATTCACCATGTAGAACTAAAACTTCACCTTGAATGTCGCCTTTTTGAGCAGGAGCTTTAGGCGTTAATGTGCCATGGAAAGTTGCAGTTGCTTTTAGTGGAGCACCTGAACGTGCAAGATCTAATACGACTTTACCACCATAGCAGTAACCGACAGCAGCAATTTTTTCACTGTTTACTTCCGGCTGAGCAGCTAAAGTTTGAAGCCCAGCATTGGCACGATCAGTCACCGTGTCTAACTCTTCAAATGTCTGCATCATCCATTCATAGGCTTGAGCTGCGGTGGTTGTAACTTTTTTATCACCATACATATCAATTGCAAGCGCAGCATAGCCGTGTTCAGCAAGTTCACGTGCGCGTTGCTCAGTATATTCGTTACGTCCCCACCACTCAGGAGCAACAATCACACCCGCAACAGGTGTTTCGCTATCTGGAGCCGCAAAGTAACCAATTAAATGGCTACCATCTGGTGCAGTATATTGAATTTCACGGGTTTTAATTGCAGTACTCATGACATTAATCCTGAAATTTAAATCGATTTAAATACGCTTGATTAAAGCATAAAAATTAAGAACTAAAATAAATAACTATGTAAAAATCTACATCAAAAGAAAAAGATACAAAGTTATAAGCAATAAAAAAAGAAGGAAACCAGTTCCTTCTTTTTATGTGATCATGATTAAATTAAGTTCGGCCTCGAGAAATGAACCCAATTACAGCTAGAATTACAGCTACAACTAATAAAATCACGGCAAAGTCTTTAGATAGCCCTGCAACACCACCAAACCCTAATAGACTGGCAATGAGTGCAATTACTGCAAAAATTATCGCCCAACGGAACATAATGCTGTCCTCCTTATTTTTCATTGTCATTTAACTATATAGCGTGTTTTTTACTCGGAATGTGTCGTTTATGTGGTTGAAATGTATATTAAACAATCATTTTGTGATGTCATAAATACAGCTTCTTTTTTAGTACAGACCACTTCAATGCTATACTGATACATCGTTTTATCTCATCAGCTGTTAAAAGATTATGTCTACCGAGACCTCACTTCGACCACTCTTTTGGAAAAACTATCCGTTAGAGCAACTGACTCAGGCTGAGTGGGAAGCTTTATGTGATGGCTGTGGTTTATGCTGTCTGGTAAAACTAGAAGATGAAGATACACATGAGGTGGCTTATACCAAGGTGGCCTGTAAGTTACTTGATTGTGGTACAGGGCGTTGCATGGACTATCCGAATCGTCAGCAGCAAGTACCTGACTGCCTGCAATTAACGGTAGAGTCTTTAAAAACAATCCACTGGTTGCCATCAAGCTGTGCCTATAAGCGCTTGAATGAAGGCAAGAATTTACCTTCTTGGCATTATTTAAATACGGGTTCGAGACAAAGCGTGGTTAAAGCGAAAAAGTCAGTTGCAGGACGTTGCCTTTCTGAGGTTGATGTCCATGAAGATGATCTTGAAGATTATATTGTGCGGTGGGTGCGCTAATTTAGTCTTAAAAGAGAGTGTTTGATTACAGCGTATAATAAAGTAACACTTTTATCGTAATTTTTTTGCTCATCTCCGTAATATAACAATAAAAACAAAAGGAGATAAAAATGATGAGACGATTAGCAGCCCCCTTATTATGTAGTAGCTTTTTTTTGTTAATGGCCTGTGGGTCTAATAATACCAATTCAAAAAATCCTGAACAAAATACGACTGCAAAAGCAGATCAGTCTGTTGCCATCAAACAAACTTATCAGGTTGAAGCAGTCTCAGATTTTAATGAGCCTTGGGCTGTGACCAGTCTGCCTGATCAGCGTTTATTAGTGACTGAACGGCAAGGTAAATTAAAAATTTTTAACCCTAAAAATAAGCAAATGTTGGATGTGCAAGGTGTTCCAGCGGTGAACTATGGAGGACAGGGTGGTTTAGGAGATGTCATTTTACACCCTGACTTTGCCAAGAATCATTGGGTTTATCTCAGCTATGCTACAAAAGGGCAAGGTGGATCTGGCGCAGTGATTTCACGTGCGAAACTAGATTTATCTCATCCTAATCAGCCAAAACTTAACGAGATAAAGCAGATTTGGCAGCAAGTACCCAAAGTTTCAGGACAAGGCCATTACGGACATCGCATGCTTTTTGGTACAGATGGTAAGCTGTGGGTCAGTTCAGGTGAGCGACAAAAGTTTGATCCTGCCCAAAACATGAAAAGTAACTTAGGTAAAATCTTACGTTTAAATGATGATGGCACCGCGGCTGTAGGTAACCCTTTTTATAAGCAAGGCGGGGTCACTGCTGAAATATGGTCACTGGGACACCGTAACCCGTTAGGTATGGCTTTTGACCGCCAAGGACAGCTGTGGGTGGTTGAGATGGGGCCTAAAGGTGGTGATGAGCTTAATATTATTGCCAAAGGTGAAAATTATGGTTATCCAATCGTTTCAAATGGAGACCATTATTCGGGCCAACCTATTCCAGATCATCACACTCGGCCAGAGTTTAAAGCACCAGAAATTGACTGGACTCCTGTTATCTCTCCATCGAGTATGATCATTTATCGCGGACAACAATTTCCTGCATGGCAAAATAAAGCCTTAATTGGCGGGTTATCTTCCGAAGCGATTATTGTGGTGGATTTAGAGCATAAGCCCGTGAAAGAAGTGCAAAGATTGGATATGAAAAAACGTATTCGTGGGTTGCATGAAGCACAAGATGGTTCGATTTGGGTGATTGAAGATGGCTCAAATGCGCGTTTACTCAAGCTGAGTAAGAAACCCTCTTAATGCTAAGCAAGAGCCTGTAAATAAAGGACGTGTCTCATAGATTCAAATTGTAGATTTCTGTGAGACACAATAGACTATAGTGAAAAGACGATAAAGCCATTTGAAATGTCAGACACCCATATTCCACTTCCCGAACGCCTGCGCCCAAGAGACTTGTCTGAAATTATTGGGCAAGACCATTTATTAGGTGAACAAGCGCCCTTACGTCAAATGATTGATCAGGGACATTTGCCTTCTATTATTTTTTGGGGTCCACCAGGCGTTGGTAAAACAACAATTGCTTTACTTTTGGCGCAGGCGATAGACCGTCCATTTGTGAGCTTGTCTGCGCTGAATACGGGCGTAAAAGAATTACGTGAAGTGATTGCAGAAAGTGGTGATTTACTGACACCTGTTGTTTTTATTGATGAAATTCATCGTTTTAATAAATCACAGCAAGATGCTTTATTGGGTGCAGTTGAAAAAGGCAAAATTACGTTAATAGGCGCGACTACTGAAAATCCATCTTTTGAGGTGAATAGCGCGCTTTTATCACGCTGTCAGGTCTATACCTTAAATAGTTTAGACAGTGAGGCAATTCAGACATTACTCAACAATGCACTTCAAAGCGATAAATTCTTAAAAGAACGTTATATCCATATTGAAGAATATGATGCGCTCATTCAGTTCGCAGCAGGTGATGCACGTAAAGCGCTTAATTTACTGGACTTGATCGCAAGTACTTTTGAACCCGAAGTTGAAAACACGATTACTAATGCGGTTGTGGTAAAAGTCGCTCAGCAAAATATTGCGCGTTATGACAAATCTGGCGAGCAGCATTACGACCTTGTTTCTGCCTTTATTAAATCAATTCGCGGCAGTGATCCAGATGCAACGCTATATTGGATGGCTCGTATGCTTAAAGGCGGAGAAGATCCGGTTTTTATTGCAAGACGTATGCTGATTGCAGCCTCAGAAGACATCGGAAACTCCAACCCAAATGCGCTATTGCTTGCAGGTGAGTGTTTCCGCTCTGTACAAGCGTTGGGTATGCCTGAGGCTCGAATTATTCTAGGTCAAACAGCAGTTTACTTAGCAACGAGTGCAAAAAGTAATAGTACTTATTTAGCGATTAATAAGGCTCTGGAACTTGCTGAAAAAACGGCAAATTTACCTGTGCCTTTGCATTTGAGAAATGCGCCAACCAAGCTTATGAAACAGCAAGGCTATGGTATTAATTATCTCTATCCTCATGATTACCCTGAGCACTTTGTGCTGCAAGACTATTTGCCGCCTGAGTTGAAGGGAACCAAACTCTATGAGTCTGCAAGAAATAAGCGTGAGGTTGAAGGTGAGCGTTTACAGCAACGCAGATGGCAGCAGGAACAATAGTTCCTGCTTTATGCTATTCCAGCTCTTCAGTGACCTGACCATAAATCAGTAGCGTGAACACGCCTGTACCGCCAATAATATTGCCGATAGTAGTAGGGATGAGGAAAGTAAACAGATACTTGCTAATAGAAGCTTCTCCTTGCCAGACCAGATAGGACATTTCTGTAGAACCAACCACTACATGGGTAAAGTCACCCAGTCCTATCAGATACGTCATGAAAAAGATGAGCAGAAACTTATTACTGACTGAAGGCAACATCCAGACCAAGGCAGCAATTAACAGCCCTGACATAATGCCTTTGAGCAGATTCTGGGTTGCAGAAAAGGAACCCACATGATGTGCGAGTTCATCCAGTGCTTTGTCAATATCTGGAGTAAACAGGTGAGTAGTTAGGAAAAATAAACTCGCCAAAGCTGTTCCAATAATATTGCAGAGAATCACAATGCCCCATAAGCGGCCCACTGCTCGTAATTTATCGAAAGTAAAGGGATTAAATAAAGGCACAACTGTGGTGATAGTATTCTCGGTAAAGAGTTGCATGTGACTCAAAATAGCGATCAAGAACCCAATGGTATAACCCACATTAGTGATTAAATCGGTCCAGACTGCATCAGTTGGGAGATAAGCAGCAATAATCGCTTTAAATACAAATGAAAAACTGATGACTAAACCCGCGGCAATCCCTGAAAAGATCAGTGCAGTTGTTGGACGATCAAGCTCTTCGGCACCATCACGGCGGATAATTTCATAAACCAGACGGGGTGACAGTTTCTCATGTTCTTCAACTGCCATTTTTTCACGCCAGCTTAAAGTTTTCTCGACTTTTTTTTCCTCTATTTCATGGTCCATCAGGTTTACTCCTCACTGAATAAATATCTTATATTTATTGTTTTATTTATTGTTAAGGCAGTGTTCAGGATAAATCTAGTCTATTCATAACAGCTTTATGTGTCTTTTTATAAATCGAATGCACAATGGTCAGATCATCAATCACAAAATCAAAGAAAAGTATAAGCTCTTAAAGTACGGATGAGTGCCATATAGTCGCCTTGAGAGGCTTTAGCAATAACAGATTCAACCTCTGCCTGACTCCAGCCTTGTTTTAAGGCAGAAGTGCTAAAGTTGTTTAATAAGATCAAAGGATTTTCACCAAAATGGATTGGATGATTCATTAATCTCTTTTCAAGCTTAGATAATTCCATAGGTTCATCCTAGTTTTTAAATTTAATTATTGTGAAGTGCTTTGTGTTTTTTTAGATTTTAGTGTTTTAAATTAAGCTTATGCAAGTTTTAATTTATTGAAATAGACAAATCTGTCTACATTGTTTGGGGCGCATGACGCTGAATATAAAAAAACCGGGCTTTAGCCCGGTTTTTTTATGAAGTTTTACTGATTAGATGTCAGATAAATCTACGCCTAAACGAGCAGCAACTTCTTCATAAGCTTCAACAACACCGCCTAAACCTTGACGGAAACGGTCTTTGTCGAGTTTCTTCTTAGAGTCTTTATCCCATAAACGGCAGCCGTCTGGAGAGAACTCATCACCAAGCACGATGCGGTCATGGAAAACACCGAATTCAAGCTTGAAGTCCACCAAAATCATGTTGCCTTCAGCAAATAATGCTTTTAATACATCGTTTACTTTATAAGTTAAAACTTTCATTTGTTCTAACTGTTCAGCAGTCGCCCAACCTAAAGCAATCGCTTGAGATTCGTTAACCATTGGGTCGCCTAGACCGTCATCTTTATAGAACAATTCAAATGTAGGAGGAGTTAACTCTTTACCTTCTTCTACACCTAAGCGACGGCATAGAGAACCAGCTGCGTAGTTACGAATTACACATTCAACTGGAATCATTTGAAGTTTTTTAACAAGCACTTCAGTTGGAGAAAGCAATTTTTCAAAATGCGTTTCAATACCCGCAGCAGCAAGCTTTTCCATGATGAAGGCGTTAAAACGGTTGTTCACCTTGCCTTTACGATCTAGTTGTTCGATTTTTTCGCCGTTGAACGCAGAGGCATCATCACGAAAGACTAAAATCAGATGGTCGGCATTGTCTGTTTCATATACAGATTTTGCTTTACCAGTATAGAGCAAGGTTTGTTTTAACATGAGGGAACCTTTTTAAAAAAAATGCCTAGTAAACGACTAGGCTGGCCAATTTTGGTAAATCTGGTTTAGCACTTCAGCAGCCACATCTGGGCTTGCAAAAGTGTTATCTACATTAAATAGAGCAAGAGTATGACTAGAACCTACACCAGTAAGTTTAAGCACATAAGTATTGTCATTTACTTTAATCGTCGCTTGATTACTGCCTTGAGCGATGATGTTGAAATTTAAAGTACTTAAAGTTGCTTTGGTGTATTGCCAGATCTCGGCTGTATTTCCATCAATTTTTAACAACGGGTTTTTATTACCGTCAGTCACAAGCTGAGGACGTCCAAGCGCAGTCGTCGTTTGAGCAGAGGCATCTAGTGTCGCATTACCTTGCGTTTGTTCAGGGCGTGGCAGTGCATAGCGGTTGCCACGCTTATTTTCAAACTTCGGTGCGTTATCGATAGCGCGCTGTTCTACAGTTGGTGCAGGATACAAAGGTGTCGCTGGTCGTACAGTTGCATCGGCAGGATATTCAAGCGGGGCAAGTTGCTTGGCATTTTTATAATCTAAAGAGTGATTATTAATTGCGAAGCGACCACAACCAGCTAAACTTAAGGCTGAAACTGCAAGGACTAAACCAAGACGTAATTGCATCATAAATTGCTCTTATTAAATAATTCCCGCATCTTTTAGGGCATTGCGGAGAGGTTCGCGATATTGCTCAGCGAGAGGAGTGAGTGGTAAACGAATACCAGTATCAATCAGTCCCATCTCATGTAGTGCCCATTTCACAGGAATTGGGTTTGATTCGCAAAATAGAATATTGTGTAAATTTGCAATCTTATTGTTAAGCGTCTTCGCTTGTTGTTCATCTTTGGCAATCGCAACAGCACATACTTCACTCATTGCTTTAGGTGCAACATTTGCAGTAACCGAGATGTTGCCGTCAGCGCCAAGAAGCATAAGTTCCCATGCTGTCTCATCATCACCTGAGTACACAGCCATCTTGCCGTTTAACGCCTCAATTAAAGCTTTACCACGAGGTACGTCACCTGTTGCATCTTTAATGCCAACAATATTCGAGATCTCTGCTAAACGTACAGCTGTGTCGTTTGAAAGGTCTACGCCAGTACGACCAGGTACGTTATAGAGAATAAGCGGTAATTCAACAGCTTCAGCAATCGCTTTATAGTGTTGGTAAAGGCCTTCTTGGGTTGGCTTGTTATAATATGGCGTTACAAGTAAAGCTGCATCAGCACCGAGGTCTTTAGCAGCTTTAGTTAATTCGATTGCTTCACGGGTTGAGTTTGCACCAGTACCGGCAATAATTGGAATACGTTTATTGGCTACACGAATAATTTCTTTAATAACCTGTGTGTGCTCTTCCATGCTCAATGTTGAGGCTTCGCCGGTTGTACCGACGGCTACAATACTGTTTGTACCTTGTTCTATGTGCCACTCAACCAGCTTCTCAAGACCCTTCCAATCTACACCGCCGTCTTTCAACATGGGTGTGACGATTGCGACGATTGAGCCTTGAATGGTCTGTGCTTGCTGAGTCATTTTTAAAAATATCCTATTTATCCATCCGAATCTGAGGTAAGAAAAACAAAATGTGGGATGGTTGCAGTATTTTGATTGTCCAGTTCTAACAATAACAGATTGTTGAATGACAATTATGCAAATTATGACTGATCAGACGCATAAGAACAATACGCCTAACGGATAATCGCGATGTAAACTTGAGGAAAAGATAGGATGTTTTCATTATTGCGCGCTAAGAATACCCAGTAAACATAACAATACGGCTTGATTCGACGGAGCCTTACTTAATATGGGCTTTTTTTATGGCAAGATAGAATGCAATTTCCCAGTTGGGATTGAAGATGACATGAAAATGAATAAACAACCACAAAATGCGGTTTTAATCGTAGTTGATGTACAAAATGGTTTTACACCGGGTGGAAATTTAGCAGTCGCCGATGCCGATATAATTATTCCAACGATTAACCAACTTGCTGGTTGTTTTGAAAATGTCGTTCTGACTCAGGACTGGCACCCGGATAATCATATCTCTTTTGCAGCCAATCATTTGGGTAAGCAGCCATTTGAAACCATTGAACTCGACTATGGACCACAGGTGCTTTGGCCTAAGCATTGTGTACAAGGTACTCAAGATGCCGAGTTTCATCCTGATTTAAATATTCCGACAGCTCAACTGATTATCCGAAAAGGCTTTCACGCTCATATCGATAGCTACTCGGCTTTTATGGAAGCAGACCACGCCACCATGACCGGTTTAACCAGTTACCTAAAAGAGCGTGGCATTGATACGGTTTATGTGGTCGGAATTGCCACGGACTTTTGTGTAGCATGGACTGCTTTAGACGCAGTTAAGCAAGGTTTTAAAACTTTAGTGGTTGAAGATGCTTGTAAAGGGGTTCGTTAGAACACGCTTGGCAAACCATGCAGCAGCAAGGTGTTGTCCGTATTCAGTCGACTGATCTGTTGAGTGAGCGCTAAGTATATTGCTCTGGTTTTTAACTTTCATATTTTAATTTTTAGGGATAGAAAGTATGGCTGCATTCCTACGCTTTACCCAATTTATTCAAAAAACTTTTGCCCTATGGGTGATTGTTTTTGCAGCGCTAGCGCTATGGCAGCCTGAATTTTTTGTCTGGCTCAAGGCGTACATTCCATGGATTTTGGGCATTATTATGCTTGGTATGGGAATGACCATGACCGTCGATGACTTTAAAGGGGTATTACAAAGCCCTAAAGCGGTATTGATTGGGGTGGTAGCGCAGTTTGTCGTAATGCCTGGCTTGGCATATGTTTTATGTAAATTATTTAATTTACCGCCTGAAATTGCGGTTGGGGTCATTTTGGTGGGTTGTTGCCCAGGGGGAACGGCTTCAAATGTGATTACCTATATGGCCAAAGGCAATGTGGCGTTATCGGTAGCCTGCACATCGGTATCAACACTTTTAGCACCTGTATTAACCCCTGCGATTTTCTATCTGCTTGCCAGCCAATGGCTAAAGATTGATGCAGCTTCGATGTTTATTTCGATTTTGCAGGTGGTGCTACTTCCTATAGTGGTTGGTTTGATTTTAAGAACATGGCTTAAACGTCAGGTCGAATCTTATATTCAAGTCATGCCTTTAGTTTCGGTCATTGCAATTGTCGCGATTGTGGCAGCCATTATTGGTGGAAGCAAAGCAGCAATTTTACAGTCGGGTTTGCTTATTTTAGCTGTGGTGATCTTACATAATGGGCTTGGATATTTATTAGGTTTTACCGCAGCGCGTTTCTTTAAATTACCTTATGCGGACAGTAAGGCGATTGCTATTGAGGTGGGGATGCAAAACTCAGGCTTAGGTGTTGCACTTGCAGCAGTCCATTTTGCTGCTTCTCCGATTACAGCTGTACCAAGCGCAATTTTCAGTCTTTGGCATAATATTTCTGGGCCTGCGCTTGCGACTTATTGGGCAAGTAAACACAAACAAGAATAACTGTATAAACAACATTCATTAGGAAAGAAGGCCAAATGAATAGTTTGGCCTTTTCATTTAAAGCATATTTTAGGGGAGCTAAAGCTAGAACTGGTATGTCTTTTGCTTTGAATTGATGCACTAAAAATAACGTGAATATGAGTATAAATCGTAAAGAAAAATAAGGCATTTCCTTGATGAATCAGATTTTTAAATTATTTATTCCCATGCTCTCAAGCAATTTAATTCTAGTTTTAAGTGGATTGATTGATATTGCTTATGTAGGGCATTTTAGTAACGATCATGTAGCAGCATTATCGGTAACCTTATCTTTATATACAGTGATTTATGTCATTGGTATGGGGATTCTACAAGGCGTGATGCTCAAGCTTTCAGAAGCTTATGGTTGCCATGACATACCACGCATTCGTCAAATTTTTATTCAAGGCATTTGGCTGATGCTATGTTCGGCATTGCTGAGTATTGGCTTGCTTTACTTGTTCCGCGATTTACCAAAATTATTTGGTGCATCTGAACATGTTGTGTCAATTACTAAAAACTGTATTTGGCTTTTGGTATTTATTTTACCTGCCCATTTACTGATGCGCTTATTTACAGCTTTGTCTCAGGTCACTGAAAATGCGCATAAGGTTTTACTATCAGATAGCATTTTCTTCATTCTTAAAATTATTTTGTCCTATCTTTTGATTTATGGTGTCGCTTTATTTTCAATTCCACCACTCGGTGCCATAGGGGCTTTGTTAGCCACTCTTATTGTACGGTGGTTTATGCTGGCTGTTTATTACCTGTTTTTCCTAGAGAAAGGATACATCTTTATTGAGCATCCCGAACAGTCAGTTGAAGATAGCCGCCAAAGTCTGCGTATGATTTTAAAAATAGGTATCCCGACAGCAATCATGGCGTTGATGGATGTTGTTGCATTTTGTTCGGTTGCTATTCTGATTTTACCTTTCGGGAGTGTGGTGTCTGCAGCCCATCAAATTGTCGCGAGCACTGGCGGGTTCATGTTTATTTTTCCTTCGTCAATTGCCTCGGCTTATAGCATTTTAGTGTCACGATCTATGGGCAGCGGAAACATGGAAGAAGCAAACAAAATTGCCAGACAAAGTATATGGGTGATTATGGCAGTGAGTGGCAGTCTATCCCTGTGTTTATGGCTGGAGAGGGACTTAATTGTCACGTTATATTCAGATGATTTGGCTGTTCAGATTTTGGCAGCATCACTGCTGTTGATTGTCTGTATGTCTCACTTTCTAGATGGCTTAATGACGTTATTGACCTCTTTGCTGCGTTGTTGGGATGTGTCGATTTTACCAATGCTGATTTTCTTGGTCGTGGTGTTATGTTTCGGATTAGGCGGTGGTTGGTGGATGGCCTACAAAGGACTGTATTGGCAAGATATCTCGATTTCTGCGATGGGAATTTATGGTTTCTGGTGGATGGCTGCCATAAGCTATTTAGTGGCTTGTATATTGAGTGCCTTCTGTTTCCATTTTAGAAAACAATTAAGAGGATTTTGATTGAGCAGACAATGATTAAAGAGGATGTTCTACTAACCAATCTTCAATCTCGTTTTCAGAAATTACTTCAAAGCCATGGCGCTGCAAAAGTGCTGTGGTGATTCCAACTCCCGTAATTTTCTCACCTTGAAAAGTACCATTATAAATTTTTTGGCTACCACAAGATGGGCTATTCTCTTTTAAAACCACACAAGTTGCTTTTATTTGCCGAGCAATTTCTAGAGTGCGGTAAGCACCTTTTAAATATAAAGCTGTCACATCTAAACCAGATGAATCAGTAATTTTTGCTTTGCCATCAAGCACATCTTGACCTGTTCCGTCCACAATTTCTGCGGGTAAACGGGGAGTGGTAAAACCACCTAATAGCTCTGGGCATAATGCTTGGGCTTTTTTATTGATTAATAGTTGCTTAAGTCGGGTATTTGGACAGGATTTACCATCATATCGAACAGGTTCACCAATTAAACATGCGCTGACTAAAAGCATAGTTTTTCAAACTCAAAGCAAGAGAGATTTTTGAAGATAAGGATCATAAACAGAATATCGAATATGACAATTGATTTTAAAAACAGGCAAATTAAAAGATTACTAAAATTATGCAATTCATAATTAAGTTATGTATTGCATAATTTAATTGTTTTTAGTAGCATCTAATTCAAGGTAAATGGCCATTGGAGATCCAACAAGGATGTTGGTCTCCATAAATCTATAAATGATTTTTAGGAAAAGACGATTTTTAAGGGTTTATTGAAAAATCTCAATCGTACTTTTAGATAACAAAGGACAGTGTGTATGGAAAACAAACACCACATGGAACGGAAATTAATCATTAAAGGCTTTACGCTCATCATATCTTCGTTTTAATGACTCGTTTTTTTCTCATAGGATGCGTTGGGTTAAGCCAATTTGACGGTTCAAGTCTTCACCCAATAGCAACGTATTCTATAGAGAAAGGAGCTGAGTTCATCAGCAATAGAGATAAACGGAACAGGTAATCACCAGAGGGAAACTAGATGGATATTTTAGAGAACCCATTAGAATTATGCGGTTTTGCATTTATTGAGTTTGTTTCAAAAGAAAATGAATTAGATCCAGTTTTTGAGACAATCGGCTTTTCAAAAGTAGCCAAGCATAAATCGAAAGAAGCGTACTTATGGCGTCAAGGAAATATCAATATTATCCTGAATTATCAGCCAGAATCTTATGCTTCATTCTTCTTTAATGAACATGGTCCATCTGCTTGTGCGATGGGTTTTAAAACACGTGATGCAGCAAAAGCTTTCCAAAAAGCAGTAGAACTTGGTGCTGAACCAATGTATTCAAAAGTTGGGCCAATGGAGCTCAACATCCCGGCAATCAAAGGTATTGGTGGTATGCCAATCTTTTTAGTTGACCGTGATATTTATGAAAATGACTTTGTTTTCTTTGATGATGCCGAGAAACGTCCAGTAGGGGCAGGCTTAAATGAGATTGACCACTTAACTCATAACGTCTACAAAGGCCGTATGGAGTATTGGGCAAACTTCTATGAAAAAATCTTTAACTTCCAAGAAATTCGCTACTTTGATATTAAAGGTGAATATACAGGTTTAACGTCTAAAGCATTAACAGCACCAGACGGTAAGATCCGTATTCCGTTAAACGAAGACTCTGACAAAGGAAACGGCCAAATTGCAGAGTTCCTATCTGACTTTAATGGCGAAGGTATTCAGCATATCGCGTTTATTTGTGATGACTTAATCTCGACTTGGGATAAGTTAAAAGGTCTCGGTCTGAAATTTATGACACCACCGCCAAATACCTATTATGAAATGCTACCAGAACGTTTACCTGATCATGGTGAGCCGACTGAAGAGTTAAAACAGCGTGGTATTTTGTTAGATGGCAACACTAAAGATGGTCAGAAGAAACTGTTATTGCAAATTTTCTCTGAAAACATGATTGGTCCAGTTTTCTTTGAATTTATTCAACGTAAAGATGATGATGGCTTTGGTGAAGGTAACTTCAAGGCATTATTTGAGTCGATTGAACGTGACCAGATTCGCCGTGGTGTTTTAGAAACTAAATAAATAAGCTGAGCTTTATTCCTGATCTTAAAAAACCAAGAGTTTGATCTCTTGGTTTTTTTATGGCTATTGATTAGCGGCTTTTAATATATTGAT
This sequence comes from Acinetobacter sp. D009, assembly GCF_038562025.1. NCBI lineage: Bacteria > Pseudomonadati > Pseudomonadota > Gammaproteobacteria > Moraxellales > Moraxellaceae > Acinetobacter > Acinetobacter sp. D009. The sequence continues at coordinate 71,607 of NZ_CP151886.1, forward strand.
TGATGAGGTTCACTTCATTTTTCAAGATTTCAATCGTTTTACTATGAGGATCGACTGGTAAAAACATTTCACTGTCTAGTGCGACAATACAAAACTCAATACTTTGATTTGAGTTAAATACAGGTAAACCCACCGCATTAATTCCTGTTAGTAAATCACCTTTCGCTGCCGACATTTGTTGCTGGCGAATGGTGTCTTTAAGCTCTGTAAATGCTTGCCAGTTTTGCGGTGCGATGTGCAGACCAAGTTCTTGATGCTTTTGCCATTCCACTTCCATTAAGGGACGAACAAAATGTTCTGGAAGATAAGAAGCAAATAGACGTCCCGCAGCAGAATTGACTAAAGGCATAATCGAGCCGACTTTAGTCACAATCGAAATAGGGTGGTTTGATTCAATCGACTGAACCACGACAGGGCCTTTTGGTGACCATTTACTAATTTGTATACCGCAACCAATTTTGTTTTGTAGGTCGTAAATTAAATGCTGTACCAGCTGTAGTGTGTCGCTATGCTGGACACAGTTGAGACCTAAGCGCCATGCCTGATCACCTAAAGCATATTGTCCGTCATCAAGCTGTTTTGCATATTCCATACGAATAAGGCTGACCAGATAGCGGTGAACCTTGGCAGGATGCATTTCGAGCTTGCTCGATAGATCTTTGAGAATAATAGGTTGATTGTGCTCCAAAAGGGCGTTTAGTACAGATAAACCGACTTCAAGTGATTGAACCCCCCCAGATACTTTTTCTTCAATCATTTAAATACCCTTAATAAATTTACTTTAGCTGTTAAACAGTGACGATCAAAACAAAAATTGAAATTGGCGCGTTTTACATCATGCCTGAGCCTAGTGAAAAATAGAAATCACCTTTTTCTATTAGCGAAATTGACATGTTTAATAACCAACAATTTTCTAAAATCACTATGCTCTTATTTATAGCGCAATTTTCTAGAAATTTAGCGGTTTTAAATAATATAAATCGGCATTGATATAGAACTGCTCTTAAAACAATTCTAATCAATGCCGATTTTTTAGTGCGCTCTTTAAAAATTAGGTTCCTAACTCTTCTTCATGCAAGAAATGAGTGTGGTGTGGAGCGCGTTTGGTTTTGCTCCATTCCTCTAGCATTTCAGTTTTCATTTCTTCAGTAATTTTTGCAATTTTTTCTTCAGCATGAGCATCGTTATAAGTTAGTTCTAAACGATGACCATTTGGATCGAAGAAGTAAATTGAGTGGAAAATGCCATGGTTAGTCACACCTAAGACTTTCACATCATTTTCTTCTAAATGTTGCTTGGCAGCCATCAACGCATTTAAGTCTTCAACTTCAAAAGCAATATGCTGTACCCATTGAGGCGTATTTTCATCTCGGCCCATTTCTGGTTGAGTTGGCAATTCAAAAAATGCCAAAACGTTGCCTTGTCCTGCATCTAAGAATAAATGCATATATGGGTCAAAGGCTTTAGTTGACGGCACATGGTCCTCAGCAAAAGCTAAAATGAAATCCATATTGAGCATTTTTTTATACCACTCAACCGTCTCTTTCGCATCCTTACAACGATATGCAACGTGATGTATTTTTTTAATGGCAAATGTCATATTAAAACTCCTTTTTACTATTCCCAATCTGGTTGTTGTTCTGGCGCCGCGTTATAAAAGGCTGGGATAGACAAACAATGGTGATAAATCGATTCAATTTTTGGAAACGCAGATAAATCAATCTTGAAGCGTTTCGCGTTGTAGACCTGTGGAATCAGGCAGCAATCGGCAATAGTTGCTTGTTGTCCAAAGCAAAATTGTCCATTTGAATCTTGAAGTTGCTGTTCGAGATTTTGAAAGCCTTCAATAATCCAGTGCTGATACCAATAATTTTTCTGCTCATCTGAAACATTTAAGTCATTTTTTAAATATTTCAGTACGCGTAAGTTGTTTAACGGGTGAATATCACAAGCGATTGCTTGGGCAAAAGCGCGAACTTTTGCTCTCTCTTGCACATCACTTGGAAGTAGTTTGGTTTCTGGATATTGCTCATCTAGATATTCCAAAATACTTAACGATTGAGACAAGGTTAAATCGCCATCAATTAAAGTTGGAACTAGAGCACTACGGTTTAACTTTAAATAGTCTTCGCTTTGCTGTTCGTTTTTTACCAGATGAACTGGAACAGTCTCATAAGCTAAACCTTTAATGTTTAGACTAATCCGTACTCTGTAGGCTGCAGAGCTACGAAAGTAACTATACAGCTTCATAGTCAGGCTCCGAAGTTTCTGCAAAATCGAAATTTAATGCAGGAAGGACTGTATTTCGAACTTCACCGAAGCCAATGCGAATACCATTTTTCTCACAGTGACCTTTCATGATCAGGGTATCGCCGTCTTGCAAGAAACCACGAGTTTCACCATTGGCAAGTGTTAAAGGCTTGGTGGTGTTCCATGTAAGCTCAAGCAAGCTGCCATACGAATCTGGTGTAGAACCTGAAATAGTACCTGAACCCATTAAATCACCAACCTGAACGTTACAGCCGCCAATGGTGTGGTGAGTGAGCTGCTGAGCCATAGACCAGTACATATATTTGAAATTAGTTTGGCAAATCACGTCAGCTTGTGCCGATTTCGGGCTTTGAATTTCAACACTCAAATTAATGTCGTAACTATTCGCGATATTTTCTTGTAAATACGCTAAAGGTTTAGGCTCTTGTTTTGGGCCTTCCACTTTAAATGGCTCAAGTGCTTCAAGTGTGACTACCCAAGGTGAGATGGCACTAGCAAATGATTTTGAATTGAAAGGACCTAGAGGCACATATTCCCATTGCTGGATATCGCGTGCTGACCAGTCATTAAGTAATACCATTCCAAAAATATGATCCCACGCATTTTCAATTGAGATTGGCTGGCCAAGCTCGGTTGGTTTACCAATAACAAATGCTGTTTCAAGTTCAAAGTCGAGTTTACGCGTAGCTGAGAAAACTGGACGCTCTTCATTTGGAAGTTTAATTTGTCCAGATGGACGCACGACTTGAGTGCCACTGACTACCACAGAGCTAGCACGGCCATTGTAACCAACAGGCAATTCAGTCCAGTTTGGAAGTAAGGCATTTTTAGGATCGCGGAACATACAGCCTACATTGGTGGCATGTTCTTTAGAAGAATAGAAATCGGTATAACCAGGTACTTGAAGTGGTAAATGCAACGTAACGCTGTCTTGCTTAACCAAAACTTCCTGACGCAATGCTTCATTTTCTTGAAGCGTTAAATTTTCAACCGAGAGAAGAGACTGTAGTGTCTTACGAACTTTTGACCAGTTGGCTTTGCCAGACTCGATAAATTTATTGAGTGTTGGCTGGTTAAAATATGTGTCTTGTTCTGAAAGTTTTAAAAGACCGTGCTTTTCAAGAGCAGCGAGATCAATCACCCAATCACCAATAGCTACACCAACTTGACGCTCACTTTCGTTAGCTCTGCTAAAAACACCGTAAGGCAAATTATGAATAGTGAAATCTGATTGAGGTGAAACTTCAATAAAAGAGTTTAGTTTTTGTTCCATTTTCGCTTCCTTGTCTTTATCTCGGGTCTTATACAAATAAAAGTTCGGTCTAGGACTGAGCTACTCAATAAGTTTTAACCTTTGCTTAGATCATCTTTTGTCTTATGAGTTTGATATAGACCGAGCACAACCAATTGCTTCATGTCTCTATAATACTGAATTCATCAAATTACGCAATACATAATTTAATTACACATTTCATAATAATTGTCATTTCTTGTATTTTCTGTTTTCATTCGCGCTTATGAGAAAAGTCACGCAATTATTTTTTTCATGAATCTCTATGAAAATCTGATCAATTTATGATATACGTAATTTATTGGAAAAAAATTACGTGACACGGATGAGAATAATCATATGTCAGCACAAGAGCAAGGAAACCTGAAACATGGTTTGAGTAATCGGCACATCCAGCTTATTGCATTGGGTGGGGCGATTGGCACAGGGCTTTTTCTTGGTATATCACAATCGATTAAATTAGCAGGTCCATCGGTCATCCTCGGTTATGCCATTGCAGGATTTATTGCTTTTTTAATGATGCGTCAGCTTGGCGAAATGGTGGTTGAAGAGCCAGTCAGTGGATCTTTTAGTCATTTTGCCTACAAATATTGGGGACCATTTGCAGGGTTCATGTCAGGATGGAACTATTGGGTACTCAATGTTCTCGTCTGTATGGCAGAACTAAGCGCAATTGGTCTTTATATTCAATATTGGTGGCCGCAAATTCCGACGTGGGCATCTGCTTTAGCCTTCTTTGTCTTAATTAATGGCATTAATTTGCTACACGTTAAGTTTTTTGGCGAAATGGAATTTTGGTTTTCTATTGTCAAAATTTTAGCAATTCTTGCAATGATTGGCTTTGGTTCATATTTACTTGCAACAGGCACAGCAGGTCCACAGGCAAGTATCAGCAATCTTTGGGCACTTGGCGGTTTCTTCCCGTTTGGCGTTGAAGGCTTAGTGATGGCGATGGCAGTCATTATTTTTGCTTTTGGTGGTATTGAGCTTTTCGGTATTACTGCGGCTGAAGCGCGTGACCCTGATAAAACTTTACCTAAAGCTGTGAATCAAATTATTTACCGTATTTTGATTTTCTATATTGCGACGCTTTTTGTTTTATTCTCGCTATTCCCATGGAACCAAATGGCACAAGGCGGAAGCCCTTTTGTGATGGTCTTTGCTTCTTTAGATAGCCAAGGCATTGCAACATTATTGAACTTTGTCATTTTGACAGCTGCGGTTTCAGTTTATAACGGCACAAGTTATTGCAGTAGCCGTATGCTATTGGGCCTTGCGCAACAAGGAAATGCACCAAAAGTATTTGCACGTATTAATAAACGCGGTATTCCAACCAATGCAGTAATCCTTTCTGCGGCAGTCACTATTTTATGTGTACTGTTAAACTATATTTTCCCTGAAAAAGCATTTGGTTTGCTCATGATGCTGGTGGTTGCAGCGATTGTAATTAACTGGGTTGTAATTTCATGGACGCATTTAAAATTCCGCAAATATATGCAGCGCCAAGGACAAACAACGAAGTTCCCAAGCTTTATGTATCCGTTTAGCAACTATTTATGCATATTATTTATGCTTGGCATTTTGATCGTGATGTCTTTAACACCAGATATGCGTGTTGCAGTCATGATGATTCCTGGTTGGATCTTATGTTTAATGGTGGCGTACCAATTTAAACGCCGAAAATTAAAAGCTGAGCAGTCTGTACCTGCCTTAGAAGCAGATATTTAATAATTTATTGAGTTGTATCTAAAAAGGACGTCTGACAGGCGTCCTTTTTTATTTTTAAAATTTAGCAACAGAAATTAAAGGATTTTATTATTGTTATAATATAACATTTAATTAATTTAATGATGAGCAATTTTCCCATTTTTGGTGAAGATAGAGCATATTTATGAAGCGTTATTTAGGTTTAATTTTATTATCTCTCACAGCATGTAGCACTCAAACTCCCAAGCCAACAATTCCTCTGCATACCCAAACAACTTTACCTCAACCTACAAAAACAGTGGTCAGAATAAAGCCTCAACCCGAGGCGTATGTTGCGTGGTTAGCAACAGCAGACCATCGACAGTCTGTGCAAGCTTACAAGCAATTTCTTAAGCAAAAGGGACTTGCCGATTTAGTGCCAGACCATGAGTTATTACGCTCAGCTCGAGATTGGCAAAAATGTGGAGTTGAGCCTTACGCAGTGCCACCACGCGAGATTTGGTCCAATATCGTTCCGACACTTAGTATTTTAAAAGCGTTAGTTGAGGATGGTGTAATTAATGATTTTGAAGTGACTTCGGTCTACCGAGCGTTATATCTAAACCGCTGTGCGGGTGGTGCTGATGCTTCTCGACATGTCTTTAATGCAGCGCTTGATTTTCGAATTGGACCAGAACAGCCGAGTGATTTAGACCAGTTTAATATTCAACAAACCAAAACCAAACTTTGTCAGTTCTGGGCGACTAAAGGTCAAGAGCTTAATATGGGACTGGGTGTTTATGCTTCAGGACAAATCCATATTGATAGCCAAGGATTCCGTGCATGGGGGCCTGACCATCACTACAAAACCTCAATTTGTCAGGGACTATAAAAGCAATTTTTTCAACGACTAAGTAAATTGACCCAAACAAAAGCGGAATAAAAACTTGATCAATAGTTATGTTATAACATAACATTAATATGGTTTAGAAATAGATTACGCCTGTGATCTGGCCATATCTAAATGGCCAGCCATGATCAGTTTAAATATTATTCGAAGAGATCAAGCCATGCGCACTGCAATCGCCAACTCATTTGCCAAGCTTCCCGTCACTGTTTTATCAGGCTTTTTGGGTGCAGGAAAAACCGCATTACTCAACCATATTTTAAATAATCGTGAAGGCCGCCGTATTGCCGTGATTGTCAATGATATGTCTGAGGTGAATATTGATGCGGCATTAGTACGTGAAGGTGGGGCAGAGCTTTCAAGAACGGATGAAAAGCTGGTTGAAATGAGTAATGGCTGTATCTGTTGTACGCTACGAGAAGATTTACTGGTTGAGGTGAGACGTTTAGCCGATGAAGGACGCTTTGACCAGTTAGTCATTGAGTCAACTGGCATTTCAGAACCGTTACCTGTGGCAGAAACGTTTACCTTTGAAGATGAAGATGGAAACTCGCTAAATGAGTTCGCTCGACTCGACACCATGGTCACGGTAGTCGATGCTTTTAATTTTCTTAAAGATTACAGTTCAGTTGACTCACTGCAACAACGTGGCGAATCATTAGGTGAGCAAGATGAAAGAACTGTAGTCGATCTTCTTATTGATCAAATCGAGTTTTGTGATGTGATTGTGCTGAATAAAATTGATCTGATTGATCGGGCTCAGCAAGACCAGCTCATCGCCATTTTAAAAACGTTAAACCCGCGTGCCCGAATTGAAATTGCTCAATTTGGAAAGGTCGCTTTAGACAAAATCTTAAATACACAGCTATTCGATTTTGATGAAGCTGCCCAAGCACCAGGCTGGTTAAAAGAGTTACGTGGTGAGCATACGCCAGAGACTGAAGAATATGGAATCAGTAGCTTTGTTTACCGTGCCCGCCGACCTTTTCACCCAGAACGTTTTTATGATTTGGTGCAGGCTGAATGGCCGGGAGTCGTACGTTCCAAAGGCTTTTTCTGGTTGGCTACTGACCCTACCTTGGCTTATTCATGGTCACAAGCGGGTGCAATGGCTCGACACGGCTTAGCAGGTTATTGGTGGGCCGCCGTTGCAGAAGAAGACTGGCCGAGTGACCTAGCCAGTATTGAAGAAATTAAGAAAAATTGGGATGCACGCACAGGAGATGCGCGTCAGGAACTGGTTTTAATTGGTATGCAAATGGATGAGCAAGCGTTAATACAGCGCTTAGATCGTTGCTTGTTAAGCGATGAAGAAATGGCTTTAGGACCACAAGTTTGGCAGAGCTGGTCGAACCCTTTTAAGCAAGATGATGAAACCATGTTGATTGCTTAATTAAATAAGCCCCTATTTTAAAGGGGCTTATTTTTATGATTTATCTTTAATGAAAATCTTTCGAATATAGTTGTTGAGCGGAGTTGAATAGTATTTTTCAATCGCTGCGCTGATGATAAAAGTCAAAACCAGATAGCTAATTAAAAGCATAATTTTGATGCTAGAGTCGGTTTGGGCCGGAATAAAAGCAACTTTCATAAGGCCCAGCACAACCAGATGAAACAAATAAGTTTCATAACTTCTTTGCCCCAACCAGACCATCACTTTGGTAAATAGGCTATGCGCTTGCGTTCCAGCAGGATGTTGAAAACACAAAATCAGTAAGCCTGTGGCAAGAGCAAATAAGCTAATACCCCATGTGCTAACTTCTTTAATTGGTGCATATAAATATAGAGTGGTCATGCTCAAAATAATTAACCATGAAAGAGGTTTCTTATAAGTCCAATCTGGGCGATATGTATGAGAAAAAATCGCCGTTAAACAGCCAATTGCTATGCCGTCAAAACTTGAAAAATAATGATATAAATAAGCGCCGCTTTCTTCTCCAAAATGCAGAGATCTAAAATAAGGACCATATAAAATTACGCCAACAAGTAAAGCAATAAAGACCTTATTACTACGTGTGAGTAGGCACAATAATGGGAAAATAAAGTAAAAAACTTCTTCTACAGAGAGTGACCACAACACGCCCAAAGCGTAGTTTACCCAACCGAATTTAATAATCAGGATATTCATCCAGAAGGTTAAAGCTGCAAATATTGTTAGTGGATAAGAGACTTCAATGCCATTTGGAGCTTGGTTCATAAAGGGTTTTAAGTCAAACGAACCGAGTATGCTTACACCTAAAATGAGTAATAACAGACACGGTAAAATACGCGCTGCTCGTCGGATATAAAAATGCTTGAGGTTAATTGCGGAAAATTGTTTATCTCTTTTTAAAGTGTGATGGGTAATTAAAAAACCCGAAATCACAAAAAACATGGTGACGCCATAATTTCCATTTCTTGCGATGACTGTGCTAAATGCTTCACCTAAGAAATCAAAACCTAACCATGTATCTTTAAGTTTATAGGGAATATTAAAATGATGTAAAAGAACCAAAAGGATAGACATTCCACGCAGAATATCTATTTTATAATTACGCATTCGATGTGCTTCCAGTTTTATTAATATACTGTGTGGCAGAAGAATACTATCGATCAGTTATTTTAAATAAAAGTTTTAAGCATCATTTCGTAAACCAGAAAAAATGATATTTTTGTTTTCTTGGATGGGGCACTGGCTTAGCAGAAATAACTATTAAATAAATATTGATAAAATCCTAATATATTTGAATTTCTCTACATAAAACTTTAAATTAGCTCTTATCGAACTATGTTTATTTTTTAAACTTTTTAAAATCTATTTAATTCATAAATTAACATGTTGTATGTGGTTGTATATACATAGCATGTCAACTAAAATACCTTTTTGCCTGCCGCCTTTTTGAGTATTTGTTATGCCCAGAACATCAAAACAAGAACATGCTGAGCTTTCGATTGAAGCTGATAGTCCAGTTCCTTTATATCAACGCGTAAAACAGCTGATTTCACAAAAGATTTATGAAGGTTCGTGGGCTGTAAATAAAAAAATTCCTTCGGAAAGTGAACTGGTTAATCAACTCGGCTGTAGCCGTATGACGGTAAACCGTGCGCTACGTGAGTTAACAACAGAAGGCTTACTCGTTCGAATTCAGGGCGTTGGTTCTTTCGTAGCTGAAGGGCAAGGCCGAACTGCACTTTTTCAAATTAATAATATTGCCGATGAGATTATTGCACGAAACCATAAGCACCACGCTGAAGTTTTAGTCCTAGAACAAGTTTATGCAAATGCAGAGCAAAGCGTGTTAATGCAGACTCGTGAAGGGCAAAGATTATTTCATTCGATTATTGTGCATTATGAAAATGATGTACCTGTTCAGGTCGAAGATCGTTTAGTTGATGCAGCACTGATTCCAGATTATTTAGAACAAGATTTTAAAACCATTACCCCGAATGCTTACCTCATGGCAAAAGCACCTGTGTCAGAAGGTGAGCATATTGTTGAGGCCGTTTTAGCATCTCCTCAAGAGTGTAAGTGGTTGAAGATTACTAAAGCTGAGCCATGCTTACTGATTCGCCGTCGTACATGGTCAAATAAACAACTCATTTCAAGTGCACGTTTGATTTATCCGGGTAGCCGCTACTATCTCGAAGGGAAATTTAATCCATGATTGAATTGATCAGGGCCGATCAATATACAAAAATGCTTTGGAAAAATGGTGCAGGTTTTACTTTAGAAATTGCCAGAAGCCAAGGTGAAGCTGATTTCGATTGGCGTATTTCGATGGCAGATGTGACCACTTCTGGGTCATTTTCGCTATTTCCCAATAAGCAGCGCATTATTAGCGTACTCGATGGACAGGGTATGGTACTGCATGTCGATGATCTTCCTGCCAAAACGCTGAACCAAGGCGATATTTTTGCTTTCCATGGCGAGAGTCAGGTCCAAAGTGAACTGGTCGACGGTGCAATTCGAGATTTAAATTTAATTTATGATCCTGCAAAGTTTCATGCTCGTTTTCAGTGGTTGAATGATGCAGCGGAGCAGGCATTTATCAGTTCGGCAGACCTGATTTTCATTTTTAATCAGGGTAGTGAAACGGAAGTGAACGTTGATGATCATTCCGTTCAGCTTGCTGCTCAAGAAACACTAAAAATTGAGAAAAACGCTGGCGTGACATCGATTAGTTTTCCCAAAAAACAACTCAAAAGCTGCTATGTCATGGAGCTAATTCAACGATAAAACAATATAATTTACTACTTAAAAAGCACGTGTCGATTTAAAAGATATGTGCTTTTTTTATGCTTGATATAAAAATAAATTAATTTAATTCATAAGCTTATTCAATTTTATTAAAAAAATATCAGTCACCCTCTTCACGCCGAAAAATATTTGTGTAGTATATAGATGTATATACAAGTTAATACATTACTATACAAATGCAGAAACAAGTGATGTTCTGCTGATGTAAGCTCAAAGGAAGGAGTCCGCCTGTGACAACAATGACAACAAAATTTCGTGATGTAGAAATTCGTGCGCCACGCGGCACTGAATTGACGGCTAAAAGTTGGTTAACTGAAGCTCCATTACGTATGTTGATGAATAACCTTGATCCGGACGTTGCAGAAAACCCGAAAGAGTTGGTTGTATACGGTGGTATTGGCCGTGCAGCACGAAACTGGGAATGTTTCGACAAAATTGTAGATACTTTAAAAAATCTTGAAACTGATGAAACGTTATTAGTTCAATCAGGTAAGCCAGTAGGTGTATTTAAAACTCATAAAGATGCACCACGTGTTTTAATTGCAAACTCAAACCTTGTACCGCACTGGGCAAACTGGGAACACTTTAACGAGTTAGACGCAAAAGCACTTGCAATGTACGGTCAAATGACAGCAGGTTCATGGATCTACATTGGTAGCCAAGGTATTGTACAAGGTACTTATGAAACTTTCGTTGAAGCAGGCCGCCAACACTACAACGGTGATTTAAAAGGCCGTTGGGTTCTTACCGCAGGTTTAGGTGGTATGGGGGGCGCTCAGCCTTTAGCTGCAACACTTGCAGGTGCGTGTTCTTTAAACATCGAATGCCAACAAGCAAGTATCGATTTCCGTTTACGTACCCGTTATGTAGACGAACAAGCGACTGATTTAGACGACGCTTTAGCACGTATTGACCGTTATACAAAAGAAGGTAAAGCAATTTCAATTGCGCTTCATGGTAACGCTGCTGAAATTTTACCTGAGCTTGTACGCCGTGGTGTACGTCCAGACATGGTGACTGACCAAACAAGTGCACACGATCCACTTAATGGCTACTTACCAGTAGGCTGGACTTGGGATGAATACCGTGCACGTGCGAAAACTGAACCGGAAGCTGTTGTAAAAGCTGCAAAACAGTCGATGGCGAAGCACGTACAAGCGATGCTTGATTTCCAAAAAATGGGTGTTCCAACATTTGACTATGGTAATAACATCCGTCAAATGGCGAAAGAAGAAGGTGTAGCAAACGCTTTTGATTTCCCAGGCTTCGTACCTGCATACATCCGTCCATTGTTCTGCCGTGGTATTGGCCCATTCCGTTGGGCAGCGCTTTCTGGTGATCCAGAAGACATTTATAAAACAGATGCCAAAGTTAAAGAGTTAATTCCTGATGATGAACATTTACATCACTGGTTAGACATGGCACGTGAACGTATTAGCTTCCAAGGCTTACCAGCGCGTATTTGCTGGGTAGGTTTAGGCTTACGTGCAAAACTTGGTTTGGCATTTAACGAAATGGTTCGTAGCGGTGAATTGTCTGCACCAGTTGTGATTGGTCGTGACCATTTAGACTCAGGTTCGGTTGCAAGTCCAAACCGTGAAACTGAAGCAATGCAAGACGGTTCAGACGCAGTATCAGACTGGCCTTTATTAAACGCGTTGCTCAATACAGCGGGCGGTGCAACTTGGGTGTCTTTACATCACGGTGGTGGTGTAGGTATGGGCTTCTCTCAACACTCAGGCGTTGTGATTGTGTGTGATGGTACAGATGAAGCTGCTGCACGTATTGCTCGCGTACTGACCAATGACCCTGCAACAGGTGTTATGCGTCATGCCGATGCAGGTTATGAAATTGCGATTAACTGTGCGAAAGAGCAAGGCCTACACTTGCCAATGATCACGCAATAAAAATACACGGAAGAACTGGCGGTGCTTTTTGCAATTGTGAAAAGCACCGTCTCAGCAGAATATAGTGCAAAAAATTAGGAAGCCAACATGGAATTATTGATCCAACCGGGAAAACTGACCTTAGCCGATTTACGTCAAGCCTACCTCAACCCGATCAAAGTTAAATTAGATGAAAGTGCTTCATCTGCAATTAATGCAAGCGTGGCTTGCGTTGAGAAAATTGTAAATGAAGGACGTACAGCTTACGGCATTAATACAGGCTTTGGCTTACTTGCTTCAACCAAAATTGCTCCTGAAGATTTAGAAAAGTTACAACGTTCATTGGTTCTTTCGCATGCGGCAGGTGTAGGTGAAGCACTTGATGATGCAATGGTACGTTTAATTATTCTATTGAAAGCAAATAGCTTGGCGCGTGGTTTCTCTGGTATTCGTCGTAAAGTGATTGATGCTTTGTTGGCTTTAATTAATGCCGAAGTTTACCCACACATTCCACTGAAAGGTTCAGTAGGGGCTTCAGGTGACTTGGCACCACTTGCACACATGTCTTTAGTGTTACTTGGTGAAGGTAAGGCACGTTATAAAGGTGAATGGTTACCAGCAGTTGAAGCTTTAAAAGTTGCAGGTCTAGAACCGATTTCTTTAGCAGCTAAAGAAGGTTTGGCTCTTCTAAATGGTACTCAGGTTTCGACCGCTTATGCTTTACGCGGCTTATTTGAAGCGGAAGATTTATTTGCAGCTGCAACAGTTTGTGGTGGCTTAAGCGTTGAAGCAATGCTGGGTTCACGTGCACCATTTGATGCTCGTATTCATGAAGTACGTGGTCAACGTGGTCAAATTGATGTAGCTGCGGCTTATCGTGATCTCTTAACAGACTCGAGTGAAATTGCACATTCACACGAAGACTGTAGCAAAGTTCAAGACCCATACTCTTTACGTTGCCAACCACAGGTGATGGGTGCATGTTTAACCCAAATCCGTCAGGCTGCTGAAGTACTAGAAATTGAAGCAAATGCTGTATCTGATAACCCGCTTGTGTTTGCTGAACAAGGTGACGTGATTTCTGGTGGTAACTTCCATGCAGAACCTGTTGCAATGGCAGCCGATAATCTAGCTTTGGCAATTGCAGAAATTGGTTCACTGTCTGAACGTCGTATTTCGATGATGATGGACCGTCACATGTCACAACTTCCACCGTTCTTGGTGGCAAATGGTGGTGTTAACTCGGGCTTTATGATTGCTCAAGTTACCGCTGCTGCTCTTGCAAGTGACAATAAAGCGCTTGCACATCCGGCAAGTGTGGATAGCTTGCCAACTTCAGCTAACCAAGAAGACCATGTATCAATGGCTCCAAATGCGGGTAAACGTCTTTGGTATATGGCTGACAACGTCCGTGGCATTTTAGCTGTTGAATGGTTAGGTGCTTGTCAGGGTCTAGACTTCCGTGAAGGCCTAAAAAGCTCGCCTAAACTTGAACAAGCTCGTAAAATCTTGCGCGCTCAAGTGCCTTACTACAGTGAAGACCGTTTCTTTGCTCCTGATATTGAGCAAGCAAGTGAATTACTCTCAAGCGGCTGCTTAAACGAGTTAATTATTCCAAAACTACTCCCTAGTTTATCTGAAGTGTGATTGATAAAACGGTCACATGGAGTGGCCGAATCTAACTAAATATCCTCAAGGATTGGAGATTATAATGTCACAAAACTCCACACTACAGCGGGGTTTAAACACCCGCCACATTCGTTTCTTGGCATTGGGCTCAGCAATTGGAACTGGGCTTTTCTATGGTTCGGCAACTGCCATTAAAATGGCAGGGCCTTCAGTATTACTTGCGTATATCGTTGCAGGGATTGCAATTTATATCGTTATGCGCGCATTGGGTGAAATGGCTGTCCAAAACCCTGTCTCTGGTTCATTTAGCCACTATGCTTCACAGTACATTGGTCCATTGGCTGGCTTTACGACAGGCTGGACTTATGTTTTTGAGATGATCATTGTGGCGTTGGCTGATGTCACTGCTTTTGGTATTTACATGGGGTTCTGGTATCCCGATGTACCACGGTGGATCTGGATTTTATCCCTGATTATGTTCTTGGGTGCAATTAACCTCATTCACGTTAAAGTCTTTGGCGAACTCGAGTTTTGGCTTTCTATTGTCAAGGTGAGCGCTATTGTTGCCATGATTTTAGGTGGAATCGGTTTAATGTTCTACGGTTTCCATGCTGACCATAGCAGTGTGGTACCGGGTATTCAAAACTTATGGATTTATGATGGCTTTATGCCGCATGGGATTGCAGGCTTAGTTGCATGTTTATCTGTGGTTGTATTTGCTTTCGGTGGTATCGAAATTATTGGTATTACAGCAGGTGAATCACAAGATCCGAAAACCACCTTACCTAAAGCAATTAATGCAGTTCCAGTACGTATTTTACTTTTCTATGTGTTGACCATTTTTGTACTGATGTCGATTTTCCCATGGAATCAAATTGGTAGCCAAGGTAGTCCATTTGTACAGATTTTTGAGAATTTGGGCATTCAATCAGCAGCTACAATTTTAAATATTGTCGTGATTACTGCTGCTGTTTCAGCGATTAATAGTGATGTATTTGGTGCTGGTCGTATGCTTTATGGCATGGCAAACCGTGGTCAAGCGCCTCGAGTTTTCCAGAAATTATCACGTAATGGTGTGCCATGGATGACTGTAGTGGTTATGGCTGGCGTGCTATTAATTGGTGTAGTGCTGAACTACCTGATTCCTGAAAATGTATTCATGATCATTGCCTCAATTGCAACTTTCGCAACCGTTTGGGTGTGGCTCATGATCTTGCTTTCGCAAGTCGCGATGCGCCGTAAGTTGTCTACTGCTGAAATTAAGGCATTGGATTTCCCCGTTATTGGTTGGCCGTATGCTCCTGCGTTTGCAATTGGTTTTATGGTATTCATTTTAGTCATGATGGGGTATTTCCCAGATTCACGCCCTGCAATTTATGTGGGAATCACATGGCTTGTTCTGTTAATGATCGCTTATCGTATTTGGGTCAAACCTCAGCAAAATTCGGGAAAGCAAAATAATTCAATTCCGCAAAATATCGAGATAGAAAGCTAACAAGTCAACTGCCCAATGGTTTAACTATTGGGCAGTTTTGAGGAAAGGCGAATGAAAAAACTTTGGCAAAATTGCCACATTGCGACCATGCAAAATGGGCAATATTCCTACATTGAAGATGCTGCAATCGTCACAGAAGGGCATCTCATTCACTGGATTGGAAAACAACAACAACTTCCTGCCGACACTTATTCCGAAACAGTTAACTTAAATGGCGCTTGGGTAACCCCGGGATTCATCGACTGTCATACGCATAGTGTTTTTGGTGGCAACCGTAGTGTTGAGTTTGAAAAACGCTTGCAAGGTGTGAGCTATGCTGAAATTGCAGCAAGCGGTGGTGGCATTGCCAGTACAGTACGTGCAACGCGTGAAGCCAGCGAAGAAGAATTACTGAAATCAGCTCTTAAGCGTATTCGCTGTATGCAACAAGACGGCGTTACAACCATCGAGATCAAATCTGGCTACGGACTCAATTACGAAAATGAGCGCAAGATGCTGCGTGTGATCCGTCAAATTGGTGAAGCTTTACCAATGACGGTAAAAAGCACTTGCTTGGCTGCACATGCGTTACCGCCAGAGTACAAAGACCAAAGCGATGCTTATATCGAGCATATATGTACAGAAATGCTGCCTAAACTGCATGCTGAAGGCTTAGTCGATGCAGTTGATGCGTTCTGCGAGCATTTAGCCTTTTCACCAGCTCAGGTTGAACGTGTTTTTAAAACGGCACAATCATTAGGTTTGCCCGTTAAGCTTCATGCTGAGCAGCTCTCATCGCTAGGTGGCTCAAGTTTGGCAGCACGTTATCATGCTTTGTCGGCTGACCATTTAGAGTACATGACCGAAGATGATGTTAAAGCCATGGCAGAGTCGGGCACGGTTGCAGTGTTATTACCGGGCGCTTTTTATCTATTGCGTGAAACACAATACCCACCAATTGAAAGCCTGATTAAACATGGTGTGCGTATTGCGCTGTCGAGTGATTTAAATCCGGGTACATCTCCAGCACTTTCTTTACGTTTAATGCTCAACATGGGCAGCACACTTTTCCGCTTAACGCCTGAGCAAGCATTAGCAGGTGTCACCATTCATGCTGCACAAGCGCTCGGTTTAGAGCAAACACACGGCAGTTTAGAGCAAGGTAAAGTCGCTGACTTTGCGGCTTGGGATATTGAGCATCCATCTGAAATTGTTTACTGGCTGGGCGGAGATTTGCCTAAGCGAGTCGTTCAGCATGGACAAGAAGTTATTTTTTAGACGGTGGCACATGAATCACACATTTAAATGGCAAGGCCGACATGATGGCGAAGGTGAAGCACACCAACGTATTCACCATATTATGAATAAAACCCAACCTGCTGAATTTGCCCTGATTGGTTTTAGTTCTGATGAAGGTGTGAAACGTAACAAAGGCCGAGTCGGCGCTGCCGATGCACCAGATGCAATCCGTAATCAGCTTGCCAATTTACCTATCCATCGTCCAGTCAGTATTGTCGATTTGGGTACGGTGACCTGCGAATCTGAGAATTTAGAGCAAGCACAAGCTGAGTTAGCTGAACAAGTCGCAAACAGCTTGCAAAATGGTTTAAAGCCGATTGTATTGGGTGGTGGACATGAAGTTGCATTTGGTAGCTTTAGTGGTCTGTTCCAATATGTACAAGCCCACGCACCAGATAAAAAAATAGGCATTATTAATTTCGATGCCCATTTTGATTTACGTGAAGCAGAGCATGCCACCTCTGGAACACCATTTTTACAGGCAGCTCGACTTTCAGAACAGCATCAAAAACAATTTAATTATTTATGTATTGGGGTCGCGAACCATGCCAATACTAAAGTTTTGTTTGATACAGCCGATGCGCTAAATTGTTCATATTTACGCGATCATGAGGTTAATATTTTTAACCTATCAAACGTGCTTGCAGCGGTTGATGCTTTTATTGAAAAAGTAGACTATTTGTACGTTACGATTGATTTAGATGTCTTCACGGCTGCGGTTGCACCAGGGGTCAGTGCACCTGCTGTAAAAGGAATTGATTTAGCTACTTTTGAAGCAATTTTTAAGCATATTCAAGAGACTGGGAAAATCAAACTTTTAGATATTGCTGAGTGCAATCCAAAATTTGATTTAGACAATAGAACAGCAAAACTGGCTGCATATATTGTTTATCAATATTTGTTTTCTTGAGAAACAATTTTTAATGTAGAAATGAAAAAGTGCACTGAGATCGTTCATATGCACTTTTTTTAAGTTCTTGGTCTATTAAAGTCAGATGTGGAATATAGATAGCAACTATAAATAATATAATTAAAAAGAAAATTAATTTATAAAATCATCTAGTTAAAAAAATACTCGATTTTTACACCATTTTATATGCTGCTTGGCACGTAATTTGTTTTGTCTTTATTTTAACCTTTGTTAAATATTTCTGGATAATTAAATGAAAAACAGAACCTTACAATTGGCTTGTATCAGTGTTTTATTTTGGATGTCTCATTCTTCTAATGCTACATCCCCCGAAATAAATACAAATAGCATCGAAAAATCACAATCTAAACAAAAGAGTGATATCTCTGTTCGGGTGAAAGCTTTAAACCAACTTTTACAGGAACAGTGGGAATATACTTTGAAAAATAGTCCTGAAACTGCAACCGTTTTAGGAGATTTACGCTATAACAATCGATGGACAGAGCTTTCAAAAAATCAGATCGAGAAAGATAAAAAAAGTACGCAAAATTTTTTAAAACGTTTTGAAGCGATTGATAGCACAGGATTTTCAGCAACTGATCAATTAAATAAAGATTTAATGATTTATCAGTTGAAAGAGACACTTAAAAATTATGATTTGAAATTGTATGAGATGCCTTTCAATCAAATGTGGGGACTACATTTACAATTTCCGGGATTTATTAGTTCGATTCCATTTGATAATGCTAAGCAATATCAAGACTATATTGCTCGTTTAAAACAAATTCCTCTTATTCTTGATCAAGGTATTCAGTTAGCAAAACAAGGCCAAAAAGATGCTTTGATGCCACCCAAATACTTAATTGAAAAGGTGGCAAAGCAGATTAATAGCATTGCAGTTCCCGCAGGGACAGACAGTGTGTTTGCTTCTCCATTAAAGCAATTTCCAAAAAATATTTCGAAAGCAGATCAAGAGCGTTTAAGCCGTGAATTACTACAGGCCATAGATCAAAATGTTCGACCTGCCTATCAAAAACTCGGAACGTTTATTCAGAAAGATTACTTACCCTATGGACGACAACACGAGGGTATATGGAGCTTGCCAAACGGTGACGAGCTCTATCGCTTTTATGTAGAAAACAATACGACAACCTCTGAAAGCCCTGAAAATATTCATCAGCTCGGGTTAAAAGAAGTTGCTCGCATAGAAGCGGAAATGCTGAAAATTGCCAAAGCGCAAGGTTTCAATGACTTAAAAAGTTTCCAACAATCCTTAAAAACAAATCCCGCTGTTTTCCCAAAATCTCGTGAAGAAATTTTAGAGATTTATCGGGGATATATTGCCCAAATGCAGCCAGAGTTGCCGAAGCTGTTTGGTTTATTACCCAAAAATAAAGTCGAAGTTTTACCTGTAGAGCAATATCGAGAAAAAGAAGCGGCAGGTGCGGAGTATCACCAAGGCACACCTGATGGTTCACGTCCCGGACAAGTGTATGTGAATACAGGGGACTTCTCTGAACGTTCAAAAATATTAATGGAAGCGACCGCTTACCATGAGGCAATTCCCGGCCACCATATGCAGATTGATATTGCCCAAAACTTGCCAAATTTGCCGATGTTCCGAAAGCAACCCAACCATACCGCTTATATTGAAGGATGGGCACTTTATGCAGAGCAACTGGGCAAAGACGTTGGTTTCTATAAAGATCCGCTTTCAGACTATGGAAGACTATCGAGTGAGTTGTTCCGTGCTTGTCGTCTAGTGGTTGACACTGGGGTACATTATAAAAAATGGACCCGTCAGCAAATGATTGATTTTATGCGAGAACATTCTGCTTTAGATGAACCAGATATTCAGGCAGAGACAGATCGCTATATTGCTATTCCTGCCCAAGCCTTGGCATACAAGATGGGCCAACTCAAAATTTTAGAGCTACGGGAGCTTGCGAAACAGGAGCTTGGAGATCGTTTTGATATCAAAGCATTTCATGACATGGTTTTAAATGCAGGAACATTGCCTTTAAATATACTCGATGCACGTATTAAAAATTGGATTAAGGAACAAAAAAGCGGCAGCTTAAAATAAAATTCGAAATTTAGGTCAGGTCCTCGTTGGGCCTGATTTAAAAGCCAATAGAAAACAGAATATAATTATAAAAAATATATTTTATTTCAGAACTTTAAAATGGAAAAACCTTTAAAAGAATACCAAGCTATTATTTTTGATTTAGACGGTACTTTAGTCGACTCCTTTAGCTTTTTTTTAGGTGCTTTAAATCAGCTTGCCAAGAAGTATAAATTTAAATCTGTAGAGCTACATGAAGTAGAGCAGTACAAACACCTTTCACCAAAAGAAATTATGAAAGAGATGAATGTTTCTAGGTGGAAACTGCCTTGGATTGCCAAAGATTTCATTCGTTTAATGAAAGAAAGAGACCAAGAAGTTTACATGTTTGAAGGCATGCGGGATCACTTAATTGAACTGCATAAGCGGGGATATACGCTCGCAATTATTACTTCAAATTCTAAAGAAAACTGTCAAAGTATTCTTGGTAAAGAACTATGTGAACTTTTTAGCCATATTGATGGTGGCTCGTCTATATTTGGCAAAGCTAAACGAATTAAGCGTGTTCTCAACATTTTGAATTTAAATAAAGAGCAGGCCATTTATGTCGGAGACCAAACCACTGATGGCGAAGCTGCACATAAAGCAGGTATTGATTTTGCTGCCGTCGGTTGGGGTTATACATCGGCCGAAAAATTAAAAACCATTCAGCCCAAAGTCGTGCTCGATGACTTGGCAACCATGAAAGAATTTTTCTAAATATATGAAATGCAGGACAAACCATGAATAACAATAACAACCCGATTGGAATGATTGATTCTGGTTTAGGCGGGTTGTCTCTCTTTAAGCATATTCGGCAGGCCCTTCCGAATGAAGATATTATCTATTTCGCCGACTCGAAATATGTCCCGTATGGAGACAAAGAAAGCGACTGGATTGTTTCACGAACCACGCATTTAATTTCAAACCTAGTTGCTCATGGCAAATGCAAAGCGATCGTGATTGCTTGTAACACCATGACCGCTGTAGCGATTGAAACGATTAGAGCGCAAATTAATGTGCCACTTATTGCCATAGAACCAGCGGTAAAACCTGCTGTGGCAATGACCGTGAGCAAGCATATTGCTGTGTTGGCAACTGCAACGACGATTAAGGGAAAAAATCTCAAGAATTTAATCGAAACTTACGCACAAAATATCAAAGTGTCTTTAGTACCTTGTATTGGTTTGGCCGAAAAAATCGAAACGGGCAAAGCGCATACCGCGGAAGTTAAAGATTATTTAAAAAATATTTTGGCGCCGTTGGTCGAACAAAAAGTCGATACGATTATTTTAGGATGTACCCATTATCCGTTTATTTCAGATGCGATTCAGGAAATTGTAGGCCGTGATATTCAAATTATTGAGCCTTCGGAAGCTGTAACAGCGCAATTAATTCGGCAGCTCAATCAATATCATTTAAGTTCTGAAAGTCCAAATGAGGGGAATCATATTATTTGGACCAGTTCAGACCCGTTGGAAGTTGCGGACGTGACTTTTTCTTTGTTAGGTACGCGATTACCCGTAAAAGCTATAGAAAAGTAAACTCTAGAAAAGATGATAAGAGGTATATGCTTATCATCTTATATATCTATATAAACTATTAAATTAAAATTAACGATAAATCTATTTTATTAACTAAATATATATAACCAAATTTTATATTTTAAATTTAATTAAAAGCCATAAATATAATAAAGAGAATAATATTATTTAAATATGAATAAAATTATTATATTTAAACTTTTTTATTAAAATAAATTGACGTTCTTTATTATACCGATTAATATTTCGTTGCTGGCCTACATTGCCAGTCGGTTTTAGCAGACCGTATCCTAGCGAATGGGTTATACTTTCTGAGTATTTCCCATGTGGAACCTTTGTGCCCCCTTTTTTCTCTATGGTAGGGCGGAAGGGGGACGCGTTCGCGCGTGCTGGTCGCTAGGTCAGTCTGCTAACCCTCTTTCGTTCTGCCACCATAAATTAATTCGCGGTAATTTGGTGGTAGGACTCCATTTTTAAGGAGTTGGCCATGCCATTATTTAAACTCATTTTCTCTCTCCGTTAATAGTTTTATTTATTTAAAATATGGGTTTTCTGCGACCTGATTTTTTAAATTTATAAATTATTTTTATTTTATAATCTTAATTATTTTATTTTCCTGTTTTTTATGGGAGGATTAATTATTATTTAAAAAATTATTTTAATATTTAAACGAATAATATTTTTATTTTATTTAAAGATATAAATAATCATGAGAATAATATGAAACTTCATAAATTTATATTGGTTTTAAATCTTGTGGTCGGTGCTTACAGTATTACAAATGATGATGCGAACGCTCAGCAGGAATTTAAAAGAATTTGCTTGTCAGGTGAACATATGCAAGCAAGTTGCGATTGTATTTGCCAACAGCTCGCGCAAGTGTATTCACCTCAAATCGTGCAACGTTTAAAACACACCAGTTTGCAAAGTCCTGTTCTCCCACAGGGCTTTGCCCCTAACTTGTTCAGCAGCATTCAACGCTACGATAAAAATAAAATGGGCTAAGTTCGCTTAGCTCCTTTATCTCTGTGTCGCAATGATCTCTCAAACTTTAAATCAGCGCAAAAGTAAAAGTCCATTGTGACATAGGGTCCTAGGAGAGTTCCCTACTATCAAACTAGATTCTCTTTCACGTAAAAGCGTCTGTGTAGCGATATGAACGCAATAAAAAAAGCCCGATAGGCAATTAATGCGTATCGGGCTTAATCAATCAGTTATTAAAGCAGGTGATGCCTTAATAATGATCTTTTTGAATTACTCTACAGTTACTGACTTCGCCAAGTTACGTGGCTGGTCAACGTCGGTACCACGTAATACAGCAACGTGATAAGACAATAACTGAACTGGTACGCTATAAACGATTGGAGCTAACCATTCGTTTACTGCTGGAATATGTACAACGTGTTGACGGTCTTTTTCATTGATTCCGCTATTTTCATCAGCGAAAACAAATAATTCACCACCACGTGCCTGAACTTCTTCCATATTTGATTTTAGCTTATCAAGCATTTCATCATTTGGAGCAAGAATTACGATCGGCATTTCATTATCAACAAGTGCTAATGGGCCGTGCTTTAACTCACCAGCTGCATAGCCTTCTGCATGAATATATGAAATTTCTTTTAGCTTTAATGCACCTTCCAATGCGATTGGATAATTCGTACCACGGCCTAAGAATAAGCAGTGATTTTTTTCAACGAATAATTCAGACAAACGCAAAATTTCTGGATCATGTTTAAGCGTATCAAGAATAACTTTCGGGCTGTGCCATAGCTCACGTGTAATTTCTTCAAGAAGAGCAGGGCTAATACGTTGTTTCACTTGACCAATTTTCAAGATTAACAACATAAGTGCAGCAAGCTGAGTCGTAAACGCTTTAGTTGAAGCAACACCAATTTCAGGACCAGCAAGCGTCAATAAGTGATGATCAGTTTCACGAACCATTGAAGACGTCGCAACGTTACAGATGGTTAAAGTCTGAATATCGATATTGTTTGCTTTAGCACGTTTTTGAGTTTCACGTAGTGCAGCTAAAGTATCGGCAGTTTCACCTGACTGTGAAATACAAATATAAAGTGTATTTTCAACAATTACAGGGGTGCGATAACGGAATTCACTTGCGATTTCAACTTGGCAAGGCACACCAATCAGTTGCTCAAACCAATATTTCGCAATCATTCCTGAATGGTAGCTTGTACCACACGCAATGATTTGTACGCTTTGAATTTTGTTGAAATCTGCATCAGCATTTTTCAAGAAATCATCACGTAAGCTATTGCCATCAAGCGCTTGAGAAATTGTTTGCTTGATTGCTTCTGGTTGCTCATAAATTTCTTTGAGCATGTAGTGCTTGTATTCACCTTTTGATGCACTGCTTACGGTTGCATCAAGTTCTCGCACTGGACGTTCAACGCGTTCGCCATTTGCAAATACTTCAATTGAAGTACGAGTAAGACGTGCAATATCGCCTTCTTCTAGGTACATAAAGCGGTTAGTTACAGGCAAAAGTGCAAGTTGGTCTGAACTAATAAAGTTTTCACCAATACCTACGCCAATCACGAGTGGTGAACCTTCACGTACAGTAATCAGTTCATCTGGATAATCGCTATGGATAATACCTAGCGCGTAAGCACCTTTAAGCTGAGGTACAACAGTTTCAACAGCATCTAAAAGGCTATCTGTGCTTTTTAAAGCTTCAGCAACTAAGTGTGCAACAACTTCAGTATCTGTTTGAGAAGTAAAAACATAACCTAAAGCTTGAAGGTCGTCTTTTAATTCTTGGTAGTTTTCAATGATACCGTTATGTACAACAGCAACCTTACCAGACATATGCGGGTGAGCATTATTTTCAGTTGGTTTACCATGTGTTGCCCAACGGGTATGTGCGATCCCGATAGCCCCTGTAAGCTGGTGTTCAGCAACTGCATCGGCAAGATTAATAACTTTACCTACACGACGCTCACGTAAAATTTGTTGGTTATTCAGTAAAGCAACACCCGCAGAATCATAACCGCGGTATTCAAGACGTTTTAAACCTTCAATTAAAATCTCGGTTACACAACGTTCTGCAACGCCTCCGACGATACCACACATACTTCAATCCTCTTATTTTTTAACCTTTTGGGGACGTTGATAATTTGCTTTTGAAATTTGTTGCGCACGTTCAAAGGAGAGACTTTGTTCGGCTACATCTTTCGTAATCACAGAACCCGCACCAACTGTTGCGCCATTCCCAATGGTCACCGGAGCAACCAGCGAGCTATTAGAACCGATAAAAACGGCATCGCCAATAGTGGTTTTGTGTTTATTTGCACCGTCGTAATTACAAGTAATCGTACCTGCCCCAATATTCGATTCAGCACCGATTTCTGCATCACCTAAATAGGTGAAATGGTTAGCTTTACTACCCAATCCAATCGTTGTATTTTTAACTTCAACAAAGTTGCCGATATGTACTTCATTTGCCAATTTAGCGCCTGGGCGTAAGCGTGCAAATGGTCCAATTTGAGCATTTTCACCAACTACTGCACCATCAAAAACGCTATAGGCTTGAACTTTAGTGCCTGCCGCAATTTTGGTGTTCTTTAAAATACAACCAGCGCCGATTTCTACAAAATCGCCCAGTTCACAGTCACCTTCAATAATCACATTTACGTCAATACGAACGTCATGTCCAACTTTCACAGAACCGCGTAAGTCAAAGCGTGCAGGGTCTGCAAAAGTTACGCCTTGTTGCATAAGCTCTTTTGCTTGCTGTTGCTGGAACTCACGTTCAAGTGCAGCAAGTTGTAAGCGGTCATTGACGCCTTCAACTTCAAAAGCGAGCTCTGGTTGAATAGATGCGATTTCTAGACCATCTGCAACAGCCATTGCTACGATGTCAGTTAGATAATATTCGCCTTGCGCATTTTCATTTGAAAGTTTAGGCAACCACTCATGAAGTTTTGCGTTGCTAACACAGTAAATACCTGTGTTGATTTCTTGAATCTGACGCTGAGCTTCTGTTGCATCTTTATGTTCAACAATTGCTTGAATCTTACCTTCTTGACGAACGATACGACCATAACCTGTCGGGTTGTCGACATGTAAAGTAATCATGCCAATGCCCGTTTTACTTGAAACTTCAACAAGTTGCTCTAGCGTTGTTTGACGTACTAAAGGTACATCACCATAAAGAATTAATGAAATACCGTCTTTAGGAAGTACGGGTAAAGTCATTTGTACTGCATGACCTGTACCTAGTTGTTCTGCTTGTTCAACCCATTGAATCTTTTCTTGTGCAAAAGTTTGTTTGACGTGGTCACCACCATGTCCATAAATCGTAATAATATTTTCTGCGTGTATTTTTTTTGCTGTTTGAATGACATGTCCTAAAAGTGGGCGACCCGCTAAAGGTTGTAGTACTTTAGGAAGCTGAGAACGCATACGCGTTCCTTTGCCAGCAGCAAGAATAATGACGGTAGTTGACATGTATAACTCTAATGATTTAACTCAAATGGATAATAATTAGTGTACAAAGAGCAGCCCATACACCGGCAATAATATCGTCAAGCATAATACCAAAACCACCATGCACTTGACGATCAATAACGCGTATAGGCCAAGGTTTCCAAACATCGAAAAGTCGAAATAATATAAATCCCCCAATCACCCACATCCAATTCATTTGTTGTAAATAAAGCAGAGGAAGGAAGGTAATAGATTGACCTGCAAACTCGTCCCACACAATTCGACCATCATCGTGTACATCAATAACTTTTGCAGTTTGGCCACAAATATAAATCCCGACCAAGGACATGATGAGGATAGCGATCAAGCTTAAGTTAAATCCAAGCGATAACCAGATTGGAATGAAGAGTAGGGCAAAGGCAGAGCCAAAAGTACCGGGAGCTTTAGGTGCGAGACCAGATCCGAAACCAACTCCACAGAAAACGATGCAGCGGTTGAACCAAGACATGTCCTTAAAATGAATCGGTGGCTTATGCAAAGTGTTGGTATCCATGAATTTGCAATGGGTAATCTGAACCCAAGTGCTCAAAAGTTAGTTGTGTTTGCTCAACGATCTCTCCGATCATTGTAATCTTAATGTCTAGTTGTTTTTGCAAAAGTTTTTCATAATTTTGCGGTGTTATTGTAAAACATAGCTCGTAATCATCACCACCAGCTAAAGCATATTGCCAGCGCTGTTGTTCTGGTAGTTCTTCTAGTGTTGAATCAATTGGTAACTTTTCTAAAAGTAATCGGGCACCAACCTTTGAAGCTTTTAAAATATGGCCTAAATCTTGGGCTAATCCATCAGAAATATCAATCATACTAGATGCTAACCCCTTCAGCTGTTGTCCAAGCTGACAACGTGGAGTCGGGTAGTCTAGTCTTTTTTGTAATGGATGACCTAGGTGCTGTAAACCATATGCGGCATCACCCACTTGACCGCTCACACAAACATAGTCACCGACTTTGGCACCTGAACGTAACACGGCTTGTCCGGTTTCAATCCAGCCCATGGCCGTGACAGTAATGGTGAGATGAGGGCCTTGGGTTGTATCTCCACCAATCAGAGCAACACCAAATTGATTACAGCAGTCATAAATTCCCTGACTGAATCCTTCAAGCCATTCATGATCAATTGTGGGTAGGCTGAGAGCCAGTAAAATACTATGCGGTTTTGCCCCCATTGCTGCAATATCTGAAAGATTGACAGCTAAGCTTTTCCAGCCAATTGCATGGGCAGAAGTATCAAGAGGGAAGTGACGTCCAGCAACGAGTGTATCTGCACAGATCACCAATTGTTGGTTTACGGGAGGGGTAATTAAGGCTGAGTCATCTCCAATACCCAAGGTGACATCTGTGTAAGATTGTCTGTTAAAGTATTGTTCAATAATAGAAAACTCAGCCATATCAACTTCAAACCTATTAGTTTGCTTGTTGTTTTTCAGCACTACGTAGTGTTGAACTTAAACGATCTAGAACGCCATTAATATATTTATGGCTATCTGCTCCACCAAAGTGTTTAGCGAGTTCAATAGCTTCATCTAGAACTACTCGGTAAGGTACTTCTAAATGATCACGTAACTCGTAAGCACCCAAGCGTAATGTTGCGAGCTCTACACCATCAAGTGCACTAAGTTCACGGTCAAGTACCGGAATAAGTAATGCATCAAGATCTTCGTGCTGTGCAATCACTTGTGTTAGAAGTTCGTGATAGTAGTTTAAGTCTACCTTGTGCATTGCATTTTCAGCACGGGTGCGTGCTTCGATTTCATGTACAGGGTTGTGACTCATTTGCCACTCATAAATACCTTGTACAGCAAAACGACGTGCTTTACGTTTTGCTGCATAAGCGGCTTGCAGTGTTTGAGACATGCTTTAAATTGCCTTTAATAAATTAACCATTTCAATAGCAGTCAATGCAGCTTCGCTACCTTTGTTTCCTGCTTTTGTACCTGAACGTTCGATGGCTTGCTCGATGCTATCAGTAGTTAATACACCATTGATGACAGGCAAGCTGCTTTCTAACGCCACTACACCTAAACCTTTAGCACATTCACCAGCAACGAAGTCAAAGTGTGGTGTGCTACCACGAATCACTGCGCCAAGTGCGATGATTGCATCAAACTGGTTTGATGTAGCTAATTTTTTAGCAACAATCGGGAGTTCCCATGCGCCAGGAGCGTGAATAACAGTAATGTTATCTTCATTTACACCGTGACGTTTTAATGTGTCGATTGCACCATCCAATAAGTGTTCAACAACAAAGCTGTTGAAACGACCCACTAAAATCGCATAACGACCTTCGCTTGCGAGATGTAATAAACCTTCAATACGGCGAATTGCCATAGCAACCTCGATTATTTCGTTGTGATTTGATCAGCAGTGACATATTCCACTACTTCTAAATTAAAGCCAGATAAAGCATTGAAACGTAATGGTGAGCTAAGAAGCTTCATTTTTTCAACACCTAAATCACGCAAAATTTGAGCACCGACACCAATGGTTTGATATTGATGTGAAAGTGCTGCATTGGATTTCACCGGTTTTGGCTTATTTAAATCATCCAACGCTGGTCCCAAGTCTTGCAAATGATCTTGACCGATCCAGACTAAAACACCGCGATCACTCGCTGCAATCGTCTGTAGGGCACGGTCTAAGTTCCACGCAGGTTCACCATCAGCTTTATTTAGCTTAAGCAAATCGCGAATTGGACTAAAACCATGCACACGTACTGTTGTAACACCTTCTTTTGGCTCGCCTTTAACTAAAGCCAAATGAATGTCCGGGTTACCAATCTCACGATAACGATAAAGTTCAAATGAACCATATTCTGTTTGAATGGTTTTTTGATCCAGACGTTCAACCGTTTGCTCATTGGTCATGCGGTAGTGAATCAAGTCCGCAATTGTACCAATTTTTAAGCCATGCTTCTCGGCAAAAATTTCTAAATCTGCACGGCGTGCCATTGTGCCATCTTCATTAATGATTTCACAAATGACAGAAGCTGGTTCAAGACCTGCTAAACGTGCTAAATCACAACCTGCTTCGGTATGGCCTGCACGATGTAAAACACCACCTGGTTGTGCCATTAACGGGAAAATATGGCCCGGCTGTACGATATCAGTTGGTTTTGCATGCGCTGCGACAGCAGCTTGAATAGTATGTGCACGCTCTGCTGCTGAAATACCCGTGGTAATCCCTTCAGCGGCTTCAATTGATAAGGTAAAGTTTGTACTGTGCTGAGCACCGTTTTGGTCAACCATCAACGGAAGGTTTAACTGTTTACAGCGCTCACGGCTTAGCGTTAGGCAAACTAGACCACGTGCATGGGTAATCATGAAGTTAATATCTTCAGGACGAACATGCGTTGCTGCAATGACAAGATCACCTTCATTTTCGCGATCTTCGTCATCCATCAAGATAACCATTTTGCCTGCACGAATATCGGCGACAAGATCTTCAACACGACTCAGCGGCATTCGCTTTCACCTTTTTTTGTCGTAAGACAATTTCTATTTAATAAATTTTGCATAGTTTACGCTGTTTAGAGAATTTTGCCTATGATTCTGATTTATCCAAATTTGTGACCTCTAAGAATAGATCGAGATTTATTTATACAAATAAATCATAAGAAAATGGAGTATTTTTAAATAAAAGCTATGAATTTAAATAAAAAAAACCTAGCCAAAAGGCTAGGTTCTGATGCGCGTAGTTACTTTTTATGAAGCTGCACTACTTGGACTATCATTTTGTGGAATTGATTTTTTCCCCATTAAAATTTCAGTCCGGATATTTTGGGCAAGTTCAGCACATTCTGCATTCATACCATTGATCATAAATGCATGACGTGTCATCACATTGCTTGGGTTTGGCATTGCAACAAGTTGGTAGCTGTCTTGAATTGCTTTGAGTTGTTCATTTTCGAGATATAAAGCAGACTCTTTAGCGTGAAGATGCTGTGCTAAACGTTGAGCAGCTTCTTTTGCATCGATTTGCATAGCTTCTACAGCATTACATGTTGCACTACGAGTTTGCAGCGCAAAACGTTTATCTTCACGGTAACGTTTATATAAAACATCTGAAAGTAATTGGAATACGGTTCCAATCATAAGCAGACATTCTACGGCATGTGGATGAGAGGTTGAAATCGCAAGTGTCGCACCGTCGGCATTAAACTCATCTACTACTTCAATATCTGTGAGTTTCAATTGGTAATGCTTAACGCATAACTCAATACTCTTGTTTAAAAAGAGCTGGCAGAGTTTGAAATAAGGAACAGATACCGATTGGTTAACACTGCTTAATAACTGTTTAGGGTCATAAAACTGAATATTGAGTGCCAACGTATGTTGGTCAGCTGAATCTGAAGTTTTTTCGGCTTGTTGGCGAGCTGCTGGTTTCGCTTTAGCTTGTTGCTGAGCTTGTGCAACCAAGGTTACCGTATTTTGTTTTTCTAGAGCCAATGCTTGAGTTAACTGCTGAATTTCATGCTTTAAGCGGTTTTCTTCATTAATACGTGCCAAATATTCGCTACGGGTTGGACGAGCAATCGCGCGATAGGCAAGCCACAATAAAACATGCAAAAACAGAGAAGCTAAAATTGCAAGCCATTGAGTACGAAGAATTTCTCCAATACTTGGCTGAATCAACGTAACTTCGATAGATCCCACTTTCTTTTCATTTTGAAGGGCATCACGAGCAAAAATTTCGCCTTGGCGGGTTTTAGAAATTCCGCTCGTTGCTAGAACCTGTTTGTTCGCATCAAGAATGCGAATAGACGCAACACTTGGATTGGTCGCATAGCGATTGGCAATCAGAGCTAAAGACACCGTATTAGCAGGTTCAAGCTCAGATAAGCTGTCTGCAACGAGCTGACTGGTCATGAGCTGACCTTGACTCGCACGGTTTTCATTAAGCTGGTGTGTCGTTGCAATGACCAATAAAAAGGTATGCAATGCAAAACTAACGATCAGTAGGCTAGCAAATAGCCCTTGTCTAGGCGCAATCAAGTTAAACTTCCAAGGCAATTATATTGAAATTCGATTATGATTCTTACAATAGTTGTCACTCAGACTAGAGTCAATTCATGCGAGAAATCATTCTTATATCCTTTTTAGGACCGGACCAACCAAACCAGTTTACCCGATTAATGCAAGTACTATCCGTACATTCATTGCAAATACTGGATGTAGGTCAGGCTGTTATTCATAATCAACTTACATTAGGCATTGTGGTCGCTTCTGATAATGAAACTGCGACCGCATTGGCAATGAAAGAGATTCTGATTTTAGCACATGATATTGGCTTAACAGTGCGCTTTAAACCAATCACGGGCGCAGAATACGATCAATGGGTAAGTGAAGGCGGACGTACTCGTTATATCGTCACGGCTTTAGCCCCAGAACTCACTGCGGCACACTTACAAGCAGTTACAAAAATTGTGTCTAGCCAAGGCTTTAACATCGAAACGGTAACACGTTTATCAGGTCGTGTAGACTTCGAAGGAGATAACAAATTTCCACGTCGTGCCTGTGTACAGTTTGGTTTAAGTAGCGGCCCAACTTTAGATGCACAAGCCATGCGTGCTGCATGTTTACTTCTTTCAAGCGAACTAAATATCGATGTTGCTGTTCAAGAAGACAACGCTTATCGCCGTAATCGCCGTTTGGTGTGTTTCGATATGGACTCAACATTAATTGAACAAGAAGTGATTGATGAGTTGGCGATTGAAGCAGGGGTAGGCGCACAAGTTGCTGAAATTACTGAAAGAGCGATGCAAGGTGAGCTTGATTTCCAGCAAAGCTTCCGTGCACGTGTTGCATTATTAAAAGGGCTTGATGCTGCTGTTTTACCTAAAATTGCAGAGCGTTTAACCATTACCGAAGGTGCAGAACGTCTTATCTCGACCTTAAAGGCACTTGGTTATAAAACAGCAATTTTATCTGGTGGATTCCAGTATTTTGCTGAGTATTTACAAGGCAAACTCGGTATTGATGAAGTTCACGCTAACATTTTAGATGTGCAAGACGGCTTCGTAACAGGCGAAGTAAAAGGTGCAATTGTTGATGGTGCCCGTAAAGCTGAGTTATTACGCGAACTTGCAAATAAGATGGGAATTTCTTTAGAGCAAGCGATGGCCGTAGGCGATGGTGCAAACGATTTACCGATGCTTGCGATTGCAGGCTTAGGTGTTGCTTATCGTGCAAAACCATTAGTACGCCAAAATGCAAATCAGGCAATTTCAAGTGTTGGTTTAGATGGTGTGCTGTATTTACTGGGTATGCATGATAAAGATTTAAATCGTGCTTAACCTATATGAATAAGCTTTAAGCGCTACTTCAGAGTAGCGCTTTTTTTATGCAGAATAGTCATAAAAACAAGCAAGTTATGACAAAATTTTGCACAGAAAAAAGGCAATAAAAAAATCTGAAAAAAACTTATTTTGGTCCTTAAAAACAGCATATTTTTTTGTAATGACACGCCAGAATTGATGCCATATAGGGAATCGAACTTTTTGAATTTTACAAAAATGTAATGACAAAAGAATGTTGCGACAAAGTATGTCGCATTAAGAAAAAACGGGTCTTTTTTTCTAAAAAAAAACATCCATAATGCATCGTAAGCTTCAACACAAATCATGAATTAAAGTTGTTTTTGGAATGAGGTCGGGTATTAAAGACCGAATGTTTTTAGACGTTTTCATTAAGACGGAGGTTTCTATGGTAACAGCGAATTTTGCCGCTATCGCCGGATTCAGCTTAATTGCTGTCGCGCTTGTTGCTGTTTTCTTTTCTCCTTACCGTCGTTGGCTTGGTTTTATGCTTGCAGGGATGTTCTTTTGGGGGCTATTGGAAGTGGTCCGTTTTGGAGTTCAAGTCACTTTTGAAATGCCAGTCACATATAGTTATTTAACTGCATTAAGTCTAGCGATGGTAATGGTTACATTTATTTTGTTACGTGAGGATAAACAAGCACAAAAGGCATTGGCAAATCGCCAATATATAGAACACACGCCAGTATATGAAGATGATCAGCAGCAATGTTCTAGCCGATAATTAAATTGTTATCTAACGGTAAAAAGGTATGCACAGCATGCCTTTTTCATTTACGAAACGTGATTTTTATTATACAAAGCATTTATTAAAAAATAGCCAGTTATGCTACGATAGATGGGTCTGTTGACGTTTCATCTAGATTGCGTTGCCAGCTAAAAAATATCAATTGATGCATAAAACACAGGCAATGGTATGTCGTTGCTAAGTTTTGCTCTAAAGTTTTCATAAAAATACAATAGGCGTGAATGTTCATGAAACTTTCTTCCATACCTGTAGTCAAGTTACCTCTCGTTGATGTCAGTACAGACCCATTAGATTTGTTGGTAGCAGGTTTAGTGCTGCGTATGAAGCAGTTGGCGCGTACTAGCCCTAAGTTTATTGAACTGATTCATGACCGCGCATTCCGTATTCAGATCGGTACAGATTTAGGTGTTGCACGTCAGATCATTATTAATAATGGTCAGATTGATACCGTTGCAGGCGCACCTGAAAAAGCTGATTTTATTTTGCAATTTGCAGACAGTGAGCAAGGTGTAAAAACTTTGATCAAAGGTGACCCAACAGCATTTATGACGGGTATGCAAGACGGTAGCATTAAAATGGAAGGTGACTTCAGCCTATTGGTGTGGTTCAACCAAGTTGCTAAGCTCATTCCGCCTAAGTTACCAAAACCAGTAAAAGATAAAGTACGTCAGGCACGTGCTTTTATTAAAGAGAAAACTGGACGTTAATATCCAGATATAAAAAAACTCCCAAAATGGGAGTTTTTTTATATCTATGCTTCGACTTCTAGATTGAATGTCACCGGACCATCATTAATCAAATGAACTTTCATATCAGCTGCAAAAATTCCAGTTTGAACGTTTTTAAATTGAGAATGTGTATATTCAACCAGTTGTTCATATAACGCTTTTGCGTCGCTAGGTGGCATGGCTGGACCAAAGTCTGGGCGTAAACCTTTTTGTGTTTGTGCCATCAAGGTAAATTGTGACACAAGCAAGATTCCACCATTTGCTTGAGATACATTCCAGCCCATTTTGCCTTGTTCATCATCAAAAATTCGATATTTCAAAATCTTATCAATAAGCTTTTGGCCAATAGCTAAAGTATCATCTCGGCCAATGCCTAAAAACACCAGTAGGCCGTGTTGGATTTCGCCTGTAGTTTCACCGTCTACAACCACTTTGGCTTCAAGAACTCGTTGTATTAAAGCGCGCATAATTAAAGCAAATTTCTATAATTAATTGAATTAACGTAGTTTAGCAGAATTTAAATTAAATGATTTTTAAAAGGAAATTTCATGGAACTGCAACAATGGTATAAAACCTCATAATTCATCCATAAAAATATGCTTTAATGCTAAGAAGCAAGCGAATAATCATTGACTATGTCTCCAATTATCCATTCTTTACTAGATACAGACTTGTACAAATTTACGATGCTACAAGTGGTTCTGCATAAATTCCCACAAACACATAGTGTCTATCATTTTCGTTGCAGAAACTTAGAAGATACAGTCTATCCATTAGTGGATATTTTGGATGACTTAAACGAGCAACTCGACCATTTATGTAATCTCAAATATAAAGAAGACGAGCTACAATATTTAAGAAAATTACGATTTATTAAAAGCGACTTTGTCGATTACTTAGAATTATTCCAACTCAAACGTCGTTTTATTCAGGCTAGTATTGATGCAGAAGGCCGATTAGATATTCATATTGAAGGACCGATGGTTCAGGCGATGATGTTCGAGATTTTTGTCCTAGCCATTGTAAATGAGTTGTATTTTAGCCGTATCAAAACAGATCAAGTTTGGGCCGAAGGCGAACGCCGTTTACAAGCAAAACTCGATTTGATTCAGCAATATGAAAAATCTCAACAACCAAACGATCCACCGTTTTTAGTTTCTGATTTTGGTACACGTCGTCGTTATAGCTTTGCTTGGCAAAAACATGTCGTAGCGGCATTTCATAAAACTGTACCAAATGTGTTCCGGGGTACAAGTAATGTGTTGCTGGCTAAAGAGCTTAACATTACACCGATCGGGACCATGGCACATGAATTCCTACAAGCGTTTCAGGCACTTGATGTACGTTTGCGTGATTTCCAAAAAGCTGCTTTAGAAACGTGGGTACAAGAGTACCGTGGAGATTTAGGAATTGCCCTAACTGATGTGGTAGGAATGGACGCTTTCTTACGTGATTTTGACCTGTATTTTGCCAAACTATTTGATGGTTTACGTCATGACAGTGGCGACCCGTATGAATGGGGTGATAAGGCTTATGCGCACTATCGTAAATTAAAAATTGATACCAAAACCAAAATGCTGACCTTTAGCGATGGCCTTAATTTGCCAAAGGCATGGGAATTGCATCAATACTTTAAAGATCGTTTTCAGGTGAGTTTCGGTATTGGTACTAACCTAACCAACGATATGGGGCAAAAGCCGCTAAATATTGTGCTGAAACTGGTTGAATGTAATGGTCAGTCAGTTGCGAAGATCTCTGATAGTCCGGGTAAAACCATGACTGACAATGATACTTTCTTGGCCTATTTACGTCAGGTTTTTGAAATCGAAGAACTTGAAGAAGTGGTTTAAGTAAAAAGTAGTCTCGCTATTTTTTATTTTTAAAAGTGAGAATGCTGATATCTGATTTTCTGCTAAAGCGTAGCAGAAAATCAGAGTTTGTTAGATATATGCTTATGCTAAGATTGAAAATAAGCTGGTATAAAAAGAAACCATGACGATGACACTCCCTGATTTTAAACTCGATTTATTAATAGAAGCAGAAGAATTAGTGCCTTATTTAGGCAATGAATATATTCGCATTATAGATTTGAGCCGTGCATCGGTTTATGAACAACTCCATATTCCACATGCCATTCATTTACAGCCTAAATGGTTAGTGGCTCAACAAGAAGAAGCCACTGGCATTTTGCCAGATGAAGCAGGTTTGCAAGCACTAATTGAGAAATTGAATATTTCACCGAATCATCATGTTGTGGTCTATGACGATGAAGGTGGAGCATGGGCAGGACGTTTAATCTGGAATTTGCATTGCTTAGGATTCACCCGTACCAGTTTAATTAATGGCGGTATCCATGCATGGTTAGGTGCAGGCTTACCAACTACAGCAGAAGTTGAAAAAATTTCTCCTGTTACAGACTTAATTCAAATTGATTTATCACATGCCGCTCAGTTCCGTGTGAACTATGAAGAGCTACGCAAACAAGTTGAGCAAGAAAGTGTGCAACTGTGGGATTGCCGGACGAGTGATGAATATAGTGGTGTCCGTTTAGCAGCGCGACGCGGCGGTCACATTCCAAATGCCCTCCATTTTGAATGGAGTACTGCACTTAATCGT
This sequence comes from Acinetobacter sp. D009, assembly GCF_038562025.1. NCBI lineage: Bacteria > Pseudomonadati > Pseudomonadota > Gammaproteobacteria > Moraxellales > Moraxellaceae > Acinetobacter > Acinetobacter sp. D009. Next base: position 107,759 of record NZ_CP151886.1, read on the forward strand.
CAAAATCATCTAAAATTGCATCCGCTTGAACGCACGCGGCAGCGCCTTGAACAACTTGGGTTCGATTTACAACAACCTGTAGTTGTGTACTGCCAGTCACATCACCGTTCCGGTTTGGCTTATATTCTGGCTAGACTCTTGGGCTGGGAAGCAAAAGCCTATGATGGTGCGTGGAGTGAATGGGGCAATCGCCTCGATAGTCCTATTATTACTGGAGAATCACCGTCGTGAGTTTCACATCTCGATTAAAAAAAGAATTATTTATTAAGGCACAAAACCTTGTACCACAGCATCAATTGAGCCGTGTGGTAGGTAAAGTTGCTGCGAGTGAAAATCCAGTTGTGAAAAACGCTGTTATTCATGCGTTTAAAGTTAAATATGGGATTGATTTATCGATTGCTGAACAAGGCAATGCACTGAAATATAAATCTTTTAATGACTTTTTTACCCGTGCATTAAAAGAAGGTGTACGTCTGATTGATGAAAATGCAGATAGCATTGTTTCACCAGCAGATGGTGCAATTTCCCAAATTGGTAAGATCACTGCGGGTGAAGTATTTCAAGCAAAAGGTCAAAGTTTCTCTGTAGAGAAACTCATTGGCGATCCACAACTTGCTCAGCCATTCCAAGACGGTGAGTTCGCGACAGTTTATTTATCACCGCGTGATTACCATCGTGTTCATATGCCATTTGCAGGGACATTAACAGAAACATTATATGTGCCAGGCGAGCTATTTTCGGTAAATCAGGTCACTGCTGAAAATGTACCTGGATTATTTGCTCGTAATGAACGTATGGTGTGTTTGTTCGATACTGAACTTGGCCGTATGGCTGTTGTTCTAGTGGGTGCGATGATTGTTGCAGGTATTGAAACTGTGGCAACAGGCAAGGTAAAACCTTCAGGCCGTATCGAATTGCAACATCATCAGTTAAAGCTAGAGAAAGGTGCTGAGCTTGGACGTTTTTATTTAGGTTCTACAGCTGTTATTTTATTTGAAAAAGATAAGATCGAATGGGAACAACGTTTTAAAGCTGAGTCTGTAGTTGTAATGGGCGAGCGCATGGGACATACCGTTTAGTCCGTTATATAGCTCCCTAAAAACAAGTAAACCCTGACTTTAATTATTCAGGGTTTTTTTTGATTTAAATTATATAAACCTAAAATATATAATTATGTTTGGATTTATATTATATAGAAATATAATTATTATTAAGTGATCTAAGTTGGTACGTTATATAAGCTAGTGTATAAATATGTATCTGGATAGAGCAAAAATATTAATATGACTGAAAATTAATAAATAAAAATAGAAAGAAATATTTAAGTTAGACTTAAGTCGAGGTTTTAATTTTATTTGAAGATAAGTTATTAAATCTAAAAAATTTATTTAGTTTTTTATAAGCATGAAGCACTTTTTAGATATTACACAACTTTAGCCTTGGCACAATGCTTGCTACTTGTTCAGGACTTTACTGTAACTTTCATATTTTTTAGGTTCTGAAATCATGTTAAAAGTTAAACGCCTGACAGCTTCGGTTTTATCTGTACTTTGTATTTCACTCACCCATGCCAATGATTTTAAAGTTTTAAATCAAATTTCAAAACAACCTACTCAACTTCAAAATGGGGAATATAAAGGTAATTATTACGTTCCATCTACTTTAAATACCATTACATGGGGTTATTTACCGAATCGGGATGCCAAACCCGTCCTTACCGTTCCGTCGGGTAGTATTGTGACATTTGATACGGTTTCTCATGAAGGTTTGCTTGAAGACCAAGGGCGTAATGCTGAAAAGTTCTTTCAATCGAAAGGTGTCAAATCTAATGAAATCTTGGAAGATGCAAAAACAATTACGCAGTCAAATTTAAAGCATGATTTTCATAAAGATGGGCCGCATATTGTGACAGGCCCTGTTGCAATTGAAGGCGCACAGCCCGGTGATATTCTGAAAGTTGAAGTACTTAAAGTTGAGCCACGTGTTCCTTACGGTGTGATTTCAAATCGACATGGTAAAGGTGCTTTAGTAGGGGAGTTTCCTAAAAAAGCAAAGCAAGAAAATGCATCGGCTGAGCATCCTGAACGTTATGGAAATGTATCGATTTTCACCCCAATCGAAAAAAATGCTAAAGGTGAATACGAAGGTGTATTAAAAACAGAATCTGGTAAATCAATACGTTTTCCGCTCTATCCTTTTATGGGAATTATGGGGGTAGCAGCCAATACGTCTGAGCCTGTTCACTCTGTACCACCTGCAATGTATGGTGGAAATATTGATATTAATGAACTAGGTGCAGGTTCAACAGCCTATTATCCTGTTCAGGTCAAAGGCGCATTATTCTATACGGGTGATAGTCATTTCGCGCAAGGGGATGGCGAAGTAGCATTAACGGCACTAGAAGCTTCAGCCCGCGCCACGTTGAAATTTACCTTACTCAAAGCAGGTAAGGACAAAATACCGGGCAAAGAGCTAAAACAACCTTTAGCTGAAAATGCTGAGTTTTGGATTACGCCAGGTCTAGATGAAGATCTTGATGAAGCGATGAAGAAATCTACACGTGAAGCCATTCGTTTCTTAAACCAAGAATACGGTATTGATGAAGCGACAGCGTATGCCTATTTAAGCGCAGCAACGGATTTTGAAGTTTCACAAGTAGTAGATAAAACCAAAGGTATTCATGCAAAAATCAGAAAAGCTGATTTTAAAGAGTTTGAGAGTAAATAATAAAAAAGGGAGCCAAGCTCCCTTTTTTATTTAGTCCAACCATATTTTTTGAAAATAGCATTACCTTGCTGAGACGATAAAAACTCTACAAAACGTTTAGCCTCGGCATCTTTTAAACTATGTTTAGTCAAGGCTACGCCTGTGTCACGATAGACAACTAGCTCTGGTTCGATAGGTATAATTTGCCCAATGTCTGGGTTACTGATTCCCCAAATATTAAAGACTAACCAAGCATCATAGCTGGTATTTTCTTCCCAGTTTTTCTTGGCAATACCTGTGTTGGCTGCATAGGTGGCAATATTTTTTCGAAAAGCTTTTGTTAATTGAATATTTCCAGATCTGCCAGCGATATCTTCCCACATACCAACTTGACCTGCACCATGTGTAACTAAAACCTTAACGCCAGATTTAGCGAGGTCTTTAAATCCTTTAATATTTTTAGGATTTCCTTTTCTCACTAAAATCGCTGCGGGGCGTAAATATAAAGGTTCTATCGAGTCTTTTATAATTTGCTCAGAAAATGTATTTTCGAAATCAGACATCATGGCTTCGGAACCACTATAGATAACATCTGCATCTAGTTTCGCCTTTTCAGACCATTGAGTAGTAGGACCAGAAGTCACATGAACTGTTATTCCTGTCTTATTGGTGAATTGTTTGGCGGCTTCTTTCATAGCGGGTGCTGGCCCACCCGGACCATATACTTGTACATCTGCAAAACTATGGATAGATAGAGAACCGAGAATAAGAAAAATCAGGTAGGGTATAAATTTTTGTTTTGGCATTTTAATCGCTATCGTAATTAAGAAAATATCAGCATATATTTTTTATTATTGAAATGGGATTAATTTTTGAAACGATATTTATAATACATTTCTTTAAAATATATTTTAATGAGATTTTAAGAGACTATATAAATGTAAATTATTTTGAGTTGAATATAAATATAGAAGATTCTATGGTAATTTATATTTTATAAATTAATTATTTAAATAGATATATTGTAAATAATAGAGGAGTAATCCCTTGATTAGAAAAAGTAATTCTTTTTTAAAAATTTTATTTAGCAGCGCTTGTTTGGTGTCTGGTTCTGCTATGGCTGCTCCCATTACAGATTTGGGTAAGCAAATTGTGAGCGAAAAACCGGGTTCAATATTGTCGCTAGAACAGCAAGCTGTGACGGATTTGTTTCCTCATGCAGATCAGCGCTTATTAGTAAATTATCGTAGTCGAGGTATTCAGGGCGAACCTATTGTTGCATCGGCTTTTATTTTATTGCCAAAAGGAACGCCACCAAAAAATGGCTGGCCGATACTTGCTTGGGCGCATGGTACGACTGGGGTTGCTGATACTTGTGCACCTTCGGGTGATTATGCCGGTGGACCAGTTCATTCATATCAGGAAGTTGCTTCCAAAGCTTTAGATGGTTGGCTTGCACGAGGCTATGCGGTTGTTGCACCTGATTATCAAGGTTTAGGTACACCGGGTGGGCATCCTTACATGAATGCAAAGAGCCAACTGCATACAGTGGTTGATGCAGTGCGTGCATTACATATGCTCAAGCCAAAAGACTTCAATAAACAGTGGTTGGTGATGGGGCATAGTCAAGGCGGGGCTGCTGCTATTACAGTGGCGGCTTATGGTCAAAAAGATGCTCCCGAACTAGATTTAAAAGGGGCAATCGCTCTTGCGCCAGGCGGCTATCAATACGAAGGCATTGCAGAATATGTGAAAACTAATCCGAACCCAGAACCTAGTGTGGCTGCTTTTTTCCCAATTGTGTTATTGGGAGCACAAGCAGCAGAACCAAGCATTGTTCCTGAAAACTTAGTCAGTTCAGAAATGAATACGGTGCTAACTCAAGCGCGTAGCCGCTGTTTATCTGAACTTCAATCTGATTTGAAGAAGTCTCCTTCTAGCATATTTCGCCCTAATGCAGATTTAAAACCTCTTTTAGCTTATTTAAAACAGCAGTCTATTGAAAATATGGTGCCTACCGTACCGTTAATGATTGTTCAGGGTTCTAAAGATCATTTAGTCGACCCTAGAGGAACATCTGCTTATTATCAGCAGCTATGTAAATTAAAAAAACCAACTATTTATCAAACGATTGATGGTGGCGATCACCGTGATGCATTGCGTCAAAGTAATACTTTTGCCACTAGTTTTTTAAACGTAATAGAGAAAAATCAGACAAAATCTTATTGCTCTAATTTTAAGTAAATTGGTTTAAATGCTACAAAAAAGCCGACTTTTCATGAGTCGGCTTTTTGAATGTGAGAGGGCCAAATTTAGGTCATGTTATAGAGTCTTTCTTTTGGAAAAACTGCGGTAAATGTTGATCCCTCATTTTCTTTAGATTGAACATCTAAATACGCGCCGTGTTGCATAAGCACGTGTTTTACAATGGCTAAGCCTAAACCTGTACCACCTGTTTGACGACTACGGTCGCTATCAACACGATAGAAGCGTTCAGTCAGTCGTGGCAAATGTTTAGGGTTAATTCCGATGCCTGTGTCTTGCACACTAAAGTAAGCATGTTCACCATCATCATGCCAACCAATGGTAATAGTTCCACCTTTTGGCGTGTACTTGATGGCATTGGTAATTAAGTTACTAAACGCGCTGGCAATTTCCATGTCGGAACCAATCAGGTCACAGTGGCTATCAATGTGTAAATTGAGCGTGTGTCCATAATCGGCATTGTAGGCCTGAGCATCATCAAACAATTGATTCATTAAACTCGGCATTTCAATAATCTGGTTTTTTGCGATTTTCTTGTTATTTTCTAAATTTGATAACAACAGTAAATCATTGACCAAAGCATTCATACGCTTGGTTTGTGACTGCATTTGATCAAAGGCTCGTTTCCAGCGTGGACTAATATCTTCCTGATCGGTAAAGGTTTCGATATAACCACTGAGCACCGTTAATGGTGTACGAAGCTCATGCGAAATATTATCGACAAAGTCTTTACGCATTTGCTCAAGGTTATGCATACGAGTCACGTCGTAAGCCACCAATAAACGACTTTCTCCACCAAATCTTGTGAGTTTAACCTGTACATAACGGTCATCATCAAAATTTGAGTGAAGCTTAATCCCGTCGGGTGCCTGATCAATATTGTTAAAATATTCAATAAAGGTTGGCTGACGTAAAATCGTTAATAAGTTGCGGCCACGGTCGAGAGGACTGATTCCTAACAAACGTTCGGCAGCAGGGTTCCACCACTCGATTTGATGTTGGTCATCAATGAGTACAACCGCTTCAGCAAGAGCAACTAATGAAGACTGAGCCCGGTCAATTAAACCGACCATTTCGGCCTGAACAATTCGTTCCTGACGCTGAGCACGGTAAACATTAAATAACAATGCCCCCCAAATCCCGTTAAGGTTTGGAGGAACGTCATAAGGTTTATTCGCAATCCAGTCATTGACCAGATATAAAGAACGCAACTGGAGTGTAAAAAACACCACGAAGGCGATAAAAATACAGCTCCAGAAATACCCAATACCGAAACCGACTAAACCGGCAATAATTAGAAAAAATAATAAAAGCCGTAAATCTTGTTTGGCAAACGTCCATAAACTACTGTAGCGAGAAAGCTTTTGTTCACGTACCTGTTCAGGGACGGGGTAGGGTTCATACATAAATCTTGGTTAACCTGCGGCTAAATCTGCACGTGTTGAGAAACGGTAGCCAGTTCCACGCACAGTCTGAACAAATCGGTCTACACCAAAAGGTTCTAAAACTTTACGCAAACGGCGAATGTGCACATCGATAGTGCGGTCTTCGATATATACATTACCGCCCCATACCTGATCGAGCAACTGGGCACGTGTATATGCACGCTCTGGATGGGTCATAAAAAATGCAAGTAAGCGATATTCAGTTGGGCCCATATCTAAAATGCTGTTGCCAAAGCTAACACGCTGGCTTACAGGATCAAGAATTAAGCCATTGGCATCAATGGTTTTTTCGCCACTTAATGCATTAGCACGACGCAGAACTGCCTTAATACGTGAAACCAGTTCACGTGTTGAAAAAGGCTTAGTCATGTAGTCATCTGCACCTGCGTCAAGACCTTGTACTTTGTGGTCTTCTTCTCCGCGAGCAGTCAACATAATGACTGGAATTTCTGCTAGGTTTTCATCTCGTTTTAAGCGGCGACATAAATCGACACCACTTACGCCTCCAGGTAACATCCAATCAAGCAAGATAAGCGCCGGACGTTGGTCGACGATAATTTGATGAGCTTGTTTGGCATCTTCAGCCTGTAAACACTGAAAGCCTGCCATGTCCAAAGAAGTATGGATCATTTCGCGAATAGGAAGCTCATCATCGACAATTAAAATATAGTCATCTTTCACAGCGCAATATCCTATAGATTTAACGGTGAACCGTTTTGTAGTTATGACAGGCTTATTACAAAGATTAATTATGACAATTTCATTGCAGAAAAGTCTATAAAATTAAATTTAGCAATAATTTGTGACAAAACTAAGGCAAAGGTATGACCAAATTGTGACATAAAGACTTTAATTTTCTTAAAATTATTCAATAGCTTATCACTTTAATAGCTTAACTGGTTTTGCATATTTATGGCTGTCAAAAAACTTTAATATTATTTTGAAACTTGCGCTAATAAAGATAAGAAAACGATGCGGCATGCGGTTAAAACCTGCTCAAGCGACTGCTCAAACCCTCCCATGACCCATCGAATCGCAATTTGAGTGACATATCCATTTAAGCCAGTTGCAATTAAAGAAAGCTCATTTTCATGGTGTTGAATTTGCGGCATGGTCAACATAACAAAGGCTTGAATCATACGATCAAATTGCGCAAGTGTTTCTTGAATGGTGGCCTGATTATGTAACTCTTGTACCAAAACGGCATCGACATAGATGATACGAGCTAATCTTGGGTCGTCTTTTAATGTCGTCAGCAATGCTCTTAAACCAGCATCCACCATTTTTTCTGGATCGGGTGCCGCTTTAATCACGGCTTGCATTAAGTTTTGCTGTAATTCTTCAATCATTTTTAAAAAGATGGTTTGGAATAAATCTTCACTCTTTTTAAATGATTCATAAAAATAACGTTCTGTGAGTTTTGCCTCTTGGCATACATCTTTTACCGTCACTGAAAAAAAACCGAGTGTTCCGTAGGTCGCAATACCTGCTTCAATCAGTTTTTCACGGCGTGCCTCTTTACGTTCAGATAGAGATAACCCTTTGAACTGACGTTCTTTACTCACACTTTTTGTTTTCTTTTTACTGGTTGAGTCGTTAGTCGCCATAAATAAGTCGTTTCCTAATGAATGGTGTCCTAATTTATAGGTTTTGGCCAAATATGCTCACTATGATAAAGCCCTCAGAAGAATTGTGCCATTCTATCTGAAATTACAGTGTACTATATTGACAATGAATATTGTCAAAATTATATTGAAGATGTCTGAACTGCACATGCAATGAACCGACTGTGCAAATATCGAAAAACAAAGGATGGACAATGAAAACTTTTAAAAACAAAGTCGCTGCAATTACGGGCGCGGGTTCTGGCATTGGGCAACAGTTAGCAATTCTTTTGGCAAAACAGGGCTGCCATCTTTCGTTGAGTGATATTAATGAAAAAGGATTACAACAAACTGTCGAGCTTTTAAAGCCTTACAGCAATATTACTGTTACCACCAAAAAGCTTGATGTATCTGATCGTGAAGCAGTAAAGCAGTGGGCACAAGAAACTGTGCAAGATCACGGTTCTGTTAACCTGATTTTTAACAATGCTGGCGTTGCATTAGGTTCAACTGTCGAAGGTGCGACCTACGAAGATTTAGAATGGATTGTTGGAATTAACTTCTGGGGTGTTGTGTACGGTACGAAAGAATTTTTACCGTTCATTAAGCAAACTCAAGATGGACACATTATTAACATCTCGAGCTTATTTGGTCTGACTGCCCAACCTACACAGTCTGGCTATAATGCAACCAAATTTGCTGTACGTGGTTTTACCGAGTCATTGCGCCAAGAGTTGGATATTGAAAAAAGTGGCGTAAGCTCGTTGTGTGTACATCCGGGAGGAATTCGTACCAATATTGCTAAAGCTGCAAAAATGAGTGACAGTTTGACTAGTTTAGGTATGGACCCGACTAAATCGATTCAAAACTTTGACAAGCTACTTCGTACTCCTCCAGAAGAAGCTGCCCGTCAAATCTTGGATGCTGTTTTGAAAAATAAACGCCGTTTATTGATTGGTAGTGATGCAAAAATTCTTGATGCATTCCAGCGTTTATTCCCAACCGGATACCAACGTGCTTCAACCATTGTGACTAAGTTAATGAAATAATTTTCAATGCAAAAAAGCCATCAATTGATGGCTTTTTTTATGTGGCTTGGATGGTTCTAAATAAGAACTTTGATCGTCTTTTTCTTCCAGATAAATTGATAATACAAGCCTTGAATAATACATAGACTGACAAATGCCAAGGCATAGGCAACCCAAATGCCTTTAAGCCCCCACATTGAGCTAAACCAGTAAGCACATGGAATTTCAATAAATAAAATGGCAGAGATATTAATCAGCATTGGAACAGTCACGGTGCCGCTCGCACGCATGATAGATGCAAAAATGGCACCTGCGCCAAAGAATAAAATTGCCCAAAGTACAATAAATAACAGCTGTTGACCTAACACCACCACAGTTGGGTCGGTAATAAACAAAGCCATTAAATATTTTGAAAATAGATAACCAAGTGCAATTAAGGCACCTGTAAATAAAAAGTTCATTCCCAGAGCCGTGCGAGTTACTCGTGCTAATAGATCTGATTTACCCGCACCAATCGCTTGCGCTGCAAAAATTGAGGCTGCGATGGAGATCGAAATCGCTGGAAACTGAATATAGTTGAGCACCTGATTCACTGCACCATACGCTGCTGTAGCATGTGAACCATAATGGTTAACCAACCCAACAATAACTAAACCCGCCATTGAGGTCGTAATCATTTGAATACCAGTTGGGACGCCTAAGCGTAATATGATTTTGCTTAGTTCTGGATTATGACGGATATGTTGCAGAAGCTGACGATTCGGGCGAAGTGGATGATTTTTCTTATTTAGATAAATCGCGAGAAAAATCAAAATAGCCACATAACCCGTGATCGTTGCGATTGCTGGAGCAATAATCCCAAGAGCAGGTAAGCCAAAATAACCTTTAAGTAATATTGGGGTAATCACTAAACCAATTACACTGGTTAAAGCAAGGGCCAGTAAAGGGGTCGTACTGTCTCCCACACCACGTAAAATTGAGGTATAGATAATATAAACGAACAGAAGTGGACTACCTGCCAGCATCCATTGCACATAAGGCAAAGAAAGATGCATTACCTTGGGATCTGTACCTAAAAGCTCCAAAATATCATGGGCGAAAAACACACCGATAATCGCGGTAATAATTCCACCAATGATGGTCATAAACAGGGTAGAACCAACTACACTTTGGACTTTTTCTATATTTTGCGCGCCCCATGCTTGCCCTACTAAAACAGTAGTACCCGTTGAAATCCCGATAATAAAAGCGAGGAGCAAAAACAAAATAGGAAAAAAAACCGAGACGGCAGCAATCGCATCAACTCCCATCATTTGACCAACAAAGATGGTGTTAATAGTTCCTGACAAGTTCTGCAAAATATTGGTAGCAATCAAAGGTAGCAAGAAAACAAAAAATGTTTTCCATAGATTTTGCTGTTGAATTAAGGACTGTCTTGGTGGCATGTGTTCTCCATCGCCCATCTCTTTGTTGAGCTGGGCGGATATTCAACTTAGTATAGTTGGAGCGAATGACTTGTAGTATTTTTACAGTGCTAAGTGGCTAAATTTATTAACATTGATTCAAAATTTCTCCTGCTTTTTGCAGAGTCTCATCATTTTTAGCAAAGCAGAATCGAATCAAGCGTAAAGACTCAGGCGCTTGCTCGTAGAAAACCGAAACTGGAATTGCCACAATCTTGTGTTGCTCGGCAAGAAACTGGCACATTTCCACATCGTTTAAGTCGGGACGAATTTGACTGTAATCAAGGTTTTGGAAATAAGTACCTTGAGAAGGTTTTAGTAAAAAACGGCTATTGTGAATTGCCTGATTAAATCGATCTCTTTTCGTTTGGTAAAACTGAGAAAGCTCTTGAATATGTTCTGGATGTTGCTCCATATATTGCGCTAGCGCAATCTGACAAGGAGTCGTGCCACAGAAATTCGCATATTGATAAATCTGGCGGAATAAACGCATTAGCTCAGGTGAAGCGACGCAGTAACCCGTTTTCCATCCTGTCACGTGAAAGGTTTTTCCAAAAGAACCAATCACAAAACTACGCTCTCTGAGCTCTGGAAAATGCAATGCACTAAAGTGTTGTTGACCATCAAAAACTAAGTGTTCATAGACCTCATCGGATAAAACCAGAATATTTTTATCTTGAATCAGTTCAATGAGTTCTAACCAGTCTTGTTTTGCCCAGATCGTACCGGTTGGATTATGGGGCGTATTCACCACAATCATACGGGTTTTGTCATTAATCAAATCTTTAACTTGTTGCCAGTTCACCTTAAAGTCAGGTGCTTGCAACGCAATATGAACAGCTTTACCGCCTGCTAACTCGACAGAAGGGCCATAACTATCATAACTTGGGTCAAAAATAATGACTTCATCACCTGCATTGATGCAGGCTTGTATGGCACAAAAAATTGCAATGGTTGCGCCGGGAGTAATCGTGATTTGAGTGACAGGGTCAAGTTGAAGTTGATCACGCTGCTGAAATTGTAAAGCGAGTTGCTCCCGTAAGCCGAGAATACCATCGCCAGGCGGGTACTGATTATGTCCAGCTAAAGTCGCTTGAGATAAGGCTTCAAGTAAGGCTTGTGGCGCTGGAAAATCTGGAAAGCCTTGTGACAGGTTGAGTGCGCCTAGACGATGTGCCAGTGCCGTCATGGTACTAAAAATAGTCACGCCTTGAGTGGCCAATTTTGACTGTAGCTGAAGCATATTGTTCTCTTATTAAAAATATTTAAAGTTATAAAATTGATTCAATCACTGCCCGAATTACACCAAGTGTCAAACCAATAAATGCACCCACTACAACACCATTTACTCGGATCATATGCAAGTCGCCACCGACTTCATTTTCAATTTTCCCGATCATTTCACGTGAATCCCATTCATGAATGCGTTCACTCACATAGCGTATGATTTTATGGCTATATTGATCCGTAAAATTCATGGCAAGTCCTGTCATTTCTTTGTTGAGAACTTCACGTACTTTTACATTTTGAACAAGGTTTTCACCCAATTGCTGAATCGCAGCTCGCAGGTTCATTGCAATGCCAGAGTCTACTTTCATTAAATCTTCTTTAATGGCATCACACAAAATGGTAACAGCACCACTAATAAAATTTAGAACTTGAGGACTATCAAGGAGCGCATCTTTACCGCTGTTAAGGCGTTGACTGGCAACACTATCGGGTTTCGCTAGCTCCAGCATGAGTGAATGTGCGATCGTTTCAATTTCTTGTCGCCATGGGTGTTCATGGTCGGCCAGCATCGATTCTACTTTTTCAACCAATGAGTCGATTGTACGTTGTTGAACATCAATTCCAATCCAGCTTGCACCTCTTGCAAGTGACCAGACCCCCAGTGCTTTAAACATTTTTCGGGTTAATTCACGGGTTTTATCTGGGTTTTGTACCACCCACTCATGGGCAATATCGAGACCACGTTGTAAAACATCTTGGTGGAAATCATTTTCCAAGACTGCACGTAGCATTTCACTGGCGAGTTTGTTGACTTGGGTATTACGTACCCATTGCACGCTGTTGTTTTGCACGAAATTAGCAATTTGCTCTTGGCTCACAAATTCAAAAATTTTCGGTACAGTTTGCTGAATGAGCTGCACCACTTGCGTATTGTTTTGCGGACTTGCCAACCATTGACCAATTGCGAGGCTTAAGTCTGTTTTTTCTAAGCTTCTTTCGACTACTTGAGGCGAAAGAAAATTTTCCTGTACAAAACGGCCCATTGACTCTGCAATGCGTGCCTTGTTACGCGGAATAATCTCGGTATGGTCCCGTAAAAACTTAGGAATCGGTAACTTACCAAAAGGGTTCCGAAACAGAACTGTAATCGCGTACCAATCGGCTAGACCACCAACTACGCCGGCTTCGGCCCCTAGCATCAAAATATGAATAAAACCTGTGTATTCTGGCAGAAAACGGTCGGCTACCATCAGTGCAATCCACAGCACAACGACGATGATCAGCGCTAGGGTAGCAAAATATTTACTACGTTTAAGACTGGGCACGTGGTGAACTTCTTCTGCCATGCTCATAAATTTATCCTATTCATTTTTGTTTTACTGGAGGCTCGGGTGGTGGCAACAGCGCTCCTGTCGGACTCAATCCATATTTTTGTCCGATTGATTTCAAGATCAAGGTTGCATCAAAAGCGTCTTGAGGAGCCTGCTTTTGATCCCGATAACATTCAATAGTATACGACACTTGAACAGGGTCGATATTGACCACTTGTGGGAAATCATAGAACGGATCATGCCAGAAACCCGGATAGCGACGACCATAGCCATAAGGATAAAAGCTTGGAGCAGATGGATAAACCACAGCCTGACGTGGTGGTTTCTGACTTTGGTTACTTGGGTCATTCAGTACTTTAAAAAAGCGGAAACCTTTTTGTACGGTCGTTTGCGCTGATTTTACCAAAGTGATTTCTTCAGCTGCACCGTAACTCATATTCGGATCGGCTTGAAAACTAATACGAAACGTTTGCGCATTTAAAGGGTATGCGGAGAACTGACCAAGTTGATCAAAGGTTTTTGGTTTACTTGGAGTCGTTGCACAAGCAGTTAAGGTTAAGGCAGTGCCTAAGGCTAAACAAAGAGAGAGATATTTCATGGTGAACTCCCAGCTGAGCATTAAAACAAAGATGACTCAGCATTAAAAATTAAGAAGCTTTAAAAACTACTGTTCGGTTCTAATAAAAATTCGGTTTCCTCTGGAGTAGAAACACGTCCAAGAATGGTATTGCGATGAGGATAGCGTCCAAAGCGATCAATAATGACTTTATGCTTTTTCTCAAAGCTCAAGTTAATTTCATTGCCAAGATGTTGAAATAGTTTCAAGGCAAATTCATGGATCAATTTTGATTCACTATGCATAAATGGCATATATAAAAAAGAGCGTTGCTCTGGATTAAGCTGTGCATCGAGTTGCAAACTAATCGCTTCTTGTGCCAAAGCTAATGCCAAGCTGTCATAGGCAAAAGATTGGGGCTGATCACGATAGATGTTGCGAGAAAACTGGTCTAGTACAATAATCTCTGCCAAACGACCTTCTGCTGTTTTTCGCCAAGACCAGAGTTCTGCTTGAGTTGCCTGTCGATGAACAACAGAAAAATTTTCACGGATTTTTTTGTCAAAATCATCACTTTTTGCAAACCAAAGTGAACGGTGTTCAGGAGAAAACCAGAAGTTTAAAATGTCTTGTTCGTTCATGATATTGACAACTCTTTAGCAATTATTCTTCAATAAAATCACAATTCTTTCGTGTCTTAAATAACAAGATTGTGATAAAAATTGCCAAACTGGAATGATGTGATTATATAAGTAACCGTATCATCTCACGATTTTGTATATAGTGATCTTTAATAAGCGAGCAAATGCATGAGTCAACCCACTACACCATCTCAATCAGTTATTCCTGCTTGGGTGGATTCGTCGCTACTACAAGGCATGTTACGTGGAATAGAGCGTGAAAGCCTACGTATGCAAAGTAATGGGTTCTTATCACAAGAGTTACATCCGAAGGCACTAGGTTCGGCGTTAACACATCCAAAAATTACGACTGATTATTCAGAAGCGTTGATGGAGTTTATTACCTCACCTAAGCCAACCATTGAAGAAGCTCTGCACGAGCTCACCGATATACATGCGGTTGTACATCGTCATTTAGAAAATGGTGAAAAACTCTGGCCGCTGTCTATGCCATGTATGTTAGACGACAATGAAGAACGCATTCGTCTAGCGCAATATGGCACTTCTAATATTGGCCGTTTTAAAACACTATATCGCCGTGGGTTAGGAATTCGATATGGTCGTCGTATGCAGACTATTTCAGGGGTGCATTACAACTTATCTTTCCCAGATACACTTTTTGCTGAGCTGCAAGCTCATGAAACTGACGAACAATTAAAATCATTAAGTTTGCAGGATTACCGTAGCCATCGTTATTTTGGCCTTATTCGTAATTTTATTCGTTTAACACCATTGGTCATGTTCTTGGTGGGCGCGAGTCCAACGGTATGTCGCTGTTTCTTGACCGGACACAAACATCATTTGTTGCCTTTAATCAAAGGTTCATACTATTTACCGTATGCTACAGCACTCCGTATGGGACGATTAGGCTATCAAAACTCAGCACAAAAAAGCTTAGGTATTCATTACAACAATTTGTCTGGCTATCTGGATGGTTTACAAAAAGCCGTTCATTCTCCTTACCCACCATTTAGCCGTTTAGGGTTAAATGATGCATCTGGTGAGCCGTTGCAAATTAATGATCATGTTTTGCAGATTGAGAATGAATATTACAGTCTAGTACGTCCAAAACAGGTGCCTCAAGCAGGTGAAACACCGTCTCAAGCTTTAAAAAATCGAGGCGTTGGTTATGTTGAGTTACGTGCTGTAGATGTAAATCCATACTCGGCAATTGGCGTTAATGAAACGACAGCAGGCTTTCTTGAAGTGTTAGCACTTTATTGTCTGTTAAGTGATAGCCCAGACTTGTTATGTTCTGAGCAAGACTTGGTTGAGAAAAATCAGACAGAGGTGGTCAACCGAGGTCGAGCGCCAAACGCAACCATTACAGATTTAACAGGGTCATATCACATCGAAGATTGGGCACGTTTATATATTGCAAAAATGCAAGATTGTGCACAGCTACTCGATCAGACCTATGCAACGGACTTGTATGGTTCAGCTTTGGCGGTCATGCAAGCACGAATTGATGAAGTTGATGAAACTTTATCTGCCCATGTCATTGACGATACGTTAAAGCATGGTGGAACTTGGAGTTTTGGTAGCCACATGGCTCAGTTACATGCTGAAAGTTATGAACAGCATGAGCTTAGTGTGGAAACTTTGAAACATTTTGAACAGTTGGCTGCGCAATCTTTACAGCAGCAAGAAAAACTTGAGCAAGATACCAAGATCAGTTTTGATCAATATCTTGAACAATATCGATAATAAAACGAGGTTTTACATGCGATTAAGTTACCGTTTGGTGAGTGGACTACTTGTTTTAGCAAGTATAGTCGGCATGTCTTTTGCGTTGTATCTGGAACATGTAAAAGGTTTAGAGCCATGTCCGCTCTGTATTTTTCAACGTGTTGGCTTAATGGCAATGGGCCTTGTAGCACTCATAGCCTTTTTGCATAACCCAGTTTCCAATGCGGTTAAACGTTTTTATGCATTTTTAGCAGGCATTGCAATTTTATGGTCAGTGGGTGTAGCAGGACGTCATGTCTGGTTGCAACATTTACCACCAGATCAAGTACCAAGCTGTGGCCCGGGTTTAAACTATTTAATTGATGCCTTACCAATGAAAACGGTTTTACAAGAAGTATTGTCGGGTTCAGGTGAATGTGCAGCAATTGATTGGACCTTTTTAGGTCAATCTTTACCAGTTTGGTCATTGGTCTATTTCCTCTTACTATTACTGGTCTGTTTATGGCAGTTATTCCGTTTTTATCCAGTATTTAAGACAACCAAAAAAAGAGCTTAAAGCTCTTTAAAAAAGCCCAACACTATGTTGGGCTTTTTATTGTTTAGGAATAGGTCAAAATATAAGAAAACAAATTAAAAAAAAGAATAATGATGTAGACAGATAGGTCTGTTTTTTATAAAGTGCAGCCGTTTTATATCCTTATGATTATAAAAAATGCTTTTTAATATCTTTAATGTTTTGGAAAAAATAGGGTTAAGTGCGCAGAAACGTGCCGTCCATGTGCAATTTTCTAATGAATTACTCAATAGCCAAGTTTTTTTACAACGTATAGAAGGCCAACATCAGCTAAATGAGGGATTGGAAGCTGAGTTGATCTGCCTTTCAACGAGTGCCCAAATTGCATTAAAGCAGTTTATAGGTGTGCAAGTTGCCGTTGATCAGGTCACTGATTCTGGAGAATTATTTCGAACTACTGGAATTGTAACAGAAGCGAGTTATGGCCAGAGTGACGGTGCTTTAACGCTTTATAAACTCACCTTAAAAGACGCGACAAACTTATGGCACAAGCGCCGTAATAGTCGTGTTTTTATGAATAAAAGCATTATTGAAGTCACTGAAGTTTTATTTAAAGAATGGCAAGAAAGAAGTCCACTTTTTGCGACAAGTTTAAGTCTCGACCTCAGTGGGTTAAGCCAGAGTTATGATATTCGCCCATTTATCATGCAGCACAATGAGTCTGACTATGACTTTCTTACACGCTTATGGCGAAGTGAAGGCGTTAGCTGGCTAATTGATGAAGCAGAGCTTTTTGTTCCTCACTTTACTGCACCTATACAACCTCAAAAACTAAGACTCATTGATGATAATAGCCAGTACCAAGCTTTAGCACGTCGTAGTATTCGCTATCACAGAAGTAGTGCAACAGAATATCAAGATAGCATTACTGGTTTTGTTGCAGTGCGGACTTTGCAGCCGACTGCTGTACATGTGCAACGTTGGCAACCTGATGCTCTAGCACATGAAGAAGGTGTAGGTTCAGTTATCACTACACACCTACATTCAGAGCAATTTGATTCAGCGAGTTTGAGTCTTGAGCAAGCATGGCATGTTAGTCCTGCTTGGATGCAAGATTTGAAAGGGGAAGATCAGGCCACTGCTTCAAGTAGTAATCAGCTAGAGAAATTAAATCAGCACTTCACTGACATGTATGCGAATCAGGCCAAATACTTTAAGGCCTATAGTAGTGTCCGTGATAGCCAAGTTGGTTATTGGTTTAATCTGCAGGAGCATCCTGAAATTGATCAGCATGAAGGGGCTGATCAAGAGTTCCTGATTATTGCTAAAAATTTCTATAACCAAAATAACTTACCAAAAGATTTATATCAGCAAGTGAGCCAGTTGTTAACCCAAAGTCGTTGGCATAAACATGGTTATGATGATATTGAGCGCCAAGGTAATGAGCTGACCTTAATACGCCGTCAAATTAAAACTGCACCTGAATATAATCCAGAACAGCATCGCCCAATTGCTTACCCGCAAAGAGCCAAAGTCGTGGGGCCAGAGGGAGAAACTATTCATGTCGATGAATGGGGGCGCATTAAGGTGCGTTTTCTATTTACTCGTAGTGATGATCATGGGCATGATGGTGGCGCGGGTAGCAATGACAATGATACCGACTCAGCTTGGGTGGATGTACTGACTCCTTGGGCAGGCGAAGGCTATGGAGCACGCTTCTTGCCACGTATTGGTGAAGTGGTGGTCATTGACTTCTTTGATGGCAATATTGACCGTCCATTTGTGACTGGGCGCATCCATGAAGCACAGCGCTCACCAACCAAGTTCGATGTGAAAGGGCAGCTTCCTGATACTAAAAAACTAAGCGGAATTCGCAGTCAGGAAATCAGTGGTAGTGGCTTTAACCAATTACGCTTTGATGACACAACGGGGCAAATTAGTACCCAATTACAAAGTAGCCATGCAGCAACACAGCTGAATTTGGGTAATTTAAGCCACCCGAAAGAACAAGAGACGAGTCAGGGCCGTGGTGAAGGCTTTGAGCTAAGAACAGATGCTTGGGGAGCTGTGCGTGCAGGTAAAGGCATGCTCATTAGTACCTATGCACAAGAGCAAGCTCAAGGACTTCACCTTGATGCGAATGAATCCAAACAGCAGCTTGAAGGCGGGTTAAACAACAGCAAAGCTCTAAGTGAACTTGCTAAAAATCAGCAAACAGATCCATTGGAAGTTCTTGATTATTTAAAAACCTTTTTAGATCAGATTGAACAGCGAGACAGAGATAAAGCTGCTGCATTTAAACAAGCGATTATGGTGTTAAGTGCACCAAATAGTATGGCCCTTACTAGTAATGAAAACATCCATTTGAGTGCAGATGGACATATTAGCCAAACTGCTGGTGATAGTATTAACCTGAGTACTCAAAAGAATTTTATTGCTCATGCCCAGAATAAGATAAGTTTTTTTGCAGCTCAAAATGGAGCAAGAATGTATGCAGGTAAGGGCAGAATTGAGTTACAAGCACAAAGTGATGGTACAGATATCATTGCACGAAAAGGGATACAGATTATTTCAACAGAAGATAGAATCGAAATAACTAGCCCAAAAGAAATTATACTCACTGCGGACGGTTCACAACTCAAGATTAATAGTTCGGGTATTTTCCCTGTAACTGGGGGCAAGCTTGAGGTTAAGGCAGGTCAGCATTTATTTATGAGCGGTGCAAATATTGTTGTTCCCAAGATAAGCTTACCTACTATAAAAACACCTTATAGTAATAAAATTAACTATAATTGGAATATAAATTCGGAAGATAAAAAAGAACTATTTATTATAAATAAAAAGAACAATAGCCTTATAAAAACCCATAAAAATAAGCTTGATAAGAATAATAATTTAAGTTCATTACGGTTTTATACACCAGAAGAAGCAGACTTTACTGCAATGATTTTTAATTCAGATTATATTCAGTTAAAGCAAAATATGCCTGATAGTGAAAATATTGATGAGCTTTTAGAGGAAACACTTTTGTATGACGAAGAAAATGATGACGTCTATACAGAAGAGGAGTTTTGATTAATGAGTAAATTAGTCACTATTACTTCTAAGTTTTATGATAAGTCTGGAAAGCAGATTATTAACTTAAATGTACAATCTAGATATAAAGATTCATTAAATGCTAATAGCCAAAAAACTGATAAACTCGGTCTTTTTGTATTTCAGGCTTCACCAAATAGAACTGTTGAGATATTAGCAAAGCCTCCTAATCAAAAAGATTATACAGTATTTAAAACGATAAACTCTTCTATTCATTCCTCAGAAAAAAATCCTATTAAAGTTCAGTTGCCAAAAACAATTGATGAATATAAACAAGTAAAGCAATCTAGCTCAACCAAAGGAATCGTAAGTACTTTTTTTAAAATTGTTGATATGAATGGAAAAGTTATGAAAAACTTTCCTATTCAATCACGACCAAAAGGTAAAGGAAATTCGCCCGATAAATATACAAATGATGAAGGCATAGTAGAAGTACGCTCATCACCTAATAGAGACATAGAGGTCTTAGTATTAACATCAAATGATACATTTTTTTTAAAAAGTTCAATAAATTCTGCTAATGGCAGTTCACAACCAATTTTTATTAAATTAGATGAGCCTTATGAAAAATTTAAAAGTGCATCTACGATTAAAATTTTAGATCGAGATGGAAGTGACTACATTGTAGAAAAAACTAATGTGGAAATGTTAGTTGTTGAAAATGGTAAAAAACAGCTTTTTAGTATTTCGAATGGAAAATTACCATTACAAAGCATGGTAGGGCAGAAACTAGAATTTACGGTGTATAAGCCTGATGGTAAGCCTTTAAAGACACAAACCTATATGGCAACGCGAGTCAAAAACAACCCTGTTGAGTTTCATCTGGATGTAGATATAACAAAAGGCAGTACGGCACAGAATGATCCAGAGATTAATAAGAATGTTAAAGTTGATATATTAATTACAATGGACCAAATGAAAAAAATGTGGCCAAAAGCTTCAGCTACAAAAATTCAACCAATTTTAGATGAATTAAATAGCGATTTAACTGGCTACAAATTGGATACTAGATTGAGACAAGCCCATTTTATGGCTCAAGTTAGGCAAGAAGTTGGTAGCTCTTTTTCACTGAGAGAACAAGTGGAATATATGGGGCCAACGGCATTGAAACAAATTGGCTATTATAGAACTCATCATAAACAAGCAGATATTGATGGATATAAAAGAGGCCAAGGACCAGCAAATGGAGAAGTAATTGCTAATCGCATGTACGATGATAATTATCGTAGCGCTAAATATAAATTAGGTAATACTTCTCCTGGTGATGGTTGGAGGTATTTAGGCCGAGGACTAAAACAATTAACAGGAAAGAATAATTATCAAGATTTAACTAATATGTACTCAACTATATGGCCTGGAGAGAAAGTCGATTTTGTAAAGAATCCTGAATTAATTGAACAACCAAAATATGCGGTTAGATCTGCCATTAGATTCTGGTTGAAATTTAAGCTTTATGATGTTGCTGATAAGGGTGCTAATGGAGAACAGGTAGATGCCATAACAAAAGTAATTAATGAAGCTACAAATTCATATGCTGATCGACGAGCACATTTTGTTCAGGCAAGAAAGATTTTTATTTAATATAGTGTTTATGAAATGAAAAAATATTTTACTAGTATTCTGTTTATTATATCATCTCTAATATATTCTCAGAATTTATTTGCAAAGGATCAATGTAATATTGACCAACAAGTAAACTTAAATATATTTAAGAAAAATGATTATAAATTCTATAATTATATATGTGAATCTTCGGAAGGTTCATATCTTAAAGGTTATGTAGGAGATCAAGAAAAAAAAATATTTGTTGGTGATTATTCTGATTTTGCAGCTAAGGAAAGTCCTAAACTTTTAGCTGTCAGTATTTATAAATCAAATAAAAGAAAACCTCCTATATTAATTACCCTTAACTCATCATATTACTGTTGTACTCCACAAATTGAAGGTGAAATTTATCAAGTTAACCTATATCAAATTAGTAAAAATAAGACTTTAAATCTGAAAAATATAACAAATATATTAGGTAGTAATGCAGAGGGTTTTGAAGGGATTGCAGAAGGGAAAGTCTATTATAAATATAAAAATATTTCTGAGATTAAAAAATGGTTAGATAAAAATTATTAATAGATTTATGATTTTTAGAATAATTTAAAAAAGCCCAACTTAAGTTGGGCTTCTTTTACGTCTCTACAATTCCTTCTAAATCTTCGAGCTTATAGTTCGGCATATCAATAATATGGGTTTGAATACCCTCTTGAACATAATCATTCACATGAGGATATAACCAGCGAGTGATCTGTTCGGCAACACTCGAGTGATACTGAATTTCAAAATGATTTAAACCATAAAACACGGCTTTATGTGAATCTGGAACCTTAAGCTGAAAACGTGGGTTAGGGTGTTCGCCTAGCGCGCTTTTTACACTCACTAAGTAGTCGCCAATTACGGTTAACGCTTTATTGCGCACCTTTTCAAATTCTAAGGTCCCTGCAACTAAAAAGGTGTTGATATG
Organism: Acinetobacter sp. D009; assembly: GCF_038562025.1. NCBI lineage: Bacteria > Pseudomonadati > Pseudomonadota > Gammaproteobacteria > Moraxellales > Moraxellaceae > Acinetobacter > Acinetobacter sp. D009. The sequence goes on from NZ_CP151886.1 coordinate 129,878, forward strand.
GGAAGGCAGTGGAGCAGGCGCACGGTTATCATCCATCATACCAATACGGGCATCCATATGTTCCCAATCATCATCACGAACGCTACCGTGGCGTAAGTCTAAAATACCATTACTCCGAATATTAACCAGTTGACCGAGTAAGCCGACAAAAGGGAAAGCCCCAAGTTTATCTTGTATGGTAAAGCCAAAGCGCTCTAAAACTGCCCCATGATGTGGAGAGCCAATGCAGACTAGATTCTCGACCATATGGATCCATTGATACATATTTTGTTTGCCATAAAACAAGGCACTACGAGATACTAGGCCGCCCATACTATGGCCAATGATATCAATACTGGTAATTCTTGGATTACGTTGGACCAAGTCTTCTAATAAGTTCGAAAAACTGCGTCCATTGGCTGAAATGCGTCGGCCTGTATTGTAATTTAAATACAACATGGTGTTATGGTCACGCTGCGCTAACAGGCGCTCACCAATGCCGCCATAGTGTGCATTTGACCAAGTCAGATGGTTCATACACAAACCATGAGCCAAAATCACAATACGGCCTGCAAGTTCCCCTTGTTGTATTGCACCGTAGTGATCGTATAACACCATGGGTAAGGCGAGGGGGCTATGCTGTTTCAGTAGATAATCCCCAAAAATCCCATTCAAAATGCCGACTAAAAAATGTAAGCTCGGGGTGAGCGGTTTTTCGTGAAGTGTGGGATATTTTTCAATAATATGACGTAAGCTTGGCGCTAAAAAACAACTACCGTATTTTTGTAAAGCGCCATAAGAAAACTGATATGCCTTTTGCACAAATGGTCGTTTTTGAAAGTTTTTAGCATTTTGTGTACTCACACCAAAAGCATTTTTTAATACTTCAATATTAATAACTTGAATTAATTCATGTACACCATTTAAGCTGGTACTGAACAGTTGAGCTAAACCTTCTAATACATCTGCCTGACTAGGTGGCGTACGATCCCATTTACAATAAGTTTCATGTAGTGGTGTTAAGCTCGGCATATCTTTTCCCCATATACGTTATAACCGACGTTTTAAGCTGTACTTTTTATCAACGGCAGCTAACGTTTCCATCTTAGTAGTTTAAATAACACATGTTTTTAAAATACTGATGAATGGTTAGTTGAGTGGTTTTTCTTGTCTGACAATAGTGTTTTTATATACAAACTGAGAACAAAAATGTGAATTTATTCTCAATTTAGAGGGAAAATATATGAATATTATCTACCTCCATGGCTTTAATAGTAGCTCTCTTTCAATTAAAGGGCTGAGTCTTAGACAGTATTGTAGCGAATTGGGCATAAATGTGCATTTGCCAGACTTAAATAGATCTCCTGATCTAGTGGTTGAGCAAGTTTCAGAGCTGATAGAGTCTTTACAAGATGTAGCCCTAGTCGGTAGTAGCCTTGGCGGGTTTTTTGCGACATATTTTGTCGCGAAATATAATGTTCCAGCTGTACTGATTAACCCTGCTATGCAACCATGGAAACTGTTTGATGAGTTATTTCAAGTTGAAAGTATGCCCTATGTGGTGAATGATCAATGGTCAATTGATCATGTTCAGTTAAGGCAGTTAGAACAACTGGAACTGAATCAACCTGAAAATGCCGACAAAATACTCGTCTTATTGCAACAAGGCGACGAAATTTTGGATTATCGTCAAGCACAACGCTATTATAGTGCTGCAACGCCATCCTCATTGATTTTGACGGATGCTCATGGCAATCATGCTATGGAAGATTTTGAAGAAAAATTACCGTTAGTGATCGAATTCTTTGCGCACACCATCAAATAAGGAAAACGTACAACGTGACACAATATACGGCTCAATCGCTTGAAGTTCTTTCCGGTTTAGACCCTGTTCGTCGTCGTCCAGGGATGTATACTGATACGACTCGACCTAACCATTTAGCCCAAGAAGTTATTGATAATGCTGTTGATGAAGCATTAGCTGGTCATGCTGACAAAATATGTGTCACGGTTTATAAAGATGGTTCATTGTCTGTTGAAGATAACGGCCGTGGTATGCCAGTTGATATTCACCCTGAATATGGCCAAAGTGGTATCGAAATCATTCTGACCAAGCTGCATGCCGGTGGTAAGTTCAGCACCGATAACTACCAGTTTTCAGGTGGTTTGCATGGTGTGGGGATTTCAGTTGTAAACGCTTTATCAACACGGGTTGAGGTCGAAGTTCAACGTCAGGGTAACCTATACCAAATGGCCTTTGAGCAGGGCGAACCAGTAGCACCTTTAGCTGTTCTTGAGGGTAAAGCACCAAAACGTGCGACAGGTACAACTGTACATTTTTGGCCAGAAGCTAAATATTTTGATAGTCCAAAATTTGCTTTAAAGGCGCTTAAACACAATTTAAAGGCTAAAGCTGTTTTAGCGGCTGGCTTAAAAATTATTTATATCGATCAAATTAACGATGAAAAAATTGAATGGCAATTTGAAAATGGCCTCGTCGATTATTTGATGGATGAATTGCAAGACCGCGAAATTTTGCCAAATCCTGCATTTGTGAGCAGCGGTCAGGCAGATCGTGCGGCATGTGAATTTGCGATTTGTTGGAACGTGGAAGGTGGTGAGCAGGTTCAAGAAAGTTACGTCAACTTAATTCCAACTGCACAAGGCGGTACTCATGTGAACGGTTTACGCTCTGGGGTTACTGAGGCGTTACGTGAATTCTGTGAGTTACGTAACTTGTTACCACGTAATCTTAAACTCTCGGCAGAAGATGTTTGGGATGGCGTGAACTATATCTTGTCGCTCAAGTTCCAAGAACCACAATTTTCTGGTCAAACCAAAGAGCGTCTTTCGAGTCGAGAAGCATCAAATATTGTTTTAAATATTGCTAAAGATGCTTTTTCACTCTGGCTAAACCAACATGCTGAAATCGCGATGCAACTGGCTGAAATGGCGATTTCTAAAGCAGGTCGTCGTTTAAAAGCAGCAAAGAAAGTTGAGCGTAAAAAAATTGTTTCCGGCCCTGCATTGCCGGGTAAGTTGGCAGACTGTGTTGGCCAAACACGTGAGGACAGTGAATTATTTATTGTCGAGGGTGACTCAGCAGGTGGTAGTGCCAAGCAAGCGCGCGATAAAAACTTTCAGGCGATCATGCCAATTCGTGGAAAAATCTTAAATACATGGGAAGTTTCTTCTGATGAAGTACTCGCTTCTCAAGAGGTTCACGACATTGCGATTGCCATCGGGGTAGACCCAGGCAGTGATGATTTATCTGAACTACGTTACGGCAAAATTTGTATTTTAGCCGATGCCGATTCTGACGGTTTACACATTGCGACCTTATTATGCGCCTTATTCGTTAAACACTTTCCAGCATTGGTTGAAGAAGGGCATTTGTATGTAGCAATGCCACCATTATTCCGTATCGACATTGGTAAAGATGTCTATTACGCGCTTGATGATGATGAGCTTGAAGCTATTTTGAAAAATGTTAAAGGCAATCGAAATCCGCAAATTACCCGATTCAAAGGGTTGGGTGAGATGAACGCGATTCAATTACGTGAAACGACTATGGATCCGAACACGCGTCGTTTAGTTCAGCTCGACCTAGATGATGTTCACTTAACGGCAGGTTTACTCGACAAGTTGCTTGCGAAAAAGCGTTCGGCAGATCGTAAGCAGTGGCTTGAGCAGAAGGGTAACTTAGCTGATATTACTGTTTAGAAAAATGAAAAAACCCCGCTCAATTAGCGGGGTTTTTTTATATAAACCTAAGATTGTTAGAAATCACCACAACGATTCCTGCTATTAAGGTTTAGACCATTAAATTAGACAGATCTGTATATTTTAATTTAGGTCGTAATTTTTATAGCATGTGGAAATTGAAAAATATCACAATTCGCTCCCCCTCCAATTCGATCTACTACTGCAAAATCACTTGGTGCTTCAAAGGTAAGCAAAGGATGATGCCATGTGCCTGCCCGATAATTGATGCTTTGCTGTCCGTTTGAAATAAAAGCACATAACTTTGAAATATCAGGAGTATTTTCATCCAAAGCGGGTGCAACAATAATTAAAAACTTTTGTTGCTGTAGTGGAATAAATGCCTGAGAGCCTTTCGGATGACGCTCTAACATTGAAATCTCTAAAGGCAGCACACTGGTCTTAATATTACGGAAAATACTAATTCCTGCTTTTGCTTCCCCTTCAATTTCAGTTTCAACGAGCGCATGGTAGCGCTCGGTGTGGGCATCATTAATATGAAAAAAGTCATGCCCGTCACAACAGATGACTTCTCCGAAGGGCTGAAAGTTTTCAATTGTTAAGGGCTGAATTTGAACAGTATTCATCATCATGACTTGGCAATTTTTCCCCATAAACGAACACGGCTAATACCACCATCTGGAATCATGTTAATACGAATATGCGAGATTTTTTCATGTTGTAAAATCTCATTCACATATTCATGAATATGATCCATTTGCATCGGTTGGGCTTCTAGTAAGTAAGACCAAAACATACTTTGAGGAATTAACTGTGCATCGGTTGCATTTTCGAGGTAAACCGCCTGAATAGATACTTGAGCAGGAAAGTTCCCTTTAAAATGAGCCGTATCAATTTCAAGTTTTTCAATTTTTCCGCTTTTACCCAACGCAAGAATACACCAGTCATAACCCGGTGCACGGCGGCGTTTGGTTTCCCATCCATCGCCCATATTGACGCCACGGCCTGGGTTAATCAAATTACGCGGGTGTCCAAAATGAGCATCACTATAGGCAACTACGCGGCCACCATTTTCGAGAGCCAATAAATCGAGAGTTTGTTCGCTATCAGTTACCTGAATATGAACATCACCATAGACACGTAAACGGGCAATACCGCCATCTGGGAAAATATTAAGGCGTATATGAGTGAAAAGTGCATCATTATTGACCATAAAAATATGATGCTGGCTTGGGCCTAGTTCAGTATTTCCTAAAACATTCTCCCATTTTGCCCCTGACAGGTCCCCATTTGGTGCATAACATGCTTCTAATGATGCAGATGCAGGATAATTTCCTGTAAAAAAGCTGGTATCAATATCAAGTGCAGTGATTTTTCCACTTACACCTAACTTCACGATACACCAATCATAGCCTGCGTGACGTTTACGGCGCGTTTCCCATCCGTCCATCCATTTGCCGTTGTCATCAAATTTATCTTCAACAAAAATAGGTGCATCAAATTGCAGCATACGCTTTGCTTCTGCAAAGAAATCATCTGAACACTCAATGACTTGTGCACCAATTCGGGCATCTGCCAAATTGGTTTTCGTATTCAAAATCTCAGGAAGTTCAAAAGCTGGAGCGTGCAATGTTGCCATAGTGGAGTATCCGTATTTCTTGTTAAAAACATGATTTTTCATTTAAAACTGCGCTAACACGGAGCGTGCTGAGACGAGTTTTATACTTAAATATATAAGCATGGTGCATGCCAGTTTTGTGGAAAAGCTAAATAAATTTTGAACGATGGCATGTTTTTAGCATAAGCACCCTATAGGTGAATATCTATAGGAGAGTGTTATGAATGTGGTGATTATTGGTGCAGGAATGGGAGGTCTAACCACAGGCATTGCATTAAAGAAATTTGGTCACCAAGTTCGCATTTTTGAACAAACTGAAAAGATTCTTCCCGTCGGCGCGGCAATTTCACTGTGGTCGAATGGTGTGAAATGTCTGAACTATCTGGGATTAACTGACAAAATCGCCAAACTTGGTGGACAAATGGATGATTTGGCCTATGTGGATGGTTTAACTGGAGATGTGATGACACAATTCAGTTTACTGCCATTAATTGAAGAAGTGGGCCAACGACCTTATCCAGTTGCACGTGCTGATTTACAAAATATGTTAATGGATGAATTTGGTCGTGATCAGATTTATTTAGGCAAAAAAATGGTCAGCCTTGAAGACAAAGCTGATTATGTCGAGGTTCATTTTGCAGATGGTAGCTCAACACAGGCTGATCTATTAATTGGGGCTGATGGGACTCACTCACTTACACGGAGCTATGTGTTGGGGCAGCAAGTGCAGCGCCGTTACGCAGGTTATGTAAACTGGAATGGTTTGGTTGAGATCTCTGAAGATTTAGCCCCGGCCCAGCAATGGACGACTTATGTGGGGGAAGGCAAGCGAGCTTCTTTAATGCCAGTTGCAGATGGAAAGTTCTATTTCTTTTTAGATGTCCCTTTACCAGCAGGGTTAGATAATAATCGAGATGAATATAAAAAACTTTTAAAACAATATTTTGTTGATTGGTGTCAACCCGTACAGCAGCTTATTGAACGCTTAGACCCGCAAAAGACCAATCGGGTAGAAATACATGATATTGAACCGTTCACTCAATTTTATAAAGGTCGCGTGGTGATTTTGGGTGATGCTGCACATAGCACGACACCTGATATTGGGCAAGGCGGTTGCCAAGCGATGGAGGATGCGATTTATTTAGCGCGTTCTCTGCAAATTAATACTTTGGGGCTAGAGGATGCTTTACGTCGCTATCAAAACAAGCGCAATGAACGTGCCAATGAATTGGTGCTTCGCGCACGCAAACGTTGTGATGTGACACATATGAAAGATGAAGCAGTTACACAAGCATGGTATGAAGAATTACGTCGTGAACAAGGTGGGCATATTATGCAGGGGATTATTAGTAATATTGTGGGTAATCCACTTGATTAAAAACAAAAACAGCAAGGAACTTTCCTTGCTGTTTTATCTTCTAAATTTGGATTTTAGAAGTGGTATTTAACCAAGGCACTAACGTTATTTTCGTCGGCACCTTTAATACCAAATTTGTTATTCCACACTGAGTGCTCGATACCTAGGTATAGACGTGTATCGGGAGAAATGTGTTTACCTACATTCCATTTCCACTGAGTTGTCCAGTTTAACTCGCTCGCATGGTCGCCTTCAGCAGTTGACCAGTCAAGGAAACCATCTACCAAGAAATCTTCAGATCCTAATTTTAATGGAATACCATAAACGAATGTCATTTGATAATCGTCGTCAATGTTCTCATTATTTGCACGGTAGAAGTTTAAATTTGCATATTGGAAATATGGGATATCTAAATCAACTGCAAAACCATAAAGGAAGTTATCGAAGTTATTGCCGTCTTCACTGTTACCTTCCCAAGTAGTACTAATAAGTACATCTTTGATTGGGCCATACGACAGTTTTTTACCAGATACTTCGCCTAAACTTAGGCGTGGTGATAACTCGAAGTAAGTACTCTTGTGGTCATTTTCACCACGCATGCGGTCCATAAAGAAAAACACATCAGCGTATTTAACTTTTGCTGCATATTCCAAAGTAATGGTGGTTTCTTTGTCATCTACAACTTCATAGTTTTCGCCATAAAGTCCAGTCACACTAAAATCTTGCCAGATTGGTTTCGCCTGAACCATGGCAGTTACAGATAACAAGGCACAAGTCGCCGCAAGTTGCTTTAATTGCATTTAAATGATCTCCCCCCAAATAAAGCACGCTAAGGATACAGGGTCTTAAGCAAAAATGAAGCCAAATTTGATCAACGGTTAAAAAAAAGCCCACCGAAGTGGGGCGCTAAAAACTAAATCTTTAATGAGTATTTCTTGTATTTATTGTTTGGCTCAAATGCGGGGTACGCGAGCTATTAAATGAAGGCAAATGATTAAATAATAAATTCAACAAGATAGCAAAAATACAAGTTGAACTAATGCCTGAATGGAACAAAGTTTGTACCCAAACCGGGAAATGAGCATAAAACTCATGGTTAATAATAGGGATCATCCCTGCTGATAAAGCAGTTGCCACAATAATCAAATTTTTCTGATCGTTATAATCTATCTTTGCCAAAGTACGAATTCCACTCGCTGCAACCGACCCAAACAAGACCAAACCTGCACCACCAAGTACGGGCATTGGAATCGCTGCAATTAAACGACCCATAATAGGTAGTAGACCCAAAATAATCAGAATGACACCGCCTGCTGCTACGACAAATCGACTCTTGATGCCTGTAATCGCAACCAGTCCAACATTTTGGGCAAAAGCGCTTTGCATGAATGAACCAAAGAGAGGGGCAAAAGCACTGGAAAACATATCCGCACGAACACCATTGGCGATACGTTTAGCATCTACCTCAGTTCCTACAATGTCTCCAACAGCAATAATATCGGCTGTGGTTTCAGTCATAATCACCAAAGTGACGATCAACATCGATAAGATAGCGCTGAGCTCGAAAGTCGGTAAACCAAATGCAAATAAGTGTGGAAATTGGAGCCATGCGCCTGAGCTCACCTGACTAAAATCACCAAAACCCATAAAGTAGGCGAGGATAGTACCGGTAACAATAGCCAACAAAATTGATATGCGACGGATGCCTGCTTGCTGCAGCATATTTAGAACAATCACAATGCCTAAGGTCAGCAGTGCCAAAGAGATATTTTCTACGCTACCCCAGTCAGGTGCTTTATTGTTGCCACCCATCATCCAGCGAATCGCAACGGGTAACAAAGATAGACCAATAATCGTGATGACACATCCTGTCACAACAGGTGGGAAAAAACGAATAATTTTAGAAAAATAAGGTGCAAGACACAGTCCAATTAGAGATGCAGCAATGACCGCGCCGTAGACAGCAGGTAAACCACCGCCTGTAGTGATAATGGCGACCATCGTTGCAACACCTGCGAAAGATACACCCTGTACCAGAGGTAATTTTGCGCCTAGATATTTGGTACCGATTGTTTGAATCAGTGTTGCCAACCCACCTACAAATAGCGCAGCCGCAATTAACATTCCGATTTGTGCTGAGCTTAAGCCAGCTGCCGTTCCAATAATCAAGGGCGGGGCTACAATGCCACCATACATGGTCAGCACATGCTGTAAGCCGTAAGCAAAACTTTTGGAAATTCCCAAATATTCATGCTCTGGAGAAATCGCATTTTTTTGCTGATGATTCATATTTTTCTCCTATTTATATCTGAGTTAGCTACCGCGATAAGTGGAGTAAGCAAATGGGCTGATCAATAAAGGAATGTGATAATGCTGATTGATGTCTTCTATGAAAAATTGGATACAAACACGCGGGAAAAAAGTTTTGACTTGCTGCGATGAAAAATAAGGAGCAATTTCAAATTCAAGTTGATAAGCACCTTTTGCAAAGTCTGTTATGCCAAAATCACTCACTCGACCATCTTGATTGGTGATTGCTGTCGCTATCAGTTCATGGGTTGCTGCATGAAACAACTTTACTTCTACGTCTGCAGCTGGTTTGCCTAAATTCGTATCTAAAATATGAGTGCTGATCATGCTTGTATTTCCTGAGATAGACGTAATAGAGCAATCGCTGCGAGTTGCTCATGTACAATTGTTTTTTCGATAGCTAAGTCGTTTTTTAGTCTTTCATGTAGCTTTTTTAAAATTTCATCACTACTGAGGCCTGCCGCTTTAATTAAAAAAATAAAGCCAAACTTTTGCTCATAATCAAGATTACCTTGCAGCAGAGCTTGTTGTGTTTGTTCATCTAAAGAAATGCCAGCTTGTTCTTTAGATGAAAAATCTTGCTCTTTTGCATTGAGTTGTTTTTTAGCTTCGCGTTCACCAATTTTTGGATGAGTTGCTAAAGCTGCTTGAATCTCTTGCCATGACCACATTTGACTTAATTGTTCTGCATATTCCAAAAGAGATGCTTTTGTTGAATAGGGACGTTTTGAGATGATTTTTTCGGCCCATGCTTGAATATGGACACAGTTTTTTAACAAAGTCTTGAGTTGTTCTGGTGGGGCTTGATTAAACTCGGCTAAAAACACTGTTATTCCTAAACTCGTTGTCTTGTTATGGAGTTTTAGCAATAACAGTGCCAATAGCGAGTTTTAATTCGCTTATGAATTTTGAAAATTAAAAATCAATTATTTAGTTATGTGATTTTTATACCAATGTTCGGCAATCTCCTGTCGACGACATACCCATACTCGATCATGCATTTGAATATAGTCGAGAAATTTTTGTAATGCTTTAAAACGGCCCGGACGCCCCAAAATGCGGCAATGCATTCCAATCGACATCATTTTTGGTGCAGTTTCTCCCTCTGCATACAGCACATCGAAACTATCTTTCAAATATTGAAAAAACTGTTCTGAACTATTAAATCCGCCTGGTGAGCAGAACTTCATGTCGTTACATTCCAAAGTATAAGGAATAATCAGATGAGAGCGTGATGCACCTGTAGTATCGGTAAGCGTTGTCCAAAAAGGTAGGTCATCGCCATAATAATCAGAGTCATATTGTATTTGTGGAAACTCTGCGAGTAACTGACGTGTATTAGGGCTGTCACGTCCGGTGTACCAACCTATAGTTTTATTTTCAAACAAGTTTTCTAAAACAGTTAAAGCTTGTTCCATATGCTTCTTTTCGACTTCAATATCAGTATCTTGATAGTGAAGCCAGCGGTAGCCATGTGAAACAACATCATAGTCAGCTTGCTTAATTGCTTCTACAATATAAGGATTGCGGGCAAGCGCCATTGCAACTCCGAAAATGGTCATTGGAAGTTTGCGCTTTTGGAATTCATTATGAATGCGCCAAAATCCAGCACGTGAACCATATTCGTACATAGAGTCCATCGACATATGTTTAGCAGGGTAACTTGCGGCACCAATAATCTCTGATAAAAACTGTTCTGAGCCCTCATCGCCGTGCTCAATATGTTTTTCGCCACCTTCTTCATAATTAAGCACAAATTGCACAGTAACCTTGGCATTATTAGGCCATTTAACCTGTGGAGGCTGTCCGTGATATCCGATTAAATCACGTGAATAAGGAGACTTCTGGATTTGCTCAATAAGCTCTGCTCCAGATAGATAAGATTTGGACACGATTGCTCTCCTTTTGTTCAATTTTTCATAAAAATTTAAAAAATCAGCTTGCATATTTTTATAGATGGACTGATATTGAAGGTATGAAGATCTTCAAAATAAATTAAAAGCAGTACGTTTAAGTCAGGAGATAACAAACCATTACACCATCAAAATGTACAATTGAAGTCAGTTCATGCATGCTTAAAACATGCCAACATAAAAAAGTTTTGCATAGAAAAGATCCACAGTAAGAAAGAGAGGATGGTATTTATGAATATTGAAATCCGCACAGATAAAAACATCCATAACAGCGAACGTTTAATTACTTATGTACGTGCAGAACTTACTCAAGAATTCCAACGTCATAGCGAACGTATTACGCATTTTTCGGTTCACTTTAGTGATGAAAATGGGGACAAAGGTGGTGACAAAGATATCCACTGTATGATTGAAGCGCGTCCTTCAGGTTTGAAACCAGTTGCAGTACATCATAAAGCAGGAAATATTGACGCCTCGATTCATGGCGCGATTGAAAAATTAAAACGTAGCCTTGAACATACTTTTGAGAAAAAAGAACACCCGAGAGGTGGTCAACCAGAATTCATTGATGATGAAGTTTAATTTAAAATACTAAAAAGCCCTTCGGGGCTTTTTTTATATTTGATGAAAATAAAACTATTCACAACATTAGGTTTGCAATGCGATGCAATCAACCTCTAAAATCTTCAGAAGAGATTAGGCATAATAGCCCTAATATATTTTTGAGAGATGGTCATGTTAACCACCCAGCAGCAAGCTTTAATTAAAGCCATAGAAGAATTAGAACTCGCGCAAGTGCAAAAATTACTTGCTGAAGGACTTGATCCGAACTTTATTGATCCGGAACAAGGGCCACCTGTATCAATCATTTGTGATGGAATTTTTAAATGGTGGGAAGATGTATCAGAAGCTTATGAAGCGGGTACACCACTATCAAAAGAAGAAAAGCAACAATCATTACAAGTTTACCTCGATATTCTCGAAGCGTTGATTCAAGCCAAAGCGAATGTACACCTTTGGGATGCAGAAGAGTTTTATGGTCCTTTATGGGATGCGGCAAGCTCGGCATGTGCGCCAGCCGTTCAACGTTTATTAAATGAAAAAGTTGATCCAAACACACGCGATGAAGAGGGACTCACTATTTTATCTTCAATCAGTCAGTTGTTCTTTGATTGTGACTTTGATGAAATAGATTGGTCAGAAGCGCTTCAAGAAGAGCGTGAAACATTAGAGTTATTGCGCCAACATGGGGCAAAAATGTCAAAAGAACTAACTACTTGATTGGATAATAGAATGAGAACATTTCAAATTTTAACTTTTGCTTTGACCACTGTTGCCGCAGGAAGTACGTTTGCTGCAGAGTTTTCTTTTGACCGCCCAGGTGCAGGTTTTGGAACAGGGATTACTCCAGTTGGTAAATTGGCTTGGGAACAAGGCTTACCAAGTGCAACGTATACAGAATCAACGGTTGATGGCGTTAAAGAAAAGACCGTAACTGTAAATGAAGATATGTTATTCCGTACCGGTTTAGCCGATGGCTTGGAATTACAATTAGGATGGCAAGGTCCAGCATGGACTCAAACTAAACGTGCTGGTAAAAAACATGACACTTCAGGTTTTGGTGATGTCAGCATCGGTTTGAAAAAAGCAATTGATCTAAACGATGAAAACTTATCAATGGCTGTGTTAGCGGAAGCGATCATTGCCACTGGAAATGATGAATTTACTGCACATGACGATATTTATAGCTTAAGTTCAGCAGTCGCTTATAAATATAATGACTTAGTCGGCACATCAATTACCATGCGCTACGAAGTACAAAATAGTAACTGGGCAGTAACTGCAATTCCAACGATTGATTATAAAATCGCAGGTAAGCTGTCAGGTTATTCTGAGTTCATTTACCGTAAAGCTGAAAGCCAAGATTACGAATATGGTTTAGGGACAGGTTTAGTCTACGCCGTAAATGATCGTACTCAGCTCGATGCAAGTATCGGGGTTGATTTAGAGGGTCAAGACAAGAGCTACAACGGTGGCTTAGGCGTGGCATTCTTGTTCTAATCGAAGCAATTTAAATTTATGTTAATGAAAAAGCTTATTCATCAGGGAATTCTTTATTTTGTAGCAGTTGCTGTTTGTGTATTTAGCCAGTTGGTTCCTGCGCAAGATAAGCTACTCTCGCCCGAACAAGCTTTTTCATTTTCGGTTGAATCTTCTGAGCCGCATACTGCGAGTTTGTCTTGGCAGATTCAGCCAAATTATTATCTTTATCAGCATAAATTTTCTGTACAACAAGGTACTCAACCTTTAACTTTAAAGTTACCTAAAGCGGTTGCCCAATATGATGAAAATTATGGGCAAAGTCAGGTTTACTACCATCAAGTTAATTTCCAAATTAAGACTAAGCCTTCAGAGCACTATAGTGTGACTTGGCAGGGCTGTGCCAAAGACCGTATTTGTTATCCACCTCAAACCATTGAGTTTCAAACCGATGCAGATGGCTTGGTGGGTGTGCAAAACCAAGCAGGAACAGCGCCAAAAAGATTACTAGATTTAGCGAATACACAATCCGACACTTCCTCGGGTTCAGAATCTTTAGAAAAAGAGCAGAGTACAGAGACAGCAGCTGATACAACTACACCTCAAATTGCGCAAGATCAGATCTGGTCAGCCAAGTTAATTGAGAACTCGCTGTGGTATGGAATTTTATTATTTTTAGGTTTAGGCATGTTGCTCGCATTTACGCCATGTTCTTTACCGATGCTTCCTATTTTAACTTCACTGATCATTCGCGAACATAAAGGTTTAAAGGCTTGGACCATTGCGCTTACTTTTGTGTGTAGCATGGCATTAGTTTATGCAGGCTTGGGTTTAATTGCTTCTTCGGCAGGCTTAAATTTCCAACGCTGGTTACAACAGCCAGCGACTTTAATTGCTTTTAGTTTGCTGTTTATTGTTTTTGCTCTGAACTTATTTGGTTTGTTTGAGCTTCGTTTACCTCAGACATGGTTAAACCGACTTGACCGTATTCAGTCAATGCAACAAGGCGGTACTTTGGTCGGTGCTGGGGTTATGGGTGTCGTTTCTGCGCTTTTGGTGGGTCCTTGTATGACCGCACCTCTCGCTGGAACTTTATTATTTATTTCTCAAACGCAAAATCAGTGGCAAGGTGCTTTGCTTTTATTCTGCCTAGGCTTTGGAATGGGAATTCCGCTATTGCTGGCAAGTATTTTAGGGGCAAAATTCTTGCCTAAAGCGGGCGACTGGATGCATCAGATTAAAGTGATTTTTGCTTTTCTGATGTTGGGGTTAAGTCTTTATTTTATTCGTCCTTTGCTGCCAGATTTGGGCATGCAAGTGCTTAGCCTCGTATTAGGCCTTGCTTTTATCGCCTATGCTGTTTATCAGTTTTTCTGGAAAAAAGGGCAACTACAATGGCTCTACGCGATTTTATTATTAATCGTTACCCCTTTTGTAGCTTATAACCAATATCAACATATACAAAATCGAACTTTGCAAAGTTCTGCCCACATGGCCGAGTGGCATATTGCGACTAGTGCAGCAGACTTTGAGAAAATTTTAGCGGCAGCACCTACTGATCAAGCTATTGTGGTTGATGTCTATGCAGATTGGTGTGTTGCCTGCCAACCGATTGAGCACCGTATTTTAAAAGCACCAGAGGTCCAGTCTGCTCTTGCACCTTATTATTTAATTAAGCTTGATTTGAGCCATTATGACCAGTCGCATGAAGCGCTACTCAAGCAGTGGAATATTTTAGGACCACCGACCTATTTATTTTTAAGCCCAGAGCAAAAAGAGATTCGTGCTTTACGTTTAACGGGCGCTTTTAGTCAGCAAGAGCTTTTGCAGCAACTCGCGAGTTTGGCAAAATTTAAAGAATCATAAAGTATCAATAGTTTCGGTCTGATGAAATGTACGTACCTGATTACGTCCCGAAGCTTTTACCGCATAAAGTGCTTGGTCAGCCTGCCGAATAACCAGATAAGGGTCTTCTGCAAAAGCTGAACTGCTTATTCCAAAACTCGCACTAATGTGAATAGGATTATTTTGAGCGGTAAAAACAGGTAATTCTTGCAAGGCTTGGCGACAACGCTCAGCAATTTTTTCTGCTTGAATAATATCGGTGTGAGGGAGTAATAAAATAAATTCTTCTCCACCAAATCGACCAATAATGTCCTCGCTACGTAAATTCTCAGAAAGACATTGAGCAATTTCAATTAAGACCTGATCACCTTGATGGTGGCCGTATATATCATTAATTTTTTTAAAATGATCGATATCAAGAAGTACCACAGCATAATCAAATTGTTGTTGGTGTAGCGACTCCAAATGCATGTTTAAACTACGTCTATTTAATACATTAGTTAATGGGTCGATTTGGCTTAAACGTTGAATATAAGTTTCTCGCTGACGCCATTGGGTGAGTAATATTTCAAATAAAACAAAACAGGCCAATAAAATAGGCATAATAAAAAAAGCCATACTTCCTAACCAGAAAGAATTGGTTTGGGCATGATCCATGGCTCTAAAATTAAATAGAGGTGCATACGCTAAAGCACCTGTCATACTTAAATATGTACAAACAGTTAAAATAATTGTGGCAGGTACAAGGGCGCTATAAACAATTTTACGGTCAAATAACACCAAACCCACCCCAATCGTACCCACATAACCGACCATAGTGGCAGGGCTGATACTGCCAATTAAATATCCATCATGACATAGCATAAGTGCAAAGAACTGCACGCTAATGAAAGGAATAACTTTTTGAGCCCATTCATCATTTTTATAGCGATAACAGGGAATAATCAAAAGGACTAATAAAAATAAGGTAAATAAATTGAGCCAGATTTGTGATTCAACTAAAGGTAAATTTGCCCATTGCCAGACACTTGGTGTAATTAAAATATAGCCTTTCCATAAAATCCAACTGAAATTCATTGCGCAAGCAAGTGTGAGCATCAGTGCGCTTTTTTGTAATGGCGTCCAGTTGATGATGTGATTATTGTGGATGAAATCGATTATCACCTGTTTTATTCTATTTACGGGATAAGTGATTAAACGATTTTTCATAATAAATAAGGGCTCCTAAATATAGATGCCTCTTTGTTAGACCATCCTAAAATTGGATTGTTTCAATAATTTATATTTTAAACATAACATGATTTTCAATTTATATATGATGACTTTTTATAAAGAAAATGATGTGAAAAGTTTTGAGGCCTATTCACATCATTTATAAATAAATTAAGTTTTATCGAGTTCGTGGGCAAATTCAGCAATATCTGCCAATGCTTGTTTAGCTTCATCAAACCATGCATTAAACATCTGGAAGTTATGCCACATGCCCGTATAAAGTTTGAATTGAACTTTAACGCCAGCATCTTCAGCTTTTTCTCTAAAACGCTTGGCATCGTCTAATAATATTTCTTTAGAACCCACTTGAACCAAAGTTGGTGGTAGGCCATGCAAGTCATCGAAGATAGGTGAAACACGTGGGTCATCAGCTGCGATATGATTGCCTATATAGTACTGAGTACCTGTTTGTAGGGCTTCAATAGATAATAAGGCGTCGTGCTTTTTGTTAAACCGAAGAGACTCACTCGTGAGTGTTAAATCCAAAAAAGGAGACAACAAGATCAGGCCACTCGGCATGAGTTCAGGTTGTTCTTTCAAACGCAAGCAAAGTGCCAGCGCTAAATTTGCTCCGCATGAATCACCCGATAAAATAATATCTTTCGGCTGAATACCTTGCACCATCAAAGACTGATAGATGTCATATAGAGCTTCAGTTGCCTCAGGGTATGGATGTTCAGGTGCAAGTGGATAGTCCACATGAATAATCTGCATTTGAGTGCGGGCAGCTAAATCCGTCATAAAAGCGTGATGTGTTTTAATACTACCAAGGAAAAAAGCACCGCCGTGAATGTGAAAAATCAGCTGAGTCGCAGAATCTTGCGGTTTGATTTCTTCACCTTTAATACCTGCTAGTCGAATCGGGCGCACAGAAACATTTTTTTGTCGTGGGAAAGCACGACACATCTGATCTAGCACAGGACGTAAGGCAGTAGCCGGCAAATTTAGCTGGCTTGGCTTGCGAATTGTTGTTTTAAGAAAAGTTTCTGTAAAATAATATTTCCAAACATTTGATATATTCATATAGCATCCATTTTTATGCTAGTTTCTTGTTTTCTTGTAAATTTTATTTTGCAAGATTACAAGGTTACACGAAACAGTCACATTCAAAAATTGCAATATCTTTGCGACTTCTGAATACTGAAAATCTTGAAAGACCCAAGGATATTACAAAAATGAAAAAGATTGCTTTAGCTTTAGGACTCATTGGTATGGCTGCATTTGCCAATGCGGCTGATTCACTCAATGGAACGGTATGGAAAACGATTGATGATCAGACCAACAAGCCAAAAGCCGTAGTGAAATTTACGGAACAGAAGGACGGAACCTTAACAGCAACCATCCAAAACATTTTGACACCAGGTGAAGAAAACGCTTGTACAAAATGTGAAGGTCCGTACAAAAACAAACCGCTTAAAGGTGTCACCATTGTACATAATTTAAAAAATGTAGGTGGTAACAGTTATGAAAACGGTACGATTTTAGACCCAAAATCAGGTAAAACTTACAAACTGAAAGGTGAGTTAACTGATGGCGGCAAAAAGCTTAAATTACGTGGTTATATTGGCGTTTCTGCACTTGGTCGTAACCAAACGTGGATTCGCGCGAACTAAAAGTTTTAATAAAAAAACGAGCCAAATGGCTCGTTTTTTTAGGCTTGAATATTTTGATAGGCGGTTTCATCGAAACCTACAATAAAGCCTTGTGAAGTTTTTAAAACAGGTCTTTTAATCAAACTTGGTTGAGCAATGAGTGCTTCAATCAGGTGATCTTCACTGCTTAGAGCACGATTTTGTTCTTCTTCTGAAAGCTTGCGCCAAGTCGTGCCTTTTTTGTTAAGAACGGTATCTTGTCCAATTTCTTTTAACCAGATTTTTAGAGTATCTGCATCAATGCCTTGTTTTTTATAATCATGAAAATCATAGTTAAGCCCTTTAGCCTGCAAGGCATCAAATGCTTTTTTCATTGAGTTACAGTTTTTAATTCCATAAATTTTTAACATTTTATCGGACCATGTCAAAAAGAGAGATCACACAGCCTAACCCAAAATGCTTTTAAGCACTACTTTATACCGATACTTTTAAAACAAATGAAAATTAATGATTAATCGAAAGAGAAATGTCATGTTATTGTCATAAGACATGGTAATAATGAGCTTAATAAGAAGAAGTTAAAACTAAAAGAACTTAGCGCAAAATAAGAGACAGAAAAGAGAAAACCCGCATTTAATCATCCTGATCATGCGGGTCTCATTTCAACGTCCAATGTCACATCCTTGCAAATAAACTTATCATAAGTTTATTTTATCTTCCTACGGCGTCCTATCCTTTTGCGTCATCCTGACTGCTTCCCTGTGCCGTGGGGCTATAATGCCGTTAAAGCTGTGTAAGAAAAATACTCAAAAACGACATATGCTGTAAGCGAAAACGACAATTTAAGTGAACGAGTGTTCACTTATTCTTGAATTTTATAGTCGATAATAACGGGTGCATGGTCGCTAAACCATTGATCTTTATAAACCCATGCGTTAATTGTACGTGCTTTCCAGTCTGGCGAGCATGCATGGTAGTCAATACGCCACCCTACATTTTTTGCACGCGCTTGCCCGCGATTTGACCACCATGAGTAAAGTTCTGCTTCTGCGCGAACTACACGGAAGGTATCGACATAGCCAAGTTCATCGTAAATATGGTCAAGCCATGCACGCTCATGAGGTAAACAACCAGATGATTTCTGGTTACCTGACCAGTTTTTGATATCAATACGTTTATGAACAATATTGTAGTCACCACAAATGATGACTGACTTGTTTTCATCACGCCATTGTTTCAAGATTTTTGCGTATTCACCTAAAAATAAATCTTTACGTGCTTGCGCTTCTTCACCACTTGAGCCTGAAGGTAAGTATAATGATGCAATATGTACCGGATGTGACAAACCTAAATCGAATTCCGCAGAAATAAAGCGGCCTTGACTGTCAGCCAGCTCAAACCCTAAACCATCTTTAACAGAGACGAAGGGTAGGCGGCTATATATCGCAGTCCCCGCGTAACCTGCACGCTCTGCTGGAAAGAGATGGGTATGCCATCCTTCGGGTCTAAATTTTTCAGTCCATTGTTCATGGGTAATGCGGCTTTCCTGCATGCATACGACATCGGCATCTGATTGTTCTAACCATTCAAGTAAGCCTTTCGTTACTGAAGAACGTAAGCCATTTACGTTAATGGAAACGACTCGAAGAATTTTTACATCACTTGGATACTGATCCTTTGGTATCATGCGAAAATTTAACCTCAATTGTGAATTTGGAGCACCTCATGACAACGCCTGTGTCATTTCACCCGCAAGCATTTATCGAACTCGCATTATCACGCGGTGTGCTTAAATTTGGTGAGTTTACTTTAAAATCTGGACGCGTGAGTCCTTATTTTTTTAATGCAGGCCTACTCAACGATGGTGAAGCTTTATCTCTTTTAGCGCAAGGCTATGCTGATAAATTAACACAATGTGAAAATGTTGATGTGATTTTTGGACCAGCTTACAAAGGTATTCCTTTTGTAGCAGCGACTGCTGTTGCTTTGTCTCAAGTCCATAACAAAAGTGTGCCATGGGGCTTTAACCGTAAAGAAGCAAAAGATCATGGTGAAGGCGGTGTATTAGTTGGTGCTGCGGTTGAAGGTAAAAAAGTCTGGATTATTGACGACGTAATTACCGCAGGTACAGCGATTCGCGAAGTGGTAACAATTTTGAAAAATGCTGGTGCAACTATTGCGGGTGTGTTGGTTGCGCTAGATCGTCAAGAACGTGGTCAAGGTGAACTTTCCGCAATTCAAGAAGTTCAAAAAGAATTAGAAATTCCTGTACACGCACTCATTACCATGAAAGATTTAATGGATTATTTGGAAGCGAAAGGTGAAAAAGAAGCGCTAGCAAATATGCAAGCGTATCGTGAAAAATACGGTATCTAAGTCTATATTGAATTGAAAAAAGGAAGCGATGGCTTCCTTTTTCATTTATTAGAGGATTAAATTTTATATATTCCATCTCAATACTAATATAACTGAATTATTTAAATATCTTTATGAAGCATTCAATTTTAGCGTTAGTTTTGTAAAATATAAACATGATAAAAAAAGAGCAGCTATCAAATTGGCAAGGTCAGATGGCTATTGGTTTGGGTTACGGTTATTTTTGTGGACAAGCAGGAGATAACAGACCACATCGACATCTTGCGCATCAGATCACTTTTCCCCTCGATCCACTACAATCTATGCAGATTATTGGATACGAGCAGTTATATACGGGTAGGGGTTTTTTTATTCCAGCAAATACCGTGCATCAGTTACAGAAAGGCAAGTATTGCTCGATTTATTTGGATGGAAATTATTATTTAGGGCAGGCTATACATCAATTTTTTGCCTCAACTTCTCAGATACAAATACTGCCAACAACGCTTCTGGAGCAATTGCAGCTTTATTTTTTGCATACTAATAATATTACCAAAGCCTTTGCTCAATTACAGTGCTATTTTAATTGTATGGTAGCTAGTGAACGTGCTCAATTAATGAATGGTTATATCTATCAACATCTATTATATAATTATGTTCCTTCACGTCAGGAGCTGGCAGCGTTACATCACTTATCTGAAAGTCGTCTAGCACATTGGTTCAATTCGCATTTTGGTATTTCATTACGTAGTTATCGCAAGTGGTTACGCTTGATTATTGCACTTAAAAATCTACATGAAGAAAATAATTTAACTGCAGCAGCGTATCAGAGTGGCTTTACCGATCAAGCACATTTTTCTAGAACCTGTATGCAAATGTTTGGCATACAACCTTCGGCTATCAAAAACATTCAAAACAAGATGATCTTGTTGCCTGAATCTTAAGTAAATTCACTTTTTAAATAAAATGTAGCCGTTTTATTCAATTTAAACATCAAACAATCCTGCATGGTAGTGATCAATCTAAATAGAGGACATCATCATGCTAAAGTATAGTCATTTTTTAATACGTTATTTGAGTTATCCGATTTTATCTGTTACGACCTTAGCAATAGTATTATTGATGGCTTATCAAAAAATACCCTATTGGCCATCCGCACTAGTATGCATTGTATCCATTAGCGCTATGGTTGCAATGTTAGAGCGCTTTTTGCCATATCAGCAAAAATGGTTACATGATCAAGAGGATACATTCACTGACATTTTTCATGCGATTTTTAATGTAGTACTTATTCTAATAACCGCAACAATTTTACAATTTATCCTTAAATTCGAGTTTTTTTCTAAATTATGGCCTATTCAATGGCCAATATGGGTACAATTTTTACTGGTGGGGATAATTATCGATTTTGGTTTATGGTATATGCATAAACTGAGTCATCGTCGGCGCTGGTTGTGGAAATTACATGCCATTCATCATCAACCTAAACGCTTATATTGGTTAAATGGTGAAAAACGTCATCCATTAAGTGCGATTGCACTAGCAACACCTAGTTTATTGGTGTTAACGATATTAGGGGCACCAACCTTGCTGATAGGTTGTTGGCTAACTTTTACTGCGGTACATTTAAGTTTTCAACACGCCAACTTAGACTATCGGGCAGGGCCATTAAAACATGTATTTGCTGTTGCTGAAGTACATCGTTGGCACCATAAACAGGGCTTTGGCAGTAAAAATTTTGCCGAGGTTTTTGTGATTTGGGATCATATTTTTGGCACTTTTCACTACGAAGAAAAAGCAGTTTCTGCAGATAGTTTGGGCATTCGTACCCCTATATCGAATCGATATTTCAAGCAGTTGTTGTGGCCATTTAAAAAATAGCTGTAATCATAGTTCTTGGACTATGAAATGGTCTAATTAAATCATCAATAACTTTAGAATTATCAGGTATTGATGATTTAAATTTTCATGGATAGAAGTTGAAGTAACTAAACGACAAACTGAAGGGTTGGTGAGAAATCACAGCAAATGCCAATTGGTATATGATTTTTAATTTTAAAAAGTACCGTGCTGAGCTATCTAGAGTTTAGCCTTATTTAACAGTTCATTTAACATAATAGCGAATCTACGAAATCTTTCTCATCACACTTTTTACACTCTAGCATCATGCCTAATTTCTCTTTGCATCCTTGTTCAGTCATCCCAAAGGTGAAAAAGAAGCGTTTGCAAACATGCAAGCTTATCGCGAAAAATACGGTATCTAAAAAGAAAAAGGCATACCCCTAAATAGGGGTATGCCTTTTTAATATTTACTTAAAACTGATAATTCAAACGCAATAACACATTACGTGGTGTGCCTGGCATGCTGTCCGAACGCCAGTACTCTTTATTGGTTAGGTTATTTACTGCAAGTGTGACATTCCACGGATCTGCACTATAGCCAATCGCTGCATCGACACGGTTAAAGCCTTCCATTTTTACTTGATTATTAATATTTGGATAATAAGAGCCCACATAGGTCACACCCACTTCGGTATACCACTGTTCAGTTGGTAAATAGCGAACAAATAAATTACCCGTGTTTTTAGATGTGTTGGCTAAATAGTTGCCTTCTTGTTCAGGTTTTTGTTTATCTTCTTTTACTTTTGCATCTGTGTAGCCATAACCACCACGGACAAAGACATTATCAAGTACGCGACCAATAAAGCTAAATTCAAGACCACGAGATTGATGCTGTCCCGCAGTTGCCCATACTTCTGGTTGCTCATTAGGATTTGGTTTATAGCGAATATTATTTTTACGAATATCAAAGACAGAAAATTGAGTATTTAAACGATTATCTAACCATTCGCTTTTTACCCCAACTTCATATTGCTCGTTATATTGAGGTTCTTTATCCATTTTTGTGACATCGGTGTTTCCAGTAACTTGGTTAACACCCATTTGTCCGCCAAATGGAGCAAAGCTTTTAGAGTAAGACGTATAAAAGCTATGTTCAGGAAGCGGTTGCCATACCAAACCAACATTCGGGCTAAAGCTGCTATCTTTTACATTACGGTGTTCTTTTGTCAGCTTGTTGGTGGTTGAAAAGTCAAAGTAATCGTAGCGCACACCCATCATGAGTTTAAGTTGGTCATTTAGACCAATTAAATCTTGAATAAATACGCCGTAAGTTGTGCCTTCATTATAGTTGTGCTGTTTCATCACTAGTGGGCCACTGCCACGACTATACTCTCGTTCCCCTGTGAATGGATTAACGTAGCCGTAAATAGAACCATTCTGAGCTTCATTTGCTAAGCGTGGCTCTCGTTGTTCATATGTCCAGTCTGTACCCATCATGATTTGATGTTCAAGTTGGCCTGTTTTAAACTTGCCTTTAATATCAAATGTATTTGTCGTTGTTTTATTGCTGGTTTGTTGCCAGTAGTAAATTTGGTCGACGTAACCTTTTTTAGTACAAGACTCATTCTTTGAGTTTTTACCATCTAAACCACAATAAGTTCCAAAATAAAAGTGGTCAAAGTTTTGTTCTGCTTGTCGGTAACTTGCTGCCCAGTGAAAGTTCCAATCAGGCGCATATTGATAATTCACATCGGTGCGGACCACTTGCAAAATATCATCCACATAATCGCCGTCTTGGGCAAATCCCATTTTAATTGAAGTCCCTGCAGGCAGAATGTCACGTGATGGTCCGCGATCAGGTACACGACCTAATTTGTCATAGGTGTATTGTGTGGTCCAAGTGAGTGTTCCATCATCATTTTTATAAGTAAAACTTGGTGAAAACATTTCAATTTTATTTTCAATGCCAGAGCGGAAGCTGCCTGACTCGCCATATTCTCCAGTTAAACGTACTGCTAAATTGTCATTAAGTACTTGGTTGATGTCAGCCGTTGTTCCGTAGTTATCATATGAACCAGCATACGCACCAACTGAACTTTTAGAGTCAAAATTGGCGAACTTACTCACCATATTCACAACACCGCCGCCAGCACTACGGCCATATAAAACAGAGGCGGGGCCTTTTAAAATTTCAATACGTTCGATATTTGCTGTACTACGACGTACTTGTCCGCTTTCACGTATGCCATCACGGTAAATATCACCTGTATCGGCACCAAAGCCACGAATCGTGATGCCATCACCACGCATATCGTAACTGGTTGATACACCTGGAGTGCCTTGTAGCATAACGCTTAAATCATTTGAGCCATAAATTTTATATTTCTGAACATCAATTGTATCAACGGTTTGAGGAATATCTTTTTTGTCTAAACCATTGCGTGTGACATTGGCTTTATCATAGTCGATATAACTTTTAATTGGATCGAGCTCACTCATGGCCTCAATTTTTATGGTGGGCATGGTAGCTGCCACTTTTGCGGCTGAATCAGTCGGTTCCTCTGCGTAGGCACCTTGAATATTCAAGATCATTAAACTGAGTAAGCTCAGCGGGAAAAGACGCTTCATTTGGGGAGATGGTATCGAAACTCTTAACATAAAAATAAAATCAATTAACAAAAATAAAAGTATAAATGATAATTATAATCATTTAATTGTTTAGAATAAAAGAACTATTATCTTAAAAAATGACATATTTATTTTTTAATAACTGATTTTTAATAAGTTAATTAGCAATTTAAACGAATTGTATGAGTTGACTCATTAGTTTTTCTTGTTAATTGGGTTTTAAAGGGGGCTTTTCATCGATTTAAAGCACCCTTCTGGAATTACGCGTTATTTTTGAGAACATCTAAAATATCCATTTCTGGATCATAATTTTCATCAATTGTTTTGCAAATTGCTTGTCCCACAATGACATGCGTGCCATTAAAGGTCATAGTGGGTGCTTCATATAACTCCCAGCCATGATTCAGAGCTTTAGTCACTCGTGCACAAAAAGCAGAGTCATCGGGGCCAGTTAAATAGCGATAAAGTTTCATGTTTAGCCTTTAAAAATAATATTTTATGATCATAGTTTAACTGAATTTACCTTAATTCAAGATAAAGAAATAACCGATAAGGTTTTACTGAAATTAAGAAAAACCAGTGAAAAATCTCAGTTATACTCATGCTAATTTAAATTTTAAGAAGAGCTTGAACATGCGTGTACTTGTCGTCATGGATCCGATTGAAACCGTAAACCTTAAAAAGGATTCAACCATGGCAATGTTGTGGGCGGCGAGCCGTCGTGGACATGAATTAGGTTATGCATTACAACAAGATTTATATATCGATCAAGGCAAAGCTTACGGCCTCATTTCACCGTTAAAGGTGTTCGAAGATTACAACCATTACTATGAGCTAGGCGAAAAGAAAAAAGAATCTATCGCGGCTTACGATGTTGTACTCATGCGTAAAGACCCGCCGTTTGACATGAATTTTGTCTACACGACTTACGTGCTTGAGCAAGCTGAGCGCGAAGGCTCCTGGATTATTAACAAGCCTCAATCACTGCGTGATTGCAATGAAAAACTCTTTGCAACGCAGTTTCCAGAACTACAAGTGCCTACACTTGTGACATCGCAACAAAGTTTAATTCGTGAATTTATTAAAGAACATGGCGATGTAATCGTTAAGCCACTTGATGGTATGGGTGGTATGGGAATTTTCCGTTTATACCAAGACGGTGTAAACATTGGTTCTACCCTAGAAATGCTTACAGAGCTAGGTACTCGTCCAATTATGGCTCAGCGCTACATTCCTGAAATTGTAGAAGGGGATAAGCGTATTTTAATGGTAAATGGCGAACCTATTCCTTACTGCCTAGCTCGTATTCCACAAAATGGTGAGGTGCGTGGCAACTTGGCGGCAGGTGGTCTAGGCCAAGCGCGTCCGCTTACTGAAAATGATAAGTTGATCGCAGCTAAAATTGGCCCTTTCTTGCGCGAAAAAGGTTTAGTTTTTGTAGGCTTAGATGTGATTGGTAATTATGTCACTGAAATTAATGTCACTAGTCCAACCTGTATACGCGAAATTGATGCTCAATTTGGTACATCCATTGCCGATGATCTATTTGATGTATTAGAAGCTGGTCGCACAGCTTAATTATTTATTTCAGGTGATTTTCAACGGTATTTATTGGAAATCACCTGAAAATATATGAATTAATAAAATAACAATACTAAATACACCACAGCTTTGTAGGCATATTTTCAAAAAAGCACATCTTTCTGTTATAAACGAGTGAAATTAGCTTTTCGTTAATGAAGCTTTAGGATTAAAATAAACGGCTACAAAAATAGATGACAATTTCCATTGTTTTTTGAGTTGAAGAATTAGACCGTGACCGATTCACAGCAAAGCAAACCCAAACATGTCATGATGATGGCTGCCGGTACAGGTGGACATGTTTTTCCAGCCCTCGCCGTAGCCAAACAACTTCAACAACAAGGTTGTCAGGTTTCATGGTTAGCCACGCCAACAGGTATGGAAAATCGGTTATTAAAAGATCAAAATATTCCAATATATCAAATTGATATCCAAGGTGTTCGTGGCAATGGATTAGTCCGTAAAGTTGCTGCACCTTTTAAAATTTTAAAAGCCACTTTTAGTGCAATGCGCTATATGAAACAACTTAAAGTTGATGCGGTTGCAGGCTTTGGTGGTTATGTAGCTGGTCCAGGTGGTTTAGCTGCACGTTTGTTAGGTATTCCTGTTCTCATTCACGAGCAAAATGCAGTTGCTGGTTTTACCAATGCGCAGTTGTCTCGTGTTGCTAAAGTCGTATGTGAAGCATTTCCAAATACCTTTCCTGCTGGTGGAAAAGTTGTAACCACAGGGAACCCTGTGCGTCGTGAAATCACGGATATTTTAAGCCCAAAGTGGCGCTATGATGAGCGTGAACAAGCGGGCAAGCCTTTAAATATTTTAATTGTGGGCGGGTCTTTAGGTGCTAAAGCACTCAATGAACGCTTACCTCCAGCATTAAAACAATTACAAGTTCCACTAAATATTTTTCACCAGTGTGGTCAGCAACAAGTTGAGGCAACTCAAGCACTTTATGCAGATGCACCAGCTAATTTAACTGTACACGTTTTGCCGTTTATTGAAGATATGGCAAAAGCTTATAGCGAGGCAGATTTAATTATTTGCCGAGCTGGAGCACTCACGGTAACAGAAGTTGCAACAGCAGGTGTGGCCGCAGTTTTTGTACCACTCCCTATAGCAGTTGATGACCATCAAACTGCAAATGCCAAATTTCTGGCGGATGTCGGTGCTGCGAAAATTTGCCAGCAATCGACCATGACACCAGATGTTTTAAATGAATTGTTCACTTCGCTGATGAACCGCCAATTACTTACTGAAATGGCAGTGAAAGCGCGTCAACATGCCCAACCAAATGCGACTCAGCATGTGGTTGATCTTATCCAAAAAATGTAATCGGATTTACTATGTCTCCATCAACAGCTGCGAACCAAGCAAAAAAACTGATTAAAGTGCCTGAAATGCGCCGTATCAAACACATTCATTTTGTGGGGATCGGTGGCGCTGGGATGTGTGGCATTGCAGAGGTTTTGGGTAACCAAGGCTATAAAATTTCCGGTTCAGACATTAAAGCGTCTAAAACTACAGAACAATTAGAGAAAAATGGCATCAAAGTTTATATTGGCCATCAACCGGAAAATATTAAAAATGCCAATGTGCTTGTAGTTTCTACAGCAATTGATCCGGAAAATCCGGAAATTAAAGCTGCAATTGAACAGCGTATTCCAATTGTTCGTCGTGCAGAAATGCTAGGTGAGCTTATGCGTTACCGTCACGGTATTGCTGTGGCTGGTACACATGGTAAAACCACAACTACAAGTCTTTTGACGACAATGTTGGCGGAAGAAAACCTTGATCCAACTTATGTTATTGGCGGCTTACTTAACAGTACAGGTGTAAATGCAGCGTTAGGTGAAAGCCGTTTTATCGTAGCTGAAGCTGATGAATCAGATGCATCTTTCCTTTATTTGCAACCAATGGCAGCGATTGTAACCAATATCGATGCTGACCATATGGACACCTATGAAGGTAGCTTTGATAAATTAAAAGATACGTTTGTACAGTTCCTTCATAACCTACCATTTTATGGTTTGGCTGTAGTTTGTGGTGATGATGCAAACATTCGTGAAATTCTGCCGCGTGTAGGCCGTCCGGTCATTACTTATGGTTTTAATGAAGATAATGACATTCGTGCAGTTGATATTGAACAAGATGGTATGCAATCGCACTTCACTGTGTTGCGTAAAGGTCGTGAACCATTGCGTTTAACAATTAATCAACCAGGCTTACATAATGTTTTAAATGCCTTGGCAGCGATTGGTGTTGCCACAGATGAAGGTGTTTCTGATGATGCAATTAGCCGTGCATTAGAAGGGTTTAGTGGTGTAGGCCGCCGCTTCCAAGTGCAAGGTGAATTTGAACTTGCTGATGGCAACGTTAAGTTAGTTGATGACTATGGACACCATCCGAAAGAAGTAGAAGCAACCATTAAAGCTGCACGCCAAAGCCATCCGGACCGTCGTTTGGTTATGTTGTTCCAGCCACATCGTTATTCTCGTACCCGCGATTGTTTTGATGACTTCATTGAAGTGCTCTCTCAAGTCGATCAATTATTACTATTGGAAGTTTACCCTGCTGGTGAAAAACCTATTGTGGGTGCAGACAGCCGTACTTTAGCGCGTAGTATTCGTTTACGCGGACAAGTAGAACCAATTTTGGTCGATCCGGTTGAAGGTAATTTGCAAAACATCATGCAAAATGTGTTACAACCAAATGACTTGTTATTAACACAAGGTGCGGGTAACGTGGGAGCAATTTCAGTAGAACTTGCACAACACCATTTGTATGTGAAATAAACAAAAAGTATTGAATAATCGGGTTAAGGATTTAAACGTGTCAAATGCTACAAAATTCGGCAAAGTTGCCGTGTTGTTTGGTGGGAAATCGGCTGAGCGTGCTGTGTCTTTGGATAGTGGTCAGGCAGTTTTGGACGCTTTGTTACGTTCAGGTGTTCAGGCTGAAGCATTTGATCCACAAGACCGCAGTGTGACTGAACTTGTAAATTATGATCGTGCATTTATTGTATTGCATGGTCGTGGCGGTGAAGATGGCCAAATTCAAGGTGTGCTTGAATGGTTAAATCTGCCTTATACAGGAACAGGTGTGCAAGGTTCTGCTATTGGCATGGATAAAGTTAAAACCAAGCAAATCTGGCAAGGTAGCGATTTACCTACAGCGCCATATCGCATTATTACTAAAGAAACAGATTTAGATGCGGTGATTGCTGATTTAGGCTTACCTGTCATTATCAAACCTGTACATGAAGGCTCGAGTGTCGGCATGAGTAAGGTTGAGAAAGCAGAAGACTTTGCTGCTGCAATTGAAAAGGCGACTCAGCACGACGCTGTGGTGATGGCAGAAAAATGGATCACTGGTCGTGAATTCACAATTTCATTCTTAAATGGACAGCCTTTGCCGGTTATTCGTTTGCAACCACCAGCAGATGTTGCTTTCTACGACTATGAAGCGAAGTATCAACGTAATGATGTAGAGTATGGTATTCCTTGTGGTCTCAGTGAGACTGAAGAGAAAAACCTACAAGCATTGTGTTTACGTGCTTTTCAGGCAGTGGGTGCAGAAGGCTGGGGTCGTATTGATGCGATGCAGGATGAGCAAGGCAATTTCTGGCTTTTAGAAGTAAACACTGTTCCAGGTATGACCAGCCACTCTTTAGTTCCAAAAGCTGCTAAAGCTGTTGGTTATAGCTTTGATGAATTGTGTGTTGCGATTCTTGAGCAAACATTGGAAGGTACGGCTTAAATATGGCACAACTTCCGGCTTCCATGCGCCGTAAACGTGCGGCCATCACCTCTATTCATGATAAACCGCCTACGCGTAAGCAGAAGCTTGCGAATGCTGGTGGATGGGTGCTGTTGGTTATTGCTTTTGTAGTGCTGGCAGTCGGAATTTATGGGTTATATAAAGTTATTACAGATGCAACAGTTGCAAAACTAGAAGTTGTAGGTTCAGCATCTTCTGTTGAAACCCAACAAGTGATGCAACATGTTGCTCCAATTATAAAAGCGAATTATTTCACATCTGATTTAGAACAGATTCGTGACAAAACATTAGAAATTTCATGGGTAGACCGAGTTGTTGTATCTCGTGCTTGGCCCAATGGTATTCGTGTTCGTGTCATGCCTCGACATGCTATCGCCCGTTGGGGGACAGGTCGCTTGTTAAGCGATGGAGGCGATGTATTTAGTGAGGCGGAGCCGACAATTCATCCTGAACTTCCGTTGCTTCATGGGCCGGTAAGTCAGTCAAAAATGATGATGCGACGCTATAATGAAATTAATCAATTATTCCATCCTGTTAATTTACGCTTAAAAGAGTTATATCTGACTGAGCGAATGACTTGGTTTATGCAATTTGATTCTGGTTTACGTATTATTGTTGACCAAGATCAAACAATGAATAAGTTGCAACGTTTAAGTCATCTGGCACAATCTGACTTAAAACCAGTGTGGTCGAAAATCTCAGCCATTGATTTGCGATATCGTAATGGATTATCTATTCAATGGAAGAACGCAACACCACCTAAAATTGTGAATGGTCAGTTTGTTGTAACGAGTGATGACACAAGCATTGCAGGTGGAACAAAAGCAAAGCCATAATACGTGGCTTTAAAATAGGCAATTTGCCTGGTATTAAACAACAAAGAAATGGTATGAGTGATGAGTGAAGCTGTTCCCTCAGTTGTTGCGATTGACATTGGGACGCATAAAGTTTCAGTTTTGATTGGAAAAATTCATGCGCCGGATAACATTCAAGTTATCGGTATGGCAACTGCTCGCAATCGAGGCATGAATAAAGGAAAAATTGTAAGCCTCGATAAAGTCATTGCTGCGATTAAAAATGCTGTTGCTGAAGCGGAAAATATGGCCGAATGTCGCATTCATAGCGCATGGGTATCTATTCCGAGTACCGAGTTGCAAAGTTTTTATGCCTCTGGTCGCACACCAGTATCTAATCCAGCACATGTGATTACAACAAATGAAGTCGTGCGCGCGTTAGAATTGGCAAAAGCAAGTCATGTGACTTCTGATTACTATTTAGCAAGTGCAGTGCCATTAGGCTTTGAGTTGGGTGATTCTGCTGAATGGGTGCAGAATCCAATTAATATGACTGCCCATAGTATGACTGGACATTATCAGTTAATGATGATGCCTATAGCGACTATGCAAAACCTTGATCGTGCCATGAAAGGTGCAAATATCGGGGTTGAAAAAATGGTGGTGTCTTGTCTGGCAACCGCTGAGGCAAGCTTGCTGAAAGATGAAAAAGAATATGGTGTTTGTCTGGTTGATATTGGCGCAGGCATTACCAATCTTGCTGTTTATCTAGATGGCCGTTTAGCTCTAGCACGTACATTGCAACGCGGTGGTGAGCACGTTACACGTGATATTGCTGCTGTATTGCAAACCACGACAGAAGAAGCTGAACGAATTAAAATTCTGCATGGTTGTGTCGATTTAAGTGCTGTTAAGCCAGATCACATGATTCAGGTAGAAGGAATTGATGGCCCTCAAACAATTAGCCGAATTGAGTTGTCAGAAATTATTATTGCCCGTTATGAAGAGATCTTTAGCCAGATTCGCGATGAACTCGAACAAAGCGGTGCAATTCATGGTTTATACCATGGGGTAGTATTGACAGGGGATGCTTGTCAAATAGAAGGTATGGTGAGTTTAGCTCGTCGTATGTTGGGTGTATCTGCACATTTGGGTAATCCGCCGTTACAGGTTTATGCTGATGATCAACATCAAGCAGCCTTACGTCGTTCTATGTATGCAACAGCAGCTGGTTTGCTCATGTTTAGCCAAAGTGAGTTGCAAGATGCTGTTGAAGAGCCTGAAGAGGCAAATGACCGTTCGGTATGGGAACGAATGGTAAATGGCTGGAATGCGTTTAATAGCAAGTTAAAAGCCATTTTTTAGGATGTATGTATTTATTGGTAGAATTGTTAGGAAGTTGTAAGAGAAAACCGCTGTACTTGACAAGGTTGGTATTGCACAGCATTCTTAAAATTAGTTATTTTTGAAAATCAAGGCAGTATACGGGCTGAAGTGACTGCCATAATGTATTAGGAACCCTAAAGGTCATGGCCTCATTTGAATTTATAGAAGATGAACTAAACGATGGCAACGGTCAAGCCCGTTTCACTGTATTTGGTGTAGGTGGTGGTGGCGGTAATGCCGTTCAACATATGGTGCAGTCTGATATTCAAGGTGTTAAATTCGTTTGTGCCAATACAGACAAACAAGCACTGGACTGTATGAATGCACCTTTCAAAATTCAGTTAGGCGAGCAAAGTACACGTGGTCTTGGTGCTGGTGCTAACCCCGAAGTAGGGCAAGTTGCAGCAGAAGAAAGCCGTGAAATCATCCGTCACCACCTTGAAGGTACGGATATGGTTTTCGTTACCGCTGGTATGGGTGGTGGTACGGGTACTGGTGCAGCGCCTGTTGTGGCTGAAGTTGCCAAAGAAATGGGCATTTTGACTGTTGGTGTAGTTACGACACCATTTAACTTTGAAGGCCGCCGTCGTTTAAAGTCTGCTGAACGTGGTATTGAAGCACTTGAAGCACATGTTGACTCATTGATTATTATCCCTAACCAACGCTTATTAAGCGTATATGGCGATATTTCAATGAAAGATGCTTATAAAAAAGCTGATGATGTATTGTTAAACGCTGTACGTAGTATCTTTGACTTGGTTGTTAACCGTGGTCACATTAACCTTGACTTCGCCGATTTGAAAACTGCAATGAGTACTCGCGGTTACGCAATGATGGGTGCTGGTTTAGGTCGTGGTGAAGATCGTGCGCGTCAAGCTGCTGAACAAGCGATCCGTAGTCCATTACTTGATAACGTAAATATTATTAATGCCAAAGGCGTGTTAATTAATATTACGGGTGGTGATGATATTACGCTACGTGAGACTGAAATCATTACTGACGTTGTGAACCAGATTGTTGACCTTGATGAAGGTGAAATCTTCTACGGTACAGTATTTGATCCAGATGCACGTGATGAATTACGCGTAACAGTGATTGCAACTGGTTTAACTCGTAATGCAGCAGATGCTGAACCAAGAAAACGTAATACGGTAAGCCATGCATCGTCTCAATCAGCTCAATCTGTTGATGAAGATGACGTTCCTGCAATTAATAAGCGTCAAAACGCCGATAATGAAGTCAGTAGCACAGCAAGTTCTACTCCGCGTTCTTCTCCAATGAGTATTCAAGATTACTTGAAAAATCAGCAACGTAAGTAAATTATCGTTAGATTTAGTGAAGGGCAGTGTTTAAACACTGCCTTTTTTTATTTTTGATCAATGACTAAATATGCTAACGTATAGCGGTTTTAAAAAAGAAGTTACAAAGCATGGTGAAACAGCGTACTCTCAATCGTGTGGTAAAAGCGAGTGGAATAGGTCTTCATAGCGGTCAAAAAGTGATGATCAATTTCATTCCACATACCGTGGATGGAGGTATTGTATTTCGCCGTATCGATTTGGATCCGCCAGTCGATATCCCTGCTAATGCATTGCTCATCCAAGAAGCTTTTATGTGCTCCAACTTGGTAACCGGAGATATAAAAGTAGGCACAATTGAGCATGTAATGAGTGCGATTGCAGGTTTAGGAATTGATAACCTGATTGTTGAGGTATCTGCTTCTGAAGTTCCAATTATGGATGGTAGTGCTGGTCCATTTATTTACCTTTTAATGCAAGGTGGATTACGAGAACTGGATGCACCGAAAAAATTCATAAGAATATTAAAACCAGTTGAAGCACTTATCGATGATAAGAAAGCAATTTTCAGCCCTCACAATGGTTTTCAATTAAATTTCACGATTGATTTTGACCATCCGGCATTTGCTAAAGAATATCAATCTGCGACGATCGACTTTTCGACCGAAACTTTTGTTTATGAAGTCAGTGAAGCACGTACTTTTGGTTTCATGAAAGATCTGGACTACCTGAAAGCAAACAATTTGGCACTAGGTGCAAGCTTAGATAATGCAATTGGTGTAGATGATACAGGGGTCGTCAACGAAGAAGGTTTACGTTTCGCTGATGAATTTGTTAGACATAAGATTTTAGATGCAGTTGGTGATTTGTATTTGCTTGGTCATCAAATTATTGCCAAGTTTGATGGTTATAAATCAGGACATGCTTTAAATAATCAGTTGTTACGCAATGTTCAAAGTGATCCGAGTAATTATGAAATTGTAACATTTGATGACGAGAGTCAATGTCCAATTCCATATGTGAGCGTGACATAAGTCCTTGTCTTTACTTGGCTATGTTATAATGTAACATTAAAAAATGTGATTATAATCACATAATAATAATGATTCTAATTAAGAAATAGAAAGCTCGTCATTTTTTATTGCTTGCCAAACGTAGTAAAGCTTGGCTAAGCTTAGGGTCGCTCACGAAGTCGGCTGCACTACGTAACATTTCTTGTGTTTCCGGGGGAATGGGTTTAGATGGCTCAGATGAGGGTACATTTGGAATATTTTTATTTCTCAATCGGACCTGAATTCGTTGTAAGTCTTTTAACCCTTCAAGCTGAGATAATTTAGATACATATTGGTTCTGTAAATAGCTGAGTTGACTAATCATCGCTTGATTTTCACCAGTAATGATTAAAGAGCCATTTTGATAACACACGACCTGCCATTGTTCCGGTTGGGGCAATAAGGGTTGGATAATTTTCGTAAGTCTTTGCCATTGCGCGACTTGCGTTGTTAGAAACGTAAGGTTTCCTGTTTTTATGTGTTTTCCGGTTTGTTGAAAAACGTTATCGGGTTTAGACATTGTCATTCTCGGATGGATTCTTGTCTTAATCTTAAGCGTTCATTTCAATCGATATCAAGGAAGAGATCATAAGGAACTTGAGTAAGAACAGTTTCAAGAGGTTTTTATGCACACGCGTCGTATTTTATTAGCGTTTTCACTTGCCGCTTCGGCAGCATCAGTTGCTTTTGCAGATTATCAAACAATTAACCAATCTACTGACTCAGATCGATTGGAACAGCTATCAAAAACATTATCTCAAGGTTCATATACTCATCCCGATGATTTAGATCTTCCGGCGAGTGCGAAAGTTTCCGTGACCTTACGCCAAAAAACAGTTGAACTCAACAATGAGTCGCTCGCAAAGAAGTACGGTAATACAACCGCAAAGAATTCTTTTAATGCCTCTTCTTCAAATTCTTACTCTTGGTTAGTTTCTCACCCTCTTCCTGATACTGTACGAGTTTCTTCAAACTTTGGTGGCCGCACTATGGGTGGTCGTGCAGAACATCATGGCGGATTAGATATGGCTGCTCCGAGTGGCACGCCAATCTATGCTACAGGCCCAGGTATTGTAACTAAATCTGGCTGGGGCACTGGCTATGGTCAATATGTTGAAATTAACCACGGCAATGGTTATTTAACGCGTTATGCTCATGCTTCACGTCTAATGGTGCGTGTAGGCGACCAAGTCTCTGCAGGTGAACATATTGCTAATGTAGGGTGTACAGGTCGCTGTACTGGTCCACATTTGCACTATGAAGTAGTAAAAGATGGTCAACGTAAGAACCCAACTACTTACTTGGCGATGCTTCCATAAAAGCATAGTTAAAAAGGTAAGGTTATTAAATTTATGAATCTAAAACTAAGCTAAACCTTTTTTAACGCAAAGATTGTATAAAAAAACGCCATTATTGGCGTTTTTTTGTTATTTTGTTTACTGCTCGGTCAATGACTATTCATTCAGAAAATAATAGGGCCCCCTCACATTCACCCGAGGCAATAACTTGAAAGGGGTAAAACGTGGTAAAAATACAAAGTAGATTAGAGAACAAGGAACAGGTGAATTATGGCGTTTTACGGTGACTCCGACGCACAAGAAACCCAAGAATGGCAAGATGCATTCGATTCAGTTTTACAACATATGGGAACTGAACGAGCGGCATTCTTGTTGGAAAAACTTTACCAACAAGCAATTGCTAAGCATGTTCCAATTCAACGTCTCAATACACCTTACTTAAATACAATTTCTGTTGAAGAACAACCTGCAATGCCAGGCGACCAAGATATGGAACGCCGTATTCGTGCATTGATTCGTTGGAATGCCTTAGCAATGGTACTTCGCGCGAATAAAACAGGTGATGATTTAGGTGGACACTTGGCGAGCTTCGCATCAAGTGCAACATTATATGACGTAGGTTTTAACCATTTCTTCCGCGCAAACAGCAATAGCTTTGGCGGAGATATGATTTATTACCAAGGGCACTGTGCTCCTGGTATTTATGCACGTTCATTCCTTGAAGGACGTTTAACTGAAGAACAGTTAAGTAATTTCCGCCGTGAAGTTGGCGGTAACGGTTTACCAAGCTATCCGCATCCATATTTAATGCCTGACTATTGGCAATTCCCAACTGTATCAATGGGTCTTGGTCCAATCATGTCGATTTATCAAGCACATATTCAAAAATATTTGATGAACCGTGGCTTGATCAAAGAAGAAGATCGTAAAGTTTGGGCTTATCTTGGCGATGGCGAGATGGATGAGCCAGAAAGTACTGGTGCTATTTCACTTGCTGGTCGCGAAAAGCTTGATAACCTTATCTGGGTTGTTAACTGTAACTTACAGCGTTTAGATGGTCCTGTACGTGGTAACGGTAAAATCATTCAAGAACTAGAATCTTTATTCCGTGGTGCGGGCTGGCGTGTTATTAAAGTGGTATGGGGCCGTCATTGGGACCCACTACTTGCAAAAGACAGCACAGGCGCTTTAAAAGCGGTAATGGAAGAGACAGTTGATGGTGAGTACCAACGCTATCAAGTGAAAGGTGGTGCATACACGCGTGAGAAATTCTTTGGCAAGTACCCAGAAGCTGCGGAACTTGTAAAAGATTTAAGCGATGAAGACATCGATAATCTTAACCGTGGTGGTCATGACCCTTACAAAGTGTTTGCTGCATATGCAGAAGCAATGAAAGCTAAAGGTCAACCAACAGTTATTCTTGCGAAAACTGTTAAAGGTTACGGTTTGTCTGAAGAAATTGAAGCGGTGAACAAAACTCACCAAATCAAAAAAATGCAGATCGACTCTTTGAAATATGTACGTGACCGTTTCAATCTTCCATTTACAGACGATAAGTTAGAAGAGCTTCCATTCTATCGCCCAAGTGAAAACTCTCCAGAAATGAAGTACATGAAGGCGCGTCGTGAAGCGTTAGGTGGTTACCTACCTGCACGTCGTAAAGAGAGTGAAATTTTAGCGATTCCTGAATTATCTGTATTTGATGCTGTATTAAATGGTTCAGGTGGTAAAGAACAATCTACCACTATGGTGATGGTTCGTTTAATTGCTTCTTTACTCAAAGAAAAAGCGATTAAAGACCGCGTAGTACCAATTGTTCCAGATGAAGCACGTACTTTTGGTCTAGAAGGTATGTTCCGTCAGCTTGGTATCTATGCCGCTCACGGCCAGAAATATACCCCAGAAGACCAAGAACAGTTAATGCATTACCGTGAAGCAAGTGATGGTCACATGCTACAAGAAGGGATTAACGAAGCTGGTGCGATGAGTGCATGGGCTGCGTTGGCAACAAGTTATTCAACGAATAACTTGCCAATGATTCCAATGTATATGTACTACTCAATGTTCGGTTTCCAACGTATTGGTGATATTGCGTGGGCAGCTGGTGATGCGCAAGCTCAAGGTTTCTTGTTAGGTGCAACTGCTGGTCGTACAACATTGAACGGTGAAGGTCTACAGCACCAAGATGGTCATTCACATATCTTGGCGAACACTATTCCAAACTGTGTATCTTATGATCCATGTTTTGGTTATGAATTAGCTGTAATCGTACATGACGGTTTGCAGCGTATGTATGTGAACCAAGAGCGTGTGTTCTACTACTTAACTGTAATGAACGAAAACTACGAGCATCCTGCAATGCCTGAAGGCGCTGAGGAAGGCATTAAACGTGGTATGTACTTATTCGAAAAAGATGAAAAAGCAACTGTCCAATTACTTGGTTCAGGTGTAATTCTTCGTGAAGTAATCAAAGCTGCGAAAATCTTACGTGATGAATATCAAATCCACTCAAACGTTTGGAGTGTAACAAGCTTCAATGAGTTGTCACGTGATGGTATGGCATGTGAAGAATACAACCGTTTACACCCACTTTCTGAAGAAGTGAAAGAATCTTGGGTATCTAAACAGTTACGTGGTACAGAAGGTATCGTTGTTTCAGCAACAGACCATATGCGTGCTTACAGCGAACAAATCCGTGCTTATCTTCCAGATGGTCGCCCATTTGTTGCATTAGGTACAGATGGATACGGTCGTTCAGATACACGTGCTAATTTACGTAGTTTCTTTGGTGTTGATGCTGCACATATCGTTGTTGCTACTTTGAAAAAATTAGCTGACGAAGGTGAAGTGGACGCACGTTTAGTTAAAGACGCAATTTCTAACTTTGAGTTAGATACTGACCGTCCAGTGGCATGGGCTCCTCAAGCGCATCCAGAAGTTCAGGCAGTTGCTGAATATAATGAAACGCAAACAGGTGAGGGGAACTAAGCATGCAAATTAAGACCCCTGATATTGGTGTAGATAAAGCAGTTGTTGCTGAAATTTTAGTAAAAGTTGGCGACAGCATTGCAGAAAATGACAGCCTTGTTTTGCTTGAGTCAGATAAAGCCTCTGTTGAAGTGCCTAGCACTTCAGCAGGGGTGGTAAAAAGCATCTTAATCAAAGAAGGTGATAGCGTAACTGAAGGTACGGTATTGCTTGAACTTGAAGCTGAGGGTGCTGCACCAGTAGCTCAAGCAGAAGAAGCTCCAAAAACTGCACCAGCAGCTGAACAAACTGCAGCACCGGCAGCGGCTCAACAGCCTTCAACTGCTGCTCAACCAGCAACTGCAACAACTAGTCAAGTGGTTGAAGTTCAAGTTCCCGATATTGGTGTTGAAAAAGCACTTGTTGGTGAAATTTTAGTAAAAGTTGGCGAGCAAATCGATGTTGAACAAAGCATCGTTGTGGTTGAGTCTGACAAAGCAACTGTAGAAGTACCAAGCAGTGTTGCGGGTACTGTAGAAAGCATTCAAGTTAAAGAAGGCGATACAGTTAAAGAAGGTGTTGTGCTCATTCAAGTGAAAACAACCTCTGCATCTAGTGCACCTGCTGAGGCGCCTGCTCCTACAACGGCAGCTCCGGCAGCAGCACCTGCACCAGTTCAACAAGAAACTGTAGCATCGACTGCTACTCAATCTGGACCGGTTGATATTAACGTTCCTGATTTGGGTGTAGATAAAGCCGTTGTTGCTGAAATCTTGGTTCAAGTTGGTGACAAAGTTGATGTAGATCAAAGTCTTGTTGTGGTTGAGTCAGATAAAGCAACTGTGGAAGTTCCAAGTACTGTTGCGGGTGTTGTGAAAGCAATTCACTTGCAAGCAGGCCAACAAGTTTCACAAGGTGTATTGCTGGCAACAATTGAAGCTGAAGGCCAAGCACCTGCTGCTGCACCAGCGGCGAAAGCAGAATCAGCTCCAGCTCCGCAGGCAGCAGCACCTAAAGCGGCAACTCCTGCTCCGACTCAAGCAGTATCTGCTCCTGCTTCTTCTGGTAATGATAAATTAACCAAAGAACAAGAAGCCGAAAACGCTAAAGTTTATGCAGGCCCAGCTGTGCGTAAGCTTGCTCGTGAACTTGGTGTAGTTTTATCTCAAGTTAAAACTTCTGGTGAACATGGCCGTGTTGTTAAAGAAGATATCTTTGCGTATGTGAAGACTCGTTTAACTGCCCCGCAAGCGGCACCAGTTGCTTCGGCTGCACCAGCGGTTTCGGGTTTGCCAAAGCTTCCTGACTTCACTGCGTTTGGTGGCGTAGAAGAAAAAGTATTGACACGTTTGCAGCAAGTTTCAATTCCGCAATTGTCGTTGAACAACTTTATTCCGCAAGTCACCCAGTTTGATTTGGCTGATATTACTGAGTTAGAAGATTGGCGTAATGAGTTAAAAGGCAACTTCAAAAAAGAAGGTATCAGCCTGACAATTATGGCATTCATTATCAAAGCGGTTGCGTACTTGTTAAAAGAAGAGCGTGAGTTTGCAGGTCATCTATCTGATGACGGTAAATCAGTGCTCTTGCGCAATGAAATCCATATGGGAATTGCGGTAGCAACACCTGATGGTTTAACTGTGCCAGTACTTCGTAACCCAGACCAAAAATCAATTAAGCAAATTGCAGTTGAATTGGGTGTGTTAGGTCAAAAAGCACGTGATAAGAAATTAACACCAAAAGATTTACAAGGTGCGAATTTCACCATTTCAAGTTTGGGCGCAATTGGTGGTACAGCATTTACACCACTAGTGAACTGGCCGCAAGTTGCGATTTTGGGTATTTCACCTGCAACGATGCAGCCTGTTTGGAATGGTAAGGACTTTGATCCGCGTTTAATGTTGCCGTTGTCATTGTCTTATGACCACCGTGTAATTAATGGTGCAGATGCAGCTCGCTTTACTAATAAGCTTACGAAACTTCTTAAAGATATTCGTACTTTATTAATCTAATATTTTTAAATGAATCATTAAAACCTCGCTTCGGCGGGGTTTTATTTTGATATTTAATTTAATTGGTTTTAAGTTAATCTAAAGACGAAAAATGAAGTGTCGAGAGAGGAGAAATTTCTCGTTAGTCGGTAAAGGAGAAAGAATAAATGGTAGGATTTTTAAAAATCATGGTGCCGATTCTATTAATTGTATTTTTATTAATGGGGTTGTGGGTCAGTGTTTTACACTTTCCTTGGGAATGGATGACTTACGTTGCAATGGGTTTGGAAGTATTTGTAGCAATGCTTATTTTGCCATTTGAATTTCAGTCTCAGCACGTAACTGGCATTAATCATTTTGGATTTATTAACTTAAGTATTTGTTTAGCTTTACTATTAGGTCTAGGACGATTATTGGTTTGGGCGTGGATAAATTTTTTTGCCTGAATGTTTGAAAAATAGAACTACTCGAATATAATAAACGCATACTTCATTGGGGAGTAGCCGCTATTCATTTCTAAATGAATAGGTGATGATCAACATAATTGTTCAACAGAACATGGTCATCATAGCTTAAACGTCTCATCGTTTCCGAGTTGGCAAGACCTTTGATTTACCACTCTGCAGATATTTGGCTAGCAGGAGAGGTAGGTCATGGGCATTTATGCTAGCCAGAGAAACGACATGCAAGAATTTCTGATTTCTACTTCAATTGTTGCCCTCGCTGAAATGGGCGATAAAACCCAATTATTGGCCCTTTTACTGTCTGCACGTTTCCGTAAGCCAATCCCTATTCTTATTGCGATTCTTTTAGCTACTCTAATTAATCATGGTATTTCTGCTGTACTTGGACAGTGGATTACGACCGTGTTGAGCCCCGAAATTTTAGTCTGGGTCCTTGCCGCTGGCTTCATTGGTATGGCGTTCTGGATGCTTATTCCAGATAAGCTCGATGATGAAACGGATAGTATTAATAGATGGCAAAAGTTTGGTGTTTTTGGTGCAACCTTTATCCTGTTTTTCTTAGCAGAAATTGGTGACAAAACCCAAATAGCAACAGTCGCTTTAGCTGCACGTTATGACAGCATTTTTTGGGTGATGTTGGGTACAACTTTAGGGATGATGATTGCTAATGCTCCTGCTGTATTTATTGGTAATAAATTGGCTGAACGTTTATCTATCTCGCTCATTCATAAAATTGGTGCTGCTATTTTCTTAATTGTAGGTATCTCTACTTTAGTACAGTATTACTTCTTCTAACGCATTTAAAGCTGCCAAAAAAACGCACTCAATTCGAGTGCGTTTTTTATAGGTAATTTTAATAGTTAAATTTCACAGTAAAGTTAATTTGACGTGGATTACCTAAAGTCACCAAATTTTCATTTAAGGCACCTGCATAGTAATCTTTATCGAATAGATTGCGGATCGCAAGTTGAGCACCCCAATGTCCAGCGTCATAGCCAGCTTCTGTATCAAATACGGTATAGCCTGGAATATGGACATCTAGCTTATCCATAGTTTTATAGGTTTCACCTCGGAATCCACCGCCGACATACCAACCAAGTTTTGAGGCAGGGTCAAATTTATAACGAGCCGACAGACTGTAAGCATGCTCAGGAATATTATCTAGTGCTTTTCCTACATTGCTCGCGTTTGCATCTTTACTAATTTCAGCATCAATTGTGTAGGTATAGGCAGCTGTTAATTTTAAACCTTCTAAAATTTCTGCGCTGAGCTCAGTTTCAATACCGCGAGTTAACTGTTCGCCACGTTGTACTTTATAGCCACTATTCGCAGTATCAGTGACTAAAACATTTTGACGTTTTAAATCGTACCAAGCAATAGCACCTTGAACTCGTTGATCTGGGCTTTGTAATTTCATTCCGACTTCAACCTGTTTCCCTTCTTCAGGTTTGAACGGATTGTTATTTACATCAGTACCGCTATTTGGGGTAAATGAAGTGGCATAGCTGACATAAGGAGCCACAATGTCATTAAGGGTATACATGACAGAGGCACTGCCCGTAAATGCATTGTCTGATTGTTTACTCGTACTGCCAGTCACCAAACTTGTAGTTTGAGTTTGAGTCCAGTCTTGACGACCAGATAAGCTTAAAAGTAATTGGTCATTAAGCTGAATGCGGTCACGTAAATAAAGCCCTAAATATTTGAGACGGTTGATATCACGAACATTTTGAGTCAATTTTACATTTTGACCGTAAACGGGGTCATAGATATTTAAATCGCCAATATCGTATTTATCATTGGTGTAATCACTTTTTTCCTGAAAAGCGTCTACTCCAATATTAAGGTCGTGTTGCATACCATATAAATCAAACTGTTTATTTAGACGGTTATCAATGGCAAAGCTTAAATTATCAATAATTTGATGGCGGCTATTATTTTTACGGCTAATGGTTGTGTAGTCGATTTCACCTTGTTTGTTTTTTACCCAAAAGTTGTTACCTGTGCGAGCAAAGACAGCAGTGCCATCCATTTCAGTTTTTTGTACGGCAAAGTTCTGATTAAAGTTCCAACCGTTATCAAAAGCGTGTTTAAAGGTATAACCTGTACGGTAAACATCGGCCTCATATTTACCAAAATTAGGATCGCCAATATATAAACTTCGGTCTATAGCGCCGTTAGGGTTATCTTTTAATGTACCAATGACAGGTAACCCTTGTTGACGGATGTATTCGCGATGCTGATAGCTTGCGATGACAGATAGATCAGTGTTATCCCCTAAGTCAAAGTTATAAGAGGGAGAGATGTAGTAATTTTTAAAATACACATAATCTGTTGGGTCATCTTGATCCGAGATACGACCATTTAAACGGAAAGCACCTTTTTCACTATTATTAGGGCTATAGTTTAAATCGAACGTTCCTTCTTTAAGGTTGTAGCTGCCATAAGTCAT
This sequence comes from Acinetobacter sp. D009, assembly GCF_038562025.1. NCBI lineage: Bacteria > Pseudomonadati > Pseudomonadota > Gammaproteobacteria > Moraxellales > Moraxellaceae > Acinetobacter > Acinetobacter sp. D009. The sequence continues at coordinate 173,412 of NZ_CP151886.1, forward strand.
AGTGGCCCGAGCAAAGCTTTCAGCTTGAGGGCGTTTAGTCACTAAGTTGACCATACCTCCTGGAGCAACCAAACCAAAATTAATAGAGGCAGGCCCTTTTAAAACTTGTACCTGATCCATGCCTGATAACTCAGTAGCAACATACGTATTTTGGCCTACTCTTAAGCCATCTACATAAACTGAATCAGAAGAAGTTTGTCCTCGAATAACAAAATCATCCCAACCACGACGACCAAGTTTCCCAGCTTCTACACCTGCGACACCTTCAAGGGCATCTGCTAAAGTTCTTGCTTGTTTCTGGTCGAGCTGTTCGCGGGTTACTACCGAAACCGACTGAGCAGTTTTAAATAAGGGTGCATCTGATTTTAAGGCCGAGTTTGCTTTCGTTGCGACATAAGGTGAAGTGCTTTCTTTTTGCGCTTTAACAGAAATTGTGGGGAGAACACTGGTCGAATTTTGTTGTTCTGTTATTTCTTCAGCGTGACTTGCTGTCATCGAAGTAAAAATAGCAACTGCTAACAATGTTTTTGATGTTGAAAAACGGAAGGGTTGATTCATGGGAGGCCTAAGCAGCACAAAAAGTAAATTTGATAATGAGAATTATTTTAATTTATTGTGGGTTAATTTTAAATAACATTATGATTCATTTATAAAATAAGAAAAGCAAAATCAATTTTAAAATATTATTAGAAAAATAAAGTAGTTTATTGCAAGAGTTCCTGAATCCCTTTATTTTAGTATGGATATAAAAATATCTAATATTTAAAGTTTTTTTGGGGAATTGTATGGGGTTTGAAAAAACAACATCGCAGATATTATTTGATAATGGCGTACATAAATGTATTAGTTTTACCAGCTTGGTTAAAGGGGAAGGCATCCAAGCCAATCAATTTTTAATTATTGATCATGAACGCGCTGCTGTAATTGACCCGGGTGGCGATTTGACCTACGTTCCATTAACGATGGAATTAAATAAATATACACGTTTGAAAAATCTGGACTATGTGATGGCCTCACATCAAGATCCGGACATTATTACTTCAATGCCACGCTGGCTGGTTTATACCGATGCTAAAGTCGTTGCATCAAAATTATGGGCACGTTTTTTACCACACCTAAATTCCTCATTTATGAGTGAGCGTATGAAAGGGAATTGGGAAGACCGTCTTATTGAATTACCTGACCGCGGCCAAGTGATTACTCTAGGAGAATCCAAGCTTGTGGTAGTTCCTGCTCACTTCTTACATTCGGTGGGTAATTTTCAGTTTTATGATCCAGTTGCTAAGATTTTGTTTTCTGGCGATATGGGTGCCTCGATTGTTGAAGATGCTAATCAGCCTTTAAAAGATTTCGATACGCACGTCATGAAAATGAAGGCTTTTCACCAACGCTATATGTGTTCCAATAAAGTTATCCGTTTGTGGGTCAATATGGTGCGCCAGATGGATATCGAAATGATTGTGCCTCAGCACGGTAGTCCATTTATGGGTAAAGAAATGGTCAATCAGTTTTTAGACTGGATTGAGACCTTGCCATGCGGCGTAGATTTAATGACTGAGCAAATTTTTAGCTGCCCTACTTAAAAAATGAGATCCATTATCTTGAGTCCAATTTGAAATTTTTTTAGTATTTTCCGTCGCAGAAAAATTTTTGATGACGAGAATTTGAATAAAATGTTATCTCAAGTTGCGACTCCAGATGAGTGCCTACGCTGTGGGGCATGTTGTGCACATTTTCGGGTTTCATTTTACTGGGCTGAAGCCGAGTTAATGGATGAACATCTAGTTGAATCTTTAACACCTGTTTATTCTTGTATGCGTGGAACTAATCGGGCTCAGCCACGGTGTCAGGCTTTGATGGGTGAAATTGGTAAAGAGGTGGGGTGTTCTATTTATGCTGTACGTAGTTCTACCTGTAGAGAGGTGCAGGTGGGAGATGAGCAGTGTAGTAAAGCTCGTTTGGCGCACCAGCTTATTCCTCTTATTCATGTTAACCCAGCCGATTCTGAAAATGATCATGACTATGATCAGGTGAGTTAAATATGAGCTAACACAATAATAAGTGAGAAATATTTAGAATAGGCGAATATCTATTGCTGAAAAAGGCAAAGATAATATGAAAATTGCATTGAAATTTGTTTATAATAGCTCACGGAATTTACCAGTGAGATTGTTATGCTGACCATCGTTCAAGAAGCGCTAACCTTCGATGATGTCTTATTACTTCCTGCCTACTCAACTGTTCTCCCAAAAGATGTCTCTTTAAAGACACGTTTAACTCGCGGCATTCATTTAAATATCCCATTAGTTTCAGCTGCAATGGATACAGTGACTGAGTCACGTATGGCGATTGCGATGTCACAAAATGGTGGTATCGGGATTTTGCACAAAAACATGGATATTGCTGCTCAAGCTGCAGAAGTACGCCGTGTGAAAAAATTCGAAGCGGGTATGGTGAAAGATCCTATCACTGTAACGCCTGAAACTACAGTACGTGAACTCATCGCAATTACCTCTGCTAATAACATTAGCGGTGTACCTGTTGTTAAAGACAGCAAGGTTGTTGGTATTGTGACAGGCCGTGATACGCGTTTTGAAACTAATTTAGAACAACCTGTTAGCAACATCATGACAGGCCAAGATCGTTTAGTCACTGTACGTGAAGGTGAGTCTAAAGAAAATATTCAAGCATTATTGCAAAAACACCGTATTGAAAAAGTTTTGGTCGTTGGCGAGAGCAACGAACTTAAAGGCTTAATTACAGTAACTGACTTCCGCAAAGCTGAGAGCTATCCAAACAGTTGTAAAGATGATCTTGGTCGTTTGCGTGTTGGTGCTGCGGTAGGTACAGGTGCTGATACACCAAGTCGTGTTGAAGCATTGGTTGAAGCTGGTGTTGACGTCATTGTTGTTGATACAGCACATGGTCACTCTGCTGGTGTAATTGAACGTGTACGTTGGGTGAAACAAAACTTCCCTCAGGTACAAGTGATTGGTGGCAACATTGCAACTGGTGATGCTGCATTAGCATTATTAGATGCAGGTGCAGATGCTGTAAAAGTAGGTATTGGGCCTGGTTCTATCTGTACAACACGTATTGTGGCAGGTATTGGTATGCCACAAATTTCTGCGATTGACAGCGTTGCTAGCGCACTAAAAGATCAAATTCCTTTAATTGCAGATGGCGGTATCCGCTTCTCTGGCGATATGGCAAAAGCGATCGGTGCGGGTGCAAGTACGATCATGGTTGGTTCATTACTTGCAGGTACTGAAGAAGCGCCGGGCGAAGTTGAGTTTTTCCAAGGTCGTTACTACAAAGCATATCGTGGTATGGGTTCATTAGGTGCAATGGCGGGAGCAACTGGTTCTGCTGACCGTTATTTCCAAGATTCAAAAGCGGGTGCTGAGAAGTTAGTACCAGAAGGAATCGAAGGCCGTGTTCCTTATAAAGGCCCAATGGGTAACATCGTTCATCAAATGATGGGTGGTTTACGTTCATCGATGGGTTATACAGGTTCAGCTGTGATTGAAGATCTTCGCCAAAATGCGAAATTTGTGAAAATTACTTCAGCAGGCATGTCTGAGTCACATGTTCATGATGTAACGATTACTAAAGAAGCTCCAAACTATCGTGTTGGTTAGATTTTCGTAACCAAAACAACGAAGAAAGCCGTCATTACACTGACGGCTTTTTGTTTTTGGTGTAAAGTAAATCTGACGAAAAGAGATATGGCGGAATTGCCATATATGAAGTAAGCCACGGCTGAAGTGGCGTAAAAATGAGATAAGCTATGAGTTATTTTGGAACGGATGGTATTCGTGGAAAATTTGGGCAAATGCCTATTACTCCAGAGTTTGCTTTAAAACTCGGTTTTGCTGCAGGGAAGGTATTAAAACGAACGAGTCCAAAAAATAAGCCACTTGTTGTATTAGGAAAAGACACTCGTTTATCTGGTTATATTTTAGAGTCTGCTTTGCAGGCGGGGTTAAACGCTGCTGGTGTATATGTTCATTTGCTTGGCCCATTACCAACCCCAGCAATTGCGCACCTTACTCGTGCTTTACATGCACATGCAGGGATTGTTATTTCTGCATCACATAACCCATATTTTGATAATGGTATTAAATTTTTCTCAAGCGAAGGCAAAAAATTACCCGATGCTCTACAAGAAGAAATTAACCTCGAATTAGAAAAAGATTTATATATTGATGACACAGCAAATTTAGGTAAAAGTGTTCGTGTAAATGATGCGAATGGCCGCTATATCGAATTTTGTAAATCTACTTTCCCTTACCACTTTGACTTAAATAATTTAAAGATTGTATTGGACTGTGCTCATGGTGCGGCGTATAGCGTTGGCCCTTCAGTTTTCCGTGAGTTAGGGGCAAAAGTTGTTGCTTTATATAATGAGCCGGATGGTTTAAATATTAATGAAGGTTGTGGTTCAACACATCCTGAAAAACTACAAAAAGCTGTAGTTGAGCACGAAGCAGATTTAGGGATTGCCTTTGATGGTGATGCTGACCGTGTCGTGATGGTGGATAAGTTTGGTAACTTAATTGATGGCGACCATATCTTATATATCTTGGCGACTCAGGCTCAGAAAAAACCAGCAGGCGTTGTTGGTACTGTCATGAGTAACATGGCACTCGAAGTCGCACTTGAAAAAGCGAATGTTGGTTTTGTTCGTGCTAAGGTTGGCGACCGATATGTATTACAAGCTTTAGAAGAAAATGGATGGGTCACAGGTGGTGAGCCATCTGGCCATATTCTAACTCTAGACAAGAGTACGACAGGTGATGCGATTATTGCAGCACTTCAAGTTTTAACCGTGATGGTCGAGCAAAATAAAGCTCTTCATGAGTTGGTTCAAGACTTTAAATTATTCCCGCAAATTCTTGTGAATGTACGTTTAGAACAAATGCTTGATCCGTATTCTATCCCTGCATTGGTTGCCGAGTTTGATAAAGCAGAAGCACAGCTCAAAGGACGTGGACGAATCTTGATTCGTAAGTCAGGTACAGAGCCTGTGATCCGAGTTATGGTCGAAGGTGATGATGAGCAAGAAGTGAATGCTTTAGCTCAGCATTTAGCAGATTCAGTTCGTTCACAAGCACAAGTCGCATAAGGTGCATGACATGAGTGATGTCATTAAAGATTTAAGTGAATTACGCTTAAGCTACGAGCAAGGAGAATTGCATGAAGAGCAAGTTGAATCTAGTCCTCATCAGCAGTTTCTTGGTTGGTTTAACCATGCTCTAGCAGCCAATTTGCATGAACCCTATGCAATGTCATTAGCGACAGCAAGTGCGAATGGCAGACCTCATGTTCGAACAGTTTTGTTACGTGGGGCTACAGAAGCTGGGTATGATTTTTATACTAACTACGACAGTCAGAAAGGTATCGATTTGGCAGAAAATCCATATGCCGAATTATTATTTTACTGGCCAAGTCTAGAGCGTCAGGTGCGAGTTGGTGGTCATGTAGTCAAAATTGCTGAGCAAGAGTCTACAGATTACTATCGTAAACGACCACGTGATAGCCAGATTGCAGCGCATATCAGTACTCCGCAAAGTGGTAAGATTGAAAGCCGAGAGCTGTTACAGCAACGTTTTCAAGATTTACAACAGCAAGTTACAAGTCGTGAAGTGCTTGATAAGCCAGAGTTCTGGGGAGGTTATCGTTTGCAGCCAGATTATTATGAATTCTGGCAAGGACGACCAAATCGTTTACATGACCGCTTGAGTTATGAAAAAATCGACGGTCAATGGACGTTGCACCGACTGATGCCTTAAATGACAAAAATACAAATCAAACAAAGACCTTTATTGACACGCCCTGAACAGTTTCAGGGCGTGCCTCCGTTTATTGCCGAAATTTTGGCAAGGCGTGGGGTACAATCTGAACAGGAATTAGAATTAAAGCTTAAGAATTTATTAGCTCCACAGCTCAAGGGATTAGAAACTGCTGTGGCATTAATAGATCAGGCTATTGATGAGCAGAAAAAAATTGTTATTGTTGGTGACTACGATGCCGATGGAGCAACCAGTACAGCTTTAATGGTATTGGTGCTTCGCGATATGGGGGCACAAGTTGTCTATTTGGTTCCAGACCGATTTAAATACGGTTATGGACTTACCCCTGCAATTGCAGAGCTTGCACATCAAACTTATCAACCCGATTTATTAATTACTGTCGATAATGGGATTTCCAGCCATGCTGGTGTTGATGCAGCACACGCGCTGGGCATGCAAGTGGTTATTACAGATCACCATTTAACGACTAAAGAAACACCGCTTGCAGAAGCAGTTGTAAACCCAAATCAGTTAGGTTGTGAGTTCCCAAGTAAGGCGCTTGCAGGTGTTGGAGTTGCATTTTATGTGCTGGCCAATTTAGCAAGTTTACGTAACAAGCAAAACAAAAGTACAAGTAAAGTCACTCAATATCTAGACTTGGTTGCTTTGGGAACGTATGCGGATGTTGCTGTTCTAGATTATAACAACCGTATTTTGGTTGATGCAGGTGTAAAACGTATTCAACAACATCAATGCCGAGTCGGAATATTGGCGTTGCTAGATATTGCTGGCCGTGAGGCTTCATCTTTGCGTGCACAAGATTTAGGTTTTGTTTTAGGTCCGCGTATTAACGCTGCTGGACGCATGGAGAGCATGCGTATAGGCATTGAATGTTTATTAGCTGACACTATGGAATCTGCCTATCCGATCGCGAGACAGTTAAATCAATTAAATATAGAGCGCCGTCAAATCGAAGGGGAGATGAAGCAACAAGCCTTGTCTGCTTTAGATAGCTTGCAGCTCTCGAAGGAAGACGTTCCTCCAGCTCTTATACTCTTCGAAGAAAACTGGCATCAAGGTGTGATTGGAATTGTAGCGGGGCGTTTAAAAGAGCAGTTTCATCGTCCCACTATTGTATTTGCACCTGATGAAGATGGTATTCATATAAAAGGATCTGCACGTTCAATTGATGGGGTTCATATTCGAGATACGATTGAACAGGTTGCTGAACAACATCCAGAATTGGTGAGCCATTTTGGTGGTCATGCAGCAGCAGCAGGTTTAACCATACATAAAGAAAACTTCGAAGCTTTTAAAACTGCATTTACCAATTGCATTGCAGCAATGGAAGAATCTTTGTTTCAAGCAACGCTATGGACGGATGGAGAACTCCCTGCTTCGGCTTTGCAACTAAATACATTAGATTGGATAGAACAGTTGGGGCCTTGGGGACAAAAATTCCCTTTTCCTCAGTTTGAGGGGCATTTTAAAGTTGTTGATTATCGCTGGCTTAAAGAAACGCATTTGAAGCTTAAATTAGCACTCGATCAATACAGTTTTGATGCAATTGCTTTTAATGCAGCAGGCCGTTTTGAATTTGACCCAATGCGGGATTATGTACATTTGGTCTATGAAATAGATCGTAATGCATTTAATGGTAATGTGAATTTACAATTACGCATCGTACATTTAAACCAATAAAAAATCCGCTCAATTGAGCGGATTTTTTTTATGACTTTAGGCTTGATTAGAAGCGGTATGCTGCACGAACACCATAAGTGTTGTCGTTATCACCAAATCCAACACGGCCTTCAACACTTACTTGCTGATTTAAGAATTTTTTAGCATTGATACCAAATTCATCTTTATCAGTTAAGTCGTTGTTGTAGTAATCAGCACCAACACTTAAAGTTTTGTCGATGTAGTAGTCACCACGAACTTTATATTCGTCTAGGTCACCGAACGCACCGAACGCTTCAAGGTTTACGTCATGTTGACCTACTTGAGTTACGTATTTAGCACGAACTGTTGGATCAGCGCCGTCTTTGCCGTCTTTTTCGTCGTAGCCTTTAACACCTAGAGCAAGTAATAAACCTGGAGCTGGTAAATAACCTACTTCAGCTGCATAAGTAGTTACTTTGCTGTCAATATTGGTATTGTCGACTTCACGCTCATTTCGACCTACATCACCACTAAGGTAGAAATCTGAGTTAGGAACGTAATATTCAACACCTACGCCATATTGAGTATCTTTTGTACCGCTATTATCGCCATAGTTGATAAGGGCGTTAACGTTACTTGCACGGCTTAAGAAAGCTGCTTCAGCAAGTGGAGCGTTACGAGTTTGAACAGGATTAAAGTAATAAGTCCCGTCAACACCGAATTTACTTACGCTGCTACCGTTGTCTGGATCAAGATAATTGTAAGAACCACCAACTTCAGCTTGGTAAGCGTTTGCTGTGCCACTCACTGCGAGTGCAGATAAAAGAGCTGATGCAATTGCTAGTTTTTTCATGGAATCTCTCCCCTCTAAAAAGCGATTTTATAAATGTTTTGTTACAACTTTTAGTCTAGACGAAAAAGCTTTGTCGTCAATCTTGCGCAAGTAACCGTACTGTAACCGTGTGATATTTATGTAAAGCAATTTAATTTAAGATATTGATTTTAAAATATAAAAACATAATGTTTTATTTTATTAAAATTGAGGAGATTTTGTGTAGATCATAAAAAATGCTGTAAAAGTACCCAATTTTGTATGAGGATGTTACTAATTAATCTTAAGATAAAATGAAAAATGCCCAAGGAAAACTCCCTTGAGCATACATATTTTTTAATAATAGATACTTATGGCTTAGAAACGGAATGTTCCATTAATACCAAAAGAGTCAGCATCATCAACAGTTGTATAAGTTAAGCCTACTGCTACTTGAGGTGTAAAGAATTTCTGTGCGCGAACACTAAAGATTGTATCTGAATCTTCTGCTGTTGAATCTGCAAAAGATGCTCCAATACTTAAAGTAGGATCAAGATAGAGATCTGCACCTAAACGATAAGTGGTTTCATCACCAATATAGGTTTGTCCTTCAAAATTAGTATAAAAACCTGAAATTTGAGTAACATACTTGGCGCGTAAAGTTACGGCAGTATCATCATCTTCACCAGTTACGGCTACGGCATTTGAAACCGTAGTAGTGAAGCCATATTTAGCGGCTTGTATTGGATCAAAGCTTTCAGATAAATCCGTTACACCAGCAGCCAATAACAAGCCATCGGTTGGTAGGAAACCGACCTCTACAGCATAGCCGTTGCCACTATCATCAACCGAACCAAAATCATTTGCAGAGACTTCGGTTTTTGTGCGGTTAAATGCGCCTGATAAATAGAGTGGGGTATTTGGAATAAAGTATTCACCTGTAATGCCTACAGAACTAAATTCGAGTTTTCCAAAGTCTTCATCATCTTCTAGTTTGCTATATGCATATCCTATTCCAATATTTGAAGATTTATTTAAAAAAGCAGCTTCAGCTAAAGGGAAAGTTTTTGCTTCCACAGGATTAAAATAATATTTACCGTTAATCCCGAAGCTATTATTTTCTCCACCATCCATATCTGTAAATTCGTACATTGTACCAACTTCAGTTTGATAGGCATTTGCGTTGAAAGCACATACAGTTGTGACAAGTGCAAACAAAAATTTTGATTTTTTCATGGATAAAGCTCTAGAGTAATATATGTTATAAAGTTATTAAGATTTAAGTTGTTAATTTTAATGTATTTTTAATGGGTAAATCAATAATATTATATTTATTTTTCATTAATGAGATATTGAAAATCAATATGTTTGAGGGCTTTTGTTTGAGTATGGCAAGCTATGCTAAAATAATTGACTGTTTATCTGCTCTTATGGGAACACTCGCGTGGAAATTAATCCTTATCTAAACCAATTGAAAGACTTAACTGATCGTAGCCAAACACTACGGGGGTATCTTTGACTACGATCTGAAAAAAGAACGTTTAGAAGAAGTTTTACGTGAGTTAGAAGATCCTGCGATCTGGAATGATCAAAGCCGCGCTCAGGCGATGGCGAAAGAAAAGGGCGAACTAGAAAACGTTATTAATGTATTGGATGGCTTATCTACACAGCTTGAAGATGCAAAAGCGATGTTAGATTTGGCTGTAGAAGCTGACGATGAAAGCCTGCTTGAAGATGTTCAGGCAGAACTTGGTGCGGCTGAAGATGAACTGGCTAAACTTGAATTCCGTCGTATGTTTAGCAATCCGATGGACCCGAATCCTTGCTATGTCGAGATTCAATCAGGTTCAGGTGGTACCGAAGCGCAAGATTGGGCGTCTATGCTTTTACGTATGTATATGCGCTGGATTGAACGTCATGGTTTTAAAGCAGAACTTATGGAAGTGTCTGACGGTGACGTAGCTGGTATTAAATCAGCAACGATTCGTGTGGAAGGTGAATATGCCTACGGTTGGTTACGTACAGAGTCAGGTGTACACCGTTTAGTTCGTAAATCACCATTTGACAGTGGCAACCGTCGTCACACTTCATTCTCTGCGGTATTTATTTCACCAGAAGTTGATGACAATATTGAAATTGATATCAATCCTTCTGATGTTCGTACCGATACTTACCGTGCGTCTGGTGCAGGTGGTCAGCATATTAACAAAACCGACTCGGCTGTACGTTTGACTCACATCCCAACAGGTATTGTGGTGGCATGTCAGAACCAGCGTTCGCAACATGCTAACCGTGACCACGCATGGAAACAGTTACGTGCGCGTTTATATGAATTAGAAATGCAAAAACGTAATGAAGCAGCTCAAGCTCTAGAAGACTCGAAGTCTGATATTGGTTGGGGAAGCCAAATTCGTTCATATGTATTAGATGATTCTCGTATTAAAGATTTACGTACCGGTGTTGAAAACTCTAATACAGGTGCTGTTCTTGATGGTGACCTTGATCGTTTTATCGAAGCGAGTTTAAAACAAGGTTTATAAGAGTCTGCTGAACTTTTAGTTTAAATACAGTTCATCTATGAATATGTAGAACTCTTGGATTTTTAGCGATTAAAACGGCAAAGCAGTTCAGTTTTCGAATATTAATCGAAAAAAATGCGATATGAATATCGAAAAAAATAGATATGAATATCGAAAAAATGCGATATTATATTTTCGAAATGCTGAACAAAGCTTTGTTCGTTTAAAAGACGTGTTGAGCCTATGGATATTGATGCAATTAGCAAAGCCCTTTCCAATCCGCTCCGTCGGCAGATTTTGCAATGGTTGAAAGAACCTGCGCATTATTTACCGGTGGAAGAGTGTGGTGGTAGTTTTGAGAAGGGTGTTTGCGCAGGTCATATTGAACGTTTGGGTAAAGTAGCTCAGTCTACGATGTCTAATCATTTGTCTGTGTTACAACAGGCGGGGCTTATTCAGGTCCAAAAATATGGTCAATGGTCTTATTTTTCTCGTAACGAAGCTTTGATTCAGCAATATATCGAACATTTAAAACAAACACTTTAAATTATTAAAAGTGTAAGTCGAGGCGATTATGGCTGAACTCAATACTCCTTTAACGGTTGGTGATTTTGAAATCAAAAATCGATTGGTAATGGCTCCATTAACGCGTGCGCGTAGTGGTGAAAGCCGAGTGCCTAATGATTTAATGGTTGAATACTATCAACAACGTGCAAATGCTGGTCTAATTTTGACTGAAGCAACAGTGATTGGTTCAAAAACTGTGGGTTACGCAGACACCCCAGGGCTATGGTCACAAGAGCAGGCACAAGCTTGGAATAAAATTATTGAGGCAGTTCATGCTCAAGGTTCAAAAATTGTAGCTCAACTTTGGCATGTAGGCCGTATTTCGCATCCTGAACTTTTAGATGGTGATATTCCTGTTGCACCAAGTGCAATTCAACCTGCGGGTGAAGTGAGTTTATTACGTCCTAAACGTCCGTATGTAACACCGCGTGCACTTTCAATTGAAGAGATTCAAGAAGTTATTGCTCAATACAAACATTCAGCAGAACTGGCTAAAGCAGCAGGTTTTGATGGTGTTGAATTACACGCAGCGAACGGTTACTTAATTGACCAGTTCCTTCAAAGTAATACCAACCAACGTGATGACGAATACGGTGGTCCTGTTGAAAACCGTGCACGTTTATTATTAGAAGTCGTTGATGCATTTATTGAGGTGTGGGGTGCTGGCCGAGTAGGTATTCATATTGCACCGCGTGGTGATTCACACGATATGGGTGATGAAAACCCATTAGCAACTTTTGGTTATGTAGTTGAACAACTTAACCAACGTAATGTTGCTTTCATTTTCTCTCGTGAATATGAAGCTGCTGATAGTATTAGCCCTAAACTTCGCGAAAAATTTAATGGTGTATGGATTGCCAATGAGAATCTAACACCAGAGTCAGCAAAACGTATCTTGCGTGAAGGTCAGGCAGATGCTGTATCTTTTGGTAAGGCATATATTGCTAACCCAGATCTTTTACAGCGTTTAGAGCAAGATTTGCCACTAAACGAACTTCAAGCAACGACTTTATATGCGAAAGGTGCTGAAGGTTATACAGACTATCCAACACTAGAAGCTTCATAAGATTCTTTGAAATGATGTTTTGCTGACTTCGTCCATTTCTGAATTCAGTAAATCGCTTTTCTTGTAATGGTAGAGTTTAGGTATCGAAACTCTGCCATTTTTTCTATCTATGTTATATTTTCCCCAGTTTTAAACTTTGACTATTTGAGGCAAACCGCTTGGCGACCCCTTTTTGGTACAACACCGCACTCCATTTATTAAAACCTTTTTACCAATGGCGGATAAAAAGACGTGCAGAAAGCCAGGAATTATATAATCAGGAATGTCTTGAAAGATTTGGGCCGTTTGAGTCTCCGAAAAATGTAAGAGCAATTTGGTTCCACGCTGTTTCGGTTGGAGAAACCAATGCTGCGCAGCCTTTAATCGAGCATTATCTTAAACTCGGTCAACCTGTATTAGTTACGAATACAACAAAGACGGGGCAGGCGCGTGCCAAATCATTATTTTTAAAAGCACCTTATTTAGATTTATTTCAAGCTGTTTATTTGCCTGTTGATCAAAAGCATCTTTTAAAACAATTTTTTGAGTTGTATCAGCCAAAACTTTTAGCATTGGTTGAGACTGAGCTTTGGCCAAATTTAATTGATCAAGCCAAGCTAGAACAGGTTCCTTGTTTATTATTAAATGCGCGATTATCAGAAAAATCAGCAAAAGGTTATAGCCGCGTTTCAGGGCTAACTGCAGGAATGCTGAAACAAATTGACTGGGTGCTGGCACAAGATAATGCGACTCGACAACGTTATGTAGAACTTGGTTTAGATCAACAAAAAAGTCAGGTGGTTGGAAATATTAAATTTGATATTCACGCACCAGAAGCTTTTATAAATCAGGCTGAGCAATTACAACAACAATGGTATTTGGGACAGCGTAAAGTCCTAACAATTGCCAGTACACATGCGCCAGAAGAACAACAAATTTTGCAGGCACTTGCACCTTATCTAAAGTCAGATCCAGATTTAGTTTGTATTGTCGTGCCTCGACATCCTGAACGTTTTGATGAAGTATTTGAAATTTGCCAAAACTTAGATCTAGTCACTCATCGTAGAAGTATGAATCATAGTATTCACGCCAGTACACAGGTTTATCTGGCAGATAGTATGGGTGAACTTTGGCTATGGTATGCCTTAAGTCAGGTGTGTTTTGTGGGTGGATCACTTAATGAACCGGGCGGTGGGCATAATATTTTGGAGCCTATGGTTTTAAATGTACCGACCGTAATTGGACCTCGTTACTTTAATTTCCAAACCATCGTTGATGAATTTATTGATGAAAATGGGGTGCTCATTGCTCAAGACGCTGAGCAAGTTGTTGCAATCTGGATGGCATGTTTAGCCGAGCCTGAAGAAGCAAAGCAGGTGGTAGAGCAGGCGCATAAAGTTTTGCAGCGTAACCAAGGTTCATTACAAAAGCATATTGGTGTAATTAACCGGTATTTGGCCGAAAAACCATGAATATCGTTTTACTAGAACCTGATGATGTTCAGTCAGATTTATGGTTAATCCGTTCAAAACGCCAATTGCAGCATTTACGTGAACATCTTGATATTACGGTGGGCCAAAATCTAAAAGTTGGTGTTCGTAATGGTGCACGCTATACCACTGAAATTGTTTCGATGAATGAGCAAGAAGTTTGTATACGGCCTATCACTGAAGAAGTTGTACCTGCAAAACTTCCAGTACATTTAATCGTAGCGTTACCAAGGCCCAAAGTTTTACGCCGTTTAATTGTGGATAGTGTGACTCTAGGTGTTGAAAGAATTAGTTTGATTCATAGTTATCGGGTAGATAAAAGCTATTGGCAAACTCCATTTTTGCAACAACTTGATAACTATGTGACTTTAGGTCTCGAGCAAGCAGGCGACACCATTGCTCCTGAAATTCAATTATATAAACGCTTTAAACCTTTTGTTGAAGATGTTCTACCAAACTTAATTTCAAAGGAAAGTCCCGCCTATGTGGCTCATCCGTATGCCGAGCAGAGCATGCCAGTTAATATTCCGCATGCGTGCAGTGTAGTCGTTGGACCCGAAGGTGGTTTCATTCCCTATGAAATTGATTTGCTCACAAAAAATGGCTGCCAAGCTGTGAGCTTAGGCAACCGTATTTTAAGAACTGAAACGTCTATTTCTTATATTTTAGGTCGTCTCTTTAGTTGATGCTTCTGGGTTTAAAAGTGGCTGATTTGAAGCCATTTTTAATTCCTGAATTGGGTAAGGAATATTAATTCCGTTCTCATTAAAAGCTTGTTTGACTTGAGCTTGGATTGTGCTTGTAGATGAGGACATATCAGTTTCAGTAGTATCAACCCACCAACGTACAGTCAGGTTAACCGAGAAATCTGCTAAAGCTGTAACGTTAACCGAGAAAGCTGGTTGACTGAGTACATTTCGGTCATTATTAAGAATATCTAAAATAATCTGTTTAGCTTTTTGTTCATCGTCGTCATATCCAATGCCGACTACAAACTCACAACGTCGCTGCTGATAAGCCGTATTTACAGTTAAAGCGCTCGTATAAACTGTGGCATTTGGAATAACAATACGACGGCCATCTGGTGAACGTAAGAATGTTGCACGAATTTGGATATCTTCAACAGTTCCTTCAAGTGAATTGACCACGATTGAATCGCCAATACGGAACGGTTCGCTCAATAAAATCAAAATACCTGAAAGTAAGTTTTGGAAGATATCTTTAAATGCGAAACCAATTGCGACCGAACCGATCCCTAACGCGCTCATAAGTTGTCCTGGGGTAAAACCCGGGATCATGATGACAAGTGCAATTAAGAATCCAAAAAATAAAATTGTCGTACTTCCTACACGGTTTAGAACCAACACTAGGTTTTGGCGCGTATAAGAACGATTTTCTAAGGTTTTACGAACAAAGAACTTAAATAATTTGGTGAGTAGCCAAAAAATAATAAAAACGATAATCGCAATACAAATATAAGGCACACGTTCCCAGAAGCTATCCACGATTTTATCAATAGTGGTATAGGCATCATGATACTTTTCGGTATGGGCTAAAACCGTTTGAGTGGTTTTAGTACCTGCTTCTTGCAAAAGTTCGCCTGTATTTTTTGCAACATCCGTTAAGGATTTTTGTTCATCAGCCACGACAAGTCTCTATTTTAAAAAATTATGAAAGCGATGATCGGCTTTCATCATAGTAGGAGATAAAATGTGCGCCTACTATAATGAGTTCATCTGAATAATAAAGTGTTTTTTAATTAAAAGTATTCCGTTCCTTTTTGTAAGATTTGTGACGGGGTTTGAATAGTATCGGTACCAGAGAAGTAGTAAAAAAAGCCTGCGGTAGAAATAAGGCTAATTAAAATGGCCAATAAAATAAACCAAGCCATTAACTTTTCTATGAACGTTGATGGTCGAGAAGGACCATATTGATTTGGACCTGCCGTACCTGAGGCAAGCAGTAAATAAATCATAAAAAAGAACTGAACAACTGGAATGAATAGTAGTAATCCCATCCAACCACTTTTATTTAGATCATGCAAACGTCGCACGACGAGAACAACATTTAAATAAATCAGGAATAGCCAAAAAGCCCATACCACCAAAGCACTGAGGCCAGAAAGAGAGCTATAAAACTCAAAATTAAATAAATTACTTGAAAGCTGAAAACTTCCAAGAAAGGAGGCCAGAATAAAATAACCCACGATTGTGACTAAATAAATCAGTCCATATCCACCTAAATAACTCATACGGTTAAAGCGCCCATGAATTGAAAAAGGGCTATCTTTTAAAGGCAGCTGTGGTGGGCGTGAGGAAGTTGTTTGGGCAAACATATTATTTTATTCCTAGGTTGCATATGAGAGACAAAATAATCTTTGTTGATGGTCAAAACCATCAAATATTGAAAAAATTATAAAAGTAAAAGCTATAGACAAATGTTTTAAATCAACTTAATTTTATAAAAATGTTCATAATTTCGTATGCTTGAGTAAGTGGTTAATATATGACCAAAGTCGCATTGTCTAGACTTTGAAAGAGTCATCATACTGAAAAGGCATACAAATAAGATCCAGTAAAATAATAGCCACAGTCTCGAGATGGGATGCACAAGATCAAGGAAGTTGCGTATGAATGAGATCTATCCAGTACCAGAGGAATTTAAAAAAACAGCTCGTACTGTTGAAGCAGACTACTTTAAACGTTATCAACACTCTATCGAGAACCCAGATGAATTCTGGGCAGAGCAAGCTAAAATTGTCGATTGGATAAAGCCATTTACCCAAGTTAAAAATACTAGTTTTGACAAAGACAATTTCAAGATTGAATGGTTTGCTGATGGTGAGTTGAACGTGTCGGCAAACTGCCTAGACAGGCATCTTAAAGAACATCCACACAAACCTGCAATTATTTGGGAAGGTGACCATCCTTCTCGTCATAAAATCGTTTCTTATAAAGAGTTACACGATGAAGTTTGCCGCTTTGCCAACGTTTTAAAGAAATATGGCATTGGTAAAGGTGACCGCGTTGTGCTGTATATGCCAATGGTGACAGAAGCTGCAATTGCCATGTTAGCTTGTGCCCGTATTGGTGCTGTTCACTGTGTGGTATTTGGTGGGTTCTCGCCAGATTCTTTAGCAAGTCGTATTGAAGATAGCCAAGCTAAACTGGTGATTACCGCAGACTCAAGTCTACGTGCCGGAAAACTATTACCACTCAAAGAAAATGTTGATTTGGCTTTAGCGTTGCCGGGTACTGAGTGTGTTGAAAACGTGATTGTGGTTTACCGCAATGCGAACCCGATTGAAATGAAGCCGGGCCGTGATTTGTGGTATCACCTCATTATTATGGAAGTGGATGCAAACTGTCCTCCAGAGCCGATGAAGGCAGAAGATCCATTATTTATTCTTTATACATCAGGCTCGACAGGTAAACCGAAAGGTGTTTTACATACCACAGGCGGTTACTTAGTCTATGTGACAAGTACCTTTAAAGAGGTATTTGATTTAAAACAAGATGATGTGTATTGGTGTACAGCCGATATTGGTTGGATTACAGGGCATAGTTATCTAATTTATGGACCCCTAGCAAATGGTACTACGACCTTAATGTTTGAAGGCGTGCCTCAATACCCAACATGGGCACGTCTTGGTCATGTGGTCGATAAACATAAAGTTTCTATTTTATATACAGCGCCAACTGCAATTCGCGCCATGATGCGAGAAGGTGATTCGTTTGTACGTGAAAGTAACCGTAGCAGCTTGCGTTTACTTGGCTCGGTCGGTGAACCTATTAACCCTGAAGCTTGGAATTGGTACTACAACGTTGTTGGTGAAGGCCGCTGCCCGATTGTTGATACATGGTGGCAAACCGAAACAGGCGGTATTTTGATTGCTCCATTGCCGGGGGCAACAGCCTTAAAACCGGGTTCAGCAACACGTCCGTTATTTGGCGTCCAACCTGCCATTGTAGATGGTGAGGGTAATGAGCTAGAAGGTGCGGTTGAAGGTAACCTTGTGATTAAAGATTCATGGCCAGGCCAGATGCGTACTATTTGGGGGGATCCGGACCGCTTTATTGAAGCTTACTTCTCGACCTTTAAAAATACTTATTTTACGGGTGATGGTGCTCGCCGTGATGAAGATGGGTATTACTGGATCACAGGTCGTGTTGACGATGTCTTGAACGTTTCAGGCCACCGTCTGGGCACTGCTGAAATTGAAAGTGCTCTTGTTTCGCATGAATCAGTCGCAGAAGCAGCAGTGGTGGGCATGCCACATGAGATTAAAGGACAAGGTATTTGTACTTTCGTGACCTTACAAGCAGGTGTCCCAGAGTCGGAAGAGCTGCGTAAAGAGTTAATCAACTGGGTACGTAAAGTGCTTGGACCTGTGGCTTCACCTGATGCACTACATTGGGCACCAGCATTACCGAAAACCCGTTCGGGTAAAATCATGCGCCGTATTTTAAGAAAAATTGCAGCGAATGAATTAGATAGTTTAGGTGATACCTCAACCTTGGCTGAGCCTGCTGTGGTAGATCAGTTAATTGCAACGGTTTATCCTGATAAGCAAAACTAATTTAAAAAAAGCCCCAATGGGGCTTTTTTATTGAGCCTTATTTAAGATTTCGCTAGAAAATCGGCAGTATTTTCTACATTTGCAAACGTACTCAGCGCAGTTAAAAAAGCAGTTTGTACGTCTTCAGCTTTTACAGTTTTTCCATCATGGCTTAAATCGCGAGTTGCGGTTGCATCTGCAATTAAGATGGGTTGGTAGCCAAGTTCTTTGGCTGCACGTGTACCTGAATCAATACACATATGCGTCATCATGCCTGTAATCACGAGTTGCTCAATTTGATGTGCTTTTAAAAGCTCATCTAAATTGGTTTCTAAAAAACTATTTGGATAATGTTTTGTCACGATTAATGAATCACTGCCAGCACTGAGTTCAGGATGAAGTAAAACCCCATCTGTATTTTCTTGAAAGAAACTCGCTTGTGGTGGGTTAATATGTTGTACATAAATAATCGGTAAATTTTTCTCGTTAAAATATTGTTCAAGCTGCTTTATTTTTTCTAGTGCTTGATCTGGCCCAACCAATTCCATTTTGCCATTTTTAAAATAATCATTTTGAACATCGATAACTAATAGTGCTTGTTTCATGAGATTACTCTTGTTGATATGAGATAAAACAAGATTATTCTCTGCTTGAAAAATCGGCTATAGTCGGATGAAAGCATTACCGCCAGTTTTCTTTCGCCATGAAAAATGAATATTGAATTAGACCCGATCGATCTAAAAATTATTGCATTGCTTAAACAAGATTCCCGCCTGACAAATAAAGAAATTGGGCAGCGTGTCCATCGGACAGGGCAGGCGGTGGGCGCTCGAATTGCTCAGTTAATGGATGCTGGTGTTATCAAAAACTACACGATTGCCGTGCAATATTCGCATAAACAATTTATTCATTTGCATTTAAATGAACAACGCGCATTTGAAGAAATTGAAAATCTGGTTAAGCAATATGAACAAATCGATGAATGCTTTAAAGTCATGGGCAATGCTTGCTATATGATTGTCAGCCATTTTGAACCCGCTGCCTTAAATGAATTTATCGAAAAACTTTCAAAATGGTGCCGTTACTCAGTTGAAACTGTGATTCGAGAAGTCGAAAAATCTTAAAAAATAAAGGCTCCAAGCCGAGTCTTGGAGCCAATAAATTCTTTATTTTTAATTTATTGTTTTTATTATCTTGCGCTGTTTTAACTGGGGTTTTTTAGGCTGATTTAGCTTGGATTTCTACCTCCTTTTCCTGTTGAAGTTCTAACTGACGAACGAGCGGCAGAACTTTTTCTCCGAAATATTCCACCTCTTCAATAAAGTGTAAAAATCCGGAAAGAATCAAATCAACACCTACATTTTTGAGTGCCACAATACGCTCTGCAATTTGCTGCGGCGTACCAATTAAATTGGTTTTAAAGCCATCGTTGTATTGCACTAAGTCTTCAAAAGTTGATTTTGCCCAGTTACCTTGTTGCTCTGGTGAAGCAGCACCTGCTTCACGTGTAGCATCTCCAAACGCATTTACCGCTTCAGTGTTGGCTTTATCAATAATTTCTTGAAGTACCGCTTTTGCTTCTTCTTCGGTATCTCGGGCAATAATGAAAGCATTTACCCCAATTTTGACATGATGGTTATTGGCTTTTGCTTTAGTACGAATATCTTCGACTTGTTTTTGAATTTCTTCCACAGTATTGCCGTTGGTGAAATACCAGTCAGACACGCGAGAAGCCATGTCACGTGCAGCACGTGAGCTACCGCCTTGAAAAACTTCGATATAAGGCTTTTGCAGAGGTTTTGGTTTAAGCGTGTAGTTTTGGAACTGGTAGTATTTACCATCGAAACTATAGTTATCGGTGGTCCAGATTCCTTTTAGAGTGCGAATAAACTCTTCGGAGCGAACATAACGTTCATCATGCTCAGGCCACTCTTCACCAATGGCATCAAACTCACCTCTGAACCAGCCACTCACTACGTTAATCGCAATACGGCCTTGAGTTAAATAATCAATCGTTGCAAGTTGTTTAGCGGCAAGTGCCGGTTTCCAAGGGCCGGGCAGAATAGCCGCAATGACTTTAAGTTTCTCAGTTTTTGCTAGTAATGCATGACTGAAACTTACCGATTCATGTTGGTTTTCTGCCCCGTACCCAGCCGTAAAACGAATTTGGGTGAGCGCATATTCAAAACCATTGTTTTCGGCAGCCTGTGCAAGTCGAACATTGTAGTCATAACTCCAGTCTGTACGCTGTTCGATGTTACTCACTACAAGGCCACCGCTTACGTTTGGTACCCAATAAGCAAATTTAATTGGTTGTTGTAATTGCGTCATGGTTCGCTCTCCCCATTCGTTCTTTTTATTTAGCTCTATTGCACTTAGGCAACATGCGTTAATGATTTGCCAGACTTGTGATGCAAACGAGATTCTGCCGCATCAAGGTCTGGTACAGCCGCTGAAGGTAATACTTCTTCTTGCTCAATTTGCTTGTTAATACCAAGCTCTTGATTTGCTTGCTGTGATTTAGATTTAACCACTTCAGCACGTTTACCTTTCGCTGGCGCCCATTCTAAAATTGGTAATGCGCGTGCCACTGCTAACGTAATACGATCTGATAATTGCTCGCTTTTCACCGTATATTCAGGAGTAAAGTCACGATCGGTCGCATATACGCCAATTGGTAAAGTTTGTGCTTGGAAGAAACTGAATAATGGACGTAGTTGATGTTCAAGTACGAGTGCATGACGATCACTACCGCCCGATGCGGCTAAAAGTACTGGTACATCGACCAACGCAGTTTGTTCAACAAAATCGAAGAAATGTTTGAAAAGACCTGTAAAAGAAGCACGGTAAACGGGTGTACCTACAATTAAAGCATCTGCTGCTTCAACTGCTGCAAGGTCATCTTGTACGCGTTGTGGAAGTTGGTTGCGATAAAATGCGCCGCCTAATAAAGGCCCGATTTCGCTTAATTTAATAAAGTGAACTTTAATATCGATTGCTTCTGATAATTCATCAAGAATGGCTTGAACCAGACTTTCCGTTTTAGATGGGGTATTTAAGCCACCAGAAACAGCAACGATATTTAAAGGTTTTGGTGATGTGATACCAGTCATAATTTGGTTCCTAAGCCTAAAACAAGAGATTGGACTTATTAATCAACAACGACGGTAAACTGTAAAATAACGAAATTGGTCAACCTTATCAGTTTTAAATATAAAAGATAAATAGTGGATTTTTATACTTTGTTTTTTTATTAAGTTGCTGTTTTTATTTTATATAATTATAGGTGATATATTTTTTATAATAAAAAGGAAGCTTATATAAAAAACAGATTAATTTTGATTAAAAGTTAAAAAACATCTGAAAATCTTGGCTAAGTTCTGCATTTATCAACATTTTGCATAAAAATGGATAAGATGAACGTATCTTTCATCTAAATAGTAGGGTTACAATAGGCCATACTTATGCTCAAGATTACTTTAATCGCTTATGAATATTTTAATCGTTGATGATCATCCTTTGTTTCGTCATGCTTTAATTCAAGCAGTACGTTATAGCCTGCCACAGGCACAAATTCATGAAACAGCCTCGGTTGATGAGTTTTATGAGCGTTTGGAAAATGGGGCAGAACCTGATCTAGTATTACTCGATTTAAATTTACCGGGTGCTTCAGGCTTTTCGGCTCTGGTTTATGTACGAGCACAGTATCCATCTATTCCGATTATTGTGGTTTCCGCACATGAAGAAACTTCAATCATCCAGCGTGCAATTGCACATGGTGCGATGGGTTATATTCCTAAGTCGGCTCATCCAAGTCATATTGGCGAAGCGATTCGTCAAGTCTTAGAGGGTGATATCTGGTTGCCACCGAACTTGCCATCTAATCTTAACCTTGACCCGAGAGCAGCAGATGAAACGGCTTTAGCTGAACGTATTCAATCATTAACACCTCAGCAATTCCGTGTGTTGATGATGGTTGCGGAAGGTTTGTTAAATAAACAAATCGCATATGAGCTCGATGTTTCAGAAGCAACGATTAAAGCTCACGTAACGGCTATCTTTAGAAAATTAGGTGTGCAAAACCGTACACAAGCCGTATTGGCCATTAGTGCATTAAATATTGAAGATAAGAAAATCTAAAAAAAAGACCTCGATTGAGGTCTTTTTTATGTGTGCCACTTAAGCAAGGCAATCTTGCTTTGGTGTTAGGCTGTCGCAGTACAATGGATTAAGCGCGCATTGCAAATCATCAATTTGTTCTTGAGTCACATAGCCTTTCATTTTTAAATATTCAGCCACGCGGTCATCGCGTAGGCTTAAGAAGGCTGCATCATAAACGCCTAAATCAACAAACAAAGCAGCTGTTTCTAGACTGTTGAAGCGATCAAGAAAAATATCATTGCCATACATCAAGAAGATATGGTCGAGTTTTGCTTTTTCATCAACATGGAGTCGTTCAGCAAGTTGATCGGGGTGCGTTTTAATAAAGAGTAAGTCAGATAATTCATCAAATTGAGTCATATCTAACTGATTCTCGCCGAGTTTGACATGACCAAGCCAAGCTTTGAAAACCAGAACAGCACCGCCACGGAGTAGCATGCTCCAGATTTGATGACGTGTGTCATGGTCAAGATTTTCACTTTCAGCGCTAAGAACTTTTAAAAAGTTTTCTTCTTGTTGAGCCAATTTATCAAATAAACCTAAACCTTGAGGATGATAAGCCGCAGGTGCAAATACATCAAAATTTAGATCATGAAATACATTAAGTGCGAGGGGGACGGCGCACTGATAAATTGTATTTAACGCTTTAATGTTTGCTTCATTGAGCTTGCTGTGGGGAAAAATACTTTGCCAATCTAATTCAGGAAGTAAAGCATTGGCACTGTATTGACGATAAAACTGTTGAGACGAAAGTTGGCCTTGTGGGCTGTTATCAGAAATATTCATGGCAATTGTCCTTTGCATTAATTCGTGAGCAGGGGTGCTTAATATGGAAATGGGTTATAAAAATAGCTGTACATAGAATAAATTGGTTTTGAATATTTATGTGTCATGAAGAATGCAAGTAGAATACGACTAAAGTCGTATATGATTGTTTTTATCTAATTATAATTTTAAAAAACAGAAGCTTATGAAATTGTAACTAAGTATACAAGTGTTCACTTACAAAAAAGGTGAGCTTTGCCATAGAAAAAGGGCTATTGGAAAGTTTGGCCAATTATTTACTCAACAAAGGTAGACTTTTTGAGCAGTTCTGCCTATTGGCTTAAATTAGGCCAATAATTTTTGCCAAAAATCTCTCCCAAACTTATTAAAAGGTTTGGGAGAGAAAATACTTAATCTACCTCACTGGCAATTTTAAGTCCCGATAACCATGCTCTTAGAGAAGCTGGCTTAAGTGGTTTTTTGAGTAAAACAATATTCAGTTCTTTCAATTGTTGAGGTAACTCAGGATGAGAGTCAGCAGTAATTAAAGCAACAGGAACATCATATTGACGATTTTGCAAAATAAAATCGACACCGAGTTGGTTGTTGTTTAAATGCTGATCGATAAGCCAGACCTGAATATTCTCTTTTTGAATAATTTCAAGTGCTTGTTCAGGTTCAGTGGCTTTAAAAACCTCATAACCCCATCGACCTAATAAGCTGCTCATACCCTCAAGAATGGTTTCATCATTGTCTAAACATAAAATCCGATAGGCTTTGGTTTTTAAAGGTACTGCCTGTACGGTTGGGGTTATCACTTTTGGAGCTTCTACCACTGGAACCTCAATCATAAAGCAGGAGCCTTTATCGAGTTGCGAATAGACATGGACTGGATAATTCAACAAACCCGTCATACGCTGCACAATAGCAAGCCCCAAACCTAAACCTTGTTCGCCCCAAGGTGATAAATGCCCACAGCGTTCGAATTCTTGAAATAGTTTAATACGTTGCTCTTCGGCAATTCCGGGACCTGTATCCCAGACACCAATTCGAATGTGTCCAGGTTTTTGAGCTGAGCGTAATACACCAACAATCACTCGGCCTTTGGCTGTATAACGCAGTGCATTACTCACAAAGTTTTGGATAATACGTCGTATCCACTGTGGATCTGTGTCAATCCAGAATGATACATCGTGAACTTTTAATGAAATATTTCGCTGTGCAGCAATCGACTTAAACTGTAGTTCGAGGTCGCTTAATAAATCGTGCAGAGGATAAGGCTGTCTTTTTGGCTGTATGGTGCCGCCTTCTAAACGTGCAATATCGAGCAGGGCAGAGAGCATACTTTCTGCACCATATAGAGCACGGTCAAGTTGTTGCAAAGTTTGACGATCTTCTTCGGTCGCAATGCTTTGTTCAAGAACCGTACTAAACAGACGGGCAGCGTGCATTGGTTGTAATAAGTCATGACTTGCCGCAGCAATAAAGCGGCTTTTTGACATATTAGCCATATCGGCTTGTTCGCGCGCGAGCTGTTGCTCGGTTAAGGCATCGGCAAGTTGTTGGGTTCGGTCTTTTACACGGGCTTCCAGTATTGCCTCATTCGCACGGAAAGCCGTAATGTCGGCGAAGGTAGTCACAAAGCCACCACCTGAAATAGGATTACCGCGCATTTGAATAACGCGTCCGTCTTTACGGATTCGTTCAAATTCATGCGCACTTCCGACTTTCATCCAGTGTAAACGTTTGCGAACATGTTCTTCGACTGAACCGGGGCCGCATTCGCCACGTTCAGCGTTATAACGAATCAGATCGGCAATTGGACAACCCACATAAACTAAATCTTTTGGGTAGCCAAATAGTTTTAAATATTGGTTATTCCAAGCCACCAAACACATGTTTTTATCAACCACGCTCACCCCTTGAGTCATGTGGTCAATCATGGTCATCAGCAAGTTTTGATTGAAACGTTGCCATTGCGAGGCTTGGTCTAAAATATTGGCGACTTGGCCTAATGCCAAACCATTATTAATCATTGCTGTAGTGAGCAAAGTACGGGCAGAGGCTGCACCGATAATTCCTGCCAGATATTGTTCGGTGAATCGCCACCACATGCCATTAGCGATGCTATTTGGGTTGAGCGTGAGATGATTTTGTTCACAAAAGTTCTCGAACGCTTGTGTTGTGGGTTGCTCACCCGTAATTCTTTTAGCAAGGGCAAACAAATCGCCTACTTTTAAACGTGCAGCATCGTGCGGTAAATAGGTTAAATCGGTAGAGGTATGTGGAGATGGCAGGGGCTTAGTTTCGTAATAAAAAAAGCTTTCTGCCTGAATTTGTTCTGCCACACTTGGGCGGTAAAGTTTAGAAATCCAAATATATAAAACAATATTTAAACCGAGTGACCAAATAACGCCGTGGGTTAAAGGTGCAAATGACTCAAAGCCAAAAAGTGACTCTGGACGTAATACATTAATTCCCAAAGGGCCAAAAAGCAAAATACTCTGGGCTGTTTCTTGATAGGATTCTGGCAAACTACGTAAGATGGTTGGAAATAGTAATGTGTAACTCCACATTAAGAATCCAACAATAAGACCTGCATAAACGCCTTGGCGACTTCCACCTCGCCAATACAATCCTCCAATTAGTGCAGGAGCGAATTGAGCAACCGCACTAAATGCCAATAAACCAAATACTGAAAGCTGGTTAATATCATTAAAGAAGTGGAAAAATAAAAAGCCAAGTAGCATCACCGCGACAATACTAATACGACGGCTGAATTTAAGAACTTTAGGTAAATGTTTATCGTGACGTGATAGCAGCTTAAAACGCCACAGGGCGGGCATAATCAAGTCGTTACTGAGCATGATAGATAATGCAACTGATGACACCAGTAACATGCCTGTTGATGCAGAGAACCCACCTAAAAAGGCCAGTAGGGCTAACCACTCTTGGTTATAACTCAATGGTAATGAGAGTACTGCCACATCAGGCACAGTTAGGAATTTTGGCGCTGCATGCAAGGCCCAGCTTGCAATTGGGATAATAGCTAAAATCGTTAAAATGAGATAAGCCGCAAACCATTTACGTGCACCACGAATATGCTTTTCATCGCGTAATTCGACAACAGCCACATGAAACTGACGGGGTAAACAGATAATTGCCAGACCTGCCAATAAGGTTTGAATCCAGAAAGTTTCAGGCACCCCAAATAACTGTACTTCTTGGAAGGTTTGGTTTACGTCGGCTGAGACTTGTACTAAGTTCGCAGGTGCTTCAAAAATAAAAAATAAAGCGACACAGATTAGGGCGAATAATTTTACAAAAGATTCAAATGCAACGGCTAACATGAGGCCGCCATGCTGTTCGGTATTCGCGATCTGCCTCGTACCAAAAATCATGGCCAAGATCGCAAGGACACTAGTTAAAAGCAAAACGCTATTGGTAGTCGTATGAATATGAGCATTTTGCTCCAATATGACTGATGTACTTAAGGCAATTGCACGTAACTGTAGGGCCAGGTAGGGAATAATCGCAATAACTGCCAAGATCGTAACCAGCGATGCCAATACGCCGCTTTTGCCATAACGTGCAGCAACAAAGTCGGCAATTGAGGAAATCGCGTGGTGCTGACGTACTCGGCCTAAACGTCGCCAGATATCGTAACCAAACCAGACAAATAACAGCGGACCTAAATAAATAGGTAAGAAAATAACACCTTCTCGGACGGCAGCTCCGGTTGCACCATAAAATGTCCAAGATGAACAGTAAACACCTAAGGTCAAACTAAACAGGAACATCCGACCACGTGTACTCAGGCGACTAGCATGCTTTTCGCCAAAAAAAGCACAAATGAATAAGAGTGCTATATAAAGTGTGAGTACCCCAATAATCAGCCAGCTGTTCATATGACCTACATGATTAAAACCTTGTGCCTATCATACCCCAAGCAGGAACAAAGCTATAAATTGATTAAATTTTAACGACCAAAGTCTAAGTTACGAATTACACGTAATTTTGCTAATTTGAATAATGAGAAACTACTATTAAAAAAGTGACCAAGGTTGGGCACAGGGCAAGGAGTTTGGTTATGGATCAAAGCCAAGTAGAAAAGATTCTACACAATCCAAAGTTTCAGAAAATGGTCAAGAAAAAAAGTGCATTAAGCTGGACGCTCACAATCATTATGTTAGTGCTTTATGTGGGCTTTATGCTACTTGTTGGCTACAACAAAGAATTTTTGATGAGTTCATTTAGTGGTGGTGTAACGACATGGGGTATTCCACTAGGCTTAGGAATTATCGTTTTATCTTTCCTACTGTGTGGCGTGTATTCCTATATCGCAAATAATACCCTTGACCAGTTGAGTGAAGAAGCGTTGAAGGAAGTTGAAGCCATCACGCATGAGAAAGGATTACACTAATATGAAATGGAATTCATTAAAAGCGAAAGCCTTATTGGCAGCAGCATCGCTATATTCAACTGTTGCTATGGCGAGCCCGGACTTAGGTGAAGCAGAGCAACAAGCTACCAACTGGCACGCTATCATCATGTTTGTCATCTTTGTTGGTTTCACTTTGTTTATTACTAAGTGGGCTGCAAAACAAACTCAATCAGCACAAGATTTCTATACCGCAGGGGGCGGAATCAGCGGTTTCCAAAACGGATTGGCAATTGCCGGTGACTATATGTCAGCAGCATCTTTCCTTGGTATTTCCGCGATGGTGTTTAGTTCGGGTTTTGATGGCTTACTTTATTCTCTTGGGTTTATGGTAGGTTGGCCAATCGTTTTATTCTTGGTTGCAGAGCGTTTACGTAACCTCGGTAAATACAACCTTTCAGATGTAGTGTCATTCCGTCTTGAAGAAAAACCAGTCCGTACCTTAGCTGCCTTGAGCTCGCTTGTTGTTGTAGCATTCTACTTGATCGCTCAAATGGTAGGCGCGGGCCAGCTCATCAAATTACTATTTGGTTTGAACTATAACATCGCTGTTGTCATCGTTGGTCTATTAATGATGGCATACGTAATTTTTGGTGGCATGTTGGCAACGACATGGGTACAGATCATTAAAGCGGTCATGTTGCTCAGTGGTGCAACTTTCATGGCATTCATGGTAATGAAAGCGGTTGGTTTCAGCTTCAGCAACATGTTCACTCAATCAATTGAAGTATTCAGTAAAGTTCACAGCGTAAGCTTTGAAGAAGCTGCAAAAATTATGGGTCCGGGTAAACTTGCCGCAAACCCGATTGATGCATTGTCTCTTGGCTTGGCACTCATGTTTGGTACAGCGGGTCTTCCACACATTCTTATGCGTTTCTTCACTGTAAAAGATGCAAAAGAAGCGCGTAAATCAGTTGTGGTTGCGACAGGTTTCATTGGTTACTTCTATCTTCTAACTTTCATTATTGGTTTCGGTGCGATCCTTTTCGTATCAAACAACCCTCAATTCCTTGATGTTGCAAAAATGGCAGTATCAGGCAAG
Organism: Acinetobacter sp. D009; assembly: GCF_038562025.1. Lineage (NCBI taxonomy): Bacteria > Pseudomonadati > Pseudomonadota > Gammaproteobacteria > Moraxellales > Moraxellaceae > Acinetobacter > Acinetobacter sp. D009. Next base: position 202,268 of record NZ_CP151886.1, read on the forward strand.
CTTGAACTTGTTGGTGGTAACAACATGGCAGCCGTGCATTTAAGTGATGCTTTAGGCGGTGACTTATTTATGGGCTTCATTTCAGCAGTAGCGTTCGCAACGATTCTTGCTGTTGTTGCTGGTTTAACACTTTCAGGTGCATCTGCAATCTCACATGACTTATACGCTAACGTATTCAAGAAAGGTCAAACGACTCCAGCTTCAGAACTTCGTATGTCAAAAATTGCGACACTTGGTTTAGCAATCTTTGCCATGATTTTGGGTATCTTGTTTGAAAAGCAAAACGTAGCATTCATGGTGGGCTTAGCATTCTCTGTGGCATGTTGTGCAAACTTCCCAATTCTTGTTCTTTCAATGTTCTGGAAAGGTTTAACCACTCGTGGTGCAGTTATCGGTGGTGTGGTTGGTCTTGTAACAGCGGTAGTACTTATTGTTCTGTCTAAAGCGGTTTGGGTAGATACTTTAAAAATCTCTGATACACCAGTTAACCCATTCAATGGTCCTGCATTATTTGCGATGCCATTGTCATTCCTTTGCTGTTGGTTCTTCTCGGTGACTGACAACTCTGCACGTGCTAAAAAAGAGCGTGCTGCATTCGATGCCCAATACGTTCGTTCAATGACAGGTATCGGTGCTTCTGGTGCCTCAGATCACTAAAATCAAAATGGATTAAATATCTATTTCATTAAAAGCCCTGCGGGGCTTTTTTTGTTGATCTCATACATTAAATTGAAAGAAGCTCTTTAATAAAGAACAACTTGTTTGTCCTATTTTTTGTACAGTATGATTTCCTATAATTCAAAACATAATGAAAAAGGAAAATAATTAAATGCGATCTATTATGGACTTCTGGGCGAGCTTTCGACTGCTACCTTCTGCATGGTTGCTGCTTGTGCAATTTATCCTACTCATTTTGGCCATGCTCACTTTTCATGATGTATTTTACCGGACCCTAACGTGGGCTTTAGGAGTGCTTGCCTTACTTATTATTGCCAAGGTCATTCGCCAAACCCCAATGTTTACTTTTCTGGGATTAACTTTTGTCAGTGGAGCGATTATATCCTCAGTCTTTATTTTATTGGGCTATAGCAATTTAACGATCCAGATATTTGCTCATAGTTGTGAAGCGCTAGCTTACTTTTCGGCTGCTTACGGTTTATTTCGTTATATGTTTGCTGATAGATATTTAACAAGAGATGAATTATTTGCAGCCGCCGCGGTTTTTACTTTGCTTGCTTGGGGCTTTGCATTCCTCTACAACATTTGTCAGATATTGATTCCGGCTAGCTTCCAAAATCCAAACAATGTTCATCATTTGCAGACTTGGTTAGATCTACTGTTCCTGAGCTTTAGCTTACAGTCAGCAACAGGTTTATCTGATTTAATGCCGCTTAGTCCACCAGCACGCGTTTTAGCCATGCTACAAATGTTTTGTGGCGTGATGTATCTCGCTTTGATTGTCACACGTTTAATTGCTCTACAGTACATTGCCCACCCAATAAAGAAAGATTCTGACAAATAAAGGAGAAGGTGTTTTAATTTTTTACACCTTTGTAACTGCAATATTATTTAAGTTTATTTAAAGTATTATCGGCTTTCTCTATTGAAAGATTTAACTTTGTTCATTCTGTGAATGTCTTTATTGGCTTTATGCCTGTCACTTTTCATTAAAATAACATGGAGGAGTTATGCCTTCCAAACAACCAGGTTGGTTCGCAAACGTTAATCCTAACGTATTTTTTGGTACGGTCATTATCATTGCTTTGTTCTTGGCAGTTGTTGTGATCGCCCCGAGTTCTTTTGAACTTCTAACGCAGCAATTAAAACAATGGATCACCGATTCATTTAGCTGGTTTTATGTTTTATCTGTAGCCTTCTTTCTCATTTTATTGATTTATATCGCCTGTTCATCAATAGGTCGAATTAAATTAGGACCTGACCATAGTCAGCCTGAATATAATAATGGGTCTTGGTTTGCCATGCTGTTTACAGCAGGGATGGGTATCGGTCTCATGTTCTTCGGAGTTGCCGAACCTGTCATGCATTATGTTAATCCACCGAGTGGAGATGCTCAGACAATTGAGGCAGCACAGCAAGCATTAAGGGTGACCTTCTTCCACTGGGGCTTGCATGCGTGGGCTATTTACGCAGTGGTCGGATTGGCATTGGCTTATTTTGCTTATCGACATAATTTACCGTTAAAGACCCGTTCAGCCCTTTATCCTCTCATTGGTAAGAAGATTTATGGGCCTTGGGGCGACAGCATCGATATATTCGCGACCATTGGTACGGTATTTGGTGTAGCAACTTCTCTCGGGTTTGGCGTTACCCAGATTAACTCGGGTTTACATTATTTGTTCGGTGTCGAGCAAAGCACCCATATTCAAGTATTACTGATTATTTTTGTGAGCATTTTAGCTTCCTTGTCTGTGTTCTTAGGTCTAGATAAAGGGGTTAAACGCTTATCAGAGCTAAACTTAATCTTAGCCTTAATATTATTAGTTTTTGTTTTTATCGCTGGTCCTAGTATTTATTTACTCCAGACTACTATTCAAAACACTGGGCAATATATCTCTAACCTTTTTACCATGACATTCAATTTATACGCTTATCAGCCGAATGGATGGATTGGTGGTTGGACAATTTTATATTGGGCTTGGTGGATTTCTTGGTCGCCATTTGTGGGTATGTTTATCGCAAGGGTTTCACGTGGTCGTACCATTCGAGAATTTATTGTAGGGGTTCTCCTCATCCCGACAGGCTTTACCATTATCTGGATGGGCTTTTTAGGAAACGCTGCATTATTTAGCATTATTCATGAACATCAAAACACTCTTATTCAGGCTGTTCAGCAAGACTCATCAGTAGCTCTATTTGAGTTTTTAGGACACTTACCCTGGTCAGGTGTTATGAATATTCTGGCTACCGTTTTAGTCGTTTTATTCTTTGTGACCTCTGCTGACTCAGGGGCACTCGTTACTGACTATCTAACTGCAAAAACTGAAAATTCACCAACTTGGCAGCGTTTGTTCTGGACAGTACTGATGGCTGTACTCGCCATTATTTTATTGTTAGTCGGTGGTTTGGCTGCGCTTCAATCTTCAATCATTATGAGCGCATTGCCATTTACTGTGGTTATGCTGTTCATGAGTTGGGGATTAATAAAAGCATTGCATCTTGATGTCACGAAAATGCAAGCAATTCAGGAAGCTCGAATTACCCCACGTGCCATTCATAATCCAAGAAGCTGGCAACAGCGGCTAGGTTTAATCATGCACTATCCTCATAGTGAAGAAGAGGTTAGAGAATATATCGAAAAACAAGTAGCTCGTGCGTTTGAAAATATCAAACATGAATTTAGACGCCGTCATTTAGAAGTTTCAATTACTCAACTTGAGGATGGGATGCAGCTTCGAGTCGATCATCACAATGAAATTAATTTTATTTATAAAGTTGTTTCACGTGAAACAGTACCACCAAGTTTTTTAATTGGACGTACTGAAGCTGAAGATGGGCAATATTTCCAAGCCGAAGTGTTTTTAAGAGAAGGTGGACAGAACTATGATGTAATGGATTGGACTCAAGAAGATTTAATTCAAGACATTATCGATCAATATGAACGTCATCTATATTTCTTAAATATTGTACGAAGCTAAATTTAGCTGTAAAAAAAAGGACTCATTTGAGTCCTTTTTTAATTCGATTTCTAAATTAAATTAGAAACGGAATTTAGCATTTAAGCCGATAGTTTGTGTATCACGTGGGTTGCCATCTTTCGCATTTGCTTTAACGAAGTCAGCACCAACTGCTACAGCAGGAGTGATGAAGTATTGAGTATGACCACCCCAAACATGATCGTAACCAGAATTAAATGCAGACACATCAGCAAAAGATGCACCAACACTTAACTTAGGAGTTACGAAAAGATCAGTTTTCATGCCGTAAGCATTGTCTTCAGCAAATACACCAAATGCTTCAAAACCAATAGCCATGTTAGTGCCATCGATGTTGCCAACATATTTAGTACGAGCAGTTACAGCATCTTGTTTGTCAGCAATAGCTGCTGATTCACCAACTGCTTTAACGATACCGTATTTATTAACGCCAAAAGCATCCAATGATTCTTGGTCAGCTACACTTGTATAACCAACAGCAACTAAGAAGTTAGGTAACAACATTGCACCAGCTTCTAATGCATAACGGTCACCATTGTCATCGCTTACGCCATCTTTATAATCATTGATAGTATGATTGTAAGATGCGCTAGCATAAACTGGTAAGTAAGGAGTTGGAAGGTATGCTTCACCCTTAACACCATAAGTATGAGATTCAACGTTTACAGTGTCTTTCTCATCATATTTGATATAGTTATAAGCAACAGAAATGTTAGATGCTTGGTTTAAGAAAGCTGCTTCAGCTAAAGGACCTTTAGAAGCATCTACATTTTTTAGGTAATAAGTACCTTGAGCAGTACCAGTGAAGTTTTTATCGTTTGCAGTTGTGTCAACATATTCAGATTGACCTTGAACTTCAAATTGATAAGCATGAGCACCGGTCATGGCTAATAATACAGCAGTGGCTAAACCAAGTTTTTTCATAATCATTTCCAGCATTAACAAGAGATAAAGCTGGGGTCATTGTATTGTAACAATTTATGAAGTCAATAATCTAGAAAAGGTAATGTTAAAGATATTTGACACTTATGTTAAAATTGGTGAAAAACTAATCAAATGAAAAGTGGTTTGTCAACCTGATAAAAAAATGAACATTTACAATAAGCTAATAATTATATTTCATTAGGAATTAAGAAGTAAATGTTAAAAAGATATTACAATTGTGATTGGAAAAATAGATTATAGCAATCGGTTTTAACATTAACAAAAATATAGCTATGTTTACAATGCGAATAAAAAATCGCCATTTTATTATCAAATTCGTTTTATTTTGAGGAATAGTTAACAATATTTGGATTAGTTTAACTAAAAAATTTAACTATTCTTAATTATTATATAAGTGAATAAAATAAAAGAAATCTCTATTTTAAGTTGAAAAAACGATTAAAATTTTAATCCTGATTAATTTAATCAACTTTACAAAGATAGAAGTAAATCACATAATTCGATTGCAAAGTTCACTGCCTAACGTTTTTTAGGATTTAAAGTGCTTGCCCAGATACGATGTGTAGAACACATCAGATTTTACGAGCTCAGCTTTCCCCAAGGTTGAGCTTTTTTTTATCTGTAAGAAAATCTAAAAATTATAATAAGAGTTATGTGAATTTTGTTGAAAAAATAAGAGGCCAAAAAGAGCCCAGCTTAAAGCTGGGCAGTGGATGCTGGGAGAAGCATCCAAGAGGACAAGTAAATACTGTTTTTACTATCATGATTAAAAATCTTTAATCTGTAAAATAGAGTTTTTTTATAAAAAGCATTCAATTTTTCGATTCATTTTGTTATTTAAGCTGACAAAATTTAGGAATCATATAATTATTAAAAAAGAAATGAAGGGGTTAATGATGAAATTTTAGTTATTAAAATGCTAGGATGGATTTAAGCCTAATTTATATCGTATTAAAAATGGCAGGACATTTACGGAGTATCAGCTAGAAATGTCAGGATTACGTTCAGAGCATATTAGTAATCGACTGTTCTTTTTTATGCTGGTTATTATTTTGTCCTTATTATTCATGGCTGTACCGCTTATTGTGGGAAGCTATCAGGATTATATAAAAACTAGACAAGCCTTAGCTGAAATAAAAAGTTTAAGAGCAGTAGCAGATATTGCCTATAAAATTTCTAAGGAGCGTGCTCCTGCCAATAAGATGATGTCGAGCAGTCCTAGTGATTTATTAAAGAATCAGCAAGAATTAAAAAAGTTTCGTTTAGTTGTTGATGCGCAAATTGATACAAGCATTCTTATCTTAAAACAAGCAGGCTATGTTTCATTAGCAAATGAGTTGCAAACCAATTTCAAAGAAAATCTTAGACAAGCCCGAAGTGTCGTTGATTATTACGGTGAAACTCCCTATGGAGCCAGAACTTCCGTTCAAATGGATAATGCTATTTTAGGAATGTTTGGAGTCTGGGATCATTGCAGGGAAATACTGCAAAAACTGATGTTGCAGCTAAAAAGTAAAGATAGCCGTATTTCTAATTACTTTACGCTCATTATAGTTCTAACCGATATGCGCGATCAGGCTGGACGGATGGCTTCTAATATTATTGCTCCTGTGAGCTTTAATGAAGAAATTCCAAGTAATAATCGCGCACGTTCTCTGCAAACTCAGCATCAATCTAGATATTTATGGATTTTGGTCGATACCTTGCAGCCTGAACAGGCAAAGACCCCTGAATACCGTCGGTTATATGCCCGGGTGAAATCAGAATTTATAGATAAGGGTATTCCGATTGTACAAAACCTATTAGATGAAAGCCAAAAAGGGGAGCCATATGATTTAAATGGCACCCAATTGACAGAAGCAATCGTAGGTAAATTTACTACAGTGGTTGATTTACAAAGTTATATTCTTGATGAAAGTGTAGCAATTGCAACTCAAGAAAATATAAGTGCCCGAAAAGGTTTTCTTTTAACTTTATTAATATCTTTAATTTCTTTAGCTACAGCTTTACTTACGCTTAATTATGCACAAAGAAGGGTTTTTTCTCCTTTAATAAAAGCAAGAACTTTAATTTTAGATTTATCGCGTAGTTCTAATCATTGGACAGATGAGGTGAGTGTTACTACAAAAGGTGAATTTTTTTCCCTATTTGAAGCAATTGACCGATTACAACGTATGTTGCAACAACGCGACGCTTTTGAATTTCAGTTAAAGAATATTGCCAATACTGATCCACTCACCGGAGTCTCCAATCGTTTAGCTTTATCTGAATATTTAAAAATTGTTGAAAGTTACCCTCAAAAATTTACGCAAACCTGTTTAATGATTATTGATATTGATCGTTTTAAACAGGTGAACGACCAATACGGCCATATTGTAGGTGATCGCGTCATTGTCAGTATTGCCGAGCAATTAAAGCAAAATATTCGAAGTTCGGATTTAATTGTTCGTTATGGGGGTGATGAATTTTTAATATTGTTAGAGCAAGTACAATTTGTAGATGCTCGTCTTTTAGCAGAGAAAATTCGGATTGCGATTTCTTTAGAAGAAATTTGTTTATCTGGTTCAGATGAAAAATTGCATGTCTCTGTCAGTATTGGTTTTGCCATCGGAGCGGCGAATTGGATAGAGCTTTTAGAGAAAGCTGACCGTTCTTTATTAAGAGCTAAAGCCAGAGGTCGGAATGCGGTTGAGGGGTAAAAAAGCCGGAAATGAGTTCCGGCTTTTTATTTTATTGTTTCAACATCGGTTTTAAGAAACGACCTGTATGTGAAATTTCAACCTCAGCCACTTGTTCAGGTGTGCCTTCGGCAATGATCATACCACCGCCCGAACCACCTTCAGGACCTAAGTCAACAACCCAGTCGGCTGTTTTAATCACATCAAGGTTATGTTCAATCACCACAATGGTATTACCCTTGTTACGTAGCTCATGCAAAATATCGAGTAACTTGGCAATATCATGGAAATGTAGACCTGTTGTTGGTTCATCCAAGATATATAAAGTTTTACCCGTATCTCGTTTTGCTAACTCACGCGCAAGTTTTACACGTTGCGCTTCACCACCCGATAAGGTCGTAGCTGCTTGACCTAAACGAATATAGCCTAAGCCCACCTGAGTTAAGGTTTCTAAGCGGCGGTGGATGACTGGAATGGCACTAAAGAATTCAGCAGCATCTTCGACAGTCATTTCTAGAACATCAGAAATGTTTTTGCCTTTATAGCCGACTTCAAGCGTTTCACGGTTATAACGTTTGCCATGACATGCATCGCAAGGCACATACATATCTGGTAGGAAGTGCATTGCGACTTTGATCATACCGTCGCCTTCACACGCTTCGCAGCGTCCGCCTTTTACGTTAAACGAGAAACGACCAGCACTATAACCACGTGCTTTTGCCTCTGGGGTTTGAGCAAATAACTCACGGATTGGCGTAAATAACCCTGTATAAGTCGCTGGGTTAGAACGCGGTGTACGGCCAATCGGGCTTTGGTCAATATCAACAACTTTATCTAGATGTTGAAGTCCATCAATTGAGTCAAACTTTTCAGCGGTTAACGTTGTTGCGCCATTGAGTTGGGTTGCTGCTAAGGGAAGCAAAGTACGGTTAATCAGCGTTGACTTACCTGAACCTGAAACGCCAGTCACACAGGTCATAATGCCGAGCGGAATGGTTAAATCGACATTTTTTAAATTATGGCCTGCTGCACCTGAAAGTTTGATAAATTCATCTGGACGTGGTGATTGAGTACGTTTTTTTGGCACTTCAATTTTGAGTTTGCCAGAAAGATACTGTCCTGTAAGTGAGTCGGCATGTTTAGCCAACTCATCATACGTACCTTCAGCAATAATTACACCGCCGTGTACACCAGCACCAGGACCGATATCAATAATATGGTCAGCAGCACGAATCGCATCTTCATCGTGTTCAACGACTAATACTGTGTTACCTAAATCACGTAAGCGAATCAGGGTCTGTAATAAACGATCGTTATCGCGTTGATGTAGACCAATTGATGGTTCATCAAGAACATACATGACGCCCATCAAACCTGCACCAATCTGCGAAGCTAAACGGATACGCTGTGCTTCACCACCAGATAGGGTTTCGGCAGAGCGAGCTAGGCTTAAATAGTTAAGTCCCACACTCACCAAGAAGTGTAGACGTTCACGAATCTCTTTAAAGATTTTATCTGCGATTTCGCCTTTAGCACCTTCAAGATTTAGGCCTTGATAGTAGCTTTCAGCATCACCAATCGACATGCGGGTAATGTCAGCAATGGTTTTGTCTTTCACACGAACATGACGTGAAATTTCATTAAGACGTGAACCATCACATGCATCACACGCTGCATTAGAAAGGTACTGAGCTAAATCATCTCGTACATAGTTACTTTCAGTTTCACGGTAACGACGTTCAAGGTGCGGCAAAATTCCTTCAAATGGTTGCACGCGAGTATGTTTACGGCCACGTTCGTCGATATAGCTTAAATCGACTTTTTCTTTACCTGTACCTTGTAAGAATTTCTTTTGAGTATCTTTATCTAGTTGGTTCCAAGGCGTATCAAGTTTTAAACCAAAATGGTCGGCAACTTTTTGCAGCATGGAATAATAATATGGACGCTGACGATCCCATCCACGGATCGCACCTTCACTAATCGCAAGGTCAGGATTTGGAATCAGCTTTTCAGAGCTAAAATGACTACGGGTACCTAAACCATCACAAACAGGGCAGGCACCAAATGGGTTGTTAAATGAAAACAAACGTGGCTCAAGCTCTGCGACAGCGCGATCACATTCTGGACATGAGTGTTTTGCAGAAAAAACACGATCAGGATGTTCACCATTCATCCATGATAAAACAGCAATATCGCCACCTAAACGTAGTGCGGTTTCAAATGATTCAGCAATACGGTTACCTAAGTCTTCACGTACTTTGAAGCGGTCAACAACGACTTCAATGGTATGTTTTTTCTTTTTGTCGAGCTCTGGTGGTGTATCAATATCAATGATTTCACCATCCACACGAGCACGAACAAAACCTTGGCCTTGTAGTTGTTCGAACAGGTTACTGTACTCACCTTTACGCTCACGAACGACAGGGGCAAGCAACATGAGTGCTGTGCCTTCTTCAAGCGTTTTTACCGCATCGACCATTTCAGAAACAGTTTGCGCGACCATCGGCAAATCATGTTCTGGGCAGTAAGGCGTGCCGACACGTGCATAAAGCAAACGCAAATAGTCATAAATTTCGGTAATCGTACCAACTGTTGAACGTGGGTTATGACTGGTAGATTTTTGCTCAATGGCAATCGCTGGTGATAAACCTTCAATCGAGTCGACTTCAGGTTTTTCCATTTGCGATAGAAACTGACGGGCATAGGCCGAAAGTGATTCGACGTAACGGCGTTGTCCTTCGGCGTACAGGGTATCGAAGGCAAGAGAAGATTTTCCTGAACCTGATAACCCCGTAATTACCACAAATTTGTCGCGTGGAATATCGAGAGACACATTTTTTAAATTATGGGTACGTGCGCCTCGAATACGGATATGACTTTGGCTCATAAAACATCTCAATTATATATTGATGAAAATTTAGGTGCTGATTGCTCAGTCGCAGAGAGGTGTGACTGGTTATAAACAACAGACCCTATATATGATAACGATTTAAAATTGTTCAAGTGGTACAAAATGATTTAAAGCGACAAATTGTGACGGTTAAACGACAATCGACAAAATTTGTTTAAATAAGCAGATTGTATTTTTAACATTCCTTACTTCAGATTTCTACTCTAAGCAAATTTTAACCAGCAACATAACTTTACTAGACGACTGGTCTAATAGTTGTTTATGATGTGTGCATGAAACGATTAAATAAAAGTGAAACCACGCGACAACACATTTTAGATACGAGCTTTGAGCTGGTACTACGTAAAGGTTTTGTCGGTGTTGGTTTGCAAGAAATCTTAAAGGCTTGTGACGTACCCAAAGGTTCGTTCTATCACTACTTTGCTTCGAAAGAGGCATTTGGCTGTGCATTGCTCGAGCAATATATGGCTGATTATAAAGTTCGTATGGAACAACTTTGGCAACGCAGTGAGCAAAGTGCCCATGCTCGTTTAATGGCCTTATGGCAGGCATGGATTGATGATCCTGTAAACGGTAGTTGGGCTGAAAACTGTCTGATTGTGAAGTTGGCGGCAGAGGTTTCTGACTTGTCAGAAGACATGCGTCAAATTCTCAATGATGGCGTGCACAAACTAACGCAACGTTTGGCTTTGCTACTCAAAGAAGGGCAACAAGAAGGATCAATTCCAAAACATATTGAACCTTTAAAAACTGCGCAAGTCATGTATCAGTTATGGTTAGGTGCTGCTTTACTCACAAAATTGTCGCAAGACAAAGCACATCTACATCTAGCTTTAGAAACGACCCAACAACTCATAAAACCGATAGAGGAATAAAGCATGCGAAGTATTATCCATGGTAATTTTGGCGAACCTGTAGACGTTTTAGAGCAGGCGGATATGCCAAAGCCAGAACCAAAAGCAGGCGAAGTGCGTATTAAAACCATCATGTCTCCAATTCATAATCATGATGTATGGACAGTACGTGGAAGCTATGGCTACAAGCCAACCTTACCTGCGATTGGTGGTAGTGAAGCGGTTGGTGTTGTAGATGCGTTGGGCGATGGGGTCACTCATCTACAAGTAGGGCAACGTATCGCAGTTGCGGCTGTGCATGGCAGTTGGGCTGAATACTTTATTGCACCTGCTCATGGGATTATTCCACTCAATAATGAAATTGATGATGAAACTGCAGCACAGCTGATTGGTATGCCAATTAGTGCTCTCATGCTACTCGACTTTGTAAATGTTCAACCGGGTCAATGGCTCATTCAAAACACGGCAAATGGTGCAGTCGGTAAAACAGTTGCGATGATTGCACAGGCACGTGGCTTACCTGTAATTAATTTAGTTCGTCGTACTGATGCGATTGCAGAGATGCAAGCATTAGGTATTCAGCATGTTGTTGCGACTGATCAGCCTAACTGGAAAGAGCAAGTTAAACAGATTCACGGCGACCAACCTCTTATTGCTGGTGTGGACTCGATTGGAGGAACCGCAAGTGGCGAAATGCTGAATTTACTCAGTGAAAATAGCTTGCTCGTTTCGTTCGGTAGTATGACTGGCGAAACCATGCAGATTTCATCGGGTGATTTGATTTTCAAACAAGCGACAGTAAAAGGTTTCTGGGCGAGTGTGGTTAATAAAGAAATGCCAGCAGCTCGTAAAAAGGAACTGATTGTTGAGTTATTAACGTTAGCGACTCAGAAAAAATTAATTCTGCCTGTAGAAGGTGTATTTAGTTTTGATGAGATTAAAAAAGCCGCTCAAAGAGCAACGCAAGGTGCTCGTCAAGGCAAAGTGTTGTTAAAACCGTAAAACACTAAAAGATCAGTCGAGAGACTGATCTTTTTTCATATCTTTAAAATAAAAAGGAAAATCGTATGATCGGACAAATTTTAATTGCACTTATCGCAATATTACATGTCTATATTTTAGTGTTAGAGATGTTTTTGTGGGACAAACCCTATGGCATGAAAGCCTTTGGAAATAATGCCGAAAAAGCAAAACTCACCAAAGTGATGGCACAAAACCAAGGTCTTTATAATGGCTTTTTAGCGGCAGGTTTATTCTGGTCCTTATTAGTTGATGCACCATTTGCAACATCAATTGCTAATTTCTTTTTAGGTTGTGTACTCATTGCCGGTATCTATGGTGGTCTGACTGCCAGCAAAAAGATTATTTATATTCAAGCAGTTCCTGCTTTAATTGCTTTGGTCGCTGTTAATTTTCTTTAAAAAGCGCAAAATACAGCGTTTTGAAATGGAAATGACCAGATAGGATCAGCGCATGTGGGCGTTATTTTTAAAGTGTATGTTAGGGGCTGGGGTTGTCCTCATTATTTCGATTTTATCGAAAAGTAAGGCCTTTTACATTGCAGGTTTAGTCCCACTTTTTCCTACCTTTGCTTTAATTGCTCATGTGATTGTTTTTCAGCAAAAAGGAGCCGAAGCATTACAAAAAACGGCTCTGTTTGGTCTATGGTCACTTATTCCTTATGCCATTTATTTAGTTGTTGTTTATGTGCTGGCAACACGAATGTCGATGTGGTCTTGTCTAGGATTAGCAACTCTATGTTGGGTCGTAGCTGCGGCAGGTTTAATTTATGGCTGGCAGCTATTTCAACATTAAAAGATTAAGAGAAATCCCTTAATCTTTTAAATTGAACTATTTTTATGAATGCTCAACAACACGGGTTTTGAGCATACCTTCAACTAAATTAATCATCTTTTGGCGAGAAAGAATTCGGGGCAATTGAGACGTCAAATAGTTGCTACATCCCACCACAACTGTTGCTTTATTCTTATCTAATGCTTTAACCGTTGCAGACACAACGTCCTCAACTGTAGAGCTTTTCATACCACTCGTATCGGCATTTGCGACCTGAGTAAAATTGGTTTGGGTATTGCCCGGACAAACCGCCAGAAATTTAACTCCTGAAGAGCCGTATTCTCCTGCAAGAGCCTCAGTAAATTGCAATACATAAGATTTAGTTGCCCCATACACAGCAATATAAGGCAGAGGTTGAAACGCACCTGTAGATGAAATATTAATCATGATGCCTTTTTTGTTCGCAAGCATGTGGGGCAAAAATAAATAACATAAAGACGTTACACTGCTGATATTTAGCGTAATCATTTCTTGATAGGTAGATACAGATTGATCTAGAAACTTCGTCCATTTTCCAAATCCTGCGTTGTTAATTAAAATCTCTACCGTTAATTTTCTCGCCTGCACTTCATCAAATAAGCTTTGAGCTGAATTGGGTTGAGCTAAATCTAAAACGATCACCTCAACATTCACGTTATATTTTTTGCTAAGTTCATCGGCTAAATCATTCAGCTTCTGTTCGGAGCGTGCCGTTAAAATCAGGTGAATTCCTAAAGACGCAAGTTCTTGAGCATAGGCTTTGCCTATTCCTGAAGATGCGCCTGTAATTAATGCTGTTGAATTTTTAAATGAAGAAAGGTGAGTGCTCATTTTATTTATCCGTAATAAAAGAAGCTATTACCATAAACCTTGTCCCTAAGGGCAGAGTCAAGCACTCATTTTGAAAGCTATTTTCAGATTTTAATAAACTGTTTTAAGCAGAAATCTTATTGGTAATATAAGTTTGAATAATCTCATCTTCTAGTTGTTTTAGATCTTTCTGCAAACGGCTTAAAGCTTCTTTTTGCTCAATAATTTGTTGGTTCTTTTTTTGAATAAGCTGCTGTGCATTTTCTACAGGAAAACGATTATTTTTATATTTTAAAGCTGACAGGTCATAAAGCTCAGAAAGGCTAAATCCAACAGCTTGTGCAAGGCGAATCATCTTAACCGATTGAACATCAATCTCTTCATAAATACGATAATTGCCTTTTCTTTTTGCGACTGGTAGTAAGCCTAATTTCTCATAATGCCGAATGGCCTTAGGAGTGGCTCCAGTCAAAGCCGCTAATTCGCCGATATACATATCTGTCTCGCATTTTATTGAAAATCGATCAGGCTATTAAGTGCACTGACCGATTCTTTTGAAGTTTTAAATCTGATCTAAACCTAACCACTGTCTCTGGTGATAGGCACTATCCCAAAATAACCACTCAAGTTTTGCACCCATCGTATAGGCTGCATGCATTTTTTCTAAAGTATCTGCATCACAACGTGCTGCAACTTTATCTACCGTCGCAATCACATTACGAACAGCTGTATGGAACTCTTCACCTGCATAGGTATCAATCCATGCTTGGTAAGGGTTATTCGGAATTGATTTATTTACAATATCTTTACCGACTTCGGCATAAATCCAGAAGCAAGGTAAAAGCGCAGCAAGTACAACGGGGTAGCTCTCAGACCAAGCAGTTGCTGTTAAAAATGAAGTGTAGTGGTGACCTGCCAAAGTTAATGGTGTATTTTTAAATTCTTCTTTGGTTACCCCAAAGTTTTTCATGAAGTCATCATGCAAACTACGCTCCACCACAATCGCAATTTTAGCTGCATCTGAAAATTGCATAATATCATCAGCCTCAAACGCCTTAGCTGCTGCAACCGCAAGCACACGACCATAGGCCACTAAATATTGAGCATCTTGAATAACATAATGACAAAAAGCTTCTTTATCTAAAGTACCGTTAGCAAGTTCCTGATTAAAAGGCAGGTCTAGAATTTTTTGATATAAATTTAAATTACGTTGCCAAAGTTCTTGAGAAAAAAGCATAAAAACATTCCATTTAAATTAAGACAGCTGAACCAGATTTTAAATCAATTTTAAAATACAAAAATAATAATGATAGATATATCGAAAGAAAATATTTAATACGATTAATGATTTAATTAAATATTATAAATTTCTTTATTAAACAGAGAGATAAAGTAAAGGGAATAACGGCACAAAACAACATCGTTTTGTGGTTAATTATCGATATAATAGCGGCGGTTTTTAAGAAAGATTAAATTTATTCTTGGTATAGGTCTGATCCATGAAGCATTTCCGATTTTCGATATTTTTTACGGTGGTGTGTTTAGCACTATCCGCGTATTGGGGTTTTACCCATGGACCTGAAGCGGGCGTGTCTACCATGCTTAAAGCTTTAACCATTACAGCCATTTTAGCTGTAATGGAGGTCTCTTTATCTTTTGACAATGCTGTCGTAAATGCATCGGTTCTACGTAACTGGGATCCGTTCTGGAAAATGCTCTTTTTAACGGTAGGTATTTTAATCGCCGTTTTTGGTATGCGTTTAATTTTCCCAGTGGCGATTGTTGCCGTGACTGCGGATATGGGAATGATTGAGGTGGCTAAATTAGCACTCAACGATCCAAAAACGTATTCTGAACGTTTAATGGCCCACCACGCCGAGATTTCTGCTTTTGGTGGAACATTCCTATTATTGGTTTTCTTAAACTTCTTCTTTGATGAGGAAAAAGAAACTCATTGGTTCAGATGGCTTGAAGCTAAACTTTCTAGCTTAGCTAGCGTACCTGCAATGTCTGTTTTTATTGCCCTAATCGCGATGTTAATTATGGCAGCAAATGTTGATGAATCGCAGCGCCTTGTTGTGACTATGGCTGGTATTTGGGGCATTGTGGTTTATATTGGTGTAGAAGTATTAAGCCATATGTTAGGCGGTGAACCTGAAATTGATGAAGATGGCAACGCCATTATGAAAGATGGATCAGGCGCTTCTTCTGGTGTAGTTAAAGCGGGTATCGGTGGTTTCTTATATCTAGAAGTATTAGATGCATCTTTTAGTTTTGACGGTGTGATTGGTGCATTTGCAATTACGAGTGATGTTGTCGTGATTATGCTTGGTCTTGCAATTGGTGCTATTTTTGTCCGTTCAATGACAGTTTATCTTGTTGAAAAAGGCACGCTAGATGCTTATGTGTTCTTAGAACATGGTGCACATTATGCAATTGGTGCTTTAGCATTCATTATGATTGCAAGTGGTACAGGCGTACATGTACCAGAAGTGGTAACAGGTTTAATTGGTGTAGCATTTATTGTTTGGGCTGTATTTGCCTCAATTCAATATAGTAAACGCCATCCACATTCGTCTTAAGCTAATTTTCAGTAAAGATGTTTAAAATAAAGAGGCTAAATGCCTCTTTATTTTTTTAAGCTGAAATCGTTAATTTAAATAAGGTGTCCCGTATTTTTAGAAACGAATCGGCTTATAATTTGCCTAGTTTGATAAACGTGTATTGATATGATGAATGCTTTGGAACGTCGCTCAACTTTTGCCTTAAGTAGTATTTTTGCGCTACGCATGTTGGGTTTGTTCATGATTATTCCTGTCTTTTCTGTAGTCGGGCAGTCATATCAATATGCGACTCCAGCACTCATTGGTTTGGCTGTGGGCGTCTATGGTTTAAGTCAGGCTATTTTACAGATTCCATTTAGCTTACTTGCTGACCGTTTTAGCCGGAAACCTCTCGTGGTGCTTGGCTTGTTACTCTTTGCTATTGGTGGTGCAATTGCCGGGTTATCTGACACGATTTATGGTGTGATTATTGGCCGTGCCATAGCTGGTGCAGGGGCTGTTTCAGCAGTCGTGATGGCGCTTTTAGCCGATGTTACGCGTGAAGAGCAGCGCACTAAAGCCATGGCTGCCATGGGCATGAGTATTGGTTTGTCTTTTGTGGTGGCTTTTAGTCTTGGACCTTGGCTCACAAGCATTGTGGGTATTTCAGGCCTATTCTTTGTCACGACAATTATGGGCTTAATCGCGATTTTGATGCTCTTGCTTGTACCTAAAGTGACTCGTCATCATCGTAATTATCAGCAAGGCTACATGGCACAGCTTAAGCAAGTCATCCAAATGGGTGACTTAAACCGTTTGCATGTCTCGGTTTTTGCACTGCACTTACTGCTTACCGCCATGTTTATTTATGTGCCTTCACAGCTTATTGAGTTTGCACATATTCCTTTAGCCAGTCATGGTCTGGTTTATTTGCCACTCTTGGTTATTAGCCTATTCTTTGCATTTCCAAGCATTATCGTGGCTGAAAAATATCGCAAAATGCGAGGTATTTTCTTAACGGCAATTACAGGGATTATTGCAGGTTTGCTGTTACTCATATTTGGTTATCAATCAAAATATGTATTACTCGCAGGCCTAGGTATTTTCTTTATTGCCTTTAATGTGATGGAAGCATTATTGCCATCGTGGTTATCAAAATGTGCGCCAATCCAGTCAAAAGCGACGGCTATGGGTGTAAATGCCAGTAGTCAGTTTTTAGGTGCTTTTTTTGGTGGCACACTAGGTGGTCAATTATTGATGTTACATAATACTGCGATTGGATGGAGTGTCTTAACAGGGATTGCTATAATATGGTTGCTAATTAGTTTTGGTTTAGCTCAGCCGCGGTATTTGTCATCTATTGTGTTGCCATTGCCGCAAGTGCAACAGGTGAATGAGTGGACCACACAGCTATTGGCAATTCGTGGTATAGAAGAAGTTGTGGTAATGCCTGACCAGCAAGTTGCTTATATTAAAGTCGATAAACAGTCACTTGATGAGGCTGCGCGACGTGATTTAACGCAGTTGTTCGGTAAAGAGGTAGCCATTTAAGCATAACTCTTATAAAGTAAAACATAGAAATGTATAGGATGAAGACAGCTAATGCGTGGTGTAAATAAGGTTATTTTGGTTGGTACTTTGGGTCGTGATCCTGAAACAAAAACCTTTCCAAATGGGGGTTCGCTGACTCAATTTTCAATCGCGACAAGTGAAGCTTGGACTGATAAAAATACCGGTGAACGTAAAGAACAAACAGAATGGCACCGTATTGTTTTGCATAACCGTTTAGGGGAAATTGCTCAGCAGTTCTTGCGTAAAGGTTCTAAGGTTTATATTGAAGGTTCACTACGTACGCGTCAGTGGACAGACCAAAATGGCCAAGAGCGTTACACTACAGAAATTCGTGGCGACCAGATGCAAATGTTAGATGCTCGTCAACAAGGTGAACAAGGTTTCGCTGGCGGTAATGATTTTAATCAACCACGTTTTAACGCACCTCAACAAGGTGGTAATGGTTATCAAAACAATAACAACCAAGGTGGCGGCTATGGCCAAAACAGCGGTGGTTATGGTAACCAAGGTGGTTTCGGTAATGGTGGAAGCAACCCTCAAGCGGGTGGTTTTGCTCCTAAAGCGCCACAACAACCGGCTTCTGCACCAGCTGACTTAGACGACGATTTACCGTTCTAATCAAAGTTGCAAAAAAGGCGAGATAAACTCGCCTTTTTTATTATTCAATGCCAAGCAAACGTATCAGTGCCGTGCCAGCAGCTGCCAAGCAAATCACCAATAACAGCGGTACTTTTTTCCAAACCAAGAACAGTGCTAAGCCAACACCAAATATACGCGCGAACCCGGCAAAATGTTGACCTTCAAAAAATGTTGTCGTCACTGCAATCGCACAGAGCAAAACAGTCGCACCGTTTGAGAGTAAAACTTGGTATTTTTCAGAAAATGAGAACTTGGCACCCAAATGAAAACCAGCGAAACGAATCCCATACGTTCCAAGTGCTAGCAAGCCGATACCTAAAATAATTAGTAATTGTTGACTCATTTCTTTCTACCAAATATCAAGCCAAAAAGTGAAATCAGAATTGGAAGTCCTGAGGCCAAAAAAGGTGTAGTGATCAGCGCTAAAGTTGATCCGGCAAATGCAGCTTTTCGAGTAGATTTATTCTTTAAAGCATTAAAAGTAAGTGCAATTAAAATCGCTGGGAAAATGGCATCTAAGCCAAATGTTTTCGGGTCTGGAATAGCACTTCCAATGAAATAACCCGCCGTTACACCCAGTGGCCAACTCAGCATAATGCATATACCACATAACCAGTAAGCGGCTTTTTTTGTTTCAAAATCGGGCTGTGCCATACCAAACAAAACGCTTTCATCGTTCATGATATGAGCCCCGAAATATCGAGAATATTTGCCACGGATTAGTTCATTGACCGCAATACCAAAAGGTAGATGTCTTAAATTGACGAGTAGTCCTGCAATCGCTGCTGCAATTGGGCTACCACCTACAGCCAAGAAACCAATAAAAATAAATTCAGCAGTTCCTGCGAGCACAAACACGGATAGACAAAGCGGGATCCAGAGCGCTAAGCCATAACTTGCAGCGAGTGAGCCTAAAGACATACCAACGACACTCGTCGCTAGACACACAAAGAAAATCGAGCGGGTAGTGTCTTTATTAAGTTTTTTAATCAGAGTGTATGTGGACATAGCATGATATAGCGAACGATTTTCCATTATAATGAATAAGTCTGATCGTTTTGTCAAAACGAACGATCGTTTTTTTTATAGAACGGATGTGGTGAATGTCTCAGCCAATCGAAATTATTGCCAAAGGTTTAACGCGTGAACGTCAAAGAGCAGGGCTTTCATTGGCAGAGGTTGCTCGTCGTGCAGGTGTTGCCAAATCGACTCTTTCACAATTAGAAGCGGGCCAAGGTAACCCTAGCATTGAAACCTTATGGGCACTTTGTGTGGCGCTCAATATTCCATTTGCACGGTTGATGGAAGAACCAAGCAATCAGGTACAAGTGATTCGCTGTGGCGATGGGCCAACAGTGAGCTCAGAGATTGCCAATTACAAAGCAATTTTGCTGGCGACTTGTCCACCCCATGCCCGTCGAGATGTTTATTTACTGATTGTTGAGCCAGGCGAAGACCGTCTTTCAGAGCCGCATCCAGTTGGTTCTGTGGAGCATATTATTGTGGTTGAAGGTAAAGCTTTGGTGGGCTTAATTGATGAAGCTGTTGAGCTTGGTGTGGGCGACTATATTTGTTATCCAGCTGACCAGAAACATATATTTAGAGCATTGGAAACAGGCACAAAGGCATTATTAATTTCTGAACAAAACTAAAGAAAGTCAATCTGATTAAAATAAAAACTAAAAGCCATTTACCAGCATCCCCTACAAAAAGGGCCAATTTTGCGTATAAATTTTGCAATTGGCTCTCTCTTTTATTACAAAAATGGCTCTCGTTTCTTGAGTGCCGAAACGACAAATTAAAGCTATTGGAAGTATGCATACGGAAGCGCCGGATAAGCTCAGTGAATTTTCTGTTTTAGGAATTGAGCAGAACGGCTAAATTTTTAGGGGATATTTTTTGGCTTCGGAGGATTTCCGAGACTAGCCGATATCCTCCATATATTAAGGAAAATGATATGGCAGCTCATCAAAATGGTTCTGAAGCCAATCACTCCCAAAGTTTAAAACATGGACTCAAATCACGCCACTTAACGATGATCTCGATTGCAGGGGTTATTGGTGGTTCTCTATTCGTCGGCTCAGGTAGTATTATTTACAATACCGGACCTGTAGTTTTCTTAACTTACGCTTTAGGTGGTCTACTCGTTTGGTTCATCATGCGTATGTTAGGCGAGATGGCCGTTTTAAACCCTGATAGTGGCTCTTTTTCAACTTATGCTGACCGTGCGATTGGCCGTTGGGCAGGTTTCTCAATTGGCTGGTTGTACTGGTGTACACTGGCCATGCTCATGGGGTGGGAAGCTTATGTGGCAGGTAAAATTCTAAACAATTGGTTCCCGTTTATACCGATCTGGGTCTATATGGTCGTAGTGATTGGTGCACTGGTTGTCGTTAATTTACAAAACGTGAAAAACTATGGTGAATTTGAGTTTTGGTTCGCCCTCATCAAAGTCATCGCGATTGTTATTTTCCTTGTGATTGGTAGTTTAGCCATCATGCATTTGTGGCCTTGGGGTAATCCGGCTGCTTCTGGTATTAGTAATTTAACCTCTCAAGGCTTTATGCCAAATGGTGGCTCATCCGTTATCACAGCTTTGCTTGGAGTCATGTTTGCCTACATTGGTGCTGAAATTGTTACGGTAGCGGCAGCAGAGTCGGCAAATCCATCGAAAGAAATTCGTAAAGCATCAAACTCGGTGGTTTGGCGAATTATTTTATTCTACGTTGGTTCAATGTTCGTTGCGGTATGTCTTATTCCTCACAACAATGAACTTTTGAAAGATTCAACTTGGGGAACCTATAGCGTAACGTTGTCTGCACTGGGCATTCCAGGGGCGCGCCATATCGTAAACTTTGTGGTTCTAACCTCGGTATGTAGTTGCTTTAACTCAGCTCTTTATACTTGTTCACGTATGTTGTTCTCTTTGGCTAAACGTGGTGATGCACCGAAAAGTTTTGGCTCTGTAAACAGTAAAAGCAGTCCTTGGGTGGGCGTGATTGTGTCATGCTTCTTCTCTGTAATTGCCGTGATTTTAACTGCAACCGAGAGTATGAATGTTTATGACTTTTTCATGCTAACAACAGGTGCAGCCACACTCTATGTTTACCTGACTATTGCTTATTCTCAGCTTCGTATGCGTAAAAAATTAGAGGCTGAAGGCGTAAAAATTGACTTTAAAATGTGGATGTTCCCTTATCTAACTTATGTGGTGATTTTTGCAATTATTGGTGCAATTCTTACCATGTTGATTGAAGGCACCTATTTTAAAGAAGTGATTTACACCACAGCGCTGTTTGGCATTATTGTGTTCTTCGGATTATTGTCTGAAAAACTGGGTTGGGGTAAAGATCGTCGCGCAACCCATTTAACTCATAGTCATGAAGAAAAGTTAGTTTAAATTTTTAAATAAAAAAGAGCCTCACTGTGAGGCTCTTTTTTATTTGGCTTAGTACGAGGAAACACTTAATTCAGCGTAGGCACGCCTGCTTCACGTAAGCATTGAAGCAAGACGCCAAAAGCCATCACCATATCTTTTTCATTTACGCAGGCAAAGCCCATAAGCAGTCCACGTTCGGCATGTGCATGCGACTGCATGTAGTACTGAGACAGTGGTCGAACTTTGACACCACGTTCAAGCGCAGTTGCCGCAATCGCGACATCATCGCAAGAGTTTGGAAGTTTTAAAACCAGATGTAACCCTGCGGCTTCATCATATTCATGAATAAATTCGGGGCCAAGGTAGCGTTGAATTAAGCTCACCAAGTAGTCGCGGCGCTTGCCATAGAGTAGGCGCATACGGCGAATATGCGCTTCGTAATGACCTTCACGAATAAATTCAGCTAGAGCTTTTTGCTCAAGCAAATGGCCCCCACGATAAAGCTCGGCTGCCACAATGCGTAATGGTGAAAATAACGGCTTAGGTACGACCAAATAACCAATTCTTAAAGATGGATAAATGGTTTTACTAAATGTGCCCATGTACAGCACAGGCGCATCATTTTCTAAGCCTTGTAAAGACGGATACGGTTGACCTGAGAAACGGAATTCACTGTCATAGTCATCTTCGACAATCCAGCTATTATGTTGACGAGCAATTTCAATCAGTTTCCGTCGTCGATCTAGGCTTAAATGTGAACCCAGCGGATATTGATGTGATGGTGTGACAAAAATGAGCTTAGGCGGCTTTGCCGGATTTTCTTCAGGAATAATACCTTCTGCATCTACAGGCATCGGTTGAATATCGAGGCCATTAATCCGTAAGGTATTACGCATTCCCCAATAAGCAGGATCTTCAAGCCAGATTCGATCACCAATATCACTGAGTGCACGCGAGACTAAGTCGATCGCTTGGTGAATGCCTTCGGTAATAATAATCTGGTCTGCATCGCACTGAACCGAACGTGCAACACGTAAGTAATCTGCCAAAGCACTTCGAAGCTCGATACAGCCACCAGCATTGCTGTAAATCAGGCGGTTAATGTCCGGTTCGCGGCTTAAGCGTGCTTGAATACGACTAAAAATATGATGTGGAAACTCTGTTACATCGGGCGCCCCTGGCACAAAAGCTCCCCATTGGTGTGGCGACGCTGCTGCATAACCTAATAAGTTAGAACCACGCTGCGAAAGGGCATAAGAGCTTTGAACTTTCGGGCTTGAAACCGCTTTTTTCTTATTTTGAGTATTTAAAAAACTCTCTGGTAATTTTTCGGCAACCCATGTGCCGTGTCCTGTACGGGCTTCTAAGTAGCCTTCAGCTTGTAGCTGTTCGTAGGCTGTAAGCACTGTATTTCTAGAAACATGAATTTCACTGGCTAAGTCGCGTGACGCAGGTAGACGAGTCTTGGGCTGGATGACTCCATCAATAATGGCACCACGCAGGCAACGGAAAAGGCGTTGATGTAGTTTCCCTTCAGTGTCCTGTTGGAGTCGTTGTAGCAAATGATCTCCAAGTAAACTACGCAATTGGCTCTCTCCTACAGTTAAAAAGTGGCTCTCGTCAGTTGGCGTCAGACGAGCGAAATTACATGCATAGGCAGTCGTTGTAAAGCACCCTGAAAATTAAGCACAGGATGCAAGAAACCAAAGCTGCAACTGATGATGAAAATATGAGGGAATCAAATGGATAATCAACATTCTGCACTTAACGCACGTAAACAGCAAGCAACTCCACGTGGTGTAGGCGTGATGTGTCAGTGGTATGCGGAAAAAGCTGAAAATGCCACGCTTTGGGACAAGGAAGGCAACCAATTTATCGACTTTGCTGGTGGTATCGCGGTTTTAAATACAGGCCATCGCCACCCTAAAGTAATTGCAGCAGTAACTGAACAACTTACTAAATTTACGCATACTGCCTATCAAGTAACACCTTATGAAAGCTATGTGACTTTGGCTGAACGTATTAATGAGCGCGCGCCAATTGCTGGTCCTGCGAAGTCAGCGTTTTTCACAACAGGTGCAGAAGCAGTTGAAAATGCGGTGAAGATTGCTCGTTCTTATACAGGTCGTCACGGCATTATTACTTTTGGTAACGGTTTCCACGGTCGTTCATTTATGACTATGGCAATGACAGGTAAAACTGCGCCTTACAAACGTGATTTTGGTGTAATGCCAGCGGGTGTGTTCCACGCACGTTATCCAGTACCTGCTAAAGGCATTTCAGTAGACGCAGCAATTGAAAGCGTTGAAGATATTTTCAGTGAAGATATTGCACCACATGATGTTGCGGCAATCGTACTTGAGCCAGTACAAGGTGAGGGCGGTTTCAATGTGGTACCAGCTGAGTTCTTAAAACGTTTACGTTCAATTTGCGATAAACATGGCATTTTACTGGTTGCTGACGAAGTGCAATCAGGTTTTGCCCGTACTGGTAAATTATTCGCAATGAACTATTACGAGACTAAAGCAGACTTAATTACGATGGCGAAAAGCTTAGGTGGCGGTTTCCCTATTTCGGGTGTTGTAGGCCGTGCAGAAGTCATGGATGCACCAAACCCAGGTGGTCTAGGCGGTACTTACGCAGGTAGCCCGATTGCGGTTGCAGCTGCGCATGCCGTGATTGACGCGATTGAAGAAGAGAACTTGTGCGACCGCGCAAATGAACTAGGTGCTGAGTTAGTCGCTACCCTTAAAGATATTCAACAAGCAACAGGCGACGTTGTAACTGATATTCGTGCTTTAGGTTCAATGGTTGCAGTAGAGCTTGAAACGGCTGAACAAGCAAAAGTTGTACAAAACTATGCAATGGAAAACGGGTTGTTACTTCTTACTTGTGGTAAATACGGTAATGTAATTCGTTTCTTATATCCATTAACCATTCCTGCTGAACAATTCCGTCAAGGCCTTGATATCTTAAAACAAGGTTTTGCAACTCTAAAAGCAGGTAGTGCAAAAGCAATGGAGCAATCTGCATGATTCAAAATAATTTGCAGTATTTATTAAAACATCCTGATATTTCATTAGAAGCACCTGCTTCAAATGACTATATCGAGGTGAATGATGCTGCTACGGGTGAAACTTTGGCATGGGTAAAAACCTATGACCGTGCAGGGGTTGAAGCCGCAATTAATCGTTCGGCAAAAGCGCAAACTGCTTGGAAAAAGCAAACTGCCTTGGCGCGTGCTGATGTGTTATTGGCATGGTACAACCTCATGCTTGAGCACAAAGAAAACCTAGCTCAAATTTTAACGGCTGAGCAAGGTAAACCATTGGCAGAAGCACGTGGTGAAATTGGTTATGCAGCATCATTCATCCGTTGGTTTGCTGAGCAAGCGCGACGTGTTGATGGTGAAGTCTTAACACCTACGTTGCCAAATCAACGTCTGCTCGTGATTAAACAAGCAATTGGTGTTACTGCTGCAATTACGCCGTGGAACTTCCCAGCTGCCATGATTACGCGTAAAGCAGGTCCAGCGATTGCTGCGGGTTGTTCAATGTTGGTTAAACCAGCAGAACAAACACCGTTAACTGCTTATGCACTTGAAGTATTGGCTTTACAGGCAGGCTTACCAGCCGATGTTTTAATTAACATTAGTGGTGATGCGGTTGAAGTTGGTAAAACACTATGTGAAAGCGATATTGTTCGTAAGTTAAGCTTCACAGGTTCAACTCAAGTTGGTCGTATCTTGATGCAACAATGTGCGCCAACCATTAAGAAACTTTCACTTGAGCTTGGTGGTAATGCACCAGTTGTGGTATTTGACGATGCCAATCTTGAACAAGCTGTTCAGGGCATTATGGCAAGTAAATATCGTAACAGCGGTCAGACTTGTGTTTGTGCGAACCGTATTTATGTTCAAGATGGTATTTACGATGCGTTGGCAGACCGTTTGGTTGAAGCTGTGTCTAAGCTGAAAGTTGGTGACGGACGTCAGGAAGGTTCAACTCAAGGGCCTTTAATTGATGAAGATGCGATTGCAAAAGTTCAGTCTCATATTGCAGATGCAACAGAGAAAGGCGCAACAGTTCGTATTGGTGGTAAGCGTTCAGCACTTGGCGGTACATTCTTTGAGCCAACAGTTTTAACTGGCGTAACGCAAGACATGAAAGTATCTAAAGAAGAAACTTTTGGTCCGCTTGCACCACTATTCCGCTTTAAAACTGAAGATGAAGCAGTGGCAATGGCGAACGATACCGAGTTTGGTTTAGCTGCTTATTTGTTTACTCAAAGCACAGCTCGTCAATGGCGCGTGGGTGAAGCACTTGAGTACGGTATGGTCGGCATTAACACGGGCGCGATTTCAAATGAAGTTGCTCCGTTTGGTGGCGTAAAACAGTCAGGTCTAGGTCGTGAAGGTTCAAAATTCGGCATCGAAGAATATGTCGAGATGAAATACCTTTGCGTAGACTTATCTGAGTAAGGAATAAAGCGAGTTCGTTTTGTTCTGAACGAAAACATACAGTTATGCTGTATGTGATGTTTCACAAAAAACCGGTCATGCCCATTCATGACCGGTTTTTTTATTTTAAGTCGATAGATAGCCATCACGGCTTTCAGGCAAACGCCTGAGTTCATCAATCAGCGTTTCAATGAGTTTTTCAACCACCAGACGCTGACCTTTTCTTGAAACATATACCAATTGCAGCGTACCAATATTCGACTTCCAGTCAGGAAGAATATGAACCAGTGTACCTTTACGAATTTCAGATTCGACGGTTAAAAAAGGAAGGTCGGCAATGCCTAAACCATCCATCACAGCATAGTAAACGCCTGCCAAATCATTACTTTTTATTCGTGGTTGGTAAGGTACATCAACCGATTCACCATTACGAATATTGCATAAATGCCAAATAGGATTTTGCTTTTGAGTACCTAAGCTAATACTTGGGAAATCTTGTAACTCAGAATAATGCTCAATAGTGCGGCCTTGTAATAATTCAGGCGAAGCCACCAGACAATGATCGGTTTTAATCACATCACGAACAATTAAAT
The DNA here is from genome assembly GCF_038562025.1 of Acinetobacter sp. D009. Lineage (NCBI taxonomy): Bacteria > Pseudomonadati > Pseudomonadota > Gammaproteobacteria > Moraxellales > Moraxellaceae > Acinetobacter > Acinetobacter sp. D009. The sequence goes on from NZ_CP151886.1 coordinate 229,158, forward strand.
TTGAATCTTCATTGGGTTCAAAATTGGTACGAATCGCGAGGTCGATGTCATCATGCAAGATATCTACTCGACGGCTGGTTAGCTCGAGTGCGATTTCAACTTTGGGGTAGGTTTTTAAAAACTGATTTAAAATTTTTCTAATTTGAAAATGCATCATTAAAGGTGGGCAACTTACTTTTACCAGACCTTGAGGCTCACTTTTTTGCTTTAATAACACGTTTTCTGCACATTCAACTTGAGTAATAACTTTGCAGCATTCCTCATAAAACTCTTGGCCTAAATCGGTCACCTTAAAATGACGTGTTGTTCTTTGAATCAGGCTGACATTAAATTTATTTTCAAGGTCAATAATGCGTCGGCTGAGCTTAGATTTACTAATATTTTCAGCATCACTGGCTGCACTAAAGCCGCCGTGTTTTACGACTAAATAGAAATAATAAAAATCATCAAAAGAACTTATCAATGTCCGATCAATCCATTTAAATTTAAGATTAGAGCGCTTAAGCACTCTAATCTTGGCAATTGAACTTATTTTTGGCTAGTGTTGTGATTGTAGCTTGAAATCAGGTTACGGTAGTCAGGAATGTGATTTGAGAACAATGTACCCAAACCTTCGATGTCGTTACGCCAGTCACGGTGTAATTCACATGCCATACCAAACCACGTCATAAGCTGAGCACCTGCTTTTGACATACGGTCCCAAGCAGCATCACGTGTTAACTCGTTGAAAGTACCAGAAGCATCAGTAATCACAAATACTTCAAAACCTTCTGCGAGGGCAGATAAAGCTGGGAAAGCCACACAGACCTCAGTCACTACCCCTGCAATAATCAGTTGTTTTTTACCTGTCGCTTTGACAGCTTTTACGAAGTCTTCATTGTCCCAAGCGTTAATTTGACCAGGACGTGGAATAAAAGGCGCATCTGGATGAATCTCTTTTAACTCAGGAACTAAAGGACCGTTTGGACCAGTTTCAAAACTGGTTGTCAAAATCGTTGGAAGGTTGAAGTATTTTGCTGCATTCGCAACAGCAAGTACGTTGTTTTTAAATTTATCTGGATCGATATCTCGAACTAAAGAAAGCAAACCTGCTTGGTGGTCAACTAAAAGAACCGCAGCATTATCCTTGTCTAAACGCACGTAATCTTGAGCCATTTTTTATGTCCTCGTGTTATCAAAATAAATAATCAAAAATTATTGAGTAGGTCGTTATTGCCTAAAATTATGCTAGTTGAGTTTTATGTCGTGATTAAGTCTAAAAAATAGGATTAAGAATTTTAAAAATAGGACGATCTTAAAAAGAGCACATTAAATTCTATGATTGTCTCATAGATGAAATAATGTGTTGCTAATCCTGATCTATAAACTGCAATTATTGAGGCGTAAAATCAATACCAGTTCAAGAAAATCCTACATATATAGGAGAGATCAGATGAAGAAATTTCTTGGTGCATATCAAAATAACCACATGCATTGGGTGGGTGATGGTTTCCCTGTATATAACCTATTCTCTTATGACCGTTTAGGCCAAACCCTAAGCCCATTTTTGCTACTCGATTATGCAGCGCCTTATACATTCTCGCCAACGACTGAACAGCAAGGCGTAGGTTCGCATCCTCACCGTGGCTTTGAAACAGTGACCATCGCCTACCAAGGTGAAGTGACTCATAAAGACTCAAGTGGCGGCGGCGGAACCATTAAAACTGGTGATGTACAGTGGATGACTGCGGGTGCAGGCGTGTTGCATGAAGAGTTCCATTCTCCTGAATTTGCAGAGCATGGTGGTCTGTTTGAAATGGTACAATTGTGGGTAAATTTACCTGCTCATTCAAAAATGACGCCTGGAAAATACCAAGCGATTGAATCGAAAGATATTCCAGACATTGCACTAGACGAGCACGGTAGTCATTTACGTGTGATTGCAGGTGAATATGCAGATGCAAAAGGTGCTGCAACTACATTCAGTCCATTAAATGTATGGGACGGTAAATTGGTTAAAGGCCAAAAACATACCCTCTATGTACCTGAAGGTCACACCACGCTTGTTGTGATATTAGATGGTGCGGTTGTGGTCAATGATGCAAATCGTCTTGAAGGTAAAACCGTTGCGATTTTGTCTCGTGAGGGCGTTGAGTTTAGTTTAAATGCAGAAGAAGACACTAAATTTTTAGTGTTGACTGGCCAACCACTCAATGAACCAATCGAAGGTTATGGTCCATTCGTCATGAATACCAAAGCTGAGATTATGGAAGCGATTAATGATTTTAATCGTGGAAAATTCGGTTCAATCATGCAAGAAGCATAAATTGCCGAATTGCATTTGAATAACCTCTAAAAAACAAAGTAATAAAAAGCCCGCTATCAAGTGTGAATAGCGGGCTTTTTCGCTGTAAATATTCTGTTTTTATGATGGTTTTCATTGTTGTTGCGGCATTGTTTTATGTGATTTGCTTCTCATTATTATGAGTTAATAATATATTAAAAAAAGATTCTTGTAAAACAAATGATATAAAAATAGTTAAATTATCTTATTTTATTTAAAAGATTTTTTTTAAATTTTCAAAAAATATAAGGTTTTATCGGTTTCTCTGATTTTGTAAAAAAATATAAAAACTTGATCTGATTAGCAGCTAAATATTTTCTATATAAATTGATGCAAAAAATAAAAATCTGGTAGTTTTTAATACGGTGTTTTTTTGGGGTATGAGTGATAATCAAAAAAATTCTCGAAAAATGGGACATCATTTTGAATATCGCAATTATTGGCAGTGGAATGGCAGGGCTTGCGGCAGCAAGAATTCTGAAAGATGCAGGGCATACGATCACGATATTTGAAGCACTTCCTGGCCGGGGAATGGATAGCCATAGCATTGAGTTCGATGGTGGAATTATTGATGCACCGCTACGTGTGATGAATCCTCACTTATGGAAAAATACACTTAGCCTTGCTGCTCATTTAGGCATTAAAACTTTCCCAGTTCGTACTTATATGTCTTGTAGCTGGTTATTCGAAGATCGTACGGAAACATGGTTAACGACTTCTCGTAGCCGTATTGGTAATTTCCCGATTATTAATAACCGTAAAGGCATCCAGCAATATGGCTGGCGTCTTGTGAAAGGGATGTTGCAATTAAAAACTGCGATTCACCAGTTTTTCAAATCTAAAAATCAAGATATTACCCTCGCTGAATTTATTAACCAGAACGATATTGAAGAAGTATTCTGGCATGGTGTGGTTATGCCAGTGCTCTATACAATCTGTACGTGTAATCCAAAAACAATTGGCGATTGGCCTGCAAAAAACTTACTTGAGTTTTTACGTCACTTAACTGATGGCGACATGTTGTTGCGCATGAAAGGTGGCACACCAGCATTCGTAGATAGCTTGATTAAAGACATCGATATTCATAGCGGATCGGCAATTAAGAAAGTTGAGCAACAAGGCGAAAAAGTACTGGTTGAAAACAGCCAAGGTGAACAAAACTTATTTGATCGAGTGATTGTTGCAACGCCAACGTCTAAAATCGATGAGTTTTTAAATCCTGAACAGTTTGCAGAAGATATGAACTTGCTTAAGCAATTCCGCTTTGAACAAGGCGATCTTGTGATTCATACCGATGCGACAGTCATGCCGCCACGCCGTAAAGACTGGTCAGTGCTGAGCTACATGATGGACCGTAAGTTTACGCGTCAGCAATTTACAGTTTGGATGAATGCGGTTGAACCAACACTCGTAGGTAAAAATCCTGTATTCCAGACTTGGCGTCCAGTGGTTGATATTGACCCTAAAAAAGTTATTTCAAAAGTGACTTTAACGCGTGCGGTTGTAGACTCGCAAACGGTTGCTTTAAACAAAGAATTGCAACAACGTCATTTAGACCCAAACCGTAAAGTATTCTACTGTGGTTCATGGTCATGCGATGGCTTGCCAATTTTAGAGTCAGCAGTGACTTCTGCCATGCATATTGCTGAAATTTTAGGTGCACCTTTACCATTTGTAGGCTTAAAACCTAAGGTCGAAGTTGCCCCAGAACTCGGCTACTAAAATTGTGAAAACAAAAGTTCGAGCAGCTCTCTCTCGATTCATTCCTCATAAATATGCAATTGATGCATCAAGCTTAGGGGATGATCAAGAGCTTGCTTGGACAAATTTGGGTTTTTGGAAAAATACCCAAAACTACCGTGAAGCTTGTTGCCAATTGGCTGACCATTTGGCACAGGCTGTCAATTTAAATTCAAAAGATCATCTCTTAGATTTAGGCTGCGGACAGGGTGCAAGTTTGTTGCACTGGTTACAGCATTATCAGCCTAAAAGCCTCAGTGCAGTTGACTTACAAGCCCAATGTGTCCATAAAATTCAAAAGCTTATTCCCGAAATAAGCCAGATTTTCTGTGGTTCATTTTTAAATTTAAAACAATTTGAATTTAAACATTGCTTCGATGTGGTGTTGTGTATCGATGCCGCTTATCACAGCAATTTAAATTCATTTCTAGATTCCATCGCTCCAGTTTTAAATTCAAAAGGACGATTAGGTTTTCACTATCTAATGCGTGCCGATTCATGTCAAAACATGACCGCTCTACAAGAACGAAAGCATCGTTATTTATTCAAAGCAGCAAATGTTGCTTGGAATGCTGTGCCAAATGAAAAAATGCTCAGAACTACCTTGGAACAACAAGGTTTTGTCGATATTCAAATTGAAGATTTATCTGAGCATGTGTTACTCGGTTTTTCGCAATATATTCAAAATCAACAAGGACAAAAGCAAAGCCGAGGATTGGCAAATTTTAAAATTCAAATGACTGCAAAGTTATGCCAACAACTCTACCAAAATGGATATGTACGCTATATTCAAATCACAGCAATAAAAAAATAGGATGAGCCATGTCAGCCAAATATCAAGGATCGTGTTTGTGTGGAGCTGTGAGCTACCAAAGTGAAGCGGAGCCACGTTATAGCTTTAATTGCCACTGTCGAGATTGTCAAAAGGCCACAGGTTCAGCATATGCACCAATTGCTTTTTTTCACCAATCTGAATTGAAAGTAAGTGGTGAACTTAAATATTTTGAGACTTTAGGGTCTTCTGGCCGATCTATTAAAAGAGCGTTTTGTCCGACGTGTGGTTCTCAGCTTTTTGGCTTACCTGAAATTGCCCCTGAAATGATTTCAATACGTGCAGGTACTTTAGATGACCCGAGTCTCTACCAGCCTAGAGCAGAGGTGTTTGTGAGCCAAGCCTATGCTTGGGATACGCTCAACCCAAATCTTAGACATTTTGAAAAAATGATAGAGAAGAGCAAGAAATAAAGCTTAGTTAAAAAAGCCAAATATCCCTAAAATAATCACTAAAGTAAGGCTACCAATAGCTAGAAATAATATAGTTTTTCTATATTTTAGCTGCGGCATTTTACTTACAATGAAAATAAGGCAGGCGAGTATGAGCGCTAAGGGCTGAAAAATATTTGATGGCAAAGTAAACATCTCGTTCCTTGTTATTTTAAATTTATTTTAGAAATAAAGTAATAATCTCATTATATCGTCTTCTTATTTAATTGACGAACAGAACTTGTTTATAAATTCATATTTTTATTTCAATGATAGTAAATCAAGTTTTAAATTTAAAAGAACCATGTACGCTTTTTCGTACATACATTCGGGAAATTGGCGTCTTTTTATGACGTGATGAATTGCCTATGATGAACTCATCAGGAACAGGAAGTTTCGAAACGTAAAACAACAATAATAAGTTTAAGCATCAGGACGTGAGGTATTACAGGAAGTGTACCTAGTAACGAAATACGAAAAAAGCCCAACAGGATGTTGGGCTTTTTTCATTTCTTATTAACGAATTTCTTTACCGCCTAAGGCAGCACAGTTAAAAGGTGTATTCCATTTCACAGCAGTACCTGTGAGTACTGGGCGAACAATACGCCAAGGCCAGAAGCCAAATCTTTGGCTTTGGTGATAATTAATTACCACATCTGCACCATATTTACGGGCAACGTTAGCTAATTTAGGTTTTACTTCTTCAAAGCCACCATAGGTTCCTTTCGCGGCTTTAATACGTTTAATAGATTTATAGTGCTCTGCTGAAGGAGTACCTTCAATTAAGCAAATGGGTGGGTTTGTAGTGGTTTGAATTTGAGGTTGAGATGTAGTTTCTTGAGCATATGTTGTTAAAGGGAATGCTAGAAATAAAGCAGGTAAAATAAAACGAAGTTTCATACTTTTCCGTATTGGTATCTTAATGAATTAAAGTTTATAAAATAGGTCTTATTTATATGACCTTATTTGGTGGCGCATTATAATCTTATCTTTTTCATATTTCTTATTTTAAAATTATATTTTTTTATAAATTAAGAACGCATATTTTTCTGTTAAAAGAATAAATTGGCTTTAGAAAAAATATTTTGAAGCTCGAGTTTATAATAAAATTTTAGGTAAATACCTTCATTCAAAACAGTATGAATATACTATGCCTAAAACCACAGACAACAAAAAACCCCATAAATCAAATATTCATGAGGTTTAATGATGGTGCCGGCACACGGATTCGAACTGTGGACCTACTGATTACAAGTCAGTTGCTCTACCAACTGAGCTATGCCGGCAACGTGGAGTGAATTTTACAGTTTCTTAAAAAAATTACAAGCCAAAAAATGAGCATTTAAATTTTTTCATATCATTTTTAAATTCTCATAGGGTTTAGCCTGAAAAAGTTAGGGTTTCAACACATTAATGCGCTTTTGCGTGTTTTGTATAAATTACTAAAAATATTCCAAGTAATGACAGTACAACAGTTAAGCCTACAATGGCACTCCAACCACCGTGCAGCCAGAACCAACCGCCTGCCGAACCAACAATACTTGAACCCATATAGTAAAACAGTAAGTACAGTGAACTAGCATGTGCTTTAGCTTGTTTGCTTTCGGCTCCCACAGAACTACTTGTAAGTGAGTGGGTAATAAAGAAACCCGTAGTAATAAATGCAATACCAATAATAATGCCGAAAAGAGAAGTGAGCAGGGTCATAAGACTACCCACAATCATGAGTGCAAAACCACTCATCATCATGGTTTTTTTACCCAAGCGATCGGCTAAGCTACCTGCCAACGATGAAGACACCATGCCAAAGCTATACGACAAGAAAATAAGGCTAATTTGCGTCTGACTGAGTGAATAAGGTGCGCCGCTTAAACGGAAAGTGGCATAGTTAAACAAGGTCACAAACACACTAGTGAGCAAGAACCCAATGGCAAACAGGCGTAATAATTTTGTATTGCTTAAATGGGCGCGCCACATTTGCATGTGAAAATCTAAATTTAGCCCTTTTTTCTGTACAAAATTACGTGAAACAGGCAGTAGTTTTAAAAAGGCAATTGAGCAAATAAAACAGATTGCTCCAAGTAAGCCTAAAGCAGCTCGCCACGAAAAATATTCAACCAAAATACCCATACCGACACGGCCCATCATGCCACCAAAAGCCGTACCTGCAATATATAAACCCATGGTTTTACCTAGGTGTTCAGGTGCAATTTCTTCGGCAATCCATGCCATTGTCACTGCGGGAACACCACCGAGCAGCAAACCTTCTAATGCACGTGCCATCAGTAAACTGTGCCAGTTAGGGGTAAACATTGAAATAATATTTAAAATTGCTGCACACAGCATTGATGTAAAAATTACACCGCGACGGCCAAGAGCTTGTGAAAAGGCACTTGATAGTACAATCGAAATTGCTAAAAAAGCAGTCGTTAATGACAGTGCTAAAGAGCTACTCGCAGGGCTAATCCGGAAGCTTTGGCTAAATGCGGGCAGGAGTGGCTGTACACAATAAATCAGTGAGAAACTGGCAAAACCTACGAGGAATAAAGCAAATCCTGCGTGTTTATAGGCTTTAGTCCCTTTGTGAATCCACTCACGGGAAAGAACAGAAGTTGCCTCAGTACTTAAGGTACTGGGTGTAGATGAAGAACTCATATCATGACCATGACAGAAAGAAAGTGCAGTGCTTTGGGGGCATACTGCATCGAGAAAATTCGATAAATTAAAATTAGCAATTTGAGTGGTATTTTTCTAATATATTTAACAATGGGTCATGATATGTTTTGTATATAGCGATGGAACTCAGACATATACGCTACTTTTTAGCGGTAGCAGAAGAAAAAAACTTTACCAAAGCTGCGCAACGCTTAAACATGAGCCAGCCGCCTTTAAGCATGCAAATACGAGACTTAGAAGAAGAGCTAGGTGCAGATTTATTTATTCGATCACCTCATGGGGTAGAGCTGACCGAAGCGGGGCTTGCCTTTTTAAATGCAATTCAGCCAGTACAGCAGCGTGTAGAAGATGCAGCGAGCTTAGTTAAACAAGTGGCAAATGGCGAAGTGGGTCAACTACGATTAGGTTTTACTGGCACTTCAATGCTGAACCCTCTCATTCCTAAATGTGTTCGCTATTTCCAGCAGCAATACCCGAAAGTGAATTTAAAACTTGAAGAAGCCAACACCTTACTACTCATCGATTTATTGCTTGAAGACCGCTTAGATGTCGCGATTATTCGCTCACCACGCAACATTCCAGATAGTCTCATTCTTCAAGAATTATTAGCAGAACCACTCATTGCGGCTTTACCTTCAGAGTCTTTTCAACTCGACGATGCATCACCAGAAATTGATTTAACGGCACTCCGAGAGCTTGATTTTATTGTCTCGCCACCATCCATTAGTGCAGGGCTTTTTGATGCGATTAAACAAGCCTGTCATGAGCGTGGTTTTGAACCGAAAATTGGACAAAATGCCCCGCAAATTGTGTCCATTTTATCGTTGGTGTCTGCAAATTTAGGGGTGTCTTTGGTTCCTGAGTCGACTAAACAATTGCAAATACAGGGTGTGGCTTATCGGTCTTTAAAAGCACCTGTACCTATGGTGGGTTTAGGGCTTGCTTATAAAAAACATAACCCTTCGCAAATGGCAATTAATTTTGCCAGTGTGGTGCAAGTGGCTTGTCACCATGCCAACGAAATAGATGAAATCGGCTAGTTTGATTTTGGCGTTCTGTTCATTAAAAAGATGCCTAAAATAATAAAAATCGCGCCATATAAAAACGATAAAGTCGGCTGTTCATGAATGAAAACCCAAGCCATAAGCGCTGCGAAAATCGGTTCAGAAAGCTCGGTCACCTGTACCTTGGCCGCACTCATATAAGACAATGCTTTGGTGGTGCAGAAAAAGCCGAGTATGGTCGGCAGCACAGCTAAACCAACTAAGCCTAAAACAATGTCACTATTAAAATTAATGCTGTGAAAATTAATTAAAAATGGAACTGCAAGATAAACGCTACCAAACAGCAGTAAGTATTTAGTGAGAAACAGCCCGCCGTTTAATTTGAACTTTTTTACTAAAACCGAAAATAAGCCATAACCCGTGCCTGCAATAGAAGCATTGATCAGCATTAAAAGGCTATTTTCACCTTTCCATGAAATAATACTAATCCCCGCAACCGCCAATAATGTTCCAATAAGAGAATGAATGTAGATGCTTTCTTTTAAAATGAATCGACCAAAAAATAGGGCAGAGATGGCAGCCGAAGCCATGAGTACCACTACCACATTAGCCGCAGCACCGTGGTTATAGGCAATGGTTTCGAAAAAGAATAAAGAGAAAATCCCTAAAAAAGCACATATGGCAATTTGAGCAAAAATGCTGATTTTACTTGGCGTGCTGCTAATAAAAGCAATCTTTTGGCTAACAGGCACTTTAAATAAAAATACACTTAAAAAGAAAAAGGCGATAATGGTTTTTAAAAAGGCAATGTCTTGTGGGTTTAAACCACTATGCATGAGTAATTTACTAATTACACCAATAGAGGCATTGAGTGCAGCTGCACAAAGCGCAAATAGGCTTCCAATAATTAGATTATTCACTCTTATAATTCTTCCTAAGTTTTACGCATGCAGTCTACAATATTTTTTGGATGAATATTCAACAAAAATAACCAATTAACGCCTAATATTTTCAATGATTTATTTTGAATTGATTTAATAAATTTTTATTTAAGACTAAAGGCATTCTATAGACTTTTGTTTCAAATAATTGTGATTTAGAGCGCCAGCTCATATTATATAATTAGTTAATTATTAAAGAATTTTAAAAATGATTAAATCAATTATTACAGGCTGCGCGGTTCTTACACTTTCAGCTTTGGCGGTCACGCATGCAGAGTTTTCTTATGAACAAGAGCTACAACAAAGCTGTAATAAAGTGAAGCAATACGCGAGTTTAGGTAAGAAATTCTACGACCAAAAACAATATAAAAAAGCGCTCGAAAATTTCCAGAATCAAGCCTCTTGGACTGCATTTTGTAAAGCCAATGAAGATGAAAACACAGTTAAATTTACTGACCGTGATATTGAAGTTGCCAACAATAACGTGGGCTTAGCCTACGCAAAATTGGGTCAGCCACTTTGGGCAAGATCATGGTTTATGCTCGATGAAAAATCAAAATCGAGCCAGTTTAATCTTAAGCAGTTACCTCAACCTAAAGCATCAAATGATTTGTCAGGCGAATATGTGCGCTACTCAGGTTTTGGTGAGTGGGATCACATCACGGTAAGTCGTAAGCAGGGCCAATATGCAATCAGCTATGCCGGTTTATATATGGGACTTAGAAGCTTAATTTATGGCCCAAATATGGGTGAGTTTGACACTAAAATGCCGACTAATAAGAAGCAAACGGTTTATAAAAATGAAGACTGTCGTATTCAGCTCGATTTTAAATCTAACGCAAAATTAGGAAATTATATTCAAGTTAAACAAAGCGAAGGCGAGTCGGGCTGTGGCTTTGGACATAACGTTTATGCCGATGGAACGTATTTAAAAGTTGAGTCTGGAAAATAGTAAATTCCCTACTGTTCTTTTCTCAGATTTAAAAAAGGAAACTTACATGTTAAGTTCGGCAAATATCGGCCATGGCATTATGATGGGCTTTGTAATGCTCGCTAGTATCTTAATAATTATAATTGCAGTAATTGTTGGGCTATACGGTAAAAAACGTAAAAACAAGTCTGAGACACAGAATATAGCCTTTATCATTCTTTTATGTATTGGTATAGCTGGTTTGCTTTATTCATATATAGGATAGCTGTATAGCCCATACTGCAATAAATTAAAAAATATGAGTAGCGAAAAATCATAAGATTAATTTTTTAGGAACTAAATAATGAAAAATATATTTGTGCCTCTACTACTTCTTTCAACGGTTATTTTTTCTGCTCACATTTATGCAGAGCCAACTAGCACATGCAAAGAAGTGAAATTCCAAAAAGCTGACGAGGCTTGGAGTGGGCACTATTATTTAAATGGCGTGATGGAAGTTGGTTCGGAACTTTTACTTCAACCAAACGGCAAGTTTCAATGGATGCTCGCTGTTGGTGCTTTAGATCAATATGCTGAAGGCACATGGTGGAAAAACGGTGACTGTATTGGCTTAAAACCCGAAGCCAAATTTAAAAAGGATTTAAGTATTTTCCCTGAGAGCTTAACGATTTCGGATAAATCCTTAGATGCGATCTGGGAAGGTGGACGCCAGCAAGGCACATATAGCAAAGACTAAACTAAAAAGTCCGACACTAAGTCGGACTTTTTTATGGCTTATATTTTAATGATTGACCGCAGCAAGTTGCTGAGCGTTATAGCGTGCGCCCATGTTTGGATATCTCGCGATAATCGCTTCAATTTCCGCCAAGTCTGCCGCTGTTAAATGAAGGTCTACAGCACCGGCATTTTCCACAAGTCGCTCAATTTTACGCGTACCCGGAATTGGCATAATGTCATCACCTTGCGCCAAAATCCAAGCCAAAGCCAGTTGAGCCGCTGTCGCGTTTTTGCTTTGGGCAAATTCGCTAAATGCCTGCGCTAAACTTTGGTTATTTTTCCAGTTATCGCCTTGATAGCGTGGCAACTGACGACGGAAATCGTTTTCGTCTAGGCTACCCACATCAAGCGTATTGGTGATTAAACCACGTGACAGCGGTGAATACGGCACAAGGCTAATGCCTAACTCGCGAATGGTTTGCAAATGGGTTTGCTCAAACTCACGGGTAAGCAACGAATATTCATGTTGAACCGCTGCAATCGGATGAATCGCATGCGCTTTACGAATGGTTTCAGCCGATGCTTCACTGAGTCCTAAATAACGAACTTTACCTTGTTTGACCAAGTCCGCCATTGCACCAATCGTGTCTTCAACTGGAACATTCGGGTCAATGCGGTGCGCATAATACAAATCAATCACGTCTGTATTTAAGCGTCTTAAACTGTTTTCGACCGCAACTTTAATCCACTCTGGAGAACCGTCGATATAAGACTCTAAAGAGTTTTGGGGGTTGAGGTTATCTTCTTTATAGCGGAAGCCAAATTTGGTCGCCAAGAACACTTTGCCGCGATGTTTTTCTAAAACTTTTGAGAGCAAAACTTCGTTTGCGCCGTTGCCGTACATGTCGGCGGTGTCCCAAAAGTTAATGCCGAGGTCTAATGCCTTTTCTAAAGTTGCAATGCTTTGTGTGTCGTCTGAGGCACCATAGGCAAAGCTCATTCCCATGCAACCTAAACCAAGTGCTGATACTTTTTCGCCTGTTTGTCCTAAAGCTCTATATTTCATTTTTCACACTCTTTTTGCAAAATCACTTGAGTAGAAAAACTATAAAATGCTTTGGCTCAAACTGACGTATAACATTCAAACCAATAATTATAAAATTCAAACAATCTGTTTTTAGGCCACACAGTCTTCGCGGAATTTTTTAGGTGAAAATCCGGTATTTTTCTTAAAGAAGTTGGTGAAATATGCTGAATATTCAAAGCCTAAACTATAAGCAATTTCGGAAATATTCCAACTGGTGTGCTGTAGCAGCGCTTTGGCTTCTTGCGTAATACGCGAGCTAATATGCTCAGACGTGGTTTTACCTGTGGCTTCTTTTACAGCTCGGTTTAAATGGTTCACATGCACAGACAAGCCATAGGCAAAGTCATTCGCAGTTTTGAGTTTCAGCTGAAAATGGGGCGAGTCGATGGGGAACTGACGCTCTAACAACTCAAAGAATAAATGGCAAATGCGCACCGCAGCATTGCTATGTTTTTCAAACTGTTGGGTCGGTTGCATTTTCATGGCTTCATGCACAAGTAGGTGCAAATAGTTTCTTAAAACGTTGTATTTATGAATATAGTCTGAATTTATTTCAGTCATCATCTTTTTGAAAATAAATGAAATTTCTTCAACTTGTTGGTCATTTAAAAAATACAGCGGGTCGCCGTCGACTTTAAACAGCGGTGAGTCTTTTAAAAAGCTTTGTCGCGACTCTTGGTTTACAAACTCTTCGGTAAATAGACAAAACCAGCCTGCCTGTTCAGGCGAATTAATTTCCCATGCATAGGGCACCATCGGGTTTGAAAACAGTAAAGCAGGGCGGTCGACTCGTATCCAGCGGTTAGCGTAGTGAAGTTCGCCTGTGCCTAAAACCAGTGAAATTTTATAATAATCACGGCGGCTATAAGGCGTGAGAAACGAGCAGGCATCGCGTTGGAACACGTTAAAATGTCCAAACGACGTCGATGGAACCGAGTAATCGCTATCTCTGGTTAAAGAAAAGCGGCGATAAAAATCATGTATGGTTTCCATGTCTTTGCCTGCATGCGTTATCAATTTATTTAAAGTTATAAAATTCAAACTTTATTTACTGTAGCTTTTATTTATAGCGTGATCAATCAGTACATTTAAGCAGTTTTGAAAATGAATAATTTTTTATAAATACTCTGGGTAAGCAATGTAAGAAGACTCTACACATTCGAAGCCCATTTGGCGGTAAAGCGTAACCGCTGGGGTGTTATCAACGTCAACAATTAAGTGGGCAATCCGTCCATTTGCAACAATCCGATTAACTGCAAATTTTAAGATGCGTTCGGCAAAACCTTTTCGGCGATAAGTAGGGAAAGTATATGTGCCGCCAATAGAAACCAGACGATCAGTTTCTATGCCTAAACGCACAATTGAAACGATTTGTTCGTCTAATTCAAGCACAATAATTTTTTCTTGTTGAATTAGAGATGCCCAATCAGGTGTTTCATTTACGGATCGCTCTTTATTGTATAGATGTTGATATTCATTAAGACGGGCAATATCCGAAAGTTCAGCCAAGCGCCCTTGAGCTTCAGAAAATTGGTGTGAGCAAATCATGATCCATTGATCATACTCTCGTAAAATACGTCCTTTTTGTTTTATCTCGACATGTAATAAGTCTCGCCCGATGGCGGTGGTTACAATCCGACGCGGCTGAAGCTCTAAAATTGATGTACAGAGTAATGCCCCAGATGAAGAGGTCTCTGACGGAACCCAGAAACAGGTGCCACCAGCAACGATGACCGCGACTCCTAGCAGTTGCTCGGCGTTTTGTGAGTTATACAACCGCAAGAGTTGCCACTCTGCATTGGTAGCTTGTGTTTGAGCAAGAAAGGCCATCGCCCCAATAGAATAATTGGACCGTTCATCAAGCCATTGAAAGATAAGTTGGTATTCTTCTGAACTGGTGGGAGGTCCCTTTATTATCATTATTAATTACCTATTCAAATCATGAACTCAATCATAATTCACTATCCTATATTTTTATTATCATGACATCGTTAAATTTAAGTTGAAGGTCTTTTTAGCTTAAATATCTAATTGAATAAACAACAATAATTATTTAACCAATTTCTATTCAACCTTACATTGACACTCAAAAACTCGCGGATTATCCTTTGCCTGCTGGCCACATTGCCAGCCGGTTTTAGCAGACCGCGGTACAGTGCATCAGATTTAATCCTTCTGAGGATGGAATCTGCTTGTATTCCACTCGTCTCCCTGACGTTACGTTATGGTAGGGCGGAGGGGGGACACCTTCGGGTGTGCTGGTTCTGTACCCAGTCTGCTAACCCCCCTTCGTTCTGCCACCATCTTTTAGCAGAGATTGGCAGAATTCTTATTTGTACAGGAATCCGTCATATGCGTACTATTTTATCTATCTCATTGGCAACCTTTGCCAAAGTCTTTACGTCCATACCCAACTGGTCTTTAAAACGGTTTAATCGACTCTAGGTTTTAAGCCATAGGTCATTACGACTAAAAAATCATAGCAACAATAAAACCTGAGATAGGCGAGCACACCATTTTTGTGCGGCTTTTGCATGCCTGTATTTAACGCTCAATTTAAGAGCGACGGCATTTCTATCTCTTTTACATACAACAAAAAATTATTTTAAACGGTATAAAAATGCCAAATTTAGAAGCATCATTTAGAGCATTACGCGTGCTTCACGCGGCAAAAGATTTATTTAATCAACATGGGTTTTACATCGGGATCGATCGAATTATTGAGGAAGCCAAAATCCCCAAAGCCACTTTTTATAACTATTTTCACTCCAAAGAAAGGCTCATTCAGATGAGCTTAACTTTTCAAATAGATGCATTGAAACATGAGGTGTTTTCAATTATTCATTCGTACCGCGAACTCATGGCATTCGATAAACTAAAGAAAATTTACCTCTTACATGCGAACTTAGATGGCTTTTATAGGTTGCCATTTAAAGCCATTTTTGAAATTGAAAAGATCTATCCAACAGCTTATAAACTCGTGATTGACTATCGGAACTGGTTCATTAAAGAAATTCATAAATTTCTTTTAACTGTAAAAGCGACTGCTACAGTTGAAGATGCACACATGTTTTTATTTGTGATTGATGGAGCCATGGTTCAGCTTTCGGGAACCAATAACACCGATGAAAGAGATGCTTTGCTTGAGTATTTTTTAAATCGAGTTTGATGGGGGAAAGGCCCGACGGGAGTTGGGCCTCCTTTTAGTAAAAGATTCATCTTAAAATTGAAACTAAATGATTATTGAAGGGAAAGCTTATCCATTGTTCTACATGGACGTATTAAGAAATCAGTCATCCCTTTATTCTTTAAGATTTCTTGACGAGTATATGGATATATTTTTACGTTAAACCCTATATCTTTACCTTTTAGAGGACATAGGACATAAATTTTATTCGGCTCAGTATTAAACTGAGGTAATTTAAAGGTTATCTCTTCTACTCTAAGGAGATTCATATTTGGTACATAACCTTTAATAATTAATATAGAAGTAGTGATATTTTGTTCTCCTGGTAATACTTGAAGCATATATTTACTACCGAAGGTTGGTACTCTTTCAACTACTTTTATATTGTTTATTTCAGTAATCTCGGTTTGTCCTACTTTTTTATATGTTTGTGCTGTTTCCATCCAATCTATATAAATTAGTGAAAAATCAGATTCATTTTTATTTTCATTTCCTGAATACATCTTAGTTGGTCTAAACTGAGGCTTAAAACCACACCCACAAAGTAAAACTATTAAAAATATACAGGTTGAAAATTTCATATTTATTAATATCATAAAGTTAATATTTTATAGTTTATCAGAGATAATTGAATTATTTTATATTTAAGTTATTAATTCAGATATTCTATTTTTATCGAAACTAAGATGATTTATAAGAAATCAAAGACTATCCTCTTTCTGGATAGTCTTTTCCTCTAACTTTTATTGTTCACTCAAAACCAATTCTTTAATCTTAACCGCCTTCTCAAAGTGATCTAGCTTATGCTCCATAATCCACCAATGCGCTGCTTCCATTAGTAGCTCAGGGTTATCATTCTTATTTTTAAAAAAAGCGTAAAAAGACAGACCGACATTGTCTCCTTTCTTTTCAATTTTATCGTCGCATCCCTTAATAAAAATTTCTTTTAATTCATTTCTCATATTGAGTATCACTTCAACTCTATAAAACTAAGAATTCATATTCCGCTCGCCCCATTGGCACATCATATCTAACAACGGAATTAAAGACTGTCCTCTTTCTGAAAGTCGATACTCAACTTTTGGCGGAATTTGAGGATATTCCTTGCGAGTAATCAGCCCATCTCTTTCCAATTCTTTAAGAGTATTACTGAGTGTTCTAAACGAAATATTACCAATGCAGCGTTGCATCTCGTTAAAACGCATGACATTTTTTTCATACAGCCAATACATAATAATCATTTTATATTTGCCATTAATTAAAGAAAGGGTGTAGCCGAAACCTGTCTCTTCTAATGGCGTATGTGATGGAACGCATTCAGTCATTTTTAAAATCTATACTATCTTTTAGTATAGTATATAACATAAATTACCGTACTTATATTTAGGAAAGCACACTTCTATAATCGATTTATCTACTTTCCGATAAGAGTGTTTTCATAATGAAAAAGACATTAGTCATTGTTACTCACCCTCACATAGACCAGTCTGTTGTAAATAAAAGATGGGTAGAGGAATTAGAAAAACACCCAGACCAATTTACGGTTCATCAAATTTATCAAGCCTATCCAGATGGCGTAATTGATGTTGCCAAAGAGCAAGCATTGGTAGAAGAACACGAAAATTTAGTTTTTCAATTTCCAGTGTATTGGTTTAACTGCCCACCGCTTCTGAAACAATGGCTTGATGAGGTTTTGACCTATGGTTGGGCGTACGGTTCAACAGGTGACAAGCTTAAAAATAAGAAGTTTATGTTGGCTGTGTCTGCTGGTGTAAAAGAAAAAGTTTATTCAGAGTATGGTGAATACAAGCTTTCTTTAGAGCAGATTTTTACTCCATTTAAGCTAACAGCTTTATATATTGGAGCGGACTATCAACCACTTCATGCATTTTATGGTTTAGACACAAACCCTTCAGAAGATGATGATATTCCGACGCACCAAGATATAGAAAATAATGCGGTTCAGTATGTTCAGAAGTTATTCGCGTTGTCTAAGTAAGTTTTAAGAGGAGGAGGCCTAAAAGTGAGGATTTGGGCCTTTCCTTACAAATAGATAGTTTTAATGTAAGGTATCATTATGATTTAAATAATAATTATTTTTTCAATTAAGCGACAAGAAAAATTTAGAGGAGTAAAATTACAGCTTCACTTATAGATTATTAAAAATTCAATTATGTTTAGTTCAGATTTAACAGATTACGTCATTCGGCAATTAGGGCGGACTAAAAATAAACGTTATGAAGCATATGTAGTTAGTCGAATTATTCATTTACTCAACGACTTTACTTTAAAATTTGTCACTCAACAGTTTGTTAGATTATCAAATAAGAAAATTGCTTTAACTGATTTATATTTTCCTCAACTTGGTATTCATGTCGAAGTTGATGAGGGGCATCACTTTTTAAAAAATAATAAAATGGAGTATTCACTCAACCAAATAGATGAGCCTCTTTATAGTATCTCTCAAACAGAAAGTGACGCTATGAGAGAAGAAGATATTATTAGTATTACTGGACATAAAATTTTTAGGGTAAATGTTTTTAAAAATCAGGAAGGTCAACCTCAAAATTTAGAGAGCATCCATCAACAAATTGATAAAATTATAGAAGAAATAAAGACTGCAAAGAATAAGCTAATAGAGGCTTCTACTTTTAAAGAATGGAATATAGAAACAGAATATAACCCTCAAACTTATATTAATTTAGGACGCATCAGCCTAGCTGACAATGTAGTATTAAAAACAACAAAAGATGTCTGTAATTGCTTTGGTTATAACTATAAAAATTATCAGAGAGGTGGAGCACTTCATCCATATAAAAAAGATACCTTAATTTGGTTTCCTAGACTTTATGAAAATAAGGATTGGATTAATACTATATCGCCTGATGGCTTAACGATTACTGAAAAGTCGACAGATGAAACTATTACACTTAAAAAATTAGAAGAGTGGAAAAATGGTCCACAGAAAAGAATTGTCTTTGCAAGAGTTAAAGATAATTTGAGTAGTCGGGCTATGTACCGTTTTATGGGCTTATATGAATTTCAAAAAGCGGATTTAAAAGATGGAGCGGTATGGAAACGGGTGGAATGTGAAGTCCAAACGTATTCTCCCAAGGAAACCAAATGCTAAAGCCTAGAATCTTTATAACTATCGGATTACTTCTTGCTGGATTATGTTTATTTGCAGTCCTTGAGGCATACGAGAAAAAGACTAATGTTGAAAAAGAACAGGCAAGTCGAGTTGCTATTTCCTTTTTTAATTCACTTTCTAATGAAGACTCAGCTACAGCATACAAATATGTTTGGTCAGGCGAGAACTTAAATATTCGAAATGCTGAAATATCCCAAATTTATAAAGACTCAAAAGTTTTAGAAGTGCTAAAAGTTCGTTACGACTCGGCAAAAAATAGACCTGATTACTATCAACAATTTTATAAAATGATTTCACTTACCATAAAGATAAAAACAGTACATGCAGATCTTGCTGGTAACCCTGCGGGAACCTATATCGTGTTTGTAACTGTTGTAAAAAAAGATCCAAAATCTAATTGGCTCGTTACTGAGTTAGGTAGTGGGGCTTAATTGGGATAATAAAACAATTAGCCAATAAAAAAGACCTAAATCAAAACGATTTAGGTCTTTTTTGAATTCTGGCGGTGAGAGAGGGATTCGAACCCTCGATACGCGCAAACGTATACACACTTTCCAGGCGTGCTCCTTAAGCCACTCGGACACCTCACCAAGGCGTGCGATAGTAACTAAAAAAACGAGTCCTGCCAAGATTTAAGACGAGCATTACAGAAAAAAAATAATAGAGGTGATAAGATTGCGCTAAAAATCATATTGGTTTAATTACACAATGCAAAATACGGCCAAAAAAGCGACCTTGCCTGCCACGGCTTTGGCAGCTCTTGGAGTGGTCTTTGGAGACATCGGAACAAGTCCGCTCTATGCCTTGAAAGAGTCCTTCCATGCAGCGCATGGGTTGGGAATTCAGCCTGAAAACGTATTAGGAATTTTATCTATTATTTTTTGGTGCTTAATGCTGATCATCAGCATCAAGTATGTCGCGATTGTCATGCGTGCAGACAACAACGGCGAAGGCGGGATCATGGCCTTACTCGCATTGAACTTACGTAAAGCCAAAATTGCCGACAACAAAAAAATCTACATGATTGCCATTGGTTTTATCGGTGCATCGCTGTTTTTTGGTGATGGTATTATTACCCCAGCCATTTCGGTATTGTCGGCTGTCGAAGGCCTGTCTATTGCCACCGATGTGTTTGACCCGTTCATCATGCCGATTGCGATTACCATTATCATTTCTTTGTTTTTAGTACAAAAACACGGTACGGCCTTTGTCGGTAAGTTTTTTGGCCCAATCACGATGGTATGGTTCTTATCTTTAGGATTATTAGGTCTTCATAGCGTCATTCAGACCCCTGTGGTGTTAGGCATGTTTAGTCCGCACTGGGCCATTCAGTTTATCTATCACCACCCAATCATGACATTCTTTGTGATGGGTGCTGTAGTGTTAACGGTAACTGGTGGTGAAGCACTTTATGCCGATATGGGACATTTCGGACCAGTGCCAATTCGTATGGCATGGTTCTTTGTAGTGTTGCCGTGTTTGGTTTTAAACTACGCAGGACAGGGCGCATTATTGCTTAGAGACCCAGCGGCAATTGAAAACCCGTTCTATTTATTGGTTCCGCAATGGGCACTTTACCCAATGATTATTATGGCGACCATGGCAACGGTAATTGCCTCTCAAGCTGTAATTTCTGGGGTGTTTTCTCTTGCACGCCAAGCGATTCAATTGGGTTATTTACCACGTTTAAGTATTAAACATACTTCTGAGTCTGAAGAAGGCCAGATTTATATTCCTTTCTTAAACTGGTTACTTTTAATCGCAATTATTATCCTAATCTTGATCTTCAAAAGCAGTTCAAACTTGGCAAGTGCGTATGGCTTAGCTGTGACCTTGACCATGCTCTGTGACACGATTTTGGTTGCGGTATTTATTTACTCGGCTTGGAAGTGGAGCTTGCCAAAAGTGCTTCTTCTGATTATTCCATTCTTTGTTTTAGAGTCGGTATTAGTCGGTGCCACTTCACTTAAAATCTTGTCAGGTGGTTGGGTGCCATTACTCATTGGTGCGATTGCCGTGACCATTTTAATGACATGGAAACGTGGTCGTGAGCTTACTTTTGCTAAGCTTGAACATGACACTTTGGCTCTAGATCTGTTTGTGAAAAGTATTGGTAATAG
Source organism: Acinetobacter sp. D009 (assembly GCF_038562025.1). NCBI lineage: Bacteria > Pseudomonadati > Pseudomonadota > Gammaproteobacteria > Moraxellales > Moraxellaceae > Acinetobacter > Acinetobacter sp. D009. Next base: position 250,298 of record NZ_CP151886.1, read on the forward strand.
CGTGCACTGGGTGCCGGGTGATGCAGTCTTTATGACAGGTACACCGAACGTTGTGCCACATGCCATGCTGCATAACATTAAGCACAACAAAGTGCTGCATCAGCGTAATATCTTGGTGACGGTAGTGATTGAAGATGTACCGTTCGTTGCGCCAGAAGAACGTATTACGACAGAAACTTTAGCTGAACATTTCTTCCGTATTAAAATCTTCTACGGTTTTAAAGATGAAATGAATGTACCAAAAGCATTGATGCAAGCCTATGAACAGCTCGGTCTTGAATATGACTTGATGCACATCAGCTTCTTCATTTCCCGTGATCGTATTGTTCATTCGGTGGGCGATGGTATGTCTCCATGGAGAGAAAAACTGTTTATCTCTATGCAGCGTAATACCAGTCCGGTGAGTGACTTCTACCAGATTCCAACCAACCGTGTGGTTGAGTTAGGTAGTCAAATCGAAATATAAAAATTGATGTAATAAAAAAACCAAGACATAAGTCTTGGTTTTTTTTATGGCTCTGATTATTGAGCTTGTTGCATAGGTGCATCTGCTGGTAAAGCACCGTCTTTTGCCATCGGGTCTGCCGACTGACTTGGATCTGCCGGAGGCGGTGGAGTGTTCGGATCTTGTGGCGCTGGAGGCGCTTGGTTCGGTGCAGGTGGTACTGCATCAGTTGGTGCTGCTGGTGGCGCCATTTCACCACCTGCTGGAGGTGCTGGTGGAACGTCTGCCGGAATAGGAGCACCTGTAGGCGCTGCATTTGTTGGTGCAGCAGAAACTTGCTGTACTTGTCCGCTATTGACTAAATCGCTAATAGAGCCTGGTTGGCCATTTACGGTTGTGGTTACTTTTACTTTAGACAAACTTTCTAAAGTATCTCCTGGCTGGACTGCTGGCTCAGCCAAAGCGGCCATACTACATAATCCCGTGATTACGCCAATACCAATAATCTTTGAATGGATCATTAAGTGGACTCCGATTATATTTTTATCCAAATTTGTGGAGCTAACCATGTCATAAGCAATCAGTGTTTTTCAACGAAAGATACGCAATTGGCGCAATTCAATAGCCAAAGGCTCTCATAATTCCAACAGATTGTTACGTAATAGGTAGTGGAGTTACAAAAAAGATGACCATGTTTTAACCATTTGAAAGATAAGAGATATACTTAAAAAAGCAGGATTGTTAAGCTGCGTGTGGACAGTGGTATTGATAGAAACATGGCAAGTAAAAAACGTAGTAAAGGTACAAACTCATTCTCTATAAGTCAGCATTTTGGCAAGATTATTCTTGCTTGTATTGCGGCTGGAAGTTTTGCGATTGCTTTTGGTAGTGAAAAGATTTCGCAGTGGTTTTCGCCTTTAACGACTAACTCGACTTGTCTTAATCAGTTCTATCGTGAAGTTCCACCTGCTTTAAATAAAGAAAGCTTAAAAAAAGATAGCTATCCGCTATGCTTTAATGGCTTTAACGTTTTGTATTCAGGCATTTCTAAAACGCCGTTGTGGTCGGCTGAGCATTTAAATGCAGAACGTTTGAGTACCAAAATTAAGCGTGAAGATAATTTTCATGAAGAAACCCGTGTTGCTCAAAGACATCGGGCACTGTTAAGTGACTATCGCGGTTCAGGCTATGACCGTGGGCATATGGCGCCAAATGGTGATATGCCAAATAAAGAATCCCAATCTGATAGTTTCTCGCTCAGTAACATGGTGCCGCAAGCGCCTAAAAATAACCAAGAAGTCTGGCGTAAGCTCGAAGAAGCGACCCGTGCTATTGCCACTAAACAAAAACAAGATGTTTATGTGGTGACCGGTCCTGTTTTTGAAGGCAAACGTCTTAAGACGATTGGGCAGGGTGTCATTGTTCCAACCGCAGTTTATAAAGCGGTGTATATGCCAAAAACTGGCGCAATCGGTGCTTATTACGCACCTAACAATAACTCTCTACAAGTGAAGGTTGTGAGTGTTTGCTACCTTGAGGAGCGTTTAGGCGTCAACCTGTTTCCGCAGTTAACCGAGCAACAAAAGCGTAATGTCTATCGTCTACCTTTAACAGCGAGCCAAGTTAAGCCAAATCAAAAGCTAGACTATTTACACTGGGATGGTGAAAGTCAGTGTGAGCAAGACTTAAACGCTGACCAAATTCAAGCGCTACAAGACCAATTCAAAAAGCAAAAAACTGGTTCTTCGGAGCCAATGGAAGCAAAAGTTCCAACAATTGACGAAGAAACGAGAAAGGCGATTGTGAAACAATTGGTAGAAGCCTTAGTGAACTATTTCTTGCAAATAATGAAATAAGCAGCTTTTTTTGATTGTTATTGCAACACTGTAATTGATTAAAATAGAATCCATAGACAGATCTGTCTATGGATTCTATTTTAATAAGGACAATAACAATGTTTGCCTCGATGTTTCTTTTTTCGTTTGCAATGTCTATAACCCCAGGGCCAGTAAATACTGTCATTTTATCGACCAGTTTAAATCACGGTTTAAAAAGATCGCTTCCCTATATCTCCGGTGCCACAATTGGTTTTACCTTGCTTTTAATTTTTATGGCATTTGGTCTTCAGAGTTTATTAATTCAGTTTCCTGTTGTACTAAAAGTTCTCGCAGTTTGTGGAACGCTATTTGTTTGTTATATCGGGATTAAAATTATTCTTTCTGCTGCAAATATTTCTATTTCCAGTGTTCCTGTAGAGCAAATGATTATTCCTAATTTTAAAGATGGGTTCTTATTACAGTGGCTGAATCCCAAAGCGTGGTTGGCTTGTGTGTCAGGCATTACCATGTTTACTAGCATTGAAAACCCGCAGTCGTTGCCGATCTTTATCGTTATTTATTTTTTCACTTGCTACGCGTGTTTGTTCTTTTGGGGGTTCTGTGGTGATAAATTTTCAGTGGTGCTCAATCAGGGCAACCGTTTGAAATATTTTAATATCTTGATGGGCGCTTTTTTAATTTTATCGGCTCTTTTAATTTTGATCGATTTTTTTTAAATTGATCGTATTACACTGTGAAGATATAACAACGAGATAAGACCTATGTTTAAACCATTTGAAAAGGGTACAGAGTCTTCATCAATTGAAGATTTAACATTAGAAAATGATGTCGATTGCATCAGTATTTACGGCAATTTGCAAATTACCAAAGACAAAGTCGGGTTAGAACAAGCAAAAGCCTTACAGAGCTTTTTAAACGAAGTGGTTGCGGCTTTGGAAAAAGAAGAATTGCCTGAGAAAATTGAATGTCCAGCTGAACAAGAAATTAATAATCCGTTTTTATAATTTATGCATGTTATGCGTAATATTTAATATGGTCATGTTGTAATACAGTCTTTAATACCACGTTAGATTTTATTGAATGTGTATAGACATTTTTTACTTTTGAAAGCCCAAAAGTAAACAAAAGGCTTTGTTGATCAAAGGGTACATCCATGTACCCCTGCTCAACAGGTGACATCCATGTCACCTTCCGCGATAGTAGATTACATCTAGGTAAAGTTAGTCTTTATCTCCAGCTACTACCTTATAAATAATCGCACCAATCACAGCCCCTAAAATCGGTGCCACCCAGAACAACCACAACTGGCTTAAAGCAGCCGTTTCAGCAAAGAATGCAACACCTGTACTACGTGCTGGGTTTACCGAAGTGTTCGTCACCGGAATACTGATTAAGTGAATGAGTGTTAAGCCCAAACCAATCGCAATAGGAGCGAAGCCAGCAGGTGCACGGCGATCAGTTGCACCTAAAATAATGATTAAGAAGAAAGCTGTAAGAACCACTTCAATAATGAAAGCAGAACCTAAGCCAAACTTGTTTGGTGATAAGTCACCAAAACCGTTGGTAGCAAAACCACCAACACCGCTAAAGCCTGCTTGGCCTTGAGCAATAATATAGAGAACAAATGCAGCAGCAGTCGCACCGACCACTTGAGCAACGATATAGGGAATTAAATCTTTAACATCGAAGCGGCCACCGACCCAAAGGCCAACACTTACCGCGGGATTAAAATGTCCACCTGAGATATGCCCTAGAGCATAAGCACCTGTGAGTACGGTTAAACCAAAGGCAAGGGCTACACCTGCAAAGCCAATACCAAGTTCAGGGAAAGCTGCGGCTAAAACTGCGCTACCACAACCACCAAAGACTAGCCAAAACGTACCTAAGAATTCAGCAAAATATTTATTCATTGTGATTACTCATCTATTGATGTATTTTTTAATTAGTGTGAAATATGTCACAAAAAATTAAGCATGTGACTATATGAAATTTTTGTTTTCAGTGTTGTTTTAATCAAGAAAAGATTTGTAAGTTTTGGTTGGTTATTCTTTGTCTAAAAATTGATCCCTCCATTGCTGGGGTGTTTGATTGGTCCAATGTTTAAATGCTCTTTGAAAGGCACTTTGTTCTGAATAACAAAGTAAAAGTGCGATCTCTTGTAAGCTTAAATGCGGGTCTTTTAGATACTCGGTTGCGAGCATAAATCGTACTTGCTGAACACGTTCCTGAAAGGTGGTGTTTTGTTGTTGTAAGTGTCGTTGGAGTTGTCGAACTGATAGGCCTAATTGAGCAGCAATATGTTCAATTTGATATTGATTCTTTTGCAGCCCAGTCAAAATTGAATGCTGTAAACGCTGATCAAGTTGGGTTGAATTTGGTAATTGCTCTAACAGCGCTTGTGCTTGCTGAACCAATAGCTGCTGTAGAGTGTGGTCGGCACTGCTGAGTGGCTTATTAATTTCTGTAATTGGAATGAGTAACTCTGTACGTGGCTGGCTAAAACGAACGGGACATTGAAAGTATTGTTCATAGACCCTGATATTTTTAGGGGTAGCATTTAAGAAACGTACTTCATGTAAATGCACGTCTTCATGAGACATAAAAAGACGTAAGAACTGAATCACCAACGCAATCGCGATTTCATCGGTAAGCTGGGTAGGGTGTAGCTCAGTCGCTTCCCAGCGAATAGAACCATATCTCCCTTGTAGCTCAACCACTAATGGGCTCCCGTCATAAATCAGACGGTGAAAATCATGATAGCGAATTAAGGCTTCACCTAAGTTGTCGCAAGAGAGCGCGAGGTAAGCAATAATCCCTAAGTGTTTGGGTTGCACATATTTGGCAATTTCTAGCCCTAAACCTGGCTTCGGGTCTAGTTTATAAATCACTTCTAATAGATCACGCCAAACGACGTAGTCAAAGCGTTCCAGATTTTGAATTTGTTCTAATTGTTCTGGAATAGCTAAATGATTGGCTTCGCAATAAGCTTTTAATAGATGTCCCAGCCCTCCATACACTGAGCCTGTATAATTCTTTAGTTGTGGCATCCCTAACCACCTCTTTCTTGTCGTGATTTGTCAATGAAACCATAAATTCTGGTCAATACCTAGCATAACGAATTTTATATTCTGAATAAAAAGAAAAAGGAGTTAGGTGATGTTAAAAGGGTTCATTGCAGGAATTGCGGTTGCAAATGCATTTGAATGGGTGGCGCATAAATATATATTGCATGGTGTACACCGTGCCGGAAAACCGCGCTATAGCCCAGTACCAAAAAGCATGGAATCTCATTGGGCACACCATCGTGAAGTCCGCAAACAACAATTTCATGATGATTGCTATGTTGAGGGCGTTGGTAACTGGCGAACAAAAAATGAGTTAATTTCGCTTGCTGTGGTGGCAACCGTTTCAAGCGCAATTTTCTATCCATTTTCAAAAGGCATGGCACTCGCAGCTTGGTACAGTGCTGGAAATTATTATTATATTCATCGCCGTGCACATTTAGAGCCTGAATGGGCAAAGCGTAAAATTCCATGGCATTACGACCACCACATGAACTCTAATCAAGACGCCAATTGGTGTGTGACCAAACCTTGGTTTGACTATGTAATGGGAACACGTGTGGTGTCTTCAGCAGATTTAAAAGAACAAAACCCTTCGGGTATTCGGTTGCCTACTTTATTTGCTAAACCGTTAACTCAAGCTGTAGAAAAAATCTTTCCAGCAAAATGGGTCGAGAAAAAAGAAAAACTAGAACTTCTTAGTGAAGTGAAAGAAATAGATGGTGCGGCATAAAAAATAAAGGGGCATGTCGCCCCTTTAATTATGATTAAGCTTACAAGCGCATTTCGATGCCTTGTTCAGCCAAATATTGTTTAGCTTCCGGAATCGTATATTGACCAAAGTGGAAAATACTTGCCGCCAATACTGCATCGGCACCACCTTGTAAAATACCATCTGCAAGGTGTTGTAAGTTACCTACACCGCCTGAGGCAATCGTTGGAATAGTCACGCGGTCATTAATGGCACGCATTAAAGCAATATCATAACCCGCTTTAGTACCATCGGCGTCCATACTGGTAATCAGCAACTCACCCGCACCGTAGTCAGCCATTTTTACAGCCCATTCAATGGCATCAATACCAGTTGGTTTACGGCCACCGTGAGTAAAGATTTCCCATTTGTTGTCGCCAGTTTTTTTGGCATCAATCGCAACCACAATACATTGTGCGCCAAAGTGCTGAGAAGCTTCTTGAACAAATTCAGGGTTAAATACGGCAGCCGAGTTAATACTCACTTTGTCTGCACCTGCATTTAATAACGCACGAATATCTTCAACCTTACGTACACCACCACCGACAGTTAATGGCACAAATACAGTCTCGGCCATACGTTCAACAGTACGGTAAGTGGTATCGCGTCCATGATGTGTAGCGGTAATGTCTAAGAAAGTAATTTCGTCTGCACCTTGTTCGTTATAGCGACGTGCCACTTCAACAGGGTCGCCAGCATCACGAATATCGAGGAATTGAACGCCTTTAACTACGCGTCCGTTATCAACGTCTAGGCAAGGAATAATACGTTTAGCAAGCATAGCTTTTTCCAAAAATAATCGCCGTTGGTGAAAGTTCCTACACAGGCGCTACACCTTCATGGAGGGAAGAGGTATTCTATCAAACTTCACAGATGTTTTTTGCAGGTTTTCCATGTCGGTTTATACCCCGTTGAGTTTAGATGAAGTTCGCGCCTTTGCTGCACCTTATGGATTAGAGGTGTTGGAGCTGAACCCAATTCAGGGAGGTATTCAAAACACCAATTATTTTTTGGTTGATGTAAACCGCAAACAGTATGTACTTACCGTGTTTGAAGAGTTAGATGCACAAGGGGCGGGCGAACTCATTCCTGTTCTTGAACAATTGGGAACTCATGATGTACCCGTTGCCGTGCCGTTAAAACACAGCGGACAAGCGGTTCATGTGATTGCAGACAAGCCTGCACAAATTGCACCACGTTTAATGGGTCACCATCCCATGCAAACGACAGTAGCGCAAGTTGCAGCAATTGCAGATGCACAGGCGAAACTGCATGTGGCTTTACAAGATTTTCCACTTGAGCGTGAATATCGACGTGATCATCAATACTGGACAGGTGTTGCAGAGCAGCTGAAACCAAGCATGACTCAAGATGACCAAACTTTACTTGAGCAGGTCTATCAAGCTTTTAATGCGAAAACAGCGCAGTATTCAAATCGACCAACAGGTTTTATTCACTCTGATTTGTTCCGCGACAATACTTTGTTTGAAGGTGAGCAATTACAAGGTATTCTAGATTTTTATGAGTTAAATCAAGATGAATTGCTATTTGATATTGCGATTACCATCAATGATTTTTGTACCGAATATCCAGCAGCGCATTTAAACTCAGACAAAGTCGCAGCTTACTTAGCGGCATACCAAAAAGTTCGTGCGCTGACTTCAGATGAACTTGCATGTTTAGATGTATTCTTGGCAATGGCAGCGTGCCGTTTTTGGTCAATGCGTTTGCAAGTTGCTCAAAAAAATAAAGAAGAAGGACGTACCGGCGATGACATTTTGCAAAAAGACCCGCAAGAAATGCGAGCAATGATGCAAGACCGTTTAAGTCATGTAAAAGCATAAAAGGGAATAAAGATGCGAGATCAGGGGCGTTTAGTCGAATGGTTCGACGAAAAAGGTTATGGCTTTATTCAGCCGGATGATGCTGAAAAAGAGCGAGTCTTTTTGCATATCAAAGATTTTGCACGCCCCGGACCTCGGCCAATTATTGGATGTGCACTGGAATATCGGGTGATTCTCGATGAACGAGGCCGTTTTCGTGCTCAGCAGGTCACCTATTTAAAAGCATCTCAAACCCGAAAAGCGTCAAAGCCCGTAAAAGCAGAATCTTCTTTTCAAGCCAGTCCATGGTCTGCAATGCAAATGGGGATCGTGTTTTATTTCGTTTTAATGGGAATTATGAGCTTTATTCATATCTTGCCCGCCTACACCTTGTTATTTGTTTTAATGATGAATGCCTTAAGTTATTGGCTCTATTCACAAGACAAAGAAGCCGCACAATTGGGTAATCGCCGTGTACCTGAACAAACATTGCACATTGTTAGCTTTTTAGGAGGTTGGCCAGCTGCATGGTGGGCACAACAAAAACTGAGACATAAAACACAAAAACAACCCTTTCGTAAGATTTATTTTTGTACCATATTCTTTCATTTACTTTTGATTTTGTGGCTAATTTCTCCCTTAAACGTATTGCGGGGCTCATAAAAGTAAATCGTTTTAATAAACTTGAGAGGTATAAAAATGAATAGTTCTATCGACCAAGATCCAAATCGTACTTTAACACTTATTTTATATGTACTTTATATTGTTGCCATTTTTACAGGCGGCTTACTTGCGGTTATTGCTTTAATTATTAACTACGTAAAACGTTCTGATGTACAAGGCTCGATTTTCGCGAGCCACTTTACATGGCAAATCAGAACATTCTGGTGGTATCTCGCTTGGAATATTATTGCCTTTTTGCCGTTTATTTTCTTGTTCTTTACAGGTGAAAATACCGACTTGTTTGCAGGAGTTGCAATCTCATCGACCGTATTCTGTGTGGGCGTAATTGGTGCTGCGTGGATCTGGATTGTATATCGTGCAATTCGTGGTTTGATTGCGCTAAATGATAACCGTCCGATGTATCAATAAATTATGATTATTGAACATGTACATTTGAGTATAAAGTCTGGGCAAAGTGAAGCATTTCTTGAAGCATTCGAGCAGGCTAAACATATTGTTTATCCAATGGAAGGCTTTAATGCGGTCCAACTGATTAAGCATGCAACTGACCCACATCATTATATTTTAATGATTTTCTGGGATGAAATTGAAAACCATACAGAAGGGTTTAGAAAGTCTGAGGCTTATCAAGAATGGAAAACTTTGCTCCATCCATTTTATGACCCAATGCCGACGGTTGAGTACTACCAACCGTGTAGGTTATTGAAGAAAAAATGATAGATAGTAAAAAAGAGAGCGTTAAGCTCTCTTTTTTTATTCTCGAATTCTTTTAGCTTTTTTAATTGGTAACTTAATTTTTAACTCACTGACTAAAACGCCTAAGACTACTAAAGCACCGCCAAAAAGGGCAATCATTGGCAAACGCTCACCTGCAATTCGGCCAATAATTCCTGCCCAAACAGGTTCGCCTGCATAAATAATTGCAGCACGTGAAGGATCAACCACACGTTGAGCCCAGTTCATTACAAATTGAATGAGCGCACTCGCTAAACCTAATGCAACAGCAATAAGTACTAGGGGCCATGAAAATGCTGGAATCGTATGTTCACCCACCACAGGCATGATGGCGAAAGAAAGTAGAGAAGCGACACCAAGTTGAATGATTGTGACGCGGCGTAAATTTACCTTTCCAGCAAAGTAGCTAATAAAAATAATTTCTAAAGCAATCGCAAAGGCACTCAGGATTGTTAAAAGCTGCCCAAAACTTAAGGAAATTTGTTCAAAACCATTGCCCGTCAATAAAACAAGGCCAGCAAAGGCAAGAGCGGCTCCCACCCAAGTCATGATATGGGGAGTTTTTCTAAAGATGAGCCACATTAAAATAGGAACAAGCGGAACGTATAGCGCCGTTAAAAAAGCGGATTCACTACTCGGAATGGTTTGTAGGCCAATGGTCTGGGTGCCGTAGCCTGCCGCAATCACAAGACCAATCGCGCTACCAGCGCCTAAATCTTTTAAAGTAACACCTTTCATACTTTTTAATGAGATAAGAAGCAAAGTAAGAGCTGCTACAGCAAAACGACAGCCTACAAAAAACATAGGTGATGCAAAATTCAGCGCATACTGCACAGTAAGGAATGTTCCTCCCCAAATGATCGTAATCAAAATGAGGGCTAACTGTGGGGCTTTGCTTGAACTCAGAGAAATTGGTGACATACTCAAGTTAAATTAAATTGTGCAATATACTGCACATATTGCGCTATTCTTGTATTTTGTGCAATATATTGCTCAAATTTTCTTACTAATCCATTCTATGAGCCAGTCGAGTACCGTTTTACAGCACGTAGGCACAAATATTCGTTCATTAAGAGATGAGCGAGATTTGAGTCAACAAGATTTGGCAGATCAGGCAGGTGTGAGTAGACGAACCATTGCTGCTTTGGAAACAGGGCAGGTCAATATTAGTTTGGCCAAACTCGATTCGATTGCAGCAGTGTTGGGTGTGGATTTTAAAACGATTGTGAGTGCACCTGAGCATAAAGAACATACTGTAGTAAATGCACTCGCTTGGCAGGGTGAAGATGAAGAAAGTAAAGCAACCTTGCTCGCTTCAGTTCCATCTCGTTCCCAAGTTGAGCTTTGGATATGGTCTTTGGCAGTGGGAGAGTCTTACGTTGCGGAAGCAGATGCAGACGGATGGCAAGAAATTATTTACGTATTAGAAGGTGAGTTGACCATACAATTTACAGACAGCAAAAAAATAATTCCTGCTGGTTCATCTTTTATTTTTGAAAGTTCTGTTACTTATACCTATATCAATAGTGGTAACCAAGTGCTTAAATTTACTCGTAATGTGGTGTATTGATTTGGAATTTAAGCTTTTTAATAAAATGTATGTTTTTAAAATTTATGCAGTTCATTGAAGACATATATGATGCATATGACCTATCTTAAAAACCTGTGAATTCAATTTAAACAAAAAATATGAATAAGAATAAATAAGGCAAGTTATGATATTTCTTGTGTAATGAAATTATTTTTAACTCGTTTTAATAGAAAAAAGATACAGAAATGAAGTTCTTATTAAGTTCACAAGATATTCAAAACTATAAATTTTTATGGCAGGTTTCTAAAGAAAATTATAAGAAGCAAAAAGGTAGTATGTTTCTCATGTTTTTATTAGTAATGTTTACAGCATTCTTTACGACATTATTGCCATACCTATTAAAAATTATTATTGATTACTCTGCACAGGCATATAACTTTCCACTAGATATTCGACTTCCATTTAATTTCTTATATCTAATCGTACTCGCTTATGCTGCAGCATGGTTAGCGAATGAGTTATGTAATTGGACGAAAAATATTTTTAGTGCTTATTTGATGGTTGATTTCAAAGGAGCATTAATTTTTGCGGGGTTAAAAAATTATTTAAATCTTAAAAAAGATGAACAAGATCAAATTGAAGCTGGAACAGTCATCAGTGATCTTGCGAGAGGAAGTTCTGCTTTTGGTGAGATTAATTTAACGTTATTGCTTCATTTGGGGCCAATCATTTTCCAATTGGTTATGATTTTTGCCGTTTTATTTACAACCATTAGCTTACTTTTTAGTATCAGTTTTTTATTGGTAGCTATCGTTATTTTTTTAGTTTCCTTTCATATAAATAAAACAAGCAGTTTTTTATTCGATTCGATGTATCAACAAGATAATCAGGTAAATAGCCATTTGATACATCAGATCTCAAATTCATATGAAATTAAAGTAAAAAATTCAGTACCGTTTCAATTGTCAAAATTTAATACCACATTAGACTCATTCATCAAAACAGCTAAAGATAGGAATAAAAAAATAGGGCTATTGATGATTTCTCAATTGTTCCTGATCTTTTTGTTTTTACTCTTTTTTATGTTATTTACCGTATTTCTTTCAACTGAAAAGCAGCTTACACCGGGTGCTTTCGTGTTGATAAGTACTTATATTATTCAACTCACCAATCCATTTTTAGCGGTTTCTCAAAGCTTGATGCGTTTAAATGGTAACTTTGTCGCCTTAGCAAAATATCGAAAATACTTTGATCTCAATAAAGAAAATTATACGCATTCTATCGTTCAAGACTCCAACGTTCTTTTTCAATTTATAAATGCTAAATTTTTACTTGGGAAAAGAGCTGTAGATCATTTTAATTTAACAATATTAGCCAATAAAACGTATGTCGTGATTGGTCAAACAGGTCTAGGCAAAACTTCTCTGATGAATTATTTAATGGGCGTGTACCAGATTCAATCAGGGCAGCTTTGCTATAAGAATATTGATATTAGCCAAAATTTCTCTAAGCATATTTTTGATGAGGTTACTTACGTTGCACAGCAACCAGTTATTTTCCCTTATTCCCTTAGAGATAATTTAGTTTATAACTCCTCGCACATATATGAGGATTCTTACTTACTTCAGATGCTTGATCAATTTAATCTATTACATATTTTGAAAAAGCATCAACTAACGCTCGATGATGATTTAACTGAAATTTATAAGAATTTTTCAGGAGGAGAGAAACAAAGAATTTGCATTCTTCGAGGTCTTTTAGCTCGCCCGCAGCTCATCATCCTAGACGAACCGACTGCCGCCTTGGATGTAGATACTGCAAAAAATATACTTGAATATATTCAGCAGGTTGTTCCATCTGTAATCATGATTACACATTCGCCCTATGCGATGGAAATTGCGGATGAAGTTATCGATTTAGAAAAGTTATTAAACTAAAGATAATCAAAAATAAAAAAGAGCCTAATCAGGCTCTTTTTTACATCTTAAAAATTAAAGACGGTTTTCATCTAACAAAAGCTGAGCTTCACGAAGGTTTAAAGTACCTTCATAAATTGCGCGGCCTGTAATCGCACCTAAAATACCCGGTTGACCTTTTAAGTTACGAACGTCATCAAGGTTGGTTACACCACCAGAAGCAATTACTGGTAAGCCTGAGTATTGAGCCAAGTTTACAGTTTGCTCAACGTTTACACCTTGCATCATGCCATCACGAGCAATGTCCGTATAAACAATGCTAGACACGCCTGCATCTGCAAAGCGTTTCGCTAAATCAGTTGCTTTCACATCAGTAACGTTTGCCCAGCCGTCAGTTGCAACCATACCATTCATGGCATCAATACCAACAATGATGTGGCCTGCAAAACGTTTACAAGCTTCTTCTACAAATTCAGGTTCTTGAACAGCTTTGGTGCCGATAATGACAAAAGTCACGCCAGCTTCTAAATAGTGTTCAATGGTTTCTAATGAGCGAATACCACCACCAATTTGAATTGGTAATTCTGGCTGAGCTTTAGCAATCGCTTCAACAACAGGTTTATGAATTGGAGTACCTGCGAAAGCGCCATTCAAATCAACCAAATGCAAACGGCGCGCACCTTCATTTACCCAATGCTGGGCAGTTGCAACCGGATCGTCAGAGAAAACGGTATCGTCTTCCATACGCCCTTGTTTTAAACGCACACATTTACCATCTTTCAGGTCAATTGCTGGAATGATTAGCATGCTTTCGCTCCTTGCTTCATCATGTTTATGAAATTGTGCACATCTTAGCAAAGTATTGATCAATCGCTAAGCCTTAGAAAAGACTTTTATTACTTTACGCTTGAAGTGCGGTTTGAATAGTTTGTGAAATGTGAGCGGGTAATAGTTTTTGGTTTCTGAGCTCTTCAAATACGAGTAATGCCGCATAAGCATCCGCAGCGGCATAATTTATTTGCTGAGATGTAAGTGGCTTTCGTGCCCAGTTTGAAGTTCCGACTTTTTTCGACTTTGCCAGATATTGTCCAAACAACAGTGCCACCGCTTTTTGTAAGCCCATTTGCTGTTTAAAACCAAAGTGACTAAACCCTTTGGCAAGGTCGACACAACTTTCTAGCTCTATGCCTTTTTTATGAAAAATATGCTTATCATTTTTAAGGCCAAAACCGACTTTAATTTGCTTCTGGTTAGATAAAATGGGCTGTAAGAATTTTAAAGTCGATGAATTGACATGAAATAAATAGGCTCTTTGTGTTGTAGCAAGTTGAATTAAGTGTGGACCAGTTGAGATTTCACCCACTTTAAATGTAGGTTTAGATTCAGAATCAAATCCCAAAATTGCAGCGTTTTTTAATTCTTCTTCAATACTTTTGCATTGCTCAATATTTTCAATCACCACAATATTATGGTGGTTAAGATTTTCAAAAGGAGGAAGCTGCTGAATAGAGGCTTTATCAAGGAGGGCAACGGCTTCGGACATATTTAACAGCGTACAAATGAATTGGGCTATTCACTTTATATATGAATAAAGCCTAGAGGACTAGGCTTTATGAATGTCTTTAAAAATTACTGAGACTGAGAAGGTGTACCAATGACCACACTTTCACTTTTCTCGACATAGCCTTCATAGGTCGGAGACATGATTGTGGCAACGACAGCAAAAACCAAAGCAAGTGGAATTAGGACAATATAAATCCAACCTAAAACACGTTCCCAACCAGGAGTAGGGCGCTGTGGGCCGTAATCATTATTGCCTTCTGTACCTTTTGCCGCAAAGAGATAGATCATAAAAATCAGGTTTACGGCAGGGATCAGCATGAGTAACGATAGCCATCCTGTATTATTGCGGTCATGCAAGCGGCGGATGGTAAATACAAAACTTACATAGAGGCAAACAATATAAAGAATGGCGATAACAATCATGCCTGCCGTAGAAAGGCCAGTTAGTTCCTGACTAGATGTAAACCCAAAAGTAAAAGCGATGATGACAACAGCGATACCGATGACGAGTGAAAATAAGAATGTCCAAGCAGCATAAGAGAGTCGCCCAAAACGACCACTAGCTTTAAAGGGTGAATCTTGTTGAAGTGGCTGATTTTCAAAAGGTGAATTCATTTTGTTTTCCTGATCATTTGGTTTTATTTAAAAGTATAAATATTCAATATTTTGTTGAATAAAATATCATTCTATAAATGATTAGTTATTATTGTAAATAAAAAAAAGATCAGGCCATCTAGACCTGATCTTTTTCAGTTTTAAATCAGATTAAATATTCCATTCCACAAAGTTTTTAAGTAACTGCAAACCAGCAGTATGACTTTTCTCTGGATGGAATTGAGTCGCGAACAAATTATCTTTGTGAATGGCTGTGCAGAAGTTCACACCATACTCGCAAGTCGCAGCCACAACGCTTTCATCTTTTGGTTCGACATAGTAACTATGTACAAAGTAGAAGCGAGCATCTTGTTCGATGTTGTTCCACATTGGATGGCTTGGGTCCATTTGGTGAACTTGGTTCCAGCCCATGTGTGGTACTTTCAAACCTTCCATTTGAGGGAAATGTTTTACTACGCCGTCAAAAATACCTAATGCGTCTACACCGCCATTTTCTTCAGAACTTTGTAGCAATGCTTGCATACCTACACAAATCGCAAGAACAGGTTTATTAAAAGCAGCTTTACGTACAACTTCATCAATACCTGCTTCACGCATGCCTTGCATGCAGTCACGCATTGCACCAACGCCTGGAAAAACAATTTTGTCGGCTTGTGCAATTAACTTTGGATCATTGGTCACATCCACTGTAGCGCCCACATGCTCAAGTGCTTTAGCCGCTGAGTGTAGATTGCCCATGCCATAATCAAGTAACGCGATACGTGTCATTAGAGGCTACCTTTTGTCGATGCAATCGTATTTTCTGCACGTGGATCAACTTCACATGCCATACGTAAAGCACGAGCAAGTGCTTTGAACACACTTTCAATTTGATGGTGGCTATTTTTACCTTTCAAATTATCGATGTGTAAGGTCATAAGCGCATGGTTTACGAAGCCTTGGAAAAACTCAGAAAATAAATCGACATCAAATGTACCGATGCGCGCACGAGTAAATGGAATATCCATGAATAAACCCGGACGACCAGATAAATCGACAACAACGCGAGATAAAGCTTCGTCTAATGGTGCATAAAAATGACCATAGCGTTTTAAACCTTTTTTATCGCCTAAAGCTTGTGCAAAAGCTTGTCCAAGCGTGATACCACAGTCTTCTACGGTGTGGTGATCATCAATCTCGAGGTCTCCGTCACAATGAATATCGATATCAAATAAGCCATGTCGCTTGATTTGATCAATCATATGGTCTAAAAATGGAACTCCAGTGTTTAGTGTGCCTTGACCAGTACCGTCGAGATTTAAACGAACTCGAATTTTGGTTTCATTGGTATTTCTAACCACTTCACTGATACGTTGCGTCATGGACACGTTCCTCAAAAAACGTCAAAAATGATTGGATGTTAACGACAATTTCGCTGTGACGAATTCGTGACAGCATCATAGTTTGCTCAGGAGGGTTAATCAATGCCTATTACCGTACATGCTTATAGTTCTCTAGATAATTCAGAGATCCGCGATCAGCTTGAGCGACTGTATGATACAAGTCCGGAGTTTGGTGACGGGCACGATGCGATTGAACAACTTGAACAAGATTTACAACAGTATACCACGCTATACACTGCCGAATTTAACACCAAAATTATAGGTGCAATTTGGTCTTCAGGACAAGGCGAAAGCAAGGTTCTTGAATATATTGTTGTGCACCCTGCTAACCGTGGTCGTGGGGTAGCTGAGCGCTTAGTTGAAGAAGCTTGCCGTATAGAAGAGTCAAAAGGCGTTAAAACTTTTGAACCAGGCTGTGGCGCGATTCATCGCTGTTTGGCTCACATTGGTAAACTACATCACTAAAAGCTTCTATTATTTTGTGGTTGTGATTTAAAAATAATCACTTGTTACAAAAAACACGGAAGTTGCTTGACGTCTTCTTATAAACATTGTTTAATACGCCCACTTCGGCGTGATAGCTCAGTAGGTAGAGCAACGGATTGAAAATCCGTGTGTCCCCAGTTCGATCCTGGGTCTCGCCACCATTATGTGTGTTTTCAATCCCTGATCCCATCAGGGATTTTTTTTAAGTATAAAAAATACTCATTTAAATCAGAAACTCAGGATAATAGTTGACTATTGTTCTGAGATACGGCTTAATACAGGCCATCGGCGTGATAGCTCAGTAGGTAGAGCAACGGATTGAAAATCCGTGTGTCCCCAGTTCGATCCTGGGTCTCGCCACCATATTCGAAAAAGCCCCATACATAATGTATGGGGCTTTTTTCATGCCTGTTTATTTAATAAAAATATTAAGACCTTACCTGTGTATAAATCTCATTTTATCCACAAGCAAAGAGGGTTATCCCCAATATTGCCTTAACTTTCTAAAAATGGCTCAACTGAAAACTTGTCTCTAATCGTGAGAACTATCACGAATAAGTCGTTTTCCTAAACACACTGCTTCTACCTCGTCATAGCCAAGCTGTTCGTAAAAATTCAATACATTCAAATTGTCTTTACGAACTAATAATTGCAGTTTTGGGCAGCCACGAGCGATGAGACGCTTCTCAAGCTGCTGAACGAGCGCTGTAGCGATTCCTAAGCGTTGTTGGTGGGGGTGAACAGCCAGATAGTTAATCCAGCCTCTATGGCCGTCGTAGCCGCCCATAAGCGTGCCAATAAGTTGCTCATCTTTAATAGCAACCAAAAACAAATCATCCTGTTGTGAGACTTTTCTGAAAATATCGGTTTCAGGATTATTCCAAGGACGAGTCAGACCACAGCTTTCCCATAAAATAACGACATCATCCAGATCTGCATTTGTAAATTGACGAATAATAAACATATGGATTTCTACTTTTTGTTTTGATGTGCTGAAAAGATAAAATAAAAATTCGGGCTTGAGCAGTTTTTTATTAATAATTTAAACAAATAAAAAAGCACCCCCGAAGGAGTGCTTGAATTAAACCAGTGATTTAAGCTGATTTTGCAACTGGTGCTGCTTGAAGCATTTGACCTGTTTCTTCGAAGTTTGCATGCCAAGACAATGCTTCACGAAGTAAGTGAGGAGTATGTCCACCTTTAGCACATGCACGGTCAAAGTAGTCATTTAATGCGTCACGATAAAGTGGGTGTACACAATTATCAATAATAGCGCGAGCGCGTTCACGAGGCGCTAAACCGCGTAAGTCTGCTAAACCTTGCTCTGTCACTAAAATATCAACGTCGTGTTCACTGTGATCAACGTGGCTTACCATTGGCACGATAGAAGAGATATCGCCGCCTTTAGCAATTGATTTGGTT
The DNA here is from genome assembly GCF_038562025.1 of Acinetobacter sp. D009. Classification (NCBI taxonomy): domain Bacteria; kingdom Pseudomonadati; phylum Pseudomonadota; class Gammaproteobacteria; order Moraxellales; family Moraxellaceae; genus Acinetobacter; species Acinetobacter sp. D009. The sequence goes on from NZ_CP151886.1 coordinate 268,551, forward strand.
ACAAAGATCGCCAAGTGAGCGTTACGAGCGAAGTCACCTGAACCACCAATACCGTTCATCATTTTAGTACCACACACGTGAGTTGAGTTCACGTTACCGTAAATATCAAACTCAAGCGCAGTGTTAATGCCGATAATCCCTAAACGACGAACCAATTCAGGATGGTTAGAAATTTCTTGTGGACGAAGCACTAATTTGTCTTTGTAAGCTTCGATATTGCCAAAAACTTTTTCACCACATTTTGCAGAAAGGGTAATTGAGCTACCAGAAGCAAATTTCATTTTGCCTGCATCAATGAGTTCAAAAGTACAGTCTTGTAGTACTTCTGAGTACATGATGAGGTCTTCAAAATCAGAATCTTTTAAACCTGTTAATACAGCATTGGCAATAGAACCAATCCCTGCTTGTAATGGACCAAGGTTTTTCGGTAAACGACCTTCTGCAACTTCTTTATTAAAGAAAGCAATTAAGTGGTTTGCAATGCCTTGAGTCTCATCATCTGGAGGAGTTACTGTTGATGGTGAGTCATGTGTATCGTTAAATACAATACCTACAATTTTTGCAGGATCGATTTGGATTGCCGTTGTACCAATACGCTCATCCACTTTTGTCAATGGAATTGGAGTACGTGTTGGGCGATAAGTCGGAATATAGATGTCATGCAAACCTTCAAAGCTTTCGCTTAAAGATGTGTTGATTTCAACAATAACTTTTTCGGCAAAAATAGCAAAGCTTGCAGAGTTACCTACAGAAGTTGTTGGAATAATACCGCCATCTTCAGTAATCGCAATTGCTTCAATCACCGCAACGTCTGGACGTTTAAGTTGCTGGTTACGCATTTGCTCAACAGTTTCTGATAAATGTTGATCAATAAACATAACTTCGCCGTTGTTAATCGCACGACGTAAAGTGTTGTCTACCTGAAATGGCATACGACGAGATAAAACACCTGCTTCCGTGAGTTGTTTGTCTAAGTCATTACCTAAGCTAGCACCCGTAATTAACGTGATTTTTAACGGATTTTTCTTTGCATGTTCTACAAGTGCTTGTGGAACAGCTTTAGCTTCACCGGCACGAGTAAAACCACTCATACCAACGGTCATTCCATTTTCGATGAATTGCGCAGCTTGTTCAGCACTGATGACCTTGTCATGAAGAGAAGCTAGGCGAATACGACTTAAAGACATTGGACATCCTCAATATTGTCAAAACATACGGGATTTTAGCTATGAAAAATTGAAAAGTGCATAGGTGTTAGGCTAAGGTCTAATTTTGTAAATAAATGGCGGTATAAATTATATTTATGGTTTTTATTTAATTGATTTTTATTGCTTTTATTTATCATTAAAACAAGGCTTTTAATTGCTGATTGATCAAATTAAAAGCGCTCACTTAATGTTTGTTTTATTTTTTCCAAAGGATTCGTCGTGGTATTTTCTTCGGTACTCGGTTTTGGGATTGGTAAAGAAATAATAACTTCTAGACCACCTTGTTCACGATTATGAATTTGAATCTCACCATGATGAATATCGACAATACGTTTAACAATAGCCAGCCCAAGACCACTGCCTTGGATGGTTCTTGCTGAGTCTCCGCGGACAAAAGGTTGCATTAACTCTTCAATTTGATCTGCCGGAATGCCTTCACCATGATCAGCAACGGTAATTAAAATAGATTCATTTTCAACTTTTGCACTGAGCTCTATTGGTTCAGCACCATAGCGTTTCGCATTATTAATTAAGTTGGCAATCAATCTTTTTAAAGAAAGACTACGTGCTGGAATAATGGGTACATCCTGCATCTCGAATTGAATATCGAGAGGTTTAAATTGCACAACAAGTTCTTGCAAAAGCATGTTGATATTGGTGTCTTTCAACTCCTCATCTGAGCCATCGCGCATGTACGAAATGAACTGATTAAGAATTGCATCCATATCATCTACGTCATAAACCAAGCCTTCACGTAAAAACTCATCAGGCAGCATCTCTGCTGTTAAGCGTATGCGTGTAAGAGGAGTGCGTAAATCATGTGAAATACCCGCCAACATAATGCGTCTTTCACGCTCAGTCTGATCGAGTGTGTAGACCATGCGATTAAATGCTTGATTTACTTGGCGAATTTCTAATGGACCGTGGTTGGTATCAAGATACGGCGCTGTTCCGGATTTACTGTATTCATTGGCTGCATTCTGCAAACGACGCAGGGGGCGGTTCATCTGTCGAACCAAAATTAAAATAATGATAGCCGACAGTAATGGAACACCCACGACCCAACCCACTAAAAGCTCAGGACTGTAGTTGGCATAGGTTTTTAAAGGCTCGCGAACCCAGTTGCCATGCATTTCAGGAGTTTGAATCCAAATGCGTGGGCTCGGTTTAAACTGAAAGTAAACGGTAACGTCTTTAGTCCCAATTTCATTTGCCAGCTTTTTTTCGACGTGATTGGTAAAAAACTCGGCAATGACCTTTTCTCGGACACTTGGATATTCTTTGGGGTTGGTAACGTATTCAATACCGACTCGATTACGCAACCACGCATCAATATCTACTTCATTTTCACGATGAAAAATTCGTATATCAGGATTATTGACGAGCTCAAGCTCGACCGCAAGATAACGGGCGTGCTGTTGAATTTCAGGTAAATAAAGAGTGCGCCAAAAGAACCATAACGACATAAATAAGCTAAAGAACACCACCAGCAGTACCAGAATAGTGGTACGCATGGCAGCAGAACGTGGCTTTATTTTGTCGAGAAAACGTTCCCATCGAGTCCGTTTACGTTCTGAGTAGGTCACGTAATCGGTAAAGTTCTGTGGGGCGATTGGTTCTAAACTCACTCTATCTTATCTCAAGCTTATTCAGCACCATCTGGAACGAACACATAGCCGACACCCCATACAGTTTGGATGTAACGTGCACGTGCAGGGTTATCTTCAATTAAACGACGTAAACGAGAAACTTGAACGTCAATTGAACGTTCCATTGCACCCCATTCACGGCCACGCGCTAAGTTCATCAATTTATCGCGTGTTAATGGTTCACGTGGGTGTTGTACCAATGCTTTTAATACAGCAAATTCGCCAGTTGTTAAGGTAACGATTTGTCCTTCGCGTGTCAGTGTGCGGGTAGACAAGTCTAAAGACCATGGGCCAAAGCTAACCACTTCAACTTGTTGGCTTGGTGCACCCGGAACTTCGCGAACTTGGCGACGTAATACTGCGCGGATACGTGCTAAAAGCTCATTTGGGTTAAATGGTTTTGGCAAGTAGTCATCTGCACCAGCTTCAAGACCGGCAATACGGTCTGAATCGCTACCGCGTGCTGTTAACATGATGATTGGCGTATCAATATTTGATTGGCGTAAACGACGGCAAATACTTAAACCATCTTCAACCGGTAACATAAAGTCGAGTACGATAAGTGAAAACAACTCACGTTGTAATAAACGGTCCATTTGCGAAGCATCGTGGGCAGTTTTTACAACAAAGCCTTTATCTTCCAAAAAACGTTGCAAGAGGGTACGTAAACGCACATCGTCATCGACCACTAAAATACGTTCGACACGATCCGTTTCGTTGTGTACGGTTTCAGGATGTTCAGCAGGTACAACTAAACTCATGATGTACTCCCTTTTAAAGTCATAATTTATATATTATTGGGTCGGATAGGCTTATTGCCAACAAGCCCTCAGTATAATGCTGATGTTCTTGTTTAGACTATGTATCAATTTGCTCAAAATTACAATTTTCAAGGTGGTTTGAAACCAAAAAACAACATCTTAAGCCCATAATTTAGCAAAGACCGACCTAAAACAACAAATGGTTAAATTTTCAATAAATTTATAATAACTCTATAGTGATAACTAATTGTTTCAAATCAGTTATTTTAGATTAGCTGACTTGTTTCTTTTAATTTTTTAATTGTTGAAATAAGCAAATAGCTGGGTTCGATAAAAAGTTAGACGAATAAAACCTTGTTGAATCTCAATGATTTTATCTTCTGGGCTATGTATCAATATGATCATTTTCTCATAAATTATATTAATTTTTTGTCATGTTCATGACATAAGTCGTACGTTTATATTTTTTAAAGATTAAAAGGTAGGGTTCAGTTTTAACTTTTTCATACTTAAATCACTGTTTTTGCGTGCTCTAGTAGTCGTAAAAAGTATAAATATTCAGAGTCAATACAAAAAAACGTTTTGAATACGCAAACAAGTGTGGATTTTATGGGCTTGGTCTTTATAATCAGTGCTTTTAAACTTTATCCTTGTGGGATCAAACACGATGACTGACTTAGTTCAGCAGTTGGCAAGTGAGCTTGCCGTACGTCCAAACCAAGTAGAAGCTGCCATCCGCTTAATTGACGAAGGTGCCAGTGTTCCATTCATTGCCCGTTACCGTAAAGAAGTAACACAAGGTTTAGATGATACGCAGTTACGCCAATTAGATACTCGTTTAGCGTATTTACGTGATTTATATGAGCGCCGTGAAAAGGTCATTCAGTCATTGCAAGAACAGAATAAATTGAATGATGACTTGTTGGCGCGGGTGAATGCAGCCGAAACAAAAAATGCTTTAGAAGAAATTTATGCACCGTATCGTCCTAAGCGTACAAGTAAGTCTTTTAAAGCAAAAGAAGCAGGTTTAGAACCGATTGCTGAAAAAATTATTGCAGAACAAGTTGACCCGACAGAAGCATTGGCTGGTTTTAGTCATGAAGACTATCCAGATGTTGAAAGTCAGTTAGATGCGATCCAACATATTCTGATTGATGACTGGGCACAAAATATTGCGCTTACTACAGAATTAAAAGCAACTTTTGCAAAAACTGCGGTTTTAAAAAGTACAGTTGCTTCTGAAGAAAAGAAAGAAGTCGGTAAAAAATTCCGTGATTACTTTGAATTTTCTGAAGGTTTAAACAAATTACCTTCACACCGTTTATTGGCGATGTTGCGTGGTCGTCAAGAAAACGTATTAGGTTTAAAAGTTGATGGTGAAGATGATGCACCATTAGCGCGTATTGAAACTGAATACAACCTTGAGCAAATTCAACCTCAAGCACGTCAGGACTTCTTGAAACAAACTGCAAAATTATTCTGGTTGGGTAAAGTTCGTCCTCAAATCGAGCATTCATTGCTAACAGAGAAACGACTTACTGCCGAAGCAGAAGCAATGCAGGTATTTGCTGAAAATCTTCGTCATTTATTATTATCAGCGCCAGCAGGTGGTCGTACTACTTTAGGTGTTGACCCTGGTATTCGTACAGGTGTGAAACTGGCAGTAGTAAGTGATGCAGGTGATGTACTTGCTCATAGCACGATTTATCCATTCGCGCCTAAAGAAGACAAAGAAGGTTCTATTGCTGAGCTTGCACGTCTATGCCGTGAATATAATGTAGAGCTTATTGCTATTGGTAATGGTACAGCTAGCCGTGAAACAGAAGCTGTAGTGGCTGAAATGATGGCTGCAAACACCGACCTCAAATTAACACGTGTGACTGTAAGTGAAGCGGGTGCATCTGTTTACTCTGCAAGTGAGCTTGCAGCGGCTGAACTTCCAGAGCTTGATGTTTCAATTCGTGGAGCAGTGTCGATTGCTCGCCGTTTACAAGATCCACTTGCTGAACTTGTTAAGATTGATCCGAAATCAATTGGTGTAGGTCAATATCAACACGACGTAAATCAAACTGGTTTAGCAAAAACTCTTGACGCAGTAGTTGAAGACTGTGTGAACGCTGTTGGTGTTGATGTAAATACCGCTTCACCAGCAATCTTGGCTTACATTGCAGGTTTGAATAAAGCCATTGCTCAGCAAATTGTTGAATACCGCAAAGAGCATGGTCGTTTTGATAACCGTCAAGCTTTGAAAAGCGTACCACGTTTAGGCGAACGTACTTTTGAACAAGCGGCTGGTTTCTTACGTATCCAAAATGGTTCTGAACCTTTAGATGCTTCTGCTGTTCACCCTGAGAGTTATGGTCTTGTTGAGAAAATTGTTGCAGCAAAAGCGACAACTGTGAAAGACATCATTGGTAATACCGAAATCATTCGCCAAGTAAAAGCTGATGAATTTGTTGATGACAAATTTGGTTTGCCAACAGTACAAGACGTATTAGCTGAACTTGAAAAACCAGGTCGTGACCCGCGCCCAGAGTTCCGTACTGCTAAATTCCGCGAAGATATCACTGAAGTGGGCCAATTAACTGAAGGTATGCAACTTGAGGGTGTGATCACTAATGTCACAAACTTTGGTGCTTTCGTTGATATTGGTGTACATCAAGATGGTTTAGTTCATATTTCTGAATTAGCGAACGAGTTCGTTTCTGACCCGCATAAGGTTGTAAAACCAGGCCAGATCGTACAAGTGCGTGTTATGCAGGTTGATGTTGAACGTAACCGCGTGAACTTAAGTATGCGTGCTGAAGGTTCTGCACCTGTAAAAGCACAGCGTCCACCACGCCGTGAACAAAATACAGAACAGCGTTTTGAACGTAAGCCTCAAGGTAAACGTCCTCAACCACGTAAAGATCAAGCTGAACGCCCTCAGCGTAGCAAGCAAGAGAAACCACAAGAACAAAAGATTGGTGGTTTAGGTGCATTGTTATTACAAGCAGGAATTAAAGGTTCTAAATAAGAGTCTTTAATTGATAAAAAGGCCTCCAATTGGAGGCTTTTTTTATGGGTTAAAATATTACTTTTTTAATAATTATATAAAAGCGAAATAAGAAAAAAACAGTCGTAAAGATGAGGTGAATCTTAAGATCAACAAATCGTTGTTAAATACACAATTAAATACACAACGTTATAGCATAACTAAACTTTAATGATATTCAGTTGTTCGACATCATCAACCCAGCCTTGAAGCATTTACTCACTTTCAGGCTGTAATAGTACAACTTTGCTTATTTCTTTATATTATAAATGGTTGTTTTATGTCGGTTTTAAACCTGAAAAATAGATTTCATTTAAAAGACCTCTTGTCCGGAGTTGTCGTATTCCTCGTGGCATTACCGCTGTGTTTGGGTATTGCTTTAGCCTCAGGTGCTCCCATCATCTCTGGTATTATTGCAGGTATTGTGGGCGGCATTATTGTGGGTTTACTGAGTGGTTCTCACATTAGCGTTGCAGGCCCAGCGGCAGGGCTGACTGCTGTCATCCTTGTACAGTTAGAACAATTAGGCGGCAATTATGCCGCCTTTTTATTATGTATTATTTTTGCCGGTGTTCTACAAATTCTATTTGGATTATTTAAGTTAGGGTTCTTTGCGAACTTTATCCCAAATAATGTCATTTTAGGGTTATTAGCCGCTATTGGCGTGATCCTGATTGCCACGCAATTGCCTTATCTGTTTGGACTTTCTGATTTTTCATGGAAACAGGTTTGGACTTCAACACCAGATGCATTCCTTCAACATTTTGATGGAGGCGCTGCGCTTATTGGTTTGCTCAGTCTATTCTTAATTTTAGCGTGGGATAGCAGTCCGCTTAAAAAACTAGCTTTACCTTCGGCTTTGATTGCAGTTGTGCTAGCAGCAGTTTTAAATTTTGTTTTAGTGAGTATCGGCTCTGCATGGGCAGTGCAAATTGATAACCTCATTCAATTGCCGAATATATTAAAAGCTCCCGAAGAAGTATTAATTTTCCCTGATTTTAGCTATTTAGCGGAACCTATGATTTACACAGGGGCAATTACTCTGGCTGTTGTGGCCTCTTTAGAAACCTTATTGAATTTAGAAGCTGCAGATAAAATCGATCCTCAAAAACGCTCTTCTCCGCCGAATCGTGAACTTTGGGCACAAGGTACAGGGAATATCGTTTCGGGCTTAATAGGTGGCATGCCCGTGACTTCAGTGATTGTGCGAAGTTCGGTGAATGCGAATACAGGCGCGCGTAGTAAGTGCTCTACCATTATTCATGGGGTATTGTTGCTGTTAGCGGTTTTATTCTTCGTGCCATTAATGAACATGATTCCTTTGTCTGCATTGGCTGCGATCCTCATCGTGACAGGCTTTAAACTTACCCATCCAAAACTATTCAAACAGCTTTATCAAAAAGGTTGGAAACAGTTTTTACCTTTTATTATTACCTTAGTTGCAATTTTACTGACCGATCTTTTAATGGGAATTTTAATTGGTCTGTTCACCAGTAGTGCTTTTATTCTCTATGGTAATTTTAATAAAGGTATTCGTGTTTATAGAGAGAAGCGTTTGCATGGCGTAGTGACTCGTATTGAGCTTCCTTCTCAAGTTACCTTTCTTAATCGTTCTGCGCTTATTTCGGCATTGGAACATGTACATAAACATCAGCAACTTATTATTGATGCAACTCAGTGTGATTCGATTGATCCTGATATCTATCAAGTTATTCAAGATTATCAAAGTGAAACGGCTATTAAACGTCAGGTAAACCTTAAATTGGTCGGGTTCAAACAGCACTATCAAGATGTTGATGATGCGGTACTTGATATTGATATTAGTACGCATGATTTGCAACAAAAGCTGAGTCCACAACAGGTCGTTAACCTACTTAAAGAAGGGAACGAACGTTTTGTAAAAAATGAACGTCTACAACGAGATATTTACCGACAAATTCGTGTGACTGCAGATGAAGGGCAACATCCGATTGCAGCAGTCCTTGGGTGTATGGACTCACGTGCCCCTACCGAAATGATTTTTGATGTCGGTATTGGTGATCTGTTTAGCTTACGAATTGCAGGTAATATTGCTGGGCAAAAAGTATTGGGTTCACTTGAGTTTGCTTGTCAGGCTAAAGGCTCTAAAGTGATTGTGGTTTTAGGACATACTGATTGCGGTGCGGTGACGAGTGCATGTCAATTGCGTTTAGAGCAAAAGCAAGTGTCTGATGTGAAAGAAATGCCACACATTCAATATGTGCTTGGACCATTAATGCATTCGGTTGATAGCGTATATGACATTATGCAGCCACGTGAATTAGGTAATGCTTTTATTAGCCAAGTCACAGCAATGAACGTTCATTACAACATCCAGTACATTATTAATAACAGCAGTGTACTTAAAGATATGGTTGATCGAGGTGAGATCGTAGTTGTGGGTGCGATTTACGATGTAAAAACAGGGCACGTTCAGTTTCTTGATTGATCAGTTCTTTAGTTAAAAAAAGCGCCTTATTTAAGGCGCTTTTTATTCGTTATGCGTTTAACTCAAAATTACCAGTGTTCACCCGGGAAAATACGTGCATAAGCTTTTTGTGCCCAGTTTAATTTCTCGGTTTTTTGTCCCTTCGCTGCATCTGAACTTGGGAATAAACGGAAACCAATCGACATAAACATATTATTGATGCCTGGCGCTACAGAATAAGTCATTGAAGCTAAGCGACCTAAGTTGGTTGCCATACGTTTTGGACGTTTTACAATTGCATAAGCAATTAAGTCAGCAGCCTGCTCAGGTGAAAGGGTTGGAACATATTTATAAATTTTAGTTGGTGCAATCATTGGGGTACGAACCAATGGCATATAAATTGAAGTAATCGCGATTTTGTGTGCATGAACTTCGGCAGATAGACAGCGGCTAAATGCATCAAGCGCTGCTTTAGATGCGACATATGCAGAGAAGCGAGTAGCGTTTGCTAAAACACCAATCGAGCTAATGTTAATGATTTGTCCATCTTTACGCTGAATCATATGCGGCAATATATTGAGAACTAGGCGAACCGCGCCAAAATAATTTAATTGCATGGTGCGTTCAAAGTCATGAAAACGATCATAAGACTCATGTACAGCACGGCGAATAGAGCGACCTGCGTTATTAATTAAAATATCAATGTGATCCACAGTCGCTAAAATTTCTTTAGAAACTTGGTCAATCATTTCCATATCGTTGAGATCACATGGGAAAATTGATGCCTTACCGCCACGTTTTTCGATATCTGCTTTTACTTCTTCCAAAGTTTCTTGAGTACGGGCAACCAGTAAAACATGGGCTCCAGCATCAGCAAGTTTGTTTGAAATCGTTAATCCGATTCCACTCGAGGCGCCTGTCACTAAAATGACTTTATCTTGTACCTTTTCCTGGAACAGAGCTTCTAATTTTTTATTCACAGCATTTTACCTAAGTAGGGGCAGGGACTATTTATTCCGGTATGTAATTTTTATTTTTTACAACCGTAGGTTCATCCAGATGAACTCATAAATATTGTCTTTATCTTAATAGATGTTTAAAAATTGTCTAGTCTGTAAATATATGAAATTTAACAATTTATTTAGAGTAAAAACTCTAAAATAGTATCTTAATCCATTAATTATTTTAGTTATATAATGAACAAAAAAATGAAAAAAGCCTCTATTTCCAGAGGCTTGTTGAATGGTTTAAAATTTATACAGCTGAAAGTGCTTGGTCTAAATCGGCAATTAAGTCATCAATATGCTCAATTCCAATGGAAAGACGAACCATATCTTCACTTACACCAGCAGATTTAAGCTCTTGTTCATTGAGCTGGCGGTGAGTCGTAGTTGCAGGGTGGCAAGCCAAACTTTTCGCATCACCAATGTTTACAAGACGAGTAAATAGCTGAAGTGAATCGATGAATCGAGTACCTCCTTCACGCCCATCTTGTACACCGAAAGATAAAATTGCAGAAGGTTTACCTTTTACATATTTTTGAGCAAGCTGGTGCTGCGGATGATCTTTTAAACCTGCGTAATTCACCCATTTTACTTTTGGATGGGTCTGTAAATACTCTGCAATTTTTTGCGCATTTTCAGTATGACGCTCCATGCGGAGATTTAGAGTTTCGAGGCCTTGTAAAATCAAGAAGACACTGAGCGGGCTAATTGCAGCACCTGTATTACGCAATGGTACAACGCGAGCTCGTGCTATATAGGCAGCCTCACCTAATGCCTCAACATAATTAACGCCGTGATAGCTTGGGTCTGGTGTATTCAAAACTTTAAAACGCTCTGGATATTTACCCCAAGGGAATTTACCGCTATCGATAATTGCACCACCAATACTATTGCCATGACCACCAATATATTTCGTAAGCGAATGGATAACGATATCGGCGCCATATTGAAATGGTTTTAATAAGGCAGGGGTAGCAACGGTATTATCAACGATGACAGGTACGCCATATTCATGTGCAATTTTTGAAATTGCTTCTAAATCGATAATATTTCCGAGTGGGTTCCCAATTGATTCAACAAAAACAAGTTTAGTCTTATCATCAATTAAGTTACGTAAGCTTTCAGGCTGCTGATAATCAAAAAAGCGAACTTCAATGCCTTGTTTTGGTAAGGTGTGGGCAAATAAATTATAAGTTCCGCCATATAAAGTTGAGACGGAGGCAATGTTGTCTCCCGCTTCTGTAATCGTTTGGACAGCATAGGTAATCGCTGCCATTCCAGAAGCCAAGGCTAAAGCACCAATTCCGCCTTCGAGTGCAGCAAGGCGTTGCTCAAGCACAGCAGTGGTCGGGTTCATAATGCGAGTATAAATATTGCCCTGAACTTTTAAATCGAAAAGGTCGGCACCGTGCTGTGTATTATCAAATGCATATGAAGTGGTTTGATAAATAGGGACCGCAACCGCTTTTGTTGTTGCTTCGGGTGAATAGCCAGCGTGAATTGCTAAGGTTTCATCTTTATAAGTCATGATTACTTCATCTTCGTGAGTTAAATATTGAGCGAGTCTAGCTTAAAAGTTAAATAGAAAATTGCACAAATTCTGGTTTGTTTTCTAATTTTAGGAATATAGATAGAAAAATATACGCTGAAACGCTGTACAAATCTTATCCATAAACATTTTGCAACTTATTGAAAAAGAAAATTGTTTGATAAATCCGTACGATGGAAATCATAACTTCAAGTCATCGAGGTTTTCAGCGTATAATACGCGCGATTATTTATCGCTTATGCGATGTATTGGTTTTTCAATTGAGGAGTCCTGCGTGGCCCAATATATTTATACGATGAACCGAGTGTCTAAGATGGTTCCGCCAAAGCGCGAAATCTTGAAAGACATCTCTTTATCATTTTTCCCGGGTGCCAAAATTGGTGTACTCGGTTTGAACGGTGCAGGTAAATCTACCTTGCTTCGTATTATGGCTGGCGTAGATAAAGATTTCTCTGGTGAAGCTCGTGCACAACCTGGAATTAAAATCGGCTATTTAGAGCAAGAGCCACCTCTTGATCCGACTAAAGACGTTCGTGGTAACGTTGAAGATGGCGTACGTGAAGCTTTAGATGCTTTAGAACGTCTTGATCAGGTATTTGCAGAATATGCAGACCCGGATGCTGATTTTGATGCACTTGCAAAAGAGCAGGAAAAATTAGAATCAATTATCCATGCTTGGGATGCGCACAACCTAAACAACCAGCTTGAAATCGCGGCAGATGCCTTGAACCTTCCAGCTTGGGATGCGGACGTAACTAAGCTTTCAGGTGGTGAACGCCGTCGTGTAGCACTTTGTCGTTTATTGCTTTCGAAGCCAGACATGTTGCTTCTTGACGAACCGACGAACCATTTGGATGCAGAATCTGTTTCTTGGTTAGAGCGCTTCTTGAAAGATTTCCCTGGCACAATCGTTGCGATTACGCATGACCGTTATTTCTTAGATAACGTTGCCGAGTGGATCTTGGAGCTTGACCGTGGACATGGTATTCCTTACCAAGGTAACTATTCTTCTTGGTTAGAGCAAAAAAATGCTCGTTTAGAACAAGAGCAGAAACAAGAAGAATCTTTTGCTAAAGCTTTGAAAAAAGAACTTGAATGGGTTCGTTCAAATGCGAAAGGTCAGCAAAAGAAAAACAAAGCGCGTATGGAGCGTTTTGAAGAGCTTAACTCTAAAGAATTCCAGCAACGTAATGAAACGTCTGAAATCTACATTCCACCTGGCCCTCGTTTGGGTAATAAAGTTGTGGAAGTGGAAGGTATCAGCAAATCATTTGACGGCCGCGTATTGTACGAAAACTTATCGTTTACTGTACCTCCAACAGCAATTGTGGGTATCGTTGGTCCAAACGGCGCGGGTAAAACGACTTTATTCCGTATGATGACTGGCGAACAACAACCTGATACAGGTACTGTGACTTTAGGTGAGTCAGTTAAAGTGGCTTACGTGGGTCAGATTCGCGACACTTTAGACAATAACAAAACTGTTTGGGAAGAAGTGTCTGGTGGTTTAGATATCTTGAAAGTGGGCGATTATGAAATTGCTTCACGTGCTTATATCGGCCGCTTTAACTTCAAAGGTCAAGATCAGCAAAAACGCGTAGGCGAATTGTCTGGTGGTGAGCGTAACCGTTTACAACTTGCGAAAATTTTACAGCAAGGTGCAAACGTTATCTTACTGGATGAGCCATCAAACGACTTGGATATTGAAACTTTACGTGCGCTTGAGGATGCAATTCTTGTATTCCCAGGTACGGTAATGGTGGTATCGCATGACCGTTGGTTCCTTGATCGTATCGCGACACACATCTTGTCATTCGAAAATGAACAGCCAGAATTCTACACAGGTAACTATGCAGAATATGAAGCATACCGTCAGTCACGTTTAGGTGAAGACGCTGTTCAAAAACGTACTAAATACAAAAAAATTAGCGGATAATCTCTGTTAATTTAAAAAACCAGCCTAAGGGCTGGTTTTTTTATTTAAGCATTTGGAAATATTAATTATTAAATTCGCCACGTAAATCAGACCACATCAGTGACGGAACGACCGTAATCACGTCGAAGGTCATGGCAAATGGATAGAGCACCATACGGGTCACCTTTTTCAAAGGATGTTTTTTGGTAATTTTATTTTCCTGTTGCAGGATAATTGGATAAGGTTGCGCTAAGGTTTTTTCGACTTTTTTAGCTCCCTGTGATTGATAGAGCTGGCCTTTAAAAAAAATATTGATATAGGGATAAGGTGCCTTTTGCTGATTTTGAATAATATCGAAATTTTGTCTAAAGCCGAGGGATTTTAATAAGTCTTTTTGCGAGTCATTTAAATCAACCATACGCGTGTTATAGCGTATTTGTAAAACACCATGAAAATGATTTGGGTCATCCATGGTCAGTACCAGTGGGGATGGATTGGTCAGACTTCGCTGATCAGCTGGGATTGCATGAAGAAGTTTTGATAGCTCAGCGCTTCCCTCGGTCATTAAATAATTATAGTCTTTGCCTACAAAGACGATCCCTTGTTCTTGCTGGTTTTGAACAGCTTGTCCTAAAGCAATGATTTGATCTTTTGCTAAAATGATTTTCTCGGTTTTTGTGGTTTCGTTAGGTAAAGCTTCTGAAAGTAATGTCGTGGCACAAGCACTCAAATTTAAACAGACGACAACGAGTAGGGTAGAAAATAGTTTATACATTACAGGAACTCAAACAGGAAATTAATTTTTCTAAAGAAAAAACTTTTTTAAAACAGCGATAAATTAACCAAAAATCATTTTGTAATTTTATTACATTGGTATCGCTTGCTATAGTGACTTTGTGCAATTTACTGTCATGGTGTACCGTTGCCACGTTCTACAGTTTTTATGTCCGTCTTGTTTAGTTTGCTTATATTCCAAAGCTTATGGAATGTGGCAGCGGCATTTTGCGTGCATAAAAATCAGGAAAAGGCATTACAACATTTCGGTCATCATGCAGATTTAAATGTATATCAATCTTCAGACCATATGCAGACTGAACATGTGGGTATTGTAGAAAATTCTGATAATGCTCCATTAAGCTGGCAAGATCATCACGATCATTTACCTTCATGTTTTCATGTAGTGATGACTGAAAATGCACAACAAGCTCAAGAACCTTTTGTGCGTGTACATGAGCTTTCACAAATCTATTACTGGTCTAATTCTTATCAGTCTCCGTATCTTGGCTCTTTAAATCCCCCTCCTGTCTTAACCCTGCTATAGGTGGGGTAGCCGAAAAATAACCCACCAGAAATTTATTTATTTCAAAGGGTTATTTTATGCTTAATTATATGTGCAAACAAAGCGCAGCAATCTTCTATGTAGATTACTCGCTTAAACATTCACGTCTTTATGTTAATGACAAGGCGGGATATAAGGTTCTGTCAAATCTTTCGGGAAAACAAAAATATCATTTTAATGAATCGGTTATCTCATCTCTGATGATTCACAGTGATGGAGGTTTATGGAAATGAATATTTTATTTACCCCCCGTGTTAGAACTGTGAGCTCCCGAGTGATTGGGCTGATTTTAGCTATTATTCTTGCTTTAAGTTTTAGTAAATGGCATTTCCAAGCGGCATTTATAGAACATATTTTATGGTTCTTTGGATGGTTTTTTGTGGGCAGCGGAGTAATGGGAAGAATATGGTGCAGTCTTTACATTTCCGGATTTAAGAATGCCAAGTTGGTGACAGACGGTCCCTATTCTTTATGTAGAAATCCACTCTATCTGTTTAGTTATCTGGGTGGAGTCGGGATCATGTTGATTACAGAGACGTTTATCTTTCCAATAGTATTCACGCTTTATTTTCTCTGTTACTACCATTTTGTTATACGCCAAGAAGAAGCATTCCTAAGTGAAAAATATGGAACTGCATATTCAGATTATATAAAGACAATTCCACGCTTTTTACCAAGTTTCAAAAATTTTAAAGAGCCTGAGTTCTATCAGGTTTCGCCGAAGCATTTCCGTATTTTTTTGACGCAGGTGGTGTGGTTTATCTGGGTTGCGGCCTTAGTCCAACTTTTTGATGAGTTGCGTCTACACGGTGTCCTCCCTTCATTGTTTAGTTGGTTCTAAAAATGAAATGAAAGTATATCCGCATGCTTCTTAGTGACTCAGAAGATTTGTCCTAAATTGATTAACTCAGGCATGCGAAAAATTAATTCTATTTCTGGGTTAAGTCCTTAAATAAATTCGGAATATTTAGATCTGGTGATTATTATGTCTATTAAACTAAATACAAAATCGGTTTTGATGCTTTTACTTCTTTCAACAAGTTTGGCTCATGCTGATGGAGGGTTAATATTTCTCGAAAAGAATATTAAGTCTCAGCAAGAAACAAAAGCTAAAGCTGAAGAAAGTAAGAACCCTCATTTAACTTGTAAGCGTAAATAATTTTTATTTTGTAGGAAACTAATTACTTAATAATTAGTTTCCTATGAGTAAAGATAGAGATTCTTAATGATTTATTCTTATCTTTACTCAAGCGAGATTAGAATCGCTTCTATACTGCTACTTATTAGATGTAATTTTATTACATGCCCACTGCCTGCTATAGTGGCTTTGTTCAACTTCTTAGTTTAATGGTGTGCTGTTGCCACGTTCTGCACTTTTCATGTCCGTCTTATTCTGTTTGCTTATATTCCAAAGTTTATGGAATGTGGCAGCGGCATTTTGCGCCCATGAAAATCAGGAAAAGGCATTACATCATTTTGGTCATCATGCAGCGTTGAGTTATGAAGCTTCACAGCATAGCCATACGGAAAAGACAGATATCGCGGGGACTCATAAAGCTCCCTTAAACTTGTCCGATCATCATGATCATTTACCTTCATGTTTTCATGTTGTGATTGTAGAAGCACAAGAAAAACTTGTTTCACCGTTAATACAGTCATCTGAGCCAAAACAACAATATTATTGGTCCAATTCTTATAAGTCCCCTCATATCTCTAAACAAGACCCGCCTCCTGTTTTAACCCTGCTATAGGTGGGGTAGCCGAAAATTAGCCCACCAGAAATATTATTTATTTCATAGGGTTATTTTATGTCTATTTTTTTATACGAAAAAAGTTTCGTTAGTCTGAGTACGTCTTGTGTACTTAAATCATTAGTTGTTGCAGTTGCGCTTTCAACTAGCGTTGTAACAACTGCTGCTAGTTCAAATCAGAATCTTGCTGAGAATACTCAATCGCAGCAGGTACAGAATGTTTTAACGTTTGAACAGGTGCTCGATCAGGTTAAGCAGTTTCAGACTCAAACAGGAATTTGGCAAACTCAACAAGATATCGCCGAGAGCAATATCAAACAGAGCCAGCTATGGGAAAATCCGACGGTTTCTGTACAGCAAACGGGTTTTAAATCTGGAAAAGATCAGGAATTAGAACTTGGGATCTCGCAAAAGCTAGATATTTTTGGTGTACGTTCTGCAGCAAAAAAACTGGCAAGTGTTCAGCAAAATCAAGTTGAGTTAAATCAAGTTTTATATGAGGCTCAACTGAAGCTAGCGGTAAAATATTTATGGTCACAAGTATCTATTTTAGAGCTTGAACATGAAGTTGCTAAAGCCCAATTAAGAACGAGTAAAAATCTTCTTGATGCTACCCGCTTACGCTTTCAGGCAGGCAGTATTGCTCAGGTTGATTTAGATCGAACTCTCATGACGCATGTTGAAAATCAGCGTTTATATCAGGAAGTTGAATTATCACTGAGTAGTGCTAAAAGAAAATTGGCTAACTTATGGGGTGAGACAGAAGATAACTTCACGTTACGTCCAGATATAAAAAGTGTGTGGCCTTTAAAAAATGAAGGTGATATCGATCAATATCTAAAACAGAATTTGTTAGAACAGTCCCTGCGGCTTCAAGCAATACAACAAAATTCTGAAATTAATTATTTAAAGGCAAAAAATCGGCCTACGCCTACTGTAAATATGGGCGTGGTTCGTAGTAAAACCTCAGAAACGAGCAGTACCGAAAATCAGATCCGAGTAGGTATAGCAGTTCCTTTAAACATTTTTAATCGCCAGCAATATGCACTAAAAGTTGCTCAAAGCAAACTCGATTTAATTGACCAGCAGCAAAGCTTTTATAAAAAGCAAAGTGAGAATTCTATTCGTACTCTACAGTACGAGTTAGCGGGTTTAAAGCAGCAATATAATTTAATGAATGAGCAGCAAATCCCTTTATCAGAGACGGTACAAGAGAAAATGTTGCTTGGCTTTAAAGTCGGTAAATTTGCAATTACCGATGTTCAGCAATCTACCCTTCAATTACAAGAACAACGCTTGAAAAAAGTTCAACTCCTTAAATCTGCTTGGCAAAAAGCAATTGAGGCAGAAAGTTTAGCTCTCGGGATCGATCCAAATATGGTGATGTCTGGAGATGCATTAAATCAAATTAATCAAAATTTATGGCAAGACACCTATAAGTTGCCGACAGTTGGAGGGGCAGAGTAATGTCAGTTAAAAAAATGAAAAACCAATGGCTTATTGCTCTTTTATTGCTGATCGTCTGCCTTGTTTTAAGTGCTTGGTTATTTTTCTCTGGAAAAAAGCAGCCTAATACTGATGAAGGTGAAGAAGAGCATGCAGAGGGTGAAGCTGGTCATGAGGAATCTGAAAAAGAGGAAGGAAGTTTAAACCTCACTTCTAAGCAACTGGTTGAATATGGAGTGAAGTTAGAGCAAGTAGGACGTGGAGAAGTTGAACAGAGCCTCTCTTATCCTGCCAAACTTGTTGTAAATACAGACCAGCAAGCACATGTCTCTTCTACGTTTTCTGCACGAGTAGACAGCGTAAATGTTGCACTGGGACAGCAAGTTGAAAAGGGTCAGGCACTTGCGACTTTATTTGTGCCGGATTTGGTTGATCAACAAGCTAACTTAAGCATGGCACAAGAAGCACTGACATTAGCGCAGCAAGATTATCAACGTGAAAAACAATTGTGGGAACAGGGTGTTTCAGCACGTCAAGATTACCAGCGCGCTTACAATGCATATCGTCAGGCACAGATTCAGGTGCAGGCCGCAAATAGCCGTTTATCTGCTTTGGGAGCGAATCGCTCAAGTAAAGGCCGATATGTTTTAACTGCACCTTTAAGTGGTGTAATCAGTAATAAAGATATTGTCATTGGTGAGCAAATTGGTCCTGAAAAACAATTATTTGTTATTGATCGCCTAGATCAGTTATGGGTCGAATTTGTGCTACCAAGTGCAAATACTAATATTCAGCCTAATCAGGAAATTGAATTTAAATCGTTGCAAACGAACAATATTTTCAAAGCGCAGGTACAAAGCCTAACTTCAGAAGCAGATACTCAAACTGGTCGTTTACAGGTTCGTGCCAAGGTACTGACACCTTCAAAAGAATTACGCCCTAACCTAATGGTCAATGTGTTACTGAAACAAAATAATGCAGCGACTGTATTACGGGTTAACAAGACAGCGATACAACAGATTGATGGAAAGAATGTCGTCTTTATTGCAAAACAGGAGAAAGATAAAATTCATTTTGCTCCTGTTGCCGTTGAGTTAGGCAATTATTCTTCAGATGCACAATGGGTAGAGGTTAAATCCGGAATTACCGAAAAACAGCAATATGTGACTCAAGGTAGTTTCTTGCTCAAGTCCGAACTTGAAAAAGGGGAGGCCGAGCATGGACATTAATAAACCTGATTTGCCAAAGGCTGAAGGTTTGTTTGATCGAATTATTCAGTTTTCAATTAACAACGCCATTTGGGTCATGATGTTTGTTATTGCTTGGATTGGTGTCGGAATTTATAGCTATCAAAAACTTTCAATTGATGCTGTGCCTGATATCACCAATGTACAGGTACAAATCAATAGTCAGGCCAATGGTTTTACAGCACCAGAAGTTGAGCAAAGGATTACTTATCCGATTGAAAATGCCATGTCTGGTATTCCAAATCTGGAGCAGACTCGTTCAATTTCCAGATATGGTCTTTCTCAGGTCACGATTATCTTTAAAGATGGTACTGACATTTACTGGGCAAGACAGCTGATTAACCAACGTTTACAAGAAGCTAAGAGTGCTTTACCAGATAGCATTGATCCGCAAATGTCTCCAATTTCGACTGGACTCGGTGAGATTTATCAATGGGTGGTAAAAGCAGAGCCAAATGCTAAAAAAGCAGATGGTTCAGCTTATAGCGCGATGGACCTGCGTGAAATTCAAGACTGGATTATTCGGCCCCAGTTACAACGTGTACAAGGGGTAGCCGAGGTTAATAGCATTGGTGGATATAACAAAACCTATGTGGTCTCTCCAGATCTAACGCGGTTACAACAGTTGCAGATTCCTCTCACCGATTTACAAGATGCGCTTCAAAATAACAATGAAAACCGCGGTGCCGGATTTATTGAAGAGAATGGCCAGCAACTCACAGTTCGTGTTCCGGGTATGCTGACGTCGATACAAGACATTCAGAATGTTACGGTCGCCACGAAAAACGGTTTACCTATACGGGTTGCCGATGTAGCGTCAGTATCGATTGGTCATGACTTGCGTACGGGTGGGGCTACCTATAATGGACAGGAAACTGTTTTAGGTATCGCCATGATGATGATGGGTGAAAACAGTAAAACTATTGCTAAGGCGATTGACGATAAAGTTCAGGAAATTCAAAGATCACTCCCTCAGGGCGTGGTGATTGAAACAGTCTATGATCGTAGTAGCCTCGTAGATAAAGCGATTAAAACAGTAGCTAAAAATTTGATTGAAGGGGCGATTTTAGTCATCGTTATTCTTTTTATTTTTTTAGGAAACTTTCGCGCCGCTTTAATCACTGCTTGTATTATCCCATTGGCAATGCTTTTTACCTTAACAGGTATGGCGGAACAAAAAATCAGTGCCAACCTGATGAGTCTGGGCGCTTTGGACTTCGGGATCATTGTTGATGGGGCCGTTGTTATTGTTGAAAACTGTATTCGGCGTTTAGCTGAAGCGCAGCATTTAAAAGGTCGCTTATTAACACGTTCCGAACGTTTCACTGAGGTCTTTCTAGCGGCTAAACAAGCACGCCGACCATTGATATTTGGTCAGATCATCATTATGGTCGTGTACCTACCAATTTTTGCTTTAGCAGGCGTTGAAGCAAAGATGTTTCATCCTATGGCAATGACCGTTGTCCTAGCATTATTGGGAGCAATTATTTTATCTGTGACCTTTGTTCCGGCAGCAGTAGCTCTGTTTGTTACGGGTGAAGTGAAGGAAAAAGAAAGCCGCTGGATGATGACGCTGAAAAAAGGTTATGCAGGCTTACTCGATAAAGCATATGCCTTTCGATATGTTGTTGTCACAGCAGCGGTCAGCATCTTAATTTTGACAAGTGCTATTGCAACAAGAGTGGGGAGTGAGTTCGCACCTCAACTCAGTGAGGGTGATTTTGCACTACAACTCATGCGTGCACCGAGCACAGGCATAGAAGAGTCACTTAAGATTCAGGAGAATGTGGAAAAGCAGTTACTGAAAGCTTTTCCCGAAATTAAAGCCATTTTTGCAAGAACAGGAACAGCCGAGGTTGCTACCGATGTCATGCCTCCTAATATTTCCGATGGTATTGTTCTATTAAAACCACACGATCAATGGCCAAACCCTAAAGAAACGATAGATGAATTGCGTACCAGAATGCTGCAATTCGTGAATCAGATTCCTGGTAATAACAGTGAATTCTCGCAACCGATTGAACTACGTTTTAATGAACTCATTTCAGGTGTACGTAGTGATATCGGGGTGAAAGTTTTTGGGGATGATATGCAGGTCCTCAATCAGGAAGCGGAAAAAATAGCCCAACAGCTACGTAGCATTCCAGGTGCCAGTGAAGTCAAAGTTGAACAGACTGATGGTTTACCATTACTGAATGTAGATGTTGATCATGCTCTGGCTGCTCAATATGGATTATCAGTCAAGTCTATTCAGGATATTGTCGCTGCGAGTATTGGAGGACAGAGTGTAGGTCAAATTTTACAGGGTGATAGACGTTTCGATTTTGTGATTCGTTTGCAGGAAGACATGCGTACGCCTCAGCAGCTAGCACAATTACCGATTCGCTTACCAAACGGTGGTCTGATCCAGTTACAAGACGTTGCCAAGGTTGAAAATATTCTGGGCCTTGCTCAAGTGAGCCGTGAAAATGGTAAGCGCCGAGTGATTGTGACAGCAAATGTGCGTGATCGTGACCTTGGATCTTTTGTACAAGAGATGCAAAGCAAACTGGCGCAGCAAAAGCTATCTAGCGGTTATTGGTTGGGTTATGGAGGACAATTTGAAAACCTTGCTTCTGCCACTGCAAGAATGCAAATCGTTGTACCGATGGCGCTCATCATGATCTTTGTATTGCTGATGGCGGTATTTAGTAACTTTAAAGATAGTTTACTTGTATTTAGCGGGGTTCCTTTCGCTTTATCTGGTGGATTAGTGGCTTTATGGCTGAGAGATATTCCGCTTTCTATGTCTGCTGGAGTCGGGTTTATCGCTCTATCAGGTGTTGCGGTATTGAATGGTTTGGTCATGCTCACATTCATTAAAGAGCTAAGAGCAACTCTAGATGTTCATGCTGCAACTTGGAAAGGTGCTGTACTGCGATTACGCCCTGTATTAATGACGGCATTCGTTGCTTCCCTCGGTTTTATTCCAATGGCTTTGGCAACTGGAACTGGTGCAGAGGTACAACGACCTTTGGCAACGGTAGTAATCGGTGGCATTATTTCATCTACGATACTAACGCTGGTTTTATTGCCAGTCATTTATCGATGGATGAATGAAAGCAAGACGAATAAAGTTGAGCATTCATAATGTCATCGATTTGAGATATCTTTTTTGATGAAAAAGTTTGAGTCAGAAAAGTATTTGAAATAGGTAAAGGTAAACATGAATTCATGGTTACTTTTACCTCACCATAAAGATAAATAATAAGGAGTCCGCAAAATGGGTGGACAACATGGTCATGACCATAGTCATGCTGTAGTGACTGAAGGTAATGCCAAGAAATTAACGATTGCCTTGGCGCTTACTACGACATTTTTAATTGTTGAGGTTATTGCAGGTTTAATCACACAAAGTCTGGCATTGCTCTCTGACGCTGCGCATATGTTTACAGATGCAGCTGCTTTGGCAATTGCTCTGGTCGCAATTCAGATTTCAAAACGCCCTGCTGATAATAAACGTACTTTTGGTTATCAGCGCTTTGAAATTCTGGCCGCTTTATTTAATGCACTCATGCTGTTCGTTGTGGCAATTTATATTTTATATGAAGCCTATATTCGTTTCTCTAAGCCACCCGAAATTCAAAGTGTGGGAATGTTGGTTGTAGCGACTATTGGTTTAGTGATTAACCTCATCTCAATGAAAATCCTGATGTCGAGTGCCAATAACAGCCTAAATGTGAAAGGTGCTTATCTAGAAGTATTGAGTGATGCACTAGGTTCGGTAGGCGTTATTATTGGTGCAATTATTATTTACTTCACTAATTGGTACTGGATTGACACGCTTATTGCGGTACTGATTGGATTTTGGGTGCTGCCAAGAACATGGGTTTTACTTAAGCAAAGTATTAACATTTTGCTCGAAGGTGTACCCGAAGAGGTTGATATTGAGAAGCTACGTGCAGATTTACTTTCTTTAAATGGTGTTGAGAGTATTCACCAACTCAAAGTGTGGGCGATTACTTCTAAAAATATCCATTTAACCGTGCACTTATTTGCTCCTGAAGCTGATCGTACCAAGCTCTATCAAGATGCTGTTGAAATGCTTTCTCATGAACATGGTATTGGTGAAGTGACATTGCAAATTGAGGACGATGCCGAGATCAATTGTCAGCATATTGCTCAGCATGCTTCGCACAAACATGATGATGCAGACAATACACATTCACATCAGCATTAAGCTGATGTGAACAGTTTTTTTAAATTTCCCATTCGTTATTGCAGTCACGGCATTTCCAGTGTTTTTGTGACTGCATAAATGCTTGCATAGACAGTTTAAAATCAGGCAAATCACGCCAGAACATAAAACCTGCCCCTACAGTAACCACAAATGCAACTACTGTTGCGATTTGAAGAGAACTACCTGCACCATTGCCAAAAATCCACATAAAGATGCTAATGACTACTAACAGTAAAAGCACAAAAATTGCAGGAATCAAGATAACCAGACTTTTAGGAACGACAGGTTTTGCGCTGTTCACGCCTTGGCTCACAGGCATAATTTTAACACTTTGACATTTAGGGCAACGATATTGCATGAGAACTCCACATTTAGTTTGAATCTATTCTAACGGAAATGTGCAGAAAGAAAAAAATTTGTGAGATATCGATGAAATGCGTTGAGTTAGCAGAAAAATTACTTATGAATAAACAAAGAAATATAAAAAACAGATGATTTATCCGTACACATAAAAATTAAAATAATATTGTAGAGCATGCTAATCTACAGAAAAATGAAGTGTGATTAGCACAATAAATGAGCTTAAATACTCGAATAGGATGTGGGATAAATATAAAAAGGAGAGAGGGACTTGGGTCAACAAGATGACAATAAGTCGCAGCCTACAACGACAGCATCGGTTTTAGCTACCCCAGATACCGCTAAACCGTCATTATCTCGTCGATTACTGCATAAGACATTGCAACATGCCCAAGATGCAGTTGGGTTTGCTAGCGACACGACACGTAATATTGCAGAGGTTGCTGATGCTGCTTTGGACGCGCTCGATCAAGTAACTACTCATACACGACGTGGAGTTGTCGGAATGACAAATCTGGCAGCAGGCACGGTAAGAGATATGGTGTCTGAAACCAGTGAAACAGCACGCCAAGTCGCGTTGATTATGGCGCGAACTTTTTTGGGCAAAAGTACCTTAACGTTGTACTTACCCGAAATGTTATTAAATAATCAAATTCGTAAGCGCATTGATCGCTCCGAAATTGATGATATTAAAATTAAATGCGGCAATGACAGTTTCCAAGTCGAGATCGATGGGCATTATCATCGCTTCATGTATCGTTTGAGTTTAGATTTTAAAGTATTGGAATGCCGTATTGGGCAGGAAAAATTCTTACGCCTACGTCAAATGGATGAAAGCCTTGATGTTCAGATTCGACATGGCGGCACCTTGTCAAATTGGGCTGTGCGCCGTATTGGTCGAGTTGGTTTCGAAGTCGTAAATATGTTGCCTATTCCATCACTCATTAATCACTTGATTGGCGATATTCCCGGAATCCAACGCGATGGTCACCGCATGTGGTTTATTGACCTAGAGCAAGCGGGATTTATTGACTTTATTAACAACCGTTCATGGATGGTTGAAAAGCTTTTAAGTTTGACTGATTTTAGTATTTTACCGGGCTTGAATATTTTGAGAGAAAGTCGCGAGCTTGTACAGCAGTTAGTCGATCAGTTTGAAATTAGAGGACTACGAGTGCAGTCAGGTCGCCTTGAAGTACAAGTAGGAATTGCGGGTTGAGAGAGCATATGAAAAGCTAATCATTGATTGGCTTTTTATTTTTTTAAGCAAGAAAAAAGCCACTGACGTTATGCAGTGGCTTTTTAGAATTTGGCGTCCCTACGGGGATTCGAACCCCGGTTACCGCCGTGAAAGGGCGATGTCCTAGGCCTCTAGACGATAGG
Source organism: Acinetobacter sp. D009 (assembly GCF_038562025.1). NCBI lineage: Bacteria > Pseudomonadati > Pseudomonadota > Gammaproteobacteria > Moraxellales > Moraxellaceae > Acinetobacter > Acinetobacter sp. D009. The sequence goes on from NZ_CP151886.1 coordinate 293,862, forward strand.
GACTTATATGAGGCATACATCTGAAAAATATTGGCGTCCCTACGGGGATTCGAACCCCGGTTACCGCCGTGAAAGGGCGATGTCCTAGGCCTCTAGACGATAGGGACGTTTCAGAGGTGGGCGTATATTAGGTCGATTTAATAAAAGTGTCAAATAGTTTTCTGAAGAAATATTAAAAAAAACAGTCAAGCGATTAAAAATAACTCAAATTGTAGAAAATATATACATTTAGCCCTCATTTTTCTGAAAAGGCTCAATAATTGCCTTTATGACCGACGGATGTTGTAGATACCCTAAAATCTCATGAGGTTGGTTGGCGAAAGTATAAATTTTCTGATTAATAATGGCAGGTTCAAAATTAAATGGGGCTTCACACAATGGAAATGCAGTCAAAAAATCATCCTGAGAGTAAAAATTAAACCAATCACCGTAAATACATGGCGGTCTAGAAATTGGACTCGGGAGCTTACTTTGAATCACGCGAAAAGATAAAGGAGAAGCTAAGGTGACAAAGCGTTTAACCGAAAAGTGATAAGAGGGATCAGATAATAATTGAAAAGCAATAACTGAACCGAGAGAGTGTCCAACCACAACATAATCTTCTTCTTCTCGCATTTTCTTTAAAATTCTTTGATGTACTTCCTCCATAAACTCTGGATTAGATAGATACATATAGGTTTCGATGAGGAATTGTTGAATCAAACTTTCATGCAGTTTAGGAAAGTTATTTAATAAAACAACTAGTTCTTTCAGTACACGATCTTTAACTAATTGAGAAGTGAGATAAAGCCGTTCTGAGAAGCTTTTATCAGCTTGATCGGTTGAGGGACGTAACAACGGAACAAATGGAGTGTGCTCTCTAGTCGGAGGATTACTTGGGTGTACGTTAATAGGGAAATAATTATTAAAAAATGATTTAGGTAATAACGTGTTAAGGTCTAATTGGTTACTTAATTGGTATTTGGTCATTAAGTCGCCATAAAATGGCATGTGAATATGGAGATCACGAATATTAACTCTGCAAGGCATTTGTTTTAGGCCGAGCTTAAACACTTTTAACCAATGCTCTTTCAAGCGATGTGCTGTGTAGTTTTGTTGATTCATCCCATGGATAAATATAATTTTCATTCTATACAAGATTTTGTTTTTAATATAAATTTTAATCTACAACGGTATGTTATTTAAAACCAGTATATAGACAAAAAAAAGTGTAGCTTTTTGCTACACTTTAATTGAATAACGACTGGTTTAATCTTTATTACGATAAAAAATAAAATAACTGACATAACATAAAGCTGTAAAAATAAGACAGCCTACAAAACCAGCGCGCATTTCAGGGTCTGCTGCCATACTTAAGCAAGTAATGAAACAGAAAACAAAACCTAAAATTGGCACAATAGGGAATAAAGGTGCAGCATATTCTAAGTCTTTAACTGTATGACCTGATCTATACCATTGGCGGCGGAAATTGAACTGACTTAAACAAATGCTCATCCATACGATGACCATGGTAAAAGCAGCTACACCCAGCAGATTCTTAAAAATAGTCTCAGGTGCAAATTGCTCTGATAATAAACCTGGAATTGCACCGAACATAGTTACAACTAGAGCTACGATTGGCGTTCCACTTTTTGATAAAGTCGCAAACACACTAGGTAGTAATTTTTGTTCTGACAGAGACCACATCATACGTGAAGCTGCATATAGGCCAGAATTGGCTGCTGAAAGCAGAGCTGTGATGATTACAAACCTAATAATGTCATCCGCATATGGAATACCAATATAATTAAATACCGTCACAAAAGGACTGCTACTTACACCGTCACCACCTAAACCCGCAAGTTGGAAAGGAAGTAAAGCGCTAATAACAATGATGGTACCCACAAAGAAAATTAGGAGGCGCCAGATCGCGGCATTAATCGCTTTTGGTACATTTTGAGCCGGATCTTTTGTTTCGCCAGCTGCTACCCCAATTAATTCGGTTCCTGAGAAAGCAAAGTTAACAATTAACATGGTCGTAAAAATAGGAATTAAACCATGAGGGAACCAGCCTTGAGCCGTAAGATTGCTAAATAGTGGAGCAGTTTGGGCACCATGGAATGGAATTAAACCAAAAATTGCTAATAGGCCGAGCACAATAAAGGCAATGACAGTAACGACTTTAACAAGAGCCAGCCAAAACTCAGATTCAGCAAAAATACGCGTTGAACTAATATTTAAGCCAAAGATAGTAACTGCAAAAATAATTGTCCAAATCCACATGGAAATCTGTGGAAACCATTCTTGCATGAGTAGGGCTGCGGCAGTGAATTCGGTTCCAAGCGTTGCAGTCCATGTGAGCCAGTACATCCAAGAAATCATATAGCCAGTACTTGGACTGATATATTTTTTGGCATAGGCACCAAAAGAACCTGAAACAGGCATGTGTACAGCGAGTTCTCCTAGGCAGAGCATGACCATGTAAGCGATCGCGCCACCAAGAATATAGGCAATAATTGCGCCAATAGCTCCAGTTTGTGAAATGACTTCCCCTGAACCTAAAAATAGACCAGTTCCGATCGCTCCGCCCAGTGATAACATCACAAGATGGCGAGTGCTCATGGCTCTTTTTAAAGGTGCAGTACTGTTCTGATGCTGATGAGCATCTAGTTGATTGTCAGATGGCTGCATATTACACATTGAGAGAATTAAGAAAGACGCTATTTTAGATAAAATAGACAAATGTGCAATCTAGAAAGAGATAAAGAATAAACAGTAAGGTGACGATAGAGTCTTTTTATAATTTTTAAAGCAGAATATGGCGTCCCTACGGGGATTCGAACCCCGGTTACCGCCGTGAAAGGGCGATGTCCTAGGCCTCTAGACGATAGGGACTTGATGAGGCAAACACAAAGGAGCGTGGTGGAGTCAAGCGGGATCGAACCGCTGACCTCTACAATGCCATTGTAGCGCTCTACCAACTGAGCTATGACCCCAGTTTGTGTGAGCGCAATCTTAGGGTGAATGCGCTCACACGTCAACAAAAAAATGAATTAAACTTCGCTAGTTGCGTCATTTTTCGGCAATTTTAAGCTCTCATTGAGTTTTTCCCAATTTTTAACTTCTTTCTTGCTCGGTCCGCCCACAATTTCTAAGGCATGACGTAAGCGAGCGAAAGTTAAATCAGGCCCAAGCGTAACCATTGATTGCATCACTGGTGTTGAACTCGTTGAACCGGCAATTGCGATAAAGAACGCTGGCATGAAATCACGTAGTTTAATGCCCATCTGATTCGCAAGATCCATTAGGGTTTGGCTAACGGTGTCATTATTCCAAGTAAACTGACCTTCAAGACGCCAAATTGCAAATTGTAAACTTTGACGAACTTGCTCTTGAGTCAATTTTTTACTTTCAAACATTTCAGCAGTAATTTGTGGCATATGGTTAAAATAGAAACCAGCCCAATTCACAGCTTCTGAAAGTAAATTAATACGTGGTTGAATAGCGGCAGCAATGTCTTCTAAAGTGTTGCGATCACTCTTCCATGTTAATAAACGGTCTAATAATTGGCCAGGTGTTAAACCTTTGATCCATTGACCATTTAACCAGTTCAATTTTTCAACGTCAAAAATTGGTCCGCCTAGTGATACACGTTGAATGTCAAAGTTATCCATCATGTCTTGTAATGTGAAAACTTCTCTTTCATCTGGCATTGACCAACCCATACGGCCTAAATAGTTGAGTAAGGCTTCTGGTAATACACCGATATCGCGGTAGTAGTTAATTGATGTCGGATTTTTACGTTTAGATAGTTTTGATTTATCTGGGTTGCGTAACAGTGGCATGTGGCAAAGAGTTGGCATTTCCCAACCAAAATATTGGTAAAGCAACTGATGCTTTGGTGCAGAAGGAAGCCATTCTTCACCACGCAATACATGAGTGATTTCCATTAAATGGTCATCAACAACGTTAGCTAAATGGTAAGTTGGTAAACCATCTGTTTTAAGAAGGACTTGCATATCGACTTGAGCCCAAGGAATTTCAACTTCTCCACGTAGCAAGTCGTTAAATTTACAAACACCTTCTTCAGGCACTTTCATACGAATGACATGAGGTTCACCCGCTTCAAGACGTCGAGTCACTTCTTCTTGAGAAAGTTTTAAACCGCGGCCGTCATATTTTGGTGTCTCGCCACGTGCTTGTTGTTCAGCACGCATTTGGTCAAGTTCTTCTGCGGTTGCGAAACAGTAAAAAGCATGACCTTTTTCAACAAGTTCTAATGCGTATTGCTTATAAATTCCCATACGTTCAGATTGGCGATATGGTGCATGTGGGCCACCTACATCTGGACCTTCAGACCAATTCAAACCTAACCAACGTAATGAATCCAAAATCATTTTTTCAGACTCTGGTGTAGAACGAAGTTGGTCTGTATCTTCAATCCTTAAAATAAATTCTCCGCCATGGTGTTTCGCAAAACACATATTAAATAAAGCAATGTAGGCTGTGCCAACATGAGGAAAACCGGTAGGGGAAGGTGCAATACGAGTACGAACTTTCATAGATAATGGGTCAGAATAAAAATTGAAACTATTATAACGAAAAAGCCCAATATTCTGACGTTTTATTTAACGTCAGGCTGGGCTAAAACTGAAACGAAGAGGGGGTGTTTCAGGTTTTAAGAAGCATGGGGCTGAAAGATTGCCTGAACAAAACGTGAAAAACGTTCGTGTTGTGCAGCAAGAAAATTTTGAGTTGGTGTAACGCGAATCGTATTTAGAACTTTAAGCTCATCATTTGTAGAAGGTAACACAATAGGGTTACGTTTCTGCTGATCTAAAGCTTTTTCAATAAGCGAAGTCTGTTTCTCTGAACCAGTTTTGCTTGGAGTATCTTTAAGTACTGCTGCTGCAGAAAACTGTGATGCCAAACTCAGCACCAAACTTAAGCTTAAAGCTTTTCCATAATGAATTTTCATTGTTAATCATCCCCTCTGTTCATTACATTTCATCTATTTTTTGAGTTTAACAAAATGTAAAATTACGGTAATGCTACGATTTAAACATAAATATTAATAAAAAAGTGGAACTGTGTCACACTTTTTACAAAATTTACCTATATTTTAAACTAGTCGACTCAAATGTAGACCATATGTATCCTTTACGCTTCATTATTTAACAAATTAATGTGTAGATAAAGTGAAGGTCCTAAATAAGTTGTAAGAATAATTACAAAATTTTTCAAAAATGAAATAATTAAGACATTCTAAGCTATATATCTAAAAAAGATTAATAAAAAAGATATAAATATAAGTAATTGATTGTAAAAAATAAAATTAAAAATATAGTTAAACTAAAACGAATGATGGATTTTGTAAATGAAAAAAATATCAATAATAGCTGTCGCTTTATATGTGGGAATAGCGACAACAGCGGCTCAAGCAGCTACCTCTTTTTTAAATGTTTCTTATGATCCGACTCGAGAGTTCTATCAAGAATATAACCAAGCATTTGGTAAATTTTGGAAACAGCGAACAGGGCAAGATGTTGAATTTAAACAGTCACATGGTGGATCTGGCAAACAAGCCCGTGCTGTAGCCACAGGACTTGAAGCTGATGTCGTAACGTTAGCATTAGCGAATGATATTGATGAGATTGTGAAAGCTGGATTTATTCAGCCGAACTGGCAAAAAGAATTTCCAAATAATTCTGCCCCGTATACTTCAACTGTCGTGTTTCTAGTACGAAAAGGTAACCCGAAAAATATACGCGACTGGAATGATTTAACAAAACCAGGTGTGGAAATTATCACCCCTAACCCTAAAACAGGTGGAGCACCGCGTTGGATTTATCTCTCTGCATGGGGATATGCTTTAAAACAGCCAGGTGGAAATGATGCTAAAGCTCGGGAGTTGGTGAAAAAGCTTTATCACAATGTGAAAGTTCTAGATTCTGGAGCTCGTGGTTCACTTACGACATTTGCTGAACGTGGCATTGGTGATGTTTTGTTGTCTTGGGAAAATGAAGCTTTGTTGGCGACGAAAGGACCTGATAAGGATAAATATCAAATTGTTTATCCATCAATTTCAATTTTGGCAGAACCATCTGTCGCGATTGTAGATAAAACCGTAGATAAAGATGGAAACCGAACCTTGGCAAAAGGTTATCTGAACTTTTTATATTCACCTTTAGGTCAAGAATTGGCTGCTAAACATTATTTCCGCCCGCGTAATGCTCAAGTGGCTGTGAAATATGCAGCGCAATTCCCAAAAATTAAATTATTTACCATTAATGATGTTTTCGGTGGTTGGGCTAAAGCTCAGAAAACTCACTTTGCAAACGGTGCTATTTTTGATCAAATTTATGATGGCAAGCAGTAAATAAAATGATCTAAAAACAATAGTCCAAAAAGAAAACTTAGAAGTTAAATATTCATAAAGAAAGCAAGCAAACTTAAAAAAGTAAGCTTGCTTTCTTTTTTTGCTTAAAAAATGCTAACAAAACGGTTTTATCTATGAAAAATTAATATTTTCCTACAAAAAGCCGTTTGGCGTTGGTCATAAACAAGGTGATAATGTGCAGTTACATTTTTACGCAATGATTTAACACCTATGTCGCATATTTCTGTCTTACTTTTTGAGACCGTTGAGAGCTTATTGGCAGATCGCACAACAGGGGTGTATATCGATGCAACCTTCGGACGAGGTGGGCATACACGTTTATTGCTCTCGAAACTTGATGAAAATGCACGAGTATATGCATTTGATAAAGACCCTCAAGCTTTGGAAGTTGCAGCTGCTTTGGCGCAAGAAGACCCGAGATTTACCATTATTCATGCCAGTTTTGCTGATATTAAAGAAAAAATGCAGGAAATTGGTGTGATGAGTGTTGATGGCATTATGGCTGACTTAGGGGTGTCATCTCCTCAACTCGACCAAGCTGAACGTGGTTTCAGTTTTATGCAGGATGGTCCTTTAGACATGCGAATGGATAATTCTAAGGGATTAACCGCAGCTGAGTGGTTACTTGAAATTGAAGAAGAACAATTAGCAAATATTATTTATCAATATGGCGAAGAACGTTATAGTCGACGTATTGCAAAAGCGATTAAACAAGCTGGAAAACTAGATACAACAGCCCAATTGGCAGAACTTGTTAAAACAGCTCATCCAAAGTGGGAAAAACATAAGCATCCAGCGACACGCACTTTTCAGGCAATTCGTATTGCTATTAATAAAGAACTAGATGATATTGAAGTATTTTTACCACAAGCTGTAGACTTACTAAAACCAAAAGGGCGTTTGTCTGTGATTAGCTTTCATTCTCTTGAAGATCGTTTAATCAAACAATTTATTCAAAAAGAATCGACTTTGGCAGAAGATATTGGCTGGGGAATGCCTCAGCAACAGGTAGATACAAGAAGGTTAAAGAAAATTTCACGGGTTCGTGCGAGTGAAGAAGAAGTAAAAGCGAACCCACGTTCACGTAGTGCATGGCTTCGGGTTGCTGAACGCTTGGAACAAAAAGGCGCGTAATGAAAAGCAGTGATGAAATTGAAACCACCGAAAATAAAGTGGTGAAAAAAGTTGTGGCATACACCGTATTAGTGGCGCTTGTTTTTATCAGTGCCATGATGGTGGTATTTCAAGTATTTGAATATCGTCATGATTATAGAGAGCTTAGCTCTTATATGCGTGAACGTGATGATCTCAATGCTGAATGGGGGCGTTTGCTTATTGAGCAACAAACCTTCGGTGCAACAGCACAGATTGGTACGCGTGCTGTAACTCAACTACGCATGTTTTCGCCACCTGCTGCAGAAACGGTGGTAATTTCTTTACCGATGACCTCAGAGCAAAATAAGTAAGGCCTTGCTGTATGGTAGATAAGCGAATAAAGCAAACACGGAAAAAACAGCAGTCTATTTCGGAAAAACCAACTCTTGCCTTCGATATGTGGCGGTTTTATCTGCTCTGGGCAACAGTACTGCTCTGTTTTGTTGTATTAATTGCACGTGCATTTTATGTGCAAGTGATTAATAAAGACTTTTTACAAAACAAGGCCAATGCCAATATTTTGCGTACGGAACGTATTGAGGCAATGCGTGGGGTTATTAGCGACCGTCATGGTGTGCCTTTGGCCATTAGTACGCCTATTATGAAAATTGTCATTGATCCACGTGATTACTTTGATACCAAGCATTTATATGACGAAATTACAGCGGAATTAAAAAAAGATCCAAATAATCGTAAGTTAAAACGACAATTACCAGATAAAAATCTAAACCTTGATGAGTTGGCGGATGTGGTTGGTTTAGATCGTGCAGATCTAAAAAAACAGATGAATGCACGTCCACGTTCTCGTTATTTGGTTTTGAAAAAAGAAGTGCCGCCACAACAGGCCGATCTCATTACAAAGGGTAACTTCCAAGGCGTTTATGCTGAAAAAACATATAAACGTTATTATCCTCAACCGCAGCCAAATGCTCAGATTATTGGTTTAACCAATAGTGAGGGCCAAGGGATTGAAGGCTTGGAAATGCAGTTGAATAAACAACTGTCTGGGGTAGATGGCGAACAAAAAATTATTCGTGATAAACGTGGTAACCGCTTAAAAGTTTCTGAGGTTATTCGTGAAGGTGAGCCAGGCGAAAACATCACTTTAAGTATCGACTCTCGTTTGCAATACATTATGTACCGTGAGTTGACTGCTGCTGGTGTTGCAAATAACGCCCGTTCGGCGACAGCAATTGCTGTAGATGTGAAAACAGGCGAAATTCTGGCTATGACCAGTTGGCCATCTTATAACCCGAATGATAAAAATGGGTTATCTAATAAAGATGCCATGCGTAACCGCGGTGCGATTGATATGTTCGAACCGGGTTCTACCATGAAGCCTTTTACAGTTTCTGCTGCACTCGAAACTGGACAATATACGCCAAATACGATTGTCAACACTTCACCAGGTTCAATGCGTTTAGGCTGGCATACCATTCGTGATACGCATAACTATGGTGCTTTGACTGTAAGTGGCGTAATTATTAAGTCATCAAACGTAGGTTCGGCAAAAATTGCATTGTCACTTCCTAAAGAAACGTTACCAAGCTTCTTTAACCGTGCTGGCTTTGGTAAACGTTCTGCTGTGAAGTTCCCCGGTGAAAGCTCTGGTTTAGTACTTCCTGTAAGCAAATTAAACTCTTCCCAAATTGGTACCATGGCTTATGGTTATGGTCTAAATGCAACTATTCTTCAGTTGGCGCAAGGCTATGCAATGCTTGCAAACCATGGGGTAAAAATGCCTCTAAGTTTGCATAAACTCGACCAAGCTCCTAAAGGTGAGCAAGTTCTTGCTCCAAAAATTGCTGATCAGGTTTTGCTTATGCTTGAGCAGGTGACGATGCCGGGCGGTACTGCAAAGCAAGCTAATATTCCAGGTTATCGCGTTGGTGGTAAAACAGGTACGGCTCATAAACTTCGTGCAGACCGTAAAGGTTATTCAAATAATGAATACCGTGCTTTATTTGCAGGTGTAGCTCCGATTAGTGATCCTCGTTTAGCGGTTATTGTAGTTGTTGAAAATCCACAAGGCCGTTATTACGGTGGTTTGGTTGCGGCCCCTGTTTTCGCACGAATTATGCAAGAATCATTGCGCTTAATGAATGTGCCGCTTGATAAGCCCCTTGATACTCCAGAAAATCCTATTCGCAGGTAAGCTATGTCTGTTTCTTTCCAAGAAATTAATCCCGTCGAGATCGATGCACAGTGGTCTAAACAGCCTTTTCAAGGCTTTAGTTTAGACAGCCGTAAGGTTGCGTCAGGCCAGATCTTTATCGCTTTGACCAGTTATAGCCAACCTGAAAAAACACGCACTTTTGCTGAGTCAGCTTTAGCTAATGGTGCTCTTGCCATTATTAGCGAGACTGAGTTGGGCGTAGCAAATGAGTGGGTGTGTTCTGATGTGCGTCAACGTATGGGTGAGTGGCAAGAACGTTATTTACAGCGTATAGATCCCGCAGTACCAGTGCGTATTATTGCAGTGACTGGTACAAATGGTAAAACCACAATTTCGCGTCTAGTGGCTGAATTAATTAGTTCACAACAACAGCGCTGTGCTGTGATGGGTACTACAGGCAATGGTATTTTGCCAGACTTAACACCATCAACTCACACTACGCTTGATGCTTTACAACTGCAAAATGCATTGCATGATTATGCAAAACAAGGGGCGACTTTTGCTTCTTTAGAGGCAAGCTCACATGGTTTGGAACAAGGTCGTTTAAATGGTTGTGCGATTGAGATTGCTGTTTATAGCAATTTGAGTCGTGACCATCTGGATTACCACGGCACTTTAGAGGCTTATGCAGAAGCGAAGGCTCTTTTATTCCGTTTTAGCTCTTTAAAAGTAGCCGTTATTAATTTAGATGATGAGCATGCTGCTCTCATGATCAATGCAGCAAAGCAAAATCCTGCTCAACCAAAAATTTTAACGTATTCACTTACTCAAAATACTGCTGATTATTATATTACTGACCTGAGTTACAGTTTAGCAGGGGCGACATTTAATTTAGTGAGCCCGCAAGGTTCTTTTGCTGTGCAAAGTCCATTGTTAGGGCATTTTAATGTCGAAAACTTGGTTGCAGCTCTTATTGCTACTGAGCAAGCAGGTTTTGATTTAAAAGCGCTAGTAGCTTTCGTTCCTGAGCTGATTGGTGCTCCAGGTCGAATGCAAGTTATTCGTGATGGTGAGCGTTTATTTGTTGTTGATTATGCGCATACACCAGATGCATTAATTCAAGTGCTTAAAACATTAAAACGTCATGTTTCTAATCAACTTTGGGCTGTATTTGGGTGTGGCGGTGATCGTGATCGCGGTAAGCGCCCATTAATGACTCAAGCAGCTTTAGATGGCGCAAATCCAGTTATTTTGACTTCGGATAACCCAAGAACAGAAAACCCTGAACAAATTTTTGCTGACATGAAGCAAGGAATCGACTTTTCAGGGCACCGTATGCATGAAATTCATGACCGCCGTGAAGCAATTAAATTTGTTGCACAGCAGGCTCAGGCTGGTGATATTGTTGTGATTGCCGGTAAAGGACATGAAAATTATCAAGAAATTAATGGCGTACGTCACTGGTTTGATGATGTTGTTGAAGTGCGTTCTGCGATTGATGCACAACATCACACTGTAGACGCTGCTTACCCTGCACAATAGGACGAATTATGCATACTTCAACCACCAGTACCGTGCCTTTGGAACCGTGGACAGCTCAACAATTACAACAGGCAACACAGGGCTACTGGCATAAAGACCAGATCCCTCAAACTGAAATTAAACGTATTTTGACGGACTCGCGTCATGCGGAAACTGGGGATGCCTTTTTAGCACTAAAAGGTGAGCGTTTCGATGCGCATGATTTCGTTGTGCAAGTTGCTGCAAATGGTTGTCAAATAGCTATTGTTGAACGTCCGCTAGATGTAGATATTGCGCAACTCGTTGTTGCCGATACCCGATTGGCTTTAGGGCAACTCGGCGCTTATCGCCGTGAGCAAAACTCACAATTAAAGGTGATTGCCTTAACGGGAAGTAGTGGTAAAACGACGACCAAAGAAATGCTGGGAAGTATATTGTCGCGCTTAGCACCGACACTAATCACCCGAGGCAATTTAAATAATGACCTTGGTGTACCAATGATGTTGCTAGAGCTTCGCAAAGAACATCAATATGCGGTAATGGAGTTGGGTGCAAGCCATCAAGGCGAGATTGATTACACATCAAAACTCGTTCAGCCTCATGTTGCGGGCATATTAAATATTGGTACAGCTCATTTAGGCGAGTTTGGTGGTCGTGAAGGTATTTGCCGCGCAAAATCGGAAATTTATCGTCATATTTTACCAAATGGCGTTGCAATCGTGCCGCAACAAGATGACTTCACTGCCGAGATTCTTGATGCTGCGAAAGTTCATCGTATTTCTACATTTGGTGTAGGAGGCGATATCTATGCAACAGATGTGGAGTTACTGCCTCAATCAACGAATTTTATCCTTCATACACCACAAGGTAGCAGTGCAGTTAAGCTTCCTTTTGCGGGTGAGCATAATGTTCAAAATGCGACCGCAGCTGTAGCTTTTGCTTTAGCAATTGGTATTGGACTAGAAGATATTGTCCAAGGTTTAGAGCTAGCTCAGGGAGCCAAAGGTCGTCTTAACTTTATTCAAAAGTCACCTTACTTATTTATTGATGATACCTACAATGCCAATCCGACTTCTATGCGCGCTGCCGCACAAGTGTTGTTGCAGCAACAAGGCGTAAAAGTAATGGTCATGGGGGATATTGGTGAGTTAGGTGATAGCAGTTGGCAAGAGCATCATGATTTAGGTCGTGATCTTGCTGAACTTCCTTTAGATCATATTATTGCAGTTGGACAGTTTGCTCCAGCTGCTCTCGAGGGTGCAGACTCTCATTCTAATAAAGTGAAAGCATTTCAGACACAAGCTGAGGCGCTTCCATTTTTAATCAATCTAATCCAAACACATCAACCCCAGTCCATGAGTTTCCTGTTTAAAGGTTCTCGCTTTACTCATATGGAAACGTTGATGGCTGATTTGATGGAGAAACTTTAAATGCTGTTATGGTTGTTTGAACAACTTGCGGGCTATCACAGCTCGTTTCAGGTCGTTCGTTATTTAACATTACGTTCTTTACTCAGTGTATTAACTTCACTGACCATTGGTCTGGTCCTTGGGCCGATCATGATTCGTAAATTACAAGCGTTAAAATACGGTCAGGCAGTAAGTTCGTTTGCTCCTGAAAATCATGCTAAAAAAATGGGTACACCAACGATGGGCGGAATTTTAATTCTGCTTTCAATTGGTATTAGTACTTTGCTATGGGCTGATTTATCTAACCCTTATGTCTGGATTGTGCTTGGTGTAATGGTTGTATTCGGTGCTGTAGGCTGGGCAGATGACTGGATTAAAATTCGCTATAAAGACAATGCGGGTTTGCCTGCACGTAAGAAGTTTTTCTGGACTTCTGTTGCATCACTGGGTGCTGGTATTGCGTTATATTTAATCGCAACTCAACAGTCCAATGCAGAACATACCGCAAACATGCTGGATTTATTGATTCCATTCTTTAAGAATCTTTCAATTCCACTCTCAATTGTTCCTTTAGGTTTGGCATTTATTGTATTTACCTATCTAGTGATTAATGGTGCTTCTAACGCTGTTAACTTAACAGATGGTTTAGATGGCTTGGCAATCATGCCAGTTGTCATGGTAGCTACGGGCTTAGGCGTATTTGCTTACTTATCTGGTGACATCCGTTTCGCTAACTATTTACATATTCCATATGTGAAATATACATCTGAACTAGTAGTAATCTGTTCTGCCATGATTGGTGCCGGTTTAGCATTCCTTTGGTATAACGCGCATCCTGCTCAAGTATTTATGGGTGATGTCGGTGCTTTAGCTTTAGGTGCAATGCTTGGAACAATTGCAGTTATGGTTCGTCAAGAAATCGTATTTGCAATTATGGGTGGTGTATTTGTAATGGAGGCAGTATCTGTATTCTTACAAATCGGCTCCTTGCGTATGCGTAATAAACGTGTGTTCTTAATGGCGCCGCTGCATCATCACTATGAAAAGCAGGGCTGGAAAGAAACGCAAGTTGTGATCCGTTTTTGGATTATTACAATTATATTAGTAGTTTTAGGTCTAATGACTTTAAAATTGCGATAGATCTTATTTTAGTGTCAATATAAAGCCAGTTCTACTGGCTTTTTTTATTGGAGAGGTGAATGACAAAAGTTGCTGGTCTAGACCAATTATCTGTGATTAATCAAAAAGTAGTTGGAGAGGGCGAAGTATTACCTCAAGTTGTACTTAAAGATGGAAGTCAGGTGCAAACAGGAACTGTAGCGACAATGTTGCACAATATTGAATTGTATAATGCTGGGCAAAGAGGACAAATTGAGGAAGAGCTAAAGATCGCAATTCCAACTTTAGTCAAGGTAGGTCTGTTTGATTTGTTTCAGGTAGATGAATGGATTAAGGGTACAAATGCAGGTCGCACCTTTGTTGGACTACACGCAAAGACTTATTTACAACAAAAAGAACAAGAGAATAATTAAAAGTGGCTAAGCAAATTTTAATGTGTCCTGTATGTCGTCAGTCCCTCAATTTAATTGAACGAACTTGGCGATGTGAGCAAGGACATAGTTATGATGTAGCTAAACAAGGCTATGTCAATTTACATGTTGTGCAACATAAACATAGTAAAAACCCAGGGGATACACCCGAGTCAGTAGATGCGCGCCGAGCTTTTTTACAAGGTGGTTATTATCAGCCATTACAGCAGGCTGTAGTCGATTTATTAAAGCAACTCAATGTAAAAGCGATACTCGATATTGGTTGTGGTGAAGGCTACTATACAAGTGCCATGCAGCAAGTCGTTGAGCAGTGTGTTGGTGTTGATATTGCAAAAAATGCGGTACAGCGCGCAGCAAAGCTCAACACTGAAGTAACTTGGGTGGTGGGAACAGGGGCGACTTTACCAGTGCTAGACCATAGTATGGATGCCTGCACCAGTTTATTTAGCCCCATTCCACAAACAGAAATTGCGCGTGTTTTAAAAGATGATGGCTATTTAATTGTTGTTACACCTGCTTCTGAACATTTGTATGCCATGCGTGAGGCTTTATTTGAGCAAGTTAATCCTCACACACCAGAAAAGTTTGTAGAGCAACTACAAAATTTGTTTGAGTTAAAGCAAGAGCAAATTATTGATGCGCCTTTTGTGCTTGATCAACAGGCCTTAAAAAATCTGATTGCTATGACGCCTTATGCCTATAAGGCTTCTCCCGAGCGTCGCTTGCAGTTAGAGCAACAATCGCAATTAGAAGTAACGGCGTCTTTTCAAATTTATGTTTTTCAGAAACGCAATAAAAAAGCCATCTAACGATGGCTTTTTCTATTATTCAATCTGATTAATGAGATTTTCTAGTTCATCTTTTTCACGCTTAGGAGCGGACTCCTGTGGGGGTCTCATGGCAGGAGGCGCAGCTTTTGACGGAATAACAATTTCTTCACCTGGTAAATCGGAAAAGTCATTGTCATTGCTTAGTTTTGGTTGTGGCGGTGCTGGTCGATAGAGCGGACGTGCTAGTGGTGGAGCCGCACGATAAGTTTTCTTATCGGCTACTTCTGTCACGGTTTCTTGTTGGTCACGTGAAATAGGACCTTTAGCATCTTTATCTAAACGGACCCAAGCTGCTGGCGTACCTTGCAATGCTTGACCCATAAAGTTAATCCAGATCGGCAATGCGGCAATACCACCATATTCACGACGGCCAAGCGTAGTTGGTTGGTCAAATCCAACCCATGCTACAGTCACTAACTTGCCGTTGAAGCCTGCAAACCATGCATCTTTTGCATCATTCGTAGTACCTGTTTTACCACCTAAATCACTACGGCCAATTTTAAGTGCAGCACGACCTGTACCATGCTCGATTACATCACGTAAGATGTTCGCCATATCATAAGCAGAGCTTGATTTTAAAATACGTTGAGCTTGGCGATATTGACTGTTGTTTTTGTCAGTCTGTTTAAGATTAAGCTGCTTAGCTGCGTTTTCTTTCTGTTCTATATCTTTATTCGTAACCTCAATGACTTCATCATCAGTTGTTTTAGGTTTTTGCTCATCATCCGTTGTGTCAGGTGCATTAATACATGGAATACATGCGTATTCTGGTTTGGCTTCATAAATGACTTTGCCGTAAGCATCTTCAATACGTTGAATGAAATGTGGTTGAACACGGTAACCGCCGTTTGCAAACGTTGCATAACCAGTTGCCATTTGAATTGGTAATACTTGAGGAGTACCTAAAGCAATGGTGTAGTTACGTGGAATTTGATCTTCTTGTAAACCAAAATCCATAAATAATTGGCGAGTACGTTCAATCCCTACTGTTTGTAAAAGTCTTACTGATACGGTATTACGAGACAAATATAAAGCACGACGTAATGGGATCATACCTAAGTAACGCCCATCAGAGTTTCGCGGTGTCCATTTGCCAATCGTAATTGGGCTATCATTCACCATGCTATACGGGGTCATACCTCTTTCTAATGCTAAAGCATAGAGGAATGGCTTGATTGTAGAACCCGGTTGACGCCAGCCTTGTAAGGCACGGTTAAATTTTGATTGGTAGAAGTTGTAGCCACCTACAATTGCTTCAATTGACCCATCATTCGGGTTAATTGCAATGAGTTGACCTTGAACTTTTGGAACCTGAACTAAAGACCAAGCTGTTTTATTGTCATTTGGGCGTAAACGAACAATATCTTTAACTTTAACAATTTGAGATGCACGTGAAGGAGCGCCACCTATGCTATTTGCATTGCGATAGGGGCGTGCCCATGACATGCCTGACCACTGAACAGTAACAGTTGAGCCATCTTGCATTAATGCTTCAAAAGAGCTGCTATTTACCTTAGTAACTTGTGCAGGATAAGTGTTGGCATATGCTCTAAATTCACTTAATGGTTTGTCATGTGCTTCTGCACCACGCCAGCCATGACGACGGTCATAAGCTTCAAGGCCATCTTGCACAGCTTTTTCTGCAATAGCTTGGCGTTTAGCATTAATTGTTGTGTAGACTTTATAGCCAGAATCAATGGCTTGTTCACCAAAATGCTTTACAAGTTCTGAACGAACCATTTCACCAGCATAGGGATGAATATTATTTAAATCCCGATTGGGCATGTTTAGGTTAATCGGTTCTGCTACACCTTTTTGATATTCTGCTTGAGAAATATAACCCAGCTGTAACATACGGCCTAAAATCCAGTTGCGTCGTTCGAGAGCGCGTTCTGGATTAACTACAGGGTTATATTTAGATGGTGCTTTGGGCAAACCAGCGATCATCGCCATTTGAGCAATGCTGAGCTCATTAATGCTTTTGTTGTAATAAATTTTGGCTGCTGCCGCGATACCATACGCATTTTTCCCTAAGAAGATTTTATTCACATAGAGGCTGAGAATTTCTTCTTTAGATAAATTTTGCTCAATTTTTCGAGCCAAAAAGATTTCGGTTATTTTACGTTTTAGGGTTCTTTCTGGACTCAAATAATAGTTCTTTGCAACTTGCATAGTGATTGTTGAACCACCAGTTTGCACATCTGAACCCGTCACACTTTCGCTCAAAGCACGTCCTAAACCCTTAAAACTGATCCCGCTATGTTCAAAGAAAGAAGAGTCTTCTGCTGCTAAAAATGCATGAATAAAAGCAGGAGGAATTTGTTTGTATTCAACCGGAATAGAAAGCTTACCACCGTACTCGGCAATCAGTTGATTGTCTGAAGTGTAGACCTGTAATGGTTTTAAAAGGGGAGCTTTTTTTAGTGAACTCATTTCTGGAAGCGATGGGGCAATATAGAGATACATGCCATAAAAGCCCATCGGAAGTGAGACTAAGATAATAATAATGATCAAAAAAATTGGACGCACGAAGCCCAAACTGGATAGCTTTTTCATGATAAGTAAGCTTTAATAAGATCGAATACAAACTAATTGTGGTCAGTATAGCCTTTAGACATGCGGATTGTTAGATGAGATATTGTATCCGTGTAAAAATAAAGACCGAGATTATTGGTTTGTAATTTTTTTTGGGGATAAAAAAATAATAGGACAATAGTGTGCTCAGGTTATATCGTAAACCGAATAAGGGGTTAATGGGCGTCGATATTAGTTCGACTTCTGTTAAGTTGTTAGAGCTCTCTGTTAAGAACGGTAAATATTGGGTAGAAAGCTATGCTTTGACGCCTTTACCTGAGAACAGTGTAGTTGAAAAAAATATCTTGAATCCAGAAGCAGTTGCAGAAGCTTTAGAACGGGCGATGAATTTAGCAAATCCCCACACCACTAACGCTGCAATTGCTGTTCCAACATCGACGGTTATCCATAAAACCATCGAAATGGATGCAGATATGAACGATGATGAACGTGAAGTTCAGATTCGATTAGATGCGGAGCAATATATACCGTTCCCTTTGGATGAGGTGAGCCTCGATTTTGAGGTTTTGCCAGATCGACTGCCGAATCCAAATCGTGTGAATGTACTTTTAGTCGCAACACGAACAGAAAATGTTGAAACACGTGTAGAAGTACTGGAACTGGTTGATTTAACGCCTAAGCTTGCTGATATTGAAAGTTATGCTGTCGAGCGTGCTTTTAGTGTGTTTGCTGATAGCTTACCCATGGGTGCAAATACCATTGGTATTTTAGATATCGGTCATACTATGACCACATTATCTGTTATGCAAAATGGCAAAATCATTTATACCCGTGAACAAGTCTTTGGCGGTAAACAGCTTACTTTGGAAATTCAAAGCCGTTACGGTTTGTCATTAGAAGAAGCGGGACGCGCTAAAAAAGAACGTTCTTTGCCAGATGATTATGACATCGAAATCTTAGAACCATTTTTAGATGCTGTAGTTCAGCAAGCTGCTAGATCTCTACAATTTTTCTTCTCTTCATCCCAATTCAATGAAATTGACCATATTTTGCTAGCGGGTGGCAATGCCAACATTCCAGGGCTTGCTAAATTGTTGCAGCAGAAACTCGGTTACCGAGTCACTATTGCCAATCCATTTTTACAAATGGGTTTCTCTCCTCAAGTCGACGTTCAAAAAATTGAAAATGATGCTTCTTCATTAATGGTTGCATGTGGCTTGGCTTTAAGGAGTTTTGATTAATGGCAACAATTAATTTACTCCCTTGGCGTGATGGGCTTAGGGAGCAGCGTAAAAAACAATTTATTATTTTATGTTTTGGGGTCGTTGTTTTGGGGATAACCACTGTATTTGCAGGGTGGTTTTATTTGAATCAAAAATTAAATGATCAAGAACAAGCAAATCAGCTCATCATCAGTACAAACCAGAATCTAGATCAACAACTTAAAACCTTAAATGGCTTGCAAGAACAGCGGGACGCAATTATTGAGCGTATGAAGCTCATTCAAGGTTTGCAAAGCCAACGTCCGGTCGTTGTACGTTTGGTGGATGAATTAGTACGTGTGACCCCGGCAGCCATGTATTTGACTAAATTCAGTCGAACCGGAGATAAATTTACGATTGAAGGTAAAGCGGAAAGTCCAAATACGGTTGCAGAATTATTACGTAATCTCGAAGCATCGCCATGGTATCGCAACGCTTTTATGAGTTCTTTCTTGGCGACCGAAGAGAAAAAAGATAAGGCTGTCAGTTCTTTGCTTCCTAGAGTTGAAGATAGCTATGGCAGTTTTGTTGTTACTGTTGATGTAGGGGAAATGGGGGTGACTACAACAGATGATACCGCCAATACGTCTGTAGGTACGGATAAGGAGGTGGCAAAATGAGTCCTGATGAACTTCATGAGCTGTCTTTAGAACAAGCTCCATCTAAGAAAAAAAAGATCACCTTAGAAAAATTTCTTCAGCAATTTAACACGCTCGACATGAACAGTTATGGCAGCTGGCCATTATCTGTGAAAATTACGTGTTGGATTTTTATTTTCTTTGCTGTATTGGCTTTAGGGTATTTTGTTGCTATTCAACCAAAGCTACAAGCAATTGATAATGCTCAAGCACAAGAAAGTAATTTATTAAATGAGTTTCGAGAAAAAGACTCAAAATTACGCAACTTGCAGCAATACCAGCTTCAACTTCAAGAGATGCAAGCCAACTTCAATCAGCAGTTAGAACAATTGCCAAAAGAAACCGAAATTCCAAGTTTAGTTGAAGATATTAACTTAACGGGGGTGAATTCTGGTCTGAAGTTTAAAAATATCCGCTTAGAAGATGAAGTGAAGCAGGAAATTTTTATTGAACAGCCTATTACTATCGAAGCAACTGGGGATTATCACGCTTTCGGTGCTTTTGTTAGCAGTATTGCGGCATTACCACGTATTGTGACGATGCATGATTTTATTGTTGAGGCTGCTCCTGTTAAGGATGGTAAATCAGATATTCCTGTGCTTAATTATTCTATCAAAGCAAAAACTTATCGCTATATGGGTGCTGTAGAAAATCCTGAACATCAGGAAAAAAATGCTTCGGCTTCCTCGGTAGCACCTGATTCTTCTACTGCTAACACACAGCCGAAATAGGAGAATTACGATGAAACTTAAACAATTTTCTCTTTCTATTTTGGCATGTTTAGCTTTAGCTGGATGCGACTCTAGAATCGACGCCGTAAATCAGCAAATGGCCGATATACGTAATCAGCCACCACAAGCCATAGAACCAGCGCCTGTTTTTACGCCTGTGCCACAATTTAATTATGCAGCCCATCAGTTAAAGAGCCCATTTTTACCAAGCTCACTTGCTGCTGAGCTGAAAATTATGGCGGGGAAACGAGTATATCCGAATTTCTCACGTGCACCACAGCCACTCGAAAGCTATGCATTAGAGTCCTTAAATATGAAAGGAAGTATGCGTAACAGCCGCGGGCAAGTCATGGCTCTGATCCAAACACCTGATCAACAAATTGAGCGAGTGCAGGTAGGGAACTATATCGGGATGAATCAAGGTCGAATTACCCATATTGGTCCTACTCAGATTGATTTGGTGGAGATTGTCCCTGATGGGCGAGAAGGCTATGTGGAGAGACCAAGAACCTTAGTGTTAATTGGACCCGCACCCTAAAATTTAGGGAATAACAAAGAAAAAATTATTTTTAAAGATTATTTATTGGGGATGGTTAGACAATGAATCACGTATTCCGTCAGTTTTCTATGGGAGCTGTGGCGATTGCAATTATGCAGATTGCGTCTGCACAGGTCAGCATGACTAATATTGTACCGACGCAAATAGCGGGTCAGGGAACAGAAATTCGAGTGATATTTAATGGCTTGCCACCGCAACCACAGGCATATCAGCTTGAGAATCCTTCACGTTTGATTTTAGACTTTAATAAAGCGCAGCAGAATTTAACACAGTCAAAAGTGGCGATTGGAACGGATGAAGCGAGTTCGGTCGATGTAAGCTCTGATGATCAGCGTTCACGTTTAACTGTAAATTTGAAAGAGGCAGGTGCTTTTACTACTCGTATTGAAGGCAACACTTTTATTTTAAAGATTAATTCTGCGCAAGTTGTAGCTAAACCTGTATCAGCAAGTGCAATGCAAACCCAAGGTGTTTCAAACATCGGCTTCCAACGCGGTAGTCAAGGGGAAGGTCTTATTGTTATTGACCTGTTGGGGAGTAATACCCCTGTTGATGTGCAACAACAAGGCAGCAAAGTTGTAGTAAAAACTTTGGGTTCTAAAATTCCTACTCATTTAGCTAAGCGCTTAAATGTAAATGATTTTGCAACGCCTGTTTCGACCATTGAATCTTATAATGATAAAGGCAACGGTGTTATTACGATTCAATCTACTGGTAGCTATGAATATATGGCTTATCAGGCGGAAAATAAATTAACCATCAGCCTCAAGCGTCCTCAAGATAAAAGTGTAAACATTTCATCTAAACCATCTAATTATTCTGGTAATAAGCTTTCTCTTGATTTTCAAGATATTGAAGTTCGTCGCGTTTTACAATTACTTGCTGATTTTACTGGCATTAATATGGTTGCGGCTGACAGTGTGCAAGGTAACATCACTTTGCGTTTAAAAGATGTTCCATGGGATCAGGCACTTGATATTATTTTAAAAACTAAAAATTTAGATAAACGCAGAAATGGTAATGTAATTTGGATTGCTCCAGTTGCGGAACTGATCAAGGCAGAAGACGATGAGGCAAAAGCTTTAGCACAAACTATTAAATTAGCACCGATCCAAACAGATTATATTCGTTTGAATTATGCAAAAGCAGCAGATGTCCTTAAACTAATTGAAGAGACTCGTGATGGCAAGACAGCTGTCGCAAATCGTACAGCAGGTTCAGACTCTCTTGCTTTAGAAAGCTTATTAAGCTCAAGAGGTAGTGCTGTTGCCGATACGCGTACTAATACTTTGATTGTAAATGATACAGCCCAAAATATTGATAAAGTTCGTAAAATGATTGATTTGATTGATGTACAGATCAAACAAGTCATGGTGGAAGCTCGAATTGTAAGAGCCTCTACTTCTTTTACTAAAGAGCTCGGTGTTAAATGGGGAATATTATCGCAAGGGATTACCAACAATAATAATTTATTAGTTGGTGGTAGCGAAACGACCTTATGGAATTTACGAGAGCCCAAAAAGGATGAGACTACGGGTGGTTATAAATACACGATTGAACGTCCAGATAACTTAAATGTCGATTTAGGTGTAACCAATCCGGCTGGAAGTATTGCCTTTGGCTTGATTAGTATGTCTGATTTTATGCTTGATCTCGAACTTTCTGCATTACAAGCTGACGGTTATGGTGAGGTGATTTCTACACCTAAAGTGATGACCGCAGACAAACAACCTGCGAGAGTGGCAACAGGTCAACAAGTTCCTTATCAAACCACGACGAATTCTGCTGCGGGTGCTACAGCAAGTACATCATTTAAAGATGCACTATTAAGCCTAGATGTTACCCCGAGCATTACGCCTGACGGTAAAATTCAAATGAAATTGGATATTTCTAAGGATTCTGTAGCTGGCGAAGCACCTAATGGTGAATTAATTTTAAATAAAAATAATATTAATACCAATGTACTTGTTAATAATGGTGAGACAGTCATTTTAGGAGGGGTGTTTGAGCAGACTACTTCTAATTCACAAACCAAGGTTCCTTTCTTTGGAGACATTCCTGTCGTTGGACGTTTATTTAGAAAAGATGTGAAATCTGATGATAAGCAAGAGTTACTGATTTTCGTTACGCCACGAATTGTTAATGACACTTTGGTGAGAAATCATTAATATATTTTTTAATGAAAGCAATTGAAATAGGTGGCGCCTTGCCAAGCAAAGCGTTTGAAACCCTGCCAAATATTTATTTGGTAGGGCCCATGGGGGCAGGAAAAACAACCGTTGGACGTCATTTAGCCGAACTATTAGGGCGTGAATTTTTAGATAGTGATCATGAAATTGAACGCAAAACAGGTGCCACTATTCCCTGGATTTTTGAGAAAGAAGGGGAGTTTGGATTTCGTACTCGTGAAACAGTAGTGTTAAATGAGTTGACTTCCCGTAAAGCCTTAGTGTTGGCGACAGGTGGAGGTGCGATTACTCAAGCACCCAATCGCGAATTTCTAAAGCAACGTGGTATTGTTGTTTATCTTTACACTCCTGTAGAACTACAATTACAACGCACTTACCGCGATAAAAATAGACCTCTATTACAAGTTGAAAACCCTGAACAAAAATTACGTGATTTGTTGAAAATACGTGATCCTTTATATCGTGAAGTTGCGCATTACACGATTGAAACCAATCAGGGTGCTGCTCGTGATCTTGCTCAAAAGATTTTGCAACTTATTTTGTCCAACCCGCTAAAATAGCCAAACTTACTTGTGGTTTTATAAACTCATGCAAACTTTACATGTTGAATTAGGCGAACGCCGTTATCCTATTTTTATTGGCAGTCAACTTGATCCTAAGCAGTTGCTTGAGCCTTATATTCATGGTCAACAGGTCATGATCGTGAGTAACGAAACGGTCGCTCCTTTATATTTATCTCATTATCAAGAAGCTTTAAAAAGTTTGGGTAAAACTGTAGCGACTTGTATTTTGCCAGATGGTGAGAAATATAAAGATATTCAACATCTAAATTTAATTTTTGATGCTTTACTTGAAGCTGGTTTTAATCGTGATTGTACGGTTTTAGCTTTGGGTGGTGGTGTTATCGGGGATATGGCTGGTTTTGCGTCAGCATGTTTCCAACGTGGTGTTTATTTTATTCAGGTTCCGACTACACTTCTTTCACAAGTAGACTCAAGTGTGGGTGGTAAAACGGGGATTAATCATCCTCTTGGTAAGAACATGTTGGGCGCATTTCAGCAACCTCAAGTTGTTTTGGCTGATATGGCTCAACTCGATACTTTACCAGATCGAGAGTTATCTGCTGGATTATCAGAAGTCATTAAATATGCCTTGTTGGGTGACGCTGATTTTCTTGTTTGGTTAGAGCAGAATATGGATGGGTTAATTGGGCGAGATGCTGAACTTTTAGCAGAAGCTGTTTATCGTTCATGTGCTCATAAAGCGCGTATTGTTGCTAACGATGAAAAAGAGCAAGGCGAACGAGCTTTACTCAACTTGGGTCATACTTTCGGTCATGCGATTGAATCTTACCTTGGCTATGGCACTTGGTTGCATGGTGAAGCAGTAGCGACAGGCATGGTGATGGCGGCTGATTTATCACAACGTTTAGGTTGGATTTCAAGCGATGATGTAGAGCGTACAAAAAAAATTATTCAACGCGCTAATTTGCCGATATCATGTCCAAAAATTCCATTGGATGAATTCCTTGGATATATGGCGCATGATAAAAAAGTTCTCAATGGTCAATTACGTTTAGTGCTGTTAAAGCAACTTGGGCAAGCAGTAATTACTAAAGACTTTGATGTTGAACTCATGAAACAAGCTATTTTGGCAAATCAACACGGATAATAAATTAAGGTAACACATGACTGTATCACGTACACTTTGGCAGAATGTTCAACAATATATCTGGTTGGTGGGTGGTATCGTCTGCTTGTTGCTCGCTTTTATTTTTTGGGTAATGACCGATAGTAAAAAGCTGGTTGAAGTTGAAAAATCAGCTGATTCGGATGCGCCAGTGCAAATTCAGCCAGAGAAGGTAGCAACAACGGCTAATTTAGGGGCTTTAGCTGATGAAGTTAGACCTCTTGATTTAACAACTCGTACGGTTGCTTCTGGTCAGCATGAGGCAGAGTTCCGCGGTACAAAATTTATTAATGAAAACAAGAAACAATGGACGCTTGAGCTTTTCCGTGCGTCTGATGAAGATATTATTAAAAACTTTTTAAAAAATCGTCCAGAACGAAATAAATTTATCTACTTTCGTTTAAGCGGAGATAAGCAATCTGAACAATATGTTTTGACATATGGTGTATTTAAACGTTCTGAAGATGCAATTCAGCAGTTAACCCAACTTAATCTTGATTTACCTGAATCAATTAAACCCCAACCGCAACAATTTTCGACCTATGCGCCATTAGTCAATGATTTAGGGGCGGATGAAATGAAAGGTGGTATTAGCCAAACTTATGAAGTGCGGTTACGTCCAGCTGCTCTACCTAAAATTGATGAGTCCTTGCTCATAGGAGGCGGTGTGGCTACTCAACCTAAAGTGGCGGCTCCAGCAACAAACTCTACAACTCGTACAACGATTATTCGTCGAGATGCTGAGGGGAATGTTGTGGATGTACATCAGTCTAATTCGGCAGTTGATGTGGCTAAAAAGGCTCAACAGAATCGTACAACAGAGCCTACAGAAAAAAATGCAACAAATGAGGGCACAAGAGGTAATTAATCATAAGGATATATCGCACAAATATGGTGCAATAATAATAAACATATATATTTTTTGATCACCTGTGGTGCATATTTAGTCATTTATTAAAATGATAACGCGAATAAAATCGATCTATTTTCAATAATTATAAATACTTAATTGTAAAAAATAACATTGGCATAGTTTTTGCTTTATTCTTGTGCTTATTAATGTGCTGTAAACTATTTTAGCGCTCTACAGAGTAAATTCTATGCAGAGTCGAGGGGTCGAACTGCTTTAAAAGAGTGCGAAATAAGTCAAAACATTTTTCTAGCAAAAACCAGTGTACGTAAAAATGGAACAGCGTATATTGGCTTATCAGCCCAAAAATTTTTTTTGTGAAACATTGAGCTAACTGTCGTCCGTAGGCACTATCGCAAAAAGAAGTTGTTTGTTTGACGCTCGAAAGAGCCTTATTGAAAGAAGGGTACGCTATGCACATGCCATCGCCTAATACTGTAGCTCCCGCTCAAGGTTTATATCAGCCTGATGAGTTTAAGGATAACTGTGGTTTTGGACTGATCGCCCATATGAAGGGTGAATCAAGTCATCATCTAGTTGAAACCGCGATTCACAGTTTAAGTTGCATGACGCACCGTGGTGGTATTGCCGCAGATGGCAAGACGGGAGATGGTTGCGGCTTATTATTGGCGATGCCAAAGCAATTTTTCCGTGATGAAGCAAAAAAACTGAGTAATATTACACTGAGTGAAATTTTTGCTGTGGGTACTGTATTTTTAAATACTGATCCGGCATTAGCGCAACATTCTAAAAATATTTTAACGAAAGAAATCGAGTCAGATGGCCTACGTGTACTGGCTTGGCGTGTTGTCCCTACAAATAACGATGCATTAGGTGAAATTGCGCTTCAATCTTTACCAGCTTTTGAACAGGTCATTGTGAACTGTCCAATGGGCGTAACTGAAGTTGAATTTAACCGTAAATTATTCTTGGCACGTCGTCGTGCAGAACAACAATTACAAAATGATCCGTCATTCTATGTGACTACGCTTTGTTCGACAGTAATCAGCTATAAAGGCTTGATGATGCCGGCTGCAATTGCTGAGTTCTATACAGACTTAGCAGATGAGCGCTTAAAATCACATATCGTGGTATTCCACCAACGCTTCTCTACTAATACATTGCCGCGTTGGCCGTTGGCTCAACCATTCCGTTACCTTGCTCATAATGGTGAAATCAACACAATTACAGCAAACCGTAACTGGGCGTTGGCGCGTACTCCTAAATTTGAAAACCCATTATTACCAGGTCTTACTGAGCTTAACCCAATCGTTAACCGTACGGGTTCGGACTCTTCAAGCTTAGATAACATGCTTGAGATTTTAGTCGGTGGTGGTATGGATTTATTCCGTGCCTTACGTATGCTCGTACCACCAGCTTGGCAAAACGTAGAAACTTTAGATGCAGACTTACGCGCATTCTATGAGTTCAACTCTAAACATATGGAAGCTTGGGATGGCCCAGCAGGTCTCGTTATTCAAGATGGCCGTCATGCAATCTGTATGCTTGACCGTAACGGTTTGCGTCCTGCGCGTTGGGTAATTACCAAAAATGATTACATTACCTTGGCATCTGAAATCGGTGTTTGGGGTTATGAGCCTGAAGATGTAGTTTCTAAAGGTCGTGTAGGTCCTGGCCAAATTTTGGTAGTTGATACCTTAACAGGCAAAGTACTTGATACTAAAGATGTTAGTACACATTTGAAAAACATGCGTCCGTACCGTGAGTGGTTACGTGATCATGCGATTCGTTTAAATGCAAACCCAGAACTTGAAGAGCAATTAGTCGATAAAGGCTTAACTGGCGATGCTTTAAAAGCGGCTCAAAAAATGTTTATGGTGACATTTGAAGAGCGCGACCAGTTGTTACGTCCAATTGCTGAAAGCGGACAAGAAGCTGTTGGTTCTATGGGTGATGATACGCCAATGGCTGTATTGTCTCGTCAAGTACGCCACGTAACAGATTACTTCCGTCAACAGTTCGCTCAAGTGACAAACCCGCCAATTGACCCGCTACGTGAGTCAATTGTAATGTCGCTTGAAACCTGTTTAGGTCGTGAACAAAACGTATTTGAGCAAGGCCCTGAGCATGCTGACCGTATCATCATCTCTAGCCCTGTATTGTCAAATTCAAAAATGCAGCAAATCCGTAGCATTGAGCGTCCGGGTTATGAAGCAGTTGATATCAATTTAAACTATGCTGAAGAAGAAGGCTTGCAAGCTGCGATCACGCGTATCTGTGAAGAAGCGGCGCAAGCGGTTCGTGATGGCAAAACTTTAATTGTTTTAACAGATAAAAATATCCGTCAAGGTTTACTGCCAGCAAACGCAGCACTTGCAACAGGTGCGGTACATCATTACCTCATCAAAACTGGTTTACGTACTGATGCAAATATCATGGTTGAAACTGGTTTTGCACGTGATCCGCATCAATTTGCAGTATTACTTGGTTTTGGTGCAACGGCTGTTTACCCATATCTTGCATATGACGTGATCAATGACTTGATCGCTAAAGGTGAGCTTTTAGGTGACCCAATCCATGCTCAAGCAAACTTCCGTAAAGGTATTGAGAAAGGCTTATTAAAAGTTCTTTCAAAAATGGGTATCTCTACAGTTGCTTCTTATCGTGGCGGTCAGCTATTTGAAGCAGTAGGTTTATCATCAGAAGTGGTAGATCAATGTTTCTTAGGTGTTCCAAGTCGTATTCAGGGTGCAACATTTGCTGATCTTGAAAAAGACCAGAAAAAACTAGCAGCGACAGCTTGGTCAAATCGTAAGCCAATTGATCAGGGTGGTTTGCTCAAATTCGTATTTGATAAAGAATACCATGCGTTCAACCCAGATGTGATTAACGCATTACACAAAGCCGTTCGCTCTGGTAAATACGAAGACTTTAAAGAATATGCTGAGTTGGTGAATAATCGTCCAGTAGCGACTATTCGTGACTTATTTAAGTTAAAAACAACTAACTCAATTCCAGTTGAATCGGTTGAATCAGTTGAAGATATCTTGCCTCGCTTTGACTCGGCAGGTATGTCTTTAGGTGCTCTTTCTCCAGAAGCACATGAAGCAATTGCAATCGCGATGAACACGATTGGTGGCCGTTCAAACTCTGGTGAAGGCGGTGAAGATCCTGTTCGTTACGGAACAATTCGTAACTCGAAAATCAAACAGATTGCATCTGGTCGTTTTGGTGTAACTCCTGCATACCTAACCTCTGCTGAAGTATTGCAAATTAAGGTTGCTCAAGGTGCGAAACCAGGTGAGGGTGGTCAGTTACCGGGTGGTAAAGTAAATGGCTTAATCGCACGTTTACGTTACTCGGTACCGGGTGTAACGCTAATTTCACCTCCTCCACACCACGACATTTACTCAATTGAAGATTTGTCTCAGTTAATTTTTGACTTGAAACAAGTTAACCCTAAAGCAATGGTATCTGTAAAATTGGTATCTGAGCCGGGTGTAGGTACGATTGCTGCTGGTGTTGCAAAAGCTTATGCAGACTTCATTACCATTTCAGGTTATGACGGTGGTACCGCAGCATCTCCACTTTCTTCAATTCACCATGCGGGTTCTCCATGGGAATTAGGTTTGAGTGAGGCGCATCAAGCACTTCGTGTAAATGACTTGCGTGGAAAAGTACGTGTACAAACTGATGGTGGTTTAAAAACTGGTCTTGATGTGATCAAGGCAGCAATTTTAGGTGCTGAAAGTTTTGGCTTTGGTTCAACACCAATGATCGCTCTAGGTTGTAAATACCTCCGTATTTGTCACTTAAATAACTGTGCAACTGGTGTTGCAACTCAACAAGATCATTTGCGTCAAGAGCACTACATTGGCGAGCCAGAAATGCTCATCAACTTCTTCCACTTTATTGCGGAAGAAACTCGTGAATGGTTGGCTGCATTAGGTGTTTCTTCATTGAAAGACTTAATTGGTCGTGTTGATTTGCTTGAAGTATTACCGGGCGAAACTGAAAAACATGCTCACCTTGATCTAAGTGCTTTGTTAACTTCGCATCCTTCTGCCGAAGGTAAAGCGCAATACTGTCAAGTAGAAGGTAATGCACCATTTGATAAAGGTGTATTGGCTGAGAGAATGGTCGCTGAAATGCTTCCTGCAATTGAGTCAAGCGCTGGTGGTCAGTTCAACTTCAATGTCGTGAACTGTGACCGTTCAATCGGTGCTCGTGTTTCGGGTGAAATCGCTCGTCGCTACGGCAACTTGGGTATGGAAGCACATCCAGTTGTAATGAACTTAACTGGTACAGCTGGTCAGTCGCTTGGTGTTTGGAATGCTGGTGGTTTACACATCCGTCTTGAAGGTGATGCAAACGACTATGTAGGTAAAGGTATGGCGGGTGGTCGTATTTCGATTTTCCCACCACAAGGTTCGCCTTTCCAAACACAAAACACAGCAATTATTGGTAATACCTGTTTGTATGGTGCGACTGGCGGTAAGCTTTTCGCAGCAGGTACAGCGGGTGAGCGTTTTGCAGTTCGTAACTCTGGCGCATTTGCTGTAATCGAAGGTGCGGGTGATCACTGCTGTGAATACATGACAGGTGGTGTTGTGACTGTACTTGGTAAAGTAGGCCATAACTTTGGTGCGGGCATGACTGGTGGTTTTGCTTATGTACTTGACCTCGATAATGACTTCGTAGATTACTACAACCACGAATTGATTGATTTAAATCGTATTTCAACAGAATCTATGGAAGATCATAAAGAGTTCTTGTTGCGTATTATCGATGAGCATATCAAAGAAACTGGTAGTGCTTGGGCTTATAAAATCCGCAATGAGTTCGATTTCTACAGCCGTAAATTCTGGCTTGTGAAACCAAAAGCTGCTAACTTGCAAACGCTTTTGAAAACAACACAAGCTGACCCACAATAATTCCACGACTGCAAAGACATAGGCAGGTGCGGGCAACAAGGAAATCCGCGCCTACCCACGGAGAGAGACATGGCAGAACGCCTAAATAATGACTTTCAATTTCTGGATGTACCACGCCAAGATCCAGAGAAAAAAGATATTACTGTCCGCAAAGCAGAATTTGTGGAAATTTATAAGCCTTTTACATCGGAAACTGTCACTAATCAGACTCACCGTTGTTTAGGTTGTGGTAACCCATATTGTGAATGGAAATGTCCTGTACATAACTACATTCCAAATTGGTTAAAACTGATCGCTGAAGGCCAAATTTTCCAAGCTGCTGAGCTTTGTCATCAAACGAACACATTGCCTGAGGTATGTGGTCGCGTATGCCCACAAGACCGTTTGTGTGAAGGTGCTTGTACCTTAAATGATGGTTTTGGTGCAGTAACCATTGGTAATGCTGAGAAATATATCAATGACACAGCTTTTGCTTTAGGCTGGCGTCCAGATATGTCAGGCGTAAAATGGACTGACAAAAAAGTTGCAATTATTGGTGCGGGTCCTGCTGGTTTAGGCTGTGCGGATATTCTAGCTCGCGGTGGTGTTAAATCAGTTGTATTTGATAAGCGTCCTGAAATTGGTGGCTTACTTACATTCGGTATTCCAGAATTTAAAATGGAAAAGGATGTCATGAAACGCCGTCGTGAAATTTTCACGGGTATGGGCATCGAATTCCGTTTGAATACTGAAATTGGTAAAGACATCACGATTGATGAATTACTTGCAGAATATGATGCGGTATTCATGGGTATGGGAACTTATACCTACATGAAAGGTGGTTTCCCAGGTGAAGATCTTGATGGTGTTTATGATGCACTTGATTTCTTAATCTCTAACGTGAATCGTTGCCAAGGTTGGGAAAAAGATCCAAGTGAATACATTAGCCTAGATGGTAAAAAAGTTATTGTTCTTGGTGGTGGTGATACCGCTATGGACTGTAACCGTACTTCTTTACGCCAAGGTGCTCACGATGTAACTTGTGCATACCGCCGTGATGAAAGCAACATGCCAGGTTCTGCGCGTGAAGTAAAAAATGCCTACGAAGAGGGTGTGAAATTCCTATTCAATCGTCAACCAGTCGAAATTGTTGGTGAAAATGGCAAAGTGACAGGCGTAAAAGTGGTAACGACACAAATGGGTGAACCAGATAGTCGTGGCCGTCGTAGCCCTGAGCCAATCCCTGGTTCTGAAGAAGTATTACCAGCTGATGCGGTTTTACTTGCTTTCGGTTTCCGCCCAAGCCCAGCAGACTGGTTTGGTAATGTGAATATCAATCTTGATGGTTCAGGCCGTGTTGTCGCAGCTGAAAAGCAAGAATTCAAATTCCAAACATCAAACCCGAAAATCTTTGCTGGTGGTGATATGGTACGTGGCTCAGACCTTGTCGTGACTGCTATTTGGGAAGGTCGTCAAGCTGCTGAAGGCATTTTGGATTATCTTGGTGTTTAATAAAGACATTTGTTAAATGACTAAAAAAAGCCTACTTCAAGTAGGCTTTTTTATTGTCTACCATTAGTCACTTTGATGTTTTTGGCAAATATAATAAGCTTTTTTGCCCTTTTTAGCGTTTAAAGCTCGCGACATACTCGAAACTTCCTTCTTCAATACAGTAGGTGTTGAATATGAACATCGCAGGTATGACGGCAGAAAAATCATATTTAAATCGTCGAAAAGCGTTGGGTATTACAGTGCGTCGTCTTGAATTTAATCCAAAGGCGATTAAGCGGCACTATTTTGCAAATTCACCCGTCATGTCGCATTTTTTAACTGCACTCTCATCAACGTTTCCGGTGGGTGAGCAATTTTTTGTAAATAGCGTACGTAATGTACGTGATAAAGTCTCAGATCCTCAGCTACAAGCGCAAATTGCAGCGTTTATTGGACAAGAGGCCATGCATTCCAAAGCACATGGTGAGTTTAATGAAGCTTGGCGACGTGATGATTATAATCTGGACAGTTTTCAAAATTGGCTAAATGAGCGCGATAAATATTTAAGAACAATTCCACCTAAGCTGCAATTGGCACTCACCTGTGCATTTGAACATTTCACTGCTTTACTTGGGGGATATGTTTTACAACATCCAGAGTTATTAAAAACGCTAGATGAAGATGCGCTAAAACTTTGGGTATGGCATGCGATTGAAGAAATTGAACATCGTTCGGTTGCATTTGATGTTTATCAACATGTATATGGTGATGATCGTATCCGTCGTTTACTCATGCGTAGCGTCACAACAGGATTTGCGAGTCTCGCTTTTTATGGGACAACTCGTTTATTTTGGCAAGATAAATGGAATAGCTTACCTAAAATCGGGGGTAATTTATTTGGATTATATTTACTGATGAAGATGCTTGTTCAGTTAATGCCAGAATACTTCGCATATTACAAAAAAGATTTCCATCCGAGCCAAAAAGATTATGGCAGGATGGTTAATTATTGGAAAAGTTCTTTAGCAGAAGAATATCAAATGGCAAGTTTTGAACAAGAAAAAGATCAGCGATTGAGCTAATAGATAACCGGATTTAAAAGTCCGGTTTTTTAAAATCAATAAAATAAAAGCAACACAATAATGCCTAATTCATCATACAATCAGGTAAAGAGGTTAAAAATATAAAGAAAAACTTGAGGATAATGTGACGATGAAAACGTTGAAACAATTTGCGATCGCAACAACACTTGCCAGTACCTTACTGTTTTCGGGATGTGGCTATAACACTCTACAAGTAAAAGATGAGGCTGTAACAGCAGCGTGGTCTGAAGTGCAAAACCAATATCAACGTCGTTCAGATTTGGTACCAAATCTTGTGAACGTAGTTAAGGGTTATGCTAAGCACGAAGAGCAAGTATTAACTGAAGTGACACAGGCACGTTCTAATGTGGCAGGTTTAAAAGTTGATAAAGAAGTTTTAGAAGACCCAGCTTTACTTGAAAAATATCAACAGGCTCAAAGTCAATTAACAGGGGCGTTATCTCGACTCATTGCTGTTTCGGAAAATTACCCAGATTTGAAAGCCAATACTCAATTCCAAGAACTACAAGTTCAGCTTGAAGGTACTGAAAACCGTATTGCTGTTGCGCGTAATCGTTATATTACAACAGTACAAGACTATAACTCATATGTGCGTCAGTTCCCTCAGGCAGTAACAGCAAAAGTAATTGGTATGCATCCAAAAGCCAATTTCTCTGCAGAAGCATCTGCACAACAGGCTCCAAAAGTTTCTTTTGATTAATTTTATAAATCAAAGGAGTGCCGTATGAGAAATACTCTATTGCTTCAATCAAAGCAAATTAAGGTCTTTATCTCGACCTTAATTTTGCTCTGTTGTGGTGTTCTTTTTCAGAATACGGCATGGAGTGAAACTAATATTGCAACTGCTACCGATGAGGCTGATGCAATAGTTGCTGGCAAAATTATTCAAAAGCAACAAACTCAAGCTGCTGCAACTAAACTAGAGGGGCAAGCTGCTTCAAGTCCTGCTCCTCAAGTCCAAGTTGCGAATGATATGGCTGATGGTGAATCAATTCGTGGTTTGCCAACTTTAAACCAGCCTGTGATTGATCAAGCCAATATCTTAAGCGAGGCTGAGAAGGAGCAACTTAATCAAAAAATTCTAAGTTTATATCAACAAGGCAAAGCGCAGATTGGTATCGTTATTGTTCCCACAACTGGTCAAGAAGATATCTTTGATTATGCGTTACGTGTTGGCGAAAAGTGGCAATTGGGATCATCTAAACGTGACAATGGATTACTCATTGCAGTTGCTGTAAATGATCGCCGTATGCAAATTTTAACCGGCTATGGTTTAGAAGGTGTGTTGCCGGATATTGTGGCAAGTCGGATTATTCGAAACCAAATTACACCTTATTTTAAACAAGCCCAATATGCGCAAGGTTTAAATGCAGGTCTGGATGAAATTGGAAGAATTTTAAACCTTGACCCAGAAGTAGCTCAGCAAGCTGCTCAAGATTTGAAAGAGCACCAACATCAAGCTGCTGAAGAACAACAAGCCAAACAGACAACACTGACAATGGCTTTATTTATTCTTGTTGCTGGAATTGTGGGTTCGTTTATTGTTGGTCGTCCGCTTAGTGCATCTACAGCAGGAGTTGCTGCTGCGGTAGCAGGATTCGTAAATGGGGCAGGGCTAGTCACTAGCTTACTACTTGGTTTTGGTATCTTCTTTTTACTTATTACATCAATTGCCCAATTTATTTTACAGGCCATTTTAAGTGGTTCTGGTGGTGGACGTGGAGGAGGCTTCGGCGGAGGTGGCGGAGGCTATGGTGGCGGCGGAGGTCGTTTTGGCGGTGGAGGTGCTTCAGGCTCATGGTAACAACATCAGAAACAACACAAATTATTACTCAACCAAAAATTGAGGAATCTGTAGAGCCAAGCATAAAACGTTGGTTTAAACATCTATGCTATTTACCTGCCAGTAGTCGTTATTTTTCAAAACAAGATAAGCAAGCTATTGCTGATGCTGTACAACAAGCAGAACATGGGCATGTTGGAGAAATACAGGTTGTAATTGAAGGCCATATTCCAGTGTCACAAGCCTACAGACAAAATACTCGTTTAAGAGCACAGCAATTATTTGCAGAATTAGGTGTTTGGGATACCGCCTTAAATAGTGGCGTATTGTTATACCTAAATTTATGTGAACGAACAGTAGAAATTATATTTGACCGTGGTATTAGAAATGCGACCAATGATCAGGTCTGGCAGCAGATTTGTGAAGCAATAGTACAAAAGCTGAAGCAAAAGCAATACCAACAAGCTGTAGTAATGGGCATACAACAAATTGGAGAGGTGATGTCACGGTTTTATGACGAAAACATGCCTGATCAATCCAATGAATTAGGGAATGCTCCGATTATTCTGAATTAAACTACCTTGTAACATTCCTATATTAGCTAATTTTTCATAATTTTACTTTTAAAGGTGACTGACAAAAAATGTCACCTACTTATTTATTTTTAAAGAGATTTTGTTCACATAAATAAATATAAACTTTGAATTGTGTATTTTATTTTTTTTAATTCGTGAAGTGTTTTTATAAAAAGTTATATGACATTTTTTGTCAATTACTTACACCTATTTAATATTTAAGAATAATTTAATTTAATATAAGTAACTGTTTTTTAATTAAAATAAAAGTTGGCATGGATGCTGCAATGTAGTTGATAGCTGAAAAAGCTTATATAAAAACATACATACAATCTTTGGGGAAAAGGCTATGAATGCACAAAAAGGTTTTACATTAATTGAACTCATGATCGTAGTTGCCATTATTGGTATTTTGGCAGCAATCGCGATTCCTTCTTATCAAAATTATATTGCACGTTCACAAGTAACACGTGTTATGGGTGAAGCAGGTAACATGAAAACAGCAGTTGATAACTGTTTGTTGAATGGAAAGTTAACACTTGGTCAGGCTGGTAATGAGTGCCAATTAGATGCAACTGGTTCTAACCTTCAGACTGGTGCTAAACAGGATGGTTCTACAGCAGTTGCTGCAGGTACAGGTGTAGCGCAGGTTACTTCACCATTAGTTACTGCAGCAGCTAACACAATTGTTGCTACATTTGGTAACGGAGCAGCGGGTGATTTACAGACAGCAGGCCAAAACACTTTAACTTGGACGCGTGCGGTTGATGGTACATGGTCTTGTTCTACGACTGTTTTAACAAAATATCGTCCAGCATCTTGTCCATAATTTGGAACTAGAAATAAACAAAACCAGCTATTAGGCTGGTTTTGTTTTTAGAGCGTCAATTTTAAATTATGAAATATTTAAGGTTTATATGTCTAGTCGATTAAAATTTTTTTTGGTTCATTTTTCTTGTTCTTTATTTAGTGCTCTATTATTACTTTTTTGGGTTTTTAAGGTGTGGTATCCATATCCATTAGCTCAGGCTTTAGGTGTTACTAATATTGTAATAATGATAGTGATAATAGATTTAATTATTGGGCCGATCTTATGTTTTATTATTTATAAAGTTGAAAAAAAAACATTGAGATTTGATTTGTCAGTGATAATTTTTTTCCAAATTGTCGCATTTTTATTTGGGTTTTATAACTTATCACAAGGTAGACCTGTTTGGCTTGTATATAATCAAGGTAATATTGATTTGGTTCAAAGAGTTGAAATTATTAAGGATGATATGGGGAAGGCTCTACTTAAGTTTCAGAAAATACCTATGTTTGGACCTGAAATTGCTGCGGTCAAAACAATGAATCTTAATGAAATAAATGCAAATAAAGAAAAGGTTAAAGCTATTTCATTTATTCAACAACCTGAAAAATATATTTTACTTAAAGATGAATATGTAAATATCAAAAAAAATATTCATAGTATGAATGAATTATATAAAAAAAACCAAAAGCAAAAAATTGATGATTTACTTTTGAAATACCCCAACGTTCAAGGGTGGCTTCCTTTACGAGCTACAACACAAAATATGGTTGTATTAATGAATATTGATACGGCTCAGATTATAGCGATAGTAGATTTAAAATTTTAAAAATGGCTCTAGATAATAATTGAATTTTAGTTAATTATTTTAAATTTTATATTGGTTAAATATAACCAATATAAAATTATATTCTTATATGAAAAATGATTTTTATATTTTAAAGTTCTCTGGAAAATTTGGATGGAAAGTATTTAAGGCATTACTACAATGCGATACTGGTAAATCAGGTATCAAAGGTAAAAAAGTTCAATTACATGATGCAGAAGATGGTACATGGGCTTGTGAAACAACTATTGATGGAAAATATGCTGCGAAGTCATGTAGTGTTGTTACATTATTAAGTGCTGCGTCATAAGTTGCGTTTTAAGAAAAAATGCACTTTCAATTGAATGCTTTTTTATTGATTATTAGATATTTTCTTTTGTATTTTTTAGAACTTAAGTGCTAATCCAAATTGTATGTATTGAAGTTTTATAAAATAAATACAATAGTAAAAAATTAAATCCAATGATAAAAATTATTTAACTTTACTGTCATATGAACAAGTGTCTAAATAGAACGGAAAGATATAAATAGAAGCGAATCCTTCCCCCTCTCTTCCATGTATAATTCCCACAAGTTTTGGTCTCTCACCTCTCACTATGCAAGTATTCTTCCTATTTCTCGCTGCAATCCTGTTAGGTTTTGCATGGTTGTCTCCATTTCATTACAGCCCTTGGGTCATGTTCTCAAGTGAAGTCAGTACTTTCGGGGCTGGGTTATGCGTATTAGCTGCCCTAATTCAACAAAATATTAAAATTCCTAGAGCACAGATATTGTTGCTTCCATTTACTTTAATTCCTATTGTCCAGTGGGGCTTTGGCCTGGTTTTTGATTTAAGTACGGCTTTATTAAGTACATTTTACTTATTAGGTTTTTGGTTTATGGTCTTGGCTGGCTACAACCTATCTTTAGATCAAAAAAAGAGAGATCAAATTTTTTCAGGTTTTAGCTTATTAGTAATTATTACATCGCTATTAACTAGTTTTATAGCAATTTTCCAGTGGCTAAATATTGAATCACATTTAATTTACACCCTTCATTTGATCGGTAACCGTCCTTACGGAAATTTTGGTCAACCCAACAACATGGCAACATTCTTAATTATTGGGCTGTTAGGTTGTTTATATTTATATGAAAAGAATAAAGTAACACTTTGGTTGTTATTGCCTTCAGCATTGATTATTTTATTTACCATTGCATTGAGTCAGTCTCGAACTTCATGGATCGTTTTTCCATTCCTATTCATCTACTGGGTGATTAAGCAATTTAAAAAGCAAAAAAGATTTGGATTTACTCAAGGCTTCTTATGGTGCTTAGCTTTTTTTCTAATTGCGGGGCTAATCTTACCTTATATCACTCAATTTATTGAATTCTCTACAAATACAGAAATTACTGAAACAAGTTCGTTTGTCGCGCGCGCGGGGTCGGGGCATGAGCGTATAGGGATGTGGATACAAATATTACATGCTATAGCTCAGCAGCCATGGTTAGGGTATGGATGGAGTCAAACTAGTGTTGCTGTGGTTGATAGTATCCAATATGGGACAGTGCATGTATGGTTTAATAGTGCTCATAATGTGCTACTGGATATCATCATCTGGAATGGTATCCCATTAGGCGCTGTAATCATTACTTACTTTATTTTTTGGTTTCTTTGGCTAAATCAACAGGCTAAAAATACTATCTCAATTATAGCGATTATGATGGTATGCGCAGTGCTTATTCATGCTATGTTTGAGTTTCCCCAGCGCTACGCTTATTTCTTGCTTACCTGTGGATTCCTGCTTGGTATAGTGCAAGCTCAGACTCCTGTGCTTAAAGGAATTGTCCTCAGTAAACATCTTTTTCGTTTAACATGGGTTGTAGGCTTGCTGCTTATTATTGCAATTCTACGTGATTACAATGTCTATGTTCTGAATAGTAATTTGCTTTTTAATAATAAGCGTCCAAATGCTGAATTTATGGGAAGTGATAAAATTTTTGTTTTAACACAGTTTGAGCAGCGTTTACGTTGGATTGAGCTTAATCCTAGAACTACCTTATCTGAGAATGATTTAGTTGAATGGGGAAATCTAGTAAAGAATAAAGCAACTCCATACAACTTACGTAAATACGCAAAATTGTTGGCTTACAATGGGAAACTAGAGCAGGCACAACAGCAGATATTTATTTTGCAGCATCTCTATAAACAGAAAATAACGCTATCAGAATTACTAAAAGAGAAGTAATAAAAAATCCCCTTAAGTATAAGGGGATTTTTTTATGAGAAATTACATTTGGCTTTGGATATAATTTTCAATACCAACATTGCCAATAAGATCAATTTGAGTTTCTAGCCAGTCCCAGTATTCTTCTTCTTTTTCTAGAATTTCTTGAACAAGGTCACGAGTGACATAATCTTGCTCTGTTTCAGCTAAAGCAACTGCTTTTTGAATTGCTTCTATATTTTCTTTTACTTTACGAATGTCACAATGCAGAACTTCTTCTGTGTGTTGACCAATATAAAGCTTACCTAAATGTTGAAGGTTAGGTAGTCCTTCTAAAAATAAAATACGTTCAATGATTTTATCTGCATGTTTCATTTGACGAATTGATTCTTTATATTCAGCAGAGCCAAGCTGCTCAATTCCCCAGTCATTAAACATGCGCGAATGTAAAAAGTATTGATTAATTGCAGTTAAATGATGATACAGCACTTGATTGAGCTGATTAATGACATCACGATTGCCTTTCATTGTAGCTACTCCAAAACAATTTCTGCCTCAAACTTAATTAAGGCAATCTATAAATCCATTTTAGTGAACAATCATGGAGATGGCGAGTAATTTATGGAACAGCAAATGAAAATCGCAATCAAAAACAACACAATATTAAAAAGGAGGTTTTCAAGTCAAAAAAAACCGCTTGAATGAGGAACTATAAAGGTTCCGCAAAAAGCGGTGGAGGAGTCAATAAATTTTGTTAATACTAATTTTTATTATGCAGCCACAGAAATGCGAGCAGCGATTTCTGCTAATTCTTCGCTAATGATAGCGCGAGCTTCTGGTGCACAGCGTCCACAGCATGTACCAAGATCAAGCAAATCGCGAATTTCACGATAGCTTTCAGCGCCATTTTCAATAGCGTCTTTAATATCCTGATCGGTAATGCCACGACACAAGCAAACGTACATGGGAGTGATCCCCAAATATAAATGCGATAATTGATATTATTGATAATTATTATCGTTTGTCAATGAAATTCATTTAAAATCTCATTTATCATTATTGGGATTTTGGATAAAAAAATACCACCTAAGCGGAAATCTAAGAAGAATTTAGATTTTTATACAAAGGTGGTCCGTGTTTTAAAAATTAAATAGTGAAATTTAGATATTTTAATTTTTCTATCTTATTGATTAATAATTACAATTCCGTCCATTTCTACTAATGCGCCTTTTGGCAAGCTTGCTACACCAAGAGCTGCACGTGCAGGGTAGGGCTGAGCAAAATATTCACCCATAATTTGGTTTACGAGTTGGAAATTTGATAGATCAGTTAAAAAAATATTGAGCTTAGCAATATCTGCAAGTGAACCACCAGCAACTTCACAAACTGCTTTTAAATTATCAAATACACGGCGAATTTGAGCTTCGATACCTTCTACAAGTTCCATACTGTATGGGTCTAAACCAATTTGCCCTGAAAGATATAGCGTATTGTCTACTAAAATAGCTTGAGAGTATGTGCCGATAGCAGCAGGGGCATTTTCAGTATGAATGACTTGGCGGGACATTTGGTTCTCCTTGATTAAATCTATTTCCATCATAATCGATGATAGCTTTGGACAAAAGTATCATCGATTTAATTGATTAAGTGAATTTGGAAAGTTAGATTTTGTTAAGGAAACATAAATCTAGTCAACCGTCTCTATAGAAATTTAGCTTACTTTTGAAATTTCCATTTGCGGAGCAGGAGCGTCTAAACGTTCAATCCGTGGGAAACCATAGTGCATGCGTAAATCACGAATGACTTTTGCAATATGTTTACGGTTATTCACTACAATATTCACAAAAGTTCTTTGCTCATTTGAGTGAACCATTTCTACCCCAGCGTTGTTTTTACGACATTGGTAGATCAGGTCTGATACTTGTTCATCATTCATCGCCATATAAATAGCAAGGTATGCCGTAAAACGAACATCATCTACATCATCTGCTTTCCATTGAAGCGGCATAATATTTTCAGGGTGTAGATGTTGTTCATGTAGTAAGTTATGACAGCGAATGCGATGCACAATTAACCCGCGACGCGTTAAATGTCCTTGGATTGGATCGCCTAAAATTGGATTGCAACAGTGTGCATATTTAACGTCGACCCCTTCAGTACTTTGAATAAGTCGATCTGAGTTTTCTACTTGCGGATGTTTATCATGAGCAAACAGGTGGTTTGCTACAAGTTGAGGTAGTAAATCGCCAACCGCAATTTGTTCAAACAATGTATTTTTATTATCGATATGGCGCCATTGCAATAGATCTAACCAGTCAGCTTCAGAAAGATCATTGATTGAACGATTAAAAAGTTTTAGTGCACGAGAAAGTGCTTGTGCACCAACAAGACGTTGCTCTTCGATATCTTGATCTTTAAGCACATGCTGTAATGCACGACGCGCTTTTTGCGTATTAATAAAGCTTAGCCAGTCTGGGTTTGGTGTCGCTAAAACATCCGTAATAATCTCGATAACC
The DNA here is from genome assembly GCF_038562025.1 of Acinetobacter sp. D009. NCBI lineage: Bacteria > Pseudomonadati > Pseudomonadota > Gammaproteobacteria > Moraxellales > Moraxellaceae > Acinetobacter > Acinetobacter sp. D009. Next base: position 335,515 of record NZ_CP151886.1, read on the forward strand.
TGACCGCTAACTAATGGTGTAGAGAGTGGTTTAATCTCTCCATCGACTTTTGCACCAACCGCATGGTTACCTAAAAATAAGCTTGCTGAATAAGCAAAATCAACTACGGTAGCGCCTTGCGGTAGCTCATGCAGTTGACCATGTGGCGTATATACCCAGATTTTTTCTTGATGTAGATAATCAAGCAAATCATTAAAAGTTGTTTTAGCACATTCGCCGTCAATCAATGTATTTAAGTTCTGCATTGAAGCCTGAATGGCGGAGCGGCAAGTTTGCGGCGCATTTTCACCTAAAACTACCCCAAAACGGGCAGCTTTACGCATGAGCTCAGTTTGAATGGTAAGAGATAGTGTTGTTTTTTCGCCTTTAAGCTTAATCAACAAAGACTGATTACCGCCGGGTAGTGGGCGACGAATATGGTCTTGGTATTGGATAACCTGAAAATTTTCTCTTAATGCTTCTTCTAAGCGGTCACAGTCGGCAATGCTTTGTAGAACAATTTCAAAAGCATGACTATGGGTAAGCTCTTGGAGATCCATCTCGTTTTTAACGAAATGGCGTAATAATTCGATATTGTTATTTTTCTTTTTAATACGGCCTTGAATATGATAATTATGCAGAAGTTCAGCGAGGTTTTGTTCCCAGATACTTTGATATTTACAACGTTCGGGCTTTGTTTGAAGTAAAGCATTTTGAACGTTATCAAACATATCAAGGTCAAGGTTTTGATAACAGAGATTCTCTAGATTATCGCCCATTTCATTCATGCCGACTAATCTTGCCATCGGTACAAATATATCAAAAGTTTCTTGAGCGATGCGGGCACGTTTATCTGGACGTAAAGCACCTAGAGTGGTCATATTATGATAGCGATCTGCTAATTTAATAATGATGACGCGTGGATCTTGTAAGGTTGCTTGCAAGATTTTTCGGAATGAAGCTGCCTTGTTATATTCTTTATCGCTTGATTGGCTAAGTTTGGTTACACCATCGACTAGCTCTGCAACTGTTAGGCCAAACTTCTCAATAATATCTTCTTTTGTATATTGAGTATCTTCAATAACATCATGCAAAAGTGCTGCCATTAAAGTTTCAGCATCTAAACGCATGTTTGCAAGAATACAGCTTACAGCAATCGGATGCAGAATATAGGGTTCGCCACTTTTACGTGTAATGCCAGTGTGCGCTAGATCGGCAAAATCGCAGGCAGCAAGCACTTTTTCGACTTCACTTACCGATAAGTAAGGGTCGATAATTAATTTGAGCTGTTGCTTGGCTTGGCTGACCTCTTCGCCTGGCATAAATCACCCTTTTTCCTATTGCTGAAAAACTAAATCTATCTGCTTCTTAATGAAAAGCATATTGCGGAACTTGTCAATTTTTTCATTTGAAAAAGTGTATTTTTTTTTCAATGAAAATAATTGCTTTTCTCAATATGTTTAAATATGGAACAAAGCCAAATAAAAAACCATCGCAGAAAAACGATGGTTTTTTTATGAAACAGGGTGAATTAGAAAGAAAAACCTTCTAAATTCAAGCTGTTTGTAGAAAGGGCAAGATCAAGACTAGAAGTTTGGTAATCTTGCTCACGTTGTTTAAGAATTTCTTTCGTAACGTGCCCTGCCGCGATTTCGCGCAAAGAAACTACAGTCGGTTTGTCGTTATCCCATTCTACAGTTGGCTCCATGCCTTGACGTGCCAATTGACGAGCACGTTTACTTGCAACGAGCACAAGCTCAAAACGGTTGTCTACATGATCTAAACAATCTTCAACGGTGACGCGTGCCATAAAAGTTCTCGTTTTGGAATGGTGAATTTGAACAGACTAAATAGTATAAAAGGCTTTCGATCTAGACTCAAGTTATTCCTGTTTTGGTTGAGGAGTAATCAAGTCCTGAATTAAAGTTTGATGACGTTTTGCTTGCTGAGATAGCACCAAACGGTTCGCTGTAATCACAGCTTCAAGCTCATGTAAGGCTTTATTAAAATCATCATTAATAATGATGTAATCAAAGTTCGTGTAGTGCTGCATATCTTCTACTGCACAGCTTAAACGATGCTCAATGACTTCAACTGAGTCCGTGCCGCGATTAGATAAACGCTGACGTAAATCAAATTGAGTAGGCGGTAAAATAAATATTTGCTTGGATTCAGGGAAAAGTTTGCGTACTTGTTCTGCACCTTGCCAATCAATTTCAAGTAAGACATCGTGTCCTTGAGCTAGCTGTTGTTTTACCGTAGCTTGAGAAGTGCCATAGTAGTTACCAAATACTTCAGCGTATTCGATAAATCCATCATGGTTGACTTGGTCTAGAAATTCATCTTTTGTAGTGAAGTGATAGTGAACACCATCTAACTCACCGGGACGTTGACCTCGGGTTGTATGTGAGACTGAAACATGTAAATTGCTCACACGGTCAAGCAGGGCTTTCACCAAAGATGTTTTGCCCGTTCCTGATGCAGCAGAAACGACAAACAATAGACCCGACATGATATTTTTCCTGATATGATAAAATATCTTCGCTATTGTAGTGTACCGTGCGTTTAAACTGAATAGTTTTAATTGCAAATATTCAAGAGAAATTCCCCTGTTTTATTAATTTTGAGGCTGTTATGGAAATTGTGTTAGCTAATCCGCGTGGTTTTTGTGCCGGTGTTGATCGAGCCATAGCAATCGTCAATCGGGCTTTAGAATGTTTCAATCCTCCTATTTATGTACGTCATGAAGTTGTACACAATAAATTTGTGGTAGATGACTTGCGTCAAAGAGGGGCCGTTTTTGTTGATGAACTAGATCAGGTTCCAGATGACTCAATTGTAATTTTTAGTGCGCACGGTGTTTCAAAAGCAGTTCAACAAGAAGCTGAACGCCGAGGCTTAAAAGTTTTCGATGCGACTTGTCCTTTAGTGACTAAAGTTCATATTGAAGTGACTAAATATGCGCGTGAAGGTACTGAAGCTATTTTAATTGGTCATGAAGGGCACCCAGAAGTCGAAGGCACAATGGGGCAATATGACAAATTAAAAGGCGGTGATATTTATCTGGTTGAAGATGAAGAAGATGTCGCTGCACTTACCGTTCGACATCCTGAAAAACTTGCATTTGTGACTCAAACGACGTTATCTATTGATGATACAGCTAAAGTTATTGATGCTTTGCGTGCAAAATTTCCACATATTCAGGGTCCGCGTAAAGATGATATTTGCTACGCAACTCAAAACAGACAAGATGCTGTGCGTGATTTAGCTGAAAAGTGTGATGTGGTTTTAGTTGTAGGTTCACCTAACTCATCAAACTCAAATCGATTACGTGAGCTTGCAGAGCGTATGGGTAAAGCCGCTTACCTTGTAGATAATGCTGATCAGTTAGAGCAGTCATGGTTCAATGAGACATGTAAAATTGGTGTTACTGCTGGTGCCTCTGCGCCAGAAATTTTGATTAAACAAGTGATTCAACGTTTACAAGATTGGGGTGCTCAAGCACCGAAAGAATTAGATGGGCGTGAAGAGAACATAACCTTTAGTCTTCCTAAGGAATTACGTATTCATGTGACTCAAGCGTAAAGTGTGATGCATTTAACATACTGATTTTAAAAATTTAAACAGATAATTGTTGATATGACAGTTATCTGTTTTTTTATACCCTTTATCTGTTTTGTATTTGTTTTGTAAACATAAGACGTAAAATTTAATTAATAAATAAAAAATTTTAAAGTTTATTTGGGGTGTGGGGATGAGGGGAATTATTCCGCAAGACGGGTTCACCTTGGTTGAGCTTATGGTGACGATTGCGGTCATGGCTATTATCGCGATGATGGCCGCGCCATCTATGTCGAATTTATTAGAAAGTAAGCGACTAGATGGAAACCAACGAGATCTAATCAATACTTTATCGGAAGCAAAGAGCCAAGCCATACTTGGTCGACAAGACGTTTCTATTAATCTGAATTCAACAGCTTTAAATACTCCCACTTCCTTGAATTGGAAAGCTGATTCCAATAACAGTCTTGAGCTTAAAAATATCGCTGCTGATGGTACGCAGAGTTCGTTAACAGCGACGACTTTAACTTTTAATGCGAATGGGGTGATAACCAACATCACCCAAGACACACTTTTATCTATTTGTAATTCAAAAATAAATAAAAAGAAAATTCTTATTTTAACAAAGCTTGGCACATTAATTTTTAAAGCTGAGGAGACATGTTAATGCAGGGCTCTAAACAAAAAGCTCAAGTTGGGGTGGGTTTATTAGAAGTGTTGGTTGCCCTAATTTTAATTGCGATAGGGGTTTTAGGATATGTTGCCTTGCAAGTCCGTGCTATGGATGCTTCTTCAGAGGCATTAAGCAAATCTCAAGCGATTATGATCATGAGAGGATTAGCAGAAAACATTCGCGTAAATAGTTCTCAAGCTAGTCAGTATCCCGCATTTGTCCGTAGTTATAGCAATTATTCATCTACCACCGCAGCTCCTACATTGTGTTTCAATGCGGCTTGTACACCTTCTCAGCTTGCCCAATTTGATGCATATCAAGCAGCAAGAAATGCTGATCAACTTGGCATGAAAATTACCATGACAAATTGCCCAGGGGTTACAAGCACAATGGCCCAGCAGAGGCAATGTTTGTTTGTTTTTTGGGGAAAAACCGCTCCAGTAATTACAACAAATGAGGGAGTCACGAGCGCGGATGTGTCGAGCTGTATGAGTACAAATGGCGTTTATGTCAATAATTCGAACTGTTTAATGATGGAGGCATATTAATGGCTCACTCATTTGTATTATTGAAACAACGAGGCTTTACATTAATTGAGCTGATGGTTGCATTGGCTTTAGGTCTAATTTTGGTAGCCGCGGCGACTCAATTATTTATTGGTGGACTTCTATCAAGCCGTCTACAAAAAGCAAATGCTGAAATACAAGATAGCGGTATTTTTGGTTTGGAATATATTGCCCGTGATATACGGCTTCTAAATTATGGAAATGTAATCAACCCAATATTAACTGATACAACCCCTTGGGGCGGTGTTGTATTAACTGGTTCAACTGCAACCAATAACAACAATGTTAATTTTGTCCCTAACGTTGGAACAAATACCTATATTGCTGACACATTACTTAGTCGTGGTGCAGGGGATACGGTGAGTACTGTGAGTAATCACTGGAAGGGTCTTTCAAATATACAGAACAGTTCAAATGCTGCTGTGCAAAGTGATCAGCTGACTATCCAATTTATTGCACCTACGAATATGACCAATTGTGAAGGTGTAAATGTACTTGCAGGTGATTTAATTGTAGAGCGTTATTTTTTACGTCTGGATAGCAATGGTAGTTCCCAGCAAGATTATGCACTTGCATGTGATGCAAATACTCCCTCTGCTGTAGCCACAGCTCAACCGACCACTGTTGCTGGGTTAGGCGACGCTGGTCAAATTGTATTGCCGCGTATTGATCATTTCCATGTGCTGTTTGGTGCAAAAAATGCGGCTGGCAATTTTGCTTATTATACCATTCCCCAATATCGCGCTGCTGCACAGGCTGCCCGAGATGCCACACCATCTGTGATGCCGCCACGAATTCTTTCAATACAAATATCTGTATTAGCGCGCTCTACTAATAATGCCCAAAGCAAAGCAATAGATCCTGAGCAATCTTTTTTTATGTTAGATCAAACCGTGCATGCTTCTGATAATACAACTCGATTCTTACGCCGCACTTATAACTTAACAATTGCTCTACGCAACGCGATGGGAGAAAGTCTATGACCCATTTAATTCATAAGAGTAGATCTAAGGAAAAAGGGGCAACCCTTATTGTTGTGCTTATTATTTTATTGATTGTTATTTCTGTAGGCGTTTTAGCAATAAGAGTGGCTATTGTTTCTTTAAAAGTTGCTACCAATAGCCAAGTTAGCCAATTAAATTTTCAGTCATCTGACACTCCTTTAGAACTCATTGTGCAGATGAATCCTACCACCCTAACTAATATTACTAATGTGATTGGTGCCGCGCTTAAAGAGCATGAAAGTAATCCTGGAGCGGAATACAACTTTTGTTATAAGCCTGTTTCTACAGCAACAAATTTTGCTCAGACCAGAGGTGCAAGTTTACTTCGAGCAGGAAGCGCTAATAATGCAGTCGTTGAAGATGGCGGCGTGGCGGGTTTCTGCAATTTAACAACTGACTATGGAAGTAATCGTCAAGCAGTGGTTACCCAAGTTGCTGTAAGTGTTCCAACAGATGCTGCTAGCGATATTCCAGGCTCAAATTTACCACGAGGAACAAATACCTCGGAAGGTACGCAACTTCCTAAAAGCATGTTGTCTACGCAACGTATTCGAGTGATTACAACTGCTTTTTTGCCAGCCTATGCATCTACCTCTATTGAAACTTTACAAAGAGATTGTTTAAGCACGAGTTCGGCAAAAATTAGCGATAATTTTGATACCGCATTAACGGCTAAACAAACATTGGCGGAGTGTTTGGCAAATCATAACGTGCCTTTTAGTACTCAAGTTCAAGAATTTAACTATACCAATAAACTCACTCAAATTACGGCACCAGGTTCATAACGGGGAATATCGTGAAACTAAAATTGAAGAATTTTAAGCCAAATAATTTATGGTATGCCATCTGTTCGAGTTCAGTTGCTTTTACATGGCTAATGACAAGCTCCGTTGTGCAGGCGAGTGATTTACAAATTTATGCTTCACCTACAGCTGGTAAAAAAACCATTGTGATGATGTTGGATACATCAGGAAGTATGACCAACAATAGTTATGGCGAAAACCGTCTGGCTATGCTTAAAAATGGCATGAATGCTTTTTTAGCAAGTAATAATCCTGTTTTAAATGATACTCGTGTTGGGTTGGGAAATTTCTCTGCAAATGGTGATAGCCGAAGTGGGCAGGTTCTAGTGGCTGCTGCTCCGTTAGGAGATGCGAGTACTTTAAATACAGTGGGTTCTCAACGTTATAAATTAAAACAGGCTGTTGCAAATTTAACTGCTGGCGGGTCAACGCCTTCAGCACATGCTTATGCGGAAGCTGCTGCTTATTTGATGGGTACAACGACCTATTCAGAGGCAAATTATGCCATTCGAAAAGATAGCTATATAAGGCGTGTGCGAAAATCTGATAATAGAACGGAATACTCATATTGTACGAATTATCGCGATTCACAAATCGATACTACAAATCTATGGCAACCTTGTCGTTCTAATAACTATTGGAGTAACTGGTCAACTTCTAATCCGGGTGTGGATACGGCAACTGCTTATGATACTTCGTCGGATTGGACCTATTCTTATACTTATTACTACACCACCTTTAATTATGCTGTAGCAAATGCAGATAGTGGTATCCCAAAATCAAAATCAAATGATACAGCTAGCAATCCCAATATTGTTGTAGATAGAAATGCCTCCAATTTAAATGCTATTTACCAATCTCCTTTACCTGCAGTGGCCAATCGCCAGAGTTGTGATGGGCAAGGAATCTACTTTTTATCAGATGGAGAACCGAACAATACCACAAATACACGTTCGGCAACTGTAATGTCGACAGCCCTAGGCAGCACTTTGGGAGCAAATTTTACTTGTTCTGGAGGTTTGTCTAACACGACAGCAGACTCTGGTTGGGCCTGTATGGGGGAATTTGCAAAAAGATTATTTGATAAAACAAAAAACCCAGCTGGAGTTTCTATTCAAACAGCATTTGTCGGTTTTGGTAGTGACTTTTCTAGTTTAAGTTCTTCTGATGTAAAAAATGCCTGTCGTTTAAGTTCGAGAACCCAATCTGATCGTAAAAGTGATGATAATTGTTCGCCGAATCAGACCACAAATGCGGTCGCTGCACCTGGTTATGGAAATGGAGGATTTTTCCCTACCCAAAGTGCGCAAGGTGTAACAGATAGTGTTATCGCATTTATTAATAACTTAGATAAAGTTCCTTTAGAACCCTTAACCACAGGTGCTATCTCTGTTCCTTATGATGCACTAAATCCTAAAAATTTACAGGAATATGGTTACTTACGTGCTTTTGAGCCAAACCCAGCTAACACCTACTTAACATGGCGAGGAAATTTAAAGAAATATCATGTTGTTTTATCGGGAACAAATGCTGGTGCTTTTGAAGCTAATACTGGTGGGTTGGTTTACAACGCAACTGGGGCATTTAGAACGGGTACAAAAGATTATTGGAATAGCTCTACTTATAATGATGGAGGTAAAGTCTTTTTTGGTGGTTCATATGCAAAAGTTCCTTTACCAATTGCTGGACAAAATGAAACACGTGATGAAGAAGGAAATATCACAAAGTATTATTACGCAGTACAAACTAAAATCCGCAACTTATTTACTGATGTTTCCGCCGTTGCATCAGATGGTAGCTTAACGAAAATATCAACTTCTGGAACTAATTTGCTAAAAATTCCAGCTACTCCACCAGAAGGAACTAATCCTTTTGATAGTGTGGCTAATACAGCAAGTTATGTTTTAGGAAAATTTAATGCATCAACTGGACAAGATATTTTAAAAGCTTTCCCGATTAGCTTGAAATTAAAAATATTAAATTATCTAGGTTACTCAACTGATATTAGTGCTACGACTTTACCTTCGTCATTAGTTACATCGAATGAACCCTATTTATCGATGGGCGGTAGTATTCACTCTTTACCGGTACAGCTTACCTATAATGGAACATTAGATGAAAATGGGAATTTAACATCTGCGCGTGAACAATCCATTCTCTATGGAACAATGGAAGGCGGTCTGCATATTGTGGATGCCTCAACTGGAGTAGAACAAATGGCTTTCGTTCCCGCTGATATATTAAATGATCCGGTTGCATCAAAAGCTTTAGTTGTTGGCCAAAGTGATGCTTCAGCCCCTGCTCACGGTATGGATGGGGCTTGGGTATCTGACCCTGCATATAGTATTACTACAACAGGAAGCGGTAGTTCAGCAGTATCAAAAGTAACTGCAAAGCAAATGAATATTTATGGTGGCATGCGAATGGGGGGCAGCAGCTATTATGGCTTAAATGTCTTAAATCCAGCTTCACCTAAGCTTCTCTTTAGAGTAGGAGCAGATCAAACTGATTATAGTCGCATGGGGCAGAGTTGGTCTAAACCTGTACTTGCAAATATACGTTATAACGGGGTGATTAAACGGGTTATGATTGTTGGTGGTGGCTACGACCAATGTTATGAAAACCCGAATATTACCTTGAGTAATTCTTGCTTTACGAATGGAAAAGCAAAAGGGAATGCTGTTTATATTATTGATGCTAAAACTGGGGAACGCTTATGGTGGACTAGTGATACAGGCTCTAATATAGATAACTCTAATATGAAGCACAGTATTGTTAGTCGCATTAGTACCTTAGATCGAGATGCTGATGGTTTAGTCGACCATTTATATTTTGGCGATTTAGGCGGACAAATTTTCCGTATCGATCTTAATAATAACCAGACAAAAACAAATTCAACTTATAGCAGTTTCGGTATTCGAGTTGTTCGATTAGCCAATTTAGCAACGAATGACTCAACTTATGATGCCTCGAACGACTATACCGCTGGGAATGCGCCGCGTTTTTATGAACCGCCAACAGTGACAATTCACGATTATGGAATCCGCACTTTTATTACTGTCGGTATTGCTTCAGGTGACCGTAGTACACCTTTAGATGTTTATCCGCTTACAGGTCGTGAGGGGATGTCACCGAGCACCGCATTAAGCGGAAGACCTGTAAACAACGTTTATGGAATTATCGATAAAGACTTTATTAAAAAGAATTTAATGTCTTTAACAGATAGCCAGCTTGAAACGAGAGATATTACTCGATCGACGCTTCGAAAAAATCCACAAATTTTACGGTCTGGGGAAACACGAGTAGCACAGATTTTCTTTCCAAACACTGGGACGGGACAAAACGGTTGGTATCGCTCGCTTTCTAGTATGAGCGATGGTACCGAGAAAGCTAATAATAGTTTCCGTATTAAAGGAGGTCTTAAAGCTTTTGAAGAGCCTATGGCAATTACAGGGACTTTAATTGTGCCTGTTTATGATCCACAGGGAACAGGTATTGTAGCGGCAGACCCATGTTTACCTCGGGTAGTAGGTGAAACTGATCAGCAGACGTTCTGTTTACCATTTGGCGCCTGCCTTAATTCTGATGGATCAATTGATCAGAATAAAGAGAATGGAAGTGGATTTAAAACACAAACTGGTACTAATTGCCCAGTAGGAGCTTCTGAATGTAATAAAGACGTTATTGGCTCCGGTATTCGCGGCATAGCATTTGTTCCAAAAAGAGATGAACCTCCAGTGACTAATAGTTGTGGGAAATTACAACTGTCTGGAAACGAGAGTGGAACGGGCGAGTGGCAATGTACAAGTCACTTAGTTCCTGCGCGTTGGTATGAGCGTTATCGCTAAGGGATGACTGATGAATAAATATTATATTCTGCGGTTTAATCAGGGTGTTACCTTGATTGAGCTCATGGTTGTCATCGTGATTGTCGCTATTTTTGCTTCGATTGCTATCCCTTCATATCAAAGTTATAGCCGTAGAGCGACGGCTTCTGCTGCTAAAGGTGAAATTCTAAAATTGGCAGAACAGTTGGAACGGCATAAATCCAAGAACTTTACCTATAGAGGATTTACTACGACATCTGTAACTTTGCCACGGGGTGGTTATACGATTGAAATTAGTGATGATACGACGACAGGAAATTTATTAACGAATGCTGCTGCAAATGGGCAGACATGGGTCATTAAAGCGACAACTACAGATTCAAGAAATTTTAATTTTATTGCTAAGAATTCAGGTTTGCGTTGCCAAAGTTTAACAGCTACGGCTGTTGATAATGACTGTGGTGGAGCGGTCACTTGCAATGTATGTGAAACAAATAGTGAGAATTGGCAATGAAGAATGGTTTTACCTTAATAGAACTCATGATTGTAGTCGCAATCATTGCAATTTTAGCGGCTATAGCGACACCTTCGTATTTGCAGTATTTACGTAAAGGGCATCGTACAGCTGTTCAGTCTGAAATGATGAATATTGCCCAAACATTAGAATCAGAAAAAGCAGTTCACAATCGTTATCCGTCGAATGCGACGATTACTTCGATTTATGGTTCTAGTGTCAGTCCTCAACAAGGCCAAGCCTTATATAACTTAGCTTTTTCTAGCATAACTGATTCAAGCTGGGTGTTAACTGCTACACCTATTGCTACTAGTTTTCAAGCTGGTGATGGGATCATTTGTCTTAATGATCAAGGGCAAAAATTTTGGGCAAAAGGTGCAACTGATTGTGCGTTATCTGCCACATCAAATTGGCTACAGTAATTTTAAATTCAAAACTGCGGATAACTCAAAAAATAATCTTTCTTTCAGGGCGAAAATCACGTAGAATGTCGCCCTCTATGAAAGGGGTTTGAAGTGTTGCCGATGGTCGGCGCAGGGATAATCCGTAAGAATTATAAGGCTTTTATCATGGTTGTTATTCGTTTAGCACGTGGCGGCGCAAAAAAACGTCCATTCTATCAAATCGTTGTGACTGACAGCCGCAATGCACGTGATGGTCGTTTCATCGAGCGTATCGGTTTCTTTAACCCGACTGCACAAGGTCAAGCAGAAAAACTTCGTTTAGATGCAGACCGTTTTGCTCACTGGGTTTCTCAAGGTGCTCAACCTTCTGAACGTGTTGCTTCTTTAGCTGCTCAAGCTAAAAAAGCTACTGCATAATTTTTGTAGTAGGTAGCCCATGACATCAACACAGAATGTTCCCGAAGATCGTATTCAGATTGGACAGTTACGTTCAGCTTATGGATTGAATGGGTGGCTCTGGGTGTATTCAAATACAGAACCTATGAGCAACATGTTTGACTACCTGCCTTGGTACATTGAGACCAAGGCCGGTTGGCAAACAATAGATGTAAAACGTTGGAAACCACATGGCAAAGGCCTAGTTGTTGCGTTGAAAGGTGTGAGTGATCGCACTGGGGCGGAAAGCTTGGTTGGCGCTAATATCTGGATTGCTAAGTCTCAACTGCCAAAAGCAGACGTAGATGAATACTACTGGTCAGATTTAAAGGGCTTAACTGTGTTAGGTCTTGATGAAGAAGAACAGGAAGTAAACTTAGGGAAAATTCATGAGTTGTTTGAAACTGGAGCTAATGATGTGATGGTGGTGCATGCTACCCCAGACAGCATTGATTCAGAAGAGCGCATGATTCCGTGGCATAAAGATGTAGTACAACGTGTTGATCTTGAAGCTGGTCGTATTTACGTCAATTGGGGCGTAGATTATTAATCTTTTTAGGATTAATACAGCAGGAAAATAGAGGAGTCTGTGATGTTTTTTGCAGTCATTACGCTTTTTCCTGAAATGTTTGAAGCGATTACAGCCTACGGCATCAGCGGACGCGCGGCAAAACGAGATATTGTACAAGTCACTTGTATTAATCCTCGTGATTTTGCTGAGGGAAACTACAGAAGAGTGGATGAACGTCCATTTGGTGGCGGCCCAGGTATGGTGATGATGGCTGAGCCTTTGGCGAAAGCAATTGCACATGCCAAACAGCTTGCCTCACAAGCAGGACATGTTCATGTTCCTGTGGTGTATATGTCCCCACAAGGCAAAACCTTAAATGAACAGGCAGTACAGCAGTTTGTTGATTATGACGGCTTAATTGTACTGTGTGGACGTTATGAAGGAGTCGATGAACGTTTGATCCAGCATTATGTTGATCAAGAATGGTCAATTGGTGATTATGTTCTATCTGGTGGTGAACTGCCCGCTATGGTGTTACTTGACAGTATTATTCGCCGTTTGCCGAATGTAATGTCAGATGAACAATCAGCAGTACAAGATTCTTTTGTTGACGGTCTTTTAGATTGTCCACAATATACAAAGCCTGACCATTTTGAAGGGCTGGATGTGCCAGAGGTATTAAAATCTGGACATCATGGCAATATTGAAAAATGGCGTTTTTTGCAGCGATATCAACGAACTCTAGAGCGTCGACCTGAGTTGGTCGAAAAGGTTGAGTTGACTAAGCAGCAAAAGAAATGGCTAAAAGATACGCAAGAGAATGACGGTAATTCTTAATCGTTATTCTCAAGAACGAAAGTTCTGCAACAAGACGAGAAGCAATGCTTCGAGTTAAAGCATAATTCTATTTATTGAATAGTTTTATGTAAATTTAAAGGCTCTTTATAGACATATTGTCGTAAAGGGAAAGATAAACGGGTTGATATGCGCTTTAGCCTCTATCCCCAGCGGAAATTCAGACCTCTTCTGACTCCGCACATATTGGAGATTCCCACAATGAGTGGTAAACATCCTTTAGTTCAAGCTGTTGAAAATGCACAGTTAAAATCTGATATCCCTGCTTTTGCTCCTGGTGACACTGTCATCGTTCAAGTAAAAGTAAAAGAGGGTGATCGTGAACGTCTTCAAGCATTTGAAGGTGTTGTAATCGCTAAGAAAAACCGTGGTTTGAACTCTGCGTTCACAGTACGTAAAATTTCTAGCGGTGTTGGTGTTGAGCGTGTATTCCAAACTCACTCACCAGTTGTTGCTAAAATCGAAGTGAAACGTCGTGGTGACGTTCGTCGTGCTAAACTTTACTACCTTCGTGACTTGTCTGGTAAAGCTGCACGTATTCGTGAAAAATTACCAGCTCGTAAAGCGTAAGCTTATAGCGAGTAAAAAAATGCGCCTTTTGGCGCATTTTTTTTGTTTAAAAACTATAGTCCTTGAAGCTTCAAACGGTTTGCGTGTTGACGATAAACTGATACAGGATCGGAAGCAAAAATAGAACGTATACCAAGCACTTGGTTCACTTCATCTAAATGATTCCAGTTGTAATCATCACGAATTGTTTTACCAAATTTGGCACTGCATCGGGAAACAAGTCCATCATTATCACCAAATGGATCGACTACTAAACTACTGCCTGTAAGTGCAATATCAAATGGATCTAATGGGTTGGTCAGCGCTTTATTCCCCGAGAAAGAATACATATAAATACCTTTCTCTTGGTATGTCCCTTCACCACAAGAAGTAGTTGGTACACCCATAGGGAATTGAGCATTAAATTGAGCTGAACCTTGAGTTGATAAGCTATGAGCACCTGCTAAAGAGTCGTGCGGATAGCTTGTTGGGTCTAGGCCTCCTGCCCAAGTAATGGCTGCTGAAAACCAGTTTACTAACGTTGCCAGTCCAGACAGAGGAGTACCCTCAACGTTCAGAATCAGATCTGCCATTGGTGATCCTTTATGAGGTGCACCTATCGTGGTGAGTGAGGCAACTTTCTCTGGCATGATACCGGCCACATAGCGAATTGTTGGGCCCCCATGGCTATGACCGATCAAGTTGACTTTAGGCTTACCAGTAATGGCAATAATCTCTTCTACTTGCTGAGCAAGTTGTTCACCACGCACTTCTGTTGAGTTAAAAGGTGACACTCTGGTTGCCCAGACATTTCCTCCATTACGAGCAAGATCCGGAAGGATTTGGTACCAGTAATCGAGACCAAGTGTATCTGTCCCAACTCGGTTAAAACCTGCCATACCGTGGTTAAAAACCAGTGGATATTTGGTTTGTGCATAAGATGAATAGACGAACGAGTTTTTAACTTGTTCAGCATTTGTGGCATGGGCCGCTGAAACACTCAATCCTGAGAGCATTGCAGCGCAAAAAAACGTTAACTTCCTTTTCATTTTTTACTCACTATTTTTATTTTGTATGAAAAGCAGCTTCTTACTGCTAGTGCTTGTTTAGCCAGTTCCTAAAAGAAAAGGCTTAATAATTAAATGGCAGTTCACCTCCCTGATCATGGACCGTTTCAAAAGTTCGAAGTCTTAATTGTTCTTGTGATGAGTTAAATTGTTGTTGGCGTAATTGTTGTATGGCTTGGTTTTTAGCACTATCGCTCATATTGCTTTTAATAATTTCATCTCGTCCACTCAAGTAACTTGTGACCCTTTGCTGCCAAGCACTACGCTGTGTATCTAAAGTTTCTAATCGTTGAGTCGCCTCGGCTCCAACAAGTGCTGTACGCATTTTTCTAAGTTCTTCTGCTGAACCATTGCGCGCTTTAATTTGTTTGGTCAGTGCATGTAAGTCATCAAGTTTAGAGAGCTCTTGTAGGTTCTGTTGCCAGTCTTCTGGTAGTTGTTCAAAGCGTTCTTTAAGCTTTTGCGCCTTTTCAATTTCGCTTAAAGAAGAGTCCTCAAGTATTTGCATACGATCTAGCGTGTAGTTTTGATAGATATCTTCGGTTGAGAAGAGTCCATCAATTTCAGCGGACGAAAAGAAACGTTTTCTTAGATCTTGAATTGAATTAAAGATCTTTTGAAAATAATTTTTATCTTGTTGTTTTGATGGAGGCGTTTGGATTTGAGCAAGCTGTTCACGGTATTTTAAGTAGCGGGTCCATAAATCCAGAATCTGTGAGCGAGCTGGCTCTAAATATTTCCCCTGAATAAATTGTCCAAAGTGATTTTTAATTTGCTCTAAATCATTTTCTCCATATTGAGTAATAAAATATTCAAAGCAGTCACGAGTTTGACTGTTAACAACCAAATGTTGGGAACTATCAATTTTTAACTGACAGTTAACTTCAGTATCTTGCTGACTTTTACTATGGTAAGCATCTGCATTTAGCGATGAATGATTTGTGGGTTGAGCCGATGATAAATTTTGAGCTGTGGTTTCACTGACTTGGGCTAATGTGTTTTTTGAGTCAGGCTTTAACCAATAGACACATGCAATGAGGCTCAAAATAAAAAAACCGAGCACGCACCACAATACCTTCTTCTGCATCCCTTGCATAAAGATATCTTCCTTAAGTTTTAATTTGTTGTTTTTTTACTCGATCATTAATGTGCCATAAAATAAGTGAAAAGGCACCTAAATATTGTGAAAATATCTTGCCGAATTTGCTAACATGTCGGCACTTTTTTCTAGCTTTGTGTTCCAGTAAAAATGACGACAAAAAATCAAAAAATTTCTCGTCGCCATATCAGTGGTGTATTTCTATTAAATAAACCATTAGGCTTAAGTTCAAATGCGGCTTTGCAAAAAGTGCGTTGGTTATATCGCGCCCAAAAAGCAGGCCATACTGGAGCGTTAGACCCCTTGGCGACAGGTTTGCTCCCGATTTGTTTGGGAGAGGCAACCAAGTTCTCACATTATTTGCTGGACTCAACAAAGCGTTATCAAACCACTGTTCGATTGGGACAGACCACAACAACAGGTGATGTGGAAGGGGAGATTTTACAAGAGCGTCCTATTCCTGTGCTTAGCCAAGAACTTATTGAACAAACCTTAGAAAAATTTAGAGGTGATATTCAACAAGTTCCACCCATGTATTCGGCTTTGAAAAAAGAAGGTAAGCCGTTATATGAGTTGGCAAGAAAAGGTATAGAGATTGAGCGTGAAGCGCGTCCAGTCACGATTTATGCTTTAGAGCTTATTGAATTTACCGAAAATAGTATCACTCTGGATGTAACCTGTTCTAAAGGGACTTACATCCGTGTATTAGGTGAAGATATTGGTGAAGCACTTGGTTGTGGTGGGCATTTAACGATGCTAAACCGGACTCAAACAGGACATTTTGAGCTTATTCCGAGTTATACCATTGAATATCTGGAAAGTTTAACAGAAGAGCAAAGAGAAGCATTGTTACTTCCAGTTTATGCTCCGGTTGAGCATTTCCTGAAAATTCAGGTGCCTGAAGGGCGTGAAAAATATTTTTGCAACGGTTTAGAAAGCAATATTGAGCATTCTGCAGAAGCAGAAGTTTTAGTTTTTTCGGGTGAGCGCTGTTTAGGCTTAGCTGAGATTACCGATAAAAAACGGTTGGTACCTAAGCGTATCTTAAATTTGTAGTAGATGTAGAGTATAAAGCATGGGCATGGAATGGGACGTTATCCTTAGTTTGATCTTTTTTGCGTTTACTGCAGGAGCAATTGATGCTGCTGTAGGCGGCGGTGGACTCATCCAGATTCCCGGGATCATGAGCACTTTTCCTAACATGTCGACTGCTACGGTGATTGGTACCAATAAAGTCTCATCCATTTTTGGTACTGCATCAGCGGCTTATACATTTGCTAAAAAAGTAAAGTTGCAATGGAAGCTTTTAGCCGTTATTGCCATTTGTGCCTTGATTAGTTCTTTTGCCGGCGCGGCATGCTTATCACTTATTCCACAATCCGTATTGCGTCCTTTCGTTTTCGTAATGTTGATTGTGATTGCGATTTATACCCTAGTTAAAAAGAACTTCGGTCAAGTTCATACCGAGCAAAAAATTACCACGAAAATGTTAATTTTAGCTGGTATCGGTAGTTTGGCTATTGGTTTTTATGACGGTATTTTTGGGCCAGGTACAGGTAGTTTCTTTATTTTCTTCTTTATTCGTTTTTTACAAGTTGATTTCTTACATGCTTCAGCTTTGTCAAAAATCGGTAATTTTATGACTAACTTAGCTGCATTGAGTTTCCTCATCCCAACTGGTCACGCTATTTTACATATTGGTTTAATGATGGCGGCGGCTAACGTGCTAGGTTCTATTGTTGGGGTACGTACTGCACTTAAATATGGCAGTGGTTTTGTACGAATTATCTTTTTAATTTTGGTGAGTATTCTGATTTGCCGTTTGGGCTATCAAATGTTTGTTACGGGTTAAATAAGATTAAAAAGTATGAGCTGTCCCTAAAATGCAGTTCATACTTTTTTGTATCATTTGAAATTAGAAATATAAAAATCATTACAGAAGTTTACTAGAAAGAAAACTGTGTAAAAAATAGTCTCATTTTAAGCTACTTAAACATTATAAATTTCAACGTATGATAAACCTTGAAATAAAAAAGATTTTTTAGCTAAAAAATGAGGAAGAGAATGAATATTTTCGAAGCATTAAGAGAAAGCCATGAAAATCAACGTAACCTTTCTGAACAACTTATTCAGACACATGGTTTAACTGAAGAAAGAAAAGAACTATTTGATGCATTAAAAAATGAACTTTATGCCCATTCAGTTGCCGAAGACCGTTACCTCTATATTCCTTTAATGTTTGATGATGTGGGTTTGGATATTACGAGACATGCTTTATCGGAACATCATGAAATGGATGAGTTGGTTGAACAGCTTGAAAAAACCGATATGAGTAGCCCGAGCTGGTTAGCAACCGCCAAACAGTTGAGTGAAAAAGTCCATCACCATTTAAAAGAAGAAGAGCATAAGTTTTTCCAGCAAGCCGGAAAAATTCTGAAAGACAGTGAAAAAGAAACGCTGGGTAATAAATATTTAAAGGAATATAAAAAGTATAAAAAGCAGCAGTAGAACAAACCTACGCAGCTTTTCTAGTGCTTCTTAAAGTAACCCCAATCGAGGCCAACATTACACAAGCCAAAGCCACCCATTGCAGCATGCTGATTTCTTCGTGAAGCAATAAGAAACCCGTTAATGCTGCCAATGCAGGTGCTAAACTCGTTAGAGTCCCATAAGTTAATTTATTGAGTTGTTTGAGAGCCATTAAGTCGAGTGCATATGGAATTGCCGTTGCTAATACCGCAATAAGTAAGGCTTTACCCCAGTACTGTGTTTCAAGCAATACAGGAGCATTATGCCAGATCCCAATTGGTAATAATGCAAGTGCAGATACACCGATCCCAATCGTTAATGCATGCATCCCGATATTTTGGGTCACAACTTTATGACCGAAATAGATATAGAAGGCCCAGCAAAGTCCGGCACCTAGCGCACATGCTGCACCTACATACGAGAAATGGTGTTGAATAGGGTTTTGCCAAGGTACCATGAGTGCAATGCCTAACATGGCTAGTGCTACCCAAATGTAGTCGCTCTTTTGTTTAATAGAAAGAAGCGCAAGACCCAATGGACCAATAAACTCTAATCCAACAGCAATACCTTGGGGTAATTTTCCAAGTGAGGTATAAAATAGGATATTCATTAAGCCTAAAGATGCGCAGTACATCAATAAATCACGCCATTTTAAATAGGGTAAGCGTGACCAGATTTTCCAAGATCTGAACATAATTGCGACAATAACCGTTGCAAAACTCAGCCTTAAAACTGTAACGGTGAGAGGGTCTAATGTTGCAATGAGCTGCTTAGCAAATGAAGCGCTGATTTGATATGAGACCATCGACAAAATCATATACAGCACAGCAATAATTGGAAGATTTTGCATGGAAAATACTCTAGCGCTTCATCTGATGTCTAAAAATAATGGTGGACAATTATAACGAATACTATGTTTTAGCTGGCAGATTTTATTAAATTAACTTGCTGCTTTTTCACGTTCTTGGCGAGCTTTTTGGGTGGTTACGGTACAACCAACGGAAGCAGTGATAATGGTTGCAAGTGCTAGCCATTGATTCCATAAAAGATATTCACCCAAGAAGATAAAGCCGGATAGTGCTGCAACTGCGGGCTCTAGGCTCATTAATGTTCCAAAGCTTAAAGGTGTCAAATTGCGCAGTGCTAACATTTCTAAAGAGAATGGAAGAGCACTGGCTAAAATGGCCAAACCAATAAAATAAAAAAGATAGGGAAGTTCAATCACTTGACCAATCGAGCCTGAAAAAAAGGTAATGGGTAATAAGATGCATGCACCTACACTCATTCCTAAACAGACCGTGTGGTTACCTGAAATACCTGAAGGTTTCTGTCCAGCAATAATATAAAGCGCCCAACAAGCCCCTGCACTGATCGCAAATAAGACACCGATCCAATCTAGGCTATGTGCCTGATTAAAAGGGAAAAGTAAAATAAGACCAATAATTGCGAAACTGACCCAAACAAAATCATATTTTTGGCGTGCGTGGTATAACGCTACACTTAAAGGGCCAATAAATTCAAAAGCAACCGCGATCCCAATCGGTAAGCGTTCGATCGACAGATAAAATAAGGCGTTCATGCCTGCAAGCGCAAATCCATAAGCTAAAATTGCTTTCCATCGAACCTGACTAAAATTAATTCGCCAAATTTGAAAAATAATCGCAAGAATAATTGCACCTAAACATAGGCGCATTGCTGAAACAGTCAGTACAGGGAAGTTCTGAAATAAAATTTTAGCTAAAGATGCGCTACTTTGAACGCTTAACATGGCGAGAATAAGAAAACCCAAAGCATGTAGCTGAGATTTCTGGTTTAAAGTGGACATTTTATTATTTGATCAATTGGTATACTTTTCACATGATAATGTAAATGCCCATAAAAAAGCCACAGACAATGCTGTGGCTTTTGAATTTGCAGTTCATATTAGAACAATACGCGCACGCGAATTGTACCTTCAACTTCATGCAACATATCTAAAGCTTCTTGAGAAGCAGAAGCGTCAACATCCATGATGAGGTAACCGATGTCACCTTTAGTCATAAGTGACTGACCAGAAATGTTGATGCCTTGTTCAGCAAACAAGTTGTTGATTTTAGACAATACACCTGGCACGTTTTTGTGGATGTGCAATAAACGGTGTTGACCAGCTGTCAATGGTAATGCGATTTCCGGGAAGTTCACCGCAGAAAGTGTCATACCTTTGTCAGAGTAAGCAACAAATTTCTCTGCAACTTCTAAACCGATGTTTGCTTGCGCTTCCATGGTTGAACCACCAACGTGAGGAGTTAAAATCACGTTGTCTAAGCCGCGAAGTGGAGACTGGAATTCTTCACCATTTGCTTTAGGTTCTTTCGGGAATACGTCAACCGCTGCACCAGCAATATGACCAGACTTGATTGCATCGGCTAAATCTTCAATCACTACACATGTACCACGTGCAGCATTTAAGAAAATCGCGCCTTCTTTCATTTTCGCAAATTGTTCTTTAGTGAAGAAGTTACGTGTAGACGGAACATCTGGCACATGCAACGTTACAACATCTGCAGTTGCTAAAAGTTCATCTAAAGAACCAACTTGGCGAGCATTACCCATTGGTAATTTGGTTACTGCATCATAATAAATAACATGCATACCCATACTTTCAGCAAGAACTGAAAGTTGAGAACCGATGGAACCGTAACCCACAATACCTAAAGTTTTGCCACGAGTTTCAAAAGAACCGACAGCAGACTTGTCCCAACCACCACGATGACAAGCCGCCGATTTTTCAGGAACACGGCGAAGAAGAAGAATCGTTTCAGCAAGTACAAGCTCTGCAACCGAACGCGTATTTGAATACGGTGCATTGAATACAGGAATACCACGTGCCATTGCTGCTTTAAGATCAACTTGGTTTGTTCCGATACAGAAACAACCTACTGCGATCAATTTGTTTGCAGCTTCGAAAACTTCTTCAGTCAATTGGGTACGCGAACGAATACCAATAAAGTGAGCATCTTTAATTGCTTCTTTAAGCGCTTCGCCTTCAAGAGCAGTTTTACGATAGTCAATATTGGTGTAACCCGCAGCGTTTAGAGTATCGACTGCGTTTTGATGAACGCCTTCTAACAAAAGGAAACGGATTTTATCTTTAGGTAGTGAAAGATGTTGGCTCATTACGGCTCCGCTACAAAGGCCAAATTTGGTGGCGGTATAATAACATACTGGGCAGCGCTATAGATATTTCGTTTATACCATCGCCTTATGGCAATTTTATCTATGTCTAATCACTTCTGTTTATGGCTTGTCCAGCATTTTAAAATATGCTTGGTATGGGGATAAATGTGATTTTTCTCTGAAAGCCCCATAGAAAGCATTTATTTACGTTAAACATGTTTTGTAGTGACAGTATCTCTATTCTGAACTTTATCGCTTGCGCGGATACATGTAGAATATAGGAGTTCCTTGAACATTATGGCTTTGCTCAGGTGAGAACCTTGAGAATTATGAGGTCATAGTCCCACCACAGTTTACTTCTTGCTAGGTCTGCAAACGATGAATGCTCCAGTCGCTTTAACACCTGAGTTACTCACCCAATTAACAGCAATCGTCGGTGAAAACCGTATTAAAACTGATGCTGATAGTCTCGAAAACTGGGGTAAAGATCATACCAAGCATTTTAATCCGAACCCATCGGTCATCGTTTTTCCGTCAACGACTGAACAAGTTCAGGCAGTTGTAAAGCTTGCGAACCAGTTTAATGTTGCGATTACACCGTCAGGTGGTCGTACTGGTCTCTCTGCTGGTGCGGTAGCAACCAATGGTGAAATTGTCATTAGCATGGACAAAATGAACCAAATTCTTGAGTTCTTCCCGGCAGACCGTATGGTGCGTGTTCAAGCTGGTGTTGTGACTGAGCAATTGCAAAATTATGCAGAAGAACAAGGCATGTATTATCCGGTGGACTTTGCGTCAGCGGGTTCTAGTCAGATTGGCGGTAATATTGGTACCAATGCTGGTGGTATTAAAGTTATTAAATATGGCATGACACGTAACTGGGTACTTGGTTTAACTGTAGTGACTGGTAAAGGTGACATCCTGCGTTTAAACAAAGGCATGGTTAAAAATGCAACTGGTTATGCATTACAGCATTTGTTTATTGGCGGTGAAGGCACATTAGGTTTAGTGACCGAAGCAGAAATTAAACTTGAGCGTCAACCACAAAACTTACAAGTTTTAGTTTTAGGTGTTCCAGATTTTGATGCAGTAATGCCTGTGTTACATGCTTTCCAAAAAGACATCGACTTAACTGCATTTGAGTTCTTTGGTGAACTTGCAATGCAAAAAGTTTTAGATCATGGACATGTACAACGCCCATTTGAAACTCAATGCCCGTTCTATGTATTACTTGAGTTTGAAGCTCCATATGAGCCGATTCTCGATAAAGCAATGGAAATTTTCGAGCATTGTATGGAGCAGGGTTGGGTACTTGATGGCGTAATGAGCCAGAGCCTTGACCAAGTAGAAAGCTTATGGCGTTTACGCGAAGATATCTCTGAATCAATCGCGCCATTTATTCCATACAAAAACGATATTTCAGTATTAATTACTCACGTACCTGCATTTATTCGTGAAATTGATGCGATTGTTCAAGAAAACTATCCAGACTTTGAAATTTGTTGGTTCGGTCATATCGGTGACGGTAACTTGCACTTAAATATTTTAAAACCTGAAAACTTAACCAAAGATGAGTTCTTTGCGAAGTGTCAGGTGGTAAATAAATATGTGTTTGATACCGTTAAAAAATACGACGGTTCAATCTCTGCTGAACACGGTGTCGGTATGACGAAAAAGCCATATTTGGAATATTCACGTTCGCCTGAAGAAATTGAATATATGAAAGCTTTGAAAAAAGTATTTGACCCGAATGGTTTGATGAACCCAGGAAAATTATTCGATCTTTAATTTAGATCTATTTTGTAGGGCTACATAGTTTCTACAGAGTAACCGACAAAGCCATAGCATCATAAAGCTATGGCTTTTGTTTTTGGTGATAAGAATGCAACGTTTATTTTTAATTTCAGCGCTTTGTGCTGGACTTTTCACTGGGTGTGCGACGACCAGTAAATTAATCCCTTTTGTGGGTTCTGAAACCCCGATGCAACAAGTACTTAAAGCTCAACCTGAGATCGTAAAAGAGCACAATAATACCTCAGTTCAGCAAGTATTTAATCGAGTGGAATCTCCAACAGTTTCCCGTATTACCGTTATCCAAACAGGTTTAATGGATGATTCTGTTTCTGCAATCCGAACAGAATATTCATTTAAGCTAGTTGATGAAAAGTGGCAATTGCAAAATAAGCAAAAGAGCTATCAATGCGCGAGAGGGAAAGGCTCTAGAGGTTTTCAAACCCAGCTTTGCTCTTAAAAATAAAAAAGACGATAAATATATCGTCTTTTTTAATGATCTAAATTATACGCCGCTTTCTAAAATTTTAATTTTGACGTCAATTACATCATCTTTAACTGCTTCATGATGTGCTTGCATATGAGGCGTCGCTAAATGCGCTTCAAGATGTGCAACACTTTCCCATTTTTCTAACATCACAATAATGTCTGGGTCTTTGTTTTGGAAGCTCGCATTTGATTTGTGATCAACTAAAGGTTCATAACCATGACAACCATCTTCTGCTAAAACAGTTGGAATGATTTTTTGAAATGCATCCAATACGTTCTGGCGATGCTGTCCACCTGATTTAGTACGAATTTCTGCAATAATGGTTAGCATGGATTTCTCCTTATTAGGCTGCTGCAAATACAGTATTTAAGTGTGCTTTATATTCTTCAACATAACTATCAACGTCAGGCATTTTAATTACGTCATTTACAATAAATGTCGGAAGGGTGCTCATGCCTAAGAACTGATTGGCTTTATGAAATGGTAAATAAACGCCATCTACACCTACACCGTGGAAGAATTGATCTGCATCTTCAAATGCTTCCATTGGAGCATTCCAAGTCAATGACAGCATATATTTTTTGTCATGAATTAGACCACCTGAACCATATTTTTTTGAGGCATCAGAACGGCTACGGCCATCACTTGCATAAAGTGAACCATGACCAGTGGTAAAGACATCATCAATATACTTTTTGACTGTCCAAGGTGCGCCCATCCACCAGCCTGGCATTTGATAAATAACAACATCTGCCCATAAGTATTTTTCAACTTCACTTTCAGCATCATAATTGCTGTCTGCACGGGTGACTTGAACTTCGTGGCCGAGTTCCGTGAGATGTGTGGTTGCTAGGGTGGTTAATGTGTCATTTAATTCACCGTTTGAGTGGGCAAATTGTTTAGCACCATTAATCACTAAAATCTTACTCATGGAGGTTGCTCTCATTAAATTCCTGTATTTGAGCATACTCTATGAGATTTACTGTTGTAGAAAAATGCATGAATAGGAAAAATATTGTTGATAAAAAATCAATAATTATTGTTGGATTTCTATTTAAAACTAATCTATCTCATTAATATCAATAAATTTATAACTATTTACAAAGCTCAAAAGGAAAAAGTGGCCTATTATCTTTAGCATTAATTTTGAGTAAATAGAGGGGAAGAGTGATGAAAAAGAATGGTTTGTTGATTATTTTCAGCTTAAGCATATTAACAGCTTGTGCTCCCCCTCAAAATTCTTCTGCTCAACTTGCTGATAGTCCTATACAGGCTGTATTACTCGATCAACCAGATCTTTTAAATGATGCAAGCAATTTAGATATTTCACAGCAAATGAATGCTTCGGATGATCCTTCCAATGCTCAAGTTACTATTTTGCAAACAGAGCCTAGTCCAGATGCGGTGTCGAAAACACGTACTGAATATTTATTAAAACGAGATCAGCAAATCTGGAAAATTGTGAATAAAAAGCAAAGCTATCAATGTACAAAAGGAGAGGAAACTACAGATTTTCAAGTTAATCCTTGCCCATGATGCTTAATTTTTTATCGAATATGTGGATAACTTTGAGTTTGTGCACAACCATAATTTGCATGCCTTTTTGTGCAAAAAACTGAAATTTATGCTTCTTGAAATTGCATGATTGCTGATCAATTTAAAAAGTGCTATTGTTGCGCTCGGCAATTGTGCCAATTGGTAAAAATTACCGAATCTCACGTCATATATTTTTTCTCGTTTTAGACACCTTGTGAATACGGTGTTTCACACTCTAAACATGCACTCTCACGGCATATAACAACTTAACTAAAGATTGATTGACCATACATGTCATCGTCATGACTACATCTTATTTTATAGGTAGTCGTACAGACATATGGCTGCTATTTTGAAGTGTACAACTCATGAAAAATATTCAAACGACAACGTTGAACCGTACAACGTTGATGTTTCCTTTGGCCTTAGTGCTATTTGAATTTGCGGTTTATATTGGTAATGACTTGATTCAGCCAGCCATGTTGGCAATTACTGAAGACTTTGGTGTAAGTGCAACTTGGGCACCGTCTTCGATGTCATTTTATTTATTAGGTGGTGCATCTGTTGCATGGTTACTTGGTCCTCTGTCGGACCGTCTCGGACGTAAAAAAGTACTATTAGCTGGAGTTTTATTCTTTGCTCTATGCTGTTTTTTAATTTTACTTACGACGCAAATCGAGCAATTTCTAGCATTAAGATTTTTGCAGGGAATTGGCTTAACCGTAATTTCAGCAGTTGGATATGCGGCTATTCAAGAAAGCTTTGCTGAACGTGATGCGATTAAAGTCATGGCACTCATGGCCAATATCTCATTACTTGCGCCCTTGCTAGGACCTGTACTTGGCGCTTTCCTAATTGATTATGTGTCATGGCACTGGGGCTTTGTCGCCATCGCTGTATTGGCATTACTCAGTTGGATCGGGTTGAAAAAACAGATGCCGAGCCAGCAAGTCAGTGTAACCAAGCAACCTTTTAGTTATCTTTTTGATGATTTTAAAAAGGTGTTTACCAACCGCCGGTTTTTAGGTTTAAGCGTTGCATTACCTTTAGTGGGTATGCCTTTAATGCTATGGATTGCTTTGTCTCCAATCATTTTAGTAGATGAGTTAAAGCTCACTAGTGTGCAATATGGCTTAGCTCAATTCCCTGTGTTTTTGGGTTTGATTGTAGGCAATATTGTCTTAATCAAAATTATTGACCGTTTGTCCTTAGGTAAAACCGTCATGATGGGTTTACCGATTATGCTCACTGGTACACTTATTTTAATATTAGGTGTGGTGTGGCAAACTTATCTCATACCTTGTTTGCTTACAGGCATGACATTAATTTGTTTTGGTGAGGGGATTAGTTTCTCGGTCTTGTATCGTTTTGCACTCATGTCATCTGAGGTATCAAAAGGAACAGTTGCAGCAGCAGTTTCAATGTTACTGATGATGAGCTTCTTTGCAATGATTGAGCTTGTACGTTATCTCTATACACAATTTCATTTATGGGCTTTTGCATTGTCTGCATTTACCTTTATTGCTCTTTGGTTTAGCCAACCGCGAAGTGCTTTGAAGCAGGAAATGCAAGAAAGACTGCAACAAGGCAACAATTAAATAAAAAATACCGGAAGTGATATTCCGGTATTTTTTTTTATTCTTGTAACATTTTTTCCATTTCTTCACGGTCTGCTTCATAGGTACAACCTAACAGTACCATTGGTTTTTTCCCTTTCATTTCTGATAAGTTCAAATTATGGTAAAAAGTAACCGAATCTGAAGTGGCTGGTTCTGTTTTAATTGTACGTACCCCTCTAAACAGAGGCAGCATTGTAAAATCAGGATGTTGTGGGATATCAAATTTCTTTGAAAGTTGCTGAACATTTACATTACGAAAAACAGCAGTTATACCTTGACCAGCCAAAGCAACTTCGTTTGTCTTTAAGCCAAATAGCTCAATAGGTTGATTGGTTTTATACAAATAAATGAAAGGTTGGTCTGAATCTTCAACTCTTTTAAAGCCAAGCGCTGTTAAGTTCTCGTCATATTCGGAACCAAAATCTGAATAGGTTGCGTAATCAGATTGACACTCGATAATCTTTTTTAAATCATTCCTTTCAAACGCATAAGAATTACTACTAAGCATTATTAAAATCAAAGAAAGAATCGAAGGAGTTTTTGGGAAATGCATTTTTATCCTCAATAAAAATCTATGTCTATTTAATCTCTTGTTCTAAAAGTTTACCCTTGAGAATTAATAATTCAGGCAAGGTTTCTAATAATAAACTAATTTGTTTTAATACGAGTGTGTAGTTCTCTGAAAAGTGCTCATGAGTAGTTAGGCTTTGAATTTGCGCTAAAGTCTGCTCAAGGAAATTGAAATCAATATAAGCCGGATCAAATAAGCTCTGTTTAAGAATTTGCTGACAATCCAGTAAGAGTTGTAATACTTGTTGATCATCAATTTTCTGTCGTTGGCTTCCTAACGCTGCCACGTAACTCAGTTGGCTGTGGCTATAAACCAGATAACGAAAAGCATAATGGATGAGTTGAGGGTTCGGGTTGGGTTCAGCGCTTAGGCTCGAAATCATGTTGGATAGCTCAATCTGAGCGTTATGCGCAGCACGACGAATTCGACGGTACTCTATATCCTGATTTTTGCCATATTGATATTGCTCAACAATCACATTGAAATAATCTAAGGTCGCTTTGCTGCTTTTATTAATATTATTGGGGATGTTTCGAAAGTTCCAGTCGGGCCAAATAAAGTTTACGGCGAGCCATGCAATAAAGCAGCCTAATAAGGTATCTATCAGTCGAGGCAAAATAATACTGTAGCCAGCGCCTTTTAAGTTGAAAATTAATAGCACCATAAGGGTAGCCATGAGCGTAGCCAAAGCATATTTCTTTTGACGTAAGTAAAAAAAGCAGACTCCACAAATAATTGTAATGATGAGCTGGCCTTCAATACTCGGTACAAAATATAAAATAGGTATTCCTAATAAAACACCGAGTAAGGTACCAATCGTTCTTAATTTAAGACGGCTTTTAGTCGCAAAATAAGTAATCTGACAGACAAACAAACTGGTGAGTAAAATCCAGTAACCATGCTGCGCAAAGGGTAACAGTGAAATTGCATAACCTGCGGCGAAAACCACAGCAATTCGTATGGCATGCCTAAACAGCGCTGACTGTGGCGTAAGTTGTTGCCGAAGTTTTAAGATAAGATCTGAAAATCCTTGAATATCATCATCAAGTAAATTTAAGTGTTCTTGTCTTGTTTGAGTGTTATTTTCAGGAACAGGTTGGGCATATTGCAGTTGTTCAAACTGTTCATGCATTCCTTTTAAATTATCAAAAATAAGTTTTAAATTTTTAACTTCAAAATTTTGTGGATGTTGTTGTATCCAATCTTTTAAAGAACTTTCCAAATGTCCCAATACTTTCTGACTTTCTTGCGAAGGCTGATATGGCTGGTTATATAAAATACATTGAGCTAAGTCTTGGCATGCTTGTGCTTGTAGACGCAGGTTTTTTTGGAAACGGAAAATAAGATCACTACGGCTAAAATTCTGTTGAATATGTTCGTAATGTAAATAATTTGAAGTGGCTTGCTCGTGAATATCTCGTGCGAAAAAATATAGGTTTAGCCAATAGATACTTTTATTACTGACTCTGGAAGCTTTGAGTCGAGTAAGTAGTGAACTGCGTATTTGATTGAGGCTTTGGGCAACTTGCGTATTTTGTAGAGATAATTCATATAAAAGCTGTTCAACATTCTCTTTATTGTCCGGATCAAACAAACGAGCTTTTGCTTGTAGTAGAACAGAAATTTCTTTAAAAATTTGTGAGAGCTTATCTTGTAAGGGAAGTGTCGGTTTAATAATAAAAAATAAAATAGAAGTTAAACCGTACCAGAGAGCGCCATAAACAAAATAGGTAGGTTGTTGATACCAATGTGCATATTCGCCTAAACCGAACATACTATAAATAGAGAGCAGAATCGTGCCAAAAGAAATCGTGGCATAACGTTGCCCTAAGGCGCCTAGTAATATGAAAAAAGCGCTTGAGATAGAGAGATATAAAATAAAGAAAATTTTGTAAGGAGCTAAAAAGCCGAGAATGCTACTGACTGTAAAAAAGAGCAGGCAGACATAGACCAAATTGCGTAATCGAATACTTAAACGATCATCAAAGTCTGTTAATGCTGCTGCAATTGCGCCTAAGGTCACGGGAACAATAAGTTGATTATAGCCCAGCCACAGCAAACCTAAAGTTGTGCCAGTGAGTACAATCAGAATTTGCAGGCAATAAATTAAAATAGAGTTTGTCTTAAAGCTATTAAATATTTGGGTCAGATAATTCACGGCTTTTGTTCTAAATTAGAGAATACGTGAGAAAGCAGTATGTAACTTTAAATTTTTATTACTTCAAAAATATTATTCTTTTTATCTACAAAAGTCAGTCGTTTTTTAAGATTTTATTAGACTTAAACCAAGTTGTAACGATCAATAAATTAACAGAATTGTGGATATCTTTTTAGATACCCACAATTTGTAAAATACATAAATTATTTAATCACACCACATGCAATTCGTGCTCCACCACCGCCAAGAGGTTGAGGTGAGTCTGAATAATTGTCGCCACCCGCATGAATCATAATCGCTCGACCCTGAATATCAGCAAGTTTTAATCGAGGTGCGATTACGGCAGTTGTTGCAACACCTGTATTATCGACAACTAAAACAGGTAGATCGCCTAAATGGCCAGTCGTTGGAGTACCATGATGAGGGGCTTGGTTCGGGTTATAGTGGCTACCCGCAGCTAAAGCAGCGCCAGGTTTTCCATCTTTTACAGCAGGTGCACAAGAAGCGTTTTCATGAATATGGAAACCACGAGTACCGCTTGGTAAGTCAGCAAGAGCAGGGGTAATAATTAAACCTTTATCGCTATCTTGAAAGCTAATCGTACCTATTTTTTTACCAATACCGTTAGCTGTCACTTCATTTACATCGACCACTTTTTTAGTATGCATTGAGGTTAATGCTTGAGCTGTGTCAGATACAGTTTTAGTTACCGAACTACAGCCAACGGTAAAAAGGGCTGTAAGCGCACAGACTGCGCCAATTTTATTAAACATCTGCATGATTGGATGTCCTTATAAATATATATGATCGTTTGATTCAAACAAACAGAGGTCTGACCTACAAGTTAATTTAAATAGTTAATTTGTATCTAGAAACATTTTTAAATTAAATAACTATGTCACTCTTTGTCATTGGAGGATTCACTCTCAGAATCATAAATCATGGTCGTTTTTGGCATAGGTTCAGGTTCAATCGTTTCATGTAACCATTCACGCCAAATTGCCAGTAAAATAGCCAAAATTACAGGTCCAATAAATAAACCGACTAAGCCAAAACTCGCAATACCGCCTAATACACCAAACATAATTAATAAGAACGGAATTTTGGTTGCACCAGAAATGACGAGTGGTCTAATCACATTATCTGAGCTACTGACAATCAGCACACCCCAGACCACAACACCAATTGCCTCCATAGTTTGTCCCTGAGAGAACAACCATAAGCCAACGCCTAAATAAGAAATTGGAGTACCAAATGGAATTAAAGCCAATAAGAAAGTAACAATAGTGAGTACCATAGGGTTTGGTACACCTGCTACGAAGTAACTTAATCCAGCTAAAACGGCTTGAGCAATTGCAGTTAAACCCACACCATAGACTACTGCACGAGTTGTTTCAGAAATTGTATCGAGATAATGATGAATACGAGGGCCAATGACCATTTCTAAAGCTTTACTCACTTGAGATAAAATCATTTGTCCATCACGATAGAAGAAAAATAGGCTAAATACTGCAAAGCCAAGTTTGACAATATTTTTACTAATTTCACCAAGCAGCACACGGCCATAACTTAAATGGCTTTGTACCCAAGCTGCGATATTTTGAATCGTACTATTAGGATCGTTATTTAACTCATTGAGTGTACGAGAAATCTCTTTTCCTACAAAAGGAAGGTCACGAATAAAATCTGGAACGCTTAAATGACCCGAAAAAACCTGACGTTGTAAATCAAAATATAAGTTACGTCCCTCATGCTGCAAAATAAAAACCGCGCATGTAAAGGGGATACCAACTACCAAAATGACCAGACTAATCATCAGGGTTGCGTTTAAAGTATTACGTGATTCTCCAAAAAAACGCTGAATTCTTAAATAAATAGGCCAAGTCATATATGCAATGATGGCAGCCCAAAGTACAGGAACAATAAAATATTTCAGGATATTAAATCCTAAAAAAATCAAAATAAAAAACAGCCCAAACAATAAAACGCGCTGTAAATTAGGAGCGTATGGATGCACGAACAATATTTCTCTAATTTTCTACATAGAATAAAGTCATATTAACTGAAAAATAACCTGAGGCAAATTTTAAGGCCGTAATGTAAAGAACCTTATACATCCAGTTTCAAAGGCTAAAATTCCTTTAAAACCACTCAGCTTTATCTTCAATTAACTTGTTTAGCACAGGTTGCCATTGATTTTGAATACTAATAAAGTTCTTTTGCGGTTTATCAAAAATGCTTAAACCTTGCATTGCTAAGCTGCCATAGGCAGTGCGTTCAGCAATCCATGCAACAGGTTCCTGTTCAATTTTTTCAAAGAACTGCTGGATATCTTTTGAGCTTGCACTGTTTGGTTTTACACGGTTAGCAAGAAGCAAAATCTGTACTTTGCCTTTGCGAATACGTTTAATATCTTGTAAATGCTTCAAAAAGCGACGAGTACTGTCTATGTCAAAAAATGAAGGCTGAAGCGGAGCAATAATGGCATGAGCTTCACTAATAAGTTGTTCAGCATGCTCACCTGAAAGTGCACCAGGCGCATCAATAATTAAATAGTCCAGATTTTTGGGTGCATCACCAATTGATTTCTCATGACGCCAGTCTAGGCTTTGAATCGTTGCAACGGTATCAGGGCGCTGTTTTAACCATTGTAAAGCCGATTTTTGATTGTCCGAATCTGCTAATGCTACTTTATATCCTTTTTGTGCCAATGCTGTTGCCAACGTGATGGCCGTCATGGTTTTTCCGCATCCGCCCTTTTGATTTGCAATAAGTATCGTTTTCATAAATCCAATTATTTTCAGCAGCACATTTGTTTATGTTTTATACCTTAGCATCTTTTTATGTGAAGGAGATGACCACATTTGACAAAAGTTTAAGCTGTTTCGTTATTTTAGATATGATTAGATCTGTAATCTTAATTCGTGCTTTTTAAGGAAAATTTATGTCTGTATGGCTTGCCATGCTTATTGGTGCTGGAATTGGCATCATTATCACTACACTTATTTTATCAAATACACGTAATGGACGAATTAAGGCTGAATATGAGCAATATATTGCTGAACTTGAACTAGAGCATCAACAAGCGCTCACTCAAGCACAAAAGAGAAGTGTAAATACAAGTCGTGCGGTGTTGAAGGGAAAAATGGCAGAACAATTTGCTCCGGTTTTACCTGAATTTCAGTATTTACCAAGCGATGCAAAATTCATGGGCGATCCGGTGGACTATATTATCTTTGATGGATACACCGATTTTCGCGATGGTGATGGTACGGCAGAAGACATCAATATTATTTTGCTCGATGTAAAAAGTGGTGGAGCTAGACTTACGAAGGGTCAACAGGCAATTGCTCAAGCTGTTCAACAAGGCAAGGTTCGTTTTGAAACGTTGAGAATAGATTTCGAAGATTAACAAGCTGTTTAATTCAGCACAAAAATAGACGAAATTGATCTGTATTGTTACTAAATTTCGATATTTTTTTCATCGCTTAAAGCTATTATAAATTGAAGATCTATTCACTTTGATCTAGCAATATTTGAGGTGTAACACGATGAAAAAACAACGTTTGATGATGGGCTTACTTGCCGCGCTTGGCATGAGTTCAACATTTGCATCGACCTCAAGTGAATATAATATTGCCAATGGTTTGAGCCCGATAGAAAAAGATCAATCTATTGCTGTATTACAACCTTTTCAAGGCAATTTTAGAATCTTGGGTTCAAAAGTTTATCAAAATGATGAACAAGCTAAATTTTCTCCTATTGACTATGCCGTAAGTTGGGGATTGTTTGCACAGCCTGAAATCGCACGTCATATTTCAGTGAAACAATATGACCGTTATTTAAACTGGAAAATTCCTAAATTACCTGTTCCAGCAGAGCAAGCAATGCAAATGGTGTCTAACATGCACATCATTCCTGCAAACCCTGAGATTGCTCAGCAGATTAAACAGGTTAAACGTGGTGATTTAGTTTATCTAAAAGGTGACCTTGTCGAGATTAAGGACAAAAATTTAGTCTGGAAATCGTCTCTTACCCCAACTGATACTGGTGATGGTGCATGTGAATTATTCCGCGTTCAGGCAATTCATTGGGTTGAAAAGCAAAATATATAATTTGAAAAAAGCCTTCATAAGTTTGAAGGCTTTTTTATAACCACTACATTGCTTATTTCTGTTGCGATGCTTTCCAATATTTTAATTGATTTTGCGCTTGTAAATAGTCGGCAAGATCATTGATCTGTTCATCTTTATTGGCTTGCTTGTCACTCAAGTGTTTTTCTTGGTTTTCCCAATATTGATAAAGTAGACCCTGAATGTAACGGCCTTGCTCAGTTTTTAAATCTAAATCTTTTAACATGGTCAGAGAAGAGCGCACATTATCGAGAGTACGCTGTTGCTCAAACTCTGTAGTGAGGGTTCCAGCTTCATGCATTTTTGCTAATTCACTTTCCATCTCGTCACTCATTTCTGTAAAGCGACGGTCATAATCCTCTAACAGTGCAATATCGTGTGCATCATCAGCAGTGGCAGGGAACGTCTTAACAGGTCTTTCATTCAGTTTTTCTAAAACCTGATCGGTAGATGAGGTGGCAGAAGGTTGCTCCGTCTTGGCAGGCTCATCCGCTTTTTTACAAGCAGTCAGAAATAGGCTAGAGCAAAGCAAAGACATTAATATGATTTGAGGTGTTTTCTTCATAACTTTCAACCAAACCTATTCACTAATTATTTAATGGGTAACGTACTTTTCTGAAAGTGATATGCATACGTAATATATGGAAAATCAATCTGATCTTGAGGACCTAATCCCGTAAAATCATAAACAATTTTTTCAAACTGTGCTTTGAGTTGTAATTGATCTTTTTCAGTCATTGCAGCAATAAAACTCGTAGAGAGTAAACGTTTACTCACGACTTGTTCGACAGAACCGTGTTGTGACTGTGTGAATGTTTGTAGGCTATCAAATAAAAATAAATCTTGTTGTTCAAATACGCGTTTCCACTTTTCACTATGGTAACGAGGTGTGTCACCTTCAAGAGGAAGTAGGAAGTCAGCTAAAGCCTTGACCCAATCTGTACGTTCGTCGCGTTGATTCCAAACTAGCCCTAAATGTCCTTCTGGTTTTAATACTCTATGCATTTCTGTTAGGGTGTCGAAGTTGTCAAACCAGTGAAAAGATTGCGCACAAATAATGGCATCAATTTTATGGTCTGCTACAGGAATTGAATTGCTAAAAGCCTGTAATGTTTTGATATCAGGATAAACTTGTTGAAGCTGCTGTAACATCTCGCCAATTGGCTCAACTGCAATAACATCAGCATGTGTTTGTTTTAAGTAGGGTAAGAATTTGCCAGTACCCGATCCAAGATCAATAACAGCAGATTTTTCCTGTATTTGTAGGCAATTTTGCAGCCAACTTACTATTTCTGCGGGATAATTGGGTCTAACTTGCTGATATAGTTCAGCAGCTGAACTGAAGCCTTTTTGAGCGGCAGGATGTAAGGATTGTGTCATATTTTGCGCTTTTTAATCTGACTGGCATCTATAAAATAAGATACTCCGCAATCATAAATTGGCAAAACACCTATTTTGTTTCATTTTTGACGTTGTATGTGGGAGTAAATTTTCTTTCGGTGTGAGCATGGATAAGCAAATTATTTTTGAAGACGAACACATTAGAGCCATTTTTTTACCAGGCGATTCTAATACATTGGTTCTCTCTTTTGGCGATTTGATTACCCGAGCGAGTGGCTTATCTATCAATGCTGAAAAGTCTCTAATTAAATACCAATATAATATTATTGGGGTAATGCCAAAACAAAAATCATGGTTTCCTCAAGCAAGCATGATTGAGCTGGCAAAAGCAATTTCGCCTATTCTAAAAGGCTTTAAAAATATTGTGGGTTATGGCGGTTCAATGGGCGGCTATGCGGCAATCAAATATTCTAATTTATTGAATATGAACCGTGTGATTGCATTTGTGCCTCAATATTCAATTGACCCAGAGCATGTTGAAGACCGACGCTATGCTGAGTTTTTTGATGCTATAGCAAATAAAGACATGCAGATTCAGCCGCAAGATGTCGATGCAGCGCGTGAATACGTCATTGTTTATGACCCATATTTCTCGATTGACCGTGAACATTACTTAAAAATAAAAGAGCTGTTACCAAGCTTACATACGATTCATTTGCCATTTACTGGTCATGAAGCATTGTCTGTATTGGCTAGTTCAAGTTTATTACATGATTTTATTGAACATGATTTCGATGAAATCTATTTTTATCAGCAAGTTCGTAAGGTCAAAAAACAAAGTAAGTTTTACTTCCGTAATGTACTTGCGCATGTTCT
Source organism: Acinetobacter sp. D009 (assembly GCF_038562025.1). Lineage (NCBI taxonomy): Bacteria > Pseudomonadati > Pseudomonadota > Gammaproteobacteria > Moraxellales > Moraxellaceae > Acinetobacter > Acinetobacter sp. D009. The sequence continues at coordinate 371,562 of NZ_CP151886.1, forward strand.
TACCCAACATGATGAAATGTTGTTAAAAATATTGCGTCAAAATGATTTTCAGTTAGATGAACGTTATTTTGATAACCCACTTAAACAGGCTATTACACGTAGTCTGATAAAAACAAATCAAGCAACTGAGTTAGACTTTCAAAAGCTTGGTATTAAAGTGCTGCGAATTCAAGAAGATGCAAATTACACAGAAGGCTTGCAGACTAGCTTTGGTTTAATTTTGGTATTTAACCTTATCAATTCAAAGTTTGAAAGTTATACAGTAGATACTCTACTGGTGAATAAATCTTATTTGGTTCCAATTGTGGCTGAGCAAACCGGTGTAGTGCATATTGAATTAAATAATGAAGTTTATTTGTTAGCGATGAATGATCGTAAGATTATTAAATTGTTCAAGAGTGAAGAGCCTTTAACATCGGATATGAGTCCTTTTGTAATCAAAAAATATTCGGATTCTTTTGCGATTAGCTATAAGCAACTAAATTTATCTTGTGATGAACAAGGGCTGTGTGAATTTACGGAAGGTTCAATTCAACCTACAGAACAGTTGACCACCATCAGCTATTAAAACTTTATAGTGTTTAAATAAAGCTCAGACCTTTAGGTTTGGGCTTTATTTTTTGCCTAAAAAATATTTTTTTATAAACTTATTTGTATATTATTTTAAAATTCATTATTTAAATAAATAGTAGGTTTATTATATGGTGATCTGCTGTATTTAAAGTAGGCATAACCAGTAATGTATATAAATATTATATTTAAAAATAAATGGGTTTTTCTAATACATAAATTATAGAAATAATATAAGATTAATTAAAATACAGTTATAGCTATAAAAAAATATAACTAAATGTTTTTACTATATATTTTATTTTTACCTGAAGGGCTTGGTTAAAATAAGTTCACTATTCAAAGATAATTGCATATTTATTTTTTTCTCCTAAAATGATTTTTTACTAAATTGTCGTTACAGTTTTTTATATGCAATCATTAAATTATCGGAATAATGATGCATCGCAACATGGAAGTTCTGCACCTTTGAAACGAGCAATGAGTACTCGACATTTGGTGATGATCTCCCTTGGCGGTGCCATAGGTACAGGTCTTTTTTTAGGGTCTGGTGATGTAATTTCCCAAGCAGGCCCAATTGGCGCAATTATTTCTTATTTTTTGGGCGGTTTAATTGCCTATACCGTGATGTTATGTCTTGGTGAGCTTGCGGTTCATGTACCGGAATCAGGTTCTTTTGGTGAATACGCCCGCCGTTATATTGGTCCGGGTACGGGCTATATGATTACTTGGCTCTATTGGTTAACTTGGACTGCAACTTTGGGGACTGAATTTACTGCGGCAGCTTTATTGGTGCAGGAGTGGTTTCCATCTACCTCAGTATGGGCTTGGACTCTTTTTTTTGGTGCCTTAGTTTTTTTCCTTAATATTAGTTCAACTCGATTATTTGCCGAATCTGAATTCTGGTTGGCCCTCGTCAAAGTTGTCACTATTATTTGTTTTATTGGTTTAGGTCTACTGGCAATTTTTGGTTTTATTCCTTACCACGGACATGAAACAGCGCCATTATTTAGTAATCTAACTGCTCACGGTTGGTTCCCAAACGGTCTCTTCCCAATTTTTGCTACTATGCTGATTGTTAACTTTGCTTTTTCGGGCACAGAATTAATTGGGGTAGCGGCGGGGGAAGCTGAGAATCCAGCACAGACAGTTCCTAAAGCAATCAATGCGGCTATTTGGCGTTTACTGATTTTCTTTGTTGGTACAATTGTGGTGATTAGTTCATTACTGCCGTTCCAGCTTGCAGGCCTTAGTGCAAATGAAGTAAGTAATAGTCCTTTTGTGACGGTATTTAACTATATTGGTATTCCATACGCAGAAGATATTATCCGCTTTGTAATTATTACGGCTTTACTTTCTGCTGCAAATTCTGGGTTGTTTGCTGCTTCGCGTATGATGTGGTCGCTTTCGGCGAAAAATCAGTTACCAAAAATATTTTCTAAATTAACTCCTTCTGGAACACCGATTGTTGCCATTACCGTAACTATGTTTGGTGCAATTCCTGGGTTGCTTTCAGAACAATTCGCGCCAGAAACAATTTTTAAGAATTTGTTGGGAGTAGCTGCTTTTACGATGGTTGTGGTTTGGATTGCGATTTGCGTTTCACAATTTAACTTCCGTAGACAGTGGTATAAGTCAGGTAAAACAGCAAAAGATTTACGCTTCGCGGCACCTCTTTTCCCTCTTACTCCAATTGTAGGTGGGCTGTTCTGTATCGTTACCTGTATCAGTATGGTGTTTGACCCATCTATGCAGGTTGGTTTTATCTGCTGCATTATTTTTATCATTTTATGTTATGCAAGCTACTTCATTTTTTATCGAAAGAAAGATCTAGTGCAAAGCTAAGCTTTTTAGTCGAAAAATGTGTTTTTAAAGGTCCCGAAAGGGGCCTTTTTTTGTGCCTTAGGGGAACTACAAAAGAAAGAATTTCTGTATTTTTTTTAAAAATGAAGTTTTATTTTTGATCATGAAAACAAATATTGTTTTATAAAATTACCATTTATCGGATTCTTATTAATATTTATTTATTATTAATAGTTGATTAAGTCTATGTTTAGCTTGGTTATTTGATAAAGAGGTTTTTGGGTTTTTATAAAATATGAATTAGAAATGGACTTATTATAGATTTAATGTAGAGAGGGTATAATTTTTTGACAAATTCATAAAGGTGATTAATTTTTAAGTTATTGTTATTTATGATTTTAATTTGGTGTATTTTTTTAAATTATGATTTTATGTTTTCTATAAATTTTTTTTATTAAAGTTAAGCTTTTTTTAATATTTGTTGTTTTTTTATTATAAAGATTAGTGCGATTTGATTATTTTTTCTCTGCTTATTTATTTTAAAATGTTCTAAATGAGTGTGCTCTATGCTATATTTATTGGAAGATTTTATAGCTATGTTCCGGCTTAATTTTAAGCGGTGTGTGTAGAGATAATTAATCTGTAGCATTATTGAACAATGTTTATTTTTAAAAAGACTAATGGAGGGATCTATCGATTAGTCAAAATAATTTTTATGGACATATGATTTTTTTATAAATCATCGTTCTTTTTAACTCCCAAACGGTTATGCCATTTCTTTTGTATTTATATTTCAGCCGACTGGATTAAGTGGGTTGTGGTTAAACTTTGCTTTTATAAAGATAGCTTTATAAACAGTAAGTTACATAAAAGAAAGCTTGTAAAAGATATCGATATATAAAAGTAGATCATACTTTTAGTATCAACAAATGGAATTTAAAAAATCTAATGCTTTAGAAGAGCAGAAGGTTTAGTAAATAAACTAAGACTTTGTTATTGCAAGGTTTTGGTTGCTGAATAATAAAGACTACGGATTTATCAAATCTGAGTCTATGAAGGTATATAGGAAAAAAGATGTCAGATCTTTCATACGTAAACGAACATAGCGATGCATGGCAAACTTACTTGGCACAAATTGACCGTGTAGCGCCATATTTAGAACACTTAGCTGATTATATCGATACTTTAAAACGTCCTAAGCGTGCGCTTATTGTTGATGTGCCAATCGTGATGGATGACGGTTCGATCCAGCACTTTGAAGGTTACCGTGTACAACACAACTTGTCTCGTGGTCCGGGTAAAGGCGGTGTTCGTTACCATCCAAATGTTGATTTGAATGAAGTGATGGCGTTGTCTGCATGGATGACAATTAAAACTGCTGTTTTGAACTTGCCATTTGGTGGTGCAAAAGGTGGTATCCGTGTTGATCCGCGTAAATTATCAACTCGTGAATTAGAGCGTTTGACTCGTCGTTATACGACTGAAATTGGTCATATTATTGGGCCTCAAAAAGATATTCCTGCTCCAGACGTTGGTACGAATGCCAATATCATGGGTTGGATGATGGATACTTATTCTACTAGCCAAGGTCACACGGTAACTGGTGTTGTAACTGGTAAACCAGTTCACTTAGGCGGTTCTTTAGGTCGTGTGAAAGCAACTGGTCGTGGCGTATTCGTTACAGGTCGTGAAGTAGCAGCAAAAATTAATTTACCAATTGAAGGCGCGAAAGTTGCTATTCAAGGTTTTGGTAACGTAGGTAGTGAAGCAGCTTTCTTATTTGTTGAATCAAAAGCGAAAGTTACACACGTTCAAGACCACACTGGCACAATTTTCAATGCTGATGGTATTGATCTTGAAGCATTACGTGATCACGTAAATGCAAATCAAGGTGTTGGTGGTTTTGCTGGTGCGCAATCAATTGCTGACGAAGATTTCTGGACAGCTGAAGTTGACATTATTGTTCCAGCTGCATTGGAAGGCCAAATCACTGTTGAACGTGCTCAAAAACTTAAAGCTAAGTTGATTTTAGAAGGCGCAAACGGCCCGACATATCCTAAAGCTGAAGATGTATTAGTTGAGCGTGGCATTGTTGTAGTTCCTGACGTGGTATGTAACGCCGGCGGTGTAACTGTAAGTTACTTCGAATGGGTTCAAGACATGGCGAGCTACTTCTGGAGCGAAGAAGAAATCAACGAACGTTTAGACAAGTTGATGGTTCAAGCTATGGAAGATGTTTGGAATACAGCAAACAGCAACGCTTGTACTTTACGTACAGCAGCTTACATCTTGGCATGTGAGCGTATCTTAAAAGCTCGTAAAGAACGCGGTATTTTCCCAGGCTAATCTGCGAAAATTACTTTTAGAAAAAGTGGTCTGAACAAATATAAAGGATGTTATAGGGTTTATTTGTTCAGTCCCTTTTTCTGAATTATTCAAATTTAAGTGTTATCGAATATATTAAATAAATACTGAGGTAAGCATGGAACAGCCAATTTCTGTAACTCGAAGCAACTTTAACGACTGGATGGTTCCAGTTTTTGCACCGGCAAATTTCATTCCAGTACGTGGCGAAGGTTCACGTATTTGGGATCAAGAAAATAAAGAATATATCGATTTTGCAGGCGGGATTGCAGTAAACGCATTAGGTCATGCGCATCCAGTGGCAGTAAATGCTTTAACAGAACAAGCAACAAAACTTTGGCACGTTGGTAACGGTTATACAAATGAACCGGTTCTACGCCTTGCAAAACAACTCACTGAAAATACATTTGCAGACAAGGTTTTCTTCTGTAACTCAGGTGCAGAAGCGAACGAAGCAGCATTAAAACTAGCTCGTAAAGTTGGACTAGACAGCGGTATTGCTGGCAAAAGCGGCATTGTGGCATTTAACAATGCTTTCCATGGCCGTACCTTATTTACCGTTTCGGCGGGTGGTCAACCTAAATATTCACAAGACTTTGCACCACTTCCAAATGGTATCAACCACGTTGCCTTTAATGATTTAGAAGCTGCAAAAGCGGTCATTAATGAACAAACTTGTGCCGTGATTGTTGAACCGATCCAAGGTGAAGGCGGGGTAATTCCAGCTGATATCGAGTTTTTAAAAGGCTTAAGAGCACTGTGTGATGAGTTTGGTGCCTTACTGATTTTTGATGAAGTGCAAACAGGTGTTGGCCGTACAGGTGCACTATATGCCTACATGAACTCTGGTGTTATTCCAGATGTGTTAACTACTGCAAAAGCACTAGGTGGTGGTTTTCCAGTAGGCGCAATGCTAACAACCGATAAGTTTGCTCTGCATTTTTCTGTCGGTACACATGGTACGACTTATGGTGGGAACCCGTTAGCGAGTGCGGTAGCAGGTGCAGTATTTGAGTTTATTAATACGCCTGAAGTACTTGAAGGTGTAAAACATCGTCATCAATATTTCCTAGACGCATTAAATAAATTAAATACTGAATACCCGATTTTTGAAGAAATTCGTGGTCAAGGCTTACTCATTGGTTGTGTATTAAAAACTGAGTATGCAGGCAAAGCGAAAGACATTACGACTTGGGCGGGCGAAGAAGGTTTGCTTGCTTTAATCGCGGGACCAAACGTGGTTCGTTTTACACCGTCTCTAATTATTCCTGAACAAGATATTGATGAAGGAATTGCTCGTTTAAAACGCGCATTGGCAAAGTTGGCTAAATAAAAAAAAGGAAAGCTAGCCATGATGATCGTCCGTCATGCCGAGTTTCGAGACCTTGAAGATATTTATAAATTAGCAGGTAAGTCAGGTGTAGGCCTGACTTCCTTGCCACAAAATATGGATACACTTTCGGCTCGAATTTCACGTACTCGCAATACTTTAAATGGCAATGTCCACAAAAGTGAACAAGGTTATCTGTTTGTTCTTGAAGATACAGAAGCTCAACGTGTTATTGGGTTAAGTGCAATTGAAGTTGCTGTAGGGCTCATTGAACCTTGGTACAACTTTCATGTTGGTACTCAAGTACACGCTTCAAAAGCATTAAATGTGTATAAGTCATTACCTACTTTATTTTTAAGTAATGACAGAACAGGTAGTAGTGAACTCTGTACATTATTTTTAGATCCAGAGCGTCGTGAAAACCAAAACGGTAAATTCTTATCGAAGATCCGTTTTATGTTTATCGCTGCCTTTAAGCAATATTTCGAGAAAAAGTTAATTGCTGAAATGCGTGGTTTCTCAGACGAAAATGGATGTTCTCCATTTTGGGATGCGATTGGTCACCATTTCTTTAATATGGATTTTTCAACAGCAGACTATTTGAGTGGAATTGGGCAAAAAGTATTTATTGCAGAGCTTATGCCACGTTTCCCAGTCTATGTAGATCTCTTGCCAAAAGATGCGCAAGAGGTAATTGGAAAAATGCATCCACAAACTTTACCTGCTTATCATGTGCTTGAGTCGGAAGGCTTACGCTATCAAGGATATGTCGATATTTTTGATGCTGGTCCAACTATTGAAGCCAATATTGATGAATTGCGAGCAGTAAAAGAAAGTCAGTTACTAAACGTCAAAATTACAAGTGAAGCTGCGGTCGGTAAGACCCAATATCTCATTGCCAATGATAATTATCATGACTATAAGGCAATGTTGTTAAAGCTTGATCTTGTTGATAACACAATAAATTTAACACATGAACAAGCTGAAAAACTCGGTGTACAAGAAGGTCACGTTGTTCGTGTGTTATCACTAAATCCAATGGAAGTATCCTGATGTCAAACTCTTTATTTATAAACGGTGTCTGGTTACAAGGCAGCGGTGCAACATTTGAAAAAACAAATCCAGTTGATAACCAAACTGTATGGTCAGGTGCCGAGGCTACTGCTACTGATGTAGAGCAAGCTTGTCAGGCAGCGCGTACTGCGTTTCCAGCTTGGGCGCGTTTACCACTTGCAGAACGTGTAGCGATTGTTGAAAAATTCGCCGCTTTGCTTGAAGAAAATAAAAAGCATTTAGCAGAAGTCATTAGCCAAGAAACCAGTAAGCCATTTTGGGAAACGTTAACTGAAGTTCAATCAATGATTGGCAAGGTTGCGATTTCGATTCGTGCTTACCACCAGCGTACAGGCGAAAGCTCAACTGAAATGGCTGATGGTGTGGCATCTTTACGTCATCGTCCGCATGGTGTACTTGCGGTTTTCGGTCCATATAACTTCCCGGGCCATCTACCAAATGGGCATATTGTTCCTGCATTACTTGCTGGCAACACAGTTGTATTTAAACCAAGTGAATTAACGCCATGGACTGCTGAAGAAACTGTAAAACTTTGGCAGCAAGCTGGTCTGCCAAATGGTGTGATGAATTTGGTGCAAGGTGGACGTACCACGGGTGAAGCACTAGCTGCTTCACATGAAATTGATGGTTTATTGTTTACCGGAAGTGCAAACACTGGTTATCACTTGCATAAGCAAATGGCAGGTGCACCTGAAAAAATTCTTGCGCTTGAAATGGGCGGCAATAATGCATTGATTATTGATGAAATTGTTGATGTTGATGCAGTAGTTAATCTTGCTATTCAATCTGCTTTTGTTTCGGCAGGTCAGCGTTGTACATGTGCGCGCCGCATCTTGGTAAAAAATGGTGCTGAAGGTGATGCATTTATTCAACGTTTTGTTGAAGTTGCTAAAAATCTAAAAGTTGGCCGTTGGAACGACGAACAACAACCATTTATGGGTGGGGTAATCTCGTCAGTTGCTGCAACAAACATGATGAATGCTCAGCAAAAGTTACTTGAGCTGGGTGCAAAAAGTTTATTAGCCATGACGCGTCCTCAAGAAGACAGTTCTCTACTTACTCCGGGTATTGTTGATGTCACAGGCGTGAAAGATATTCCGGATGAAGAATATTTTGGCCCGCTTACCACCATTCAACGTTATGACAACTTTGATGAAGCATTAAAAATTGCTAACGCAACTCGTTTTGGCTTGTCAGTTGGTTTGGTTTCACCAAAACGTGAACTGTTTGATGACTTACTCATTGAAGCACGTGCCGGTATTGTGAATTGGAATAAGCCGTTAACTGGCGCTTCAAGTGCTGCACCGTTTGGTGGTGTAGGGGCATCAGGTAATCACCGCGCGAGTGCTTTTTATGCTGCCGACTATTGTGCTTGGCCAATGGCATCACTTGAAAGTGACAGCTTAACCTTACCAGAAAAATTATCTCCAGGGATTGTGTTGCCTTAAACACTAGGGAAAGAAAAAATGAAAGGATATGAAGTAAATTTCGATGGTTTAGTGGGACCAACACATCACTACGCGGGTTTGTCGTTTGGTAATGAAGCATCGACAAAAAACCGTAATAATACCTCGAATCCAAAATTAGCAGCTAAACAAGGTTTGCTAAAGATGAAAGCCTTGGCTGACATGGGAATGAAACAAGGTGTACTTGCTCCGCATGAGCGTCCACATGTTCCAATGTTACGCCGTTTAGGTTTTACAGGTGATGACATTAGCGTTGTTGCTCAAGCAATGCGTCATTCACCTGAACTATTGTCATCTTTAAGTTCAGCTTCTCCAATGTGGACTGCTAATGCAGCTACCGTTTCACCTTCGGCAGATAGCCAAGATGAGCGCGTGCATTTTACAGCAGCGAACCTGAACAATAAGTTTCACCGTTCAATTGAAGCTGAAACTACAAGCCAAGTTTTACAAGCGATCTTTAAAAATGAACGCCACTTTGTACACCACGAAGCATTGCCACAAGTGGCTTTGTTTGGTGACGAAGGTGCAGCCAATCACAACCGCTTAGGGGGTGATTATGCTAAGCGCGGTGTTCAGGTGTTTGTTTATGGTCAACAACATTTAAATAATGGCTTGCCAGGACCAAAACGTTATCCTGCTCGTCAAACGCGCGAGGCAAGTGAAGCTATTGCACGTTTGCACCGTTTAGATGATGCGCATACCGTTTTTGTTCAGCAAAATCCGGATGTAATTGATCAGGGCGTTTTCCATAACGATGTGATCGCGGTAAGTAACCAACAGGTTTTATTCCACCATCAACATGCCTTTTTAAATCAAGATCAGGCCTTTGCTGAAATTCGTCAAAAAATGGCAAGCATCGGTGAAGACTTTATTTCAATTGAAGTCCCTGAAAACCGTGTTACCGTTGACGATGCCGTAGCAACCTATTTATTTAATAGCCAAATTTTGACTCGTCCAGATGGTGGAATGACTATTGTTGTACCGGAAGAGTCTCGTCAAAATGCAGCAGTCTGGGGCTATTTAAATGACATGATTCAAATGGGCTCACCAATTGATGCTATTCAGGTATATGACTTACGTGAAAGTATGCGTAATGGTGGTGGTCCAGCTTGTCTACGTTTACGCGTAGCTTTAAACGAAACTGAATTAAATGCTGTAAATCCAAAAGTTCTTATGAATGATCAATTGTTTGGCACACTCAATCAATGGGTAGATAAACACTATCGTGATCGTTTAGCACAAGAAGATTTGGCTGATCCGCATTTGTTAATGGAAAGCCGTATGGCACTTGACGAACTAACCAAAATTTTAGGTTTGGGTTCGGTTTATCCTTTCCAAAAATAATGAGGAGGTGACATGCAAGATTTTCTAGCATTAACCTTACAAGGTGAGCAGCCTACAACTCGCGAAGGAAAACAAGATAATTTTTCTTGGCGTTGGGTAGGCGAGGGAATTCTTGAGTGTACCCCAAACGCACAGTACGACAAAGCTGTCGTACTGTCAGCTGGAGTGCATGGTAATGAAACAGCACCAATTGAATTATTATCTCATCTTTGCACGGACTTATTTGCGGGGCGTTTAAACCTTGCTGTGAGGTTGTTGCTTGTATTGGGTAACCCTTATGCAATGCGTCAAGGTAAACGCTATGTGCATGACGATGTAAATCGAATGTTTTGTGGTGGATATAAAACTCTAGCCGTGACTCAAGAATCAAAGCGTGCTGAAGTTTTAGAGCAAGTTGTCACAAACTTCTTTCAAGAAAGTGCAAGTGACGCTAAACGCTATCACTATGATTTACACACAGCAATACGTGCTTCATTGTTACCAACGTTTGCTTTATTTCCTTATCAAACGCATGGCTATGATGCTGATTTAACAGCAAGTCTTGAGGCAGCCGATTTAGATGCTTTGGTTTATCACAATGCAGTAGGTAAAACATTTACACATTTTACGAGTGAGAACTTTAAAGCGGCAAGCGCTACTTTAGAGTTAGGCAAAGCCTTACCATTTGGACAAAATGACTTGAGCCAGTTTGCTGCAATTGACGAAGTCATTCGTAATGTAGTTTCTGAACAAGCATTACCACCACGTAATAAAACAAAAATTCGGGTCTTTAAAGTATCTGATTCTTTAATTAAAAAAGATGAAGACTTCCAGATGAATTTATCTGCTGAAGCTCCGAATTTTTCGACTTTTACCAAAGGTGAAATCATTGCAACTCAACCTTCTGGTAATTATGTGGTTGAGCAAGATCAGGTCTGGATTTTATTTCCAAACCCAAATGTGAAGCTTGGTTTACGTGCAGGCTTAGTTTTAACTGAAACGAGTTGAATACTTGATTTTTGAGAAATAAAAAAGGGCAATTAATTGCCCTTTTTTATTTCTAACGGATTAGTTATTACCGAAAAGGCCTTTAATAAAAGATTTCTTTTCAGCTTTTTGTGTAGTCGCTTGAGCGCCTGCATTTACGTTTGCATTTGCATTAATACCAGCAACATTAACACCAACGTTTACACCTGTTTGAGCGTTAACTCCATGAGCTGGTTGAGCTGCATTTAATTTTGCTTGAGCATCAGCTTTAGTGTCAGCTACAAACTCTTTTTGCTCAGCTTGGTTTTGAGCTACACGAGTTTTTACAGCATCTACATGCGCTTGAGCATTAGCTTGTTTTTCAGCAGTAAACTCTTTTTGATCTGCTTGTTTTTCTGCAACTTTAGCTTTTACAGCATCAACCCCTGCTTTTGTATCAGCTTTCGCTTCAACTGCTAAGTTTTTAGTACCGTTTGCAGCTTTAGTCGCTACATTTTTAGTACCTGTTACTGCTTCGGTAGCAAAATGTTTAGTACCAGTTGCGGCTTTAGTTGCTACATTTTTAGTACCTGTCGCAGCTTCGGTAGCAAAATGTTTTGTACCATTTGCAGCTTTAGAAGAAAGTTCAGTCACTTTTCCTGTTGTTTTTTTTGTTGCTTTAACTGTAGTGTCAGCCGCTACATGACCAGCATGCTTCGCTGAGCTACCTACATTATGAGCAGTATTTTTGACTGTGTTGGCTACGCCACTAACAAGACCACCCGGTTGTACATTTACTTGAGCAGAAGCACCTGCATTAACGCCCGCACTTTGTGCAAAAATAGAGGCAGAAGCAAGAACACTTGCAGTAACGATAGCTGTTTTCATCATTTTCATTGCGATATCCTTCAAAGAATATACCCTTTTAGTGAGGTATTTCATAAACGCAAACGAATCATAGCCAAGGGAATATAGTCTTGTGAACTGTCTTCATCAAAATGTTACAACAGTGTTACGTTGAGTAAACAGACTAGGGATAAATTGTGAAGATTAATAAAAATTAATAATAAAGTGAAAAAGAACATTTATTTGTTAGATATTCTAATTAGACTCTCTTGTCTTTCCTTTTTTAAAAAATATCCTTTAATTTTTCTCTTTCGGTTTTTCTCGACTTGTCCTTTATATCTTTAAATGTGATGTGAATCTAATTATTTATTAGAGGAAACGGCATAATTATTGCTTATTATGAGAATGGAGTGTTTTTTTAGCACTTTTTTGAACCATATTCTGCCAGAAATATAAATGTACAGGGCAGAACTGTATTTTTGCTTATTCGGGAAAAGGTACTTTAGCTTTTCTCAGGTTTGTATATTTCATGAAATAGAAATTTCACATGAAATATATTGAAAGAAATAGCGCTTTATTTCGAATAATCAAAAATAAAAATAGATATCTATAAACAAAAAAACAGAGATATGACAGATGAAAATTATTGCTTCCCTTCTTGTATTGGTCGGCTTGGTCGCCGTTGTTCTCTATCTTAAGCCGACAAGTGGTGCATCTGATGTGTTCAATTCTGCTTTACATGAGTCGAATTCGCCACAACCAGACACATCTTCCTTTCTTTCTAAACTTAAGGAGCCTACTCAACCTAAAAATTTATCTCAACATTCAACTCATCCTCAATCGGTATCAGCTGATACCGTTCCTTTTTATGACACAAAAAGTGATCTTTCTATTCAACCGATTGATCCAGAAAAAGATCCAGCAAATGAAATAAAAGCGAAATAAGCAAATTGTTAGTTGAAAAACTACGGAGAAAAATAATGCAAAGTAAAACGTTATTTCTATTAGGTCTATGTACGATATTAAGTACAACTGCATCCGCTCTTCCTTTGGATTCTCAAAGTGCTAAACAGCGGTTAAATCAAGCAGCAAAACAAAAAGTATTTCAGGGCAAAATTGATTTGGATGCCTTGGTCAATAATGATTCGAATGATTTAATCGTCGAATACAATATTCCTTCGGTGAGTGTGCCTTCCAGTTTAGAACGGCGGAGTTATATTGCAACAAATAAAAAGAATATACAGGCAAGGTTTAACCGTGCTGGTGGTGTCCAAGTACTTCGGGACTACAATAATTTACCTTTAGCTTTCTATCGAATTAGTAATCGCGAAGCTTTGGTGACTTTATTAAATGATCCAAATGTTAAAGCAGTTTATCCGAACCGTATTAACCGGACTACGACCAATGAAAGTTTACCTTTAATTAATCAACCACAAGCCAATACCAATGGTTTTACGGGTGAGGGCTCTAGTGTGGCAGTGATTGATACAGGTGTGAATTATCTTCACTCTGATTTTGGCTGTACGGCAGTGAATACACCATCAAGCACATGTCGAGTGGTTTATTCATTTGATAGTGCACCAGATGATGGCGCTTTAGATGATGATGGACATGGGAGTAATGTTTCAGGCATTGTGTCTAAGGTTGCTACCAAGACCAAAATTATAGGCATTGATGTTTTTAGAAAGGCCAGATCCCAAGGTAAGTGGGTAAGCACAGCTTATGATAGTGATATCCTCGCAGGGATTAATTGGGCTGTAAATAATGCACAAACCTATAATATTAAAGCAGTCAACTTAAGCCTTGGCGTACCGGGTGTTAAATATACCTCGGAGTGTAGTGATAGTAGTTATGGAACTGCATTTGCCAATGCGCGAGCTGCTGGTGTGGTACCTGTAGTCGCTTCAGGCAATGATGCATTTTCAGATGGAATTTCATCTCCTGCCTGTGTTGCTGGTGCAGTAAGAGTGGGGGCTGTTTATGATAGTAATATTGGTGGTGTGTCATGGGGGAACCCTGTGAAATGTTCGGACCCGACCACAGCAGCGGACAAAGTAGCGTGCTTTAGTAATGGTGGCAGTCTTGTGACCTTATTGGCACCGGGAGCAATGATTACGGCAGGTGGCTACACTATGGGAGGTACATCTCAAGCGACACCGCATGTGGCTGGTGCAATTGCTTTATTACGAGCAAATCGTGTGAGTCCAACAGAAAGTATTGATCAAACGATTAGTCGTTTAAAAACGACAGGTAAACCAATTACTGACCCAAGAACGGGTTTGGTTTTCCCGCGTATTGATTTGCTGGCAGCAACAAATGGTTTGACTATTAATTAAATAGCTTATTTATAATTTTTAAATTAGGTCCAAGAAATTTTTAAATAGCTATAACCCGTTGCAAAGGGTAACTTCTGCAACGGGCTTTTTATGAAAAAAGTATTAATTACACTTTGCTAGATTCGCTGGATTAAAGTTGCTTTGGAGTTTTTTGAAATTATTTTGAATTTCTGGATCTTGAATATTAAAAGTCGTTGAGCTTTTGGTTGTAGAGTTGGTTGCCTGATTTAATATGCCTGATTCATCAGGATACTGCATAGTCGATGAGGTCGCTGAAAGCAGACCATTATTATTAAAAGTCCAGTGCTCAGTTACATGTCCGCCCCCTAAATAGCCAGTAAATTCAATCATACAAGCCTGTTTATCTTGTTTAATAAGTTTGGCTACATTACCTGTAGTAGAAGGATAAGCCTCGATATTCGTATCTTGTTCTAAAACTTGTGCCTGAGAATAAGATGAAGAAGGAGGTGTAGAGGTCGCACATGCAGTTAATGTTAAGCAGCATAGTGTTGAAAAGAGGAGTTTTTGACTATTCATAAGGCAGATTCCCAGCTTTCTTATAGTTAATGACATTATTTCTAGATGAATATCTGTGTTTATAAGCGCGCGAAGTTATCGCGCTATCCAAAAAATTAGTTAGCTGTTGTGCTCGATTTACTTAACTCACCTTGCTCAATCGGGATATTTTCACCATTTCGGCTACTGGTAATATTTTGTTTGGCTTGTTCTATTTTCTGTTCAGTAAATACTTTGGCTGTATCTGCCTTTTGTTGAACGACTTCTGCTTTTTCAGCAGTAAATTCTTTGGTGTTTTGCCATTTCTCACTAATTTTATTCGATGTTTTTTCAGAAGCACCTTGAATAGAGTTTCCTAAATTTTTTATGCCTTTGCCTGTTTTATATAACAGTACGCGCCCTAAGCTAGGATTGTCACCATAAGGTTGTGTTTTGGGTGTTGTTTCAACAACTTGTTGTGGCTGTGTTGTTTCTGCAAATAAGGTTGATGAAGCCAATATAGAACTTGCAACGCATAACACTTGTAAGGTTTTCATATGGATCAATCTCCCCAACCAGAATCAAAAGATGAAGTGGTGATCTTACTGTTAAAAATAAAGCTTGTACTGCAATGAGATAAAACCCATACGATTTGATTACGATAAATCATCATTTAATGGCGCTAAACCAATCACTGCAATGATTCATAAGCTAAATTCAGTCTTAATCAATTCTATAAACATGTCTCTGGCTTTATGGTTGCTCACATTTTTATGCCAGAAAAAGTGATTTTGCATAAAAGCAAGATATTCAAATTTATAACTTTGGATATGGGCCAAATTTTTATATTGCTCATAAATGCTCTTGGGCACCAGAGCCACCCCTGAGCCTGCACTGACACAGCCAATAATCGTGGCATAGCTGGTAATGCTGGTGATGGGAAGAGAGATATTCTTCAGTTTAAGCCATTCTTCAAGGGCTGCACGGTAAGGACAGCCTTCAGTCCACATAAAAATTTCTTTACCAATCAGGTCTTCTTGGCAATGAATCTCTCCCAAAGAGTGAGATGCAATTAAGACCATATCTTCTTGGTAAATACCGAGCTTATTTAACATTGGAAAATCAATATTGCCCGCGACAATTGCACCATCAAGTTTGTGCTGAGAAATATCGACTAATAACTGTTTCCATGTGCCTGTAATAATTTGAATGGAAACCTCTGGAAAACGTTGATGATATTTCGCAAGTAAATTGGGGAGGCGAGTTGTGGCAGAAGATTCAATAGCCCCAATTTTTAATGAGCCAGAGGGTGGTGCATCAGGATGAATACTTCGTTTCGCTTCATCGCATAGCGCTAAAATTTTATGGCAATAATTTAGGAAAATTTCTCCTGATGGAGTGAGGTTTAAACTTTTTCCTTCTCGATAAAAAAGCGGTGTGCCTAGTTCTTCTTCGAGTTGTTTGATTCGTGTTGTAATGTTGGATGGTACGCAATGCAGTTGCATTGATGCCTTAGCCATTGTTCCGCACTCAACCACGGTTTGGAACATTTTTAACTGAGCGATATCCATGTTTTATCATTCACTTTTAATGAATAGTTAACTCAATATAAGTTAATTTTATTCAACTATCCATGCGCATATGATGAAAGAGTTCCATTTCATTAGTGCAGATTTAACATGGCAATTTCTCTTGCTGCCGAAACCCAGCCTCCCGCATTTAAGCTCTATTTATGTATTGCTGTGACTGTCTTTTGTTGGGGCTATTCACCTATTGGCGTACATAGTGCCTTGCATTCATATACACCGCAGCACATTGCCTTGCTCCGCTTTTTGATCGCATCATTTTTTTTACTGCTTTTGGTCATGAAAAAAGGCATTCAACCTTTAAAGTGGAAAGATATTCCTGCGCTTGCTGTATTAGGATTTTTCTCTGTGACGCTGCATCATCTGCTTATCAATACAGGGCAGCAATATGTGACTGCGGTTGCCTCTAGTATTTTAAGCCAATCTATTCCGTTATTTACCTTTATTATTTCAGCTTTGCTTTTTAAGGAACAAATCAGTTTCAAACAATGGTTATGTATTTTATTGGGACTTTGCGGCGCCGTGTTGGTGGTCAGTGGAGATCATGGTTTTGGTGTACCTAGTCCTTATAGTTTATTGATTGTTTTAGCTGCAATTGCATGGGGTCTCTACTTTAATTTATATAAGAAATTTGCTTTAAATTATGATGCCTTGAGCATGATGTGCTACATCATTTGGTTCGGAACCCTTCCTTTACTTTTTTATAGTGCTCATTTGCCTAGTGAAATTTTACATGCCACTTGGCAAGCCAATATGTCGGTTATCTTATTGGGTATTTTCCCAAGTGCGATGGCTTATGTACTTTGGGGATATGTACTTAAAAATATGCCGTTAACGATTGCATCGAATTTTTTGTATTGCTCGCCTATTGTCGCAATGAGTTTGGCAGTTGTTTTCTTAAATGAAAAACCGTCAATGATGGTGCTGCTTGGTGGAGTGATTATTGTGGGGAGTTTGGTATGGATGAATTGGGGGAATAGGCGTACTATCGAATAAGCTATAGATCATAAGCTATCTGTAGATTAATGCTATGTCATGCGCTACTTGTTTTAAGAGAATGAAATGATTGTTGTTACTTTAACTTATAAAAAACCATTAGCCGAAGTTGATGCTGTACTCAAAGAGCATATTGCATTTTTAGATCATTACTATGAGCAAAAGAAATTTCTGGCATCGGGGCGCCGAGAAAATAGAGTAGGTGGGGTAATTTTAGTTCTAAGCTCTTCGATTCAAGAAGCTGAAGAAATTATGAAAAAAGATCCGTTTTATATTCATGATGTGGCCGATTATGATTTTATGTGGTTTGAGCCATCGAAAAGTTTAGAAGAAATTAAAGAATTTGTTTGATTACATTAGAGAACTACTTAAATTTAAGTAGTTCTCTAGTCTTTTTGGTTAATATTTATTATTGCTCAACAATATAAATACTATTTTCGAATACATCTCCTTTACTTGTTTTAACTACACCAACACATAAATTGTCAGGAGTTTGGATAAAAGAAACTAAGGATGTATCTGCATTAGTTTTACAGCTCTTTTGCTTGTTCTCATCAAATGCTTTTAAATTTAATTGATGTTGTAAATCTAAAGCGAATACTTGGCTAAGAGCGCTAAATGCTTGATCTGCTTTTTTCATAAATAATAAATTATTTTGAGCTTCCCATTCCGATAAAGAAATACGTTCCTTACTTACATAGTGATATAAGCGTTTTGTATCTGCATTATTGTCTGCCGCATTTTTAAATTGAGTTTTTAAACCAAAATTCACTTTTACAACTGGCTTTTCACGGAAAGAAAGACGTGAATAAGGCACAATTTTAACTTCAGATGCCTGATTTAAATCGAGTAGTTTAAGTGTTGGATCTGCTTTATTTTGGGCGAAAGAATCGTTAATTTTTTGATGTATTAACTGGTCAAATTTAATAGGTTGATTGAGAGAGCTTTTTTCAATGGCTGAACTATTTGCATTTTTATCAATTGCCATTGCAACCCCTACTCCGATAAGACCGAACATTCCAGAAACTGGGCTGGCAGAAGCATTGCTTGAATCACCAACTAATATTTGACTGTCTTTTACAAAGTAATCACCTGCACCTGATTCAGTCATTGAAGATAATTGTTCTGAAGAAACGGAAAGAGAGGTTTGTTTACCCGCAGCTGGATATTGAATCGATTTAGTCGTTGCACATCCAGTAAATAATAATGTTGATATGAGTAATAAATTTAAGTTTTTCATTGCAATGGCACTTTGTTAAGTTTGGTAATTATTTGTTTTAGTTTATTGAATTGTGGATAAAAAGTGAAGAAAGTAAATAATTCTTATTTATTAATTGGATGTAAAATAATCATTTATAATTATATTGAATGAAATTCTTCAATAAAAAAACCATGTTTCCAACTAGAGTGAAAACATGGTTTTTATTAAAGCTTAATTATACAAAAATTAATTTTTATATAATTTTAACCCTGCAACACACTCACATCAGCCACAGCAGTAAACAAGTTACGTAACTGAGCCAATAAACGTAAACGGTTTGCTTTCAGGTCAGCATCATCTGCCATTACCATTACACCATCAAAGAATGCATCAATCGGCGCGCGAAGTGCTGCAAGCTTAGAAAGGGCAGCAGTGTAGTCTTTTGCTGCAAGTAATGGTTCAACCACAGGAGTTACTGCTTGAAGCTCAGCAAATAATGCTTTTTCAGCATCTTCAACCAAGTTTGCTTCAACTACAGAACCTTCTGGTGTCGCTTCTTTTGCAAGAATATTAGCAACACGTTTGTTTGCAGCAGCAAGTGCAGCAGCTTCAGGTAATGTGCGGAAGTGGTTAACAGCATTTACACGCTTGTCAAAATCGAGTGGAGATTTTGGTGCAAGTGCTTGAACCGCTTGAAGTACGTCAACAGCAACGCCTTGGTCTTCGTACTTAGCACGGTAACGACCTTCCAAGAATGCAACAGCATCAGCACGAGTTTTATCGTGGTCTTTAACGATATCGCCATAACCTTGAAGTGCAAGATTCACTAATTCTTCAATCGTTACATCTAATTCATTTTCAATGATTAAACGTAAGATACCAATTGCTGAACGGCGAAGAGCAAACGGGTCTTTAGAACCTGTAGGCGCTTGTCCAATACCGAAAATACCAACAAGTGTATCTAAACGGTCAGAAAGGGCAATGGTTGTACCTGTTTTGGTTTTAGGTAAAACATCACCCGCAAATTTTGGTAAATATTGCTCACCTAAAGCTTCTGAAACTTCAGTGTTTTCACCTTCAATACGTGCGTAGTAAGTACCCGCAATACCTTGAAGTTCTGGGAATTCACCAACAAGCTCGGAGGTTAAGTCGCATTTAGCAAGTAATGCAGCTTTTTCAGCATCTGCTGGGTTTGCACCAGTGATTGAAGATAATGCAACTGCAAGTTTTGCAATACGTGTTGATTTGTCCCAAAGCGTACCAAGCTGTGCTTGGAATACCATGTTTGCTAATTTTTCTTTACGAGATGCAAGCGGTTGCTTTTGATCTTGTAAGAAGAAGAATTCAGCATCAGACAAACGAGGGCGAACAACTTTTTCGTTACCTTCAATAATTTGAGTCGGATCTTTAGACTCAATGTTTGAAACAGTAATAAAGTAAGGCTGTAATTTACCTTCCGCATTGATCAAACAGAAATACTTCTGGTTGTCTTGCATTGTCGTGATGAGTGCTTCTTGAGGAACAGCTAAGTAGCGCTCTTCAAAAGTTGCACGTAAAGCCACAGGCCATTCAACCAGACTTGTTACTTCATCAAGTAAGTCAGCTGGAACAATCGCAGTTGCGTTAACTTCATCAGCTAACTTTTTCACTTGTTCTTGAATAGTTGCTTGACGCTTTTCAAAGTTCGCAACAACGTAAGCTTTTTCTAAGGCAGCTAAGTAGTCATTTGCATGCGCTAAAGTCACTGCTTCAGGTGCATGGAAGCGGTGACCATAAGTCACATTGCCAGCTTTGTGATCTTGAATAGTCGCGTCAACAATTTGGTCATCTTTGAGTAAAAGAACCCATTTCACTGGACGCACAAATTCGGTACGGCTTGCCGCAGAACGCATACGCTTAGCAATTGGTAAATTGTCTAATGCAGTTTGTAAAATTTGTGGAAGTAAAGCGTCAAGACTTTGACCTTTCACATCTTTTAAATAGCAAACTTTTTCAACTTTACCTGCTTGGAAAGTAGAAAGCTGATCAACTGTAATACCTTGACCACGCATAAAGCCTTCGAGCGCTTTAGTCGGTTTGCCTTCTGCATCGTAAGCCGCTTGAACAGCAGGACCGTCAAAACGTTTTTGTGTATCTGCTTGAGCAGCATCGATATCAACAATTTTAAGCGCTAAACGACGTGGAGCAGCATAAGCTTCAATTGATGCGAAGTTTAAGCCTGCATCTTTTAAACCTTTTACCGTTTCTGCCTGTAATGCATCACGTAAAGTTTTTAAGCTTTTTGGTGGAAGCTCTTCACAGCCAAGTTCGAATAAAACAGTATGTTTGCTCATTAGTTTTTCTCCGCCTTTGCTGCTTCACTTTCAGCTTGTGCTTTTAGCTGTGCCAATACTTCATCACGCAAGTGTGGTTCTGCCATTGGGAAGCCAAGCTCTGCACGTGCTTGTACATAACTTTGTGCAATAGCACGCGCTAAAGTACGTACACGTAAAATGTAACGTTGACGCTCAGTCACAGAAATTGCGCCACGTGCATCAAGCAAGTTAAAGGTATGAGATGCTTTAACCACTTGCTCATAAGCAGGAAGAGAAAGTTTTGCTTCAATTAAACGGTTTGCTTCTGATTCGTAAAAATCAAATAGTTCAAATAGTTTTTCAACTGGAGCGTATTCAAAGTTGTAAGTCGATTGCTCAACTTCATTTTGATGGAATACGTCGCCGTAAGTTACAGTACCAAATTGGCCTTTCGTCCAAACAAGGTCATAAACCGAGTCAACACCTTGAAGGTACATTGCAAGACGTTCTAAACCGTAAGTGATTTCGCCTGTTACTGGGTAACATTCAACACCACCAACTTGTTGGAAGTAAGTGAACTGAGTTACTTCCATACCGTTAAGCCAAACTTCCCAGCCTAAGCCCCAAGCACCTAGCGTTGGAGATTCCCAGTTGTCTTCTACGAAACGGATGTCGTGAGTAAGCGTATCAATCCCGATTGCTTTTAAAGAATCGAGATAAAGCTGTTGGATATTGTCTGGATTTGGCTTAAGTACCACTTGGAACTGATAGTAGTGTTGCAAACGGTTCGGGTTTTCACCATAGCGGCCATCTTTTGGACGACGTGAAGGTTGAACGTATGCAGCATTCCAAGTTTCAGGCCCTAAAGCGCGTAAGAATGTTGCGGTGTGGAATGTTCCAGCGCCCATTTCCATGTCGTAAGGTTGCAATACGACGCAGCCTTGTTCGGCCCAATAGTTTTGTAGGGCAAGAATTAAGCCCTGAAATGTATCAATGTGCGAGATGGCGCGACTCATGTAGCATCCACGAATTTATGAGAAAAATTGCCACTAAGTATAAGGATTTTGTGGGGGAGTGGCAAAGGCTTAATCACAGGAATATGTGTTTAGCCTATTTGTTTTCGCCTCAGCCATTCCAAGCCTAACCAGTAACAAAAGCTGGTAAATAAAATCATAAGATAAAAACTATAGATCTTATAAATATGCCACCAAGGAGAAGGGAATGAACCGACAAAAATTAAGCGTGTAATAGGGCTAATCAAAAACCAGATGACAGTTGCGCAGATAAAAATACTCATCAGATTTAAACGATTTTTACGCGCGAGAAAATATGAAGTGATATATGCGAAAGGAATAACCAGAAGGCCATAAAAAAGTAAATAAAATAAGAAATGGGCTAGAAAAATAACTGCAACCGAATAAAGACTAAATTCCGCATTGAAGATGATTATTCCTAAGGCAGATATACTCAACAAAGGGATGGGAGCTAGCGCAAGTGCGCGAATAATCATTTTTTTGTTATATTGAAGCATATTAAAAATTATAGAATCGAGAATAAATTATGCTGAAATTTTGCTGCAAACTCATTGTTTTATCCAGCCTTTTTTGTAGTCCCTGGTTATATGCGCAGACCGATGCTGACGAGCAAGACGAGTACAACCAATGTGTAGAGCAGACCATTAAAGAAATGCAGCTTGAAAGTATTAATAACATGGTCGTGCATAGTTGCTCTGAACGAGCTAAAAAGACTTATGAAGAAAAAATTGTTGCTCTGATTGATCAAATTCGTACACAAAGCGAAGAATACAAACAGCCAGAACGTTACCAAGATATTTTAAAATCTCAGAGACTTTGGAAAGCTTATGTAGATCAGGAATGTAGTAATGCAGGCTCATACATTGGCTCACCGATGTATTCATATTGCCCAATGCAAGAGTATGCCGAGCGTGTAAAGCAACTAGAAGAATATGTTAATTAAGACGGATTATTTTAAACGTCACCTCATGACGCCGAGCGTACTCTGCTGGATTAAATTTAAGAATGCAAAATGATATTTTTTAAACGATGCCATAAATGAGTCGTTTGATATGTCTGATCGCATTCGAGAAAAACTACAGATTCTTGCTGATGCTGCTAAATATGATGTGTCTTGTTCATCAAGTGGCAGTGACCGTAAAAATAAAGATAAAGGTTTGGGAGATGCCAGCCATTCAGGAATTTGCCATAGCTATACTGAAGATGGCCGCTGTGTATCTCTCTTAAAAATTCTATTTAGTAATGTATGTATTTTTGATTGCGCCTACTGTGTTTCACGCCGTTCCAATGACGTCCAACGTGCAGCATTTACGGTGCAAGAGGTTGTAGATTTAACCATTAATTTTTATCGCCGTAATTATATCGAAGGCTTATTTTTAAGCTCAGGCATTTTTAAATCGGCAGATCACACGATGGAGCGTATGCTTCAAGTCGTAAAGAAGCTGCGCCTTGAAGAAAACTTTAATGGCTATATTCATCTAAAAACCATTCCGGGGGCATCTCCTGAACTGATTCATGAAGCAGGTTTATATGCTGACCGGATGAGTATTAATTTAGAGATGCCGACCGAAATTGGTCTAAAAACTTTTGCACCAGAAAAATCACATCAGGAAGTGCAAAAAGATTTAGGTTTGGTCCGTGATAGACTGATTCAGCTTAAAGATGAACGGCAAATCATTAAGCATGTACCGAAATATGTACCGGCAGGGCAGACCACACAAATGGTAGTGGGGGCCCATCAAGAGTCAGACCAAGATGTCTTGTTTATGGCAGACAAGCATTACAAAGAATTTAAACTCAAGCGCGTCTATTTTTCTGGCTATATCCCAATTAATAATGAAAATAATTACTTACCCGCAGTAGGTTCTGCACCGCCATTACTTCGTGAAAACCGACTCTATCAAAGCGATTGGTTGATGCGTTTTTATGGTTTTGAGGTTAATGAAATCGTCAATGAAAAACACCCAAACTTAGATCTTGATGTAGACCCGAAATTAAGCTGGGCTTTAAGGCATCCTGAAAAGTTTCCAGTAGATTTAAATCGTGCCGATTATCAAATGATTTTGCGTGTGCCGGGCATTGGGGTGAAATCGGCCAAGAAAATTGTACAGGCTCGTCGTTTTGGAAAAATCCATATCGATTTATTAAAAAAACTCGGCGTAGCCTATCAGCGTGCAAAATTCTTTATTCGCTGCGAAGACAGTCCAAAATTCCAAAAAGAACTATCATCAAGTTTTATTCGGCAGCAGATTTTAACGCAGGGATCTTCGAAATATGTGCAGCAACTCTCGCCACAATTAAGCCTTGGGTTTTAGCCATGTTTAATGATGAAGTAGCTTACTATTTTGATGGTTCGATGGCTGGGCTGCTGAGCTGTGTTTTTCGTGCATTTCAATTTAAAGAATTACAGGTCAGGCTTTGCTTGAATGATGCGGCTCAACATGGCTTATTTGCCGATAAAATTGAGGTTTCAAATAATGAGGAACATGCCGAGCGTGTTTGGTCAGCGCTACAAAAAAAGCTTTCATCTTCTTCGTTAAAACAATTTTATTTTGCCTCTTTATCTGAATCTTTAGACGCCTATCAGCACTTATTTGATTATTGTATCTATGTGTTTACTAGCCATGTTTCCATTGAAAAAGATTATTCAAATCCTAGTGTTTTAGCGATTGCGCAGTGGACGAAAAAAGTCGGGCGAGAGAAACATCGGATGGAAGCTTTTATTCGGTTTAAGAAAACTAAAGATGAGCTTTTTTTAAGTTTAGTACGTCCCGATTTTAATGTTTTACCGCTTATTCAGCCTCATTTTAAACGGCGTTATCAAGATCAACGTTGGCTTATTTATGACGAACAACGCAAGTTTGGAATCTATTATGATTTACGTGAAATACATGAAGTTTCATTAGAAGCCTCGGATGTTGATCGTAATTTAAAAAATGGAATGAGCCAAAGCTTTCAGCTTGAGCTTGATGAGCAGGAAGTTTTATATGATCAGCTTTGGAAGGATTATTTTAACAGCGTAAATATTACTGAACGGCAAAATATAAAACTTCATGTGCAATATTTACCTAAACGCTACTGGCGTTATTTAAATGAAAAATTGATGGAATATTAAAGTTTTAAAATCATAAAAATAGTTCAGCCAGTTTTCTTATTGTTGAAAGGTATAATTTAAATGCACTTTATGTGGCTTTGGGCGTATACTTTTGCCCGTTATAAATGACGGCATATCCCCTAAGGTGTACTGTGAGTGTTATACAGCGAGAATGGTTACAGATTTTAAAGCCAAATTTTAAGGTTTTACCTTTAAAAGAACGGTTACTTTGCGGTATTGGAGCATTGTGTGGTTTAGCAATTTCCTCCTTAATTAGCTGGTATGTTCTCGGTGGAATTAATGCTTGGTACATTGCACCAATGGGGGCCTCATCTGTTCTTCTTTTTGCTGTGCCGACTAGTCCCTTAGCTCAACCATGGAATGTAATTGTTGGTAATACATTGGCCGGAATTATTGGAGTCGCCTGTGCACAGTGGATTCCGGATTTAACCACAGCTTTTAGTGTCGCAGTTGGTTTTGCCATTTTTTTAATGATGACCACCGACTCTTTGCACCCGCCGAGTGGCGCAGTCGCAATTACCGCGGTATTAGGTGGGGCGACAATTCATAAATTAGGCTTTTATTTTATTTTTTATCCAGTTTTACTCAACTCGTTACTTCTACTTGGGGTTGCTGTTTTCTTCAATCGATTGATTGGGCGACATTATCCAGTTACCGCTCATTTAAATGAGCGAAGTAAAGACCCAACGCCAACTCAAAAAGTATCAATTCAGCCGAAAGATATTGAGTATGCATTAGGCCATCACACTGAACTTTTAGATATTAGCCAATACGACTTAGAAAAAATCATTTTAGAAGCTCAGGAACATGCCAATGAGCGTATGGTAAATCAATATATCTGTCAGGATATTATGAGTCGTGATGTGATTAAACTACATGAAGATGATGATATTCATCAGGCACTCGATAAGTTTAAACAAGTGAACTTAATGAGCCTACCTGTCGTAAATGCAGAAAACCATTTGGTCGGAACTTTAGCGTTATATGAAGTCGTAGAGTGGTTTAAAGGTGCAGCCGACCCGAGGAATTCTTGGCAGCATTATGTAAAACAAATCATGAGCCGTAGAGTGGTTACCGTACTGCCAACTCAACCTATTCAAGATTTAGTGCCATACTTTGTTGAAAAGTCTTTTAATTACATTCCTGTTGTTGAAGATCGTAAGCTTATAGGAATGATTAGCCGTGCAGATATGATTGCTGCATTACAGCAACAGTTAAATCGAAAGCTATAATTTTTAGAATAAAAAAAGCTACGGTTGATTAGGGGATGCAACCGTAGCGACCAAAGTTATGAATTAACGTACTTGTTCTTCATTTACTGTTCGGACGGATTGTCGATAGCCTTCAATATGTTCTGGCTGTTTTTTCGGAATCACTAACCATAAAACCAGATAAACTAAAATTCCTGGAAAGGCAGCACTCATAATTGAGATCAAAACAAAAATGACACGTAGTAAAGTTACGTTCCAACCAAAACGTTCAGCAATACCACCCATTACACCGGCGATCATGCTGTGTCGGTTCGAGCGATATAAACCAGAACTGGCCATCTAATTCTCCTTAAAGATAAAAGTTACAAGAAGCTATTGCTCTTGCTTAATAAAAATATGGAGACGAAATAACGGGTTTAAAGTCCTTTAAAAAGTAAAATAGTTAAAATATGTAAAGGATTGAAAGGAACGAAACCAACATCTACTAAAATGCACCCTTTCAGGGCTTAAGAGTTTAAAGCGGCAATCAGCTAATACTTGATTTGAAGTGTAAATATAGCTGTTGCTGTTATCTGTGAATAATGTATATGTCTTTGAAGTGGTCTCGTTTTTCAGTTAAGCATGTGGTTGTAGTGGCTGCGATGTGCATGACACTGAGTGCTTGCGATATAAATCATACCAATTCAAAAGATCATTCAAATACAAGTTCTAGTTCTAATCATGAAGAAAATTTAATAAAAAGTAGTACGTCTATAAAAACATTGGATTATGTCGCTGGACGAACTTTCTTACCTGAAGATACCTCAGATCAAACCCAAAAATTAAACGCAGCGTCATTACAATATGTAGGGCGATATCATACTCGTATTTCATGCGACGATGCTTTTGCTGATTGTGAATCAGGCGAAGCAGAGTACATTTTAAATTTATTACCAAATGGGTCGGCTTATTGGAATGTTGTTCATTTTGGTCGTGTGGGAAGTAAAGACGGGGCTAAAAGTGCCGCTGTAAATCAATTATGTCCTACTCTAAATTGGAAAGTGGATGAAAAAGGGCGTGAGTTAACGATTCAATGTCCATTATCTAAAGTTAATTTTTATTTTAATATTGATTCAAATAAAAGATTGGTCACAAATTTAGAAAAATTACTTTATAGCGACTATGGAAAAAATCGTGAATTTTTAGAGCAAAACTATTTTGTTCCAAATCAGGCTTATGTTTTAACTAAAGAATAGATATCCGATAAATATAAAAAGAGCGCAATATTAAATTGCGCTCTTTTTATATTATGACTTAAAAATCATTAGTAGTCGAAGCTAAAGTGTTCAACTGGTAATGATGTTAGGGTGCGAGATGTAGTCACCATTGATTCTGCATGACCTTGAGCGCGTGGCAATAAACGATCAAAGTAGAAATCAGCAACTTTGATTTTTGCTTTATAGAACTCAGCAGTTTCTTGGCCGTTACCTGCTTCTAATTTTTCAGAAGCAACCACAGCTTGTTGAGCCCAGAAATAAGCCATCATCACGTAGCCTGAGAACATCAAGAAATCTACAGAAGCAGAAGATACGATGTCGCGGTCTTTACGTGCAGCAAGCATGATACGAACTGTTAAAGTGTTCCACTGAGCACAAAGCTTAGTTAAGTCCCAAGCAAAACGACGTAAATATTTATTACGTGCATGTGCAGCACAGAATTTTAAGATTTCAGCAGTGTATTCACGAACTACTTTACCTTTTGAACTTAACAACACTTTACGACCAATTAAGTCGAGTGCTTGAACACCAGTTGTTCCTTCATACAAAGTCGCAATACGTGCATCACGTGCAATTTGCTCCATACCCCATTCTTTAATGTAGCCATGGCCACCGTAAACTTGCATACCGTGGTTAGCAGCTTCTAAACCAAGTTCAGTTAAGAAACCTTTTAAAATTGGTGTATAGAAACCAAGTTTATCATCGTAGTCTTCAAAAGCAGCTTGGTCACCACGTGCTAAAGCATCTGTCATCTTGTCAGCGATTTGAGCAGCGTAGTAAATCATAGAGCGACCGCCTTCAGCGATTGCTTTTTGAGTTAACAGCATACGGCGTACGTCTGCATGGTGAATGATTGCATCAGCAACTTTATCTGGATCTTTTTTACCAGAAAGGGCACGCATTGACATACGATCTTTGGCATATGGTAATGCGCCTTGGAAAGATAACTCAGCGTGTGCAATACCTTGAACAGCAGTACCAATACGTGCTGTATTCATGAAGGTAAACATTGCATGTAGGCCTTTGTTCACTTCACCGATTAAATAACCAGTTGCATTATCAAAGTTGAGTACCGCAGTTGCAGATGCGCGGATCCCCATTTTGTGTTCGATTGAACCACAAGCGACTGTGTTACGTTCACCAACACTGCCATCAGCTGTAGGCATGAATTTTGGTACGATGAATAATGAGATACCGCGAGTACCAGCAGGTGCATCTGGAAGGCGTGCAAGTACGATGTGAATGATGTTTTCAGTTAAATCATGTTCACCAGCAGAAATGAAGATTTTTGTACCGGTGATTTTGTAACTACCGTCTGCTTGAGGTTCAGCTTTAGTTTTTACCTGACCTAAGTCTGTACCACATTGAGGTTCGGTTAAGCACATTGTGCCGCTCCAAGTGCCTTCAACAAGCTTAGGCATATATGTTTGTTTTTGCTCATCAGTACCGAATTGCAAAATAGTGTTCATACAACCAGAACTTAAACCTGGGTACATGGTAAATGACCAGTTTGCAGTACCCATCATCTCTGATTTAATCAGATTTAAAGACATTGGTAGGCCTTGACCACCAAATTCTTCTGGGTAAGAAAGACCTTGCCAACCGCCCATTACGAATTGGTCATAAGCTTCTTTAAAGCCTTTAGGAGTAGTTACTTCGCCGTTGTCAAAATGGCAACCTTCTTCATCACCAGATTGGTTAAGTGGTGACAATACGTTTTCACAATAATCTGCCGCACCTTCAAGAATCATATCAACAGTATCTGGATCAGCATTTTCACCATTTGATAAAGTTTTATAGTGAGCAGGGTAATCTAGTACTTCATTCATTAAGAAGCGGATATCGTGTAGCGGAGCTTTATATGCTGGCATGGCTTTAATCCTAATTTTGAATCATTGTGGGATTATCTGTATCGATGATTTGATTATTCACTCGCATGATAAAAATACAATGTTAATCGCACCCGAAAGAAATGTCAGAAAAGCGAATTTTGTCGAAAATAAATACACCTGAAATTATAATTTCTGCTACATTCAGGACTTATACTTTTATGTGAAAAAACAACTAATTTTCTTATTTTTAGCAAGTTTTGTTAAAAAGATAAAGCAATAAGGTTTTAAAAAAGGTTATGCATTTAAAATATCTCAGTTTATGTTTATTTAGTTTGGGTTTGACCGCTTGTGCGCAGCATAACCTACGTCCATCGGTAGCATCTACTCAGTTAGATCAAAAAGTCATTCAGGGTATGAATGCAATATATGAATACCCAAGCTATGACTATCGTGGGCATTTTAAAGTTAGTGTTGATCCAAATCAGTCAAAAAAAATAAATAATGTAGAAAAAACAGTGCAGCTAGATGCTGCAGTGCAAAAAAAAGTAGATCAATATTTACGTGAACAAAAAATTAATTTGAATAAAAAACAGAAGCAGGCGCTGTATGCCGCAATTGCAAATGAGCAAGCGGATTCAGGCATTTCTGGTGAATCACGCTCAGAAAAAGTAAACGCCGTATTAATTAATTTATTAAATGATCTTCAATTTAGTTACGATGGTTCGGTTCATTATCGTCAAAAAATGGGGTCTTTAAACCTTACAGCAAGGTATGAAAAACCGACACTTTTGGTACAGGCAAAATTGCCAATGGTACTTGATCTGAAAGATTATAAATTTTACGTTAATTATTTTGGATTAATGCCTTATCTGGTCAATAAAGATAATCAAAATAATTTAGCGTATGTCGATTTTTCAAAGTATAAAAATCTGTTTACGAATGTCGATATGAAGAAATTCGTTGAATATGCGAAAGCTTCTGGCGCTGTATCTTATCGTTTGGCTGAACCACAAAATTTACAGCGTTTATCAGTTAGTGACGCTGAGCGTAAAGCGGGAATTGTAGAAAAAATTCGTTTAAAAGATACGGTTGAAGCGTTATTGCTACAATCAGAGCTCTATAGTCAGGTCAATGCAAAATATTTGCAAAAAAATGTTTTAGGATTTGATGAAGAAAAAATTGCCGAATCTATAGCAACTGAATTAGCTGCTTCGGAAGCGAAGAGAAAGGTAGGTGGTGCTGAGGAGCAGAAAGTTTCTTCAGAAGATGCAGCAGCAGTTAGCCAGCAACTTTATTCACTTATTAATGCTCATTTCGGTAATGCCTTAGATTCTGAGTATGATGAAGACCAATCAAGTGCAGCTCAAGATGGGGCGGCCGAAGAGGATGCTTCTGATACGGCCCAAGCCGAAGATGTTGCTGTAGCAGATGCTGAAGAAGTCACACAAGATGAAGAAGTGGCTTCACTTACAGAAGATCAGTGTGTCGAATTACAGTCTCAAAAAAGTTCCGTTGCCTTAGGTGATATTAATTACTGTCAAATTTACGGTATTGATGTGCTTGATCAGAGCGCTGGAAATACCGAAAAAACTCAGATTAAAGCTCGTCAAGCTGCGTTGAAACAAACTTTTGCTGCTTATGATCAAAACCAGTTTGTTGATGATGAGGCATTCAAAGCTCTATGGATCAAGCATAAGGCAGAAATTGAACAAGCTTTACCAAAACAAAGAAATCCAGTTGCGATTGATGTCGGACTGGATGAAAAGGGCCGTTTAGTCAACGCGGATTATGATATTGCGTATACACCAGCTGAATTTAACCATCGCTTTAATATTAAAGCAGACATGCAAATTCTCAATTATGGTAAAGCGACCCCAATTAATCAGCAGCAGCTTAAACAGGCTAAATCAGTTGCAGAGGCAAGCAAAGGTTCTTTATTTGAAAACTTCGTAAAAGGATTTAGTGAAAAACTTGGACAGGGTGATGTTTCTGAGCATCCAGTTGGTGCACATAGCGATGTACAAGATTTAGACTCGACTCTAGCGCTGTTGGCTAACCAAACTTATGATGCAACAAGTGCTTATGACAAAACGTATAAGGCTGTGTTTATTGCAAAATTGACTGCCGAAAAACCGTCATATATTCATTATTATTCAGTTCAACAGTTGCAAGAAATTGCCGAGGTTTATGCTTACTGGTTCTCTGAAGAGGAAACTTATAACCCTCAAGGTAAAGCTTTAGAACGTATTGAGACATTGCAGAAAAAGCATCATCTTGAACAAGAAGATCAGTTTGATAATGACTTAGGCCGAGCTGTGGACCATATTGTGATCACAACAATACAAGGTGAAGCTGGGCGTGAAGCATGGCAAAAACTACAGAAACAATATAAGCAACCTGAACAGCTTTTCTCAAAACAGTATCAATTAGAGTTTGAAAAACAAAATGGTACTTCTGATGAAGAAAAACACTTATTGTCAGAAACAGCTGATATTTTAGGTAAAGCCTATGTCGCTGCTCGCAAACAGCAACTTACGGAAAAAACAATTCAGAATTTAAAACCTGAACATAATGAATTTATTGATTATGAGATTTTCCGAGATGTTTATAAGCAAATGGTTACAGCTAAAAAATAATAGATGAAATAAAAAAGAACCTACTTCGTGTAGGTTCTTTTTTTGACTTATAGAAAATCTTTTAATTCTGGCTTTACGCCATTCCAGATATAGAAGGCTTCAATGGCTTGGCCAACTAGCATGCCAAAACCTTCGGCATAAGGTACATTGCGTTGTTTTGCTTGATCAAGGAAGCTAGATGGCTTGCCATAGGCCATCTCATAGGCATATTTGAACTCTAGACTTTCTGGTAGTTGTAATGCATCACCAGACAAGCTTGCAGAAGTTGCATTAATTACAATATCAAATTTCCCTTCTAACTCATTTAGAGAAACTGCTTGCAATTGAGCTTGAGGAACTGCTGCTTTTAGGTCATCTACAAGTTGTTCAGCACGAGCAAGAGTTCGGTTTGCAATCACAATCTTTTTAGCACCAGCTTGTACAAGCGGGTAAATAACACCACGAGTTGCACCACCAGCCCCTAAAATTAAAATAGCTGTATTTTTTAAGTTCCAATCTAAAGCTTGAATTGCGGCAACTAAGCCTTGGCCATCTGTATTGTCACCATGCAATTTGCCATCTTCCATCCAAAGTGTATTTACAGCTTTGGCAATTTGAGCACGTTCAGTCAGCACATCACACAAAGCAAATGCCTGTTCTTTAAACGGCACGGTAACGTTCATGCCACTCCCGCCATTTTCAAAGAAACTACGCATACTCGGCTCAAAACCATCAAGAGGGGCAAGACGTTTTTGGTAGTCTAGGTCAACACCTGTTTTTTGAGCGAAAGCATGATGCAATTCAGGAGAGCGTGATTGTTCGATGGGGTTGCCAATTACTGCAAACTGTTTGGTCATTCTTATATCCAAAATTTTAAAATGGCATGAGGCAAATAAGGTCTGTACTGAATTTTCAGCAGGCTCACTATAAGCCAAATTTTAATAAGAAAAAATATTTGAATGAAACTCAGAAAATTGGAAATAAAAAAGGAGATTCTTTAGGGTGGAAGCCAAAGAATCTCCAAAAAGCAAAAAATTAAGCAACTTTTTCTTTTAGGTTTAACCAATCACGTGGTTTTAAGTAATAGTCGGTTAAACGTTTCTCTGGTGAGTCTTCATCCCATTCTGGACGATATGACCAAGCTGCAAGATTAGGCAGGCTGACTAAAATAGATTCGATCCGTCCACCTGTTTGTAAGCCAAACAATGTTCCGCGGTCATAGACTAAATTATATTCGACATAGCGACCACGACGGTAAAGCTGGAACTCTCGTTGAGCTTCGGTATAAGGCTGTTCACGATGTTTTTCAAAAATTGGCAAAATGGCATTTAAATAACCATTACCTACAGCTTGAATATATTTAAAGCAGGTTTCGAAATCCCAGCAATTTAAATCATCAAAGAATAAACCACCGACACCACGCTGTTCATCTCGATGTTTTAGATAGAAGTAATCATCACACCATTTTTTATGTTCAGCATAGACATTGTCACCAAAAGGCTGGCATAGGTCATGTGCGGCTTGATGCCAATTGATAACATCCTGTTCATCTGGATAGAACGGTGTTAAGTCAAAACCGCCACCAAACCACCAAATCGGATCTTGTCCTTCAGGCTCTGCAACAAATAAACGTACATTTGCATGGGAGGTTGGAATATTCGGGTTTTTAGGGTGAATCACTAATGACACACCAAGCGCTTGTGCTTTAGCACCAGCAATTTGAGGATGTCTTTCTGTAGCAGAAGCGGGCAGTTTACTAATATTGATGTGAGAAAACATCACACCACCTTTTTCAATCACGGTGCCATTTTGTAAAACTCGTGAACGACCGCCACCACCTTCTGGACGTTCCCAATCATCAATAATGAATTCACCCGTACCACCACCAGCTTTTTCTTGTTGTTCTAAACCAGCACAAATACGAGCTTGTAAATCGAGGAGAAATTCGCGGACACGTTGAATATCTGTTGAAGTCGGATGCTGCATAGTGACCCTCAAAGATGATTGAGTTAGGAGATAGATACATCAAAACACAAAACCATAAAAAAAGTAAGGGATTTTTAAGAAATGTCTTAAAAATCCCTTCCAATTATTTTTAAATTTATAATTTTGTTCTAGAAATCATCTTTTTGATAAAGGTGATCCATACGTTCCCGTTTAGTTTTCAAATATTGTTCATTAAAAGGGTTACGTCCAACCGTTAACGGAACACGACCAACCACATTAATACCTTGATCCTTAAGTGCCTGAATTTTCAAAGGATTGTTAGTAATTAACTTAACTTCTTTTACTTTTAAATGATCAAGCATAATGCTACACATGTCATAACGGCGTGCATCAGCTGGCAAATTTAAAAGTAAATTTGCATCTACCGTGTCATGACCTTGATCTTGTAAGGCATACGCACGAATTTTATTTGTAAGCCCAATACCACGTCCTTCTTGACGTAAATATAAAATAACGCCTTGACCTGCTTCGTTAATGAGCTTTTGAGTTGCCTGTAATTGAGGGCCGCAGTCACATTTTAATGACGCAAAAGCATCACCTGTTAAGCATTCTGAGTGAACACGTACTAAAACAGGGCCTGTGGGTGGATTTTCTAACCCTTTAGAAAGTGCCACATGTTCTTCACCTGATACTGGATCTTGAAACACAGAAATATTGAATTCACCAAAAGCGGTCGGGAGTTTTGATGTTGCAATGAACTCTATAGGCACAGATTAACTCATCTTTTAACCGAAAACGGTTTAAAGTATAGCGTAATGCTGGGAGATTGGTCGAATTGTCATAATCATTTTGAACACTAAGGTTTTCTTTTTTGTATAAAGAAGACGATAATAGTTGATAAATAGTCAGATTATTCAGGATAATCTGCCAACCATACCCATACTGTATGAGAGACTGCTTTGCATGACCTCGTTCGCAAATGTGGCTGATTGAAGGTGACTTCATTCGATTGTATGATCGACCCATTTTGACCCAGCTTAGGATTTGCCAGGCTTATAAAGGCTTTGCCACATATGTTGTATACCGAAATTCCAACTCAACGCCCTGTTACGCCATTGTTAGATGCAATTGATCATCCTCAACAATTACGTCAGCTCGAGCATAGCCAATTGTTTCAAGTGGCTGATGAGTTGCGTCAATATATTTTATATGCAGCAGGCCAGAGTGGTGGCCATTTCGGTGCTAACCTCGGCGTGGTTGAGCTGACGGTTGCGCTGCATTATTGCTTTAATACTCCAAATGACCGTTTAGTTTGGGATGTAGGACATCAGGCGTATCCACACAAAGTCTTGACTGGTCGCCGTGAGCAAATGACAACAATCCGTGCTAAAAACGGTTTGGCAGCATTTCCAGCTAGAGAAGAATCAGTTTTTGATACTTTTGGTGTAGGGCATTCATCAACTGCAATTTCGGCAGGTTTGGGAATGTCTTTAGCACGTCGCTATCAAAATGACCCATGTGAAGTCGTTTGTATTGTGGGTGATGGCGCAATGACAGCAGGTATGGCATTTGAAGCCATGAACGATGCTGTGGCACACGATGCCGATTTAATTGTTGTACTTAATGACAATGACATGTCGATTTCTTGCAGTACAGGTGGTTTTGCTAAACATTTAGCTGCAATTTGGGAAAAAGGTCATTTAGTTAATGTCGATGAACATGGCGAGGCTTATGTACAGCCACATCCGAAATGGACGTACAACTCTCGTTTACATCAATCGGCAACAGATGCGGCCGATAATTTATTTAAAGCGATTGGTTTTGATTACTTCGGTCCTTTCGATGGACATGATGTAAATCAACTCGTTCAAGTATTTAATGCTTTGAAAAAACGTAAAGGTCCACGCTTAGTCCACGTCTATACTAAAAAAGGTAAAGGTTTTACTCCGGCAGAAGCTGACCCAATTACCTATCATGCAATTGGCAAAATTAATGCAACTTCTGCAGGTAAAACGCCACCTAAATATTCTGATGTATTTGGTCAATGGTTGTGTGACGAAGCTGCACAAGATGAACGTTTATTAGCGATTACTCCAGCTATGTGCGAAGGCTCGGGCATGGTTAAGTTTGCTAAAGAATTTCCAAAGCGCTTCTTCGATGTTGCAATTGCCGAACAGCATGCAGTAACACTTGCAGCGGGTATGGCATGTGAAGGCTTGAAACCTGTTGTTGCGATCTATTCAACATTCTTGCAGCGTGGTTACGACCAGCTTATTCATGATGTCGCATTACAAAATCTTGATGTGACTTTTGGAATTGACCGTGCAGGCTTGGTTGGTGAAGATGGTCCAACTCATGCTGGTGCATATGACTATGCATATATGCGTACAGTTCCGAACATGGTCATCATGGCACCAAAAGATGAAAATGAATGCCGTCAAATGCTACATACAGCCTATGCTTATAATGGGCCAGCAGCAGTACGTTATCCACGTGGTGCGGGGGTAGGCGTTGAAATTCAGCAAGAGCTAACTGCTATTGAGTTAGGTAAGGCAGAAGTAGTCGCTGAAATTAAACCTGTTTGTGATGAGCAGATTACGATTTTAGCGTTTGGTAGTCGCGTTATGGTTGCCATAGAAGCTGCTGAGCAGTTTGCACAAAAACATGATGTTGGTGTGCGTGTTGTAAATATGCGTTTTGTGAAACCACTTGATGAAAAAATTATTCGTGATTTGGCTGAACATACACAATTATTTGTAACTGTTGAAGAACACGCAATTATGGGTGGTGCAGGCAGTGCAGTAAATGAGTTCATGGCACAAGAACAAATTGTTAAACCTATCATTAATTTAGGTCTGCCAGATTTGTTCTTGCAGCAAGCGTCACATGGTCAAATGCTACAAGATTGTGGGCTAGATGCTAAAGGTATTTTGAGCTCAATTGAACGAGCTTGGCTTAAGCTAAATCAGGTGGTTTAAGCCTTTAATAAAATTTTTGAAACATTTTTTCCCATAAAGCGCATTCATTTGCTAAAATGTATGCGCTTTTATGCATTATTCTTTGTCAAAATCTTCAAATTTGTATTGTAGTGGGTGTTCAATGGAACCTATGGTGGTTATGGCTGCGCGTGCGGCTCAAACAGTTGGTCAAGAGCTTTTAAAAGCGCATCAAAATCGTCATAAACTCGATTTGCAAGTTGAAGAGAAAGGCATTGATGGCCCAGTAACACGTGTAGATCGTTATTTGGAACAATTGACGATTGATACATTACGTAAAAGTTATAAAAACCATAGCTTCTTAGGTGAAGAGTTCGGTTTGCAAGAAGGCAAAGGCCATGATGCAGACTGGTGCTGGGTAATCGACCCGCTTGATGGCACGCAAAACTTTATTAATGGTTTCCCTCATTTCTGTATTTCTATTGCAGTTCAGCATAAAGGCGTTACTCAACACGGCGTAATCTACGACCCAGTACGTGACGAATTATTCTCTGCAAGTCGCGGTCGTGGTGCGGTGATGAACCAACGCCGTATCCGTGTAAATGTAAAAGATACTTTAGAAAATACATTCTTGGCAGTAGGCCATCCTTACCGTGCTAAACGTGCTGGTGAGATTGTATCTTACGCAGAACAACACTTTGCTTCGTTATTAGCTGTTACTCAAGCTGGCGCACAAATTCGTCGTGGTGGTTCAGCTGCTCTAGATTTAGCATATGTTGCTGCTGGTCGTTTTGATGGTTTCTTTGAACTTGGTTTAAAACCATGGGATATCGCTGCTGGTGAGCTTATTATTAAAGAAGCGGGCGGTGTAGTGGTTGACGCACGTGGTGGTAATGAGTCTCTTGAAAACGGTCAAGTGCTTGCAAGTTCACTCAAAATGCTAAAACCTTTAATGCAAACTGTAGTTCCAGCTTGGGGTCAAGCTGCAAAATAATTTAATTATTTATAAATAAAACCCTCTATTATCAGAGGGTTTTATTTTTTAAGTAATTGGTAAATTTTAATTAGTTCAATAAATATGAAGAAAGTTGATTAAAACACATGACTTTTAATTTCTTTCTGCTATAATCCGCCCACGCACTTAAATTTCCGTTCATTACCTGAACATTCTGTTCTATTCATTGTAAGCGCACGCTGTCCATAGAGAGGACCATTTCTTGCGCCCCGATCGCTCAGCGATTCTTCAGGTTCGGCCGTAATCAAGCGTGCGTTTAGTCCACATCGTCGTTACTCGGATTGCTGCTGAAAAAAACGTTTCAGCTAACTTTGCTTTGCCGCTTTGTGCCGATGTCTATTTTGTATTTATTAAAAATGGAGCACCCACTAGGGTGAAACTCTCTATGAGCAAAACTTTTGCCGAATTTTCTTTGCATGAAACCTTACAACAAGCGCTTGAAGGTTTAGGTTTTACTACCCCGACTCCTGTGCAAGAACAATCTATTCCTGCAGCTTTAGAAGGAAAAGACCTTCTAGTATCTAGCCAGACTGGTTCTGGTAAAACTGCGGCATTTTTATTACCGACATTACATAATTTAGCTGGTCAAGAAACTTTTGTTCCGTTCAAAGAACGTATGAAAGCTGTGACCCAACCTAATATTTTAGTTTTATGCCCAACACGTGAATTGGCTCAACAAGTTAGCCAAGATGCGATTGCTTTCGTACGTCACATGAAAGGTGTTCGTATTGCTGCAATCATGGGTGGTATGCCTTTTGGTAAGCAAATCCAACAACTTAAAGGCGCGCAAGTTATTGTTGCGACTCCAGGTCGTTTATTAGATTTAGTAAACCGTCGTCAATTAAAGTTAGATAAAGTTGAAGCTTTAATCGTTGACGAAGCTGACCGTATGTTAGACCTCGGCTTCTCTGAAGATTTAGAAGCAATCAGCGATTTAGCTGGTAACCGTCGTCAAACATTAATGTTCTCTGCAACTTTCGCTGACCGTATTATTCGTCTTGCTGAGCGCATGATGAATGAACCTGAGCGTATTGCTATTGAAACAGGTCACAGTACAAACACTGACATCACCCAAACTTTACACTGGACAGATGGTTTCGAACACAAGAAGAAACTTCTGACTCACTGGTTGGCTGATGAAACTCTTGATCAAGCGGTTGTATTCGCGAGCACTCAAGAAGATACAGATATGTTGGCTGAAGAACTTGCAGAAGCAGGTCATTCTGTAGTTGCACTTCACGGTGCAATGCCACAAACAGTTCGTAACCGTCGTTTACGTAGTATTCGTGAAGGCCGTGCAAAAATCTTGGTAGCGACAGATGTTGCTGCACGTGGTCTTGATGTACCGACAATTTCTCACGTAATTAACTTCGGTTTACCAATGAAACATGAAGACTATGTACACCGTATTGGTCGTACAGGTCGTGCTGGTCGTACAGGTCAAGCAATTACTTTAGCGACTTATCGTGAACGCGGTAAAATCCGTGCGCTTGAAGACTATTTAGATGCACGTTTAAGTGTTTCTGAAATTGAAGGCTTAGAGCCATCTCCACCTCCTGCTCGTTCAGGTCGTGATGGCGGTGGTCGTGGTCGTGGCGGCAACGGTGGTCGTGATGGTCGTCGTGGTGGCGGTTTTGGCGGTGGTCGTCGTTTTGAAGGCGAAAGCAACTTCAAACGCCGTGAAGGTGGTCGTGATGACCGTCCACGTCGTAGCTTTGATGACAAACCACGTGGTGAACGTCCATCATTTGGTGGCGAAGATCGTCCACGTCGCGAGTTCAATTCAGATCGCCCACGCCGTGAAGGTGGTTTTGAAGATCGTCCACGTCGTGAGTTCAACTCAGATCGTCCGCGTCGCGAAGGTGGTTTCAACGATAAACCGCGTTTTGACTCAAATGATGACAACCGTGGTAACCGTGTAGATTACAAACCACGTCGTGAAAATGGTTTTGGTGACCGTCCAAAACGTACTTTCGGTGGTGACGATCGTCCGCGTCGTAGCTTTGATGACAAACCACGTGGTGAACGTCCATCATTTGGTGGCGAAGATCGTCCACGTCGTGAGTTCAACTCAGATCGTCCACGCCGCGAAGGTGGTTTCAACGATAAACCGCGTCGTAGCTTTGATGATAAATCACGTGGTGAGCGTCCAGCGTTTGGTGGCGAAGATCGTCCAAAGCGTAGCTTCGGTGGTGAAGATCGTCCGCGTCGTAGTTTTGATGACAAACCGCGTCGTAAATTCGACCGTTAATCAATAGTTTGTTTAAAGAAAGGCCAGTAGAAATACTGGCCTTTCTTATTTTTCAGTTTTGTTATAAAATAACAAAGTGTGAATTGGTTCAATTTTTTATTAAATAATGAGTAGAAGTAAACGAAAACAAACAATAATGGCACAGTTGAAGAACTTATTAGTTCAGCACGGCTTGCCTTATCTTTTTATTGCACTTGTTTTGTGTAATGGGGTTTATTTTGCCTATGCTTTTATAACTGGAAATTCTATTGAGCAGTTTCAAATTTCTGAATTAACCTCTTTTTACGAACATACCTCTTCTATTTCTACCAACTAAGTTAGCTTTGCTTTTGTCAAAATAACAACAAGTTTGCCAATTTTCAGTGTTATAGTATGCGTGCATAAAAGTGCAGGAACGATTGCCATTATGAATAATAAAACTCCTCTCTCGACTCAACCACTTATTGAAGTGAAAAATTTGAGTTTTAATCGAGGGGAACGCGTCATTTATGACAATATTAGTTTAAATATACGTCGTGGCCAGATTACGGCTATTATGGGACCTTCTGGTACAGGTAAAACAACATTATTACGTCTGATCGGTGGACAGTTAGTTCCTGATCAGGGCGAAGTTTTGCTCGACGGTAAAGATATTGCAAAAATGTCTCGTCAGGAACTTTTTTCAGCCCGTGCACGTATGGGAATGTTATTTCAGAGCGGTGCTTTATTTACGGATATGTCTGTCTATGAAAATGTAGCATTCCCAATTCGAGCACATACCAAACTTCCTGAAAATCTAATTGCTGAACTGGTTGCATTAAAACTTGAATCAGTAGGCTTACGTGGTTCTGAACAATTAATGCCTACAGAACTCTCAGGTGGTATGAACCGTCGTGTCGCTTTGGCACGTGCGATCGCGCTTGACCCCGATTTAATCATGTACGATGAACCGTTTGCAGGGCAAGACCCTATTGTAAAAGGTGTTTTGACACGTTTAATCCGTTCATTGCGAGAAGCTTTAGATTTAACCACAATTATTGTTTCGCATGACGTTCCCGAAACCCTTTCTATTGCTGACTACATTTATGTTGTAGCAGAAGGAAAAATTCAGGGGGAAGGAACACCAGAAGAATTACAGGCATATGCTTCTCCATTTGTGCGCCAATTCTTAACAGGTTCGGCAGAAGGACCAGTTGAATACCAATTTAGTCATCAAGCCTATTTAGATAACGAGGTTCGTCCATGAATACGATTGCCTGGTTAGGTAGACTCGTTATTGAGCGGATTCGAGGGATTGGTGTTGCGGCACTAATGCTCTTACAAATTGTTTTTTCTTTTCCTTCATCTGGTGGTTTTGGACGATTTATTTACCAAATGCATCGGGTAGGGGTGATGTCTTTGTTAATTATCACTGTGTCGGGCCTATTTATTGGTTTGGTACTGGGTTTACAAGGATACTCAATTTTAGTGAACGTCGGCAGTGAATCAATGCTAGGCACAATGGTGTCTTTAACATTGCTGCGTGAATTGGCACCTGTGGTTGCTGCCTTATTATTTGCTGGCCGAGCAGGTTCTGCATTAACAGCAGAAATTGGTTCAATGAAGCAAAGTGAACAACTTGCCAGCATGGAAATGATCGGCGTTGACCCATTAAAACAAATCGTATCACCGCGTCTTTGGGCGGGAGTGGTCAGTTTACCGATGCTAACTGTCATTTTTGCTGCGATTGGTATTGTGGGCGGTAAAATGGTAGGTGTCGATTTTCTTGGCGTCGATGAAGGCTCATTCTGGAGCGGAATGCAAAACAATGTGCAATTTGGGCATGATGTCGTAAATGGCATTATCAAAAGTATTGTGTTTGCTTTGTTATGTACATGGATTGCGGTATATCAAGGATATGCGTGTGATCCGACTCCAGAAGGAATCGCAACTGCAATGACGAGAACAGTTGTATATTCTTCATTATGTGTTTTAGGTTTTGATTTCGTGTTGACTGCGGTCATGTTCGGAGGGATTTAATGAAATCACGTAGTAGTGAGCTGGCCGTAGGTATCTTTGTTATTATCTTCGGTATTGCCTTGTTCTTTTTAGCCATGAAAGTTAGTGGCCTTGTTGGTACTAATTTAAATGATAGTTATACCATGAAGGCTCAGTTTGATAACGTCAATGGCTTAAAGCCTCGTGCTAAAGTAACGATGAGCGGTGTCACAATTGGTCGTGTTGATTCAATTACCCTTGATCCAGTTACGCGTTTGGCTACGGTAACCTTTGGTTTAGATGGAAAATTGACAAGTTTTAATGCTGAGCAGCTAAAAGAAGTTCAAAAAAATGCTTTAGATGAACTACGTTATAGTTCTGATTATACGCAGGCTTCTCCAGAGCAACAAAAAGCAATGGAACAGCAACTGATCAGTAACATGTCCTCCATCACCAGTATTGATGAAGATGCTTATATAATGGTTGCAACCAATGGTTTGTTGGGTGAGAAATATTTGAAAGTCGTTCCGGGTGGTGGTTTAAACTATCTTAAACGTGGCGATACAATTTCAAATACCCAAGGAACCATGGATCTAGAAGATTTAATTAGTAAATTTATTACTGGTGGTGGCGCAGGTAAAGTTGCCGCTGGTTCATCCTCAGCAGAAGAAAAAGCTCCTGCAAGTACCGACAGCAGTGCACAGCCGTCATTTGTTGAGTAAGAGTTTATTTGAAGGAGTGGTTCCAGGTGAATACGTTGTTTAAACAAACCCTGACAGCAAGTCTTTTGTCTACTATGATTGCAGGTACAGCTTTTGCTGCACCTTCAGAAGCACCACCTGATTTTATCAAGCGTGTTGCTGATGGCTTGATCGCTCGTTTAAAAGCAGATCATGCTAAGTTGCAGAACAATCCTGCTTTAGTAAAATCAATTGTACGTCAGAACTTAGACCCATATGTTGATTCACAAGCGTTCACTCGTATTGTGATGGGTACTTATGCGACGAATCAGTATAGTACAGCTGCACAGCGTGCTCAGTTTGAAACAAACTTTCGTAATACATTAATTGAAAATTACGGCAGCGCATTTGCTAAATATACAAATCAAAGCTATACCATGCGTCCTTACAAGGCAACTGCGGGTAAAAACCCTGTAGTGACATTGGACTTTAATCATAATGGTGAAAAAATTCCTGTTTCTTTCCAGTTAGCTGACAAAGGTACTCAATGGAAAATCCGTAATATCAATGTCTCTGGTATTGATCTAGGATTACAGTTCCGTAATCAGTTTGCTGCAACAGTGAAACGCAATGGCGGTGATTTAAATAAAGCAATTGCAACTTTCCAACCTGATGCAGACGCGGCTGTTAATCAAAACAAAAAGAAATAAGTAGGTGACGTGTGGTTCAGTATCTCAACCAACAATTGGTTGTTTCGGGAAAAATTGATTTTGAAAATGCGGAACAACAGTATCAAGCAGGTTTGGCTATCATAAAGAAGCAGCAAAGCTTCCCACTTGTGGTGGATTTAACTGAGCTTGAGCATGGTAGTACCTTGGCCTTGGCTGTTTTAGTTCAATGGTTACGAGAGACTCCCAAAAATACTGGTTTGCATTTTAAAAATGTCCCTGAAAAAATGCTGAAGATCATTCAAGCCTGTCATTTGCAGGACGACCTGCAAATGATCTGATGTTTTAGATGTAAAAAAGCACCTATATTTAGGTGCTTTTTTATGCTCGAAATTAGCATTTTATTACAAAGCTTAGATCCATTTTTTCCAGCGGAAATAAATGATCGGCCCAATAAAGAAACCCATAATAATGAGTAAAACAACGAAGAAACTGGTCGTACCATGTGCAAAAGGTAATACATCAGTGTTCATGCCGTAAATACTGGCGATAAGCATCGGAGGAGCTAACATGCTTGGTAAGATCGAGAATCGACGAATCGTGTCATTCTGTTCGGTGTTAATGAATCCGGACGTCGTATCAAGTAAGAATCGTACTTTTTGGAATAAGAACGCATCATGTTCTACCAGTGAACGCACATCTTCACTGAGCTCTCGAATGTCAGCATCATAGATATGACTGCCTAATGCTCGCGGACGCGATAAAAAAGTAAGTACTCGTCGTAAATCAATCAGACAGAGCTGTGCTTTTCCTAGCATATCTTCTTGTTGAGCTAGGCGCGTAATCATGTCATCGAGATCTAGAATTTTTTCACGTTGGTGGTTATTAAGAACCTCTGTGGAGTATTTTTCTAAATCTTTGTGGATATCTTCTAAGATATCCGCAAGCTCATCGAGTTTTGCTTCAAGAAGGCCTAATAAAATCCACGTTGGATCTTTATAGTCCAT
This sequence comes from Acinetobacter sp. D009, assembly GCF_038562025.1. Classification (NCBI taxonomy): domain Bacteria; kingdom Pseudomonadati; phylum Pseudomonadota; class Gammaproteobacteria; order Moraxellales; family Moraxellaceae; genus Acinetobacter; species Acinetobacter sp. D009. Next base: position 415,735 of record NZ_CP151886.1, read on the forward strand.
GTCATAGTCATTTCGACGAGCGCGTGCCCGAAAGGCACGAAAGGCAACTAATTTTTCTCCGCGCATCGTAAAGAGGCGGTCTTTATGCAAAATGAAAGCGACCGTTTGCACCATTGCTAAAATATGTGATGAGTCTTCTGCATCACCGTCCACCTGATAATTTTTATTTTTCGTTAAAAAATAAGTACTGATGTGCAAAATACCGTCATCATCACGGTAAAATCGTGCAGAAGATGAAATGTCTTCAAGCGACTTTAGTGTTGGTAAATTTTGGTCATAGGCATCTAATACCCATTGTTGCTCTTCTTGCGAGGGTGCAATAAGATCAACCCAGACTAATTCGGGATGTAGATCAAATCCACCATTGATGGTGGCATCTTCCAGACTTCCGCGTTCTGTGGCATAAAAGGCTTCAAGCATGTGTCTTTTTTCCTCACGCAGTCTGATGGAAATGGATGGGTGTATTTTAGACAAGGATTTGCTGAAAAACACTTGCCAATACGCTATTTTGCAAAAAAAAACTCTATCGATAGTTTAGTTTGTCAGCATGACAGTTCAATAAAACGGTTTTTTACACTATGAAATCAATTTGTATTTTCTGTGGTTCATCTCTTGGTTCAGACCCAATTTTCCAAAAAATTGCCCAAGCTACAGGCGAGGCTATTGCAAAACAAGGTAAAACCTTAGTTTATGGTGGTGGTCGCTCAGGCCTAATGGGTGTAGTTGCCGATAGCGCCTTACAAGCAGGTGGACAAGTCATTGGCGTGATCCCTCGTGCTTTAGTTGATCGTGAGTTAGCTCATCCAGGTTTAACCAGATTATATGTGGTTGAAAATATGCATGAGCGTAAAACCAAGATGGCGGATCTTTCAGATGGCTTTATTGCTTTGCCTGGTGGCGCTGGTACATTGGAAGAAATCTTTGAACAATGGACGTGGGCGCAATTAGGTATTCATCAAAAGCCATGTGCTTTCTTAAATGTAGCGGGCTTTTATGAAGATTTACTTAAAATGATTCAAGGCACGGTGGATAATGGATTCAGCCAAGCACGGTTCGTTGATAAATTGATCGCCTCAGACAAAATTGAAGATATTCTTCAACAGTTTGAGCAATATCAGGCTCCTGCTCCAAAATGGACAAATGCAGATGTTCAACCATAAACGAGGTTAAATAGGTGAAAACAATTACGGTCGCTGCCGCAGTGATCTTAAATGAGCAAAATCAGTTGTTGCTTGTAAGAAAACATAATACACATGCTTTTATGCAAGTGGGTGGCAAGCTTGAACCTAATGAGGCACCAGAGATCACCATGCAGCGAGAAATTTTGGAAGAAGTCGGTAGCTCTTGTGTGATTGAGCAATTTATTGGTCATTTCGAAACAGCCGCTGCCAATGAGCCAGATCATATTTTGATGAGTCATTTATATCTTGTTCAGCTCGATCAGGCTCCTAAAATTGCAGCCGAAATTGCAGAAATGAAGTGGATAGATTTAAATGATTCTGAAACTCAACTTGCACCATTGACCAGAGAAATTGTCATTCCTTGGTGTGAAGAGTATTTATCTACACTGCAATAGCTTAACTCTTCGGCGTTGCTGCTAGGCACGCCGTATGAATGGATGTGCAGCCTAATTGTTTAAGTGCTTGACTGAGCGCATTTACAGAGCTTCCCGTGGTTATCACGTCATCAATAATGAGAACACGGCGATAACGTCGTTTCTCTTGATGATGGGGTAAAAATTGTTGTTCGATATTTTCAAAGCGTTCTAGTCGAGAAAGTCCTTTTTGAGCGTGTTCATTTAAGCGTTGAATTGGTTGCCAAACAGGTATTTTTAAGTGTTTGCTTAAGATATTGGCAAGTAGCAAAGACTGATTGAAACCACGTTCAATTAAACGTTGATTGGAAATAGGCATGGGTACGATCGCTTGTACCTTGGGAAATTTTAATTGTTTTAAAATTTCACCTAATAAGATCTGATAATGTAATTTTTGTTCATATTTAAACTGCTGAATGATCCGGTTAACCGGATAAGCATAATTACAGGCCACAAGAACAGATTGATTATTACGTTGAATCGTTTGTTTAAGCCAAGGTAGCTGTTCCCAACAGTCTTTACAGAGCGATGATTTTTCTCGCATGCCTAACTCGCACAATGAGCAAGGTGAAAATAACTGAATAAGAGGTTGAAAGTTTAAAAAATTAAACATACGCGTAGCGAGGCGCCTCAGGAAGCCAACGTTTTAAAAGAGCATCTGCCTGTTCTGGATAATCTTTTAAAACTTGCTGTGCTACATAGTGAGCCTGACTCAGTAGGTGATCATCTCGCTCTAATCGAGCCACTCTAAATCCCATATCCCCAGTTTGTTTAGTCCCTAGTAATTCACCTGGTCCACGTAATTCCAGATCTTTTTCCGCAATTACAAAGCCATCATTACTTTCTCTTAAAATAGAAAGTCTTTCTTGTCCATTTTGAGAGAGAGGCGTTTTATATAAAAGTACGCAAAAACTGGCTTGAGCACCTCGACCTACGCGGCCACGTAATTGGTGTAGCTGAGAAAGCCCTAAACGCTCGGCATTTTCAATCACCATAATGGAAGAGTTAGGAACGTCTACTCCAACTTCAATCACTGTTGTTGCGATAAGAAGCTGTAATTCATTATTTTTAAATGCTTGCATGACGGCTTGCTTTTCATCGGCTTTCATTTTGCCATGCACCAAACCAATATTGAGTTCAGGAAAACGTTCTTTCATCTCTTGGTAAGTTGCTTCTGCTGCTTGAGCATCTAAAGTCTCAGACTGCTCAACCAATGTGCATACCCAATAGGCCTGTTTCCCATCTCTACAATTCGAAGCAATTCGTTGCAGTACTTCCTCACGACGATCAAGTGGAATCGTAACGGTTTGAATGGGTGTACGGCCCGGTGGCAACTCATCAATTATGGATGTGTCTAAATCGCCATACGCACTCATTGCCAGTGTTCTCGGAATCGGAGTAGCTGTCATCACGAGTTGATGTGGGGTGAATTGCTCAGCACCTTTATTACGTAAAGCTAAACGTTGATCTACACCAAAACGATGTTGTTCATCAATAATCACTAATCCTAATTTGGCAAACCCGACGTTATCTTGAAATAGGGCATGTGTACCAACAATAAGTTCCGCATGGCCTTCTTTAATTTGCTGCTCTGCTTGAGCACGCGCTTTACCTTTTTGTTTGCCAGATAACCATGCCACGGTTACACCTAATGGTTCAAACCAACGTTTAAAGTTTAAATAATGCTGTTCTGCAAGAATTTCAGTCGGAGCCATTAATGCAACCTGCCAATCTGCTTCTAAAGCATGGCAAGCGGCTACAGCGGCAACCAAGGTCTTTCCAGCACCAACGTCACCTTGTACTAGGCGTAGCATAGGTTGGTGTTGTTTTAAGTCATTTAAAATTTCTTTAGATACACGTTTTTGTGCATTGGTCATTTGAAATGGTAAAGCTTCTAATAGTTTTTTAGCTAATACTTTACTGCTTGAAAATGCAGGTGACGCAATTTGACGAATATAAGCACGTCGATTAAGTAAACTAATTTGGTGTGCAACTAGCTCTTCAAAAATAAGCCTTTGCTGTGCAGGGTGCGAGCCTTGAGCCAATTGCAGCATGTTGGCATCCACGGGAGGCTCATGAATGTAATACAAAGCCTCTTTAAGCGCATAGCCATTGGTATATTGTTTTGGGAGTAGCTCTGGTAAGGCGTCACTATGATGCTTTAAAGCTTGTTTAACGTATTCGCGTAATTTAGGTTGAGTTAACCCATCCGTACTTGGATAAATTGCTGTAAGCTGAGTTTTTGGTAGAGGTGTATGTTCATGAATGAGCTGAATTTCAGGATGATACATCTCAAGGCCACGAGCACCTACACGGACTTCACCAAAAATGCGTAAGCGATGACCGGGTTTTATTTTATCAGTCAGGTTTTTATAAATATGATAAAAGCGTAAGGTGACTTTACCGAATTCATCTTGCACCAAGGCTGCCATAGATTTTCTTTTTCCCGGGGGGAAATCAATTGATTTGACTTCTCCTTCGAGTAAATAGCTCCGCCCAACCACAAGTTGATTCATTGGAATAATCGTACTGCGGTCTTCATAATCACGTGGCAGATGAAACAGTAAATCATCTGTGGTAAAAATATTTAGTTTTTCGAGCAGGGCTGCTGAAGCCGATCCAACGCCTTGTAACTGATGGACTGAAGTCATGTCCCCTCAACGAGTTTTCTATGCATATATTATTTATCGGTTATGGTAAAACATCTCAGCGTGTTGCTAAACAACTATTTGAGAAAGAACATCAAATTACCACAATCAGCCGTAGTGTAAAAACGGATAGTTACGCAACACATCTTGTTCAAGATATCTTTAAACTTGATTTAAGTAAAATTGAACCTGTAGATGTCGTATATATTTTACTTTCTCCAAATGAGAGTACGGTTGAGGGCTATCAGCAAACTTATGTTGATAGTATTGAACCGATTCGAGAAGCATTAAAAATACATCCAGTGAAAAAAATAATCGTTGTCTCCTCTACGCGGGTATATGGTGAAAATGCAGGAGAGATTATTGATGATTTTAGTGAAATTCATCCAAATGATGCACAAGGCCATATATTGCGCAATATGGAACTACTCTGGCAAAAATATTATCCAACTGAATCTGTAATTGTTCGCCCTACAGGTATTTATGGAACTTCTATTGCCCGTTTAAAGAAAATGGCTGAAAATCATCAAAGTTATCCAAATATACATTATAGCAATCGAATACATATTGATGATTTAGCAAGATTTTTGGCTTTTATGGCTGATTATGAAAGTCATCAAGCAAGCTATATCGTGACTAATAATCAACCACTACCTTTGCATGAAGTTATCGCATGGTTTCAAAAACAATTGGGATTGCCAGAATTAACTTTAGAATCAAACCAATTTTCAGGTAAAAGAATTTATGCAAAACATTTATGTACAATAGGTTTTCAGTTAGAACATCCAATTTGCTTTAATGACTATTTATTATGTTTAAATGTTCATAGCGCTAAATAAAATTTTGATTAAACTTTAAATAAGAACATAAATACCTGATGAGGCAGTCAAATTGCCGATAAAGATAAAAAGTTTGAAAATGAAAAAAATTTGTTTAGCTCTTATTTTGAGTGGAACAGCTGCTGCGAGTTGGGCCGAGGATCAGGTGTGGTGTGCATATGATCCTATCGGGTCCCAAGGGGATATTGCTCGCCGTTTAAATGACATTCGGCTATATGCCCAGCAATATCAAGTCAAATTTAAAGTTGTTACCTATCAAAAAGAACAGCAAGCCATACAAGCTTTTGATGATGGGAAATGTTCAGGTTTAGCTGCATCCAATTTCAATACTTATCGTTATAACCAGTTTATGGGAAGTACCGCGGGTATAGGGCTTATTCCTAATAATCGTACGGCCAAAAGCTTTTTGCAGCTTTTAAATCACCCTACAATTGAGAAAAGGCTGGTTTCTAAGAATTATGAAGCTATAGGAATGATTCCAATTGGAACTGCTTACATGGTTCTAAAAAATAAGAACCTCTCTAGAGTCGCTCAATTAAGAAATCATCGTATTGGGGTGTTACCCAACAATCCACCACAACAAGCACTGGTACGAAGTGTAGGTGCTCAGCCAGTTTATGTCGATTTATCTAACGCGATTGCGCAGTTTAAGCAAAATAAAATCGATATTATTGCTGCCCCAGTATATGGATTATTGCCGTATAACTTACAAAAAGAATTTGGACCAAATACTCAAGTCATTAATTTTCCTTTGGCATATTTCGGTGTCAATTTAATTATTAAGCCGCAAGCTTATCCTGCTAATTTTGGCCGGAAAATTCGAGGATGGTTTGTTCAAAATAGCCAATTGCTGACGAATCGTGCGACACAATGGGAAAATCATTTACCTGCTTATTATTGGGTAGATGTCTCTTTTTATGAGAAGCAAAGTTATGACGTAATGGTTGCCAAAATACGTAATCAGTACGTTCTTTCAGGTTATTACGATGCTTATTTCGTTCAGCTTATGAAGCGCTTACGTTGTATGGACGATCCACGTTATTTTGAATGTCCAATTCGCTAATAAAATAAAAGGCAACCGAAGTTGCCTTTTATTTTGACTGAAGACTTTAAGCTTTTTTGCGTTTTAAACGGCGTTTAGCTTGTTGAGATGCCATTGCTTCAAGAGCATCTTTCAATTCTTCGTCAGTAAAGGTGGTGATGTGCTGTAACATTTGTAAGGTTACTTCATCAAGCACCAACTGTGCGCCAGCAGCCATTTGACGGAAATTATCATCAAACTCAATTTGGCCTTGGTCGTTGGTACGAATGTAATTTTGTTGTGTAAGTACTTTTAAGAAGCTTTGGAATAAAGCTTTATCGAAGAACTCTGGCGAATTAAATTCATAGAGAACTGATAAACGTTGCCCTAATAAATGACTTAATTCTTCAACTTGTTTAGCAGAAATATTACCAGAACCACGTTGAGTAATGAGCGCAAGTGTCATGTAGTAACGCTCAAGACTTTGCTTAACTGGTGTCGCTAAAACAACAAGCTGATTATGCTCTTCAGTATTTGGCGCAGAGCTAATCAAGTTACCTTCATCGTCTTGTTGAATAAGGTTAGATTGAACTAGGGCATCTGCATATTGCTCAACTTGTGCCTTAAGCTCGCTACTCTTCCATTTAAGGAATAACTCAGCTTTCAAGAATGGATAGAGCGTATAGATGACATTGGTTAAATCTGAACGACTGATTTTTCCATTATGCTCAACAAGCGATGCTACTAGAGAAGGTAAAACAAAGGCGTGCAAGATGTTATTACGGAAGTAAGTCAGAAGAACAGCTTGGTTATCTTCAATCGCAATAATATCGCCAAGTGCATGCTGAACGCGTTTAATGAGTTTAAGCTTTAAACCATACGCAATAATTTCTTTACCAGAAAGTGGCGTTACTTCCATACGTTGGTCATATGGGAAGTTTGATGCCAAGTTGCGGTAAGCTTCAAGTTGCTTAATACAAATTTCTTCATCAAGTGTATGCTTTGGAGTTGCAAGCAGAATAATAGAAAGTAAAGAAACAGGGTTAATCACCACAGCTCGGTTAATATTTTCTAAAATTGCATGTGCAGAGCTATTTACTGCATCTGAAACAGCTTGAGGAATTGGGTCGTCATTTTTCTCGATATAAACGTTTTCTGCATTATGTTGCTTAAGCAGATCATCAAGGAAAACAGGTTCACCAAAATTGACGTGGACTTTACCAAATATACGTTCAATTTTTCGTAAGGTTTTCACAATACCAAAAATAGATTCGGCTTCTTTTGGCTTACCTTGCATTTCGCCTACGTAAGTTGAGCCTTCCATAAGTCGTTCATAACCAATATAAGTTGGTAAGAAAACGATAGGTTTAGCACGGCCACGTAAATGGCTGTGAACTGTCATGGCAAGCATACCGGTTTTAGGCGGCAATAAACGTCCAGTACGTGAACGTCCACCTTCAATAAAGTATTCAAGAGGCGTATTGCGTGACAAAATACTATATAGATATTCTTTAAATACAGTAGTGTAGAGTCCATTTCCACGGAAAGAGCGGCGAATGAAGAATGCACCGCCACCACGTAGAAGCTGTCCAACAAAAGGTAAGTTTAAGTTATCGCCCGCAGCAATATACGGAACCATTAAGCCACGTTTATAGATGACATATGACAATAGTAAATAGTCAATGTGACTGCGGTGGCAAGGTGTGTAGACAACTTCATAATCTTTCGCTAGTTCACGAACTGTACTAAAGTTATGTACTTCTACGCCGTCATAAAGCTGAGTCCATAAGCGCGTTAAGGCAAGGTCAGCAAAGCGCACTGCTGAGTGCGAATAATCCGATACGATTTCATTCACATAGCCGATTGCACGGCGTTCCGCTTCAAGCATGCTCACTTTTCCGCGAATACTTTCACGGCGGATTGCTTCTTGCACATCACGAGATTTAACAACCGATTGCATGACATTGCGGCGATCCGACAAATCGGGGCCTAACACGACTTCACGCTGACGGTCTAAATAATCATTTAACGTACTCACAATATAAGTTGCTGGTGAAAGATTTGGATAATGCTGCTGTGCATATTCAACCAATTCACGTAGCGATTGCGGTTCATGAAACTCTAAATAAGACTGACGACCATGCAAACCAATATTTACCAACTGCTTAACTGTGCTTGGCGTTGCCCATGTGTCGGAAAATAATAATTTAAACCAAGAATCTTCTTTATCTGGCGAACGGCCCCATAAAACTGTAACCGGAACAAGCTCTATATCAAGTTCAGGGTTTTCTTGTAAAACTTCAATCAGTTTTATTAAACGCGGTGGAAAAGCATGAGGAGGCGGATTCAGTAAATTATTTTCATCATTGTGCTGTAAAAATAAAACTGATGCTTTTTCCTGATGAGTACCCACAATGAGTGGGTCTAACGCAGGTTTTAAATTTAAACGACGCGTTTCTCCATCAACCACCAGAGCATTGCTTCGAGAGTGGTTTTGTAAGACGTAACAAACCACTTTTTGGCGGTCAGTTTTTGCTTCTGTTTCTGTTGTTTCTGATACTGGTTCAGTAGGAACTTCCCCAAGAACATGTGGTGTTACCACGAGGTCAAGTAGTTTACTCGAAAGCCGACGATACATTTGACCAAACCCACTCTTGGACATAAGAACTCCTACTTCTTAAAGACAAATCCCAGCACCAAATGCAGAGGGTAATTATTTTGCGGCATTTATTAAAAAAAACAATATGCTACTTTCTTATAAATTATAATGCTTTTGGCATATTTTATCGTTAAAAATCGTATTTTTAGCTGTTATATGAGCAATCTTCGTCAGAAGTTGACTGATTGTTCCATGTTCAAATAGTTTTTTATGGCACAATAGATTCTACACATCTGTACTTTAATACGATTTTTTACCTGAAATATGAAGGTATCTCTCATGAATGCGTTAACCCAAGAACTTGTTGATCTTCTTACTTTAGAGAAGCTAGAAGAAAATATTTACCGTGGCATAAGCCGTAATCTTGTCGGTAAACGTGTCTTTGGTGGGCAGGTTTTGGGTCAGGCTTTACGTGCGGCATCTTATACAACCGATCGCCCAGCGCATTCTTTGCATGCATATTTTTTATATGGTGGCGATATTAATGCCCCAATTATCTATGAAGTAGACCGTTTACGTGATGGGAAGAGTTTCGTAAGCCGTCAGGTTCGTGCCATTCAACACGGACGAGTTATATTTTCGGCGATGGTTTCTTTTGCTAACCCCGAAGAAGGCTTGAACTATCAACATCAAGAGCCAGAGTATCCCGCGCCAGAGACTCTTAAATCTGAAAATGAGCTCAAAGAAGGTATTTTAAATTTCGTACCTGAAAATGTTCGTGCTAGTTTCATGCGTGAGCGCCATGTAGAAATTCGCCCAATTGATCCGGTAAATCCGTTTCAGCCTCAACCTGAAGCTCCTTATAATGCGCACTATATCCGCACACATGACCGTATTCCAAAACAATTAGATGATATTGCCCTCCATCAAGCGATTGTTGCGTTTTATTCAGACTTTACCTTAATGACAACTGCTTTGAGACCGCATGGGCTTAGCTATATTTCTCCAAGTTTGCAGTGTGCAAGTATTGATCATGCCATCTATTTTCATCGTCCGCTGCGCGCTGATGAATGGATGCTTTACGATATGGAAGCAACAGTCAGCGCAGCTTCTCGCGGCTTGAACTTTGGACGTATGTGGCAAAATGGCCAACTTGTATGCAGTACCGTGCAAGAGGGTTTAATCCGTTTGCGGGAAATTGAAACACAATAAGCTTATTTATAAAGCCATCTCATGAGATGGCTTTTTTATTTTTAATTGAAACGATGTGACAAAAAATTGCTCGTATGAAAAGCAAGCTCATGTCATATTTGCAAAAGGATTGCCAACTGAAAAAAATAATGCTGATATGAACTTAAACACACAAATTCTTATTGCGGCCATTTTAGGCTTAGCCTTTGGTTTTATATTAACGTTGTATCCTGATACTGCGTTTGTAAAACATAGTTTATATGGGTTAGGAATATTAAGTAGTGTCTTTATTGGGCTGCTTAAAATGTTGTTGGTGCCTTTGATTTTTAGCTCGATTGTTGTGGGTGTCTCTAATTTGCAGGCGGGAGGACAGTTAGGTCCAGTCTGGAAAATTACCTTTTTATGCTGTTTGACTACAACAACATTGGCTTTAATTTTAGGTATAAGTTGTGCTCATCTATTTGAAGTAGGACGTGGTATAGATATCTCTATTTTCCAAACGTCTATGCAAAACTATCAGGCACCAGATAGTTTAAATCCTGCAAGTTTTTTCACTAATTTTATTCAAAATACATTAATCAACCCATTTAAAGCGTTTAGCGACGGTAACGTTTTAGCGGTTGTGGTGTTTGCGCTATTTGTTGGTGTTGCTTTAGTCCATGGCGGTGAGCGTTTTAAAAGTATTCGCGTATTAAGTCATCAATTTTTTGAAATGATGATGATGCTAGTCGGCTGGGTAATGAAGCTAGCACCTTTGGGTATTTTTGCCTTATTAGCAAAGTTAATGGCAACGGAAGATATTTCGGTACTCAGTCGTTTGGCTGAGTTTGCTGTTGTAGTGACAGGGACTACCATTTTTCATGGTGCTGTTGTTTTACCGTTGCTACTTTGGATTTTTGGCCGCATGAGTCCTTGGACTTTTTTCAAAGGAACACGTACAGCGCTAATTACAGCATTTGCAACCAGCTCTAGTTCTGCCACAATGCCCCTTAGTATGAAATGCGCACAGGAAAACTTAGGTGTTCGTCCGCAAACAGCTGGTTTTGTAATTCCTTTAGGTACACAGCTTAATATGGATGGCACTGCACTATATGAAGCAGCCGCTGCATTATTTGTCGCAAATTTGGTGGGGCTAGACTTAAACCTGACACAACAAATTATTGTGTGTTTAACAGCAATGATTGCATCACTAGGGGCCCCTGGAATTCCAAGTGCTGGTATGGTTACCATGATTATGGTTTTACAGTCTGTAGGTTTACCGGCTGAAGCAATTGCAATTTTACTTCCGATTGACCGTCTATTGGATACGGTAAGAACAGTGGTAAATGTGCAGGGTGATATGATGATTAGTGTGGTTGTCGATCGTTATACAAAAGATAAAGATATCAGTGTCTAATCTCCTAAATAAAAAAGCAGGATTTTAAATCCTGCTTTTTTATTTTTAAGCCGCTTGTAACTCGGCTCTTTTTGCTGCTGGAGATTGCGATAAATAACTTACCGCATCTTCAGTGCTGCCTTCTTTAACTGGATCATACCAAGGCATGAGGTAATCAATTTGTTGGGCAATCAGCCAGATTGGGTTTGGTAAAACCTGATTATCTTTTCTGCTAATTTTATACCACTCTACAGCAACCCATACTGGGAAAAATCTAGATTTAGCAGCATCAGCAAAACGTGGATCTTGTTTCATAATATGTGCAGCGCCATCTATCCATAATCCAAGCACCAGTAGAATCACTGCAAGGCTTAAATAGTAGCGTGGAATATATCCACCACCCAAATGGCGATATAAATCAAAAGCAACGGTACGGTGTTCAATTTCTTCTGAACCATGCCATTTAACTAGATCGACCATTTCAGGATCAGCGCCTAATTCTTCCCAACGCTTGTTATATAGTGCATATTTCCCTAATACACAGGTCATATGTTCGACGGTTGCAATAACGCCTAAACGGAAAAGGTCCCATTGCCCTTGGAGAAATTGAGGAACTTCTTTGTCGAAAGGTTTATCTGCTAAGGCGGTTGTAAATAGATAATTCATAATGTCCAGATTTCGCTGGATATCAATATTACGCGCACTTAAATATTCTTTATTGGCAGAAGTATGCGCATTGGCATGCATAGCTTCTTGGCGGATAAATGCTTGTACATCCTGTTTAAGTTTTTCATCTTTAATTTGCGGTAAAACTTTATTGTACAAACGGCAAAACCAAAATTCTCCGGCAGGTAAGATGTTATTAATTTCATTAATAAAATAACTTGCGAAAGGCTGATTTGGAATCCAGTCAACAGGGGTATCTTTCCAGTCAAATTTTACTTTACGTGGAAGAATTTTATAGTCAATAGAAGAACCTAAAGCCTTGTTCTTCAAAAAAGATAACAATTTCATCATTTAGTCCTGATTTTTAACTCGATGAAGTTATAACGAGTATAAAAAAAGCCCCTACATTTGTGTTTAGCAATAGGGGCCAATTTGAAAATAAATTTAATAAAGAAATTGTATCTGTTTTGACGATTTACTCTTCAGTATCCTCATCTGATGCTTCAGGGATCGCGTCAACGTCAAATTCCGGCTCTTGATCAAGGGTAAAATGCAGGCGTCCAGCCATAACACTTGCTAGCTCTTCTAAACCTAATTTATTAAGTGATGAGAAAAGTTGAATCGAGAAATCAAGCTTCATTTTTTTCAGTTGTTGCTTAACTTCTAATAGCACTTTGTTTGCAGGGCCACGATTAAGTTTGTCTGCTTTTGTTAGGAGAATATGAACAAAGAGATGACGTGAATAAGCCCACTCTAGCATCATCATGTCGAAATGCTGTAGAGGATGGCGAATATCCATCAGTAATACTAAGCCTTGTAAGCTTTTACGATGGATTAAATAGTTCTCTAATTCTTTTTGCCATACTCGTTTCATATCTTCAGGTACGGCTGCATAACCATAGCCAGGAAGATCGACTAAACGTTGATCAGGGTTGCCTAAACTAAAGAAGTTAATCATCTGAGTACGGCCAGGTTTTTTAGAGGCGCGTGCTAACTGTTTTTTGTTGGTTAATGCATTGATAGCACTAGACTTACCGGCATTTGAACGTCCTGCAAAAGCGATCTCGTAGCCACTATCTTCAACACAAAGTGCCAATTTAGGTGCACTCATTAGAAACTCAGCTTGACGTAACCAGTTGAGTGATTGCACAGCATATGCCGTGATCGCTGGATCTGGTTTCTTTTCATAGCTGATCTTTTGCTTGGGTGCGAGTCTGGCTTTGGTGTCTTTCGATTTTTCACTACGACGCATAAAAAATAACTTTTTAAATGAGAGGGCTCGCGCCTAGTATAAAGGAGCTTGGGTATTCTTGCTAATTTTCAATAAGTCGACTTATTAAAATCAGTAGAACTTAGATTTGTAAAAATGCAATAGGGGAGTTGGCAGGAGCAGATTTTGATTGCTGCAAAACTTCTCCGAGTGTGTATTGATCTAGGCTTTGATAAAAGCTTTCTAAAGCCTGATCTAAAATACCTTTTAAACCACAGTGACTACGTAATACGCAAGGTGGCGTATTACATTCAACGATTTGATTGTCGCCCTGTAATATTCGAACAATTGAACCTAAATTTGAGTTAAGTGCATCTGGATTTAAGCGAATTCCTCCGCCTTTTCCACGAATGGTAATAATCCATTCCTGCTTGCCCATGAAATGAACAACTTTAACTAGATGGTTTTGTGAAACATGCAAATCTTTCGCGATTTCTGCAATCGTGTAGGGTGCATCACTTGGGCGTGCAACATACATTAAGAGTCGTAATGCATAATCGGTAAATTTATTAAGCTGCATGATCACCAAAAATGGAAGAGATTAAAAGGATGATCATCTTAGCCTGAAAGTCTAAATAAGAAAACTTTCAGGCAAGAGGTTTTTACATTACAGTGTTAAAGGGGCTGAAACCTGTACTTGATCACCAACTCTATAATGCTCAAGTAGAATATTAGCAACTGAAAACTCAGTATGATTTTCTTCAGGCTGCACTTCAAAGTGATACGAGTTATCTTCTTGAGCTTCAGTAAATTTAAAAGCTTTCGGTTGTTCAAGTTGTTGCTCGGGAACTTGTACTTTAACTGAAATAAAGGCATTTGCTGGGCTAGTCAGTACGTCTTCATGGTCAGTTGCTTTTAAAGTGAAGCGTTTGCCAGATTCCAAAGGATCAATTTGAGTAATTTCAAATGAACGCCAGCCAGCCCATCCACCTTTTAAGCTTTCAAGTTGTTCATATTTTTGTTTTTCAACACCAATCAAGATATCAGCCAACTGTAAGTATGCTTGTTTCCACGCTTCAATAAGCTCTGATTCGAATGGCACGTTGAGTACTTCACTAATTGAATGAAGCAAGTTGTCCCCAACAATTGCATATTGGTCTGGTTGAATATCTAAGCTCACGTGTTTAGTGGTGATGCGTTCTACCGCTTTAGCGAGCACGGTAGGGTTCTCAATATTTTCTGCATAAGCAAGTACAGCAGCTGCAAGAGCACGTGGCTGACGTAAGCTGGTTTGGTCATCTAAATTAAAAACATTTTTTAATTCGGGATTGTTATTAAGCATGCGCTTATAAAAGTATGTAGTCAGCGTAACGCCGTGTTCACGTAAAACCGGTACAGTAGATTTAACAAGTTCAATTTGTTGTGGAGTCATGGCTAGACCTTATTTATCTGGCTATATAAGATGTATTTAAAATACATCTTTAAAAAATTAATGGCAATAACTTTTTTATAAAAAACCATAAAAAAATTAGGGGATATAAAATCCCCTAAAATTAACGCATTTTTTTTAATATTTTTATTTACCAAATAAAGAGCCGAGCAAGCCTCTTACGAGTTTTTGTCCCGTACTTCCTCCTAAGCTACGTGCAGCACTTTTGGCAAAAGTTCCAACAATGTCTTGTGTGAGTTTAGCTCGTTCACGGGCTGCTCTTTCTTCCTCTTTTAGTTGCTCACGTGCCAAGCGCTCCTGCTCTTTAGCTTGCTGTTTTGCTAAAGTTTCTTGTTCTTTAGCTTGTTGTTTTGCAAGTTCGGCGTCTTGCTGCTGTTGTTCGCGCTCAGCAACTTTATTCTGTAGCATTTCATAGGCACTATCACGATCTACAGCTTGTTCATAAACGCCAGCAATAATACTTTGCGAGATTAAAGTCTGACGCTCTTCTGGAGTGATCGGTGTAAATGCAGAGTACGGAGGCATAACCCAACCACGTTCTACAATCTGTGGTGTACCTTGTTCATCTAGACAGCTAATGAGTGCCTCACCAACACCAAGTTGGGTAATAGCTTCATCAACTTTAAAATCGGGATTAGCACGGAAAGTGTCTGCTGCGGTTTTTACAGCTTTTTGATCTTTAGGGGTGAATGCACGTAATGCATGTTGAACGCGATTACCAAGTTGACCCAGAACGCTTTCGGGTAAATCGAGTGGGTTTTGAGTAATAAAGTAGATACCCACCCCTTTGGAGCGGATTAAACGTACCACTTGTTCAATTTTGTCTTGTAGAGCTTGGCTGGCATTATCAAATAACAAGTGAGCTTCATCAAAGAAAAATACGAGTTTAGGCTTATCCATATCACCCACTTCTGGTAGCTGTTCAAATAACTCTGAAAGCATCCATAAGAGGAAAGTGGCGTATAACTTAGGCGTATTCATGAGCTTGTCAGCAGCAAGAATATTGATATAACCGTGTCCGTTTGCATCGGTTTGGATAAAATCCAGAATATTTAAAGCTGGTTCCCCAAAGAACTGTTCTCCACCTTGGTCGGCAAGAGCGAGTAAGTTGCGCTGAATGGCACCTAGGCTGGCTGGAGATAAATTGCCATACTCGGCTTTAAATTCAGCTGCATGTTCACTCACAAAAGTGATCATGGCTTTTAAATCTTTAAAGTCGACTAAAAGTAAACCTTGGTCATCTGCAATACGGAATACAGCAGATAAAACACCTTCTTGGGTATCATTTAAGTTTAGTATGCGTGCTAATAAAATTGGCCCAATTTCAGAAATGGTGGTTCGGATAGGATGACCTTGCTGACCAAATAAATCCCAAAAAACAACTGGGTTCGCTGCGAATGGAACACTATCAATTTGTAAAAGTTTTAAGCGTTCATTAAATTTATCGGAAGCTTCACCAGCTTTTGCAAGACTCGAAACATCGCCTTTAGCATCGGCAAGAAATACCGGCACACCGATTCGAGAGAAACTCTCTGCTAGAACTTTTAACGTAACTGTTTTACCTGTACCTGTCGCGCCTGCAATAAGTCCATGACGGTTAGCAAACTGGGGAAGTAAAACAATTTCTTTTGATGTGTCCTTAATATTTTTAGCAATAACAATCGGTGTACCCATATATTTTTATCCTATGGTTTGAGTCACTATAATCTTGTCGTTTTACAGTTGTTTCAGTGCATTTTCGATATCTTGTATCAAATCTTGCGGATCTTCTAGTCCTATACAGAATCGAACCAATAATCCTTGTTGTAAATGTGTATTCTCAAGTTTTCTCATCATTTTTAAATCATAAAGCATAGTCAGGCTAACAGGTCCACCCCAGCTAAAGCCGAGCTTAAATAACTCTAATGCATCGCAGAAACGACGTACTGCTGTAATGTCATATTCAGGTTTAAAAATAACACTCACTAAGCCGGCACTTTGACCGTCTATGCAGATTTCTTGCCAATATTGATGGCCTGGTGAGGATTCATCACTTGGGTGTAGAACTTGTGCAAATTGAGGCTGGTTCTTTAGCCATTTAAGTAGAGTGTGAGCATTGGCTGACTGTTGTTCATAGCGTAAAGACATATGGGCAAGGCTACGTTGAACTTGAGCCGCATCATCTCCAGAGATTGCGATGCCTAAAATGGCATGTGTGCGGAATAGGCGGTGATGAAGTTTCTCATCACGAGTTACAATGCTGCCCATTAAAATGTCACCACCACCACTTGGATATTTTGTTAATGCGTGAACGGTTAAATCGACTGATAGCTGTTCATTAGAAAAATTAAAAGCATTAAACGCAAGCCCAGCCCCCCAAGTATTATCTAGAGCAGTCAATACACCATGTTTTTTAGCTTTTTTGACTAGATTTTTAAGGTCAGGAAACTCTAAAGTAACCGAACCTGCAGCTTCTAACCATAATAGTTTACTTCTTTCGGTGGGTTGAAAACTTGCAGCGTCAATGGGGTTATATACTTTAACAATAATGCCATATTGACTTTGTAGATAAGTTAAATGTTCTAGATTTGGCCCGTAAATATTGTCTGGAACCCATACTTCATCATTAGTGCTTAAAAATGCTGAGTTCACAATATTAATTGCGGATAGGCCACTCGGTGCAAGCAAACAATGCAAACCACCTTCAATTTGCGCAATATTGTCGCCTAAGGTGAATGTAGTAGGGGTGCCATGTGTTCCATAGCTATAGTCATACTTATCCGTCCAGTGACGATCAAAAAGGTGCGAAGTTGATTTGAAAATAATAGTTGATGCGCGAAATAAGGGAGGTTGCACTGTTTCAATGAATTGCGGAGCCTTTCTTGGGGCATGAATGAGACGAGTCTGGAAATCGTTATGCTTTTTCATAGTGCGTTATGTTTTAAATGATAAAGTTAGATTAAGAGAAATTTAAATTCTTCGCTAGATTTATAAAGTTTTGTAAGACGTTTCGTTACAGTAGACCTATAAAACAAAAACTTGGCTTTATTTTTGCAAAGACCACTACAACATTCTAACAACAATAGGTTTAAGCGCATGAAGTCGCATTTAAGAGTTCATTATTTTCAACATATCGCGGGTGAGGGTTTTGGGAGTTGTTATTCATTTTTAAAAGCCCACCACGCGACTATTAGTTCTACGGAGTTTTTTGCACTTCCGGTTGATCGGTCACTTGAAATAGAAGCTTTACCACAAATTGATGAGGTTGACTTATTATTAGTCATGGGTGGCACCATGAGTGTAAATGATGAAGCGAATTATCCATGGCTTAAGATAGAGAAAAGATGGTTGCGTCGTTACTTAGCAGCAGGAAAGCCTGCTATAGGTCTCTGTTTGGGTGGGCAGCTAATTGCTAATGCACTTGGGGCCGCAGTCAGTCGAAACCGCTATCAGGAACTTGGCTGGTCGACAGTTCAAAGAGTAGCAAATTTACCTCAAGACAGCTTTCCTTTGCCTGAAAAGATAAAGGTGATGCAGTGGCATAGTGAAACATTTGAAATACCCAAAGGTGCTATACACTTAGCCGAGAATATAGCTTGTCGTAATCAGATGTATCAAATTGGAAAAAATGTGCTGGGTTTTCAATTTCATCCAGAAATGACACCGGCAACGTTAGAACTCTTGCTTGAAAATGAAGAAGAGCTATCTATCTTTAATGGGGAATATGTTCAGCCTGTGAGTGAACTGCAATATTCAGAAGCACAAAAATTTGAACAAGGTAATCAACTCTTAAATAAAGCGATTGAATTTGTTATGAATGCCTAGAATGAGTTGAGAATACTAGGTTAAAGTGCGTTTTGAACAAAAAATAGAAAAAGAGAATTGCATAAGACTTAAACAATCGTTATAATGGGCGACCCTCAAAAGGAGGGGCATTTACTGCGAAGAAAGTAGTAAATGTGCATTACAGTCGTGGCATCGATCATGACCTTAGTGATTTTCACTGCCTTTGACACTTACCAATGGGTGAGATGCGTCAAGGGTGATTCTTTATATGTTTGGCTTGGAGTTTACTGGTATGTCTAACCAGAGAATTCGTATCCGTTTGAAGTCTTTTGATCATCGTCTGATTGATCAATCTGCTCAAGAGATCGTAGAAACCGCTAAGCGTACTGGCGCACAAGTTTGTGGTCCAATTCCGATGCCTACTCGCATCGAACGCTTCAACGTTCTTACTTCACCGCACGTTAACAAAGATGCGCGTGACCAGTACGAAATCCGCACCTATAAACGTTTGATCGACATCGTTCAACCTACAGATAAAACTGTTGATGCATTGATGAAATTAGATCTTGCGGCTGGTGTTGATGTTCAGATCGCTTTGGGTTAAGGCTTTCGGTTGATTAACTTCTAAGTTAATTAGGCCGCTTTTTTAGAGGTTTATGCACATGGCTATTGGTTTAGTCGGTCGCAAATGTGGTATGACTCGCATCTTTACAGATGCAGGTGTTTCTGTACCTGTTACAGTCATCGAAGTCGATCCAAACCGCATTACGCAAATCAAAACACTTGAAACTGATGGTTATCAAGCTGTTCAAGTAACTACTGGTGAACGTCGCGAATCTCGCGTAACTAACGCTCAGAAAGGTCACTTCGCGAAAGCTGGTGTTGCTGCTGGTCGTTTAGTTAAAGAGTTCCGTGTTACTGAAGCTGAGCTTGAAGGCCGTGAAGTTGGCGGTACTATTGGCGTTGATTTGTTCGCAGTTGGTCAAATTGTTGACGTAACTGGTCAATCAAAAGGTAAAGGTTTCCAAGGTGGTGTTAAACGTTGGAACTTCCGTACTCAAGACGCTACTCACGGTAACTCAGTTTCTCACCGTGTATTAGGTTCTACAGGTCAAAACCAGACTCCTGGACGCGTGTTCAAAGGCAAGAAAATGGCTGGTCACTTAGGTGACGAACGCGTAACAGTACAAGGTCTTGAAATCGTATCTATTGACGCTGAACGTTCTGTTTTAGTTGTTAAAGGTGCAATTCCTGGTGCAACTGGCGGTGACGTGATTGTACGTCCTACCATCAAGGCCTGAGGGGAAATACCGTGAATTTGAAAACTGTTTCCGGCTCTGCTGTTGAATTGTCTGAAGTTGCTTTCGGACGTGAATTTAACGAAGCTCTTGTACACCAAGTTGTTACTGCTTACTTAGCAGGTGGTCGTCAAGGTACTCGTGCTCAGAAAT
Source organism: Acinetobacter sp. D009 (assembly GCF_038562025.1). NCBI lineage: Bacteria > Pseudomonadati > Pseudomonadota > Gammaproteobacteria > Moraxellales > Moraxellaceae > Acinetobacter > Acinetobacter sp. D009. The sequence goes on from NZ_CP151886.1 coordinate 435,544, forward strand.
CACGTGCAGACGTTTCTGGCGGTGGTAAAAAGCCATTCCGTCAAAAAGGTACTGGTCGTGCTCGTGCGGGTTCTATTCGTAGTCCTATCTGGGTTGGCGGTGGTAAAACTTTTGCTGCTCGTCCACAAGATTGGTCTCAAAAAGTAAACCGTAAGATGTACCGCGGTGCAATGCAATGTATCTTAGCTGAACTTGTTCGCCAAGATCGTCTTGTATTAGTTGAAGAGTTTGCAGTTGCAGCTCCAAAAACTAAAGAATTGCTTGCTAAGCTTAACGACTTAAATGCTGCTCGTGCATTAATCGTTACTGACGCTGTAGATGAGAACTTATATCTTGCAGCACGCAACCTTCCGCATGTAGATGTGGTGGATGCAACTGCAATCGATCCTGTAAGCTTGATCGCGTTTGATAAAGTTGTGATGTCTGTAGCTGCTGCTAAGAAAATTGAGGTAGAACTCGGATGAACAACGAACGTATCTATCAAGTCCTAAAAGGACCAGTCTTCTCAGAAAAGGCACAAGTATTAGGTGATACTGTTGGTGTTCAAGTATTTAAAGTAGACATCAATGCTACTAAGCTTGAAATCAAAAAAGCAGTTGAAAAACTTTTTGGTGTAGAAGTTGTTAAAGTTAACACAACTATTACTAAAGGTAAGACTAAGCGCTTTGGTCGTACATTGGGACGCCGTTCTGATGTTAAAAAAGCATACGTCACCCTGAAAGCTGGCCAAGATGTTGAAATGGCTGACTTGGGCGATACCGCTGAAAGCGCAGCGGAATAAGGACGAAAATTATGCCGATTCAAAAATGTAAGCCAACGTCTCCAGGACGTCGCTTTGTAGAGAAAGTGGTTCATGACCATCTTCACAAAGGCGCTCCTTACGCACCGTTGGTTGAAGCTAAAAAACGTACTGGTGGTCGTAATAACAACGGTCACATTACTACTCGTCACGTTGGTGGTGGTCATAAACAACACTATCGTATCGTTGACTTCAAACGTAACAAAGACAGCATCCCAGCTGTTGTAGAGCGTATTGAATACGATCCAAACCGTACAGCACATATTGCTTTGTTGAAATATGCTGATGGTGAGCGTCGTTATATCATCGCACCTAAAGGCTTACGTGCTGGCGATAAAGTACAATCTGGTAACGATGCTCCAATTCGTCCAGGTAACTGCTTGCCACTTCGTAATATGCCGATCGGTTCTACACTTCATAACGTTGAACTTAAAATTGGTAAGGGTGCGCAATTAGCGCGTTCTGCTGGTGCTTCTGTTCAGTTGTTGGGTCGTGATGGTTCTTACGCAATTATTCGTCTTCGTTCAGGCGAAATGCGTAAAGTACACGTTGAATGCCGCGCTGTAATTGGTGAAGTTTCTAACCAAGAAAACAACCTTCGTTCATTGGGTAAAGCTGGTGCTTCGCGCTGGCGTGGTGTTCGTCCTACCGTACGTGGTATGGCGATGAACCCGATTGATCACCCGCACGGTGGTGGTGAAGGGCGTAACAAAGGTATTCAACCTGTAAGCCCATGGGGTCAAAAAGCTAAAGGGTACAAGACACGTACCAATAAGCGTACGACTAAGATGATTATTCGCGACCGTCGCGTCAAGTAAAGGAATCTGACTAATGCCTCGTTCTCTGAAAAAAGGCCCATTCGTCGATGCGCACTTGTTCGCTAAGGTTGAAGCGGCTGTTGCTAGTAACTCTCGCAAGCCGATTAAAACTTGGTCTCGTCGTTCGATGATCCTTCCAGATTTTGTTGGTTTAACAATTTCTGTTCATAATGGTCGTAACCACGTTCCAGTAATTGTTACTGAGCATATGGTTGGTCATAAACTCGGTGAATTCGCGCCAACTCGTACCTATCGTGGTCACGGTGTTGACAAGAAATCTAAACGTTAATAGGTGTCATGATGGAAGTAACTGCTAAATTACGCGGTGCCGCTATCTCGGCACAGAAAGCACGTTTGGTTGCAGATCTTATTCGCGGCAAATCTGTTGCGCATGCTTTAAATATCTTAAACTTCAGCAATAAAAAAGCTGCTGTTTTAGTAAAAAAAGCATTGGAATCTGCGATTGCAAACGCTGAACACAATAACAGTTTAGATGTTGACGATCTTAAAGTATCTACGATTTACGTTGACGAAGGCATGAGCCTTAAACGTATTATGCCACGTGCTAAAGGCCGTGCAGATCGTATTACTAAGCGTACTTGTCACATCACCGTTAAGGTAGGGGTTTGATATGGGTCAGAAGGTTCATCCAATCGGTATCCGCCTAGGTGTTGTGAAACGTCATAACGCTAACTGGTATGCGAATCCGAAACAATACGCTGAATACTTGCTTAAAGATCTTCAAGTTCGTGAGTTTTTAACTAAAAAACTTAAGAATGCGATGGTAAGCAACATTCTTATCGAACGTCCATCAGGCGCTGCTAAAGTAACTATTAGCACAGCTCGTCCTGGTATCGTAATCGGTAAAAAAGGCGAAGATATTGAGAAATTACAGCGCGAACTTACCAGCATTATGGGTGTTCCAGCGCAAGTAAGTATCAACGAAATTGATCGCCCAGACTTAGATGCGCGTTTAGTTGCTGAAGCAATCGCTTCTCAATTAGAAAAGCGTGTAATGTTCCGTCGTGCTATGAAGCGTGCGGTTCAAAACACTATGCGTGCTGGTGCTAAAGGTATCAAAGTTGAAGTGTCTGGCCGTTTAGGTGGTGCAGAGATTGCTCGTACAGAATGGTATCGTGAAGGTCGTGTACCTTTACATACGTTACGTGCAGACATTGACTATGCAACTATGCGTGCAGAAACAACTTACGGTACGATTGGTGTTAAAGTTTGGATTTTCCGTGGCGAGATTTTAGGTGGCATGAAACAAGTCATGAACCCTGCTCCTGCTGAAGATCGTCCAGCTAAACGTGGTCGTGGTCGTGGTGAAGGTCAAGAGCGTCGTGGTCGTCGCGGTGACCGTGCTGCTGACAAGGGAGAATAATCCATGTTGCAACCTAAACGTACCAAATTCCGTAAGGTGCACAAAGGCCGTAATACTGGTCTAGCGCATCGTGGTAGTACAGTATCATTTGGTTCGATTGCAATCAAAGCAACTGAACGTGGTCGTATGACTGCTCGTCAGATTGAAGCTGCACGTCGTACTATTAGCCGCCGTATTAAGCGTGGTGGTAAAATCTTTATTCGCGTATTCCCGGATAAACCAATTACTCAAAAGCCTCTTGAAGTGCGTATGGGTAAAGGTAAGGGTAGCGTGGAGTACTGGGTTTGCCAGATCCAACCAGGTAAGATCCTGTACGAAATTGAAGGTGTGAACGAAGAATTAGCGCGTGAAGCATTTGCTTTAGCTGCTGCTAAACTTCCGTTTAAAACCACTATCGTGACTCGGACGGTAATGTAATGAAAACTAAAGATCTACGTGAAAAATCGGTAGAAGAGTTGAAAGCTTTGCTTGATGAGCAACAGCTTAATCAATTCCGTCTTCGTATGGCGAAAGCAACTGGTCAGTTGGGTAAATCGCATGAAGTGCAAGTTGCTCGTAAGACAATTGCTCGTATTAAGACACTCCTTACCGAAAAACAGGGGAACGGACAATGAGTGAAAAAACAGTCCGCACGTTAACCGGCAAAGTAGTAAGCGACAAAATGGACAAGTCTATTGTTGTTCTTATCGAACGCCGCGTTCAACACCCGTTGTATGGCAAATCAATTCGCCGTTCAACTAAGTTACACGCTCATGATGAGAACAATGTTGCTAAACTTGGCGATGTTGTGACCATTAAAGAAAGCCGCCCAATTTCTAAAACTAAAGCTTGGACTTTAGTGGAAGTAGTTGAAGCAGCTGCTGAGTAATTCGACGTTCTTGTTGCATCATCGGTCAATTTCGAGTACTCTTTGAGCCTTTCGAAATTGTGACCGGTGATGCTCGGTTTTGGAGTAGGGCAATGATTCAAACCGAAACTATGCTCGACGTAGCAGACAACAGTGGTGCTCGCCGCGTACAATGTATTAAAGTACTTGGTGGTTCACATCGTCGTTATGCTTCTGTTGGCGACATTATTAAAGTTACTGTAAAAGAAGCAATCCCACGCGCACGTGTTAAAAAAGGTGACGTGATGAATGCGGTTGTAGTTCGTACTAAATTCGGCATTCGTCGTCCAGATGGTTCTGTGATCCGTTTTGATGATAATGCTGCAGTTATCCTGAACAACAACAAAGCTCCGATTGCTACTCGTATCTTCGGACCAGTGACTCGTGAACTTCGTACTGAACAGTTCATGAAAATCATTTCATTGGCTCCTGAAGTTCTATAAGAGGCAATCATGGCTAAGATTAAAAAAGGCGATCAAGTTATCGTGATCGCAGGTAAAGAAAAAGGCAAACAGGGTACTGTATTGTCTGTTTCTGAAGACCGCGTTAAGGTTGAAGGCCTTAACTTAGTGAAGAAGCACCAAAAGCCGAATCGTGTAACTGGCGCTGAAGGCGGTATCGTTACTCAAGAAGCTTCGCTTCATATTTCAAACGTGGCAATTTTAAATGCTACAACCCAGAAGGCTGACCGTGTTGGTTACCAAGTGATTGATGGCGTGAAAACTCGCGTTTATAAATCAAATGGTGAATCAGTGGCGGTAGCGAAGTAATAGGTTGAAAAGGCAATGGCCAGACTTAAAGCACGTTACAACGAAGAACTTAAAGCGAAGTTACAAGAAGAACTTAGCATTAAGAACGTGATGGAAATTCCACGCATCACAAAAATTACCCTAAACATGGGTGTAGGCGCAGCTGCAACTGATAAGAAATTATTAGATGGCGCTGTAGTCGACATGCAATTAATTGCTGGTCAAAAACCAGTAATTACACTTGCTCGTAAATCTATCGCTGGTTTCAAAATCCGTGATGGTTGGCCGATTGGTTGTAAAGTTACTTTACGTGGCGACCAAATGTACGAATTCTTGGACCGTTTGATCTCAATCGCAATCCCTCGTATCCGTGACTTCCGTGGTTTCTCTTCGAAATCATTTGATGGTCGTGGTAACTACTCAATGGGTTTGAAAGAGCAAATCGTTTTCCCTGAAATCGATTTCGATAAGATTGATCGTATTCGTGGTATGGATATTACTATTACTACGACTGCTCGCACCGATGACGAAGGCCGTGCGCTTATGCGTGCATTCGGCTTCCCGTTCAAATAAGAGGTCGATATGGCTAAGAAAGGTATGATTAATCGCGAATTGAAACGCGAAAAAACAGTTGCTAAATACGCTGCAAAACGTGCTGAATTAAAAGCTACGATTGCAAACGTAAATGCAAGTGAAGAAGAGCGTTTCGAAGCGATGTTAAAGTTACAAGCATTGCCACGTAATGCATCTCCGGTACGTCTTCGTAACCGTTGTGGTTTAACTGGTCGTCCTCATGGTTACTTCCGTAAGTTCGGTTTAAGCCGTAACAAATTACGTGACACAGTAATGCAGGGTGATGTACCAGGCGTTGTTAAGGCAAGCTGGTAAGGAGCGACTAAATGAGTATGCAAGATACCGTTGCCGACATGCTAACGCGTGTTCGTAACGCACAAATGGCTAAGAAACAAACTGTTTCTATGCCTTCTTCTAAGTTGAAAGTTGCAATTGCAAACGTACTTCAACAAGAAGGTTATATTTCAAATGTAGAAGTTGCTCAAGAAGAGACAAAATCTACTTTGACAATTACTTTAAAATATTTCGAAGGCAAACCAGTTATCGAAATGGTTAAACGCGTAAGCCGTCCAGGTCTTCGCCAATACCGTGGTAAAGATAAACTTCCAAGCGTTAAGCAAGGTTTAGGTATTGCAATTGTTTCTACAAGCAAAGGCATCATGACTGATCGCGCTGCACGTGCTGCGGGCGTTGGTGGTGAAGTTATTGCTTTTGTTTCTTAATAGGTGATTCCTCATGTCTCGTGTGGCTAAAGCCCCAGTAACTGTACCTAATGGTGTAGCAGTTACTCAGAACGGCCGGCAGGTCGAAGTGAAAGGCAGCAAAGGTACATTGTCTTTCAACCTGCATGCGCTGGTCGAGCTAAAACAGGAAGAAGGTAAACTTCAACTTGCTCCAGTTAAAGAATCGAAAGATGCTTGGATGCAAGCTGGTACTGCTCGCGCTGTATTGAATAACCTTGTAAAAGGGGTTAGTGAAGGCTTCGAACGTAAGTTGCAGCTAGTTGGTGTTGGTTATAAAGCTGCGGTTAAAGGTACTGTTGTAAACCTTAACCTTGGTTTTTCACACCCAATTGACTACGCTTTACCTGAAGGTGTAACAGCGGAAACTCCAACTGCTACTGAAATCATTTTGAAATCAGCAAACAAGCAGTTGTTAGGTCAAGTAGCGGCAGAAATCCGTGCATATCGTTCTCCTGAACCATATAAAGGTAAAGGTGTTCGTTATTCGGATGAAGTCATTCTTCGTAAAGAAGCTAAGAAGAAATAAGGCGCGAGGTTCTTATGAACGAAAAGAAACAATCCCGTTTGCGTCGTGCGAAAAGCACACGCTTGCACATTCGTGCATTGGGTGCGACTCGTTTGTGTGTAAACCGCACTCCGCGTCACATCTATGCTCAAGTTATTTCAGCAGATGGTGGCAAAGTTTTAGCACAAGCTTCAACTTTGGATGCATCTTTACGTAGCGGTACTACAGGTAATGTAGACGCGGCTACTAAAGTAGGCGCTTTAATCGCAGAGCGTGCGAAAGCAGCTGGTGTAACTAAAGTTGCATTTGACCGTTCTGGTTTTAAATATCATGGTCGTATCAAAGCCTTGGCTGATGCTGCTCGTGAAAACGGCTTGGAGTTCTAATCATGGCTAAAGTTGAACAAAACGAAGGTCTTGTTGAAAAGCTGGTTGCCGTTGATCGTGTAGCCAAAGTTGTTAAGGGTGGTCGTATCTTCTCTTTCACAGCATTAACTGTTGTGGGTGATGGTAATGGTCGTGTTGGTTTTGGTCGTGGTAAAGCTCGTGAAGTTCCAGCTGCTATTTCTAAAGCACTTGAAGCTGCACGTCGCAACATGATTACTGTAGACCTTGCAGGTACTACTTTACAACACCCTGTGAATGCTCGTCATGGTGCAAGCCGTGTATATATGCAACCTGCTTCTGAAGGTACTGGCGTAATTGCTGGTGGCGCTATGCGTGCCGTTCTAGAAGCTGCAGGTGTACATAACGTACTTGCTAAATGTTATGGTTCTACTAATGCTGCAAACGTAGTAAACGCAACTTTCAAAGGTTTGCGTGATATGACTTCTCCTGAGAAAGTCGCTGCGAAACGTGGTAAATCAGTAGAAGAAATTCAAGGGTAATCAATCATGAAAACGATTAAAGTTACCCAGACTAAATCTTCTTCACATCGCTTGAAAAATCACAAGCTTTGCTTACAAGGTTTAGGTCTGCGTCGTATTGGTCATACTGTAGAAGTGCAAGATACGCCTTCTAACCGCGGTATGATCAACAAAGTCTACTATATGGTTAGTGTAGAGGAATAAGCCATGACTCTGCGTTTAAATGAACTTGCGCCTGCAGAAGGTGCAAAACGTGAACACCGTCGTTTAGGCCGTGGTATCGGTTCTGGCGTTGGTAAGACTGGTGGCCGTGGTGTCAAAGGTCAAAAATCACGTAAAAGTGGTGGCGTTCGTCCAGGCTTTGAAGGCGGTCAAACTGCGATTTATCGTCGTTTACCTAAATTCGGTTTCACTAGCCAAATCGCTTTAAAAACTGCTGAAGTACGTTTATCTGAGTTAAGTAAAGTTGAAGGCGACATCGTTAGCCTAGAAACTTTGAAAGCTGCGAATGTTGTTCGTCGTGACCAAATTCGTGCTCGTATCGTACTTTCTGGTGAAATCACTCGTGCATTCACTGTTCAAGGTGTTGCATTGACTAAAGGCGCTAAAGCTGCGATTGAAGCAGCTGGCGGTAAAGTCGAGGAGTAATCTCGAGTGTCTATGTCTCCTAGTTCTTCAGGTCATGTCAACATGATGAAAGGTCAGCCATTTCATGTGAAATACCGTGAAATTATTCGCCGGATGAGTTTTCTAATCGGTGCATTGCTGGTCTTTCGACTAGGAGCGCATATTCCAGTACCAGGCATTAATAATGCTGCGTTAGAAAATTTATTTCATGCGAACCAAGGAACTATTCTTGGGCTATTCAATATGTTTTCTGGCGGTGCTTTAGAGCGAATGTCTATTCTTGCTTTAGGGATTATGCCGTACATTTCTGCGTCAATTATTGTGCAGTTAATGTCTACTGTAATTCCATCACTTGAAGCCTTGAAAAAGGAAGGTGAGCAAGGTAAGCGTAAAATTAATCAGTATACGCGTCAGGGCACATTGTTGCTTGCAGTGGTTCAAGCAGTTGGTATGTGCGCAGGTTTGATTGGTCAGGGTATTACTCTGTCAGTTGGTCTTGCGTTTTATATCCCAGCAGTAACTTCACTTGTCGCTGGAACTATGTTCTTAATGTGGCTAGGTGAGCAAATCACTGAAAGAGGTATTGGTAACGGTATCTCAATGATTATTTTTGCAGGTATTGTTGCTGGTTTGCCTAAACTAATTATGCAATCAGTTTCTTCTGTAGATAATGGTCAGACAAGTTTAATTGGTCTTGTAATTTTTGGTCTTTTGTCTTTAGGTGTATTGGCAGCTATTGTGTTTATTGAAAAAGCACAACGTCGCATTCCAGTAAACTATGCGCAAAAGCAACAAGGGCGTCGTATATTTACAGCACAGCAGACGCATTTGCCATTAAAAATTAATATGGCTGGTGTTATTCCTGCGATTTTTGCAAGTTCTTTACTCTTGTTCCCAGCAAGTCTTGGTCAATGGGTGGGAAGTGCAGATCCAAATGCTGGTTTTATTAAAAGCAGCTTACAAGATTTAGCTTTAGTATTGTCGCCTGGACAGCCTTTGTATTTGGTGCTCTTTGGTGCGTTAATTATCTTTTTCTGTTACTTTTATACGGCTTTAGTATTTAGCCCTAAGGAAGTATCAGAAAATCTAAAACGCAGCGGAGCTTATGTGCCTGGTATTCGCCCAGGTGAGCAAACTGCTCGTTACTTAGATCATATTCTTAATCGTTTGACGTTTATTGGTGCGATTTATATTACGGTCATTTGTTTAATGCCAATGATTCTACAAAGCTCTTTTGGGATTCCATTCTATTTGGGTGGTACCTCATTATTGATCGTAGTTGTCGTGGTTATGGACTTTATGGCTCAGCTACAAGCGCATTTAACATCTCATCAATATGATAATCAAACATTAATGAGAAAAACGACTGCTCATCCTAAGGGATAAGCGCACTTAGAGGTTTCATCATGAAAGTACAAGCTTCTGTAAAGAAAATTTGTGGTAGCTGTAAAGTTATCCGTCGTAATGGGGTTATTCGCGTAATTTGTAGCGCAGAACCTCGTCATAAGCAGCGTCAAGGTTAATCTAATCAAGACCTGTTGATTTCAGTAGGCGAATTGGGTTAATATCCGCCCCTCAAGATTTTTGTGGGGCGGTTGATTATCTCTACTGCCTTTTTGGAGAAAGTGAATGGCTCGTATTGCCGGTGTAAACATTCCGGATAACAAGCATGCTGTTATCTCCCTCACTTACATCTTTGGTATCGGTCGCCACACTGCTAAGAATATCTTAGCTGCAGTTGGTATTACTGAAACTACTAAGATCCGTGAGTTGGACGATGCTCAGCTTGATGCGATTCGTGCAGAAGTTGCTAAGGTTCCTACCGAAGGTGACTTACGTCGCGAAATTTCCATGAACATTAAACGTTTAATGGATTTGGGTTGCTACCGCGGCCTTCGCCATCGTCGCAGCTTGCCTGTCCGTGGTCAACGCACCAAAACTAACGCACGTACCCGTAAAGGTCCGCGCAAACCGATTAAAAAGTAAGATTTCTGGAAGCTAAAAGATGGCTAAAGATACTCGCACACGCAAGAAGGTCACTCGTACCGTCTCTGAAGGTGTTGCACACATTCACGCGTCTTTTAATAACACCATTGTTACGATTACTGATCGTCAAGGTAATGCATTGGCTTGGGCCACCTCAGGTGGACAAGGCTTCCGTGGTTCACGTAAATCAACTCCGTTTGCTGCTCAGGTAGCTGCTGAAGTTGCTGGTAAAGCAGCTTTAGATTATGGTTTGAAAAATCTGGATGTCCTTGTAAAAGGTCCTGGTCCAGGTCGTGAGTCTGCGGTTCGTGCATTAGGCGCAGTGGGTTATAAGATTAACAGCATTACCGATGTGACTCCAATTCCTCACAACGGTTGCCGTCCACCTAAAAAACGTCGCGTGTAAGGAGAAACATTCATGGCTCGTTATATTGGTCCAAAATGCAAACTCTCTCGCCGCGAAGGGACAGACCTGCAACTTAAATCTGGCGTTAAACCATTTGACGTCAAAACTAAAAAAGCTAACAAAGCACCTGGTCAACATGGTCAGGCACGCGGTGGTAAGCAATCTGAGTATTCACTACAATTACGTGAAAAACAAAAAGTCCGTCGTATTTACGGTGTGTTAGAACGTCAATTTAGTAACTACTATAAAGAAGCAGCTCGTGTTAAAGGCGCAACAGGTGAGAACTTGTTGAAATTGCTTGAAAGCCGTCTTGATAACGTTGTTTATCGCATGGGTTTTGGTTCTACACGTGCAGAAGCTCGTCAGTTAGTAAGTCACCGTAGCATTACTTTGAATGGTCGTCGTGTAAACATCGCATCTATTCAAGTTAAAGCTGGTGATGTAATTGCGGTTCACGAAGGTGCTAAACAACAATTGCGTATTAAAAACGCGATTGAGTTAGCTGCACAACGTGGTATTCCAGCTTGGATCGAAGTTGATCATTCTAAGCTTGAAGGTACGTTTAAAGCTGCACCAGATCGTTCTGATTTACCTGCTGAAATCAACGAAAGCTTGATTGTAGAATTGTATTCTAAATAATCCTTGAGGTAGCAATAATGACGCGTACTGCAAACGAGTTTCTAACTCCGCAAGCGATCAAGGTCGAAGCGGTAAGCGGGACCTCGGCAAAAGTGATTCTAGAACCTTTAGAGCGTGGTTTTGGCCACACTCTAGGTAATGCTTTACGTCGCATTCTATTGTCTTCTTTACCTGGCGCTGCTGTGGTTGAAGTAGAAATAGAAGGTGTCGAGCACGAGTACAGTACTTTAGAAGGCTTGCAGCAGGACATCGTCGAGCTCTTGCTGAACCTAAAAGGATTGTCTATTAAGCTGTTCGATCAAAATGAAGCATATTTAACATTAGAGAAACAAGGTCCTGGCGATATTACTGCTGCTGATCTTCGTTTACCTCATAATGTTGAAGTGGTTAACCCAGAACATTTAATCGGTACTTTAAGTGCTTCAGGCTCATTAAAAATGCGCTTGAAAGTTGCTCAAGGTCGTGGTTATGAAACATCTGATTCTCGTTTCCCTGAAGGTGAAACACGTCCTGTTGGCCGTTTGCAATTAGATGCTTCTTATAGCCCGATTAAGCGTGTTTCTTACACCGTTGAAAATGCGCGTGTAGAACAACGTACCGATTTAGATAAACTGGTAATCGACCTTGAAACAAATGGAACGGTTGATCCTGAAGAAGCAATCCGCAAAGCGGCAACAATCTTGCAACAACAAATTGCAATTTTTGTTGATCTTCAGAAAGACCAAACTCCAGTTGCTCAAGAGCCTCGTGAAGAAGTTGACCCAATCTTGCTTCGCCCAGTAGATGATCTAGAGCTTACTGTTCGTTCTGCTAACTGTTTGAAAGCAGAAAATATTTACTACATTGGTGATCTTGTTCAACGTACTGAAGTTGAGTTATTAAAAACTCCTAACCTTGGTAAAAAATCGTTAACAGAGATCAAAGATGTTTTGGCATCGAAAGGCTTACAACTCGGTATGCGTCTTGAAAACTGGCCACCAGCTAGTCTTCGTATGGACGACCGTTTTGCCTATCGTAGCCGTTAATTAAGTAGGACTATCACCATGCGTCATCGTAATAGTGGTGTGAAATTAGGCCGTACAAGCAGCCATCGTAAAGCGATGTTCCAAAACTTGGCTAATTCTTTATTTGAACACGAGTTGATCAAAACAACTGTGCCTAAAGCTAAAGAATTACGTCGTGTTGCTGAGCCTTTAATCACTCTAGCAAAAAACGATACTGTAGCAAATCGTCGTTTAGCATTTGCTCGTACTCGTAATGCTGCAACTGTTGGTAAATTATTTACCGTACTCGGCCCTCGTTACAAAGAACGTAACGGCGGTTATCTACGTGTTCTTAAAGCGGGCTTCCGTGCTGGTGATGCAGCACCGATGGCTTACGTTGAGCTTGTAGATCGTGAAGTAAACACTTCAGCTGAATAATTGATTTTATTCAAAAAAGACCGGTTTTATACCGGTCTTTTTTATTCCTAGCCACAAAATAAATTATAAAAATGTCCTCAAGTGACATAAAAAAGTAGATAAACGGTCAAACTTGACATTGTGTATTGTCAAAATTGTGTTTTAATAAACTTATATTCTCAACAATGGGTATAAAAATAAAATGGAAAAGCAAGTTGATATTTTAATCATTGGCGCAGGTATTTCAGGAATCGGAATCGCTGCCCATTTGTCAAAAAATTCACCACAACGACAATTCGAGATTTTAGAACGTCGTGAGTCTTTTGGTGGAACATGGGATCTTTTCCGTTATCCTGGTATCCGTTCAGATTCAGATATGTCTACCTTTGGTTTTAACTTTAAACCTTGGTGTAAAGCGAATGTATTAGCTGATGGTGCTTCTATTAAAGGATATTTAGGTGAAGTAATTAATGAATTTAAATTAAAAGAAAAAATTCATTTTGGTCATCGTGTACTTTCTGCTAATTATGATTCGGCTTCAAAAAAATGGCAGGTTGTAGTCGAAGATAGCAATAAAAAACAGCAGACTTGGATTGCCAACTTTGTTGTAGGTTGTACAGGTTACTATAATTATGATCAGGGCTATGCGCCTTCTTTCTCAAATCAAGAAGCATTTAAAGGGCAACTCATTCACCCACAGCATTGGCCTGAAAACTTAGATTATGCAGGTAAAAAGGTGGTTATTATTGGCAGTGGTGCAACAGCGATTACTTTAGTACCAGCAATGGCTAAAGGTGGGGCAGGTCATGTGACCATGTTGCAGCGTTCACCAACGTATATTGCTAGCGTTCCTTCTATCGATTTTATCTATGAAAAAACACGTAAATTTATGTCTGAAGAGGCAGCTTATAAATTTACTCGCGCTCGCAACATTGGTATGCAGCGCGCTATTTATGCGCTGTCTCAGAAACATCCTAAAACTGTACGTCGTTTACTTTTAAAAGCAATTGAAGTGCAGCTTAAAGGTAAGGTTGATATGAAGCATTTTACACCTTCATACAATCCTTGGGATCAGCGTTTATGTGTAGTGCCAGATGGGGACTTATTTAAGATTTTACGTGAAGGCAAAGCGAGTGTAGAAACTGATCAGATCGAGAAATTTACTGAAAAAGGTATTTTACTTAAATCTGGCAAACATCTTGATGCTGATATCGTTGTTTCTGCAACAGGATTACAGGTTCAGATTATGGGTGGAGTTCAGGCTACTCTTGATGGGAAACCAATCAACTCATCTGAACATATGCTTTATAACGGCATAATGCTAAGTGATGTGCCGAATATGGCGATGATTATTGGCTATGTGAATGCCTCATGGACACTCAAAGTAGATATCGCTGCCGAATATATTTGTCGCTTATTAAACTATATGGACAAAAATAGTTATGATGAAGTGATTCCATCGGGTGATAAGACTGTGATGGAAGAAGACACCGTAATGGGTAAACTATCTTCAGGTTATATTAATCGTGCAGCACATGAACTTCCTAAACAAGGTAAACGTGCTCCATGGCAGGTGACTAATAACTATTTAGAAGATAGAAAGTCTTTGAAAAATGCAAAATTTGAAGATGGCATTCTTCATTTTCATAAGCGTTCTGAAGCGAATGAGCGTAAACCAAAATTAGTATCTTAAGTCCTGTTAAATAAAAAAAGGGGCGTAATGCCCCTTTTCTTGTGAAGGTATTAAAGTGTTCTTGAAATTAATTCTTTCATGATTTCATTTGTACCTGCATAAATTCGATTTGCTCGATGATCAATGTATGCACGTGCAATTGGATATTCAAGCATATAGCCATAACCACCATGTAACTGAAGACATTCATCTACAATCTTCGAGAACATATCAGAAATTCTATATTTAGCAGCAGCTGCAGCTTCGACACTCAATTTTTCTTCAAGTTGTAATTCCATACAACGATCTAAATAAGTACGGCAGAAATCGATTTCAGTTCTGAGTTCAGCAAGTTTAAAGCGCGTATTTTGAAATGCACCAATAGGTTTACCAAATGCCTTACGATCTTTTGTATATTGGACGGTATGTGCAAATGCTGCTTCAGCACCTGCCTGACAAATAATAGCAACTAACATTCGTTCCCATGCTAATTCTTTCATGAGCATGATAAAGCCCATACCTTCCATGCCTAAAAGGTTTTCTTTAGGAACGCGAACGTTATCAAAGAATAATTCGCAGGTATCTTGGCCTTTCATACCAATTTTGTTTAGTGGTTTACCTTTACTAAAACCAGCTCTGTCTGCTTCTACAATAATTAAGGATAAGTTCGCCGAACCTTTCTCACTATTACCAGTCTTACAAACAACTACGGCCATGTCGCATAAGTAGCCATTTGTAATAAAAATTTTAGAACCATTAATGACATATTCATCACCATCAAGTACGGCGGTGGTTCTTACCGCTTGTAAATCTGAGCCAGTGCCTGGTTCCGTCATTGCAATAGCAGTAACAACTTCTCCAGTTGCCATTTTGGGTAACCATTTTTGTTTTTGCTCTTCATTACCAAAATTATTAACGTAATTAGCAACAATATCGGAATGTAGAGAAAAACCTGTACTTGAGTCCATCGCATACGCTTGTTCTTCAATAAGAATCATACTGTATAGGCGATCTACCCCAGAGCCACCATATTCCTCTGGCATTGTGGTGCAAAGAAGACCTAGTTCTCCAGCTTTATTCCAAAGATCTCGGTCAACATGTTGCTGTTTTTCATATTTCTCTATATTGGGAACGACTTCCTTTTCATAGAATTTACGCACTGTCTCACGGAAGGCTTCGTGTTCTTCATTGAATAATTGTCTTGGTAACATATTTGGAATAGGACGGATGGCACCAGATTGCATTTGTATTTCTTCCTTGGTTCAGGTGTGATGTTATGCCCTAAACATACGTAAGCATTTCATGCCTAACAATGTGATGAATGCTCAATTATGCGGATAAGATGATAAATTTGGTCAATTTGATATTTTTAGCGATCTTTAGGATGTGATCAGGTAAACTAGGCGCACTATCAACACAGATGGGGACGTAAATGTCTGACGAAATGACCTTGGAAGAACGTAAAGTAATTTATCGAGCACGCCGCGGCTTAAAAGAAATTGACGTCTATTTTGACCCGTATGTAAAAAACTATTATTTAAAAGCTGATCCAGCAGAAAAAGCATTATTTGCAGAGTTAGTCGATCAAGAAGATCCGGATTTATTAGATTGGTTCATGGAAGTTTCTGAACCTCCACGTACTGAGTTACGTGAATTTATTTATAAACTAAAACAGTATGTGCATGGCTAAACTGTTTTGATAAAAGAATTAAATTTTGAGCTGAAATATAGCCGTGTCTCGGTAATATTTCAGCTTTTTGTTGGTTTGGGTTTAGCCATCCTGCTTTATCAGTTATTAACACCGATATGGTGGCTATATGCTGCCGTTCTTCTATTTATTGGTTCTATTTTCTTTTTAAAGCAAGCACAAATATCTCAAATTGAATATTTAGATCAAAAATTATGGTCGGTTGCATATTTTTCGGAAAAAGAAATTTACCGCGCGGAAATTACTAAAATAATTGATTATCAGTTATTTGTAGTTATTTATCTTGAAAAAACTCCTACGAACATAGCTATTGTTTGGTTCGATCAGCTTCCTATTCAGCAGTGGAAAAGATTAAAAGTTTTAGAAAAGCTTTATTAATTGTTAGACAATTCTACAATTGTATATTTATTTAAAAATTATAAAAAACAAAAGTTTAATAATTATTTTCTTCATTAAACTTCGGATTGTCTAATTAAAATATAGAAAAAAGCCAAGGAAAGACAATTGTCTGACAATTTCACCTATGGGTAACTATTTGATCGGTTAAAGTACAAACACCAACGTAAAGTGTGTCGGAGGTCTCAAAATGGAGATGCCAACATGGTCGTTCTTGGTCATTGCCATAATTCTGGCAGTGGTGATAGGAAGAGCAGGAACTTTACTCAGGGAACATCTTAACAAAGTTAGTTTTAACAAGGTTAAGAGACAGAGGATGCAAGGTCGTCGATCAGTCAATTATTAAAATTGGTTAATCGATTAATTTCATCAAGTGTCCAGTTTATAACTGGGTGCGATTGTAGTAAGGAGGTCTCTCATGGAGATTTCAATGTGGATGTTTCTGTTAATTGCAGTCGTTATGGCTGTAGTAGTAGGAAGAGCAGGAACTTTACTTAAGGATTATATAGAACAAAAATAATATAAGCCGTTAAAAGCTTATCCCAGTTAATAAGTAGCATGTGCTGAACCGTCGCAATGCTACTTTTTTTTGCCTAAAATTTCTGTTTCCTCGAAAAACTGTCAATTTTATCTGCTGTGAAGTGTGTCAAAGTATAAGCGCTACAATTAGAGTAATTACTCTTTTATTCAAGATATGCATCTGCTAATGTACATCTGAAAAGGAAAAAACAAATTACATAGAGGACAGGAAGATGTCTAAAGTCCAAAAAATAAGCCAAGGTTTGGCGGTGAGTTTTCTTGCAGCTTCAGTTTTATCAGGTTGTTCATACGTTGTGAAAACCGGAGCAAATGTTGCTCTAGGTTTTACGGAAAAGCACGTCGTTCCACCTATTTTGGCAATGCAAGATGCTGAAATGGTATGTAATACCGGTAGTGCGTTAACACCTGCAATCATGTCTACTAAAGGGATGGGTGCAGATCCGACACGTGTTGCAGTATTAATGTATGCAGCATCAGGTGTATGTGCGGAAAATCAAGCTTTAGAACAAGAACTGCGTTATTTACGTGCTTCAAAAGCAGGTCAAGTGACAGAAGCCCAAGATGCACGTATTGCACAGAAGCGTTGGGCAGCAATTGCAGCTGAACGTCAGTATACAGGCTATAAATTATTTGCTGATCGTTGGGAATCTAAATATAAATATCACTTAGGTGACTCTTGCCCAACAATGCGTAATGATACTGATCAAACCGTTTATTTACTTGGCATGATCAGTGGTCTTCAGGCTGTGACCAACGATATTAACTCAGGCGGCGCAGTCAATGTTCCTAAAGATATCGCTGCTATTGTAGAGCGTGGCATGGTTTGTCTAGATAATGAAAAATTCTGGGGCGCACCTAACGCAACGCGTGCCGTTATCTGGACTTTATTGCCAGGTGCTGATGAAGGGAAGCCTGATCCATACCAAACTTTAAAACAGTCAATTCAGATTGGTGAGAAAAAAGGTGTTCGCCTATCTCATGCCTTATATGCCGTAGCTGCGCAAGCAAGCGGTGATGATGCAAAAATCCGTGATGCATTAAGATCTTATGCTGCGTCTCAAGCTGATGACAAACCTGTTAATCCTAACTTTAAGTTAATCGATAGTATGGCTGGCCTTATTGTACGTGGTATCTCTGACCGTTACTGGACTGAACATACTGGTGTACGTACCGGAGATGATGGTATGTCTCATTTCTGGGATGATAAGAATGAAGGTGCAGCAGAGCTAGATGAGTTGTTTGATGGGGGAGCCGCTTCTGAAGTTCCTGCTGATTCATCTGCTCCACCAGCAGCGCAGTAAAGAATATTTGAAAGCCTAACTTCTTGCGAGTCTATTGTTAAGTTCTACAATAATCGTAAGAAGTTTAATTTCAAGGAGTGTGCCATGAAGGATCATGTACTGAATAGTAAAGTGCTTTTGGTCGCAGTGTGCATTTCCATATCTGCTTGTCTACAGGTGTTTCCCGATACTTTTATTTATTGGCGCGAAAGTTTACTTGGCGAATTCTGGCGTTTATGGACTGCACATTGGGTACACGTTGGATGGGTTCATTTCCTTTTAAATATGATGGCATTTGCCTGTTTACCCTTTATCTTTCCGCATACAAAAGCATGGCATCTTCTAAGTCTACTTTTGCTATTGCCACCTTTTATTAGTTTGGTGTTCTACTTTTATTTACCTTATATCGAAGCTTATGCGGGCCTATCTGGTGTCTTACATGGGCTATATACAGCGGTTGCTTTGGTCTATCTGCAATATCGTAAAGAGCGAAATTTCGCTTTGCTGGTTTTAGGGTTAATTATTGCCAAACTTATATGGGAAAACACTTTTGGGCAAACAGGGACCGCTCAGTTAATAGGGAGTCCAGTTTTAACTGAAGCTCACCTATATGGAGCAATTGGTGGCGCAATCTTTGGAGGATGCTATTGGTTTTTTCAAAGATTAAAAAAGAAACATTGACAATACAAACTGTTAAAAAAGAGATTTTAGTCATTCTTTATTAACAAAGTTTGATGCAAATTTGATCGTTGAATAAAGGGATTGGTAGAAGGGGGATGGATTTAACCCCTGACCAAGAAAAATTGCATGACTCAATTCTTTAATTTTTAGGGACTTGAGAGAACAAAATTGGAATATTTATGCAAGAACATCAAGAAAAAAGATCTGGATTAGGTCTGCTGGGTTATATCTGGAACGAATGGATCTCAACATTCGTCATCCTCATTCTGCTATTAATGACGCTAATTATTGGTACCGGGGAAATGATCCACGGACAATTATTACGTATCGGGGAACGTCTATATGGCGACCCTGCTACAGGTATGCAATATTCTTTTTTGCGTGCTGAGCCTGAAAAGCCAACTTGTGATCGACATCCAAATATCGAGGCTCAAGTAAAAGAACAAATGAAAGCGAACGCGTCTGATGATTTCGCGAGTTTCTTTGGTGCAGCATCGGAAAGTGATGTCCGTGCATCACTACTCGCAGCGCAGCAACAATGTGATGAAAAATATCAGGCGTATGATAAAACTATTAAATATATCGAAGCTAACCCAGGGGTACGTACTTACCGTGCTATCGAGACAGGTTTCTTTGGTATTTTTAAATTTGGTACAGAAAACCGTGCCATTTTACTAGTCTTTATGGTTCTGATTTCTGCGATTACTGCATCGTTGAAATATCACCATATTGGTTTGCGTAATCCGGCAACAAAAATAGATTACAAAGTGTATTCTCTGTTTATGTTGATTGGTAATGCACTACTTAGCTGTTCTGTCATTAGTCAGTATCGTTCAGTCATAAATTCTGGGGTAACACCTACCTATGAAACAGTAACGATTTACTGGATCTGGATGATTCTATTTGTTGTTCTGACTTTAATTAGTCTTTATCAATTATTTGTTTCACCTCTACCAAAGCGTGAAGGTGGGAATATAGGCTTAGCCTTATTATCGGTGCCTTTATACGCTTACATGGCCCTAATTACAGGCATTGTATTTACATTCTTTATGGATTACCCAATGGGGCAAGGTATTTACCTTGGTTTATTGGTTGAGTTCTCGGGTATTTTCTTAAACCTTGCCTTGTTTATTTGGGCAGGTATGCTTTTAACTCAAACACGCGTTATGGACTTGTTCCTTAATGTGCTTCGTCCATGGAACTTGGCGCCAGAAACCTTAACTTGGTTAATTCTAATTGCTGCTGCTGTACCCACAGCCTATACAGGTGCATCAGGTATTTTCGTTATCGCAGCAGGTGCAATTATTTATAAAGAAGTCTGGAATGCGGGTGCTCGCCGTCAATATGCTTTGGCTGTGTCTGCAATGTCAGGTTCTTTAGGGGTAGTTGTACGTCCATGTCTATTAGTCGTTTTAATTGCAATGCTTGATAGCCGTCATGTTACGTCGGATGAGCTATTTGGGCATGGTATTTATGTATTTTGGTTAACTGCATTTATTTTCTTGGGTGTTTCACTACTTTTAGCTGAAGAAAAATTCCGTGTGAATTCACCAAAAGTTGCGATTCCGGGCATGATGCGTGCCTTTGTACCTGTAATTCCATACATTCTGATCACTGCTGTTGTTCTTGCGATCTATAAATATGCATTAGATACAGGAATGAACGAGTTTACTGCACCAGTAATTTTGCCATTAGTTCTGATCGCAATGATCTTGTACGACAAATTGGTTGCGACCAAAGAAGCGCCTGCAATCAATATTCATGAAGCGATTGTTCGTGAACACGAACAAAAATCACCATTCTTGCGTGCACATGATCCGCATAGCTCTCAATACCGTCTTGGTTTTGGTGGAGCACTTCGATTTGCGACCTCAGAAACTGTAGGTCATATCGGTGCTTTAATTATCTTGATGGCATTGTCTGCAAGTGTAGGTGGTTTAATTGAACGCTCTGAAGTGGTCGAATTATTACCGACTCATTTGGGCAGTATTTACATTTCACTTGCATGTATTGCGCTATTACTTGCCATTATTGGTATGTGTACAGATCCATTTGGTGCTGTAATTTTAGTTGCTGCAACTATTGCACCTGTAGCATACGAAAATGGTATCCATCCAATTCATTTCTGGATGATTGTGTTGGTTGCATTCGAATTTGGTTACGTAACACCACCAGTTGCCTTGAACCATCTACTTACGCGGTTGTCCGTCGGAGATGATGAAGTGAATGCTGCTGATGCTGAAGCGAAAGAGAAATATACAAGCTTCTACTTCCGTTATGAGCGCTGGTTGCTACCAATTATTGTCTTGTTCTCATCATTGGTATTAGTGACTTATGTGCCATATGTATTTAAGTTATTCGATTGGTATAAATAACTTAAATCAAAGTATTGGTTATACAAAAAAGCCTTCCTAAATGGAGGGCTTTTTTAATCAGTGGACTAAGTAAATTTAAAAAAAGATGATTAGAATTATTTAAATCCGGCTAAAAAAGCTAAAGATGTACAGCTTTAGCTTTTTTTAAGAGTTCATTGAAAAACTATTGCTGTTTAAGCTGAGCTTCAAGCAATTTAACTTGTTCTTCTTTGAGTTTAGTTAGTTGATCCGCATCTGCATGCTGAGCTTTTAAGGTGGCTTCCTGATCTTTTAGCTGGCGATGAATATCTTCAAGTTTAGATACTTCTTCTTTTGCTAAAGACTCTTGTGCTGGGACAGGCTCTTTAAGCACATTTTCACTGACAAGTTGCTGAGAGCTTGCATTTTCAGCTAAGGGTTCAGAACTTGGTAATGGCTCAGCTGGTTTCGGTTTAGCAGGAGCAGGAGTCGAGACAGGTTGTGGATCAACCAGTGGTGCTGACGACTCGGTTTTTTTAAAAAACCATTGCGCTGCAAAAAAAAGCACTACGAGAATGCTTAAGCCCCCAATTAAAATCCATAATAATTTTGAGTTTTGTTTTCTTTGTAGTGGCATGTTTAAGACCTTTAGTCGGGACGACGTGGCTTGAACTGTATTACCCCAATTTCATCCGGTTCAGCAGGTGTTTCAGGCTCATCAACATGAGTCGGACGATTTTCGCTATAACCGCATTCGATACATTCAATCCATTCGTCTTCTGCGGTGGTTAGCATGATAATCCGATCCATGGCTTCACATTTTGGACATTTTGCCCCAGCAATGAAACGTTTTTTCATCTTTATTACCCTAACCACACGATCAATTTAGGCCCATAGTTTAAGCGGTTTTGTTGTCATTCGTCCAACCTTGATGACGTAACAATGCGTCAATTTTAGGCTCGCGTCCACGGAAATTCACAAATGCCTCAAGCGCAGTGTCTTTTCCACCCACAGCTAGAATTGCCTGACGGAATTCTTTACCCGTTTGAGTGTTAAAAATGCCTTCATTTTCAAAACGATCAAATGCATCGCTCGCTAAGACTTCTGCCCATTTGTAAGAGTAATAACCTGCGGCATAACCGCCAGCAAAAATATGACTAAAACTATTTTGGAAACGGTTGTAGTCGACAGTAGGAACGACCGCATATTGCTTACGAATATCGTCTAAGGTTTGCTGAATTTGCTCACTGTTAAGGGCTGGCGTTTTGGTGTGAATGGTCAAGTCAAATAATGCAAATTCAAGCTGACGTAAAGTTTGCATACCAGATTGGAAGAATCGAGCATTTAATAAAGCATCTAGTAATTCTTGTGGCAAAGTCTGTTTACTATCGATGTGTTCACTTAATACATCTAGGCTTTCTTTATCCCATGACCAGAATTCCATAAACTGGCTTGGTAATTCTACTGCATCCCAAGCAACACCATGAGTTCCTGCAACCGAGATATTATCTACTTCGGTCAACATATGATGTAAACCATGTCCGAACTCATGGAACAAAGTAATCACTTCGTCATGAGTCAATAAAGCAGGTTGGTCACCTACTGGAGGAGTAAAGTTACACACCATATAGCAAATTGGTTTTTGTAAGCCATGAAGTGTTTGCATGCGCGAGCGGAAGCCGTTCATCCATGCGCCACCACGTTTGCCTGTACGTGCATAGATGTCAAAGAAGAAGCCACCAATCACTTGACCTTGGTCTTCTAATTCAAAATAACGTGCATCTGGATGCCAGACAGGTGCTTGTCTTTCAATAATGTTAATGCCGTATAGACGCTGCACAATCTGGAATAATCCCTGAACAACTTTAGGTGCAGGGAAATAAGGTTTTAAAGCTTCTTGAGATAGGTTGAATTGTTGCTGTTTCAGCTTTTCAGAATAGTAAGTTGTATCCCAAGGTTTAAGCTCATCAACACCATCTTGTTTAGCAATATCTTGAAGTTCGGCAACTTCTTGAAGCGCAGGAGCACGCGCATGCTCTGCTAGGTCAACCAAAAACTCATGTACTGTTTTTACGTCTGGTGCCATTTTACTTGCCAGAGAATATTCAGCATAGTTATTGAAACCAAGTAGTTTCGCCATTTCCTGACGAAGACTCAAAATTTCTTCCATAATTTTGCTGTTATCAAACTCAGTTTGTTCAGACTGATCAGATGCACGAGTCACATAAGCTCTATAAAGCTCTTCACGTAATACACGGTCATCTGCATAAGTCATGATTGCAAAATATGCTGGGAAATCTAGGGTTGCTACAGCTTGGTCAAGTTCACGTTGTTTGCCGTACTGTTTTAATAACTCAATATTACTTTCTGGAAGACCTTTTAGCTGATCTTCGATAAGTGGTTTAAAGTAAGCTTGTGTTGCATCAAGTACATGGTTTGAAAAATCAGAAGAAAGCTGTGAAAGACGCGCAGAAATCTCTGCATAACGTTTTTTCTCTTCACCCTCTAAGGCTACACCTGAAAGTTTAAAGTCACGTAAAGCTAGACGGATAGCACTTTGCTGTGCAGGGCTAAGAGAGGTATAACCTTGACCATCATGGATGTGTTGATAGGTTTGATAAAGCGCCGTGTGTTGACCAAGCTGAGTGTAATATTCACTTAATGCTGGTAATAAAGATTGATAGACTTCTCTCGTTTCTGCATTGCTCATTACCGCGTTTAAATGCGATAAAACGCCCCATGATTCACTTAGATTATTTTCAAGTGTATCGACTTGCTCAAGTACGGCAAGTTGCTGAGTTACATCTGTAGGTGCAGCCGTAAGAGTATTTAAAAATTCCTGACCTGCTTGGATCGCTTGCTGGATGTCTTGTTTTAAATTTTCTAATTCAATTTGGTCAAAACGCGGAGTTGGTAAAGTCGCTTGCTGTAAAGTCATTGCTAATAGCCACATTATTTTTTAAACATGGTATTAGATGTAGGTCCTCTCAGGCTGGAAATCAAGCTTAATGTGTAAAATAACCCTTTTTAAAAAGAAATAAGCCTCCTATTGGAGACTTATTTCTGAAGTGTGATAATTATTTACTCACTATTCAGCCTTTGATTTTGCATTCGACTTTTTCTTTTTAGGCTTTGATTTTTTCTTCACCTTTTCTGATTTAGTCTCGGCTTTTGCTGAGGTTTTCTTACCAGATTTTTTGGTGTAAGAACTTGGCTTACTTTTTTCTTTCTTTTTGTGAACAGGTCGCTCACCATCACTACTGACAGTTGGTTTACTGAAAACTTCTTCAGTCGCCTGCGTAGTAGTTTTAGTCGTACGCGGCGCACGGCTACGAACTACTCGGCCTGCATGGGTAACTTGCTTAATGAGCTGAAAGTCAATTTTACGTTCTTCCAGATTGACACCAGCAACCTGAATTTTAACTTCATCGCCTAAACCAAAGACTTGACCACGATTTTGACCTACTAGATTTTGACTCGCTTGGTCATAAATAAAGAAGTCATCGCCGAGTTGGCTAATATGAATCATACCATCGACATATAAATCTTTCAGTGTCACGAATAAACCAAATTCGGTCACCGCACTTACAATACCAATGAATTCATCACCTAGATGCTGCTGCATGTAGTGACATTTCAACCAAGTTGTTACGCTACGAGAAGCTTCATCAGCACGGCGCTCGGTTTGAGAGAAATGTTCACCTGCATCATCTAGTGCAGCACCAGAGAGTGGATAAGGCTTTTGTTTCAAGTGAGCTTTAATGGCACGGTGTAATAATAGGTCTGGGTAACGACGAATTGGCGAAGTGAAATGCGTATAAGCTTCATAAGCCAAACCATAGTGCCCTGCATTTTTTGCGCCATAATAAGCTTGCATCATTGAGCGTAATAAGACGGCATGAATACTAGGAGCATCAATACGATCTTTAGTTGCTTCAATTACTCTTTGATAGTCTGCTTGAGTTGGTTGGTCAGGGAAGGGTAGACCCAGTAATTTAACAAAGTCTTTTACTTTCTGAATACGTGAAAACTCTGGAGCTTCATGCACGCGATACAACATTGGAACATCATGTTCTAATGCATATTCAGCCGCAGCAACGTTAGCAAGTAACATGCACTCTTCAATAAGTTTATGTGCTTCATTACGTGTACGTGGCAAAATTTCTTTAATCCCGCCTAGCTCATCAAAAGTCATGTAAGTTTCAATGGTTTCAAATTCCATTGCATGACGATCAGCACGTAAATTTTTCAAAATCTGATAAAGCTGGAAAAGCGTATTTAACGATTTATGAACATCACGATCTTTTGGAATCGCATCTGTTGCGCCGTCAAAATATTGTGCTACCTGTGTATAGGTCAAACGTGCTTTTGAATGCATCACTGATGGATAAAAATCGTAACCAGTTACACGGCCTGTACGAGAGAGTTTCAAGTCACAGACCATACATAAACGGTCTACATGAGGGTTTAGAGAGCATAAGCCATTTGACAATGCCTCTGGTAGCATCGGTAATACGAAATGTGGGAAGTATACCGAAGTACCACGTTCCTCAGCTTCTTCATTGAGGGCTGAGTCTAAGCGTACATAATGGCTAACATCAGCAATTGCGACAACTACACGATAACCGCCACCTGGACGTTTTTCTGCATAAACCGCATCATCAAAATCTCGAGCATCTTCACCATCGATCGTAACTAATGCTAAATCTCGTAAATCAATGCGGCCTTCACGGTCTTGAGCAGATGGTTCTTTAAAGCTTTCAGCTTCTTTTATAACTTCATCTGGAAATTCGTAAGGTAAGCCAAACTCAAGAATAGTCTGCGGAATAATAATTTCTGTATCAGCTTTGTCGGCCATAGATTGAATAATATGCGCCGTCGCAAATTCTTCACGAGTCGGATAGCTGTCTATTGCGACACGTAGCATATCGCCAACATTTGCTTCAGCATGTGTTACCAGTTCTTTTTCTAAAGGAATAGGCTGGTGCTGATTTGGATTGTTGGGCTGAATAAAATATTCGCCATCGTGAACCGACAATTTACCAATTAATTGTTTAACACGATGTTGTAAAACTTCTGTGATAAATCCCCAAGGTTTGCCTTTACGATCAACTGAAGTCTGTCGCACTCTAACTCGGTCACCATTAAAGACTAAACGTAATTCACGTTCAGGAAGTAAAAGGTCACTTTGACCATCAATATGCGCTGTGCCTAAACCTTTACTATTGATATAAACAGTTGCTTCATAGGTCGGTTGATCTGCCACCAACTGAAATTTAAACCCGTCTTTCATGATTTGACCGTCACGAACCATAGCACTTAAGCGATGACTGAGTGCTTCAATACTTTTTTGGTCATGAATATTAAAATGATCGACAAGTTCTGCATGAGATTGCGGTGTCTGCAATTGTTCCAATGTATCTAAAATAAGAGTACGGCTTGGAATAGGATTGTCATAACGTTCAGCTTCAGCTTTCGCTTCGGGGTCAGCCCAGTTTTTTGTCATGTCGTTTGGTTTCACGCTTGGCAGATAAGTTTAGCATAAGTCATGCAGACCCGAACTGCACGTTTAGGTTTGCAATAATGTGTTATGCACTACAGTATTTTGATGAAGAAATAATATCTATCTTAACAAGCGTTTGATCGAAAAAGACGAAAATAATGAGAAAATTGCTTAAAAAATAATTCATTGAACTAAAAAACAAGAAAATTTCACTATGATGACTTGAACAATAGGGTTTTAGTTTGTATTATGGCGGCTCGTTCCGGTGAGGTGGATGAGTGGCTGAAATCACTTCCCTGCTAAGGAAGCATACCTATTACTGGTATCGAGGGTTCGAATCCCTCTCTCACCGCCATTTACTTAATGCGCTCATAGCTCAGCTGGATAGAGCACTTGGCTACGAACTAAGGGGTCGGGAGTTCGAATCTCTCTGAGCGCACCAAGTAAAATAGAACGAATCGCTGAAAGGCACACAAGTTACGCGCTCATAGCTCAGCTGGATAGAGCACTTGGCTACGAACTAAGGGGTCGGGAGTTCGAATCTCTCTGAGCGCACCAACTTGAAGAATTAACCGCTTTTATAGCGGTTTTTTTGTGCCTATTTTTTAGTACTTTAAAAAATCTAAATTTATAACTTTTTAATTATATTAGAGATAATCATAAATGAACTTAGCTTTATTTGACTTTGACGGCACGATCACTCACAGCGATACATTCAGCCTATTCCTTAAATTTTCTTTAAATAAAAAAACTCAAATACTAGGTGGTATTCGACTTGCACCTTATATAGCGGGTTATAAGCTTGGATGGGTAACCGATAAAACCATTCGAACTAAACTCTGTCAGGTGGGATACGTGGGCTATGATGCGGCTTCCCTAAAATATATGGGGCAAGAGTTTGCTAAAAATATCCTTCCTACCTGTGTGCGTCAAAATGCTTTGGAGCGTATTCTTTGGCATAAACAACAAGGTGATCAGGTTGTGGTTGTATCTGCATCATTAGGTGTTTATTTAGAAAGCTGGTGCCAATCTTTAGATTTAGAGGTTATATGTAATCAACTTGAAATACGTGATGGTATTTTAACAGGTGATTTTATTAATGGTGATTGCGGTTATTTAGAAAAAGTAAATAGAATAAAAAACAATTATGATTTAACTCAGTATTCTACAATTTATGCTTATGGTGATACACCTAATGATTATGCAATGTTAGAGCTGGCTCACAAGAAATATTATAGATGGGAAGAAGTAAATTAATATTTAAAAATATATTAATAAATAAAGCCACTTGTAATAAGTGGCTTTATTTTAACGACTTATATTAAACAGTATTGAAAGAGTTTTCTAAGAAGTTATCGGTAAGTAATGATGTAGGTACGATAGTATGCGTTGTATTAGTTACGCTTGATACTGTCGACGTTACACCACCGAGTAAGCTACCACCAGTTAATCCGCCTAGTAAATTAGAAATAACATCTAATCCACCTTCACCAGTCACACCGCCCGTTAAGCTACCCACGATATCTGTTACGATGCCGATAGGGTTGTCTGTACCGCCAGTAACGCCACCAGTTAAGCCGCCTAGAAGGTCGGTCACTAAGCCAAGAGGGTTATCACCATCTACGCTACCAGTTAAACCGCCAAGTAAATCAGTGACTAAGCCTAGTGAGCTATCCCCACCAGTTACCCCACCAATAGTTCCTGTCAATCCGCCAATGATTTCTGTTACTAAACCAGTAGCAGTTGTGCCATTTGTAATTAGCGTATCGAGAACACCAGTAGCAGATTCAGTAGCACCTTGAATGTCTCCACCCACTAGATCAGAAATGACTTCAAGCGTACCATTTACTGTGTCACGAGAAGTTTCGAAAGTTAGAGTACCAAGATCAGCAAGTTCAGAAACAGGATGTTCTGCTTGTGGAAGAATACTGATAATTGTATCTGCAACTGTATCAATGCCAGTGTTGATAATTTCAGTTTTTAGGCTTTCTACCCCCTGAAGGATATCAATACCGCCTTGAACAACGTCAATCACTGGAGAGATTGGAGAAGTTCCACCACCGATACCACCAGTTACACCACCGATAATGTCAGTAATTACTTCAAGCGGGTTGCCGTCAACACCACCTGTTACACCGCCAATAATGTCAGTAATTACTTCAAGTGGATTACCATCAACACCACCAGTTACGCCACCGATAATGTCAGTAATTACTTCAAGCGGGTTACCGTCAACACCACCAGTTACACCGCCGATAATGTCAGTCACGATTTCAAGAGGATTACCACTAACACCGCCAGTTACACCACCAATAATGTCGGTTACCACGCCAAGTGGGCTATCACCACTTGTTGCGCCGCCGATAATGTTATTAATAATTCCAGTAGCAGTTGTGCCATTTGTAATTAGCGTATCGAGAATACCGGTAGCAGATTCAGTAGCACCTTGGATATCACCACCAACTAAATCAGAAACAACTTCAAGTGCACCGTTTACTGTGTCACGAGAAGTTTCGAAAGTTAAAGTGCCAAGATCTGCTAGGTCTGAAACAGGATATTCAGTTTGTGGAAGAATACCAATAATAGTATCAGCAACAGTGTCGATACCAGTATTGATGATCTCAGTTTTTAGGCTCTCTACACCTTGTAGAATATCAATACCGCCTTGAACGACATCAATCACTGGAGCGATTGGAGATGTGCCATCACCGATACCGCCAGTTACGCCGCCGATAATATCGGTAATTACTTCAAGCGGGTTGCCATCAACGCCACCAGTTACACCACCAACGACGTCTGTAATGCTTCCGACAACGTCAGTAACAATACCTGTAGCAGTTGTACCATTAGTGATTAATGTTTCAACGACACCAGTAGCAGACTCAGTTGCGCCTTGAATGTCTCCTCCCACTAGATCAGAAATGACTTCAAGCGTGCCATTTACTGTGTCACGAGAAGTTTCGAAAGTTAGAGTGCCAAGATCAGCAATTTCAGAAACAGGGTGTTCAGTTTGAGGAAGAACACCAATGATAGTATCAGCAACAGTGTCGATACCTGTGTTGATGATTTCAGTTTTTAGGCTTTCAACACCCTGAAGAATGTCGATACCACCTTGAACAACGTCAATAACTGGAGCAATTGGAGAGGTTCCAAGATCAATACCGCCAGTTACTCCGCCAATAATATTAGTTACTGTGTCTACAGGACTTGTAGAACCGATACTGCCAGTAACAGTACCAACGGCATCAGAAACAAGGCCTGTTGTGGTTGTTGTAAGGGTATTTGTTACTGTAGATAGAGTATCTGAAAGTAAACCAGAAGTTGATATCTGGCCTTCAATTGAAGAGCTACCAGTTACAGTAGTGTTCACCGATACAATATTACCCAAATCTTGAGTAATTTTTGATATCGAAGATACGAGGTTTGTTAGTAAGAACATGTTGGTCTATTTCCTATATAATTTTGTATTTTTAAGTAAGTATTATTTATTGCGCTTTATAATTAATGAGATGTGTATCTCAATAATTGCGATTTAGTATTGGTTAGATCTCAAAAGCTGTCAATGTGTATTTTTAGTCACATTTTTTGTTATTAAATAATATTTAAAGAAATAATAATTTATTTAATTTAGACATAAAAATAATAATAATTTTTATATTATATAATTTTAACTAATTATTTTTTTAATCATATTTTCACTTATTTGAAGCATTATCATAGTTAAATTTCAAACAGTCTTATAATAGTTAGGTTCAACCAGAAATATATTATTTATATAATGTTGACTAAAACAGTAGGCTTTATCTTCTAGATAGATGGCAAAAAGCTTCAAAAACTCTATAAAACTTATTTGAAAAAAAATATTTCAGATACATCTTTGGTGAGCAAAGTTTCAATAATTTTAGCTACAAAGCTGTGTAAACTAGAGTGATGGCTAAGAACTAGACGTTTGATGACAGAAAGATGAAAAAAGGCTTCCTAAGCCTTAAAAAATGCGTATAATGCGCAACATCAAGTACGCGCTCATAGCTCAGCTGGATAGAGCACTTGGCTACGAACTAAGGGGTCGGGAGTTCGAATCTCTCTGAGCGCACCACTTGAAGAATTAACCGCTATATATAGCGGTTTTTTTGTACCTATTTTTTATTAGTTCGATTTAAAAGCTAGTGCTCATGGCAACCAGCTCTTAAATGATTTGTAGTTGAAAAAAATTAGCCAAATGTTTTAAAGCGGCTTTCGTCTTCAATAAAAGCTTTTTCACCTGCTTCGCCTTCAATTGAACCAAATACTAATTGGGCTCTTAGTTTCCATTGAGCAGGAATTTCAAAAGCAGCATTAATTTTCTCATCGATAATTGGATTGTAATGTTGTAAAGAAGCTCCAATACCTTGTTCAGCCAATACATTCCACACTGCAAATTGTGCAATTGCTGTTGAGTGTTCAGACCAGACTGGGAAATTATCAGCATATAATTCAAATTGCTCTTGTAGACCTTTAATCACATCTTGGTCTTCAAAAAATAAAACTGTACCAGCACCCGCTGCAAAACTTTGAATTTTTTGTTCAGTTCCCGCTAGTGCTTCGGCAGGAACAATAGTTTTTAATACATCTAAAACAATATTCCAGAAATTTTGATGAGACTCATTAAATAAAATTACAACGCGAGATGACTGAGAGTTAAATGCTGAAGGGCTATGTTTGACCGCTTCTTGAATTAACCCTTCAATCTCCGAAGGAGTATGTTGTAAGTTTTTCCCGATCGAATAAATAGAACGACGTTTTTTAATTAATTCTAAAAAGCTTGGCTGATTGAAAAGAGGGGACTCTTGAGTGGCTTGAGTAACCACATCTTTTGAGACTGTTGCTTTTTGATTTAAGCCAAATAATTTTGCAAAGAAAGACATGAGACATTCCACTAAGAAGGTAATGCTCTTATTGTAGAAATTTTAAAAACTGAAATAAGCTCAAAAAATATGAATCTACGTTCTATATATGCAACGTAGTTGATTTTCGAATCTCATCATAAGCTCTACTTTTAAACAAAATAAAAAATAGCCTTTGATTCATTTTAAAGCTGAAATGAATATGCTCTAATAGTTTCGATTTATTGAGTATTGATGCAGTGCAATGACTGAGCAAAAAACAGCTTTATCTTTACGTTACTATTTGAATTTAGAAGAGTCACAAGATGGGTTTTCATTAGTGACATTTGGGAAAAAGCAATTTACCCGTTTTCTTACACCTGCAATTAGTATTGCAATTATTATTTGGGGATTTTATTTAGGTCTCTCTGGGGTTGGACGATATTATGTCGGGTTAGGCGTATTTTTTCTGGTGATGCAAGGCCTGATGCGTTACTGGCTTTTACCTATGTTATTTAAGCGTCAATTTGTTCGTTACCAGTTTGGAAAGAGTGAGCAGGGAATCGACTTATATCAAGATTACTTTGAGCTTTATGCCAATGGTCGTAAGCAAGTGATGCAATATGCAGATGTACAAACTTTTGCTAAAGGTAAATTGACCTACATGCTTGAGCTAAAGAATAAAACTGTAATTATTGTACCAAAGCGTGCATTTGCACAGGTTTCAGATCAAACCATATTTGAAAATACATTTAAGAAATAAATTATTGGAATTATTAGCCGCAACAACAAAGGAAGCCTCATGAATACACGTCCTTCAAAAATCGTTTGCGTGGGCAGAAGTTACGCCGATCATGTCAAAGAATTAAATAATGCTATGCCTGACAGCCCTATATTATTTATTAAACCACCGAGTAGCTTGATTGGTTTAAATGACGGTATTTCTTGGAATCCAGCATGGGGCAGTTGCCATTTTGAGTGTGAGTTAGTGTTACGTATTGATCAACCTTTGAAAGGTGAAATTGACCCTGAAAAAGCTTTAAAAGCGATTGGGGCAGTAACTTTAGGTCTTGATTTAACAATGCGTGACTTACAGAATGATCTGAAAAGTAAAGGCCACCCATGGGAGCGAGCTAAAGCTTTTGATGGTGCTTGTGTTTTGGCAGACTGGGTTGATACAAAAGAAATTACCAATTGGCAAGAGACCAAATTCACTTTCCATATTAATGATGAATTGCGTCAAGATGGTAATACTGCACTGTTAATGTTTACTATTGGCGAACTTTTAACTGATATTAATCAGGTTTTTACACTAGAACCAGGTGATGTGATTATGACAGGTTCACCTGCTGGGGTTGGACCATTACATGCAGGTGATCAGTTGAAAATGACATTAAAAGGTGCAACGCAAGATTTTGCATGGGAAACTTTTGTAAAAGCATAACCCATTCCTAAAATTGCCAATTTTTAACCCTATTATTTTTTTAATAATAGGGTTTTTTATTGGGTAGGAAAGAGTGCCTATACTGTTAAATAGTTTTACTTTCTTATTTCTCTTCAAAAATTGTTGAGAGCGGAATAGAAAGTTTTGCTGCTAAATAATCATTAGATTCGACCAAGGCTGGTCCTATTTTTTCCATCCATTCATCGTCATCGTGTACATTTAGAACATCTTCACGTAATGGTAAAGGGTATGGGAGAGCAGTGAAAAAACTCCAGAAGTCAACTTGGGATAAATTGCGCGCGAGAACATATTCATCTTTATCGGTACGTTTAACCAAATTTTGCTCTTCAAGTAAAAGTACATAAGCTGGCCAGCGGCCAATTTCACCGCGACCTAAAATTTCTAAAGCTTCTTTGTCACTTACACTTTCACCGAGTTTCTGTTTTTTATAAAACAGCTCGAGAATATCTAATAGCATTAAAACAGGATGACGTTTCTGCTCTTTACCCGAGTGAAAAGCAGTTAGAGCAAAACTTACTTCTACACCAAGTAAAATAATGTTCCATGAAAGAAAGATCCATAGAAGGAAAATTGGCACTGCTGCAAATGCACCATAAATAATTTCATAACTAGTGAAATTTGACATCACAAAGCTAAAGAAATTTTTGAGTATTTCGAACAGTACAGCACTTAAACACGCCGCTATTCCTGCCGCATAAACTGGGACTGTACGATTGGGAATGGTCCAATATAAAATGAAGAAACCCAAAATTGTGAGTACAAAAGAAATTAGCCAGAGTAGAAATGCGCCATCAAGTTGATAACCTGTGAAGTTATTACTTAATAAGTTCATCGATGCAACTGTTGATGAAATAACAAATGCACTTCCTAAAATAATCGGACCTAAAGAGATGATCGTCCAATAACGCATAAAACCCATAATGCCACTGCGTGTTTCTTTTACACGCCAAATACGGTTAAAGACGGTTTCAATTGAGGTCAGCATTAAGACAGTAGTAACGAATAAAAACAGCACACCAATAACGGTTAAGTTGCTAGATTTTTCTGTAAAAGCATTTAGCGCTTTATCAAATGCGATCGTGCTTTTTGGTAAAAAGTTACTATAGATTAAATGTTGCAGTTGTTGTCTTGCTGGTTCTAATGCTTTGATTGAAGAAATAATTACTAAAAAAACCGTTAACATCGGCACAACTGCGAATAGCGTTGTATAGGTGAGAGAGCCAGCTTGTTCACGGCACCGATCAGCTTCAAAACGCTTAAATACATATAAAACGAACTGAAACCAAGTTTTATTATAAAAAGGAAGCTTACTTAAAAAACGTTGTAACATGCGTCGTCTATCCCGATTTTTTTAATCATCATGTTGGGCGATTGATAGCTTATCAAAGTATGAGCTTAAGTACTCAAATCGTAGATTAAAGCAAAATAATAACTTATAGAATTAAAGTCGTTCTGTAAGTTTACTATGTGCTATAGAAAGAATTGTAGCCATAAACTTTTTTCAACAAAGTAGGCTTTCTGTTGTCTAAGCAAGGGTTTACCAAAGGTAGATAAACTTTTTACTCGATGAGTCCGAGAAATTTGCTCGTGTTATCTTTTGTGCTGCACCATCAATCACCTCTAGAATTTCATAAAATTGGTTGCGCCAAAAAATTAAAAAATCCCGTATAGTGTTCTTTTTAACAAAATTTATGAAACCGATGCAACCTTACATTCTTGTACTCTATTACAGTAAATATGGTTCTACTAAAGAAATGGCTCATTTAATTGCCAACGGTGTTGAGTCTGCGGGTATGTCAGTGAAAATTCGGACAGTGTCAAATATTGCTCCCGTTGTCACAATAGCCGAACCAAGCATTCCGGAAGAAGGGGATATCTACTGTACGTTAGATGATCTAGCGAATTGTGCAGGTTTAGCGTTAGGTTCCCCAACTCGCTTTGGCAACATGGCAAGTGAAATGAAATATTTTTGGGATCAAACAACGAGTCTTTGGCTCAATGGAGCATTACATAATAAACCTGCTTGCGTTTTTACTTCTTCTGGTTCAATGCATGGTGGGCAAGAAAGCACTTTACTCACTATGTTACCGCCGTTATTCCATCATGGGATGATGATTTTGGGATTACCTAATGCAATTCCAGCGTTGTCTAATACTAAAACAGGTGGAACACCTTATGGTGCAAGCCATGTAAGTGGACCGCGTCATGACCAGAACTTAAGTCAGGATGAAAAGATTTTGTGTGAAGCGCAAGGCAAACGTTTAGGAGAGATTGCTAAAAAGCTTTTAGATTAATTTTGAGCAAATAAAAAAGAGCGGATATCCGCTCTTTTTTAGATGTACATTTTATTCTTTTACAAAAGTTACTTTGCCATCTGTAAGAGAGTGAACACGTGCTAATGATTCAACGCGGTAGCCTTTTTCAAGCAATAAATCACGACCTGGCTGGAATGATTTCTCAATCACAATACCCACACCTACAACTTCTGCATTTGCTTGATGAATTAAATCAATAAGCCCTAATGCTGCTTGACCATTTGCCAAGAAGTCATCAATAACTAATGCTTTATCAGTTGAATGAAGATGTTTATTTGAAATCGCAATCGTGCTTTCAGTTTGTTTAGTAAAACTAAATACTTTAGAGCGATATAAGTCATCTTTTAAGGTCAATGACTGATATTTGCGAGCAAAAATTACAGGTACACCAAGTTCCAAACCTGCCATGATTGCAGGTGCAATACCTGATGCTTCAATGGTAATAATCTTGGTAATCCCTGCATCTTTAAAGCGAGCGGCAAATTCTTTACCAATCTGCTGCATTAATACAGGATCAATTTGGTGGTTTAAGAAAGCGTCGACTTTCAAGACTTGATCAGATAGAACGATACCTTCTGTTAAGATTTTCTGTTCTAGTGCGTGCACGGGAGAATCCTCTAGACGGATGCTTTTAAAGCAAATGCGTATTTTAAAAAGCATCCAAAAAAATGCAAGCTTTAATTCGTCTTACCTGTATAACTTGTTAATAACAATCCATAAGAAGTTTTACCATCAATATGACTTACTTTAACTGGTAAATAATCTAATTTCGGCGCTAACCAAAAGATTGTACTGCGTTCAGGTTTGTTGTGTTGTAAAACCACTTTAATGGTATCGAATGTTCCATAAGAGGTTTTAATTTTCTCATTACCTTGTTTTACAAATCGACGATTTTCAACTTCTTTTGCATCCGCAAGTGGATAAGAGGACTTCAGTGAACCATTTTTTAAGTCTTCACGCAGTTGTAACTCTGCGTTTAACTCATCAAGAACGCCTGCCTGCCAAGCAAATGAACGAGCTTTATCATCTTTCTTGGTAGAGATAGTTTTGCTATTTGGATTAAAGTTAATACTCATGGTGTTGTTATGAATCAAAATTTTGCTGGTACGGCTAAAACTTTGAGACCCAATTTTACCATTGGTGAAACTAAATTTACTTGTTTCACTGGCGGACGCAATTCCACCTGCTTTTGCAGTGAATTTATAAGTCCAGTTATTACCTTGCTGGCTTAAAGCACGTGTAGCCGACCCCATGCCTTTATTATTATAAGTAAACTGATAATTTGCCTGAAATGGGCTCATGGCAAGTGCATGGCTTGAGAAGCCTGCAAAAAGCAAAGTTGTTGAAATACCTGTTGCGATGCCAAACGATTTCAGAAATTTTGTTGCCATAAGTAAATATCCTTGTACAGACTAAAAAGTCAGTGCTGATGCATCTATAACTTAAACATATTATGCCTGTTGATCATGGAGAAAAAATCAGGATTTATGCTAAATGTGTAATCTATTTGTGTTTTTTGGCAGTTAATTCATCTTCATTTATAAACCGTTTATTCATCTTTTTGCTGAATTGGCGTTATTTCAGAATCTGCGAATTCCTCTTCAAAATCGTCGTCCTGATCACGAGAAAGTAAGGCTGCTAAATTCACATTTCCAAATACAACTAACTCAGCTTCACGAACTCGTGCGTAATTTATATGTACTTTGCCTAATGTTTCGATGATGCTGGCTTTTTTGCCAAACCAACGGTTGAGATCAAGAAATATAAGTTCATCGCGTTCTTCTGCTACATTAAAACGTTCAAGAATCATCCCCAAAGGGTCTTTTTTCAAAATTTTATGGTAATAAAAAACTGCGGCTTTTACGGCGATTTTTTGCCAAAAGTTTTTATATTTCGCTTCAATAATTTGTGTATTACTAATTTGTTCAAAAACTAAAAGTTGTTGTTCTTTATTAAATTCCATCTGGATCAGTTTTAAATCAACCGATAGTGTGGTTTCTAAACCTTTCACATGCATGGTTGCATATAATCTTAACCAGTCATGATAAAGATCTGCATGTAGGTCATCTAAAAACTCAACATTATTGGTCACGTAACGTTGCAAAGTAGCATTCAGAAAGGTTTGCGATAATGTAAAATCTCTTTCTTCCTCAATGAATGCTTCTGCTTTTTTATAGACTTTTTGAAGGCGTCTGACTAATGAGGAAAATAGCGTTTGCATAAAAGAACTTCCAGAAGATAATTTACTAAAGAGCCCACACAATCTTTATTATGATAAAAAACGGGTTTTGATATTGCAGTGTAGCAAATTTACTTGATACATTTTGACAAAATGAAAATGGATAAAACCCTATATTTGAAGTGAATCACACTTTTATCCATATTTGAATATCAGTTTGTATTTTATTCGGTATTAAACCGTGGGGAAAAGGCATTTATATGCTTTTAAGATTATGTTGAACAAAAGAAGTTTATCCATAGAGCCTTTTCATTATTGGTGGCAAGACCGAGTCTTTATTGCTGCAACAATATTGGCAATCTTACTGCATATTTTTGTATTGCTCATTCACTTTGCCATGCCTAGCCCCTCAGAGCAATCTACTAAAGAAATTGCGATTTCAATTCGGCCAAGCAATGAGCCAGTTGTTCAGGCAGATTTTTTAGCGCAAGCAGATCAGCAAGGCTCGGGCGCATTTCGTGAAGCTCATCGGACTTCTAGTGATACTCCAAATCCGATGCTCAATGATGCTTCAACTGGAGATACTGAGTTAGAAAGTTTGCAAAAGATTCAGCAGCAAAGAGAACTTAAATTTGAAGAAAAAGTTTTAATGACGGTTTTGAGTTGGCAGAAACAAGCGGATGCAAGCCAAAGAAAAAAAGAACTAGAACAATTACAAAGTCAATTTCAAGCAAAAGCTGCGATGGTTGCAAGCCTTGAAGCACAATATTTGCAACGCCAACAAGATTTCAGCCGTCAGCAAAAAATTAAAACAGTAGATGGTATTCAAGCAAAGAAAGATGCTTCGGCTGCTTATTTGGATAAGTTCCGTGAAAAAGTAGAGCTTTATGGCAACCGCTATTACCCTGAAGAAGCCAAACAGCAACAGCTAAGAGGTGAAGTGCGTTTAATGGTAATTTTGAATGCTCAAGGGGGAATTCGTGCAATTCGCTTGCTTGAAAGCTCAGGTCATCCAGTTCTAGATGAAGCAGCGAAGTCTTCAGTACGCCGCGGCGCACCATTTGGGCATTTTGATGCCAATATGAAAGATATTTCGGAGTTGCGTATTGTACGTACTTGGCGTTTTGACCCAGCTGAAGCTGAATTTGAGGTTCACTAATTAAAAAAATGTGGATAACTTTTAGGATATCCACATTTTACTAATGATCAGATTATTCCTGATAAGGGTTAGCAATATTGAGTTTTGCTAAAATTTCAATTTCTAAGCCTTCCATCTCTTCTGCATCTTCATCACTGGTTTCATGGTCATAACCAAGTAAATGTAAAACACCATGTACTAACAGATGTGCAAAATGATTTTGTGCAGTTTTCTTTTGTTCCAAAGCCTCTTGTAATACCACTGGAATGCAAATAACTAAATCACCTAATGGTAAGGCATCTAGCATTGGTAGAACTTCTTCTGGAATATCACTTGGGAAAGATAAAACATTAGTTGGTTTATCTTTTTCTCGGTATTGCAAATTGAGTTGCTGGCTTTCATCCAGATCAACGCAAGCAACTCCAATTTCACAATCTTCTTTATAACCAACGTGGCGTAAAGTGGTCTCAATAATTTTTTTGAGTTGAGCTCGTTTGAGCTCTAACTCAGGTGATTGAAAGTCTTGTTGTAAACTTAAACTGATTTTCAAAATGAATCCTTAAGCATCCTGATGTTGCAAGTCTGCTGCTGTATCGTTTTCAGCAACTAATGCTTCTTGACGTGCTTTACGTTCAGCACGTGCTTCAGCATTAAGACGCTGTTGTTCACCATCCCAACCTTCATACGCTTCAACAATTTTTTGAACAAGTTGATGACGTACAACGTCACGGGAATGGAAACGGGTAATATGAATTTCTTTAATGTTCTCGAGTACACGTAGTGCATGTGCCAAACCAGATTGTTGGCCTCGAGGTAAATCTACTTGGGTAATATCACCTGTAATCACTGCACGAGAACCAAAACCTAAACGGGTCAAGAACATTTTCATTTGTTCAGGCGTTGTGTTTTGAGCTTCATCCAAAATTACAAATGAATGGTTAAGTGTGCGACCACGCATATATGCAAGAGGTGCAACTTCAATCACTTGACGCTCGATTAACTTGGCAACTTTTTCAAAGCCAAGCATTTCGTAAAGAGCATCGTAAAGAGGGCGTAGGTATGGGTCGATTTTCTGAGTTAAATCACCCGGTAAGAAACCTAGCTTTTCTCCAGCTTCTACAGCAGGACGTACAAGTAAAATCCGTTGGATTTCATTTCGTTCGAGCATATCTACTGCGGCGGCAACTGCCAAATAGGTTTTACCTGTACCCGCAGGGCCAACACCAAAAGAAATATCGCTTTGCAAAATACGCTGTACGTAGCGTTTTTGATTGGCGCCACGTGGGTTAATACGACCTTTTCGAGTTTGGAAATAGACATCCATTGGTGCATCATGCTCATCCATTTCTTCTCCAACTAACTCGAAATTACGTTCGGTTTGAGAAGATTGAATTAACAGATGCAACAGATCAGCACTGATTTGCTGGGATACCTCAGACTCTTCGTAGAGTCGTTGCAATAATGCTTCGGCTCTCCCAACAGCATCTATCTCACCATCGATATGAAAAACATCTCCACGATGAGTAATTTTGACATCTAAACGTTGTTCAATTTGCTTAAGGTGCCCATTATAGGCACCCAAGATGCTCTTTAAACGTTCCATTGAAATTTCAGGAAATGTTACGGTACGTCGAATCGCTGCAGTCAAGAGAAAACCTTTCAGTAGACTTTAGAATACCTCTACATTACGCCACGTCAGGCTCAAGATTCAAGAGCTCACCGTAAACTAAATTTAAAGTTTTAATTTCAGTAATCTCGATCTCTGCAAAACGACCTACCCAAGAAGCATCACCTACAAAAGTGACTAGACGTGTATTATCGGCTGTACCTAGTAAAATATTAGGGTCTTGGTCCGAAACTTTTTCAATAAGAACACGTTCAATTTTGCCAAGCATTGCATCAGTTTTTTCAATGCTAGACTGTTTAATCACTTTCTGAACTTGAGCTAAACGCTCTTTCTTAACGTGCTCAGGCGTAGTATCAGTTAAGTCTGATGCAGGTGTACCCGGACGTTTTGAATAGACAAAACTATATGAGTGATCAAAGTCTAAGTCTTTGATAAATTGAAGTGTTTCGGCAAAGTTTTCATCAGTTTCACCAGGGAAACCAATAATAAAGTCACTCGATAAGTGCATATCAGGGCGTATTTTTCTTAATTTGGCAATCTTGTCGATATAAACATCAATCGTATGATTTCGTTTCATTGCCTGTAAAACATCATTAGATCCACTTTGAACAGGCAAGTGTAAATGTGACACCATTTGAGGCAAATCTTCATAACACTGAATTAGCTCGTCAGAGAACTCAAGCGGATGCGATGTTGTATAACGTAAACGGCCGATACCCGGAATTTCTGCAACGAGTCGTAACAATTCAGGGAAGGTACAGATGCCACCTTCAAAGGTTTCTCCGCGATATCCATTTACATTCTGGCCCAGAAGTGAAATTTCACGGACACCTTTTTCCGCAAGACCTGCAATTTCTGCAAGTACATCATCTAATGGACGAGAAACTTCTTCACCTCGTGTGTAAGGAACTACACAGAAAGAACAGTATTTAGAGCAGCCTTCCATAATAGAAACGAATGCTTTAAAGCCTTCTACACGTGGTTCGGGCAAGAAGTCGAATTTTTCAATATCTGGGAAAGAAATATCAACCAGTTTGATTTTATCTTTTTTAGGTTTTTCTACTTGAGCATTATGTTGATCAAGCATCTGCGGTAAACGGTGTAATGTTTGTGGGCCAAAAATCATGTCTACATAAGGCGCACGTTTTTGAATGTTGTCACCTTCTTGAGACGCAACACACCCACCCACACCAATCACAAGATCAGGGTTTTTGTCTTTTAGTTTGCGCCAGCGACCTAATTCACTAAATACTTTTTCTTGCGCTTTTTCGCGAATAGAACACGTATTCATGAGCAGAATGTCTGCTTCATTAGGGTTGGTCGTCAAAACGTAACCGTGAGAATCCCCTAAAAGGTCTGCCATACGGTGACTGTCATACTCATTCATTTGACACCCTTGAGTTTCAATATAAAGTTTTTTTATTGAAACATCAGTGGTGTGCGTTGGCTGGGTAACAGTGTTTTCTGAGGCAGCTTTGGCACCATTGGGAATGAAGGTTTGAACCGTCATGCAGGCTCCTAACAGATCGATCTAAAAAAGAATAAATTGGCCCAAAATGGGTCAAACCATCTATTATAGCAGTATTTGAGCTGAACCGATAACAGTAAACTTTCAGAACATGACACAGTTTTTGTGAAGTAAATTAGGTGAATTTTAATGATGTTGAATCATAGAGTTACATAACACAACAAAAGAAAGCACGAAGAATAATTAAACTATGCGTTGAAGGTGAATAGTCAGGGTTTAGCATATATATGAGACCAAGTAGAAAGAGCTCATCAATCCATAGTCGTGTAATGAAAAATAAATATATGCATCGTAGCTGGTTAGGAGCTATGTGTTTACTTGGTTGTTCATTTACCTATGCTGCCGAAGAGCAGTTTAATGATGCACTAAATGCTGCAAATAGTGGTAATACAGCGTTATTAGACCAATATCAGCTTGCTATGCAAAATGATGTGTTGGGATACTATCCAGAATATTGGAAACTTAATACAAACCTTGGCTTTCAACCTACTGCCTCTATCGTAAGCTTTGCTCAACGCTATCCACAATCAGCAATGGCTGAAAAATTAGCAGCCGATTATGTTGAAGAAAAAGTTAAACAAGCTGACTTTGCATCTGCACAACCCGTCTTATCTTATGTCACCAACCCTGACCAAGCCGAAAATTGTGCTTTAGCACAAGTGCGGGCGAGAAGTGGTGATGCATTAGTTTTTGCTGAATATAAAGATGTTTGGTTAGCAACTGAGTCACAACCAGAATCTTGCTTAGGTTTAGGGCGCATGATGTTATCTAGCCCTTTAATGAGCGCACAAGATAAACAACAGCGTCTATGGGTACAATTGCGTGCAGGTTTGTCGGGACAGGCGCTCGCGACAGCACAAACTTTGGGCTTGAATCTTTCTTTGGCCCAGCTTAACCAAATTCAGGCCAACCCACTCAATTATTTATGGAGTGCGCCTAAAACAAATGATGCAGATTATGCTTATTTGATTTTCGCGTTAGGGCGTTTAGCTAATAATGACTTAAGTAATGCTTTTTCAAATGTGCAGCGTGTTGCCCAAGGTACGCCACAAAATGTACAAAAATATTTATATCGTACGGTAGCCTATATTGGTGGCACCACGGTAATGAAAAATAATTTTAATCGTGAAGTTCTTCAATATTTTGATGCAAGTTATGGTTATCCATTAAGTCCAGAAGAAGCCGAAATTTATGCGCGTCAGGCGATTCGTTTTGGGGCGTGGGAAAGTTTAATTCGCGCTATTGATAGTATGACGGTAACCCAAAAACAAGAAGACCGTTGGCAATATTGGCTTGCTCGTGCGTCAGAGCAGCGTGGTGATAGTGCTTCTAAAGCAACAGCACAACAAATTTATAGAAAACTGGCTCAGGCGGGTGATGACTATCATAACCTTTTAGCAAAAGATCGCTTAGGTGAGCGTTATAACCACCAACCTTATGATGATCAGCCGACAGCAAGTGATTTAAGACGTTTAGATCAGAACATTCACTTTAATCGTGCTTTTACTTTAAGACGTATTAATGCAAATCCAACTTATACGAATCGAGAGTGGAACTGGGCAGTTCGTCAAGCATATCTTCAGCACGATGATGGTTTACTTTTAGCTGCGGCAAAGCGTGCTCATGACATGGGCTGGTATGACCGTGCAATTTATGCAGCAGATCGTACAACAAATAAGCATAATGATACTTATCGCTATGTGACTCCTCATAAGACTAATGTCGTAAGTCATAGTTACAATGCAGGAATTGATCCTGCATGGGCTTATGGTTTAATGCGTCAAGAAAGTCGGTTTGTTACTTCTGCGCGTTCTCACGTTGGGGCGGGCGGTCTTATGCAAATTATGCCTGATACGGCGAAGTTGATTGCACGTCAAATGGGTGAAACTTATAATCCGGCTGCATTAAATGAAATGAATACCAATATTCGATATGGAACATTTTATTTGTCGATGATTCAGGGACAATTAAGCAATAACCCTGTTTTGGCGACAGCAGGTTATAATGCGGGGCCTAATCGGGCTAGACGTTGGCAGCCGGACTATCAATCAATTTCGGCTGACCAATATACTGAGACAATTCCATTGTTAGAAACCAGAGACTACGTCAAGCACGTTATGACGAATGCAACACATTACGGCGTAATATTGGGGCAAGGCGCCCAGTCGTTATCGCAGCGTATGAAAGTCATTCCAATGCGTACGTCGCCTTAACTTTAAGGTGGTTGATGATGGATCTTCTTTTAATTGGCATATTCAAGTTTTAATTAAATGAAATATAGATATTTGGAACTTCGTTCAATTTTGCAACTTGCATGGTGGCTCATCTGTGCGGGAGTAGGGTTGATGAGTTCCGTTTTACATGCCGAACCTGTTAATTTACAGGGGTATGTTATGCATGTGCAAATGACACCTGCCGCATGTGCATTAGATCCCTCTAAACAAAAACAACGTAAATGTCTTGAAGGATATTCACTGACAATTACAGGCCTCATGCCAGAAACAAACCAAAGTAATTGCTCAACAGACAGTTCTGCAACCTTGTCTCCATTGCAAGCCAAAGTCGTAGCTCGGGTTATGCCTGATAATAATGCTCGTGTACAGCTATGGAAAAGTGTAGGCGGATGCGTTCCTATGAATGCAAGCCAATATTTCCGTACGGTTATTAATTTTGCTGAACGTTTAAAAATTCCGGCTAGTCTCACAAGTTCAACAAATGTTGAAATGCAGCAATCCGCTTTAAGACAGCAGTTTGTACGTCTTAATCCGAGCTTACCTCAAAATGGTATCCGTTTTAGTTGTCAATTATCGCGTTCGGATGTGGTCTTAACGGAAGTGAAAGTTTGTTACACGGTAAAGGGCCAATATAAACAGTGTGCAAATCATGTGGTATCGAATTGCCCTGGTGAAATCATGATTAAAGGTAGTTATTAAAGCTTACCAACATTTCGTAAGGAAATGCTGACCATACATTGAATCTATTTGTAAAGATTAATTTGTATTTTCTATCAGACTTTTGGTGAAAACGAGTCGCTTT
This sequence comes from Acinetobacter sp. D009, assembly GCF_038562025.1. Classification (NCBI taxonomy): domain Bacteria; kingdom Pseudomonadati; phylum Pseudomonadota; class Gammaproteobacteria; order Moraxellales; family Moraxellaceae; genus Acinetobacter; species Acinetobacter sp. D009. Next base: position 480,187 of record NZ_CP151886.1, read on the forward strand.
TACATGCATCTGCCAAATCTTTAGAGTACAATCTTTGCCGTTTATGATGATTTGGTTAGATGGAATTCCTATTTAGCCCGATTAAGGACACTCATTGGAGACAATTACATGAAGCAACCCGTTCGTGTTGCCGTGACTGGCGCTGCAGGTCAAATTGGTTACAGCTTATTATTCCGTATCGCAAGCGGTGAAATGTTAGGTAAAGATCAACCTGTTATTTTACAATTGCTTGAAGTTCCAGTTGAAAAAGCACAACAAGCGCTTAAAGGCGTAATGATGGAACTTGATGACTGTGCTTTCCCTTTATTGGCTGGCATGATCGGGACTGATGATCCGAAAGTTGCATTTAAAGATGCTGACTACGCATTATTGGTAGGTTCTCGTCCACGTGGTCCTGGTATGGAACGTGCTGACTTGTTAAAAGTTAACGGTGAAATTTTCATCGGCCAAGGTCAAGCATTAAACGAAGTTGCTAGCCGTAACGTTAAAGTATTAGTTGTAGGTAACCCTGCAAACACTAACGCTTACATCGCAATGAAATCTGCTCCAGATCTTCCAGCGAAAAACTTCACAGCTATGTTGCGTCTTGACCACAACCGTGCGTTGACTCAAGTTGCTCAAAAAGCTGGTGTTGCAGTTGCTGACATCGAAAACTTAACAGTTTGGGGCAACCACTCTCCAACAATGTATGCTGACTACCGTTTTGCAACTGCAAATGGCGAAAGCTTAAAAGACAAAATCAACGATCCAGCTTGGAACAAAGACGTATTCCTTCCAACTGTTGGTAAACGTGGTGCTGCGATCATCGAGGCACGTGGTTTGTCTTCTGCTGCTTCTGCTGCTAACGCTGCAATTGACCATATGCGTGACTGGGCGCTTGGTACAAACGGCAAATGGGTAACTATGGGTATTCCATCTGATGGTTCTTATGGTATTCCTGAAGGCGTTATGTTCGGTTTCCCTGTTACAACTGAAAACGGTGAATACAAAATCGTTCAAGGTTTAGAAATCGATGAATTCAGCCGTGAGCGTATCAACTTCACTCTAAACGAGCTTGAAGAAGAACGTGCAGCAATTGCTGATATGGTAAAATAATTCATCAGCTTGATGAGTTAAAAAAAGCACTCTTTAGAGTGCTTTTTTATTGAATCCTGAAAAAGCAAACACAAAAAGCAACAAGAAAATATAGACACTATCATGCAAGTAAAAACGTTTTATTGTTAGATTAGTTAATAGATGATTTAAAAGAAGTTATAGGAGAATAACAATGTTTGAACAGCAACCGACTTTAGAGCTTTTATTTGATCAGTTGGGTTTAGCTTCTGATGAAGCAAGTATTGAAAACTTTATCAAAACACATCAATTGCCAGCCGAGCAAAAATTACATGAAGCGTCTTTTTGGTCAAAAGGCCAAAGCGATTTTTTGAAAAGTCATTGGGAAAAAGATGATGAGTGGATTGTGGTTATTGATGAGCTTAATGAACAACTGCATGAAGACAGCGTGAAAAAATAATTTCAAAAAAATAAAGCCTGTTTTACAAGTAATACGTAAAACAGGCTTTATTGCATTAAGAGTTTAATGTGTTTTTACTTTTAATTTATCTTTATACCATGGCTCATGACGTACAAGGTCAAATACAGGTTGGCCATGAAGCAATTCAAGATCACATGTAGACGTTGATAAATATTTAGTTAACCAATGTCGGGTTAATGCTGACTCTTGTCGTGCTGCTGACGCATATGCCAGAAAGAAATAGATATCTGCATGTTCATGATGTGCTAATGGCTTCAAAATTTGTTGAGTAATCAGCGCAAAACGTTTTTCTTTATTGAGTTCAAAATAAAGCATATAGGCTTTGGCTAAGTGTAGAGACAAATTAAGGTATAAGCTCAATGGCATTTCTTCATATTCCATACGAGCTTGTTCAAGCAAGACAATAGCTTCTTGTAAGAAATGAAGTTGTTCTTGGCGAACACGACTTAATACTACAAGTTGCATGCGTAACTCGGCACGCTCTAAAGCAAGCTCAGGCGTATTTTCAGTCAAATAAAGTTGGTCTGTTTCACCAATTCGGCTCACAATTGTTTTACTTTCAATAGACATACGCCATCACCTTTTTTAATCAATAGCTCTTATATCGGGTTCATTTATCAAATTTAAAGAGTAACCTTTAAACCCAAATAGAATTTCCGCTACGAAGCCAAGCTGTAATAGAGAGTCTTTGCTGTTTTGAAATTAATACTTCATGTAGTAAATCACTTTGAAATATTACCAGTCGATTGGGTTCGGGATTAACAATATGCCATTTCTCGTTTTTATCTTGTAGTCGCAATTGCCCACCCCAATCCTCTTGCCATTCTGGATGTAGATAATAGACAGTTGAGATAATACGATCATTTTTTTGTTGAGGATTGTCTCGGTGTAAAGCATAAAATTCACCCAAATTATAACGAGCAAAATGAGCTTCAACCTCTTTAATCCCTAAATAGAATGCTTGATTTAGACTTTGTGAAAATAAAGTTAAGGTTTCAATATGTTGCTGAGCAATAGGGAGCTGATCATTAATCCAGAGAATATGGTCGCTACGAATATTGCTTACAACGCCGTTTTGAATGCCTGCTTCTCTAAATTCATCCATATGATGGCTACATTCTTGAGAAACCTGTGCGCGATATTGATCTGGATATGCTTGATTTATAATGGCAAAGCCATGCGCATTTAAATCATCTAAAATTTGATCCAAATTCCATGAATCAGGAAGTGAGTGAGAGTGCATATAACCTCGGGTAGATCGTAAAAATATCAAGCAGCTCTATTTTAGATGATCACAACCTTACGAAAGAATATTTTTTTCATGTTAAACTATTTGTTGAATTGAGGAATTAAAGTCAACATGAATTACCGTCACCATTTCCATGCGGGCAACTTTGCAGATGTTATGAAGCATGTGCTTTTGCTACAGCTTCTCAACCGTTTAAATGCTAAAGATAAACCTTATCGTTATATCGATACGCATGGAGGGGCAGGCAAATATGATTTATCTCTGGCACCTGCACAAAAGTCTGGAGAGTTTCTCACAGGCATTCATCGTCTAGTTCAACTATCTGATATGGAAAAGCGTCAGGCACCTGAAGCAATCCAGCAATATTTGAAGTTAGTCGAACAATTGCGTTCTGAAGAAGGTAAGGGAAGCTATCCAGGTTCTCCTTGGTTCGCTCTGCAAGGCATGCGTGAAATCGACAAGGCAACTATATTTGAAATGCAGCGTGATGTATTTCAGCAATTACGTCATAACATTCGTGATAAACGTGCAGGTTTACATGAGCGTGATGCATATGAAGGCTTGCTTGGCGTAATTCCGCCAAAAGAAAAGCGCGGTCTTGTTATGATTGACCCTCCTTACGAATTAGAACGTAAAGACTTTCCGCAATTAGTTGAACTTTTACAACAAGCTCATAAAAAATGGCCAACAGGCGTTTTTGCAGTTTGGTATCCAATCAAAGATCGAGCGATGATTGAACGTTTTGAAAAGAAAATGTTTAAAACGGGTATTCGCCGTCAGTTAGTTTGTGAAATTTGTGTGTGGCCAGATGACACCCCTGTAGGTCTAAATGGTTGTGGTCTATTAGTGATTAACCCACCTTGGCAGTTCTCAGAACAAGCAGACCAAGCACTACAATGGTTATTCCCACATCTTCGCATGCAAGAAACTGGTGGTCATGCTGCTGTTCGCTGGTTGGTAGGTGAGTAACAGTTAACTTAAATCAATGCACATGTTTGGAATAGAAAATAATGACAAATGCGCCTAAACCAGAGCAAGATTTAACTCATAATGAACATTCATTTGATGGGATTACATTTGAAGTGGTTGAAGAAGAAGATAATCCGGAAGGACAAAAAGTGAAGCGCCGAGGTATTTATCTTTGGCCTAACTTAATTACAACCGCTGCTCTGTTGTCCGGTTTCTATTCCATCATTGCAAGTATGAATGGGGATTTTAACCAAGCGATCTATGCCATTTTTATTGCCGCGCTATTAGATGGCTTAGATGGTCGAGTTGCTCGAGCAATTGGCGCACAAAGCGCTTTTGGCGAACAATATGATTCTCTCTCAGACTTGTTAGCTTTTGGTGTGGCTCCAGCAATGCTGATGTATAGCTGGAGTTTGCATGATTTAGGCCGTATTGGTTTGGCTTGTTGTTTTGTTTATACAGCCTGCGCAGCCTTCCGACTAGCGCGTTTTAATGTGCAAATTGGCGTTGTTGATAAGCGTTATTTTATCGGCATTGCAAGTCCACTCGCTGCTATTATCATTATTTCACTCGTCTGGGTTGCTCGCGATTATCCTTTCATTTTTGATTTACGTGATATTGCGATTCAAACTATTAATGCTGTTCTTATGGTAATTGTGGGATTACTCATGATTTCCAATATTAAATATTATTCTTTCAAGCAGATGGATCGTAAACGCGTTCCTTTTGTAGTTATGTTGCCAGTAGTACTGATTTTTGCGGCAATCACTTATAATATTCCAATGGGCATTTTGACAGTTTCAATTATCTATGCTCTATCTGGTTTTGTTACGACTTTATTTGCACGCAAGAGTAATGAAACACTAAAAACATAAAATAGAAGAGGTTCAGTATGCCTAAGTTGATAAGTGAAATTAATCAATTACAGCAGCTGGGCCCTAATGCTAAAGAGGGGGTTGTTTATCAACCTTCTCGTGGCTTTTTTAAAATTGTTTATCAAGGCTTGATCCTTCCAAATTTACCAACCCCACTTCGTTATTTTAATTATATTAGTTTAGTGGGACAGCCACGTATTCCTCTGTGTTATAACACTCACAGCATTACAACTTCAGCTATCGACACTGCAACAGTGCTTGTAAGTAATAGCCAACATAGTGTGGGACATTTAAAAACATATTCTATTCGACGCCAATGCCAGTTTGATTCGACGCTATATCAATTTGATAAAACCGACCTGATTCAATGGCAAATTCCCATGATTCGCCTTCAGCGATTAGATCCAGAAATGGGATGTGATCTTACAATTCAGATTCCAGAAAATATATTTAATGCCTCTGCTTTGCAGTGGGGTGTTTCTGACTATTGGTCAACACTATGTATATGTGAAGGTGAAATTTTTTATAAAGGACAGAAATATGAAATTGAAGGGTTGGGACGATTTAAACACGCGCGAGCTTTGCACTTGCCGTTCTTATCTTTATGTTTCTATACATGCCAAATTATTAACTTAAATGAAACGACGCAGCTTACATTCTTACAAATAAGAAATCAGTGGAATATCATCCTATGTTCAAGATTAGATATTCAAGAATTTGGGAAGCCTGTTGAAAGTTTTACAGAAGACGTAAATTTACATATCCACCGAGTTTATCCAAAGGTTAAAACACCGAATGGTAAAGAGATGTACTTGCCAAGGGAGTTTTCTTGGCAATGTGAGAAAAATGGGAAAATAATTTTTGAGCTTTATGCACAAAGCCGTGGTGACTATAAGTTTGGTTTAGCGGCTGGATATGTGGGAAGCTTTCAATATCAATTAAGCTGGAATGAACAGTGTCTGCAAGGAGAGGGGGGATACTGTGAATATATTGATTGTCGTCCACTTAGATGGCAAGAAAAGAATCAAGACGAGAAAATTTTAGATAAATTGATGCTTTTACAACCATGTTTATATAAAAAATGACTATTTTTATCATTTTTGATTAAAAAGCGAACTGTTGTTGCGCTAATATTAAAAAAGGTATTGCAAAGGGATCTTAATCATCTATAATGCACATCCATCGGCGGTGATGCAGATAGAAACTTGTTGAAAAACAGTTACTTGTGATTAAGTTGATTGCTTTAAGTGATGAATTTGATGGTAAGTTGGTTTTGAGAATGAGTTTTAAAAATATCGAAATTACCTGTTGACTTTTAAGAGATTAAGAGTAATATAGCCGACCTAGCTTGCTGGTGACGAACCAGGAAGAAGATCATTAAGAGAATTGAAGAACAACTTGTGTGGATTTTTACTGGTTGATTAATCGAAATAATTTTCATTGATTGATTGGTTTAAATTACTCGAAGTTTATTTGAGCGAAATTTAAGTCAGTAATTGATGAGCCAGAATTGGTACCTTGTCTTTAAATAAGGTACAAAATGATTTTAACTGAAGAGTTTGATCATGGCTCAGATTGAACGCTGGCGGCAGGCTTAACACATGCAAGTCGAGCGGAGAGAGGTAGCTTGCTACTGATCTTAGCGGCGGACGGGTGAGTAATGCTTAGGAATCTGCCTATTAGTGGGGGACAACATTTCGAAAGGAATGCTAATACCGCATACGTCCTACGGGAGAAAGCAGGGGATCTTCGGACCTTGCGCTAATAGATGAGCCTAAGTCGGATTAGCTAGTTGGTGGGGTAAAGGCCTACCAAGGCGACGATCTGTAGCGGGTCTGAGAGGATGATCCGCCACACTGGGACTGAGACACGGCCCAGACTCCTACGGGAGGCAGCAGTGGGGAATATTGGACAATGGGCGCAAGCCTGATCCAGCCATGCCGCGTGTGTGAAGAAGGCCTTATGGTTGTAAAGCACTTTAAGCGAGGAGGAGGCTACTTTAGTTAATACCTAGAGATAGTGGACGTTACTCGCAGAATAAGCACCGGCTAACTCTGTGCCAGCAGCCGCGGTAATACAGAGGGTGCAAGCGTTAATCGGATTTACTGGGCGTAAAGCGCGCGTAGGCGGCTAATTAAGTCAAATGTGAAATCCCCGAGCTTAACTTGGGAATTGCATTCGATACTGGTTAGCTAGAGTGTGGGAGAGGATGGTAGAATTCCAGGTGTAGCGGTGAAATGCGTAGAGATCTGGAGGAATACCGATGGCGAAGGCAGCCATCTGGCCTAACACTGACGCTGAGGTGCGAAAGCATGGGGAGCAAACAGGATTAGATACCCTGGTAGTCCATGCCGTAAACGATGTCTACTAGCCGTTGGGGCCTTTGAGGCTTTAGTGGCGCAGCTAACGCGATAAGTAGACCGCCTGGGGAGTACGGTCGCAAGACTAAAACTCAAATGAATTGACGGGGGCCCGCACAAGCGGTGGAGCATGTGGTTTAATTCGATGCAACGCGAAGAACCTTACCTGGCCTTGACATAGTAAGAACTTTCCAGAGATGGATTGGTGCCTTCGGGAACTTACATACAGGTGCTGCATGGCTGTCGTCAGCTCGTGTCGTGAGATGTTGGGTTAAGTCCCGCAACGAGCGCAACCCTTTTCCTTATTTGCCAGCGAGTAATGTCGGGAACTTTAAGGATACTGCCAGTGACAAACTGGAGGAAGGCGGGGACGACGTCAAGTCATCATGGCCCTTACGGCCAGGGCTACACACGTGCTACAATGGTCGGTACAAAGGGTTGCTACCTAGCGATAGGATGCTAATCTCAAAAAGCCGATCGTAGTCCGGATTGGAGTCTGCAACTCGACTCCATGAAGTCGGAATCGCTAGTAATCGCGGATCAGAATGCCGCGGTGAATACGTTCCCGGGCCTTGTACACACCGCCCGTCACACCATGGGAGTTTGTTGCACCAGAAGTAGCTAGCCTAACTGCAAAGAGGGCGGTTACCACGGTGTGGCCGATGACTGGGGTGAAGTCGTAACAAGGTAGCCGTAGGGGAACCTGCGGCTGGATCACCTCCTTAACGAAAGATTGACGATTGGTAAGAATCCACAACAAGTTGTTCTTCATAGATGTATCTGAGGGTCTGTAGCTCAGTTGGTTAGAGCACACGCTTGATAAGCGTGGGGTCACAAGTTCAAGTCTTGTCAGACCCACCATGACTTTGACTGGTTGAAGTTATAGATAAAAGATACATGACTGATGATGTAAGCTGGGGACTTAGCTTAGTTGGTAGAGCGCCTGCTTTGCACGCAGGAGGTCAGGAGTTCGACTCTCCTAGTCTCCACCAGAACTTAAGAGAAGTTCGGATTACAGAAATTAGTAAATAGAGATTTCGGTCTTGGTTTATTAACTTCTGTGATTTAAGTATCACGGTATTAAGCATGACCTGACGAAGGCGTGTTTATTCATTAACAGATTGGCAAAATTGAGTCTGAAATAAATTGTTCACTCAAGAGTTTAGATTAAGCAATTAATCTAGATGAATTGAGAACTAGCAAATTAACTGAATCAAGCGTTTTGGTATATGAATTTAGATTGAAGCTGTACAGTGTTTAAGTACACAGACAACAGATAGTAGCGATGAAGAATCGCACGGACAACACTCACTTGTAGGTGTTGACGACTGTTTGGGGTTGTATAGTCAAGTAATTAAGTGCATGTGGTGGATGCCTTGGCAGTCAGAGGCGATGAAAGACGTGATAGCCTGCGAAAAGCTCCGGGGAGGCGGCAAATATCCTTTGATCCGGAGATTTCTGAATGGGGGAACCCACCTACTTTAAGGTAGGTATTGCAACATGAATACATAGTGTTGCAAGGCGAACGAGGGGAAGTGAAACATCTCAGTACCCTTAGGAAAAGAAATCAATTGAGATTCCCTCAGTAGCGGCGAGCGAACGGGGATCAGCCCATTAAGTTATGTGTGTTTTAGTGGAACGCTCTGGGAAGTGCGAACGTAGAGGGTGATATTCCCGTACACGAAAGGGCACACATAATGATGACGAGTAGGGCGAGGCACGTGAAACCTTGTCTGAATATGGGGGGACCATCCTCCAAGGCTAAATACTCCTGACTGACCGATAGTGAACCAGTACCGTGAGGGAAAGGCGAAAAGAACCCCTGTGAGGGGAGTGAAATAGATCCTGAAACCGCATGCATACAAGCAGTGGGAGCACCTTCGTGGTGTGACTGCGTACCTTTTGTATAATGGGTCAGCGACTTATATTCAGTAGCGAGGTTAACCGTATAGGGGAGCCGTAGAGAAATCGAGTCTTAATAGGGCGTTTAGTTGCTGGGTATAGACCCGAAACCAGGCGATCTATCCATGAGCAGGTTGAAGGTTGGGTAACACTAACTGGAGGACCGAACCCACTGTCGTTGAAAAGCCAGGGGATGACTTGTGGATAGGGGTGAAAGGCTAATCAAGCCTGGTGATAGCTGGTTCTCCCCGAAAGCTATTTAGGTAGCGCCTCGGACGAATACCATAGGGGGTAGAGCACTGTTTCGGCTAGGGGGTCATCCCGACTTACCAAACCGATGCAAACTCCGAATACCTATGAGTACTATCCGGGAGACAGACTGCGGGTGCTAACGTCCGTAGTCAAGAGGAAAACAATCCAGACCGCCAGCTAAGGCCCCAAAATCATAGTTAAGTGGGAAACGATGTGGGAAGGCATAGACAGCTAGGAGGTTGGCTTAGAAGCAGCCACCCTTTAAAGAAAGCGTAATAGCTCACTAGTCGAGTCGGCCTGCGCGGAAGATGTAACGGGGCTAAAACTATGTGCCGAAGCTGCGGATTTGACATTAGTCAAGTGGTAGGGGAGCGTTCTGTAAGCCGATGAAGGTGTATTGAGAAGTATGCTGGAGGTATCAGAAGTGCGAATGCTGACGTGAGTAACGACAAAACGGGTGAAAAACCCGTTCGCCGAAAGACCAAGGGTTCCAGTCCAACGTTAATCGGGGCTGGGTGAGTCGACCCCTAAGGCGAGGCCGAAAGGCGTAGTCGATGGGAAATTGGTTAATATTCCAATACTTCTGTGTAATGCGATGAGAGGACGGAGAAGGTTAAGTCAGCCTGGCGTTGGTTGTCCAGGTGGAAGGATGTAGGTATGTATCTTAGGCAAATCCGGGGTACTCTATACTGAGATCCGATAGCAAGCTGTACTTGTACAGTGAAGTGGCTGATACCATGCTTCCAGGAAAAGTCTCTAAGCTTCAGTTACACAGGAATCGTACCCGAAACCGACACAGGTGGTCAGGTCGAGTAGACCAAGGCGCTTGAGAGAACTCTGCTGAAGGAACTAGGCAAAATGGTACCGTAACTTCGGGAGAAGGTACGCTGTTGTTGGTGATGGAACTTGCTTCCTGAGCTGACGACAGCCGCAGAAACCAGGCCGCTGCAACTGTTTATTAAAAACATAGCACTCTGCAAACACGAAAGTGGACGTATAGGGTGTGATGCCTGCCCGGTGCTGGAAGGTTAATTGATGGGGTTAGCGTAAGCGAAGCTCTTGATCGAAGCCCCAGTAAACGGCGGCCGTAACTATAACGGTCCTAAGGTAGCGAAATTCCTTGTCGGGTAAGTTCCGACCTGCACGAATGGCATAATGATGGCGGCGCTGTCTCCAGCAGAGGCTCAGTGAAATCGAAATCGCTGTGAAGATGCAGTGTACCCGCGGCTAGACGGAAAGACCCCGTGAACCTTTACTGCAGCTTGACACTGAACTTTGACCTTACTTGTGTAGGATAGGTGGGAGGCTTTGAAGTTGGAACGCTAGTTCCAATGGAGCCGTCCTTGAAATACCACCCTGGTAATGTTGAGGTTCTAACTCTGTCCCGTTATCCGGGACGAGGACCGTGTCTGGTGGGTAGTTTGACTGGGGCGGTCTCCTCCTAAAGAGTAACGGAGGAGTACGAAGGTGCGCTCAGCGTGGTCGGAAATCACGCGTAGAGTATAAAGGCAAAAGCGCGCTTAACTGCGAGACCCACAAGTCGAGCAGGTACGAAAGTAGGTCTTAGTGATCCGGTGGTTCTGTATGGAAGGGCCATCGCTCAACGGATAAAAGGTACTCTGGGGATAACAGGCTGATACCGCCCAAGAGTTCATATCGACGGCGGTGTTTGGCACCTCGATGTCGGCTCATCTCATCCTGGGGCTGAAGCAGGTCCCAAGGGTATGGCTGTTCGCCATTTAAAGAGGTACGCGAGCTGGGTTTAGAACGTCGTGAGACAGTTCGGTCCCTATCTACCGTGGGCGCTGGAAATTTGAGAGGATCTGCTCCTAGTACGAGAGGACCAGAGTGGACGAACCTCTGGTGTACCGGTTGTGACGCCAGTCGCATCGCCGGGTAGCTATGTTCGGAAGGGATAACCGCTGAAAGCATCTAAGCGGGAAGCCTACCTCAAGATAAGATTTCCCTAGGAATTTATTCCTCTAAAGAGCCGTTCGAGACTAGGACGTTGATAGGTTGGATGTGGAAGCATAGTGATATGTGAAGCTGACCAATACTAATTGCTCGTGAGGCTTGACTATACAACACCCAAGCAGTTGTATATGAAGCATCAATCGATTCATAAACATGCAAAGCAACTTGATTTAGTTAAACACTTAGCTAAAATGAACAACGAAAAATCAGACCAATCAGCCCATCTGTAAAGATTTGGAAAACGCAACGTATCACACAGTGAATAAAACGAAGCAAGTATCCATACCAGTTGTGCTGGCGACCATAGCAAGAGTGAACCACCTGATCCCTTCCCGAACTCAGAAGTGAAACCTCTTAGCGCTGATGGTAGTGTGGGGTTACCCATGTGAGAGTAAGTCATCGCCAGCTCATTATTCTAAACACCCCCATTCTAATGAATGGGGGTGTTTCTTTATGTGCAATTTGTATTCTCAATCCTTTAGATATTAAAATTTATTCAAATTATAAAGAAATAAAGCTACTCTAAAATTATTTACCTAATTAGAAATTTAATATGCAATGGATCGTAATTAAAACTTTCTCGTTTCCTTATGAGGCACAAATTGCCAAGACTCAACTAGAAGCATTTGGAATTCCTGTTTATATTGAAAATGAGCATACAATTAATATGGATTGGTTTTATTCTAATGCTTTAGGTGGGGTTCGTTTATTAGTTCCAGAAAACTATGTTGATGAAGCGAAGTCATTTCTTGAAAAAGACTTTAGTGATGAGCTTGAACAAAAGTTTGGGGAGAGTAAAGAATGTTGCCCTGAGTGTGGAAGTTTGGATATAGAAGTTAATACTAAAGAAAAAAAATCTGCCTTTTTAGCGTTTATGTTTTTGGGCCTACCTTTATTTTCTTTTAGAAATGATAATAGATGTAAGCGTTGTGGACACTTTTGGAATTAAATATATAGTAAACGATTATTGATTATCTTAATTATGGAACCTAATGTAGAGGTATTGGATTTAGTTCTATCTCTGTAATTAATGTACTAGGCGGAGAAGCCATTGATATTAAATAAAATAAATTATTTTGATGGCCGTTCAATTTAATAAATATAAGGACTTATTTAATGGTAGATAAAAAACAGCTAGCTCAAAAGCAAATAGAGTTACTCCTTGAATTATTAAAGAATAGATTTGAAAAAAATACACATCGTCATACAGAAATAAAGTGGTCGGATGTGCAAAATAAACTAATTAAGGTTCCTGATAAACTTTGGTCATTGCTGGAAATGGAAAATACAGGAGGGGAGCCTGATGTTATTGCTTATGATCAGCAGAAAGACGAATATTTATTTGTAGATTGCTCTCTTGAGACACCTAAAGGTCGTAGAAGCCTTTGCTATGATCGTGAGGCTCTAGAATCTAGAAAAGATCATCCTCCTAAAAATAGCGCAATAGATGTAGCTAAGGAAATGGGAGTTGAACTTTTAACAGAAGAGCAATATTACCAACTACAAGAAATTGAAGAGTTTGATCTTAAAACATCAAGTTGGCTCAAAACCCCAAATGAGATTCGTAAACTAGATGGAGCACTTTTTGCTGATCGTCGATATGGTCGTGTCTTTATTTATCATAATGGAGCGCAGTCTTATTATGCTGCCCGTGGTTTCCGTTGTTGCTTAAGAGTATAGGCATTGCATTGTATTTGAATAAAAAGAAGAGGCTTTGATGTTTTATGCCAAGAAAATGGAGATTCTTGCAACTTTTGATTGATGGCAAACATGACAAGATATGTTCTGGAATTAAATAAAAACATCAGGACATCTGTAGAAATGCAACCAAACCCAATTTACTATAATGAACAACATATTGCTTTTGCTGATAATGTTCGTCGATTTGTACAAAAAGAAATAGCTCCTTTCGTTAATGAATGGGATGAGGCTGAGACATTCCCAAGAGAGCTATATAAGAAGGCTGCTGAAATTGGTCTATTAGGTTTAGGTTTTTCTGAGGAATATGGCGGTATTTCTGACGCAGATCCATTTTATTCATTACTGGCTGGTGTAGAAATGGCAAAAGCTGGTTCGGGTGGAGTACATATTTCACTCATGGTACATACAATTGGAGCACCACCGATTCAGCATTTTGGAAGTGAAGAACTAAAGTCAAGAGTTTTACCAGGGATTATTTCTGGAGAAAAGATTTCAGCATTGGCGATTACAGAACCGGGTGGTGGTTCAGATGTTGCTGCATTACAGACTAAAGCTGCTCGTGATGGTGACTATTATGTTGTCTCGGGTGAGAAAACATTTATCACATCGGGAATTCGTGCAGATTACTATACTGTTGCAGTGCGTACAGATCCAACCAAAACAGGTGCTGAAGGCATTTCAATGTTGCTCGTTGATGCGCACAGTGAGGGAATTACTAAAACACCTTTAAAGAAAATGGGATGGTGGGCTTCTGATACAGCTCATTTGCATTTTGATCAAGTGAGAGTACCTGCATCAAATCTGCTCGGTAAAGAAAATGCTGGTTTTAAAGTTATTATGAATAATTTTAATATGGAGCGCTTTTTCTTGGGTGTAGTGGCGTATGGCTATGCTTTAGTCTGTTATGAAGAAGCTTTAGATTGGGCACAGCAACGGAAAACTTTTGGTAAGAGATTAATAGACCATCAAGTCGTTCGTCATAAATTGGTAGATATGGCAACACAATTGACCTCAACACGGGCATTACTTGAAGAAACTGCATGGAAAATGACTCAGCAGAAGTTACAAGGGCCTGAGTTGGTGGCACAAATTTCAATGCTTAAAAATGTTGCGACTCGCACTATGCAATTTTGTGCTGATGCGGCTGTACAAACGTTGGGAGGTATGGGTTTTATGCGAGGTACTAAGTCTGAACGTATTTACCGTGAAGTAAAGGTCAATATGATTGGCGGTGGTGCTGAAGAAATTATGAAAGATTTGATTAGTAAGCAGCTCGGTTATTAATTCTTGCAGGGTGGTCATTGAGCCACCTTTTTATTTCAAAGCCATTTCCCACACCATTTCTGTTAACTCATCAATTTTGACTTTACCTTCAGATTTATACCAAGTGACAGTCCATGAAATTGCACCACCAACTAATCTTCGCCAAATAAAGGCATCATGTTTTATCTTGCCTTGAATGCGTAACTTTTCAATGACATCTAACCAGATTTGTTCATATTCATTACGCATTTCTAAAAGATAATCTTGTTTTTCTTTTGACAGTGCAAACCACTCATAAACTAAAACAGCCATGGCTGCACCAGTATCTCCGGTAATTGAAATGAGTTCAGCTTTAATAAGGGCGCGTAATTGTTGTTCTGGATCGTTAGATTGAGCTGCTGCCTCTTCTAAACGAGCAAGATTGTAAATGATAGTTTGCTCCATCACGTGAGCGAGGATGTCATCTTTACTCTTGAAGTGATGAAATAAGCTACCTGATTGAATTCCAATAAATTGAGCAAGTTCGCGGACAGTGGTTTTATCATAACCTTGTTTGTGAAATAGATAGGCTGCTCCCTGTAATAAACGACCACGCGGGCTATCGTCAAAGCAAGAAATATTTGGAATCTGTTCAATTGAAGTAGCAATCATACGAAAGCTGGATCCTTTATATAAAAATATTTACGGAAAAAATTTTGCTAAATCTCACCATGTTTTAGGCTAGTTGTCGAGTTTGGCAGTTTTAGTCAACTTCACAATAACATTTTGCTCTTTACAAACCAAGCGCTTGCTTGGTAATGTTGAGTGTAATTTTTAAACAAAATAATGAGAAACAAGATGGCAAGTAATCAACAGGATGATGAGCGTGTCGTAAAAATAGGGTGTGCCTCAGGTTTTTGGGGAGATACCAATACTGCTGCTTTTCAATTGGTACATCTAACCGATATTAATTATTTGGTTTTTGATTACTTGTCAGAAATCACCATGTCGATTATGGCCAAAGCGAAAATGGTAGAGCCGAAACATGGCTATGCTTTAGATTTTGTCAGTCGTGTCATGGCGCCTCTAATTAAAAAAATTGCAGAGAAAAAGATTAAGGTGATTAGTAATGCTGGTGGTGTTAATCCACTGGCGTGTCGAGATGCCTTGCAAAAAATAATTAAAGAATATGGTCTAGACCTGAAAGTTGCCGTAGTGTTAGGTGATGATCTTTTGCCAAAACATGAGCAGCTAAAATCACAGAATATTCAGGAAATGTTTAGTGGGGAAGCTTTGCCAGAACAGGTGGCGAGTAGTAATGCTTATTTAGGGGCGGTGGCTATTCGTGATGCCTTAGACTTAGGCGCCGATATTGTGATTACTGGTCGTGTTGTTGACTCTGCTGTGGTACTTGCTCCTTTACTTCATGAATATCAATGGTCTTTAGATGACTATGACAAATTGGCGCAAGGTTCGTTGGCAGGTCATGTGATTGAATGTGGCGCCCAATGTACGGGTGGTAATTTTACCGATTGGCAATTGGTGCAAGGCTTCGACAACATGGGCTTTCCAGTGGTTGAAGTGAGTGAAGATGGCTCATTTGTTGCAACTAAGCCTCAAGGTACAGGAGGTCTGGTTTCTACTGCTACAGTTGCAGAGCAAATTGTTTATGAAATAGGCAATCCTCAAGCATATTTACTACCCGATGTAATTGCTGATTTTAATCAGGTGCATTTAGAACAAGTTGGGGAGCACCGAGTTCGTGTGACAGGGGCAAAAGGACAAGCACCGACTGCGCAGTATAAAGTCAGTGCGACCTATCCAGATGGATATCGGGTTTTAGTGAGTTTTTTAATTGCAGGACGTGAGGCACCACAAAAAGCACAAGTCATTGCCGATGCGATTTTGGCTAAGTGCGAACGTGTTTTAGCAATGCGCTCAGTGCCGTCATTTAGTGAAAAGTCTGTTGAAATTTTAGGTATTGAAAGTACCTATGGCGAACATGCCCAAACATTAAATAGTCGTGAAGTTGTGGTCAAAATAGCTGTAAAACACATGTTCAAAGAAGCATGTATGTTCTTTGCATCTGAAATTGCGCAGGCTTCAACAGGTATGGCTCCAGCTTTGGCAGGGATTGTGGGAGGGCGTCCAAAAGCATCGCCAGTGATTAAACTATTTTCATTTTTAATAGATAAAAATCAAGTAAGTGTCGAAATCGATTTTGAAGGAAAACGCTACCCAGTTGAGATTCCACAAGGAGTTTCTACAGAGCAATTGCCTACTTTAAAGGCAGGTGAAAATGCAATTTATCAAGGAGATGAAATTGAAGTTCCTTTGATTGAAATTGCGCATGCCCGCAGTGGTGATAAAGGCAATCATAGCAACATCGGTGTGATTGCGCGTAAAGCAGACTATTTGCCATGGATCCGTGCAGCACTGACGGAAGAGGCTGTTGCAAGCTATATGCAACATGTCTTGGATGCAGAGAAAGGGCGAGTAATCCGTTATGAGTTACCGGGTTTGAATGCACTAAATTTTATGTTGGAAAATGCCTTGGGTGGCGGTGGTGTTGCAAGCCTACGTATAGATCCGCAAGGGAAGGCCTTTGCACAACAATTATTGGATATGCCTGTAAAAGTTCCGGCACATCTTTTAGAAAAATAAAATGAATGGATGAAACAAAGATGAGTTATCAATCAATTTTTAGACCAGATGCTTTCGCTAATAAAGTCATTATTGTGACAGGTGGCGGCTCAGGAATTGGCCGTTGTACGGCCCATGAGCTTGCAGCTCTTGGCGCTCAAGTGGTGATTACAGGGCGCAAAATTGAGAAATTAGAGAAAGTAAGCCAAGAAATTATAGAAGATGGTGGTCGGGTTCATTTCATTGTTTGTGATAACCGTGAAGAAGAACAAGTGAAAAATATGATTGCCGAAGTGATTGAGAAATTCGGCAAACTCGATGGTCTGGTAAATAATGCGGGTGGCCAGTTCCCCTCAGCTTTAGAGAATATCTCGGCGAATGGTTTTGATGCAGTCGTGCGTAATAACTTGCATGCAACTTTCTATTTAATGCGTGAAGCTTATAACCAATGGATGGCAAAACATGGTGGCAGTATTGTCAACATGACTGCTGATATGTGGGGTGGGATGCCGGGAATGGGACATTCTGGTGCTGCGCGTTCGGGGGTTGATAACTTAACTAAAACAGCATCAGTTGAGTGGGGGAAATCTGGTGTTCGTGTAAATGCAGTTGCACCAGGTTGGATCGTTTCATCTGGTATGGATAATTATAGCGGTGATTTTGCCAAAGTAATTATTCCAAGTCTTGCTGGTAATGTACCGTTAAAACGTATGGGAACTGAGTCAGAAGTGTCATCGGCGATTTGTTATTTACTGTCTGATGCTGCGGCTTTTGTGTCAGGTGTAACTTTGCGTATTGATGGTGCTGCATCGCAAGGGACAAGAATGTATCCACTAGCTGACGCGACAAATAGTCAGTCTTATAATGGTTTCCATCGCGCGTTTATTCCTGAAATTTTTCAGAAAAAGATTGAGGCTGAGGAGGAATAACAGTGACTATTCTCCAATCCGAAATTGCTGTTGGTAGTGAACAGTATCAAAAAAATAAAGAGGCACTGCTTGCTCAGCTGAGTGAAGTTCGTGCAATTCAGCAAAAAAGTATTGATAAATCGTATGCTGCTAAACCGAAATTCGATAAAAAGGGCAAGATTCTGCCGCATGAGCGTGTACGATTATTACTTGATGCTGATTCACCTTTCGTTGAGCTTTGTGGTTTGGTTGGCTATAACATGCATGATGATAA
Organism: Acinetobacter sp. D009; assembly: GCF_038562025.1. Classification (NCBI taxonomy): domain Bacteria; kingdom Pseudomonadati; phylum Pseudomonadota; class Gammaproteobacteria; order Moraxellales; family Moraxellaceae; genus Acinetobacter; species Acinetobacter sp. D009. The sequence goes on from NZ_CP151886.1 coordinate 498,070, forward strand.
AGATGGCTCTGAAGCGGGTGGCGGCGTGATTGCCGGCATTGGTTTTGTCAGTGGTGTGCGTTGTCTGGTCTCTGCAAGTAACAGTGCGATTAAAGGCGGGACCATGTCACCCATGGGTGTACAGAAAACCTTGCGCTTGCAAAAAATTGCTTTAGAACAAAAACTCCCACTGATTACGCTGACCGAAAGTGGTGGTGCAAATCTTAATTATGCTGCGGAAGTATTTACCTATGGCGGTATGACCTTTGCCAATCAGGCACGTCTTTCTGCGGCGGGTATTCCTCAGCTTGCTGTGGTGCATGGGAATGCAACGGCAGGAGGGGCTTATCAACCCGGTCTTTCAGACTACGTAATTGCTGTACGTAAGCAAACCGAGATGTTGCTTGCAGGTCCTCCTTTACTCTTGGCTGCCACGGGCGAAGTGGCAACAGCTGAGGAGTTAGGTGGGGCAGAAATGCATGCACAGATTGCTGGAACAGCAGAATATCTAGCTGAAAATGATGCTGATGGGATTCGGTTGGCACGTGAAATTTTTGAACACCTTAACTGGAAAGAGCAAATCAAGCCAGTTGAAACAACTTATAAAGAACCTCGTTACGATAATGAGGAACTGTTGGGTGTTATTCCAAGTGACCCTAAACACCCATTCAATATGAAAGAAGTGGTTGCCCGCATTATTGATGATTCAGATTTTCTAGAATTTAAACAGGAATATGATGATTTAACGGTATGTGGTTGGGCAAAAATTGGTGGCTTACATATCGGTATTATTACTAATAATGGTCCGATTACACCTCAAGGGGCAGCGAAGGCGGCTCAGTTTATACATCTGTGTGAACAGACTAAGCGTCCGTTATTGTTTTTGCATAACACCACAGGTTTTATGGTAGGAACTGACGCAGAGCAAAACGGTATTATCAAACACGGCTCGAAACTGATTCAAGCGGTTGCCAATTGTACTGTACCTAAAATTTCAATCGTTGTGGCAGGGTCATATGGTGCTGGTAACTACGCGATGTGCGGTCGGAGTTTATCGCCAGATTTTATTTTTGCTTGGCCGAATTCGCATGTTGCTGTAATGGGTTCTGCACAGGCTGGAAAGGTACTACGCATTGTGGCTGAAGGAAAGCAAAAAGCTTCAGGGCAGGAGCCGAATCCGCAAATGCTCGATTTTCTTGAGCAAAGCACTGCGATGAAATTGGAACAACAATCTACCGCACTTTTCAATACGGCCATGCTACATGACGACGGTATTATCGATCCGCGAGATACTCGAAAATTATTAATTTTCCTTTTACAAACTATTTATGAAGCACAGCAGCGCGAGTTGAATCTAAGCCGTTTTGGTGTGTCACGTTTTTAATCAACCTTTACCGCAATTAAAAAAATTAATAGGAATAACACCATGAAATTTACTGCCGAACATGAAGCATTGCGCCGTACAGCTCGTCAATTTGTTCAAAATGAGTTGAATCCACATATTCCAGAATGGGAGGCTGCGGGACGTTTCCCAATCCATGAAGTATTTAAGAAGATGGGTGATCTTGGTTTATTAGGAATTTGTAAGCCAGAAGAAAATGGCGGTTTAGCTCTAGACTATTCTTATAACCTTGTGGTTGCTGAAGAAATTGGCTATGCAGCCTGTGGTGGAGTGCCTTTGGCGATTGGTGTGCAAACCGATATGGCAACACCAGCCTTGGCCCGTTTTGGTAGTAAAGAATTACGTGATGAGTTTTTAACACCAGCGATTGCTGGGGAATATGTCGCATCGATTGCAGTATCGGAAGTGCATGCCGGTTCGGATGTTGCTGCCATTAAAACCACAGCAAAAAAAGATGGTGATGACTATGTCATTAACGGCAGCAAAATGTGGATTACCAACTCCTTGCAGGCCGATTTTTTCTGTCTTTTAGCCAATACATCTGATGATAAACCACACGTTAATAAGTCGATGATTATTGTGCCGGCAAAGACTAAGGGGATTAGTTTTTCAGAACCATTAAATAAATTAGGGATGCGCTCAACAACCACAGCACAAGTTTATTTAGACAATGTACGTGTACCACAGCGTAATTTGGTGGGTGTTGAAGGCATGGGCTTCATGATGCAAATGATGCAATTTCAGGAAGAGCGCCTATGGGCTTGTGCCAATGCCATTGGTGGGTTGGAAAATTTAATCCAAAAGACCATCGACTATACCAAAGAGCGTATGACGTTTGGACAACCCCTCATTAATAACCAATATATCCATTTTCGTTTTGCCGAACTCATGACCGAAGTGGAAGCGCTTAAAGCCTTAACCTACCAAGCGTGTGAACAGCATATTGCGGGTGAAGATGTGACCAAGCTGGCATCTATGGCAAAGCTCAAAGCTGGACGTTTAACTCGTGAAGTTGCCGATAGTTGTCTGCAATACTGGGGTGGTAATGGCTTTATGTGGGATAACCCTGCATCTCAGCTATATCGCGATGGTCGTTTAGGTTCAATTGGTGGCGGGGCAGATGAGATTATGCTAGGGATTATCTGTAAGTTGATGGACATCCTACCTAAAAAACAGAAATAAAAATAAGGAGTACACCATGACACTTTCAGCATCTCTACAAGTTTTAGATATAGATGACAGTATTCAATTAGAACAAGACGGCGGTATTTTATACCTTTGGTTAAATCGACCAGAGAGTCGCAATGCGATGAACCTGAATATGGTCAATGCAATTCAGCAAGTTTTTGCTGCCATTCGCGATGACCTTTCAATTCGTGCGGTTATTATCCGTGGTGAAGGTGGGTCTTTCTGCGCAGGTGGTGACATTAAAGACATGGCAGCTTTACGAGTTGAAGCAACTCATGTCGGTAGTCTACAACCTTATGCTGACTTTAACCGCCGTTTTGGTGCCATGCTTGAGCAAGTTGAAGCTGCACCGCAAACTGTTGTGGTCATTTTAGAAGGTGCGGTGTTAGGTGGAGGTTTTGGGCTGGCATGTGTTTCCGATGTTGCAATTAGTCGTGACAATGCTCAGTTTGGTTTACCTGAAACTGGGCTTGGTGTGATTCCTGCGCAAATTGCTCCTTTTGTAGTGAAACGTATTGGTCTAACTCAAGCTCGTCGATTAGCCTTATTAGGTATGCGCTTTGAAGGGCATACGGCACTGAATGTCGGTGTGGTTCATCAAATTGCACATAATGAAATTGAACTTGAGCAAGCTTTACAAGAAACCATTCAACACATTAAACGAGCAGCTCCTCAAGCTTCGCGTGTGACTAAAACGCTGTTACATCGAACGCTCAATGAACCTTTAAATGAATTGCTCAATGACGCAGCTCAGCAGTTTGCCCAAGCGGTTGGTGGGGCTGAAGGACAAGAGGGAACGATGGCTTTTATCCAGAAACGTTTGCCAAATTGGGCCGATGAGTCATAAGAGATAAGGATAAAAATAATGAAATTTTCAAAAGTGCTGATTGCCAATCGTGGTGAAATTGCAGTTCGAGTCATGCAAACAGCCAAAGCAATGGGCTATCAAACTGTGGCAGTTTATTCTGATGCAGACCGTAACGCTCGGCATGTACAAGAAGCCGATGAAGCTGTTTACATTGGGGCATCTAAAGTATCGGAGTCTTATCTTTCTATTACTAAAATTATCGAAGCCTGCAAAAAAACTGGGGCAGATGCTGTTCACCCTGGTTATGGTTTTTTGTCGGAAAATACTGAATTTGCTCAGGCGTGTATCGACAATCAGATTACCTTTATTGGGCCAACAGCTTCTGCAATTGAGCTAATGGGGAGTAAACGGCTCTCAAAAATTGCCATGATTGAAGCAGGCGTCCCTTGTGTACCGGGCTATGAAGGTGACCGACAAGATCTCGAATATTTAGCAGCACAAGCTGAGCAGATTGGCTTTCCAATTATGGTTAAAGCCTCAGCAGGTGGTGGTGGCCGCGGAATGCGTTTGGTACAACAAGCAACTGAATTGATTGAGGCATTACAAACAGCACGTTCAGAAGCTGAAAATGCTTTTGGTTCAGGTGAGCTTATTTTAGAAAAAGCTGTCATTGCACCACGCCATGTCGAAATTCAGGTTTTTGGTGATACACACGGCAATTATGTCTATTTATTTGAGCGGGATTGTTCAATCCAGCGACGTCACCAAAAGGTTGTTGAAGAAGCACCATGTCCAGCCATGACTTCTGAACTGCGTCAACAAATGGGTGAGGCAGCTGTAGCAGCCGCTAAAGCATGTGCTTATGTAGGTGCTGGAACTGTTGAGTTTTTACTTGATGCATCAGGTACATTTTATTTTTTAGAAATGAATACCCGTTTGCAGGTAGAGCATCCGGTGACTGAACTCATTACAGGTTTAGATTTAGTTGAGTGGCAGTTGCGTGTTGCCAATGGCGAGCAGTTACCCTTGCAACAAAATGAGTTGACCTTAACTGGGCATGCAATTGAAGTGCGCTTGTATGCAGAAGATCCACGGCAAGATTTCTTACCACAAACAGGACAAGTTCTGCGTTGGCAGCCAGCAACTTTGCCAAATGTACGGATTGATCATGGGATGTTGGCAACTGATGAGGTTAGCCCCTTCTATGACCCGATGGTAGCAAAGGTGATCGCATATGGGAAAACCCGTGAGGATGCGATTCGCTTACTCGCTCGTGCTGTGGATGATTGTGTTTTGCTAGGTGTAAATAGCAATAAACAGTTTTTGGTCAATTTACTGCGTCATCCAATTGTTGTTGCAGGAGATACGAATACTGCATTCATTCAACAGCATTTTCAAAACGACAGCAGTCTACATAAGCAGGTTCTATCTTTAGAAACCTTAGCAATTGCTGCGGCATTATTTAGCCAAAGTAACGGTACGGCAGTGTGGCAAACTGGTCTAGGTGTGCCATTACCATTAAAGCTTAAATATGATGATCAGCAAGTTCAATTGCAGCTTTTATCTGTAAATAACAGGTTTACGGTAGAGCTCTGTGATCAATCAGTTTGTATTGAAGTGCTTGAGAGAATGCCAGAGCAATTAGTTTATTTAATTGATGGTGTACGCCGCCGTGTCCAATATGTATTAAATGATGATCAGCTTTATTTAGATCGAGATAATGGCAATGTCGCAATTCGCAACGTAACTTATGCCGCCCAAGAGATAGCTGATGTGGCTGGTGATGGCAAAATTCGTGCGCCAATGGATGGTGCGGTAGTAAATATATTGGTCAATAAAGGTGATCAAGTCATAAAAGGCCAAACTTTATTAGTGCTTGAAGCCATGAAAATCCAACAGCAGATTAAATCTGATGTGGATGGAGTGGTTGATGATGTTTTAGGTCAGCAAGGGCAGCAAGTAAAAAAACGGCAGATGTTATTTACTATTCAAATCTAGTAAAAAATACCGCTCTATATGAGCGGTATTTTACTTTAAATCAGGAGTCCTGATTTATTCTCCATCGGCCTCTGCAATTGTCTGACTTGCTTTTTTTAGGCTATATAGTAGTTGACCTAAAAGGACTTCTTTATTACTTAGCGTAACCATGACCATTGGGTGATGAACAGCAGGAATAGCAGTTAAAATGGCCTTGCCATTATCTGCATCTAAAGTAATGTTGTTACAGCCCGTGAGTTGAATCTCTTTTAAAAATGCAGTGACCATTGCCAAAATTGAGCTACTTACGGCTGCTAACTTAGTAGTGTTATGGTGGTTCTTGTGGCTCACTGTTGCTAATTCAAAACCATCAGAAGAGCAAATCATGACAAAATCTACACCACGCGTATTCATCAAAATATTATGAGCTTCGGCTTTTGCAAGTTGTAGTAACTGTGTTGGAGCGGTTCGCTTTTGAGTTGGGATACTAAGCATGATCATCCCCTTGAGATGTTAAGCCTACCTTGACTTCAAGTGATGCAATTAATGATTCAACCATCATTAAAATTTGTTCTTGCTCACGTGCATCAATAAAAAAAAGAGGGTATGGCAGTGCATTTGCTTTTATCCAATGACGATATTGTTGAAGTGATGACTCTTTATTTTCGTCAACATGAGTAATACCAATCGCAATATTGTCGTTATAATTTTTAAAGGTTTCTAAATAGCTTTCTAACTCGGTAATTGGATTAGAGCTATTATGATCTAATAATAAAATAACACCGATTGCACCTTCACAAATGACCGACCATATAAAATCAAAACGGCTTTGTCCTGGAGTTCCATAGAGTCCGATTTTGATTCCATCATCTAAAGTAATTTTACCATAATCAATGCCTACTGTGGTCTGGGTTTTATGATGGCTTTGAACATCTGTATTGAATGCTTCTGTTTCTAGAATTGGAATTTCAGATAGCGATTTAATCGCTTCTGTTTTTCCTGCCCCCATGCTACCTGCAAAGACAATTTTATATTGCTGTATAATCATAACTTCCCTTAAAGACCAAATCGCCGTCTAATTTTCCCTATAAAATTTTTAAAAAAATGATTCTCTGTATTTGAATTCTCTAAGTACAAATTTGGCGTGTAAGTGCATTTGCTTGCAGAAACAAATTTTCCATTATTTGCCATTAAGCAAGCTGTAACGAACCGTAAGACATCATCAATTGATAAGTTAAGCTGGTTAGCCACATCAGTAATTTTTGCTCCCTGTATAAAGCATGCAGAGAGTTGTAGGCTCACTTTTCTATATTCTTTTTGATAGGGCTGTGGCCAATGATCAATTTTAAAATAGCTATCCTGCGAGGCTAGATTTTCAAAACTATTTGAATTCCAAATCAGATTCCATAGCCAGTCCTGTAAATAATAATCTTTTTTACGCGAAACCTTAGTGAAGTCTGAAGTACTAGCAAAAGTAAAATCAAAGCTTTGATTAGTTTGCGTATGTTGGCGTGATGGCTCTAACCAAGCAATTTGAGTTCTATTATCAATAATGGCTAAAGTGCCTTTATCATCAAAAATATGTAGTCTAGCATTTTCTGGACTGTGTAAATTCCTTATAAACTTATCATCAATCACCAGTGGCTCATTTGATAAATCTGAAACTACAGCAGTATTTTTTTCGTTTAGATACGATAATAAGTTTATTTCTATCCAGCTTAGTAGAGATTCTACTTTTTCTAGTGGCAGATGCAGGGTGTGTTCATCAATTTGATATCCACTTTTTGAAGGAGTCTTACTAATTTTTAAATAAGGACATTTTTTCTTTTGAAGAATATTTTGAATATTATCTGAATCAAAAAAGTTTTCGTTAATTAATAATAGATCAATATGAATATTAGAAATATTAATCCAATTAATATCATACTGATTAGATATTAAATTTCTGATTAAAGTTTTTAATTCATCCGAAACTTTTAAGCTTAAACCAGAGGTTGCAATATTTATGCAATGCCTATCCATAGTATCACATTAAATTTTATTGAATAAGAGAGGGGTTTTAATGTGCTCTTTATAATAGGTATAAAAAGCACATTTCAGATTAATTAGCTAAAGTCTAACTCTTTTTCAAATGACTTTAACTCGTGGCGAGCCATTGCTAAATTTGACTTACTCCGGTCAAGGACTAAGTAAAGGAATAAATTATTATTACTTTCTAGAGGTCTAATTAAATGGTAAGCCTTACCTAATGTAATTAAAATGTCTTCAATATTGTCATTTAATTTCAAAGCATTGGCGATGTTTCGTTTTGCGCGGATTACTTCTGTATTGCCGGCAGCTGCCAATTCTAAATCAATTTCCCCACCACCTTGAGTTGCAAGTGATAAACCACTTTCTGAATCAACAAGTGCAGATGCAATAAAACCATCAATTTCAGTTAAGCTATCTAAAGAAAGTTTAGCCATGTTTTTATCTCTCAGGATTCTAAAATTATATTTACTACTTTTTCCTAAAAGTAGTTGAAATTAATTATATTTCTGCTCAATTTGAAGTCAATAAATCAAAGAAATAGAGAAATTGTTGTTTTGGGAAATAAGTGACAGAAAATGTCAGATTATAAAAAATATTATAAGATTATTTTTACATTATACTTTTAATATTGTGCTGAGTTTTACATTATATATTTTAAAATCTGAATAAAACAATTGTAATAGAATGTTAATAAAATATTGAAAAATAAAATATTCTAATTTTAATCATAAAAAGGGGAATAATGAATTCCCCTTTTTTTATATAAAAATCAAATTAAACGAGCTGTGTATAAATACAGTAGAGATAGCCCAAAATTGCTAAAGCAACTACAGGGGCAACAATCTTTGACCATGTAGGTACAGAAATTTCGGCAGCTTGTTCTTCAATATGCACGTCATCATGATGAGGTTGGGCTTGGTGAACCATTTGGTTGAACTCCTTCATTGTTGTATCCAATGATAGCTCTTCTTGTTCCACAGGTTTAGAACCAATTAATTCATTTAGGTGGTTTGTTGACCAAACCCAATCTTCAGCTTGACCTGATAAGTGTTCAATCTGACCTAAAATTAATTCTTTTAAGCCATTATGCCCAAAACCACCTGTTTCATCGAGCTGATTAAGTTCTGCTAACTGCAAAGTTAAAATTTCAGAAATACTCTGTTCTAGTTCTGAATTTTTTAAAGTCGACTGATTATGTTTAGAAGTCGTTAAATGACGAGCAACTTCTTGAATATAAAGTGGATCTGAGGTTTTGATTTCTTGATAAATCTTATTGTCATTCTGACGCCATAAACTAATCAGTTTTCCAAGCGTAAGAATATTCACCTCATCAATCAGTTTATTTTTTTCATTAACTGGATATTGATTTAAAAGCTGAGGCTTTTGAATTTTTATCTGCTCAGCAAAGTATTGGACTAAATCAAATGCCATGCTTTCTTCCTCTAAATTTAATCTAAAATTCTTAACGATGGTTTTTTCTTAGTCGATGTTGTTTCAGTTGCTTCTTGTACTTCTGACTCTACTGTATTTTCTACAGGTGTTACATTGGCATATTCTTCAGGATCAAAGAATAAACCTTGTCCATTTTCTCGTGCGTAAATCCCTAAAACCGCTTGAATAGGAACATAAATGTCTTTTGATACTCCGCCAAAACGAGCTGAAAAAGTAATAGCTTCATTGGTAATAAGCAATTGATGAACTGCATGGGGCACAATATTTAGAACAATTTGCCCATCTTTAACAAATTGTTGCGGAACGTCGGTATGCGGTTGTGTCGCATCAACTAATAGATAAGGAGTAAGTTGGTTATCACAAATCCATTCATAGATTGCACGAGCAAGATAAGGACGTGTAGGGGTTAAATCAATAGTTTGCTCAGACATATCACGCTATTCCATATTTAATAGTTCATTGTAACGGTTTTTCTCTTGAGGCGTCATTGATTTAGCAAAAGAAGGCCGTTCAAAGATACGTTTACAGTACAAAAATATAGGTCGACAGTGCTGTTTGGGTAAATCAATTCCCATGCTATTTAATCTTAAAAAGATAGGCGCAAGCATGCAGTCTAAGATTGTAAAATTCTCAGACATGAAATACGGAAAATGCTGAAATAGGGGAGTAAGTGAAATTAATGTTTCACGTAGTTCTTTTTGAGCTTTTTGCTTTTGTTCGACATTTAGAGAGTCCGCATGTTTTAACATGTGATCTGCTAACTTAAACCAGTCGTTTTCAAGTCTCCAGATATACTGACGCTGTTCTGCACGCATCATAGGTGCATCGGCATAAAGCTTACTTTGACGATAACGATCATCTAAATATTCAGCGATGATAGGTGCTGAAAATAATTTAAGATTTTGTTCGACCAGCATCGGTAATTGGTTGTAAGGATTTAAGCTGGCTAAATCTTCGTCTTCATGGTCAGTTATGATTAATTGATATTTGATTTGTTTTTCTGCTAATAAGAAACGAATCCAATGAGAACGGAAATCATCAGCATGACTGTAAAGGGTAATCCCCTGAATAGAGGTGTTTTCGACCGACATATCACAAGACGACGTGGTTGAGTGAATCGATTAGGATACTAAAAATGCTGTAGGAAATCACGGTTCTAAAGAGATAGTTTGTTTATATTTATAAGTTTGCATTTTGTGGCTCTATTTTCATAATAAAAAAGCCTTGGAAAAATCCAAGGCTTTTTGTCCAACTCGATAAACGAATTAACGTTTAGAGAATTGAGGACGTTTACGAGCTTTACGTAAACCAAGTTTCTTACGTTCAACTTCACGAGCATCACGAGTAACGAAACCAGCTTGACGTAGAACAGGTTTTAAAGTTTCGTCAGCAGCGATAAGCGCACGAGTAATACCGTGACGGATCGCGCCAGCTTGACCACCGATACCACCACCTTTAACAGTGATGTAAAGGTCAAACTTTTCAGTAACTTCTAAAAGTTCTAAAGGTTGACGAACAACCATACGAGCAGTTTCACGACCGAAATATTGCTCTAAAGTACGGTTGTTAATAACGAGTTTACCTGTACCAGCTGACAAGAAAACACGTGCAGTTGCGGTCTTACGGCGACCTGTACCATAATTAGTAGCCATGTGCTGTATCCCTTAGATGTCCAAAACTTGTGGCTGTTGAGCAGCATGCGGATGCTCAGTACCAGCGTACACTTTCATTTTTTTGATCATTGCATAACCAAGAGGACCTTTTGGTAACATGCCTTTAACCGCTTTTTCAAGAACAGCTTCAGGTTTGTGAGCAATTAACTTCTCGAAGTTAGTCTCACGGATACCACCAGGGAAACCAGTATGGCGATAATATTTCTTATCAAGTGATTTTTTACCAGTCACTTGAACTTGTTCAGCATTAATCACAACGATGTAATCGCCAGTGTCAACGTGAGGAGTATAAGAAGTTTTGTGCTTACCGCGTAAACGACGAGCGATTTCAGTCGCAAGGCGACCTAAAGTTTTGCCAGAAGCATCAACAACATACCAGTCATGTTGAACTTCAGCTGGCTTAGCGCTGAGAGTTTTCATTAAACCACTACCTATTATAGTTGGTTTGGACTATGGAATCTGTCCAAACAAAAGGAGCGAGCATTCTAAACGAGTTTGTCCAAACTCACAAGAAAAATCCAGTTTAAGCCATATAATTTAATCCATAAACTGATGAATGTCAGATATGTTAAAATCAAACAAATTCTTGTTATGTGTCTGGAGTGATTGTGCTGCCATTATATGTCACTTCCGGTGAGCCGGCTGGTATTGGTCCAGATATCTGTTTGAGCTTGGCTAAGCGGGTTGATGAACGCCCTGTTGTTATCTTGGGTGACCGAGACTTATTAGAGCAACGTGCCCAAAAAATTGGGGTCGATATTCAATTTATAGAATATACCGGACAGCCTGAGTCATCATCTCTGAATGAACTCTATATAGAACATGTGCCTTTAGAAGCAACTGTCATTGATGGTCAATTAAACCCAGCTAATGCAGCCTACGTATTAGAACAACTGCGTCGTTCAGCAGATTATGCAATGTCTGGTAAAAGTGTGGGAGTAGCCACGGCACCCGTGCAAAAATCGGTTATTAATGATGCTGGAATTTTGTTTAGTGGTCACACTGAATACTATCAAGAGTTTGCAGGTGTAGAGCGTGTCGTAATGATGCTTGCAACTAAAACCTTGCGTGTCGCCTTAGCAACTACACATTTACCCTTAAGAGATGTAGCAGATGCAATTACTAAAGAACGATTGCATCAGGTTATTGATATTTTACTGCATGATTTAAAAACTAAATTTAAGATAATAGATCCACGTGTATTGGTGTGTGGTTTAAATCCTCATGCAGGTGAAGATGGTTATTTGGGTCGTGAAGAGATTGAGACCATTAATCCGGTACTCGAAAGTTATCGAGCGCAAGGGCTTAAAATGAGTTTAAGTTTGCCGGCAGATACCTTGTTTACTCCAGAACATCTTAAAAATGCAGATGCTGTACTTGCCATGTACCATGATCAAGGTTTACCTGTGTTAAAATCACAAGGGTTTGGTGAAGCCATCAATATTACATTGGGTTTGCCTTTCATTCGAACTTCGGTTGACCATGGCACAGCGTTGTCTTTGGCTGGGACTGGTTTGGCAAAAAGCTCAAGTTTAAATGTCGCTGTTGATTTAGCTTTATCTTTAGCAGCGAGCTAAATTTTTCATGTTGGAAATGTTCTATGTATCAAATTAATGCCCTAAACCCGAAAGATGAAGGGCATAAAGCTCGTAAACGTTTTGGTCAAAACTTCTTACATGATCAACGAGTCATTGCCAAAATTGTGCGCTCTGTAAGTCCGCGTACAGGCGACAATATTGTCGAGATTGGACCTGGGTTAGCTGCCTTAACATCTCCTTTAATTGGGGAATGTGATGCATTAACAGTAGTGGAGCTAGATCGTGACTTAGCTGCTGGGTTACCAGAACGTGTTCCACATCCTGAACGTTTGACGATTATAGAAGCTGACGCATTAAAATATGACTTTAGCGAACTGGTAAAAGATGGCCGACCATTACGTGTAGTCGGTAACTTACCTTATAACATTTCAACCCCATTACTCTTTCATCTCTTGGAATTTGGCAGCAAAGTTAAAGATATGCACTTTATGCTGCAAAAAGAGGTGGTTGACCGTATTACTGCTGAACCGAATACAAAAGAATATGGACGCTTGTCGGTAATGATTCAATATTACTGTCAACCAACATTTTTATTTGAAGTGCCGGCTGGTGCATTTAACCCACCCCCTAAAGTAACGAGTGCGGTTTTCCGCCTTGTTCCTTATGATCAAAAGCCAATTACAGCAAAAGATGAAAAAGCTTTAGCTCGACTGGTTGCCCATGTATTTACTCAGCGCCGCAAAACATTAAGAAACAGTCTTAAAGGTACGATTGCAGAAGATGGCTTTGAAAAAGCTGGTGTTGATCCGATGGCTCGTCCAGAGACCTTAACACTTGCCCAATTTGTTGCTTTGGCCGATCAAATGGTGGCGTAAATGACTAAGCGTTTTAACTATGTTATTGGCGATGTGCAGGGGTGTTTTGAAGCTCTAAAAGCCTTGCTTAAAGAAATACGTTTTGATCCAGATCAAGACTTTTTATGGTTTGCTGGTGATTTAGTCGCACGTGGTGAAAACTCGGTAGGGGCATTACGTTTTATTAAAAAGCTTGCTGATCGTGGAGCTGCTGCAACTGTACTTGGAAATCATGACCTGACTTTAATTGCGGGTGCGCGTGGTTTAAAAGAGATTAAAGCAAAAGATCGTACCCAAGATGTTATTGATGCTATTGATGGTGATGAGTTAATCGATTGGTTACGTAAACAGCCATTATGTTTATTGCCAAACGAGCATACGATCCTTACTCATGCTGGCATACCTTGTATTTGGGATGCGCAAAAAACTGTAACGTTGGCAAAAGAGGTTGAGGCTGTACTCGCAAACGAAGATTTATCTGTATTGGATGCTTTTTTAGCAGACATGTATGGTTCTAAACCAGATTTGTGGGAAGATAACCTAACTGGTTCTGCGCGTTTACGTTGTATTACCAATTATTTGACTCGCATGCGTTTAACGAATGCCGAAGGGGCTTTAGAGTTTAGTTTTAAAGATTCTTTGGATGCACCAATGCCGGATGGTTATTTACCTTGGTTTGAATTTCCGAGCAAAGCCGCACAAACTCATCAGATTATTTTTGGTCATTGGGCTGCGCTCGAGGGCCGAACTATTAATGAGCAGATCCAGAATGTTGATGGTGGCTGTGTTTGGGGCAGAAAATTAATGGCTTATCGACTTGAAGACAAAGAAATTTTTTCTGTTGAAAATCCTGTGCAAATATAAGAAAAGCAATGTTTCTCTATGAGTGCAAGATGAAGCTTGTAGCTGAGCTAAAAATAAAAAAGCCGCAGAAGCGGCTTTTTTATTAGGAACTATTATTCTACTCGAATCCAGATTTGATTACGCCCTAAAGCTGAAACTCCGAGATAACCGCGCATATGTAAGCGTTTGCCAGTTGAACTAAGTTTTGCTTTAAGTCCGTAAACTTTGCCAGTATTTGGATCTAAAATTTTACCGCCAGTATAGTTCAGTCCATCTACCTGTTTTAAACCAGTGGCGATATCCAGACCTAAAATCGGTTTATTGGTATATGGCGCAGGGCAATTATCACAAATTTCTTTAGGCGTATAACCTGGGCGTGGCGTTACTTTGATAATTTTCCCAGCATATGTCCCGTTCGATTCTTTTCGTATTTCTACCTGTGCTTTAGGAGCACCTGTCTTATCATCAATTGTTTGCCAGAGACCTGTAATATCTGCTGCGAATGTAGCAGTATTAATCCCCAATAAGAGCAGAGCTCCAATAAAAATTTTCCCCATAATTAAAAATCCTTTTAACTTTGAAAGGTCATCTTATTTGGAATTGATAGACCGTTCAATGTTTATTTAATCAACTTCTTAATTATGGTGTTCCAAAAGATAACATTAATGTTGGTAGCCAAATTGCAGTAAATACACCGTTCAATGCCATACCAAATGCAGCGTAACGACCTGCAACAGGCCCACGTTGCCAAGCTTGAGCTGTTCCGATGGCGTGTGCAGCTAAACCTAAGGCTAAACCTGATGCTCTCTCATCATGAATATGTTTAAGTAAGAATGGTGAGAATGCTGCGCCAATTACCCCAGACAAAATAACAATAAGAGTTACGAGTGTTTCAGGAGCATGTAATAAAGTTGCGATGTTCAGAGCAATTGGAGTAGTTACTGCACGGGTAGCAAATGCAAGAATGGTGGGTTCAGACATATGTAACAAATAAGCCAGCCCCATAGGTAGGGCAACTGCGCTAATACTTGCAAAAAGTAAAATACCAATGACCGATTTAATTGGAAGATCATCGTAACGCATTGCAGCTAAAGGGATGGCTAATGCTACGGTGACATAACCTAATAGATGGCCAAATAAGTCATTCACATAAAGACGATACTGTTCATATGGCACATGTAGAACTGAAAGTAAGCCAATCACAATGAACATGCCGAAAACTAAAAGTGGAACTTGCGGGAAATGTCGGTTTAAAGGCTTTGCACACAGATAACCAATGAGTGTGATCAAAAATCCGTAGAAAATCGTAAACATTTTATTCTCCTTATAACCAACGTTTTGCCATTTTTGCATAGACCCACAAAGGTATAAGGGTACTGACCACTAAAACAAAAAGAAATAATGGAATTTCTTTACCCATATGTACGAGCATAATTAATGAACCTGCACAGATAGGTAAAAACGCGAATCCACTTTCTTTCATAATTTTATTATTGGTATCTACTATTCGAAGTGGAATTTTTTTAAACTTTCTCCAAATCAGTAAAATAATAAGTAAGCTGATTAAACCGACCAGATTACCTAATTCTGGATGATCAAAAGCACGCATGACAACGACAGAGCCTTCACGAAAACCAATAATGAGTAGTAATGTAATTACCCATGCTGTCCAGTCTATACTTTTGATCTTATCCATATTTTTTATCTCTAAAAGTTTACTTATCAAGTTTTAACTGATATCGCCCTTGATTTCAAACTCTTCCAAGGGGCGCTTAAATTGACTCGCGTGTTCTCCCAAGATTTCATCCAATGGAAGTTTTGCTTGGCGAATCAGCTTTTCTAACTTATGTGGTGCAATCTTCACGTCAATATGTAATAAGCCTGCATCATCATAATGTTCAGACTCAATAACATTTAAGGCATAAAGTTGAGTACGTAATTTGCCATAAGCAGGCTTAAGCACGAGTGAAAACTTTTGAATTTGGCCCATTAAGCATTCTTGTACTGCTTTTTGGAGCAACTCTAGACCTTGACCAGAATGAGCTGAAACATAAACTCGATCTGGGACGTGTGGCTCAGCATAAATAATTTTGGCCTCTTCACGACTTAGATCAATTTTGTTGTATACCCGAAGTACGGGAGCATCAGCACCAATGTCTTTTAATACGCCTTCAACCGCTTCAATTTGGTCAAGCATGTCGTGGCTACTACTATCAATAACATGCAGTAAAAGGGTCGCTTCTAGTGTTTCTTCAAGTGTTGCTTTAAATGATTCAACCAAATCATGCTGTAAGTTTCGTACAAAACCTACTGTGTCTGCTAGCACAACAGTACCGATACCATCCCAGTCTAAACGGCGTAGGGTTGGATCGAGTGTTGCAAACAGTTGATCAGCTGCGTAGACATCACTATTAGCTAAAATATTAAATAAAGTCGATTTACCAGCGTTGGTATAACCTACTAATGAAACCGTTGGAATAGCTGCTTTTTGTCTTGCAGCACGCCCTTGCATACGAGTCTGTTGTACTTTGTCTAATTTATCTTTTAATTGGGTAATACGAACACGAATGAGACGGCGATCTGTCTCTAGTTGTGTTTCACCGGGACCGCGTAAGCCGATACCACCTTTTTGTTGTTCAAAGTCGGCAGACCAACCACGAATAAGACGAGTAGATAAATGTTTAAGCTGGGCAAGTTCGACTTGTAACTTACCTTCATGCGTACGGGCACGCAGCGCAAAAATATCTAAAATTAAGCCTGTGCGGTCAATAACTCGGCATTTTAATATTCTTTCTAAATTTCGTTCTTGAGCAGGTGATAAGGCATGGTCAAAGATAACCAGACTCGCTTCTAGCTCCTGAACTTGCTCTGCAATTTCTTCGACTTTTCCGGAGCCAATAAAAAATTTAGGATTAGGCTTATTACGCTGAACCTTAATATGTTCAAGGATATTTGCACCAGCAGACTGTGCAAGTAGAGCAAACTCTTCGGCATCCAGATCATCTAATAATTGTACAGAAACACTCACTAAGATTGTGCGTTCACCGCCTTGATGCCGATCAACATATTCCACGTGGCTATAAATCCTGAAAATGGGAAAACTTTATTCTAGAGGAAACTTAAGCAAAAGGGGAAAGCGTTTGTTCTTATCCTTTAGATTAGTTATATGAGATTAGTCTAGTGTTTAGATTTATTTTATTTGCCGTTCTCTAACGTCAATGCAAGTTTATTACGAAACGTATAGAATGACTTGAGATGGGTATAACAATGATTAATCGTTAGTGAAATTTTATGGCTCAAACGCAAAGTATAGTTAATTCAACGTTAAAGAAATTATCAAAAATAGGTTTATACGGAAAAAAGGTCACTTCTGCCACGGCCGCAATTAGTGAAGGTTTTTATCTAGTTTATCGACATGGGCTTTATAAAGATCCTAATAATCCTGTTAATACACGTTATGTCCAATACTTTTGCCGCCGTTTATGTCAGGTTTTCAATTTAGATATAGAAGTGCATGGCACAATTCCTAGAGAACCAGCTTTATGGGTAAGTAATCATATTTCTTGGTTAGATGTTGCAGTTCTAGGTTCAGGTGCGCGAGTTTTCTTTCTGGCTAAAGCTGAAATTGAAAATTGGCCTATTCTTGGAAATTTAGCCAAAAGTGGTGGAACGTTATTTATTAAGCGTGGATCTGGCGATTCCGTCAGAATTCGTGAGCAAATTGCTGAATTTTTAAAACAGAATATTCCAGTATTATTTTTCCCTGAAGCCACAACTACAGATGGGCATTCTGTTAAAAAAGTACATGGACGATTACTAGGAGCAGCGATTGAAGCACAGCGTCCAGTACAGGTTTGTTTGATTTGTTATGTAAATCGCGATGGACAATTAGATACAGTTGCGCCATTCATTGGTGACATGACATTTGCCGAACATATTCAACGCGTACTTGAAATGCCTAAAGTAACAGCTCATCTGTTAACTTTGCCTCCTATTTCAGTGGAAGGGCATGACGTCAAAAGTTTAACGCGCGAAGTTCAAGAAAAAATGGTGGAAGGTTTGGCCCAACTACATCAGAAAGTACTTAAGCCAAGAAACTAATTACATAAATCCTTCAAGTGGCAGCCATGAAAGAAACTTCATGCCTGCTTTTTGCCACCATTTCATCTCAGGTTCCTGTCTATAAATTACAGGACCATTTGAAGTTTCTTGCTGCCAATAAATATGGTTGTTAGTGTCGAGCTTTAATTTATAAGCATACTTATTTAAATTTTCATCCATTGTATGGTGAATCGTCTTAGCCAGTGATGGGCTATCTAAAATCACACCAATTTCAGTATTTAAGTAAGCTGAGCGCGGATCAAAATTAAATGAGCCAATAAAAACCTGTTCATCTAATGCCATAAGTTTAGTATGCAAACTTGATCGGCTTAGCCCTTTCATATTTACTTTAGCTTTAGTAGCAAGCTCATCTGTATTTTTATTTAAATCTCTTTTATCGGGTGTTGGTAAAAATTCATAAAGTTGTACGCCGTTTTTAAGCAGTTCTTTACGGTACTTTCCATAAAATGCATGTACAACAGCAACGTCATTTGCTTTAAAAGAATTCGTTAAAACTCGAACCTCAACACCTTCTTTGGCAAGCGTGCTTAAAATCTTGGCACCTTGTTTTTCAGGAATAAAATAAGCAGAGATTAAGTCAACGTTACTTTCTGGTTTTTCCAAATGATTAATTAACTGGAAATTGAGGTGTTCTTCTTTCTTAGCTTTCGATTTGATTTTATCAGGTGAGTCTTTTACGACTTCTGCCTTGACCCAATCAAATTGAATATTGTGATTTAGCCATTGATCAAATGCATGAGATTTTGAAGTTAAGTTTAAAAAGTTTTGGACGGTAGCTTGTTGATAGTGTGCTTCGAGTTGTTCTTTTAAGCCTTCATAGCGTAAACGGTGCTGCTCAGGACTTACGATACTTTGAACCGAATATGCATATTCATGATTCCAGTAATCATCAAACGAATTTACGATATCATCAACAGCAGCGCCTACCAACATTACATCGACATCAGAAAACTGATAGCTATCGCTTACATTGTAATATTGATTGGTCATGTTACGCCCGCCAATAAGAGCAACCTCATTGTCGGCAATAAAACTTTTATTGTGCATACGACGATTGATACGTTTTAAATCAAGCACCATATCCATCGCACGATATTTGCGGAAACGGTAGGGATTAAAAAGCTTAACTTCAATATTTTTATGCTGAGAAAGGGCCAGTAAAATCCCTTCCATTTTTTTTGCATTATTGTCATCAATAAGAAGTCGGACTTTTACACCTCGATCAGCTGCACGAATAATCGCGTGTAAGGCTAAAGCACCAACTTTGTCATTATCCCAAATGTAATATTGTAAATCTAAAGTCTTTTCGGCTTTATCAATCAATCTAAGTCGAGCCGCTAGAGCCTCCAGCGGATCATTTAGAACATGGAAGCCCGTTAACTTTGGATTTTGCTGGCGTAAAGGTGTAATAATTTTGGCAAGTGAAGTCTCAGAGGTATCAATATCTTTTGCATATTGTACTGGCTCAACACCATGTTTTGGCAGAGTACTACATCCTGTCAAACCCACAGCAAAACTTGAACATAGGACTATAGAGGCTTTTATCAAAAAGCCTTTAGCTTGTTGATCCGTTTGAAGCTGTTTGGAAGGAAAGGATTGTGCCATAATCAGTACATACGATAAGGTGAGCTAGAGTATAATTCGTGCATATTGAAAGATAAATATTGAATTTGATTACTAGCAATCAATATAAGATAAGTCGAGAGTCGTAATGTGGAATCCAAATTCAATCATTTTTTGTTTTTACTTTATTTTTTCAATACTTGCTCTATGGGGAATTTCTGAGGCTTGGATTCATCAATCACGAACCGAGACGATTCATCCATTTAAAGCTTTTGTGCATCTACTCGCATTTTATCTCTCTTATCTACTTATTCCTCTCTGGTTTTTTAATTTATATGCTGCTTGGATTGGTTACTACTCAATTCATCAAGGTATTTTCATCTTTTTCTTAAGTGGCGTGTTAATTTACGCCCGATTTATTGAACCTCATTTAGTGCGTGTCGATACTCATCAATATCGGTTAAATCCAGATCGTAGTTTTGATAAGCCAGTAAAAGTAGCCTTAATTGCAGATTTACATATTGGTTTATTTTCAGGGCATGAACGTCAGCTCAAAACCATAGTTAGAAAATTAAATGAACAGCAGCCTGATTTAGTGGTAGTCGCTGGTGATTGGACATATGAGCCAGAAGACAGATTGATTGAAGAGTTAAGAGTTTTAAAAGAAATTCAGGCACCAGTATATTCGGTTCCTGGAAATCATGATGAGCAATATCCTGGACCACCAATTCAACAACTATTAAAAGATGCCCTATTTTATAATGAAGTTGTTGATATTGAAGGTAAGATTGTTGATTTTGAAGAATTTCGTTTGATTGGCATTGGTGACCTCTGGGCAGGCAAAACCGATATGCGTTCTATGCCAGATTTACCGCAAGACAAGCCTTGGTTAATTTTATCTCATAACCCCGATACGGTAGATATGGTACCTAAATTACCGAATCGACCATTAATGTTATCTGGGCATACACATGGAGGGCAGGTAGAGCTTCCATGGTTGACTAACTATATTATGAAAAAAGTATCAATTTTAGGTCATAAGCGCGGTTTCTACTCTCATGAGCATGCGGATGTCTTTGTTACCGTTGGCACAGGAATGGTTGGAATTCCTTTGCGTTTCAGAGTGCCACCAACCATTGATATTATTGAGCTAGTTTAAAATAAAAAGCCAATCACAGAGGATTGGCTTTTTTATAAATTTACTTATGGAATAACGACAATCGCAACACGTCGGTTAATCGCACGGTTTTCATTGGTTGTATTTGGCACATAAGGTTGCGTTGAACCACGACCAATTACGTAGATGTTTTCTTTTTTGAATCCACGTGTTAAGAAAAGGTTTGCCACACTTTGAGCCCGCTCTTCAGATAACTTTTGGTTATATGTAGCATCACCAACATCATCAGTATGACCAACAATTTTCAATTTATTCAGGTCATATTTATTCAGTTGATTTGCTAGACGTACTAACTCAGCTTCATGACTTTGTTTTAACTGCGCATTATTAAAGTCAAATAATAAGCGTTCTGGTAAACCTAAAGTCCAGCCTTCATCAGTAAGAACGAAACCTTCTTTTTTGAGCAATTTTACTTGACGATATTTTAATGGACCAAAACTCAGGCACCCTGCAAGAGTAATGCATAGCAATGCAATAAAAGAGAGTTTTAAAGATCTTGTATTCATAGATTAGCCTAAATTTAATTTTCAGGTTTATAGATAAACCAGTGTTCATCCGAATTTTTAGCCTTATACATTGCTTGATCTGCTTGCATAATGAAATCTTCGGGGCTAGATGCAAATTGTGATAAAGCAATACCTACACTGAAACTGAAGTAAATGGTTTGACCATTTAGATGCAAAGGTTCTTTACAGCTTTCGAGTAAATTTTCAGCAATAGATATTAAATGATCAGCATGACTAATGGAATGCAAAATGACAGCAAATTCATCACCACCTAACCGTGCAATAAAATCTTGATGACGCAAACGAGTTTGCAGGCGATTCGCCATTTCTTTTAAAACTTCATCGCCAGCTAAATGGCCAAATTGGTCATTAATTGCTTTGAAGTTATTGTTATCTATAAATAATAATGCAGACTTATTATCAAACCCTTTATCTTCAAACATGTCTAAAAGGATTTGGTAAAAATAATGTCTATTAGGTAATAAGGTGAGCTGGTCGTGATGAGCCTGAAAGGATAATTTACGATTTTCCTTTTGCAGCTGATTATCCCATATTTGAATTTCTTCAAGTAACTCGTTAAAAACGGTATTTAAATCTTGAAATTCTTTAATTCGGTTATAAGGAAAACGAAGATTATAAGCTTTTTGTTCACTTACAATTTGAGCAATATTAGTAAGTGGGTAAATAGCCTGCATAATTTGACGATAAGTTAAGTTTACTGACCACCATAAAGCGCAAACAATAAACAACATTGCAATCGCAAGCCCTACCATAATCATTTTGAGGAACTGCAATATTTTTTCAGAGCTACCAAAAAGTGTGAGTTCACCTACATTTTGCTCATGATGATAAATTGTAAGATGAACAGGCTCATTTAAAAACCAGTGATCAAACCAGCCTTCTAAAATTGAAGTTTGACTTGATAATTTAAAACTTTGGGCGATCAGATGATGTTCTGAATCATAAATATGAATAGTACGAATTGAATGATCATTCGTATATTCATTCAAAATCTGCTCTATTGTAATTTTATCATTAAACACGACTGCGGGCTGAATACGCTCTAATAGAGTATGACTAAGCAATTGCAAATTCTGTTTGGCATAAGTTTCCATAGTAAAAACGGAAATTGAGACAAACGTAAAAGAGCAA
The DNA here is from genome assembly GCF_038562025.1 of Acinetobacter sp. D009. Lineage (NCBI taxonomy): Bacteria > Pseudomonadati > Pseudomonadota > Gammaproteobacteria > Moraxellales > Moraxellaceae > Acinetobacter > Acinetobacter sp. D009. Next base: position 520,335 of record NZ_CP151886.1, read on the forward strand.
ATAAAAAAAGTAATAGCAAAAATAGTAAATTGAGATTTTCTAAATAATGCGTGTAGTGAAGTGGACTGATACAACTTTGATATCATGATCCTTACTCCGCATTCTTAGCCAAGAGTAATACTCTCGGATCAATATGGACTTTGGAGTGACTTAAAGCATCTAAGTTAACTTTAAAGGTAGTGTAATTATTCTGAGTATATAAACAAAAGATACTTCCTATCTCGCACTCTGAATTATTAATACTTAAAGAAAGTAAAGAATGATAAGGATAGTTTTGAATAAGGTTTTGTTGTTGCTGCGGAGAAGTACTAGAAAAATAGACAGCCTGACAATGTGACCGAGCAAAATCTTTCGCATTTACAGTTTGAACACGATAATTATAAGACATTTGCTGGATGTAAGATTGAAAAGTAGATGTAATAGAAGGGTTATCAATTACACAAAGAGTAGGAGTATTTACATTCTCCCACTTACTGTAGCTTAGGATAGATAAAGTAAGTACATAGAAATTATGTTTTGAATTGGCATAACAAGGCCCACTCGTAGCAAGCACTACAAGTATGCAAACAAATACTTTTTTAGCGAACTGCCACATGGTGAGTTAATGCCAAACTATTGCACGAATAATCTATTCTACATGAAGTTGATAACGTAAAAAAAGTTTAATATCTCATCTAAAAGTGACCAAAAAGCTTAAAAAGTATCCAGTTGATGATATTGATTTAAAAAAAGGGTTGCAAAGGGATCTTAATCATCTATAATGCACATCCATCGGCGGTGATGCAGATAGAAACTTGTTGAAAAACAGTTACTTGTGATTAAGTTGATTGCTTTAAGTGATGAATTTGATGGTAAGTTGGTTTTGAGAATGAGTTTTAAAAATATCGAAATTACCTGTTGACTTTTAAGAGATTAAGAGTAATATAGCCGACCTAGCTTGCTGGTGACGAACCAGGAAGAAGATCATTAAGAGAATTGAAGAACAACTTGTGTGGATTTTTACTGGTTGATTAATCGAAATAATTTTCATTGATTGATTGGTTTAAATTACTCGAAGTTTATTTGAGCGAAATTTAAGTCAGTAATTGATGAGCCAGAATTGGTACCTTGTCTTTAAATAAGGTACAAAATGATTTTAACTGAAGAGTTTGATCATGGCTCAGATTGAACGCTGGCGGCAGGCTTAACACATGCAAGTCGAGCGGAGAGAGGTAGCTTGCTACTGATCTTAGCGGCGGACGGGTGAGTAATGCTTAGGAATCTGCCTATTAGTGGGGGACAACATTTCGAAAGGAATGCTAATACCGCATACGTCCTACGGGAGAAAGCAGGGGATCTTCGGACCTTGCGCTAATAGATGAGCCTAAGTCGGATTAGCTAGTTGGTGGGGTAAAGGCCTACCAAGGCGACGATCTGTAGCGGGTCTGAGAGGATGATCCGCCACACTGGGACTGAGACACGGCCCAGACTCCTACGGGAGGCAGCAGTGGGGAATATTGGACAATGGGCGCAAGCCTGATCCAGCCATGCCGCGTGTGTGAAGAAGGCCTTATGGTTGTAAAGCACTTTAAGCGAGGAGGAGGCTACTTTAGTTAATACCTAGAGATAGTGGACGTTACTCGCAGAATAAGCACCGGCTAACTCTGTGCCAGCAGCCGCGGTAATACAGAGGGTGCAAGCGTTAATCGGATTTACTGGGCGTAAAGCGCGCGTAGGCGGCTAATTAAGTCAAATGTGAAATCCCCGAGCTTAACTTGGGAATTGCATTCGATACTGGTTAGCTAGAGTGTGGGAGAGGATGGTAGAATTCCAGGTGTAGCGGTGAAATGCGTAGAGATCTGGAGGAATACCGATGGCGAAGGCAGCCATCTGGCCTAACACTGACGCTGAGGTGCGAAAGCATGGGGAGCAAACAGGATTAGATACCCTGGTAGTCCATGCCGTAAACGATGTCTACTAGCCGTTGGGGCCTTTGAGGCTTTAGTGGCGCAGCTAACGCGATAAGTAGACCGCCTGGGGAGTACGGTCGCAAGACTAAAACTCAAATGAATTGACGGGGGCCCGCACAAGCGGTGGAGCATGTGGTTTAATTCGATGCAACGCGAAGAACCTTACCTGGCCTTGACATAGTAAGAACTTTCCAGAGATGGATTGGTGCCTTCGGGAACTTACATACAGGTGCTGCATGGCTGTCGTCAGCTCGTGTCGTGAGATGTTGGGTTAAGTCCCGCAACGAGCGCAACCCTTTTCCTTATTTGCCAGCGAGTAATGTCGGGAACTTTAAGGATACTGCCAGTGACAAACTGGAGGAAGGCGGGGACGACGTCAAGTCATCATGGCCCTTACGGCCAGGGCTACACACGTGCTACAATGGTCGGTACAAAGGGTTGCTACCTAGCGATAGGATGCTAATCTCAAAAAGCCGATCGTAGTCCGGATTGGAGTCTGCAACTCGACTCCATGAAGTCGGAATCGCTAGTAATCGCGGATCAGAATGCCGCGGTGAATACGTTCCCGGGCCTTGTACACACCGCCCGTCACACCATGGGAGTTTGTTGCACCAGAAGTAGCTAGCCTAACTGCAAAGAGGGCGGTTACCACGGTGTGGCCGATGACTGGGGTGAAGTCGTAACAAGGTAGCCGTAGGGGAACCTGCGGCTGGATCACCTCCTTAACGAAAGATTGACGATTGGTAAGAATCCACAACAAGTTGTTCTTCATAGATGTATCTGAGGGTCTGTAGCTCAGTTGGTTAGAGCACACGCTTGATAAGCGTGGGGTCACAAGTTCAAGTCTTGTCAGACCCACCATGACTTTGACTGGTTGAAGTTATAGATAAAAGATACATGACTGATGATGTAAGCTGGGGACTTAGCTTAGTTGGTAGAGCGCCTGCTTTGCACGCAGGAGGTCAGGAGTTCGACTCTCCTAGTCTCCACCAGAACTTAAGAGAAGTTCGGATTACAGAAATTAGTAAATAGAGATTTCGGTCTTGGTTTATTAACTTCTGTGATTTAAGTATCACGGTATTAAGCATGACCTGACGAAGGCGTGTTTATTCATTAACAGATTGGCAAAATTGAGTCTGAAATAAATTGTTCACTCAAGAGTTTAGATTAAGCAATTAATCTAGATGAATTGAGAACTAGCAAATTAACTGAATCAAGCGTTTTGGTATATGAATTTAGATTGAAGCTGTACAGTGTTTAAGTACACAGACAACAGATAGTAGCGATGAAGAATCGCACGGACAACACTCACTTGTAGGTGTTGACGACTGTTTGGGGTTGTATAGTCAAGTAATTAAGTGCATGTGGTGGATGCCTTGGCAGTCAGAGGCGATGAAAGACGTGATAGCCTGCGAAAAGCTCCGGGGAGGCGGCAAATATCCTTTGATCCGGAGATTTCTGAATGGGGGAACCCACCTACTTTAAGGTAGGTATTGCAACATGAATACATAGTGTTGCAAGGCGAACGAGGGGAAGTGAAACATCTCAGTACCCTTAGGAAAAGAAATCAATTGAGATTCCCTCAGTAGCGGCGAGCGAACGGGGATCAGCCCATTAAGTTATGTGTGTTTTAGTGGAACGCTCTGGGAAGTGCGAACGTAGAGGGTGATATTCCCGTACACGAAAGGGCACACATAATGATGACGAGTAGGGCGAGGCACGTGAAACCTTGTCTGAATATGGGGGGACCATCCTCCAAGGCTAAATACTCCTGACTGACCGATAGTGAACCAGTACCGTGAGGGAAAGGCGAAAAGAACCCCTGTGAGGGGAGTGAAATAGATCCTGAAACCGCATGCATACAAGCAGTGGGAGCACCTTCGTGGTGTGACTGCGTACCTTTTGTATAATGGGTCAGCGACTTATATTCAGTAGCGAGGTTAACCGTATAGGGGAGCCGTAGAGAAATCGAGTCTTAATAGGGCGTTTAGTTGCTGGGTATAGACCCGAAACCAGGCGATCTATCCATGAGCAGGTTGAAGGTTGGGTAACACTAACTGGAGGACCGAACCCACTGTCGTTGAAAAGCCAGGGGATGACTTGTGGATAGGGGTGAAAGGCTAATCAAGCCTGGTGATAGCTGGTTCTCCCCGAAAGCTATTTAGGTAGCGCCTCGGACGAATACCATAGGGGGTAGAGCACTGTTTCGGCTAGGGGGTCATCCCGACTTACCAAACCGATGCAAACTCCGAATACCTATGAGTACTATCCGGGAGACAGACTGCGGGTGCTAACGTCCGTAGTCAAGAGGAAAACAATCCAGACCGCCAGCTAAGGCCCCAAAATCATAGTTAAGTGGGAAACGATGTGGGAAGGCATAGACAGCTAGGAGGTTGGCTTAGAAGCAGCCACCCTTTAAAGAAAGCGTAATAGCTCACTAGTCGAGTCGGCCTGCGCGGAAGATGTAACGGGGCTAAAACTATGTGCCGAAGCTGCGGATTTGACATTAGTCAAGTGGTAGGGGAGCGTTCTGTAAGCCGATGAAGGTGTATTGAGAAGTATGCTGGAGGTATCAGAAGTGCGAATGCTGACGTGAGTAACGACAAAACGGGTGAAAAACCCGTTCGCCGAAAGACCAAGGGTTCCAGTCCAACGTTAATCGGGGCTGGGTGAGTCGACCCCTAAGGCGAGGCCGAAAGGCGTAGTCGATGGGAAATTGGTTAATATTCCAATACTTCTGTGTAATGCGATGAGAGGACGGAGAAGGTTAAGTCAGCCTGGCGTTGGTTGTCCAGGTGGAAGGATGTAGGTATGTATCTTAGGCAAATCCGGGGTACTCTATACTGAGATCCGATAGCAAGCTGTACTTGTACAGTGAAGTGGCTGATACCATGCTTCCAGGAAAAGTCTCTAAGCTTCAGTTACACAGGAATCGTACCCGAAACCGACACAGGTGGTCAGGTCGAGTAGACCAAGGCGCTTGAGAGAACTCTGCTGAAGGAACTAGGCAAAATGGTACCGTAACTTCGGGAGAAGGTACGCTGTTGTTGGTGATGGAACTTGCTTCCTGAGCTGACGACAGCCGCAGAAACCAGGCCGCTGCAACTGTTTATTAAAAACATAGCACTCTGCAAACACGAAAGTGGACGTATAGGGTGTGATGCCTGCCCGGTGCTGGAAGGTTAATTGATGGGGTTAGCGTAAGCGAAGCTCTTGATCGAAGCCCCAGTAAACGGCGGCCGTAACTATAACGGTCCTAAGGTAGCGAAATTCCTTGTCGGGTAAGTTCCGACCTGCACGAATGGCATAATGATGGCGGCGCTGTCTCCAGCAGAGGCTCAGTGAAATCGAAATCGCTGTGAAGATGCAGTGTACCCGCGGCTAGACGGAAAGACCCCGTGAACCTTTACTGCAGCTTGACACTGAACTTTGACCTTACTTGTGTAGGATAGGTGGGAGGCTTTGAAGTTGGAACGCTAGTTCCAATGGAGCCGTCCTTGAAATACCACCCTGGTAATGTTGAGGTTCTAACTCTGTCCCGTTATCCGGGACGAGGACCGTGTCTGGTGGGTAGTTTGACTGGGGCGGTCTCCTCCTAAAGAGTAACGGAGGAGTACGAAGGTGCGCTCAGCGTGGTCGGAAATCACGCGTAGAGTATAAAGGCAAAAGCGCGCTTAACTGCGAGACCCACAAGTCGAGCAGGTACGAAAGTAGGTCTTAGTGATCCGGTGGTTCTGTATGGAAGGGCCATCGCTCAACGGATAAAAGGTACTCTGGGGATAACAGGCTGATACCGCCCAAGAGTTCATATCGACGGCGGTGTTTGGCACCTCGATGTCGGCTCATCTCATCCTGGGGCTGAAGCAGGTCCCAAGGGTATGGCTGTTCGCCATTTAAAGAGGTACGCGAGCTGGGTTTAGAACGTCGTGAGACAGTTCGGTCCCTATCTACCGTGGGCGCTGGAAATTTGAGAGGATCTGCTCCTAGTACGAGAGGACCAGAGTGGACGAACCTCTGGTGTACCGGTTGTGACGCCAGTCGCATCGCCGGGTAGCTATGTTCGGAAGGGATAACCGCTGAAAGCATCTAAGCGGGAAGCCTACCTCAAGATAAGATTTCCCTAGGAATTTATTCCTCTAAAGAGCCGTTCGAGACTAGGACGTTGATAGGTTGGATGTGGAAGCATAGTGATATGTGAAGCTGACCAATACTAATTGCTCGTGAGGCTTGACTATACAACACCCAAGCAGTTGTATATGAAGCATCAATCGATTCATAAACATGCAAAGCAACTTGATTTAGTTAAACACTTAGCTAAAATGAACAACGAAAAATCAGACCAATCAGCCCATCTGTAAAGATTTGGAAAACGCAACGTATCACACAGTGAATAAAACGAAGCAAGTATCCATACCAGTTGTGCTGGCGACCATAGCAAGAGTGAACCACCTGATCCCTTCCCGAACTCAGAAGTGAAACCTCTTAGCGCTGATGGTAGTGTGGGGTTACCCATGTGAGAGTAAGTCATCGCCAGCTCATTATTCTAAACACCCCCATTCTAATGAATGGGGGTGTTTTTTTATCGCGATAAAAAAAATCTAAATCCCCGACTAACTTTAGAATGAATTATGATATAAATCACATTATTTAAAATGATAACAAGAGTATTAATAATGAAATTTTCAGAATTTAAAATATTTTCCTTTATATTGGCTATAACACTCAGTTGTAGTTCTATATATGCTAATGAAACTGTGAAAAGTTTGTATAGTACAAAAGCCTTTTTAAATATTTGTGTAAGTTCTAGAGGAAATCCTGAATTAATAAATAAACAAGCAAAAAATATGGGATTTATCCAAATGCCTAATGAATATGCTGCACATTTTTTAAAAGATTATAATGGTCATGCATGGATGATAAGTTCCTCTGAAGGAAAATTTGTTATTACTCAACTCGATAATGGCGTATGTTCATTATTTATAAATAAAGGAAATTCAACTGAAATTCAGAAGAACTTAGAAAGCTGGCTACCTCCAGAATCTACGGGCCTAACTTATAAAAAAGAAGTATATAAAGATAAGAATTTGACCACAACAAATTATATTATTTCTAAAAATGGGAAGGCTTTAGAAACATGGATATATACTAGTTCATCTGAAAAGAATGCTTCATTAGTTGCGGTTATTTCCCATCAAATGAATTAATTAAAGCAATGTGAAGTAGAGAAGAGCCAATTTTTATTAATAAAGAGCTCTTCTAAAATCGATTATTTCAGTTGTCTACGCGCATGCTTTAGAGCAGTGCGAAGACCTTCTTCTAAAGTCGGATGATAAAAGGGTTTTTCTAGAATATCATTTAGCGTTAATTCTTCACCGATTATCCAGCTTAATAAATGGGCCATATGTTCAGTTGCTTCTGTAAATAGCTCAGCACCTAGAAGCTTTTGGCTTTTTCGTTCTATATAAACTTCAATAGCACCTTTATTTTTTCCAAGAACTATAGCTCTTCCTTGTCGTTCATAAGAGGCTTCGCCTGTAATAAAATCTATACCTTCATCTTTTAATTGCTTATAACTTTGACCTACGATCGCCATTTCAGGATGACTAAAGACAATTCCTAATGGAGTAAGTGTCTTAACTGAGTTTACCTGCGGATAATTTAAGCAGTTATAAACAACTTTTTTACCTTCATGAGCTGCTTCATGTTGTAGTGGTGTTGAGGTGTAAGCGTCACCGACAACAAAAATTGGATATGTATCTAGCTGCTTAGTTTTAGCATTTACAGGTAATAACTTAATATCTTTAAATGAATTATCAATATTTTCTAGTTTTAAAGTATCAATTAAACTTGTACGGCCGGTTGCAGCTAAAACATATTCAACTTCGAGAGTTTTCTCTGTTTCATCAAATTGGTAAGTTAATACAGCGTTTTCCTGACTGCATTTAACTTCACTCGGTAAAGTCTCGAATAGAATTGTTAATTCTTTTCCTAGCTCTTTTTGAGCAAGCTGTTGAAGTCTAGAACTAGTTAGGATTCCAATTCGTTTACTGCGAGCGAAGATTGTTGTTTCTACACCTAGACGATGCATAGCTTGTGCGATCTCAAGAGCGATCACACCACTACCAATTACAGCAATAGATTTAGGAAGTGTTTTTAACTCAAATATTTGGTCTGTTGTTATAAGCCGGTTTCCTAATTCTTGCTTCCAAATTTGATCATAATTAGGAGTTGAACCAACAGCCAGAATAAAACTTTTTGATTTATACCGTTTTCCGTTAACTTCTACAGTTTGTGCATCAATAAAATATGCTTTGCCAGAAATTTTATGCTCAGTCGGCCATTGATCTACATCTTTTAAAGTTGCTTGTGTAAATCTGTTACGTAAAGTTTGTACATGCTGCATCACTTGATCAGTATTAATATTTGCAGATACATCTAAAGCAACCTCTTGAGCATTTTGAATGTCAAACATACGGTTTGCTGTAGAGATGAGAACTTTACTTGGCATACAGCCTACACGGGCACAAGTGGTATCCCATGGTCCATCATTTATAATTAAAATATTGTTGGTATGTTTAACGGCTTCTTTGTATGCGCTAATACCAGCAGTACCTGCGCCAATGATAATAATATCGAACATTATAAATTCCAATATCTATAAGTTTTTCACTTAATAAGTTACATAATAAAACACAATGTAATTTATGTTTACAGAGTATGGTGAATATGATTACACTAATAATATAAATAATTAAAAAATCTTATACCTTTAGGAAAGATTGGGGAAATGAAAAGTATGTATAAAAAACAACTTACCTTAAAGTTGTCGGCTATTGCTGTGTCAATTATGTTAGCAAGTTGTGGCGGGGGAGGCGGTGATGGCTATTACCAAAATGGTTCATCAAATAGTAACTCATCATCTGGAAGTAATAATAGCGGATCTCAGCAAGCGACTGCTACAGCTTTAAAGATAGAACTAGATAAATTATCAGTTGCTGCAACGAATGATACTTTAACTGTTACTGTTAGAGCTTTAGATAAGAATAAAGGCGGTGTTGCTGGTGCTAATGTCACTTTGGAATTAGATGATCCAACAAATAACGTATCTATAGAAGGCGTATCTACTCAAACTACTGATGCGGCAGGTAATGCTATATACATTATAAAAACACCAAAAACATCGAGTTCGATAAATGAGTTGGTGAAAAATGGTTTTAAATTAAAAGTCTCTACGAATAATGGTACACTTACTCAAGAACAGACAGTGACAGTAACAGGTAGCAACAGTACTGTCGAAGCTGATACTACGAGTATTGTATTGTTTGATGCTACAAAAACCTCTCTAAATGTTAGAGGTGATCAGACAACCGTCACATTAACAGCTGTAGATGCAAATGGTGCAACTTTAGCAAACCAAGCGATTACACTTAAAGTTAAAAATTCGGTTTTAAATGGTGTCAAATTTACTCCTAATTCGACACAAACTGATGCAAATGGTCAGATCACCTATACTTTATCTTTTAGTGAAAATCAAAGAACTTCATCATATAGTGCTGCTCAGTTCGTAACAGATGATCTTGTTTTAGAAGCAAACTTTGGCCAATCTACAAAAATTTATACTTATAAACTTGACGTGGTTAATTCTGATGTACCAGTAGCAGTAGGCGCTATTGCCGTAGCATATAATCCGACCACAATGGAAGATTCAAGTGATGGAGTCTACTACTATAAAAATATTTCAGTACAAGTGACTGATGTGGATGGTAAACCGATACCCAATCAAGATGTAGTCATGGGCGTTAATGCTCTTGCGTATTATAAGGGGCGATATGGGTTTGTTGATACTTCTAATCCAACTGATGGTAAACCAGATGAATATCTTCCTGTTATTAGAACAGCCTGTACATCACCAGTCCAAGCTGTAAATGTGAATGGGGACGTTATTAATCAATTAAAGCCGCTTAAAGAAAATTCTACAGTCCAAGTTGTATCGTATATCAACAGTGCAGGTACCGCTGCAACCAATAATAAATATACGACAGATGCAAATGGACGTTTTGATCTTAAAATTCAATATCCTAAAATTTATGCATCATGGTTAACTGTTCAGTTAACTGCTAAATCTACAGTTTCGGGAAGTTTAATTAAAGGATCTACATCTTTAACTTTAGGTTATTTATCGAAAGATGTTAATCTTACTGATCTTAATGGGCCAAATATAGAAAGCCCATATGGAATAGATCCAAATTGTTCAAATGGTAATTAATATAAAAAGAAGCAGCATTTAAGCTGCTTCTTTTTTTAGAGTTGTGTTCCCATACTAACTCCTACGGTAGGTCGGACCTGCATAGATGAGCATGCACTAAGAATAAGACAACTGACCAATAAAAATATAAGTTTATTCATAAGAGAACTGAGAAATTTAATGTGATTTTAATACTTTAGCTGAAAATTATTTATATATCTGTTGAATTGATACAGTTGTATATTTTCTTTTTATTAATAAAAGCTCTACTTTTTAGGAAAAATAGAGCTTCTCGTTGGCTCATTCAATAATTTAATCGTCTAATAAATCCATTTGTTTTGCTAATTGATATAGGTTGTTTGAACGGTTTCCTGTGCGGCAGAACATCAGCACAGGTTTTGGCAATTCATTATAATGATTAGCAAAAGTACGTACATCTAGTTCAGTAATTTGTCCAGCTACAACAGGTTGATAAACATAGTCTAAGCCTACTTGACGTGCTGCTTCTTCAATCTGAGCGCTTGTAGGTTGTTCTGGGCCGCCTTCCATATCTGGTCGGTTATTAATAATAGATTTAAATCCTTTTTCTACAACTTGGCCAACGTGTTCTGGACCAATTTGACCTGCGAAACCAACATTATCTGACATTTCGTCACTCCAAAATTTAACAAAACCTCTTATGCTGTATCATAGCATTAAGCTTAACCTGAGATACAAGACACTAAAACGTTGTTCCTACATAGATAAAACTTATGTCATAGAACAGCTCTAGATTTTTTAAAAGGCGATCAGGATGTTTTTTGTAAATTCATTACTTCGACCATAATGCCACGGAGCACATATGCACGCTTATACGGTTGAGCCTTTATATGTTCCATGTGATCAGGAAATGATCGCAGCTGACTTTTATATTCCAAAAACAAATAATAAATCTGCGGTAATTATCATGGCGCATGGTTTTGCCGGATTGCGTCAATTTAAACTTATTCAGTATGCCCAGCGATTTGCACAAGCAGGTTACGCTGTTATTTTATTTGATTACAGATATTGGGGCGGAAGTACTGGCAAGCCTAGAGAAATGGTCTCCATCAATTCACAATTAGAAGATTGGAAGACGGTGATTCAGTATGCTTCGACTTGTAAACTTGTAGATAACCGAAGGATTGTGCTTTGGGGAACTTCTTTAAGTGGGGGATATGCGCTAAGCCTAGCTTCTGAGTTAAAGAATATTCAAGCAGTTTTAGTACAAATTCCTTATGTAGATGGTGCTGAAACTGCCAAGCTCTATCCTTTGCAGCGCTATCCCCAAGCATTAAAGCTATCGAGTCAGGATTATATGGGATCAAAGATGGGGCTTAATCCAAAGAGATTACCTGTTGTTGATCAACATAACTTATGCTTTATGCCTACGGCTGATAGTTATTATGGCTATTTATCGATTGTAAATCCTGATTATTATTGGAGTGGGGAAGTTCCTGCTCGTGTCTTTTTTAATCTGATGCGATACCGTCCAATCCAAGTTGTGCGCCAGATTAATATTCCTGTTTTATTTATTGCTGCTCAAAAAGATTCGCTTATTCCTATTGAGTCAAGCCGTGAAGCTGCGACAAATATTGCGCCTTTTGTGAGTTATCATGAATGGGATATGAAACATTTTGATATCTATCACGGTTCATGGTTTGAAAAAGCAGTGACAGCCCAATTAGAATTTTTACATCAGCATATAGGAGTGATGTAAATGATTATTGTATGTGCATCGTGTGGTGCTAAAAACCGAGTTCCGGAAGAAAAACTTCCAGAGCAACCAAGCTGTGGGCAATGTCATCAGCCATTACTACCGCTTGCACCTATTGAGCTAAATGAGCAAAATTTTAGTAACTACATCACGAATAGTGATCTACCTATTCTTATAGATTTATGGGCAGAATGGTGTGGACCCTGTAAAATGATGGCTCCACATTTTGCGCAGGTCGCAAAACAGAATCCAGGCGTTATTTTTGCCAAGATTGATACCGAAGAATCTCCTCGCTTGAGCCAAGCTTTTCATGTGAGAAGTATTCCGACACTTGTCTTAATGAATAAAACGACAGAGGTCGCGCGTATTAGCGGTGCATTACGTGCGCCTGAATTGCAGCAGTGGCTCGATCAACAACTTCAAACGAATTTCGGGAGCTAAGGTGTCAGAAGCTTATACCAAACCAGAAGGAATTTTATCCTTACAAACGATTGCCATGCCAGCAGATACAAACTGGAGTGGTGATGTATTTGGTGGATGGATTGTGTCACAAATGGACTTGGCTGGAGCAATTCACGCAGAACGTTTCAGTCGTGGTCGCTGTGCTACGATTTCTATTAATCAAATGACCTTTTTGGTTCCGGTAAAAGTTGGCTTTGTCATTAGCTGCTATACCAAGATCTTAAAAGTTGGAAATACTTCTATTCAGATGCAAATTGAAGTTTGGGATAGTCATGATGACTCTCGTGAACCAATACGCATTACTGAAGGAGTTTTTACCTTTGTAGCAGTAGATGTAAAAGGTAATAAGCGTCAAATACCTGAAGAAGCGAAACAGAAGTTTTTGGAAACTCAATAAGAATCAGAAAGCCTGAATCTTAGTATTCAGGCTTTAATTTTTATTCAAAAGAAAAACTAGTTTTTAGAAATTAAAACATCGTATTTGTATTTTTGCTTTGCTCAGGAATATTTTGTATCACATCCCAATGCTCTACGATTTTTCCATTTTCAACACGGAATATATCAACAATTGCTCTTCCTCGATCTTTTTCATTTTCAGTCGAATGGACATGTAAAACGACAAGATTGCCTTCAGCAATCGCACGTTTAATCTCATTTTTAGCTTGAGGATTCTTTTGGAATTTTTCAGTGAAGAAATTAACGAAAGGTGCTTTACCATCTGGCACATTAGGATTGTGCTGAATGTATTGTTGACCAATATAGCGGTCTGCATATTCTTTGACTTTATGTTTTAAAAAGACACCTTCATAGAAGTCGGTCACTATTCTTTTGTTTTGAGCACTTACTTTATCAATAGCTTCTGATTTAGCCGAAGTTACTTTACTGGTTTTAATGCTGGGTTCAGTCGCGTGAGAACTTATAATTGTAAATATTAAACTGGTAAATAAAGAGGAAAGAATTAATATTTTTTTCATTTTTAACCTCAAGATACAAAATATTAGTTTTATATCTTGAGGTAAATAACCGTCTAAAAATACTTTAGATTAGTTATTATTTCTTACGTTTAGGTAACCATGCCCAGAGCATTTGACATTGAATTGGTTCATTGCCTGCGTCATCAATCACAGTAACAGGAATCACAAGTTCACCTTTTTCATTATCTGCAATAAACTTTTGTTGTTCAGCAGACAATGTTGCTGTAGCAGTCAAACCGCCTTCAACCACTTTTAAATAATCTACATGTAATGATTTGATTAATAAAATACGATTATCAGGAATATGTAAACCAGTTAGAAAACCTGTTGCAGTTTCTGCTAAAAGAGCCATAGCCGCAGCATGCACTCCTTTAATATGATTTTGCATATTTTTTTGGTTATCTAAACGGACAGTAACGTGGTTTGAGTCTACTTCTAGATAGCGGATATTTGCTGTACCCACCATTGGTACGATACGGCCAAACGCCTTGCTCCAAAGCGTGCTCCGAATACCTTTAGGGAATTTTGAAGTTGCTTTTACCAGTTTTGATAGACGATTGGATTGAGACATGGGATTACCTTAGCTTTAAATGGCCGACAAGATATTAATCTTTAAAGTTATTAAACTGTAATGGCACACCGAATTGTTGTTCACGTAAAAAAGTCATGACTTGTTGTAAGGTGTCACGCTTTTTATCAGTCACACGAATTTTGTCGCCTTGAATAGAAGATTGCACTTTAACGCCACTTTCTTTAATGGCTTTATTAATTTTTTTTGCAGTATCAGAGTCAAGACCATCTTTAAGTTTAATGACTTGTACAAAGTTTTTGCCTGAAGCCGCAGCTTTTTGTGGATCAAGTGCTTGAACATCAATTTTACGTTTATAAAAATGATTTTCTAACATGTTATAAACTTGTTCACACTGGAAATCACTTTCGGTACTGATTTTGATTTCTTTATTTTTTTCATTTAATTCGATAGAAACATCGTGACCACGGAAGTCAAAGCGTGTTGCAATCTCTTTTTGTGTGTTTTGTACAGCATGATTAACTTCAAATAACTCTAATTCAGAGACAATATCGAAAGAAGGCATAGTTTAGACCTTTACAAAGTGAAAGAATATTTGAGATGCTAAGAGGGTTTTCTTCATTTGCCAAGTGTTGTTTACATCAAAGGAGTGCACAATGATCCGTAAACAAGAAATTACAACATTTGAATTCCCAGAAAATGCTGTTATCTGGGATGTCCGTGATACTAATGCTTATGCAGAAGGGCATGTTAAAGGTGCGGTGAATCGCCCAATTAATGATTTGAATGCTGATATTTTGAACCAGGTCTCTGCGGGTCAGCCGATTTATATTTTATGTGGTGGTGGTAGCAAAGCTCCTCGTGCAGCTGAGAAACTAGAAGGATTGGATGCCTCGCGTGAATATGTCGTGCTGATGGGCGGGACACGTGCAGCTCGTGATGCTGGCTTGCCTCTAGAGCAAGGCGCATAAAAAAAAGCACCTTCGGGTGCTTTTTTATTGAAGTGAATTATTACGGTTTAAAATAAGGCTTTTTAGGTTTCACTTTCTTTTGGAACCGTTGAGGATTCAATTTTTGTAATAAGCGGTCTGGTACTGGACAAGCTTCTCCTAATATTTGAGCAACTAAGATTTCACTGCACAGCGGGGCAAATAAGAAACCTTTAGAGCCAAGCCCAGCAAAAGTAGCAATTCGGCTATTGTCCTGCATTTTTCCAACCAGAGGAAAATAATCCAAGCTTTGTGCCCGTATAGATGCACGTCCTTGCCATGCCGAAGGTGATGGTAACTTTTCAGCATATTCAGGGAACACACTGTGGATTAATTCAAAGTTATGCACATGGTCTTCGGGAAGTACATCTTGGTCTTCACGATTTGGGTAGAAAGACGCACCCAAAATCATCTGTGAAGCATCAAGTTGCATGCAATAGCCGCCATAGCTATACGCTTCATTTAAAGGTAAAGGGGCAAACGTATTATCAACCCAGCTCACTTGTCCACGTATTGGTTTTAACTGCGGATAGCTGTCAAATAAGGCAGCACTTTCTCGAGCACAGCACACAACGACATGATCTGCTTCTGCAATAACTTGATTATTGGTTTGCAATTGAACTTTACTTTCACAAGAAACAAGTGCTGTGACATGGGCAATTTTGAGATTGATACATGGATGCTGCAAAATTTCATCACGTAATTGATGTGGTGAAACGGAACCCGCTTCGGTTAGTGAAATACTAGAATATGCAGTTTCAAGTGAGTTTGTTGAGTGGGTAACAACTTCTGCTGGATACTGATTTACCAAATCGAGAAGTTCTTCTGTATTTTTCAAAGCAATTTGTTGAATTTGAAGTGAACGGAATGCATTAAAATTTTTATAAAAATTTAAAGCATGTTGCCAACTTAAGGTCATGAGATGTTCATGACTTTGTTCAATTGGGCATAGTTTCGGATTAAGTAATGCCAAAGGATTTCCAGAGGCACCCGATAATGCATTGGTTTGCTCGTATAAGGTCACTTGGTGGCCACGTGCTGCAAATGCCCACGCCGTACTTAAACCTGCTACACCAGCCCCTATAATCGCAATATGCTGTTGCTCTGTAGCCAATGCGTGAGTTTGCCCTAATTCTGTGGAACCTTCATCAGATTCAGGCAGATTCCAGACTGCTTTGAGCATTTCTCGTTTATGGCCAAAACCACGTGGACGAGAAATATCAATACCATGTGCTTTTAGTCCACGTTTTAGAATGCCAGCAACACTAAAAGAGGCAAATGTAGTGCCATAACTTGAAAGACGGACAATATTGTTTAAAACATTTTGTTCCCACATGTCTGGGTTGCAAGACGGTGCAAAGCCATCTAAAAACCAGGCATTCACAGCTTTAGTTTTAGCCATGCTTGGAAAAATTTCTTGCGCATCTCCAAGCCATAAATCGATACTAAAACGTTCTTTAGGGAAAGTTAAACGATGACATCCGGCAATAGGCAGGGGATATTGTTCAATTAACTGCTCTGCAAGCGGTTTAAGTTCATCCCAGACATTTAAAGCGCGAATAAGATCAGCTTTACTTAATGGAAATTTTTCTATGCTAATTGCATGTAAATGACTTTGATTATCAGGACGAACTTGCTGCCAAAGTTGCCAGAGTGCAAGAATATTTAAACCTGTACCAAAACCAGTTTCTCCTACACTGAAATATTCAAAATCTTTTAAATTGGCTAATCGTTCTGATAAGTCATTACCATTTAGAAAAACATGTCGTGTTTCAAGTAGGCCATTATCTTTAGAAAAGTAGACATCACCAAATTGTTTAGAAATGGGAATCTCGATACCATCGACAAATTCCCAGTCCAGCTCTGCTGTTTGGATACAGTTTGATACGTTCATTGAATTTAATAGATCGCTTGGTATTACCACTGGCGTCGACGTTTTGTATGAATATAACTAGCAATAAAGAAACCTAGCAATACACCACCCGCTAAGGTAACAGCGCCATATAAAAACATTTGCGCACTTCGTTCGCTTTGTAAGACTTGAACCTGAACAGAGAGATTATCATTTTTTAGCTGTAACTCTTGGTTCTGGGCTAGCGCTTCAAGGTTGGCATGTTCTAGCTGTTTTAAGCGAGATGCTTGATCTTGGACTAAGGCTTTGATTTTTGCGTCTTGCTGTTGCTTGTTCTTTGCGAGCTGTTCTGCTGTAAGTGGTTGTGTTGCAGTTGGTGCCGTCGTCGCTACTGTTTTGACTCCAGTTGTAGATGTTGGAGCTGGTTTAGCGGCTTGAGTTGAAGGCGCACTTGGGGAAGGAGTTGCTGGTGTCGCAGCAGGTTCAACTGCTCCAGCAGTTGAACATATCAAACACAAGCCAAGAAAGCTTTTGATTGCAAGCTGCATGCGATTACCCTTTTGGAAATGCTTTATTAAACGGTTTTACATCAACGTGAGCATAAATGCCTTCTTTAAGAAATGGTTCTTCTTTTAACCATTCATCTAATGCTTCGCGACTGTCGAATTCAACAATCATGGTGCTACCATAGAAGCCTGCTTGCGGATCATTAGGATCTTTTGGCATAGCACCCGCTGTAACAAGGCGGCCTTCATCATCGAGTTTTTGTAAGCGTTCGATATGCTGAGGGCGTACTGCCAAGCGTTTTTCTAAAGTTCCTTCGTTATCGGTACAGCTTAGAACAAAAAAAGGCATGTAATCGTATCTCTATAATCAATCTGGAAGCACTTTAAGCGTCTGGTGACTTAAAATGTTTGCGTAAAATAATGAACTGAATAATGATAAATGAAAACATCACGATCATGTCACCAAATGCAGTAAATTCGCCCCAATATTTTCCACCGTGAAATAAAAATGCGAAGAATACATGCAGACAAGACATCACAACAAACATCGCAGCCCAAGCAAAATTGAGGTTTTTCCAACCTTTTTCACTCAAATCTAAAATCGGGTCAAATAAGCGTTGAATGAGTGGTTTACGGTCTTTACCAAACCAAGGTGAAACCAAGAATGCGCCTGCAAAAACTAAATTTAAAATCGCAGCTTTAAGACGAATATAGAAATCGTCACTTAACATGAGGGTGATACCACCAAAAATTACAGTCATAAACAATACAAACCACTGTTGTTTGTCAAGACGGAATTTTTGGAAAACGAATAGGGCACCATATACCACAAGCATTGAAATAATTAAGCCAGTCGTCGCTACAAGAATATTATTATTATCGGCACCACCAGCAGACCCGATCAGTTTCAGTAAAGGATGCTGGGTGTCAGTTGGATCAACTGTTTTATATAAATAGAAGAAAATAATTAATGGAACAAAGTCCAGAAGTGCTTTCATGTTAGAGTATCTGATCAGGTTTGGCGAATGGCATAGTATAAAAGATGCAAGGCATAGATTTACATACACATAGCAATATTTCTGATGGAACTTTGTCTCCGGAATTGCTGGTGCAAGCTGCTATTGATGTGAACTTGCATACGTTGGCTTTGACTGACCACGATACAATGGATGGGTTGCAGCGTGCAAAAATTGCTGCACAAGGCCATGATTTAAATATTATTTCTGGCGCAGAGATTTCTAGTCAATGGTCGCGCCCAACCACTAAGAAGAGTTATGGTGTACATATTGTTGCTTTAAATATGCAAGATGAAGCACCAATTTTAGAAGCATTAGAACAACAAAAAAGAATTAGAGCGCAAAGAGCTAAAGTGATTTGTGAGCTATTAGAAAAATGTATTGGTTTTCAGATTTATGATGATGTTCTTGCCAAAGTAGAAAATCAGGCGGATAGGGTAACAAGAACTCATATTGCTAAAACATTGGTCGAGAAAAATGTCGTGACTCGTCCTCAACAAGCATTTGATCGTTTCTTAAAAGAAGGAAAACGTGCTTTTGTAAAGTTTGAAGGACTAGGCTTAAAAGAAACCATTGATGTGATTCATCAAAGTAAAGGGTTCGCAGTATTAGCACATCCGACCCGTTATGATTTATCTGCAACTAATGTTCGTTATTTAATTGAATTATTCGCGACTTCAGGTGGAGACGCAATTGAGTTACCTCCACCAATGGAACCTCTATCTACTCGCCAAATGATTGATCGAATGATTGAACAATATCAGTTGGCAGTTTCAATTGGCAGTGATTTTCATGGTGAAAATATGCCATGGATTAAACTAGGAAATACACCTAAACCCACTGATAAGCAGTATGGGATTTGGGAACGTTTTGTTTAAACTCTTTACAGTAAGTTGTTATCTTGAGCCTGAATGGGTGGTGGGGTAGGTTTACCGAGAGTCCCTAATAGTTCAATCTCGATACTACGCACCATAGCATCTAGCGGTAAGTCATTACTTTGCGTACCGAAGGGCTCTTCAATTTCAGAGCTTAGCGCATCTAGACCTAAAAATGTGTATGCTAAAATTCCGACGAGTAAAGGTGTTGCCAATCCAAGCAATGAACCCAGACTAAACGGCAACATAAAACAGAAAAAATAGACTGTGCGGTTAAGTAAAACTGAATAAGCAAATGGAATAGGCGTATTGGCAATTCGGTCACAGCCAGTTTGTACGACGCTTAAGTCGGCAACATTCTTATTCATTTGTGCATAAATGATGTCAGAAATTTCGCCTTCTTTAAGTGCCTGCAACAATTCCCAGTGAATGAGACTGAGCGTGTACTGAGGGGCATTATTTTGTTGGTAGAGTTGAGTGAGTGCTTGCTGACTCATACCACTGGTTTGGATCAACTCAGTTGGGTTCGCCGTCTGACGACGTAAACGGTCACGCAATACATTAGCAAAAACAATCACATGTTGAATAACACGCTCACGGCGAGCTTGAGTTAAAATACGGCAGTCACGGTCAAAATGGCGTGAAGTTGCAATCAAAACACCCCATAATTTTCGGGCCTCCCACCAACGGTCATAACACGCAGTATTTTTAAACCCTAGGAAGATTGAAAGTACGACACCAATGAGTGTGAAGCCAACCAAAGGAATCTCTGGAAAGCGATAAAGATTGATGTATTCGACTCCACCAATGATTGCCGAGATCAGCATCACAACGCCTAGGGATGGCAAAATTTTGGGTAAAATTGTGCCTCGCCAAGAGAATAATACTTTGAAAATACTAGGCTGTTCCCGAACAATCATTTTATTTTAAACATCGCTATTTTTGTTTTGATATTCTAGGCTTAGTAGTACTTTGTCAATATCATTGAATTGATATTGTTGCTGGGTTGAGCAGTTGTTGTTCAGCAAAGGAAAAGCTCCCTTCTGGTGAGATAATAAAATGGTCAAGCAAACGAATTTCGACAAGCTGACAAGCCTGTTCGAGTTGCTGAGTTAAGGTAATGTCTTCGGGAGATGGTTGTGGAGAACCAAATGGATGATTGTGTGCAATAACGAGCTGACAAGCATGGTGCTGTAAGGCGTAGCGTAGGGTTAGATTGATCGAAACTGTGCAATGCTGAACTGAACCAAAGAATAGCTTTTTAAAATGAAGCTTTCTTAATTCGGGATCTAGACACAAAACCGCAAAGACCTCTTGTTTTTCGCCTTTTAATTCATAGCGCAAATAATCCAAAACTAGATCTGATGAATGAAGGCTGAGATTATTTGTCTGGAAATGATGATCGAGATAACGCCGTCCAAGTTCTTTGACTGCCAGTAATTGTGAATATTTCGTTGCCCCAATGCCATTAAATTGAGTTAACTCACTAAATGAGGCATCAAACACGGCATTAAGATTACCGAAGTGCTGAATGAGTAAACGCGACAGTTCTACTGCTGAATATTGCCGTGAACCTGAGCGAAGAAAAATCGCGAGTAGCTCAGCATCTGATAAACTTTGTGGACCTTGTTGTAATAACCGTTCTCTTGGCCGTTCTTGTTCAGGCCAATTTTTAATAGAAGTATTCATATTCCCCAGCATTATTCGCTTAAAATTTTATTTTGTTTGCCCAATCAATCTTGGGTCTGCGCGTATTTAATGCTATTGTGAGCGCCACTGCAACAGAAAGGTATCCTGTTCGTGAGCTTTGATCTAAGCGTTATTCCTCATAAAAACATTGTTTTAGCTGTTACTGGCGGAATTGCTGCCTATAAAAGTGCCATCTTAGTCCGCCGCCTCAAAGATTATGGCTTTGACGTGCGAGTAGTGATGACACATGGTGCTCAGGCATTTATTACACCACTAACTTTTCAGGCTCTTTCTGGTAATCCTGTTCATACTGAACTTCTAGACCCTGCGGCTGAAGCGGGTATGGGACATATTGAATTAGCACGTTGGGCTGATTTATTACTAGTCGCACCTGCAAGCTGTGACACATTGGCTAAATTTGCGAATGGTTTGGCAGATGACTTGCTCAGTACAGTTTTTTTGGCAACAAAATCTCCTGTCTGGGTAGCTCCGGCGATGAACCAGCAAATGTGGGCTGCTAAAGCTACACAACGTAATTTGCAAACCTTGGTCGAAGATGGCGTGCATGTGATCATGCCGGATGCGGGTGAGCAGGCTTGTGGTGATGTTGGCTTAGGCCGTATGCCTGAGCCAGAAGAAATTGCTCGCCAAGTCGCTGGCTATTTCCATCAAGCTCAACGTGCCATCGCTGAGAAATTTGGGCTGTTGGCAGGTAAGCGAGTAGTTATTACTGCTGGGCCAACACGTGAAGCGATTGACCCTGTCCGTTATATCTCAAACCATAGTACTGGAAAAATGGGCTTTGCTTTAGCCGCTGCTTGTTATGCTGCTGGCGCGCAAGTGACTCTGATTGCGGGACCTGTAAGTTTAGATACGCCTAATGGTGTTCAACGTGTAAATGTTGCCTCAGCACGACAAATGCTCGATGTCAGTATGAGTTCACTAGAAACAGGCTGCGATATTTTTATTGCCACTGCCGCAGTCGCAGACTATCGCGTAGCAGAAGTTGCTGAGCATAAAATTAAAAAAGCAGGGGATGAGTTGAATGTTTCCCTTGTTAAAAATCCGGATATTGTGGCAACAATCGCAGGTCAGGAAAAACGTCCATTTATGGTGGGCTTTGCAGCCGAAACGCAAAATGTTGAAGAATATGCGGCAGGAAAACTAGTGGCTAAAAAACTAGATATGATTGCGTGCAACGATGTATCTCGTGCTGATATTGGGTTTGCTTCTGATGAGAATGCGATGACAGTTTTCTTTGCTGAAAGCTATCACATGAAAAAGCGTGAATTAGAGAAAGCCTCTAAACAAGAAATCTCTCAACAATTGGTTGAAGCTATTTCGGATGCATTACGCCGTAAATAATTTTTGAATCAAATAAAAAAACCGCGAATGAATCGCGGTTTTTTTATTTGTCTTGTTTTCGACAGCTTAAGGAATTTCATCCTCAAATTCAGGTTTAACCTGAACGATGAAGTCTTGACGGTTAAGACCACGCCATAATGCAAATGCAGTACCGATATAAATCGAAGAATAAGTACCAACAAATACACCAACAAACATTGCCACAGAGAACCAGTGTAGGCCATCACCACCTAAGAACATCATTGCTAGTACAACCAGCAATAAAGTCATTGATGTATGAATGGTACGACGTAAAGTCTCAGTTAACGCAATATCGACGATTTCACGAGGAGTCGCACCGCGAATCTTACGGAAATTTTCACGAATACGGTCTGACACTACAATGTTATCGTTAAGCGAGAAACCAATAACAGCAAGTACCGCAGCTAACACTGTAAGGTCAAATGGCCATTGGAATAATGCAAAAGCACCAATAATAATGATGATGTCGTGGAATAAAGACATTACGGCACCCATCGCGAGTTTGAACTCAAAGCGGATGGTTACGTAGATCAACATTAAGATAAGTGCAAGTGCAACCGCGCCAGCAGAACGAACATAGAGTTCGTTACCAACCTGACCACCTACAGAGTCCACTTTATGAACTTCAGCAGCATTATTTGGTAATTGTACAGCCTTAGTGATCGCGTTATTAAGGTCTTCAACCTTAACTTCTTGTACTGGCATGCGCACAAGTAAGTCTTTATTACTACCTAAGGTTTGTACTACAGCATCTTTAAAACCAGCTTTATCGAGCGCCTGAATAACTTCTGACTGATTGGCTGGTTGAGCATAGTTAAGCTCAGCTGAAACACCACCTGTAAAGTCCAAACCTAAGTTAAGACCTTTAGTCGCAATAAAGAAAATACTCGCTAAAGTAATAAGGATCGAGAAGATTGCCGCAGGTTTGGCAATCTTCATGAACGGGATGATTTTTGAATCATCCGGACGACCATATTGTTTTGAATCTTGTTGAGTCACTTTAGTCATCATCGATCTCCTTAAATGCTCAACTTTTTCAAGTTACGGCGTTTGCCATAAATGATTTGTACGATTGCACGAGTTACTGTAATTGCAGTAAACATTGAACAAATAATACCGATCATTAATGTTACGGCGAAACCTTTGATTGGACCTGTACCAATTGCAAACAGGATGAATGCAACGAGGAACGTGGTTAAGTTCGAGTCAAAAATGGTGTTATAGGCTCGATCATAACCGGCCACAATGGCCTGTTTGGGTGAGGCTCCCCAGAGCATTTCTTCTCGGATACGCTCACATATCAATACGTTGGCATCGACCGCCATACCAATGGTAATAACGATACCCGCAATACCCGGTAAGGTGAGGGAAGCGCCAATCCATGACATGACGGTTAAAATCATTGCCAAGTTAAACACAAGTGCAAAGTTCGCGATTAAACCGAATAGACGGAAGAAGACTACCATCCAGATTGCAACGAGCAAGAAGCCGATTTGAGTAGACAATACACCTTTATCAATGTTTTCTTGACCAAGGCTTGGACCAACTACACGCTCTTCAACAAAGTACATTGGCGCAGCCAAAGCACCAGCACGAAGCATTAATGCAAGTTCAGATGCTTCTTGAGGAGAACTTAAGCCTGTAATACGGAAAGTCGAACCTAAAACAGCCTGAACTGTTGCTGCGTTAATGACTACAGATTCAGTGTATGGCGTACGAACTTCTGTTTGTGCACCAGTTTTTGGATCTGTTACATAGTTAATTTTTTGCTTGTTCTCGATGAACAATACCGCCATGCGTTTACCAACAGCATTACGGGTTGCATCAGACATTAGCTTACCGCCAGCACTGTCGAGCGTAATATTTACCTCGGCACCGCCAGAGTCCTGACTAAAGCCAGAGCTTGCATTTTGAACACGCTCACCAGTCAAGATTCGGTTACGTTGCAATAAGAGTTGACGGCCGCTATCTAAAGACTCATAAGCAAAAACTTCTGTGCCCGGAGGTAAAGGTTGACCATTATATTTACCCGTATATGGATCAATATATTGATCATTTGAGTCAGAAACTAAACGGAATTCGAGGTTCGCAGTACGTCCTAAAACACGTTTAGCTTCAGCAGTATCTTGTACACCCGGTAATTCAACAACAATACGGTTGCTACCCTGACTTTGTACCAATGCTTCTGCAACACCAAGTTCGTTAATACGATTACGTAATGTTGTTAAGTTCTGATTTACCGCATATGACTGAATTTCTTGGCGACGTACATCAGTATAAGTAAGCTTTAAAGTAGAACCTGTAGAGCTTGCTAATGCCTGTTGGGTATATTCATTCCCATTACGACGTAAAAAATCCATTGCTGCATCACGGTCAGCATTGTCAGCAAATTGAACAGTGATCACATTATTCGTTAATGCAAGACTGTTAAATTTGATCTTGTTTTCACGGAACTGACGACGCAAATCGGTGGCAGAGGTTTCCATACGTTGGGCAACGGCTTTGTCCATATCTACTTCAAGCAAGAAGTGGACACCACCACGTAAGTCCAAACCAAGTTTCATTGGTTTTGCCCCAATCTTTTGCAGCCATTCCGGTGTAGTTGGTGCAAGGTTTAGGGCGACAACATATTCATCACCTAAGTCACGACGTAATACTTCTTTTGCCTTTAACTGTGCTTCAGATGAACTGACACGCAATAGGGCAGCATTATTTGTAAAAGTATTGTCATGGCTCGCAATATTTGCTGTTTTTAAAATTTGCTCTGCTTTTTTCACCACACTTTGATCAATTTGGGTACCAGCTTTGGCACCGGAAATTTGAACAGCGGGCTCATCCGGATATAGACTTGGCAGTGCGTATAATGTACTGATTACCAGAACAACCAGAATCAGTAAATATTTCCATGCAGGGTAACGCATTCGCTTTCTTCTTAAATGAAAAAGCCGTGCTAAAGCACGACTGTTTTATGATTAAAGGTTATTTAGAGTGCCTTCAGGTAATACTGAAATTACGCTGGCACGCTGAATTTTTACTTCTACACCACGGCTAAGTTCAACAACTGCATAGTCACCTTCAATTTTGGTTACTTTGCCCATTAAACCACCAGCGAAAACAACTTCACTACCAACACCTAAGCTCTCGATTAAAGAACGGTGTTCTTTAGCACGTTTTGCTTGAGGGCGCCAAATTAAGAAATAAAAGATTGCAACGAATACGACAATCATCAAGATGTTTGGCAAAATACCATTAGTTGGGCCAGCTGCCGGTGCTGCATGAGCAGCAGAAATTAAAAAGCTCATTTTGATTTCCTAAAGTTAAAAATATGAGTCAGATAACTGACATAATCCTAATTCGTTTTGCAATTTACCTTGTCTTGAGGTTGAGCGCAAATCTGGCTTATTCATCAACCGGACATGGTGGAACTTCTAAACCACGACGGGCATAAAAGTCCTGAACAAATTCATCAAATGTGCCATTGTCTAATGCATCACGCATACCTTCAGTTAAACGTTGGTAATAACGTAAGTTATGAATAGTACCGAGCATAGATGCCAACATTTCTCCACATTTTTCAAGGTGGAATAGATAAGCACGGGTAAAGTTCTTACAAGTGTAGCAATCGCAATGTGGATCGAGCGGGCTCTGGTCATGGCGATATTTGCTATTACGAATACGTACCAGACCATCAGTGACAAAATAATGACCGTTTCGAGCATTACGAGTCGGCATTACACAGTCAAACATATCGACACCGCGGCGCACCGCTTCAACGATATCTTCTGGTTTACCAACGCCCATCAAATAACGCGGTTTGTCATGCGGCATTTTATTCGGTAGATAATCTAAAACTTTGATCATCTCTTCTTTAGGTTCACCTACAGATAAACCGCCAATTGCGTAACCGTCAAAGCCGATTTCTAAAAGGCCATTTAAAGACTCATCGCGTAAGTCTTCATACATGCCACCTTGAATAATGCCAAATAACGCATTGTGATTTTTGAGCTCATCATGATGATGAGTTTTACAACGTTTTGCCCAGCGTAAAGAAAGCTGCAATGATTTTTGAGCTTCTTCATGTGTCGCAGGGTAAGGTGTACATTCATCAAAAATCATCACGATGTCAGAGTTCAAGACCTGCTGAATTTCCATAGAAATTTCAGGTGATAAAAATACTTTTGAACCATCAATCGGTGAGCGGAAAGTAACACCTTCCTCTTTGATTTTGCGCATTGCGCCAAGACTAAAAACCTGGAAACCGCCAGAGTCAGTCAAAATTGGCTTATTCCATTTAATAAAGTCATGCAAACCGCCGTGTTCTTTAATCACTTCAAGACCCGGACGCAAATATAAATGGAATGTATTTCCTAAAATAATTTGTGCCTGAATGTCTTCGATGTCACGAGGTAACATGCCTTTGACTGTGCCGTAAGTCCCCACTGGCATAAAAACAGGTGTTTCAACAACACCATGTTCTAAAGTTAAACGACCACGACGGGCGCGCCCCGACTGACCTAATTTTTCAAACTTCATCTAAAAATCCTGAACACGAGCAGAGGCGAAGAAACAGTTCGCTGCTAAAAAGAGGGCTATTTTCCTTGATTCTGCGATGTAGTTCTACTACTAAATGTAGCTGTTATATAAAAAGATTGGAGAAACTAAGGATAGGTTTTATGGCATAGATATTTTAATGAAGGAAATATCTAAAATTCAGGCTTATAAAAATTATAATCGACTTGGTAAAGCTAATCGATATTGCTAAATATTTGCATCCATATTATAGATGATTAACAATATCGATCAGAATTTAATTTTTAAGCTTCTAACTTATCAATCAACATTGCATCGCCATAGCTAAAGAAACGATAGCGGCTTTTAACTGCATGTTCGTAGGCAGCTAAAATGTTGTCTCGATTTGATAGCGCTGATACCAACATGAGCAGGGTAGACTCTGGTAAATGGAAGTTGGTAATTAAACGGTCTACGATGCAGAACTCATAACCCGGATAGATAAAGATTTGTGTGTCGCCCGTCCAAGCTGCAATTTTACCGCCATGAGCTTGAGCTGCACTTTCTAAAGCACGTGTCGCAGTTGTACCAATGGCAATCACTTTATTGCCGCGTGCTTTAGTCGCCAAAATTAAATCAATAGTTTCTTGAGGAACATCACACCATTCACTGTGCATGACATGATTGGTAATGTCATCAGTACGAACAGGCATAAAGGTGCCAGCACCGACATGTAAAGTCACAAAAGATTTTTGAATATTTTTTTGCTCTAACTTTGCTAGTAACTCTTCATCAAAGTGCAAGCTCGCAGTAGGAGCGGCAACACTGGCAATTTTTTCAGGATTATGGAAAACCGTTTGATAGCGTTCAGTGTCAATTTCTTCCGCTTCACGGTTAAAGTAAGGTGGAATAGGTAACTGGCCATATTGCTCAAGAACAGGCAAGATCGGCTGTGAAAACTCAACCACAAATAAATTTTCGTGACGGCCACGTACAATCACAGGAATATTATCTGCACCAACAAAAAGCTCTGCACCCGCTTTAGGCGAGTTACTCGATTTGATATGACAATACGCTGTAGTGTGGTTCAGCATACGCTCAACCAAAATCTCAATTGCACCGCCTGTAGAGCGTTTTCCTTTAAGTCGAGCTTTCATGACCTTGGTGTCATTAAGCACCAACAAATCACCCTCTTCGAACAGATCGATAATGTCTGTGAACATGTGATCGTGATATTGACCCTTTGAATCTAAGTGCAACAATCGTGAAGCACTACGTGATTCAAGAGGATAACGGGCAATGAGTTCATCAGGTAATTCAAAGGAAAAGTCAGACAGTTGCATATTTGAGAAAAAACACCACAAAAATTGGGCCTAGTATAAACTTTTTCGCTTTTTTATGGCTGTGCTTCTGACCTAAATCATGAAAAATGTTTAAATGATCTAAAAGTGAACGATAATATTCACTTAGGGTTTGACAAGTTTTACAAACGCGCTAATATACGCAACACAAACATACTTCCTCTCCCGAGGTGGTGAAATTGGTAGACGCGGCGGACTCAAAATCCGCTGTCAGAGATGACGTGTCGGTTCGAGTCCGACCCTCGGGACCATATTCAGAATCGTAAGATTCTACGAAAACCCCTAAGCTGACGGCTTAGGGGTTTTTTGTTGGACAAGTTTTTAATTTGCTAAAAGCTTCGGTTGAATTAAAGATGCGCGTGAAACCTATTGGTATTAGGAAATTATTCCTGAACAAACACGGATAGCCAATACCATTAATGAATGAGCGGGTGAAACTATAGTTCAGTTTAAAAATTATAATGAAATGAAAAGCTGATTAATCTAATGGAGCTATAATTTAATTTTTATTTTTTTATTGGTACTAAAACTCCATGGTATCTAAGATACTTTATGTTAAAATAAAACAATAAAAATTTTATTATTAGTATCGGTTTTTCTTTAATGAATAAAAAGTTTGGTTATGTTTTAACAGCAATAATGGTTTTTGTAGTTGTTTTTGCTCTATATTTCCTAATTCGAGATATTATGGAAATGTCTGATAAATTAGATTTTACAATCGTAAAGTATGTTGCTGTATTTGTAGGAATTTTATTTGCATTAGTATCTACAATTTCACTATATTTGGATTCTAGTAAATCTAGTGTTAATTCGTTAAATGATTTTATTAATAGTAATAAGTATAAACAACTTAAGTTATATAGAGAGTTAGGAAAAGAAAAAAATATTGAGGAAGCTTATTCCCCAGTTAAGAAGGAAAATAATAATCGTGAAGTAGAGGAAGTAACTAATTTAATTAAAAATAA
Organism: Acinetobacter sp. D009; assembly: GCF_038562025.1. NCBI lineage: Bacteria > Pseudomonadati > Pseudomonadota > Gammaproteobacteria > Moraxellales > Moraxellaceae > Acinetobacter > Acinetobacter sp. D009. The sequence continues at coordinate 549,377 of NZ_CP151886.1, forward strand.
AATAGAATCTGCTTCTAATGAAAGTTATTTTAAAGAATTTAGAGAAAAGGTAAAAGTTGAAACTGTAGTTGAAATTTTTTTACAAGAAGCTAAAAGTATAGAAACAAGAGTAAATGGAGAAATCAACAGGTTATCTAAAAGTGCTATCATTAATTTGTCCCTAGGAATGATGCTTAGTATTGGCGGAATATTATATCTAGGAAGTTTTGTAGTAAATGCACAGTCATTTGATAGTCTTGAGAAAATGTTAATAAATACTTTTCCTAAAGCTATTTTTGTTTTGCTTATAGAAGTTTTTGCATATTTTTTCTTAAAACTATATAAACAAAGCTTAGATGATATTAAATATTATCAAAATGAGTTAACTAATATTGAATATAAAAATTTAGCTGTCCACGTTTCAAAACAAGCAAATAATCATAAATTATTGACTTTATGTGTGGAGGAGTTTCTATCAACAGAAAGAAACTTTATTCTGGAAAAAGAACAATCGACAATTGAAATTGAAAAAGAGCGTATCAGTTCTAATAATACGAATAATACTTTACAGGTACTGAAGGATATTTTTAAAAATAAAGTTTGAAACCTTTATTGTCCCAACTATCCTTGTACTCTACATTATGGTGGATTAAATAGGGAGACGAAAGCCTGCCATTTCCTTTTGTGAATGTCAAAAGACTAAGATATACCCATAATAAAAAAGAGAGTTTTAAACTCTCTTTTTCTTAAGCTGAAATTGCTGCCAATTGGTCTACAAAAAGCTTGAAACTTTCTGATTTAGTCGATATTCGAGGATGATTTCTAGCATCTTTAAAATCTAGACTATGTTGAATATAATCTTTCGCATTTTTATTAATAGTTTTCCTCATACTAGCAAAGTATCTGGTTAAAGCATTTTCACAGCCAGTAATTTTGCAACTTCTTGGTCGTGTATCGTGATATGCAAGTAACCAACATTCCAAGCTATGGACAGATATAGCAAAAATAATTTTATGGATATAGTTCGTACTAATTTTACGATTTCTAAGTTTTTGGTAATGAATAAATCTTTGAGCCTTCTTTTTATTAAAGGGGATACCAGCAGAATCAATCCATTCTAATAGTTTCTGTTTTATGAGTTCATAAAATTCATTGTGATTAGTATTAGCTAAACTAATGGGACTAACGTTAAAATTTCTATGTTCGCAAACATCTGTATCAATTTGAATAACTACGTAGTCCATATTTTCTAATAGCATTAAAAAATCTTCTGATTTTAGATAATCACTGACTTTTTCCCATCCTCCCCAAGCATCTGTTGCTATTTGAGTTTGTTGGGCATTTAATGGAGGCTGTATATCCCGAATTTGTATAGGATCTAAATAAGCTTGTATGGTATGTTTTAAAACATGAAAGTCTGTAGGACCTTCGCATATAACCCCTAATTTCATTTTAATTCATATCTCTTAGAAATTGGTTGGCAAACCGCCCAAAAAGCCGCGCATAAAACTTTCAGATAATTTAATTGATTGACCTGAACGAGTAGGTTTCGGTAGGTCATTTACACCCACACGTCTAAGTTGAGTTGCTCCTTCATCATCGCGTTCTACTACAAACAATCTTTGTTCATCATCATGTAAATCCAATCCATCTAAAATTGCAGGATTGTGTGTAGTAACAAATACTTGTTTACTATTTTCTTTCGCTAATTTTATTAATTCTTTAATTAAGACGCGACATAATTTAGGGTTTAATGAGGCATCAATATTATCTACAGCAAAAAAATCTGGAGTATATTTAGAACTAAATAAGGCTGCATAAAATAGAACAAAAAGAAAGCCTTCATTTGCACTACGGTGATCAATTTTAAAATCCATAAAACGATCATGAATTTCAATTTTATTGGCAGTTTTTGAATCCTCCTTTTCACCCATAAAAATATTATCTACCCAATGAAACATTGAAGCTATATCTAAAATCTTGGTGTATTTTTCATTTTCATGTTCTTTCATTACTCTTAAAAGTTTCAGTAATCCTTCACCATTTACTCCAAGTGGTTCAATCTGAGATTCACTTTCGAATATTCGAAGTTTAGATGCTTCCGGTGAATAAATTACAAAGTCTCCTTTTTTCCTCAGTTCTTTCTTATTGTTGTATGAGTCAAAGTAGCTTTGAATATTTAAATATGGAGATATTTTGAGTAAGTCTTCTATAATTGAATTAGGTGCCTTAATATCATTTGTATTTGTTGACATGAATTCACGCAATTTTTTATCGTATTCATCAACTGATCCATATTTATCAGCAATATTTTTGTACAATTCTTCTACTTTCTGATTTAACAGGCTATCTCCATCATTTGTATAAAAAAATTGTGATTCATCTGTTTCAATATCAGTCGTAGCGTAGCCTATATTATGATTTAAAGTTGGATATGGACTTTCTTTATCATAATCCAACATTACAGCTACCCCACCTAAAGTATCAAAAGCGAAAATAGATGAGCTAGTAGATGGTTGGTTTGAGAAAATTGAAAACATAGTTTCTGTGCTAACTACTCGAATTCCTCTAGCAGTTAAAAATTCATTATCTAATTTATTGGATAGCCCAGCACTAAAAACTGCTAAAGCTTCTAAAAAATTGCTTTTTCCAGCACCATTTTCACCAATAATTACATTTACTTGGCCAACTGAAATTTCTAGGTCTTTTATGGATTTAAATGATGAAATTCGAAAATGAAAAAACATTTTTTGAGCCTATTATCACTAGATAAATTTGAAGATAATTGAAGATACTACAGTATTTTAAAATTACATTCATAAATTATTTGACCCTACAAAGTATCTAAGCTACCACCCAAATGGTGGTCGAGTTTGGCGTCTCGTTATGAATTTGAAGCAGACAAACCGCTACTTAAGCGGTATTTTTATATCTGAAGGTTCGTTATACCTTTTTATAAAAGAAATCGTGTGAGCATCCTTCTGCCTACAATTTCTACTATAGGCTTAGCGATGTGCCAAGCGTATTCAGTCGGACTGTATAATTCTTATTCAAATATTATTTTTTATTCTGTTTTTGCTAGTATTCTGAACTCGCATTTCTAACATCTTACAACTGTCTACCTTCAAATATTTGTTGTATTTTCCTCAAGCATACCCACTTTATGTATCTGAAAACCTTTAATTGAAACTTCACATTTCTATTTTGAAAAGAACGTTGCTCTTTTAATGTACTGTGTTAAAGTTTGTAGTAGATCATAATGATTATAAGTACATTTATTGAAAGCGGTTCCGACCAAAAACGACATAATCTGTGAGGCGGGCAATGGCATTCCAACGTTTAGAACTAAATCAGGTTGAGCAGTTAAGTGCTTGTAGGATATCTCTGTTGCTTGGATTAAACGCCGAGCAGAACTACATCGAGCAATTTTTCCGGTTTAGTCTTCGTCTTTTGAATTGTAAAAAAGCCTTATTGACTTTTAATCAGGAACCTTACTTTTGGCACCGTTGCCCTGAAGGCATGACGGCAATTTCGTTTAAGCCATCGAAGCATTTAAAACAGTGCTTCGCCAAACAACAGATCATTAATCACTTACATCCCTCATATCAAAATTTAATCAACTATTTAAAAGAATTAAATATTGAGTGCAGCAGGGCATTGGCTGTGCATCTTTTACACCCTGATAAAACCTCAATGGGGTTTGCTGTCTTTTTCGATGATGATGCGTCAACGTTTGAAGATGATGATATTCAATTATTGCTCGATTATTGTTCTAGTTTTATGCAACAAGTCGAGTTGAAGTTTAACTACGAAGAGTTAAACGAACTCTATGAGCAGCAAGTCGCGATTAACTCAAGTAAAACTAAATTTTTCTCGATTATTTCGCATGACTTACGAGCGCCATTTCATGGTCTGCTAGGTTTTTCAGAAGTACTCGCCAAAGAGCGTGAAACTTTAGATGAATCGAGCATTCAAAACATTGCAGACTATCTATATGACACTTCTCAATCGACCTATAACTTGCTCGAAAGTTTACTGACATGGGCGATGGCTGAGGGTGGGCGTTTTGTTTATCACCCGATTAACTTTAACCTTAGACAAGTCAGTAATATCGTTTTTGATGTTTTATATACCTTAGCTTTAAAGAAAAATATTGAATTGGTGAATGCTGTTCCAGAAGATTTAAAAATCTATGCTGATATCAATATGATGACCTCAGTGATTCAAAACTTGGTGTCAAACGCGCTGAAATTTACAGATGTTGATGGTTCGGGCAAAGTCTTTATTGAAGCCAAACAAACTGGCGAAAATATTGAAATAACAGTGCGAGACACAGGTCTCGGTATGACCAAGCAACAAATGGCGAATTTGTTCCATCCACGTATTACGGCCAGCTTCAAAGGTACCGCAGGTGAAAAAGGTGCGGGTTTAGGTTTGAGCTTGTGTAAACGTTTTGTCGAGATTAACCAGGGGAAAATTAATGTCAGTTCCAAAGAGGGTGTTGGAACTACATTTAAAGTTTTATTACCTTCGGCTCAAGACAGTCATGATCCTCATATCGAATATCAATCATCATCGGAAGCAAAATTAGTCTAATCCCTTTTCCTACCACTACTCGAACTGCTATAACTAAAAAGAGAGTACGAGGAAAAGAGCTTTTTATATGAATGCGGAGCAGTTACAAAAAACATTGCGTGCTAGTCAGTATGCAGAACAAGTTTTAGGCCTGCATCAGGCTGTTTTAGAACAAGATTACCAAATAGATCAATTTACTGCACCGCTCTCAACTGATCAAATTTATCAATTTGTACAAACCACATTAGATGGAATTGGTGACGAAACATCTTGGATGCGCGCACTTCGTATTTTGCGTGGTCGTTTAATGTTTCGCTGGATCTGGCAAGATGCCAATCAGCTTACCGATGTTGTCACACTTACTCGTGAACTTTCTGATTTTGCCGATGCCAGCATTTGTGCGGCAAAGGCTTTTGCACGTGTAGCACTCGTAGCGAAACACGGTGAACCTGTCGGTTACTCTGGCAAAGTTCAAGATTTGATTGTAGTTGCGATGGGTAAGCTCGGTGCACAAGAGCTTAATCTCTCGAGTGATATTGATCTAATTTTTGCCTTTGATGAACAAGGCGAAACCAATGGTCGTAAATGCATTGATGTACAGCAGTTCTGTATTTTATGGGGACAAAAACTCATTTATTTGCTTGAGCACATTACCGCAGATGGTTTTGTGTTTCGAGTAGACATGCGCTTGCGTCCTTGGGGGGATGGCTCGGCATTGGCGATTAGTCATGCAGCTTTGGAAAAATATTTAAGTCAGCATGGTCGTGAATGGGAACGCTATGCATGGATTAAGGCACGTGTTGTAACTGGGGGTAAAGAAGGGCAAGACTTGTTAGAAATGACACGTCCTTTTGTTTTCCGTCGCTATGTCGATTACACCGCCTTTGCTGCTATGCGCGATATGAAAGCGATGATTGAGCGAGAAGTTCTACGCCGTCATATCGAGGATGATATTAAACTTGGGGCGGGTGGTATTCGCGAAATTGAGTTTATTGTTCAGGTCTTTCAGCTTATTTATGGAGGGTCTAAACGTGAGCTGCAAGATCGCCAGTGTTTAGTTAGCCTTGAGCACATTGGCGAAGCAGGTTTGTTAGAAAGACAAGCCGTTTTAGAATTAGAAGATGCCTATCTGTTTTTACGCCGTGTTGAACATGCAATTCAAGCCCTCAATGATCAGCAAACTCAGCTATTGCCAGAAGAAATTGACCTAAGACAACGCATTATAGATACCTTGGGCTTTGCGAGCTGGAATGAATTTATTGATATTTTAAACGAGAAACGCCAGAAAGTAAAAGTTCAATTTAAGCAATTGATTGAAGACACAAGTTCAAATGCAGCGACTGAAAACTTTGGGCAGTTAGAGCAGCAATTAGATGAAGTGTTGGATGACAATGCGAAAAATCTGATTCATGAGTTTTGGCACGGTCATGCACTTAAAAAACTACCTTCAAATGCAGTTCAGCGTTTAAAAACATTCTGGCCTCATTTAATTGAAGTGATCTTACAGTCCGAACAACCTCAAACAGCACTTTTACGTTTAATGCCGCTGATTGAATCGGTCATGCGCCGGACAGTGTACTTAGTCATGCTGATTGAAAGTAAAGGGGCATTACAACGCTTAGTTAAAATGGCGACCGTAAGTCCATGGATTTGTGAAGAGCTAACGCAATATCCAGTACTGCTTGATGAGTTTTTATCGATGGACTTTGAATTACCAAAACGTAAGGACTTGGAAGACTCATTACGTCAGCAATTACTTCGTATCGAAATTGATCAGGTTGAAGATCAAATGCGGGTACTTCGCCTGTTTAAAAAGAGTAATGTGTTAACGGTCGCTGCAAGTGATGTGTTAGCTGAAAGCCCTCTTATGAAAGTCTCTGATGCATTAACTGATATTGCTGAGGTTAGTGTGAATGCAACACTTAATTTAGCTTATCAAACAGTAGCAAAACGTCATGGTTACCCTTGCGATGTTGATGGAAAACGCTGCTCACTCGACTATAAAGCTTTTGCTGTCATTGGTTATGGCAAAGTAGGAGGTATTGAGCTGGGCTACGGTTCTGACTTAGACCTTGTCTTTATTCATTATCTAGATGAACAAGCAGATACTGATGGAACGAAGTCAATTAGTGGCTTTGAATTCGCTATGCGTGTTGCCCAAAAGTTTATGTCTTTGATGACTACGCAAACGCTAGATGGTCGTGTTTATGAAATTGATACACGCTTAAGACCTTCAGGTGAAGCAGGTTTATTGGTAACAAGTCTAAAAGCCTATGAACACTATCAGTTGAAAAGTGCATGGCTTTGGGAGCATCAGGCATTAGTACGTGCCCGCTCTATTGCAGGTGATGAGATACTTTGCCAGAAATTTGAAATATTTCGACGCGAGATATTGACTCAATCTAGAGATGAGGCTTATGTTCGTGAGGAAGTGTTGAAAATGCGTCAGAAAATGAAAGACCACCTAGGTTCGTCTTCTGAACAAAAAAAACATGGTATTTTTCATTTAAAACAGGACGCAGGTGGTATCGTCGATATCGAATTTATGGCACAGTATGCTGTACTTGCATGGAGCGGGACGAAACCCGATCTCGCCCATTATTCTGATAATGTAAGAATATTAGAAGATGCTGCTAAAGCAGACTGCTTATCCAGTGAAGATGCCACAGCATTAATTCGAGCCTATCTTAGTGAACGTGCCGAAAGCCACCGCTTAGCCCTTGCAAATCAATCCATGCAAGTCAGCGCAGCGGACTGGCGTAGTACCCGTGCGGTCGTTTGCAATTTATGGCAAAGATTAATAGACCCAACCGCCTCGGTTGAGTTGGATAGTGAATGATTTTATAACAATTTGGAGTGTTCCATGAATTTGGCTGATCGTGATGGTTTTATTTGGCAAGATGGAAAATTAATTGATTGGCGTGATGCAAAGATTCACGTATTAACCCATACTTTACACTACAGTATGGGCGTATTTGAGGGTGTTCGTGCTTATGAAACTCCTAAAGGTACTGCCATTTTCCGTCTTCAAGACCACACAAAACGTTTGTTAAATTCAGCAAAAATTTATCAAATGAAAGTGCCGTATGATCAAGCAACGCTTGAACAAGCACAAATTGATGTTGTTCGTGAAAATAAATTAGCTTCTTGCTATTTACGTCCGTTGATCTGGATCGGTTCAGAGAAACTAGGTATTGCAGCAACAAATAACACGATTCATGCCGCTGTTGCTGCGTGGGCGTGGGGTGCATATCTTGGTGATGAAGCGATGGCGAATGGTATTCGCGTTAAAACTTCATCATTTACTCACCATCATCCAAACGTGACCATGTGTAAAGCAAAAGCATCTGGTAACTACACGTTGTCAATTCTTGCTCACCAAGAAGTTGCACACTCAGGTTACGATGAAGCAATGTTAATGGACCCACAAGGTTATGTATGCCAAGGTTCAGGTGAAAACGTATTCTTAATTAAAGATGGCGTTTTACATACTCCAGATATCGCTGGTGGTGCGCTTGATGGTATTACACGCCAAACAGTCATGACGATTGCGAGAGATCTTGGTTATCAAGTTGTTGAGCGTCGTATTACACGTGATGAATTCTACATTGCAGACGAAGCATTCTTCACAGGTACTGCTGCGGAAGTAACACCAATTCGTGAATACGATGACCGTCCAATTGGTGCAGGTGGCCGTGGCCCAATTACTACTGAAATTCAAAAGACTTACTTTGATGCAGTTCAAGGTAGAAATCCGAAATATGAACACTGGTTAACTTACGTAAAATAAGTTAATCCGTTAACATAAAAAGGCGAACTTTGGTTTCGCCTTTTTATTTTTGGCTTATGGAGCTTTTATGCATATTGTCTATGTCTCTGATGGTAAGGCAGGACATCGCTCACAAGCATTAGGCTTGTTTCAGGCGATGCAAAGACAACAGGCAGATACAACTTTTGAAGAGATCCTCATTTCTGATTTACCTATTATTTCTTTAATTCAGGTACTTTTCTCTTCAAAAAACTCCTTATTTCAACAAGCCCCCGATTTTATATTTGGAGTGGGCAGTCACACTCATTTTCGGGTCTGGTTACTCGGTAAAATTTTTAGAAAAGCTAAAACTATTATTTTGATGAAGCCTAACTTACCTGTGGTTTGTTTTGATTATGCTGTTATTCCAGAACATGATGGCATTCATGCCGATAGCCATGTGATTGTCACGCGTGGTGCACTCAATCCCATTCGTAATGAAAACCGCCATCAAACAGCCAGAGTTTTAATAGCTTTAGGTGGCTCATCTAAACGACATCAATGGAACCAAGATAAAGTATTAAGCAGTGTTCAAAAAATTGTTGAGAATAATCCAGACTCTGAAATTATTCTGACGACTTCACGCCGAACGCCAGCAGGATTTATCGATATTTTAAGACAGCAAAGCTTTGCCACACATTTGCAAATATTTCCGGTTGAGCAAACACCTCAAGGCTGGATTTTTGAAGAAATGCAAAAAGCAGAAGCTGTTTGGGTGACAGAAGACAGTGTATCTATGATTTTTGAGGCACTTACTGCGGGTTGTCGAGTAGGGGTAATGGCAATGGACCGTTTGAAAGACGACCGCATTACCTACTCAGTTGATCAAATGTTAGAATCAAAGTTAATTTCACAGCAGACTTGTGTTGTACAGTTACCACAACCTTATGCTTTTAAAGAAGCAGACCGTGTGGCAACATACCTTTTAGCGAAAAATTAAATTTTTTATTTTGAGTAAATAAATGAAAATATTGCATATTGCGAATTTTGGCTTTAATAAACAAGGCGCCCATTTTTACTGCACAGACCGTAAAATTTCTGCCGGATTAATTGAAAATGGCCATTTCGTTTATGACTTTAGTTTTCGTGACATGGCTCGCATGGGAACCATTTTTAAAACAAAAAAACTGGGTGCCAGTTGGGCCAATAAAGAAGTACTAAAAGTCGTTAATAATATTGAACCTGATCTGGTACTTATCGGACATAGTGATTTAATGAGTCCAGATGTCCTTAGACAGATTAAAGAATCTTATCCAAATACTAAAATTGCATTTTGGTATGTTGACCCGCTTTATCTCGAAAGCAAACTCGATTTCGTAAAAGCATTTTCACCTTATCTGGACGCTATTTTCTGCACAACAGGTGGCGAATATCTACAAAAATTAAAGCAGCCTCATTTAAGCGTCGCCTATTTGCCAAATGTTGGTCACCGTAATGTAGAAACGCTACAACAATTTTCAAACGCTAACACAGACAAGACTTTTATCTTCTGTGGCGTGGTTTATAAAGAACCTGAGCGTGAGAAGTTCTTAAAAGATTTGGCAGATGCATTGAAACAAGGCCATGTGAACTATCAATATTATGGTTGCTTTGAACAGCCAGGTGTTTACGGTAAAGGTTATTATAAGGTTCTGTCTGAGACAAAAATGGGACTCAATTACTCACGCCGTAATGATGTAACCTTGTATAGTTCTGACCGTATTGTACAACTGACCGGTAATGGTTTACTCACCTTTAGCCCAAGAATTCCTGGCTTTGAAAAACTCTACACTGAGCAGGAAGTGGTTTACTTTGATGATCAGTTCGACTTGGCCAAAAAGATACAATTCTTTGATCAGAATCCAGAGCAAGCTGAAAAAATAGCGAAAGAGGGATGGGAGAAAACACGCAAATCTTTCAATGCTAAGCGCATCACCCAATTTATGATTGAAGTGACATTTAAGCAGCCCCTTTCAGAAAATTATGAATGGTCACATGAGGTTTATGCATGATGTGGTTTTTGTACGTTGCGGTAGGCCTACTAGCACTTGCTGCACTGTTATATGTGCTGGGTAATTATACATTTTGGCTTCCGTTTCGTTCGAGCAAACTACCACGTATTGTCATGCTGCATCAGGTGACCCCTAAAGATGCGGCCTCTGGCATGAATATGCCTCCTGAAAAGTTTGAACAACTCTTACAGTTGTTGACGCGTAAAAAAGCTACTTTTTGCCTTGTCTCTGAGCTTGAACAATATCGTGGTCAAAAGAACGTTGTTGCTTTAAGTTTTGACGATGGCTTTATGGATAATTATCTATATGCCTATCCATTACTTAAAAAATATAATGCAAAAGCAACCATTTATTTGGCGACACAAATTGAAGGAATCGAAAAGCTAACTCATGAGCAAATCCATGAAATGGCAAGTTCTGGCTTCATAGAGTTTGGTGCGCATACACAACATCATGTGAATTTACTTAAGCTTGATGATCAAACCGCTTATGATGAAATGCTTCAATCTAAAAAAGATGTTGAAGCTTTGGTTGGAAAATGCCCTAGCTTTGCCTATCCATTTGGTCGATTTAACGAAAAGCACCAGAAAATGGCGCAAGAGATTGGCTTTAAAAACGCCGTATCAACTCGTAAAAAAATCGAAGCGTACGAAGCAATTAATCAATTTAATATTCCACGTGTCAGCACGCATGGTGCCATGAATGCTTTACAGATGCGTATCGCCCTTGCTAAAGGACGTTATAAGTTATGAATAAAATTCCATGTAGTGTCTATATTGTCACTTTAAATTGTGGCGCTTGGTTAGAGCGAACTTTGCAAAGTGTCAGTGATTTTGATGAAGTTATTATTTTAGACTCTGGCAGTACTGACAATACTTATGAAATTGCACAGCGCTTTGAAAATACGCATATTTCTCATCAAGATTGGCAAGGTTATGCTGGGCAAAAAAGTTTGGCTTTAGCAAAATGCCGAAATGATTGGGTACTCAATTTAGATGGTGATGAAGTCTTATCTAATGAGTTAAAACAAGAGATTGTTGAAACGATTCGACAGAACAAGCTTGATGCATTAATCACACCCATTAATGATGTGTTCTTAGGTGTTCCCAACAGCAAACATACTAAAAAGCATGCAAAAGTGCGTTTTTTTCGCAAGTCTAAAGGGCATTACGACCTTGCCAATAAAGTCCATGAAAATGTGATTGTGGATGGTGAATCTCAGCGCGCTCAACATGATATTTATCATTATGGCGAGTCGAGCATTTTTGTTAAAGTCGAAAAAAATAACCAATATTCCAATTTAAAAGCATTAGAGAAATTCCAAAAAGGAAAGTCTCCAAGCGTTGCAAAATTGGTTTTGGTGATGCCAGTGACTTTTATGAAGTCTTATTTCATTCGCCGTAGTTTCTTAAATGGTTGGCGTGGTTTCGTAAATAGTATGATTAACGCATTTTATGCATTTCTAAAAGAAGCCAAACTATTTGAACAGACTCTGAATAAAGATAAAAATAAGTAGGCGAGCTATGAAAATTGTTCAGGTATTGGCAACGAGTGGTGGAATTGGTGGTTTAGAGCAGCACACTTTTAATCTTGTTAATGAACTCGCTTTAAACCATGAAGTACATGTGATTGCACATCCTTGCTATGTAGACAAGTTTAGCCAACAAGTACATTTTTATGCTGTCGATTTTGCACGTAGCCGTTGGAATATTTTTTTACTGTGGCAACTTAAAAATCTTATTCAGCAAATTCAACCCGCTATTGTTCATGCACAAGCAGGAAAGGCGGCTGAACTGATTGCCCGCATTAAGCTATTTTTATCTGGCCCAAAATTTGTGACAACAGTACACGGCACTAAAAAGAATAAATCTGCTTATTTAGCTGGTGATGCAGTTATTGCAGTGAGCCAAGCACTAACGCAAGGTATTCCTGAGTCTAAAGCACACGTGGTTTATAACGGTGTATATCCTCAACCCGTACTTACAGTTGAAAATAAAGAAAAGTTACTTCAATCGATTCAAAAAGATTTTGCTGAACTAGACACAAGAAAAAAAGTTGTTATGTGTATTGGGCGTTTAGAACCAGTAAAAAATATCAGTTTATTGATTGAGTCGATGCAACAGATCGATGCCAATTTATGGATTATTGGTGACGGTTCACTTCGAGCAAGTTTAGAAAAACAAGTCAGCGAATTGAATATGCAAAATCGGGTCGCTTTTCTTGGGTTTAGAACTGATGCGCGTGATCTGGTGCAACTGGCTGATATTGTAGTTTTATCATCAGACCGTGAGGGTTTTCCACTCGTCATGGTCGAAGCTTTACAGGCTGATAAAGCAATGGCTTCAACCAAAGTAAACGGTGTGGTTGAGTGGTTGCCAGAGCAATATCTAGCCGAAATTGGAGATGCACAAGGTTTAGCAAAAGCGATTGAATATGCACTGCAACCTGAGGCTCAAAACAACTTTGGCCCTTTATATGCAAAAGCCAAGGCCGAACTGACTGTACCAGCCATGGCTGAGCAGACGCTTAATATTTATAAAGGCCTGCTAAAAACTTAATTATTTTTTGGTGTAAGGCGGATGGCATCAAGTACTACGAAGTTATCTTCGACATTAATGGTATGACAACCGTCATCTGCTTGATTCCAGTCTGGTAAAACGACTTCTAGTAATTTTTCTTTATAAGCTATTGGGCTAAGCTGAGCAATCGCTTTTAATTCGATATTGCCGCCATATCGCTTTAAAGAATCTTGGCTTGGTCGAACCAGTTGCCCTTTATAAATAAAAGGTTTGCCTGCCATACGGAACTGCTGACTGCCTCGGCACACTGGGTTCATTGGGTGCTCTTGCCAGTTCGGATTTAAAATATCTTCGGTAAAGAACAGGTCTAAACGGTCACCAAATTTCTTACAATCACGACGCGTTGAGGTAAAAAGATACCATAAGCCCTCATGGTAAAAAGGGGTGCTATCGACTGCTTCAATATTTTCAATAAGGTTAGAATGCTTTTCCCATTTTAGCGGAAACTCAGTACATTTCCAAAGTTCGATGGTCTTGTTGGCAGAAGTTTCTGGGACCATATACCAAGTGTTATCTATTTTAAATACGCAAGGGTATGAGAGGTGGTAATCGAGTTTTAAAATGGTTTCAGGCGGGGTGTAAGTACCATCCCTAAAGACTTCTAAAACTGAAAGAAAGCCTACCGGATGCTGATCATCGACTTCTTCAAAAAAAATGAAATGACGGCCATTTTCATAAGCATAAAAGCTGTCTGCAAATGTAAACTTTCTAGGAGAGTGGATCTCAAAGAGTGAATCTAATTGCTCGAGTGTATTAAAAGGTTGCTCTAACCAGCCAAAACGCATATACCAATGGGAGTCAAAAGTTTTCGCTTTTTTTGCTTGTTGGTACTTGTACCATTTTTTTTGAATCAGGCGATTTAGCATTAAATTTTACACTCGATATAACTATAATTAGATAGACTATCCCTGTCTCATTTTAACATTTGAATGAAATGAAAAAATATTTAATCAGTATTGAATCTGCTAATAGCGAACGTTTAAAAAAGTTGTACTCTCAAGCAACATTTTACAAATATCGCGATGAATTTAAGCAATTTGGGGTTATAGGAAAAAATTTAAGTGTTAGTGAGTATTTTCAACAGGGTGTAGCTGGTAAGAAGAAACCGATGACACCAGGTGAGCTTGGTTGTGCAATGTCACATATAGCTGCATTAAAAGATTTTTTAAGCTCTGATGAAGAATATGCCATTATTTTTGAAGATGATGTGATTGAACGTTTTGAAATTGATTTCCAAGATTTAGAAAAACATATTCATTCTTTGAATTTAGGTCCTTGCTTTTTCTTAAGCTTGGGCGGTATTCAAATGAAAATATGCAATCGTGTTCGTGGAAAATTTTTACCCGAAGAATTGTATAACCAAAAAGTTTTAAAAGTTGATTACGACTATCTTGAAAAACTTGCCTATGCATATGCCTATGTTGTAGATCGTAAAATGGCTCAAATGTTAGTTGATTATCATCAACCGATAAAAATTTATGATCATTGGCAGGACCTTGTTGGACGAGGGGATTTTAGTTTCTATGTCAGCTTTTTATTCGATCACCCAATTATTGAAAATAATGATGCATTAAGTTACTTAGAAAAGGAAAGGAGTCTAGTTACGCCTCTTTCTCAAGATGATAGTGATTTATTACGTTACTTAAGAGTTAAACTAAAGAAATATATACTTAATAAATATATAATTTAGTCATTTTTATGGGTTTTATTGATAATTTTATGATTAAGCAAAAAAATATTATTATCGGGTCAGCTACTGGATATGATGCTGACCTCATCTCTTCTTTTGTATATTCTTTGGAAAAAGCAAACTTTGATGGCATATTGGCTTTAATTATATATAAAGAGCAAATGACAGAATTTGTTAATGCATTTTCAGATATCAAAAATTTTAAAATTGAATTTAAAGTTTCAACTATTGGAAAATTTAAATCAAAGTCAAAATATTCAGGTGTTTATAAATTCAAGTTTGTAAAAAATCTTCTTAAGAAAATTATTGGCTTAACTGTAAATGAAGAAAACGCTGATTCAAAAATAAAAGCGCTTAAAATTACAGGCTATCCGCATGTGAGCCGTTTCTTTGAATATAAAGAAATTGTAGAAAGCCATCCTGATGCTTCACATGTATTGCTTAGCGATGTTCGAGATGTTTTTTTCCAAAGTAACCCTTTCAAAAATCTTGGCAAAGGACTATTGGTTGGGATGGAAAATCCAAATTTCACCATAGGTACTGAGCAATATAACCAAAAATGGATCTTGGATGCATACGGTGAGGACTTTTATAATCTTGCAAAAGATGAGCAAGTTTCTTGTTCAGGTGTCACTATTGGTGATCATGAATCAATTAGAGTCTATATCAATAAGATGATCGAAGAATTCTGCAAACAGCCATATCAAAAAATGTCTGAAAGAATTTATGATCAAGCTATGCATAATAAATTATTAATTACTAATAATTTAGCTGATGTAACACGCTGTCAGCCATTTGAATCCATTATTGTAACCCTAGGGTTATACCCAATAGATCAAATTGCAGTTAATGATCAGGGATTTATTATCAATCGCAATCAAGAAATCATTCCTATTGTCCATCAACATGACAGACATCCGGAACTGATTCAGTTATGTGATAATTATATTGGGAAATAAATTTAAGATTTTCTAAATTTTATGTGGGATGCGGATATTAATTTTTATCCGCATTTCCTTTTAAAACCATATAAATCAATGCAACAAATATAAGCAATGCACCAACCAAGCTACTTACACAGAAAAATAAAATTCGTTGATTTGTAGTCATGTTAAATAATTCATTTGCAAGAATATAGCGCATGAAAAACCATTGTGCGAGAGAGAATACAATCACGACTAAAGCATGTCGACGAACGTCAGGACGCATTGCCATAATGAATTACCAAGGGAGAAAAGAAAGAGTGGGGGTATTATGCCATTTGCCTACTACCATCTCAATAGAGTCTTAATTAAGCAAATTCTGTAGAAAAAGTAAAATTATGGATAAATTGTGAAGTTTTATTAACATTAATAAACTTGGTATCCGATTTTTATCGAATTTTATCTAGTAAATTGCTGAATTTATTTGGATATATGTTTGATGCAGCCTATAGATTTTGTAATGATTTGGGTGGACTCAACCGATACGAAATGGCAGCAACAATATCTATATTATAAATCCAAAGAAACTAAAACTAAGATCGATGAACTCGCTGACCAATGTCGCTATCGTGACTGGAATAATCTTCATTTTTGGTTTAGATCTGTTGAAAAATTTTGTCCTTGGGTTAGAAAAATTCATCTTGTGACATGTGGTCATTTCCCAGAATTTTTAGTCAGCAATCACCCCAAGTTAAATCTAGTTACCCATGATCAAATTATAGAGCCAACCTGTTTACCGACCTTTAACTCACATGCCATCGAAATCAATATTCATAAAATAGAAGGCTTAGCAGAACACTTTGTCTATTTTAATGATGACACCTTTATTAATAGTCCTTTAGAGCCAGAGTTCTTTTTTAAAAATGGTTTACCTTGTGATGGTATTCAGCTACAGCCTTTAATGGTCGTGGGAGAAGAGAACTTTTTAGGCGCAGTTGCATTGACTGATGTCGCAATCATTAATAAGTATTTTGATAAGCGGAAATTATTTCATAATAATCCCTATGCACTTTTTAATCATCGCTACTCTATGAGTAATAATTGGGGGAATTTTTTAAGTTTATATAACCGAAAATTTTCGAGCTTTTATAGTACTCATTTGCCTCAACCATTTTTGAAATCAGTGTTTGAAGAAGTTTGGCAAACTGAAGAGACTTATTTAAAAGAAGTATCAAGTCATCGTTTTAGACAGCCTTTAGACGTTAACCAATATTTGTTTAGGTTATGGCAGTTATGTTCATCCCGCTTTTATCCTGTAAATATATTTGAGCGTGGCCAAAATTTTAATTTAAGACTGCAAAACCTTCCCGAAATTAATCAAATTATTAAAAATGGACGGCTTCCACAAATTTGTCTAAATGACGATGAACAAGTGGTCGATTTTGAAAAACTAAAAACAGAAGTTATTCAAATTTTTGAACAAAAATTTAATACGCTTTCAAGTTTTGAAAAAGAAATGTCTCATTAAATTTTTCTCAATAAAAAACCCTGCATAAGCAGGGTTTTTTAATTTGAAGATCTAAAAAATTATTTAGATTCTTCAGCTTTTGGCTTTTCACGTAAGCGGATACCCAAGTCACGAAGCTGGTTTGCTTCAACAGGAGCAGGTGCTTGAGTAAGTGGACATTCAGCAGTCTTAGTTTTCGGGAACGCAATAACGTCACGAATTGAAGTCGCGCCAGTCATAAGCATAACTAAACGGTCAAGACCAAATGCCAAACCACCGTGAGGAGGAGCACCATAACGAAGCGCGTTAAGTAAGAAGCTGAATTTCTCTTCTGCTTCTTCATCAGAAATACCAAGCGCTTCAAAAATCGCTTTTTGCATATCTAATGTGTAAATACGAAGTGAACCACCACCAACTTCAGTACCGTTCAATACCATGTCGTAAGCAACAGAAAGTGCTTCACCTGGATTGCTCTTCACGTCTTCTACGCTAGATTTAGGTAATGTGAATGGGTGGTGAACAGAAGTCCATTTACCATCGTCAGTTTCTTCAAACATTGGGAAGTCAACAACCCAAAGTGGAGCCCACTCACAAGTTGAAAGGTTCAAGTCGTGACCAATCTTGACACGAAGCGCACCCATTGCGTCATTTACAACTTTAGCTTTATCAGCACCGAAGAATACGATATCGCCATCTTGTGCGCCAACACGTTCCAACAGCTCAAGTACAATCGGTTCAATGAATTTCACGATTGGAGATTGAAGACCTTCAATTCCTTTAGCGAGTTCATTAACTTTAATATACGCTAAACCTTTTGCACCATAGATGCCAACGAATTTGGTGTATTCATCGATTGCACTACGTGGCAATGAAGCTGCACCAGGAACACGTAAAGCAACAATACGACCTTTAGGATCTTTTGCAGGGCCAGCAAATACTTTGAACTCTACTTCTTGCATTAAGTCTGCAACGTCAACGAGTTTCAACGGAATACGCAAATCTGGTTTGTCAGATGCATAGTCACGCATTGCTTCGCTATATGGCATACGGCGGAATTTTTCAAATTTTACGCCAAGCAAGTCGTTAAATAATTTAACAGTCATGCCTTCCATCAAATCCATGATTTCATCGTCGTTTAAGAACGATGTTTCAATGTCGATTTGAGTGAATTCTGGCTGACGGTCAGCACGTAAGTCTTCATCACGGAAACATTTCGCGATTTGGTAGTAACGATCAATACCACCCACCATCAATAATTGTTTAAACAATTGCGGTGATTGTGGAAGTGCGTAGAAGCTACCATTTTGTACACGACTTGGTACTAAATAGTCACGTGCACCTTCAGGAGTTGCACGAGTTAAAATCGGAGTTTCAACGTCTAAGAAACCGTGATCGTCTAAATAATTACGGATCAAGTTAGTTACTTTAGAACGGAAACGTAAGCGATCTAACATTTCTGGGCGACGGATGTCCAAGAAACGATATTTTAAACGGTGTTCTTCTGACACGTTAATGGTGTCATCATTTAACGGGAATGGCGGAGTTTCAGAAGCAGCAAGAACTTCGATTTCTTTGCCTAAAACTTCGATTTGACCACTCACCATATTTTGGTTTTCAGTACCTTCATAACGGCGACGAACACGACCTGTAATTTTTAATACATATTCAGAACGTGCTTTATCTGCTGTTGCAAATGCTTCTGGAGTATCTGGGTCAATAACCACTTGAACGAGACCATCACGGTCACGCATATCAAGGAAAATAACACCGCCATGGTCACGGCGACGATGTACCCAACCGCATAGTGTAACGGTCTGGTCGATTTGGGCTTCAGTTAAAGAGCCACAGTAATGAGTTCGCATCATGATGAAGATTATCCAAACTATATTGGCTGAAAGGACGGATGCGTAAACCGCGCACCGTCAAAAAAGTAAGTTTTCGATTATGCCTTGTTGGATGGTTTGTCACAAGAACTAGATCAAAAAACCGCAGAAATTAAGCTGAAAATGAGCAATTTGGCAGCAACTTTAAGTATTCACCCCATTCTTTTTTGCCGATCTAAAACCAAGAATAGTAAGCATCCTAAGCTAAAGCTACTTAGCCAGCCTTGCATAAATTCATTAATAGAACGACCAGTGAAATAATAGGTATCGGCATGCCAAACTTCATGAGGAATGTAGCGGGCATAATCCCAAAAAGAGAATAAACCTAACACTGTAGATAGAATTAACAGACACCATGCGAAAATTTTAATTTTATAGTTTACTTTCCAGTGTTGTTTATAGCGCTGATAATAATGAACACACATCCAAGCAATAAAAGGTAGCGCAAGAGCAGAGGAGCCTAGCTGTAAAAGACGATGTAAGGGATAAGGGTGTCCCAAAAGATGAACTGTGGTCGCTAATACATCTTTAAATATAAAAGTCCGAAAGTCTGAGTGTGTTAGGCCATCCCAAATTAAATGAGTGGCAATCCCTAAAATAAGCGCGAGTAATGTTCCAATCAAAAATAAAAACATACGTTTTAAAGAGTGGAGGTCAAGATCATGTTGAATACCCAAAAAACGATAAATTACAGGCCGGTAAAGTAAATACCAAATAGCACAGAATAATAATCCTAATGCAAGATTTGGGTAGAAAAGTCCTTTCCATTGATGTGTCAACATCCCTGACTGCATTGTAAATAAGCGGTAAAGATCGGGTGTCATACTTCCAATTGCTAGAGCTGCAACTGGTAAAGTGTTTCGGCTAAGCTTTGAAAGAGGAGGAGCTATAACGGCATGAGAGATTGTAAAAGGCATTATAAAACAGAGATTACTCACATCATTTAATTGCCCAGTCTAACGAATCAGCCGATTGGAAATGTTTTTTATTGCAAAAAGACTGAAATGTTATAATATAACAAAACAAAAGGCGTAGCGATTAGAGAATCACCTCATGTTGTTCTATAAAAATATTTTGACCTTATCCATTTTAGCTGTCATATCCGTACCTTCGTTTGCAGCAGAAAGTGAAAATGTTGAAAAGCTAGAAACCATTCGAATTAAGGCTCATCCACTTGAGCAAACTTTACAAGATTTTGCTGTGGCAGATACTGTTGTTGATCAAAAGCATCTGTCGCAAGGCGCTGCTACCATTGGGGATGCACTCAGTAGTGAAGTCGGAATTTACGCGAATCAGTTTGGGGCTGGTTCGAGTCGCCCGGTCATCCGTGGACAAGATGGACCACGCGTTAAAGTACTTCAAAATTCATCAGAAAATATTGATGTATCGACCTTGTCTCCTGACCACGCTGTCACTGTAGATCCTGTGCTTGCAAAGCAAGTCGAAGTAATTCGCGGCCCTTCAACTTTACTGTTTGGTGCGGGGACCGTCGGTGGTTTAGTTAACGTCATTGATAACAAGATCCCTACGCAAATGCCTGAAAATGGTTATGAAGGACAAGTTGGCTTACGTTACAACACTGGAAGTGATGAAAAACTGGCGAGCGCTGGCGTAACTGTTGGCCTAGGCAGCCAAGTTGCTTTACGTGTTGAGGGGTTAACTCGTGATGCGAATAATTATATTGCTCCCAATTATATTCATGAAGGTGAAAAAGAGCGCCGTGTAGACAATACTTTTGCGCAGGGTGACTCGGTTAATGTTGGTTTGTCTTGGATTTATGACCGTGGTTATACGGGTATTTCTTATAGCAACCGCAGAGACCAGTATGGCTTACCGGGGCATAGCCATGAGTACGAAAGTTGTAGCGCTCATCTAGGTGGAAGACCGCATTTGCATTGTGGAGACCATGAACATGAAGAGGGTGAAGAAGCTCACGATCATGAGCATGAAGAACATGAGCACGAGCATGGCGGCCCATGGATTGATTTAAAATCTGAGCGTTACGATTTTAAAACCGAGTTAAATGATCCATTTGCAGGCTTCCAAAAGTTACGTGCGCAAGCAAGCTATACTGACTATCAGCATGATGAAATTGAAGAGGGAACAATTGCAACCCGATTCCAAAACAAAGGTTATGATGGACGTATTGAGTTAGTACATAACCCGATTGCAAGTTGGGAAGGCGTAATTGGCGCACAGTTAGGTCAACAGAAATTAGATTTAACTGGCGAAGAAGCATTTATGGCTCCGACCACTACCAAAAAGTGGAGCGTATTTGCTTTAGAACATAAACAATGGAAAGACGTACATTTTGAGCTTTCTGCCCGTGCAGATCAGCAAGAAATTGATGTAGACGATAACTCTAAACAAGATTTTGATGGTTCTGCATTTTCTTACGCAGGTGCTGCGAATTGGGAGTTTGCACCGAACTATAAACTGTCTTTTGTCGCTTCACATCAAGAGCGTTTGCCTTTAGCTCAAGAGTTATATGCAAATGGTGGGCACTTTGCGACAAATACTTATGAGTTAGGAAATGATCAACTCAGTAAGGAAAAATCGAATAATGTTGAGTTAGGTTTGCATTTTGATAATGACAAACTTGATTATCATCTTCATGTGTACCATAACTGGTTTGATGACTACATCTATGCGCAAACCCTTGACCGTTATAAAGACTTCCGTTTAGTTCAATACACTCAAGATAAAGCACGCTTCTATGGCGCAGAGGGTGAAATTGGTTATCAAATTACCCCAATGTACAAGATCAGTGCTTTTGGGGATTATGTGCGCGGTAAAATTGATGCAGAAGGTAATGCTCCACGTATTCCAGCAGGACGTTTAGGTACTAAAGTCGATGCAGATTTTGGTGATGGTTTTAGTGGTTCTGCCGAGTACTACCATGTCTTTAACCAAGATAAGATTGCAGCTTACGAGACCGAAACTGAAGGCTACAACATGCTTAATCTTGGCGTAGCATACTCTGGACAATATGGTGCAAAAACTGATTACCGTGTTTATATGAAAGCAAATAACTTGTTAGATGACACGGTTTATCAACATGCTTCATTCTTATCAAATATTCCACAAGTTGGACGTAATTTTACTGTAGGTGTTGATTTTAGTTTCTAAGGCTTTAACACGAAACTAAACTTGAAAAATCAATCCAAAAGACCTAATTTGAAAGCATCAAGTTAGGTCTTTTTTATGCGTATTTTTCAACGAATTCATCAAAAAATAAATTGGTCAGGGCGTCGTTATATGGCGGTATTACTTTGCGTTGTTGCTATTGCATATCTTGCATCAGCGATTTACCACACAGTAAAACCATTACCACAAGGGATTAACTTTAGTGGCAAGCTTAGACATGCCGATGTCAAATTTTTAGCAGACAAAACTTATCTTGATGCAAAAGGGCAACAGGAGGTTGATCAGCACATCTTTGATGAAATCTTGAAAATGATTGATGAGGCAAAAACCACGATTGTGGTGGATATGTTCTTGTTTAATTCTGAAGTAGGTGACTCAAAACTCAAGCAAAGACCATTAATGCAAGAGCTAACCGATGCATTAGTAAGTAAGAAAAGACAGAACCGCCAAATTCAGATCGTTATGATTACCGACCCGATTAACTCGGTTTATGGTGGTATCAGCCCTGAACACTACCGTCAGTTACGTCAGGCAGGTGTTGATGTGATTGAAACGAACTTAGCCCCTTTACGAGCTTCTAACCCGTTTTGGTCTGGGTTCTGGTACATCTGCTGTCAAAATATTGGCAATAACCCTGAAAAGGGCTGGTTACCGAATCCATTCGGTGATGAAAAAATTACACTGCGCAGCTATCTAAACTTATTTAATTTTAAGGCAAATCACCGTAAAACTGTTGTCGTTGATACCGATGCTGGTTGGAAGTCATTGGTGACCTCAGCAAATCCACACGATGGCAGTTCTAGACACTCTAATGTCGCGTTGGTTGTAACAGGGGCAACAGCTGCTGATGTTCTTCAAACTGAAGCTGCAGTTGCACAAATGTCAGGCAGTAGCTCTCCATCGCTCATTTTAGGTGACTTTGAAAAAGACGTTAGCAAGCCTCAGGTGCAGGTGTTAACTGAAGGCGCAATTTATCAATCTGTATTGAAATTGATTAATTCAGCGAAGCCGAAAGAGCATCTTGATTTAAGTATGTTCTATTTGTCTGAACGTAAGATTATTAAAGCTCTAAAAAGTGCTCAAGAACGAGGTGTTGTTGTTCGTGTTTTACTCGATCCAAATAAAGATGCGTTTGGTCGACAAAAGAATGGTATTCCAAACCGTCAGGTGGCTTCAGAGTTACATGCTACCGGTATTCCAATCCGTTGGTGTGATACTCATGGCGAGCAGAACCATAGCAAAATGATCTTGAAATATAATGCCCAACACGCTGAGTTGATTGTAGGATCTGCCAACTTTACGGCCCGTAATTTAAAAAATTATAACCTTGAAACGGATATGTTGGTCATTGGCAAAGTTCAAGATCAAGTTTTTAAAGATGCACAAGATTACTTCAATACCTCGTGGTCAAACCTAAAAGATAGACAGATGAGTGTGGATTACGTGAAGTATGCAGATGAGTCTAAAGTGAAGTATTGGATTTATCGTTTTATGGAATGGTCAGGATTATCGACTTTCTAATTCTATTTTTTTATATAAACGTTGAGGCTATATGTTCACGACGGAGTCTTACTTAGTCTCACCCTAAAACTAGAGCTCATTCGTTACTTTGGTTTTGCCCAAAGTAACCAAAGGCATTTGTCATCCACAAAACCTGTTCAATATCTTCATTTAACCGATTTTATTGCAAATACAATATATTCATAAATTTCGGGCAGGTTGTGGATGACATTTAGCACAAGCGAATATTGGAAAATATTAATTTCTATATCCTTAGCCTACCCATCATTGAAATAATTTAAGGCGCTGGCGGAATCAACTGATCCAACGCTTTATCATCAAGTTTTTCGATTTCACTCAAATCCGTTTTAATTTTCCACTGTGACTCGTCGTCAACAGGATTTGGCAAACGCGCTTCAAGCCAATCGCAAACCACATCCGGAGAAAATTCAGGATGGTTACATTGAATAATCCATGATAAAAAATCTTTCGCTTCACCATTCATGTAAGGCGGTGGTGAAACAGGGAAGAATAATGTGGGTAGGCGTTCATTTGTCGATAGATAATTTAAAACATGACCTAATTCTTGAACTGTTTGCCATGCAAGTGCATGCTCTACGTCAATACTGAACTTAAACCACCAAGCATGTTCGCCATCTGCTCCATGAGCCATAATACGGGCTTCTTGTACACTTGGAACTTTGCAAAAAAATTGATGAAGACGCTCAAAACTGATTTCAGACACAGCAATTGACCTAGTTTGAAAAATGCTAATGGTAGCACAGATACAGATTCTTCATATTTTCTTTATAGTCATTACAAAGTTTAGCAATCAAAGCGGTTTTATTCATGGTTTCTCCTTGAGTCTCTTTTAATCTAGCTTCATATCAAGATTAAAAGGAAATAGGCCATGAAAAAGCCAATCGTTCTTGTACTTTCGACATTAATGTTAGGTATATCAGCTACCGCGATGGCCGATTCTGGACACCGTTGGAACAATGACCATGGTAAAAACTATGATCGATATGAGCATCGTGATGACCGCCGTCATGATTATCGTAATGATCACCGAGCGCCAGTTTGGTCAAATGCTGATCGTGGTAAGCATTATGGTAACTATGTTGCTTTTAAGCGTGGTGAACGTATTCCTGCTCAATATCGCCATAGCCGCTATTATGTTTCGGACTGGAGAGCACACCGTTTATATGCGCCACCACGTGGATACCACTGGGTTAAAACACCTAATCAATACTTATTAGTAGACTCAAGACACAACATTTACCGAGTTCGTTAAACGTAAAAATAAAAAGGCCTCAATATTGAGGCCTTTTTCTATGCTAATTCGTCATCTTGCGGTTGAGGGGTTTTCAAATTATTAGAAGTTTTTGCATGTTTTTCTTTCATCACTGATGGGTAGTGCCATGAAGCAAATCGTACGACTAAAATAGATAAGGCTAAAATCAAAATTGAGCCCGTAATAATGACTTGATCGATATCCGCTTTATGATCATGTTGAATATCTGAAATGAGTAGACGGGTTAAGGCCGTAATCGCGACATAAATAAGAAAACGTACAGGCATATGATTGGTTTTAAAGTAAATTCCAACCATTGCTCCAAGTTCTAAGTAAATAAATAATAATAAAATATCATCAATTGAAGCATACTTTTTGACGGTCAGAATTTCAAAAACCGTATTGGCTGCCGACCATGCCACCATACACCCGATAATAAATAAGGCTAAATAATGGAAGGCTTCTACGGCGTAATGTCCGAAACGGTCGAGTATTCGTTCGTATTTTTTAGGATCAGGCATAATAAGATCTTTTGTTCACTTCGTAATGTTTAGAAATTAAACAAATTTTGTGCCAATGGAAATAGTAAATACAAAATAAAAAACGCCTGATTATTCAGGCGTTTTTATGAAGATTTAATTCAACTCAGGTAGTAAGGTGATATCCACTATAAATACAAAGACTATTTCAAATTTTTATATTGTTGAATGACATCTTCAAATACAATATGGCCTAAAAAGTTACCTGTACTCTTTACGGATTGTTCTTGTTCTATTGCATGCGCAAATTTAACCGCCGCCTCATTTTGTAATTGTTCATAAAGTCGTTTGCAGTTTGGAAATTGATCAATATCAATAACATTATGATATTTCAACCATCGTGCGATACCTGCGTAGTATCCGTCTACAAAAGACAATTGATCGCCCATTAGCCAAGTTTGATTTATCAGACTATTTTCTAAAGCGGTAAATGCTTTTTTAACTTGGACTGCTCCATATTCACGTAATGCTTGTTTATTACTTTCTGATGAAGAGTGTTCAAGACTATACCAGAGTGGGCTAAATGCATTGAATAAAGTCGTATTCAAAAAAGCTAGTTTCTGATTAAACATATTAAATTGTTCTGTTCCTTGTTCATAATGAAAAGCCGCATTCAGGCTTTTTGCCATGATATGGTTCAAGATAGCCATGCTTTCCGTTAAAACTTTACCATTATCGTAGAGCAGTGCAGGTGTTTCACCCATTGGATTAATTCTGCGATATTCCTCGGTGTTGCATTGAGCTGGCATCTCAATTCTACAGAGTTGATATGGTAAACCTGACCATTCCAATGCAACTATTGAACCAAATGAGCATCCAGAAGGTACGCCATAAAATAAAGTGAAAGTTGACATGATGATTACTCTTTTTTGATGTGTAAAATCATCATAAGTCGACAGAAAAGTTTCTAGTAGTCAGGTATTATGAAACTTATTGTCTACATATATGGACATTGAAGAATGCTACTTAGACAAAACTTGAATGATGTTTATCTCTTTGTTGTTGCTGTAGAGCATCAAGGATTTTCTGCCGCAGCTAAACAGCTCAATTTACCTAAATCAACTATTAGTAAGCGTGTTGCAATATTAGAAAATAAGCTGGGCTTAACGTTAATTCATCGTAGTTCACGTAGTTTTGTCTTAAGCGAAGCAGGTAAACTGTTTTATCAACATGCCAAAAATGCAGTAGATGAGTTTCGTTACGCAGAAGAAAATTTATTAATACAACAACAAGAGCCAAGTGGTGTAGTCAGGCTCAGTGCTTCTGTACCCATTGCTCAGTATCTTCTATCTGATTGTTTGCCTGAACTTGCAGAACGTTATCCTAAGCTGTTATTACAAGTAGAGGTAACTGATCGTTACGTTGATGTTATGAGTGAAAACTTTGATATTGTGATCCGTAGTCATTTTCAACCATTGCCGGATTCTGGATTAATTCAACGTGTGCTTAAAAATGATAAAATCATTGCTGTTGCAGCGCCTACCTACTTAATGAAATCGGCTCCTATACATACACCAGAAGATTTGCTTAAACACGAAGGCTTATGGCCTGAATTGCAAATGAATCCATGGCATTTTCAAAATATAAATGGTCAGAAAGAGATAGTACATCCAAACATCCGCTTTGTAGCAAATGAGTCGGAGATCTTAAAGGGGGCTGCAAAAAGGGGATTGGGTATTACGCTTTTACCTGAAACTTTTTGTATGAATGAACTATCTGAGGGTAGCTTAATTCATGTTTTGCCAGACTGGTCTGCTGGTAGCGTAACGACAAGTTTATTGATGCTGACAAGACGAGGGCTTTTACCCAGTGTCAATATTACTGCTGACTTCTTGGTTGAGAAATTAAAAACTTAAAAGTTATCTATCTTTTATGATTAGAAATAAAAAAACGCCTGATTATTCAGGCGTTTTTATAAAGAACTTAATTAAGCTTGATTTGTAAAATAATCTTCACTAAAGCCCATAATTAACTCAGAACCAGCTTTGATTTTAGCAATACGCGCATCAATATCCGGCAAGATACGTTCAACAAAGTACTGAGCCAAAGCAAGTTTGTTCTGATAGAAATCACCAGACTTATCTTTAGCAGCGGCAGCAATTTTTGCAAACATGTATGAGAAGCTGAGTAAACCAACCGCATGTAAATAATCAACCGCAGCTGAGTTAGGGAACTCTACATTCTCAGCAGCTTGCTCAATAATAAACTGAGTGATTGCTTCAATTTCAGTTGCAGCATCTAAAGTTGCATCTTTAATGAAGTTCAAATCAGTGTCTAAATCATTTGCAAAGTCACGAATTTCAGTGATGTATTCAGCAATGAAAGCGCCGCCACACTTAATGGTTTTACGACCAATTAAATCTTGAGACTGAACGCCGTTGGTTCCTTCGTAGATTTGAGCAATACGAAGGTCACGAATACATTGTTCCATACCCCATTCACGGATGTAACCGTGACCACCAAAAACCATTTGAGCATCTAAAGTTGCTTGGAATGCGGTATCTGTGAGGTAAGCTTTTGCAATTGGAGTTAAAAGCGCAACACGGTCATTGGCTTTTTTCACTGCCGCTGCATCAGTTGAGAATTTAGTGATATCGAGTTGTTGACCTACATATACAGCAAATGCACGAGATGCTTCATTATTTGCACGTACGTTTAACAACATACGACGTACATCACCATGCACTAAAATACTGTCAGCAGGTTTATTTGGCGATTGAACACCAGCTGCACTGCGGCCTTGTAAACGGTCAGTCGCGTATTGTGCAGCATTTTGATAAGCAAATTCAGAAGCGCCTAAACCTTGAATACCCATTGATAAACGTTCGTAGTTCATCATCACGAACATTGCAGCAAGGCCTTCGTTTTCTTTACCAACGAGGTAACCTTTAGCTCCATCAAAGTTCATTACACAAGTTGCAGATGCTTTGATACCCATTTTATGTTCAATAGAGCCTGGGCCAACATGGTTACGGTCACCTAAAGAACCATCTTCATTTACAAGATATTTCGGTACGATAAATAACGAGATACCACGTGAACCAGCAGGGGCATCTGGAGTTTTAGCAAGTACTAAGTGAATGATGTTTTCCGCTAAATCGTTGTCACCGCCAGTAATGAAAATTTTAGTACCTGTAATGTTATAAGTACCGTCTTCATTACGTTCTGCTTTAGTTTTGATAATCCCTAAGTCAGTACCTGCATGTGGCTCGGTTAAGCACATGGTACCTGACCATTCACCTGAATAAATCTTAGGTAAATAAGTTTCTTTTTGTTCTTGAGATGCGTAGCTGCTTAAAGCCATACCAGCACCTACTGAAAGAAGTGGGTAAAGCATGAAAGATGGGTTAGTCGCAAATAACATTTCATCAGAAAGAACGGTGAGCATTTTTGGCATGCCTTGACCGCCCCATTCCTCATCGGCACCTAAGCCAATCCAACCACCTTCTGCATATTGACGAAATGCATCTTTAAAACCAGCTGGTGTGAATACTTCGCCGTTTTCATAGCGAGCGCCTTCTTCGTCACCGGTACGGTTTAATGGATGAGTCACGTTCTGAGCAAATTTAGCCATTTCTTCTAAAATTGCTTCAGCTGTTGCAGCATCTACATGAGCGAGTTTCTCATTAGACTGCCAAAATTGTTCTGCTTTAAATACATCATTTAAGATGAATTTCATATCAGCTAAAGGAGCATTGTAAATTGGCATAATCGTTCACCTTTTTTGTGCACATTGGCCTGTGCTAGATATCCTGTAAAACGAAATGGATATGGAATTTAAAGTGTAAATTTATCATTGATTTTATAAAAAAAGGACCGTCAAAACTGAGCAGTCCTTTTTTGTTTTTTAACATTGCATATCACAACTAACTATGGTTAGAAAGCGAAATGTTCAGCGTCTAATGACATTAATGGATCTAGACCACCAGCGATCACATCTACGTGAGAACGTACACGTGGCAAGATTTTCTTGAAGTAGAAACGAGCAGTAGTTACTTTCGCATTGTAGAAGTCAACATCGGTTGTACCTTCTGCCAATTTCTCTTGTGCTACAAGCGCCATACGAGCCCATAGGTAAGCTAAAGTGATATAACCTGCGAAGTATAGGTAATCTACAGCAGCAGCACCGACTTCATCTGGGTTTTGCATCGCACGCATACCGATTTGCATAGTAAGATCGCCCCATTCTTTGTTAAGTGCCGCAAGCGGTTCAACAAATTCTTTCATAGCAGCGTTGTCTTTGTTTGCTTCTACGAATTTATGGATGATCTTAGTGAAGTCACGTAGCATTGCACCTTGAGTTTGCAATACTTTACGACCTAACAAATCAAGTGCTTGAATTTCAGTTGTACCTTCATACAAGCAAGCAATACGTGTATCACGTACGATTTGCTCCATGCCATGCTCAGAAATAAAGCCATGACCACCGAAGACTTGTACACCGTGCTTAGCAGATTCAGAACCTGTTTCAGTTAAGAATGCTTTTGCAATTGGAGTCAATAAAGACAAGATGTTGTCAGCAAACTTACGCTCTTCTTCAGTTTCGCCTTTTTCAACGATATCTGCGTATTGAGCAAGTAAGTAAACAAGAGCACGACCACCTTCAGCAAACGCTTTTTGAGTTAAAAGCATGTTACGAACAGCAGGGTGAACGATAATAGGGTCTGCTTCTTTTTCTGGAGCTTTAGGGCCAGAAAGTGAACGCATTGCTAAACGTTCTTTCGCGTAAGTCAACGCACCTTGGAAAGATGATTCAGACGCTGCTAAACCTTGAACAGCAGTACCAATACGTGCTGTGTTCATGAAGGTGAACATACAGTTCAAACCACGGTTTTCAGGTCCAATCAAGTAACCTTTAGCTTGGTCAAAGTTAATGACACAAGTTGCGTTACCATGAATACCCATTTTGTGTTCGATAGAACCACAACGTACCGCATTACGTTCGCCAATAGATCCATCTGCATTTACATTGAATTTAGGAACGATGAATAATGAGATACCTTTAGTACCTTTTGGTGCACCAGGTAGGCGAGCAAGAACGATATGGATAATGTTCTCAGCCATGTCATGTTCACCAGCAGAGATAAAGATTTTCTCGCCAGAGATTGCATAGCTACCATCAGCATTTGGTTCTGCTTTAGTACGGATAATACCCAAGTCTGAACCTGCATGAGACTCAGTTAAGCACATCGTACCTGTCCAAACACCTGAAACAAGGTTTGGCAAATAAGTATTTTTTTGTTCATCAGAACCGTGATGTTCTAACGTACGTACAGCTCCGTGAGACAAGCCTGGGTACATGCCCCATGCCCAGTTAGAGCTACCTACCATTTCAGAAATTGCGATACCTAAAGAGTTAGGTAAGGCCTGACCACCGTATTGTTCTTCTGCTGATAAAGACGGAAAGCCAAGTTCAATATATTTTTGATAAGCTTCTTTAAAACCTGTTGGAGTAGTGACTACGCCATCATTCCAAGTACAACCTTCGCGGTCGCCAACTTGGTTTAAAGGAGAAAGCTCATTTTCACAGAAGTCCGCCGCAGCTTCTAAATATTGATCAACCAATTCACGGCTTACGTTACCTTGGAAATCAGGTAATTTTGCATAGTGTTCTTCAGCATTTAATAATTCATGCAAAACGAATTGCATATCACGTAAGGGCGCTTTGTATTGTGGCATATCGGGTTCCTCAATACTGGTGAAACCAGAGTTATAATCTTAATCTATGATAATGTGCCATGAGGCACCTTGGACTATTACATCGTGCAACAACTTGCATAACTGTACAAGCACCTCAGGACCTTTACTTTGTGACTGCAAAGTCAAGAAAAAAATGCTGAAACTATGTAAGTGCTTTGAGTGTAAATACTTTTGGTTATGTTTATATGATACAAATAGTCAAAATCGTAAACACTTATGTATAAACAAAAGGCGCCTATAGGCGCCTTTTGTTTTATGATTTTTAGAATTATTTTGCTTGAACTGGTGCAGGAACAGGGGCATTAACAGGTGGTTGAGGGCGTTTTGGTTCAAAACGAAGGTTACAAGTACCTTCAACTGTCTTATCCCCAACTTGAACACTTACGGGTTGTCCATTGGCCTTACCATCACATGCTTTTTGAATTTGTTCAAAGCGAGCTTGACGTTCTGCACGGTGCTGTTCCCATGCAGCTTTTTGTTCTGGAGTGAACTCACGATGCTTCATACGGTGGTGACCCTCACGTGGGCCATCTTGCATCATTCCATGCTCTGGTTTAGGTGGTTGAGTTGTCGATTGACACGCAGCCAAACTTCCCATTGTTACAATTGCCGCACTGAATAATGCAATTTTTGCCGTCATTTTCATATTTAAAGCCCTTTAATGTTGTGTTTTCTGATGTCTTAAAGATTAGATAATAAAGATGTAGAAACAATGGAGAGTTTTTCTTTTCGTTGTTGGTTACAATGCAAAATATAGCGTAAAAATGAGAGAGTGCTTTTGAACGTTCTACGTGTTCCCATTGCATTACGGTTATTTTTGACAGTCCTGCTCACCACATTGCTTATTGCCACTGCAAGTTTGAGCGTTTTGCACTGGACAATGCAAAAGAACTTTGCCAAATATGTGGCTGACGTTGAAATGCAGAAACTAGACCGTCTCATTACCAATCTTGGCGATGTCTATACCGTGTACCATGATTGGGGGAATGCGATTCAGGCACAGATTTTACAAATCGAAGGAACCGCGGCTCCCGATGACTACGATCGTCTCTCGCAGTGGTGGCTCCGTCGCCAATATGACATTGCCATACAGCAGCATTCTTTTGATGAACACGCGCTTATTAATATTTCTCCTCAGGTTGCACCGACAAATAAAAATACTATTTTTAGTGATGAGGAATTAAGAGCACTCGAGCAAAATTTACCTTCACAGTATCAACCTTTTGAAGGATTACGTTTCCCTTTAAGTGCAAACCAGTTTCGTCCAAGTGATGATAAAAATAAATCAAAGAAGGGAAGCTTAAAAGATATTGAAACTCAAAATGGCAAGAAACGTTTTATTGCTTTACCAGACCGTTTAGGATTGAGTTCCCGGTTATCTCTATATGATGCACAGCACCAGTTTGTGGTAGGTGAACCGCCTTCTTCAGATCAAATGTCATTTCGCCCGATTATTTTAAATAATAAAGTCGTGGGATATTTAGGTTTAAAGCCTGTTTTAGATAAAGAAGACGCTTTGAGTATTAATTTCTTTAGTAATCAAAAGCGTTATTTACTCTTAATTTATGCTTTAACCTTGCTATCAAGTTTAGTTGCAGCACTGTTAATGGCGACTTATTTTAAAAAGCCAATTCAGCGTTTATTAAATGCAACCAATGAATTAACCAAAGGAAATTATCAACACCAAGTGGTCATTAAGCGAAATGATGAGCTAGGTGATTTATCAACCCAGTTGAACCATTTGGCAGAGATTTTACATCAGCATGAAGAGTCACGACGTCAATGGGTGGCTGATACTTCTCATGAATTAAAAACGCCGCTGGCTGTATTACAAGCACAAATTGAAGCGATGCAAGACGGGATTCGAAAAGCCACACCTGAACATTTAGATGCAATGATGCGTCAGGTTTCAAGCTTGAAAAAATTGACCCAAGACCTTGCAGACTTGGCGCAGGCAGATGCTCAGCAGCTTAAGTGTTATTTGAGCTCTGTAAATCCATGGGAGGTGGTACTACAAGAAGTTGAAAACTTTAAACCCAAACTTGAGCAGGCTGGTCTCGAAATTCAAGTTGAAGGAACAAGTTCTCCGCTATTATTAGACCGTGACCGGTTTAAACAGATTGTTGTTAATTTAATTAGTAATAGTATTCGTTACACGGAAACAGGTGGCAAAATTCATATTCATACAAGTCAGACTCCTCAAGAGTGGACTTTGTATGTGGATGACAGTCCGTTTGGTTTAAGTGATGAGCAGTTATCCCGTTTAGGTGAACGTTTCTATCGCGTAGATGATTCGCGTACGCGTAGTACAGGTGGAACAGGGCTGGGCTTAGCTTTGTCTTGTAAGATT
This sequence comes from Acinetobacter sp. D009, assembly GCF_038562025.1. Lineage (NCBI taxonomy): Bacteria > Pseudomonadati > Pseudomonadota > Gammaproteobacteria > Moraxellales > Moraxellaceae > Acinetobacter > Acinetobacter sp. D009. The sequence continues at coordinate 582,842 of NZ_CP151886.1, forward strand.
GCGCAGGCGCTTGATGGTACACTCAGTTTTGAACATTCACCATTAGGTGGTTTACGTTGTGTACTTACTTTTAAAAAGCAGAGTTAAATATAAAAGGAAAAATATCTCATGAAACATGTGATGTTGGTTGAAGATGAAGTCGAATTGGCGCATTTGGTGCGTGATTATCTTGAAGCTGCCGGTTTTGAAGTAAGTATGTTTCATGATGGTCAAGATGCCTATGCGAGTTTCCAGCAACGTAAACCAAATTTGATGATTCTGGACCTAATGGTTCCACGAATGGATGGTTTAACGATTTGCCGTAAAGTTCGTGAACAATCAGATTTACCAATTATTATGGTTACCGCCCGTACCGAAGAAATTGACCGAGTATTAGGTCTTAACATGGGCGCTGATGATTACGTATGTAAACCATTTAGTCCAAAAGAGTTGGTTGCTCGTGTACAAGCTGTGCTACGCCGTTTAGAGCGTAAAGCAGAGCCTGAGCAAAATGATTCTTTCCGAATTGATAAAGCACAACAAAGAATTTGGTATCAACAAAAATCGTTGAGCTTAACGCCAACCGAATTTCGCTTACTTGAGCTATTTTTAGAGCATGTGGGGCAAGTTTATTCACGTGCACAATTATTGGATCATATTAATCCAGATAGCTTTGATGTTGCCGATCGTGTGATTGACAGCCATATCAAAAACTTGCGCCGAAAAATTAGTGAAGCAGCAGAAACTGGTAACCGTCATGAGTGGATTCAAGCAGTTTATGGTGTAGGTTATCGCTTCGAATATCCTGAAGAGTAAGTCTTCATAAAAGTTATTCTGTGGATAACCACAATGTTATCCACAGAAAATGTGGATAGTTTTAAAGAGTTATGGATAAATTATAATCTTGGTGTGATTGGGTACTAATTGCCAAATTTCATCTATATCTACATTTCTAACCGCGATACATCCTAACGTCCAATCCTTATGGGGCATATAAGTCGAGCTAAAAGGCATCGAGAGTAATGATTTCGGAACAGATCCATGAATCATGATATCTCCTCCCGTTGGTTGATTATGTTGCTTGGCATAAGCAATATCTTTCGCATCGGGATACGAAATATGCAAAGATTTATAGTAAGCACTTTGTGAGTTTCGCCAATCTATAGAATAAATTCCTTCAGGTGTTTTACCATCATTTTCAAAGTGTTTATGTCCTTTAGGATTAAAGCCGAGACGAATCGGATATTGCCGAATCACGTCCTGATTACTCTTGAGCAGAAGTAGACGTTGGTTTTTAAACACTTCAATTGAGGTAACTGGCTTGGTCTTTATGAGTTCTAATATTTCTTCTTTTGAGAGCGCTTGATGGCTTGATGTAAAAGTCGGTAAATATTTTTCATAATTATAAAAAGCGATTCCCAGTGGAATGATAAGAAGTGTGCAAATAATGAAGGATCTAATTTTCATATATTATTTTTTATACTCAATGAACTCTCTTAAGTGTCTCAAATTAACTTAAGAGAGTTTTAGTTTTTTAATATTAAGATGAACAGCTCACTGCTACATCTGGAACATCACTTGGTAATGGCCCTAAATCTTGTGGTTGCTCAAGCTCTGGTTGTCTTGTGTATGGATGATTAAGTAGCTTAAATAAACGATCTACTTCGCTAAAATCATCTCTTTCCGCTGCTTCAATAGCACGCTGAGCCATGTGATTCCGTAAAATATAAATCGGATTTGCTTGCTGCATGTTTGCATCAAGTTCATCAGTATCTTGATGTTCACGAATGCTTTCATATTGGCTAAGAAACTCATCAAACTGTCGAATATCAAGACAATCATCTCGTAAAGCTTTGTATTCTTTATTTTGAAGACGAATAAAACTTTGAGTGTAATCGAGTTGTTCAGTTTGTAAGATTCTTAAAAACGCAAAACTACAATCAAGGCTGTCTTTGTGGAAATGGGGAAGTCCCATTTTTTGACATAAACCTTGTCCATAGTGTTCTAAAAAGATTGGTTCAAATTGTTCTAAGCAACGTGCTAACTCTTCTTTGAACTTATCTTTTTGTTCAGGTTCAGCAAGTGGAATCAAGTTGTTTAACCACGTCCATAAATTCCAATGGCCTATGCTTGGTTGATTTTGGTAAGTATAACGACCTTGATAATCGGAATGGTTGTTGATCCAGTTCGGGCGAAAACGCTCCATAAAGCCATATGGACCAAAATCGAGTGTTGAACCTGTAATATTTAAGTTATCGGTATTCATAACGCCATGAGCAAACCCAACCAATTGCCATTTCGCAATCATAATTGCAGTACATTCAACTACCTTTTTTGCAAAGGATAAAATTGGATTTTCAGTTTCTAAGCATTCTGGATAATGCCATTCAATACATTTTTGAGTGAATTCTGACAGCAATTCAGGCGCATATTGATTAATCCATTCGAAGTGTCCTAAACGAATATGACATTCAGATGTTCTAAGTAGCATTGCGCCTAACTCTAGTTTTTCACGCTGTACACCTTGAGTCGAGGTTGTAAAACCGACTGCATGACTAGATGCGACGCCTAAAGCATTTAGAGCATGTCCTGCTAAATATTCACGGACCACAGAACGTAATACTGCTCGCCCATCTCCCATTCTTGAATAAGGCGTAGGACCTGCACCTTTGAGATGAAGGTCGATGGTTTGGCCCTTTGTATTTAGTATTTGCGCAATGAGTAAGCCACGTCCATCGCCGAGTTGTCCTGCCCATTGTCCGAATTGGTGGCCAGCATAGACCATCGCAAGAGACGGAAATTCAGGGAATGTACGCTGTCCACTACAGATCTCAACCCATGCATTTTTATCGTCTTCTGACCATTGCAGTTCATCAGCCAAAGCACTGTTAAAATGTCCTGCTTTTGCACCACGTAAAGGTGATGGTTGCTGAACATGAAATAATTTAGACGGAAGTGAAGGGTAGAGCGGATTAAACTGCATAGGCTTAGCAAAATAGAAAGAGCGGATTTCACTATAACATAGTTAAAAAGCAGGCATAAAAATAGCTCCCGAAAGAGCTATTTTAGATCAGAATTTATTTTAGTCTGACACCACATTGGTATTCTTTTTAACACTACGCATAAGTGTTTCTAAGCATTCGCGGTGATGACTTAAACGGTGTTCAAGCAATTGGAAATCAACTTTAAGCTTATGATCCATTCTATGAATCTTTTCAGCCATTGCTGCTTTTTTAGCTTGTAACTCTTGTTCTTTAAGTTTTGCCCAATCATTTAATGTATGTGTAAATGCTTCGTACTCTTGTGCAATACGTTGCTTCATTTGAGTAATGTCTGCATTTACATCATGACCATAAATAGCGAGGTCTTGTTCAGCGTATTTAAATTTCATCGCCAGTTCTGCTTTTTTAATATTAAAGCTTGGAATACGACGTAAATTTTTAGCTAAACCAATTTTAGAACATGACCAGATCAACCATTTTGTTGGGTCATATTGCCACCATTTCACACCATTACGATAGTCGTATTGGAAGATATGGTGATAGTTGTGGTAACCCTCGCCCCAAGTGGCAATAGCTAACCAGAAATTATCACGTGCTGAGTTTTCGTCTGTATAAGGACGTTTACCAAACATATGGCAAAGCGAGTTAATAAAGAATGTAACTTGATGGCTGATGATTAAACGTAAGAGGCCACCTAGGAGGACTACACCCCATAGATCACCTGTTGCCCAACCAATTAAACCTAAAATACCAACATGAACTGCAACTACAAGTAGCGCGTAATATTTATGCTGGAACATGACCAATTTATCATTGAGTAGGTCTGGTGCATTTTTAAAGTCTGGCTCAGATGGTGAATGATCGCGGATCATCCAACCCATATGGGCATACCAAAAACCACGTTCAATTGAATACGGATCTTCATCAACATCATCGACATGTCGATGGTGAGTACGGTGACCAGATGCCCAGAACAAAATACTATTTTGTACGGCAAATGTTCCACCGATCATTAAAAGAATTTTAAGCGGTAACGACGCTTCATAAGCTCGGTGAGCCCAAAGGCGATGGTAACCAGCAGTAATCCCCATACTACTTAGAGCTAAAAGAAAAAATAAGCTTACCCATGCGCTTACACTAAAATCATAATAATACGCATAAATCGGGATTATGATTGCGGCAAGAATTGGTAAACCAATTAAGGTAATGCTAGCGGTCCAGTTAATTGGGGCTTTGAGTGGGGCGGAAGTCATATCCGGCAGCGCTCCTAGAATCCTTGTGAAACAAGGTACAAAGACAAAACGACATAGCAAAACCAATCATCAAGATATATTGCTATTCTATCCTTCATATTAGCACGTGCTTAGTGAGAATCACTAGCATTATTGTACAGATGTATTGAAAGAACCGTAACAGAATTAAACTATGTCAAAGAGTTTTTCAAGCAGGAGAAGTTGTTTAATGAACGTACAACGATTGAAAAAAAAGAACAGCATTGATATTTCAAGAAAATTATCATTGAAGTGTGTCTTGGTCACAATCAGTCTTGTATTAGCCGCATGTCAAAGTGCACCCGAACAAACTACGAAAAAAGTTCAAACAAAAAAAACAGTTCATCAGACTCAAGCACCTGTTGTAAAAAAGAGAGTGAGTCCAGATGGTATTCAAGATATTGATTGGCAGATTACTCAGATCAGTGGTCATAAGGCAAAATTCTTTAACCAATGGCCTACTCTTTCACTGAACTCAGCAGTCAAAACAGTATCGGGACATACTGGCTGTAATGCTGTTTTTGGCCGTTATACATTTAACTTCAGTCAGCAAAAACTTGATATGCAAGTAAATGCAGGCCATTCAAGCTGTGATGGTGCTTTGGCTCAAGAAGCAGAGCTGGTAGATGCTTTGCAACGTATTCAACGCTTTCAACTCGTAGGTAATACCTTATATCTACTTGACCAGAGTGGTCAGCGCCTTATTCAGGCACAAAAGAAATAAAAGGTGGTTTTTACCACCTTTTTTATATTTACAGGGCTTGTAACATCGTAGTTGGAATATCTGTAATTAAGCCCTGAATTTCTAAATCACGCAGCCTTTTTGCTCTTTCTACATCATTGACTGTCCACACACTAATGTTCAAACCAGCTTGATGAGACACTTGAATCATTTCATCTGTTGCCAGCTGATCATGCCAACCAATATGACAGCACCCATATTGATGCGCGAGTTCAATTGCCGTTGCCCCAACAGGAAGTTCAACTAACAATCCGCGTTTAAATTGAGAGTTGATATCGCGTAAGGCGGTTAGAATTTGAAGATCAAAACTTGTGATGGTTACAACTTTTTCAAAGCCCTGTAATTCCGTCTCAAGCTTTTGAACGAGCTTTTCGGCCAACGCCATATCTCTTACAGCTTTAACTTCAACTTCAATATGATCGAAATTATCAAGTAAGTTTAAAACACCTGTAAGGGTCGGTGTTGGTTCAGAAGTTGGCCAATTGGGCCAGCCTTGCCGATGATCAAATGACGACGCTTGAGCCAAAGTCGATTGCTCTACAATTTGGTCGACTCCAGCTGTACGCAAAAAATTGTCATCATGAATAACAACTAACTCTTGGTCTTGAAGCTGGCGAATATCGAATTCGACACCATGAATACCTAAATTTTTTATGTGCTGAAACCCACCAAGTGTATTTTCAGGAGCTTCTCGGCGTGCACCACGATGACCAATAATGCGCATGATTTTCTTCTATGAAATATTTTGACTATGGTCTTTTTAAAAAGAGCAGAGACCATGTTTAATCTAATCTATTTTTAAATAATCTCATTAATATTTTTTTGCCAAAGCACTTCTTGTCCACCTTCAGCACGCTGTAAAGCACGCGATGCGACAAATAACCAGTCAGATAGACGGTTTAAAAGTTGGAGTGCTGTAGCTTGAATATTTTGATCACGAGTTTGCACCGACATGAGTGATCGCTCTGCACGGCGGCAAACGGCACGGGCTTGATGAGCATAACTACAAGATAAAGAACCAGACGGTAGAATAAACTCCTTAAGCATCGGTAAGTCTTCATTCATACGGTCAATTTCTTTTTCAAGAAATTCAATACAAACGGGCTGGAGTAGATTGTAATTTGGAATACAAACCTCTCCACCTAAATCAAAAAGCCAATGTTGAATCAGACTTAAGCTTTTATCCCAATCAGCCTTATCAGTTACTTGGCTATCTGTGATTTGAGCACGAAGTACCCCAATAATGGCGTTGAGTTCATCAACATCACCAAGTGCCGTAATTCGTAAATCATCCTTGGCAACACGAGAACCATCGCCTAAACCTGTTGTACCTGAGTCGCCTGTGCGTGTATAGATTTTGCTTAAACGGTGTCCCATGATGGATATCCTGAACATAAAAAAGGGATAATGTCGGTCAGAACATTACCCCGAAACTGGAGTTAAGAAAATATTTTTATAGTTGGCGTGAGAAATTAATAACGGAAAGTTACGCCAACAGAAGCTTGACGGCCACCGTTCACATACCAGTTACTAAAGTTGTAAACTGTTTTATATTCAGCATCACCTACATTTTCGATATTAGTAAATACTTTAACGTTTGGATTGATATTCCAGTAAGCATTTAAATCGACAGTAGCATAGCCTGGTACTTTTTGTGGATTAGAGCTATTCTGCGCATTAGAGCTAGAGCGGGCAATAACAGAAGCGCTAACACCGTAAACAGCATTTTCTAAGCCTGTAGTTAAGGTAAGTGTTTGTTTAGGTCGATAAGCAATTTCTAAACCAGTTTCTTTATTCTCAGTTTTTACATAGGCATATTCAGTCGATAAAAATAGATCATCTTGTTTCCATTTAAATCCAACTTCTCCACCAGAAAATTGTGCTTTGTTTAGATTTTCATAAGTACTTGTCGTTGTATTAGTTGCAACATCAAAGCTTGAAGTTGAGGCAATTAAATTTTTGACGTCTGTTTTGTATGCCGATAAATATGCTGTTAATGCAGGAGTAAACTGATGATCTAAGCCAATTTCATATGAAGTACTTTCTTCTGGTTTTAGATTAGTATTCCCATAAGTATGATAAATTCCAAAAGAACCATAATCCGCTTCGCTGTGATAATACAATTCAGTAAGTGACGGAGCTCTAAATGCTGTTCCGATATTTGCATATATACTGGTTGACGGTAATACAAAGTAACGAATAGCCCCTTGTCCTACATTATGTGTTCCAAATTTTTCATTATCTTCGAGGCGGACGCCTAATTGCGTGCTGATTTTATCAGTTTTATATTGATGTTGTAGATAATAGCCAGTAGAGTCAATATCTTGCTTTCCATTTAAAATGGAGGCATCTTGATACTCTGTATTATCAATACTTGTGCCAACCAAGATGTTTTGTGCCTGTGTAAATTGCCACTTAACATTTAAATCACCTTCATTGCGTTTAGTGTCGGCATGATAAGGTGATGATTCACGATACTTTTGTGTATCTTTAAAATTAGAATATCTTGTATTGATAGTGATATTAGTTGTCGGTTTGTATTCGACTCTGGTACTGACTAACTGATTGTCAAACTCACGTTTAGCTGTATTACTTATGCCACCATTGTCTGAATAATTATTAGCGCCTTTATTTTGAGAAATTTCAACACTTGTATTTAAATTATTTTTATTGTCATATCCTAATTTTGCGCTATAACCTTTTTGATCATAAGCAGCTTTTAAATTGTCTGGTTGTGTGTTGAAAATATGTGTTCCATCACTTTCCATACTTTGCCCATGAATCTGAGCAAAGAATCCTGCATCACTGACTAAATCTGTTCCAATAATGGCCTTATAAGTATTATCTTCACCATAAATACCTGTAACGAATGCAGAGTTTCTTTCAGGTGTAGATGTAATCATTTGAATCACACCACCAATCGCATCAGTACCATATTGAACTGATGCAGGACCTTTTAATATCTCAATGCGGTCAAGATTAGTTGTATCTAAAAGTTCAGGATAGATTGGGGAAAGGGTATTTGGAGTATTTAGACGTGCTCCATCTTTTAATAACAGTACATGATTTGGATTTGTACCACGAATCAAAAGATTAGTGCCTTGTCCAAGACCACCATTTTGTTTGATATAAATAGATGCATCTTTTTGTAAGATATTAGATAAATTTGAAATAGGATTTTTTTCAATTTCTTCTTTTGAAATCACTGAAATACGCGCCGGAACCTCACTGGCTTTTTCAGCACTTTTTGAAGCAGTCACTACAATTGGATCAAGCTGAGTTACATTCGTTGTATCTTCAGCAAAAATAACAGGTGAAAACCCCATCGCAATTGCGATAGCCCCTACCAGACGAGTAGGTTGAAAAGACTTAGACATAACATGCTCCATACATTCACCCCACGTGAATGATCGGGTAGATAGATGAAACAAGTAGGTCTCCGGACTTCAGCGCCATATTTAATTTATGGACATATTCACCTTCCCACATTACTGCAGTGGCGTAAGTCGAGAACGACTTAAAAAATATGCTTTACATTGTTACCGTTGCGGGGGCAGTGCCGGACTTTCACCAGCTTCCCTAAAGCATGAATTGCTTACACTTGCTTCCAATTTTACGCAGTATAAAGTGGCGATTTACTTCATACAATGTCATTTGGAGCAATTCCCAGAGAACTTTTACGCAAGGGACAAAAATTGCATTACAATGGCGCTTATTTTAAGAAATGGTTGTAGTTTAGGCAGATCATGAGCCCATCAAACCAAAAACGTACACGAGCAAAAATCTGTGGAATTACTCGCATTCAAGATGTTCAGGCAGTTGTTGCTGCTGGAGCTGATGCGATTGGTTTTGTTTTTTTCCCGCCAAGTCCAAGACATGTAACGGTTGAACAGGCCGAAGAATTAGCAAAAGTAATTCCACCTTATGTACAAATGGTAGGTTTGTTTGTAAATGCGAGTGCTACTGAAATTCAGGATGTACTTGATTGTGTTCCCCTAGATGTATTACAACTACATGGCGATGAAACTCCAGAACAATGTCAGGAAATTGCTCGCCATTGTAAACGTCGCTGGTATAAAGCGATTCAGGTTAAACCTGATCTGGATGTAGTTGCTGAAATTCAAAAATATCAGGCAGCTGGTGCCAGTGCTGTATTGCTCGATGCGTGGCATCCTGAGCTTAAAGGGGGCACAGGACATCAGTTTGACTGGTCTAAATTCCCAAAACTTGATATTCCATTAATCTTGGCAGGCGGTTTAACCCCTGACAATGTCATTGACGCTATTCATACTACCGGTGCTTTTGCAGTAGATGTGAGCGGAGGCGTAGAGTCCGCAAAAGGTATAAAAGACCAACAACTCATTGAACGATTTATGCAAGGAGTCCAACGTGGATCAGCAAAACAATGTGATTGACTATACACAGTACCCAGATGCTGCAGGGCATTTCGGTATCCATGGCGGACGTTTTGTGTCAGAAACTCTAATGGCGGCATTAGAAGATTTAGAAAATCTCTATTCCCGTATGAAAAATGATGAACAGTTTTTGGCAGAATTCGACCGTGACCTCGCCTACTATGTAGGTCGTCCTAGTCCACTTTATTATGCTGAACGATGGTCAAAAGAGTTAGGTGGTGCGCAAATTTACCTTAAACGTGAAGACTTGAACCATACTGGCTCACACAAGGTAAACAACACGATTGGACAGGCGTTATTGGCAAAGCTTTCTGGTAAAAAACGTATTATTGCCGAAACTGGTGCAGGGCAGCATGGTGTAGCAACAGCAACAATTGCAGCACGTTTAGGTCTTGAATGTGTTGTTTATATGGGTGCTGAAGACGTTAAACGTCAAGCAATGAACGTTTATCGTATGCGTTTGTTGGGTGCTACAGTTGTTCCTGTACAAAGCGGCTCTAAAACGCTGAAAGATGCCATGAACGAAGCGATGCGTGACTGGGTAACCAACGTTGATACTACGTACTATGTAATTGGTACAGTTGCAGGTCCGCATCCATATCCTCAATTGGTTCGTGACTTCCAGTCAATTATTGGTCGTGAAGCACGTAAACAGATTTTGGAACAAGCAGGTCGCTTACCAGATGCATTAGTTGCCTGTGTAGGTGGTGGTTCAAATGCAATGGGCTTGTTCTATCCCTTCTTAAACGATGCCAACGTGAAAATGTATGGTGTTGAAGCAGCTGGTTTTGGTATTGAAACTGGTAAACACTCTGCGCCGTTAAATGCAGGTCATGTGGGTGTATTACATGGTAACCGTACTTACTTGATGAGTGATGAACAAGGTCAGATTATTGAGACACATAGTATCTCAGCTGGTCTTGACTATCCGGGTGTCGGTCCTGAGCATAGCTTCTTGAAAGATATGAAGCGCGTAGAATACGTGCCGATTAATGATACAGAAGCTTTGCAAGGTTTTCGTGATTTAACCAAAATCGAAGGGATTATTCCTGCGCTTGAAAGCTCGCATGCGATGGCGTATGTCTCTAAGCTTGCACCGACGATGTCTAAAGATCAGATTATTATTGCGACTGTTTCAGGCCGTGGCGATAAAGACTTAATGACAGTTGCACGCATTGATGGCGTAGAAATGGTCGAGATGTAAGAGGATACAATGCCAAGCTTGTTTATGGTGATGTTGGGCGGGCGTCATGCACGTGCTAATACAGAAGTTCATGATGTGGTCATGGCTGTAGGAGATACTTTGGAAGAAGTTTATCCTCAACTTAAACAAGCTTGGTTTGGTGAGGCTCAAGGATTACATATTGATGCTTGGGCTAAGCTCTCAGGAGTTAGTTCTCAAGGACAGAACTATCAAATTCATTTTACAGATGCTGCTCCACAACCAGATGATTTAAAGTTATATTTAATTAATCTAGGTGGATATAATGCAAGTGAATTCGGTGAACTTCATCGTTATGAGTTTGTGGTGGCACCCAACACGGTAGTTGCCAAACAATTAGGTAAACAATTTATAGATCGGCAGTGGCAAAAAGCACATACAGACCGGGTCATTGATATTGATGACTGTTTAGCGATAGATTGCGTGGCAGGCCGTTATATTCATTTAATAAAAGGCGATTTTGCTGCAACAATTTGGGAAAATACATATTTGACTGTGGGATAGGTCATTTGAAATCTAATATTCATATGGAAGTGGGTAAATGGATTTAATTCAAGAAAATGGACAGCCTCGTTATGGGCGTTTTGAATCTGTACCGTCCACCATTCATGTCCAACGTTATATTTATAAAACTCCTTATGGCAAAGTCCTAAAAGGCTGGCGCAAACAATTAAAATATAAGAAGTTTAAATTCTGTGGCATTCAACATAAACATTATAGTATTGGTCTGGCCATTGCAGATATTGGCTGGGTCGGACACGGTTTTTTCTATATCTATGACCATGAAACAGGGCAAGTCATTGAGTGGAATGCTATTCAGCCGTTAGGTCACAAGACGTATCTTGATGAACAGCCTTTGTTTAATCAAAGTTATTTTTCTAAATCTCCTTATCAGTTTGATATCCAGCATGCCAATGGTGTGCGATACATTCGAGTCACTAAATATGGTGAGATTCAACTTAGCGCTCGTATTTTTTGTGCTGGAACCGATATATTAAGTTTGTGTACACCAACTGGCATCAATGGTTGGACTTATACCCAAAAGCAGACCACATTGGCTGTAGAGGGAATGTTTATTAATAAGCAAAACCAAGTCGTACAATTTGATGAAAAGACATTTGCCTCTTTAGATGATACTTGCGGTTTTTTGCGACCTGAAACGGCTTGGTTCTGGCTTTCATGTAATTTCTGGGATGATCAAGGGCGGCGTATCGGTTTAAATTTAGCTTCAGGGGTTAATGAAAGCTTTGGTAATGAAAACTGCTTATGGATTAACGGAGTTTTATTTCCACTGACTGATGTTTTATTTGAAAAAGTAAATGATGAACTTTGGCAAATTAGCTCTTTAGATCAAAAACTTAATCTACAAGTGCATATTGGTTGGTGCCGATACGAAAATATTAATTTAAGAATGATCGGCAGCCAGTTCAATCAGTGGCAAGCTAAAATGAGCGGCACGATTGAGCATGAGGCAACCGATATCATCAATTGCAATGAGCAATACGGTTTACTAGAACAACATTATGCAAAATGGTAACAAGCAGGTTATAAACCTGCTTGCCAGAATGCCTCACCAGCTGCAATAGGATCATTGGTCTTTTCGAGTGTTTCAATCCAAACAGGATATTGACGAATGACTGGATGCTGACTTGGATGAAAGTCTTTTTTAAACCAATCTAAATATTGGTTTTTCATAGCGGTTAATGTGCCATTTTTGCCAAAGAACCAAGGTAAACCTTTAAGATTCATCAAGAGTCTTTCTCTTGGACTAAAGCCATCACATTTCAACATGATATTCGTGCGGTAAAGTGTAAAGCCAAACATCAGTACTGTCGTAAGAACCAAGACAAAACGACGAGTCGACTCAGGAACTTCACCTACTTGTTTCATGACATCAAAAGCAACATCGCGGTGCTCCATTTCTTCAATGGCATGCCACGCGAATAGCGCTCGAACATAGGGGTGAGCATTTTCCAAAGTTTTTTTATGGCTATAAAAAGTTTCTGCCATTAATGCAGTTAAATGTTCAGCTGCTGCCGTCATTGCAATATTGTATTGCGGTGAGCGTTTGGTGAGTTCAAAACGAAAAATTCTTTTAAGTGTAGCTGTGAACTGGTCAACAGGCATGCCTTGCTCTTTCATGAGCTGATTCATTTTGTCATGTGCAATACCGTGTTGAGCTTCTTGTTTAATAAAGTCTGCAACCCGTTTTTGTAGTTCAGGATCATCAATTTTATCTCGGAACATACGGACACATTCAATAAAATAACGCTCTCCATCTGGAAAGGTTAAGCTGAGCGCATCAAACATACGAGTCAAAAAAGGATCATTATTAAACCAAAAGCGAGGCGCTTCGTTTAAATGAAAATCCAGATCTTTACGAACCACTGGCTCGACCTGATAAGAAACATGTGCGTTCATATTTTTATTTCTCGCATCTAACATGTTCATTAGTATGTCGCTAATAGTCGGCTTTTTTTTGACAGTTATTGCCAATTTTTATACAGTTTGCGACAAGATGGCATTAAAAAAAGGATGAGCCATGCTGGATTTTACGATTTCAAATGGCTACTTTTATCTTTGGAATACTTATCTAAAAGAAAAAGGAATCGATTGGCAGGTATTAAACCTTACAGATGTTCAGGCCCGTCAAGTTCAAAATATTTTAGCTTCATCTATTGATGCTCAATCTTCTTTAAACTTTTTTCTTGAACTTTTAGAGCTGACAGAGTCTCGTCTACAAGTTTCTAATTTAGCCCTAGAAATGGCAACTTGTATTACACCTGCCAATTTTGGTGTACTGGGATATATGGCTTCTCGGAGTGGGAGCTTTGCAGAGGTTCTTGAATATGTCATGAAATTTCATCGTCTCGTGATTGACGGTGAGCAAGTCGTGCCTATGCAAGTTGAACAAGATGCTTCTAACATTCGTTTGTATTGGCCTTTGGTTGATGCCAGTAATATCATACTTTGTGAGCTGACTTTAGCTGCTATGGTACAGCTTGCTAAACAAATTGCCCCTTTCCATGATTTTCTCTTGCAGCATGTTGAGTTTGTGCACCGCTCACGTGGTCCATTGGTACATTATCAGCGTTTCTTTCAATGCAAATTGTCATTTGAACAACCTTACTATGCATTAACTTTTGCAAGTGAAGGATTGAATGTTCGCCCTCGACACGCAGACCCCAGCTTAATGCAACTTTTAGTGAAACAAGCAGAAGAGGCATTGGCTCAGCGGAAAATACATACAGATTTAGCCCAGCAAATACATTGGATTGTTCATGAATATTTCAAACACAAGCAACAAGCCCCGAAAATAGAGGATATTGCTATTGAGTTGAATATTTCAGTACGAAGCTTGCAGCGTCAATTACAGTCATTAAATACTTCATTTAAATTAATTTTAGATACTGAACGCATGAAACGCTGTGAAATATTACTTCACCAAAATGAGAGCCTCACCACAATTGCTGAACAGTTGGGATATTCGGATCAGTCGGCACTTGCACGGGCTCATAAAAATTTGACAGGACAAACTTTACTCACGCGGAAAAAGGAATTACAACTCGCCAATAAAAATATTGAGAAATAAGTTTTGCATGATTGTTTTTTGATCATATGGAGATCTAATAATGGCTCGAAAATAGGAAGCTTTGATCATTGAGAAAAGTTTCAAAATATTGATAAATGTACACCATGGGTTGTATGAATCATACAATCGAATATCGCCATAACGTTAGACCTGTTCAATGGACAAAAAATAGCGTTAAAATGCGATGTTCTTGTATTTCTACAAACAACTCCTCAATTTTAAATAATTCAAGGAAAGCACAACCCTATGTCACGTCTTGCCACCCGTTTTGAAAAGCTTAAGTCCCAACAACGTAAAGCGCTTGTATCTTATGTTATGGCGGGTGATCCACAGCCACAAGTAACGGTTCCGTTACTGCATAAAATGGTTGCAGCAGGAGTAGATGTCATTGAGCTTGGTTTACCATTTTCAGATCCAATGGCTGATGGTCCGGTAATTGCGCTTGCAGCTGAACGTGCGCTTGCAGCAGGGACTAACACGTTGGATGCACTCAACATGGTAAAAGAGTTCCGTGAGCAGGATCAGGAAACACCTGTTGTTTTAATGGGTTATCTCAATCCGGTTGAAGTGATTGGTTACGAGAAGTTTGTTTCTCATGCGAAACAATGTGGTGTAGATGGCTTATTACTTGTGGATTTACCACCAGAAGAGTCAAAAGAATTTGGTGCTGTGTTGAAACAACATGATATGGACCAAATTTTCTTACTTGCACCAACTTCTACAGATCAACGCATTCAACATGTGACAAATCAGGCAAGTGGTTTTATTTACTACGTTTCACTTAAGGGTGTAACTGGAGCAGCAACACTTGATACGGCAGAAGCTGCTGCACGTATTCAAAAAATCAAAAATGCCACTAATATTCCAGTGGGTGTTGGTTTTGGTATTAGTGATGCCGCTTCAGCAAAAGCAATGGGTAATGTTGCTGATGCCGTGATTGTGGGTAGTGCTTTCGTTAAAAATTTTGCAACGTTGGCAGCGGATGACGCTGTTGAACAGACGGTGAGTAAAGTCAAGGAGCTTCGAGCAGCGCTCGATGAGTTAGTATGAATCAAGAAGTGAAACCAGGGAAAGTTCTTAGCCCTTCGACACCATGGACAAAACGTCCGGTTCCAGGTATTGAAGTCGCAGATGAGCAACAAATTCTCAAAGCAACATTTACTGAGCCAACGATTGAATGTCCTGAATGTCATGCACTAGTGACACGTACAGCAATTTCTTTCAATGCATATGTTTGTCCGCAATGCGACGAACACTTACGAATGAAAGCTCGTGACCGCTTGAACTGGTTCTTCGATAATGTTGTAACTGAATTGGGTCAAGAATTTACTGCTAAAGATCCATTAAAGTTTGTTGACTCTAAACCGTATCCAGATCGTATGCGTGAAGCGCAAAGCAAAACTGGTGAAACGGAAGCATTAATTGCCATGCAAGGTAACTTAAATGGCGTAGATATGATTGCATGTGCTTTTGAGTTCGACTTTATGGGCGGCTCAATGGGTACAGTTGTAGGTGACCGTTTTGTAAAGGCTGCCGAGCTTGCAATTGAAAAACGTCAGCCATTAATCTGTTTCGCAGCTTCTGGCGGCGCGCGTATGCAAGAAGGTATGTTGTCGCTTATGCAAATGGCGCGTACTTCTGCCGCGATTCAAAAATTAAAAGATGCTGGCTTACCATATATCGTTGTGTTAACACATCCTGTGTATGGTGGTGTAACAGCTTCTTTAGCAATGTTGGGTGATATTCATATTGCTGAACCTAAAGCGATGATTGGCTTTGCTGGTAAGCGTGTAATTGAGCAGACTGTACGTGAAACTCTTGAAGAACCGTTCCAACGTGCTGAATATTTGCTTGATCATGGTGTAATCGATCAGATTGTTCATCGTCATGCTTTACGTGATACTGTATCTCGACTTGTATCGAAATTGATGAACTTACCTTGAACCAACAAGCTCCACTTTCAATAGACTCTTTAGATACATGGCTCAATTATTGGAGCCATGTTCACGTTACAGGGATAGATCTTGGTCTGGAACGTGTAATTCCTGTTGCAGAAAAGCTGGGTGTAACTCAGCCTAATGCTAAAGTTTTTACAGTAGCCGGAACGAATGGTAAAGGCTCAACCACAACCACACTGGCTGCGATATTAAACGCACAGGGTTATAAAGTTGGGTTATATCAGTCACCGCATATCTATCGCTTTAATGAGCGAGTTAAGTTAGGTGGAGTTGAAGTCGATGATCAAAGTCTGATTGATGCTTTTGTTCAAGTTGATCAGGCTCGTCGCGATTGTGATTTAAGCTTATCTTTTTTTGAAGCAACCACTTTGGCTGCTTTTGTTATTTTTAAACAACAACAATGTGATGTATGGGTGCTCGAAGTTGGTCTGGGCGGACGTTTAGATGTCGTCAATGTGATTGATCCCGACATTGCAGTGATTACTAATATTGGCCTAGATCACACAGATTGGCTAGGCGATACCATCGAAAAAATTGCTTTTGAAAAAGCAGGCATTATTCGTTCACATATTCCAGTTATCTTCGCGGGTGAGCAACAATTACCGCAAGCAATTCAGGATAAAGCACAAAGTTCACAAGCAGACTTATATACCGTTAATCGTGATTATTTTTATAAGCTCGCAGAAGATGGACAAAACTGGTACTTTGCTTCGGAAGGAACCACTTTAAAACTTCCTTTAGGTACATTAGCGATTGAAAATATTGCAGGAGCAGTTGCGGCCATTTTAAATAGCGGACTTGAGATTTCTCAGTCAGCATTAGAAAAAGGTATTCAATCTGCTCGCTTAGCAGGGCGTTTTGAACAGCGCCAAGTGGACGGGAAAACGATAATTTTTGATGCCGGACACAATCCTCATGGTGTTGAATTTTTGTTAAAGCAATTGCGAAATTTCTTAGAATACAATAAACAGTACACAGAAGTTGTCGCAGTATTTTCAATGCTGGCAGATAAAGATATAAAATCAGTAGTCGATTTATTGAAACCTACTGTTTTACATTGGAAAATTGCTGAATTGAATGTGCCGCGTGCTGCACCGATTCAGCAACTCAATGATGCCTTGCAAGGCCAGACAGTACAACAATATGGCAATATCAAAGAGGCTTTTAAATCAGCGCTTGAGCAAACAAATAACAATCAGCTGATTTTGGCCTGTGGTTCGTTTCATACTTTAGAAGCGATTTGGGAGTATTTGGAAGAATGTCAATGAATAACAAACAACGCTGGATGGGTGGCGTTGTTTTACTAGGAGGTGGTGTTTTATTGGCAGCATTGCTTCTAAAAGGAAATGAGGAAATAAAACAGGTTGAAGCTCAACCATCCGCATCCACATCGCCAAAAACTCAAACTAAACCAAAACAGACAACTGAAGGGCAAATGGTACAACTACAACCGCTTGCGGTTGATGTTGAAACTGAAAAACGTTTGCTAGAAGAACAGCGTCGTGCGCGTGAAAAGGCCGTTGCTGAACAAGAAGCACGTGCAGCTGAGTTCTTAGCAATGCAGCAGCAAGCTGAAGCTGATGCTGCTCGTAAAGCTGCAGCAGAGTACGCTGCGATCAATGCGCGCCGTACAGCGGCTCAAGAAAGTTCAGATAATATTCCACCGGAGTTAGTGGGTGAGGCGAAAGCTAAAAACCAGCAAACCAATACGGTGAATAAAACAACTGATACTTCAAAAATAGATGCAGACAAAAAAGCTGCTGAAGCAAAACGCCAAGCAGAAGCAGACAAGAAAGCAGCTGAAGCTAAACGACAGGCAGAAGCAGACAAAAAAGCAACTGAAGCAAAACGCCAAGCAGAAGCAGACAAGAAAGCAGCTGAAGCTAAACGACAGGCAGAAGCAGATAAAAAAGCTGCTGAAGCAAAACGCCAAGCAGAAGCAGACAAGAAAGCTGCTGAAGCCAAACGACAAGCAGAAGCTGATAAAAAAGCCTCTGATGCTAAACGAAAAGCTGAAGCTGAGAAAAAAGCTGAAGCTGAAAAAGCACGTGAACTGCTTGAAAATGGCGATAAAAAGTGGATGGTTCAAGTCGCTTTGGCTGCTAACCAAGCCAATGCAGATGCAGTTGTTTCTAAATTACGAGCTAAAGGCTATAAGGTCACTACAAGCCCAACCAGTAAGGGTATTCGTATTATGGTTGGACCTGCAAAAGACCGTGATACAGCAGATGCTGCTCGTAAGAAAATTACTTCTGATTCAAGTTTAAACATGAAATCAGCGTGGGTGATTGACTGGGTACCGTTAGACCAACGTTAACCAAATTAAAAATTCCACTCAAGATGTCACTAAGATGGATTCGACAGTTGCTGTTGAATCCATTTTACATTTTCAGGTGTAAATAATCGGTCAATGTTCTTCCAAATAATATGATAACCGTAACCCCCTTGTTTCATTTCCTTAACCGCATCATCAATTGCCCAATTTTCAAAAATAATGCGATACATGGCAACGCTGGCCCCTGTACGATCTGAACCATGGTAGCAGTGCAATAAAACGCGCTGATCATTCTGCTTGGCAATTTTGATTTGTTGCATGACTTCTAAGAGATCTTGTCGGTCAATTGCCCAAGTGTTGATAGGAATATGTACAAGATTAAAATTTTCATTTTTAAAAACTAAACTATCTGCGTCTTTGGCTCTTAAATTAATGATCGTTCCAATTTGATGATTCTTTAATTCAGAAATCATTGCTGTATCAGGTTGTTCACTGCGATAAACATCATTACTAATTTGATAAAAGTTATGAGTCTGAGAAACTAAGCTTCCCCAATCTTGTGGTCGATGCTCATGGGCGATACTTTCGTGCTGCATACATCCTTGTAAACTTATACAGATGACAAGTGTAAGGAGCGATAATTTTTTCATGTTTGATACCGTTTAAGCTCATCAGGGTCGTGAGCACAAATTATTTCAATCGTGGGTTCATGTTGAGCTAAATGCTGTAAACGCTTGAGATTAAAAAGACGCTTTTGATTGTCTTCTGCAAATGTTTTTTCCACCAGATCAAGTGATCTTAATTTATTTTTAGGGTTTAACTCTAGGTGTGAGTAGTAGGCATCTCCACAAAATAATACCCATTGATTTTGTTGCTTTATGGCAATCCCGCAATGTCCAGCTGTATGTCCTAACAGCGGTATCATTAAAATTTCATCTTGAAACAGCGGAAAACCTTTAACTTTTTCGAGGTTGAACCATGCTTCACCTTTTTGATATTCAACGAAGTTCCAATACCGATGATCTTTATATTGATTGGTTCTATAGCGAAGTTTGCCTTTAAAATTTGGAAGTTGGGCAGCGTTGTATTCTGCTGCTAAAACATGAACTGTGGCATGAGGAAAATCTGAGATACCACCAGCATGGTCGAAATCAAGATGAGTGACAAAAATATGCTGTACATCTTTGGGGCTAAACCCGAGCTTTTGAATTTGTTGGATCGCACTAAATTCAAGATTATGCTCAATATTGCCTAAGCGTTTAACTAATGAGCCTAGGCGCTGTTTCATATGTAAGTAATCTTGCAAGCCAAAGCCAGTATCGATAAGCACTAAGCCTCGATCAGTTTCAACTAAAAGACAATGACAGATTACCTCAGCTCGGAAGCCTTTTTGTCCAAATAAGGGTGCACAAACTGGGCACATACTGCCACACTTTAAATGATGAATTTTATAGATCATGATTTTTATTTTTTTACCGAATCATTTCGAGTTATAACTGATCTGAGCAATAAAAACCATGAGTATTCAATACATAAATAAAAAAGCCATCACTCTGGATGACTTTTTCGGGTGTGATATTTAATCTAAGTGTGCCTACGCACTGCATTTGTCTTGTAGGGAATTTTTCAGATGCTTGCCTACGCGCTTCGCTTGTCTTGTAGCTAACTTTTCAAAGTTTTGCCTACGCACTTCGTTTGTCTTGCAAGCAATAAAACCTTTAGTCGGTTTTATTGCTTTCTGGCTGTGGCGTGAGGCGTAAATAAGGTTTAACAGCCGTATAACCTTTAGGGAAACGTTGTTTAATTTCTTCTTCATCTTTAAGTGATGGCACAATAACGACATCTTCGCCTTGTTGCCAGTTCGCTGGTGTAGCAACTTTATGCTTGTCTGTTAATTGTAATGAATCCACAACACGTAAGACTTCATTAAAATTTCGGCCCGTCGAAGCAGGGTAGGTAATAATTAAGCGAACTTTTTTGTTTGGATCAATAATTATTAAAGAACGCACCGTGAGTGTTTCACTGGCATTAGGATGGATGAAACCATAAAGCTCAGATACTTTACGATCTTTATCTGCAATGATTGGAAAGTTTACAGTTGTGTTTTGTGTTTCATTGATGTCGTTGATCCAGCCTTTGTGAGACTCTACATCATCTACTGACAAAGCAATCGCTTTAACATTACGCTTCGTAAATTCATCTTTTAATTTTGCTGTATAACCTAATTCAGTTGTACATACGGGAGTATAGTCGGCTGGATGTGAAAATAAGATTCCCCAACTATCCCCTAAAAAATCATAAAAATTAATTGTGCCTTCACTCGATTCTTGTTGAAAATCGGGAGCAGTATCTCCTAATCGTAGTGTCATGATCTTTCCTCAATTGCGCATAATTTGTTATTCGATTGAATGAATATGCAGCATTTACTTTATGATTAAAATTATTGTTTTTATATTTTATTATGAACTTTTTATATAAGTGTAAATATATATGACTAAAACTCATTATTTTAAGTGCTTAATCAATGTAACTTTAAGGTAAATTTGCTAAATTAGATTTCTCGGAAGTTATGCTTAATCGATGAGCGTTAATGGTGTGTTTTTGGTGCTCGGCACATTAAGGGGAGATTAGATGAATGAAAAAACCATTCGTCTAACTATCAGATTTTTTTTAGGGGTTTTGTGCAAACCCCTTGTACTTCAAATTTCTGGCACCATAATAAACGACTGAGAAAAAGTTTATTCATTTGACCAAGCAAGATTTAGAGAGTTTATCCATGTTGGCAAGTCTGATCGGAGGTATCTTCGGTACAAAAAATGAGCGTGAACTCAAACGCATGCGCAAAATTGTTGAGCAAATCAATGCGCTCGAGCCGACGATATCAGCTTTAAGCGATGCAGACTTATCTGCAAAAACTCCAGAATTCAAACAACGTTATAATAATGGCGAAAGTTTAGATAAATTACTTCCAGAAGCGTTTGCAGTTTGTCGTGAAGCTGCTAAGCGTGTGATGGGTATGCGTCACTATGACGTTCAGTTAATCGGTGGTATTACCTTACATGAAGGTAAGATTGCCGAGATGCGTACTGGTGAAGGTAAAACCCTTATGGGTACTCTGGCGTGTTATTTAAACGCTTTGAGTGGCCAGGGTGTACATGTCATTACTGTGAACGATTATTTGGCACAGCGTGATGCCGAGTTGAACCGCCCATTATTTGAGTTTTTGGGTCTATCAATTGGTACGATTTATTCAATGCAAGGTCCGTCAGAAAAAGCGGAAGCTTATCTTGCTGATATCACTTACGGTACCAATAACGAATTCGGTTTTGACTACTTACGTGACAACATGGTGTTTTCTTTAGCAGAAAAGAAACAACGTGGTTTGCACTATGCCATTATCGATGAAGTTGACTCGATCTTAATTGATGAGGCTCGTACACCATTAATTATTTCTGGTCAAAGTGAAGACTCTTCACACCTCTACAGTGCAATCAATACAATTCCACCTAAATTACATCCGCAAAAAGAAGAAAAAGTAGCAGATGGTGGTCATTTCTGGATTGATGAAAAGCAGCGTTCAGTTGAAATGACCGAAGTTGGTTATGAAACTGTTGAACAAGAACTTATTCAAATGGGCTTGTTGGCTGAAGGCGAAAGCTTATATTCAGCAACAAACCTAAACCTTGTTCACCATGTATCTGCTGCTATTCGTGCGCATTTCCTATTCCAACGTGATGTTCACTATATTATTCATGATGGTGAAGTGGTTATTGTCGATGAACATACGGGTCGTACGATGCCGGGTCGTCGTTGGTCAGAAGGTTTGCATCAAGCTGTTGAAGCAAAAGAAGGCTTAGAAATTCAGCCTGAAAACCAAACTTTAGCGACAACAACATTCCAGAACTATTTCCGTCTCTATAAAAAGCTTTCAGGTATGACAGGTACTGCTGATACTGAAGCTGCGGAAATGAAAGAAATTTACGGTCTTGATGTTGTGATTATTCCAACTCACCGTCCAATGATTCGTAACGACCAAAACGATTTAATTTATTTAAACCGTAACGGCAAATATAACGCGATTATTCAAGAAATTATGAATATTCGTCAGCAGGGTGTTGCTCCAATTTTGATTGGTACAGCAACCATTGAAGCCAGCGAAATTTTATCTTCTAAGCTAATGCAAGCTGGTATTCATCATGAAGTTTTGAATGCAAAGCAGCATGAGCGTGAAGCTGACATTATTGCTCAAGCGGGTAGCCCGAATGCAGTAACGATTGCAACTAACATGGCTGGTCGTGGTACGGATATTATCTTGGGTGGTAACTGGAAAGCTAAGCTTGCCAAACTTGAAAACCCAACAGCAGAAGATGAAGCACGTCTAAAAGCACAATGGGAACAAGACCACGAAGATGTATTGCAAGCAGGTGGTTTGCATATCATTGGTTCTGAACGCCATGAATCACGTCGTATTGACAACCAGTTACGTGGTCGTGCCGGTCGTCAAGGTGACCCTGGTGTTTCTCGTTTCTATTTGTCTCTTGAAGATGACCTTATGCGTATTTTCGCAGGTGACCGTGTCGTTGGTATGATGCGTGCGATGGGTTTGAAAGAAGACGAGGCGATTGAACATAAAATGGTGAGTCGTTCGATTGAGAATGCTCAGCGTAAAGTTGAAGCGCGTAACTTCGATATTCGTAAGAACTTATTGAAATACGATGATGTAAATAATGAACAGCGTAAGATCATTTATTCTCAACGTGATGAAGTATTAGCTGAAAATACCTTAAAAGAATACGTTGAAGAAATGCATCGTGAAGTGATGCAAGGCATGATTGCTAACTTTATTCCACCAGAGTCAATTCATGACCAATGGGATGTGGAAGGATTAGAAAATGCTTTACGTATTGATTTAGGTATTGAGCTGCCAATTCAAGAATGGTTAGACCAAGATCGTCGTTTAGATGAAGAAGGTTTGGTTGAGCGTATTAGTGATGAAGTGATTGAGCGTTATCGTCAGCGCCGTGCTCAAATGGGTGATGAATCAGCAGCAATGCTTGAGCGCCATTTCGTTTTAAACTCTCTTGATCGCCATTGGAAAGATCACTTGGCTGCAATGGATTATTTGCGTCAAGGTATTCACTTACGTGGCTATGCGCAAAAGAACCCTGAGCAGGAATATAAGAAAGAAGCTTTCAACCTGTTCGTAAACATGTTGGGTATTATTAAAACTGATGTTGTGACTGATTTGTCTCGTGTACATATCCCAACACCAGAAGAACTTGCAGAAATGGAAGCTCAACAGCAGCAGCAAGCTGAATCGATGAAGCTTTCTTTTGAACATGATGATGTAGATGGTTTAACTGGTGAAGTTACACTTTCTCAAGAAACCATGAACGAGTCTGCCGATCAGCAAGCTTTCCCTGTTCCAGAAAGCCGTAATGCCCCATGCCCATGTGGTTCAGGACTAAAATATAAGCAATGTCACGGTAAGATCTAATCTGCCTCCACAAAAAAAAGCAGAACAATTGTTCTGCTTTTTTTATGTTTGTAGTAAGCCTGTGAATAATGTTTGCAGTTTTAAGCATTAAATGCTATTTACTTCTCATCCAGAGTGTATGTTGGAAAGACAATGAAAAAAGTATTACAACCTTTATTTTTAACTGTTCTTGCTGTACCAAGTTTTGTTTTTGCAGCAGAAGCAGCTTCAGCCCCTCAAACGACAACGGTTGACAAAGTACTTGCAGCAAAAGGCCCAACTTCGGCTCAAGCTGTAGTGAAGCAAGAAAATACTACAGTGATTAGTCCACGTACAGGTATTCGCTATACGTTGGGTAACACAGGTAATCGCCCAATTATTTTACAAACTACTGCGATTGCTCCAGCAAACTCAGCAAACATTAATCGTATTGTGGCAAGTAACCCAGCTCTTTCTGCAAAAAGCCAAGAAAAAGCAAAAGTTGCTTTAATCGGTGAAGCAGCTGTAGCAGGACCAGCAGCAGTTGCAGCAAGCAATGTAACAGCGCCAGCTGCAACAAATAGTGTTGCTCCAGCAAATCCTGCATCAATGAATTAATTCATATACGTATAAAAAAGCCAGTTCAAATTGAACTGGCTTTTTTATGGGGGTGTCTTTAAAACTTTAAATCTGATTATTTACATCATCATTTTTTGTTTCACGAATGAGTAAGAACGCAACTAATGATAAAAGTGATGCAGCCGTAAGATAATAACCAACTGCATATAAACCATAAGTTTCAGCAAGCTTAGTCGCAATGAGTGGGGCAAAAGATGCACCAAAAATACCAGCCAAGTTAAAAGTTAATGCTGAACCTGTATATCGAACTGAAGTTGGGAAAAGTTCAGAAAGAACTGTACCGATCGGACCGTAGGTCAATCCCATAATCGCCAAGCCAGTACATAAGAAAAGGAATACGATTAAGGTATTTCCAGACTCTAACATACTAGAGAAGAACAAACCGAAAATCGCAGCAGCGATACAGACGCCAATAGAAGTTGTTTTCCGACCAAATTTTTCTGCAAAAATAGCCGATAAAGGAATGAATGCGGCAAAGCAAAGTGTGGCAAACAATTGAAGTTCTAAAAACTCTCCACGCGCATAACCCAGTTTAGTGGTTCCCCAGTTTAAGGCAAATACGGTAGTAAGATAGAACACAACAAAGGTGCAGATTGCTGCAACTGTACCAAGAATAAGCTTACCTGTATGTTTGGTTAAAACTTCTTTAAATGGAATATTAACTTCTTTTTGCTTATCTAAGACTTTCTGGAAAGCTGGAGTTTCATGAAGTTTTAAACGAATATATAAGCCAACAATAACCAATACAGCACTGGCAATGAATGGAATACGCCAACCCCATTGCATAAATGCTTGCTCAGGAATAACTGCGCTCAATAATAAGAATGAACCTGTTGCCAGAATAAAGCCAATTGGAGCACCTAGCTGTGGAAACATGCCATACCATGCTCTTTTACCTTCTGGGGCGTTTTCAGTCGCTAATAATACTGCGCCGCTCCATTCACCGCCTAAACCTAAGCCTTGTCCTAAACGACAAACAGCTAATAGTAATGGTGCGATAATCCCGATTTGAGCATAAGTCGGAAGTAAACCAATACATACGGTTGAAATACCCATGGTCAGTAAAGCTGCAACTAATGTGGCTTTACGACCAATACGGTCTCCTAGATGGCCAAATAATGCGGCACCGATAGGACGAGCAATAAAGGCAATTGCAAAGGTTGCCAGAGATTGTAAGACTGCGGCACTGCCACTACTAGCAGGGAAAAATAGGTGAGGAAAGATAATCACGGCAGCTGTTGCATAGATATAAAAGTCGAAGAACTCAATAGTTGTACCGACTAAGCTTGCAAACAAAACTCGTGTTTTTGAATTAGTGGCTACTACAGGAGCAGCAGTCGCAGAGGTTGACTCCATATAAGTCCTTATATCCGTTAAAATTTATTTTTAATGACTACTCTTTTTAAAGACGTATTTTTCTCAAAGAATAGCGTGAAAGAACATCATCCATGACTCTTTCAGGATCACTGAATATGAGTGAAAAATGGACTAAACTACGTACCAATAGATTGCAAGAAAATGTGCCCCTGCACCTAAAAGCACAAAAATATGCCAGATCGCATGGGTATATCTTACCTTTTTTAACGCGTAAAACAATGCTCCAACCGTATAAGCTAATCCGCCAATAATTAACAAAATCAACGCGTCTTTACTCAGATAGGTGCGCATATCATCCATAACAAATACAGCAAGCCACCCCATAAGAACATAAGCAAGTAGCGAAATTTTCTGAAAACGATGAATAAAAACTAACTTGAAAAGTGTACCAATTGCAGCAATGCTCCAGAGAGCAATAAGTAAAATATGAGCTTTTTGCGTAGGTATAGCAATGCTTAAGAACGGGGTATATGTTCCCGCAATTAAATAATAAATAGCAGTATGGTCGAGTTTTTTATACCAGTAGCGTAGGTTTTGTGTTTGAGCAAAATGATAGAGTGTAGAACTGGTAAAAACTAAAATTAGGCTAAATGAATATACCCATAAACCCACCCACTGAGCAGTTGAAAGATAAGATCCCTTTATAATTAAAAAGATAGAAGCTACAACTGCCATAACAACACCAGCACCATGACTATAGGCATTAAATAGTTCTTCTTTTGGATCGTAAGTTTCCAACACAGATTTACTCATAACTTTAATTTTTTTGATTAAAAATACAAATGTATAGAAATACAAAACAGTCGTAAAGTTATTTTATTTTTAATCCTAGACCCTTTAAACTTCTATTTTATATGAGTCTTCATTTTTCAGGTATATCCGTGTCGGTTTTCTCCTTTGAGCAAGAACAGCAATTCTTTTATGAAATCAAGCAAATGCTTGACCAACAAGCTTTTGAGCGTTTGATCTTGAGCCAATATAAGGGAGAGTTAGCGCAACTGGAAAAAATCACTTTCCGCGTTGTAGAGCTACATGGTCAAAAACAGCTTTCAGCTCTATATCATCACACGACCCAAGATGTGACTAAAAACTATTCATTTCAAGAAGGTTTGCAACAGATTGAGCATTTAATCAATCAGTGTAAGCAAGCAAACTTATTTTCAACCACTCAAGAAATTCAGCTTAAAAAAAATAAGAAAAAAGCCATATTAAATATGGGTAAAAAGCAGGCGGTAAATACGACACAAACGGTTCAGGCGCATGACCGTGAAAAGCAGCGCTATGTACAGCAGGGAAATGCATTTTTAAAAGAGCTGGGTATTACTGATGAAAAAGCTCAGGTCATTCCAAGCATGGCTCGTAAATGGAAACAGATTAATAAATTTATCGAAATTTTTGCGAGTGCCTATGAACAAATTGATGCGTCTCAACAAGAGTTACGCATTGTCGATTTTGGCTCGGGGAAAGGTTATTTAACTTTTGCATTGTATGATTATCTGCAACAACAGCAGAAAACACCATTGATTACTGGTGTAGAGCTGCGCCGTAATTTGGTGGAATTTTGCCAGAACGTTGCAGACAAAGTGCATTTTAACCACTTAGACTTTTTTGAAGGTGACGTTCGTAGTTATCAACCGGAAAAGCTGGATGTAATGATTGCCTTACACGCATGTGATATTGCGACAGATTTTGCTATTCATACTGGAATCCGTTTAAACGCTTCGATGATTATGTGTGCGCCATGTTGCCACAAAGAGTTACGCCCTCAATTACATAGCCCAGAAGTTTTACAACCAATGCTACAGTTTGGTATTCATGCTGGACAACAAGCCGAGATGTTAACCGACACTTTACGTGCGTTACTTTTAAAAGCGTATGGTTATGAAACCAAAGTTTTTGAGTTTGTATCGCTTGAACATACCAGCAAAAATAAAATGATTTTGGCAACAAAACGCAAAAATGTTTCACAACCTGACGCCAAGATTATGGCTCAAATCCAAGCATTGAAAGAAATGTACGGAATTAAAAAACAAACGCTGGAATTGTTGTTACAAGATCAGTTGCCGATCGAAAATATTGGCTGCAAGTGCTAGGAAGGTGAATGGATGTATAAAATTGTAGAGGGTGGTTGGGAACAGCTTGAGCAAGATGCCAAATACATCCGTGAACAAGTCTTTATCCAAGAACAGGGAATTGCACCTGAAGATGAATGGGACGACTTGGATGCCACAGTTCTACATTTTATTGTCTATGACAAAGAGCAGCCTATCGCTACAGCACGTTTGTTGCCACAGCATAGCGTAGGGCGTGTTGCTGTTTTAATGCCTTATCGAAAGCAGGGTATAGGTAAAATTTTAATGCAGCATATTATTGAATATGCGCGCCAACATAAATTGCCTTACTTAAAGCTTTCAGCACAAACCTATGTGACCGCTTTTTACGAAGCTTTAGGTTTTTACGTGCAAGGTGAAGTTTACCAAGACTGTGGCATTCCACATATTGATATGGTTTTAGAGTTAAATTGAGACTTCTTTTTAGAAATCTCAATTTAGATTTATTTCATTGCATTCCAGTTTTCGATGGCTTGTAAGCCAGTCTCTAAACCAACTTCATAACTGTAGCGAAGCTTTTTCGGATTGGTAGTTAAACGGCCAGCCATATTTTTAAGAGGAGGTGGACACACTTCTAAAATTTGCTGGTCTGAGTTTTGACCACGAACGAAATCTACTGAAGCGTTATAACGAGCACAGCGGCTACGCAAGCTACTAGCGAAACCATAATGATGTTTAAAAGCATATTTTGCTAGGAATTGATCACCTCGACTACTTGCCTTGAAGTAATTTTTCGGGCGAGTGCGTAAAACTAACAGTTTTTTGACGCCACTTTGCTGAGCCGTCCAGCGAACGGGTAGGGCATCTGCAACACCACCATCAAAATAAGGTTCACCCATAATATCGACGGGATGACGCGTTAAAACTGGAATTGAGCTAGAAGCACGAAGCGCATTGAGTAAATTGTCTTTACCCGCACGAAGATATTCTGCATGACCTGTTTTAGCATGCGTCAACACCATATAAAAATCAGGATTTTTGGCAAAAAGACTCTGTTGATCAAGAGGATGCTCTTGCTCACCAATTTCCCACATCCATTTTAAATCAAGTAAATCGCCGCCCTTAAAAAAGCGCTTGTAATCGATAAATTCAGGACGCAGTGAATGATCAATATAAAATGTTAAAGTGCGGCCTTGCTGGCCTGCTAGGTAGTTGGCGACATTAGTTGAACCAGACGATACACCAACATATAAATCGAATGGGTTGAACTGTTGTTGTAAAAACGCGTCAAGTACACCACTGGTAAAGGCACCACGCATGCCTCCACCTTCTACAACCAGTGCGTTGCGGGAAAAATCTGTCATTTGAAAAATATCTGATTACTGAGTTGATTGCTTATGTTCTTGCATATCCATTTCAGGCATGTTGTCACTATGTTGAGCGTGTTGCTCTGTAGAGTGCTCAGCCTTTTGCTGCATTTGCTCTTGTTGTGCTTTGCGCTGTGCACCTGGCATATAGTCAGGTTCATTACTCATTGCTAAATAGAAAAAGCCAAGGAAAGTTGCACTTAAAACACCAACAATCAGAACAAATTTCCAGCCTAAAATTGCTGACTCTGAAGAATTTTTATCGGACATAAGAATTTCTCGAATGTGCTGTAGAAGCACAAAAATGAAGTCTATTTATAGCATATTTAGGTCGGTGGCAGGAATCTTAAAGGTCATAAAGAAAAACCCATATAAATAAAATATATTTATATGGGCAAGGTTTATGCAGTTTTTAAATATTCAATAAGTCTAAGTTATTGAATATTTTGTTTCTGCTCTGCTTTGGTCTTTAGTAATGCGGGCGGTGTAAAACGTTCACCATATTTGGCAGCTAATTCTTCAGCTCGTTTTTGTGCTTTATCAGTGCCGTATTGATTTAGGAATTGAATTGCTCCTCCAGTCCAAGGGGCATAACCAATTCCAAAAATAGAACCGACGTTGGCATCAATCACTGACTCTAATACGCCTTCTTCATAACAACGTAAGGTATCTAACGCCTGTACAAACAGAATGCGATCAATCATATCTTGTTCAGAAATATCATGATCTTTTTTCCAGCGGTTTAAGCCTTCCCATATATGCTTTTTACCATTTTCAGGGTATTCATAAAAACCAGCTCCAGCAGCTTTACCTTTACGGTTTAACTCATGAATCATGGTGTGAACCACTTCATCTACAGAAGTTTTAGGTAAATCTTTTCCTTCGGCCTGAAGAGCTTTGCGTGCTTCACTGGCAACATGTTCGGTTAATGTTAAAGATACTTCATCTTGAATAGCGAGGGGGCCAACTGGCATACCCGCTTTCAGTGCTGCCATTTCAATACGCGCTGGGTGGACACCTTCGGCAAGCAAGCGCATACCTTCTTGAATGAAAGTACCAAACACACGACTCGTGAAGAAACCACGGCTATCATTGACAACAATTGGTGTTTTTCCAATTTGTTGTACAAAGTCGTAAGCTTTGGCAAGTGTCTCTGCGGAGGTGTTTTTACCTTTAATAATCTCAACCAACTGCATTTTGTCGACAGGGCTAAAGAAATGCAGACCGATAAAAGCTTTATCATCCTTACTTGCTTGCGCTAAACCTGTAATTGGCAGGGTTGAGGTGTTTGATGCCATCACACCGTTAGGCGCTAAATATTGCTCGGCTTCTTGAGTAACTTTCGCTTTGAGCTCTTGGTTTTCAAATACTGCTTCAATAATTAAATCACAGCCTTGTAAGTCTTCGGCAGAAGCTGTAGCTGTGATGAGCGATAAAACCTGATCACGTTTTTCTGCGGTCATGCGGCCTTGTGAAACACGTTTATCTAAGAGCTTTTGTGAATATGCTTTGCCTTTCTCTGCATTTTCAACAGATACATCTTTAAGTACAACTGGAATGCCTTTAATGGCTGTTGAATAAGCAATGCCTGCACCCATCATGCCCGCGCCCAACACCCCCACTTTAGTGGCTTGCCATTTTGCAACATCGGCAGGACGGCTCGCACCAGACTTAATTGCATTTAGACCATGCCAGAAAGTACCGATCATATTTTTAGAAATTTGACCTGTTGTAAGCTGAGTAAAGTAGCGAGACTCAATACGCAGTGCAGTATCGACATCAACTTGAGCACCTTCAACTGCGGCAGCCATAATTGCTTCAGGGGCAGGGTAACAACCTTTAGTTTTGTCTCTTAACATGGCTGGCGCAATTGCAAGAACTTGTGCAACTGCTGGAGTTTTTGGATCGCCACCCGGGATTTTGTAGCCCTTTACATCAAAAGGCTGCTGAGATTTTGGATTGGCCTTGATCCAAGCAATTGCTTTATCTAAAAGTTCTTGCTCATTTTCGGCAGTGTCATGAATTAAACCTAAAGATTTTGCTTTATCAACACCGAACTGTTTGCCTTCCATTAAGAAAGGAAATGCATTTTGAAGCCCAAGCAAACGTACCATACGTACAATACCACCGCCGCCTGGTAACAAACCTAAAGTAACTTCTGGTAAGCCAAATTTGCTTTTCGGGTCATTGATTGCAATACGGTGATGGCAACTTAATGCGATTTCCCAACCACCGCCAAGTGCTGTGCCATTTAATGCTGCAACGACTGGAATACCAAGCGTTTCAATTGTACGTAAATGGCCTTTTAGCTTTTCAACCATGTTGAAAAAGTCAGTTGCGTGTTCAGGCTGAACTTGAATTAGTTCATCTAGATCACCGCCTGCAAAGAACGTTTTTTTAGCCGAGCGGAAAATAACCCCTGAAAGTTCTGTTTCTGCTTTAAGTTTCTGAGTCGCTTCATCGAGCGAGTCACGAAACTCGGCATTCATGGTGTTCGCAGATTGACCAGTTGAATCAAGCGTTAAAATGACAATATTGTCGGCATTCTTTTCGTATTGAATTGCACTCATCTTCTATATCCCTAATTTTTATACGCGTTCAATAATGGTGGCAATACCCATCCCACCGCCAACACAGAGCGTCGCTAAACCGCGCTTTTTATTTTGTCGTTCAAGCTCATCAAGTAAAGTGCCTAAAATCATGGCACCTGTTGCTCCTAGTGGATGGCCTAAAGCAATCGCACCGCCATTTACGTTGACTTTCTCAGCTGGGACGTTGAGTTCATTAATAAAACGCATAACAACTGCCGCAAATGCCTCATTAACTTCAAATAGGTCAATATCATCAATCGTAAGCCCAGCTTTTTCTAAAGCTTTACGTGCAGCAGGCGCAGGGCCAGTCAGCATGATGGTTGGGTCGGTACCAACCAATGCAGTCGCCAAAACTTTAGCGCGTGGTTTTAAATTTTGTTCTTTGACAGCTTTTTCAGAAGCTAATAAAACTACAGCTGCTCCATCGACAATGCCTGATGAATTACCTGCATGGTGAACATGATTGATTTTTTGTGCTTCTGGATATTTTTGTAAAGCAACTGCATCAAAGCCCATTTGCCCCATCATTTCAAAGCTTGGGTTGAGCTTCGTTAGACCTTCGAGTGTGGTATTGCCTTTAATAAATTCATCTTTCTCTAAAATCACCACACCTGAGTGATCTTTTACCGGCACAACTGATTGGTCGAAATAACCATTTGATTGAGCTGCCGCAGCTTTTTGTTGTGATTTCACAGCGAAATTATCAACATCTTCACGGCTATAGCCATCTAAGGTTGCGATGAGGTCGGCCCCAATACCTTGCGGAACAAATGATGATTTAAGGTTTGTTTCAGGGTCTAACGCCCACGGTCCGCCATCAGAACCCATTGGAATGCGTGACATTGATTCAACGCCACCAGCAACCACTAAATCTTCCCAACCAGAGCGGACTTTCATTGCTGCCATATTGACTGCTTCTAAGCCTGATGCACAAAAGCGATTGATTTGCACCCCAGCAACATCATCATTCCAACCTGCTGCAATCGCTGCTGTTTTGGCAATATCACCACCTTGATCGCCAATTGGTGTTACGCAGCCCAAAACAATATCGTCAACTTTAGAGGTATCGAGTTGATGGCGCTGCTGTAATTCATTTAATAATGTGGTGAGTAAGGTAATTGGTTTTACTTCGTAAAGAGAGCCATCTTTTTTTCCTTTTCCGCGTGGGGTGCGAATGGCATCAATAATATAAGCCTCGCTCATAACAGTTCCTTTTTTATTACTTAAACTTTGTTGTGTTTTGAGTGTACTGGTTTTAAAAGGCAACGCAATGACGATAAGCGCACCAGTCAGGTGATGATTTTTGCCAATAGAAATACAAAAAAGCCCAAGTTGAACTTGGGCTAAATGTGAAGCTAAATAGATTTAAGAATTAGTGATAACCATGTAGCTGGCGATATAGGCCAGGGGTTACACCCGTCCACTTTTTAAATGCACGGTGGAAAGTACTGGTTTCACTAAAGCCAACTTGTTGGGCAACATCTTCAAGTGTTAACTCAGGGTTGAGTAACAAGTGAATCGCAGCATCTCGGCGTAGGGCATCTTTTACGCCTTGGTAGCTTTTACCTTCGGCAGCCAAGCGGCGGCGTAAGGTTTGCGGAGATAAATACAACATTGATGCCACGTCATTAAGCGTTGGCATTTCTTCACCAATTTGGCTTTTGAGCACTTCACGAATACGAGAAGTTAGCGAGTTGGTGTTTTTGAATTTTACTAAAAGCTGAGCAGGAGCTGCTTTTAAGAATTCTTCTAGCGTTTTCTCATCTTGGCGGATTGGCAAATCAAGATAATCAGCTGCAAAGGTAATTTCAGTACGTGGTGCATCAAACTGCATAACTGGTGCAAAAAATAATGCATCATATTCATCGGCATGTGCAGGACGTGGATAGCTAAAATGAACACGTTCTAATGGCAAACGACGTTCAATCAACCATGATGCTAGACCGTGCCAAATCATGAGCATGCTTTCAGTAATGAAATGGTCTGGATCTAAAGTTTTTGGAATGAGGGGAACTAGACGTGCTTCATGTTTGTCACGCTCTAGAGTTACAGACCATTCATCGCCAAATAATTTGTAGAATTGAGATGACAGTTCAAGGGCTTGGCCCAATGTTTTTGCGTGAATAATCAACTGACACATAATGGCAAAAGTGCCCAGACGACGCGGTTGTACGTCAAATCCAACGTGTTCATCCTGTGTGACCATCCACAACATTTTTATAAAACGAGTGTATTGTTCTGGTGAGATTCGAGCTTTAGGTTGACGTAATAATTCCGCTTCAATACCCACATGTGAAAGGAGCATTTCAACATCCATGCCAAGGCGTTTTACGCCTGTCAAAGCCGCATTCACGAAGTGGATGCTAATCGTATCGCGACTCATATTGAATCCTTCAGTCTCTTTGATGTTCACTTTAAATTGACCTAAATGACCGTCTAAAAAAATAAATTGGCGATTTACAACAGAGTAAAAGCACTTTTTACATGTTAAATTGCCGAAATGATCAAGGTAAATGGCTGAACATGACATTGTTTTAGTATATTTGCTTAACTAATATAAAAGAAAATTCGAATAATAGTGGTTAAAAATACGATGATGACAGCATTAAATGGACTTAAAGTTCTCGATTTCTCGACGCTCTTACCTGGACCTTTTGCCACAATGTATTTGGCCGATATGGGAGCAGAAGTCATCCATATCGAATCTCCATCACGTCCTGATTTAATCCGAATCATGCCGCCATATGCAAATGGTCAAGCAACAGCACATAGTTATTTAAACCGAAATAAACAGTCGATTGTTCTCGATTTAAAGGATAAGGCGAGTATTGATCTGATTAAAGCCAAAATTTCTGAGTTTGATATTGTTATAGAGCAGTTCCGACCTGATGTTATGCGCCGTCTCGGTTTAGACTACGCGACACTTGCCGAAATTAACCCACGTCTCATTTATTGTTCAATTACAGGTTATGGACAAACGGGGAGCTATAAAGACAGAGCTGGGCATGACATTAACTATTTAGCTTTAGCAGGTATTGCTGGATATAGCGGCCGACAAGACAGTGGTCCACCACCACTTGGTATTCAAGTTGCAGACATTGCAGGTGGTTCACTTCATGCGGTCATTGCGATCTTGGCTGCGGTCGTTGAACGTGGACGTAGTGGAATGGGACAATATATTGATATTTCCATGACCGATTGTGTTGCTAGCCTAAACAGTATGGCCGCATCAGCGACACTTGCTGCACAGGTTGAACAGGCACCAGAGCATGGCATGCTCAATGGCGGTATTTTTTATGACTATTATATGACTCAAGATGGACGTTATCTTTCAATAGGTAGTCTTGAGCCACAATTCATGTCTGGTTTATCAGTGGCGCTTGATTTGCCTTTATTATTACAAAAAGGTGCTTCTTTAGATGTCGAAGACCGACAAGAAGTTAAACAAGCCATTCAAGAGAAAATTAAAACGAAATCATTTAAAGAATGGCATGAAATTTTTGCAAATCTTGATGTGTGTGTAGAACCTGTTTTAAGCCTAACAGAGTCCTTAAACTCGCCTTTAGCACAAGAACGTGGATGGATTGTGGATGTACCTTTGCAAAATAATACAGCGGATACAGAACCACAATTGGCTTGTCCAATTAAGTTTTCAAGATCGAAAATGAGATATTCCTTTATAGGTCAAAAACTTGGTGAAGGGCAGTGGTAAAGAGCTGGGGCCATTTTTCATACAATGTGTATTAAGATTATTATTAGATTAATCAATCGATTAACATTTTGAATAATTTCTTTACATAAAATTAGCGTACCCTTTATAAACAAAGACATAAAAGGTATGTAAACATGAAAACACATAAATCCTTGATGGCTTCCTGTTTATCCGTTTTATCAATTACTCTTTTTATACAGCATGCACAAGCTGCTGCTGCATTCGACCCAAATAGTCCTTGGATGTTGGGTGATTGGAACGGTCAACGCACCGCGTTACAAGCACAAGGTTATGATTTTTCTTTTGGATATACCGGCGAATATGCCGGTATTTTAGATTCAAAAAATACGTCTACGCATGGTAGTGCTTATACGGGGCAACTTGCACTAGGAACTCATTTTGACCTAAATAAAATTTTAGGTTGGCAAGATACTGAAGCTCAAATCACATTAACATATCGTGATGGGCAGTCGCTTTCTGAACATTCACCAGCTTTAGCAGGGCACTTAAGCTCGGTGCAAGAAGTGTGGGGGCGTGAACAAACTTGGCGTTTAACAGATTTGTGGATCAAGAAGAAATTCCTTGACCAGAAGTTAGATGTGAAAGTTGGTCGTTTTGGTGAAGGTGAAGACTTTAACAGTTTTGATTGCGATTTCCAGAACTTGGCCCTTTGTGGTTCGCAAGTCGGTAACTGGGTGGGTGATCAGTGGTATAACTGGCCAGTAAGCCAATGGGCAATGCGTGTTAAATATAACTTGCAACCTGACTTATATACCCAAATTGGTGTATATGAATACAACCCAGAAAATCTGGATCGAGGCAAAGGTTTTAACTTAAGTACTGATGGTTCTCACGGTGCAATTATTCCTGCCGAAGTAGTTTGGTCACCTAAATTAGGTGTTCAAAGTATGGCTGGTGAATACCGTTTAGGTTATTACTACAGCACTGCTGACGCTGAAGAAATTACGAATAAGGCCCAAACATCTCATAAACAAGGGGTGTGGGTAACTGCAAAACAAAAATTATTCCAGCCTGCTGATCAAACAGATCGCGGTTTGACAGGTTTTGTGAACCTGACTTTCCACGATTCTGATACCAACAAAATTGATAACATGCAAAATGTAGGCTTGGTCTATAAAGGTTTGCTCAATCAACGTCCTCAAGATGAGTTGGCACTCGGTGTGGCTCGTATCCATATCAATGATGATTGGAACGATGTTCAAACTAAAGAATATGACACTGAATACAATACCGAGCTTTACTACGGTATTCATGCCACTAACTGGTTAACTATTCGTCCAAATGTGCAATATGTTCGTCATGTTGGTGCATTAAAAAATGGTGATAACACTTGGGTTGGCGGTATTAAATTCTCAACTGAATTCTAAGCGTAATTACTCCGAAAAACGGATTGTCGAGGGCTAAATCATTGATTGAATTATCCTGACCTTCCGTTTTTTCTTGATGCCTGAATTTGTTTTAGATGTATTGGTGATGCCATTTTTCTATAAGGTTCTTGGCACATCTTTCCTATAAAAATGATGATTGATAAGAGGTGGTTTATGAATCAACCTACTTCAAGATCAGGTTTAACGACTTTTACCGTAATTATTATTGGGTTACTGGCGTTATTCCTGTTAATTGGAGGTATTTGGCTCGCTACACTAGGCGGTTCAATTTACTACATTATAGCTGGAGTATTACTCCTCATTGTTGCATGGCAACTCTACAAGCGTGCTTCTACTGCTTTGTGGGTTTATGCTGCATTAATGCTAGGAACTATTATCTGGAGTGTCTGGGAAGTTGGCACAGACTTTTGGGCGCTTGCACCACGTTTAGATATTTTAGGTATTCTTGGTTTATGGTTATTGGTTCCGGCTGTAACTCGTGGAATCAACAACCTTGGATCAAGTAAGATTGCCTTATCTTCAACTTTAGCAATTGCAATCGTGTTGATGGTTTATTCTATCTTCAATGATCCGCAAGAAATTAATGGTGAAATCAAAACACCTCAACCAGAAACAGCTCAAGCCGTGCCTGGTGTTGCTGAAAGTGATTGGCCAGCTTATGGTCGTACTCAAGCAGGTGTGCGTTATTCTCCATTGAAACAGATCAATGACCAAAACGTAAAAGACTTGAAAGTTGCTTGGACTTTACGTACTGGCGATCTTAAGACAGATAACGACTCTGGCGAAACGACCAATCAGGTTACACCGATTAAAATCGGTAATAACATGTTTATCTGTACAGCTCACCAGCAGTTAATTGCGATTGATCCTGCTACAGGTAAAGAAAAATGGCGTTTTGATCCGAAACTTAAAACGGATAAATCGTTCCAGCATTTAACTTGTCGTGGTGTGATGTACTACGATGCAAACAATACAACTGAGTTTGCAACGAGTCTTCAAAGCAAGAAATCTAGCTCTACACAATGTCCACGTAAGGTATTTGTACCAGTCAACGATGGCCGTTTAGTGGCTGTAAATGCTGACACTGGTAAAGCATGTACTGACTTTGGTCAAAATGGTCAAGTGAACTTACAAGAGTTCATGCCATATGCTTATCCAGGCGGTTATAACCCAACATCTCCTGGTATTGTGACTGGTTCAACTGTTGTTATTGCTGGTTCTGTAACAGATAACTACTCAAATAAAGAGCCATCTGGTGTGATTCGTGGATACGACGTTAACACTGGTAAACTTCTTTGGGTATTTGACACTGGCGCAGCGGATCCAAATGCAATGCCGGGCGAAGGTACTACTTTTGTTCACAACTCACCAAATGCGTGGGCACCTTTAGCATACGATGCCAAACTTGACATCGTTTATGTACCAACAGGTGTAGGTACACCAGACATCTGGGGTGGTGACCGTACCGAGCTGAAAGAGCGTTATGCAAACTCAATGTTAGCGATTAATGCTTCTACTGGTAAATTAGTGTGGAACTTCCAGACAACCCATCACGATTTATGGGATATGGATGTACCATCACAACCATCTTTAGCTGATATCAAAAACAAAGCTGGCCAAACTGTTCCTGCAATCTATGTATTGACGAAAACAGGTAATGCCTTTGTGCTTGATCGCCGTAATGGTCAACCGATTGTTCCTGTAACTGAGAAACCAGTTCCACAAACAGTTAAACGTGGACCACAAACTAAAGGTGAGTTCTATTCAAAAACTCAGCCATTCTCTGACTTGAACTTGGCACCACAAGATAAATTGACTGATAAAGACATGTGGGGCGCCACTATGCTTGATCAGCTTATGTGTCGTGTATCTTTCAAACGTCTAAATTACGATGGTATTTATACTCCACCATCTGAAAACGGTACTTTAGTTTTCCCTGGTAACTTAGGTGTATTTGAATGGGGTGGTATGTCAGTTAACCCTGATCGTCAGGTTGCTGTAATGAACCCGATTGGTCTGCCATTCGTCAGTCGTTTAATTCCTGCTGATCCAAACCGTGCACAAACTGCAAAAGGTGCGGGAACTGAGCAGGGCGTACAACCGATGTACGGCGTACCGTATGGTGTTGAAATTAGCGCATTCTTATCTCCGCTTGGTTTACCTTGTAAACAACCGGCTTGGGGCTATGTAGCTGGCGTTGATTTGAAAACTCATGAAGTGGTATGGAAAAAACGTATTGGTACAATTCGTGACAGCTTGCCGAACTTGTTCCAGTTACCAGCTGTGAAAATTGGTGTGCCTGGTTTAGGTGGTTCAATTTCTACTGCCGGTAATGTCATGTTTGTTGGTGCAACTCAAGATAACTACTTACGTGCGTTTAACGTTACTAACGGTAAGAAACTTTGGGAAGCGCGTTTACCAGCAGGTGGGCAAGCAACACCAATGACTTATGAAATCAATGGTAAGCAATATGTTGTGATCATGGCTGGTGGTCATGGTTCATTTGGTACGAAAATGGGCGACTATTTAGTGGCTTATGCCTTACCAGATAACAAATAAAAAGCTTTTATAGAAAGGGCCTGGATTTATCCGGGCTTTTTTTATGTCGATTTATATTAAAGCTTATCAATAAAACCGTTATTAAATATGCAAAAAAAGCATTTTATTGATGAATAAAAGCTCGCTATGCTATCCGCCTTAATAATGAATCTACTAGCCATACGCCATGTATTTATATACCGATTTCGACCAGCAGCTGGTTAATGAACGAGTTGCTCAGTTCCGTGATCAAACAGAACGCTATTTAGCTGGCAAACTTTCTGAAGACGAATATCGTCCATTACGTTTGCAAAATGGTTTATATGTGCAACGTTATGCGCCTATGCTGCGTATAGCTGTGCCGTATGGCTTAATGAATTCTAAACAATTACGTAAAGTTGCTGAAGTTTCAACTGCTTATGACCGTGGTTATGCACATGTATCTACACGTCAGAACATCCAGTTGAACTGGCCTGCGCTTGAAGATGTGCCAGATATTTTGGCTGAACTTGCAACTGTACAAATGCATGCCATTCAAACCAGTGGTAACTGTATTCGTAACACGACAACTGACCAATATGCAGGTGTGGTTGCTGGTGAAATTGCAGACCCACGTCCAACATGTGAGTTGATTCGTCAGTGGAGTACATTCCACCCAGAATTTGCATTCTTGCCACGTAAGTTCAAAATTGCTGTTTCTGCACTTGAAGAAAAAGATCGTGCGGCAACTGCATTCCACGATATTGGTGTTTATATCGTGCGTAATGAAGCAGGCGAGATCGGCTATAAAATTATGGCTGGTGGTGGTTTAGGCCGTACCCCAATCATCGGTAGTGTGATTCGTGAGTTTTTACCACGTGAAGATTTAATTGCTTATTTAGAAGCGGTTTTACGTGTTTATAACTTGCATGGTCGTCGTGATAACAAATATAAAGCGCGTATCAAAATTCTAGTTAAGGCATTAACTCCTGAAGTGTTTGCACAAAAAGTTGAAGCTGAATTTGAACATACACGTGAAGCATTGAAGATTCAGCCAGAAATCTTGAAAAAGTTAGATGAAGAGTTCACACCATTTGACTATCAAGATTTGGAAGATGAAGATTTCACAGCATTGTTTGCAGAGCATCCAAAATTCAAACAGTGGTTCAATATCAACACGCATGCGCATAAAGTGAAGGGCTATCGTATTGTTACGATTTCTCTAAAACGCGCAGGTATTGCACCGGGTGATATGACCACTGAAGAAATGAACTTTATTGCAGATCTTGCTGATAAATATACGTTTGGCGAACTTCGCACGACTCACGAACAAAACATTGCTTTGGCAGATGTGCCTCAAAAAGATTTGTT
Organism: Acinetobacter sp. D009; assembly: GCF_038562025.1. Classification (NCBI taxonomy): domain Bacteria; kingdom Pseudomonadati; phylum Pseudomonadota; class Gammaproteobacteria; order Moraxellales; family Moraxellaceae; genus Acinetobacter; species Acinetobacter sp. D009. Next base: position 623,787 of record NZ_CP151886.1, read on the forward strand.
TGATGTATGGCAAGCGCTTGAACAACAAAATATGGCGCGTGCACATATCGGCTTTATTACCGATATCATTAGTTGCCCAGGCGGTGATTTCTGTTCACTTGCAAATGCGAAATCAATTCCAATTGCTGAAGCGATTACACGTCGTTTTGATGACTTAGACAAAATTTATGATCTTGGTCATTTAGATCTAAATATTTCTGGTTGTATGAATGCTTGTGGTCACCACCACGTAGGTAACATCGGTATTTTAGGTGTAGATAAGAAAGGCGCTGAGTTCTATCAAATTACATTAGGTGGTAATTCAGACCATGATGCATCAATTGGTGACATCTTAGGCCCATCATTTGCAGCAGATGCAGTGCCAGATGTCATTGAAGAAGTATTGAATACTTATCTTGATCTACGTACTGAAGGTGAGCGTTTTGTTGATACATATCGCCGTGTAGGAATTCAACCATTTAAGGAGCGTGCATATGCTTAATACAGCTCTACCAGTGCTTTATAAAGATGGCACGATTACAGATAATACTTATCAAATCATTGCTGAAGATGGTGTTATTCCCCAAGGTGATGTTGTTGTAACAACAGCTCAACTCGATCAATTAGCTAACGTTCAAGGCAAAAAAGCTTTGTATGTGACTGTAAATGATTCACCTGAAGAGCACACATTTCCATTAAATGAACTTGATGCAATCTTCATTGAGTTTGCGGGTTTTGGTGATGGTCGTGGTTATTCATTCGCTGCACTACTACGTCGTCAAGGTTTTCAAGGTGAGTTGCGTGCAACTGGTGATGTGTTTAAGGATGTCTTAAACTATTTAAAACGTTCAGGTTTTGATAGTTTTGTGATTAAAGAAGGTAAAGATGTGCAAGAAGCGGCAGCTGGTTTGCAAGACTTTACCAACCCATACCAAGCTTCAACAGCCGTACCGCAAGCAAGTTATCAAACTGGTGCTTAAATAGTTTTTAAATATAAAGGCTGAACTCAGGTTCAGCTTTTTTTATGAATAATTTTTAACTGACTCGACTGAAGAACAACAATGTTAGGTTTAATTTCAAAAATAAATCCTGGTGCTTGGTGGCTACTTTTTGCTATTGCGACAGATGTACTCTCAACATTTTATTCTGCTAAGGGGAATGGCTTAGTCAATAAAACAGCTCAGGGCATTGCTCTGGTTTTGTATATTATTTCTTTTGCATGCGCTGCTATTGCTTTGAAATATATGCAAGCTGGAATCTTATATGTGCTTTGGTCTGGGATAGGTGTATTAGCAACAGCTTTTTTAGCAAAGATTTTTCTTGGTCAGAATATTGATGTGGCAGGATGGGTGGGAATTGGTTTTATTACTGTAGGTTTAATGATTATTGCGCAATATTCCAATATCGATGTTTAAAGCCCTTATAGAAATATTAAGTATCTCTATAAGGGCTAAATATTGAACATATTAGGTATCAAGCTGGCAGTTAACCATCCACTTTATACCGAACTGATCGGTAAAAGCACCGTACAATGCGCCCCAGAACGTTTTTTCTAAAGGCATTTCAATTTGACCATTAACAGATAAAGCATCAAAAAGTTGTTTTGCTTTTTCTTGCTCATCTTTTTCAAGATTGATCGAGATATAGTGATTATTTCCTTGGGTAAAAACGCTGTTAGGAGCACAGAACTGATCATTTGTATCTGAGGCCATAAGCACAGTGTATTCATTAATTGGCAGTGAAACATGTAGAACCAGATTTTTGTCGGCTTCCGATAACGTCACACCTTCAGGCGCTGGCATATCACCATAACGGCTTAACATACCGAATTCACCACCAAATACTGATTTATAAAAGTTAAAGGCTTGTTCTGCTTGACCTTGGAAATTGAGATAGTGATTGAGTTGCATTGTTATTGTCCATTGTTGTTTTCGTTTAAAGGAATAAGTTAAAACTTAAAAGTGATTTTGTGGGTCATTTTTTGTAGTTTTTTCATAAAAAATCCCACCGAAGTGGGATTTTAAAATAATGAATTTGGATTAAATGAGTTCAATTGCAACTGCTGTTGCCTCACCACCACCAATACAGAGTGCAGCAATACCTTTTTTACCGCCAGTACGTTTCAGTGCATGAATAAGTGTAAGAATAATACGAGAGCCCGTAGAACCTACAGGGTGACCTAGTGCACAAGCACCACCATTGATATTTACTTTCTCTGCATCAAGTTTGAAATCATCAATTGGGCACATGGTAACCATAGCAAACGCTTCGTTAATTTCCCACAGGTCAACGTCTTGCGCATTCCATCCCGCTTTTTTAAGCACTTTTTCGATAGCACCAACTGGAGCGATCGTAAATTCTGAAGGATGCTGAGAGTTTGACGCTGTCGCGATAATTTTTGCAAGCGGTTGCAAACCGCGCTGTGCTGCAACTTCACTTGAAGTTAATACTAATGCAGATGCACCATCCGAAATAGAACTTGCATTTGCGGCGGTAATCGTACCGTCTTTTGCAAAAGCTGGTTTGAGTGAAGGAATCTTGTCAATCTTGGCATTTAAAGGTTGTTCATCCTGATCAACAACGACATCACCTTTACGACTAGGTACAGTAACTGGAACGATTTCGTCTTTGAAATAACCTTCAGTAATTGCTGTTTGAGCACGTTTTAAAGAGCGAATCGCAAAGTCATCCATTTGCTCACGTGTATAGCCACGAGTATTGGCCATATCTTGAGCAAATGAACCCATTAAACGCCCAGTTTCAGCATCTTCAAGCCCATCAAAGAACATATGATCTTTAATTTCGCCATGGCCCATGCGATAGCCAGCTCGTGCTTTTGGTAAAACATAAGGTGCATTTGTCATAGACTCCATGCCACCAGCAACAACAACTTCAGCACTACCTGCTTTAATCATATCAGCGGCTTGCATAACAGCTTTCATGCCAGAACCACAAAGCTTGTTAATCGTTACTGCACCTGTAGAGTCTGGTAAGCCAGCTTTACGCATCGCTTGACGTGCTGGACCTTGCTTTAGGCCAGCAGGCAGTACACAACCCATAATGACTTCTTCGACATCAGTAGGCTGTAAACCTGCTCGTGCGATTGCTTCTTTAATCGTTACCGCACCCAATTCAGGCGCTGTAAGTCCTGATAGTGATCCTTGAAAACCACCCATGGCAGTACGAGCACCATTTACAATTACGATGTCAGTCATTGTTGTAATCTCCGATTGTTCTTAATCTCAAAATAAGAAATGTTTAAAACCTAGGCAGTATATTGCAAAAATCAAAGAGAGATATCTTCTGCATTAGACTGTAGAGTTCTAACAATTTTTAAGGTCTTCTAAACGGGTGTGTCCCATTTTGCTGAGAACTAATTTAAAGTTTTTAAGCTGGTTATAAGAACAGTAAATAAAAGTGCCGTTAGATTCGCGTGGCAGTCCTGTGTCGCCCTGAAATACAATACTATTTAGTTTTTTTCCAAACTTATGAAATTTTAAAGAACCGTAGCGATGAGCAAGTTCAACATTGGTTAATACTTCTTCATTGTTTTCTCTTTGTAGATTCTGATTCGTGTCTACAAAGCTTATAAGACTTGTATCCCAGTTACTATTACATGTAGACAAATCAACACTTGGGCAAAGTACGACACTCTTATGTCGTAGAATTGCGTCGTATTTGGCTTTTTGTATATGAATTGTGAGTAGTCGAGACGAATTTTTTAATTCTACAGAAGCCATAAATTGATGATATAAAGGAAGCGCTATAGTGACCATGATCATAAGAATTGCGAGCGTTATAGTGAGTTCCAACAACGTGAAACCGGAAGTTTTAAACATTAAAATTCCTTAATATATAAAGAAATATTTTGATTTTATGCTTTCTATCAATGATTTATAATGATTTTTATAGTGAGGAAACACAAAATTAAATAAAGGTTATCAGGATGCTAGAATACTGGTAAAATCACCGTAAGCGAAAGAAAGAAGTTGTTCATATTTGCTAGTTGAGTGAAAAATTACCGAATTACAACGGAAATTGTAAGTAATTTTGTCAATAATTTACTTGATTAAAATTATCAAGCACTTGGAAAGTCTATCAAGTGTTTGTATGATTCAAATGTGAATAGCTTAAAAATAATACTGGGGTGAAAATATCTCAGGGGCCAATAAATTTAGGCTGAGCTTGAACAACAATTGTTATCTCTGGAGGATATCCATGAAATTGAGTCGTATTGCACTTGCTATGCTTGTCGCTGCTCCATTAGCTGCTGCTAATGCTGGCGTAACTGTTACTCCATTATTGCTTGGTTACACTTTCCAAGACACTCAACACAATAATGGCGGTAACGAAGGTGAGTTAACTAACGGACCTGAATTACAAGACGATTTATTCGTTGGTGCAGCTCTTGGTATCGAGTTAACACCATGGTTAGGTTTCGAAGCTGAATATAGCCAAGTAAAAGGTGATGTAGACACTAATTACGGTGAATACAAACAAAAACAAATCAACGGTAACTTCTATGTTACTTCTGATCTAATCACTAAAAACTACGATAGCAAAATCAAGCCATACGTATTGTTAGGTGCTGGTCACTACAAATATGAATTTGATGATGCTCGTTTAGCTTACCGTGATGGTGAAGAAGGTACTTTAGGTAATGCTGGTGTTGGTGCTTTCTGGCGCTTAAACGATGCTTTATCTCTTCGTACAGAAGCTCGTGGTACTTATAACTTTGACGAAAAATTCTGGAACTATACAGCTCTTGCTGGTTTAAACGTAGTTCTTGGTGGTCACTTGAAGCCTGCTGCTCCTGTAGTAGAAGTTGCTCCAGTTGAACCAACTCCAGTTGCTCCACAACCACAAGAGTTAACTGAAGACCTTAACATGGAACTTCGTGTGTTCTTTGATACTAACAAATCAAACATCAAAGACCAATACAAGCCAGAAATCGCTAAAGTTGCTGAGAAGTTAACTGAATACCCTAACGCTACTGCACGTATCGAAGGTCACACAGATAACACTGGTCCACGTAAGTTGAACGAACGTTTATCTTTAGCTCGTGCTAACTCTGTTAAATCAGCTCTTGTAAACGAATACAACGTTGATGCATCTCGTTTGTCTACTCAAGGTTTCGCTTGGGATCAACCGATTGCTGACAACAAAACTAAAGAAGGCCGTGCTATGAACCGTCGTGTATTCGCGACAATCACTGGTAGCCGTACTGTAGTTGTTCAACCTGGTCAAGAAGCGGCAGCTCCTGCAGCAGCTCAATAATTTGAGTTCTTGAACAGTAAAAAAGCGACTCGTTAGAGTCGCTTTTTTTATTGCGATTTTTAAAATATTTAGTCATTTCTGTGTCTCCTTAATAATTACTTCGATCTTTGTTTAAATTATTTACCAAACACCTTTCTTCAATAGCTGTTTAGTATCTTGTCTATCTTTGCGATGTTGGGCACGAGGTTTTTCCGTTTCGTGCATACCACCTTTGTGGAGTAAAGGGGATAGAGCTACTTGATTACGGACTTTAATCTTTGGCATTTCTTTAATTTTCATGCTTTAACCTTTAATACATAAAACTTGTTTTAGAGTATGAACGACTTCAATGAGGTCTGACTGATTCGCCATGACTTCATCAATGTCTTTATAGGCGCTTGGAATTTCATCGACAACGCCACTGTCTTTACGACATTCAATTCCTTGGGTTTGTTCAATAAGATCTTGCTGATTAAAAAGAACTTTTGCTTTACTTCTGCTCATTTTGCGACCAGCGCCATGAGAACAAGAGCAAAATGATTCAGGATTTGCTTTGCCTTTAACAATATAAGATCGTGCTCCCATTGAACCTGGAATAATACCTAGCTCATCTAAGCCTGCTCTAATTGCACCTTTTCGGGTAATCAATAGATTTTCGCCAAAATGTGTTTCACGGCTTACATAGTTATGATGACAATTAATCGCTTCTTTTGTCGTTTGAAAAGAAGGTAGAAGAGTGCGGATCGCTTCTAAAATTAATCGCATCATCTCTTTGCGATTTTCAAAAGCATATTCTTGTGCCCACTCTACACCTTCTACATAATCATCAAAACTTTTTGAGCCTTCAGCAAAATAACTTAAGTCTTTATCTGGTACATGGCCAAAGCGATGCTGAGCTTCTTTCTTGGCAAGTTCAATAAAATAAGTACCAATAACATTACCGAGCCCTCTGCTACCTGAATGCAGCATCACCCAGACATCTTGATTTTCATCAATACATAATTCTATAAAGTGATTGCCACCACCTAAAGTACCAAGTTGCTTTTGCCATGTTGCATCAAATTGTCGAAGCATTCGAACAAGTCCAGGATGCTTTTTGATAATTGGTTCTAAGCGTTTTTCAAGTGGAATAATGCTAGAAGCTTTCGCTTTGACTTGTTTATGCAAAGCAAAGCCAACCGGTACTTTACGTTCGATCGCATCACGCAAACGGCTTAAGTTATCAGGTAATTGTGAAGCCTTTAAACTCAAGCGAATTGCATTCATACCACAACCAATATCTACCCCTACAGCAGCAGGGATTATGGCGTGTTTAGTTGGAATAACACTACCTACAGTTGCGCCTTTTCCTAGGTGAACATCGGGCATAACAGCAATATGAGAATAGATGAATTGCAGTTGTGCCATTTTCTTGAGTTGTTCGATACTTTCACTATCTATGTCTTGAGTGAAAATTTTAACAGGGACACCGTAGAGTGCCTCCTTGTTTAATATTTTTTGTATGCCCATAATTTTTTCTCTTATTTTTGTCCGAGCAGGCATAAAAAAACCTAGCGAATGCTAGGTTTTAAATTTAAGCATTCGGACAAGTGGTGTGAATTTGTACACTTGTCCGTGAGCTGACATCGTGCCAAATTATTTAATCTGTTTTACCTTGTACTAATGGCATGATGTCCTCCTTATTTAAAAGTGCCGTTGAAAATCTGAACGGCATTTTACGCTCTTTTAATCAAAGATCAAGTTTTTGATCTTTGATTTACTTTAATGACCAGTTTTAATCTTGTTCAGGTTTGACGTTCATTTGATCGTAAGAGATCAATTTGGTTTTATTTTTCCACTTATAACCTAACCAAATGATCAAGAACAAAGGTAAGCTAATATAGGTTGAAAGTAAGCCTAACCAATCAATTTTTCCACCTAAAATGGCTTGGTAGTTCTGTCCTAAGATAATGATTGAACAGAGAATAAATGCAAACCAAGGTGCAAATGGGAAAAATTTGGCACGATATGCTAAATCTTCTAATTTATAGCCTTGAGCAATGTATCCTTTACGGAAACGGTAATGTGAAATCGCGATTCCTAACCAAACAATAAAACCACACATACCCGACATATTGAGTAGCCAGTTAAATACTTGTTTTTCACCAATAAATGTCGTTAAGAAACAGAATGCAGCAATAAATGTCGTTGCATATAGCGCGTTCATTGGAACGCCACGACCATCAAGTTTTGCAAACCACTTTGGTGCACGGCCTTCTTGAGCCATTTTAAACAACATACGAGTTGAGGAATACATGCCTGAATTACCTGCTGATAAAATAGCAGTAAGAATGACAGCATTCATTAAACTCGCAGCAAAAGCAAAACCTACTCTTTCATAAAGCAATGTAAATGGAGATAGTGCGATATCTTCAGTGGCAGCTGCTTGTAATAAATTCGGGTCATCATAGGCAATCAGAGTGCCGATAATGAAAATACATAGGATATAAAATAATAAAATTCGCCAGAAAATCTGTTTGATTGCAAGTGGAATTGTCTTCTTTGGATCTTTTGATTCGCCAGCAGCAACCCCAACCATTTCGGTTCCTTGGAAAGAGAATCCGGCAATCATGGCGACACCAATCATGGCTTGTAAACCGCCTACAAAAGGTGCCTCTTTATAGGTCCAGTTTCCGAAAGTTGCCACACCTGGAGTTAGCATAATCTTGATGATCATGGCTAAGCCAATAATAATAAATGCAACAATCGCAATTACTTTGACCATCGAAAACCAGAATTCGCTTTCCCCAAATCCCTTTACTGTCATGGCATTGATCAGAAAGATAACAATAAGGAACAGGGCACTCCAATAGAACCCTGGAATATCAGGGAACCAGAACTTCATAATAAACTGAACCGCAACAAGTTCGAATGCAACCGTAATTGCCCAGTTATACCAATAGTTCCAGCCTAGAGCGAAACCAAAGCCTTCTTCGACATAACGACTGCCGTAAGTAAAAAAGGCACCGGATGTTGGTGTGTGAGTTGCAAGCTCACCTAAGCTGGTCATTAAGAAGTAAATCATAATGCCAATGAGTGAATAGGCGAGTAGCGCTCCACCAGGGCCAGCGTTTGCAATGGTTGATCCAGAAGCAAGGAAGAGGCCTGTACCAATGGAACCACCAATGGCGATCATATTCAGATGACGAGCCCCAAGCTTACGCTGGAGTTTTTCAGGAGCATGTGTTTCGCTCATGGAGATTCCTTACATAGTTTGTTATGCACAGGCATATAACACCTTAAAGCCTTGATGATCAGTTTTAATCTGGCACTGACCAAAGTGCTTCTCAATTAAGATCGGATAGTTTAAAAAACGGTTTGCTACAATCCATAGCTCACCTGATGCCTTTAAATGTTTTTTAGCGTTCTGGCAGAGTCCTTCACTTGCATCATAGTTGGTATGAATACCCTGATGGAAAGGGGGATTACTGACAATGGCATCGAGTTCTGTTGGAGCGTCTGCAATACCTGTAACAGGCTGCAATCTCAGCTGGTCTGAACCTATTCCATTTCGACTAAAAGTCATTTCCGTTGACCGTAAAGCGAAAGCATCAATATCTAGGGCATGAATAATATTACTTGAATTTATTTTTGCCAAATAGCAACTGATAATTCCAGCACCACACCCGAAGTCGGCAATTCTACCTGATTTCACCTGATTAAGATAAGGGAGTAAAACAGCAGTTCCGACATCTAAATGATTTTGACTAAATACACCGGGAAGGGCACAAATCGTAAGCTCTTGTTGATTAACATGAACAGTATAAGTTTTAAGCCAACTTTCGAGAGGTTTAATTTGTTCTGTTTTTTCAATCTTTAAGTGCCATAGCTGACAGTGGCGTGCACTATCGAGTTTAAGTACTTTGCCGAAGCTTTGTAGTTGTTTGGCAGCGCGTTCAACACCACCTTTTTTTTCACCTACTAAAAAAACAGACTGAGCAATTTTAAGATTGCTCATTACGACATGCAGTATGTAATTTAATAGTTCTTTAGATTTGGGAACAAAAATGACGGCTTGATCGAATTCTTGTAATGGAAACTCAACTGAGAAATGCGCATTTGTTCCACTATTTATAAAGCTCTGATAGTCAGCATGGTTCCATGTCCAGACTGAAGCATCAATATCCGCTGGTAATTGACTGACTAGGGCATCATTCGGTGCATTAATTAACAAGACTCTACCTTTTAAATAGTCTTGTTGTCTCAATACCACTTCACTTCTAGGATCCATGTACATCTCTCATGAAGAAGAATGCCCAGTGGAAACTGGGCAGTAATCAAAATTAAAAAATAGTTATTTGTGTGTTTCAGGGAGAACAACATTTAAAATTAATGCTGCTATACCGCCTGTCGCTACGCCAGAGCTAAAAATATTTTTAAATAACTCTGGAAGGTGTTCCAAAATTTGAGGAACTTGAGCAACACCCAAACCTAGTGCAAGTGAAATTGCGATAATTAAAAGTGCTCGGCGATCAAGGTGAATAGATGAGAGAATGTTAATACCTGATGCAGCTACGGCACCGAACATTACCATCACAGCACCACCTAATACCGCCTGTGGTACGGCTTGTATTACACCAGCTACTGCTGGAAATAAACCTAATAAAATAAGTAAAGCAGCAATCCAGATACCCACATAACGACTTGCAACCCCAGTGAGTTGGATGACACCATTATTTTGAGCAAAAACAGAACTAGGGAAAGTATTAAATAAGCCTGCAAGTAAAGAGTTTGCACCATTCACTAAAACGCCACCTTTAATACGTTTCATCCATTCCGGACCATTAACGGGTTGGTTTGAAAGTTTACTGGTTGCAGTCACGTCACCAATCGCTTCTAAAGATGTGACTAAATAAATAAAAGCCATTGGAATGAATAAGCCCCAAGAAAAGCTTAAACCAAAGTGCATTGGTGTTGGAATCTGTACAAGAGGCGCATCTTTAATACCTGAGAAATCTAGGTAACCCATAAATCCTGCAAGAATGTAACCAATCACTAAAGCAATTAAAATGGCTGAACTTTTAATCCAAACCACCCGAATGCGGTTTAGCACAATAATAATAGCAAGTACGGTACATGACATAATAAGGTTGTCTGCACTTGCAAAAGTATGGTCTTGCATGGCTTGGTAGCCACCACCCATACTAATCAAGCCTTCCTTAATAAGCGTTAAGCCAATTAATAAAACAACAATACCAGTCACCAAAGGAGTAATTAATCTTTTTACCCATGGAAGAATTTGCGAAACACCCATTTCAATAAAGGAACCAGCAATTACTACACCAAAAATTGCAGCCATAACTTGGTTTACAGGAGTTCCTGCGGCAACCATTGCACTACCAATACCAATAATTGGACCAATAAAGTTAAAGCTTGTGCCTTGTACAATCAGAAGACCTGCACCAAACGGGCCGACTTTTTTACATTGAAGAAATGTAGCAATACCTGAAATCACCAAAGACATCGATAAAATCATGTTGGTTTCAGTGCGTGATACGCCTAAAGCTAAGCAAATTAAAAGCCCTGGTGTAACAATTGGTACAATAATCGCAAGCAAATGCTGGAAAGCTGCTAAAAAAGCGATCAGAGGTTTTGGTCGATCATCTAAGCCATAAACAAGGTCAAGATGGTCTTGAGAGTGTTGATTGGACATGGGTGTAGGTACGCCGCAATTTCGCAAATTGGCGCTATTCTAATCGAGATACCTATCTTTACAAAACGAAATACAGGCTATTGGAAAATTTTTTTGTCAATGTCAATAAACTGTCACTACTCAAGAGTAGTGTTTTTCTGTATAATTTGCCCTCAAATTTCAGGCGTTTCGAATTTTCATGTCAGATATCAAAAATCTCCGTAATATCGCAATTATTGCGCACGTCGACCACGGGAAAACCACACTTGTCGATAAACTACTTCAGCAATCTGGTGCTCTCGGTGAACGAGCAGGCGAGATTGAGCGTGTCATGGACTCAAATGCGCTTGAAAGTGAACGTGGTATTACCATTCTTGCAAAGAACACTTCTATTACTTGGTTAGATAAACGTACTGATACAACTTACCGTATCAATATCGTGGATACCCCGGGACACGCCGACTTCGGTGGTGAAGTAGAACGTGTAATGTCGATGGTTGACTGCGTATTACTTTTAGTTGACTCTCAAGAAGGCCCAATGCCACAAACTCGCTTTGTGACACAAAAAGCCTTTGCTCGTGGTTTAAAACCAATTGTTATTATCAACAAAGTTGACAAACCAAGTGCGCGTCCAGACTGGGTAATCGATCAAGTGTTTGATTTATTTGATAACCTTGGCGCAACTGATGAGCAATTAGATTTCCCAATCGTTTATGCATCAGGTTTACGTGGTGTAGCGGGTCCTGCTCCAGAAGAATTAGCGGATGATATGACACCGTTGTTCGAAACGATTGTAGACATCGTTGAACCACCAGCAGTTGACGTTGATGGTCCATTCCAAATGCAGATTTCATCACTTGACTATAACAGCTTCGTAGGTGTTATCGGTGTTGGTCGTATTCAACGTGGTTCAGTAAAATTAAATACTCCTGTTACTGTAATTGACAAAGAAGGCAATACACGTAACGGTCGTATCTTAAAAATCATGGGTTACCATGGTTTAGAGCGTATTGATGTTGAATCAGCATCTGCTGGTGATATTGTATGTATTACTGGTATCGACGCACTTAATATTTCTGACACGATTTGTGATCCGAAAAATGTTGAAGCATTACCAGCTTTATCTGTAGATGAACCTACAGTATCTATGACTTTCCAAGTAAACAACTCTCCGTTTGCTGGTAAAGAAGGTAAGTTCGTAACTTCACGTAATATCCGTGAACGTCTTGATCGCGAATTAATTCATAACGTAGCTTTACGAGTTGAAGATACTGACAGTCCAGACCGTTTCAAAGTATCTGGCCGTGGTGAACTTCACCTTTCAGTTTTAATTGAAAACATGCGTCGTGAAGGTTTTGAAATGGGCGTATCACGTCCACAAGTAATCATCAAAGAAATTGATGGTGAAAGACAAGAGCCTTACGAAAATGTAACTTTTGACGTTGAAGAACAGCATCAAGGTGCTGTAATGGAACAAATGGGTCACCGTAAAGGCGAAATGACCAATATGGAAGTTGACGGTAAAGGTCGTATCCGTATTGAAGCAACTGTACCTTCACGTGGTTTGATCGGTTTCCGTTCTGAATTCTTGACCATGACTTCTGGTACAGGGATCATGACTTCAAGCTTCTCGCATTATGGTCCTGTTAAACAAGGTACTGTTGCGAAACGTCAAAACGGTGTATTGATTTCTATGGTTCAAGGTACTTGCTTGGGCTATGCATTGTTCAGTTTACAAGACCGTGGTCGTTTGTTTGCTAAACCACAGTTAGAAGTTTACGAAGGTATGATCGTGGGTATTAACTCTCGTTCAGACGATATGGTTGTAAACCCAACTAAAGCGAAGCAATTAACTAACGTTCGTGCGTCTGGTACAGATGATGCTTTAACTTTAGTACCTGCAATTGAATATACGCTTGAACAAGCGCTTGAATTCATTGAAGATGACGAGTTAGTAGAAGTAACACCTAAATCAATCCGTATCCGTAAGCGTTACTTGACTGAAAACGAACGTAAACGTAATCGTGATAAATAATTTTCTTAAATGAAAAAGAAAAAACCGCTAAATTAATTTAGCGGTTTTTTTTAATCGTAATATTTAAAGTTAAGCTAAGCTTAATTTCATATTTTTCTTGTAAGAGAATATGTTGTTAAAGTGTGAAATAACTTTCTTTTTTTGATAAAAATATTAAATTATCAATATCATGGCGAGTACTATCTAATCCGATAAGATGCCAATGAAAAAGAAAAATATGATGTGTTTCAGCCCCCGACATCTGGAGATGTTTAGATGAGTATTATTCAAGAATTTAAAGAATTTGCCGTTAAAGGCAATATGATGGATTTAGCCATTGGTGTGATTATTGGTGGTGCTTTTGGCAAAATCGTGGACTCTTTAGTAAAAGATATTATCATGCCACTGATCACTGTGATTACTGGTGGTGGTGTTGATTTTTCACAAAAATTCATTGTATTAGGTGCAAATCCTAACAATTTACAATCTTTGGATGCTTTGCAAAAAGCAGGTGTGAATGTTTTAACTTATGGTAATTTCCTGACCATTTTAATTAACTTCATTATTTTGGCTTGGGTGGTGTTCTTAATGGTGAAATTATTAAATAGACTTCGCCGTGATAAAAATGAACCAGAAGCTCCAGCTGCAACTCCTGAAGATATTCAATTATTACGTGAAATTCGTGATGAGTTAAAAAAACAAGCCTAATAAGATTTGAAATAAAAACGGTACCTTGAGTGCCGTTTTTTATTACTTCATATTTTATATTGGACTCAAGATATTGATAAAATTGCAAGATCGCAGATCAGACCAACTATGAATATTGAAAAAGGGATAGATGAATGAATCAGCTTTTTGTGTATGGAACATTATGTCCAAATAAAGCAAATGCACATATTCTCGAACAGATTGGGGGAACGTGGACCAAAGCTTCGGTAAGAGGAATTATACATATTTTAGATTGGGGACCAGATCAAGGCTTAAAAGCAATTGTGTTAGATCCTCAGGCGGAGTGGGTAGAAGGCTATCTATTTAGCACAGAAAAACTTGCTGAAAACTGGCAGATGCTTGATGATTTTGAAGGCTTTCAATATGAACGAGTTATAGTAGATGTAATGCTTGAATCAGGGGAAACTGTTAAAGCTTGGACATATCAAATGAATGCTCATGCTAAAAATATTTAAATACAAAAGCTGACTTCACGAACTCAATTTTTCTCTTTTAGATCTAGTTTTAAAAATAATATATAGAGGCTCTTGTTTGAGCCTTTTCAAATCAATCAAATAGTCTTCGTTTTCTTTCTAATAACCATTAGTCCTTTTATCCAACCTTACTTGGAATATAAGTGAGTGTGGAAAGCTCACACTTAAAAAGGAATTTTAAATGAAGAAGTCTCCTTGGATTATTGGAACTACGTTTTATGCCATATCGCAAATTACTTTCGCTACTGAAATTGGAGGATATGTACGTACAGGCATAGGAGTTACAGATAGCGGGGAATTACAAGAATGTTTTCAGCTCATTGGCGCACCTTCAAAATACCGTCTTGGAAATGAATGTGAACAATATGCAGAGCTATTTGCTAAACAAAGTCTTCTAAAACTGAATGATAATTCTGAGATTAGTATTAATGGAATGCTTCAATTTTATAACCAGTATGGTCAAAGTTTAAGTTTTAGTGGTGACGATGGCTATACGCGCTTAAACCAGATCTATCTAGACTGGAAAAATATTTCTTATTTAAATGGAGCAAATCTTTGGTTTGGAAGAAGATTTTATAATCGAAATGATATTCATATGTCTGATTTATTCTATTGGAACCAAAGCGGAACAGGGTTCGGGATCGATAATTATAAAATTAATGACCTGTCATTAAGTTATGTTTTTTCTAGAAAAGATAATGTATTTCAGAAAAAATATATTAATAGACATGACCTTACCATAAAAGACATTCAGCTAAACGATACAAATAAACTCAATACAGGCTTATCTATTATTGATGCAGATCATACAGGTTGGGCCTTAACATTGCAGAATATAACTTCCGATGTCTTAAATGGTAAGAATACAGTTGCTTTGCAATATGGCGAAGGAGCAGGTATGGGGCTAAGTTATACTGGCAACCCTGAGTTGGACCGAGATAATTCTTCTTTAAGATTCATTGAAGTTTTAGATTGGGAATCTGAAAATAAAGTTTTCAATGGACAGGCTCAATTTATATATCAAAAAGATAAATTTAAGAATCAGAATGATAGCGAATGGTTTTCGATAGGCTCCAGAATGGTTTATGTTGTACAAGACCATTTTAAAATATCGACTGAAATTGGCTATGACCGGATAGATAGCAATGATCAAAATCGAAGCCTAACAAAATTGACTATTGCACCAACTTGGTCACTAAAAGGAATGGGATATTACGACAGACCTGAACTTCGCTTGTATTACACCTATGCCTTTTGGAACAAGGATGAACAGAATTTGAGAGACAATTTATATCCTGATAGTGATTTTTATAACACAGGACATGGGTCAAATTTTGGTATGCAACTAGAATATTGGTGGTAAATTTAAAAAATAAAAGAGGTCGGTAATGACCTCTTTTATTGAGTAACTGCGCTATTGTTTATGAATTTAAATTAACTTGTGAGGGGGCTTATCTTAAGCTCCCCATTCTGAATTTAACTTCTAAAAGATGATAGCCAAACTGACTTTTGATCGGACCTTGTAACACACGTTCAGCAGCTGTAAAAACAACTTTGTCGATGACGGGCACCAATTGCCCTTTTTTGACTTCACCAAGTTCACCACCACGTTTTGCCGAATTACAGGTAGAGTATTGCTTGGCAAGTTTGGCAAAGTCAGCGCCACTTTGAAGCTTCTTTTTTAGCTGCTCAGCTAAGTCTTTATCTTTGACTAAAATATGTCGGACAATTGCTGTTTGCATGTTGTCTTCCTCCAAAAAATTAAGGCTTTCTCAGCTTTTTAAGCGGTTGGCACTGTGGGCAAAATACGCTGGCACGCTGACCAAGTTTTAAGTTTTCTAATGTGGTTTCACAGTTAACACACATTTCTCCAGCACGACCATACGCGAGCAATGTTTGCTGAAAATAACCATTTTCTCCCATGGCATTGCTGTAGTCTCGTAATGTCGAGCCACCTAAATCAATTGCCGACTTTAAAATGCGTTTAATCTCGACAACGAGTTTTTCAATTTGTTGCATAGTCAAATCGCCAGCAGGCTGAGCTGGGTGAATGCCTACGTTAAATAAGCTTTCAGTTGCATAGATATTGCCTACACCAACCACTACATGATTATCCATGAGTGCAATTTTTATGCCGACAGACTTATTCTTGAGCTTAGAAGCTAAATATTCTGCATGAAAATCAGTACTTAAAGGTTCAGGCCCTAAAGTATCTATGAGTTTGCCTTGAGTCTCGGGATTAAGCCAAAGAATACAACCAAAACGGCGAGGGTCATGGTAACGTAATTGCTGATCTTCAAATTGAATAATTAGATGGTCATGCTTTCTCAGTTCGTCATTTGGCTCGGTTAGACGAAAGCTTCCTGACATGCCTAAATGCCAAAGCATTTGATCCTGTTCAAACTCTGCCAAAATATATTTTGAACGTCGATTTAACCCAATGAGACGTTGCCCAACAAGTTTCTGAACATCATCTGGTATAGGCCAGCGTAAGCTAGGATTGCGTACTTCAACACTTAGAACTTTTTGATTCAATAAGGGAAATAAACTGGTTTTGGTGGTTTCGACTTCGGGTAACTCAGGCATGCCAACTCGCAGAATTAACAGATATACTGGATTAATCAAGTATAACGTGTGGTATGTAATATTTCAGAGATTACTATGTCAGATATTTTACCATTAAGCTGGTTTCAACGAGAAACCTCAGAAGTAGCTTATGATTTAATCGGCTGCGTATTGTGTAAGCGACAACCTGATGGCCAAGTGATCCGCTGTACAATTAGTGAAACTGAAGCTTATTTGGGCGTTCGTGATAAAGCTTGCCATAGTTACAATAACAAACGCACCGCTCGAACAGAGGTAATGTATTGCCCTGGTGGCACAATTTACGTCTATTTAATTTATGGCATGTATGAAATGCTCAATCTTATTACTCAGACAGAAGGTGTGCCTGAAGGGGTAATGATTCGTTCTGCATTTTTAAATGGTGCTTCAACTAAAAAAGACTATAAGCTTTTAGCTGGACCCGGCAAATTGACACGCTATTTAGGGATTGATCGGACTTTAAAAGGACAAACCTTGGGAGAGGAATCTGGACTATGGGTTGAAGCGGCATCAACGCAACCAGAAGTAGTTCTAACGCCACGGATTGGAATTGATTATGCCGAAGAAGCAAAACATTGGCCTGAACGATATTGCTGGAAAGATCATCCATCTTTGAGTCGATAATTTTAATCTGGAAATCAGTTTTTAGATATCGAGGAAGAGTGTTCCAGATTTACAACAATGCAGATCGAATTCAATATCCAGACAAGACACCGCTTTTTGTTATCATAACTACAATATAAATAAAGGAAATAAGCATGTCCTTATTACGCTTAGACCGACTTCATTACTGTATTTTGATGAGTATGGGCTGTATTTCTAGCCCACTTGTTTGGGCAGAAGATTTAACACAAGACGTAACTGTATTGCCAACATTACATGTGGAAGCAACCCGTACCGATACAACCTATTTGCAGACACCGGCCTCGGTTTTTAGAATAGATGCACCTCAAGTTGATACTTCTTCACAAGTAAATTTAACCGAAGTTGTAAAGGGTATACCGAGTTTACAGCTTCGCAATCGTGAAAATTATGCACAAGATTTACAGCTCTCTATGCGTGGTTTTGGTGCACGTTCTACTTTTGGTGTCCGTGGTATTCGCCTTTATGTAGACGGGATTCCTGCAACAATGCCGGATGGACAAGGCCAAACGTCTAATATCGATTTAAGTAGTCTGGACCATGTTGAAGTTCTAACAGGACCTTTTTCTTCACTTTATGGAAACTCATCGGGTGGGACAATTTTAACTTCTACTAAAGAAGGGCAAGGCAAAGATTCAATTGAGCTGAGCTATTCGGGAGGCAGTCACGATAAAAGCCGAGCAGGGCTCGTGCTACAAGGTGGAGCAAAGGGTGCGAATGAACCAAGCTATGTTATTAGTTCATCGTATTTCGATACTGATGGTTACCGAGAACATAGCGGTGCAGAAAAAGTACTAAATAATGCAAAGCTCAGTTGGAGTCTTGATGATGGAAGTAAAATCAATTGGGTAACCAACTATGTCAAAATCCATGCAGACGATCCGCAGGGTTTAACCCGTGACCAGTGGAATGCAAATCCAAAGCAACAAGTTCCATTTTTAAAGCAATTTAATGTCCGTAAAGATATTGAACAAACTCAAACGGGTGTGACGTGGTCTAAGCCTATTAATGATAAAAATGAACTCTATGCCATGGCATATTTAGGTAATCGCCAAGTCACTCAATATCAATCTATTCCTAAATCAACACAAGATGCCAGCATCAATCATGCAGGCGGGGTAATTGATTTTGAACGTGATTATTATGGTGCTGACTTCCGTTGGACGGGCAAACAATTACTTGCAAACACCACTGTAAGTGTTGGTGTTGCATTAGATGCAATGGATGAAGATCGTAAAGGTTTTGAAAACTATAATTTGGTAAATGGTCAACCTTCTTATGGTGTCAAAGGTAATTTACGCCGTGATGAAGATAATACTTTGTGGAATATTGACCCCTATTTACAAGCTTCATGGCAGTTCTTACCAACGTGGCGTTTAGACACGGGTGTACGCTATAGCAATGTCCATTACAAATCTAAAGATAACTATTTAAGTAATGGCGACGATAGTGGTAAGACTGATTACAATAAAGTTTTGCCTTCTGCTGCTTTAAGCTGGCAAATTTTACCTGAACTCATGGCCTATGTGAGTTATGCCAAAGGATTTGAAACGCCAACTTTTACTGAAATGGCATATCGTCCAGATGGAGAAAGTGGTTTTAATTTTGATTTAACCGCATCCACAAGCGATACCTATGAAACAGGCTTAAAATCACAAAACCAATTAGGTGATTTTACTTTGGCAGTTTTTCAAACTAAAACCAAAGATGATATCGTTTCTGCCGGCAACTCAAATGGTCGATCAACATTCCGTAATGCCGATAAAACCCTACGTGAAGGGGTAGAGTTTGCATGGAATAAAAAGTTGTGGCGAGATTTAACAGCGACTGCTAGCTATACATATTTAGATGCAACTTTTGATGCTGATATTCCAGCTTTGGGAAGTATTGCTCAAATTCCATCGGGCAATGCCATTCCAGGAATTGCTAAAAACCAAGCTTATGCCTCTTTGGCTTGGCAGCCATCACACGGTCTATATGGCGGTGTAGATGTACAGTATATGGATAAAGTATACGTGAATGATACCAACAGTGACGCAGCACCAAGCTACAGTGTAACCTCTGCTAATGTGGGTTATGCATGGGTAATGGGTGACTGGAAAGTGAACAGCTTTGCCCGTGTTGATAACCTATTTGATAAAAACTATGCAGGTTCAGTGATCGTAAATGATGGTAATGGACGCTACTTTGAACCAGCGGATGGACGTAACTGGAGTGCAGGTTTACGTGTAATTAAGCAATTCTAGGAATTAAAAATGGCAAAATTATTTGAAACGGTTAGCTTTGGTTCACTACAACTGGTCAATAGAATTGTAATTGCTCCGATGTGCCAATATTCGGCAACAGATGACGGTGAAATTACCTATTGGCATGAACAGCAATGGGCGAATTATGCATTGTCTGGCGCAGGACTTTGTATTGTTGAGGCGACTGCTGTACAACCTGAAGGTCGGATTAGCTATGCTGACCTTGGGCTCTGGAATGATCAGCAACGTGACCAAATCAAAGCGTTGTTAGCTAAGGTTCATACACTTTCACCAATGCCATTTGGAATTCAGTTAGCACATGCAGGGCGTAAAGCATCTACTGAAAAACCGTGGTTAGGTAAAGGTCAGATTGCAAAAGATCAACCTCATGGTTGGCAAACGGTTGCACCAAGTGAAAGTACTTTTTCTGTTCATGATGCAGCACCCCATGCTTTGACCATTGCTGAGATTAAACAGGTTCAACAAGACTTTGCAGCGGCTGCAAAACGTGCTGTAGAAGCTGGGTTTGAGTTGATTGAAGTTCATGCTGCACATGGTTATTTACTTCATCAATTCTTATCGCCAATTGCCAATCAGCGTACTGATGAATATGGCGGTTCATTAGAAAACCGTATGCGTATGACTCTTGAGGTTCTTCAGGCAATTAAACTCGCTGTACCTGAAGGTTATCCTGTTGGTGTTAGACTCTCTGCGACTGATTGGTTAGAGAGCATCGAGCACTGGGATGTTGAATCTACAGTGGGTTTATCAAAAGCTTTAGAGCAATTGGGCGCAGCCTATGTGCATGTGTCTAGTGGTGGTTTGCACGAGCATCAATCTATTACGATTGGGGCAGGTTACCAAGTTCCATTTGCTGAGCAAGTCAAAAAGCATGTGTCTATTCCAGTCATTGCTGTAGGGCTAATTACTGAGCCAGAACATGCCGAACAAATTCTGGAAAACCAGCAAGCTGATGCTATTGGTCTTGCTCGTGCAATGTTGTACGACCCAAGATGGCCTTGGCATGCTGCCGCTACTTTAGGTGCAGAAGTTAAAATTGCACCTCAGTATTTACGTTCCCAACCACATGGATTAAAGCAGCTTTTTAACTCTTTTTAATTGTATTGGGCAAAGTCATCTTTGCCCATTTTTCTTTCGCTAAGTGAGGACGGTCAGTGGTTTTTCAGGTTATTTTACCTATCTTGATATTGCTATTGATGGGCTATGTTTGTGTCCTCATCAAATTGGTAACACCTGAACAGATCAGGGCTCTTAGCGCATTTGTAATTAAAATTTCCTTACCGGCTTTTTTAATTCATTCTTTGGCAAATAAAAGCTTACAAGACATTTGGCACCCCGCTTATTTTATTGCTTATGGCGGTGGATCTTTAATTTTATTTTTCTTTGCTTTTATTCTCTATCGAAAATATTTTAAAAATAGCTTAACCCATAGCGCCGTCATATCGATGGGGGCATCTATGTCCAATACTGGATTTATGGGAACAGCTATTCTAACCATGTTGATAGGTAATCACGCTGCAATCTATATTTCTTTAACACTCATCATTGAAAATTTATTGATTGTGGCATTGATGCTCATTTTGGCCGAAGCTGGTTTACATCAACAGCAAAATCTTTTACCGCTTTTAAAACAGACATTTTTAAACTTACTCAAGAATCCTGTCATTATCGCTATTTTGGTTGGGATGGGATGCATTCTTTTAGATGTTAATCTTCCTGCGACACTTGATCAGTCTTTAGAGTTACTTGGACGTACAGCTTCGCCTTTAGCCTTGTTTGCAATTGGCGGAAGTTTAGTAGGTATTGGAATAACAACAGTAAATATAGAAAGTATTTTGTTGGCGACCTTTAAAGTTGTGCTAATGCCATCTGTTATTTTTGCACTTTTTTTAATAACTCCAAATGTAAGCCGTGAAATGCTTTACGCAGGAACATTAATCGCTGCTTTACCGATGCCGATTGCTTTCGGAATTTTTGGACAAGCCTATGGCTTAAATGAAAAGGCGTTAACACCGCTTATGATTAGTACAATTGTCGGTTTTATTGGGGTGAGCTGGCTGATTGCTCTGTGGTGGTAAAAGAAAAGCCCCATAAGGGGCTCATCATCCATTATTTTTTGGGCGCTGGCTGTGCAGGAGCATTTGCAGCCTGTTTGCTCTTTTCTGCAATAATCTTATCAACCGACACTAAAGACTCTTTAGCGTTAGGCACATTTTGATTGGCAAGTTCAGTAAAGATCTTTTTAGCCTGCGGTAGATTTTGCGGAATGATATTGCCATTCGCCATCATGGTTGCTAAAGCCATAGAAGCAGGTGCATAGCCTTTTTGAGCAATTGATTGTAAAGCTTCGATACCTTGGCGTTTCATTAAAGGATTTTTATTTTCAACGCCTTGGCTAATGTCATAGAGTGCTTTGACCTGAATAGCAGGGTAGTTTCCTTTTCGAATTAAAGGCGCTAATTTTTGAAGGGCAATTTGATGTGACTGCGGTTTTTTCTGAGCAAATAAAATTGTCGCAATTTTCACAGTTGCATCATCAGAACCTTGAGCCGATGCCTTTTGAATATATTGACTGAATTTGTTGCTGTCTTTGGCAACCCCTAATTCACCAGACTCATAAATTTGTGCAAGTGTGTAACTCGCTTGGGCATAACCCTTATTTGAAGCATCCTCATAATATTTAATAGCTTTAGAAGAGTCTTTTGCTGTACCTTGGCCCATTTGAGTCATATAGCCTAAGTTATAGATAGCTTGGGCATTACCTGTTTGGGCTAAGCGTTGCATTTCTTGAAATGCAGCGGAGTAATTTTTTGCTGCGTAGAGTTGCTCAGCTTGTTTAAAAACATCGGTTTTAGCAGCAGTCGCTGTGTTATCAGCTGCAAAAATTGATGCACTTGAAAGGGTGATTAGGCTTGCGATTAGTAATTTCTTCATTTCTTTTTAACCTTTTACTTCGTAGCTACATCATTCCATTGATGCATGAAAGAGTTTCAATTTCTCATCATAAATATTGATTGCTGAAAGTAAACAGCCGATTTGTATATAATGCACTGCACTTTGGGCAAATTGTGGAGAAAAAATACCCACTCATATTTATAAAACAGAGTGGGTAATATTGTTATTTTGCTGACTGAAGTAATGCTTCAATTTGCTTGGCATCAGTTGGTACGCCAGAGAGTCTTTGGCCATCTTGCAAGAACAGGGTAGGTGTTCCATCGATATTTAATTTTTGACCTAAAGCAATATTTTTCTGAATTGGGCTTGAGCAACTTTTGCTATTAGTCGGCAATTTGCGATTAAGCATATAGTTTGTCCAAGCTTCTGCCAGATTTTTTGAACACCAGATTTGATTTGAAACTTTTTCAGCATTTGGATGCAAACTAGTAAGAGGATAAAGGAACACATATACGGTTACGTTATCAACCCCAACCATATTTTGTTCTAGGCGTTGGCAATATGGGCAATCTGGGTCACTAAAGACATAGATTGTACGTTCGCCTTTACCTTTTACATATTTAATCGCCTGATTTAATGGCAAACTTTTAACGTCAATCTTACCCAATTCGGCAATACGTTCTTCAGTCATATTTTTTTGTTGTTTGATGTCGACTAAATTACCAACAAAAAAGTACTTTGCATCTTGATTGGTATAGACAATGCGGCCGCTTGTATAGACTTCATAAATACCTTGCACAGGAGATTGATAAACACCCTTTACAGGTAAATCGGGATAATTCGTCTTAAGATTTTGTTCAAGTGTTTTAACATCAGCGTGAGCAGAACCGAAAATAGCCAGACTCAACATGAGTGTAGCAAGCTTAGTTTTCATCTTTTTTCTCTTTAATTTCAACAGGGCTAATGATGGCATATAAAGCTTAAAAAATTGATGTTCTAATCTAATGAAATCATTAGTGTTTTGTATCTATAAAAAAGCCCACTAACTTAGCAGTGGGCAGTTTGAACTAATAAAAGTTATTATTGTGGTCTTGCAACGTCGCCACTTAAAGCTTCTGGTAACTCAAGAACTTGAAGTCCTAACTCTTGTAGAGCAGCAGGTTTCGCAACAACTAAAGCAAGATAACCTTGATCATTTGCAATACTATTAACGACTTCAATATCGTTATTTAATTGAGTTGCTGAAGTAGGTGCTTCACCTGTACCTTGTACGAGATGTAACCAGTGTTTTGGTTTTGCTTTAAACCAAAGACGCGCCACAATTTCCTGACCTAGGTAACACCCTTTGTCGTAATTGACGCCTTCACGTTGATGTAAACGTAATTCCTGTGGTTGGAATTCATGTTCAGTAACCTGTGTAATCCAAGCTTGACCAGTCATAATGGCTTGTTTTTGCCATTCTGAAATATCAGTTTCAGCAGTAGTGAATTCAGTTTGATGATTCACAACTTTTGGGAACACAGTGCCTTGTTCACTTAAAGTCATTTTTGAAAAGGCACCATACTTTTTAATATGCTTGGCAAACTCTTCAGCTTGATCTTGAGTAACTACAATTTCAAAACTTTCAGGATTAATCTTCTTTAGCCATAAGCCAAAGTGAATACGGCCTTTAAGATCACAAATCGCTGTATAGCGAGTTTCATTTTCAGCTAAACGTTCAGTATCTACAGTAACTTGACCTTGTAAAAACTTTTGTGCATCTACACCGTTTAAAGCATATGAGGAGAAAGCGAGCAGACTCATGATTAATCTCAAATTCAATATGTTTCTTTATGATTGCTGACTATTTTGCTCCATTTTTACTAAAAAATCAGCCATAGTTTTTGTAATTTGAGTTTGTCCTGAAGCTGGCTTTTTTTGTTTAAAAAAACACCAAAAATATACGTTCAGATAAATCGGAAGGTTTAAGCTAATAGCCATAATTTCAATAATTTTAAGGAAATTAAAATAAGGAGAATATGATGGCAACAGGAACAGTGAAATTTCATCGCGTGTTTAAGGCTCCAGCCGAGCGAGTTTACCGTGCATTTTTAGATCCAGATGCTTTAGTCAAGTGGTTACCGCCCCACGGTTTTACTGCGAAAGTTCATAGTTTTGATGCAAATGTTGGTGGCTCATACAAAATGAGTTTTACCAATTTTTCAACAGGTTCAACACATGCTTTTGGCGGAACATATGTAGAGTTAGTTCTAAATGAACTAATTCGCTACAACGATCAATTTGATGACCCAAATTTACCCGGGACTATGCAGGTTACTATTACATTAAAAAGCGTATTGGTAGGTACAGAAGTGCATATTACGCAAGAAGGCATACCAGAAGTGATTCCTGTAGAGGCATGCTACTTAGGGTGGCAAGAATCTCTATCTTTGCTTACTTTATTGATTGAAGCTGAAATTCCAGATCAATAAAAAGTTATTTTTTAGAGTCCTATAGAAAAGTGAGTAGATTTATTTCTGCTCACTTTTTCTTTTTGAGCTTTATTCAAAATAAATAAAATATAGAATAATTCTAAAATATAAATTATATGCAGAGAAAAACGATGAATATCCAAATTAAAAGAATTTATGAAAATGCTGAGCCTAGTGATGGAAAGCGAATATTGGTTGACCGTTTATGGAGTAGGGGAATTAGTAAGGAAAATGCTCATTTGGATTTGTGGCTAAAAGAAATAGCACCATCGACCGAGCTTAGAAAATGGTTTCATGTTGCAACACCAAATCATTGGCACGAGTTTAAACAGCGATATTTAAAAGAGCTTGAGACTAATTCCGCAGTTCAGGAGCTACAACAAATCGCATCAAGGAATACAGTCACACTTTTATATTCAGCCAAGGATGTTGAAAACAATCACGCAATTATTTTGAAGGAATATTTATTAAGTAAAAACTTAAACTAATATATAAATTTTTTTTTGGTAAAAGTCTATTATTTAAAACTTTAAAAAATGAGTCATTTCTCGCATAATATACTTTTTGAGATTTTTTTCATGTCTTTGCCAAACTGCCCAAAATGCCAATCAGAATATACTTACCAAGATGGCGACTTATTGATTTGTCCTGAATGTTCACATGAGTGGAAAGAAGGAGAAGCATCAGCAACTGAAGAACAAGAAATTATTAAAGATGCAAATGGAAATGTCTTGGCAGATGGTGATAGCGTCACTGTAATCAAAGACTTAAAAATTAAAGGTTCTTCTTCAGTCGTTAAAGTAGGTACGAAGGTAAAAACGATTCGTCTAGTGCCAGATGCAAGTGATGGTCACAATATTGACTGTAAAATTGATGGTATTGGTCAGATGAAGTTAAAATCTGAATTTGTAAAAAAAGCTTAAACTGTTAATTATTATTACATTTCAGCAGAGATATATGTCTATATCTCTGCTTTTTAAATTCCTAACATCATTATAATTTTATTACGAAAAAGTATAAAAAATGGACTGTTCAAGGAATATTTACGCCTTTATATTGTCATTAATAACAAATAACTTTCGTCCAGAATAATAACGAAAGTCATACCCACACCAACAAAAAAATGAGGTTTTTATGGCAGGATGGTACGAAATTTCACAAGCGAGTGATGGACAATATCGCTTTATCTTAAAGGCAGGAAATGGTGAGCCTATTTTAAATAGCGAGCTATATAAGGCAAAAGCCTCTGCTGTAAATGGTATTGAGTCAATTCAGAAAAACAGTGGTGATGACGCCCGATATGAGCGTTTAACTGCAAAGAATGGGAAACCTTATTTCAATTTGAAAGCTGCAAATCATCAGATTATTGGTACGAGTCAGTTTTATGCGAGTGAAGCTTCACGAGATAAAGGAATTGAGTCGGTTAAAAACAATGGTTCATCAACGACTGTTAAGGACTTAACGGTTCAGGCATAAAAATTGAGTTAAAAAAAGCAGCTTCGAAAAGCTGCTTTTTATTTATGTATTCATTAACGCGCTAACTTAGCTAAAAGCTCTTCTTTAGTTAAATTGCTCGCTTCAGCATCGCGGCGGCCTTTATATTCAAAAGTACCCGCATCAAGACCTTTTTCACCAATCACAATACGGTGCGGAATACCCATTAATTCAAGGTCAGAGAATTTAACGCCTGGGCGTTCGTTACGATCATCAAGTAATACATCAAAACCTTGAGCTTGAAGTTCTGCATACAGAGACTCTGCTGCTTCAAGAGTACGTGGTGATTTGTGCGCATTCATTGGAACAATTGCAATTTCAAAAGGTGCAATGGCTTGAGGCCAGATAATACCTTTGTCGTCGTAGTTTTGTTCAATTGCAGCTGCAACAACACGCGTTACACCAATACCGTAGCATCCCATAGTTACTGTAAATGGTTTGCCATCTTCACCTAGAACTTTACAGCCTAAAGCTTCAGAGTATTTAGTACCTAGCTGGAAAATATGACCTACTTCGATACCACGTTTAATTTGTAGTGTACCTTTGCCATCTGGAGATGGATCGCCTTCAACCACATTACGTAAGTCAAAAATTTCGCTAATTTGCGCATCACGTTCCCAGTTTACGCCAACCGCATGTTTGTCCGCTTCATTTGCACCAGCAACGAAGTCAGAAAGAACCGATGCAGCACGGTCAACAATTACGGTTAAGCCTTTTTCGACTAAACCTTGTGGACCTGTAAAGCCAGCAGTTAAACCAAATGCTTGAAGTTGTTCTTCAGTTGCAAAAGTAAGAGGCGCAGCAACTAAAGGATGCTTCTCAGCTTTAATCTCATTAAGTTCGTGGTCACCACGTACAAATAGAGCAACGACAGGAACATTACCTTTTTCATCAGCAATGCCTTGAACCAATAATGCTTTAACAGATTGCTTTGGATCAGCATTTAAGAATTGGCAAACATCATCAATCGTTTTTTGGTTTGGCGTTTCAACCAATTTAAATTCTTGTGTCGGTGCTGCGCGTTCACCCACTAAAACAGCCTCAGCCATTTCAACGTTTGCTGCATAATCAGATTCAGTTGAAAATGCGATGTCATCTTCACCACTAGCAGCCAATACGTGGAATTCGTGTGAAGCTGAACCACCAATAGAGCCTGTATCTGCTTGTACTGGGCGGAAATCTAAACCTAAACGAGTGAAAATACGGCTATATGTGTCATACATCACATCATAAGTTTCTTGTAATGATTCTTGAGTTGCATGGAAAGAATAAGCATCTTTCATGATGAACTCACGTGAACGCATTACACCAAAACGTGGACGGATTTCATCACGGAATTTAGTTTGAATTTGATAGAAATTTACAGGAAGCTGCTTATAACTTTTTAATTCGTTACGCGCCATATCCGTAATAACTTCTTCATGCGTTGGCCCAAGTACAAATGGGTTCGTATGACGATCTTTAAAACGTAATAACTCAGGACCATATTGTTCATATCGACCTGATTCTTCCCAAAGACTTGCGGGTTGAGTCACGGGCATGAATACTTCCATTGCGCCTGAACGGTTCATTTCTTCACGAACAATCGCATCTACTTTTTTAAGCACACGTGTTCCCATCGGCAGCCATGTATATAAACCAGATGCCAATTTACGAATCATCCCCGCACGTAACATGAGCTGGTGTGAAATCACTTCAGCATCATTTGGGGTTTCTCTCAACGTTGCAAATAAAAAGCGGCTTGCGCGCATGGAAAAAGTCCTAAAAGTTAAGCGTTATAAAAACGCAGATTATACGATAATCGCTGCATTATGACATGAATCGTCGTGTTTGACGCAGCATAAAGTTTTTCAAGTCATCCAGATAAGTGAAAATGACGGGTACAACCACAAGAGTCAACAGAGTAGAGGTTATCACACCACCAATAACCGCATGAGCCATTGGTGCGCTTTGCTCACCGCCTTCGCCGAGACCTAAAGCTAAGGGAACCATTCCCATCACCATGGCACTTGTGGTCATCAAAATTGGACGTAAACGGGTCTTACCAGCTTGTAAAATAGCGTCATAACGGCTCACACCCTGATCCATCGCTTTCTTAATAAAATCGATCAGCAAAATCGCATTTTTAGTGACAAGCCCCATCAGCATGATAATACCAATAATCGAAAACAGATTTAGGGTGCTTTGGAACAAGAATAGGGCAAGAAAAACACCAATCAATGACAAAGGTAAAGAGGCCATAATTGCTGCGGGATGAATAAAGCTATTGAACTGAGAACCTAACACGATATAAATAAATACAATCGATAGGGTAATGGCAGTTAATGCGTATCCAGCAGATTCAGCCATGTCTGCATTTGCCCCTTGAGTATCAAATGTATAGCCCGCAGGTAGCTTAAACGCCTTTTGCATTTTGTCGATGTCTTGACCAATATCTCCACTCGGGCGACCTGAGGTATTTGCCTCAATAAGAACCTCACGTTCAAGATCACGTCTGTTAATTTGCGAAGCACCGAGCTTTTCTTTGATCGTTGCGACGGCACTCAATGGAACTAATATATTTTGTCCAGCTGCATTGGTTTTATTAGAGTTGATATATAAATTTTGTACATCTTGCGGAAGCATACGTTTATTTTCATTTAAACGTAAATTTACATCATAAGTTTCGCCGTCACGATCTTCCCAAGTGGTGACATTATCGCCCGCAATTAATGGTCGAATGGCATTCGCAATTTGGGAAACAGATAAGCCCAAATCACTTGCTAGCACGCGATTAATATGAACACCCAAAGTAGGTTTGGGTTCTTTCAATGAACTTTCTAAATCAACTACGCCTTTAATTTTTTCCATTTCAGCAATAAAGCGATCTGAAATTTTTTGTAGTTCATTTAGGTCAGATCCTTTAATAGAAATCATGATTGGCTTTTGTCCGCCAGAGACAGAGTCTTGTGCTGCGGCAACAGAAGTTACTCGAATACCCGCTACAGTTTGCAAACGATCACGGAACTCATTATTGAGTGTATTCAGATCTGAGCTACGTTCTTGTTTTGGCTTTAAGGTCACCCCTAAACCAGCATGGTTTTTACCAGAGTCTACTTCACTGTTAACCACACCATAAGTAGAAACGACATCGGGGAATTGTCTAATAATTTGATCGACCTGATGTAATTTGGCTTGGGTATATTCTAAAGAAGAATCTACAGGAGTCTCGAACTGGATACGGACTTCACCTTTATCTGGTGTAGGTACAAATTCGGTTCCAATCAGTTTCGATAGCCCTAATGCAGCAAATAATGAAGCGATTGCAACAATAACCGTGATTAAACGGAAGCGTAGAGCAAGCTTTAATAGCTTTTCATAAACATGAGTAAGCCGATCTAGCAAATTAGAAATATGGTTAAAAAAACGTTGTAGCCAATTATCTTTTTTCTTTACAGGATCTTTCCAATGAGCTGAAAGCATTGGATCGAGCGTAAAGCTAATAAACATTGAAATTAAAACAGCTGTACTGACCGTTACACCAAATTGATAAAAGAAACGTCCAATCAGTCCCCCCATGAAGGCTACGGGTAGAAAGACTGCCACAATAGTAAGCGTGGTTGCGAGTACTGCTAAACCAATTTCTTTTGTCCCTTCAAGAGCAGCGGTCACATGGTCTTTGCCCAGTTCAGTATGTCGGACGATATTTTCCCGAACTACAATTGCATCATCAATGAGTAAACCAATACTGAGTGATAAAGCTAACAGCGTCATCATGTTAATGCTAAACCCAAATGCCCAGATAAAAGTTAAGGTTCCGAGCAAGGTAATCGGTAAGGTTAGACCAGTAATAACTGTAGAGCGGAAAGAGCCTAAAAAGAGTAAAACAATGAGAACTGCTAAAGCAGCACCTTCAATAATGGTTCGAACAACATCTTTGATTGAAGCGCGAATACCTTTAGAGCTATCAGCTACGACTTTGTAATCTAAACCCGCAGGCATTTGATCTTTTAATTTCTCTAACGTTTGATAAGTCTGATCGACGACTTTAATGACATTGGCATCGGAACTTTTTAAGATATCTACTGAGACCGCAGTTCTTCCATTATAAAAGGCACTCGATTGTAGTTCGGCTTGTGTGTCCTCAACACTTGCTACTTGCTTTAAAAAAATGGGTGAGCCATTTTTATTGGCAATGACCAAATCACCAAATGCAAGGGGATGAATAACTTTCGATTGAATCTGTACAACTAGTTCAGAGTTTTTTTGTTGTAAGGTCCCTGCAGGGACTTCAATATTTTCATTTTTTAAAGTGTTAATGACTTGATCAATACCAATGCCGTAGCTTTGCAATTGTGCAGGAATAACCTTTATTCGTATTTGCCGTTTAGCGTCGCCCAATAAATTCACATTACCGACACCCGAAACCGTTTTAAGCTGAGGTACGATTTTTTTATCTACATAGGAACTTAATTGCGCCAAACTCATGCTGTTTGATTCAAATACGACTGACATGATTGGACTAGAAGAGGGGTCATAGCGTTGCACAATCGGTGTATCAATTTCATCACGGAACTGCGCTGTGACGGGTGCAATTTTGTCACGAACATCCTGAGCAGCAATCGCCGAAGAAGTATCAAGATTAAACTCGGCAATCACCATTGAAAGGCCTTCACTTGAGCGTGAGGTAATCTGTTTAATTCCTGAAATAGTATTAATTTGATCTTCAAGTTTTTTTGTTATATCTGACTCAACCGCTTCTGGTGATGCACCCGCATATTGTGTAGTGACTACTACGAATGGGAAATCTATATTCGGAAACTCTTCGACAGTCATACGTTTCCAAGATGCCAACCCGAGTACCATTAAGCTAAGCATCATCATAATGGTAAAAACGGGGTATTTCACACTGATTCGAGTAAACCACATACGCTATTTGCTACCTTATTTATTTTTGTCGGTTGTAACCGTCACTTTTTTATTAATGTCGGAATCTTCAAATTGAATACGGCTGACCAGATCTGTGCTTTGTAAACCTTCGACTAAAGCAATATTGTCGTTATAACGCTGTTCAACCACCCGAATTTTAACTTTTTGAATGGTGTGATTGCGTATTACCCATACAAACGGGTCATGTTGTATATTTTGAATGCTGTCTAAAGGAATAGTTTGGCCTTGATGAGTGTCATTGCGCAAAATGTTTCCATTAATGAAAGCTCCAATACTTAACGAGTCAATTTTTTCTTTAGGGGCAGCAAAGAACTCAATTTGTCGACTGTCTTGATCGGCAACAGGTGAAATGCGAGTAAGCGTTGCATTTAGTTGTTTAGAATTGCCCTGAATTTGATATTGAATGTTACTACCGATCTTAAGCGCAGATTGCTGTTCAATTGGCAACTTGGCCTGTATTTCAAGTTGATCAGGATTTACGATTTCAAATAGTGTTTGTCCAACTGAAACAGTTTGGCCAGGTTCAACTTGGCGTTTAGTAATCACACCTGAAATTGGACTAGTAATAATTCCGTCTTGATCCGCTTTTTTAGCAATATCAACATTCGCTTGTTGTGCTTTTACACTTTCAAGCTGGCCTTTATAGTCAACCTGACTTTGTTCAAACTCGACACGAGCAATAAAACCTTGATTAAATAATCTTTGTTTTCGGTTCATCAAATTACGAGCAAGTTCAGCTTGTGACTGAGCTGATGCAAGGTTGGCGCGTGCTTGCGCTAATCGTGCAACATTGTCCTGATTATTCAATCTCACCAGAACTTGGCCTTTTTGTACCTGTTGTCCCACATTTGCAGTGACATTCGTCGCTGTTGCGCTTACTTGCGCCTGAATGGAACTTTGCTGAACCGCACGAATAGTTCCTGTAAATGCAGTTTGAGAATCAAGAGCTCCTTCTTTAACTGCAATAAGATCTTGAGGAATAAGCTCAATTTTTACAGGAGCTGAGGCTGAGGTTTGAGTTGTTTCTTGCTGATTACATGCAGCTAAAATTAAACATAAACTAATAATACTCAGTTTAAAAAAAGTAGAAGGGGTGAGATGCATTGTGTGCATACAGCATCATCCTATAATTCAAATTTTATTTTGCCCCTATTCTTGATAAACCTTTGCAGTTATTCAAGCTTTTTTAAACGATCGATAATATTTTCATACTCATTGTTGGTTCGGTTATAGGTCTTGGAAAGTGTTTCAAGTGTTTGTTTAACCCGATTAATATTATTTAGATTGTTTTCAATCAACGCCTTATGACGCTCAGGAATCGGTTCTCCTTTTCTGAAATACTCCATTTCCTGACGCTTAAATAAAATTTTGTCTTGTTGTAATTGATTAAGTTGTTCCTGTTGATAATTAATTTGCTTTTTTATAGACACTAATGCCTGATCTCTTTTAATCGAAGCTGTCTTACTATTGCTATAAGCTTTTTTTAATTTGATATCTTGTTCTTTATGTCGCGCTAGTAATGCTCGTTGACTTGATTGATTTAAATCAGCTTCAGCATTATAAGAATGGTTTCTTTTTATCACTTGCATATTACGATCTAGAGCTTCATAACCATAACGAATATGAGCAGGTGTAACCGATGTACTAATATTGGCAATACCATGTTGATCATAATAACGGTACCAAACCGCTTTAGGCGTATCGGCAAGAGCAACACCAGAGGGTAAGAAAAAGAGTGATCCGAAGGAAATAATGCCTATAGATACAGACAAACAGTTCCTGTAAAAGGCATATTTCATCCTGTCATTCATTGAAAATCCCCAAAAAAGATAGCTAAGTCACTTATTTTTAAATATTTAATCTTCATTATATTAATTATTATTTAGCTGAATAAAAATATAGTCATTATAAAAAAAATGATAATTTTAATTAAAGTGTGATGAGGTTAAAAGTTATTGTTTATAAATGAGAAAGTAGACAAAAATGCCTCATTGAAAATAGAAGGTGAGATATGTTAAAAATGCGTATAAATGTGTAAAAACAAATTTAAGTTAAATTGCATTTATATTTTATTTTTATGGGGATGGAAGATTAAATGGAAGATGCATTCCAAAATCTGAAAGTAATGGTGATTGATGACTCAAAAACCATTCGCCGTACAGCAGAAACCTTATTACAGCGTGAAGGCTGTGAAGTGATTACTGCTGTGGATGGATTTGAAGCTTTGTCCAAAATTGCAGAAGCAAATCCGGATATTGTTTTTGTCGATATCATGATGCCTCGTTTAGATGGTTATCAAACTTGTGCTTTGATAAAAAACTCTCAAAATTATCAGAACATTCCCGTTATCATGCTCTCTAGTAAAGATGGTTTATTTGATCAGGCAAAAGGGCGTGTGGTAGGTTCAGATGAATACTTGACGAAACCTTTTAGCAAAGATGAATTGTTAAACGCGATTCGTAATCATGTAAGTTCATAAACAATAATTTGAGGGCAAACAAATGGCACGTATTCTCATTGTAGATGATTCACCAACAGAAACTTTTCGTTTTAAAGAAATCCTAACCAAACATGGTTATGACGTGCTTGAAGCATCAAATGGTGCAGATGGTGTAACTCTTGCAAAAGCAGAGCAACCAGATCTTGTATTGATGGATGTTGTAATGCCGGGTGTAAATGGTTTTCAGGCAACACGTCAGATTACTCGTGATGAAGACACTAAGCATATCCCTGTTGTGATTGTGAGTACTAAAGATCAGGCAACTGACCGTGTATGGGGCAAGCGTCAAGGCGCAATCGATTATTTGATTAAGCCAATCGAAGAAAATCAATTGATTGATGTAATTAAACAATTTCTAAATTAACTCATCCATCCATAAAAACATAAATAACGGGCATTTTGTACCCGTTTTATAGGATCGAGTATGGCAGCGAATGGATTTATCGAGTTACTTCGTTTGTCTAAACGGGGTAATAAGAATTACGCTTCAGTTCAAAATGAAGCACAGCGATGGTCAGGAATTGCTTTTGAAATGAGAGGGCAATACTTCGTCGCACCACTTGGGGAAGTGTCAGAAGTAATCTATCCACCAAAATATACACCAGTTCCAAATACCCAAAGTTGGGTAAAGGGATTGGCAAATATTCGAGGAAGACTACTTTCAGTGTCTGATTTGGCGCATTTTATTTTAGGGCAACGAAGTTCATTTTCGTCAACTCAAAAAGTATTGTGTATTAGCCATCGCGACCAGTATGTGGGGTTGGTCGTGGATCAGGTTTTGGGGATTCAGCACTTTAATAAAAAAAGCTTTTTTTCTCAAAGCTTAGACTTAGAGGAAAATCTAAAAGAATATTGCCAAGGTTATTTTCATCAACATAACCAGCATTGGCATGTCTTTTTATTTAGTCGTTTATTGCAAAACCCACATTACATGAATGCATCGACAAAATTTATAAACTAATTTTTACGCTGTGAAAACAGAGTATTTTTCTGGGGAAAAGCTATGGGCTTTAAGCTTAAAAAGAAAGGCAGTAGTCGGGTTACGTCCGAAAAATCGGGTGTCAATTTTATTGCAACAATCCAGTCAAAAATTGAGCAGTTTGCCAGTTTATTTGGGGAAAGTGAAAAGTCCAAGCCAATCCTATATGCAGCACTTTTATGTTTTGTGCTTGCATTAGTTTCTCTAGCCTATCTGTTCTATAACGTACCACGTCATAACCAGTTAATTCGAAGTCTCGGTGAGTTACGTTTGTTATCTCAAACGATTTCTAAACAAGCAACTGAAGCAACTGAGTCTGGCTCTCAAGAGGCAATCACCAAGCTACAGCAGTCTCAAAAAGACTTTAATGAAAACTTACTTGAGATTGAAAATATTCACGGTAAATCGACTGATGAATATCAAAAAGTTCAAGTTATGTGGACTGAACTTTCAAAAAACATCGATTTGATTTCAGCACATCAAAAAGTCCTTAACCAGCTATATGACACTAACATCTCTATTAGCGAAACCGTTCCTGAGATTCAGGCAGAATATAACTTGATGGTTGACCAAATGGCGCGTCAAGGTTTGCCAAGTAGTCAGGTAATTATTGCTAAAAACCAGGTGTTTATTGCCGAACGTATTTTACGTTCTATTAACTCGGTATTAAGTGGTACCGATGGTAATGTATCGACTAGCGATTTTGGTGTAGACATTGATACGTTTGGTACGTATTTAAATGCTGAACTTAATGGTAATGCTGAATTGGGTGTTGATCGTATTGCAGATCCAGCATTACGTGAATCATTAGAAAGTATTAAATCTGAATATGACAAAGTCTTAAAATCTGCTGCTGCCACGGTATTAAAAAATGGTAACCAGATCGTCAATGTTCGTCAGGCATCTTCTCAGATCTTCTCTAAATCAGATGTGATGTTAGATAACTTGGGGCATTTATCTGATGTAGCAAGAAAGAACTGGCTTACTTTATTGTTAGGCGCGGTGCTAATCAGTTCTTTAGCAGGCTTAATCTTCTCAGTATTTAAATTGATCACATTACGTAGTGTGATGGATAAGCAACGTGTTACTCGATTACAAGACGAATATGACCGTAACCAAAACGCGATTTTACGTTTACTTGATGAAATCGCCGATCTTGCAGATGGTGACTTACGTTCATATGCAACCGTATCTGAGGATTTTACGGGAGCGATTGCCGACTCGATTAACTTTGCGATTGACCAACTACGTGACCTTGTATCCCGTATTCATGAAACCTCTCAAGAAGTTGCTCGCTATACGCAAGATACGCAGAGTATTACGAACCAATTAGCAGAGGCGTCTGAGCATCAGGCTCAAGAAATTGCTGGTGCATCAACAGCAATGAATGAAATGGCGCAATCGATTGACCAAGTATCTTCAAATGCATCTGAGTCTGCTGAGGTAGCAGAGCGTTCGGTACAAATTGCCTCTAATGGTGCGCAAGTGGTAAACCGTTCAATTGAAGGTATGGACACAATCCGTGAACAGATTCAAGAAACGTCTAAACGTATTAAGCGACTGGGTGAGTCTTCACAAGAAATTGGTAACATCGTATCGCTCATTAACGATATTGCCGACCAAACTAACATTCTTGCATTAAACGCAGCAATTCAAGCATCTATGGCTGGTGAAGCAGGTCGTGGTTTCGCCGTAGTTGCTGACGAAGTACAGCGTCTTGCAGAGCGTTCTGCATCGGCAACTAAACAGATCGAAACTCTGGTTAAAACAATTCAGACCGATACAAATGAAGCTGTTATTTCGATGGAACAAACCACCACAGAAGTTGTGCGGGGTGCAAACTTGGCAAAAGACGCGGGTATTGCCTTGGATGAAATTCAAAAAGTATCGGGTGACTTAGCAAACTTAATTGCCAGCATTTCTGATGCAGCAAAACTTCAATCCGCATCTGCCAGCCACATTGCTACTACCATGACAGTCGTACAAGAAATTACTTCACAAACGACAACTGCAACCTTTGATACAGCACGGTCTGTTTCTGAACTAGCAAACATGGCAGAGTCATTACGTGAATCGGTAACGGACTTTAAATTACCTGATTAAATTGGGGATGAGAATAGCTGTTTCTGTACCGCTATTCTTCTAAAAAGTATTAACAACACCAGATAAATATTGGGGAAACAGCTATTTTTCTGGTGTTGACTCTGTCGTTTTTCTCCATTTTGGAGACAAGCAAAAGAAGCCTTTGCTATGAAAGAAATATTAAAAACTTTAACTGAAGCAATGATGCTACCGGAAGATAGCTACCCTCAACAAGACGATGAATTTCTTGAAATATTTGTCGAAGAAATTGAAGAAATTTTTGTTGAATTACAATCTTTGATTCACGAATGGATGCAATCTAAAAATATTGCTACGCTTACTGAAATCCGCCGTCATTTTCATACATTGAAAGGTTCTGGGCGAATGATTGGTGCCAAATCTTCTGCTGAGCTTGCTTGGACTGTAGAAGATACGCTTAATCGGGTAATCAATCAGAGTCTCGGATTAACTCCTGACATCCAACAATATGTTCAGTTGGTATTTAAGTTCTATTTCTTTAAGTTAGTAGATGACTTCAAATCTAAAAAAGATCATACCTTAGACTTTAGGCCCCTCATTTTATTGGGACAACAATTACAACAACAGCAAAGTATAGAACCCGCGTTAGACAAACTTTTATTATTATCAGATATTCTTACTGCTGAAACTCAAACTGGTTTAGAAACAAATGACTTAGAACCAGAATCAACAGAAGTTTTAACTATTTCGACTCCAGAAGTTGCTATAGAAACTGAACAGACTCTTGCTGAAACCTTAATTTTATTTATGGAAGAAGCAGAAGAGCACTTAGCGACAATTGATCAGTTTTTGGAAAAAGAAATACATCAGCATGAAAGTTATAATGCTTTAATACGTGCGTTACATACATTACGTGGCAGCTCTGCCATGGCTCATGTAGAACCAATCTTTGAAGCCAGTACCAAAGTTGAGCATTTATTTAAAATACTATTACAAGAAGAGCTTTCTTCTCATTCTGAAGAAATTTCATTACTCCGTGATTATCGTCAGTTTATTCGAAATAGTTTAGATCTATTGGCTTCACATTGCTCTACTGAGCAATTGGAATCTGATCTACAAAAATTTAATCAGGTTTGGGATGCTTACATGGAGCAGCATGGTGAGCATTCGAGCCCACTCATGCCTCCACATGGTTTAGTGTCTCAGCTGTTACAGCTAGATGTTGCTGAATTACTTGATGCGGAGTTAGATTTTGAGAAGGGTATACGTACAGAGTTTCCTCATTATCTTGAACGTTTAAGTGAACAAGCAGATGTTTTGCTGCAACATACTCAATCGCAGGCAATGATTGGTTTATATGAATATACTAACCAGTTGAAAGAAAGCTACGACATATTGCTTGATCGACCTGACTTATTGCAATCAGATTATGTTTTTGAAATTTATCAAAAAGCGCACCAACAATTAATTCAGTTATTTGATGCATTAGCCGCAGGACAAAGAGTAAGTATTATTGAGCAACACCAAAATGTCTTGGACGAGCTAAAACTATATACTCAATATATTCCAAATCTTAATTCCGAATCATTAGAAACTCATCAAGACGTTTTTGAACCATTGTTTAATGCTGAAGTTGAACAAACAGCGAATGATCCTCTGATAGAAAATGTATTCACTGATCAGGTCACCATAGGGCAGAGTGTACAACTAGATCGACAATTCATTTCATCTGAGCATGTAAACCGTCATTTTGATCCAGATCTTTTAGATATTTTTCTTGAAGAAGCCGATGAGTTGCTTGAGGGAATGGATACAGATCTTAATCTTTGGGTTAATGATCAAGAAAACTTTGCCGCTCTCAATAATCTGATGCGTTATTTGCATACCTTAAAAGGTGGGGCAAATATGATTCAGGCAACTTATATTGGTTTAATTGCACATGAGTTAGAAAGTATTTATGAGCGTTTAATTCAAAAACAGTTGGTAGCTTCGTCTGCTCTCATTGATTTTATTCGACTAGTTCAAGATGACTTGGCTGACCGTCTGCAAATAGTACGTGAACAGCACCTAGATTATGCTGCTTCTCATACTATTCAAGCACTTAAAAATGCAGGTCAGGTATTTGATTCTCATATTAAAGAGAGCAAAACAGAACCTGAAACGTATGTTATACCTGAATTAAATTTTGAAGTATTACAACAAGAAGCGATAAATAATACAGCATTAAGCTTCAGTGAGTTAACTTCTGGTTCTGAGCAGATTACTGAATCTAATAATCAACTTGTTGAGCAAACCGAATTACAAGTTCTTTATGTTGATCACGATCATACAGAAAGTATCCTAGATCAAGATATTAATACTGTTGTCGAGCAGACATTCATGGAGGAGGCGGCCGAACTATTAGAGTTGGCCGATCACTTATTAAAACAATGGTTCGAGCAACGTACTAACCGTAGTATCTTGCTTCAACTACAAAGGGCAGTGCACAGCCTGAAAGGCGGTTCCCGTATGTTGGGACTTGAAACCGTGCAAGCGATTGCTTATCAACTTGAGAATGCTTTTGAACAATTTGCGCTTCATCATTTCAGCTCAAATATTTATGACAACTTATTAGAGAGTGCAATTGTCTGGTTAAAAGAGGCAATTTTTAAACAAAATTATCAACACTTCGATGGTTTACAACAAAGTCTGGAAAATATCCAGTTCATTGAAACAGCAATTCAAATTCCTAGTAAGTTAACTAGAACTGATCTATTCAGCACGGAACCTGTAATGAGTTTTGTGCAAGGTGACGGTACAGAACCACCGCCAATGATGGGTGAATGGGAACAAGCACAACGCCTTGATCAAAATAATGAGATGATTCGAGTCTCGGCAGATTTAATTGAAAAAATGATTGATCTGTCTGGTGAAAATTCGATTAACCGTTCGCGAATTGAAATGGATTTAAGCCAATTTGGTCATACCTTAGCGGAAATGGAATTGGCTATTCAGCGACTTGCAGATCAGTTGCGTCGAATGGAAGGCGAATTAGAAACCCAAATTATTGCAAAACACGGTATTGAGAACTCACGTTATACGGAATTTGATCCTTTAGAGATGGACCAATATTCTTCATTAAATCAGTTATCAAAGTCTCTTGCCGAGTCTGCATCGGATTTAGTAGATTTTAAAAATACACTATCTGAAAAGATCAGAGACACCGAAGGTTTATTGGTACAGCAATCGCGTATTCAGGCTGAAATTCAAGAAGGTCTTATGCGAACACGCTTAGTACCATTTTCTCGATTGTTGCCTCGTCTGCAAAGAATTGTGAGGCAGACTTCTACCGCGTTAAATCGACCAGCAGAGCTTTTTGTTAATAATACAGAAGGCGAGCTGGACCGGACAATGTTAGAACGTTTGGTTACGCCACTTGAGCACATGCTTAGAAACGCAATTGACCATGGACTAGAAGACCGTGCGCAACGTGAACAAGCTAAAAAACCAGAAACGGGACGTATTGAACTCAATATTCATCGTCAAGGTACAGATGTTGTAGTTACATTTAAGGATGATGGGCAAGGTATTGATATCGAGAAGGTTCGTCAAAAGGCGTTAATGTCTGGTTTGATTAATCCAGAGCAAGTATTAGAACATCAAGATATTTTACAGCTAATTTTCCATCCTGGTTTAAGTACAGCCGATCAAGTGACTCAGATCTCAGGTCGTGGCGTAGGGCTGGATGTCGTGCAAAGTGATATTAAGGCCTTAGGTGGCCATGTGAGTGTCGACTCTGTATATGGGCAGGGAACTGTCTTTACTATACGTGTTCCAACGACAGTAGCTGTTAGTGATGCTTTAATGGTTAAAGTTGCTGATCAGCAATTTGCAATCCCACTGGCTCAGATTGATCGAATTGTACGAGTTTCACCAGCATCATTAGAACAATATTTCGGAAGTGCACAAGAGTTCTTTGAATTTGAAAATAAGCGTTATCCATTACGTTATTTATCTGAGTTTGTTGGTAACCAACCAATTCCGCGCTTAAGTGGAATGATGTATTCATTACCAGTATTAATGATTAAGGCAAGTAATGGACAAACCGTTGCATTATTAATTGACCAACTGATTGGCTCACGTGCACAGATTGTAGTTAAGCCAATAGGACAACAATTCTCTAGCATTGGTGCGATTGCAGGAGCAACTATTTTAGGTGATGGTCAAGTTTGTCTAATTTTAGATGGACAAAATATTGCTCGCCAAATTCAATCTACTCGCCGACATAAATCGCTTAATGAAACTATCTATAGACAACGCGAGTCTGACGAACGACGTCTTATCATGATTGTAGATGACTCGGTAACTGTACGTAAGGTGACGTCTCGATTACTTGAACGTCAGGGCTATGATGTAGTCACAGCTAAAGATGGGGTTGATGCGATTGAGCAATTGGAAAATATTAAACCAGATCTCATGTTACTTGATATTGAAATGCCACGAATGGATGGCTTTGAGGTACTTAATCTCGTTCGACATCATGATCTACATCAAGATATACCAGTGATTATGATTACATCACGAACTGGTGAAAAACACCGTGAACGAGCATTTACTTTAGGTGTGAACCAATACATGGGTAAACCTTTCCAAGAAGAAGACTTACTTCACAATATTGATGCGTTATTCATGACATTTGAAGGGAGACTTGCCTAATGAAAAGTAATATAAGTACATCCTTAATTAATGAAATGGACCAGCAAGAGCTTCAGCATTTAATTACTGTCTCAACTGGTTTTATTGATGCATATATTATCGAGTGTCATCAGCAAGTGCCGATGCTATTGCCGCAAAATATAGTGTTATCTGCTATGGATGTTAAAAACAGTATCAAGCATATTGAATGGCATGATGTAAAACTCCCTGTTTATTCGGTTCACAACGAAATAGATTCTCGAGCAGTAGCTTTAGTCATTGAAAGCGAAGATATCAGCCAACGTTTTGCACTCATCTGTAAATCGATGCCAGTTTCAGTTCGTCTGCGTATTTCTGAAGTCGTAGATGAAAATGACGATATACAAGAGTCTTTACAGCACCCAACTGTATTTAAATATATTCGTATGGACAATCAACGCTACCATGTTCCTAATTTGCAATATATTCAAGATTCTCTTCACCTATAGAATCTATAAAAAAGGAACTCATTTTGAGTTCTTTTTTTATAAAAAATAGGTAAAATTCTTTTAGAGAATATAAATTTATTTTAAAAATCATTGAAGCGCTTGCTTTATTTATATCGCAAATTTATATTTTATATGTATTCCAAATGCTAAAATATAAGAAATTACTAATATTTACTTTTAATAAAGCCTCATACTGAATTTTAAAAGGAGATAAATTAAAAATATAGTTAAAGGAGGAACTTACTTTGTCATATTAATCATAGCAAAATAACCTAGAATAAAATCTTCTATAGCAGAAAATAAATGTCAATTCATAAAGAGCTACATATTTTAGAAACAGATGATCAGGGTGAATTTGCTTTATGGGAAATTTCTAAAAGAAATAATTCTCTAATAAAAAAAGAAGCAATTTTCTTATCTCATGGTGCATTTTCGGATAAAACTGTTTGTATAGGCATTGCAGATTATTTGGCAAATCATGGTTATATTTGTTTTATTTTAGAGTGGCGAGGGCATGGTACTAGCCCAAAAACAGATATACCATTTAATTTTGAAACTGTTGCATTATATGAATATAAAACTGCATTTCATTATATTTACCATAATTTTAATATAACTTCCTTGCACTGTGTAACACACAGTGGTGGAGGGCTATGCTTAACCATGTTCTTAATTAATTATCCTGAATATTTAAAAAATATTCAAAGTATTACTTTTATTGCTTGCCAAGCATTTGGAGCAGTAAATAATTCCTTTGATTTTATTAAATTGTTTTCTGCAAAATTAGTTGTAAAAGGTCTAGGTCAGATTCCTGCTAATAAATTTAAGTTGGGGCGAATAAATGAAACCTATTACACGATGCGTCCATGGTTTAATTGGAACTTAAAGGAAAATTTTATAAGTGAATTTAAAGATATAGATTATAAAAAATTTATGAGCTCTATTAGAGTTCCAATATATTCTATTTGCGGGACTGGCGATAAATTTATTGCCCCTGCTAAAGGATGTTATAAGTATTTGCAAGCTTTTGAAAATGAAAATAATATATTTCGAGAATTTGGCTATTCCAATAGTAACTTAGAAAATTATTCTCATAGTCGAATTGTACTTAGCCAAAATGCTGCTAAAGAAGTCTGGCCAACTATATTGCAATGGATAGATAAGAATTCAAAAGCAGCTTTTTAAGCTCTTTATATTAAAACTAATTTTCTAGTTTTTGAATATAAATAATATTTAAAATTTTTAAAGAATGTACTGATACTTTAAATATAAAAAACGCCCCAAAAAGGGCGCTTTTTCAATTCATTAGATTTTAATTTTTACTTAGCTAACAAATTTTCCAAAATTTGTTCATAAATATCAGTTAGTGGATCAAGGTCTTGTACATCAACATGTTCGTTAATCTGATGAATTGTTGCGTTAAGAACACCTAATTCCAATACCTGTGCGCCTGTTGGAGCAATAAAACGGCCATCAGAAGTACCGCCACTCGTTGAAAGCTCAGTTTCAGTACCCGTTACGTTCAAAATAGCAGTTTGCGCTGCATTAACGAGTTCACCCACAGGTGTTAGGAATGGTAAACCAGAAAGATTCCAAACGATTTCGTACTGTAAACCGTGTTTATCTAAAATCTCATGCACACGTTGTTTAAGTTGTTCTGCTGTTACTTCTGTTGAATAACGGAAGTTAAAAGTAACTTCTAGTGCGCCAGGAATGACATTTGTTGCGCCAGTGCCAGCATGAATATTTGAAATCTGAAATGATGTTGCTGGGAAATATTCATTTCCATTATCCCAAACAGTTTGGCACAGTTCTGCTAAAGCTGGTGATGCTTCATGAATCGGATTACGCGCCAAATGTGGGTAAGCCACATGACCTTGCTTACCTTGAACTTTTAATACGGCATTAAGTGAACCACGACGACCATTTTTAACAATATCACCCAATTTATGAGTACTAGAAGGTTCGCCTACCAAACACCATGTCATCTTTTCGTTACGTTTTTCAAGAGTCTCAATCACTTTAACCGTACCGTTAATAGCAGGTCCTTCTTCATCAGAAGTAATTAGAAAAGCAATCGAACCCTTGTGATCAGGATGTTTTGCGACAAAACGTTCAGATGCAACGACCATAGCTGCAAGTGCTGTTTTCATATCGGCCGAACCACGACCATATAATTTTCCATCGCGAATTTCAGGTGCAAACGGATCTGAATTCCATGCTTCTAACTTGCCTGTCGGAACTACGTCAGTATGACCGGCAAAACAAAATACAGGTTCTTCAGTTCCGCGACGCGCCCAAAGATTGTCAACTTCACCAAAACGCATCGGTTCAATATGAAAACCAATTTTGGCTAAACGGTCTGCCATGATGGTTTGGCATGTATGATCAATAGGAGTAACAGAAGGTTGTTGTAACAGTTCTAAGCTAAGCGAGAGAGTGTCTGAATGGTTCATACCGAAAATTGCGTGCTGATCAGGTGAAATATAGTCCGATATAATAGGCGAATCTCTAGGGGATAGGTACGTAAAAATAAAAAAACCTTATCGGAATGATAAGGTTTTTGAAGTAACAACTCTAACTTACATTTTATCTTGTGTTTTTTCAGCAGTATTTGTTACAGCATCACCT
The DNA here is from genome assembly GCF_038562025.1 of Acinetobacter sp. D009. Lineage (NCBI taxonomy): Bacteria > Pseudomonadati > Pseudomonadota > Gammaproteobacteria > Moraxellales > Moraxellaceae > Acinetobacter > Acinetobacter sp. D009. The sequence goes on from NZ_CP151886.1 coordinate 668,544, forward strand.
GCTTTAGAAACATCTTGCCCAAAACCTTTAAACGTATTACACCCTGTTAAAATAACAGCAACCATTACAGACGCAGCTAAAACTTTTTTCATCATTTTCTCCGTTTAAATTTAATAATGAAGTAAATTTAGATTAAAAAACAAACGGAAAAAGAAACATGACTGTTTAATAGTAAAAACGTTATAAAATGTTTCTAGAAGCTTAAAACTTATTGTTAATTAGCTTAATTTTTGCAGGTGAGGCTTAATGTTTAAGTACCAAGGATGTCTAAACATATAAAACAAAACCTCTTCACTATTTTTACAATATAGACCGTCTGTCCACCAATGTGCTGGATTTGAAGTCTGCTCTTTATTTGGACACAACCATTCGTGTCTTTCTAATCGATAAAAAGAAGAATGGGGAATGGTAGTCCCCCAATATCCCAAACGACGCTTTAAATTTATCCAGTCTGGTAGCGACTTTTGAGAATTTAACTGAAATGGCAGGTAGAGTTGTCCTTTTAAAACCGCAAAACGTTGTTGAATCTTAAAATTTAATGCTTCAGAAAATTGAAATTGCTTATTCGTAAAATGATAAAGTTTCTTGCTCAAAGTATCCTGACGGTTTAATCCAATCCATTGCTCTAAATGTAATTGTGCCTCGCCCAAATAGTATTTTAACGCGACTTCCCAATGTTCAATTTGTTGAGTTTCTTTATTTAAAATTAAAAAATCTAGCTCACCTAAAGTTTTTGCTCCATCAATCTTTTGAATGCTATGACCTAACAGTTGGTAAGGATGATAATTATCCTCTTGTAGCCAGAACCAAAGTAAATTCTCAAAGCGTAAACCTAAACGTGTACTTTTAAGTTGAGATAAAAACTGGATTAAAGGCTCTGGTGACTGATCTAGCTCTTGTAACCGTGGTAAATAATTTTGGAAATGCTCTTCCCATACTTCGGTTGGGTGCAGCTTAAAGTCGTGTTGTATAGAAAAACTTTTTGGTAATTCGCAAAGTAAATTTGGACTAGCAATACAAAAAGCTAGCTGTCGCACGATAGGATGTTGAAATTGAAGCCATGGTTCGAAATAGGAAGTTTTCACTGAGGCAATATTCATATATTTAATACTCGAAGTAATTCATCCTAATTTCATAAGGGATCAACAAACAATATTAGAAAAACACTTTATACTAACGCTAACAGCAGGTTAAGGTTTATATATGCGAACATTGTTCTGGCGCTCTTTGGTCGTGATTTTTATCACGCTAGGTATTATTGGAGCAATTTTACCAGGTATGCCCACAACAGTGTTTTTGATTCTGGCTGCATGGGCAGCTTCAAAGGGATGGCCACAAATGGATGATTGGTTATTAAACCATCCCAAATACGGCCCAACATTACGTGATTGGCGAACCAATGGTACAGTACCACGTAAAGCCAAATGGATTGCAAGCATAATGATGGCAATCAGTGGCCTTATAATGCTATTTACTTCAGCACCGCTTTGGGTCAAGATTTTTACTGATACTACCATGTTGATCGTTGCAGTTTGGTTATGGCTACGCCCTGAGCCAAAATTAAAAGATTGATAATCTTTTAATTTTGGCGCAAGACAAGCAGTGAAACTGCGCGTAGATAAGAGAGGATTGATAATCTTTTAATTTTGGTGCAAGACAAGCAGTGAAACTGCGCGTAGATAAGAGAAGATTGATAATCTTTTAATTTTGGCGCAAGACAAGTTCTTCATATAAATTTTTACTTAAACTCAAAGTATTTGAGTTGATATAAGAGAATAAGTTCAATGTCTCAATTTAAGCTCGAAGATGCAGATGTCCTCATCGATTTAGCAAATCAAACATTAACTTTGCCTAAACATAATAAGTTTTATGTCATTTCTACCGGAAAGAACGGAATCGGTGAGCAAGAGAATACTGGTAGGACTCCACGTGGATGGCATAGGGTTGCAAAAAAAATTGGTGCCCAATCTCCTCAAAATGCGGTTTTTATTGCACGTAAGCCAACAGGGGAGGTCTATAGTAGTGAACTTGCAGCACAATTCCCTGAGCGAGATTGGATATTGTCACGCATTCTTTGGTTAGATGGCTTAGAAGAAGGCTTCAATAAAGGCGATGGCCACGACACCATGCAGCGTTATATCTATATTCATGGCACTCCTGATAAAGAACCGATGGGCGTTCCCATGTCACATGGCTGTATTCGAATGCGTAATGAAGAAATCATTGAACTGTTTGATTTAGTCGCTGAAGATGCATTGGTTTATTTGTCTGAGCAATCTTTAACCTAAAATAAGATTTTAAAAATTCTTATTTAATTAGCTGAATGATCAAAATATTAAAATAAGTGCTTAAATAAAATACAAAAAATTGTTTTTTACTTAATAATGACTTATTTTTAATCATTCATTCGCATTTTTTTGAAAAGTTGTCGAAAAGCGTTTGACACCTGTTAAAGATTCTCTATAATGCACCTCACAAACGATGAAGACGTTAAGGGCGCTTAGCTCAGTTGGTAGAGCGTCTGCCTTACAAGCAGAATGTCGGCGGTTCGATCCCGTCAGCGCCCACCAAGCCTTTACGTTAAGCTCTCAAGTGCAGCGGTAGTTCAGTTGGTTAGAATACCGGCCTGTCACGCCGGGGGTCGCGGGTTCGAGCCCCGTCCGCTGCGCCACTTAAGACTTAACATCGTTTACCCCACAATTGCGATATTGTGAAAGTGCAGCGGTAGTTCAGTTGGTTAGAATACCGGCCTGTCACGCCGGGGGTCGCGGGTTCGAGCCCCGTCCGCTGCGCCACTTTTCAGTTCGGGTTGTGTTTGGAAGATGATTTAAGATGTAAAAATTTTAAATCGAAAAATTAATAATTTATTAGTTTTTTCTTCTTGGGGCGCTTAGCTCAGTTGGTAGAGCGTCTGCCTTACAAGCAGAATGTCGGCGGTTCGATCCCGTCAGCGCCCACCATATATGTGACCATACTTTATTTTAAAGTATTGTAGTGCAGCGGTAGTTCAGTTGGTTAGAATACCGGCCTGTCACGCCGGGGGTCGCGGGTTCGAGCCCCGTCCGCTGCGCCATTCTCTTGATTCCCTTGTCTAGAGAATGTAGAGTATGAAGATACATTCGTTATCTTTTCTCATTAAGGGCGCTTAGCTCAGTTGGTAGAGCGTCTGCCTTACAAGCAGAATGTCGGCGGTTCGATCCCGTCAGCGCCCACCATAATTTCTATCAGAAATTTAAAATTCCCTAAATTTATACTCATCTATAAATATCTTATACTTACATGTAAATTTATTTACTATGTGACTCAGTTTAGATACAACTTTTCTATTCTAAAATTAAAGTCCTTATATCTTTAAGTTATTCTTTTTATTGATCGCTAGTTTTTTAATTTTTTAGCATTGGTGTTTCTTCATGCTTTTGATGGGATTCCTTAACCTCATTAAATTGCGTTACTAGTGCTTAAAGATAAGTATCTAGCCTGTAATTACTAGTTCTAGCTAATATCAACTTTGTATTTGTACCGATCACTAATATTTTCACAAAAAAAACTGCTATTTTTTTAAATAGCAGTTTTCCGATTAAATTATTTTTTAATATTCGTTTAAAATCCATCCACTTGCATATGCGAAATATTCACGTAACCATGCATTGTAGCGAGTAGCTAATGGTGTCTCGGCCGCTACCCCATAAACTTGGGTATAGCCCTGTTTTTTTGCAATTGCTATTGCTCGAGGAATATGAAAATCACTTGTCACAATAGCGATTGGCTGGTCTAAGGTAATGTGGTGCTGTTCTAATAAGGGTTTACTATTTTTTAAGTTAAGCTCTGTGCTGGTGCTTTTATCTTCAAGGATCATTTGATCTCTTGCGATATGATACTTTTGTTCAAGATAACGAGACATAACCAATGCTTCGCTTTCTTTTTCTGAAAAATCAAGACCACCTGTTAAGACAATCTGTGCTTGCTGCTGTTTAAGTGCTAAAAGGGTGGCCGTATCTAAACGTTTTGCAAGAATTGTGGATGGCTGACCATTCTCAACACCGCTTCCTAAGACAATAATTGCTTTTACTGGAGGAATATTATTTGAAGTATCTTTATTTTCTTTAATAAAGCTAAAAAAATAGCCTAAGCCAATTAACCATATCCAGAAGCATAACCATCCAAAACGCCAAAGTGTGTGTAAGCGATAGTGATAGAAGAAAAAGCGTTCTAAATGATAATAAAATAAGGAATATAGGCAGAAGAAAGCACCTAAAATTAAAGGAATAACGGTTCCTACATTAATTTTATTGAGACAAATTAGAACTAATCCATCTAGAAATAAAATCGAACCAATGATTGCTAGGAAAATACGGATCCACTTACTGACTTGCATTGTGCTTAGAGTTGCAATTTAAATTGCAGACAGTGTATGCAAAATCATTCTGAATGCAATAAAAAACCGAGTAAAGCATTTAAGCTATTACTCGGTTTTAGTTTTTATTGATCTTTAATAAACATCACGGCGGTAACGGCCTTGTTGTCTTAAATCATCTACCTGTTCTTCACCTAGAATTTCGATAAGTGCTTGATCGACTCCACTTGCCATACCATCAATACTACCGCATACATACAGAACAGCACCGCGTTCTACCCAGCTTACTAATTCTGCTGCATTCTGACGGATTACATCTTGAACATACATGCGTTGTTCTTGATCTCTGGAAAATGCTAAATCGAGGCGTTTTAACATTCCTGTGGTTTTCCATGCTTCAATAGTTGATGCATAGAAGAAATCACATGCTCTTTGACGTTCACCAAAGATTAACCAGTTTTCAGTGTAATCATGACGCGTACGGGTGTGTAATAGGCTCATTAAGCCAGCAATACCAGTTCCGTTACCAATACAAATAATAGGGCGGTTGTCATCAATAAGATGGAATGATTCATTGGTACGAATACGCAAAGCAATTTCATTATTAACTTGCGTATGTTGAGTCAGCCAACCCGAACCTAAACCTAAATTACCAGACGCATCATATTGTTGACGAACAACCAAACGAAGGACTTGCTGAGACGGAATGCTCGCAATCGAATACTCTCGCGTTGGTAGAGTAGGGAGCTGCTCTAATAAATGATCCAGATTGGCAAATGGTTCAATTTCACCAGTTAAATCTTTATTCCAAAGCGCTTTTTCGATTGAAATCTGCAATGAATCAACTTTTGAATTTTTAAGAATATGATGCTTTTGCAAAAAAGCATGAATAAGTTCAGGACTATTACCAGGCTGGATTTCAGCAATATCACCCGCTTGCCATATCGCCTCATGATTTGCTTTAAGTTCAATATTATAAGCAGGCTGACCTAAGCTATTTGGGTTGAGTAAATCACGTTGTTGTAATGTCCAACTATCAAATACTTTTTCCAGATTTACAGCATGTAAATCTAATTTGGTTGCTTTAGCGAGAGATTGATTCCAATTTTGAATATCCGATGGGTTTGCATTATCAACTTCAATTGTATTGAAGAGAGCATGGGCACCATTTGCTTTAAGCCAAGCATCTACTGCATGGCCAAAACTACAATAAGTGTCTGGATATTCTTTAGAGCCCAGCGCTAGAACAGCATAGTTGATGTGATTAAGATCCACATTCAATTTTAAAAGTTTTTTAGCAAAGCTTGTAGCAAGATCAGGAGCATCACCAGTACCATAAGTACTGATCACAAATAAAACCTGCTGATGTTGCTCTAAATCAGTTTGTGTTAGCTGCTGTACAGGTTTTACCTGAACGGGTTGATGAGCCTCTTGTAAACTTGTTGCCGTACTCCAAGCGAGTTGTTCAGCTACGCCGGTTTGAGTTGCATAAGTAATAAGCCAAGGTTTTGCATTTGGATCAATGTATTGTCCTGCTAAAGACTGACGAGCCGCCTGTGTTAATTTTTTCTGTTTACGGCGTTTAAGGTAAAGCATCCACCCAGTAACTAAGAACAAAGGCATTGCTAGAGAAGCAAGCATCGCAACGAATTGATAAATTGGTCCAAAGAAGCTACCGCGGTGTACGGGTAACATGCTGCTCATAATCTTTTGATTAAGCTTTTTGTCTTCGTAAAGCTCCATCTTTTCGATGTTGCCAGTTTGATAATTATAGATGGCTTGGTTACGTGCCCGTTCGTGTTGTGGGGTAGCATCGACAAAGCTTAACTCAATTTTTCCATCATCTTTTTTCGGTAAGCTTAATGTTAGAGTCGAATAATCACGTCCAACCTGACTATTGAAGCCACTCCATGTTTGATTAAGTACTGTAATGAGTTGAGTATTATCTAATTGAGGCTCTGATTTTTTATCATTATTACGGTCAGATTGTTTACCTTGCTGTATTCCACGATTTTGATTTTGAGGAGTAGCGCCATGATCTTGTCGTTTAGGCTGTTCAACTCCCATCACTTTGAACATGCCACTACGCCACCAATCATAAGACCAATATAGTCCTGTACATGCGAAAAGAAGATAAAAAACAATGACCCATGTGCCGACAACAGCATGTAGATCCCAAATAAAATTCCGGCCTTTGAGTTTCGGTTTAACAGCAAGCCATTGACGAGCAGAGTGCTTTTTAGGCCAACGTAAATATAACCCACTGAGTACGAAGTAAATTAGCATGAGTGCGCAGGCACCAGTAATTTGTTTACCAACTTCACCTGCTGTTAAATTACGATGAATTTGTTGTATGAGTAACAATAACTTTCGACCTTTAACATCTGGAAGAACCTCAGCGTTATAAGGGTTCACCATCATATTGTAGCCACGGCGTTCACCTTCTTTTTCAATGTTTACAATAGAAGAAGAGGTGGGGTCCTTGGCAATCGTAATGCTATTAATTTTGATTTCAGGTTGGGTTGTCTTGAAATGCTGGTAAAGCTGAGCAGGAGTTAATTTTGGAGTGTTTTCAGCTTGTACAACATAACTATCAGAATTCACCCATTTTAAAATTTGTTGGTCATAAGAATAAATTGCACCTGTAACACCCATAATGGATAAGATTAGGCCAGCAGTAATACCCAGAAACCAATGAATTTGAAATAAAATTTTTTTAAACATGGTCGAAAATGTAAATATGATGGAGATCTTGTAACGAAGTATAGCCGAAGATTGGGGAGATAATATGGATTTTGGAGATAATATTAATTTTCATTATCATTTATTTTTAGCTTAATAAAAAACCTCCATGAGGAGGCTTTTTATAAAATCTAGAATTACAAGGTTTTTGGTTCGCCTACAGATTCTTTTAAGTGTGTGCGAATTGTGTTGAACGAGAAGTTTTTAGAATCCATGCGCTTAGGTAGGATATAAGCACCTTGTTGTTCTTGGCCTTTTGGATCTTTTACTTTGAAATTGACCAAAATAAAATCAGGTGTATTGTACCATTCGTAGATATTTTTCCATCCAATAGTACCTACGCCTTCTTGTAAGCCCATTTGTTGACGCATCACAATACCATGAGGCTGCACACCTAAACGAATACCTTTGATTTCCTGTACCGGAAATTCATTCATTTTGCGTTTAACGTACCACTCTAATCCGTATTTACGACCTAGGTAGTAAAGTACTACAGCAACAATAGCAACCCAGCAAAAAACAGTAGAGTAGTTCTTAATAAAAATAAGACCTAATATAGCTAGGGCTAAAACGACACCCATAATTGCCCAAATTTTTGTGCTGATTTTATTAGTGCTGCGCCAGATAAGAAGCTGTGCATTACGTTGTTCAGCTTCTGACACGTCATAGGGAACAGGCTGAAGCGTATAAGCGTATAAAGTTTTCGCGGTCATAGTGCAAATAACAAATTGTAAACTGTTTTAAGTTTAGCATTAATTGGCATAAGTCAGGAAAGGATATTATGCCAATTTCATACTAATTTCCGACTCAAATTTATAACGATGCAAGCTCGCTGGCATCATTATCAAGATCATGACTTAGGCGTTGTTTTAGCATACTAAAACGGTTCAATACACCAAGCATGAGTGATAGCTGCTGTAAAATGATGAGTGATTTTTGATCCTCTTCATTATTTTGACTCAAACGTTGACGTATCGTCTGAAGCATATTTTGTGCTGTAAGATCAGGCATCTCATCTCTTAATAGAGCACCTTGAATATCATCCAGCGCTTGGTCTAAGAGTTTAAGAACAGCTTGATCTTGAATGCTTTCCCGATGTGCTCCAAGTGCTGCGATATAACTTAAAAATGTATGGTTTAAACATAAAAATTCAAAGATATCCGACTTACGGGTAGGGTCAAAGTCTGGCTCTGTTGCTAAAGTTGAAATAAGTGAAGCAACCTCGGCATCTGTATTATGAGCAGCACGTCTTACAATACGGTAGTTCAGCGCATGATTGCGACCTTCATGATATTGTTTAACAACTTCAGCTAAATAATTGCATTGAGCTTGTAATGAACGTCTGATGTTGCGAGGTAAGCGTCGGAATTTCCAGTCAGGCCAAATAAATGTCACTCCAAACCAAGCTAGAGCACATCCAATTAAAGTATCTACAAATCGCGGAATAGCAGCAGCCATTGCCGAGCCATCTAGATTAAAGTTAATTAATGCCAAAATTGTAATAAATGCGGTTGCTTGAGCATATTGCTTACTGCGTAACTCAAAAAACAGCACCCCGCTCAAGATCAACATTAATAGTTGTCCTTCGACGGAAGGCACGAGAAATACAATGGTAAGACCAACAATAATTCCGACTAATGTTCCGACAATTCGTAAGCGTAAGCGCCGTTTGGTTGCGTTGAAGTTAGGTTGGCTTACAAATAGGGCTGTAAGCATAATCCAATAGCCGTACTCGATATTGGTCATTTGAATCAGCACATACCCAATAAAAAGAACAATTGAGACGCGAATTGCATGGCGGAAAAGTACAGATTCAGGAGTTAGATTTTGCTTTATTCGGATGACAATATCGTTCCATCCTTGTAAATCATCATCTTTAAGCTGGTTCTCTGCTTGTTTAACTTTATCAGACTGAATGTGTTGTTCCGTTTCTAAGTTGAGTAACTGAGAGTCGATAGATTTTAAATTTTGGTATAAAGCGAAGAGAGCATTTACCCATAACAGATCATAATGCTGATCACGTCTTAGTTTCTCTAAAGATAGTCTTAAGTTCTCAAAACTCTGCTTGAAGCGTTTGTTATGGTTATAAGGTTTGCGTTGTAAAATACATTCGTTTAACTCTTGGCAAGCTTTGCCTTGAACCGCCAAAATTCGTTGAAATCTAAATAAAATATCACTGTGCTGAAAAATTTTGGCTAACTTTTGATAGTCGATATGGGCTGAGTCAGCACGCTCATGAATGTCTTGAGCGACAAAATAATAATGTAAGCTTCGGCGTGTATCTTTTTGCCCACGGTCACCTTTTAAACGAGTCAATAAAGCTGTTTTTAAATCATTAAAAATCGTAATTAACTTACCATTTTCTAATGACAGCTCAATCATACTTTGCTGATAGCTGGCAGGAGTCATATCTACATCAAATAAATTTGATTTTGCAAATAGAAAATCACCTAGAGATGCATAAGACGCTGCGAGTTTATCTTGAAGTTGGCGAACCGGAAATAGTAAAAAGCTAATAGTAGCAATGAGGCCATACCAAGCAGCACCTGCAACTAAAAGAGCAGGTTGAATATACCAATGATCGAAAAGGTGAACACCCAACATGGTATAGACCGAAACAACCAAACAGCCATAAGAAATGGTGGCGTAACGACGTCCCAGCGAACCTAATAAAATCCAGCCAATACATGAGGCAATCAACCCTAAAGCAAAAGCCATTGGGTAGGGGAAAAGTAGTTGTACCGAAGCTGCGGTAACGAAGAACCCAATATAAGTATAAATTAGGTTCATGATTCGCACGGAAAAGCGATCATCAATATCACTCAAACCTGCTGCGACTACACCTAAAGTGAGTGGAATAGTTGCTAATTGATAGCCTAAAAAATAAGGCACGAAAGCAGTTCCTGAAAAGGCTATCAGCATTCGCACGTTATACATAAATGTTGTGTTATAAGTCGCTCTTTTTAGGCGTTTAAACCAAGATTTCAAATGAAGTCCTTGCTGATCAACCTGAGTGATAAAGGATTTGTGTATTTCTACACCAATGTTGCACAAATCATACGATAGACAGTGTAAGCTTGTCTGTATGCAAATGAGTGAAAAATGAAATATCGTTATGTCTGAACAAACAGCCCAGCGTCAATACTCTATTGGCTGGATTATGTTGCTCGCTTTACTTACGGCTTTAGGGCCGTTATCCATTGATATGTACTTACCTGCGTTACCACAAATGGCCCATGATTTTGGGGTAAGTACGCAAATGGTGGCAAATACACTACCAGCTTATTTTTTTGGTTTAGCCATTGGGCAGTTGGTTTATGGTCCTTTAAGCGATCGTATCGGTAGAAAGAAACCACTTTACTTTGGCCTCGCGCTTTATGCAGTCGCAAGCTTATTTTGTGTAATGGCTACTAATGAATGGAGCTTGATTGCGGCCCGTATTTTACAAGCTTTAGGTGGTTGTGTTGGCGTAGTCATGGCTCGTGCGGCAATACGCGATAAATTGGACGTTCAAGGCTCGGCACAAGCTTTCTCAAGCATGATGATTGTCATGGGACTTGCACCAATTTTGGCTCCTATGATCGGAGCATGGATTTTAATTTGGTTTCCGTGGCAGGCTATTTTTATTGCGCTTTCAATTGTGGGTGCGCTGTGTTGGCTGTGCGTACATTTCTTTTTTAAAGAAACTTTGGCAAATGATAAAAGGCTTAAGCTATCGCTCTATCAAGTGGTGACTTTATATGGAGCTATTTTCAAAGATGCGAGTTTCCGCTTACCTATGTTTGCAGGCTGTTTAACGGGGGCTGCATTATTTTGCTATATCAGTTCAGCACCTGCAGTGTTTATGGATCAGTACGGACTTAATCAGCAAGAGTTTGCTTACGTATTTGGACTAAATGCTTTTGGCATTATGTTGATGTCTTCTTTAAACAAGCATTTAACAACACGTGTTGAAATTACTAAACGCTTAAAATCGGGTTCACTTGTGCAAGTGACTGGAGCCATCATTGTATTTATTGCTGGTTTAATCCCTGCAGCGCCTTTATGGCTGGTTATGGTAGGGTTATTTTTAGCTATTTCAGGCATTGGTTTAACAGGCCCAAATGCTATGGCGTTAGCAATGTCCAAACAAGGTGCTCGCGCTGGAACAGCAAGTGCAATTATGGGAAGTATGCAATTCGCTTGTGGCCTTTTAGGTGGCGTGCTTCTTAACTTCCTGATTTGGTCAGCATCGCTCAATATGGGCGTAATGATGGTGTTATTTACATTAAGTGGTTTTATTGTCGTATTGAAAGCGACACAACAGGTCAAAACCAAGCCATTCTCATAGCTTTTAGAGAATGGCCACTTATAGCTTATTCGTCTAGAAAAACTGTGAAATTTTCAACAGGTTCTCTAGGCGTAATAAAGGTATTTACAATGTGGTTAGGATCGGCATGACCTAATGCAATTGCACATACCAGTTCTTCGTCATCTGATGCATCCACTATATCTAAAACAATAGGGTGAAAATGATTCCAAGCTGCTTGTGGGCATGTATCTAAACCACGTGCCTTGGCAGCGACCATCACGTTTTGGATCATCATTGCGATATCCATTTTAGAACCGATTCCCATCATTTTATTTACGGTAAAGAAAAGGCCGACTGGTGCATCAAATAATTTAAAATTACGTAGCTGCTGTTCAGCCATTTTTTCTTTTTCGCCCTTTTTGATTTCGAGTAAACCGTAGAGTCCCCAACCATTTTCGCGGCGGCGGTCAATAAAAGGAGATATCCATTTTTCAGGATAATAGGCAAAAGTTTCTTTATATCGTTCTGCAAGCTCAGGATTTTTTGAAACTTCAATTTGTGCAGCACAGACACGTTCAACCATTTCATCACGCTTTTTACCTGTGACCACATAGACTTTCCATGGTTGAGTGTTCGTTCCGGAAGGTGCTCGACTTGCGACTCGTAATATATCTTTAATGACTTCTGGCTCAATTGGAGTATTTAAAAAAGCGCGGACAGAATGTCGAGAAGTGATAGCTTCATCAACGAGACGAACTTGTTCCAGATTCATGCGTACTCCTATATCTTTTCTTAAATACTTAATACTTTTTTGAAGTTTAATTTCATGTTTTGAAAGTACTTCATTTATAAGCAAAAAATATTAGAAAAGGGATATCCTTAAAGATATGATGATGTGTTTAGTTTGGATATAATGTCTAATTAACTCTAATGTGAATATGCCACTTTAGATCTAAATAGACAAAAAAGTATGATGTTTTGACTATAAAAATAAATTTATAGCATCAGTTGGATTAAAAATCACTCAATTGAAAAAAAGGTATAATATGTTTAAAAACAGTACAAAACAGATGATTTTGGATGAAAAATAATCGGAAATAACATAAATTTTTAATGAAAAACATACACAAAATTTTAAATTTCTGCATAATACCGACTTTTTTACGCAGGTATGATTTCTCCATACTCATGTTAGGAAAGAAATGGCTGCATACAAAATCCCTTTACAAAAAGGATTTGAATGTAGAAATGGAGAAATACACGAGGAATAAGGAGCTTTACATGAGTTTACCGCTCATCAACAAGCAGTTCATGAAACAAGGATTGGCGATTACCATTGCAACCATGAAAATGAACGTAACTCACGCAACTACTGGGCCACAAGAAATACAACAGCTTGGTACAGATCTAAATGCACTCTTCTCCAATCAGAGGGAAAAGGGCGCAGATAGCCGCGTTATGGCGATGGCTCGTTACAGTCTTTGAAATTCATATCCATTTTAGACATTCGCTCTCAAGTATGTGTAAATATGCTTATTGGCTTAAATCCAGATTTTTATAACTCGATTAATTGATGGGAATCATTAAACGAGCTGATTTAGCGGTGGTCATTTGTTAGTTTCCAAGTTTGTAGCCGAGTCGATGCATTCTGTTCACCCAAATGGGAATATGTTCAGTGGTGCGATGAATTCATTTTATCTGAAGGGTGCTTTCTCTCATGCGACCTTCAAAGGCTTAGTGCTGGGCATTATGTTGCTTAAACTTGTGACGTTAATTGATATTCAAGTGACATTAAAAGTTTTTCCTTAAATGTACTGAAGAAGTCCCTATTTTGAGGGGCTTTTTTGTTTATTGCAGTATTTTGGCTTGTGCTATTAGCACATTAGCAAGAACGTAAGCGGACCGAGTATGAATGAACAACTCAATGCCACACTGATGTCGTGGGTACAATTTTTTAATGATCCTTTATGGGATTTTCTGGTTATTTTCTTGCTGGCTGTCGGTATTTTTTATACGGTCTTAACAGGGGCAGTGCAGATCCGCATGTTCTTGCAAAGTATCCGTGTCATGAAAAGTAGCCGTACAGAAGGCACAGATGAGCATGGCCTTACACCTTTTCAGGCGTTTGTAACTGGCCTGGCAAGCCGTGTTGGGGTGGGTAACATTGCAGGTGTGGCAATTGCGATCGCAATTGGTGGCCCTGGTGCTGTGTTCTGGATGTGGGTAACTGCTGTACTTGGTATGAGCTCTGCTTTTATTGAGTCTACACTTGCTCAGCTCTTTAAAGTTAGAGATAACAAGACTAAACAGTTCCGCGGTGGACCAGCTTACTATATTACCCAAGGCTTACGCAGTAAAACCTTTGGTGTGGTTTTCGCTCTAGCACTCATCTTTACCTACGGTTTCGTATTCAACTCAGTCCAAATTAATGCGATTGCGAATGCTTCTTCACATGCTTGGGGGTGGGACAAAGCTAATCTTATTGCTCATTTAGGTGGTGTTGATCTAGAAATTTCATGGGTTGGCCTTGCGCTTGTTGTTATGGTTGCATTGGCAATTTTTGGTGGTATTAAACGTATCGCTAAATTTGCAGAGATGTTTGTACCTTTAAAAGCAGGTCTTTATCTAGCCGTTGCTCTATATATCGCATTAAGCAACTATGCAATTTTACCTGATATTTTAAAGTTGATTGTAACCGAAGCTTTCCACTTCAATGCTGCGGCAGGTGGTTTCTTTGGTGCGGCTGTATCAATGGCAATGATGCAAGGTATTAAGCGTGGTTTGTTCTCAAACGAAGCAGGTATGGGTTCTGCGCCAAACGCGGCTGCTGCATCTGATGTAAAACATCCTGTAAACCAAGGTTTAGTACAAATGCTTGGTGTATTCGTAGATACGTTTATTGTATGTACGAGTACTGCAATCATCATCTTAGTTTCTGGCGTTTACCAAGATGCAGGTTTTGTTGGTGTTGAATTAACACAACGTGCCTTAGAAACTCAAGTTGGACATTGGGGATCTGATTTCCTAGCGGTTCTATTATTCTTATTCTGTTATTCAGCTGTACTAGGTAACTATGCTTATGCAGAAGGTAATGTACAGTTTATTAATAACAACCCGAAAGTCATGTTCATCTTCCGTATTTTCGTATTGGTGATGGTGTATTTCGGTGCAATCGGTAGTGTTCCACTCGTTTGGTCGATGGCTGACTTGTTTATGGGTATCATGGCAACCATTAACTTGATTGCAATTTTACTATTAACGCCAATGGCACGTACTTTGTTAAAAGATTACCGCGAGCAATTAAAACGAGGCATTAAAGAGCCTGAGTTTAAAATTGACAAGTATCCGGAATTGAAGAAAAAAGTTGATTCAGATATCTGGTAAGTTTCAAAAGGCCTCTTATACATAAGGGGCCTTTTTCATATAGGCGATAAATAAAATACTTGAGTCTAAATTTTAAACATGACAAATTAAATAAATTCACTACAGCTTTTCACGAAAGTAGCAACTAAAATTGCAATCCGAACTTAAACCTCATAGTACGAAGATGGGCCATGAAACAGCTTAAATTGTGGGTTCTCGGACTCTCTATGGTGTTGGCGGGATGCCAGACCACCACGCACTTGTCTGCTGCTCTAAAACCGCAAACGACAGAAGCTTATGCTCGTCCTGTCGATCAACCTTTTGCAAGAATTAAAAAAATGCAAAAACGTCCTGTTGTTGCGCTTGTATTGGGTAGCGGTGGGGCACGAGGCTATGCTCATATAGGGGTGATTGAAGTTTTAGAACAACATGGTATTCGCCCGGATTTTATTGTAGGTACGAGTGCGGGTAGTATTGTTGGGGCAATTTATGCGAGTGGTAAAACACCTGCTGAACTGCGTGATACTGCTTTAAAAATGAAAGCTGGCGATGTCCGTGACATTAGTATCGGTTTAAAAGGTTTTTTTGATGGTAAAAAAGTAGAGAACTACGTTAACCAGCAAGTAAATAACATGCCACTCGAAAAAATGAAGATCCCAATGTATGTGGTGGCAACTGAACTAAAGCATGGCACTAAGACCGTATTTAACTACGGCAATACCGGTCAAGCCGTAAGAGCCTCTGCTTCGATTCCGAGTATGTTTGTGCCAACTAAAATTGGTAAATCTGAATATGTAGACGGTGGGTTGGTGAGTCCTGTACCGGTTGAAGTAGCTCGTGATTTAGGGGCTGATGTCATTATTGCAGTTGATATTTTAGCTCAGCCTATTTACACAGAAACATCGAATGTCTGGGGACTGTTTAACCAGAATATTAATATCATGCAAGGGCGTTTGGCAGCAGAAGAATTACAATATGCAGATGTTGTTATTCAGCCAGATTTAAGAGAAAAAGCACATATTTTTGATGTCAAAGGCCGTGAAGCTACTATGAAATCTGGTATAGATGCAGCTAATGCCAAGCTTTCTGATATTCAGTTTGCTATTGATGAAAAAATAGCTGAACAAAATATGTCTACGGAAGGCTTGAGTGCTCAAAGCCAATAAATAAACGTTAATATTCTGAAAATTATAAAAAAAGCCCACATAGGGCTTTTTTTATGGAAGTCTAAATCTTCAATTTTTGGAATAAAATTTTTTGTATATTAGAGACATGTTGGATATGCTGAAAACTCTAATGGTTAATATGAAATATTGTTGCCGTTTTTTAAAAATAATTGATTTGTAGTGTATTGAGGCTGACTGGATAAATGATACAGCAACAGGTTAAAAATGGCTTTCCAACATTAGATGATGTTCATGCTGCCGCAGAGCGTTTGGAAGGTTTAGTTGTAAAAACTCCCTTTGTTTTCTCAGAGACCATTTCTAAAACCTTAGGGGCTGAGATGTGGTTGAAATTTGAAAACTTACAATTTACAGCTTCATTTAAAGAGCGGGGTGCTCTGAATAAACTGTTGTGTTTATCTGAGCAAGAAAAGCAACATGGTGTTATTGCAGCTTCGGCAGGCAATCACGCACAAGGTGTAGCCTACCATGCTCAGCGGACAGGTGTGACTGCAACTATTGTAATGCCGAAATCTACGCCAAATGTTAAGGTGCAACGAGTACGTGAGTACGGTGCGCGCGTTATTTTGCATGGGCAGGACTTTTCAGAAGCTGCTGCTGAAATGCATCGTGTTGCACAAGAAGAATCTTTAACGATTATCCACCCATTTGATGATGCTGAAATTATTGCGGGTCAAGGCACCATTGCACTTGAAATGCTTGCGGCTGTGCCTGATCTGGATATTTTGGTTGTGCCAATTGGTGGTGGTGGTTTAATTTCTGGTATTGCAATTGCTGCTAAAGCGATCAATCCAAAAATCAAAATTATTGGGGTGCAGTCAGTTGTATACCCAAGTATGGCAAAACTACTTTGCAATTATCAACATGCGGTTTCAATGGGCTCTACTGTTGCTGAGGGTATTGCGGTAAAAACTCCAGGTGAGCTTACGACCCAAGTTGCTAAAGAATATGTTGATGACATTGTCGTTGTCACTGAAGACATGATTGAAGAAGCGATTGCACTATTACTTAATATTGAAAAAACAGTATGTGAAGGAGCAGGGGCAACAGGTATTGCTGCAATTATGTCGCGTCCCGATCTGTTTTTAGGTCATAAATTGGGCGTAGTGCTATCAGGTGGCAATATTGATACACGTGTTATGGTCTCTGTATTACAACGCCATTTAACCCGTACAGGCCGTATGGTTCGTATTCGTGTTGAATTACCGGACAATCCAGGTGCTTTAGCTCGTTTGACGGCCATTATTGCTGAGCAAGGTGGTAATATTTATGAACTACGTCATGAACGCTTTGCGGCAACAAGCCGTGCCAAAGAAAGCGCTGTAAGCGTTGATGTAGAGTTAAAGAGTGCCTCAGACCTAGATTTGCTCATTCAAGCAATGCAATTAGAAGGCTATATTGTTCGTAAAGAAGAGATTTAATCTCTGATATCACTGTGTTATAAAAGCTGTATATGGCTCTATCAAGAGTCATATACAAGGTAATTTAAATGGATTAAATTGCCAAAAAAGGGATTAATTTACAAAAAAACGATCAAATCCTTCAATGGAACAGGAAAAACTGACAATTCTCTAAACTTTACCCTTCACAATTTTAAGGTTTAGGTTTTAGTATTCCTTTCATTGTAAATTTGAAGAAATATAGGGATATCCACGCTCAATGTTCAAATCATTTTTTCCATCACCAAGGTATTTCTTTATATCTGCGGTCATTTGGATCGCGCTCAATATGGTGCTCTGGTACTCAGGTGGAAACACATGGGGAACTTTTATCGGCTTTGCTAAGGGCTACCATGATGCTCAACTACCATTAGGTGTGAGCCGTTTTTGGTCTCCCACTTTCTTATGGTTTTATGTTTGGTTTTTAGTCTCTACTGCGCTTTTTGCTGGTTTCTGGAGGACTATATCGAATAATCCTTGGCAACGTTGGTCTGTGTGGGGCTCGGCGTTTATTTTATTTAATATCTGGTTTAGCGTTCAGGTTAGTGTAGCTGTTAATGCATGGTATGGGCCTTTTTATAATCTCATTCAAAGTATGTTAGATCACGGTGGTGGTGATATTAATAAACTTTATATGGGAACAGTTACATTTCTTTTAATTGCGATGGTCGGTGTGACTTTAGCTGTTATTAATGCTTTTTTTGCTAGTCATTATGTATTCCGCTGGCGTACAGCAATGAATGAATATTACACAGAGCATTGGGAAAAGCTTCGTCATATCGAGGGGGCTTCACAGCGTGTTCAAGAAGATACCATGCGTTTCGCCTCTGTTTTAGAAGACCTCGGAGTAAATTTTGTTAAGGCTATAATGGTTTTAATTGCCTTTTTACCTATTCTTTTTGAACTTTCTAAACAAGTTAGAGTACTGCCTATTGTAGGTGAAATTGATCATTCATTGGTCTGGGCTGCAATTGTATGGGCTGTTTTTGGTACTGTTCTATTAATGGTGGTTGGTATTAAATTACCTGGTTTACAGTTTAATAATCAAAAAGTAGAAGCTGCCTATCGTAAAGAACTTGTCTATGGTGAGGATCATGAGGAGCGTGCACAGCCAAAAACATTAAGAGAATTGTTCTCAAGTGTTAGGCTGAATTATTTCCGTTTATATCTGCATTACTCTTATTTTAATTTAGTTAGTATTTGGTATATCCAATTAGATATTTTATATAGTCTAGTTGTTTTATTCCCTTCTATTGCCGCAGGTAAAATGACATTGGGTTTAATTACGCAAATAGGTAATGTTTTTGATAAAGTCCGTGAATCATTCCAATATTTAATTAGTTCATGGAAAACGATTATTGAACTGCTTTCAATTTATAAGCGTTTAAGAATATTTGAGAAAATTTTAGATTAAAAAGTAATCATATCTCTGAAAGATGCCTTGGTTCAAGCCATGGCATCTTTAGAATATTAAGTATTTAGTAGAATAAAAGATTTGGTAAGTTTCTTCGTTTATAATTTTGATTTATATAAAAATATATTTTTGAAAATATTATATTTTCGCGGTATAAAACTTGCTTCTATATTGGTTTTAATTTTGCCATTCGCTTAATTAATAAAAAATAATCACTTTAAGCTATTGTTTTAGATCATTAAATATTTAAATATGAGGTTAAGTCTTTGAAATCTATTTTACTTAAAAGTGCTCTTACGATTGCACTTATGACTTCTGCTAATTTGGTACGTGCGGAATTAGTAACAAATTCTCAAATCAAAAAAATATCAGGTATAGATCAACAATATATTGATTCCTCTATTAATGAAAAGAACGATTTTTATTCACATGTAAATGGTATTTGGTTAAAAAATACTGAAATCCCAGCTGATAAAGCAAGTTGGGGAGCTTTTAATCAGCTCCGTGAGTTATCAATCAGCCAAGTACATGGAATTGTAGAAGAGCTCTCTAGTCAAAAGTGGGTGGATGGTAGTTTAGAGCAAAAAGTAGCTACTCTATATGCTAGCTTTATGGATGAAAAAAGTATTGAGAAGCAAGGTGTTAGTCCTCTAAAAAATAAGATAAATCAAATTGATAAATTGAAAAATAAGAATCAAATTGCAATTTTAATGGCACATTTTGCTCGTATTGATGTCAATAGCCCAATCCGTCTAAGCATTGAACAGGATATGAAACAATCTACTGAAATGGTGGCTGGTTTGGAGCAAAGTGGTTTGGGTCTACCTGACCGTGATTATTATTTGAAAGATGATAAAAAATTTATTGAAACTCGTGCACAGTATTTAAAGTATATTGAAAAAACTTTAACACTTGCTGGAGACTCGCAAGCAGCACAACATGCTCAGGAAATTTTAAAACTTGAAACTCAGTTGGCAAAAATACAATGGAGTAATGTACAAAATCGTAATCTTGCAAAACGCTACAATAAATACAAAATCAAAGATTTATATAAACTAACACCTGTATTTGATTGGCAAGGTTATCTAACAGCAACTGAATTAAAAGGAAAAATTGATACTATTCAGGTAAATCAGCCAGACTACTTTCAGGGCTTAAATACAATTATTCAAGATACACCCTTAGATATATGGAAAGCTTATTTTAAATTGCATTTGATAAATAATTTTTCTCCATTACTAAATAGCGCTTTTGTAAATAATAAATTTGATTTTTATAACAAGACACTTCGAGATATTACTGAACAAGAAGCGCGTTGGAAGCGTGGTGTACAGCTTGTTGATAAGGTTCTGGGAGATGGTATTGGCAAACTTTATGTTGAAAAATACTTTCCTGCTGAGAAAAAACAACAGATAGAATTATTGGTGCAAAATCTGATTCGTGCTTATGACCAAAGCATTACAGAATTGGACTGGATGAGTCCTGCGACGAAAATACAAGCTCGTAAAAAGCTTTCTCACATGTCAATAAAGATCGGGTATCCAAAAAAGTGGCGTGATTATTCTGGTCTGCACATCGCTAAAAATGATTTAGTTGGAAATATAATTCGCGCAAGTGAGTTTAGATACCAATATGAACTTAATAAATTGGGTAAGCCGGTTGATCGTGATGAATGGTATATGAAACCACAAACGGTGAATGCTTATTACAATCCATCATTGAATGAAATTGTATTTCCAGCAGCGATATTACAACCACCTTTTTTTAATATAAACGCAGATGATGCAGTGAACTATGGTGGTATAGGTGCTGTGATTGGCCATGAAATTAGTCATGGCTTTGATGATCAGGGGAGTCAGTTTGATGAATTGGGCAATATGAGAAACTGGTGGAATGCTGAAGATCACCAGCGTTTTAAAGCTAAAACACAAGCATTGATTGAACAATATAACCGTTACGAACCGATTGCTGGTTATCATGTTAATGGTGAATTAACATTAGGTGAAAACATTGCAGATAACTCTGGGTTAGCAATTGCCTATAAGGCTTACCAAATTGCACTAGGCGGTAAGCCAGCTCCTGTAATTGATGGACAGACTGGGGAGCAACGTTTTTATATGGGATGGGCTCAAGTTTGGCGTGCGAAAACCCGCGAAGCTCAAGCGGTTATCTATTTAAAAACAGATCCTCACTCTCCTGATAAAGTACGTGGCAATGGAGCTTTAATGAATCAAAAACCATTTTATGAGGCTTTTAAAATAAACGAAGATGATCAGATGTATTTACCACCAGAGAAGCGGGTAACTATTTGGTGATTAAGAAAACCCGCGAAAGCGGGTTTTTTATAAGTATTGGATTAATGGGTTGTATTATAAAAATTAAGGATAGGTCCTACTAAAGACTGTTGAGATTTATCTAAGGTGACTTGAATCTCTTTATAGTTAAAAGTGTCTTCATCATCATATTTAGCTATACCATGCGTTTTATTGTTCACTTGTGGAATTTGATAACTAAAAAAAGCCACTTTCTTAGAAGGATGAACAATGTTAATTAGTTTTTTAGGGTCTTTATAACCACCGAATTCATTTTCAAGACTTTCTTTTAACAGCTCAGGAAAATAAAGAGTTGCATTTGGTAGTCCACAGCCAACACAAAATGAAGAATCATAAAGTTCTATTGCTTGTTTTTGATCTGTACTCATTATTAGAGCAAAACCAGTCCCGTTAGCACCCGCATTTGCTTGCACATCTTGCCAGTTTCTTGGAACGAGCACTAAACCTGTTTCAGGTAATGCAAGAAGCTTGAGTTGCTTGGCATGTTGAGCATCGAGTTGAAAATTAAAACGGCAGCTTTTAGGCGTGCATTTTTCAAAATCTTTAAGTAAACCATTCTCCATTGGGTTCTGTGCAGTAACACCATAAAACGGAACTGTAACGCCGTTTAAAAATTTTGCCTCTCCTAGAGTGTAGAACTGATTGTCTGCTTTGCGGGTTGCAGCAGAGCTATAAAATTTGGGGAAATGGGGAGTAAAGCTTTTTACTTCTGCATAAGCAGATGAGGTTAGACAGGTAAATGCAGTAAATAATAAAAAATTCAGTTTTTTCATTTTTAGAAAGTAATCAATTTAAATCTTATATAAATCTAACATATTCTTTTAAACTAGACGGTAACTCAAAATTTAACGCTATTGTTAACTTCATAATAAAACAGACCAGCAGAGACATGAAAAAATGAAAAAAATCCTTTCAATTTGCTGTTTATCAGTCATCAGTTCTTATGGTTTTGCTCAAATCATAAAAGGTATTTCATTTTCACACCAAGAATGGGAAATCTCTTGTAGCAATACGGGTACATGTAAAGCCGCAGGCTATCAAAATGAAGAAAATGGCGATAATCCAGCTTCAATTTTATTAACACGTAAAGCAGGGCCAAAACAACCTGTACAAGCTGAATTTGCTTTATCAGACTATGAACAAAGCATGCCAGCAAACCAGCTTAAAAATATTCATTTTTATATAAATGGCAAAGATTTAGGCGCTGTGAGTGTAGATGGTACTGAGTTACCACTTATGGGTAAACTCAACAGCTCGCAAGTCAATGCTGTACTACAGCAATCCAAACAGAAGACCGAAATTGTATTTAAAAATTCACAGCATAAATGGAAAATTTCCGATGCTGGAATGACCGCTGTGTTATTAAAAATGGATGATTTTCAGAAGCGTATCGGAACTGTTGGTGCTTTGGTTAAAAAGGGCAGTGCCAATGAAAATCAAGTGCTTATGCCTGAACCAAAACTAGTTGTGAAGCGTATTAAGACTTCAACCAAACCTTATTTAACTTTACAGCCTAAAAATAAACAGTACCAAGCAATACACCGTAGTTTGATGGTAGCTAATCCGAATCCTAAAGAAGACTTTTGTGAAGGAATTTATGGTGGTAATAGTGATGGAGCTGAACCACAAAAAATTGAGATATATAAACTAACCAATAAGAAAGTTTTGGCGACTACGTTGTGCTGGAGAGGGGCTTATAACGAAGGATATGGCGCTTGGGTGCTAGATGAGTCATTAAATGGTAAGGCCGTGTTTGTGACTGAATCTGCTTCAGATTTTGATAGCGGTATGATCAGCAGTGCTCAAAAGGGAAGAGGCATTGGAGACTGCTGGGCAAGTGAAGAATGGGTGTGGGATGGCAAGAGTTTTGTACATACTAAGGATATGTGGACGGGTATGTGTAAAGGCTTGGCAGCAGGTGGAGTGTGGGAACTGGATCGAATAGAGTCTGTGGTGAAATAAGTATTTTGCGGTTACAGAGTCATAACAGGTAACTTTGGTGACTCTGTGATAAAAAGAACAGATTGTTTATTGGAGCCAGACCTATGTCACATCATCTTTACGCTATTGTTCGCCGTAAGTTTTCACACCTGAGCCGTTCAATATGTGTGGCTGCTGCTGTGTTGGGAACTACCCAAATTGCGATGGCTGGCCCAACAGTTGATCAGTTAAGTGACTGTTTAGTTAAGGCGACAACGGCTTCAGACAAAACTACTGTACTTCAATGGACATTTACAGCTTTAGCTGCTCATCCAGATTTAAAAGCATTTAGTAATGTAACACCTGAGCAAAAGGATCAGTTAGATCAAAAACTGGCGCAGGTTTTACAACGTGTGATTGTGGAGCAATGTTCTACCCAAACTAAAGCTGTAATTCAGGCTGAAGGTGTGAAGGCAGTTGGAGAGGCCTTTCAACAGTTAGGTCAAAGTGCGGGTGAAGATATTGTTAAGGACCCAGCTGTTAAACAGCAGTTGCAGGGCACATTACGCTATATTGACTTAAATAAATTGGTGACGACGTTTTTAACACCAGAAATTTGGAATAAATTAGGGATTACAAGATAAAAGTCTAGTTTTCTATTTTAGTAATAAAGCCTGCTATCTAAGAGTAGGCTTTATTGTATTTGGGATAAAGAGATCTTTTTAGATCGTAATTGTAGCCCCTAAAACTTTCACAAATTGAGCTAACCAAGCTGGATGTGCAGGCCAAGCTGGAGCAGTCACCAAATGACCATCTGTAACTGCTTCAGTCACAGCAATATCTGCGTATTGTCCACCTGCCAATTTTACTTCGACAGCACATGCTGGATAAGCAGAACAGAGGCGGCCTTGTAATACATCTGCCGCTGCTAGTAACTGAGCGCCATGGCATACGGCTGCTATTGGTTTTTTCACTCGATCAAACTCACGCACAATTTCGATAATACGTTCATTCATGCGTAAATACTCTGGTGCACGACCACCCGGAATCACTAGACCTACATAGTCTTCGGTATTAACGGCATCAAAATCATAGTTAATCGCAAAGTTGTGGCCACGTTTTTCGCTATAAGTTTGCTCACCTTCAAAATCATGAATAGCCGTTGCAATATGGTCGCCGTTCTTTTTATTCGGGCAAACAGCATGCACGGTATAACCTAAACCAGTTAAGAACTGAAATGGAACCATAGTTTCATAGTCTTCGGCATAGTCACCGACCAACATTAAAATCTTTTTAGACATAATTTATCTCTCTTTTTAAAATATAAGTTATCTAAATTATTAATTTAAATTAGCACAGTCACTGAGTAATTTTTTAGGAAAAAAGTGCATTCTTTAGTCGAAGAATGCTTTAGACGGATATAAAAAAGCCCCGATAAATCGAGGCTTTTTCTTGAGTTGGCTAGTCAAATTAACCAATCAATTTTTTCATTAATTCATTTACTTGAGCAGGGTTAGCTTTACCCTTAGAAGCTTTCATGACTTGACCAACAAGACCGTTAAAGGCTTTTTCTTTACCAGATTTGTACTCTTCAACCATTTTTTCATTGGCTGCAAGTACTTCTTTAATGATCGCTTCAATTGCGCCAGTGTCGGTTTCTTGCTTTAAGCCTTTTTCCGCAATAATGTCATCGGCAGATTTACCTTCCGATTCCCACATAAAGCCAAAGACTTGTTTAGCAATCTTACCGCTAATGGTGTTGTCAATAATGCGTGCAATCATGCCGCCAAGTTGTTCAGCAGAAACAGGAGAGTCTGCTAAGTCTAGGCCAGCTTTGTTTAACGCACCTGAGAATTCACCCATTACCCAGTTTGCTGATACTTTACCTTGCTTCGCACCGCCAGCAGCAGCCACAACAGCTTCATAGAAGTCTGCCATTTCGCGTGAGAGCGTAAGTACGTGAGCATCGTACTCAGTTACACCAAAGTCTGCGATAAAGCGCGCACGGCGAGCAGCAGGGAGCTCTGGAAGTGCAGCGCGAGCAGCTTCAATTTGCTCATCAGCAATAATCACAGGTAACAAATCTGGATCGGGGAAGTAGCGGTAGTCATTCGCTTCTTCTTTAGAACGCATTGAGCGCGTTTCCATTTTGTTCGGATCAAACAAACGAGTTTCTTGGTCGATACTTCCGCCGTATTCCAAAATTTCCATTTGGCGTTCAATTTCAACATTGATCGCTTGCTCAATGAAACGGAATGAGTTGAGGTTTTTAAGCTCACAGCGTGTACCAAACGGCTGTCCCGGACGACGTAAAGATACGTTACAGTCCGCACGGAATGAACCTTCAGCCATGTTACCGTCAGAAATACCTAACCAACGTACTAGTGTGTGAATTGCTTTGATGTAGGCAACTGCTTCTTCAACCGAACGCATGTCTGGTTCAGAAACGATTTCAAGCAAAGGCGTACCAGCACGGTTTAAGTCAATGCCAGACATACCTTCAAATTGGTCGTGCACAGACTTACCCGCATCTTCTTCAAGGTGAGCACGAGTTACGCCAATGCGTTTTGTTGTGCCATCTTCAAGCTGGATATCAATGTGGCCTAAGCCAACAATTGGGTTATCCATTTGGCTAATTTGGTAGCCTTTTGGCGAGTCAGGGTAGAAGTAGTTTTTACGTGCAAACACAGATGCTTGGTCGATGTATGCATCAATACCCAAACCAAAGCGGATAGCAAGATCAACTACTTTTTCATTCAAAACTGGGAGTACACCCGGCATAGCCAAGTCGACAAGGCTTGCTTGTGTGTTTGGGTCTTGACCAAATTCAGTTGATGAACCAGAGAAAATTTTAGAATTGGTTGCAAGCTGAGTGTGAATCTCGATACCAATAACGACTTCCCAACCGTCAATCAATTTCAACTTTTGAGCTTCAGCCATTATGCATTCTCCTCAGCAATTGCCGCACGTTGAGTATGGAAATCGGTGTTTTGTTGGTATTGATGGACAATCGACAATAATTGTGATTCTGACCAATAGTTACCAATCAACTGTAAGCCAACAGGCAAGCTATCTTTATCAAAACCAACAGGAGCATTAATCGCTGGTAAGCCTGCCAAGTTCACTGCAAGTGTATAGATATCGCCTAAATACATTTCAGTTGGGCTTAAGTTCGCACCAATTTTATATGCAGTTGTTGGCGCAGCAGGAGCAGCAATCACATCTACATTTTCAAATGCTTTTAAGAAGTCTTGTTGAATTAAACGACGTACTTTTTGTGCTTTCACATAGTAAGCATCGTAATAACCCGCAGAAAGCGCATAAGTACCAATGAGAATACGACGTTGAACTTCTGGACCAAAACCTTCTGAACGAGAGCGTTTGTAAAGATCCATCAAATCAGCAGGGTTTTCACAGCGGTAGCCGTAACGAACACCATCGTAACGTGACAAGTTAGAAGATGCTTCTGCTGGCGCGATGAGGTAATACGTTGGAACATAGGCTTCAGTCATGTTGAGGTCGATCTCAACAAGTGTTGCACCCATTTCTTCAAGCTTTTTCAAAGACTCTTCAACACGTGCTTTTACGTCAGCATCTAAACCTGCAACGTTAAAGTACTGTTTAGGAATACCAATGCGTAAACCTTTTACAGGTGTGCCATTTAAATTTGCAACGTAGTCATCAACTTCCTTTTTAACCGAAGTTGAGTCTTTTGCATCGTGACCTGCAATTACATTCATGAGGTAGGCACAGTCTTCAGCAGAGCGTGCCATTGGCCCCGCTTGGTCTAAAGATGATGCATAAGCAATGATGCCGAAACGAGATACACGACCATAGGTTGGTTTTAAGCCTGTTAAACCGCAGAATGACGCAGGTTGGCGAATTGAGCCGCCTGTATCAGTACCTGTAGCAAAAGGTGCTAAATCAGCCGCTACAGCCGCAGCAGAACCACCTGATGAGCCACCAGGAACGTGGTCGAGTGCCCATGGGTTACTTGTTGCACCAACATACGAGCTTTCTGAAGTTGAACCCATTGCAAACTCGTCCATGTTCACTTTACCTAAAGTGACAAGACCTGCTGCTTTAGTTTTTTCAACAACAGTTGCGTCGTATGGAGAGATGAAGTTGTCTAGTATTTTTGAACCGGCAGTCGTTTTAATGCCTTTGGTACAAAAGATATCTTTATGAGCAAGAGGAATACCCGTTAAAGCGGTTGCATTACCTGCTTTTAATGCAGCATCGGCAGCGTCAGCTTCGGCAAGCGCTTGCTCAGGCGTAACCGTCACATAGCTTTTTACCAGTGGGTCAATTTTAGCAATACGTTGCAAATAATGTTCAGTCAGTTCGCGAGATGAAAACTTCGCTTGGCTTAAGCCCTCAGCAAGTTCACGAATTGATAAGCGATGTAAATCAGTCATGAGTAAAATTTCTTTACATTCAAAATAGGGAAGATGGGTTAATTGAGTAAAAGTTATTCAATCACGCGAGGAACAAGATACAAACCATCTTGAGTTGCAGGCGCAACTGCTTGGTATTCATCTCGATGATTGCTTTCAGTTACCACATCAGCACGTAAAGGTTGAGGATTGTCAAAAGGACTTTTCAAAGGTTCTACGCCTTCCGTATCAATGCCTTTTAAGGTTTCCATCATGCCTAAAATTTTATTTAGACTTTGAGCATATTCAGCAGATTGCGTATCATTGAGCGACAATCGAGCAAGATTGGCGATTGCTGAAACTGTTTGTGCATTTAAATCTGCTGAATGCTGTGCATCCGATGTAGACATAACATCACCTAATCAGTATTAAAAATTTTCAAAATATCGTGCGTTATAATAAGCGATTGACTTGTTCAAATCATCACATTTAGTTTAAAGTTGCCACCTTGCATCCACATGAAAGTTTAACTGAGAACGAACCGTGATTCTAAAACGACTAATTGGCTTGTTTTCGCCGGATCTAGCCATTGATTTAGGTACAGCAAATACACTTATTTATGCACCAGGCCGCGGCATTATATTAAATGAACCAACAGTTGTGGCAATTCGTCACAGTGGTTCACAAAAAATTGTTGCTGCTGTAGGTCTAGATGCTAAGCAAATGCTGGGCCGTACGCCTGCGAATATTTCTGCAATTCGTCCAATGAAAGACGGTGTAATTGCGGATTTTGAAGTGACTGAAACCATGTTGAATCAGTTTATTGGTAAAGTTCACGAAAAACGTTTGTTCCCACCTGCACCTCGTGTAGTTGTATGTGTACCATGTAAATCAACTTTGGTCGAGCGTCGTGCGATTCGCGAAGCAGTATTTAATGCTGGTGCCCGTGATGTTCGTTTGATTGAAGAGCCTATGGCAGCAGCAATTGGCGCAGGTATGCCAGTTGAACAAGCATGTGGTTCTATGGTTGTGGATGTTGGTGGCGGTACAACAGAAATTGCAATTATTTCATTGCAAGGTTGTGTCTATGCTGACTCTTTACGCATCGGCGGCGATGTTTTTGATGAGCAAATCATCAATTATGTTCGTAAAGCTCACGGTTGTGTGATTGGTGAAACCACTGCTGAAATTATTAAAAAAGAAGTAGGCATGGCTGTTTCTGATGGTACAACATTAGAAATCGAAGTACGTGGCCGTAACCTTGCAGAAGGTGTGCCTCGTGCAATTACCGTAACTTCTGACGAAATTACTCAAGCCATTTCTGATCCGTTACAAAGCATTGTAAGCGCTGTGAAATCTGCTCTTGAGCAAACTCCTCCTGAACTTTCTTCTGATATTGCTGAGCGCGGTATTGTGTTGACAGGTGGTGGTGCGCTACTTCGTAACCTTGACAAGTTATTGGCTCAAGAAACTGGTTTACCAGTTGTTGTTGCTGAAGATCCTCTTACTTGCGTAACCCGTGGTGGTGGTAAAGTATTAGAATTCTTCGACAACCCGAACCATGACATGCTTTTCGTCGGTTAAGTTTAAGGATTAGGCGGTGCAACCGAATATTTTTTCAAGACAGCCGCCATCTTTCCGCTCGTTCATTATTGCGGTCATTACATGTTTGGTTGTGCTGTTCTTTGATTGGCGCATGCCTTATGTAATTCAGCCAGCAAGGGATGTCTTGTACGCTGCATATAACCCAATTTATGCATTGGCTAGTTATCCGGTACTGTCGAGAGAATGGCTGAATCAACAAACAAAATCTGAAGCACAACTGCGTCGTGAAAATACCGCGATGCAGGCTGAGCTTTTACAAGCTCAAGTCCGCTTACAGAAGCTTTCTGAACTGTCAGCTGAAAATACCCGTTTACGAGGCCTTCTTGATACACCGTTAATTATTGATGGTCGTATGGAAATTGCCGAAGTGATTGGGACAGATGCAGACCCATTACGCCATATCATCATTATTAACCGAGGCTCTACGGACCATCTAAAGGTCGGTCAAACGGTTCTGGATGATAAGGGGATTATGGGGCAGATTATTAATGTATACCCTCATAGCTCACGTGTGATGTTGTTATCAGATAAAGAACATTCACTGTCGGTACGTCTTGAGCGTACTGGAATGCGGGCGATTGTTTCTGGTACAGGTGATTTGGGCCGTTTAAAAATGGAATATGTACCGACCAGTGCGAATATTCAGGTGGGGGATAAAGTGTTTAGCTCAGGCTTGGGTGAACATTTCCCAGCAGGTTACGCAGTGGGTACAGTGGCCAAAATAAAACGCCATAATTCAGGTGAGTTTGCTGAAATTGATGTAACACCATCAGCACAATTGGCAACAGGCCATCATGTAGTTGTACTTTTCTCTGAATCATTAGCGAAGGAGCAGCCGTATGCCGATCGCTAAACTAAAACGAGAAAAGCGTAAAGATCCATTATGGGGAATTATTCTCTCCGTTATTGTGGGTTCTGTACTTATGGTTTATCCGCTATCTTATGATATTTCAGGATGGCGGCCACTATTCATGTTAATGATTATGCTATTTTGGGTAGTATGTCAGCCAACATGGTGTGGGGTCTGGTTTGCATTTGGGATGGGGATTTTTACAGACTTACTGCTTGATGCGCCTTTAGGGCTCAATGCCTTAAGTTTTGTAATTGTGACTTTTCTTACCCGTTTTTTAATTCGGGAACGCCGTATTTTAACTTTTGTTAATTTATGGACGATAGCAACGCTGGTCATTATTGCCCATTTAGCATTTATGTGGGTAACACAGACGATGGGTGGAATTCATTTTTCGATTGCTAGACATTGGCAACCTTTGATGACAAGTATCATCACGTGGCCAGTCGTCTATTATTGTTTGGCAAAATGGCGCATATAGTTTTAGCATCTAGCTCTCCTCGTCGGAAGGAGCTGTTGCAACAGCTAGGCTTAGATTTTGAAATCTATAGTCCTGACATTGATGAGTCTGTTCATGAAAATGAGCTGGTTCATCATTATGTTGAACGGTTGGCTAGAGAAAAAGCTCAAACTGTATTGAAGCTTTTTCCAGAAGCAATTGTTATTGCTGCCGATACAAGTCTGGGACTTGATGGCCAAATTATTGGTAAGCCTGAATCGAAAAATCATGCTTTTGAAATCTGGAAACAATTATCTGGACGTTGGCATGATGTGTTTTCTGGACTGTGCGTTGCGACTCAACAACAAATGTTAAGTCAGGTAGTGCAAACACAAGTTGAGTTTCAGCACCTGACTACACAGGATATGGAAGATTATTGGACCACGGGTGAGCCTGTTGGAAAAGCGGGTGGATATGCAATTCAAGGAATTGCCTCGCAATATATTCCCCAAATTCAAGGAAGTTATAGTAATGTGGTAGGACTTCCTTTATACGAATTTGCACAGTTATTCAAAAGAGTAAAGACATAAGGGGTTGTTATCATTCTTCATTGAATAGCATTGTCGATGAACATTAGACAACGTTAAAGTTAACAGCTTCACTGACTCTTTAATAAAAAATTTTATAATGCTTTGAGTTTATGTATGTCAGAAGAACTACTTATTAATGTCACGCCTATGGAGTGTCGGGTAGCATTAATCGAAAATGGAACTGTTAATGAACTGTATGTCGAGCGTACAGTTAAACGCGGTCTAGTCGGCAATATCTACAAGGGTAAAGTTGTACGAGTGCTTCCGGGCATGCAAGCTGCCTTTGTTGATATTGGTTTGTCTCGAACAGCCTTTTTACATATCAATGATATGGTTTGGCCTCGTTCGCAGCCTACCCCAAATGTCTTTGAGCTATTACATCCTGGGCAAACCCTTACTGTCCAAGTAATGAAAGATATGTTGGGCACAAAAGGTGCACGTCTAAGTACAGATCTTTCAATCCCTTCTCGCTATTTGGTTTTAATGCCGTATGGTAACCATATTGGTGTTTCGCAGCGTATTGAGTCTGAAGAAGAGCGAGATCGACTGCGTAATATTATTGAAGGTATTCAATCTGAGCATAATTTACCCGGTAGTGTGATTGTCCGTACGGCTGCGGAAGGGGTGGATGAGGCAGAAATTGCTCAGGACATGTGCTATCTGAGCAAATTGTGGGAGTACATTCAGCGTAAACAGACCGACGTTGCTGTTCCTTCTTTAATTTTTGAAGAACTTCCATTACCTCAACGTATTATTCGCGACTTAGCAAGCGAAGAAACTGCAAAGATTTATGTAGATTCGCGAGAGATTCATGCAAAACTGCTTGAGTTTGTAAATGAATTTGTCCCGAATATGAAGAGTCGTCTCATTCATTATCCGGGCGAGCGACCACTATTTGATCTTTATAATGTTGAAGAAGATATTCAAAAAGCCTTACAAACTCGCGTAGCTTTGAAGTCGGGCGGTTATCTGATGATCGACCAGACTGAAGCCATGACAACGATTGACGTTAATACAGGTTCATATGTAGGTGGTCGTAGTCTTGAAGACACGGTTTTTAAAACCAATATGGAGGCGACTCAAGTTATCGCGCGTCAACTTAGACTGCGTAATTTGGGGGGGATTCTCATTATTGATTTTATTGACATGCAAGAAGCAACTCACCGTGAAGAGGTGATGCGTCAGTTTGAGAAAATGCTTGAGCGAGATCACGCGAAGACCAAAATTACTCAAGTGTCAGAACTTGGTCTGGTCGAAATGACGCGTAAACGAACTCGTGAATCATTAGAACACTTGTTATGTGAATCATGTCCAACATGCCAAGGGCGTGGTTTTGTCAAAACAGCGGAGACAGTGTGTTACGAAATATTTCGTGAGATATTACGTTATACCCGCGCATTTGAGTCAACGAGTGGCTTTACTGTTGTTGCCCATCCTTCTGTGATTGACCGATTATTAACAGCAGAAGCACCAGCAGTAGCCGATTTAGAGCATTTTATTAACCGTGTTATTAAATTTCAGGTCGAAAATTTATATACGCAAGAGCAATACGATATCATTTTAAGTTAAAGTTGTAACAAGATATCGCTTAATCCTTGTTACAACTGAAATTTTACTTTCATTCATGAATTTTAAATACTACTTACATACAGTAGCCCTAGACGTTCTCCCTATTAAACGTCTTAGCAAACAATAAGAGGTATAACCCATGAATGTAAGTGAAAACTTAATTAGCAACGGTCTTAAACATGTTTTAGAAAGCACGCCAGTAAATAGCTGCTATATGTTGAATGACCAAGGTAAAGAAGTACCAATCACAACTGCAATGATTCGTTCAGTATGTCATCAGTTACTTAACCAGTGCCGCACAATCAAAAAATAAGGGGCCAATTCAAAGCCCCTTAACTTTTTCTAACTTGCTGAATGATGTTTCAGCTGTTTCTCTGCAATAATTTCTTCAAAACGTTGAATCTCATCTTCTAAATGAGTCAAAAGGTTTTGCATTTTCGGCAAAGCATTTCGACAAGCTGTTAATCCAACTTCAAGCTTATCTAAATAACTAGTCATGGTAATGTTTAGAGCTTGTCCATCCATGACA
Source organism: Acinetobacter sp. D009 (assembly GCF_038562025.1). Classification (NCBI taxonomy): domain Bacteria; kingdom Pseudomonadati; phylum Pseudomonadota; class Gammaproteobacteria; order Moraxellales; family Moraxellaceae; genus Acinetobacter; species Acinetobacter sp. D009. The sequence continues at coordinate 701,542 of NZ_CP151886.1, forward strand.
ATCGAAGCGGGGTAGAGTGCATCTAATTTCGCGCCATTCCAATAAAGCGGCTCACGTGGTCCTGGTACATTGGAAATCACTAAATTGAACGCCTGACGCTTAGGAAGCATTCCTGACATGATGTTTAATCCTGCCGGACCATAAACAACCGCACTATAGTTTAAAATTTCATTCGCAGTCATGCGGCTAAAGCGTTGCTTTGAATTCTGCATGCTACGGCGAATGATTTCTAGACGCTCTAACGGTTGATCTTTATGCGTCCCTAAATTTGCCAAAATCATAGTAATCCGGTTACTCATGTCAGAATCATCTGTTCGTAATGAAGCTGGAACCATGGCAATAAGTGGCTTTTTAGGTAAACTGTTTTGGCTAATCAAATATTCACGTAAAGCGCCTGAACATACAGCTAGGACAACATCATTAATCGTCACGCCTAATGCTTTTGAAATTTTTCTAAGGCGGCTTAATTCAAATGATTGGGCCGCAAAACGACGTGAAGCGCTGACTCTTTGGTTCAAAATAGAAACTGGTGCCTGAAAAGTAGAAACATAATCAGGATTTTTACCCATTTCCTTGAATATTGTTTGAGATAGCTCGTGCATGACTTTTGGAGCTATGTCGAGTTGAGACTTAATACCGCCTAAAATACTTTTAATTTTACTAGTACTTGGAGTTGGTACTTTTAGACGCTTAGCTCTTTTGCTCTCAACACACCATAAAGGAACAACATGTTTCTCTTCTGGTGTTTTTGATAGAGATTTCTCGATCAAACGCATACCAGCAACACCATCTACCATTGCATGATGGATTTTAAAATACATGGCAAAACGATTGCCTTCGATTCCTTCAATAATGTCACAAGTCCAAAGTGGCTTTGCACGATCAATTAGTGAACTATGCTGCTGTGAAATATACACCAGAAGTTCACGAATACGGCCAGGATGAGGCAAAGCAATGTGGCGAAAGTGATGATCGATATCGAATTCTTCATCTTCATCCCAAAATAAACCACTTAAGCGGTTATTGAACGGAGGAATAGGAATGCTCTTTGAGCGTTTAATATCTTCTACTAAATCATGTACAAAGGTTTCTGGTGCATTTTCAGGAATTTCAAATAAAAATAATCCACCGACATGCATGGGTTGCTGTCTTTTTTCAAGTGACAGAAAAATGAAATCAATTGGGTGTAATGGACGCATAAATCATTGTGCCTCATGCATTTTTCTAAGAAGCCCTTATATGAGCTCTTATTAGAATTATAGAACCGTAAAATTAAGTATATAGCGTTTAGAGTAGAGAAAATATGACTTTGTGTACGGAACATGACATAAAAAAAACCACTGATTTGCCAGTGGTTTTTTGATATCCAATTACTTTTTCATATTACCAGCATGTAAGCCACACTCTTTTTGAGTGGCTTCTTCCCACCACCAGCGTCCTTCACGCTCATGTTGATTTGGTAATACAGGTCGCGTACATGGTTCACATCCAATAGAAACAAAACCACGCTCATGAAGAGGGTTATATGGAATTTCCATCATACGGATGTAGCTCCATACCTCAGCACTTGTCCAGTTCGCTAGAGGATTATATTTAATGAGTTGCTTACCTGGGCCAGAGAAACCTGCATCAGCTTGTACTACAGGAATCTCTGTACGCGTACCAGGACTTTGATCTTTACGTTGACCCGTAATCCAGCCATCTAAAGTCGCAAGTTTTTTACGCAAAGGCTGAACTTTTCGAATACCGCAACATTCTTGATGCCCATCTGTAAAAAAGCTGAATAAACCTTTTTCGTTTACCATGTTTTGAACAGCTTCAGATTCAGGGAAACAAATTTCGATATTGATATTGTAGTGTTTACGGACAGTTTCAATAAATTGATAAGTTTCGGCATGCAGGCGGCCCGTATCGAGACTAAATACACGGAAAGGTTTGCCTAAGCGTGAAGCAATATCAATTAACACAACATCTTCTGCTCCCGAAAATGAAATTGCAATTTCACCTTGTTGGCTTAAGGCAAGTTCTAAAATTTCTCGAGGGCTTTTGGTTGCATATTCAGCAGCAAGAGCATCTACGATATCAATAGTCGGAATAACGGTCATGTGTGTTCCTGGCAAAAGGCTTGGGCGCATTGAGTTATGAAAAATATTCTAAAGGATAGTTGATAAAGTGCTTAGCACTTTAATTTCGATCCTTATGAATAAAATTGATTTGATCAATAACAACGCAAAACTGAAAATCTTAATGGTATGATACAGCAATTTTTAACCAACGTTGGAAGCATTCATGGAAATCGTATGCCTAGATCTTGAAGGGGTTTTAGTTCCTGAAATCTGGATCAATTTCGCAAAAAAAACAGGGATTAAAGAACTCGAAGCAACAACTCGTGATATTCCGGATTATGATGTTTTAATGACTCAGCGTCTTAATATTTTAAAACAACACGGTTTAGGCTTAAATGATATTCAAGAAGTCATTGCTGAGATGGGGCCATTACCAGGTGCAAAAGAGTTTGTTGAATGGGTGAGTACGCATTTCCAACTCGTAATTTTGTCAGATACCTTCTATGAATTTGCACATCCTTTAATGAAGCAATTAGGGTGGCCAACAATTTTCTGTCACAAGTTAGAGACAGATGAAGAAGGTATGATTACCGCTTATAAACTACGTCAACCCGATCAAAAACGTGAGTCTGTTAAAGCACTGCATGGCTTGAATTTCCGTGTAATCGCTGCAGGTGATTCGTATAACGATACAACCATGCTTGGTGAAGCGGACCATGGTTTCTTGTTTGATGCACCTGCAAATGTGATTGCTGAGTTTCCTCAGTTTCCAGCTATTCACGGATATGATGCATTAAAAGAAGCAATTCGTTCAGTTTCAAAACGTAGCATTCCAGCATAAGAAATAAATAATAAAAAAGGCGCTTTAAGCGCCTTTTTTATATAAATCAGTTTTGAAACTTAGAATTTATAACCAAGTTTTAAACCATAAGCGATTGCATTGTTGTCAGAGAACTCTGCAACATATTCATCACCGCCAGCTTGTGCACCAGTTTGAGCTTTGGCATCGCCTAACCAGAAGTATTTTACACCGCCAGCAATAAACGTTTGAGGAGTAGGACTATATTGAAGACCTACGCCTACGTTCCAGTAACCTTCAGTTGGGCCTAAAGTTGTGATTGGGTCACCAGCACCAGAATCCCAACCTACAGAAACGTTACCAGCCCATTTATCATTGAGTTTGCGACCAACACCTGTGGTTACTGTCCATTGGTCATCTGTATAGCTAACTAAATCGAAGCCATTTGGGCGGTTGACAATAGGTCCTACAACTTTTGATAGTTGTCCAAATTTGTATGGCTGAACAGAGAAATCTTTCCAGTTCACCCAACGAATGTTGGCAAACGCAACAGTGTCAGCCATGATGCCTGTTTGGAAATCAAAGTTAACTGATTGGGGGGTAGTAATTGTGGTATCTGCTGAGCTATTTTTAATCGCATCGGCCGCTGCAGCTTGCCCTAATAATGACAGAGCAGGAAGTGTAGGCAAGTTTTCACGGATATTGACATCATGGTCAACTTCAGAACGATAAGTTAAAGAAGCTTTAAGGGCAATTTCAGGAATTTGATAAGCAAAACCTGCTAACCAACCCACGCCGCCAGTTTCTTTAATATCTGCATCATAGCCGTTGTAGATACTATAAGCTTGTCCACGGAGGCTAATGTTTCCTTTAATTGTTTGATACACACCACCCGCATAGAGATTCCAGTTTTTATTGGGTTGAAAACCAAAAACCATAGCAAGGTTTTGAGTATCTACTTCAACTTTTGTTCCACCCTTGCCGAGTAAACCATTAATTTCATTTATTCCAGCATCTACTCTTGCTGCGACACCCTGTTTTACACCAGCATCGATAGCAGCCTTAGTAGCTGCATCATTATTATAAGCATTTAAAGTAGCAGCAAATTGTGCTTGTCCTGCAGGGGAGGATAAGTCAACTCCTTGGGCTTGTAGGGCGGCACCCACACGTTGATTAGCAGTTAAACTATTAAAAGTTGTATCAATAGTATTGGCACGAATTACATCTAGTCTATCTTGAGCTAAAATTGTATTAGAAGAGTCTGATACAAATACGTTTTTTCCAGAATATTCCGCATCTGCACCAAATGGCTGATCATAGAGTAAACCAAATGAGAATTTATCGTTTATTTGTAGTTTTAGTGCTGCATTAGGGAAATAATAATCCTCACCCATATCGCTAATATCACGGCGTGTTGCGCTTGATCCTGCTTCTTTACCTGATACATCTGGATCTAAAGCAGTAATACCAGCTTCAAAGTAGTTACCAGGTTGTAAGAATGCAGACATTGACTGTCCAGAGCGATCCAATGCTGCTGCAAAAACCCCAGTTGCAGGCAGCGTTGCTAAAATCATTGCAGTGCTCAGATGTTTTAATTTCATTTTAATCTTTCCTTGAACTTCAAGACATTTTTTTAAAAGTAACAGAGTTAAACCGTTTAAACTGTGTTGCCTTCAAAGCTCCTAATTACAAGTAATAGAAGCTTTGATAACTCCATGTAACAAAAATAGCATAATTACAATAAGAGTAAATCTGTTATATGAACTGAGGAGTACTCACTTTTTATACAAATAACGCCAATAATGGATGAAATATGAAGGAATATTTGCATTGTTAAATTAATTTAATTATTTGATATTTATATTTTTTATCTATTAGTAATGGTCTTTGTTTTTATGACATTTTTGTCACAAATCCAAGAAAAATGGTCAAAGATTTTTTTGTAAAAATATGAATTAAGTGATTATGAAATGAGTATTGGTAGCCATTTTTAGTTGATAAGTCTAGTTTCTCTACATCTGTATATTATTGATTAAATTTTATATTATTCATTTTATGAAAAAGTTTACCTTAATTTTTTTACCATTTGATCTATTTTTTGAGCGAATTTGGATTCTATATTTGAAAGTTATGTGTAATAAAAAACCGAAAATAATGATCTAAATTCGGCTATTCTATTTTTAGAGCTAAAACAGAGCATTAGAGTGGATAGAGTTTTTCATCAAATTGCTCAAGTTTGGGAAATTTTAATGACTCTAGCTGGTCAAGATGAGTAAGGTAGATTACATAGTCTTCAAGAAGGGTTTGTCGTGCTTCTTGGCTAATATACGGCACATGGTAAGCAATAAATGGCGGTAAAACTTCAAAACCAGCATATGCCAAAGTACCACGTTGAATCGGCGATAAATAATTTTCGATTGGGCCGTGAATTGAGTTTTCTCCAAACATGTGTGTTCTACCACCGAGTGTTAAACACAACATCGCTTTTTTTCCTGCCATGCCACCATGATTGTAAAACCGTTTACCCCCATAAAAAAGTCCAGAGACAAACACACGATCAATCCAGCCCTTTAAAATTGCTGGAACAGATGTCCAATAAAGTGGGAAATTTAAAATGACGAGATCTGCTTTTTTTATCTTTTCAATTTCTGCTTGAATATCTGGAGCTAGAAGCTGATTTTTGCTGGCATTTCTTTGCTCTAGAGCATAGTTAAGATAATCAGGCTGATTAAGCTCTAAGAAATCCTCTTGGGATGCAACTGGGTTAAATTGCATCGCATATAAATCTGAAACTTCTACGCTGTGCCCCAATTTTTCTAAGGTTTGCTTAGCTGTACTTTTTAGAGCAGCGGTAAAAGACTGTGGTTCTGGATGAGCATGGACAATCAGAATGTTCATAGAGGAGGACCTGTATTCTTTTCAGAAATTTTGCTGTCTAGTGCAATTCAGCGGATTTTGTTTTGAATAACTATGCATCAATTTAAAAGCATGGCATAGTTCATGAACTGACAGTTTTTACCATTTCGCGCCATTTTATTTTGCTGATTGGGTTATTTATGAATCCAGAATTACCCGGAACTTATATTAATTTAATCGTCGAGACTGTTAAGCGGTGGGGTGTCTCTAGTGAGCAGCTTTTAAATGGAAGTGGAATAAATTTAGAACAATTAGAAAAGCCTTACTGGTATGTTGAGTTCAACATCTTAAATCAGCTTATTGAACGGGCGATCGAGTTATGCAAAGAGCCAGCACTAGCAGTATATTTAGCTTTAAGCATGACGGCTTCATGTTATGGTTCAGTCGGAATGGCTGCCATAGTTTCTCCAAATTTAGGAGAAGCACTGAAAATACTTGAAGAATTCATTGGTTCACGTTGTAAGGTTTTTAAACCAGAATTAAAACAAGAAAATAATGATGCATGTTGGTCAATTCATCAGCCTGTTAATCAATTTCAATTGAGTTCAAATGCCAACATTTTTTTGTTAGTCGGTTTTGTTCAAATTGCCAAAAAATTAACAGGGCTTTCTCATTTGGGAAAAGTTGAATTACAAATGCCAGAGCCAATAGGTTTTGGCCAAATCAGTCATCAGCTGGCTGTAACTTGTTTATTTAACCAAAAGCGTAATCGTTGGATATTTCCAAAAGAGTATTTAGCACAACCTGTATTAACGGCAGACCCAATGCTAGCGCCGTTATTAAATGCGCAATGTAAACGGGATATAGAGAAATTAAACTTAAAAAGTAGTTGGAAAGGACAAGTCAAACAAGTTGCCGAAAAATTGCTTATGAATGGGAATATTGAGGCGCTAAAAGTTGGACAAGTGGCTCATATTATGAATATGTCGGAGCGAACTTTGCAACGTTATTTAGCTTTTGATGATACTAGTTTTACACTTTTGGTTGACTCACTGAAAAAGGAGCATGCCCAGAAACTTTTAGCTCAAAATAACATGTCGGTTGAAAAAGTGGCTTTAATGCTAGGTTATGCCGAGACTTCTCACTTCACTCGTGCGTTTAAGCGCTGGGTGGGTGTTACTCCTAAATATTTCCAAACCAAACATAAGATGGCGGATTCAAATTAAAGGGCCACAAATTTAAATTCATGGCCTTTCATTTATTATTTGAGTCAATTAAGTAGACTATTCTGGCTTAGATGAGAGTGATTCAATCACTTCAAAATAGCTAGGCGGTGCAGGAACATGTCCGCGGTCTCTCAATAGACGATGCATACGTGGCAGTTTGAAGTAGGGCACCGAAGCCATTAAATGATGTTCCATGTGATAATTGACATGAATAGGCGCCACAAAACTTCTAGCAATCCAACCTGCACGTGTAGTACGGGTATTAGTTAAAGCTGTATTACTCGTTTGCATCCCTGCATGTTCGGCCATTGAGCGAATTCTTAAAAATAATGGAAACGGTGTTAAATAAGCTAGGGGCCATAACCAATAAAACCGTTGTTGACCAAAAGCTTTTAAAACACCATAAAGAGCTACATTGGTTGCAATGGCACCACTACTGTTTTTTATAAGACTTTTTGCATAATCAACGAAATCTTTATTGCTTCGATCTAGCCAGACTTGATCATTGGCAACAGTCCATTTCATTAGATCTAGATCCATTAACACTCGACCAAAGCTAAACTTTAATCCTGTCATACCTGTTAAGTCGCGTAAAAATTTACGAGTAAGCGATTTTTTGCTTACAGGAAAACCAGAAACTAACGAAAGATCTGGATCATCTGGAGTAGAGGTTTTTGCATGATGACGAACATGATGTACGCGGTATTTTTGTAGATCATTCCAGATTGGACGGGCGCATAGCCATTCGCCTACAAAGTCATTTATTTTTTTATTTTTGAATAAGCTTTTATGAGATGCATCATGCATCAAAATTGCTAGGCATAACTGGCGACCTGCCAATATAGCTAAAGCTAGCATACAAGCAAGTAATTTGCCCCAGCTAGGTAAGTAATCCCACATCATGATTAAGCTTGCAAATGTTCCGCCAATAACGGCCCATGTGCTTGCAACAGCCCAAGCACCGTATATGTCTGAGGGTTGTGTGAGTTCTTGTATTTCTTCTCTGCTAAATAGATCGGTCACACTCACTTGTGCATTCATTTTTATTCTCCCAAATCAGATTTTGGTATCCATATCTTATATTACAAATATAATCATAAAATTTTAAAATGTGAAATATTTGTTTGTAAAAAAATAAATCGCCCTTTAGTGGGCTAATTCATTTTCATAAAGTTTCTGCCATAGCTTTTGTCCAATCGAATCGAGCTGTTGTACATTTTGAGCAAACTGATTGCGGGCATGTTCATCAACAAATGGAGAAGGCAGTAGAGGATCATTCATGAGTAAGGTAATGGTTTCACGTCCTAATAATAAAGCTTGGGTAGCAGCCTCATTTAAGGATAAATTTTTATAATTCAAAAGCCATTCTTGGATATCTTGACTATACATTTCATAGTTTTTTTCAAGCTGTTTGATATCCCACAAAGAAGGAATTAACGAAACTGTTTTTGCGTCAAATTTTTGAATAATAGAAATTTTAGCTTCATTTTCAAGACCCGCTAAAATGAGTTCTTCACATGTTTTTTCAAAGCTATACGCTAAATTATCTGGACGTATATAAATTCCAGTTTCGAGTTCTCTAAAACCAAATTGACGTAAAGCGTGTTCTCTCTTTTTTAAAGCGGTTCGATCAATACGACCTAATGTCCCCGTAAATACTGCCAGATAGTGTTGTCGCCATTCTTTAGTCTGCTTAATGCCATTTTTACGATTCAAAATGACTTTTGCCCATTCTTTGGTTGATGGTGAAAGTTGATAAATACCGCGTTCTACACTTTCTATCATGCCTTCATTTAATAGCCGAGTCGTAGCCACACGTATACCGTTGTCACTCATATTAAAAAGTTTAGCGGCAATTAATATTTGTTTAATGGTGAGCTGAGGGTAAGCAGAGGAAAGAAATAAATCGATAATGAGATGGCGTGCATTAATTTTGGTATTTTTCATTCAGTTTGAATTTTTGAGATGACCTGCATTTGATCAGAATAATATCATGTTTTTTTAAGGACTTTTTAAGATCATTTTGTAGAGTAAGTAAAGGTAAAAAGCTTTGTGTATAACAAGAAAAACTTTGGCAGTTCTTAACCAAGTTTTATCTTTTTACGATAGTTAACCCAAGTTTGTCATCATGATGTGATACATTATCGCACTTTAAATAAACTGCCTTTAACTAGGGGCAATAACCACAAACGTTAGAAATGATCTGATATTGAACATGTGTTAAGTCTAATTTGGGACTTACCAATTTCGATAAAACAAATTTTAGGTCGTTCTAATGATTAACTTTCTTTGAGCAAGTTATGGAAAATTTTGAAGTTATAAAAGCACTGTTTTTAGGCTTTGTCGAAGGCTTAACTGAATTTTTACCCATCTCGAGTACAGGCCATTTAATTTTATTTGGTCATATTATCGATTTCCACTCAGACGGCGGTCGTGTATTTGAGGTCGTAATCCAGTTAGGTGCTATTTTGGCAGTGTGCTGGTTATACCGACAAAAAATTATTAACTTGATTAAGGGATTCTTTAGTGGTGATGTGGAATCACGTCATTTTGCGATTAGTGTGCTTATTGCATTCTTTCCAGCAGTCATTATTGGTGTTCTAGCTGTCGACTTTATTAAAAGTGTTCTATTTAGCCCAATTGTGGTTGCGATTGCCTTAATTGTCGGCGCCCTGATCATTTTCTGGGTTGAATCTAGACAGTTTGAACATAAAACACTCGATGCAACTAAAATTACTTTTAAACAAGCGCTTTTAGTAGGTCTTGCTCAGTGTGTGGCGATGATTCCGGGAACTTCACGTTCAGGCGCAACAATTGTAGGCGGAATGTTTGCGGGCTTATCACGTAAAGCGGCTACAGAGTTCTCTTTCTTCCTTGCAATGCCGACCATGTTGGGTGCTGCGACTTTTGACTTGATTAAAAATGCTGACGTACTTACCTCAGACAATATGATTAATATTGGGGTAGGTTTCGTTGCTGCTTTTATTGCCGCGCTGTTTGTTGTAAAAGCATTGGTACTGTTTGTAGAACGTCACACGTTACGTGTATTTGCTTGGTACCGAATTGTACTTGGTGTAATTATTTTGATTGCAGCAATGTTCTTTAATTTATCGGCTTAAATAATCTTATAAATTGAAAAAACCTAGAATGCTCTAGGTTTTTTTATGCCTAAAAATTGATTTGAGTTGCCTATTTATACAAAGTAAACGTAAGACAGATGTTTTCATTTTAGGTTCATTGTTATATTGATTATTAGATTACCTCTCACAATAAAACTATGCCGCAAAATCATCTTACAGAACATTTGGTCGATGCATTTTTGCACTTGGCTCCAGCAGAAGGCCTCTATCCTACTTTTATTTCTAATATCACTTTGATGCGTGTAGATCATTCCACACCACCTGTTGCCGTGCTGCAAGAGCCCTCAATTGTTTTAGTGATACAGGGGTTAAAGCGCGGATATATTGGTAAAGAAATCTTTCAGTTTCAACAAGGACAGTGCTTATTTATCTCAATTGCAATACCGTTTGATTGCGATACTGTAGTTGAAAATAATGAACCGATGTTGGCAATAGCAATAAAGTTTGAACCACAAATGATGACTGATCTCATTACTAAAATGGATAAACAGCAACAAGTGGTTACTGAAGATGCTCATTCAGAAGATTTAAAATTAAGCTGTGGGCTTAGAGTGATCGACATGAATGCCACCATTTCCGAGGTTGCTCTCAGATTGCTCAATTTACTTCGTTCTAAACAAGATACTTTCATATTGGGTGAGCAAGTTAAAAGAGAATTAGTTTATCGTGTGGTGCAGGCTTCAGGTGGCAATCTAGTCGAAAGCTTATCTGCTATGGCAAGTCGAAATGGCGTGATTTACACCATTTGTGAAATTATTCAGCGTGATTATTATCATAACTTAACGGTTCAAGAATTGGCGAAACAAGCAGGCATGAGCATCTCGCTTTTTCATCAAACTTTTAAAAAGGTGACGAATTATTCGCCCTTACAGTACATCAAAATTACTCGGTTACATAAGGCACGTGAGTTAATCATAAACAATAAAATGGGAGTCGCAGAAGCCGCCTATGAAGTTGGATATGTTAGTGCTTCACAATTTAGCCGAGAATTTAAGCGACTGTTTGGAGTTCCACCCAAGTCTTCAATTATTTAACGTAGATTAGTATTTTGAAATATAAATCAAACATGGAGCATTATATGACCCTTCCAACAACCATGAAAATTATTGAAATTACGGCTCCTGGTGGACCTGAGGTTCTAAAAGTTCAAGATGCAAATATTCCAGCACCTCAAGCAGATGAAGTCTTAATTGAGGTAAAGGCTGCTGGAATTAACCGCCCTGATGTATTGCAGCGTATGGGTTTATATCCAATGCCTAAAGGTGTTACTCAAATACCCGGACTTGAAGTCGCTGGTGTCGTGGTTGCTGTAGGTGAACAAGTCGATCGATTCAAGGTTGGAGATAAAGTTTGCGCCCTAACAAATGGCGGTGGTTATGCTGAGTACTGTGCGGTAACAGCAACTCAAGTATTGCCAATACCTGAAAATTTATCATTTACTCAAGCCGCTGCGATTCCGGAAACATTTTTTACAGTTTGGGCAAATCTATTTGATATCGGCCGTTTAAAGAAAGATGAAACCGCACTGATTCATGGTGGGGCAAGTGGTATTGGAACCACAGCTTTAGCCATTTGCCATGCTTTGGGGATTAAAACTTTTGCTACGGTTGGTAGTGAAGATAAAGTTGAAGCGCTCTCAAGTTTAACGACAGCAATTAACTATAAAACCCAAGATTTTGAGCAAGAAGTTTTGAAACATACTCAAGATCAAGGTGTTGATGTTATTTTGGATATTGTGGGTGGTTCTTATTTCACAAAAAATTTAAATCTATTAAAACGTGATGGCCGACTGGTCATTATTGGTTTTATGGGTGGTCGAATCGCAAAAGAATTTGATTTACAAAAACTGATTTTAAAGCGTGCCACAATTACGGGCTCAACGATGCGAGCACGTAATAGCCAAGAAAAAGCAGAGATTGCACAATCTTTGCATGAGCATGTATGGCCATTATTGGCTCAAGGTAAATGTTTACCACAAATCTATAAAACGTATGCTTTTTCAGATGTACAAAGTGCTCACGCATGTATGGAACAAGGTGATCATATTGGAAAGATCGTTTTAGAAATGAATGCGTAACACTGTAATCATTGAAGTTTGGGCGAACGACAGGTTCGCCTAAACTGAATTTTATAATTCTAGATTCTGCCTATTTCTCTATAAAAATTGCCAAATTCTATTGGCAGATTGCACCAGTTCCATAACTTCACCTATAAATTGAGTAAGAAATAAAAATGGGTTCTTACCTTATTATTTCTTTCCATACTGATGAAAAAGGATAGTAACAATGAATACCGCAAATATTGATGATAAAAATCCTACTCCAGATTTGGCTGAAGATAATGCCTTTTTCCCATCACCTTATTCACTAAGTCAATATACTGCCCCTAAAACCGATTACGATGGCACGACTTATTCAACGCCGTATGCGGGCAATAAAAAAGTTTTAATGATTGCAACTGATGAACGTTATATTCAGATGCAAAACGGTAAGTTCTTTTCAACAGGTAACCATCCTGTAGAAATGCTTTTACCGATGTTTCATTTAGATAATGCAGGCTTCGAAATTGATATTGCGACACTTTCAGGGAACCCTGCCAAACTTGAAATGTGGGCAATGCCAAAGCAAGAACAAGTGGTGTTAGATACCTTTCAGAAATATGCAGATAAATTAAAAAATCCGCTTAAACTAGCTGACATTTTAGAAAATGCAGTCGGTGAAAACTCACCATATACGGCTGTATTTATTCCGGGTGGGCATGGCGTATTAGCTAAGATTCCACATAGCCTTGAGGTGAAAAAAGTTCTTAAATGGGCGGTTGAACAAGATAAATTTATTATTACATTATGCCATGGTCCAGCTTCATTACTTGCTGCGGCAGTAGGCGAACAACCTGAGAATTATATTTTTAAAGGTTATCAAATTTGTGTATTCCCTGATTCATTAGATAAGGGAGCAAATATTGATATTGGTTATATGCCAGGGGCTTTACCTTGGCTAGTAGGTGAGAACCTTGAAAAGCTCGGTGTCAAAATTTTAAATAAGGGCATTACCGGTCAATGTCATAGAGATCGTAAATTGCTAACTGGTGATAGTCCGCTTGCTTCTAATAATTTAGGAAAACTTGCAGCTGAAACATTGTTGGCTGAAGTGAAGGATTAACGTATTAAGTATGTGCGCCCTGCGGGACTCGAACCCACGTCGGTCGCTTAGGAGGCAACTGCTCTATCCAGTTAAGCTAAGGGCGCATAATTTTATGATTATAAACAAAAAAGCTATTGTGAAGGCAATGGCTTTTTTACGTTTTAGTTATTAAAACTTTTGCCAGAGTGGCCAATAAAGATAAAGTTGAACCATTCAACGGTTTCAAACACTTATGTCTGTAGAAAAACAGTTTATAAAGCTAAAAAATCACAAAAACTTCATGTTTGTCTTTCTATGATCTGAAGTAAAACACGAAAAGGTTTAAGACAAGCAATTCAGTAGATGAAACTATTCCCGAAAGGTTGTTTGTTAAAAATCAGATTTAGCTACCTATAATTCAAAAGGGCAGAGCATGAAAAAAATTGATGAACAGGACTTATCTAGAATTATTGAAATGGCATGGGAAGATCGCACTCCATTTGAAGCAATTGAGCGAGAGTATGGCTTAAGCGAAAGCGAAGTTATTCGTTTAATGAGATACAACCTAAAAACCAATAGTTTTAAACTTTGGCGTAAACGTATGGCAGGGCGTAAAACTAAGCATCAGCAATTACGTTCACCAGAAGTTGAACGAGCTTACTGTTCTCGTCAGTATAAATATGCATAACTTCTAATTTTATTGTCAATGAAATTTTAATACTTACAACGCGTAATTTTCTAATGATGAATAAAAAAAGCCATTGTCTAGACAATGGCTTTTTAGATTTATTTATTCTTCAGGATTCTCAATGGAATCTAGTTTTTTAGGATTTAAATAGTCAAAAAGTACAAGCATTGCCGTAATCCAAATAGGGATCATCATTACTGACTCTTTGAAGCCTTGAGTCCACATAATATAGAGAACCACAGCAATAAAGGCTAAAACTAAGTAATTACTAAAAGGTGACCATAACGCTGGAAAAGATGTCTTAATATTCGCGTGCTTAACAAAGCGTCTATACTTCAAATGTGTAATTGATATCATTGCCCAGTTTAGAACAAGTGCACCAACTACAACATACATGAGATGTCCAAGAGCATCTTCAGGTACAAAGTAATTTAAAAGAACACAACCAAAGATTAATAAAGCAGAAAGCAGAACAGCGGGAATAGGAACCCCTTGTTTATTGGTTTTTGCAAAAACTTTTGGTGCATTCCCTTGTTGAGCGAGGCTGTATAGCATACGACTATTTGCAAACATCCCACTGTTATAAACAGATAGAGCAGCAGTTAAAATAATAAAGTTAAGTAAGTGTGCAGCCCAACCAATTCCCATTTGGCTAAAAATCATAACAAATGGACTTTTGTCGAGACCGCCAAGATCTAATTGGTTCCATGGCACTAATGAAAGTAAGATCGCTAGTGAACCGATATAGAAAATCAAAATACGGAAAACGACTTGGTTAATTGCTTTTGGAATCGTTTTTTTCGGATCTTTTGCTTCTGCTGCGGCCATACCAATCAGTTCAATACCACCAAAGGCGAACATCAAGAAAGCCAACATATAGAAGAGGCCGCTAAAGCCATTTGGAAAAAATCCACCATGAGACCAAAGGTTACTAAATGAAATATTTGAGCCTACATCTGCTGTAAATAGCAAATAGAGTCCAAAAACAATCATAGAGATGACCGCAGCAACTTTAATAATAGCGAGCCAGAATTCGGACTCACCATAAAATTTGACGTTTGTTAGGTTAATTGCCGTAATCACGACAAAGAAAAATAAGACAGACGTCCACGCTGGAATATGAGGCCACCAATAATTAATATATTTGGCCACTGCGGTGAGTTCGCTCATCGCAACCAGAACGTAGAGTATCCAATAATTCCATCCAGTTAAAAATCCGGGAAATTTCCCCCAGTATTTATACGCAAAATGGCTGAACGATCCTGCAACAGGTTCTTCAACAATCATTTCTCCCAGGTGGCGCATAATTAAAAAAGCAATTAAGCCACCAATGGCATATCCTAAAATAATGGATGGTCCCGCAGATTGAATCACTTGCGCCGAGCCTAAAAATAATCCGGTACCAATTGCTCCACCCATAGCAATTAATTGGATATGTCGATTTTTTAGTCCTCGTTGAAGTGTAGAAGATTCGTTGGTCAAAGGTCTTCACTCACTATGAATAAGTAAATTATTCTAATAGATGGAGTTATTTTAGCCTAGACTACAAATTAATAAGCAGTGACTGAAAAGTAATTATAAAAACTATTTAAAATCATAATCTTGCATTTAATATTTCTATTTCGAGTGAAAAGTACTCTAAAAAATATAATTTCAGATAGACTTTTTTTCTTAGATTTTGCTTAGATTAAGTCATTGCAAGAGCATTGTTAAATTCACAAAATATGCTCACGTCAATACGATTGATGTATAAAGCAGATCGCTATCTCTTGGCCTTAAAACAATTTAAGATGAAGAGAAGGGTAAACAAGAATGCTTGTTTTGATATAGAAGAACATAATAGTAAGGATAACAGTTGATATGAGCTCAGTACCGCAAATTAAAATTCCAGCAACTTATATGCGTGGTGGGACGAGTAAAGGTGTCTTTTTTAAACTTGATGATTTGCCGGAAAGAGCTCAAGTTGCAGGTCAAGCAAGAGATCAGCTGTTACTACGAGTCATTGGTAGTCCAGATCCTTATGGAAAACAAATTGATGGGATGGGAGGAGCCACTTCGAGTACCAGCAAAACTGTTATTCTCGCTAAAAGTACGCAACCAGATCATGATGTCGATTATTTATTTGGTCAGGTTTCAATTGATCAAGCTTTTGTAGATTGGAGTGGTAACTGCGGTAATTTGACTGCTGCTGTTGGTTCTTTTGCGATTTCAAATGGTTTAGTTGATGCCGATCATATTCCAGAAAATGGCCTATGTACGGTTCGAATCTGGCAAAAAAATATTCAAAAAACGATTATTGCGCATGTGCCTATCACCAATGGTCAAGTTCAAGAAACTGGCGACTTTGAACTTGATGGAGTGACGTTTCCTGCCGCTGAAGTTCAAATTGAGTTCTTAGACCCAGCCGATGATGGAGAAGAAGGCGGTGATATGTTCCCAACAGGAAATATCGTTGATGAGTTAGATGTTCCTGATATTGGCCGTTTCCAAGCGACATTCATTAATGCAGGTATTCCAACTATTTTCTTAAATGCAGAAGATTTGGGTTACCAAGGTACAGAATTACAAGATCATATTAATAGTGATGCAGCAGCACTAGCACGTTTTGAAAAAATTCGTGCCTATGGCGCGGTACAGATGGGTTTAATTAAAGATATTTCAGAAGCAGCAGCGCGTCAGCACACACCAAAAATTGCTTTTGTCTCTAAGCCGAAAAACTATACCGCTTCAAGTGGTAAGTCCGTTTCAGAGAATGACGTTGATTTACTGGTTCGTGCTTTGTCGATGGGTAAATTACACCATGCCATGATGGGAACAGCAGCAGTAGCGATTGGTACGGCAGCTGCCATTCCGGGTACATTAGTAAATTTAGCAGCTGGCGGTGGTGAACGTGAAGCAGTACGTTTTGGGCATCCATCTGGGACATTACGTGTTGGTGCTCAAGCTGAACTTACAAATGGCCAGTGGGTTGTTAAAAAGGCCATTATGAGCCGTAGTGCACGTGTCTTAATGGAAGGCTGGGTACGCGTCCCAGGTGACAGCTTCTAAAAGTCACTTCAGAATGTAAAAAGCCTCTCCATTTTGTAGAGGCTTTTTACATAGGCCTTCGAAAACTCATCACGCACTTTTCACAGTGAATCGTGTATGATGTAGCGCATGAATGCTTCAAGACATTCAATAAAATTTCTCTACTGATTTTATCGAGGCGACTGTGTCATCACTCTCTCAAGTTAATGCGGATGTTTTAAAACAAGCTCAACAACGTATTCAACAAGATTTATTGACGACATTGGCCGCATTTTCAATTCCAGAACCTTTAAAAAGTGCAGTACACCATGCAGTCATGCTTGGTGGAAAACGTGTGCGTCCAGCTTTATGTTATGCCACGGCTTCTTTACAGCCAAATCCGAATTTTGCTGCGGCTCGCCGTGCTGCGGTTGCAGTTGAACTTATTCATTGTTACTCACTAGCGCATGATGACTTGCCTTGTATGGACAATGATTTACTGCGTCGTGGTCAGCCGACTTGTCATGTTGCGTTTGGTGAAGATACGGCTTTGCTTGCAGGCGACATTTTACAATCAATGGCTTTTGAGGTTTTAGGGAGCCGTTTGTTCGATGAACAAGGGCAGGGTACCGATGCCGCGATTGTATTAAAACAAATGCAGATTTTAGCAACTGCCAGCTCCAAGATGGTCTCTGGACAGGTTTTAGATTTGCAAGCTGAAGGCAAGCAAATTACTCAAGACGAACTTGAAAATATTCATCGCAATAAAACTGGTGCGCTCATTCAGGCTGCCATTATGATGGGTGCCGTGACCATTTTCTCTGGAACAGATCAAGCAATTCCAAAGTTGCGTCAATATGGGCAGACCATTGGTTTGGCTTTTCAGGTATTAGACGATATTCTCGATATTACTTCGAGTACTGAAACCTTGGGTAAAACTGCAGGTAAGGATGAACAAGTACAAAAATCGACGTACCCAGCCTTAATGGGGCTCGAACAAGCAAAGGCCTATGCTAAAGAATTGCATGATCAAGCTTTTGAAGCCTTAGCTCATTTTGGTGACGATGCAAAAGAATTAGTAGATATCTCACAATTTCTTTTAGCACGTACTAATTAATAATATTAAATCAATATTCGTGCTTCTATTCATATTCAATGAATAAGGGAGAAAAGAATGAATGGTGCTCAGCTTCATCAAAAAGCAATTGAAATCGCTCGTAATCTTCCTTTTAGCCAACAGGACTATCCATTTGGGCCTGAATATGAAGTTTTTAAAATTCTAGAAAAAATATTCATGCTGACAGCAGAAGTAGCTGACGTCAAAATGGTTAATGTTAAATGTGATCCGTATAAAAGTCAGGAATATCAGGAGCTCTATTCATTTATTGTTCCGGGATATCACATGAATAAAAAGCACTGGATTTCGATTACACCGCATAAGAACTTAACAAGCGATTTACTTCAAGATTTAATTCACGATTCTTATGATTTGGTTGTAAAAAAACTCCCTTTGAAAGATCAGAAAAGATTAAAAAACCAATAATATAAAACATAAAAAACGGCGACATCATAGTCACCGTTTTGATTTCAATTACGTATTGAAAGTTCCTAAATTAATTATGCTTTCCCATAATTCCGCGAATTGTATTTAAAACATCGGCTGGTAAAACCACAGTTTTAGCATTGCTTGATTTCGCCATATCTTGCATCGCTTTGACATACTGTTCACCTAACAGGTAAGCAACTGGCGTTTCTTTATCACCCACTGCACTTGTCACCATCTCAATGGCTTTTTGTGAAGCTTCTGCCAAAACAACTTGTGCTTCTGCATCACGGCGAGATGCTTCTAAGCGACCATCAGCTTCTAAAATTGCAGCTTGTTTTTCACCATCAGCTCTCGTTACTGTCGCACGGCGTTGACGTTCTGCGGCAGCTTGAGCTTCCATGGCAGCTTGCATGGTGGAAGAGGGCTGAATATCTTGAATTTCGACAGTTTTTAAAGTGATGCCCCAATCTGAAATATCATCAGAAATCGCAGCTTTGAGCTTCGCTTTAATATGATCTCGTGAAGACAAAGCATCATCTAGATCCATTTCACCGACAATAGAACGTAATGAAGTTTGTACAAGGTTTTGAATTGCCCATGTATAGTTTTCAATACCATAGACCGCTTTTTCTGGTGTGGTTAAATTAATGTATGCCACAGCATTCATGAGTAATACAGCATTGTCGCGCGTAATCACTTCTTGAGATGGGATATCTAACACAATATCTTTAGTGGTAACTTTATAAGCCACTTCATCGACATAGGGAATCACAAAATTAAGCCCGGGATTAAGGGTAGAGTGATATTTCCCTAAACGTTGAACAATCCACTTATAACCCTGAGGAACAATACGAACCCCTTTAAAAATGGTGACAGCCACAAAAGCCAAAAAGGCTAAAACAATAATAGTACCGACTGGCATGAAAATACCCTCTCTTTATCTTTAATGTTTATGAAGTACCATGGGACTGGACAATTAAGTCATTACCCGAAATATCAATAACTCTAACACGATCACCGACTTTGACTGGTGTGGTGCTTCGGCAGTTCCACTCATCGGCCCCTAAAATAGGCATTGGAAAGCGAACGATAATTTGATCATGGTCGAGACCGGTTTGAATCACCATACCAATTTGACCAATAGTCGCTTCACGGGGTAATCCCGCTTTTGTTTTATCAATTGATAATGGTTTAATAAATTTGAACCAAAGAATGGTGCATAGCACTGACAGAACTATCCACAATACAATTTGCGTTGTGAGGCTAATATCTGGAAATAACCAGTAGAGAAAGCACACCATAATGGCGGCAATACCAAACCAAAGCGCGGCAAAGGCGGGTAGAATCAGTTCAGAAAGAATAAGTAAGATACCCAATACAAACCAGTGCCAAGGTTGTATAACAAACTCCATAGATCTGCTCTTTTATATATCTTTATGATGGGTAAAAGTGACTCAATATCACTTTTACCACTGTAGCAGATGATGGGGAGTGTGGATAGAAAAAAACCACCTCAATTAGAATTTAGGGCGTGGTGCAGGCTTAAACGCAGCTGGAGATTTTTTGAAGTTTGCAATTGCAGTTTCAACTTGGCGTATTTGCGCTTGAGCAGCTTTTTCACCTTCCAAAATTGCTTGATTACTTGACTTGAGATCAAGAGTACCTAGATGACCAACTTTAGGTTGAATGACAACATTGGCCTGCTTGAGCTCTTCATTAATACTTTGTTGACCCATGATATTAATGGTTTGATCCAGTAGTCCCCACATATTGGCTGGGCGATTTCCTGCTGGACGCGCGGAAATATCGACTGCAATGACAATATCTGCACCCATATCACGAGCAGTTTTAACAGGAATTGGGCTAACCAATCCACCATCTACATATTTCTGCTTGCCAATTGTTGCTGGTACAAACACATTTGGAATACTGCAAGATGCACGTACTGCTTGGCCTGCATTACCTTTAATGAAGTCAGCTTTTTGACCATTATCAAGACGTGTTGCCACGGCAGCAAAACGGATTGGGAACTTCTCAATCGGTTTATTGCCTACATTACGGTTAACGTAGTCCTGTAACTTTTGTCCAAGAATAATACCCTGACGATTAAGTGTTAAATCGCGGATATCTGACTCTTGTAACTTTAGAGCCAGACTTTGCAATTGATAAGGCGTTTGTCCACTTGCGTAGATACTTCCAACAAAGCTACCGGCACTGGTACCCGTGACAATTTTAGGTTTAATTCCGTGAGACTCTAAAACCTTAATTACACCAATATGTGAAAATCCTTTTGCTCCACCGCCACCTAAAGCAAGTGCAATCACAGGTTCACGGGCTTTCATTGAGGTTGTCGGTGTTGGTGTTTTGCTAAATTTATCACAGCCAAATAGTGCTAGAGAGATAAATCCAATACTGGCAAATTGAGCAATTTTCATCTTTAAAAATAATCTACGTCGAGATAAATTAAGAGGGCTCATGAGACCAGATTTGCTCAATTTTTGCTAGGTTTTTTTCACTAGATTTTGTAAAGGTTCAGCAAGCCAATTACGATTTTTAGGTGATATTTTTCCTTCATAACGCTCAAAAATCTTGGTGAGATCTTCATCATAGTTGCCACTTGGGTTTAGGTGACCTAAGCAGTGAATCGTCTTGTGATCATAATCAAAAGAAAACATCACAATGGGAATATTGGCTTTTGCAGCGATATCATAAAAGCCACTTTTCATTTTTTTTGCTTTTTTACGTGTGCCTTCGGGCGCCATACCAATCCAGATCTTGTCATATTTTTGAATAGTTGCAACGACTTGCTCAGTAAGACCATTGGCTGTGTCACGTTTAACTGGAATAACTCCAGCCCAATCTAAAGCTCGTTTAAATGGTGGTTTAAAAAGAGCATCTTTACCTAACACCGTAATTTGAATACCTAATCCGAAAATCGCAAGAAAGCCATACCATCCATCAATATTGGAAGTATGGGGGGAAATAATCGCCACTGCTTTTGGCAAATTAGGAACTTCACCTTCAATTGTCCAACCTTGCGCTAAAAAAAGTTTTTTAAATAGCGCTCGGCTTAAAGCAGTACCGCGTTGAGGTACTAAATCAGGTAAATTAGGGAAATGTTGATCCATATTTTTTTAAATTTTAACTTGTCCTAGTTTTATCTTAATCTTTTGAAATATATGCTTCATTGGCAAAATGTAAGAACAACATGACATTTGATGTTATTCCTCATTAAACAAATAAAAAGTAGGTTTCTATGTTGCGGCAGCAAAATCTTTATCTTCTGCTATTTTCTTTATATTGGGCACAAGGACTGCCTGTTGGGTTTATGACCCACGCTTTACCCGTGATCTTAAGAGCAGAAGGAGTTTCACTCGCCCATATTGGTGGCTTTGGCTTATTAATGTTACCGTGGTCAATCAAGATTTTTTGGGCGCCGTGGGTCGACCGACACGCACTTTCCCATTTAGGACATTATCGTAGTTGGATTCTACCTACTCAGTTTTTGACTGTGGGTGTACTGTGTATTTTGTCTTTTTTCCCTGTTCAAGCTTTAGATCAACCTATTTATTTATTCGCATTTTTTATTTCCCTTCTTTTTATGAACTTAACTGGAGCAACACAAGACATTGCTACCGATGCTTTAGCAGTCAACTTGTTAAAACATGATCAGCAGCATTGGGGCAATACATTTCAGGTCATTGGTTCGCGGTTAGGTTTTATAGTTGGGGGAGGCGCCGTACTTTGGTGCTTAGACTGGTTAACATGGCAACCCACTTTTTTGCTATTAGCAACCATAGTATTTTTAAATACTCTACCAGTTTGGTTATTTAAAGAGCGTCAACATACTTCTCATGCGAGTCGCGAACTCAAACTTGATCAGCAAAATTTAGTCCTAAAAATTAAAGCTTACCTAAGATATTTCTCTCAAAATAAAGAACTCCGCTCTTGGTTAATGGTACTGATCACTTTTAAAGTAGCAGACGGCTTAGCTGGACCATTACTTAAACCTTTAATGGTTGATATGGGGTTAAGTTTTACTCAAATTGGTGTTTACATCACGATGCTCGGTGCAGTCGCAGCACTCGCTGGGGCGGCAATAGCAGGAGGCGTGCTTAAATACTTTTCAAGACCAGCAGCATTAATTGGCTTTTCAATTTTTAAAATTATGAGTCTAGGAGCCTATGCTTATTTAGCCTATGCCTATGAACAAAAAATTCAGTTGAATGTCTGGGTTATATATACAGTCAATGCTTTAGAAGATGCATTCTCGGCAATGCTATTGGTAGCTATGTTGACTCTAGTCATGCATTACAGTCGAAAAGAATATGCGGGAACAGACTTCACCTTTCAGGTTTCAGTCATGGCGACTGTTAGCGGTCTTCTTTATAGTTTTAGTGGTGTGATTGGAGATTTACTCGGTTATTTCCATTATTTGATAGCTATTGTCATTATTGCAGTGATCAGTTTACTGCCTATTTTCCTATGGAAACATGAGAAACTACAGGAAAAATAATGTTAACTAAATGAAATAAAGAACTTTAATATTGCTCAAGCAGTGATCTAAGCTTTATCTACTACCTTTGTCTATGTTTTTAAAAATGTATATTTTTAGCTATTTAAATGCTCAATTAATTGTGCCATCTTGTGTGGGTAGCAAATGGAAGCTTAATGGAGAAAAAATGGATTTGGATAACAAGAAAAATCATGTGAATCAATCAAAATGGGCAGAAAAATGTTCAATTAGATTGGTTATTAGCCTAAAGTCTAAAAAAGAATAATGAAATAACGATTTAATCATTCTATAAGATAAGAGAGTTGTGTAGGATTCGTTACAACATGAAGTTAAGGTAAAAATCTGTAAATCAAAGTATGTTTTTTTTATGTCTTTGTTTATAGGTTTTAGTCTTGCACAACGTTGAAATTGGTTTTGGTTGCGGTAATAAAATTAATGTAACCAATGTGGAGGAGAGTTGATTTTTTAGCCCCTAATTTAATGGCGTAAATCAACTTGGCATGGATAGGCAACATAAAATATATTTTTAGGAGTTTTTGATGGATCTATTCCTTAATCGTAAATCTTTCGTTATTAAAAGTTTAGCTCTTACAGTTACAGCTTTAATGATGAGTGGGGCACATGCTGCGACTTCCGACAAAGCGGAAATTCAACAGCTTCGTAAAGAAGTTGAAGCGTTAAAAGCTTTAATTCAAGAACAACGTCAAGTTCAGCAACAACAACAGCAAGTACAGCAACAACAGCAAGTCCAGTTAGCAGAAGTTAAGGCACAACCTCAAGCTGCTGCGCCAGTTTCACCTTTAGCATCATTAAAATCTAAAGCGGGTGCTGATGTGAACCTCTATGGTTTTGTTCGTGGCGATGCTAACTATATTATCGAAGGTGCGGATAACGACTTTGGTAAAGTAGCTGAATCAAAAGGTGAGGCGACTGATAAAATTCGTGCAACACCTAAAACAACTCGTCTTGGTTTAGATTTTACTGCTCCAGTAAATGATGCCAAAGTTGGTGGTAAAATCGAAGTTGACTTTGCGGGTACGAATGATGGATTACGTATTCGTCATGCTTTCTTAACTTATAACAATTGGTTATTCGGTCAAACAACTTCAAACTTCTTGTCTAACCATGCACCAGAAATGATCGACTTCTCGACAAACATTGGTGGTGGTACAACGCGTGTTCCACAAGTACGTTATAACTATAAACTTGGGCCAACAACTCAATTGTTTGTAGCGGCTGAAGAGGGCGATAGCACTGGCCTTACTGGTAAAAAAGATGAAGATGGTGCTTGGATAAATGACAGTATTAAATATAGCCTACCAGTCTTAACTGCTAAAGTAACCCAAGGTTATGCTGATGGCAAAGGTAATGCTTCAGCTCGTGCATTAGTTGAAAACTATAAATCAAAAGCTGGTGGTGACAACCAAACTGGTTGGGGCGTTGCTGTTGGTACCGACTTTAAAGTATCTGATCCTTTAAAACTCTTTGCTGATGCATCTTATGTGGTAGGTAATAGTAACTATCTATACGGTAGTAATAAGGCCTATACAATCGTAGATGGTGATATTGAACAAAATGAATTTGTAGCTGTACAAGTGGGTGGAACGTATAAGATTTTGCCTAACTTACGTTCTACATTAGCGTACGGTGCTCAGTTCTCTGATGATGGTACTGATTATGCTAAAGCATATGCAGCAGGGAATGAAAAAGTTCAGCAAGCATGGATTAACTTCATCTATACACCAGTTAAACCAATTGATTTAGGCGTTGAATACGTTAACGGTAAACGTGATACATTTGATGGTAAGTCTTACAAAGACAACCGTGTTGGTTTAATGGCTAAATATAGTTTCTAAAAACAATATTTAGTTAAAAGCTCAAAAGACGAGGTTAAATCTAATCTCGTCTTTTTTTATATAAATTAAAAGAATTAGCTTGCTTTAAAGCTTCAGAATTAGATCATTTTTTATTTAAGTCATTTTTAAGTTTCAATTTCTACATTAGAGCATCATAAAAAGATTGTAGTCACCCAAGATGCTGAATTTTTTTTCTACTTTAAAACATAAACAGATTTCACTGTTTATGTTTAATTTGATTATAGCCATTTGGTTAGGGGCAATTCTAAATATTGGTTTTTATCACCAAGTCCATCTTTTAACTCCATATTTTGGAATAAAGGCTATTCTATTTTTAGCTGCTACTGTAGTTATTGTGGTTGCTGCTTATTATGCGGTTTTACAGATTTTAAACTGGAAATGGACCGCTAAAATTTTTGCAATTTTACTGGTCGTGATTGGTGGTTTTAGCTCTTATTTCGTCAATACATTAGGTGTAATTATCTCACCTGATCAGATTCAAAATATGATACAAACTGATGTATCTGAAGTTTCTGATTTAATTTCATTACGTTTCGGGCTTTGGACAGTTTTCTTTGTTGCTTTGCCGATTATTTTAATTACTCAGGTAAAGCTTAAAAAAGAAAAAGTATCTTATTTATTGATGAAAAAGCTTGGTTCGATTGTAGCCTCATGTGCAATCGTGGGTGTTTTACTATTTGTTTATTATGTTGATTTTGCATCTATTTTTCGTGAGCATCGTGATTTGAAAGGTATGATCTCACCACAAAATAGCATTTCTTCCTTAATGTCTTATTACCACAAAATGGCACCTAAGAAGAACTTGCCACTTATACATTATGGAGAAGATGCTCATCAAGTTCAGCAAGTACAAAGCAACTTGCCTAAATTAATGGTTCTCGTTGTTGGTGAGACAGCTCGTGCGGAAAGTTTTGCATTAAATGGTTATTCGAAAAATACGAATCCGGAACTTTCCAAACAAGATATTTTGAATTTTTCCCAAGTCAGCTCATGTGGTACAGCAACTGCTGTGTCGGTTCCATGTATGTTCTCTGGAATGCCTCGCGTTGACTACGATGAACAACTAGCAAGTCACCGTGAAGGTCTATTGGACATAGCTAAACGTGCGGGTTACCAAGTAACTTGGATTGATAATAACTCTGGCTGTAAGGGTACTTGTGATCGTGTTGAACAGTACAAAATACCAGAAAAGTTAAAGCAAAAATGGTGTAAAGATGGCGAATGCTATGATGATATTTTAATCGATAGCTTAAATGAGTATTTAGCGACTATTCCTAAAGAAGATACTCGTCCGCGACTCATTGTTTTACACCAAGTCGGAAGTCATGGGCCAGCCTATTACAAGCGTGCACCTGCCCAATATCAACCGTTTAAACCGACTTGTGATACTAATGCGATACAGGGCTGCTCTCAAACGGAGTTATTAAATAGTTATGATGACACAATTGTATATACAGACCATGTGTTAAGTCAGATCATTAATAACCTAAAAGAATTATCGAAATATCAAACAGGTTTATGGTATTTATCTGATCATGGTGAATCGACGGGTGAACATGGTTTATATTTACATGGTTCACCGTATGCAATTGCACCGACCCAACAAACGCATGTACCAATGATGATGTGGTTTTCTGATAGCTGGAAACAACACAACCTTGCACAAGTGAGTTGTTTAGGCCAACAAACTAAAGAAAAGTTAAGTCAGGATAATTTATTCCCAAGCTTACTGAGTTTGTTAGGTGTAAAAACTCAGGTCATCAACCCTCAACTGGATATGCTGCACTCTTGTGCCCATGTGAATTAAAGCGAGCCTAGAACATGACAAAAATCTTGATGATTGAAGATGATTTTATGATTGCAGAGTCAACAATAACGTTGCTGCAATATCATCAATTTGAAGTGGAGTGGGTCAATAATGGCTTAGACGGTCTGGCTCAGTTGGCTAAAAATAAATTCGATTTAATTCTTTTGGACTTAGGGCTACCTATGATGGATGGCATGCAGGTCTTAAAGCAAATTCGCCAAAGAGCAGCAACTCCCGTCTTAATTATTTCAGCGCGAGATCAGTTACAAAACCGTGTTGATGGTTTAAACCATGGTGCAGATGATTACTTGATCAAACCATACGAGTTTGATGAATTACTTGCTCGTATTCATGCGCTATTACGCCGTAGTGGCGTAGAGGCTCAGCTTGCGAATCATGAGCAACTATTACAAAGTGGTGATCTGGTTTTAAATGTTGAACAACACATTGCAACTTTTAAAGGACAGCGTATTGATTTGTCTAATCGTGAGTGGGCAATTCTGATTCCTTTAATGAGCCACCCAAATAAAATCTTTTCTAAAGCAAATCTTGAAGATAAGTTATATGATTTCGATAGTGATGTAACCAGTAATACGATTGAAGTATATGTGCATCACCTGAGAGCTAAACTCGGGAAAGACTTTATCCGAACTATTCGAGGATTGGGTTACCGTTTAGGGCAATCGTAACTTAATTTTGGAACTTCATAACAGTGCATTATTCATTAAAAAAACGACTGATTTGGGGCACCTCAATTTTCAGTGTCATCTTAGGTTGTATATTAATTTTTAGTGCGTATAAAGTTGCACTGCAAGAAGTTGATGAAATTTTAGATACCCAAATGCGTTATTTAGCTGAGCGAACAGCTGAATATCCATTAAAAACGGTAAGCAGTGAATTTGATTTTCATAAAACTTATCATGAAGAAGATCTATTTGTAGATATTTGGGCTTATAAAGATCAAGCCCATTTATCACACCATCTCCATTTATTGGTTCCACCTGTTGCACAAGCTGGCTTTTACTCACATAAAACCAGTAACGGCTTAATCCGTACCTATGTTTTACCGTTAAAGGATTACCAGATTCAGATTAGCCAGCAAGAAAAGGTTCGTGAGGCTTTTGCTTGGGAACTTGCAGGTAGCATGTTCATTCCATATTTGATTATCTTACCATTTGCGATTTTTGCTTTAGCTGCAATTATTCGTCGTGGGCTGAAGCCGATTGATGACTTTAAAAATGAACTGACTCATCGTGACTCAGAAGAGCTGACGCCTATTGAAGTTGTAGATTATCCTCAAGAATTGTTACCCACAATTGATGAAATGAACCGTCTTTTTGAGCGCATTTCTAAGGCACAAAATGAGCAGAAACAGTTCATTGCAGATGCTGCCCATGAACTTCGAACTCCTGTGACTGCTTTAAATTTACAAACTAAAATTTTAATTAGTCAATTTCCTGAGCAGGAATCGCTGCAAAATTTGAGTAAAGGATTAGCGCGTATTCAGCACTTGGTGACACAGCTTTTAGCGCTAGCTAAACAGGATGTTTCTTTAAGTGTGATTGAACCGACGAGGGCTTTTCAGCTTAATGATGTTGCTTTAAATTGTGTTGAGCAGCTTGTTAATCTGGCTATGCAAAAAGAAATCGACTTGGGCTTTGTTCGTAACGAGCCAATTGAAATGCATAGTGTTGAGCCAACTGTTCATTCAATTATTTTTAACTTAATTGATAATGCCATCAAATATACCCCTCATGAGGGGATGATTAATATTTCTGTTTTCACTGCTACAGATGGCGATGCGTGTATACAAATTGAAGATAGCGGCGCGGGGATCGACCCAGAACATTATGATAAAGTTCTAAAGCGTTTTTATCGTGTACATCATCATCTTGAAGTGGGGAGTGGTTTAGGTCTATCCATTGTTGACCGAGCAACTCAACGTTTAGGTGGGACTTTGACACTAGACAGAAGTTTAGAGCTTGGTGGACTTTCGGTCTTGGTTAAACTTCCAAAGATTTTACATGTTCACGAAACAAGGACTTGAGTTAGACAAGTTCTTGTTTGACTCGTTTTTCAAACTCAAAGCGGTGAATACAAACGGCATAAAATAAGATATTTACCGCCCAAATGACCCAACCTGTCCATAAATTATGACTTAGGAAATGTGCTCCACGCATCATTTGTGCCCATCCCATCATAAAGCCTAATAAAATGCCTGAAATGAGATAAAAATAGGCACGTTTGGGTTGTTCAAGACGATAAACAAAATAACCTGTCATTAAAATAAAGCCAGCGCTTGCATGTCCACCCGGAAAGCAATGCCCATGTTTCGCAGTAAAGTCCCAAATATAGCCACCTAAGCTGTTAGGATGAATCATATTCCAAGGGCAGGCATGAGCAGATTGTGATTTTAAGAGACCAACCAGTGCGCTACCAATCATGCTCACAAAAAACATATAACCATATTGCCAGCGATAAAGCTTTAATTTCTCAACTTTAAATGATGCAAGCCATAGACTAAAAAAGATGACATAAATGCCAGTAATGATCTGCTTTACAATCTCATGATTAAGTCTTTCCAGATACCAATTGTCTCGATTGAAAAAATGACCCGTTGAATCGATCCAAGGTTGGATGAGGTACATATCAATTTTCCCACCCACTGGAAAAATGATTAAAAGCAGAAAAAAACTGAAAAACAGAAGAATGATATTAATCTGGAAAAATTGTTTTTGTTGATTCATGCCATGCAACATCAATTAGATTGTGGGTAAAGGCATTACATAAAATAAAACTTAAATTGCTCTTAAACTATACTGAAGAAAGAAGTTCAATTTTCCTTAAAAATAAAAAAGCGACGAGAAGTATCGTCGCCCTGAGCACTTTAGAAAGTATTAAAACATACCCTCTTCAGAATTTGCTGAAATTTTATGAATAGACAAATCTGCACCACGGAACTCGTCTTCTTGAGATAAACGAATGCCGATAGTTGCTTTAAGCAAGCCGTAAACAATAAAGCCGCCAGCAAGCGCAATAGCGATCGCGAGCGCTGTTCCGATGAGTTGAGAGATGAATGAGACACCTCCTAAGCCACCAAGCCATTGTTGACCAAATAAACCTACTGCGATACCACCGAATGCGCCGCATACGCCGTGTAGCGGCCAGACACCAAGTACATCATCAACTTTAAGTTTGTTTTGAGTATAGGTGAATAGATATACAAACATAGCCCCAGCTGCACCACCAATAACAAGTGCACTGATTGGATGAACAATGTCAGAGCCTGCACAGATTGCCACTAAACCAGCAAGTGGACCATTATGTAAGAAACCAGGGTCATTTTTTCCAATCGCATTTGCTGTAATGGTTCCGCCAACCATAGCCATGAGTGAGTTAATGGCAACCAGACCAGAAATTGCATCAACACGTTGCGCGCTCATCACGTTAAAGCCAAACCAGCCAACAATCAAAATCCATGAACCAAGCGCTAAAAATGGAATAGAAGATGGCGGATGAGCACTTACACGACCATCTTTCTTATAACGACCAGAACGCGCCCCCAATAAAATGACAGCAGCAAGTGCAATCCAACCGCCCATGGCATGAACTACGACTGAACCCGCAAAGTCGTGAAAAGCTGCGCCAAAGGTTGTTTCTAACCACTTTTGCAGACCGTAGTTACCATTCCAGACCATACCTTCGAAAAATGGATATACCAGCGCAACTAAAGCGAGTGTGGCAATTGCTTGTGAACGCATTTTTGCGCGTTCAGCAATACCACCCGAAATAATGGCAGGAATTGCCGCAGCAAAAGTGAGTAAAAAGAAGCAACGCATAAGGTTATAGCCATGATCACTTGATAAAACCGTACCATCATGGAAGAAGTGCTGGCCATAAGAGATGTAGTAGCCAACAAAGAAATATGCGATTGCAGAAAGGGCAAAGTCAGTCAGAATTTTACTAAGTGCGTTCACCTGATTTTTATGGCGAACCGTACCAAGTTCCAAGAATGCAAAACCTGCGTGCATGGCAAGAACCAAAACAGCACCAAGTAATAAGAAAAATAGATCTACATTTTGCATAGCATGCTCGAAAAAAGTGCTAAATTCCATTTTGGAACAAATCTGGGTCTGTAAATTGCACCAAAATAGATTTAAGGAATCTAAAAACCTAAGTTTGTCGAAACAAACTCAATTGCATAAAAGTGAATATGCAATAAGCGCACCAATTTGGATTAAATAAGTAGTTTTTGGCGATAAATGGTGCGTTGATTTGGTTAAAGAGGGGCGGTTTTGGCGCTTTTTACGTTACAAGTCATCTAATACGCTTATAAATTGACCTGAAAGAGTTCGTTCTCAAAGTTTAAAAAAGACTCGCTCATATTCAATTAATGATCTGACCAAACCGATTGTGCGACTTCAATAAAAGCTTTTGCAGCGGGACTCATGTGCTTTTTATTTTTGACTGCGAGACCAATAGAACGTTTAAGGTTCGGTTTAAAAGGGCGTTTAACTACATTTGGATAGAGTGAGAGTAACTCTTTGGTGAGCACCATATCAGAGACAATCGAAATCCCTAACTGGTTATGGACCATGCTGACGATACTTAGAATTTGTGACACATAAAACTTGATGTCTGGTTTCACATCAAAGTTTTTTAAAATTAATTCGACCTGATGTCGACTACCCGCCATTGTCATAATAAAAGGGCAATTTTCTAGCTGTACTGGATCAATATAGAGTTGTTGGGCGAGCGAGTAACTATTCGGAATTAGGGCCACAAAACGATCTTCAATCAAAGGGAATGTATCGAATCGCTCATCTGGCATAATCAAGAAACCAACTTCTATACGCCGTTCCAATAGCCACTGGGCAACTTCTTTATCTTCACCTTCATCAATATAAATCTCGATCTTAGGGTAGCGCTGCCGAAAGGTTTCTAAAATTTCAGGCAATAGATAAATAGATGATGAAGCCCCAAAAGAACCAATACGTAATGTTCCTTCGTTTAAACCGTGGATGGCAGCCACTTCTTTTTCTAATGTATCGGAAATACTCAATAACTCTTTTACATGTGTAAGTAGCTGCTGGCCTGTCGTGGTGAGCTCAATATCGCTTTGAGTTCTTGAAATCAGGTTAATGCCCCATTGTTGTTCTAATGATTTAAGCGCATGGGAAACTGCCGACTGTGAAATTCCCAGCTTTTCTGCAGTAGCAGTGAAGCTTTTTAGTTCAGCAATGAGTGCAAAAATTTCAAGCTGGGTAAATGTCATGTTGTATTTGTTATGAGTAAAAACTCATTTTATCATGAGTTTTCATTATCTTTAATATATGAGTAAGCCAAGCGAATTGCCAAAACAGCAAGCCCTAACAAAACTCGAGTAAAGAAATGAATAGTATTGTTTTATCTCTCTTTCCTTTAGTTGCATTAATTGCATCGGGATACTTATTTAAAAAATATCGTTTTTTTAGCGATGAGTTTTGGGCTGGGGCAGAGAAGTTAAATTACTATATTCTATTTCCCGCTTTACTTTTTAGTACGCTATCGACCGCAAAAATTGACTTACAAAGCTTGAGTACAGCCATCATTGCGATGTTGGTTGTGGTTTTAGCAGTCACCATCTTTTTATACATCCTCCGAATATTTTGGCACATACCACCTGCACGTTTTGGTGTGCACGTACAAAGTATGGTTCGCTTTAATACCTATATTGGTTTGGCTTTAGTGACATCGCTTTTTAAAAGTGAAGGAATGGCAATACTGGCAATTTTATTGGCGCTTTGCATTCCGCTTGTGAATGTTATTTCGGTGCTTGCTCTAACCTCTAAAGAACACATGGCAATTAAACCTGTTTTGATTGCACTCCTTAAAAACCCGTTGATTGCATCATGTGTGGTCGGAGCAGCAGTCAATGCACTTCAAATCCCAATTTGGGAAGGCTTTACTCAGTTTATTAAGCTTTTTTCAGTGTCGAGTTTGCCACTAGGGTTGTTATGTGTTGGCGCAGCTTTACAGTTTATGCAAATTAAAAAAGACATTATGGTATTGGCAGCAGATACGTTTGCTCGACTTTTAGCAGTACCTGCTTTGGCTTATATGGTCTGCATGTGGTTTGATTTACCAAGTTTGCAAACACAAATTTTAGTCATTTTCTTTGCGCTACCGACTGCTTCTGCTTCATACATTTTAACCAAAGTTTTGGGTGGTGATAGTCAACTTATGGCAGCCGTGATTAGCTTTCAAACTCTATGTGCTGCCGTGACTTTGCCATTAGTGATTTGGTGGATTTCTTAAAATATAAACTTTAGTTAAGACACATTCTATTTTTTAAAAATGAATAGGTTGATGATGACTTAATAAATGCTTTACTACCTTCCTCATCTGATTATTGCTACACTTTTTTCTTTTTCAGGTGGATGAGTATGTCCTTTGATCTCAAAGTCAGCTTGCAGCAAAGGTCTGAGCCGTCTGCACAGCAGAAAAAACTGAATCGCCTGATTGATAAAATAGAACAGCAAAAAGTTAGCCTGAGCACATGGCAAAATGCACAAGCTGAGATTCAACAGCACATACGCCAAAAACTGATGCCTGTGTATAATGATTTACATATAGTGCTATTTCAGCAGTTAGAGCAACTTTGGAATATATTGCATAGCCATGAGTTTTCTAAAGCGGATATACAACAAATCGATGAAAAAATTGCCCAGCTTGCACAAATGTTGAAGCGCTCAAAAATGCTATCTGCTGAACAGTTGGAGCTGGTAAAGCAGATCGATACCTTTTATCAGCAACATGCAGCGGAATCGGCAAAAAAGAATAAAAAAGCTCAGTCAATACAATTTGAATATGATGAAAATTCTGAGCAAAGCGTAGAGTTAGAAGAAGACTTTGAACAGTATGCTGCCGAGCAACAACAAGCGCGGGAACAAGCTAAACAGCAAAGACAACAACAGAAACGTGAACAAGCTGAGCAAATGGCAGCGCAGTCACTTAAAACAGTCTATTTAAAAATTGCCGCGATGATTCACCCAGACCGCGAGCAAGATGAAACTAAAAAAGAAGAAAAAACGGAGCTGTTCCAACAGGCAAGTCAGGCTTATGAAAAGCAGGATTTGTTTTATTTACTCAAACTTCAGTTACAGCTTGAACAGAATAAAGGGCTAGGCGCTAAAGAGCTATCTGCTGAGCAGTTGCGGTTTTATAAACTCGCTTTAGATGCACAAAGTAAGCAGCTTGAAAGCCAAATAGCTGAGATTTTAGATTCTTTTCAATTAGCAAAAAATGTAAAAGCAGAGCATGTACATATTAGTGATATTTATAAAGCGGTAGATGCTGACTGTGTTGAGCTAAAGCAGCAGTTGAAGTGGGAAAAGGAACGTTTAAAACATATGAAAAAAGTGAGTGGGATAGAGATGTTGTTGGGTGGTGGGGTGCTTTAATTTTTAAGTAAATGCTCCTAATCCTAATAGATATGAGATTAGGAGCAAGTTGATTTTTTAAGCAATTTTTTTATGATTTGTAGCAACTCTTTCTAAAAAAGAATTAAGGCATATAGGCCGAATCGCATATTGAGAGAAATCGGAAATAATATCATGGCTTTCTTTATAAACAGAAATATTAATTGATTTAAATTTCCTATTTTCATCTCGACACTTCTTTATTGTATTTTTATAGTATATTTTTTTTAATTCTCTATTTTGAGATGCTTCTTTTAATCTGAAAATAAAGTTATGAATAAAATAAAGCATGAATTTCCCACGGATAAAATAACTTAGCTCAGTTAAGCCTTTATTTTTATAAAATAACTTAGCTTTTTCTAAAAAAGTAGATTCAAAATTATCTTCATCTACATTAATAAATTCAAATAATGATTGATTTATGCGTAGTTTTACCTCATCTAAGCTTATATAAATAATATTATCTAAATTTAGATCCCGTGCATTAATTTTTAAATCTGTAATATTATTTTCATACATGAGTCTATTCGCTCGAATTAAAGCATCTAGATCTTGAATTATATTAATAAATTGTTCTAGAAGTATCATGAATTTATTAAAACATATATTGTAATCGGATGAGCTGAGAGGTTGATTTTCATCTGTAAATTTAAACTTATGAATTAAAATATTACGAATGA
Organism: Acinetobacter sp. D009; assembly: GCF_038562025.1. Taxonomy (NCBI): domain Bacteria; kingdom Pseudomonadati; phylum Pseudomonadota; class Gammaproteobacteria; order Moraxellales; family Moraxellaceae; genus Acinetobacter; species Acinetobacter sp. D009. The sequence continues at coordinate 736,331 of NZ_CP151886.1, forward strand.
AAATATCATTAGTATAGAAATTCTCAATTGAATAATAAGGTGTCATATAGATTTTATTAGAGGATGGTGGATTCTCATGATAATCTTTATCAATAAAACCAAAAAAAAATGATGATCTATATTCTTGTTTAGTATGGTTTTCTAAGGTTTTTATAATTAATTCAACATTTTTTCGACCATAAGAAACTATATAATCCCAATCCTCTTGAAATGATCCTAGATAGGAATTTAAGCTAATATTATAATAATTTATATCATCCTCGCCTTCAAAAAATAAAAAATATCTGTTTGAGTTTTTTTCAAATTTTTCCATAAAAATTTTAAAAGTGACAGAGTCATCTTCTAACTCAGCTAACATGGATTGTACGCGATCAGTCATTGTTAGATTCCTTCATTTCTAGAGAAAGATCAGCAGTATTGATTTTTAAATCATTTGAAAATATAAATGGCGAGTGTGTAGTTGCAAATAAGAATTCACATCTATCAGTTTTTAATATATTTGGTAATAAAATTTTTTGCCATTCTATCGAAAGAGATAATTCTGGTTCATCTATTATTATCCAATATTTTACTTCTTCACTAGTTTCTTTTAATAGTAATCTAGTAAAAAGTGAAATAATTTGTTTTTCACCTGATGATAGATTGTTTAATTCAATAGTTTTATATTCTTTTTTATATTTTTTTAATATTTTTATATCAACATTGTTCTCATCATAAATAATTTTTTTGTTATTGAAATTAAAAAATTCATTAGAAATATTAACAAATTTTTTTATATTTATTTCAGACTTTTCTTGATTTTCATAAATCTTTATTAAATTTATTAACATATAGTATAAGAAATTATATTTTTCATGATTTAATTGATTTTTAGTGCTTAATAGCTCAATTATTTTGTTTTTCGTCTCTTTTGAAATGTTGTCCTCACCTAGTCTTTCAAATATAATTTTTATTGTATTTATTTTTTCAGATAAACCTTGAATTTGATTTTTGGTTGGGTTTTTGAAGGAAATTGAGTTTTTTAGCATGAGACCACTAAACTTATTAAATCCATCAATCATAGATTTTCTTAGATTTATTGATATATCTCTCCAAGTGTTTTCGATATCTTCTATACCAAATTGAATTAGCTTATTACTCATAAACTTTTCTTTAATATCATTACTATTAATCATAAATTCATAATTTAATTCATTGTTGCTAAATTCATCGAACAAAGAATCGATGTTATGCTCAATTCTACGATATGTTGGTAGGTAAATAATCTTTAAATCTTTAAATTCTTTGAATAAATTAACACGGACCTCCATTGTTTTTAGCTGTTCTTGCATATCTTCAATTATGTTTTTTGATTGGTTTTTAGATTTACTTTTTATATTGAGATATAGTTCATTAATATTTTGTTCATTTTTTAATGATGTTTCATAGTTTTGAAATATATCATTATAATCTTGAAAATAAAGTGATAGAATGTCTTCATAATCTTTTATTATTTTTAAAATTTCATTGTTGTTTTTTGATTTTAATTCAGATTTTATTATTGAGCTTGTATTTTTTATTACTTTGCTACTAAATTTGTTTTCATAAACATACAGATAAATTAATGCAGTAAATGTAGAGTTAAGAGGGCGAATTTCTTCTTTATTGGGATTTATATTATTTCTCTGAATAAAATCTTTATATATTTCTATAAAGTCACTATTGATAAAATCATTTAAACTATTTAGTCGCTCTGAGTCTAAAAAAGATCTTAAAATTAATTTTGAAAATTTGTAAGTTAGATTGTTAGAAAGTATTATAATAATCGAGTCAAAATTATAAGTTGAGATTGACTTATAATCTAAAGAAAAAAAACTGTAAAAAATATTTAAAATTGTAGTTTTTCCACTACCATTTTCAGAAACTATAATTTTTTTATTGTCACGAAATTCTAGAGAAACATCATATTCGTTGTTTAAATTCAATATTTTAAATGCTTTTAAAGTAAAATTTTTCATATGTTAATCTTAGTATAAAGGGCTGAATAATCAACCCTTTATACTACAGATTAAATTGTAAACTTTAAAGATTAAAGCGCAGCAATTTGCTCCATATTCGCTTTAACTTTCTCTAACTGAGCAGCAAACTCAGCAAGCTTCGCTTTTTCACCTTCAACAACCGCTGCTGGTGCTTTAGATACAAAGCCTTCGTTTGCAAGTTTGCCCGCAATTTGGTCATGTTGCTTTTGGATTTTATCTAAATCTTTTTGCAAACGAGCAAGCTCAGCTTTAGGGTCAATTAAACCTTTCATTGGTACAAATACCGATGCATGGCTTACAACGCTAGAGCAAGACAAAGGTGGTTCTTGGTCTTTATTCAAGAACTCAATGCTTTCAACTTTAGCCAATGCTTTGAACAATGCTTCAATACGAATAATTTGTTCACGTTCAGCATCAGATGTGTTTTGAAGTAATACTGGCAACAAGCGCGCATTACCTAAGCCCAACTCACCACGGATGTTACGTACGGCACCAATCAAACCTTGAAGCCATTGCATATCTGCTTCAGCTTGTTCATTGATTTTTGCTTGCTCAGGAATCGGGTATTGAGCAGTCATAATCGTTGGGCCGCCTTGACCAAGCATTGGTGCAAGAGTCTGCCAGATTTCTTCTGTCAAATATGGCATAAGCGGATGAGCCAAACGCAATGAAGCTTCCATCACAGCAAGTAATACACGGCGTACTTCAGCTTTACGCTCTTCTGAAACTTCTGCATCATTCAGAACTGGTTTAGTTAACTCAACGTACCAGTCACAGTATTCATTCCAGATAAAGTCGTAAATCGCTTGAGCAGCAAGGTCTAAACGATACGTTGCAAACGCTTGATGTACAGCAGCTTCTGCTTTTTGCAAACGGCTGATAATCCATTGTTCTGGAAGTTCCCATAGATCAGGACGCGCTTCTTGACCAACAGTTTGGCCTTCAACATTCATCAAAACGAAACGAGTTGCGTTCCAGATTTTGTTACAGAAGTTACGGTAGCCTTCAACACGTTTTAAGTCGAACTTGATATCACGACCAGTGTTTGCAAGTGCACAGAACGTGAAACGAACTGCGTCAGTACCATAAGCATTAATGCCTTCTGGGAACTCTTTACGCGTTGATTTTTCAATCTTCGCTGCATCTTTAGGGTTCATTAGGCCAGTTGTACGTTTTGCAACTAAGCTTTCTAAATCAATACCGTCAATCAAGTCTAATGGGTCAAGTACGTTACCTTTAGACTTCGACATTTTTTGACCTTCACCATCACGTACCAAGCCGTGAACGTAAACAGTCTTAAATGGAACTTGCGATGAACCATCTTCATTTTTCATAAAGTGCAAGGTCATCATGATCATGCGGGCAACCCAGAAGAAAATGATGTCAAAACCAGTCACCAACACATCTGTTGGGTGGAAAGTTTTTAAGAAATCATTTGCTGCATCTTTTTGTGCGTCGCCAGTCCAACCTAAAGTTGAGAATGTCCAAAGTGCAGATGAGAACCATGTATCAAGAACGTCTTCGTCTTGTTTAAGTTCAACGTCAGCAGCGATGTTATTTTTCGCGCGTACTTCTTCTTCGTTACGGCCAACATAGATGTTGCCATTTTCATCGTACCAAGCTGGAATACGGTGACCCCACCAAAGCTGACGTGAAATACACCAGTCTTGAATATCACGCATCCACGCCATGTACATGTTGCTGTACTGCTCTGGAACAAACTTAATACGGCCATCTTGAACTGCTTCAATTGCAGGCTCAGCAAGAGGCGCAATTTTTACATACCATTGGTCAGTCAATAATGGCTCAATGATCACACCTGAACGGTCACCGCGTGGCGCTTTTAAGTCATATGGTTGGATTTGATCTAACCAGCCTTCAGCTTCAGCTTGGGCAACTAATTTTTTACGTGCTTCAAAACGCTCTAAACCAGCATAGTCTGCAGGTGCAGTAATCGTTTTAGAAATTTGTTCGCCAGCTTTTGCAATATATTCAAACTCACCTAAAACTTCGGCATTTTTGTTGAAGATATTAATGATTGGTAAGCTATTGCGTTTACCTAGGTCATAGTCATTGAAGTCGTGAGCAGGCGTGATTTTTACACAGCCAGTACCGAAGTCTTTTTCAACGTAGTCGTCAGCAACGATCGGAATTAAACGACCCGTAATTGGCAATACAATATTTTTACCAACAAGGTGCGCATAACGCTCATCTTCTGGATGAACGGCAACGGCAGTATCGCCGAGTAAAGTTTCAGGACGAGTTGTTGCAACAACTAAATAGTCTTTGCCGTCTTGAGTTTTAACTGATTTGTCTTCAAAGAAATATTTAAAGTGCCAAAGTGAGCCTTTTTCTTCTTTGCTTTCTACTTCAAGGTCAGAAAGAGCTGTTTGAAGTTTAGGGTCCCAGTTTACAAGACGTTTACCACGATAAATTAAACCGTCTTCGTGCAAACGAACGAATACTTCTTTAACTGCGTTTGATAAACCTTCGTCCATCGTGAAGCGTTCACGTGACCAGTCTACAGATGAACCTAAGCGACGAATTTGTTTCGTAATTGTGCCGCCAGATTGTTCTTTCCATTCCCAAACTTTTTCAATGAACTTTTCACGGCCTAAGTCGTGACGAGTTACGCCTTGTAAGCCAAGTTGACGCTCAACAACCATTTGAGTTGCAATACCAGCATGGTCTGTACCCGGTTGCCACAAAGTGTTTTTACCCATCATGCGGTTATAACGGGTGAGGGCATCCATAATGGCATTGTTAAAGCCATGGCCCATGTGCAAACTACCAGTGACGTTTGGTGGCGGAATCATGATACAGAATGATTCACCGTGACCAGAAGGTTTGAAGTAACCTTGTTCTTCCCACGTTTTGTACCACTTCTTTTCGATCTCGGTTGGATCGTATGTGGTTGCAATATTTTGAGCGGTTTGAGCGTCAGTCATAGTAGCTTAGATCGAATATGCATAAAAAATTGCATCTATTGTAGCAAAAAAATGCCTCGAAATTAATGTGCTGAAAACAGATAAACGGTTTTGTATTTTTTTCAAAAAACGGTAGATTTATGAAAGATGGATCACAATTTAATCGTGTGGCGACACGGCACAAAAATTACAAAAGAATTGAAAAAGGATGCTGCTGATGAGTTATGAAGTTTTTTTGAAAATTTCCGATTCGACTTATACACAATTCGAGGCTATTCGGCAAAAACTGCATGATGGGGTAAGCCAAAGTCAGGCAAAAGTTTTGGGGGATGTCTTGTCTGACCTTTCTTGTGAAATTATTGAGCAGGTTTTTTCTGTGCTTTTACAGTCAGGAAATGCAAGCATGTCTCCAAAACAACAAGCTGAGTCTGAAAAAGTTATTCAGCAAGTTTTAGAGACTTTTCGAAAATACATGCCTTGGTCAGTTTCATTCTTTGGAAATGAACGTCTTTTACCTTTAGTTGACTACATGACATCTCTCATGAAAGAGCAAGGGCAGCAAGTTTATATTACCTATCCGGTCACACTTCAACTCGTACAACAAGCCGAAACCCTTACCCAGCAAATTCGTGACGGTAATATGCAAAGCATTACGGCTGCATTTGAAACACTCATACAAATTGTGGATTTAGGCGTAACAAGCCTAGTACGTGAACCTAAAAAGCGTTTAAAATTTAATTTGGTTGTCGATAAAACTCTTAACGGAGTCATCAACATGACGACGCATTTGGGCTATAAACGTTTGGAAAAGTTAGGGACACAGGTCGATCAGACCACAGCAACTCATTATATCAACCACTTTTTGGCCTTCATGCACCAAGCAGCATAATTTAAAAAGATAATAGGAACATCACATGGCCAAACTTGATACTTTGCAAAATAAAGTGGTATGGATTACGGGCGCATCTTCTGGTTTGGGTAAGGCCTTAGCAGGGGAGTTGGCTTTACAAGGCGCAAAGCTGATTTTGACTTCGCGTCGTTTTGAAGAATTAGAAGAAGTGCGGGTTGGCTTATTAAATCCCGATCATCATTTGTCTGTGGTCGCAGATATTACTGATGAAAAGCAGGTTCAAGACGCTTACAAGCAGATTTTAAAGGCGAAAGGCCGTATTGACTGGCTCATCAATAATGCAGGTTTGAGTCAACGTGCTTTAATTAAAGACACGACAATGGCAACCGAACGCGCCATCATGGAAGTCGATTATTTCTCACAAGTTGCGTTAACTAAAACCGTCCTACCGACCATGCTAAAACAAAAGTCTGGCCGAGTTGTATTTGTGTCGAGTGTAGCGGGTTTATTGGGTACACAGTACCGTGCAAGCTACTCGGCTGCTAAAGCAGCGATTCACATGTGGGCAAATAGTTTACGTGCTGAGGTCTCAGATCAAGGTGTCGAAGTTTCGGTTATTTTCCCTGGTTTTGTAAAAACTAATGTTTCTTTCAATGCACTCAATGGTGCAGGGGAACCTCAAGGCCATCAAGATGAAGCAATTGAAAATGGTTTAGAGGCAGATGTTTTTGCAGAGCAAGCTGTAAAAGCGTTAGTACAGGGTCAAGAATATATTGTTGTGGGTGGGACTAAAGAAAAACTAGGTGTAATGGTTTCTCGAATGTCACCAAAACTTCTTTATAAAATGATTCGGAAAACAAAAGTAAAATAAAAAAGTGATTTTGCCGTGCTAAATTGGTGAAAAACCCGCATAGAAGGTTCGCCATGGATCAGGATTATCACCGTATTTTAGAAGTCGTCACGCGTTTTCAATTGGTCTTTGATCAGAAAAATTGGGATGCTTTTGATGAGTTGTTGGCAGATCAACTTGAGGTGGACTATTTTCAATTTAGAGGAGAGCCTTTATGTGTGGTGTCTTGTCATGAATATAAAGGTTCTCGGCAACAAGCTTTATCCCATTTGCGACTACAGCACAATTTGAGCAATCCTCTGGTTCGGATTGAACAAGATCAAGCATGGCTAGAATGTAATTATCAAATTTATCGTTTTTCAGAAAATGATTATTTTCATTCTTTTGGTCGTTATTATTTTACTTTGGCAAAACAACAAGACCAATGGAAAATTACCCGAATTTGCCAACATTTAACTAAAAATATTGGCAATCCACGTATTCATTTTTCTGAGGTTGGGCAGTATTAATCTTTAACTGCTGTTCCATAAGCAAAAACTTCGACCATTCCGCCTTGCATTCCGAGTTCGGTTGTACTCAGCCGAACTCCCATAATATGAGTAGCACCGACACTTTGCGCTTGTTGTTTTAAACGTACAATCGCCTCTCGGCGAGCACGCTCAACAATACTTTCATAACTGGTTAGTCTTCCGCCCAAAACATTTTTTATAGATGCCAATACATATTTAAAGTAATCATGAGAAATCACAACATTACTGCTAATAAAGTGGCCCAGTTGGTCACTCGTTGCAAAACGATTGGTATCAATTCTGATATGGGCAAATTGTTGCTCTTTTTCTAGAAGTTCATTCAAATGTTTTCGTTCAATATGGCGGCCAAAACCCCAACCAATGCTGAAAAGAATGAGAAAAATAACAAGCTGAAAAATAAGATTGTCCATTTTCTACCTATGCATTAAATGGATCGGGTAGATGAGGGGTTTGAGGCTGTACAACCACTGCTGTGCCATATACAAATAACTCAGAAGCACCTTGTGCAATATTGGAAGTTGAAAAGCGGATACCCACAATTGCATTCGCACCAAGTTGCTGGGCTTTTACAATCATACGCTGCATGGCTTCTTGGCGAGATTCTTCTAATAATTCGGTATAACCCGTAAGTTCACCACCCACAATATTTTTTAAACTTGCCATCAAGTCACGGCCAACATGCTTACTACGAACGGTACTTCCGTAAACAACATCCAGCTGCTTTACAATCTGGTGGCCTGGCACACTTTCTAAATTACTCAATAACATTGTTTTTTATCAATCTAAATTCTTAAGGTTTCAAGATAAAAAATATTCAGATGAGTTGCAATAAAAAAGCCCACCGAAGTGAGCTTTTGTGAATAAGTTATTTAAAACTTATTGCTTTTTAAGTTCAGCACTAGATGGTTGATTAACCACTGTATCTGAAGTATTTGCTTTTAAACCACCACCTAGAGTTTTGTATAACTCGATTTGGTTGTTTAAGTTTGCTTGTTGAAGCAATAACAAACCTTGTTCTGCTGAATAAGATGAGCGCTGTGCATCAAGAACCGTCAAGTAACTATCAATACCGGCACGGAAGCGGGCATTTGAAAGTGTGTAGTTGCGGTTAGTTGCTTCTACTAGACGTTGTTGAGCTGTTAAACGCTCACCAATGTTGGCACGAGTTGCAAGCGCGTCATTAACTTCGCGGAACGCAGACTGAACTGATTTTTCATAATCAGACAATGCAATTTTCTGATCAGTTTCAGAAATTTTCACATTGGCGCGACGAGTGCCCCAGTCAAAGATTGGTAAGTCTAAGCTTGGTCCAATTGACCATACAAAACCACCAGACTTAAATAGATCACTTAAGTCAGTTGATGCATAACCTGCAGAACCCGTTAAGCTAATGGTTGGGAATAAACGTGCTTTTGCAGCACCGATATTCGCACCAGCAGCGCTTAAGTTATATTCAGCAGCTTTTACATCTGGACGGTTGTTAAGCAAGTCGCTTGGTAAACCCGCTGTAAATACATTTTGTTGCGTAATGCGTTTTACAGGTTGGGTTGGCAACAAGTTTTGTGGAACTGATTGGCCAACTAACAAGTTCAACAAGTTTTGAGCTTGAGCAATCTGTGTTTTGTAGTTCGCTACATCATTACGCGCAGTTTCTACAGAAATCTGTGCCTGACGTAGTGGAACTTCACTGTCGATGCCCACATCAAAACGTTTTTTGTTGAGATTGTAAGAATCTTGCTGTGCTTTAAGCGTTTGCTCTGCAAGTCGTAAGTTGGCAGTTGCAAAAGAATAGTTCAACCACGCTTGAGCCACTTGACTGATTAGACTGATTTGAGTCGAATCACGTGCGCTTTGCGTTGAAAGATAACTATCTAACGCAGCATCTTTTAAGCTACGTACGCGGCCCCAAAAATCAAGCTCATAGGCAGTTACACCCAGACCTACTTGATAAGTAGAGTAGGGGTTATTCGGATCACGGCTTTGAGAAACCTGACGAATTGCACTACCACTTGCTCCGATTGTTGGAAGCTGATTGTTCTGTGTAATTCGATATTGCTGTTGAGCACGTTCGATATTGAGCGTTGCTGTACGTAAGTCGCGGTTGTTGGCAAGTGCCAAATCAATCACTCCGAGCAAACGAGGGTCGCTAAAGAACTGTTTGTAACCCTGTTCAGCAATAGACGTACCAGAAGCGCTATATGCATAGCTTTGTGGAATATCGGTTTTCACGACTGGTTCTGGGCCGCGCATGCTTTGACAAGCTGCCAAAGCAAGCGCAAGTGCAGATACCGCAATGCTACGACCTGAAATAGACCATACGTTTTGCATCACGATTTATGCTCCTGAGTGTTTATGGTTTTTGGTTTGTACTTAAAGATACTACGAATCCACACATAGAATACAGGGATAAAGAAGATACCTAAGAACGTTGCACTGAGTACGCCACCGAGTACACCGTAACCAACAGAGTGCTGACTTCCTGCACCTGCGCCTGTTGAAAGGGCAAGCGGAAGTACACCGAAACCGAAGGCAAGGGTAGTCATGATGATTGGACGTAAACGCATTTTTGCAGCATGTAAAGTTGCTTCAATCAGGTCTTCACCTTTTTCCTGCAGCTCTTTTGCGAACTCAACAATTAAGATCGCATTTTTTGCAGAAAGACCGATTACCGCGATCATCGCTACCTGGAAGTAAATGTTATTTGAGAGATTTGGATCTCCTTTAATAATCATACCCAAGTAAGTTAATACGATTGCACCAATAATACCGAGTGGTACCACAAGTAAAACCGAGAACGGAATAGACCAGCTTTCATACAATGCAGCCAAGCAAAGGAAAACGATTAACAATGAAAGCGCATATAAGAATGGAGCTTGAGCACCAGACTCACGTTCTTCAAGTGATAAACCTGTCCATTCATAGTCGAAACCTTGTAAGCCCATAGATGGTAACTTGGCAATAATTTCTTCCATTGCTTTCATCGAGTCACCAGAGCTCACGCCAGGTGCAGGTGTACCTTGAATGTTAACCGATGATACGCCGTTATAACGTTCAAGACGTGGAGAACCATATGTCCATTCGCCAGTAGCAAATGCAGAGAACGGTACCATTTCGCCTTTGTTATTACGTACATACCACTTGTTTAAGTCTTCAGGCATCATACGGCTACCCGCATCACCTTGAACATAAACTTTTTTCACACGGCCACGGTCAACGAAGTCGTTAATGTATGAGCCACCCCATGCAATACGCATCGTATTGTTAATGTCGGCAATACTCACACCCATCGCTCCAGCTTGAGCTTGGTCTACATTAATTTGATACTGAGGTGTATCTTCTTGACCATTAGGGCGAACACCCACAAGACGTTTATCTTGTGCAGCCAAACCTAAGATCGTATTACGTGCAGCAATAAGTTTCTCATGGCCTTGACCACTTGAATCTTTAAGTTGCAAGTTGAATCCGGCTGTTACACCTAATTCAGGCATTGCTGGAAGCTGTAAAGGCATGATGTAAGATGCGTCTTTAACGATCATATTCAATGCCATACCACGCTGAATCAATGCGCCAATTTGAGTTTCTGGTGAAGTACGTTCACTCCAGTCTTTCAATTTAACGAAGCCAATACCAGCATTTTGACCAACACCTGTGAATGAGAAGCCCGAAACGGTGAAAATAGATTCCACAGTATCTTTTTCATTCATGAAGAAGTTTGTCATGGTGTCAATCACTTTACCTGTACGGTCAAGCGTTGCATTTGGCGGTAATTGAACAAGCGTCATTACCACACCCTGATCTTCTTCTGGTAAGAATGAAGATGGGAGTTTTTGGAACAAGAACACTAATAAAGCAATAACTACAGCGTAAAGCACGCCAGAGAAGATTTTGCCCTTAAGCATGCGGTTAACACCATTTTGGTAGCTATGCGACATGCGGTCAAAACCATTGTTAAAGCCTCTAAAGAAACGAGCAAAAATATTATTGCTTGGTGCTTTGTTAGGATCATGCTGTTTTAAAATGGTTGCACAAAGTGCCGGTGTAAATGTTAACGCTACAATTAACGATAGAACCATTGCTGTTACAAGGGTAATCGAGAACTGACGGTAAATTACACCAGTGGTACCACCAAAGAATGCCATTGGTACGAATACCGCTGTTAATACGCTTGTAATACCAATTAACGCGCCAGAAATCTGTTGCATTGATCGTGAGGTCGCCGTGACCGGATCGGTATGCTCTTCACTCATAACCCGTTCGACGTTTTCGACCACAACGATGGCATCATCGACCAGAAGACCAATTGCCAATACCATGGCGAACATGGTTAAGGTGTTAATTGAGAAGCCAAAGATATTAATAACAGCGAATGTACCTAACACAACAACAGGTACAGCAAGTGTTGGAATAATCGTTGCACGCCAGTTCTGTAAGAACAAGAACATGACAATGAATACCAAAACTACCGCTTCAATTAATGTGTGTACAACACTTTCAATTGAAAGACGAATAAATGGAGTCGTGTCATAAGCTAGTTTATCTGCAAGACCTGTTGGATAGTTCTTACGTAATTCAGATAAACGATGTTCAACAGCTTCTGCGGTATCAAGTGCGTTGGCACCAGTTGCAATTTTAATTGCAAGACCACCAGCAGGTTTACCATTAAACTTCGAGTCAAACTGATAGTTATCAGAGCCTAACTCTACACGTGCAACATCTTTTAAACGAACCTCAGCACCAGATGCTGTGTTCTTTAAGAAGATATTTTTAAACTGTTCAGGTGTTTGCAGCAAACTTTGTGCATTCACTGTTGCGTTAAGCACTTGACCTTGTACAGCTGGTGCACCACCTAATTGACCTACTGCTACTTGTGAGTTTTGCGCTTGTAAAGCTGTCGCAATATCACTAGGTGTAAGCTGGTAACTGGTTAACTTAGCTGGATCAAGCCAAATACGCATTGCGTATGAACCACCAAAGACTTGTACCTCACCCACACCAGCAACACGGCTAAGCGGTTCTTTAATAGACGAGTTTACGTAGTCTTTAATGTCTGAATCAGAAAGGCTGTTATCTGGTGAGTAGAATGCAATAACTTGCAAGAAGCTTGCACCAGATTTAGTTACTGTTACACCTTGACGCTGTACATCTTCAGGTAAAAGCGCAGTTGCAGATTGCAATTTGTTTTGAACCTGAACCTGTGCAATATCTGGATCAATACCTTGTTCAAAGTTTAATTGAATAGAGGCCTGACCGTTACCAGCACTGTTAGATGAAATGTAGCGTAAACCATCTAGACCATTCATTTGTTGTTCAATGATCTGGGTTACAGTGTTTTCAACAGTCTCAGCAGATGCACCAGGATAAGTTGCAGCAATTGTAACTGTCGGTGGTGCAATCGTCGGATACTGTGCAATAGGCATTTTTGTTAGCGTAAGAATACCTGCCAACATAATGACTAATGCAATCACCCACGCAAAAATGGGGCGATGAATAAAAAATTGTGCCATTCAATCTACCCCTTATGCATTAGATGCTTTCTGTTCTGCTTGAGGTTTACCTGATTGAGCCGGTTTTGTCGCATTTGGAGCTGCACCTTGTGGATTCGCTGGTTGAGCTTGGTAAGGTTTTGCTGAAACTTCTTGCCCTTCTTTAACTTTGGCAACACCGTCAACAATCACTTTATCACCAGCTTTAAGACCGTTAGTTACAATCCAGTTTTGTCCTTGAACACCAGAGGTTTCAACAGGACGACTCTCAACAGCACCTTTGGCATTAACAAGCATTGCTACAGCTTGACCTGTAGGTAAACGTGTAATTGCAGCTTGAGGAATCAGGTAAGCATTAGGAACTACACCTTGAACAATCTGTGCAGTGGTATACATGCCTGGAAGTAACAGATGATTCGGGTTTGAGAATACGGCACGTAAAGTAATCGTTCCTGTATCCTGATTTACAGAAGCATCAGAGAAAGCAAGTTGTCCTTCGATTGGGTAATTTGAACCATCTTCGAGCTTCAATTTCACTTTCGTGTTGTTACTATTGTTCAAACTGCCTTTGCTAAGTTGTTGACGTAAACGTAATAACTCGGCACTAGACTGGTTAATGTCAACATAGATCGGATCTAACTGTTGAATCGTCACTAAAGGGTCAGTTTGGTTAGCAGTGACTAAAGCACCTGCTGTTACAGAAGAACGTCCAGACTGACCAGAAATTGGTGAGCGAATTGTAGAGTAGCCAAGATCAACATTTGCATTCGTTACTTGAGCTTTTGCAGCAGAAACTTGTGCTTCGGCAACATTAACCTGACCAAGTAAGTCGTCATATTCTTGTTTAGATACAGCGTTACTTGAAACAAGTTGCTTATAACGGTTTAACTTAGTACGTAGTGAAGCTAGATTTGCCTGTTGTTGTAAAAGGGTAGCCTTTGCATTTTCAAGCGTTGCACGGTTAGTTCGAGAATCCAGTTCATATAGAGCCTGTCCTTCACGAACGTAACTTCCTTCAGCAAACAAGCGTTTTAAAATCACACCACTTGTTTGAGGGCGAACTTCAGAAATTTGATATGCTGAAGTACGGCCGGAGAGTTCAACACTTTGTTCAACACTTTGTGGTTGAGCAACAATAACACCTACTTCTGCAGGCGGCATTTTCTGAGCAGCAGCAGCTTGCTGTTTCTCATCGGAGCCTTTGCTACAACCAACAAGTGCGATACTTGTTGCTAATGCGCAAGCAGTAAGGGCAGGAGCCCAAAGCTTAGCCGACATCATTGTTCCACCTCGTTTAGATAAAATCTAAAAATATATTTGTTTTCTACTTAACCTACTTTGTGTTTGTAATAACCAGAGCCAAAGCAGTGCAATCCAAATAAAACCTATGCCCCAACCGGCGAGTACATCTGTTGGAAAATGAACTCCAGCATATATTCTTGAAAGCCCCATGCAGATAAACCAAAGACAGGAAATCAAAATGATATAAGGAGAGTTAGTGTTGGGCTTATGGCATAACATTATCATTGCCATACAAGCCAGTGTTGATGCATAAACACTATGTGCACTTGGGAACGATGCACCATAACTTTCGACAATATGATATACCTGTGGAGGTCTTGGACGGTCAACACACCACTTGAGCAGCCAACCCGTGATGATACTGCCAAGAACACCCACGCTAATGAAAATAACAGTAATATATTTTTTATACCATGCTTGATATATACACACCAATAAGGATAAAAAACATACAAAAGGCATACCACCTACACGTGCTAGAAAGGTCGTAATAGAGTTAAGATAATCTGATCGATTTTCACTCAATATTTGAACGGTGAGAAGATCCAAAGATTGAAGTCTTGGTACAAAAAGACCAAGAACACCTAATCCTAAAAAAATACAACCAATAAAAAGCAATAAATAGGGCATGTATATACCTTTGCTTGTTCAAGCAGTGTCTACTACTGAAAGCCGTTAAAAGTGTACTTGTCAGTACACTTTTTTTCAAGCCTGATAGATCATCGTAAATTCATTTTGAAAATTTTTTAACATTTGGAAAAACAATCACAACAAAATTGACGAAAATCACATTTTGTGTACAAAGCAAAATTCTTAGTGGTCTGCTTTTTTTCCGTTATTTGTTGAAGTGTTTTCTTCAAGTTCTAATGGTTGTTTTGGTGGCCAGAAAAAATCGCTTGGACGAGTTAAAAAATGGGTCATGACCAATTTGGCTAAAGGTTTCCATTGTTCAAAGCGGACTCGACGCGCTCGTAATGCCACAATAATCGTTAAGGTGAAACTCACAAATAAGTTGGTGAGACCAATACATAACACACCAAGAAAGGACACGATAATCAGTCCGATATCTGGGCTGCCGTTAATAGTCATTAAACCTTGAATAAAGTTAGCTGATGCAAAGGCAATATGGCGGATATCTAAAGGTAGACCTAGGATAAAGCCTATGGTCCCCATACTTCCTAGCATAATACCGAATAAGAAGTTACCGGCTAACGCACCTAAATTACGTTCAATATATTCAGCAAAACGGTTAAGGCGATCTTGCCCAAACCAGCTAGCTAAAAGGCGATGTGCTCTTAGACGCGGGCCGACTTTTCGGTAAACAGCCATGTTGTCAAAGTATCCTGCAATGAGACCTGACAAAAACAGACATACTCCAGCAATTGCCGCATGTGGAACTGCTAGTGAAGTAAAGGGGTTTAAACTGTGTAGAAGATATGTTGCTTTAGTATGGGTTAATAACGGTTCATCAAGGTAAAACTGCCAAGCAAAAGTGATGAGTGCAGCAGTAGGAATCGCAATTGAAATATTGCCCAAAATAGCAATAAATTGCGTTCGGATAATATTAATAATAAGCGCCGCTAACTCTGCAATTTGAGCCGTTTTAGAGCCTTTACGTTGCTGCACTGTTGCAGCAAGAGCCGCCGCCGTCATAGCGGGTTGCTTGGTCGCAACTGTAAAATGCAGAACATGAATCAGAATGAAACCTAGGGAATAATTCATACTGAAAGTAAAGGCTTGCATGAGCGGGGCCATTGTCATTCTTGCAGCAAGAATTTTTAAAGATGCCATAAAGGCAATAATGACACCTGCACCAGCGGCAGCTTTATACATTCCCCAGAAGCCTTTGGTATCTGTACTTACGTAATGTTCACCTGTTCGGCTAGCATTTTCTGTTACCTGAAAAGCAATGAGTTCACTGGTCGTACTGAGTAATGAGCGAACACTTTTTTCGCTGTAATGTGCTTTGGTTAAATCGGAAATCAGATGTCCTAAAGAAACATATTTTCCTTTAGTGTTATCTACGACCAGATAAAGTAATAACTCAATTCGATCAAGACATTGCTCAAGTAATGACAGCAAATAAGTCAAACTTAAGCTGACACCAATTCTTTTGGTCGCACGACGAATCTTTAAAACCACATCTCGGCACTGTTCCAACATAACAAATGCTTGTGATGCATCGGGCGGGGAAATAACTGCAATTTCATGTTCAGAAATTTCTTGTTTTTTATACTTTTCAATAAACTCAATAATTTCACGGTTCTGAACTAAAAACGGCGACTCATATTCTGTTAATTCTGGCTGAGCGTTAATAAATTCGGGATAAAGACCAATTCCACTAATTCGATAAGATAAGACTGTAATGGCTTTAATCATTTCACTTTGAATGACTAACTTCTCATCGACATTACTTTGGCTTTGCCCAATAAGGCTAAATAAATTTGCCCAATCTTCATCATCAATATTATTGAGCCAGATTTTGTCACTTTCTAAATAGAAAATTTTTCCAATTAATATTTTGAGTTGGCTTGCATCTTCTATTAAAGGTAAAAAATGTGCTCCGAGTCTTTGCCCAAGCTGGTTCCAGAAACCATCTAAAGACAAAATTCCACTATCAGCATATAAACTAACTTGCTTATAGCGATTAATTAAACGTAATAAAAAAGTTTGTAGTAAGAAGGGCGCTGTAGGTGTGCGCAAAAGACTTTCAATAAAAGCCTGTATTTTTTTCTTAATTTCATCCGTATCTTGTGGGTTGGATGGTCGGATGACATTGACGAGTTCAATCAGTAGATTTTCATCAATGACAGCTTGAGGATCCTCAAGCTGCTTCTCTATTTTTAAAAAAAGATCTGAAAAATTTATATGCATAGGCAAAATAATATCTATTGTATTCGATGTAACGCAAGCTGAGTTAAGTTAATCAAAGCCTGACGATACGGTGTATCGGGTAGGTTTGATAAAGCTTGCAGTGCTGCTTCTGTTTCTTCTTGGGCACGTTGGTTGCAATAATCTAAAGCACCAGACTTCTGTACAATTTCGATGACCTGAGATAGTTGGTCTACTCCACCGGTTGCGATACTGCGACGAATAATCGCATGCTCTTCACCTGTTGAGCGTGCTAATGCAGAAATTAACGGTAAAGTTGGCTTACCTTCCATTAAATCATCACCAATATTTTTACCTAATGTTTCAGCATCAGAGGTGTAGTCTAAAATATCATCAATAATTTGGAATGCATTACCAAAATGACCGGCAAACAATCTTAATGGCTCACGATACGCTTCTTGCCCCGCCAAAATAGCAGCACCTTCTGTAGCCAGCTCAAACAGGCGAGACGTTTTACCATGAATAATTTTTAAATAAGTTTCTTCAGTTGTATCTGGTTGATGCTGTGATTGAAGTTGTAATACTTCACCTTCAGCAATTTCACATGTACCTGTTGAAAAGTCTTTCAATAAAGTCATGTTGTTTAAATCGACCAATAAATCGAAAGCACGAGCAATCAAGAAGTCTCCGACTAAAACAGCCGTCTGATTGTTCCATGTCGCATTTGCTGTAGGGCGACCACGACGAAGCCCAGATTCATCTACCACATCATCATGGACCAGTGTCGCGGTATGTAACATTTCAATGATTGCAGCTAAACGCTGTGCATTTGCCATGTTATCTAAACCACAAGCACGTGCTGCAAGCAAACACATGATTGGACGCATACGCTTTCCGCCAGCTTCAACGACGTGTTTGCTGACAGACATGACTAAACCGACTTTTGAGCTAATTCCTTCATTAATCAAGTGATCCATCGCAGCGAAGTCTGAAGCAACAGGCGCAAGAATGTCTTGCTTGAAATCGATGACCATATGAAGAAAAACCCCGTATTGGTAGATAAGTGGCGTTAGTGTATCAATTAAAGATGTGTTGCACAGGTTAACAAGTGGCTGATATTAATCATTTCTATTGTTTTTAAGCGTTTTTTGTTCTTTATTTAAGCAAAATACGATGTTTTCGGCAAAACAATAAATTTAATGACATCAGCATTAATACAACTTGTTCTTGACGCAATTTGTGTTTGGAACTGTATTTTAATTTTCATTCAGAATCAATGAAAACTGCTAAATTCCAGTCCAAGCTGTTTGATTTTGTAAGAATAGGGGATCATGCTTTACTGATAGATAGAAAATACTTGTCGTTTGATCAAATTTCACTTAAAATCTGTCGCCTTGTATAACCCCAGTGGCGATCGTTTTAAGATCGATATATCCCTTTATCGACACGACGACACGGGCTGATTGGAGTACATTATGTACGCAGTAATCCAAAGCGGTGGTAAACAGCACCGTGTAGTTGAGGGTGAAACCCTTAAAGTTGAATTATTGAAAGCTGAATCTGGTGCGACTATTACATTTGATGATGTATTAATGGTTGTAAACGGTGACAACATTCAAATCGGTGCTCCAGTTGTAGCTGGCGCTAAAGTAACTGCAGAAGTGATTGGTCATGGTCGTCACGACAAAATCCGCATCATCAAAATGCGTCGTCGTAAACACTACCGTAAACAACAAGGTCACCGTCAATGGTTCACTGAGTTGAAAATTACTGGTATTTCAGGCTAATCACGAGGAGTAAGAGACATGGCAACTAAAAAAGCCGGTGGATCGACGAAGAACGGTCGTGATTCAAACCCAAAAATGTTAGGTGTTAAAGTTTACGGCGGTCAAGCTGTAACTGCTGGTAACATCATCGTTCGTCAACGTGGTACAGAGTTCCACGCTGGTGCAAATGTTGGTATGGGCCGTGACCATACTTTATTTGCTACTGCTGACGGCGTAGTAAAATTCGAAGTGAAAGGTCAATTTGGCCGTCGCTACGTAAAAGTTGAAACTGTATAAGTTTTAGCTCGAAAAAAGCCCACATTTTGTGGGCTTTTTTTATGGCCTTTATTTTTATTCATCTTCATCATGATGAATGAAATTCTACAAACAACATGAATAACATAACAAAATATCTTATTTTCTCAATGATTAGCACAGAGTTTGTCGGTTAATATGAGTCTTGAATTAAGAGCTTACTCAGTTTCATAACTTTGAAAGAGAGTAAGTTGTCTTACAGCAACTAAAAAGGTGATGACATGAATATGCTTCGTAAAACTATGTGTGCTATTACACTTAGCGCGTCAGTGCTTGCTCCTGTAATGAGTACTACAGTGTTTGCTGCGCCTGTAGCAGCACCGGAGCAACAGGCAATTGGGAACCTGGTTAATCAGTTATCAGGTTTACAGCGTTTGACTGCCGA
Source organism: Acinetobacter sp. D009 (assembly GCF_038562025.1). Lineage (NCBI taxonomy): Bacteria > Pseudomonadati > Pseudomonadota > Gammaproteobacteria > Moraxellales > Moraxellaceae > Acinetobacter > Acinetobacter sp. D009. The sequence goes on from NZ_CP151886.1 coordinate 755,589, forward strand.
CTTTGAACAAACAACTAAAGCCAATACAAAAACTGTGGCACAGAAAAAGAGTTTAAGTGCACAGCATATGAACCAGACATTTAAAGGCTCAATGAAAGTTGAGCGTCCGGGGAAATTTTATTGGGAAACAGTAAGTCCTGCTAAACAAACTATCGTAACGAGCGGAAAAACAGTTTGGATCTATGATCCGGATTTACAACAAGCTGTCCGCCAAAGCTTAGATGATCAGGTTGCAGATACACCAGCATTATTACTCTCTGGTAATACCAATCAAATCATGAAGTCTTATCGTGTAACACAACCCGATAAATCTAAACTCTATTTCACATTATTCCCTAAAAAAGAAGATGGGGCGTTCCAAAGCTTAACGATTAGCTTCGGAGCAAATAAAGCGCCTACACTTATGGTATTACAAGACTCATTAGGTCAAACCACCTATGTACGCTTTAAGAACGTTAAAGTAAATGCTTCAATTCCGGCATCAGTCTTTAACTTTACACCGCCAAAAGGTACAGATGTTATTGACCAATAATTAAAGCCTCTTCAAAAAAGCTACCGTAAAAGGTAGCTTTTTTTTATATAAGAGAGGCAGATACATTTTTTAACCCCGTCTTATTCTTACGCTTTGTATAGTGTTAGAGGTAAATTCATGGGGATTATTATGCGACTTTACGATAAGAAAATTATTTTTATTCTTCCATTAATGGCTGCAATGGCAATGGTAACTGGTTGTCAACCAAAGTCGGCAGCCAAAGAAGAGCAGGCTGCTTCGACTGCAAAAGTTAAAGAAACGAAAGAGGCTGGTGTTCCTGTAATTCAAGCAAAAGTAATCCCAATAAAATTGCCAAAATCAAAAGTTTGCTTAGAAGATGGTTGTACTGAGTATGATTTTCAAACAGTACAGACCAATCAAAAATGGATTAATGATTACTTCACCAATCGTATAAAGAAAGCAGATCCGAATGCTTTTGCAAATTTAGCCGATCAACCAGTTGAAGTACCTGAAGGTGAACCAAGTTCAAGTCAAAGTGCAATTTATGTTCGCTATTTAGGGCAAAACTATAATCTTGCTACCTTTGCATTACAGACTTATTCGTACTCAGCTGGTGCTGCACACGGCATGTCTCATCAAGAATTTGTAAATTTTGACTTATTAAATAAAAAGCACATTACTGTTGCTGAACTTATTCAGCCAGATGTTGAAAAACAGTTGGTTGATGCTCTTTTTGAAGCAAATACAAATTGGCTTCAAGCACATAATATTAGCCGTGAAAAACTTCAGCTAAGCGATAATTTCTACTATGGTGCTAATGGCATTGTATTTGTCTATCCAATTTATGAGCTGGCTTCATATGCAGAGGGAATGTCTGAATTAACGCTGCCATATTTTGAAGCGGGTAAGTTCATTAAACCTGAGTATTTGCCAAGTGTGCCAAACTATAACTTTTAAAATAAGTGATCTATTCTAAGAATTGTGTGAAAGCTATTCGTTATGAAGATGATCACTATATTTTTTAGTGTTAAGGCCTTACACTATAGCCAGTTTTTTACCCATATTATGATTGATTATGATCGACCCTAAGTTACTCAGAAATAATATTGAAGCCGTTAATGCGGCTTTGGCAAAACGCGGTGTTCAATTAGATGTTCAAGAATGGGCTTCTTTAGAAACTCGCCGTAAAGATTTGCAATCAAAAACTGAAAAATTGCAGGCAGAACGTAATGCCGGTGCAAAACAAGTGGGTCAGATTAAAAAATCCGGTGGTGATGCTTCTGAAATCATGGCGCGTATGCAAGCCATTGGTGACGAAATCAAAGCTGCTGAAGTTGCTTTGTCAGAGTTACAAAACGAGATTGAACAAAAAGCGTTGAGTATTCCTAACTTACCAGATGAGTCTGTTCCTGCTGGTAAAGATGAAGATGATAACGTTGAAATCTCAAAATGGGGTACGCCTCGTCAGTTTGATTTTGAAATCAAAGATCATACTGACTTAGGTGAGTGGATGGGTGGTTTAGAGTTTGAAACTGCTACTAAATTGACTGGTTCACGTTTTAGCGTACTGAAAGGTTCTTTAGCGCGTCTACAACGTGCGTTAACACAGTTCATGCTTGATACCCATACTTTAAAGAATGGCTATACAGAAGCTTACGTGCCTTATTTGGTCAATGCTGATTCACTTCGTGGTACTGGTCAGTTGCCAAAATTTGAAGAAGATTTATTCAAACTTCAAGGTGAAAAAGAATATTACCTCATCCCTACAGCAGAAGTTCCAGTTACTAACTTCGTTCGTGATGAGATTATTGATACCGAACGTTTGCCTTTAAAATATGCAGCGCATACGCCATGTTTCCGTAGTGAAGCTGGTTCTTATGGTCGTGATACCCGTGGTTTAATTCGTCAGCACCAATTTGATAAAGTTGAGATGGTGCAAATCGTTAAACCTGAAACATCTATGCAAGCACTTGAAGAGCTTACTGCACATGCTGAGGGCATTTTGCAGGCACTAGGTTTGCCATACCGCAAGATTTTGCTTTGTGGTGGTGACATGGGCTTTGGTGCAACTAAGACTTACGACTTAGAAGTTTGGGTTCCAAGCCAAAATACTTATCGTGAAATCTCTAGCTGTTCTAATATGGGTGATTTTCAGGCACGCCGCATGAAAGCACGCTACAGAATGGATCAAAAGAAGACCGAATTGGTGCACACACTAAATGGTTCAGGTCTGGCAGTTGGACGTACTTTGCTTGCTGTAATGGAAAATTACCAACGTGAAGACGGTTCTATTGAGATTCCAGAAGTATTACGCCCATATATGGGTGGTGCAACGTTTATTGACTAAGCTTTGCATCTAAATTGTGCACGGTTTTTGCTTAACCCAAATCAGATGATTAATGTAGAGGTTTAAGGTGGATATTTTTCCAATCTCTTTAAAGTTGCAACAGCAACATTGTCTGATTGTAGGTGGTGGGCATATTGCTTTGCGCAAAGCAAACCTTTTAGCCAAAGCGGGAGCAGTAATCGATATTATTGCTCCTGCAATTGAAGAGCAGCTTTTACAGTTAGTCAAAACGACAGGCGGAGAGTATTTTGCCGAGTCCTTTGCTGAAAAAATATTAAATACACCATATCGATTAGTGATTGCTGCAACTAATGATGCGCAAGTGAATAAAGCTGTTTTTGAACAATGCGAAGCGCGTAATTTATTGGTCAATAGTGTTGATGATATTCCACATTGCCGCTTTATGGTTCCAGCTATTATTGATCGTTCTCCGTTAATTATTTCTGTCGCTTCAAATGGTGCATCACCAGTTCTATCAAGACAACTTCGTACTCAAATAGAAACAATTGTTCCGCATGGCATGGGTAAGTTGGCTGAGTTTTCTGGTCAGTGGCGTAAGCAGGTAAAAGAAAAAATTCCCAATCCAGATGAGCGTCGGATTTTTTGGGAAAACCTCTATGCTAGCCCATTGAAAGAACAAGTTTTCAATGACAATTTAGAAGTTGCAAATGGTTTGATTCAGCAAGCCTTAACAGAATGGACTGCACCTAAAGGTGAAGTTTATTTGGTAGGCGCTGGACCGGGTGATCCAGAGTTACTGACACTAAAAGCATTACGTCTTATGCAGCAAGCTGATGTTGTGATTTATGATCGTCTTGTTTCTGCGCCCATTTTAGAGCTTTGCCGTCGTGATGCGACTAAAATTTATGTCGGTAAAGCCCGTTCAAATCATTCTGTTCCTCAAGATGGCATTAATGCTTTACTGGTTGAATATGCTCAAAAAGGAAAGCGCGTTTGTCGTTTAAAGGGTGGTGATCCATTTATCTTTGGACGTGGTGGTGAAGAGATTCAAGAGCTCGTTGAGGCGAATGTCACTTTCCAAGTTGTACCTGGTATAACAGCAGCATCAGGCTGTTCAGCTTATGCGGGTATCCCATTAACACATCGTGATTATGCACAAAGTGTTCGTTTCTTGACTGGGCATTTAAAGGAAGGTTCACCTGAACTTCCTTGGAATGAGTTGGTTTATGAAAATCAAACTTTGGTTTTATATATGGGGCTAGTTGGTTTAGAACGCATTTGTGAGCAACTTATTGCTCATGGTCAACGTGCTGATATGCCGGTAGCTTTAATCTCTAAAGGAACCACACCAGACCAGAAAGTTGTAGTTGGAACATTAGCTGATATCGCAACAAAAGTGTCTGAACATCATATCGTAGCACCGACTTTAACCATTATTGGTGAAGTGGTGAATTTACGTGAACAGTTAAAATGGCAATAAGTTCATTTGAGTTTATTGCTGGTTATTAAAGTCGAGAAAATTTGTGATTCATGTTGTCCTATACGAGCCTGAAATTCCTGCCAATACAGGCAATATCATTCGTTTATGTGCTAATACTGGTGCACAGTTACATTTGGTCAAGCCTTTAGGTTTTGAATTAGATGATAAAAAGCTCAAACGAGCAGGTCTTGATTATCATGAATGGGCACGTATGCAAATTTGGGACAACATAGAACTTTGCCTTGCTGACCTGAAAGCTAAAGGGGTTGAGCATGTTTTTCCACTCACCACTAAAGGTTCTGCAACTCCGCATACAGTTGATTTGAATCGACCTGTGGCTTTACTGATGGGACCAGAAACACGCGGTTTGCCTGAGCATGTTCGCTTGATGTTCCCACAAGAACAGTGGATTCGTTTGCCGATGGCGGAAAACTCAAGAAGTTTAAATTTATCTAATGCAACGGCTGTGATTGTTTATGAAGCATGGCGTCAGCAGGGTTTTAAAAACTTAGGATAAGTTAATAATTTTTAAATAAAAATAAGGCCACAGTTGTGGCCTTATTTGTTTTTTAGATGTCTTATTTAGGGAAAACAACACCACTTGCTAAATCATAATTTGTTGGTGAGTTAGTATAGACCGATCCAAGTCGAACTGCAAAGAACCAGCCTAAAGTACCTTGGTCTTGAATCCGATTTTCAAAGATATAAGGCTCATCTGTTTCGGATGCAGCATCTTCAATAAATACTTTGTATTCAATAGGTCCTGTATTTTCGCTGTCGCGCTCAAATAGATAACCATCAATATTAAAGAAGCCTAGGTTATTGTTCGCGTCGACTAACCTGTAACCTTCAGCTGCTTGCTCTTTAAGAAGTTTTTCAAGTTTTATTGCATCTTCCTTGTTGAAAGGAATATGTTGTGGAACTTCAAAATAACGATACGCATAGGTTCCGTTATGTGTACTACTATTTACACAAGTCGGTACATAGAAGGTTCCATTCGTTGTGCCATTATTGGTGAATTCTGAGTTTGCGTAAATTATCTTACAACCTTGTGCACCAAGTTCATTGAAGGCATTTAGAATACTGGTGCGAGAAGTGTTAGTTAAGAAGCGATTAGAATACGAATAGGTTGCAGGTTTCTTATCATTTTTCACAAATAAATATTTATCTGTATCAGATGTAACCTCACCAAATGAAAGCTTATATATATAGCCTAAGCTACCTTGTTTATTTAACTCATTCACCCATAGTAAATAACGGTTTGCTACTGAATTAGTTTTAACATCAACTGTTTTATAGGTGTATGTATCAGTGGATTTATTGTTTTTAACATATAAATTTTTATACAGCGCAAAGCTTCCATCCGGATTATCTAATCTTACAGATGGCGTGAGAAGAGCGTAGCCTTGGCGTCCTTGATCATTAAGTTGACTTAATACGTCTGCCCAAGATTCCTTATTATCTCCTAGTCTAAAACTTGCTGTTGCCAATACTTGAGTTGGCTTTTGCATGCTTGCTGGTGGAGTTGTTTTTGTGAAGCAGGTATTTGTGAGATCAAAGTTTGCTTGCTGCAAATAATTATGTATCGCATTTGGTTCATCTGTAGGAACTAGACAGAATTGGTTTGCATTTTTAAACCCTAGAATAGCTGGCTGTTTCTGCGTTAGCTTTCCTGCTACTACAAGCTGCCAATCTACTTTGTTATAGCTTGAGGTTTGTACTGTCTGAGGTGCTCCAATATTTGAAACCAGACTAAAATCTTCAGCTTGGCGGTAACTTGCAACAATGTTACCTGTACAGTTCGATTCATTCTCATAACGTACTGTTTCACTGGCAAATCGCAAGCTGTTATCAGAAACCTTAATGACATTCATTTTTAGAGCAGAGCCGTTAATACAACCTCCTTTGCCTGCTAACCAACTTCCAACAAAGCGATCCGCTACACTTGTTGGTGTTGGTGTTGGTGTTGGTGTTGGTGTTGGTGTTGGTGTTGGTGTTGGTGTTGGTGTTGGTGTTGGTGTTGGTGTTGGTGTTGGTGTTGGTGTTGGTGTTGGTGTTGGTGTTGGTGTTGGTGTTGGTGTTGGTGTCGGTGTTGGTGTTGGTGTCGGTGTCGGTTCCGAATCGTTATCGTCAGACCCACACCCACTTAAAGCTATAAAAATCAAAGCAATGCTGCTTCCTTTTACTATGTTATTCATCACATGAACCCTTTTTTTATTAAAAATGTGAAAATTTAACATTTTTAAAATAGATCAATTATAATGCAGTTGTAAAGATCAAATTTGAAAAAAGGTTCAACATGGCAGCTTATAATCAAATTGAAATATTCGAACAAAGCCAAAAATGGTTTGACCAGTTGCCATTAGAGTGGAAAAACTGGCTTGAAGAAAACTTAGAAAAAGGGTGTGGGGTTGAACAATTAGTCGATGTATTAAAAGCAAATGGTTTTGAACCAAAATTTGAAATGAATGATTTGAAATTTCAGACTTTATTGGATCATGATCAAGAGTGGATAATTGAACAAGTTTTAAATGACGTAACGTCTTCGGAAATTATAAAAATATTAATAGAGCAGGGGCATGATGGTTTAAAAGTAAAAGAATATTTAAATAATTTAGAAAATAATAAGTTATATAAAATGTTGAAGAAAAAGCATCATCAACTTAAAAAGCGTGAATGGTTAATAGAAACTGTAGATCAATTGGCACAGTTAAACTCTGACTATAGTAAAAAAATTCCTTCTATTACTGCTCCAAATTTTTCTGATTTTGTGAAGGGTTACTATAGTCAACATCGCCCTGTGATTTTAAAAAAAGGAATAGAACATTGGCCAGCTTTGCACAAATGGTCTCCGCAATATTTTGCTTCTAAATTTGGTCATCATTTAGTTGAGGTTCAGATGAATAGAAATTTAGATGAACAGTTTGAAAGACATTCTCCATCACTAAAGCAGAAAATGAAGATGTCAGAGTTTGTATCAAAAGTTATGTCAGTTGATGCTAGTAACGATTTTTATATGACTGCAAATAATGCATCAAATAGTCATCAGATGCTTCAAGAATTATTTTCAGATATAGATGATTTTGCAGATGGTTACTGTGATTTGGCTTTAAAGGATGACCGTAGTTTTTTATGGTTTGGACCTAAAGGAACATTTACGCCCTTACATCATGATTTAACGAATAATATGTTAGTTCAAATTTATGGGAGAAAAAAAGTAACTTTAATTCCTGCCTTGCAAGTTCCTCATCTATATAACGATCATTGGGTATTTAGTGAGTTGAGTGATACAAATAAAATTGATTTTGAAAAATATCCTTTAGCAAAATCAATTACTCCTGTTGAATGTATTTTGAATGCAGGGGAAGCTCTATTCATCCCGATTGGTTGGTGGCATAGCGTAGAAAGTTTGGATGTCTCAATCAGCATTTCTTTTACCCATTTTAATGCACCAAATCATTATGTCGATCGGTTTCCCAAAGAGGTCTAAGAATGAAAATTGCATCTTAAACCGTTCAGTGTGACAATTGCTCGGCCCATACTGTTTTTCAAATATGAAGGAAAATTGTTACTCTATGACCACACTCCAAACGAACAATGCAGAACTTAATCAGAAGCAGGTATTAATGTTAATGGAATACCTGACGCAATGGTTAATTCGTTCAGGAGTGGGATATAACGACTTTGTAACTGCTTTAAAACCTGTTTTCTATCAACAGGCTTTAAGTGAGCTAGAGCGTATAGAGCAAAAGCCAACTGATTCAGCAGTCAGTTTACTTTCAGGGTTACATCGCAAAGACGTGAATGCATTTAAAAAGGCAATGCAGGCTGGTCAGCCTTTAACAGAGGCAAAAGTAGCAGAGCCAGTAAGTGTTCCTGCTCGGGTGATTGGTTTGTGGCTTGCAGAGGGATTGGCAGAAAAAATTCCATTTGTGAGTAATGATCAGATTAGTTTTGAAAATTTAGTAAAGAAAGTCTCAACTGAAAAGCATCCAAGATCTATTTTGAATGAACTCGAACGCCTAAATATTGTGAAAGAAGAAGATGGCCTTGTGGTGTTACAGCAGCGTAGTTTTATGCCTGATGTTGAGCAATTCGAGGTTCGAAAATTATTAACGAGTAATTTAGAAGCACATTTAGCTGCTGGAGTTCATAATTTATTTCAGCCAGAAAAAGAATCCTATTTAGAACAAGCAATTTTTGCTGATGAACTAACAGATGAATCGATTACTTTACTTAAAGAAGCAAGTTTACGCTTATGGGAAGATTTATCACTACAAGTACTTAAATTAGCTATTGAACGTTGTGCACTCGATGAAGGAAAAGAGGGTGCAACAAAAACTTTCCGTTTCGGAGCTTATCAATATGACGAAAACAACTTATAAAAAATTAATAATATCCATGAGCTTCATTTTGACAAGTGGTCTTTTAACCGCTTGTGGAGAGGATTTATTCGCAGGTGGTGCAAGTTTAGGGGGATCAGGATATCCGACTAAACCTGGTAAACCGGGTGATTTTGAAACACCGGCCGATGGAGAGAAAGGCGACTCAAAAGATAATGAAATTTGGTTGCCTGCACCCGTTGAAGATGACTGTAATGGCTTACATCGCAAACTACAGTTTCTCAATAATGTAACGCGTGAACCCATAGAAAAAGAAACTGTTTTTAAATATGCACAGCAGTTAACTCTAAACGGTACTCTGGCTTTGCAGATTACTCAAACTAATAAGGGATTAGAGAAAATACAAGAAAAACAACCTGCATGTTATGTACCTTTAGAACTCTATTTACTTGGAAATACAAAGCGCTCCTATCCAGAAAATGAGTGTAAAGAGACTCAAACTTACGAATATCTGCCAGGTGAAACCAAAACTTTTATTGTCAATTATCCAGCATTTGACATCATGAATGGTACTTGGAAATATGGTCTAGAAAGCACTTATTTGAAGAATGATCAAGAGTTAAAACAATGTGAACCTTTAACTATCCAATTTAAAATAAGTGCACCACCTGAGCCGATTAAAATTAATTAAGTTGAGCAGCCCTTCAGCTAAGAAAAAAGCCTAATCAATTAAGCTCAATAAAATTTTAAGGGAAGCATGAGTTAAGCTTGCTCTAGCACTTTTTCATCATAAGTCATTTGGGCTGCTAAAACCTGTTCAATATTGGTTTCGGCCCATTCCTTTAATTGGAACGCCATTGAAGCGACATTTTGTCCCAGTGAAGTTAGTGAGTAATCAACACGAATAGGAGACGTATTCTGAATTTTACGCTCAATAAAACCATCTCTTTCCAGCATTTTTAACTTCTGTGATAAGACTTTAGGCGAAATACCTTGAATATTCTTTTTGAGCAAGTTGAAGTGCTGAGTTTCCTCTTCAAGCACATTTAAAATTAATAAAACCCACTTATCTGCAATTTTTTCAAAAAATAAACGAGCAGGGCAATGTTGTTGAAAAACATTATATTTTAGACATTCATTCATACTATTTACCTACTAATTTCTTAAAAAATTACCATAGTTACCAGTTAGTAACTAATTGACACCTAGTTTCTAAAATATATCATAAAGTGGAATTTAATAAAACAAAGGTTTGCTCCCATGTCTAACTCTAATATCGCGGTTGTATATTTCTCTGGTTATGGCCATACCAAAGTAGTGGCTGAAACGTTTGCAAACGAAATTAATGCTCAGCTCATCCAAATTGATCAAGAAGGTAATATTACTGAGCAAGATTGGCAGACATTAAATGATGCGAAGGGGATTGTTTTTGGTGCTCCGACTTATATGGGTACAGCACCATGGCAGTTTAAAAAGTTTGCTGATGCAACTTCAAAAGTTTGGTTTACACGTGGTTGGCAAGATAAAGTATTTGCAGGCATTACAAACAGCGCGAGCTTAAATGGGGATAAGCAGGTTACGCTTATTCAATTACAGACTTTAGCATCGCAACATGGTGGAATTTGGGTGAGCCTTGGTTTATTACCAGCGAATACAAAAGATGCAACACGTGAAGATGTAAATAACTTAGGTGGTTCAGTTGGACTTTTAGTTCAATCGCCTTCTGATGCAAGTGTAGAGGAAGTCCCTACTGGAGACCTTGAAACAGCGAAACTCTATGCTCAACGTGTACAAAATATTGTGAACAAAATTTTTGGTTAATTTGACCATAAAAAAAGGCGCTTCAAGCGCCTTTTTTATTATTCGTGTTCATTATGCTGTGGAGCATTATATTTGAAACCTTTGGTTTTGTAGGCCAAATAACCTACACCAATAACGGCCCAAGCTAAGCCAATTTGTAAGGCAAGCTTATCAATTTCTAGCCACATCATAAACACACTGGCAAAACCAAGTGTTGGTATAACAATATAGTTGATGATGTCTTTAAACGTTTTGTTCTTGCCATCTCTTAATGCATAGCGAGAAATAACAGAGAAGTTAACAAAACTAAAGGCGGTTAAAGCACCAAAACTAATTAAGTTGACAATATGCTCAAGATCTAAGAAACCAGCAGATAAGGCAACTACACCTACAATAAGAATGTTGTAAGTTGGAGTATGTAATTTTGGACTAATATGACCAAATAATTTCTTATTGATTACGCCGTCACGTCCCATTACATACATTAAACGAGATACACCAGCATGAGCAGAGATACCTGATGCCATAACAGCAACTACAGCAAAATATAAAACCAAAGTTTTAAACGCAATACTACCAATCGCAGCAACCATCACAGGCTGTGATTCATCCAGAGGATTAAAGTAAGTATTTGGGTTACTAGGGAAATATAATTGGATGAAGTAAGTACTTACAATGAAAATAATACCTGCAAGTAATGCTGTCGTAAAAATAGCTTTTGGAAGCGTTTTCTCCGCATCTTTTGTTTCTTCAGCAAGAGAAGATAAGGCATCAAACCCTGTGAAAGAGAAGCAGAGTACAGTTGCACCAGCAATTAAAGCACTTACGGATGTCATATCATTCCAAAAAGGAGTTAATGACCACAAGGCAGCTTTATCTGGATTTAAAGTTCCATCTGCATATACACCTTGAGTGAGTAAAATGTATACCTGATAAACGAAATAAAAAATTACGCCAAGCTGAATAATAACGATCGTACTGTTAAAGCGTGCGACAAATCGTGCACCAAATAAGTTAATAACAGTCATTAGGGTGGTTAAACCAATCACCCATAACCAGTTATTTACCTCTGGAAAAAGAGCTCTTAGATAAATATCTGCCAAAATAATATTAACAAGCGGTGACAGTAAATAGTCTAACCAAGAAGACCAACCCACCATAAAACCAACATTAGGGTGAATTGATTTTTGAGCATACGTATAAGCTGACCCAGAAGAAGGGTAGCGCTTAATCATATGTCCATAACTGATCGATGTTAATAAGATTGCGACTAATGCAAAGATGTAGGAAGTTGGTACATGACCGCCACTTCGCTCTGATACTAAACCAAAAGTATCGAATAACGTTAATGGCTGAATATAAGCTAAACCAATAATAATAATGTGCCAAAGCACAAGATTCTTTTGAAGTTTAGCTGTTGGTTTAGTCCCAGATAAATTTGTCAACGGCGTTATCCTCATAATCGTTGATCAAGGATCAGCTTGGTGTTAAGGATCGTTTGAGACGAACGATCCCCCCTACAGAAAAAGATAAAGTGCGCCAATCTATCCTAAATTGATGCAAATTGTCAGTACTTTCATCGATTTTTTAGCAAATTTTTTGCCATATTTCCAAATAAAAAGATGAATAAAAATTCACAGTGATAAAAAAGACCTGATTTTATATAAAAATCAGGTCTTTATATTTAAGTCTCGAGTTTAACCTATCGAATTACCATGCCTTTTGTAAGATCTCTCGGATATCTTTTAGGCTTGCTTCTTTAGGGTTGTAAATAATTGAGCCGTCATTTAGTGCTTTTTCTGCAACTTCATCGAGCTGTGCTTCCGTTACTTTGCCAGTTTCACGTAAAGTACGTGGTAACTTGGTTAAAGTAAATAAACGATCACGCATTGCTAAAATTGTTGCAATCGCTCTGTCTGCACGTTGAGTTGCTGGAGTTTGTGCATAGATATCAGCACCAGCTAACGGCAATAGTAATTCACCAATTTTCTGGCCATTTACCTGCTTATTATATTCAAGCACATACGGTAAGAATAAATTCATGCATAAACCGTGGGGCAGGTGAGCAACGGCACCTAAAGCATGACCTAAGGAATGTACAAGGCCTACCATTGAGTTTGAGAATGCAATACCTGCCATTGTAGAGGCTTGTGCTAGTTCTAAACGACCTTGTGAGTCATTTGGGTTTTCTAGGACATTAAATAGGTTTTCACTAATCTTTTTAATTCCAGCACTTGCATAAGCATCGCTAAGTGGATTGGCAGCCATACATGTATATGCTTCAACACAATGTGTTAAGGCATCCATACCTGTCATTGCAGTTAAATGAGGTGGCAATGTAAGTGTCATGCGTGGATCTAAAATCGCTGCATGTGGCATTAAGTAATAAGAAGCAAATGCCAATTTAACATTCTTTTGCGTATCTGAAACCACGGCAACCATAGTCACTTCAGATCCCGTACCTGATGTAGTCGGAATTACGAAAAATGGTTTTAATGGTTTTGGTAGGTTGTGTGCACCAGAATATTGAAGTAAGTCATCTCCACCTTCAGATACTAAAATGTTAGTTGCTTTAGAAGTATCGATAACTGAACCACCACCTACAGCAATAATCGCATCGCATTTATTCTTGCGATAAGCTTCTGCGGCAAGACGAACGACTTCTAAACTTGAGTCTGGTGGAACATCATCAAACACATGACCAATGACAGCATCAGTCGTACTGAACGCAGCTTCAATCGGGTTGAGTAGGCCATTTGCGCGCACACCTTTATCTGTAATGATGAGCGGACGTTTTGCACCTAAAGTCGCAAGTTCAAACGGAATATGTTCTAACGCAGCATTACCGGCAATGACTTTTACAGGACAAAAGAATTCGTAATATGGTTTAGCCATGTTATGCGCTCCGCTTGAAATAGGACTTAGCTACTTTTAAGTAAATATTTGCAGCTTCGTTGAATTTTTCTTTTAGGGTGAGTTCGGTTGGGTATTCTTTGACTGCAAGAGACGCAACCAATTTAGGTAAAATGAGAGATTCCATTTTATTTAGACAGCGTACTAAGCGAATGGCAGCAGATACATCACCATCAGCAATCATTCGGTCATTAGCAAATGCTTGGGCAGTACTTTCTTGAAAAGAAAATACTAAAAAGGCATGAGTTACATGTTTGAATGTAATAGTTAAGTCTGGCTTTCTTTCAGCTCTTTTGAGTAGCTCTAACTGTTTGTCTTCTGTGACTCGAGCAAAAAATGCTGGTCCATTTGGGAAAACATTCATTGAAAGTACAAAGTGAACAGGAAATTTAGATACTTCCTCTTGTATTTCAGTGTCCACTTGACTTGCCATGACTAAGCCACGACCAACAACATCCATCATGAGCTTAACGTAGGCAAGTTGCAGAGTAGGCTTTACAGCTTTTGTCGAAATCACTCGCGTATCCCTTGTTAAAATTATGCAAAAGCAAATTTAGAGTAATTACTCTAATCCATTTTTATTTCATCGCAAAGCGATTTATTCGGTTTTGACTTCTGGGTCATTAAAGTAACCAGTATTCTTAATATACTCAATAAAGTCTTGGCAAAGTTGAGTGAATGATGGATAAGGAGTCACCAAATCTTGTATACGCACCATTTCTAAGCCTGCGTAACCGCAAGGATTAATAGTTTGGAACCCATCTAAAGCACAGTCCAAGTTTAATGCTAATCCATGGTAGCTACGACCACGACGAATTTTAAAACCTAAGGAACCGATCTTACGGCCATCTACATATACTCCTGGTGCATCAGGCTTAGCATACGCTTCAATTCCGTATTTTTTTAAAACATCTATCATGAATTGTTCAGCAAAACTGACCAATGTTCGTACGTTCCATTTTAGACGATTAAGATCAAACATGAAGTAAGCAACAAGTTGACCGGGTCCATGCCAAGTCACTTGTCCACCACGGTCAGTTTGCACTACAGGAATATCTGATGAAATTAGGATGTGTTCAGGTTTACCAGCTTGCCCTTGAGTTAAAACATTATGATGTTGAAGTAACCATAACTCATCAGGCGTATCTTGATCTCGCTCATTTGTTAAGAGTTTCATGGTTTCAAACTTGCTTTGATAATCTTGTAAATCGTTCCATTGCCGAATGATTAAGTTAGGTTTATCAAGGCTCATCACAATCTCTTCCTATAATTAGTTTATGCGGCGCCCAGTTAATATCTACTAGATAAAAGCCGAAAACCTTGTAATTTTAAAGGATTTTATAAAAGGAATTCTAAATATTTGTAAGGTTTTTCGTGGTAGGAAGTTTTTAAAATTTCCAAAAAAAATACCACAGTAAGAATGCCTGACTGTGGTATTGATTGAAGAACTTAAAATTAAAGCGCAGTTCTAATCTGCGGACAAGCAGCCAAGTCAGCATAAAGTGCATGAACTTGTTCCAATTCTTCAAAGCGCAATTGTGCTGTTAAAGAATGATACTTGCCGGTGCGAGATTCTTGAACTTTTAATGTTGAGTGGTCGAAGTCTGGAAAATGTTTTACCAAAATATCGACTACAGCAACACGTAATTCTTCACCCGCATCGCCAATAAGTTTAATTGGATAATCCATCGGAAATACCCAAAGATGTTCTTGTAGTTCGCGAGATGGAGTGCGGTCTAACATAAGTTACCTCATGATTTGAAACGCCTGCATTATCGCAGGCGTTTATAGCTCTTTCTATTAAATGGGGCTTGGTTTTGAAATTTCAAGCTTTCAAAACTTAGTCATTTTCCAAGAAAGAACGTAAATGTTCAGAACGAGAAGGGTGACGTAATTTACGCAATGCTTTCGCTTCAATCTGACGGATACGTTCACGTGTTACGTCAAATTGTTTACCTACTTCTTCTAGTGTGTGATCGGTTGGCATATCAATACCAAAACGCATCTTCAATACTTTTGCTTCACGTTCAGTTAAGTTTTCCAATACTTCACGAGTTGCTTCTTTTAAGCCTTCTGAAGTCGCAGCATCAATTGGAGAAGTGATGTTTTGATCTTCAATGAAATCCCCAAGATGTGAATCTTCATCATCACCAATAGGTGTTTCCATCGAAATCGGTTCTTTAGCAATTTTAAGTACTTTACGAACCTTAACTTCATCCATTTCTAAACGTTCACCTAATTCTTCAGGTGTTGGTTCACGGCCCATTTCTTGTAACAATTGACGAGATACACGGTTGATCTTGTTAATTGTTTCAATCATGTGTACTGGAATACGAATCGTACGAGCCTGATCGGCAATCGAACGAGTAATCGCCTGACGAATCCACCAAGTTGCATAAGTCGAGAATTTATAACCACGACGGTATTCAAACTTGTCTACGGCTTTCATCAAACCAATGTTCCCTTCTTGAATCAAGTCAAGGAACTGTAAACCACGGTTGGTATATTTTTTCGCAATTGAAATTACCAAACGGAGGTTGGCTTCCACCATTTCTTTCTTAGCGCGACGTGCTTTCGCTTCGCCAATCGCCATACGTTTCGAGATATCTTTAATTTCAGCAACGCTTAAACTAAGCTCTTTCTCAATATCTGCAATCTTTTGTTGGAATGCTAAAACATCTGGACGAACTTTTTCTAAATGCGTCTTGATTTCAGCAGGTGCTTTAGCAATTTGTTCATCTAACCAAGCTGGATTAGATTCTTGTTTAGGGAAAGATGTACGGAATTGAGTACGGTCCATACGGCCACGACGTACTGCATAACGCATGATTTCACGTTCATTGGCACGAATTTGCTCATGTGTACCACGAATCATTTCAGAGATGATGTCAAATAAACGTGGTGTAAATTTAAACATCATGAACACAGTAGCTAAAGCTTCTAAAGCTTCTTCAGCCTCTGGACTGTTACGACCATGTTTTTCAACAACAGCTTTTGTTTTAGCCCAAGCAGCTTCTAGTTCAGTAAAACGAACTTTTGCAACCTCAGGGTCTGGACCTGAATCGCCTTCAGAGTCATCATCACCTTCAGACTCTTCTTCTTCATCGTCATCATCAAGCTTAACTTCTTTCGTTGATTTTGAAGATGATTCGTCTTCTTCTTCAAGTTCTTCAACTTCTTCTAAAACTTCTGGAATATCTTCATCAGTTTCAGGATCGAGGTAGCCTGATAAAATATCTGCAAGACGGCGTTCGCCAGTTAAAAAATCATTATATTCTTTTAATACAACTTCAACAGCATTTGGCCAGTAAGCAATTGAATTAAGGACATCACGGATACCTTCTTCAATACGTTTGGCAATGCTGATTTCACCTTCACGGGTTAACAGTTCAACTGTACCCATTTCACGCATGTACATACGTACAGGATCTGTCGTACGCCCAGGCTCATTTTCAACCGATGCAAGTACGGCAGCAGCTTCTTCTTCAGCAACCTCATCAGTTGCGTCAGCCGACTCACCGAACATGGTATCGTCAGATTCAGGTGCACGCTCGTGTACAGGAATACCAACGTCTTGAAGCATTTGAATAATGTCTTCAATCTGTTCGCTTTCAGTAATCGAGTCCGGCAGATGATCGTTAACCTCAGCGTAAGTTAAGTAACCTTGTTCTTTGCCTCGGCTAATCAGAGCCGCTACTTGAGAAGTAGGGGAATGCATATCGCTCATCTTTGCTTACTCTTTGTTGAATCTGTGGCAGTGAAAAACCGTGCATGATAGCACAATTTGCTTGAAATGTTTTGGCTTTGATCAGTAACCGTTAAATAAAAAATATCTTTGAATTCACGTCTGTTTTTTGAATATTGGGATAAAATCATTTTTTTCAAGCTTAAATCATCGAAAAAATCATAGAATTTTTTTTT
The DNA here is from genome assembly GCF_038562025.1 of Acinetobacter sp. D009. Lineage (NCBI taxonomy): Bacteria > Pseudomonadati > Pseudomonadota > Gammaproteobacteria > Moraxellales > Moraxellaceae > Acinetobacter > Acinetobacter sp. D009. Next base: position 772,847 of record NZ_CP151886.1, read on the forward strand.
GATCAAAAAAATAGTTCAGCTTTATAAATACACAATTTTTTGGGCGAAAAAAAGTACAAATATGCAGTTTAATGAAAAAAATATAAATAAAACTTGACACGATTTAATAACCAAGATAAATAGCGGCTAGACCCATTCACATTTTTTCATTAGAGGTAGTTTTAGTGTCTTCTACAGATTTTGAATTAGATGATAACTACGGTGATGATGATGATGTCGGTTTTGATGAGTCATCAGGCAAAATCACTGCGAAAGAATCATTAGAAAAACGTAGATTAATTGATGATCTATTGGCTCAACGCCGTTTAGAGCGTGAGTTAAAAGATTTTGATTACGATTTAGACGATGATGATCTTGATGATGAAGACTAATCAAATCTGAATAGGGCATCGTCAGCTTAGATGCTATGCTATCGTAGATTTCTTTTTTATAGTCAGGTAACACAATGAGTGCGTTAGATTTAGACCAATTAAGTGAATATCTAGATGGAGACCACAATGAGTATGGTCTGGATTTCGCTGCAACTCATGGTTTTCTGTGTGCAATTGCAGTAGGCCCTCAGTTTGATCGTTGGTTAGATGAATTATTTGATAATAACCATAAAAAAGTTCCTGCCGAAATTATTCAGCAGATCAAAGCGTGGTTAGAATCAATTCGACAAGACTTAGCAAATGAAAATGGAATTGAATTTCCGTTTGAAATTGAAGAAGCTGATGTTGAGTCTAGCTTAGGCGACTGGAGTGTTGGATTTGTTGATGCGATGTTCTTAAATGAAGATGCATGGTTTGCAGCTGAATATGAGGAACAATTAATTGATTTAACTTTACCAATGATGGTATTTAGTGGAATTGATGAAGAAGATCCACAGATGGAATCTTTCCGTCGTAATGGACAGTTAATGGATGAACTGGCAGAAGAAATCCCAGATAATTTGAATGAATTATACTTGATGTATCATACGCCAAATTAACTTATTAGAAGAAATAATAAATAACGTCCTTTCTAGGGCGTTTTTTATTGTAAAAAAATTAGTGGTATAAATAAAAAAGGGCAGTTAGAAATCTAAATGCCCTTTAAAAACTATATTATAGTTTTATAGGCGTTTACGCTTTGCAGCAGCAATTTGTGACTGGCGCATACGGAAACCAGCTTTTTGCTTTTCAGTGGTTTTGTCGATGCAATAAACGCAAGAAACACCGTGTTCGTAACTTGGTAGAGCAGACTCTTCAGGAGTTAAAGGCCAGCCGCAAGCATGACATTTAATATTTACGCCTTCCTCTACACCATGAGTTACAGCAGTACGTCCGTCAAATACGAAACATTCACCTTCCCATAAGCTTTCATCAGCAGGGGTTTCTTCTAGGTACTTAAGGATACCGCCTTTAAGATGGTAAACCTCTTTAAATCCTTCTTGAAGAAGTAAAGAAGTTGATTTTTCACAGCGAATACCACCAGTACAGAACATCGCAATTTTTTTGTCTTTATGTTGCTCTAATTCTTTCTTGACGTATTCTGGAAACTCACGGAATGTTTCAGTTTTAGGGTCAATTGCGCCCTTAAATGTACCCGCTTTATATTCGTAATCATTACGTGTGTCGATTAAAATTACATCATCACGTGCGATTAAATCATTCCACTCTTTAGGATCAAGGTAGTGACCGACTAAGTCACGAGGTTTAACCTCAACACCTAAAGTCACAATTTCTTCTTTAAGTTTAATTTTCATTTTGCGGAAAGGTTTGTCAGAACTATGGGATTCTTTGTATTCCATAGCGCCAAAGCCTTCATTGAGCAAAAACTGATGTAGTGTATCAATTGCTATGCGATCACCAGCAACAGTACCATTAATTCCTTCACCTGCTACAATCAGAGTTCCACAGAGGTTAATTGTTTTCACTAAGTCTAATAAACGTTGTTGAAGATCGGCAGGATCTTGAACTTCTTTAAATTGATATAGTGCTGCAACAACCCAACCTGCGGTCGCTTGCTGTTCTACAGGTGCAAGCTGTTCTACAGTAGCGTTCATGGAAAACTCCAAATGTATTAAGATAGAAATTTAAGGCGCATATTTTAGCGCGAAAATTTGTAATAAGCGAGAAAACCATAAAAAGTATATGGTTTATTTAAGGAGTTTGTTTTGAGTAATGATCATCGAACGCTCTCTCTCACCCCATGTGCAGGGCGTTGTTCAACAGTTTTTGGTGATCAGGTTTGTCGTGGTTGTCGCCGTTTTAACCACGAGGTGATTCAATGGAACACTTATACGGCAGAGCAGCGTTTGGCTGTATGGAAGCGTTTAGATGATCAATTGAATCAAATCTTAGTACCGATGCTGCCTCATGCAGACTTACAGCATGTTGAGGGATTTATTTTAAGTAAGCGTGTTCGATTAATGGAAGGGGCGAGCCAAGGCCGTAAGCTTTATCACGCCTTAAAAATATGTGAAAAAAATAAACATCTAGCACACGAGAGTGGTTTGGGTATTTCGGAGTCTCAAGTCAAAACAATATGGGTTGAGTTTGAAAGACGTGTTTTAGCGTTGGCTAAAGCGAGCTATGAGTTGGCTTGGTTGCGAGCAGATGGAATTAGCCATCACTTGTTAACTATGTATGAAGAAGAATAAGTCTAGAGTAGAAAAGACGGAAATAAAAAAGCTGCCAGAAGGCAGCTTTTTTTTATTAATTTTCTTTCGAATATTAACGTTTGATGTCGCGTTGAGTTTCACCAGTATAAAGCTGACGAGGACGACCGATTTTGTAAGGGCCACTGTGCATTTCTAACCAGTGGCTGATCCAACCAACTGTACGAGCAAGAGCGAAGATTACAGTAAACATTTCTGTTGGGATACCAATCGCTTTAAGGATGATACCTGAGTAGAAGTCTACGTTAGGGTAAAGTTTACGCTCAACGAAGTACGGGTCGTTCAATGCGATACGCTCAAGTTCCATAGCAAGTGCTAATTGAGGATCGTTGATACCTAAAGCTTCAAGAACTTCGTCACAAGTTTGCTTCATTACTTTAGCGCGTGGGTCGAAGTTTTTGTAAACGCGGTGACCGAAGCCCATAAGCTTAACTTCTTTGCGTTTAACTTTTTCCATGAATTCTGCAACGTTTTCAACGCTACCGATTTCATCAAGCATCTTAAGAACTGCTTCGTTTGCACCACCGTGAGCAGGTCCCCAAAGTGCAGAGATACCAGCAGAGATACATGCATACGGGTTTGCACCAGTAGAACCAGCAAGACGTACTGTAGATGTAGAAGCATTTTGCTCATGGTCAGCATGAAGCGTGAAAATACGATCCATTGCGCGAGCAAGAACAGGATTAACTTTGTAATCACGGTCAGCAGGAGTAGCAAACATCATGTGCAAGAAGTTTTCCGCATAACTTAAATCGTTACGTGGATAGATGAATGGTTGACCTACTGTGTATTTGTAACTCCAAGCAGCAAGCGTTGGAATTTTTGCAATTAAGCGAATTGCAGTGATTTCACGGTGATTGATGTCTTCAATATCTAGGTTGTTATGATAGAACGCAGATAATGCACCTACAACACCAACCATGATTGCCATTGGGTGAGCGTCACGACGGAAACCATTGAAGAAACGGCTAACTTGATCATGAACCATAGTGTGAGCACGAACTTTCGTATCAAACTCAACTTTTTGCTCAGCAGTTGGGAGCTCGCCATTTAATAATAAATAACAAGTTTCAAGATAGTCTGCTTGAGTTGCTAACTGGTCAATTGGGTAACCGCGGTGTAATAAAATACCTTTGTCACCATCAATGAAAGTAATTTTAGATTCGCATGCGGCTGTCGCCATAAAACCAGGATCGAAAGTAAAATGACCTTCTTTCAGTATGCTGCTGACATCAATTACATCTGGACCTAAAGTGCCACTGTAGATTGGTAATCCAATTTCTTTGCCATCAAGATGTAATACGGCTTTTTTGCCATTTGCTTCAGACATTCAATAGATCTCCTGTCCTGGTGAATGTTGATCTGACTCGAAATCCTAATGTTCTCATGTGCGAATCAGACGGTGTCAAAATTTGCTATAAGATTAGTGAGTACTGAAATTTTGTCAATTATACTTATGGATAAAAAATGACGTTCCCACAGAGAGTTAGTCATCAAGACCCGAGCAAAAAAGTCAGTAAAATCACTGCATCGGGATGGTATAATAAGTCAATTCAACAAGAACGTGCAGAAAAAAAATGAAGGATGAGTACAATTGTAAGCAAATTTATAAATTGCAATTTAGAATAATAAGGCGGTAGAAAATGCCAATCCACTTAAAAAAATCATAAAACTCATGATGTAATTTCAAATTTATACTCAAAAAAAATTGTATTTTTATTTAGTTGTAACAAAGAATATTGTTCTTTTTTTAAGTTTAATTGTATAAAAAATAGCTTATCAGACGAGTTTAAAATCATAAGAACTGTTTTTTAATGAAATTCACTTTCGAAAAATTAGTGTAGATCGCTTAATATCTATCTGAAATATAAGTCTGTTCACTTATTTGAAATGTGGCTCACATTGAAAATAGGAGGGTATTGCGATCATTTTTCTATTGATATGAGGAATTTATAACTTTATCTTTAGTCTAAAATCGGCTTATTTAAAAGAAATTTCAGAAAAAATGAAATTAAATAAAAAGTTATTTTAAACAAGGACATGATGTGTGTAGGTATAGTTTTTTTATTGACCTAATAATGTAATATTGTTTTGAATGATTCTTATTTAATGATTTTTTGCTGAAATGGCAAAGTGGATTGTTTGTATTTTGATACTTCGCGTTTTATAATTCAGTGTCGTTTATAGGTTAGGCATGAGCTGTGCTTGCCTAACAATGCCAGCTTTCCTTGGAATTAATTCAACAAACTCCGGTCGGAGTTTCTACCTACAGGATGCCCGCTGTGAAAAGCAACAGACCTGTCAATTTGTCCATGGGTCAGGTGTTAGCGGTAAATTTACGCTCACCCGTGGCTATTGCATCAATTTTACACCGTTTATCAGGTGTCATCGTTTTCTTATTAGTACCAGTTCTCTTATGGATTCTAGATAAATCATTATCTTCACCAGAAGGATTTGACTACGTTAAAAATGTCGTTTTTGGAAATATCCTTGTACGTTTTGTTGTTTGGGTATTTGCAGCCGGCTTGATATTCCACTTTATTGCTGGAGTTAAGCACTTACTTGCAGATTTAGGTTTTGCTGAAGAACTGCAAAGTGGTCGTATTGCAGCGACAATTTCATTGATCTTATCTGTGGTAGCCATTATCGCAGCCTTTGTATGGATTATGTTCTAATGAAAAGTGCTACAGGTTTAACTGGTTCAGGTTCTCGTGATTGGTTTATCCAGCGTGTAAGTGCGGTTGTATTAGCAGCTTATACTGTTGTTCTTTTTGGTTGGATTCTCTGCAAAGGTGGATTTGACTATCAACAGTGGGCTGGCTTCATGATGACATTACCAATGAAGATTTTTTCTTTATTGGCAATTTTATCGCTTATCGCACACGCATGGATTGGTATGTGGCAAGTTTTCACTGACTATGTCACTACTCGTCAAATGGGTCCTTCAGCGAAAGGTTTACGCCTTGTACTGACGACGGCTGTCATTATTGCAGTGTTTGTGTACGCAATCTGGGGTATCCAGATTTTCTGGGCGAATTGATAGGAAGATATCATGGGCGCGATAACCCCTAAAGAAGATTATTCAAATATTCAAAACCTCACTTTCGATGCAGTTATCGTTGGTGGTGGTGGTTCTGGTATGCGTGCATCTTACCAACTTGCTCAAGCAGGTTTGAAAGTTGCAGTACTTACTAAAGTTTTCCCAACACGTTCACATACAGTTGCTGCTCAGGGCGGTATCGGTGCGTCGTTAGGTAACATGCAAGAAGATAACTGGCATTTCCACTTTTACGATACGGTAAAAGGTTCTGACTGGTTAGGTGACCAAGACGCAATTGAATTTATGTGTCGTGAAGCACCAAAAGTTGTGTATGAACTTGAACACATGGGTATGCCGTTTGACCGTAACGCTGATGGTACAATTTACCAGCGTCCGTTCGGTGGCCACTCTGCGAACTATGGTGATAAACCAGTTCCACGTGCTTGTGCTGCTGCTGACCGTACTGGTCACGCATTATTACACACGCTTTATCAAAGCAACGTGAAAATGGGTACTCAGTTCTTCGTTGAATGGATCGCGCTTGATTTGATCCGTAACGAAGCAGGTGATGTTCTTGGTGTAACAGCGATTGACCAAGAAACTGGTAATATCGCAGTATTCCAAGCAAAAGCGACATTGTTTGCGACCGGTGGTGCTGGTCGTGTTTACCGTGCATCAACAAATGCTTATATCAACACTGGTGACGGTCTTGGTATGGCTGCTCGTGCTGGTATTCCATTACAAGATATGGAATTCTGGCAATTCCACCCTACGGGTGTTGCGGGCGCAGGCGTATTGTTAACTGAAGGTTGTCGTGGTGAAGGTGCAATCCTTCGTAACAAAGACGGCGAACCGTTCATGGAACGTTATGCACCAACTTTAAAAGACTTGGCTCCACGTGACTTCGTATCACGTTCTATGGACCAAGAAATTAAAGAAGGTCGTGGTTGTGGTCCAAAAGGTGATTATATCTTACTAGATATGACTCACTTGGGTGCTGACACAATCATGAAGCGTTTACCATCTGTATTTGAGATTGGTAAAAAATTCGCGAACGTTGACATCACTAAAGAACCAATTCCTGTAGTACCAACAATCCATTATCAAATGGGTGGTATTCCTACAAATATGCATGGTCAAGTGTGCTTACCTGAAGCAGGTACAGACAACTACACCAAACCTGTAAAAGGTTTCTATGCAATTGGTGAATGTTCTTGTGTATCAGTACATGGTGCAAACCGTTTAGGTACTAACTCACTTCTTGACTTGGTTGTATTTGGTAAAGCTGCTGGTGAGCACATTATCGACTACGTAACTAAGCATCATGGTGATGAATATGCGCCACTTCCAACAAACGTATTAGAGCAAACATTAGATCGTGTACGTAAATTGGATGAATCAACTTCTGGCGAAAATGCACAAGAAGTTGCTGATGCGATTCGTGATATCGTTCAAGACCACGCTGGTGTGTTCCGTACTCAAGCTTTGCTTGATAAAGGTGTTAAAGAGATTCTTGCTCTTGAGCCACGTGTGCGCAACATTCATTTGAAAGATAAATCTAAAGTATTTAACACTGCACGTGTTGAAGCGCTTGAAGTTGAAAACTTATATGAAGTTGCAAAAGCTACATTAATTTCAGCTGCTGCGCGTAAAGAGTGTCGTGGTGCGCATACTGTAGTTGACTATGAATTGCCAGCTGATCACCCAACTTATTCATACGGTCGCCGTGATGATGAGTGGATGAAGCATACTTTATGGTATTCATCAGATAACCGTTTGGAATATAAGCCTGTGCGCTTCAAACCGTTGACTGTTGATGCAATTCCACCAGCACCACGTACATTCTAATCGGGAGTATAAAGATGAGTAGAGGTACTCGTACATTCGAAATCTACCGCTATGATCCTGATAAGGATAAAGCGCCGTACATGCAAACTTTCAAGCTTGAATTGACTGATAAGCACCGTATGTTGCTTGATGCATTACTTGCTTTGAAGGTTCAAGATGAATCATTAACGTTCCGTCGTTCATGCCGTGAAGGTATTTGTGGTTCGGATGGTGTAAACATTAATGGTAAAAATGGTTTGGCTTGTTTATGGAATTTAAATGACCTGCCTGAGAAAATTGTAATTCGTCCATTACCAGGTTTGCCGGTTGTTAAAGATTTGGTTGTTGATATGAACCAATTCTATGATCAATATGACAAAATTCAGCCATTCTTGATCAATAACCAACCAGCTCCACCTAAAGAGCGTTTACAGTCTCCTGAAGAGCGTGAACACTTAAATGGTTTGTATGAATGTATTCTTTGTGCGTGTTGTTCAACTTCATGCCCATCATTCTGGTGGAACCCTGATAAATTCTTGGGTCCTTCAGCATTGTTAAATGCATACCGTTTTATCATCGACTCTCGTGATACTGCTACTGCAGACCGTTTGGCTCGTCTTGACGATCCATTCAGTTTGTTCCGTTGTAAAGGTATTATGAACTGTGTGTCAGTATGTCCTAAAGGTCTAAACCCTACTAAAGCAATCGGTCACATCCGTAACATGCTATTAGATCAAGCGGGTTAATTCTGCACAAATAGAAAACGCGCATCCTTGATGTGCGTTTTTTTTTAATTTTATAATGTAAACTTTAGACTTTGGTCGAAAAGAGCGAGGATTTTATATATTGCACCATATATTAAAAGATAAAATCGCTTATGTATTTCGCCAATTTATAGGTGGTATGTGTCAAAAAAATCAATCGTTGTTTAAGAACATGATACGATTTGCCACAAAGTTATAGGTGAAAAAAGCGTATACTAGTGAAATTAATTTAAGTAGCACGATCTTAGATCTGTGCTTAATTTTTATGGTTAAAGTCATTTTAGAAAAGTTAATTTTAAAGTTAATTTTTCTAAAAAGATTTGCAAAAAATTGCTCGGTTTTAATCGAGTATAAGGTGAGTGATGATGCCATTGAGGGCGTTGTGATTCATTAATTACCTATGGAGTTTTCTCTCTAGGTAGTATGACGCCCCATGGTCTTAGAGACCTGTTGGGTAAGTAATGCCTTTTTTACCAATTTGGCATTATGCATCATGGGTGTGCTTAAAAGGCAGCCTGTAATATTTTTTGCAATAGGAAATGGGTCCACAAATGCAAGAAGTTGCTGACGCATTGCGTCTTGACACTGAACTTTCCGCTGATAGTGCAGCGTATATTGAAGAACTTTACGAGCAGTACCTGACTTCCCCAACCTCTGTAGCTGAGGACTGGCGCCAATATTTCGATAAATATCCAAAGGGTGACCAACCACACAGCGCTGTGCGTGAGCAATTCCTATTACTAGGACGTAATGCTAATCGTGTTCAACCTGTTGTACAAAGTACTGTAAGTACTGAGCATGAGCGTCGTCAAATTGGCGTTTTACAACTTATTGCTGCTTATCGTAATCGCGGACATCAAAAAGCTAAATTAGATCCATTAGGTCTTGCTAAGCGTGAAGAGATTCCAGATTTAGATCTTTCAGCTCACGGTTTAACCAAATCAGATTTAGACACTGTATTCAATACCGGCAATCTTGAAATCGGCAAAAGCGAAGCAACGCTTGCTGAAATGATTGAAGCAATGGAAGCAATCTATTGTGGTTCGATCGGTGTTGAATACATGCATATCGTGGACACAAAAGAAAAACGTTGGATTCAACAACGTCTTGAAAGTGCCCGTGGTAAATTCAATTACACAAATGATCAAAAGAAAGGCTTCTTAGAGCGTTTAACTGCTGCTGAAGGTCTTGAAAAATATCTTGGTAATAAATACGTCGGTGCTAAACGCTTTGGTGTTGAAGGCGGCGAATCTTTTATTCCGATGGTAAACGAGATTATTCAGCGTGCTGGTGCTGTAGGTTGTAAAGAAGTTGTTATCGGTATGCCACACCGTGGCCGTTTAAACCTTCTTGTGAATATTATGGGTAAAAACCCTGCGGACTTATTTGGTGAGTTCGAAGGTAAATCAATTCATAAAAAAGGTTCTGGCGACGTTAAATACCACCAAGGTTTCTCAAGTAATGTAATGACTCCAGGTGGCGAAGTTCACTTGGCATTAGCATTTAACCCATCTCACTTGGAAATTGTTGGTCCTGTAGTTGAAGGTTCTGTACGTGCACGTCAAGTACGTCGTAGAGACATTGGCGGTGATGACGTTTTACCAGTTATTGTTCATGGTGATGCGGCATTTGCAGGTCAGGGCGTGAACATGGAAACCTTCCAGATGTCACAAACTCGTGGCTATACGGTTGGCGGTACAGTTCATATTATTGTGAACAACCAAGTAGGTTTCACAACTTCTGATCCTCGTGACGCACGTTCTACAGAATACTGTACAGACGTTGCTAAAATGATTCAGGCGCCAATTTTCCATGTAAATGGCGATGATCCTGAAGCTGTTATCTTTGCTACTCAATTAGCACATGATTTCCGTCACGAATTCCGTAAAGATGTTGTTATCGATTTGTTCTGTTATCGTCGTCGTGGCCATAACGAAGCAGATGAGCCATCTGGTACACAGCCATTGATGTATCAAGTAATTGCGAAGAAAGCGACTACTCGTACACTTTATGCTGATCAACTTGTTCAAGAGAAAGTACTTGATCGTGCTGAAGCAGACCAAATGGTTGAAGATTACCGTTCTGATTTAGAAGCGGGTAATCATGTAGCAAATGCATTGATTCTTGAACCAAATACCAAAATGTTTGTTGATTGGACGCCATATTTGGGCCATGACTACACAGACGATTGGGATACTTCATTTGACTTAAATCGCTTAAAAGAATTAGGCGAGGGCATGAGCAAACTTCCTGAAGGGTTTGTAATGCAGCGTCAGGTTCAAAAAGTAATTGAAGACCGCGTAAAAATGCAAACTGGTGAAACTCCATTAAACTGGGGTGCAGCAGAAACTTTAGCTTATGCAACTTTATTAGATGAAGATTATCTAGTTCGTATTACTGGTGAAGATGTGGGTCGTGGTACCTTCTCACACCGTCATGCGAAATTGCATAACCAAGCTGATGGTTCAACTTACATTCCACTTTGTCATGTGAAAGAGAACCAACCACGTTTTGCGATTTATGACTCTCTTTTATCTGAAGAAGCAGTTCTTGCATTCGAATATGGTTACGCAACTACAATTCCTAAGAGCTTGATTATTTGGGAAGCACAATTTGGTGACTTCGTAAACTGTGCTCAAGTTGTGATTGACCAGTTTATTGCTTCTGGTGAGACTAAGTGGGAACGTGTTTGTGGTTTAACAATGTTGTTACCACACGGTTTCGAAGGTCAAGGCCCAGAACACTCATCAGCTCGTTTAGAACGTTTCTTACAGTTATGTGCTGAAGACAACATGCAAGTGATCACTCCAACGACACCTGCACAGATTTTCCATGCATTACGTCGTCAAGCTGTACGCCCAATTCGTAAGCCATTGATTGTAATGTCACCGAAATCTTTACTTCGTCATAAACTTGCTACTTCTACTTTAGAAGAGCTTGCAAATGGTTCGTTCCAAACTGTAATTGACGAAATCGATCAAATTAACAAGTCAGATGTAACTCGTCTTGTACTTTGTGGCGGTAAAGTTTATTACGACTTACTTGAAAAACGTCGTGAACAAAACTTAACTAATGTCGCAATTGTACGTATTGAACAGTTGTATCCATATCCAGAGCAACGTCTTGCGGAAATCTTGGCTGCTTATCCAAATGTGAAAGAACTCGTTTGGGCACAAGAAGAGCCGAAGAACCAAGGCGCATGGTTATTTATTGCACCGCGTTTATATGACGATATCTTAAAATCTGGCAAACAAATCCGTATCAGTTTTGCAGGTCGTGAAGCTTCTGCTGCACCAGCTTGTGGCTCACCGTACTTGCATGCAAAACAACAAGCTCAGCTAATTAATGATGCATTGGCAATCGAAGCTGAACAATCAGGAGATTCTCAATAATGGCAACCGAAATTAAAGCACCGGTATTCCCAGAGTCTGTTGCAGATGGCACCATCGCAACTTGGCATAAAAAGGTGGGTGAACCTGTATCACGTGATGAAGTAATCTGTGATATTGAAACCGACAAAGTTGTTTTAGAAGTTGTTGCTCCTGCTGATGGTAGCTTAGTTGCAATCATTAAAGATGAAGGCGATACAGTTCTTTCTGACGAAGTTATTGCTCAATTTGAAGCTGGTGCTGGTGCAGCAGCGGCTGCTCCTGCAGCAGTAGAGCAAGCAGTTGCTCAAACTCAAGCTGGTGCAGCGCCTGTTGTTGAGCGTACAGAAACTGTATCTGATCAAGCTCCTGCAGTTCGTAAAGCATTAACTGAATCTGGTATTGCTGCTGCTGACGTACAAGGTACTGGTCGTGGTGGTCGTATCACTAAAGAAGATGTTGCAAACCATCAAGCTAAACCAGCTGCTAACGTTACTCCGTTAAGTGTGGCTGTTGGTGAGCGTATCGAAAAACGTGTTCCAATGACTCGTTTACGTAAACGTGTAGCTGAGCGTCTTCTTGCTGCAACTCAAGAAACTGCAATGTTAACTACATTCAACGAAGTTAACATGAAGCCAATCATGGAATTGCGTAAGCAATATAAAGATGCTTTTGAAAAACGTCATGGCGCTCGTTTAGGCTTCATGTCATTCTTCGTTAAAGCAGCAACTGAAGCGCTTAAACGCTACCCAGCTGTAAACGCTTCAATTGATGGCGACGATATCGTTTATCACGGTTACTACGACATCGGTGTTGCAGTATCTTCTGATCGTGGTCTTGTTGTACCAGTATTACGTGATACTGATCGTATGAGCTATGCAGAAGTTGAATCTGGTATTGGTGCATATGCTGCTAAAGCACGTGATGGTAAATTATCTATCGAAGAAATGACTGGTGGTACTTTCACAATCACTAACGGTGGTACTTTCGGTTCATTACTTTCAACTCCAATTTTGAATCAGCCACAAACTGGTATCTTGGGTATGCACAAAATCCAAGAGCGTCCTATGGCTGTAAATGGTCAAGTTGAAATCTTGCCAATGATGTATTTAGCACTTTCTTATGACCACCGTATGATCGATGGTAAAGAAGCTGTAGGTTTCCTGGTAGCAATCAAAGAATTGTTAGAAGAGCCAGCTAAACTCATCCTTGATCTTTAATTTCTTCGAATAATATTACCGAGGTAGAGTGATCCTCTATCTCGGACCATGGAGATAAACAATGTCTCAACAATTTGATCTTGTTGTTATTGGCGGTGGTCCTGGTGGTTATGAAGCTGCGATTCGCGCTGCTCAACTAGGTTTTAAAGTCGCTTGTATCGAAAAACGTATTCACAACGGTAAGCCATCTTTAGGTGGTACATGCTTAAATGTAGGTTGTATTCCTTCTAAAGCATTACTTGACTCTTCTCACCGTTACGAAGATACAGTACATCACTTAGCTGATCACGGTATCACTACAGGTGAAGTGAATTTTGATCTTGCTAAGCTTCTTGCTCGTAAAGACAAAATTGTTGACCAATTAACTGGTGGTATCGATCAATTGCTTAAAGGCAATGGCATTGAATGGTTAAAAGGTACTGGTAAATTACTTGCTGGTAAAAAAGTTGAGTTCGTTTCTCATGAAGGTGAAACTCAAGTTTTAGAACCTAAATACGTTATTCTTGCGTCTGGTTCTGTGCCTGTAAATATTCCAGTAGCTCCTGTAGATCAAGATATTATTGTTGATTCAACTGGTGCATTGAACTTCCCAGAAGTACCTAAGCGTTTAGGTGTAATTGGTGCAGGCGTAATCGGTTTAGAGCTTGGTTCTGTTTGGCGTCGTCTTGGTGCTGAAGTTGTTGTTTTTGAAGCAATGGATGCATTCTTACCAATGGCTGATAAAGCTTTGGCAAAAGACTACCAAAAACTTTTAACTAAGCAAGGTCTTGATATTCGTATCGGTGCTAAAGTTTCTGGTACTGAAATTAATGGTCGTGAAGTGACTGTTAAATACACTCAAGGCGGCGAAGAAAAAACTCAGACTTTTGACAAATTAATCGTTTGTGTAGGCCGTAAAGCTTATGCAGAAGGTTTATTGGCAGATGATTCAGGCATTAAATTGACTGAACGCGGTCTAGTTGAAGTAAATGATCACTGTGCAACTTCTGTAGAAGGTGTATACGCGATTGGTGACTTGGTTCGTGGTCCAATGCTTGCTCATAAAGCAATGGAAGAAGGTGTAATGGCTGTTGAACGTATTCACGGTCATGCAGCTCAAGTGAACTATGACACAATTATTTCTGTTATCTATACACATCCGGAAGCGGCATGGGTTGGTTTAACTGAAGAACAAGCTAAAGAAAAAGGTCATGAAGTTAAAACTGGTCAATTCGGTTTTGCTGTAAATGGTCGTGCTTTAGCGGCGGGTGAAGGTGCTGGTTTTGTTAAGTTTGTTGCTGATGCAAAAACTGACCGTTTATTAGGTATGCATGTTATTGGACCTGCTGCATCTGATATCGTACACCAAGGTATGATCGCTCTTGAATTTGTATCTTCTGTTGAAGATCTTCAGTTAATGACATTTGGTCATCCAACATTCTCTGAAGTTGTTCATGAAGCTGCACTTGCTGTAGATGGTCGTGCAATTCACGCGATTCAACGTAAGCGTAAATAAAATAAAGAGCGGTTCTCCGCTCTTTTTCACATTCGATGGTGTGATTAAAAAAGCATCAAGGTGAAAGACGTAGACAGCAATTTGCATATGCAACATGAGAATGTTGTGCAAATTGAAGACAACAAACAAAGTTAAGTAGGTAACTAAATGAACTTACATGAGTATCAAGCTAAAGCGTTATTGAAAGAATATGGTATGCCAGTACAAGAAGGTATCTTGGCTACCAATGCAGACGAAGCAGTTGCTGCATTTGAACAGCTTGGTGGTAAATTCGCGGTAATGAAAGCGCAAGTTCATGCTGGTGGTCGTGGTAAGGCTGGTGGCGTTAAAGTTGCAAAATCTAAAGAAGACGTTATCGAATTTGCAAACAATATCATTGGTACTCGTCTTGTAACGTATCAAACAGATGCAAATGGTCAACCAGTAAACAGCATTATTGTTGCTGAAGACGTATACCCAGTTGAGCGTGAGCTTTACTTAGGTGCGGTTGTAGACCGTTCTAGCCGTCGTATTACTTTCATGGCTTCTACAGAAGGTGGTGTAGAAATCGAGAAAGTTGCTGAAGAAACTCCAGAAAAAATTATCAAAGTTGAAGTTGATCCATTAGTTGGCTTACAACCATTCCAAGCACGTGAAGTTGCGTTTGCTTTAGGTTTGAAAGATAAACAAATCGGTCAATTCGTAAAAATCATGACAGCTGCTTACCAAGCATTTGTTGAAAATGATTTTGCTTTATTTGAAATTAACCCACTTTCAGTTCGTGAAAATGGCGAAATTTTATGTGTAGACGCGAAAGTAGGTATCGACTCTAACGCGCTTTACCGTTTACCTAAAGTTGCTGCTTTACGTGACAAATCTCAAGAGAATGAGCGTGAATTAAAAGCATCTGAATTTGATCTTAACTATGTTGCTTTAGAAGGTAACATTGGTTGTATGGTTAACGGTGCTGGTCTTGCAATGGCAACTATGGATATCATTAAACTTTATGGTGGTCAGCCTGCAAACTTCCTTGACGTTGGTGGCGGTGCAACTAAAGAGCGCGTAATCGAAGCGTTCAAAATCATCCTTGCTGATACATCTGTACAAGGTGTTTTAATCAACATCTTCGGTGGTATCGTACGTTGTGACATGATTGCTGAAGCAATTATTGCAGCGGTTCAAGAAGTAAACGTAACTGTTCCAGTTGTTGTTCGTTTAGAAGGTAACAACGCTGAGTTAGGTGCTAAATTACTTGATGAATCTGGTTTGAAATTAATTTCTGCAAACGGCTTGTCTGATGCCGCAGAAAAAGTTGTAGCTGCAGTTAAAGCGTAAGGGGAGTATCAATCATGAGCGTATTAATTAATAAAGACACTAAAGTATTGGTACAAGGTTTTACTGGTAAAAACGGTACTTTCCACTCTGCACAAGCTTTAGACTACGGTACAAAAGTTGTTGGTGGTGTTACTCCAGGTAAAGGTGGTACTACTCACCTTGACTTACCAGTATTCAACACAATGAAAGAAGCTGTACGTGAAACAAATGCAGATGCATCTGTAATCTATGTACCAGCTCCATTCGTTTTAGACTCAATCGTTGAAGCGGTTGATTCAGGTGTTGGCCTAATCGTTGTGATCACTGAAGGTGTTCCAACAATCGACATGCTTAAAGCAAAACGCTATTTAGAAACTAACGGTAACGGTACTCGTTTAGTTGGTCCTAACTGTCCAGGCGTGATCACTCCGGGCGAATGTAAGATTGGTATTATGCCTGGTCATATTCACCAACCAGGTCGTATTGGTATCATCTCGCGTTCAGGTACATTGACTTATGAAGCTGTTGCTCAAACAACTAAGCTTGGTTTAGGTCAGTCTACTTGTATCGGTATCGGTGGTGACCCAATCCCAGGTATGAACCAAATCGAAGCGCTTCAATTGTTCCAAGACGATCCAGATACTGATGCAATCATCATGATCGGTGAGATCGGTGGTACAGCGGAAGAAGAAGCTGCTGAATTCATCAAATCTAACGTGACTAAGCCTGTAGTAGGTTACATTGCTGGTGTAACTGCTCCTAAAGGTAAGCGTATGGGTCACGCTGGTGCGATTATTTCTGGTGGTCAAGGTACTGCTGAAGAAAAATTCGCTGCATTTGAAAAAGCAGGTATGGCTTACACTCGTAGCCCAGCTGAGCTTGGTTCAACTATGTTGCAAGTTTTAAAAGAGAAAGGTTTAGCTTAATCGCTTTACGCTGAATCTTAAAAAGCACCGCATCTGAAAAATGATGCGGTGTTTTTTTATTTATTAAAGAAAAATAAGAGTTTTTATAAGTATAGCTAATTCATAAATAAAATTTTTAGGCAAAAAAATACGCAATGATTGGGGTGATCATTGCGTAGAACAACGAATCTGTAAAAACAGTTTCGGTTTAAGGAGAAATGTCGTGAGGCTCATATGATGTAACCTACATAGAGGATAATAGATAAAGTTAAGATATTCTTCATCGCTATTAGCGTTAATAAGTGTTACTTCACGTTAATAGGGTAAAAGCCTGTGAATAGCTATCAATACATTAGTAATTCTAAAAAATGAATATTATTGAATCTAATAAATAAAAAAGCCCCGAAGGGCTTTTAGTTTTCAAAAAGGATTAAAATTTAAATAAACCTAAACCATCTTTAACTTCGTCTAAAGTCTGTTGAGTAATAAGACGGCATTTATCTGTACCTTGACGTAAAACATCCATAATATAGTCAGGATCTTTAGCAAGTTCTTCGCGACGTTCACGAATAGGTGTAATTAACTCTTTTAAGACACCTTCAAGACGTTTTTTAACCGTACCGTCACCAAGACCACCGCGACGATAGTGAGCTTTTAATTCTTCAACTTCTTCTTTATTTGAATCAAATGCATCTAAATAAGTAAATACGATATTGCCTTCAACTTGACCTGGATCTTCAATACGAAGGTGATTTGGATCGGTGTACATCGCATTAACAGCTTTTTTAATGTCTTTATCAGAAGCATTTAAAACGATGGTATTGCCTAATGATTTAGACATTTTCGCTTTACCATCAAAACCAGGTAGACGTGCCATATTAGAAAGCAAAGCTTTACATTCAGGCAAAAGATCTTGACCGATTTGGCGATTTACTCGACGTACGATTTCATTCGTTTGTTCAATCATTGGAATCTGATCTTCACCCACTGGAACCACAGTTGCTTTGAAAGCAGTAATGTCAGCCGCTTGTGCAACAGGGTAGCAGAGAAAACCAGCTGGAATGTCACGTTCGAAACCACGCATTTGAATTTCAGATTTAATGGTCGGGTTACGTTCTAAACGCGCAACTGTCACAAAGTTAAGATAAAGCATTGTGAGTTCATTGAGTGCTGGTAAGCAAGATTGAACACAAATGGTAGTTTTTGTTGGATCAATGCCTACAGCTAAATAATCTAGAGCAACTTCTAGAATATTACGACGAACTTTATCTGGATTATCTGCATTATCTGTTAATGCTTGTGCATCTGCTAATAAGAGATGTTGATGATGGCTATCCTGTAAACCTACACGAGAACGCAAAGAACCGACAAAGTGCCCAAGATGAAGTTGTCCGGTTGGGCGGTCGCCTGTCAAAATAATTGGACGCTGATCAACATTACTCATTATTTATTCCACTATCGTATTGGCTTAATCAGGGGTAGTAAGCCCTGTAATATAAAAGATTGGCATTATTGTACGGGAAATAAATTTTTTTCGTCAGCGATTGGGGAAACTTTTCTTAAAATAATATTGTGAATTTATTCAGTAAAATTACAGAAATTCAAAAAAATCATCTTACAATAGCCTTAATAAATACAAACTTGGATAAGAAATGGCGAGTGGCTTACTTTTATTACTAGATGATATAGCAACAATTTTAGATGATGTTGCTTTAATGAGCAAAATGGCAGCCAAGAAAACTGCCGGAGTTTTAGGTGACGATTTGGCCTTAAATGCTCAGCAAGTAACAGGTGTGCGCGCAGATCGCGAACTACCTATTGTTTGGAAGGTGGCTAAAGGCTCATTTGTTAATAAGCTTATTTTAGTTCCTTTAGCATTGTTAATTAGTGTAATTGCACCTTGGCTTATTAACCCGCTATTAATGCTCGGGGGGTTATTTTTATGTTATGAGGGAGTAGAGAAAGTTCTTCATACCATTATGCATAAAAAAGCTTCTACATCAGAGGAAGCAAAAGCAGAGCTTGAAACTGAAGAATTAGATTTAGCAACTTTTGAAAAAGAAAAAATAAAAGGAGCAGTAAGAACTGATTTTATTTTATCGGCTGAGATCGTGGTGATTACGCTCGGTACAGTTGCTACGGCTACTTTAATGACCAAGGTAAGCGTTTTAAGTGTTATTGCAGTTGTGATGACAATCGGCGTTTATGGCCTAGTTGGTATGATTGTTAAGATTGATGATTTGGGATTATATTTAACAGAACAGTCGACCTCATTTAAACAAACTATAGGTCGAGGCCTATTAGCTTTTGCTCCTATTTTGATGAAATTACTTTCAATCGTGGGCACTATTGCAATGTTTTTAGTGGGTGGCGGGATTATTAATCATACGATTCCATTACTTCATCACTTAACTGAAGACACAGTAG
This sequence comes from Acinetobacter sp. D009, assembly GCF_038562025.1. NCBI lineage: Bacteria > Pseudomonadati > Pseudomonadota > Gammaproteobacteria > Moraxellales > Moraxellaceae > Acinetobacter > Acinetobacter sp. D009. The sequence continues at coordinate 791,827 of NZ_CP151886.1, forward strand.
ATCATGTAGAAACAATACCAGCAGTGGGTAATATTATTGGTGCTTTAACACCAACATTGATTAACTTTGGAATAGGACTTATTGCAGGTGCAATTGTTCTATTAATTGTGAGCTTAATACAAAAAATGTGGCCTAAAAAAGCATCAGGTTCATGATGCCATTCTAAAAAGAAGAGGGAAATTATGCGCTGGAAAGGTCGACGAATTAGTAGCAATGTTGAGGACCGTCGAGGTGGTGGCGGTGTTAGAGCAGGCGGTATCAGTATTATTGGTTTGGTTGTTGCATTTGTTGCGTGGAAGTTCTTTGGTGTTGACCCACAGCAGGCTTATCAAGCAACGCAGCAAGTTACTGCTTCACAACAATCAAATGCAACTGCGCCAGAAAGTTTAACGGCCGAGCAAAAAGAAGCCTCGGATTTTGTTGGAACGGTTTTGGCTGATACAGAGGACGTCTGGACTCCTATATTTAAACAGTTAGGTAAAAGCTATACACCACCTAAATTAGTTTTATTTAGTGGAATGATTCAGTCAGGATGTGGCACAGCTCAATCTGCGATGGGGCCATTTTATTGTCCTGCAGATCAAAAGGTTTATATCGATACAGAATTCTTTAAAGATATGCGTCAGCAAATGGGAATTTCTGGTGAGCAGAACCAAACTGAACTTTCTAGGGAAGATCAAGCCGGGGATTTTGCACAAGCTTATGTGGTTGCACATGAAGTAGGGCACCATGTTCAAACCTTGCTGGGTATTTCGTCACAAGTCCAGCAAGCTCGTGCACAAATCAGTCAAAGAGAAGGTAACCAATTATCTGTTCGTCAAGAATTACAAGCTGACTGTTTAGCGGGTATTTGGGCGAGTCATAATCAACAGCGAACTCAATTTTTAGAGCAAGGTGACATTGAGGAAGCGATGGATGCTGCTCAAAAAATTGGAGATGATTATTTACAGAAGCGTTCTACAGGTCAGGTTGTTCCTGATAGCTTTACTCATGGTAGTAGTGAACAGCGAATGCACTGGTTTCAGGTTGGTTTAAAAACTGGTGATATTAACCAATGCGATACTTTTAATAATCCAGTTTAAAATTTTATAGGATGAGTCTTGTTAAACATAATTTAATAAGCTCATCTTTTTTTAGATCATAACTATAAATAATGTTAAGAAATTTAACAGATTGATAGATTGTTCAATCAATTCGTTAAACTTGCATCCGAATTTTCATTTTTTATGATCATGGCATTATTAATGCCTGCATTTTGTTTAGTTTGGTCGACCTAGCAAAATTTTCTTATTTGGTCGTTGACCCAGAAGAAGGGTATTCATGGGTAATTTTTTTCTATTACAAGCGTTTACAGTGGTTTTTGCACTATCAATTGCAACCACGATCTTTAATAAGCGTATTTTAGGCTTTCCACAGGCGATTGGTGTTCCTCTAGTCTCAGCAATTTTTGTCTTTATTCTACAGTGGGGTGCCAGCCTACTAAATGGTAACCAGTTTATTACCATTAACATTCATAATATTGAAGAAGCAGTACGCCATATCGATTTTTATGATTTTTTAATTAATGGTGTTATTTGTTTTATTCTAACTTCTTCTGCACTCAAATTTAAAATTTCAGATCTAAAAAGTTATTGGAAACAAATTAGTATTTTGGCAACGATTGCCTTAGTGCTTTGTGCCGTATTGTTTGGCAGTTTACTCTACGGATTCCAATTACTGGTTGGATATCATGTGCCTATTCTGGTGCTATTACTTTTAGGTGCGGCTTTAGGAGCAACAGACCCAATTGGTATTAAAGGTGTGCTTAGTTCGATTCGAGCACCACATCATTTAATTGTTAAGCTAGAAGGTGAATCATTATTTAATGATGCAATGTGTATTGCATTGTTTATGACTTTGCTTAATGTTTTACAGGGTGAACATTTTTCATTGGTAGCGACATTAGAAGCTCTACTTTATGAAATTGTTGTCGCCGTCGGGATTGGTTGGGCATTTGGGGTAGGGGTGTTGCGTCTATTACGTGGTAAACACGAAATGGAGTCCCTGATTTTAACAACAGCTTTACTTGCAAGTGGAGCATATTTGGTTGCTTTGTTTGCGCATGCATCAGCACCGATTGCTTGTGTAATTGGCGGTTTAATTGTTGGAAACAAATGGAAGGAAATACGAGAAGAGCGAGAGATTCAAGAAGTTAATCATTTCTGGCACACTGTAGAAGGAATTATTAACTCATTCTTATTTACTTTAATTGGCTTAGAGTTATTTATTCTTGATCTAAACTTTAGCCTGATTTTAGGCGGTATTGTTGCGTTCTTTATCCTACATATCTCTCGTTTTGCAGCTAACTTCATGGCTTTTGCGTTTTTCCCGAATATGCGGAAAATGAAAAGTTATAATGGTAGTTTGACTATTTTATCTTGGGGTGGGGTACGAGGAGGAATTTCACTTGCATTGATTTTGGCAGTAGCCAATATTCCCGCCTTAAGTCCCTATAGTAGTATCCTGATTGGATATACATTTATTAGTGTATTGTTATCAGGTATTGTGTGCGGCCTAGGCTTACCAGCTGTGATGAATGCTTTTTATTACAACCCCAACGAAGAAACTGAAGGCTTAAAAGGCTTTTATCAAAGGTTGTGCCATAAGATGAACCGAAGAGGTTTTCAGTATATTGTGGGAGAGGATGCGCTGGGTAGAGAAACAATCACCGTTTATAATCCAGATATTCTTGTAGACCAAAAAACTGAGGATGGAATTGCGACAATGCATGACCCGAATAAGTTACAAGAAGTAAAAAGATTTGAGAGTCCAGATAATTTCTAAATATAAATAGTTTTAAAATTTATAAGATATTTAAAAATGAGGTTTTAGTGTAATAGTAAAATATTACCTAAAGCCTTTTTTTTCTATATATATCATTAATAATATATTTTATTTTATTAAGATATTAATAATTGTTATATGAATATTTTAATTAAATGATTTTTCAACAAATGGTAAATAGAAAAACAATAAATTTGTTTTATATATAAAACGTTTAACGTGATTTTTCATTAAATTAACATAAGAAAAACTTAACTAAGACTTATATATAATTTCTATTAATTAAAATTTTTTCTTTAGGTACTTTAGTATTTGTTTTTTTTATTTTAAAGTGTTTAATGTAAAAATGATCACATTACTTAATGTTTTTAAGTTGTAGGTCAAAAACTTAGAAAGATTAAGTAAAAAGAATTATACATAAAATCATTTAAATCAATAATATAAAAGGAATACAGATATGCCTGAAATACAAATTATTGCCAAGGATAGTCACGATACCTTGTCAACAATCAAGGGAACTTCTGCAAAGCTTTCGGAAGCGTCGGTCGTATTGGTAAAAGTGGCTGCCAGTGATGTATTGGTAGTGAATAGGGAGGGTACCAATGCAGTCATTCGCCTGAAAAATGGTGAGACTATTGTTATTGAAGGCTTCTTTAGTGGAACAGCTGAGCCTAAAGATAACAGTCTTGTTTTTCAAGATGAAAATGGACAGTTGATTTGGGCAAAATTCAAAGATGCTGAAAATGATGCGGACGCCGATGCCGATGCGGACGCTGACGCAGACAGTGATGTTGAACCACAAGCTCTGGTAGCTGAGGATTTACCTGCTGCTTTACCGGCAGAAGCACCACAAGAGTTGGTATCTGACGTTATTTACCAGCCTATTTCTTCAATTGAACCATTACTTTATCACGATGCAGGTGTAAACCCATGGTTGTGGGCAGCTATTCCTTTAGTTGCTGGCGGTATTATCGCTGCAGCATCGAATAGTGATAATGATGATGACTCAACACCTGCTGACACCACTCCACCAAATACAGATGGAGTCACTTTCTCTGTTGATCCTGTTACTTCAGATAACGTAATTAATGCATCAGAAGCAGCAGGTAATGTCACGATTACTGGTGTTCTGAAAAACATTCCGGCAGATGCGGCCAATACGGCCGTTACAGTTGTTATTAATGGTGTAACTTATACTGCAACTGTAGACAAAACAGCGGGTACATGGACAGTAAGTGTACCGGGTAGTGGTTTAACAGCTGATGCAGATAAAACCATTGATGCTACTGTAACGTTTACAGATGCGGCAGGTAATAGCAGTACTGTTAAAGATACACAAACTTATACAGTTGATACGACTGCACCGAATGCACCAGTGATTGACCCAGTTAACGGGACAGACCCGATCACAGGTACAGCAGAAGCTGGTTCTACAGTGACTGTGACTTATCCTGATGGCACCACTGCAACAGTAGTGGCAGGCACAGATGGCAGCTGGTCAGTACCAAACCCAGGTTTGAATAATGGTGATGAAGTTACAGCTGTAGCAACAGACCCTGCTGGCAATACATCAGGACCAGGAACAGCTATTGTTGATGCAGTTGGTCCAAATACGGATGGTGTTAACTTTGCTGTTGATTCGGTAACAGCTGATAATGTGGTTAATGCATCAGAAGCGGCTGGCAATGTCACGATTACTGGTGTTCTGAAAAACGTTCCTTCAGATGCGGCTACTACAGCCGTTACAGTTGTTATTAATGGGGTAACTTATACTGCAACTGTAGACAGTGCAGCAGGTACATGGACAGTAAGTGTACCAGGTAGCGGTTTGGTTGCTGATGCTGATAAAACGATTGATGCTAAAGTAACCTTCACTGATGCAGCAGGTAATAGCAGCACAGTTAACGATACACAAACTTATACACTGGATACAGCTGCTCCTTCAGCGCCAGTGATTGACCCGGTTAACGGGACAGACCCGATTACAGGTACTGCAGAACCTGGTTCAACCGTAACAGTAACCTATCCTAATGGTGACACAGCAACAGTCGTGGCAGGACCTGATGGCAGCTGGTCAGTACCAAACCCTGGTCTTAATGATGGTGATGAAGTTGAGGCAATTGCTACAGATCCAGCAGGTAACCCATCTTTGCCAGGTACAGCTACTGTTGATGCAGTTGCACCAGCAGTTGTTATAACTGATTTATTAACGAATGACAGTACACCTGCGTTAACCGGTACAGTGAACGATCCGACAGCCACAGTGGTTGTCAATGTGGATGGTGTTGACTATCCAGCAGTGAACAATGGTGACGGCACCTGGACGCTTGCAGACAATACACTTCCTGCGTTAACTGATGGTCCACACACCATTACCGTGACTGCAACAGATGCAGCAGGTAACGTAGGTACAGATACAGGTGTTGTGACAGTTGATACAGCAGCTCCTTCAGCGCCAGTGATTGACCCGGTTAACGGGACAGACCCAATTACAGGTACAGCAGAACCTGGTTCAACAGTAACAGTAACTTATCCGGACGGTAGTACAGCAAGTGTTGTAGCAGGAACGGATGGTACTTGGACTGTGCCAAACCCAGGCTTAAATGATGGTGATACGGTAACAGCAGTAACAGAAGATCCTGCTGGCAATACATCAGGTCCAGCAACAGCTGTGGTTGATGCGGTTGCGCCGACAGTAGCGCTTAACGATGTATTGACCAATGACAGTACACCTGAGTTAACCGGTACAGTGAACGATCCGACTGCAACCGTGGTGGTGAATGTAGATGGTACTGACTATCCGGCAGTAAACAATGGTGACGGCACCTGGACGCTTGCAGACAATACACTTCCTGCGTTAACTGATGGTCCGCACACCATTACCGTGACTGCAACAGATGCAGCAGGTAACGTAGGTACAGATACAGGTGTTGTGACAGTTGATACAGCAGCTCCTACAGCACCTGTACTTGATCCAATCAATGCAACAGACCCAGTGAGCGGTACAGCAGAAGCTGGTTCTACAGTGACTGTGAGCTTCCCTGACGGCACCACTGCAACAGTCGTGGCAGGCACAGATGGCAGCTGGTCAGTACCAAACCCAGGTAACCTGGTGGATGGCGATACAGTGACTGCAACAGCCACTGACCCTGCAGGCAATACTTCATTGCCAGGTACAGGCACAGTCTCTGCAGACATTACACCGCCGGTGGTTGTACTTGATGATGTGTTGACGAATGACAGCACACCAGCACTCACTGGTACAGTGAACGATCCGACAGCCACTGTGGTTGTGAACGTGGATGGTGTTGACTATCCGGCAGTGAACAATGGTGACGGCACCTGGACGCTTGCAGACAATACACTTCCTGCGTTAACTGATGGTCCACACACCATTACCGTGACTGCAACAGATGCAGCAGGCAATGCAGGTACAGATACAGCAGTGGTGACCATTGATACCACAGCACCAAATGCACCGGTACTTGATCCAATCAATGCAACAGACCCAGTGAGCGGTACAGCAGAAGCTGGTTCTACAGTGACTGTGAGCTTCCCTGACGGCACCACTGCAACAGTCGTGGCAGGCACAGATGGCAGCTGGTCAGTACCAAACCCGGGCAATCTGGTGGATGGCGATACGGTTACAGCAACAGCGACTGACCCTGCAGGCAATACTTCATTGCCAGGTACAGGCACAGTCTCTGCCGACATCACACCGCCGGTGGTTGCACTTGATGATGTGTTGACGAATGACAGCACACCAGCACTCACTGGTACAGTGAACGATCCGACAGCAACAGTGGTTGTGAACGTGGATGGTGTTGACTATCCAGCAGTGAACAATGGTGACGGCACCTGGACGCTTGCAGACAATACACTTCCTGCGTTAACTGATGGTCCACACACCATTACCGTGACTGCAACAGATGCAGCAGGCAATGCAGGTACCGATACAGCAGTGGTGACGATTGATACCACCGCACCAAATGCACCTGTACTTGATCCAATCAATGCAACTGACCCAGTGAGCGGTACAGCAGAACCTGGTTCTACAGTGACTGTGACATATCCTGATGGCACCACTGCAACAGTCGTGGCAGGCACAGATGGCAGCTGGTCAGTACCAAACCCGGGCAATCTGGTGGATGGCGATACGGTTACAGCAACAGCGACTGACCCTGCAGGCAATACTTCATTGCCAGGTACAGGCACAGTCTCTGCAGACATCACACCGCCGGTGGTTGTACTTGATGATGTGTTGACGAACGACAGCACACCAGCACTCACTGGTACAGTGAACGATCCGACAGCCACTGTGGTTGTCAATGTGGATGGTGTTGACTATCCGGCAGTGAACAATGGTGACGGCACCTGGACGCTTGCAGACAATACACTTCCTGCGTTAACTGATGGTCCACACACCATTACCGTGACTGCAACAGATGCAGGAGGCAATGCAGGTACAGATACAGCAGTGGTGACGATTGATACCACCGCACCAAATGCACCTGTACTTGATCCAATCAATGCAACTGACCCGGTGAGCGGTACAGCAGAAGCTGGTTCTACAGTGACTGTGAGCTTCCCTGACGGTACCACTGCAACAGTCGTGGCAGGCACAGACGGAACATGGTCAGTACCAAACCCGGGCAATCTGGTGGATGGCGATACAGTGACTGCAACAGCGACTGACCCTGCAGGCAATACTTCATTGCCAGGTACAGGCACAGTCTCTGCAGACATCACACCGCCGGTGGTTGTACTTGATGATGTGTTGACGAACGACAGCACACCAGCACTCACTGGTACAGTGAACGATCCGACAGCCACTGTGGTTGTCAATGTGGATGGTGTTGACTATCCGGCAGTGAACAACGGTGACGGCACCTGGACGCTTGCAGACAATACACTTCCTGCGTTAACTGATGGTCCACACACCATTACCGTGACTGCAACAGATGCAGCAGGCAATGCAGGTACCGATACAGCAGTGGTGACGATTGATACCACCGCACCAAATGCACCTGTACTTGATCCAATCAATGCAACTGACCCGGTGAGCGGTACAGCAGAAGCTGGTTCTACAGTGACTGTGAGCTTCCCTGACGGTACCACTGCAACAGTCGTGGCAGGCACAGATGGCAGCTGGTCAGTACCAAACCCGGGTAACCTGGTGGATGGCGATACCGTGACTGCAACAGCCACTGACCCTGCAGGCAATATCTCATTGCCAGGTACAGGCACAGTCTCTGCAGACATCACACCGCCGGTGGTTGTACTTGATGATGTGTTGACGAGCGACAGCACACCAGCACTCACTGGTACAGTGAACGATCCGACAGCCACTGTGGTGGTAAATGTGGATGGTACTGACTATCCGGCAGTAAACAATGGTGACGGCACCTGGACGCTTGCAGACAATACACTTCCTGCGTTAATTGATGGTCCACACACCATTACCGTGACTGCAACAGATGCAGCAGGTAACGTAGGTACAGATACAGGTGTTGTGACAGTTGATACAGCAGCTCCTACAGCACCAGTGATTGACCCGGTTAACGGGACAGACCCAATTACAGGTACAGCAGAACCTGGTTCAACAGTAACAGTAACTTATCCGGACGGTAGTACAGCAAGTGTTGTAGCAGGAACGGATGGTACTTGGACTGTGCCAAACCCAGGCTTAAATGATGGTGATACGGTAACAGCAGTAACAGAAGATCCTGCTGGCAATACATCAGGTCCAGCAACAGCTGTGGTTGATGCGGTTGCGCCGACAGTAGCGCTTAACGATGTATTGACCAATGACAGTACACCTGAGTTAACCGGTACAGTGAACGATCCGACTGCAACCGTGGTGGTGAATGTAGATGGTACTGACTATCCGGCAGTAAACAATGGTGACGGCACCTGGACGCTTGCAGACAATACACTTCCTGCGTTAACTGATGGTCCACACACCATTACCGTGACTGCAACAGATGCAGCAGGCAATGCAGGTACCGATACAGCAGTGGTGACGATTGATACCACCGCACCAAATGCACCTGTACTTGATCCAATCAATGCGACTGACCCGGTGAGCGGTACAGCAGAAGCTGGTTCTACAGTGACTGTGAGCTTCCCTGACGGCACCACTGCAACAGTCGTGGCAGGCACAGATGGCAGCTGGTCAGTACCAAACCCAGGTAACCTGGTGGATGGCGATACAGTGACTGCAACAGCCACTGACCCTGCAGGCAATACTTCATTGCCAGGTACAGGCACAGTCTCTGCAGACATTACACCGCCGGTGGTTGTACTTGATGATGTGTTGACGAATGACAGCACACCAGCACTCACTGGTACAGTGAACGATCCGACAGCAACAGTGGTTGTGAACGTGGATGGTGTTGACTATCCGGCAGTGAACAATGGTGACGGCACCTGGACGCTTGCAGACAATACACTTCCTGCGTTAACTGATGGTCCACACACCATTACCGTGACTGCAACAGATGCAGCAGGCAATGCAGGTACAGATACAGCAGTGGTGACCATTGATACCACAGCACCAAATGCACCGGTACTTGATCCAATCAATGCAACAGACCCAGTGAGCGGTACAGCAGAAGCTGGTTCTACAGTGACTGTGAGCTTCCCTGACGGCACCACTGCAACAGTCGTGGCAGGCACAGATGGCAGCTGGTCAGTACCAAACCCAGGTAACCTGGTGGATGGCGATACAGTGACTGCAACAGCCACTGACCCTGCAGGCAATACTTCATTGCCAGGTACAGGCACAGTCTCTGCAGACATTACACCGCCGGTGGTTGTACTTGATGATGTGTTGACGAATGACAGCACACCAGCACTCACTGGTACAGTGAACGATCCGACAGCCACTGTGGTGGTGAATGTGGATGGTGTTGACTATCCGGCAGTGAACAATGGTGACGGCACCTGGACGCTTGCAGACAATACACTTCCTGCGTTAACTGATGGCCCACACACCATTACCGTGACTGCAACAGATGCAGCAGGCAATGCAGGTACAGATACAGCAGTGGTGACCATTGATACCACAGCACCAAATGCACCGGTACTTGATCCAATCAATGCAACAGACCCAGTGAGCGGTACAGCAGAAGCTGGTTCTACAGTGACTGTGAGCTTCCCTGACGGCACCACTGCAACAGTCGTGGCAGGCACAGATGGCAGCTGGTCAGTACCAAACCCAGGTAACCTGGTGGATGGCGATACAGTGACTGCAACAGCCACTGACCCTGCAGGCAATACTTCATTGCCAGGTACAGGCACAGTCTCTGCAGACATTACACCGCCGGTGGTTGTACTTGATGATGTGTTGACGAATGACAGCACACCAGCACTCACTGGTACAGTGAACGATCCGACAGCCACTGTGGTTGTCAATGTGGATGGTGTTGACTATCCGGCAGTGAACAATGGTGACGGCACCTGGACGCTTGCAGACAATACACTTCCTGCGTTAACTGATGGCCCACACACCATTACCGTGACTGCAACAGATGCAGCAGGCAATGCAGGTACAGATACAGCAGTGGTGACCATTGATACCACAGCACCAAATGCACCGGTACTTGATCCAATCAATGCAACAGACCCAGTGAGCGGTACAGCAGAAGCTGGTTCTACAGTGACTGTGAGCTTCCCTGACGGCACCACTGCAACAGTCGTGGCAGGCACAGATGGCAGCTGGTCAGTACCAAACCCAGGTAACCTGGTGGATGGCGATACAGTGACTGCAACAGCCACTGACCCTGCAGGCAATACTTCATTGCCAGGTACAGGCACAGTCTCTGCAGACATTACACCGCCGGTGGTTGTACTTGATGATGTGTTGACGAATGACAGCACACCAGCACTCACTGGTACAGTGAACGATCCGACAGCCACTGTGGTGGTGAATGTGGATGGTGTTGACTATCCGGCAGTGAACAATGGTGACGGCACCTGGACGCTTGCAGACAATACACTTCCTGCGTTAACTGATGGCCCACACACCATTACCGTGACTGCAACAGATGCAGCAGGCAATGCAGGTACAGATACAGCAGTGGTGACCATTGATACCACAGCACCAAATGCACCGGTACTTGATCCAATCAATGCAACAGACCCAGTGAGCGGTACAGCAGAAGTCGGGTTCTACAGTGACTGTGAGCTTCCCTGACGGCACCACTGCAACAGTCGTGGCAGGCACAGATGGCAGCTGGGTCAGTACCAAACCCAGGTAACCTGGTGGATGGCGATACAGTGACTGCAACAGCCACTGACCCTGCAGGCAATACTTCATTGCCAGGTACAGGCACAGTCTCTGCAGACATTACACCGCCGGTGGTTGTACTTGATGATGTGTTGACGAATGACAGCACACCAGCACTCACTGGTACAGTGAACGATCCGACAGCCACTGTGGTTGTGAACGTGGATGGTGTTGACTATCCGGCAGTGAACAATGGTGACGGCACCTGGACGCTTGCAGACAATACACTTCCTGCGTTAACTGATGGCCCACACACCATTACCGTGACTGCAACAGATGCAGCAGGCAATGCAGGTACAGATACAGCAGTGGTGACCATTGATACCACAGCACCAAATGCACCGGTACTTGATCCAATCAATGCAACAGACCCAGTGAGCGGTACAGCAGAAGCTGGTTCTACAGTGACTGTGAGCTTCCCTGACGGCACCACTGCAACAGTCGTGGCAGGCACAGATGGCAGCTGGTCAGTACCAAACCCAGGTAACCTGGTGGATGGCGATACAGTGACTGCAACAGCCACTGACCCTGCAGGCAATACTTCATTGCCAGGTACAGGCACAGTCTCTGCAGACATTACACCGCCGGTGGTTGTACTTGATGATGTGTTGACGAATGACAGCACACCAGCACTCACTGGTACAGTGAACGATCCGACAGCCACTGTGGTTGTGAACGTGGATGGTGTTGACTATCCGGCAGTGAACAATGGTGACGGCACCTGGACGCTTGCAGACAATACACTTCCTGCGTTAACTGATGGTCCACACACCATTACCGTGACTGCAACAGATGCAGCAGGCAATGCAGGTACAGATACAGCAGTGGTGACCATTGATACCACAGCACCAAATGCACCGGTACTTGATCCAATCAATGCAACAGACCCGGTGAGCGGTACAGCAGAAGCTGGTTCTACAGTGACTGTGAGCTTCCCTGACGGCACCACTGCAACAGTCGTGGCAGGCACAGATGGCAGCTGGTCAGTACCAAACCCAGGTAACCTGGTGGATGGCGATACAGTGACTGCAACAGCCACTGACCCTGCAGGCAATACTTCATTGCCAGGTACAGGCACAGTCTCTGCAGACATTACACCGCCGGTGGTTGTACTTGATGATGTGTTGACGAATGACAGCACACCAGCACTCACTGGTACAGTGAACGATCCGACAGCCACTGTGGTTGTGAACGTGGATGGTGTTGACTATCCGGCAGTGAACAATGGTGACGGCACCTGGACGCTTGCAGACAATACACTTCCTGCGTTAACTGATGGTCCACACACCATTACCGTGACTGCAACAGATGCAGCAGGCAATGCAGGTACAGATACAGCAGTGGTGACCATTGATACCACAGCACCAAATGCACCGGTACTTGATCCAATCAATGCAACAGACCCAGTGAGCGGTACAGCAGAAGCTGGTTCTACAGTGACTGTGAGCTTCCCTGACGGCACCACTGCAACAGTCGTGGCAGGCACAGATGGCAGCTGGTCAGTACCAAACCCAGGTAACCTGGTGGATGGCGATACAGTGACTGCAACAGCCACTGACCCTGCAGGCAATACTTCATTGCCAGGTACAGGCACAGTCTCTGCAGACATTACACCGCCGGTGGTTGTACTTGATGATGTGTTGACGAATGACAGCACACCAGCACTCACTGGTACAGTGAACGATCCGACAGCAACAGTGGTTGTGAACGTGGATGGTGTTGACTATCCGGCAGTGAACAATGGTGACGGCACCTGGACGCTTGCAGACAATACACTTCCTGCGTTAACTGATGGTCCACACACCATTACCGTGACTGCAACAGATGCAGCAGGCAATGCAGGTACAGATACAGCAGTGGTGACGATTGATACCACCGCACCAAATGCACCTGTACTTGATCCAATCAATGCAACTGACCCAGTGAGCGGTACAGCAGAACCTGGTTCTACAGTGACTGTGACATATCCTGATGGCACCACTGCAACAGTCGTGGCAGGCACAGATGGCAGTTACCAAACCCGGGCAATCTGGTGGATGGCGATACGGTTACAGCAACAGCGACTGACCCTGCAGGCAATACTTCATTGCCAGGTACAGGCACAGTCTCTGCCGACATCACACCGCCGGTGGTTGCACTTGATGATGTGTTGACGAATGACAGTACACCAGCACTCACTGGTACAGTGAACGATCCAACAGCCACTGTGGTTGTCAATGTGGATGGTGTTGACTATCCGGCAGTGAACAATGGTGACGGCACCTGGACGCTTGCAGACAATACACTGCCTGCGTTAACTGATGGTCCACACACCATTACCGTGACTGCAACAGACCCTGCAGGCAATGCGGGTACAGATACAGCAGTGGTGACGATTGATACTAGCGTTCCAGTTGTATCTTTAGATGACTTAACTACTAATGACACGACTCCTGCTTTAACAGGGGTGATTAATGACCCAACAGCAACAGTAGTTGTGAATGTGGATGGCGTTGACTATCCAGCAGTGAATAACGGTGATGGTACTTGGACTCTTGCAGACAATACTTTGCCTGCATTAATAGATGGTCCTCATACTGTAACTGTAACTGCAACTGATCCAGCTGGAAATACTGCTACAGATACAGCTACGCTTACTATTGATACAGTACCTGCAGACCTGATCGGTGCGATCACGATTCCTGAAGACTTAAATGGCGACGGTATCTTGAATGCAGACGAGCTAGGCACAGACGGTACCTTCAATGCACAAGTGGCGTTGGGACCTGATGCAATCGATGGCACAGTGGTGAATGTTAACGGTACCAACTACACCGTGACAGCAGCTGACCTTGCAAACGGCTTCATCACTGCAGCGATTCCTGTAACAGGCGAAGGCCCTGTGACCATCCATGCAGAAGCAGTGGATGCACAAGGTAACCTTGATGTTGCAGATGCAGACGTCACCGTGACTGTAGACACCTTGCCTGCAGACCTGATCGGTGCGATCACGATTCCTGAAGACTTGAATGGCGACGGTATCTTGAATGCAGACGAGCTAGGCACAGACGGTACCTTCAATGCACAAGTGGCGTTGGGACCAGATGCAATCGATGGCACAGTGGTGAATGTTAACGGTACCAACTACACCGTGACAGCAGCTGACCTTGCAAACGGCTTCATCACTGCAGCGATTCCTGTAACAGGCGAAGGCCCTGTGACCATCCATGCAGAAGCAGTGGATGCACAAGGTAACCTTGATGTTGCAGATGCAGACGTCACCGTGACTGTAGACACCTTGCCTGCAGACCTGATCGGTGCGATCACGATTCCTGAAGACTTGAATGGCGACGGTATCTTGAATGCAGACGAGCTAGGCACAGACGGTACCTTCAATGCACAAGTGGCGTTGGGACCAGATGCAATCGATGGCACAGTAGTGAATGTGAACGGTACCAACTACACCGTGACAGCAGCTGACCTTGCAAACGGCTTCATCACCGCAGCGATTCCTGTCACAGGCGAAGGCCCAGTGACCATCCATGCAGAAGCAGTGGATGCACAAGGTAACCTTGATGTTGCTGATGCAGACGTCATCGTGACTGTAGACACCTTGCCTGCAGACCTGATCGGTGCGATCACGATTCCTGAAGACTTAAATGGCGACGGTATCTTGAATGCAGACGAGCTAGGCACAGACGGTACCTTCAATGCACAAGTGGCGTTGGGACCTGATGCGCTTGACGGCACAGTGGTGAATGTGAACGGTACCAACTACACCGTGACAGCAGCTGACCTTGCAAACGGCTTCATCACTGCAGCGATTCCTGTAACAGGCGAAGGCCCTGTGACCATCCATGCAGAAGCAGTGGATGCACAAGGTAACCTTGATGTTGCAGATGCAGACGTCACCGTGACTGTAGACACCTTGCCTGCAGACCTGATCGGTGCGATCACGATTCCTGAAGACTTAAATGGCGACGGTATCTTGAATGCAGACGAGCTAGGCACAGACGGTACCTTCAATGCACAAGTGGCGTTGGGACCTGATGCGCTTGACGGCACAGTGGTGAATGTGAACGGTACCAACTACACCGTGACAGCAGCTGACCTTGCAAACGGCTTCATCACCGCAGCGATTCCTGTCACAGGCGAAGGCCCTGTGACCATCCATGCAGAAGCGGTGGATGCACAAGGTAACCTTGATGTTGCAGATGCAGACGTCACCGTGACTGTAGATACCTTGCCTGCAGACCTGATCGGTGCGATCACGATTCCTGAAGACTTGAATGGCGACGGTATCTTGAATGCAGACGAGCTAGGCACAGACGGTACCTTCAATGCACAAGTGGCGTTGGGACCTGATGCAATCGACGGCACAGTAGTGAATGTGAACGGTACCAACTACACCGTGACAGCAGCTGACCTTGCAAACGGCTTCATCACAGCAGCGATTCCTGTCACAGGCGAAGGCCCTGTAACCATCCATGCAGAAGCAGTGGATGCACAAGGTAACCTTGATGTTGCAGATGCAGATATCACCGTGACTGTAGATACCTTGCCTGCAGACCTGATTGGTGCGATCACGATTCCTGAAGACTTAAATGGCGACGGTATCTTGAATGCAGACGAGCTAGGCACAGACGGTACCTTCAATGCACAAGTGGCGTTGGGACCTGATGCAATCGACGGCACAATAGTGAATGTGAACGGTACCAACTACACCGTGACAGCGGCTGACCTTGCAAACGGCTTCATCACCGCAGCGATTCCTGTCACAGGCGAAGGCCCAGTGACCATCCATGCAGAAGCAGTGGATGCACAAGGTAACCTTGATGTTGCTGATGCAGACGTCACCGTGACTGTAGATACCTTACCTGCAGACCTGATCGGTGCGATCACGATTCCTGAAGACTTGAATGGCGACGGTATCTTGAATGCAGACGAGCTAGGCACAGACGGCACCTTCAATGCACAAGTGGCGTTGGGACCTGATGCGCTTGACGGCACAGTGGTGAATGTGAACGGTACCAACTACACCGTGACAGCAGCTGACCTTGCAAACGGCTTCATCACTGCAGCGATTCCTGTCACAGGCGAAGGCCCTGTGACCATCCATGCAGAAGCAGTGGATGCACAAGGTAACCTTGATGTTGCAGATGCAGACGTCACCGTGACTGTAGATACCTTGCCTGCAGACCTGATCGGTGCGATCACGATTCCTGAAGACTTAAATGGCGACGGTATCTTGAATGCAGACGAGCTAGGCACAGACGGCACCTTCAATGCACAAGTGGCGTTGGGACCTGATGCAATCGACGGCACAATAGTGAATGTGAACGGTACCAACTACACCGTGACAGCAGCTGACCTTGCAAACGGCTTCATCACTGCAGCGATTCCTGTCACAGGCGAAGGCCCTGTGACCATCCATGCAGAAGCAGTGGATGCACAAGGTAACCTTGATGTTGCAGATGCAGATATCACCGTGACTGTAGATACCTTACCTGCAGACCTGATCGGTGCGATCACGATTCCTGAAGACTTAAATGGCGACGGTATCTTGAATGCAGACGAGCTAGGCACAGACGGTACCTTCAATGCACAAGTGGCGTTGGGACCAGATGCAATCGATGGCACAGTAGTGAATGTTAACGGTACCAACTACACCGTGACAGCAGCTGACCTGGCGAATGGCTTCATCACCGCAGCGATTCCTGTCACAGGCGAAGGCCCTGTGACCATCCATGCAGAAGCAGTGGATGCACAAGGTAACCTTGATGTTGCAGATGCAGATATCACCGTGACTGTAGATACCTTGCCTGCAGACCTGATTGGTGCGATCACGATTCCTGAAGACTTAAATGGCGACGGTATCTTGAATGCAGACGAGCTAGGCACAGACGGTACCTTCAATGCACAAGTGGCGTTGGGACCAGATGCAATCGACGGCACAGTAGTGAATGTGAACGGTACCAACTACACCGTGACAGCAGCTGACCTTGCAAACGGCTTCATCACAGCAGCGATTCCTGTCACAGGCGAAGGCCCTGTGACCATCCATGCAGAAGCAGTGGATGCACAAGGTAACCTTGATGTTGCAGATGCAGATATCACCGTGACTGTAGATACCTTGCCTGCAGACCTGATCGGTGCGATCACGATTCCTGAAGACTTAAATGGCGACGGTATCTTGAATGCAGACGAGCTAGGCACAGACGGCACCTTCAATGCACAAGTGGCGTTGGGACCTGATGCGCTTGACGGCACAGTGGTGAATGTGAACGGTACCAACTACACCGTGACAGCAGCTGACCTTGCAAACGGCTTCATCACTGCAGCGATTCCTGTCACAGGCGAAGGCCCTGTGACCATCCATGCAGAAGCAGTGGATGCACAAGGTAACCTTGATGTTGCAGATGCAGACGTCACCGTGACTGTAGATACCTTGCCTGCAGACCTGATCGGTGCGATCACGATTCCTGAAGACTTAAATGGCGACGGTATCTTGAATGCAGACGAGCTAGGCACAGACGGCACCTTCAATGCACAAGTGGCGTTGGGACCTGATGCAATCGATGGCACAATAGTGAATGTGAACGGTACCAACTACACCGTGACAGCAGCTGACCTTGCAAACGGCTTCATCACCGCAGCGATTCCTGTAACAGGCGAAGGCCCTGTAACCATCCATGCAGAAGCGGTGGATGCACAAGGTAACCTTGATGTTGCAGATGCAGATATCACCGTGACTGTAGATACCTTACCTGCAGACCTGATCGGTGCGATCACGATTCCTGAAGACTTAAATGGCGACGGTATCTTGAATGCAGACGAGCTAGGCACAGACGGTACCTTCAATGCACAAGTGGCGTTGGGACCTGATGCAATCGACGGCACAGTAGTGAATGTGAACGGTACCAACTACACCGTGACAGCAGCTGACCTTGCAAACGGCTTCATCACAGCAGCGATTCCTGTCACAGGCGAAGGCCCTGTAACCATCCATGCAGAAGCAGTGGATGCACAAGGTAACCTTGATGTTGCAGATGCAGATATCACCGTGACTGTAGATACCTTGCCTGCAGACCTGATTGGTGCGATCACGATTCCTGAAGACTTAAATGGCGACGGTATCTTGAATGCAGACGAGCTAGGCACAGACGGTACCTTCAATGCACAAGTGGCGTTGGGACCTGATGCAATCGATGGCACAGTGGTGAATGTGAACGGTACCAACTACACCGTGACAGCGGCTGACCTTGCAAACGGCTTCATCACCGCAGCGATTCCTGTCACAGGCGAAGGCCCAGTGACCATCCATGCAGAAGCAGTGGATGCACAAGGTAACCTTGATGTTGCTGATGCAGACGTCACCGTGACTGTAGATACCTTGCCTGCAGACCTGATCGGTGCGATCACGATTCCTGAAGACTTGAATGGCGACGGTATCTTGAATGCAGACGAGCTAGGCACAGACGGCACCTTCAATGCACAAGTGGCGTTGGGACCTGATGCAATCGACGGCACAGTAGTGAATGTGAACGGTACCAACTACACCGTGACAGCAGCTGACCTTGCAAACGGCTTCATCACAGCAGCGATTCCTGTCACAGGCGAAGGCCCAGTGACCATCCATGCAGAAGCAGTGGATGCACAAGGTAACCTTGATGTTGCAGATGCAGATATCACCGTGACTGTAGATACCTTGCCTGCAGACCTGATTGGTGCGATCACGATTCCTGAAGACTTAAATGGCGACGGTATCTTGAATGCAGACGAGCTAGGCACAGACGGTACCTTCAATGCACAAGTGGCGTTGGGACCTGATGCAATCGATGGCACAGTGGTGAATGTGAACGGTACCAACTACACCGTGACAGCGGCTGACCTTGCAAACGGCTTCATCACCGCAGCGATTCCTGTCACAGGCGAAGGCCCAGTGACCATCCATGCAGAAGCAGTGGATGCACAAGGTAACCTTGATGTTGCAGATGCAGACGTCACCGTGACTGTAGATACCTTGCCTGCAGACCTGATCGGTGCGATCACGATTCCTGAAGACTTGAATGGCGACGGTATCTTGAATGCAGACGAGCTAGGCACAGACGGCACCTTCAATGCACAAGTGGCGTTGGGACCAGATGCAATCGACGGCACGGTAGTGAATGTGAACGGTACCAACTACACCGTGACAGCAGCTGACCTTGCAAACGGCTTCATCACCGCAGCGATTCCTGTCACAGGCGAAGGCCCAGTGACCATCCATGCAGAAGCAGTGGATGCACAAGGTAACCTTGATGTTGCAGATGCAGACGTCACCGTGACTGTAGATACCTTACCTGCAGACCTGATCGGTGCGATCACGATTCCTGAAGACTTGAATGGCGACGGTATCTTGAATGCAGACGAGCTAGGCACAGACGGTACCTTCAATGCACAAGTGGCGTTGGGACCTGATGCAATCGACGGCACAATAGTGAATGTTAACGGTACCAACTACACCGTGACAGCAGCTGACCTTGCAAACGGCTTCATCACCGCAGCGATTCCTGTCACAGGCGAAGGCCCAGTGACCATCCATGCAGAAGCGGTGGATGCACAAGGTAACCTTGATGTTGCAGATGCAGACGTCACCGTGACTGTAGATACCTTGCCTGCAGACCTGATCGGTGCGATCACGATTCCTGAAGACTTGAATGGCGACGGTATCTTGAATGCAGACGAGCTAGGCACAGACGGTACCTTCAATGCACAAGTGGCGTTGGGACCAGATGCAATCGACGGCACAGTAGTGAATGTGAACGGTACTAACTACACCGTGACAGCAGCTGACCTTGCAAACGGCTTCATCACAGCAGCGATTCCTGTCACAGGCGAAGGCCCTGTAACCATCCATGCAGAAGCAGTGGATGCACAAGGTAACCTTGATGTTGCAGATGCAGATATCACCGTGACTGTAGATACCTTGCCTGCAGACCTGATTGGTGCGATCACGATTCCTGAAGACTTAAATGGCGACGGTATCTTGAATGCAGACGAGCTAGGCACAGACGGTACCTTCAATGCACAAGTGGCGTTGGGACCTGATGCAATCGACGGCACAATAGTGAATGTGAACGGTACCAACTACACCGTGACAGCGGCTGACCTTGCAAACGGCTTCATCACCGCAGCGATTCCTGTCACAGGCGAAGGCCCAGTGACCATCCATGCAGAAGCAGTGGATGCACAAGGTAACCTTGATGTTGCTGATGCAGACGTCACCGTGACTGTAGACACCTTGCCTGCAGACCTGATCGGTGCGATCACGATTCCTGAAGACTTGAATGGCGACGGTATCTTGAATGCAGACGAGCTAGGCACAGACGGCACCTTCAATGCACAAGTGGCGTTGGGACCTGATGCGCTTGACGGCACAGTGGTGAATGTGAACGGTACCAACTACACCGTGACAGCAGCTGACCTTGCAAACGGCTTCATCACTGCAGCGATTCCTGTCACAGGCGAAGGCCCTGTGACCATCCATGCAGAAGCAGTGGATGCACAAGGTAACCTTGATGTTGCAGATGCAGACGTCACCGTGACTGTAGATACCTTACCTGCAGACCTGATCGGTGCGATCACGATTCCTGAAGACTTAAATGGCGACGGTATCTTGAATGCTGCAGAACTTGGTACAGACGGTACCTTCAATGCACAAGTGGCGTTGGGACCTGATGCAATCGATGGCACAATAGTGAATGTGAACGGTACCAACTACACCGTGACAGCAGCTGACCTTGCAAACGGCTTCATCACTGCAGCGATTCCTGTCACAGGCGAAGGCCCAGTGACCATCCATGCAGAAGCAGTGGATGCACAAGGTAACCTTGATGTTGCAGATGCAGATATCACCGTGACTGTAGATACCTTACCTGCAGACCTGATCGGTGCGATCACGATTCCTGAAGACTTAAATGGCGACGGTATCTTGAATGCAGACGAGCTAGGCACAGACGGTACCTTCAATGCACAAGTGGCGTTGGGACCAGATGCAATCGATGGCACAGTAGTGAATGTTAACGGTACTAACTACACCGTGACAGCAGCTGACCTGGCGAATGGCTTCATCACCGCAGCGATTCCTGTCACAGGCGAAGGCCCTGTGACCATCCATGCAGAAGCAGTGGATGCACAAGGTAACCTTGATGTTGCAGATGCAGATGTCACCGTGACTGTAGATACCTTGCCTGCAGACCTGATTGGTGCGATCACGATTCCTGAAGACTTAAATGGCGACGGTATCTTGAATGCAGACGAGCTAGGCACAGACGGTACCTTCAATGCACAAGTGGCGTTGGGACCAGATGCAATCGACGGCACAGTAGTGAATGTGAACGGTACTAACTACACCGTGACAGCAGCTGACCTTGCAAATGGCTTCATCACAGCAACTCTGGATGCAACAGCAGCAGATCCTGTGACTGGTCAGATTGTGATTCATGCTGAGGCTGTAGATGCACAAGGTAACGTAGATGTTGCAGATGCAGATGTAACCTTAACAATTGATACAACTCCACAAGATCTGATTACAGCGATTACGGTTCCTGAAGACTTAAATGGCGACGGTATCTTGAATGCTGCAGAACTTGGTACAGACGGTACCTTCAATGCACAAGTGGCGTTGGGACCAGATGCAATCGATGGCACAGTGGTGAATGTGAACGGTACTAACTACACCGTGACTGCAGCTGACCTTGCAAACGGCTTCATCACAGCAACTCTGGATGCAACAGCAGCAGATCCTGTGACTGGTCAGATTGTGATTCATGCTGAGGCTGTAGATGCACAAGGTAACGTAGATGTTGCTGATGCAGATGTAACCTTAACAATTGATACAACTCCACAAGATCTGATTACAGCGATTACGGTTCCTGAAGACTTAAATGGCGACGGTATCTTGAATGCTGCAGAACTTGGTACAGACGGCACCTTCAATGCACAAGTGGCGTTGGGACCTGATGCAATCGATGGCACAGTGGTGAATGTTAACGGTACTAACTACACCGTGACTGCAGCTGACCTTGCAAACGGCTTCATCACTGCAACTCTGGATGCAACAGCAGCAGATCCTGTGACTGGTCAGATTGTGATTCATGCTGAGGCTGTAGATGCACAAGGTAACGTAGATGTTGCTGATGCAGATGTAACCTTAACAATTGATACAACCCCACAAGATCTGATTACAGCGATTACGGTTCCTGAAGACTTAAATGGCGACGGTATCTTGAATGCTGCAGAACTTGGTACAGACGGCACCTTCAATGCACAAGTGGCATTGGGACCTGATGCAATCGATGGCACAGTGGTGAATGTTAACGGTACTAACTACACCGTGACTGCAGCTGACCTTGCAAACGGCTTCATCACAGCAACTCTGGATGCAACAGCAGCAGATCCTGTGACTGGTCAGATTGTGATTCATGCTGAGGCTGTAGATGCACAAGGTAACGTAGATGTTGCTGATGCAGATGTAACCTTAACAATTGATACAACTCCACAAGATCTGATTACAGCGATTACGGTTCCTGAAGACTTAAATGGCGACGGTATCTTGAATGCAGACGAGCTTGGTACAGACGGTACCTTCAATGCACAAGTGGCGTTGGGACCTGATGCAATCGATGGCACAGTGGTGAATGTTAACGGTACTAACTACACCGTGACTGCGGCTGACCTTGCAAACGGCTTCATTACAGCGACTCTTGCCGCAACAGCAGCAGATCCTGTGACTGGTCAGATTGTGATTCATGCTGAGGCTGTAGATGCACAAGGTAACCTTGATGTTGCTGATGCAGACGTAACGGTAACTCTAGATGTTACTCCACCTGATATCACTACAACTGTGTTAGCAATTGACCCAGTTACTGCTGATAACATCTTGGATGCGACAGAAGCTGGTGGATCAGTGACCTTAACAGGTACATTGACCAACATCCCTACAGATGCAGTAACAACAGGTGTTGTGGTTACTGTAAATGGTGTTGACTATACAGCCACAGTTGATGCCGTAGCAGGTACTTGGACAGTTGATGTAGCTGGTAGTGGTCTTGCAGCAGATTCAGACTTAACTGTTGATGCTACTGCGACATTCACAGACCTCGCAGGAAACGTTAGTACACTTCAAGATACGCAAACTTATACTCTTGCAAGCTCTATCATTGCTTTCGATAACACTGATACAGCTGTACTTGCTCCTCAACCATTGCTTGTACAAGATGATGCAGCACTAGGAAGCAACACTTATCTAGCACTTGTATCACTTGCTGGACTTGATTTGCAGTTAGGATCAGAGTCAATCGGCTTTACAGTAGCTGCTGGTCAAGAAGGCAATGCGACCTTTACTTACAGCGCTTTAATTGGAGTAGATGCATTATCTGATTACTCTCTAGTAGTTCAGAAACTTGACCCAGTAACAGGCCAATGGACTTCGGTCTATGGTGGTGGTGAGGCTGATATTCTTGATCTTACTTTACTAGGTTCAACTCCTGGTGTGGTTCTTGATGGTCTAGAAGAAGGACAATACCGTGCATTCATGACTTACAACGGTCTTCTAGGTATCGGTTTACTGGGTACCTTAACTGGCACAATGGATGTTTATGATACAACACAAGTAGGTGGATATTACACTGAAGTTGCTGATGGGAATGTGATTACTGATATCAATACCAGTGGTGAAACAGACGTTGTAACCGCTACGACTGTAGTTACAGCGGTAAATGGTCAGCCTGTTACAGCGGTAGATACTGTGATTAATGGGTTGTATGGTACGTTGGTAATCGATCCAGACGGTACATACACTTATACGCCTACTGCAAGTGCAGCAGGTGTAGGTCAAACAGATGTATTTGTCTACACATTAACTGATCCTGTAACTGGTGATACGGCTGAAGCAAACCTCAATATTCAATTGAGCTCTGTGAAAGCAGTGGATAATGTTGTAACTGCAGAGATCAACCCAGAACCGTTGCTAGTTGCAGATGATGTTGCTCTAGGTAGTTCAACTTACCTTGCAGCAGTATCGTTGGCTGGTCTGGACTTACAATTGCTTGGTAACGACGCAATTGAGTTTACTGTTGATCCAAACCGCGAAGGTACAGCAACGTTCACATTCGATGCGATCATCACAGCAGATTTACTCAGCGATTATGCAATCGTTGTTCAGAAATTTGATGAAGCAACAGGACAATGGGTATCAATTGGTGGTACTAACCCAGAAGCATCACTCATCGATCTAACGCTTGTCGGTGGAACACCAACAGCAGTTCTTGAAGGATTGGATGCTGGTCAGTACCGCGCATTCATCGGATATGAAGGCTTGCTAGGTGTAGGTTTAGGCGGAACATTAACTGGTACGATGGATGTCTACAATCCATACATCGTGGCTAGTTACTCTGTTGAGCCGATCTCTGGCAATGTCATCAAAGATGCGAGCCTCACTGGTGAAGTTGATGCAGCAAGCAGCAGTGCTGTGATCTCTCAAGTGAATGGTATTGCGGTTGATCCAGTTGCTGGTGCAACAATCACTGGTACATACGGTACATTGGTGATCGACCAAGACGGTAACTACACTTATACCCCAACTGTAGACGGAGCAAACCTAGGTCAGGTAGATCAATTTACCTACACCTTGCTTGATCCTGTAACGGGTAATACTTCTGAGGCAACACTTTACGTTCGTCTCGATAGTGACAGTGTAGATATGACTTGGAACGATGCAGATCCATCTCAACCAGCTGTAATTACTAGTCCGCTTCCAGTAGATGCAATGGATAACGTTGCTTCAGCTGAAATAGACATGGTTTATCCAGTAACGACTGAGGTACTTGATAACGCGATTAGCTACAACTGGTTACTCGGTGTCGGTGGTATCGTTATCGGTTCTAAAGAAGGTACAGCGACATTTACAGTTGATCCAGGTAATCTGACTGATGCGATTATTGCAGTGAACTTTGGTTCGGTTGCTACGGTTGTCGACGGTTTACATGTGGTATTAACACGATTAAATCCAGATGGCACTCGTACTGTAGTTGCAGATAGCTCTGATACTGGCGTGATCGATTTGTTAGGTATCTTTGGTTCTGAAGTTCAATTCAAGATTGATAACTTAAGTGCCGGTACTTATGAGTTGTTCATGGAAAGCAACACATTACTTACAGCTTTAGGTAGTGTGACTGCGGATATTACGCTGAATCACGGTGATATCACTCAACCGCCTGTACTGGTTGTTGATCCTGTAACTGGTAATGTACTTGCTGATGATAACTCTGCGGTTTACGGTACAAACTATGTGCCGGACTACATTACGACAACTTCAGTAGTAACTGCTGTTACAGCTGAAAATGGTAATACAACTACAGTTGTAGCGGGTAC
The DNA here is from genome assembly GCF_038562025.1 of Acinetobacter sp. D009. Classification (NCBI taxonomy): domain Bacteria; kingdom Pseudomonadati; phylum Pseudomonadota; class Gammaproteobacteria; order Moraxellales; family Moraxellaceae; genus Acinetobacter; species Acinetobacter sp. D009. The sequence continues at coordinate 817,334 of NZ_CP151886.1, forward strand.
TCCAGCAACGGTTATTGGGGTATACGGAACTCTGACTATTAACGCAGATGGTACTTATAGTTATCAGGCAACTGCGGATATGGCGAATGTAGGTAAAGTTGATAGCTTCACTTACACAGTGACAGATCCAGTGACTGGCAGAACTGATACCGCTACATTACATGTTCAAGTTGGTTCGCCAGATGTTGATGTCACTTGGAATACAGCAGATCCTTCGGCAGATGCTACGCTTCCAACACCATCTGTAACAGCTGATACAGATGATGCAACAATCAGTATGGAACCAGTGGTAGATCCTGCCGCTTCAGTGGCGAGTGGTGACTTACAATTTGCTCAGATTGGTACTGTTCCAATTGTTGGTACTCCGATCTACGGTACTACGGGTACAGTCACTTCTAGCCAATTTGTAATTGGTGCGAACACTGTTAGTGATGTTCATATACAGTTGAACTACACTGCATCATTAAGCTTATCGGCATTACCAACTGTAGCTTATAAGATTCAGCAGTTTGTAGGCGGTGTATGGGTAGATACGGTTTATTCAGGTTCAGCGACGGCTTTAGCTGGCGTGTTGGGTGCTCCAGCCTACTCGACAGATGTCCCACATCTGTCTGCAGGTACGTACCAAATCGTATTCAACATTAGTGCTCTAGTTGCTATTGGCCAAGTTACTTTAGATACAGTAATTACAACCACAGCGACTCATCTAGACCAATACACACCAGATGGTCAAACCGACTGGATTACTGGTAACGTTCTTACTAACGATGTCGTAGAAGGTACACAGCTCTATGTAATGAACTCAACAACTGGTACTTATGAACTAGCTGCTGGTCAAGGAGTCAATACAGGTGAAGGTACGTTGTATCTATACAATGATGGTTCTTACTTCTACAAACCATTAGACAGCGCTGCAAATGCGACAGTTGATGTGATTGATTACAAGTTAGTTTCAGTGATCGATGGTAGTGAATACACCTCTACATTGACGATTAACTTGAGTCAAGAGTTGAATAGCCTTGCAGTAAGTACTGCGGCAAATGATACATTTGCTCTTGGTAACGGCTCTGATACCTTGATCTACAACACATTAACTGCTGCAAGCGTAACTAACGCAACTGGTGGTAACACAACAGGTGGTGGTGTAGATGTATGGACTGACTTCCATGTAGGTAATACTGCAACGGATGATCAGGCTGATAAGATTGACTTAAGTAACTTGTTAATTGGTTCTCAAACTAACTTAACAATCGGTCAATATGTGTCAGTAAGCTACGATGCTGGTACTCAAACTGCGACAATCAGCGTAGACCGTGATGGTGGATTACTTGTAGAAGGTACTTACACTGAAACACCATTGCTTCAATTGACTAACCTTACTGGTCCAGTCACATTGAATGACTTGATCAACAATGGTCAAATCATTTTCTAATCTGACAATCGACTTATAGAAAAAAGAGCCTTCGGGCTCTTTTTTTATCTTTAAACAATACGTTAACTTAGCTTTTTACATGCTCATGTTATGATGCATTGAAAACTTTATAGAACAACAAATAACGGATAGGGACTGATTTCGAGTGACAGCATTTTTAAACTTCCAAAGACAACTGAACCTTTGGTTAGAACATATCGCTCCCCATGTTTCAGATCTTCAAAAGAAGACGATTTTATTTATATCTTATGGGCCTAAAGACCAAAGATGTAATGTCTGGCATAGTGAAAAAACAAGCTTTTCACAAGCAAAAATACAATTATTAGCCTTCATTAATGACCAGTTTGCACATGAGTCACTTGTTGATTATATAAAAATTGATGTTGCATATAATTTAACGAAACAAACTTGGAAAGTAGTAGAGCAGCAAGTCCATCATCAATTTCACAATAACCACTACCGTAAAGGTATTGGGTTTGATGAACACTGTTCAGTGGCTTTTCTTGAGCAAGAGATTTATGGAAAAGCAATCATTCGAGGTTTGAGCTATGACAAACCCAACTTTTTTGATGAAACAAATCTGAATTATGCAATTAAGCAAAAATATAACGCGACTAAACCACAGATTAAACCACAGATTAAACTACAAGAGCTACAAGACATTTGGACTTTTGATACCTACGCAGCATTTTATGAAAATGGGCAATTCATTAATTTAGCGAGCGGTAATCATGCGAATGGTATTAGGGCGATTTCGAGCAATAAGAAACAGCATTTTCAGTCGTTAATTGAAAAAAATTCGGCATTTTTGCATGATCAAATTCAAGAAAATGGCAAATTTATCTATGGCTATTTTTCTGCCTATGATCGAGATATTCGTAACTACAATACGGTACGCCACTGTACCTCGGTGTATGCGTTGCTGGAAACATTTGAAGTGCAGAGTAAACCAGAATATTGGCCCAAGATACATGCTGCTATCCAATATGCATTGACCAACTTTTATAAAGAAAAAGATTCAGAAACTGCTTTCATGATTGATGGTAAAGAAGGGGAATTTGAAATTAAATTAGGTGCCAATGCGGCTGCTATTTTAATGTTAACTAAATATCAAGAAATTACTCAAAAAACTAATTATCAAAAATATGCAGAGAAACTTGCAAATAGTATTTTAAAATTAATAGATTCAAATGGCTCAACAACTCACGTATTAAGTTATCCAGATTATGATTTAAAAGAAAAATTCAGAATTATTTATTATGATGGTGAAGCTGCTTTAGCTTTATTAAGGTTATATCAAATTAACCAAGATTATAGATTATTAGAAACTGTTAAATTAATGTTTGAATATTTTATTGAAAAGAGATATGAAAAATACCATGATCATTGGTTAAGTTATTGTACAAATGAACTCACTAAAATATGCCCTGAAGATAAATATTTTATTTTTGGTTTAAATAATTATTTAAAACATTTTATTTTTATTCGTAATCGAAAAACGACTTATGCGACTTTACTAGAAATGTTAATGGCTGCTTATAAAATGGTAAGCCGCTTAAAAGAGCAGGGACGTACAGCACTTTTTGAGCAGGCGTATATGCCTGAGCTTCAAAAATTAATTGAGTTTAGGGCTGATTTTCAAACGACAGGCTTTTTTTATCCGGAAATGGCGATGTATATGGCACGGCCAGATAAAATTTTACATGCTTTTTATATTCGCCATGATCGTTTCCGAGTACGGATTGATGACCAAGAGCATAACTTATCGGGTTATATCGCTTACGTTAAAGATTACAAGGATATGAACCATGAAATATCAACCCGTTGAGATCAAATTATTAGCTCATATCGACACTACAAGTTTCGATGAAGCTTTATGGCAATTCGAATTTGACGATGATATTTCAACACTACTTCTAATCGACTACGCATTAGAACAATTTCAGCAAAAAAATGTACAAGCTCAAGATGTCTATGTTGTGCCACAAAATATGAGTAAGCACATTGGACAACAAAACTTAGGTTTAAAAACATCAGAAAGTTATACATTTACCGAGTTATTGCAGTTCTTAATTTTTACTCAAGCAGCAGATGTAAAAGATGCTTTAAGTAAGATGCTCTGTGGTACAAATGAGCAAGCATCTTTAATTTTCTCTAAAAGAGCCGCTACCTATAACTTAACTTTAAAAAATGAAGTTACCCAAAATCAACTAAAGCATTTGTTTTTATTGATCAGAAAAATTTATAGCTATCCCAATGATATAAAAGAACTATTCTTTATAAAGGAGCTGAATTTTCAAGGAAAGATTTATCTCCTTCAGACACCATTAATGGGACAGAATGTAGTAGAGGTCTTATATCTTATAAATTCTTTTAGAAAAATTTATCTGACGTTCTTTGAAGAAAACCAAACGATAGGTTTCTTTTTATTCTTAGATGATATTCATCGTGCTGAGCACTTGATTCCTTACTATCATTGTTTCCAAGCACAGAATGTAAAACCTAAAGTTTGCTCAACTCCAAGTGGCATTATTAATATTTTAGGCGATACCTACTTTGGGGAAATCTACACTGAAAAACGTAAGGCTAGAGGGCAAATAGATGCTCTGCAACAGTATGGATATGGCTATTCTTTTAAAAAAATAAAAGCTTTTTTAGGTGAACATGACTTAAATATTGCTAACTTTGAAGCGGTATTTTCTTTAGAAAACCAATCTCCTTTAGATCATAAAAAGCCTTTTATTCTTAAAGCTGATGCTGAACAAACATTAGCAGAATTCAAAAATATTCACCTTAATCATGTGGTGTTGGCAAATAACCATCTAAAAGACTATGGGGATCGTGGGCTGACCTATACATTACAACAGTTGGATCAGGCTAACATTTCTTATATTGGGGCAGGTGTAAACCAAAAAGATGCTCATAATTACTTTGAGCTCTCTTTTGAAAATAAGCATTATGCTATTTTTAACGGATACTGGCACAGAGACACTGCCTATCTCGATTATGATTTTTATGCTTTAGGTTATAAGAGTGGGGTTGCGTGTTTAAATGGTGTTTTGCTTGAACAAATAGGTCGCTATAGGCTGATTCATCCTGAACATAAAATTATTGTTATTTGCCATTGGGGTGTCGACTTTAAGCCAATTGCAAAAGAACAGAGTAAGCTTGCTACGATTCTTACTCAAGCTGGCGCTGACCTGATCATTGGCCATGGTGCTCATACTATTCAACCTGTCCAGATCATCAACCAAAAGCCAGTCGTATTTGGTATTGGCAATGCTGTGTTTAATAGCAATGGCGAATATGAAAAACACAATGCTTTACCATTTGGCTGTATAGCAAGGTTAGATTTATCAAAAGACTTACTTCGCCTTTATCCAATTTACACCAATAATTTGAAAACATTTTGGCAGCCGTATCCAGTCAATGCTGAAGATTTCTTAAAAGCTAGTACTTACATGACATCTTCATTGGCCCCTGAAAATTACATCGCTACCCAAGATAACTTAGGGCCATATATTGAAATTAAATTTTAGGGATATTGTTTGTATGTCGATAAAATATTTTGAAGTTGTACTGGCGTAAATCCTAAATTTCTTAAGCCACCACTGCCTAATTTACATTCGGCGCTTGCCATGATGTTGGTGGGAGTACGTTTTGTAGCTTTTGGCGCACAAACATGTTTTAGACCAAACACATGTCCCATTTCATGCACGCTACCAGCCTGAATATTATAATTAAGTCGGTTCCAGTCTAATAAAATAAAAGGTTTGCCATTATTGCGAAACGCTCTACTTGTTACATCTTCAAATTTCCATTTCGTTGAATAGGCATCATAAATAAAAACAATCACTTCTTTACTTGCAGTTCGTTTCGGAAAACACGTATTTACACTGGCAGGAATGGTTTCAATCGTAATTGGGTAGGGCTGATTAATCTGTTGTTTTAAATCACAATGTAATTTTGAAAACTCTTCATAAGGAATATAACGATGTAGCTTAAATTTAAAAATTTTATTATTTTTATCATCTACATAGTATTTATTTAATATTTTAATTTCCTTACGCATCTGTTGATAATTATCAAACTTTGTAGCTTCTGGAGAGTTGGTTGTAAAAACAAAAGTGACCGGAATAATAGGGCGGCCATCTGTGGAGACTTTAGGTGTTTCTCCTAAAGGAAGAGGAGGGCGTGTAGTACAAGAAACGCATAGTAAAGTGCCAGTAATCACCAGTAATGTTTTTTTCATGCAGATTTCCCTCAAGCCCACCTTGGATTGCATTTAGTTTTGTTCAAAATTTTTTATATGATATGAATGATGTCAATTTTTATGGAGTCCATTTTGACAACTCAGTATGAACTACATCGGCAAATTTTAGAAGTCATTGCTTTGATTCCTTATGGAAAAGTTGCAACCTATGGACAAGTGGCTCGTATGGCAGGATTACCAAAACATGCAAGATTAGTCGGCTATGTTTTGAAACATCTTGAAGCTGATCATCAAGTTCCTTGGTATCGTGTAATTAATTCTCAAGGCAAAATTAGCCTAAGTAAGTTTAATAAAAAAGGTGAAAATATTCAGCAATTAAAATTGGAAGCTGAAGGTGTCTATTTGTTAAATGGTAAAGTTGACTTAAAGCAGTTTGCTTGGCAGCCTTAATATTTATGTTAGAGAGTAAATATACATGCAAAAGAATAATAAATGGTGTAGTGGAGCAGTATTACTTTTAAGTTTGATGGCACAGATGAGTTATGCTGAAAAGGATATTTCAACTCAACCTTTTGCAAATATAAAGGCTTCTCAGCAAGACATAGATTTGATATGCAAGCAACTGAGACAGAAATGCAGTGGTGAAGCTATCCTGTGGAAGGGAAAAAATACGCAAGATTCGATTTATTACCTAATAGATGAAAGTCCACAAATTGTTCAGGTTAAGAAGCAAAATAATCAATATAAAGTAGTTGATCAATGGGACTTTAAAGATTATCAACATCATAATAAAGAGCCTCATACCGATGATTTGGGACCAGATGGATTACAAATCTTTCCAGCTTTATATCCATTAAATAAAAATGAGTATGCAATCGCAGTAGTTAATAAATGGTTTACGGGTTACTCAGGAGGAGGGCGTTTTGAGGAAAATGCTGATTTTATTAAGCTCAAACCTCATGGGAAGTATCAAGTTGCACTAAAAGATATTGCTTTTTCTTCACGAGAAATGATTCGGGCATGTTTTTCAGAACAAGATTATAAAAAATCGCCCCATTGTCATGATGAGGCATGGATGATACTAAACATTCAATTTAAAGATGTGGGACAACCATATTATTTATGGCAATTAAATTATAAAAATTATTCTTGGGAAGCTTTCAAAAGTAAAAAAACAATAATGGTTGAGCAATCGCGTGAAGAGGTTATGCCTTTTAAGAAATAGAAGCCTATCTAGCTCACTTTAGCCAGACAGGCGTCTCACTTTAGCGAACAATTAACACGGGAATATGGCTTTCTCCTAAAACTTTTTGTGCAACACTTCCCAACACGAGTTTTCGGACTCCCGTGCGGCCATGAGAACCCATGACAATCAGATCTGCATTTAAGTCTTGAGCAGCTTGAATGATTTCCTCATGTACAACAAACCCTTCTAACAGTTTGGCTTCAACAGTAATGCCTTCGTTGGCAAATTCTTGTTTTGCTTTTTCTAAAATGTCGAGCAAATAAGTTCTTGTACGTTCAATCAACTCATTAGTTTGGCCAGTTTTTACGTAGACATCAGCAATAAATGGGTCAAGTGCCATCACTTGTACAACTGTAATTTTACTATTTAACGCTTTTCCCAGCTTAATGGCCTCTTTCATGGCGACCATAGAAGTTTCAGAACCGTCAATTGGTACTAGAATATGTTGATATAACATGAGTATTTTCCTTATCATTTTATTTCAGTTAGACTTAAATCTTTCTTTAAATAATAGCTATTTCCCTATATTAAACCCATTAAATACTTAAAAAAACCTAGTAGAACAATCTAAATTATTTGTTTTTAGTTCAATCATTCTAAATGCTATATTGGAGTAATAAATTTTACTTTTATCTAATTAATACAATGAGCGAATTACACCAACTTAATTGGAATAATACAAACTTAGATAATATTGAGAATGCTTGGGAGGGAGACCTTTGGGGGCGAAAATATTTGGGAGAAAGATTAACTAACTATGTTGATCGGTTACAGTGTGGAGCTGTTCTTACTTTAGATGCACGTTGGGGAGAGGGAAAAACATGGTTTGTTAAACATTGGCAAAAGCACCTTGAGCATACTGACCATAATGTAATTTATTTAGATGCTTTTGCTAATGATTACTTAGATGACCCTTTTTTATTAATAACTTCAGAAATTACAAATATCTTAAGTAAAGACAAAAAAACTAAGAAAAATGTGGAAAATCTAATCGAATTGTCGGCATCTATTGGAACAGCTCTATTACCATCTTTGCCTAAAGTAGCACTTACTATGGGCTTACATTTAATTGGAGCTGGTTTTTTAGGTGGACTTTTACAGCAAGGTTACGAAAATGCAAAAGATGAAGTAGAAAGTCTAACTGAGGAAGCAAGTGATCGTATTAAGGAAAGCATTCAAGAAAAAATTGCAAGGCATGAGGCTGAAAAGAAAACACTAAATGATTTCAAAAAATATTTAACTGAGACAGTTAGTAAGTTGGACAAGCCATTAGTTTTTATAATAGATGAATTAGATCGCTGCCGTCCTGATTTTGCTATCCGTTTGATTGAACGAATTAAGCATTTTTTTGATACTCCAAAAATTGTTTTTTGTTCTAGTAATGAATAAAACGCAATTACTTCAATCAATAAAAACTTTTTATGGATATGATTCGGAAATACAAGGTGACTATTTAGAAAAGTTTGTAGATTTTACAATTCAGTTTCCATCTAATATTGCAGATTATCATTATGAAAATATAATTAAAGAACAATTGTTTAGAGTCGGAGAATTAACAAGTTTAGATGAAGTGAATGAACTATATTTTTTTACTTTGGCCTTACAGCTTGAAAAAAAACTCAATGCGCGTGCATTTATAAGAAAAATTAATCAATTTGCATTGTTACGAACTGATAATCCTAATAAAAATTTGATTTTACTAAGCTATATCATGGGGGGAGAGCCATTTGCAAATCATCAAATTTATATAGAGAAAGTTATTAACAAATTAATTTCTTATCTATGTAAAAATAAGCGAGAATTTCTAAGCAAGCATCATTTGAGTGCAGGTATGCATGGTATGGAAAATATTTCAGATGCGGAGTGGTATAGAATTATTCTCGAATATGATTATCAAGTAAAGGGAACTATTATTGATAAATTAATGCAAGCATATGATCAAGCTAGACGTAGTAGTGATAGTTCTTCAAGAGAATATACTTTAAGAAATTTCCTTAAAGATTTAGCTATTTATAACATTGATCACTCAAATCGTTTTGAGGAAGATTGGAAATCATATATTAAAGAAGGGCTATAATTCTTGAATTTCCATATATTCATATAGACTAGATATATCATCAGTTTGAAGATATTCACGTATTTTCAAAATTTGCTTCTCATCTAAATCATAAAGTTTTAAAGCAAGTAGTTTGTCGATTTGTTCTTGAGGAAAGCGATATTTAATAATTTTCGCAGGCACTCCACCTACAATTGCATAGGGAGGAACATCTTTAGTTACTACGGCTCCAGTGGCGACCACTGCGCCTTCACCTAGTTTGACACCTTGCATAATCATGGCACGGCTACCAACCCAGCAGCCATCAGCAATAATAGTATCACCAGCCGCCAAAAAACTACGAGTATCAAAAGGAAAAGTTGAAATCCAGTCGGGTCTATGAAGCTGATTGCCACCCATCATGATCACGCACTCAGCACCAAAACAAACAAAATTACCAATATAAAGTTGGTCAATCGGTTTTTCTGGGGTTGAAGCTTTGTCATGTAAATAACGTACTACACAACGTTCAAAGCCTTGATCCCAATAAGCTGAATAATAAGAATAATTTCCTTTAATATGGATATTGGGATTTTTCACAGTTTTGGAAATAAACTCAAATTCGCACCAATGACGAACAGGGGAGCTAATTAACTTTTCAGCCATAATGGAGATATAAAAAAGGCAATACACCATTATACCGAATTGCGATTCAAGCTGAACCAATAATCTCAGCTCAGCCAATGAATCGAATATTAAAGTAAGTGCTAATTTGAACTAATTATTATGAGGAATACGTGCAATAACTTTAATCTCAAAATCAAAACCCGCTAGCCAGGTTACGCCCACAGCGGTCCAGTTGGGATAAGGTTTTTGTGTAAAGATCTGATTTTTAACTTTCATAATACTTTCAAACTGCCGTTCTGGATCGGTATGAAAGGTGGTGACATCAATAATATCATCGAAAGTACAACCAGCTGCTTTCAGTGTCTCTGCTAAGTTCTTAAAAGCTTGGATCACCTGTTTTTCAAAATCAGGTACAGGTGAGCCATCTTCAAGGCTACCAACCTGTCCTGAAACAAAGAGTAAATCTTTCGATTGAATTGCGGCTGAATAACCATGCTGTTCATATAAGGCATGGCGGTCTTTAGGAAATATTGCAGTTCTCATCAGGTTTGCTCTCCTTCAGTATTTAAATACCAATCAGTAAATGTCGCTCAGGTTTCACATACGCCTCGTATGTAAACATAATTGACATACGAGGTGTATGTCAATAAAATTTTTTGTGATGATTAGCTGGTGAAATACATGTCTGTTCGTGAACAAAAGATGGCGGAAACCCGCAAGAAACTGATTGAAGTAGCACGTCGTGCATTTGCTGAATATGGCTATGCAGATACTTCAATGGATAAACTCACGGCAGAAGCAGGGTTGACCCGGGGGGCGCTGTACCATCATTTTGGCGATAAGCGTGGTTTATTTGCTGCAGTCGTCGATCAAATTGATTCACAAATGGCAGAATACGCCCAGCATCATCTAGAGCAGCCTGATGATCTTTGGGAAGGATTGCTACTTGAAGGGCAGACCTATATTCAAAATGCTTTAAATCCTGAGTTTCAGCGTATTGTGTTACGTGACGGACCTGCAGTGCTAGGTGATCCAGCGCATTGGCCAAGTCAAAACAGATGTCTGCAGTCTACCCGTAAGTGCGTTGAACAGCTATTGACAGCAGAACAAATTAAAATTGTAGACCCAGAAGCGGCAGCAGTGCTTTTAAATGGCGCTGCCATGAACGCAGCATTATGGGTAGCTTCAAGTGAATATCCTGAACAGGTACTTCCTGAAGCATTAAATGCTTTTAAAATCTTTGCATCAGGCTTTTTAAAAATGCATAGTGAACTTTTTTAATAATTGTTTGAAATATAAAAAACCCCTCAATTGAGGGGTTTTATAGTTTAAGTATATCTATTTATAAATTAAAGATATTCTACACTTACGATTTCATATTCCACTTCGCCTTGAGGAGTAACGATTTTTACTTCATCACCTTCACTCTTGCTCAAAAGGCCACGTGCGATTGGTGAGTTCACTGAGATTTTATTGATTTTAAAATCAGCTTCATCATCACCAACAATTTTATAAGTCTTGCGTTCTTCAGTATCAAGGTTTTCAATCGTTACCGTAACACCGAATACAACACGACCGTTTTGTTCTAAGTCCTTAACATCGATGACTTGTGAAGCACCCAATTTTCCTTCGATATCTTGGATGCGTCCTTCACAGAAACCTTGCTGTTCACGAGCAGCATGGTATTCTGCATTTTCTTTTAAGTCCCCATGTTCACGTGCTTCAGCAATTGCTTGAGTAATACGTGGACGTTCAACAGATTTCAGATGTTGTAATTCTTTCTCTAAGGCGATTTTACCTTCAGGGGTCATTGGATAACGTTGCATTTCGGTCCCTCTTAAGTTGAGAAAACACAGTTAAAAAAATGAAAAAATCCCGCCACCGATAAGGTGACGGGACTTATCGGTAAAAAAATTAACCTACAGTTAAATCTTGCAAGCGGTATACATCCATTGGCAATTTCACAGCAAAGGCTTGGCAAACAGCTTCTGCGCCATTGATGGTCGTTGTGTAATACACTTTGCCTTGTAGGGCAGCACGACGAATCATTGCAGAGTCATATTGAGCCTGTTTACCTTCAGTGGTATTGACAATAAGGTGTATTTCACCATTTTTCAAGCGGTCAACAATATGTGGACGACCTTCAGTAACTTTATTTACAGATTCGCATTCTAAACCTGCTTCTTTAAGCACTTGGTAAGTACCACCTGTTGCAACAAGCTTGAAGCCATATTCAACTAATTTCTTAGCGATATCAGCGATGTATTTCTTGTCAGATTCACGTACTGATAAGAAAGCATGTTTTACTTCGCCTTCAGTTGGTAAACCAGGTAAGCGTTCATTTGAGCCTAAAACAGCTTTATAGAATGCTTCACCAAATGTTTTACCTACGCCCATCACTTCACCTGTAGATTTCATCTCAGGTCCAAGCATAGGGTCTACGCCTTGGAATTTAGCGAATGGGAAAACGGCTTCCTTCACAGCAAAGTGAGTTGGAATGATTTCTTTAGTAAACCCTTGAGACTCAAGAGATTGACCTGCCATACAACGCGCAGCAACTTTCGCTAAAGAATCACCAATACACTTCGATACGAATGGAACTGTACGTGAAGCACGTGGGTTAACTTCTAGAACGTAAATATCGTCACCTTTTACAGCGAACTGAACGTTCATTAAGCCAACAACGCCAAGTTCTTTTGCCATCGCAATCGTTTGACGACGCATTTCATCCTGAATTTCTTTAGATAAAGAATAAGGAGGAATCGAACATGCAGAGTCACCTGAGTGAATACCTGCTTGTTCAATATGCTGCATGATACCGCCGATCACAACGTCTTTACCGTCAGATACACAGTCAACATCAACTTCAGTTGCGTCATCTAGGAAACGGTCAAGAAGAACAGGGGCTTCATTAGATGCTTGAACTGCTTCACGAAGGTAACGTTTAAGTTCTTCTTCGTTATATACGATTTCCATTGCACGACCACCTAATACATAAGATGGGCGAACAACAAGCGGATAACCTACTTTTGCAGCTTCAGAGATACCTTCTTCAGCAGATTTTACAATGCTGTTGTTTGGTTGACGAAGCTGTAAACGTTGAATCATTTGTTGGAAACGTTCACGGTCTTCAGCACGGTCAATCGCATCTGGTGATGTACCGATAATTGGAGTACCTGCTTCTTCTAAAGCACGTGCCAATTTAAGCGGAGTTTGACCACCGTACTGTACGATTACGCCTTTAGGCTTCTCTGTACGTACGATTTCAAGTACATCTTCAAGTGTTACAGGCTCGAAGTATAGACGGTCAGATGTGTCATAGTCGGTAGAAACAGTTTCAGGGTTACAGTTCACCATGATTGTTTCGTAACCGTCTTCACGCATAGCTAATGCAGCGTGTACACAGCAGTAGTCAAATTCGATACCTTGACCAATACGGTTTGGACCACCACCAATGACCATGATCTTGTCACGGTTTGATGGATTTGCTTCACATTCTTCATCGTAAGTTGAATACATGTATGCAGTACCAGATTCAAACTCTGCTGCACATGTATCAACGCGTTTGTAAACTGGATAAACACCCAAGTTCCAACGTTGTTTACGGAATTGCTTTTGTGAAATGCCCATGAGGTGAGCAATACGAAGGTCAGATAAACCTTTACGCTTGAACGAGCGGATGTTGTCAGCGTTTAAGTCACCAAAACCTAAAGTTTTCACTTGAGCTTCAGTTTTAACGATGTCTTGAATCTGGATAAGGAACCAGCGGTCAATCTTAGTCGCTTCAAAAACTTCATCTAAAGAGAAACCATGACGGAAAGCGTCCGCTACATACCAGATACGCTCAGGACCCGGAACTTTAAGTTCTTTTAGAATAATTTCTTTTGCATTTGTTGCACCGGCTTCGATTTTTTCATCAAAACCGCTTACACCAACTTCAAGACCACGTAATGCTTTTTGTACAGATTCTTGGAAGTTACGGCCAATTGCCATCACTTCACCAACAGATTTCATCTGAGTGGTAAGAACTGGTTCAGCTTGCGGGAATTTCTCGAAGTTAAAACGAGGAATCTTCGTTACAACATAGTCAATTGATGGTTCGAAGCTTGCAGGAGTCACGCCACCAGTGATGTCATTTTTCAATTCATCAAGAGTATAACCAACAGCAAGTTTTGCTGCGATTTTAGCAATCGGGAAACCTGTTGCTTTAGAAGCAAGAGCAGATGAACGAGATACACGAGGGTTCATCTCGATAACAACCATACGGCCGTCTTTCGGGTTAATACCGAACTGAACGTTAGAACCACCTGTCTCAACACCAATTTCACGAAGAACTGCAACCGAAGCGTTACGCATCAATTGGTATTCTTTGTCAGTTAATGTTTGAGCTGGTGCTACAGTGATTGAGTCACCAGTGTGTACGCCCATTGGGTCGAAGTTTTCGATCGCACATACGATAATACAGTTGTCATTTTTGTCACGAACAACTTCCATTTCGTACTCTTTCCAACCAATTAAAGATTCATCGATCAATAACTGGTGAGTAGGAGAGAGATCAAAACCACGTTCACAAATCTCAAGGAATTCTTCGCGGTTATATGCGATACCGCCACCCGAACCACCCATTGTGAATGATGGACGGATAATTACCGGGAAACCAAAGCGTGACTGGATTTCTAAAGCTTCTTCCATTGTTTCGGCAATGGCAGCTTTTGGACATTCCAAGCCAATTTTACGCATAGCGATATCGAAGAGTTTACGATCTTCGGCTTTCTCAATTGCGTCTTTAGTTGCACCAATTAATTCAACATTATATTTCTCAAGAACGCCGTGCTCATCAAGTGCAAGAGCACAGTTCAACGCAGTTTGGCCACCCATAGTTGGCAATACTGCATCTGGACGTTCTTTTTCAATAATCTGTGCAACTGTTTGCCAAGTAATTGGCTCAATATAAGTTGCATCAGCCATTGAAGGGTCTGTCATAATGGTTGCTGGGTTAGAGTTAACCAAAATAACACGGTAGCCTTCTTCACGAAGTGCTTTACACGCTTGAGCACCTGAGTAGTCAAACTCACATGCCTGACCAATCACAATCGGGCCAGCACCAATAATTAAGATGCTTTTAATATCCGTACGTTTAGGCATTATTCGCTCCTTAATTACTGTTTAGATGCTTCAATAAGTTCGATAAAATGATCGAACAATGGGGCACAATCATGTGGACCTGGGCTTGCTTCAGGGTGACCTTGGAAGCTGAAAGCTGGTTTGTCTGTACGGTGAATCCCTTGTAAGGTGCCATCGAACAATGATTTATGCGTTGCTTTTAAGTTAGCCGGTAAAGTTTCAGCATCTACAGCGAAACCATGGTTTTGTGAAGTAATCATCACTGTACCATCTTCAAGATTTTGTACAGGGTGGTTAGCACCGTGGTGACCATGATTCATTTTTACAGTTTTTGCACCAGAAGCGAGTGCCAAGATTTGGTGGCCTAAGCAAATACCAAATACAGGTAATGTTGTGGTTTCAACAATAGTTTTTACAGCTTCGATTGCATAATCACAAGCAGCTGGATCGCCAGGGCCATTTGAAAGGAATACGCCATCCGGATTAAGTGCCAATACTTTTTCAGCCGGAGTTTCTGCAGGTACAACGGTTAATTTGCAACCGCGGTCTGCAAGCATACGCAAGATGTTGGTTTTGACACCGTAATCGTATGCAACTACATGATATTTTAATTCAGGTTGAGAGAAGCCTTGGCCTAGAGTCCATGAACCTTCAGACCATTCAAAACCAGTTGGATCGCAACATTCTTTTGCAAGGTCTAAACCGTTTAAGCCACCAAAAGCACGAGCTTTGGCAATTGCTTCTTCTTCAGTAATATTTTCGCCAGCAAGGATGCAACCATTTTGTGCACCTTTGTCACGCAAAATACGTGTTAATTTACGTGTATCAATATCCGCGATTGCAACAACATTGTGTTCTTGCAAATATTCACTCAAAGACTGCTCAGCACGGAAGTTACTGTGTAGTAGAGGAAGGTCACGAATAATTAAACCATTCGCCCATACTTTATGGATACGACCAGATTCAACGTCTTCTGCGTTGCAGCCAGTGTTTCCGATATGAGGGTAAGTTAATGTCACAATTTGTTGTGCATAACTTGGGTCAGTCAAAATTTCTTGATAGCCTGTCATGGCTGTGTTAAAAACGACTTCTCCAGTCGTACTTCCCGTTGCGCCGATTGACGTTCCTTTAAAGATCGTTCCATCTGCGAGGGCTAAAATGGCGGGGGTGCTCAAACCAAAGCTCCTGAATTTCGGCTGTAAAAAAGCGAGTAGACCCAAAAAAGATAGGCGATGTTGTGATAAAACATGCCCCTCCCTATCGGTCTGCTCGCTTGTAACTTAACAGCGCATTATACGCATGGAACCTCAAAAAGTCTATTTATTTTCTGCTAAAAAACATAATTCATTGCTTGATTTTTACAAAAAAATTATCCGCTCATCCGAATCAGTTACTTTTGATAAATTGTCTAACAATTTGCTGGCTGAATTTTTAGAACTGGATTTATTGTATTGCTAGTTAAAAAATAAACAATATGAGGAAATAGCATGAGTAATGATCAAGTTTCAAAAGATGTGAGCGAGAAAGCTCAAGCAGTTGTTGATTCGGTAAAAGCTGAGGTGAATGAAGTGAAAGAAACCGTAGCTGCTACTACAACTAAAGCGAAAAGAACAGTAACTGCTAAAACTGCGCAAGTAAAAGAAAGTGTTGCCGGGAAAACTGAGCAGATTAAAGAAGTTGCTACAGAAGCGAAAACTCAGGTGAAAGAAGCTATCACTGAAACTCAAGAGCAGGTCAAAGAAGTTTTAAGTGAAACTCAAGAAAAAATTGAAGCTGAAACTCATGAGTTAAACAAGAATATTCAAAATCAATTTGTTCAAATTAAACAAGATATTCTACAACGTCTTGATGTGATTAAAGCTCAGTTTAGCACCTCACAAGAAGGACTATCTGAACTTAAAAATGCTTTGAAAGCAGAAATTAACGCACTTATCGAAGATTTGACTAAAGTCAGTAAAGAACTTAAAGGTGATATTAGCCAGATTTCTTTGAAGCACAAAGATTCTTTAAGTGAAAGTATTAAGCGTACTAAAAATAATGCAGTTGAAGCCTGGAATAAAGCACGAGATAACTAATCATCTTAGCTTTTAGCCAGCTATAAAAAAAGCGAGAATTAATTTCTCGCTTTTTTACTTTTAAAACTGATGTAACCAGTCACGCTTATTATGGAAATCTGCACTTTTTCCACTATGCTGCATTGCATAGTACTGCATACCTTCTTTGGTTTTTAAAACTGCAGTTAAACCTAAATAAAGGTTTGCCCATTTCAAGCGATGCTGTTGCATAAATTGTCCCAAATCAAGACTAACATTTAAGCCATAATGAGTACGCTTGAGATGGTTCAGTTCAATATCGTAAGCAGCAAGGGGAGGCATACTTTCTGGATAGCGATATTCTTCAAACTGATAAGACTGCCATGCTTGAGAAGGGGAAAGGTTAATTTCCCGATAATAATCTTCATCATGCACGCCAACAAAAATTTCGAAACAAGTTTCTTCCCACAAAAAATCCTGACGAGGATGAGCCGCGACTTCTTGGGGCCAGACAATGAGTTGATTTGGATCACGAATCCAAAAACCGACATTTAAGGTGTGCGGTGCTTGCTGTTCAATTGCGCCAACAACAGAAACAGCATGAAAACGATCAAAAGCTGAAAGTTCGTAACTTGCCATAGTTTGTCAAATCAACTTAGTTTGCTAAATGAGCGTGGCGAACAAGATTAGACAAATGCTGGTTTTGCTTAGCTGCTTTTTTGTAAAGTAAAACAATTTTACCAATCTTTTGCACAGCTTCTGCGCCAGTCGCTTCTACAATTGCATCAATTACAGCAGTACGTGCTTCACGGTCTTCACCAGCAACTTTAACTTTGATAAGTTCGTGGTCGTTTAAAGCACGAAGAGTTTCTTCGATAACAGCATCTGTTAAGCCTTGTCCACCAATCATGACAACCGGATTAAGCACATGACCAATTTGACGTAAACGTTTACGTTCATGGATAGATAAAGCGGCCATTAAAAATACCTGATTTTAAAAACGACTTAGTATAGCAAAAAACTTAAATTCAGATGTACGAAAAACTGTATAAATAATCGATCAACATTATTGGAAAAAAACTGTAAAACTTGGTGAGATTACGCTACATCCGTACTGTAATGAGAGTAATTTTCACGTACAATGAACGATCAGAAGTTTTTTTGATATTTAGTGAGTTATGGCAACACGCATTACAAACCAGAAATTGTCGAAAAGTAGTCGTGCGTGGATGAGGGAACATCTAGACGATCCTTTTGTAAAAAAAGCACAAAAGGAAGGGTATCGTGCGCGAGCAGCATATAAACTTCTTGAAATCCAAGAAAAATATAAGTTGATCAAGCCAGGCATGACGGTAGTCGATTTGGGTGCAGCTCCTGGTAGCTGGTCTCAAATTGCTGGAAAACTTGTGGGTAGCAAAGGTTTAGTGATTGCTTCCGATATTTTGCCCATGGATGCTTTGCCTGATGTCACTTTCTTACAAGGCGACTTTAGAGAAGAAGCTGTATTTGAAAAATTGTTAAATATTTTAAATGGGCGACAAGTAGACATTGTAATTTCTGATATGGCCCCCAATACATCAGGTAATAGGGCTGTTGATCAACCTAGACAGATTTACTTATGTGAACTGGCTTTAGATTTTGCTCAAAAGGTTCTTGGTCCTAATGGACAGTTTGTGGTTAAAGTGTTCCAAGGCGCAGGATTCGATGAGTTTCGTAAACAAGTGGTTGATAGTTTTGATGTGTTAAAGACAGCAAAACCAGCAGCTTCTCGGGCGCGCTCTAAAGAAGTTTTTTTGGTTGGACAAGGGCGTAAGAAAGCATTGCAATAAAGTTTACTTGCCAAGCTCCTAAAAATTGTGCATTTTGTACTTTTAGGTTATCCGCAAGCAATACAGTTGCTGTTTTTATGACGATCAGCCAAGATTGGGCATGATCAAATTAGATCGATATGGGAATAAAGCTTTGAGCGATTACTTCAAGAATGCCGTATTGTGGCTAATAATACTTGGTGTTCTGATTTTAATTTTCAGTAATATCAGTGACCGCAATAAGCCTACTGCGATGAAATACTCAGATTTCGTTGCAGCGGTGAATGCTGGCCAAATTAAGCAAGTCACAATTGACGGTTTAAATATTAATGGTGAAAAAACTAACGGATCACAGTTTGAAACTGTTCGTCCGCAAGTTGAAGACACTGAGCTTATGCCGAGCTTAAATAAGCAAAATGTTGTTGTAGAGGGAACAGCTCCTCAACGTCAAGGCATTTTGATGCAACTTCTCATTGCTAGTTTCCCTGTACTGTTAATCATTCTGTTATTCATGTTCTTTATGCGTAACATGGGTGGTGGTGCAGGCGGAAAAAATGGACCGATGAGCTTTGGTAAGTCGAAAGCAAAAATGCTTTCTGAAGACCAAATCAAAGTTAATTTTTCTGACGTTGCCGGCTGTGATGAAGCAAAACAAGAAGTTGTTGAAATTGTAGATTTCTTAAAAGACCCTGCAAAATTCAAACGTTTGGGCGCTACTATTCCTCGTGGCGTACTTATGGTTGGTCCTCCGGGTACTGGTAAAACGTTATTAGCCAAAGCAATTGCTGGTGAAGCTAAAGTTCCTTTCTTCAGCATTTCAGGTTCTGACTTTGTCGAAATGTTCGTGGGTGTGGGTGCGTCCCGTGTCCGTGATATGTTCGAGCAAGCGAAGCGTCATGCGCCTTGTATTATCTTTATTGACGAGATTGATGCAGTAGGTCGTCACCGTGGTTCAGGTACAGGTGGTGGTCATGATGAACGTGAGCAAACCTTAAACCAAATGCTCGTAGAAATGGATGGTTTTGAAGGTAACGAAGGTGTAATCGTAATTGCTGCGACGAACCGTGTTGATGTCTTGGATAAAGCATTATTACGTCCAGGTCGTTTTGACCGTCAAGTAATGGTAGGTTTGCCTGACATTCGTGGTCGTGAGCAGATTCTGAATGTACATTTGAAAAAATTACCTTCAGTTACGGGTGTAGATGTTAAAGTTCTATCTCGTGGTACCCCAGGTTTCTCTGGTGCACAGTTGGCAAACCTCGTTAACGAAGCTGCATTATTTGCTGCACGCCGTAATAAGAACACTGTTGACATGCATGACTTTGAAGATGCAAAAGACAAAATCTACATGGGACCAGAGCGTAAATCGATGGTTTTACGTGAAGAAGAACGTCGTGCAACTGCTTATCATGAAGCTGGTCATGCGATTGTTGCCGAGATTTTACCGGGTACAGATCCTGTTCATAAAGTAACGATTATGCCGCGTGGTTGGGCTTTAGGTGTAACTTGGCAGTTACCTGAACAAGACCAAATTAGCCACTATAAAGACAAGATGCTAAACGAAATTGCAATTTTGTTTGGTGGTCGTATTGCTGAAGAAGTATTTATCCAACAGCAATCTACTGGTGCTTCAAATGACTTTGAGCGAGCTACTAAAATGGCACGTGCAATGGTTACGAAGTACGGTATGTCTGACAAAATGGGTGTAATGGTTTACGAAGATGAAAACCAAAATGGTTTCTTTGGTAATGTGGGAAGCCGTACGATTTCTGAAGCAACTCAACAGTTAGTTGATGAAGAAGTACGTCGTATTCTTGATGAGCAATATAAAGTTGCACGTAATATCTTGGAAGGTAATAAAGATATTGCACATGCGATGGTAAAAGCTTTGATGGAATGGGAAACTATTGATCGTGATCAAATCCGTGACATTATGGAAGGCCGTGAGCCACAGCCGCCTAAAGTATATGTTGCTGAAAATCCAGTGGCTGCATTTGAACCACCAAAAGATGGTCCATCTACACCACCACCATTGCCAGCAATGAACTAATAATTAGTTAATTAAAAAAGCCACAGTCATGTGGCTTTTTTTATGGATTTGAATTTGTTAAAAGCTAAAAACAAATCAACACTATATATAGATGATAATTGCTAAAATACAGCCTGATTTTAAACTGGAGCTTTTTATGCAACTAATGCCTTTGCCTCAACAGATTTTACAGTGTGGACAGCTTCAGTTAGATCTATCACAGCCTCACGTTATGGGCATATTAAATGTCACACCAGATTCTTTTAGTGATGGTGGAAAGCATAATCAAGTAGATCAAGCGATTGCTTATGCACTAGCCATGGTAGAGCAAGGTGCTACCATTATTGATATTGGTGGTGAGTCTACCCGTCCAGGAGCATCTGAAGTAAGCGTAGAAGAAGAAATACGAAGAGTTGTGCCCGTAGTTGAAGCTTTAGCTAAACATAATATTGTTCTATCAATTGATACAAGTCAGCCTGATGTTATTCGTGCAGCGAAAGAAGCAGGAGCACATATTTGGAATGATGTACGTGCGCTTACTCGTCCCAATGCTTTAAAAACGGCAGCAGATCTGGATATACCCGTAGTGATCATGCATATGCGTGGTGAGCCGACTACAATGAATCAGTTAGACCAATATACGGACGTAACCTTAGATGTTATAGCGGAGCTCCAGCAGCGCGTGAATGAAGCTTTAAATGCAGGTGTGAAAAAACATAATATTATTATTGATCCTGGGTTTGGTTTTGCAAAAAATGCGCAGCAAAATTTAAGATTACTAAAAGAATTTTGGAAGCTTGGTGAAATGGGTTATCCAATTTTATCTGGCCTTTCTCGTAAACGTTTTATTGGTGAAGCATTAAAAGGTGCAACTGCAGATCAGCGCGCAATAGGAAGCGTTGCGGGGCATTTACTTAGTATTCAGCAAGGAGCATCCATTGTCAGAGCACATGACGTGAAAGCAATGACCGATGCAATTCTAGTTTGGAAGGCGATGATACAAGCTGAATAAAGTAGGCTTTATAAAAATCAGGTAGTAACTCCTTAATTTAATGAGCTAGATGATTGAGTCAGGGAAAAATATCGTTATTCTTTTGAAAATATGTTATAAGCGGCAAGTTTTTGCTGTTGTGTAAACTTTTGTATGTTCGAAGACTTACTTCTCCCGATGTTTGATGATGAATATTATCCAGATATTTTGGTCGCTGAACTCAAGCAGCTCATTGAACAATTTGCTAAAAAAGTTCAGAAGCCTGCCTTAGCTGAGCAGGATATCTATCGATATGCTCATCAGACTGTGATTGAAATTAATGAAATGAAACCTCAGTTCGAAGATCTAGATTCTTCGTTAGATGATAGTGCTGCTGACTATATTGCTGAAGCAATGATGATGGTAGCACAGGAAGCTGGATATTTAGATCTAGAAATGGAAGAGCTGGTGATGAATCGAGAGTGGTGATTACTCTCGATTTTCAATATCTTCAAATACATCTAACAAGTGGCAAGATGCCTTTAAATGTATTTCGTCTATTTCTTTAACTTTTAAAACTAAAACACCATTCTCTTGATAATCTGCGTCCGCTAACAAACTGACCCAATAAGTTTCTCTTTTTTGTTCCAGCGTTTTAAATTTATCTATTATCTGTTCGGGTGCTTTAACTAAATAATCATCTTTGGTAATAGAGCAACGTGAAAAATACCAATGGTTGTCTTTGAAAGAAAGGGTACCAGAGAAAAGATCTGTGGCGTAAACCTTTGTTATAAAAAGGGTAGTGTAAACGAGTAATAATATTCTTATCATAAAATTCATTTTGATTAGGCATAAAAAAACCAGCATACGCTGGATTCTTTGTAGCACCAAATTCAATATTTGAAAATGGTGCCCGGGGCCGGACTCGAACCGGCACGCTTTGTGGGCGGGGGATTTTAAATCCCCTGTGTCTACCTATTTCACCACCCGGGCATGTGCGCAATAATAGAGGACAAGTGCGCGATTGGCAAGAGAAAATCAGAGAGTTTGCTTTATTTTCAATCAGTTCTTATTGGTATTTATATAAATTAACCAATTTGTGTCATGATTTGTTCATTAAACTGAGATCAGTTGTTCATCTTATCTACCTAAATTTAAGACACTCATTGCTTAAAACTTAGGTAATTTTATGTCAGAGAAAATTTCACGCCGAGAATTAATTCAAAAAAGTCTGTTCGGTTTTGGGGCGCTATCTTTGCCTGTAGCTTTTACGGGGTGTAATGATGGTTCCGATGAGGAGAGTTCAGAAATACAAGCAGATTTTTTACATGGAGTTGCGAGCGGCGACCCATTGCAAGATAAAGTAATTTTATGGACACGGTTAACACCAGTAGACTTTAGTGCACCTCTTAAGGTGACTTGGGAAATTGCTGCCGATGATCAGTTCAAGCAGAATTTAAAGACTGGTACGGTTGAAACGACTAAAACTGACGATTTTACCGTGAAGGTGGATGCAACAGGTCTACAAGCGGGTACGACTTATTATTATCGCTTTCGATTTGGTAGCAAAGTCTCGCCAGTAGGGCAAACAAAAACATTACCTGTAACTACCAATAAGGTCAGCTTCGCAGTATGTTCTTGTTCTAATTATCCTGCGGGTTATTTTTACGTTTATCGTGAAATGGCAAAACAGAATGTGGATGTAGTCATTCATTTGGGCGATTATATTTATGAATATGGGGCTGATGGCTATGCGACAGAAGATGCTGCAAAGCTGGGCCGTACTTTACCGTCCGATAATAATAAAGAAATTATTAAATTAGATGATTATCGCAAACGTTATGCGCTCTATCGTCAAGATAAAGACTTGCAGACGGTTCATCAGCGTCATCCTTTTATTGTAGTTTGGGATGACCATGAGTTAGCGAATGATACTTGGCGCGAAGGTGCAGAGAATCATCAAAGTAATGAAGGCCATTTCTTGGAGCGTAAATTAGCTGCTCTACAGGCTTATTTTGAATGGATGCCAATTCGCCCTGTTTCTAACACAGATCATCTAAATATTTATCGTCAGTTTAACTTTGGTTCGCTGGTTCAATTAACCATGTTGGATACACGTATTATTGCGCGAGATAAACAGCTCGAATATACAGACTACATTACATCTTCAGGTTTAGATGCTCAAAAGTTTCAGGCTGATTTAACAGATCCAAAGCGTACTTTAATGGGATATACGCAAAGGGATTGGCTGGTCGATAAATTAAAGCAATCTACAGCAACATGGAATGTGATTGGTCAGCAAGTCTTAATGAGTAAAATGTGGATTCCAGCTGAGTTATTGGCATCGCTGGGGCAAATTACTTCAGGCGGAACTTCACCTGATACTTTAGCTAAAATGAATGCGCAAATTACAGAATTAGTCACATTAAAATTACGATTAGAGCAGGGCGATCCAACTTTGACTATTCAAGAAAAAGCTCGAGTCACAACTTTAGTTCCATATAACCTTGATGCTTGGGATGGTTACTATGCTGAGCGAGAGTTTTTTTACACTAAATTGGCAGAGTTTAATAAGAAAATTATTGTTTTGGCAGGCGATACCCATAATGCGTGGACATCTTACTTATATAGCCAAAAGGGTGAATATGTCGGTGTTGAACTGGCGACAAGTTCGGTTTCTTCACCAGGTCTTGAAAAATATTTAAGTATTCCGCTAGCTCAGTTGCAGCAATTTGAATTTGCCTTTACTACGCTTATTGATGAATTGGCATATTGTAATTTAAATCAGCGGGGTTATTTGATGGTTACACTAGATGATAAGCAGGTGCTGTCGGATTGGATTTTTGTAGATTCAATTAAAAATGCAGAATATAAAGTAGATTCTAGTCGAGGTTATCAATTGGTGTTAGATGCGAATTTAACACCTGAAAAAGATAAGCAAAAAACTGCTTAAATATATGGGGCGAGAAAGGGATGCTAATAAGTATCCTTTTTTTTTAGACATAAAAAAACCAGCTTTCGCTGGATTCTTTATGACACCAATTTCTGTACTAGAAAATGGTGCCCGGGGCCGGACTCGAACCGGCACGCTTTGTGGGCGGGGGATTTTAAATCCCCTGTGTCTACCTATTTCACCACCCGGGCTTTACCAAATTTGGAGGCGGAGGTCGGAATCGAACCGGCGTCCACGGAGTTGCAGTCCGCTGCATGACCACTCTGCCACCCCGCCTACATTTGGTGATGCACATATTAGCAACCTTTACAAAAAAAACAATACTGTTTTGAGATAAGATGAACATAAAAGCAACATCTAGAATAAATTTGTCCAAATAATCATGTATTATTGGCACATTAAATTCATGTCTACCTTGGAGATGTGCTGTGGCATTGGTTTTAGACGGTCGCGCATTAGCAAAGCAAATTGAAGAAAATTTGTCAGTACGTGTTGAAGCTTTAAAAGCTAAAACAGGTCGTACCCCAATTTTGGCGACTATTTTAGTTGGGGATGATGGTGCATCTGCAACTTATGTACGCATGAAAGGAAATGCTTGCCGTCGAGTAGGCATGGACTCTTTAAAAATTGAATTGCCACAAGAAACGACAACAGAACAATTATTAGCTGAAATTGAAAAACTTAATGCTAACCCAGATGTACACGGCATTCTTTTACAACATCCAGTTCCAGAGCAAATTGATGAGCGTGCATGTTTCGATGCTATCTCATTAGCTAAAGATGTTGATGGTGTAACTTGTCTTGGTTTTGGCCGTATGGCTATGGGCGAAGCTGCCTATGGTTCAGCAACTCCTGCGGGCATCATGACCATTTTAAAAGAAAACAATATCGAAATTGCTGGTAAACATGCGGTTGTGGTTGGTCGTTCAGCAATTTTAGGCAAACCAATGGCAATGATGCTTTTGCAAGCCAATGCAACAGTAACGATTTGCCATTCACGCACACAAAACTTACCTGAGCTTGTGAAGCAAGCTGACATTATTGTGGGTGCAGTTGGTAAAGCTGAACTTATCCAAAAAGATTGGATTAAACAAGGTGCAGTGGTTGTAGATGCTGGTTTTCATCCTCGTGATGGCGGTGGTGTAGGTGATATTCAACTACAAGGTATTGAAGAAATTGCTTCTGCTTACACACCAGTACCGGGTGGTGTTGGTCCAATGACTATTACAACTTTGATTCGTCAAACTGTAGAAGCTGCTGAAAAAGCTTTAGGTTAATTTAATTAACGCTAGGCTGTTATTTGATACGCGTAACCGTCATCCGCAATTGTTTGAGGCAGAAATACGTTAAAAATTTAATGTTTCTGCGATGCTTTCGATTCTAGAGAGTATCTGCCGAGTTTTGCGGATGACAATGGTTGGACTTCATTTTCACGAAAGCCTTGCGAAGCAGGGCTTCTCAGGTCCAACCAAAGGTTATTCTAAAAATTCAAATCATAATGGAATGACTCTGTTATGCTTGTTATAAAAATGAATTAAAAGAAATCTGATGAGCTGCACTTTTCAACTGTCTAAAGCCCCTGAACAATTACTTCAAGCACTAAATGAAGTTATTCCCAATTGTGAATTGATGGCACAACAGTTGCCTGAAACGCCTATTTCTTTATGGTTGATTCCACCAGTTTTTCCAACTGATCGCTTAGATGATGAAGTTATTCGCCGTATTTGGAATGACACGCCGTATTGGATTTTTTGTTGGGCATCGGGTTTAGCAATGGCACAGTGGTTACTTGCAGAGCCGCACCATGTTAAAGATAAAGTGGTGTTAGATTTCGGAGCAGGTTCTGGTGTTGTTGCAATAGCAGCAAAAATGGCAGGAGCGAAACGAGTCATCTGCTGTGATATCGATCAAGTTAGTTTGAATGCTTGCCGAGAAAACGCTTTACTTAATAATGTTGAGCTAGAATATTTAGATGATTTATATAAAGCTGAGCAAGTTGATGTTTTGCTAGCAGCTGATGTTTTATATGATCAATGTAACCGCTTTTTCTTAGATGAATTTTTAAAGTTTGCACCAGAAGTCTGGGTGGCTGATAGTCGTGTTAAAAACTTTAGTCATCCCAAATATCAAAAGATTGATGAAAGAAGTGCTTCTACATGGCCTGATCTGGATGAAGCTAAAGAGTTTAGAAATGTAAGTTTTTATAAGACGCTGTAAAAGAACAGCGTCTTTTTTTATTTTATGAACAAGTATAACGAACAACTTTTAGTGTGCTTGGACGTGCTTCAAGCGCTTGGCGAGTCGCATAGTCTTCACCATTATTTAAGCTAGGTGTATTTGATAAGCCAAAAGAAGCACGAGTTTCGCCGAGTTGAATTCCATAATGCTCATCTTTCGCTGGATTAGGAATTTCATTGATACTCAAAATTGATAATTTATAAACTTTCTGAGCACCTAGCACATTCTGACAAGCGCGTTGTAATTTACGTTCATCGAGTTGCTGGTTATTACGACCCGCTAAAGTGTAAGCTAAAGTCGCCGAAGTTTTTGTTTGGTTTTCAATCTGGTATCCAGTTGAACCATTATATTGTCGAGGGGTAGTCTGACAAGCAGTTAAAACAAACATACTACTTAATGCCAAGCATAAAATACTTCTATTCATCAGTATCGTCCTTATTTTCTTATAGCTAGTATCTCATAAAATACAAAGGTTGTTAGGGCTTAATCTCATGATTTGAGCTAACATCGGCGAACGATATTAGCCCTTATTAGTAAAGTATTAATGTTCTTTGATTTTTGAATGATGCTTGGTATCTTTCATAAAAATATAAATAATGAGAGAAATGAAGATCATAATACTTACATAAATAAAGTACCAAGATTCATGCCCAGCTTCTTTAAAACTTAAAGCAAAGAACTCTGCTGTTCCGCCAAATAACGTATTAGCAATTGCGTAAGGTAATGCAACACCTAAAGCGCGAATGTGTGCAGGGAAAAGCTCAGCTTTAACTACGGCATTAATTGAAGTATAACCAGTCACCATTACAAGACCGCCAAAACATAACCAGAAAGCTGTCCAGTAGTTATGTGTATTTGCGAGTGCATCAAATAAAACGTAAGTGAATAAAACACCTGTTATTCCGAAGAAAATCATAAGCGGTTTTCGACCAATGCGATCCGACAGAGCTCCCGCTACCGGCTGTAGACACATAAAAATAAATAGCGCTAAAGTTGTAATTTGGGTAGCTTCAGGTTTAGTAAATCCAGAAGTATTCACTAAATATTTTTGCAGATAAGTCGTGTAAGTATAGAAAGCTAAAGTCCCGCCAGCTGTTAAAAACAATACTGTGAACGCTTCTTTCGGATAATGTTTAAATAAAGCAAACATGCCTGATTTAGGCTGGTCTGTTTCAGTTTGAGCATTTTTAAAAGATTGGGTTTCTAGTAGGCCACGTCGAATACGGAAAACTACAATCGCGAGTAAAGCCCCGATAAAGAATGGGATACGCCATCCCCAATCATGTAATTGTTCTTCAGTTAATACCATTTGTAATATTAATAGAACACATAGGGCTGTGAGCTGACCAGCAATCAATGTTACATATTGGAAGCTAGAGAAAAAACCACGTCGATTTCTTTCAGCCATTTCACTTAAATAGGTAGCACTAGCTCCATATTCTCCTCCTACACTTAAGCCTTGAATTAAACGAGCGACAACTAAAAGAAGAGGGGCAAATACACCAATACTTTCATAACTTGGTGTCACGGCAATAAGAAGAGAACCTATACACATTAAAGTGACGGAAAGGGTAAGACCCGCCTTACGTCCTTTACGGTCGGAATAGATACCCATAATCCATGCACCGATCGGGCGCATTAAAAAGCCTACAGCAAAAATTGCGGCCGCTTGAAGGAGCTGAGCCGTCTGGCTACCTTTTGGAAAAAAAGCATGAGCAAAATAGAGCGTAAATGCGGCATATACATACCAGTCGTACCATTCGACAAGGTTACCGGCAGAACCGCCCAAAATTGATTTTAGACGAGTTTTTGTATCTAAATTAGAATGTGGAGTTGTTGCGGTAGAAGGTTGATCAACCATGAGTCGCTCCATGTTTCGCTTGGGTTGAATGCTAAAAAAGAGAAGGTTTATTCCGTTTTTACATATTTTCTAGAGGAGTATTTCACTTTATTTTTTTTATGTCTGTAAAACAATGTTTATTATTTAAGCAAAGGAATAAGTTGAATATTTATGTGATTTCAAATTAGCCGATCAGCTCACGTTTATAATATTGTTGGGATCTTTGGTATATTATTTTTTCCAAGTAGTAAAAATTGATAAAGAATGAGTAGAGTTTGGGCGAAGAAAACCTATACCCCTTAAAAATAATGATATATTCCAAAGAAAATTTTAAGTAAATATAGTTAGGCATGATGTCTTGGCATTGTGGACTAGATGTATGTGAATAATGAAAGGGACATTCAGATGTCAAATTGCCCGAAAAAATATATTGTTGCTTTTGATCAGGGAACAACAAGCTCAAGAGCAATTGTTTTAGACCATGATGCTAACGTTGTAAGTATTGCTCAAAAAGAATTTACTCAGATTTATCCTCAGCCTGGCTGGGTTGAGCATGACCCTATGGAAATTTGGGCTACGCAAAGTGCTGTTTGGGTAGAAGCATTAGCTCAAGCAGGCATTAAGAGTGAACAAGTTGCAGCAATTGGGATTACCAATCAGCGGGAAACCACAGTTGTTTGGGATAAAAAAACGGGCAAGCCGATTTACAATGCGATTGTTTGGCAAAGTCGACAAACGACTGAGATATGCAATCAACTACATAAAGCAGGATTGCAAGAATACATACGTAAAACAACGGGTTTGGTGATTGATCCGTATTTTTCGGCCACAAAAATTAAATGGATATTAGACCATGTTGAAGGAAGTCGTGAACGTGCTGAGCGAGGTGAATTATTGTTCGGTACGGTGGACACTTGGTTAATCTGGAAACTAACCAATGGCGCAGTCCATGTCACTGATTTTACCAATGCTTCAAGAACTATGCTTTTTGATATCGAAAAACTTGAATGGGATGAAAAACTTTTACAAGTTTTAGATATTCCTCGAGTAATGCTACCCGAAGTGCGTAGCTCATCTGAGGTTTATGGATATACACATACCATCAGTGGGCAAGAAGTTGGTATCCCCATTGCAGGAATCGCAGGTGATCAACAAGCCGCACTGTTTGGTCAAATGTGTGTTGAGTCTGGTCAGGCAAAAAATACCTACGGCACAGGCTGTTTTCTATTAATGAACACAGGTAAGAAGATTGTCCGGTCAGAACATGGATTACTAACTACTATTGCATGTGGTGCGAGTGGTGAGGTGAACTATGCCTTAGAGGGCGCCGTGTTTAATGGTGGTTCTTGCGTGCAGTGGTTACGCGATGAATTAAAGGTCATTAAGAATGCTAAAGACTCTGAGCTTTATGCAACACGTGTGAAAGACAGTAACGGTGTATATGTTGTACCTGCTTTTACAGGGTTAGGCGCACCATATTGGGACCCAACAGCGCGTGGAGCTATTTTTGGACTTACTCGTGGGGCTAGTATTGAACATATCATTCGTGCAACTTTAGAGTCTATTGCTTTTCAAACCCGAGATGTTTTAGATGCAATGCAGCAAGATGCAGAAGAAGAGCTCCGTACACTCCGGGTTGATGGGGGAGTAACGGAAAATAATTTCTTAATGCAATTTCAGGCTGATATTTTAGCGACACCAGTAGAACGTCCAATAATGAAAGAAACTACTGCTTTGGGTGCAGCTTTCCTTGCTGGGCTGGCGACGGGTTTCTGGCAAGATCTACATGAGTTAAGAAATAAATCTGCCATAGAAAAGGTATTTGAGCCAAAAATGTCTTCTGAGCAATCTGAGATGATTTATAAGGGTTGGCTCAAGGCAGTTAAACGTAGTCAAAGTTGGGCTGAGGATTAGTTCGTTCTTTAACTGGTTGAATTCACTAGTAGGGTAATCAATTAACGGTTAAACACTTAGTTATTTAAAATTGATTATTCTACTTTTTTGATTGTTGTTTCATCAATTTGATGTTTTAATTTTTATAAGATCAACAATAAAAAGAAAATGAGAAATGAAAATACAGCCTAATGATTATTCAAAAATATATGACATTGCCGTGATCGGTGGCGGTATTAATGGTGTTGGTATTGCTAATGATGCTGCAGGCCGTGGACTATCGGTATTTTTATGTGAAAAAGATGATTTAGCTAGTCACACCTCATCTGCTAGCAGTAAATTAATTCATGGTGGTCTACGCTATTTAGAGCATAAAGAATTTAGATTGGTTAGAGAAGCTCTAGCAGAGCGTGAAGTGTTGTTGGCTAAAGCTCCACATATTATTAAACCAATGCGCTTTATTATGCCTCATCGACCACATTTACGTCCTGCGTGGTTAATTCGGGCGGGCTTGTTTTTTTATGATCATTTGGGAAAACGAGAAAAACTATTAGGATCAAATCTTATTTACTTCAAAGAAGATAGTCCTTTAAAACCAGCCATCACACGTGGCTTTGAATATTCTGACTGTACTGTAGATGATGCACGTCTTGTAGTGTTAAATGCATTACAGGCCAAAGAGAAAGGTGCCAAAGTCGCAACACGTACGCGTTGTATTAAAGCTTATAGGGAACAAGAGCTGTGGCATCTGGAGTTACAGAGCGGAGCAGAGTTTTATCAGGTACGTGCAAGAGCTTTAGTGAATGCAGCTGGTCCTTGGGTTGAAGAAATTATTAGTGAAAATCTGAAGCTAAAATCGCCCTATCGAATTCGGCTGATCCAAGGAAGTCATATTGTTGTGCCAAAATTATATGACTGTCATAAAGCCTTCATTATGCAAAACGAAGATCGACGCATCGTGTTTGCCATTCCTTATTTAGAAAAATATACACTGATTGGTACGACAGATCAGGAATATATAGGTGATCCACAAAAGGTAGAGATCACAGAGGTAGAAATTGATTACCTCTTAACAGTGGCCAATTCACATTTTAAAAAGCAGTTAACTCGAGCTGATATTGTAAGTCAATACTCGGGTGTACGTGCTTTATGTGATGATGAGTCTGATAATCCTTCAGTGATTACACGTGACTATACCTTGGCATTACAGGCTGAACATAAAAAAGTACCTTTGTTATCTGTGTTTGGTGGCAAGATCACAACTTACCGAAAATTAGCCGAAGCTGCTTTAGATCATCTGTCTGCATTTTTTAATGATATGGCAGAAGAGTGGACTGCAGATGAGCCATTACCTGGCGCTGAAAACTGGACAACATTAGATGATTTAACGCATCAGATTCATTCACGTGTAAGTGGAGTTCCTGAGTCACTTACCAACCGTTGGGCGCATGCATACGGCACAAGAGTCTGGAATATGGTTCGAGAGAGAAATACAATAGAGCAATTAGGCCAGAATTTTGGACATGATTTATTTGAATGCGAAGTCAAATACTTATGTGAATATGAATGGGCAACTACTGCTGAGGATATATTGTGGCGTAGAACAAAACTAGGTCTGGCATTTGATGAAAAACAAATAAAAGTATTAGAAGTTTATTTATCTGAGCGTCGACAAAAAGATGATGCCGCATAATAAAAAAGGTCGCATATAGCGACCTTTTTTATATATAGCAATTAGAAGCCAGTTTTTACAGCTTCAAGTAAAGCTGCTTGACGTTCTTTTAATGCTTTCGGTAAGCGATCACCGAGTTTATTAAATAAATCAGTGTGGCTTTCAATTTCAGTAATCCACTGATCTTTATCTTGAGCTGTGATTAGGTCAAATTCTTCTTTAGAGAATTCAGTACCTTCCCAGTTCAAGTCGTCATATGTTGGAACAAGACCAATTGGTGTTTCAACAGCGTTTGCACGACCTTCACAACGATCAATGATCCACTCAAGAACACGCATGTTTTGACCGAAACCAGGCCATACGAAGTTGCCTTCAGCATCACGACGGAACCAGTTTACATTAAAGATTTTTGGT
This sequence comes from Acinetobacter sp. D009, assembly GCF_038562025.1. Taxonomy (NCBI): domain Bacteria; kingdom Pseudomonadati; phylum Pseudomonadota; class Gammaproteobacteria; order Moraxellales; family Moraxellaceae; genus Acinetobacter; species Acinetobacter sp. D009. The sequence continues at coordinate 849,861 of NZ_CP151886.1, forward strand.
AATTTATTACCAGCTGCTTCAGCTTTTGTACTTACTTGTTGACCAAGGCTTAACCAGTGATCAAAGTAGTCAGCCATGTTATAGCCAGCAAATGGAAGCATCGCGAATGGGTCACGACGAACGATACCTTGTTGACCAACAGCAGCAGCAGTAGTTTCAGAACCCATAGTTGCCGCTTTATATACACCGTCAACCCAATCGAAAGCTTCAGAAACTAAAGGAACCGTATCTGCACGGCGACCGCCGAAGATAAATGCAGAAATTGGAACGCCTGCTGGATTTTCCCAGTCAGCATCGATAGAAGGGCATTGACCAGCTGCAACAGTGAAGCGAGCATTTGGATGCGCTGCTTTTTCACCATTTACATGAGGTTGACCTTTCCAGTTAGTTAAGTTTGTTGGAACTTCTTTAGAAAGACCTTCCCACCATACTTGACCATCTTCAGTTACTGCTACGTTTGTATAGATAACATCTTTGTGAAGAGTTGCCATACAGTTCGGGTTAGTCTTGGTATTTGTACCAGGAGCTACACCGAAGAAACCAGCTTCAGGGTTAATCGCATATAAACGACCATCTTCACCTGGTTTGATCCAAGCAATATCGTCACCTACAGTTTCGATTTTCCAACCTTCATAACCTGCTGGCGGAATTAACATAGCAAAGTTTGTTTTACCACATGCAGACGGGAATGCTGCAGCGATGTAGTGTTTTTCACCTTGAGGGTTAGTTACACCAAGAATAAGCATGTGTTCAGCTAACCAACCTTGTTCGCGTCCCATGACAGAAGCGATACGAAGAGCTAAACATTTTTTGCCAAGTAATGCGTTACCGCCGTAACCAGAACCGAAAGACCAGATTTCACGAGTTTCTGGGTAATGAACGATATATTTTTCAGGGTTACATGGCCAAGCAACGTCTTGTTGACCTTCAGCAAGTGGAGCACCTACTGTATGTACGCAAGGAACGAACTCGCCGTCTGTACCTAATACGTCATAAACTGCTTTACCCATACGTGCCATTTTACGCATGCTAACAGCAACGTAAGGAGAGTCAGTTAACTCAATACCGATATGAGCAATATGGCTACCTAAAGGACCCATTGAGAAAGGGACAACGTACATTGTACGGCCTTCCATTGAGCCTTCAAATAAACCATTTAATTTTTCACGCATAACAGCTGGGTTTTCCCAGTTGTTTGTCGCACCAGCATCTTCTTTATTTTGAGAGCAGATGTAAGTACGGTCTTCAACACGTGCAACGTCAGATGGGTCAGAATTTGCAAGATAAGAACCAGGATGTTTTTCTTGGTTTAATTTCTGCATGGTGCCGTTAGCGATCATCAAGTCGATTAGACGTTGATACTCTTCTTCGCTTCCGTCACACCATTCGATTTTTGCTGGTTTGGTTAAGTTTGCAATTTCTTCAACCCATGCGATAAGCTTAGGATGACGAACGAATTCTGGTGCGTTCACTGTGGTCATGGTGAGGCCTATTCAAAATATGTACAACGTACAAGTCATTCATTGAGAGGTACAATGAAAGATCAAATAAAAAAGTGGCTGTATTAAAGCACAAAATCATAAAAAAAATAAGACTAAAGACTAAGAAATAGATATTTTACTTTTATATATTTTTCTCATTTAAATCATTAACTTGTAGTTTTTTACAATATCTTATTCTCAATATTTTTATGTTGTATGTATGTTATTTATATTATTTATTTCCTTAAAAATCAATAACTTGATTCTTATTTTTTTCTTGAGAATTATTATTGATTAAACAAATGATCTTCATTCAAAATTTACATAAAGAGACTTTTATTAGGCGTTTTTATATACAATATTCAGGATGAATCCCTCTAAGATAATAAAAATGCGGACTTTAAAACCTCTCTCTATCATTTATAACCAAAAGTCGGGTTTTCATGCGTCAAAACATGAAGATATGTATGAACAGTTAATGACCGTGTTCACCGAATTTGGTTTTGAAATACAAGTTTTTGAATTAGCGGAAGATGTTTCTTTTGATGATTTGATGAGTCAAGTGATTCATCGGCATAGCCAAAATGCAAACTTAGGTGTTGTTGTTGCAGCGGGTGGGGATGGAACATTAAATGCGGTAGCATCAAAACTTAGACATACTCATATCCCTATGGGAATTTTACCTTTGGGAACTTTTAATTATGTCGCTAAAGTTTTAGATATTCCCTTAGATTTGTTAGAAGCTGCTGAAGTCATCGCTACAGGTACACCACGCTCTGTACATATTGCGACAATTAATGACCATGTTTATTTAAATAATGCGAGTCTAGGACTTTATCCATTATTTATAAAGAAACGTGAGCTTTATAATAAATATTTAGGACGCTTACCTTTACATGCCTATACCTCAGCTCTGGATGTTTTATTAAGAGAAAATAAATCCATGAAACTTTCCGTCACAGTTGATGGGAAGAAATATCCAGTCAAAACCCCTCTAATTTTCTTTGGTAATAACCAGTTGCAGTTGTGTGATATGAAACTAAGAATTGCCGAATGTGCTGCACAAGGTCGGGTCGCTGGAGTGGTCATTACGAAAAGTGATAGGCTTAGTTTATTAAACATGTTGTGGCAGTGGATTCAAGGTAAAGTAGAAGAGACACAAGATGTTTATAGTTTTTGTGCAGATCATGTGGTGGTAGATTGTGCAAAAAGGTCAAAACTTACAGTAGCTTTAGATGGTGAAATATTAGAGATGAAAGCACCTTTAAATTTCTCTGTAGAAAAGAATGCTTTAAATATTATGGTGCCAAATGTTGTTACACCTATCTGATCTGCATTTTGGAACAGAAGTTGAGGCATGTTTAGATGCAATCCGACTTTTTTGCACTCAACATAAACCTGAAGTCATTGTGGTGAGTGGTGATATTACTCAACGTGCCCGATATCAACAGTTTTATAAATGCCGTCAGTTTTTAGATAGCCTTAATATTCCTTATCTTGTTGTGCCTGGTAATCACGATATTCCGTTGTACCATGTCTGGAACCGTTTTTTCTCACCATTTACTCGCTACCAATATTTTTTTGGCCAGCTTGAACCCACTTTAGAAACTGAACATTTTTATATTGTTGGTGTGAATAGTATTCGTCGTCGTTATCATACTCGTGGACATATTTCGATTGAGCAAATTCAAACTACATATGAGCGATTACAGCAAGGGCCAGCTGATAAAACCAAATTAGTTGTTTTCCATCAGCCTTTTTATACTCCACCTGATGATGAGCATGGTATTAAAGATTGTCCTGTATTAGGAAAAATGGCACTCGAAAAATGGAGTACAACAGGACTATTTGGAATGTTACATGGGCATTTACATAAAACCGCTGTATATGATTTAACGCAAATTTATCAGTTAAAGATAGATCATCCTATTTATGATATTCATGCAGGAACAGCGACTTCTAGCCGTTTGCATTATCATGTTCCGAATAGTTTTAATGTCATTTCAAATGAAGGAAAAATTAATCATTATTGGTTTAATTACGATTTAAAGATTTTTCAATTAATTTAATTTAATTTAATTTATAAAAATTCTATAAGACATTTAACTTAAGAGTAGATTGATAAAATTTTATCCATTACAATGCCTAAGCTTTAAATTCTATATATGGGGAATAGGAAAACATTCTAAATGTTTTATCATTTTAAAAATAATATTAATGGATACATAAAAAATTTTTAACTATATAAAAAGCCGCGATTTAAAGTAGCTACAATAAGGGTTTAGTGTTTTATGATAGTTAATAATATTTAATTAAAATGAGTATCTATTTATCTTAATATTTTAGAATAACTTAATAATATTTAAAATTTCATGGTGGAAAAATGGTACAAGTATCATTAATGGCAAATAATGCTTCAAAAAATAATACAGTTGATATTAATGTAGGCCAGACAAGAAATATTGTAGTAAATCCTAAAGAAGTCGCAAAAATCGATATAAATCCAGAAAAAATTTCTTCAATAACAAGAGAAGGAAACAGTGCAATTGTTCATCTAAAAGATGGAACTGAAATTGTTTTAGAAAACTATTTTATTAGCGAAAACCCGCAAATTCTTTTAAATGAAGGGCAGAATTATTGGGCTGCTAATCTGGGAGAAGATGCTAGCGGACAGACCACTGTTAATTATTTAGAATTAAAAGATACGCCAAAGCTTATTGATAGTTCATCTTCTGTGCCCCTCTGGTCGTGGGTAGTCAGCGCTTTAGCAGGAGCAGGAACAATTGCTTTATTGTCTCGGAACGATTCTAAAGATACGACGCCTCCTGAGCCAGGTACTTTGAATCTAAAAAATCTTTTGGATTCAGGTTCTTATACAATAGACCAGATCACTCAAGATAAAAACTTCACTTTAAAGATTGAGGGACAGGAAAGTGGCAGCCGAGTAACGTATTTGGTCTCTACCGATGATGGTAGGACTTGGCAAGAAACAACAGTAACTCAAAAAGATTTAACCGATGGTGTTTATCTCTACAAAGCTGTAGTAACGGACCGAGCGGGAAATGCATCGGAAACTGCTATACAAAAAGTCGTTGTAGATACTACCGCACCACAAGCAGGTGAACTGATTTTATCCGATTTGACTGATACAGGTGTTTCAGCAACCGATCAAATTACGCAAGATAAAAACTTCAATTTAAAGCTTGAAGGACAGGAAAGTGGCAGCCGAGTAACGTATTTAGTTTCTATCGATGATGGAAAAACTTGGCAGGAAACAACAGTTGCTCAAAAAGATTTGACTGATGGTATTTATCAATTTAAAGCTGTAATAACCGACGTTGCGGGAAATACATCAGAAACCGCTATACAAAAAGTTGTTGTCGATACAACAGCACCGCAAGCAGGCGAACTGACTTTATCTGCTTTGGCTGATACGGGCATTTCGGCAACCGATCAGATTACGCAAGATAAAACTTTTGATTTAAAGATTAGCGGACAAGAAGTAAATAGCCAAATCACTTACTGGATATCTAAAGATGAAGGAAAGACATGGCAGGAAACAACAGTTGCTCAAAAAGATTTGACTGATGGTATTTATCAATTTAAAGCTGTAATAACCGACGTTGCGGGAAATAAATCAGAAACCGCTATACAAAAAGTCGTTGTGGATACAACAGCGCCGCAAGCAGGTGAACTGAGTTTATCTGATTTAAGTGATACAGGTGTTTCGGCAACCGATCAGATTACGCAAGATAAAATTTTTGATTTAAAGATTAGCGGACAAGAAGTAAATAGCCAAATCACTTATTGGATATCGAAAGATGATGGAAAGACGTGGCAGGAAACAACAGTAGCTCAAAAAGATTTAACCGATGGTGTTTACCAATATAAAGCTATAGTTACAGATATTGCAGGTAATACATCAGAAACCGCTATACAAAAAGTCGTTGTAGATACTACCGCACCACAAGCAGGTGAACTAACTTTATCTGATTTGAGTGATACAGGTGTTTCAGCAACCGATCAAATTACGCAAGATAATAATTTTACTTTGAAGCTAGCTCAACCGATTGTAATCGGAGAGCAAGCTGCTTTATTAGACCACTATGAAGTCTCTACCGATGAAGGAAAAACTTGGCAGGAGACAACAGCTGAACAAAAAGATTTAGCTGATGGTAGTTATCTCTATAAAGCCGTAGTAACGGATCTTGCAGGCAACACATCAGAAACTGGTGTGGAAAAGGTAATTATAGATAATTCTTTAAATATTGAATCAACTACAGTAACTGTAAAGTCGATTACTGAAGACAATACAATAAGCCTAGCTGAAAAAGATCAAGTTATTTCTATAAGACTGGAAGTAGATAATCTACCAACAGATTTAAATAGCTCACTGACATCAGTAAATACGACTCTAAACGATGTTGTGTATAACTTTCATTTTGATGAAGTTACCCAAGAGTGGGTTACTGAAATTCCAGCAGAGTTTTTGTGGTCAGAAGAATCGCAAACCAATATATCAATTGATATTAGTCTTACTGATCAAGCTGGCAATACAGCCATTATTAAACAGACCCAAAATTATAATGTAGATCATACTCCAAATTCGCCAACTCTAGATTCACTAACTTTCAATAATATAGATGGAGCTATCATTTCAGGTAGCGCATATAAAGGAAGTAAAGTTGATATTTACAATAAAAGTGGTGATTGGCTTGCAAGTACCATAACTAATGACGAAGGTAAATTTACTTTACAAGACCTTTCAATTAACTCAAATCAAGAAGTTTATGCTGTCGCTACTTATAATGGATACAGCAGTGAAAATTCGTCAATTGGCCAAGTTACTGAAGTTCCTGCAATTAGTATTACAAGAATTAGTCCAGAAGGTGTGATCACTGGTTATGCGACCGAAGGCAGTCATTTTATTGTAAAAGATCAGAATGGAAATATTCTGCAAGAGTTTAACTCCATTGCATTTGAGGGTTCAGGTATTACGCCTTTTAATGCAATGGCATTAGGTGAAGTCAGACCATTTACTTTGTCTCTCGACCAACCTTTGGAGGAAGGTACTCAAATTATTATTTCTACAGATAAAGATAATATTTCAGGCCATCCACAATATATTACTGCAGACTATACGCCCGCAGTATTTTTAGAAACTCCACAGTTTGATATCAGTGGTGAAACTTTATCAGTACATGTTAATGAGCCGAACAGCTTTATTCGTGCATTTTCTGGAGAGGGCAATTTAATTGCTACAGGTTTTACCGATGAACAAGGCTTTGCAAGTTTACAGGTGTTCCAATTTTTAAAAGAAGGTGAATCGGTTACCGTACAAGTAGTAGATAAAAATCAAAATACGAGTGAAGCCCTAATCGAAGTTCCAAACTTTGCTTATATTCCATATGTTGAACGTATTACACAAGAAGGCTTAATTTCTGGGTTTGCTGAAGATAATAGTACAGTAATCGTGCGTGATGCTGACGGTAATGAATTAGGAAAGGTTACATTAGGTGATGACAATAGTTGGAATGAATTTAGTCATTTTAGCTTGAGTGTAAACCGACCTTTAATTGATGGAGAGCAAATTTCCGTTCAAATTATTGATAATAAAGGGTTGATGAGTCCTGAGCAGAATATCATTGTAGATCTGACTCCTCCACCTGTTCCAACAGATTTAAATTTCAATGATGCTGGTGATTTAGTTTATGGCCATGCAGAACCTTTCTCTGAAATTTTAGTTAAAGATGGGCAAGGAAACATTCTTAATAAATGGTTCTGGAATAACTGGACTGATGAGAGTGGAAGTTTTTCGATAGAACTAGGTATGTTTTTAACTAATGCTGAGACGGTTTATGTCACGGCTACCGATGTGAATGGAAATGTAAGTTTAGCAGCGCAGATACAGGCGCCTAATTATGCTTTTGCCCCCCATGTAGATAGCTTTACTTCGGACGGAGTGATAAGTGGACAAGCTGAAAATAATAGTACTCTTATTGTTAAAGATGCCAAAGGTGAAGTCGTAGCTGAAATTAAAGTCGGTGAAGATAACGGTTGGAATGGATCAAGTTATTTTAAACTCCAGCTTGACCGCCCTCTTGTTAATGGTGAGCAGTTTTTCTTATCAATTAAGGATGCTCGTGGGCAAGTAAGCACCGATACTGTAATTACCGCTGATACGGTTGCTCCTACACCAGCCAGCAATTTAGTTTTCTCAGAAGATGGTTCATATCTTACAGGCGTAGCAGAACTGAATACTACGATTCAGGTTTTTGATCATAATGGTCAGCTCGTGAATATATGGAATAACACCATAAACTCAGATGGTACATTTACTATTTTCTTAGGTAGCAATAATTTACATGGAGAGGCATTCACGGTCACAGTTAAAGACCAAGCTGGAAATGTGAGTGAAGCTGTTTCAATAAATGCTCCACTTGATGATATTGCACCGGATCCAATTAAAAATATTTTACTTGATGCAAACGGTCAAAACTTTACAGCACAAGCAGAAGCAAATAGTCAGATTGAAGTTTTTGATTCATTAGGTAATCAGACGGGTTGGGGCTCTACAGATAGTGCTGGTAATGTCTCAGGCTTTTTCAATCAAATCTATTTACATGGTGAAGAGCTTACTTTTGTTGTCATAGATCGAGTTGGTAACCGTAGTATCGAATTTAAGCAAAATGCTTTAATTGATACCATTGCACCAAATCCGATTGCAAATATCATCTTCAACGAAGATGGCCAAAGCTTTACAGCTCAGGCAGAAGCTGGAAGCTCTATTGAAATATTAGATCAGGCTGGAAATAAGATTACTACTAGTTATACCGATAGTTTAGGTAATGTATTTGGTTATTTCCCGCAAGTTTACTTACATGGTGAGGAACTTACTTTTGTTGTAGTTGACCGAGCGGGTAACCGTAGTGCAGAGGTCAAGCAGAGTGCTTTAACTGATGATATCGCACCAAATCCGATTGAAAATATTGCATTAGATATCAATGGACAGAGCTTTACAGCTCAGGCTGAAGCAAATAGTCAGATTGAAATTAAAAATACCAATGGTGACATTATTGGTTATGGATCAGCAGATAGCACAGGCAATGTTTCTGGTTACTTGTATCAGGTCTATTTACATGGCGAAGAGCTTACTTTTGTTGTCGTTGACCGAGCGGGTAACCGTAGTACAGAAGTTAAGCAGAATGCTTTGATTGATGAGATTGCACCAAATCCAATTGAAAATATTGTATTCGACTCAAACGGACAGAACTTTACGGCGCAAGCAGAAGCAAACACTCAAATTGAAGTCAAAAATGCAATGGGTGAGGCCATAGGTTCAGGTTATGTAGATGGTGCTGGTAATGTGTCAGGTTATTTATATCAAGTCTATTTACATGGAGAAGAACTCACTTTTGTTGTCGTTGACCGAGCTGGTAACCGTAGTACAGAAGTTAAGCAAAACGCTTTAACTGATGATATTGCACCAAATCCAATTGAAAATATTGTACTTGATGCGAACGGACAGTACTTTACAGCTCAGGCAGAAGCAAACACTCAAATTGAAGTCAAAAATGCTGCTGGTGAAGTCATAGGATCTGGCTCAACCGATAGCATGGGGAATGTTTCAGGTTACTTCTATCAGGTCTATTTACATGGTGAAGAACTCACTTTTGTTGTAGTTGACAAAGCGGGGAACCGCAGTACAGAGGTCAAGCAGAATGCCTTGATTGATGACATTGCTCCGAATGTGATTGAAAACATTATCTTTAATGAAAATGGTCAAAACTTTACGGCGCAAGCAGAAGCAAATAGCAAAGTTGAAGTTAAAAATACTGTGGGTGAGGTTGTAGGTTTTGGTTATGTGGATGGTGCTGGTAATGTCTCGGGTTACTTGAATCAAGTTTATTTAAAAGGTGAGGAGCTCACTTTTGTTGTGATTGATCAAGCCGGCAATCGCAGCGTTGAAGTAAAACAAACAGCCTTTCTTGATAATACCGCACCGGAAAATGCGACTAATTTAATATTTAGCGAAGATGGTTCATATCTAACTGGTATGGCAGAGCCAAATGCTACGATTCAAATATTTGATCAGAATGGTCAATTATTAAATCTTTGGAATAATAATGTTAATTGGGATGGAACATTTAACATCTCTTTAGACAGTAACTACTTGCATGGTGAAGAGTTTAAAGTGGTTGTAGTAGATCGAGCAGGTAATATGAGTAGTGGGGTTACTGTAAAAGCACCGCTTGATGATATTGCTCCCGCGGCTGCAAGTAATCTTACATTCAATGAAGATGGTTCGTCCCTTTCTGGTGTGGCTGAGCCGAATACCTTCATCCAGATTTTTGATCAAAATGGTCAGCAGATGAATACGTGGGATTATAGTGTAAACGCTGATGGTACATTCACTATTTCTTTCGGTACTTACAATTTACATGGTGAAGAGTTCACAGTCACTGTTAAAGACCGAGCTGGAAATGTGAGTGAAGCTGTTTCAGTTAAGGCTCCATTTGATGATATTGCGCCAAATCCGATTAAAAATATTGTACTTGATACGAACGGTCAAAACTTTACAGCACAAGCGGAAGCAAATAGTCGGATAGAAATCACAAATGCTGCTGGTGAATCTATAGGATATGGTTATGCAGATAGCACTGGTAATGTGACAGGTTACTTCTATCAAGTGTATTTACATGGAGAAGAATTAACATTCGTTGTTATAGACCGAGTAGGTAACCGCAGTATCAAACTTAAGTTAAATGCTTTAGTGGATACCATTACGCCAGATCCGATTGAAAACATCATCTTTGACGAAAATGGGCAAAATTTTACGGCACAAGCAGAAGCCAATAGTTTTATTGGTGTCAAAAATGCTGCGGGTGAGTTTGTCGGTTATGGTTATGTCGATAGCACTGGTAATGTGTCAGGTCACTTCAATCAGGTTTATTTAAAAGGTGAGGAACTCACTTTTATTGTTATAGATAAAGCAGGTAATCAAAGTATTGAATTTAAGCAAAATGCTTTAACTGATGATATTGCACCAAATCCGATTGAAAACATCGTCTTAAATGAAAATGGTCAAAACTTTACAGCGCAAGCAGAAGCCGATAGCCGAATCGAAGTTAAAAATACTGCGGGTGAGGTCGTAGGTTCTGGTTATGTAGATAGTATTGGTAATGTGTCAGGTTCTTTTAATCAAGTCTATTTACATGGAGAAGAGCTTACTTTTGTTGTAGTTGACCGAGCAGGTAACCGCAGTACAGAGGTCAAGCAGAATGCTTTGATTGATGATATTGCGCCAAATCAAATTGAGAATATTGTTTTTGATGTAAATGGTCAGTACTTTACGGGGCGTGCTGAAGCAGATACTCGAATTGAAGTACTAGATCAATTTGGCAACCGCGCTGGTTGGGGATATGTTGATAGCCAAGGTAACGTGATAGGTTATTTCAATCAGGTTTATTTACATGGAGAGGAATTAACTTTCATCGTTGTAGATATAGCTGGTAACCGAAGTGTTGAAGTTAAGCAAAATGCTTTAATTGATGATGACGCACCGCCAGCTGCAGCAAATATTACATTAACCTCAGACGGATTGCTTTTTGGTGAGGCGGAGCCAAACTCAACTGTTGAAATTATTGATCAATATGGTGCAGTAATCACAACAACTTATGTTGGATATGATGGAAAATTTTATCAATGGATTAATCTGAGTCAATACCAGACACAAAATTTGAGTATTGTTGTCAAAGATATTGCAGGTAACCGAAGCGAAGTTGCTCATCAGTTAGTACCTGTATTTTCGAATTCACCAATTGCTGCAACAGAGCTAAAACTGGATATAGATGGCCATATTCTGACAGGTAAGGCGACAGTAGGAATGTCGGTTGTTGTTACATCTACTGATGGTCAGACCATTAACGGAGGGTGGAATAATGCTGTGAATGAAGATGGTAGTTTTGCTATTCAGTTAAATGATTACTATCTACAGGGACAGACATTACAAGTTCGAGTTTATGATCAGAATACGAATCAATATAGCCTAATCTCTGAAATTATTGCGCCTTTAGACAATATTGCTCCAATAATTAATGATGTGGTAATTAACAATGATGGTTATAGCATTACTGGATACACTGATTCAAAAGCAATCATTCAGGTAATGGATGCGGATGGGAATTTAAGAGCAGAATCTCAATCGGATGAATTAGGATATTTCAATGCTAGTATTTATCCACCACTATTACGTGGAGAGCAGTTATTTATCACGGCAACAGATTTAGCCAAAAATATAAGTACCCCATTTAATATTACTTTTAATGCAGATATTAATGCACCACCTTCAGCAAATCATGTTGTGGTATCTGAAAATGGTTTGTTTATTGAGGGAACTGCTTTACCAAATAGTGTGGTGCGTATTTATGATGTGTATAGTAATTATATTGGCGGTGGTTTTGTAGACGAAACAGAGCATTTTAATATCCAGTTATATTCACCTCAGGCGAATGGGCAAACTTTACGCGTTGTTGTGGAGCAAAATGGCTATCAAAGCGCTTACACCGAAATTACCGCGCCTATAGACATCGTCGCGCCAAATGCAGCAACTCAGCTTGTCTTAGAAGATGGAAATGTACTTTCAGGACAAGCGGAAGCATATTCAACAGTTAATATTTTTGATGCTAATAATAATTTAGTTGGTCAGACTACTGTCGGAAGTGAAGGTAGTTTCTTAACACAATTATGGTCACAATATTGGCATGGAGAAACATTGACGGTAAAAGTAGTTGATGCCAATCAAAATGTGAGTGTAGGTACAACGATTATTGCTACAAATGATACAACAGCACCGAAAGTGGTCACCCAGCTTGCCATAAATGAATGGGGTAATTGGCTGGTAGGGCAAGCCGAAAGTAATGCTACTGTTGAAGTCACTTATTATTTTGCTGATCAAGAACCTTCTGTAACGAGTACTACGGTCATGGCAGATGGAACTTTCTCTACTTATGTGTATGGGACTGCAACGTCATTTGACCTTACCGTTATTGATCGTGCTGGAAATCGTAGTGAAACTATCAGTAAAGCAATTAATGATTTAACTACAATCACTGTTGATCAGTTTAAAGGTGATGCTACGGATAATACGTATGTAGTTGATCATATAAGTGATTTTGTTCAAGAATATGGCGTTGCTACTGTTAATGTATTTCAGGATGTCTGGATAGATACAAGTCATTATGAGGAGCAATGGGTAGCTTCTGGTTATACTGATAATATATGGGTAGATACAAGCCATTTTGAAAATGTTTGGATTGACACAAGTTACTCCCAAGATATTTGGATTGATACAAGCTATTATCAAGATACATGGGTCGTTGATGGCGTAATAGACGTCTACATGGACTCAAATGGCATAAATTACTATTCAGATGATGGTTCGTATAATCAATATGTGAATACGTACTATGATTATAATTTAAATCAATGGCAGTCAGGATATGAACTATCAGGTCCTAATACTCTAGAGGTTGGACATCTTGAACAACAACTCGTTCAAGATGGGCACTATGAATCTCAATGGATTGAACAAGGTTATTATGAGCAACAATATGTGTTTGATGGTCATAATGAAGAGGCTTGGGTAGATACGAGTCATTACGAAAGTGTTTGGGTTCAAAGTGGTTATTCGGAAACACAAATAGTTGGGTCTGAACTTAAAGATACGGATTTTGGTGGACACGATAAAATAATTAGCTCTGTGAGTTATAGTCTGGTTGGATATTCTGATTGGTCGACAAATATAGAAAGTGGTCGTTATGTTGAAGACTTGGAGTTAGTTGGCTCTGCTCATCTAAATGCAACAGGCAATGCTTTAGATAATCTTTTAACAGGTAACTCTGGGAATAACGTTTTGAATGGGCGTGAAGGTAACGATACTTATATCACCAATGAAGGTACTGATACCATTCTGTTCCAATTGTTAAATAGCCAAGATGCGACTGGCGGAAATGGACATGACACGGTGTTAGATTTTACTTTAGGTGAAGTAGGAACCGATGCTCAAGCTGACAAAATTGATTTAAGTGAACTATTAATTGACTATTCTAAAGATGTGAGCACATTAGCGAAATTTATTAGCGTAGAACAAGATGCTGGAAACACGACTATTAGTCTTGACCGAGATGGTGAAGGTACAATGTTTAGTAGTGTGTCATTGATAACTTTAAATCAGGTAAATACAACATTAGATGAATTGTTGAATAATCAGCAACTCTTTGTTTAACATTAAAATTTATTTTTATAAAAGAGGCTATGAAAATAGCCTCTTTTATTTTGTGCTTTAAATTTAATAAAAACTCTTCACAACCTGTTAAAAAATGACCAAAAAAGATAAGTTTTTTTTCATTTTCCCCTTGAAGCCTTTTTTTTCATCCCCACAAAAGTGACATCTAAATATTTTGTTATTGCTCTGGATTAAAGCAATAACGATTAATCAAAAAGACTTAGTCTGATGGAGTTAATTATGAGCAACATTCGTCCATTACATGATCGCGTTGTAATTCGTCGCGTAGAAGAAGAAACCAAAACTGCTGGCGGTATTTTACTTCCAGGTTCTGCTGCTGAAAAACCATCTCAAGGTGAAGTAATTGCAGTAGGTAATGGTCAAATCACTGAGAATGGCGTACGTGCTTTGGATGTTAAAGTTGGTGACAAAGTATTGTTTGGTACTTATGCAGGTACAACAGTGAAAGTAAGTGGTGAAGAACTCTTAATCATGAAAGAGTCAGACATTTTAGCTGTGTTGGAAGGCTAATCAATCCATAACTCAATTCATTATCAGATTCAGTATTTAAAAAGATTCGGAGTTTAATATGTCAGCTAAAGACGTAAAATTTGGTGATTCAGCTCGCTCAAAAATGATTGCAGGCGTAAACGTACTTGCAGATGCGGTTAAAGTGACTTTAGGCCCTAAAGGTCGTAACGTAGTTATTGACCGTTCTTTCGGTGCTCCGCACATCACTAAAGACGGCGTAACTGTTGCTAAAGAAATTTCATTAAAAGACAAGTTTGAAAACATGGGTGCTCAACTTGTTCGTGAAGTTTCTAGCAAAACTAACGATATCGCTGGTGACGGTACTACAACTGCAACTGTACTTGCTCAAGCAATTTTAAATGAAGGGATCAAATCTGTAACTGCAGGCATGAACCCAATGGATTTAAAACGTGGTATCGATATCGCAGTAAAAACTGTAGTTGAAAATATCCGTTCAAATGCAAAACCTGCTGATGATTTTAAAGCGATCGAGCAAGTAGGTTCTATCTCTGCTAACTCTGATACTACTGTTGGTAAACTTATCGCTCAAGCGATGGAAAAAGTAGGTAAAGAAGGCGTAATTACTGTAGAAGAAGGTTCTGGCTTCGAAGATGCGTTAGACGTTGTAGAAGGTATGCAGTTTGACCGCGGTTATATCTCTCCGTACTTCGCAAACAAACAAGATACTTTAACTGCTGAACTTGAAAACCCGTTCATTCTTCTTGTAGACAAGAAAATCAGCAACATCCGTGAATTGATTTCTGTTTTAGAAGCAGTTGCAAAAACTGGTAAACCACTTCTTATCATCGCTGAAGATGTTGAAGGTGAAGCGCTTGCTACACTTGTTGTAAACAACATGCGCGGTATTATCAAAGTATGTGCTGTTAAAGCTCCTGGTTTCGGTGACCGTCGTAAAGCAATGCTTCAAGACATCGCAATCTTGACTGGTGCAACTGTTATTTCTGAAGAAGTTGGTATGTCTTTAGAGCAAGCAACTCTTCAAGATTTAGGTACTGCGCACAAAATCACTGTTTCTAAAGAAAACACTGTTATTGTTGATGGTGCTGGTGATGCTGCTGGTATTGCTGAGCGTGTTCAACAAATTCGTGCTCAAATTGAAGAATCTACTTCAGAATATGACCGTGAAAAATTACAAGAACGCGTTGCTAAATTAGCAGGCGGTGTTGCTGTAATTAAAATCGGTGCAGCAACTGAAGTTGAAATGAAAGAGAAGAAAGACCGTGTAGACGATGCGCTTCATGCAACTCGTGCAGCAGTTGAAGAAGGTGTTGTTGCTGGTGGTGGTGTTGCTCTAGTACGTGCGGTTAATGCATTAGATGGCTTAAAAGGCGCTAATGAAGACCAAACAGCAGGTATCAACATTTTACGTCGTGCGATCGAAGCTCCACTTCGTCAAATCGTTGCAAACGCTGGTGATGAGCCATCTGTAGTGATCAATGCAGTTAAAGGTGGTGAAGGTAACTTTGGTTACAACGCTGCAACTGGTGAATATGGCGATATGTTAGAAATGGGTATCCTTGACCCAGCTAAAGTAACTCGCTCTGCACTTGAGCATGCAGCTTCTGTTGCTGGCTTAATGTTAACTACAGAATGTATGATTACTGACATTCCTGAAGATAAACCAGCTGTTCCAGATATGGGCGGTATGGGTGGTATGGGCGGCATGATGTAATAACGCATCAACGCTTTAACCAAAAAAATCCCTGCTTATGCAGGGATTTTTTTTATTTTTCACATAATTTTAAGAAATAATTAAGTTCCATTATTTATATTAAAAACAGGAACAGCAGCTAGAAGTTCCTCTTTTGTTACAACCATGCTTATTTACTTGTAGGCATGGTTTTTTTTAGCCTAATAAAATAATTAACCATGTAATAGCAATGATAGAGAGTGCAACAAATTGGGCAGCACTTCCCATATCTTTTGCATTTTTAGAAAGCTGATGTTTTTCAAGTGAGACTCGGTCAACCACAGCCTCAATAGCCGAGTTGAATAGCTCAACGATCATTGCAAAAAGACATACAATAATCAGTAACACATGCTCACTACGGCTCACATCAAGAAAAAAACTAACCGGAATCAAAATAATATTAATCAAAACAATTTGGCGAAAAGCTGCCTCATTTTTATAAGCTGCTTTAAATCCTGAAATAGAGTAGCCCGTTGCATTTAATATGCGCTTAAGACCGCTTTTACCCTTATAGGGAGAATAGCTATTCATATACTTATATTTCTGACACTTTTCATGCATTATATAATTTGGGTCTTAAAAAATTATTAAATCTTTTTTAAAGATTTCGACTTTATAACTCAATAGAGAAGAAAAGATGAAAAAATTATGTGTAGCGTTGGGCCTTGCAATTGGAAGCATCCATGCAAGTTATGCTGAGCCAACAGCAACCCCGCAAGTACCAGGATATTATCACCATCAATTTGGAAACTACCGCGTAACTTCTTTGCTTGATGGTACGATTTATTTAAATCCTGATTTATTCAAAAACTTAAATCAGGCTCAGAAAACTAAAATCTTAACGAAATATGCTGCTGTTAATGAGAAAGGGATTCAAACCTCGGTAAATGCATTTTTAGTTGATGATGGAAAAAGCTTAACGCTTGTAGACAGTGGTGCAGCAAGTTGTTTTGGCCCGCAACTTGGCTCGATTGCAAAAAATATTGAATTGGCTGGTTATAAGCTTGCTGATGTAAAAACTGTTTTACTTACTCATCTACACCCAGACCATGTGTGCGGTATTGCTCAAAATGGAAAAGCCGTATTTTCAAATGCAACTGTATATGCACATGAGCGTGAAGCTGATTACTGGTTAAATCCAGCTTCTGAAAAAACAGTACCAGCAGACAAAAAAGAAAATTATTTGGGTACTGTTAAAAACGTAAAAACTGCTCTTGCTCCATACCAAGCAAAAAAAGCATTCAAGACATTTAAAGACGGCGATGTCATTCAAGGTTTTGAGGTAATCGATACTCGTGGTCATACACCAGGTCATCATAGCTTCCGCTTAAAAAGTAATGATCAGCAAATCATTTTTGTTGGAGACATTGTCCACTCACATTCATTGCAATTTGATGCTCCAAAAACTGGGGTAGATTTTGATGTGAATTCTGAGCAGGCGATTAATACACGTTTAAAAATGTTTGCTGAAATTTCAAATAAGCAACAATGGGTTGCCGCACCACATTTACCATTTCCGGGCATTGGCCATGTTTATAAAGTAAATGCTGAGCAATATCAGTGGATCCCACTTTATTTTGATAATGTTGTAGAGAAATAAAAAAACAGGGCATTTATTGCCCTGTTTTTTGTTAGAAACTTTATTTATTTTGCAGCTTTTTCAAAATTAATAACGGCTTCACGGCCAAGTGCTGGGTCATCTGTAAAGACACCATCAACACCAGCTTTAAAATAGGCTTCAAACTCTTTTAAAGCACCAGATGGACAGCGCTCCGCTGGTTTATCTTGACTGCACTTTAAATGCGTTGGTAAATAATAATTTTCTGGGCGGAAAGTATAAGGATGTACTTTTAACCCAGCTGTATGTGCATCAGTGATAAACGAAGTTGTTTGAACTGAGCCACTGTCATTAAAGTTAAGAATATAGCCTTTGCTTGGCCCTACACCGTTTGCATATTTAGCCACGTCTTTTAAGCCTTGTGCTGTGGCTAAATCGGCATAAGTTTTAGTTTCGCCAGATTCAACGAAGTCGGCTGGTTGAGAGGTTTTAGCGTCATATAATTGAATGATTTGTGCATGTTTAATCGTTTTATGAAGGTCGAGCTGATCTTTTAAATATTTTAGATTACTCACTTCAAAAGACTGTAAATAGACAGGTGCAATATCACGTGTATATTCGTATTTGGCTAAGGTTTTAAGAAGGGTATCTTCCATTGCCAGTTTCTGATTTTTAAAGTAAGTCGGATGTTTGGTTTCAATATATAAACCAATAATTTTTCCCGTTTTCTTATAATTTGCTTCAGCCAGTTCAATCACTTGCTCTAGCGTCGGAACAGGGTAAAGGTCATTATAGGCTGTGTTTGCTGGACGGAACTCTGGAATGCGTTCACGCGCTTTAAGCTGCTGTAATTCACTTAAAGTGAAGTCTTCTGTAAACCAGCCTGTTAAGTCTTTACCATCAATATTTTTTGTTGTTTTACGATCTGCAAACTGGCTTAAAGTGCTTACATTGGTTGTTCCACCAATCTCATTTTCATGGCGAGTAACCAATACGCCATCTTTTGTAGAGACTAGATCAGGTTCAATGAAATCTGCGCCATCATCAATCGCTTTTTGATATGAAGCTAATGTGTGTTCAGGACGCAAAGCGCTCGCGCCGCGATGTCCTACCACTAAAATTTTAGGAAGTTGATATTCTGGTGTGGTTGGTGAGTTTTCAGTTTTATCGTCATCATTACAACCAACCAAGCTAATTAAACTTAAGCATAAAAGTGCTCTTTTAAACATAATTCTACTCATATTGTTTTAGTTGAAACGTATTTAGTCTGATGATTGAACTTGACGTGATCATGAAGAATTCATGAATTTTCAGTGACACTTGTTAAAACCTTGTTTATGGGTTTGTAGGAAATGCCAGTTCTTGCTTTGTTTTTGTTCTAATTGCATTTATTGTGTTAATTCTACTTGTCTTTTTTATATCGCTCGTTGATGATCAAGAGGGCAAATTTGGTATTGCCATTTGTTAATTGACGACCTAATTCTGAGCAGCCATGCTATCTAAATTTTTTATTCAGCGTCCCATTTTTGCCAGTGTACTCGCAATTATTGTTATGGCATTTGGTATTTTCTCGGTGCTGAATTTACCCGTAGAGCGCTATCCTGATATTGCCCCTCCTAAAATTACAGTCTCGGCAAGTTATAGTGGTGCGGATGCACAAACGGTTGAGCAAAGTGTTACTCAGATTTTAGAACAACAAATACAAGGTATTGATAATTTACTTTATTTCAGCTCTACCAGTGATTCATCAGGACGTAGCCGAATTACCATTAGTTTTGATAATGGAACAAATCCAGATACAGCACAGGTCCAAGTACAAAATAGTATTAGTGGGGTCATAAGACGTTTACCCGATGAAGTACAACGCCAAGGGGTGACCGTGAGTAAGTCACTCGGCGATACTTTTATGGTGGTAGGCTTATATGACTCAACTGGTAAATCGGGCAATATTGAGCTATCGGACTATTTAACTACGCATGTGGTAGATGACCTGAACCGTATTGAAGGGGTGGGTGAGTCTGATGTTTTCGGTTCGCAATATGCGATGCGAATTTGGCTAAATCCAGAGAAATTAAAACAATATAATTTAATGCCAAGTGATGTAGCGAATGCAATCACTGCTCAAAATACACAAGTTGCCGCAGGTGCAATCGGTGATTTACCTGTCATTGATGGACAATATTTAAATACGAAAGTCACCGCAGGATCTCGACTAAAAACAGTCGAAGATTTTAAAAATATTGTAGTGAAAGCAAATCAAACAGCGAGCTATGTCTACTTAAAAGATATTGCTAGAGTCGAGTTGGGTGCAGAAAATTATCAGTCTTTTAACACTATTAATGGCTATCCGGCCGCTGGTTTAGGCATTTCACTATCTTCTGGTGCAAACGCGATTCAGACCTCTAAACTCATCCATCAAACTCTAGATCAGCTTACAACCAAGCTACCTGCTGGCTATAAAATTGTTTATCCACGAGATAATACGCCGTTTGTTCAAGAGTCTATTAAAGAAGTTGTAAAGACGCTTATTGAAGCCATTATTTTAGTTATTTTGGTGATGTTCCTATTCTTGCAAAGCTGGCGCGCTACACTCATTCCGAGTATTACCGTTCCTGTTGTTATTTTAGGAACTTTTGCTGTTTTATATGTGCTCGGTTTTAGTATTAACACCTTGACGCTGTTTGCATTGGTGCTCGCCATTGGTTTGCTAGTAGATGATGCGATTGTGGTCGTTGAGAATGTTGAACGGCTCATGCATGAACAGCATTTAACGCCGAAAGAAGCAGCCATTGAGTCGATGGGAGAAATTAGTGGTGCCTTAGTCGGAATTACATTGGTTTTAACTGCTGTTTTTATTCCAATGTCGTTTTTAGGTGGTTCAATTGGCGTGATTTACCGTCAGTTTTCCATTACTTTAGTTGCCGCTATGGCGTTATCACTCGTGGTAGCATTAGTATTAACACCCGCTTTATGTGCCTTAATTTTAAAACCGAATCCAGAGCCTATGCGCTGGGCAATTTGGTTTAACAAAAAAATTGATCAACTTAAAAATCAATATATAAAAATCGTCCAGACAAGCATTCGATACAGTAAATCGGTTATCGTGATTTTTGTGGCTTTGATTGCTGTTTTTGCACTGTTCTATAGTGGTTTAAAAAGTGGATTTATTCCTAAAGAAGACCAAGGCATTTTAAGTGTTCAAATTAAGCTTGTTGATAGTGCCCCGATCTCACAAAGTCAAAAAATTGGAGAACAAGTCCGCCAATATTTCTTAACTCAAGAAGATAAGAATGTGGATTTGGTTTTGATCCGCTATGGCCGAAATTATTCTGGTACAGGCCAAAACTTGGCTCAAGGCTTTATTGCCTTAAAACCTTGGGATGTGCGTACTGGAAAAGAAAATTCAGCTGACGCTATACAAAAGCGTGCGATGAAATATTTTAGTCAATTTAGGAATGCACAAATTAATGTGACATTACCTGCTTCGGTCAATGGTTTGGGTCAAACAGATGGTCTGGATTTATGGATTCAAGATTTAAATGGTCAAGGGCAAGATTTTCTAGATAACACCTTCCGCCAGTTGCAAACACAGAGCAAAAACTATTCAAGTTTTGAAAACTTTGATAAGCAATCTACTAACAGTAAAGCAAACCTCAATATCAAAATTGACCAGAAACAAGCATTAGCAAATGGATTAGAGCTTCCTGCGATTAACAACACTTTGTCGAGTGCGTGGGGTGGAACGTATGTGAATGACTTTATTGACCGTGGTCGTATCAAGCGTGTCATGATCCAAGGTGATGCCCAGTTCAGATCAAAACCGGAAGATTTATATAATTGGTCTGTACGTAATAACCAAAATGAAATGGTACCTTTTAGCTCATTTGCTAACTTCAGTTGGGGCGGTGCTCCTGAAATTGTAAAACGTTATATGGGGTATAGTGCCTTACAGCTTCAAGCAGATGTTGCAAGTGGCAGCAGTTCAGGTCAGGCAATGAAAGATATTGAACAACTCGTAAATCAGCAAAAGGATGTTGGCTTGGCATGGACAGGTTTATCTTTTGAAGAACAGAAGTCGACAAATCAGGCCGTCTGGTTATATTTAATTTCGGCAGGCTTTATTTTCCTATGTTTAGCCGCACTCTATGAAAGCTTAAGCATTCCTGCAGCCGTGATGACCTCTATTCCGCTAGGGGTCGGAGGAAGTGTCATTTTCTCTTATATTTTTGGCCTCCCAAATGATGTGTATTTCCAAATTGCACTGTTAACCACAATTGGATTGTCTTGTAAAAATGCAATTTTAATTGTTGAGTTCGCCGCCTTGGCTCAAGAAAAAGGGAAGAATGCAATTGAAGCAGCTTTAGAAGGCGCGAGCTTACGTTTAAGACCGATTTTAATGACTTCTTTGGCTTTTGGTGCAGGTGTGATTCCTCTTGTCTTTGCGCAAGGGGCAGGGGCTGTAAGCCGTCAAGAAATCGGTATTAGTATTTTAGGTGGCGTAATGTTTGGTACAGTACTGGTTCTTTTCTTTATTCCAGTCATGTACGTGTTGCTGCGTTCCTTGTTTAGATCGAAAGCTACTCGTTAAGTAAATAATTTAAAAACAGGTATTAAATCAAGTATATTAAGATTAACTACTCTTCATATATTTGATTTAAATGCCTCAAGAAAAAAAATTAACAGAGCAACAGGTCATCGCACTAGAACGAGATCTGGCCAAGTTTGCAACCATGATGGACAGTGCGGTTCGCATTCCTTTTACAAAGCAGGGCATTGGTGCCGATGCTGCACTGAGTACTATTCCGTTTGCCGGTGATGTCGCTGGTTTTGCATTGACCTGTTATGCCATCTATAAAGCTAAACAAATTGGTGTGCCTCAACATAAGTTGACTCCAGTCATCAAACTCGCTGTTGTAGATGCTGTAGTAGGCTTTGTTCCTGTGGCTGGGACTATTTTTGATATTTTTATAAGACCCAGTCGAAAAGCACTAGATGTAGTTCATACGCATATACGCGAAGAATATGCGATTCAGAGTGATATTCATGTCGTTCATCCATACTTACATGAAAAGCTCGAAAAGAAGCAGCAGAACTCAGCTTTCTGGCGAAATCCTGTTGTCAGTTGGTTATGGTTGCATATTCCCGATTTAGTAGGTGCGCTTGTACTGCTTTTAATTGGATTAGCTGTTTGGTGGGGCGCAAGCTATCTTTGGAGTTTCTATCAAACCATTTAATGTAAAAATAAAGCCTCCATTTGGAGGCTTTATTTTTACATTAAATGTTTTATGGGCAATCTAATTGATGTAAAGCTGCCACACGCTGTTCAATTGTTGGGTGGGTTTGGAACAAAGCAGCTAAGCTGAAACCTTGTTCTTTACCTTCCGCAATTGCGAAGGCTTTCATTTCTTTTGGCATTTGATCTGGCATTTCCGTCTCAGCTTGGAGACGTAATAATGCAGAAATCATTGCTTGTTTACCTGCTAAACGTGCACCTGCTTCATCAGCACGGTATTCACGATAACGAGAGAACCACATCACAATGGCAGAAGCGAGAATACCAAAGACGATATCCAATACCATGGTAATAATGAAGTAACCCATACCCGGGGCTTCATCGTCTTGACGACCAAAGACATTACGGTCGATAAAGTCACCAACTACACGAGCAAAGAACATAACAAAGGCGTTCACAACACCTTGGATGAGCGCTAGGGTAACCATGTCACCATTCGCAACGTGACCAATCTCGTGCGCAAGCACAGCACGTAGCTCATCTTTGTTCATACGTTCAAGTAGACCAGATGAAACGGCAACTAAGGCATCATTTTTGTTCCAGCCTGTTGCAAAGGCATTGGATTGATATGATGGAAAAATACCAACCTCTGGCATGTTGATACCAGCACGTTGAGAAAGTTCAGCGACTGTTTGCAATAACCAGCTTTCAGCTTGGTTACGAGGAGCATTCGGGTCGATCAGTTCTGTACCGGTCGTTTTCTTAGCCATCCATTTTGACATGAATAACGAGATTAAAGATCCCACCATACCAAACACAAAACAGATCACTAAAAGGTTGCCTAGATTCAAGCCACCCGCGCCATGGTAACTACCGACACCGAAGAGTGACAAAATAATGCCAGCTACAACCAGTACCGCGAGGTTGGTAAGCAAAAACAAACCAATCCGCATCATTGAGAAAATCCTCTTATAAATAAAATGTTATCTGATTTACAAATTCGAAATCATGAAGCTAATATGCGGGGCTTGGGGGAAAAATTCAAGAAAAAAATAAGGAATTGATACATTCTTTCATTTAGCAGAATGTGCCTAAATTTAAAGAATAATTGGCTAAATTCGTCAAAATGGTAAAGATCAGGTAATAGATCATTACAATTTAAAACATCTGAACTTACCTAAATAGAACTGCGAGCCGCCGTTCTTCTTTACTGTTTATTCAATTCGTATATGGGCAATTGCGGTGGCATTATTGGTGACATAAGTGCCTGTTGGTGCATCGGTATAGGTACCGTCAGATAAAGTCACGATTTGACGAGAAGATGAATATTTAGGTGATTGAGTCGTAATTTGAGCTGTTGTGTTTTCTGCCAAATTAGAAGGATGTGAAACGGTTTGTACTGAAGCATTAGTAAAAGATGAAAAACCTGAACCCGATGCATATAGGTTTTGGTATCGACTTGTTACACGGCGCACATAATCTTGTGTTTCACGAAAAGGGGGAATACCGCCATATTTGTCGACATTACCTTCACCGGCATTGTAAGCCGCAAGCGCCATTTGTGTGTTTCCATTAAAACGCTTGAGTAACCAGCTTAAATATTTAGCGCCTGCAAAAATATTTTGTTGCGGGTCATAGGCGTTAGAGACATTAAAACGACGTGCAGTCGCAGGCATTAACTGCATTAAGCCTTGAGCACCTACTGGCGAACGAGCTCTTACGTTAAATCCTGACTCGGTGTGCATAACGGCTTTAATTAAACCTTCTGAAACACCATGTTGTTGTGCAGCTTGTCTAATAATGTGGTCGAAAGCATTCTTATTTTTATTGTAGCTTGGCAGAACAGAAGCTTCTGATGCTCCCCAGTTTGTATAACTGTGAATATTACTATCAGGATAATAGGTCACTTTTACTTTTTTAAGAGAGTGGTCATAGCTTTTTCGGTTGGTGAGTAATGTACTACCGTTTTTATCTTGGTAAATATACATTTGACCCGCTGAACTCGAAGTTGTACCGACCGTAAAAGTGGTCATCCCCAGCAAACAAGAAACAAGAAATTGAACCGAATTTTTCATTTTATGTTATTCACAATTTTTAGGTACTCAAAACTTGGAAAAGAGTTTATCAAAAAATATTACTTAAAGAAGATTTGTGTAATTTTTTTTATTTCGACTCTTTCAAAAAATCAAGCTGATTTGTTCGAATGCTCATCAAAAAAAATTAAAAAATTTTTTTAAAATGATTCTATTGACATGGTTAACTTGTTGATTGTTAATAATAAAAAACATTGGTTAAAAAATGATCAATTTAAAGAAAACCCTTAACAGAAGGCCAAAACAGTTTGTCAAGTACGAAGAAATCCACAATTTTATCCACAGGTTTTGTGGAAAACTGTGGAAAAGTCCAAAAAGTAAGCATTTTGCACAAATTTTGAACGCTTCAGTCAAAATAGAGCATGTGTTTTGCATCATGCACGAGCAATGTGACGACTTCAAGAATTGAAACTATTCTTTTGATGCGATTCTCTTCTGAATCATATAAAATTGCGCGGTATTTTTATTTATGGGTATATCTCGTCTATGTACGCGCCAGTTGAGTCCAATCAGGGATTTAATTTTAAGCCTGAACTTCCAACAAGCTCGGCCTATTACCGTTTGCTCAAGAAGCTTCGCCGTCAAGTTGGGCATGCTATTCGTGACTTCAATATGATTGAAGATGGCGATAAGGTCATGGTGTGTGTGTCTGGTGGTAAAGACAGTTATACCTTGCTCGATATTTTGTTGCAGTTTAAGCGTATTGCACCAATCAATTTTGAGGTGGTTGCGGTTAACCTCGACCAAAAACAACCAGGCTTTCCTGAAGATGTTTTGCCTCGTTATATGGAAGAGAACAACATTCCATATTACATTTTAGAAAAAGACACCTATACCATTACTAAACGCTTAACACCTGAAGGTAAAACCTACTGTGCAGTGTGTTCACGTTTACGCCGTGGTTCTTTATATGGATTTGCACAAGAGATTGGTGCGACTAAAGTTGCTTTAGGTCATCATCGTGATGACATCATTGCAACGTTCTTCTTGAATTTGTTCCATGGCGGTAGCTTAAAGGCGATGCCTCCAAAGCTTTTATCGTCAGATAAAAAGAACATTTTGATTCGTCCTTTGGCATATGTTGAAGAAAAAGACATTATTAAATATGCCGAGATTCGTCAGTTCCCAATCATTCCATGTAATCTTTGTGGTTCGCAGGAAAACCTACAGCGTGCCATGCTTAATGAAATGCTACGTGAATGGGATAAACAATATCCGAAGCGCTTACACAGCATTTTCGGGGCATTACAAAACGTATCTCCGTCTCAGTTAGCAGACCGCGAATTGTTTGACTTCGAGGCCCTAGATTCTCAGCGCGAGTTGGATATTAAAGATCCGGAAGAGCTTAAGAACCGTTTAGATGTCGTGAACTTAAGCTTTGCTGCTGAATAAACGCTAGCATAAAAAATGTTAAAGGCACTTTATAAACAAGTGCCTTTAATGTATCAAAATACTAAAAAATGAATGTTCCGTACAAAAAGTCATAGCCCAAAATTTAAATTACATGCTATAACAAGCCACAAGCAGAATTGCTTCACATGATGTTGTCTGGATAGACAACCAGAGAAATTGAACAAATAAATTTGAGGAAGAATCATGCCTGCATTTTTAACTGAAGATTGGTTTGCGACTGTCGAAAAATTAACTGCTGAAGCAGGTGATCTTAATTTGCCGCCCGCTCTTGCGAACTTGGCAATTAATTTAGTAGTTACAGATGCTTCTGGAAATACCGAATTAGCTTTAGATGGGGGTAAAATCCAAAAAGGTTTGTCTTCAAATGCCAAAACAACTTTAAATATGGATGCTGAGACTTTACGTAAAGTGTTCTTAGAGTTTGATATGGCTGCTGCTATGCAGGCATTCATGACTGGTAAAATTAAAGTTCAAGGCGACATGTCTCAATTAATGGCTTTACAAACAGCTAAGCCAAGCCAAGAACAAAAAGATTTGTTTAAGAAAGTATTAGAGCATACTGCTTAAACTTAAAAGAATTCATATAAAAAGCTTACCCAAAGAGGTAAGCTTTTTATATGTACAAACAATGAATTTATCAACTTTTAAAAATAAAAATTAGATATTGATTCGTGTTTGCGCCGTTTTGATATGTTCAAGATAAGCACGGATACGAGTGACATATTGAACTGCTTGCTTATATCGACCATTTCGCGTTTTATTACTTTGCAAATAGTCATAGAGATTGACCCATTTGTTCGGATCTTTCCCTTGAGACTGCAAGCGCTTTTGAATCTGACTTACCGCACCCGGTCCCATGTTATAGGCCACAAGCGCATACCAGTTCCGATCAGGGAACGGAATATTATCAAATTCAGTTAGCATCAGATCGTAATACTTCGCGCCGCCCTGAATACTCTGAGCAGGATCGCTACGATTGCTTACACCCATTGCTCGAGCAGTGCTATTGGTTAACATCATTAAGCCGCGAACACCTGTGGGAGAAACAGATTCTGGCTTTAAATATGATTCTTGATAACCAATTGCAGCAAGTAAATGCCAATCTAGATCATACTTCGCTGCGCTTTGCTTAAAGCTCGCTTTGTAAATCGGTAAACGTGTGCTTAAGTCACGTTGAATGGTTGACCATGCTTCTGGTTTCACAACATTGCGGTTATAAAAAGAGGCAAGCTGCTCAGTCACACCATTTTGCTTACTTTGGCATACAAAGCCGCTGGCGGTCTGTGTGAGTGGGTCATCAGCCTGTTTAAATACCCAACTCAACTCAGGATTTAAGCCATTTTTTTGCAAATTTGCTGTGTCACCACAACTTGCAGAAAACGACATTAAACCTTTGTTTTCGATTGTGCTTAAACCTGCTGTAGTCATCGCAAAGTTTGCTTTACCTTGCTGAACCCATCTAAGTGCAGTGGCATTGTCTGCCACGATTTTAAAGTCCAGCTTTACATTTAGGTTCTGTGCATAGTTACGTGCTAAGTCGTAACCAAAACCGTGTAAAAACTGATCCTCTTTGAAAACGGTTGTCGGACTTTCTACCGCAACAACAGTTAAAGTGTTTGTGTTAACTACAGTATTGTACTGTAGGGTTTTTCCTGCATTAAGACTATGAAATGGGAGAAGTATAGTACTGAGTGCAAGAGCTTTTAACGGGAGAGAAGAAAATAAAGAGTTAAGGCAAAGCCTCGACCCAGAACTTGAATTACTGTGCATGTTGTCTCCGCTACAGATAATTTATGCCCTAAAAGTCAGACAAAAAGCTGCCATAACTTCTAAAAGTTGATAAATTCAATAAGGGGTGGGCAGTCATGACGTCATTCAAAATGACATGAAATGAAAAAACAAACTGTGTAGAAAATCTACATAGTTTTCGAGTGGGTTAAAAAATGCTCAACATTTAAACTGCGCGCATCATAATATTGAAAAAAAGTAATGTCAAATTTTGTACAATTAAAACTTCGATATATCATCATAAACACATGAATTTCTTAAGGAAGAAAATTTATACACTTCTGATGTGAGAAAATAGGGTATAAAATGCTACATCTTGTAAGCGATATGTTGTTGAACAGTGGTTTTTTATCATGAAATCTAACTTAATCACTCGGTCAGGGCATGACAAATTAGTTGCTGAATTAAAACAACTTTGGCATGAAGAACGACCGGAAATTACCAAAAAAGTAAACTGGGCTGCAAGCTTAGGTGACCGCAGTGAAAACGCGGATTATCAATATAATAAGCAGCTCCTCAGAAAAATTGATCGACGTGTACGTTATTTAGGAAAACGCTTAGAAGAATTAAAAATCGTTGATTACTCACCTGAGCAAGACGGCAAAGTTTACTTTGGTGCTTGGGTCGAGATTGAAAACGAAGAAGGTGAGCAAAAAACTTTACGTATTGTGGGAATTGATGAAATTTATGATCATCACCCTCAACATATCTCGATTGAGTCACCTATGGCTCGCGCATTGCTCGGCAAAGAAGTCGATGATGAGATTGAAGTACACACGCCATCAGGAAAAAAGCTGTGGTATATCAATACAATTCGCTATGAAAAGACAGAAAACTCAGAAATTTAAATAGATTTGTGTTTATTTTGAGCGGTTGAATTAAAAATTAAATAAAAGATTTGCCAACTTCAATTTTTATTTATATTATAGCGCTCGTTGGAAGCGTGGCAGAGCGGTTTAATGCACCGGTCTTGAAAACCGACGAGGGTGTGAGTCCTCCGTGAGTTCGAATCTCACCGCTTCCGCCAGATTCTTAAAAAGCCCTTGTTAATGACAAGGGCTTTTTTTTATGCCTAATGTCTACATTACAGTAAGATTTAGCTTAAATACTGCTAATAAATCCTGAAAATTTCATATAAATCAAACAAGTATATATTTTAATCAAAATTATTATATTTATATAATATATTTTTTATTTTCAACATCTTATCAATTAAGCTTCTATATAACAGAATCGAACAAGTTATTTGTAGAATATTCATTTATTGATATATGATGAGCCAATATTTAGAAACTGTTTCAAAACATAATTCTATTGTTCAGCGAGCAAGTTCAAGGAAGGAATGATGCTGAATTCAGTTTTCTAAACCCGATATCTGGAAATTATTTCCGCCCCAAAATTGTATTTTGACCCATTGGTTGGCAATGCCTGACTCTTTTGTAAGATAGGCGTTTCCTATTTTAGGATGTATCTATGAAAAAATTATTTAGTGTTCTGTTCAGCGCATCTGTTCTAACACTGACTGCATGTAATAAAGAACCTGCAAAAACTGAAAATACAGCATCAGCTAAAGATAAAACTGAGTCAGTTCGAACTATTAAATTGGTTTCAACAGGTTCAGACACTGACGTATGGAAATACGTTGCAACGCTTCCTGAAACTGCTCAAGCGGGCATTAAACTCGAAGTGACTAACCTGACTGACTATGTTGTATTGAATACATCTGTAGCAAGTGGCGAACAAGACGTAAATGCGTTCCAGTCATTTAACTATTTGGCAGCTTATAACTCTTCAAATACAGCTAAAGTTGCTGCTGTTGCGACAACTTATCTAGAGCCAATGGGTATTTATGCAAATAAAGTTAAATCTGTTGAAGAATTCCCACAAGGCGCGACTATCGCGATTCCAAACGATACTGCTAACGAAGCGCGCGCTTTAACATTATTACAGTCTGCTAAACTGATTAAACTCAAACCAGACTTTGACCCTGTAAAAGGGACGACCAATGACGTCGTTGAAAACCCTAAAAACTTGCAATTAAAACCAATTCAAATGACTACAGCAGTTCGTGTTAAAAACGATGTAGACGCGATTGTGTTGGGTAATACATTAGCACTTGAGGGTGGCCTCAATGTAATGAAAGATTCTATCTTCCGTGAGCCTATTGATCAGTCTACGAAGCTTTATGTGAATTTGTTAGGTGTTGCTGAAGCGAACAAAAACGACCCGATCTATACAAAACTTGGTGAACTTTACCACTTACCTAAAGTTCAAAAGTTTGTGAGCGAAAAATTCGGTGGCACAAAAGTTGAAGTGAACAAGCCTGTTTCTGAATTTGCAGACATCAAATAAATAATTTTTTAATTTAAAAGTTATTTTTTCAAAGCTAAGTCTCGGTAATCGGGGCTTAGCTTTTTTATTGAGCCAGTTTTTTATTTAAATTATCTTTTAACTCTCAGAGCTCTTATTTAAAGATCAGTAGAGAGAAATAAGACTTCGAAAATGAAATATCTAAAAGTGGAAATTGAAGTTTAGTACATAAAATATGATCTAAAAATTTGTAAACTTATACTGGAAATTATTCTAATTAATTGGCATTATTTAATTTTTTTAAAGATACAAAAAATTACTTTATTTAACACAGTAAATTTTAAAAGTACGTTAAGGAATATTTTGAAATGATTGAGCGTTTACATCAAGAAATTATAATAGATTTATCTAATAGTAATGGTGATCATATTCAGTTAGGTAAAAAGGAGCTCATCCACTACCAAGCTTATGGAAAAGTTGAAAAAATAGTTTGGGAGCATCTTAAGAAAATTGAAAAATATCCATCTACAAATACTTCAAATCTTTCTATATTTATTGATGGTACTCGTGGAGCAGGAAAAAGCACATTTTTAAAAAATATAGTTAAAGAGTTGATCACTATAAATCAATATAAATTGGAAAAGTTAATTTATATTGACCCTAGTAAAATTGAGTTGAATGAGCATATTTTTCTGACTTTGATAGCTCAATTAAACCAAACAGTAATAAAAAGTAGAAGGAATATGCATATTCACCATTCTGATGATATGGATGCAGAATATGAATTATGGCGAAAAAAATTAAAAAAACTAGCTGGGGGCTTAAGATTACTTAATAGCGGTAAGAATCCTTATGATTTAATTGATGATGACGTTTTCTTGGACTGGGGCCTAGATCGAGCAGAGGATGCAATGCAATTGCATTCAGCTTTTGTAGATTTGATCCAACATGCATGTAAAATTCTTAACAAAAATGCCTTAATTATATTAATAGATGATGCTGATACTCATTTTAAAAAAGGTGAACAAGTCTTAGAAATGGTAAGACGTTATTTAGATATTCCTCAAATTATTGTCATGATGGCTGGAGATTTAAAACTTTATTCAAATGTAGTGAGAGGATTATATTTGGGTAATATGAGTGAAAATTTGTATAAGTATGATCAAAATCGTACTAGAGAGCGAAGTGATTTATTAGATCATATGGAAGATCAATATTTAAAAAAAATATTTCCTATACAAAATAGAATTTCACTTAATCCTTTAAATAAGCTCGTTAAAGAGGCAGATTACAAAGTTAGCTTTTCTAGTTCTGAGAATACAGAAGATAATAATATAACTATAAATATAGAGGATTCTATTGATAAGTTAATCCAATTTGGTTTTCATGTTGAGGGTTCTTCTAATATTCAAACTTATCGTGATTTTTTACTACAACAGCCTTTGCGTTCGGTTCTACAATTATTGCAATCAAGTTCGGAAATTTATTCTAAAGAAGTTAATTATGAGAATTTATTTAAATTTACTCCGCAAGTTGCACAGAGCTTTAGAGATACTTTTTTAAGCAGTCTCTATGCTGCAAAAGTAGAGGTAGAGAAGTTAAATAATGGTGATGAAAATACTTTAATTGAAAGTGTATTTGATACAGTTACCCAAGATGGTGGACAAGATACAGGATGTTATCTTAGACCTCAGGCTATTGAAGATAATTTACGAAATTCATTTGTAGCATTAGCCGCTAGTGTTGCTGAATTTACACATGGTAAGGCTTCATCTGCGATTAATTATATGTTGCAATGTTCTGGAAGCGTTAGTTTATTTTATTATATAAAGGATGAGTTAAAAAGATACCATTCAGACGAGTCTTTACAATTATTACAATTTAAACGTTATTGTGGTATTGGCCAACATGAAGATGCATTAAATTGGGCATGGCATGCAACTGCCGTTCTAATTTCAAAAAAATCCTCTGCTTCTATTAAAGCTGGTATTATTAAACTTAAATCAACGCCAATAAGAAGTGAAAAAGATTCAAGAAATATTACAGCATATGAATTTATCAAGAAAAATAGAGCTGTATCGTTGCCTTTTAATTTAGGATTAATTGAGATAGTAGGGAGTAAAAAACAATTATATTTTTCAATTTTTAACGTGTTGGGCGTAATGACAAGATTACTTAAAATCGGTGAAAATTTTATTGATGCATCTAAAATTCCTAATAAAATTGATGAGAATATTGATATATCAGAAGTAGCACCAAAATTGCGAGAGAATGTGACTAATTGTTTGCGAAAACTAGAAACTACGCTAGGTATCTCTGCTCCAAATTGGTCAGATTTTTCAAATGATATGTCTTCTGAATTAGAAGATAAAGAAATTGATAATATTGATAAAGAATATATTGATGAATGGGTTTCTGCGATTTGTAAATGGCTAATTATTTCTCATAAAGATCTGGTGAAAATACAACCTTCCTCTATATTTCTTGGTAAAGTATGGATTAGATTATATTTTAGCTTAATTAGCGTAGCTGAAAGTAAGGATAATTGGAATAATTTAGGGAGTATTATTTCTTTATATACTCATTGTTTAATAAATGCATTCTTGGTGGAAGAGGAGGATCATCACTTTAAAGCTTCTGCATTTAACGAAGGAGTATTGCCAACAAAAAGAATGAGTAGACAAAATCCTAAAACTGCTCTTAAACCAGTAAATGATAAATTAAAGCAATTAAAAAATATTGATTTTGAATATTTTCCATTAACTAAAATGATTGCTAGCTGTCCTATAATTCAAGGATTAATAATGAAAAGTAAGGATGACTATATTAATGAAAGTACTTTTGTTTCTAGGCTTCCTCCTATTATTAGTAATGTATCGATTTCTGGTGTCGATATAAATAGTGAAGAAGATAATAAAATAAGGATATTAAGTGAGTCTAGAACTAATTTACAAACTAATCGTAAAAATCTTGAAAGTTTAATACATCTGAGAAAAACTAGATTGCATCTAGCTAATGAAATGATGGCAGAAAATGAAGATAAAATAAATATTGTTATCAAGGAATTGGAGTCTTTAAAGAGTAATCTACTTGAGTTAAATTCTGAAGTGGATTCTATTGGTAAGGTAAATAAAATTAGAGATCAAATTAAAAATAGAGAACAAGAATTAATTAACCTTGAAAAAAATAAAGAAAGTCTTAAGAAAGATATGGAAATGGATAATGAAATATTGAAAGATTTAAACTCTTCAATGCGTAGTATAAATTCAGAAATTCGTGAATTGACCTCTAAAATTAGAGAATTAAAAAGTAATGAGAGAATAACGTGATTCAAAAATACCCAAAACCTAATACAATTTTATCGCCATTTTTTCTTGCTAATACACATTTACTTAAAAAATTAGAGAAATTACCTTTTGTAAATGAGATTAATGAAAAAGGTCTTGAAGAGGTAATTTATTTAGCTTATCAGCCTTGGCGCACCTCTTATCCAGACCATGTATTTAGATCACATTGGTCTTTAGTAAAACAAGAAAAAAAATCTAGTGGTAAAGGTTGGATATATAGCTCCTTAAAGCTGTTATCTGACCAATACATATATTTTCGCGGTGATAAAATTCATGTTGAACTCTCATTATTTGGCGATTGGCAGAATTTATTAAGTCGTATTTCAGCTCTACCAATTCGTATTGCTGCTTATTCAATACCTTCAGTTAAAAATCGTATGAGGCAAGTGCCATTATCTAACTATAAGGGAATCTTTACACCTATTTATCCTTATGAACCAGTAGTAGACTCTTATATTTCAGATGAAGGATTACATGAAACTCATTTACACTTAAATGGTACTACAAGTGCTGAATGGTGTTGGTTAAGAGCCTTATATAATCCAAAAAAAGAATTAAATGAATTTTGTGATCAATATAAAAAAAATCATTTAGTGAGAGAACTTTGTCATTCAATTAATCCTGATTTAAATCCTAGCTCTTTAAATCAGTGGTTAAAAATAGCTAGATTGTTACGTTGTTGGTTAATAGCAATTGCTGATGGACGTGCAGAATTATATTCAAAAAAAATAAAACAAAATTTAGATTCTGTTTATAAAAATATTTCATTGCCTCATGATATATCGAGTCTACTATTATCAGATCGTGATTTTCCATTTTTCGATAGTTCACCTCCTTTATTTGGGAATATTAATTCTTTGATTGAACAAGAAGTTCAATGGTTATATGAAGTTATTAAGCAACTTAATGATAAACCTTCCAAATTAACAGATCGGTTACTTCATTTGTATATATTAATTCAAAATCAGTATTTACAATTAGTTGTACAACGTGAAGATATGTATGGATTTGATCAGTTTCAAAAATATACTTTTACTGACTTAAGGGAAGCATCTGAAAAAAAATATCTTTATCGTTTCCTGCAATTGAGCGGAGCAAACCCACAGAGAAGTAATATAAATTGGCTTGAAGGACGTTTTGCCCCTAAGAATGAATTGAAAAAGAATGAAAAAATACTAAGTAGTATATTAAAAGGCTATCTTTTTTATCTTTCATCAAGTATTGAAAATGACTATCAGCACTGGGAACTTTCACAGATACTTGAAAAACTTAATGATCAAGTAAAACTCGCATGTCCACTAGGTTCGAGAAAATATTTTAAATTAACTTTAGTCGTACATTTTATTAAAGAAGAATGTAAATATGAAATTGGAAAACAAGATTATCGACATAAAAAATTAAGGTTAAAACTAAAAAACCAATGTGATATTTTACAAAAAACTTTAGAACGCTGGCCTCGGCTCTCTCAATGGATTCGTGGCATTGACGCTGCTTCAAATGAATTACATGCCCCACCAGAAATATTTGCACCATTCTATAGGGCGGCTAAGCAATATGGAATATTACATAGAAGTTATCATGTAGGTGAAGATTTTCCTCATTTAATTAGTGGTATTCGACAGATTATTGATGTTATGGACTTACTTGATTTTCAGGTGGGGGATCGTATAGGTCATGGCACGGCTATAGGTATGGATCCTGAGATATGGATAAATAGTATGCCTTCACAAATTGTCATTCAACGTGGGGAATGGCTTCTTGATTTGCTGGTAATCTGGGATATTTTAAAATCAAAACCTGAGTGCTATGAAGCAACACAAAAGATAACTAAGGACATCAATATTCTTATTAGTGATATATTTCAGCATGATATGGAGATCAAGCCTGAAACACTATTAATGCAAATGCAATATCGTGGATTACTTCCTGAATATGTATTTAATGCTATTGATAATAAAGATGAGTGGTGTTGGCAAACATCAACATTTAATGATGTTTGGAGACAAGAAGCATACCTTGTTGCAAAAGTTTTGAAAAAAAATAAGTTAGATATTTTAGTCAAATGGTGGCGTGATCCTAATGTAATTATGAAGAGTAAAGAACATATTAATGTTGATACAAATTATTTAGATATAGAAACATTAATCTTATTACAGCAGTCCACACTGCGTAGGCTTGCAGAAGCACGTATTGTAATAGAGA
Organism: Acinetobacter sp. D009; assembly: GCF_038562025.1. Classification (NCBI taxonomy): domain Bacteria; kingdom Pseudomonadati; phylum Pseudomonadota; class Gammaproteobacteria; order Moraxellales; family Moraxellaceae; genus Acinetobacter; species Acinetobacter sp. D009. The sequence goes on from NZ_CP151886.1 coordinate 885,814, forward strand.
CACTACCTACAAGTAACGTTCGCATCAGTCAATACCAACATTATAGAGATCATCACGCATTACGTTGGATGAGAGTTGAAGGCTTTCAAAAGCCAAATGATCCTACAATTGCTGTTTCTTTGGGTTCTGATGATCCAGGTATATTTTCTAATGATATAGTTAGTGATTTTTATCACTTATATGCGGTATTGGTAGAGAAAGGGTTGAGTGATTGTGAAGCCATTCAAAAACTTCGCGAGGTTAATGAACGTGGCAAATTATATCGATTTCATGATCCAGAATTGTTTGGATAATATGAGCTGTAATTATGTTTATAAAAAAATTTATTTAAATATTTGAGATGAGATCTGACATATAAATTGTATAGTTGTCTTTGTTGTTTTATATAGAGCAGTATCTACACTTTGACAAGTTTGAAAGTGTTACTTTAGATATTCCAACACTTCCTTCAAATTATTATCATTTCTATATGTTGGTAGGATAGGTTTTATGTATGTAAGCTGCTTTACCCATTTTAATAGTGTCTTAATTAAGCACTGATCTATTCTGAATAACCGAAATTAAACCCCCTTTTATAAACCCCACTTAAACAATAATCATCTCATTATTTATCCTTACTTTTTAATGGTCTAAATTAAAACAAATGTCATTTTGTGTGCTTGACTGCAATAGAACAGGGCACTATTCTTTGCCTGCTGGCCACATTGCCAGCCGGTTTTAGCAGACCGTGCTCAAGAACATTGAAAAAATTCATTTTTTTGATGTAGACCCGTTCGTCTCCCTTTTTGTAGCGGTAGGACGGAAGGGGGACACCTTCGGGTGTGCTGGGTCTTGAGCCAGTCTGCTAACCCCCTTTCGTTCTGCCACCATAATTCTATAAATGTCTGGCAGAACTCCCAATAAAAAGGAGTTGGCTTTGCACATTCTTAATTTCTTGGCAGCCTTTGCCAAAGTCTATATCGACACGACTTAAATTTATACGCAGCTTGATAGCGATTAGCGCTTTCAGGCTTTAATTCGTCGCGACCAAAAACTTAATCAACAATAAAACTTGAGATGTGCAAAACACAGTCTTAACGGCTTTGCTATGCCTTTTTTTCTCCCAAAAAAGTATCTCGTTTACATACAACAAGAATTTTTATAACGGTAAAACTATGCCAAATTTAGTGATCTCCCCACGTGCCATCCAAGTCGTAAATAAATCAATTGATCTGTTTCACCATCACGGATTTCATACGGTTGGAATCGACAGAATCGTGAAAGAGTCTCAAATTCCAAAAGCGACTTTTTATCATTATTTTCACTCTAAAGAACGGTTCATTGAAATCTGCATGATCGTGCAAAAAGAACGTTTAAAAGAAAAAGTAGTTTCAATGGTTGAGTACACCAGTCAAACAAGTGTGGTGGATAAACTTAAGAAAATTTATGCCTTACACACCGATTTGGAGGGGCTTTACTATCTATTATTTAAAGCAATTTTTGAAATCAAACTGACCTATCCAAAAGCTTATATCACCGCAATGAGATATAGAACATGGTTGCTTAATGAAATCTATAGTCAGTTAATAAAACTAAAAAAAGATGTTTCCTTTCAGGACGCCAAATTATTTTTATATATGATTGAAGGAACCATTATTCAGCTTTTAAGCTCGGCTCAAGTAGGGGATAGAGAAATGATATTAGAATGTTTTTTGAAGCAGTTTAAATAGGATTCAAAGTCCGCATTTAAAATGCATGCCAAATTAAAGGCTTCCATCTATTTATAAAAAAAGAACAAATAGTATGAAAGCCTAAAATCTGACTAAAAACTTAGAATGTATTTTGAATAATGACATCGTCGTAAGGAAGTTTGCCCACGCGTGGGTACGGCTCGGAAGCCGACTTACCAACCGCAATCATTAAACACACCACATGGTCTTCAGGTAAGTTAATGAGCTTCGCCATCGCGTCAAAGTCAAAACCATCCATAGGGCAACTGTCTAAACCATGCTCTTGAGCAAGAAGCATCAAGGTTTGAGCAAAAATACCAGCACTACGCATAACTTCGTCACGTTGGGTTTGTGGACGGTCACGGTAATATTGGTCAATTGCGCCAGCCATAATATTTTGTACTTCTGGAGTCGCGCCATCCCACACACGCTTAGCATCAACTTCCCATGTATTTACTTTTGCACACAACACAATCAGTAATGATGATTCTGTAACTTGTGGTTGATCCCAAGCAATGGTGCGAATTTTTTGTCTTAACTCAGTATCTTCAATGATGACTGGACGCCAATGTTGTAAGTTAAAAGCGCTTGGCGCATTTGCTAAAACTTCTTGTAATAACTGCTTTTTGTTATCGTCAGAGAGTTGAAAAGCAGGGTCGAAGCGTTTAACTGCGCGGCGGTTACGGATGGCATCAATAACATTCATAAGATTTTCCTACTTAAGAGTTGGGTAGCGGTACTCGTTAGTTTTTATAACGTTGGGCTACATCAGCCGAAGAAAAGTTTGGTAGTAATGTGATACGTGATTTTTCAAAATTATTCCATTGATTTTCGTCTTTCAGCACAGGAATTGTGATTGTTTCTTTACGGTCAAAGCCAATCAGAGCGGCATCGACCAAATCATTGACATCCATTAATGGTGGAACTTGGCTTAAGTCGATGCCTGAACGTTCCCAAATTTCGGTTTTAGTAGCAGAAGGCAATACGGCTTGAACGTGCACGCCATGATCTTTTAATTCTAAATATAAGCCTTGGCTAAAAAATTGGATGAAAGATTTACTTGCGCCATAAATGGTAGAACCTAATTCAGGAGCTAATCCAAGCACGGAGCCTAAATTAATAATGGCACCTTTACCTTTATGTATAAGTGATTGCGAAATTGCATGAGACAAACGAACAACCGCAGTCATATTTAAACTAATGAGTTTTTCAATATCTTTAATATCTTGAGTTAAAAAGGTTCCGTTTAGTGCGATACCAGCGTTATTTACCAAAATTTCAATATCAGCATCGTTTTTGAGTACATCTTCAATTTTACTGATGTCTTGATCGTTTGATAGATCGGCTTGAATGAACTCAACTTGTACACCGTATTTTTCTTGAAGATCTTTTGAGATTTTATCTAGGCGGTTTGTGTCTCGTGCAACCAAGATTAAGTTATGGCCACGTTGAGCAAATCGGTCTGCATAGACAGAACCAATTCCTGACGAAGCTCCTGTAATAAGTACTTTTGATTGAGCTGACATGTGATCTCTCCACGCTTTAATTTTTAGATGATGATCATAATCTAAAATATATAATTTTTGATGTCAATCATAATCAATGTATAATTATGACGAGTAGGGTGAGTAAAAGTGGGTAGGCCAACATGAAAGTCAGTAAAACTCAGGTAAAAGAAAACCGAGATAAAATTGTTGAAAAGGCGACTCAACTGTTTCGTAACAAAGGCTACGACGGTGTCGGCATTGCTGAATTAATGTCTAGCGCAGGCTTTACTCATGGTGGGTTTTATAAACATTTCAGTTCGAAAACAGACCTTGTCTCAATTACTGTTAAACATGGGCTTGAGCAGGTTTTAAAAAGAATAGAAGGTTTAAATTTAGCTCAATTTATTCAACTTTATGTATCCCGTACCCATCGAGATAACCGAGATTTGGGCTGCACACTAACAGCATTATCTTGTGATGCCGCAAGACAGCCAGACGAAGTAAAAGTCGAATTTGAAGAGGGCATTGAGCAACTTATCCAGTTCATTATGAATGAACGAGCAAAACAAGTTTCTTTGGAAACACCAGAGTTAAGAAAGCAAGCCATTAATATTCTTGCTCAGTCTGTAGGGGCAATTGCCTTGTCTCGCGCATGCCCAGACCAATCTGTGCTTAGCGATGAAATCTTGGAAAGCTGTAGAGAGAGTCTTTTAAAGTTAGCCGATTAAACTTTTTTATCATTTAAGCTGGTTTGGCTAAACTGAATTAACCTCGCAATATCCACTGTTCTCTCATAAATGAGTTCTGCCGCATGTTCGCAGGCTTGTTCTAATGTGATGGGGCCATTTGCTAGTGAAAATGCAGCCGTAACGCCGTGCTCATAAAGTGCTTGATAGCCTTGGCCTAAAGTTCCTGCAATCACAATGACAGGGATGCCATGAGCTTTTGCAATTTGGCTTACCCCAAAAACGGTTTTACCGCTTAAGGTTTGCTGGTCAAATTTACCTTCGCCTGTAATGACCCAATCTGCGTTAGAAATTTTATGCTCAAGCTGATTCAGCTCCGCCACGACTTTAACGCCAGCTTTAAAATCTGCATCTAAATAACTTTTGGCTGCAAAGCCCAAACCACCAGCAGCACCAGAACCTGCTTCATTTCGTTTGTCGAAACCTAAAAGTTGCGCAGAGACATCGGCAAAATGAGCAAGCGCTGCATCAAGCAGTTGTACTTGAGCAGGGGAAGCCCCTTTTTGTGGGCCAAAAATATGAGATGCGCCGTTTGGACCGCAAAGTGGATTGGTCACATCGGCAGCTAGTAAAAACCGCGTGTGCTGAATACGAGAGTCGAAATGTGTTAAATCAATTTTTGATAGGTTGCCTAGAGCGAGGCCACCTGTGGGTAAAACCTTTTGGTTGGCATCGAGCAAAACAGCACCTAAAGCACTCAGTAATCCTGTGCCGCCATCATTAGTAGCACTACCACCCACAGTTAAAATAATGTCTTTTGCGCCTGCATCTAAAGCATCCAGAATGAGCTGACCTGTTCCAAACGTTGTGCTGTGGCAAGCATCACGTTCTGACGGTGGGACTAACTGTATGCCGCTCGCTTGAGCCATTTCAATGATGGCGATTTTTGGTTTTTCTAACCATCCCCATTTGGCTTGAACAGGCTGACCTAATGGCCCGACTACAGTTTTTTCACGCCATTCACCTTCACAGACCTCTAACACTGCTTCAATAGTTCCTTCGCCGCCATCGGCCATCGGGCATAAAATCGTTTCTGCATGAGGAAAAACTTCTTGCCATCCTTTGGCAATGGCCTGAGCTACGTTTAAAGCAGATAAGCTGTCTTTAAATGAATCAGGGGCGATCACAACCTTCATAAATGCTCTAATATGGATAGATTTTTAATTGTTTTATACTGTTTAATGCGAAAAAAACATAGATAAAGACATGTAAACATCAATTTTAAAAGGCTTTCAATCTGTTAAAAATAAAAGCCAATAATGTTTTGATCTGTAAAAGGCGGAGTTTCTATCTTTTTAACTCATTGTTTTATATGTTTTTCTATAAATAGCGCCGTTGGCCTAAATGATTGTAATTGTAAAAAATATGGCACATATTATAAGAACAGTTGAGCCAGCTTTTTAAAATATGGTGAATAACATACCAAGCGGACTCTGCCCATAAGATAGACAGCAGCGATTCTTAATATAAGCATAATTAAATTGTGGTTTTATTGGATCTGTTGAATGCCTAAGAAGAAATAAGAGGATGAAAAAGTGGATAATTCAGAAGAACAAAAGCATATACAGGAAAATAACGGTTTTGCGCGAATTGAGCCATACACTCATCCTGCTGGCGGGTGGGGCGCACTGCTAAGTGTTGCTCGAAACTTAAAGCGACAAGATATTTTAGGTAAAGGTTCAATTACCTTACTCAATATTAACCAGCCTACAGGTTTTGACTGTCCCGGCTGTGCATGGCCAGAAAAGAAAGATGCTCATGCCTTTAACTTCTGTGAAAATGGTGCAAAAGCAGTTGCCTTTGAAGCAACCAGTAAAACAGTGACTCCTGAATATTTCGCAGGACATACCGTCAGTTGGTTATCAGAACAAAGTGACTTTTTCCTCGAAGACTTAGGCCGCTTAACAGACCCAGTTCGCTATGATGCTGCAACCGATAAATATGTGCCTATTTCATGGGACGGTGCATTTAAACTCATTGCTCAACATTTACATGCGCTAGACAACCCAGACCAAGCTGCATTTTATACCTCTGGCCGTGCCAGTAACGAAGCTGCATTTTTATATCAATTATTTGTGCGGAGCTTTGGTACCAATAACTTTCCAGACTGCTCGAACATGTGTCATGAAACCACAAGTGTTGGCTTACTTGACTCGATTGGTTTAGGAAAGGGTACACTCACTCTAGAAGACTTTGACGTAGCCGATGCAATTTTTAGTTTTGGGCACAACCCCGGCACCAACCATCCACGTATGTTAGGTACTTTACGTGAAGTATCTAAACGCGGCGGTAACATTATTGCGATTAACCCAATTAAAGAAAGAGGTCTTGAGCGTTTCCAAGACCCGCAAGCACCGCTTGAAATGATGACTAACGGCAGTACACCAATTAGTCGCTATTATTTCCAACCTAAAATTGGTGGTGACTATGCACTCATGTTGGGTATGTTAAAACACTTAAATGAGTGGGATAAAAAAGCACTTGCCTCAGGTAAACCAAGCGTTTTTGACCGAAACTTTATTGCGGTTAATACCGTTGGTTTTGATGAAATGATTGCTGAGGTTGAAAGAACTGAATGGGCAGATCTTTATAAACACTCAGGCCTATCGCCTGAACATTTAGAAAAACTCGCCAAACTTTTTTTAGAATCAGAGCGTTCAATTTTCTGTTGGGGAATGGGTATTACCCAGCATCGTCACGGAACTGCTAACGTACACATGCTGGCAAATTTATTGTTGGCACGTGGTCAAATTGGCAGGCCAGGTGCAGGGTTATGTCCAGTTCGCGGGCATAGTAATGTGCAAGGCGACCGAACCATGGGCATTAATGAACTGCCTAGCCCTAAATTACTCGACAACATTGATCGCGTGTTTGGAATTAAATCACCGAGAAAAAATGGACATGGTGTCGTTGAAACCATTAAAGCCATGGCTGAAGGCGAGGTCAAAGTCTTTATTGGTTTAGGTGGGAACTTTGCAGTTGCAACGCCAGATACGCCGTATACCCAAGAAGCACTTAGAAAGTGTAATTTAACTGTTCATGTCGCAACTAAGTTAAACCGTAGCCATTTAGTGTGTGGTAAAGATGCTCTTATTTTGCCATGTTTAGGCCGTACCGAAATTGATGAGCAGCTTCATGGCCCACAGGCAATTTCAGTCGAAGATTCGATGAGTAATATTCATTTGTCAGCAGGACGTAACGCTCCAATTTCTGACAATATTTTGTCTGAACCAGATATCGTCGCCCGAATGGCCGAAGCAGTGCTTCCAGACAGTCAGATTAAATGGAAATGGTATATCGAAAGCTATGACCGTATTCGTGACTCTATTGCCGATGTCTTTGATGAGTTCCATGACTTTAATTTACGTGTCTATAAGCCGGGTGGCTTCCACCTCGAACATCCAGCCAATCAGCACATCTGGAATACAAAAAGTGGTAAAGCGCAGTTTATGATTACACCGCTGAGTGAAGTCTATGCCGATAAAGAAAATCAGTACGCTGCCGCATATACGGACAGTAAGGTTTATACCTTAATGACCACTCGTTCTCATGACCAATACAACACTACTCTATATGGTCTAGATGACCGTTACCGTGGAGTGTTCGGTCAGCGCCGTGTGTTGTTTATGAACCAAGCTGATATTGATGAGGCTGGTTTTGAAGCAAACCAATGGGTTGATATTGAAAGTGTTTTCTCGGACGGTGTAAAACGTATCGTGCATAGTTTCCGTATTGTGCCGTACAACATTCCGCGAGGCAGTTTAGCCGCTTACTATCCGGAAACTAATCCTTTGGTGGCATTAAGCAGTCATGATAAATATGCCAAGATTCCTGCTTCAAAAAGTGTTCCTGTGATTTTGCATCCCGGAAATGCGCCAGAGCATTTTAACTTGGCAACGGCAGTAGCCCCTGAAGATGCCGATAAGAAAGTAAGCAACCTTTAATCAAAGGCAATATTAAAAATATCATCCAAACAAATGGCGCTCTAAACAAGCGCCATTTTGAAATAAAGGAAATAATTTTGACACCACATTCTTATGGGGTTGAAACATTACTAGTACAGCGGTTTAACAAAACCGACTCTGAAAATGTTTTAGATCATATTGTGCAAGAGTACCCAATCGCCTTGGTGTATAACGGTATTTCGCATGCGGTGATGATGGCGACACCGACTGATGTTGATTTATTTGCTAAAGGTTTTAGTCTCTCGGAAGGAATTTTAACAAGCTTAAAAGAGCTATATGCGCTTGATGTACATCAAAATGAATTGGGTATTACGGTGGAAATGACCATTTCATCTAGAGCGTTTGCTGCCTTAAAGGAACATCGCCGAATGATGATCGGTCGTACAGGCTGTGGTTTATGTGGAATTGAAAGCTTAGAGCAGTTTCAGTTAGATGTTCCTAAAATTACAACGCATGCATCAAAAATATGGCTTGAGCAAATTCCGAGTGCCATTTCTCACTTAAAAGCCCAACAGGAAATTACCGCTTTAACGGGTGGCGCACATGCCGCAGCTTGGGTGGTTGATGGTCATATCGCCGCTTTATTTGAAGATGTCGGCCGCCATAATGCTTTAGATAAATTAATAGGTTATTTAGCGCAAGAAAACTACGACACCAGTTTAGGTTTTGTGGTGATGACCAGCCGGGCAAGTTATGAGCTGATACGAAAATGTGCCCAGCTAAATATTAGCTTGCTTGCTTCAATTTCAGCACCTACCAGTATGGCTATTCAATTAGCCAAACAATCTGGCCTGACTTTGGCGAGTTTTTGTAGGGGAGATAGATTTGTTTTATATACAGAAATTTAAAATATATTGTTCAAGATGATGAACCTAAAATAGAGCTCATCTGACATTTCTTTGGCTTTTAAGCTAAGGATAGGTTTTATGGATTATTATAAAACTCTAAAGGTTCAGAGTCTGTCCAAATGTCTTGGTTACAATCACTAAAAGAATGGGCAAAACGTCTAAAAAAACAAATTATTATGCTTTGGTTTGCGTCAAAGCATCCTCAAATGCCATGGTTCCCAAAAGTTATTGCTGTGGTGGCTGTGGCTTATGCCTTTAGTCCAATCGATTTAATTCCAGATTTTATTCCTATTTTAGGCCTTTTAGATGAGGCCATCATTCTACCGATGCTGATTTGGTTAGCTGTTCATTTTACACCTCAACAAGTCATTTTAGATGCGGAACAACAAGCTGAAGAATGGCTAGATCAACAGGAGCGTCGACCTCAAAATTATTTGGTTGCTGTGTTGATTATTCTAGTTTGGATCACACTGGCCTTGATGGCCTATTTCTACTTTGGTGGTGGCTTGTAATTTGCAAACCGTCAAAGTTTAGAATCGTGAATTTAAAGGCCTTAACATTGTGCTTTGCTACAACTCAAAGGATAATAACGTTTTTATAAGCTATGAGTTGCAGACAATGAAAATCGTCGCAGATGAAAACTTGGCATTTACCGATTACTTTTTTTCTGAGTTTGGCGATATTCAACACAAAGCAGGGCGCACTTTAACCCATGCAGATGTAAAAGATGCTGAAGCTTTATTGGTTCGTTCGGTTACTGCAGTTAACGCAAGTTTAATTGAAAACACAGCATTAAAATATGTGGGCAGTGCCACAATCGGGACCGATCATTTAGATATTGCGGCGTTAGAAAAACAAGGAATTACATGGGCAAATGCGGCTGGTTGTAATGCGCAAGCGGTTGCTGAATATGTCATTACTGCTTTACTTCATTTAGATGCAAACCTTTTAGAACAACAAGAAAAATTTACCCTAGGTATTGTTGGCCTTGGCAACGTTGGTAAGCGCTTGGCTTATATGGCTCAGTTACTTGGCTGGAATGTAATTGGCTTTGACCCATATGTGAAACTAGACACAATTGAAAATGTAAGCTTAGAAACTCTGTTGCAACAAGCCAATGCCATTTCAATTCATGTGCCGCTTACAAAAAACGGTCAACATCCGACATATCATTTGTTTGATGAAAAAGCTTTTACAGCGCTTCAACCTGACACGATTTTAATTAATAGTGCACGTGGTCCAGTCGTGAAAGAAGCCGCTTTAATGGAAGATATTCAACGTACACAGCGTAAAGTAGTGCTTGATGTATTTGAGCATGAACCCGTCATATCAGAAGAACTCATAGACATGTTGGCTTTAGCAACACCGCATATTGCTGGTTATAGCCTTGAAGGAAAAGCCCGCGGTACACAAATGATTTATGAAGCGTTTTGCCAAAAATTTGGATACGACATTAATAAGTGTTTTGAAACTCAGCTACCTGCATGCGAAGACTATTTTTCGGGACATGATTTAAAAGCTGTATTAAAGCAAAAACTATCTCAAATTTATGATATTGCTCAAGATGATGCCAACATTCGTGCCTGTATTAAAGACGGAAAAGTAGAGCAAAAAGCATTTGATTTATTACGTAAGAATTATCCGCTGCGCCGTGAATGGGCAGCACATGGGGGACCACAGGCATGAGTTTAAGTTATCAACCTACTTGTTCAATTGATGCCTTAAAAGCACGTGCCAAGCTCTATACCCAAATTCGTCAGTTTTTTGCTGAACGTGGTGTCATGGAAGTCGAGACACCGATCGTTTCACAAGCAGGTGTCACCGATGTGCATTTAGCTTCGGTTCAGGCTTTGCGCCATATTAATGGCAAATTGAAAACGCAATATTTACAGACTTCACCAGAGTTTGCCATGAAGCGTTTATTGGCGAGTGGTAGTGGGCCGATTTATCAAATTTGTAAAGTTTTTCGAGATGATGAGCACGGGCGTAAACACAATAGTGAATTTACCATGCTTGAATGGTATCGTCCGGGTCTGGACTTAAAAGCGTTGATGCATGAAACAGCAGACTTATTACAAACCTGTTTGCAGCATCGTTTTGGCGAAGTTCGTCCGTTTATTCTAAGTTATAAACATGCCTTTCAAGACCGTTTAGATATCAACCCTTTGCAGGCAACTTTGAAACAACTCAAAGATACGGCAAATCGTGTGGGGTTAAATCTTGATTTGGGCGATGATCGTCTAGCTTACATGGATTTGTTATTTTCTCATTTTGTTGAACCTAGTTTAGGATTTGATGCTCCAGTTTTTTTAACTGACTTTCCACCAGAAATGGCATCTTTGGCAAAAGTGAAAGTAGATGAAGATGGGGAAGAGGTCGCGGCGCGTTTCGAGGTTTATATTGAAGGCTTAGAGCTAGCCAATGCCTACGATGAATTGCTCGATGCGGATGTGTTACGTTCACGCTTTGAAGCAGATAATGCAGAGCGGGCTAAGCAGGGGCTTCATGTTATGCCTTTAGATGAGCATCTGTTAGCAGCGTTGCCTCATATGCCGGAATGCTCAGGTATCGCTTTAGGTGTAGACCGTTTACTCATGGTTGCAATGGATCAGGTCAAAATTGAAAAAGTAGTGACCTTTCCAGCAGAAATTGCTTAAACGCTGACAAATAAAAAAGCCACAATATTGTGGCTTTTTTATTTAGGATTTATTTAGCTTAAGCTTGTTGAATACCTGCAACAACCCAGTCTTGCTGAGAGCCAGCAGGTTTAACAAAGTGCCAGATTTCGGTAAACGGTTGTGGCAAGCTGTTTAAGTCTTCACTTACTGTACCAGTAAAACGTACGCTTACTACGTATTGACCATTTTCAGTCGCGCTGTCTACAACCATCGCATTCAAGTTACTAAATTCAGCAACATCCTGATCTTGGTTTGCCATGATGTCGTTATACATAGAACTATAAAGTTCAGGTGTTAAGTAACGGCGAATTTCTTCAATGTTACTTGCAGTATTCATCGATTGGATGTGATTAAAACGTTGACGTGCAATACGTAAGAACGCAGCTGGTTCACTACCATCTGGAAGTTGATTGCCATTGCTCGTTGTAACACCGCCAAAAGGCGCTTGCGTTGCTGCACCGCCACCCACAGATTGACCAAAGATATTTGTATTATCGCCAGCATTACGTGGAGTTGCTTGTGGTGCAGCAGAACGGCCAAATGGGTTTTGACCGCCATTATTTGGTGCGTAAGGATTATTAGCTGCTAATTTTTTTTTTGATCCCAATTTACGGAATACAAAGAAAGCTAGAGCTGCTGCAAGTAATACCCAAATCCAACTTGGAATACCACCTTTTTTCTCTTCTTGTGCTTGCGCCTGTGTTGCTTGTTGTTCAGTAGATGTTGGTTTGTCATCAGCTAAAGCATTTGCTGCAACAGCACCTACGGCAGCACCAGCCACACCAGCTGCAACCATTGAACCAACGCCTGGACCAGATTTCTGAGGCGCTGTAGTAGTTTGTTGAACTGGAGTCACTTGACGAGGTTGTTGATAAGACTGGCTTGAAGTGGTAGATCGTGCCATACCGTGGCTTTTACCACCACCTGCACGTTTAGCTTCAGCAAGAGGCGAAATTGCTAAAGCAGCCATTAAAATACCGGTAATCAAGCCACGCTGGTGTACTTCCATAGGAAATTCCTGTTTAAAGTTAATTTAAAATAGTATTTATGCAGGTATTTACCTTAAATTTCAACCTTAAAAGTATGTTTTTTTATGTCAATTCATCGCTGAGTTGCATGGCTTCGGTCAAGGCTTCATGCAATCGAGCAACAGCAATGACTTGTACGCCCGGAATTGCCTTTTGAGGGGCGTTTCCTCTTGGTAAAATGACATATTTAAAGCCATGTTTTGCTGCTTCTTTTAAGCGCTCTTGACCATTAGGAACAGGACGAATTTCACCTGAGAGACCAACTTCACCAAAAACTGCAAGTTGTTGAGGTAATGCTTTAGTACGTAAACTTGAAGCACAGGCTAATAAGACAGCCAAATCAGAACCTGTTTCGGTAATTTTTAAGCCACCTACAATGTTGACGTATACATCTTGTCCAGTGGTTTGCACGCCGCCATGACGATGCATTACAGCAAGCAGCATGTTCAAACGGTTTTGTTCCAGACCAAGTGCAACACGTCGTGGTTGTCCTTGAGCATCATCAACTAAAGCTTGCACTTCGACCAAAAGAGGGCGAGTTCCTTCACGGCTAATCATGACAATTGAACCGGGAATCGCTTCATCGTAACGACTTAAGAAAATAGCAGAAGGGTTAGCAACTTCACGTAAGCCTTTATCAGTCATGCCAAATACGCCAAGTTCATTGACGGCGCCAAAACGGTTTTTAACAGCACGAATCATGCGATAGCGAGAGTCTGATTGACCTTCAAAGTAAAGTACGCAGTCCACCATATGCTCTAAAACACGCGGACCTGCCAGTGCACCTTCTTTGGTCACATGGCCAACAATGAATAGCGCTGTGCCACTATTTTTTGCATAACGGGTTAATAAAGCAGCTGATTCACGAATTTGTGAAACACCACCCGGAGCTGACTGGAGGGTTTCTGTATAAAGTGTTTGAATCGAATCTAGAATAGCGACTACAGGTTTTTCTTGTTCTAAAACCTCACAAATGCGTTCTACACAGGTTTCAGCCATGACTTTTAATTGGTCAGTTGGTAGATCAAGACGTTGCGCACGAAGCGCTACCTGAGATAAAGATTCTTCACCGGTAATATAAAGCGCGGAGCTTTTTGCGCTTGCCATATGGGTCGCAGTTTGCAAAAGAATGGTTGATTTACCAATACCGGGGTCACCACCAATCAGCACCACAGAACCTGTCACCAAACCGCCGCCAAGCACTCGGTCAAATTCGCTAATGCCTGTAGGTAAACGGGTTTCATGCGAAACTGAAACTTTATTTAGCGTTGTAATATTAGCAACTTGACCCGCATAGCCACCAATTTTAGGGCGTGCACGGTGAGCAGTGGTTGGCTCAAGTTTAACTTCAGTCAGAGAATTCCATTCACCACACTCTGAGCACTGACCAGCCCATTTAAGATGATCGGCACCACATTGCTCGCAACGGTAAACAGTTTTGACTTTGCTCATAAAAAATTGAAATTTTGCTCGATATTATATAAATATAGTTCTTAGGAAGTTCTTCATTCTTGTTTCCTAAAATTTTCATAAGAGATAATGAGGAATTTGAAGGGAGCTTCTAAGGAACTAATAAGGGAAAGACACCAAAAATAACACGATATAGGATTTTTACAAGTCAGATAGAGTTTGTTTTCAGTGGATATAAAAAATCTAAGCTATCCCCAAGGAAGGTGTTTTTACTGAGGTATGTATCTAACTGTTTATTATTGATATGGCATAGATATTGCTGAAGTGAAAAACGAACAAAATAATATGAGTATTGTATTTTAAAAATACAAAAGGTTGATATCTATGAGTGCAGCAGAAATTGTTGATTGGATAAATAGCATAATCTGGAGTAAAGGACTTATTTACCTGTGCTTAGGCGCGGGTTTATTTTTTTCTATTTTGACAAGGTTTGTTCAAGTACGTCAAATGAAGGAAATGGCCAGACTATTAATAAAAGGTACTTCTTCTGAACAAGGGATTTCATCTTTTCAGGCTTTAGCCGTTTCATTATCAGGTCGAGTTGGGGTCGGTAATATTGCAGGGGTGGCGGCAGCAATTGGTTTTGGTGGACCAGGTGCTGTCTTTTGGATGTGGTTGGTTGCATTTTTAGGAGCAAGCACGGCATATGTAGAATCAACTTTAGGTCAAATCTATAAAGTTGAGTATCAAGGACAATATCGCGGTGGCCCAGCATTTTATTTTGATAGAGGTTTAGGTCAGCGTTGGTTAGGGGTTTTATTTGCAATTTCAGCAATTGTAGCCTGTGGTTTGTTTTTACCAGGCATTCAAGCAAATGCGGTAGGTAAGGCATTTACCCAGATTACAGGCGAAGGGGCAATTATTTTTGGTGATATTGGTTTATTTAAACTTGTAGCACTTGTAGTGATTGTGGGTTTACTCGCCATCATTATTTTTGGTGGAATTAAACGGATTGCACGCTTTGCTGAATTCGTTGTTCCTTTTATGGCAGCTGGTTATATCCTAATGGCTGTTGTGATTGTTATTGCGAATATTCATGAATTACCTGGAGTAATCAAATTAATTTTTGAAGATGCTTTTTCTCCTATGGCGGGTCTTGGTGCAGCGATCGGTTGGGGGGTAAAACGTGGTGTTTATTCAAATGAGGCGGGGCAAGGAACAGGGCCACACGCAGCTGCCGCAGCGGAAGTTCAACATCCGGCTCAACAAGGTTTTGTGCAGGCATTCTCGATTTATGTCGATACATTATTCGTCTGCTCTGCAACAGCATTCATGATTTTAATTACAGGTATGTATAACGTACAAGGTACATTAGAAGCAGGCCAATTTATTGTACAGAATGTTGGGGCTACTGTTGAAATTGGCTCTCCTGCATTTACTCAAATGGCAGTAAGTACAATGTTTGGTAATTTTGGCCAAATTTTTGTTGCCTTAGCTGTGTTCTTCTTTGCCTTCACAACGATTGTTGCGTATTACTATATTGCTGAAACTAACATTACTTATCTAAGTTATATTACAAAATCTCCATCATTATTGTTTGTGACGAAGTGCTTTATTATTCTATCTGTGTCTTATGGAGTATTAAGTGCAACTGGCTATATATGGGGAATTGGTGATATCGGTGTGGGCTTAATGGCGTGGATTAATATCGTTGGTATTATCGTGACATATTTTGTATGGAAGCCAACGATTAAAGCGCTGAAAGATTATGAAGCACAGCAAAAAGCTGGAGTAAAAGAGTACACATTTGACCCTGTGAAATTAGGAATTAAAAATGCGACATTCTGGGAAGAAAAACTGAAGAATAAGCAAAAGTAAATTTTCAAAATATAAATTTATTTCCTGATCCTTAATCGAAAAGACTACCTTACTGGTAGTCTTTTTATATATGCGGAAGTTAAACAAGTACGGCAAAAGTTGACTTGAGAGTCCGTTGTATTGCAAAAGGCTTGTGCGTATTATCGGATTTAATTGTATGTAGCTTGGAATCATCAGCAATACAGACAAATTGGTTAGCTGAAAAGTTGTCAAAAAATATACATTTAAAAGATACCTGCAAATGGTGCGATATCGTCTTTTTGATTTGAATTTAGCTAACGGACTAAAAAAATTACTGGAGTGTATTTATAAAATGTCGAATCAAAATCTGAGCGAGCCTCATGAACAAGGTGAGCTCCATCGAAGCCTCTCAAATCGGCATTTACAGCTGATCGCGATTGGCGGTGCAATTGGTACCGGATTATTCATGGGATCAGGTAAAACAATTAGCCTTGCTGGTCCATCAATCTTATTCATTTACCTGATTATTGGTGTGATGGTGTTTTTTGTCATGCGTGCGCTTGGTGAATTACTTCTTTCAAATCTTGCCTATAAATCATTTATTGACTTCACCACAGATTTAATCGGTCCATGGGCGGGTTACTTTGTGGGATGGACATACTGGTTATGTTGGATCACCATTGGTATCGCTGACCTTTCTGCAATTATCTACTACTTACAATTCTTCAATAATGGTCTGCCTTTCTCGCCAGTCGAAGGGGCGATGATCAGTGTTGCCGCGATTGTATTTATTATGGGTTTAAACCTGTTAACAGTTCGCTTGTTTGGTGAGTTAGAGTTCTGGTTTGCGCTCATTAAGATTCTTGCGATTATTATTTTAATCGCTGTGGGCCTATGGATGATCTTTACAGGCTTTACCTCAAGTACAGGTGAAGTTGCTTCATTTACTCATCTTTGGGCGAATGGTGGTTTCTTCCCAACAGGAGTGCATGGCTTCTTGGCAGGCTTCCAAATCGCAATCTTTGCCTTCGTTGGTGTGGAACTTGTGGGAACAACGGCTGCGGAAACGAAAGATCCAGCACGTAACTTACCAAAAGCAATTAACTCAATTCCAATCCGTATCATTATTTTCTACGTATTGGCATTATTGATTGTGATGTCTGTAACGCCATGGAATAAAATTGATCCAGCAATCAGCCCATTTGTAAACTTGTTTAGTCAAGCAGGCGTGGCAGCAGCTGCGATCTTGATGAACTTGGTTGTATTGTCATCAGTGATGTCGTCAATGAACAGTGGGGTCTTCTCAACAAGCCGTATGTTATTTGGTTTATCTCGTGAAGATCAAGGACCAAAAGCTTTTGGTAAATTAAACAAACGTGCAGTACCAGCAAATGCCTTGTATTTCTCTGCTGCCTGTTTATTGTTAGGTGCAGCATTACAGTATTTTGTACCAAATACAGTTGAAGCATTTACGCTTGCAACGACACTTTCAACGATTCTGTTCATTTGCGTGTGGTTACTTATTATCTGGAGTTATATCCGTTATTACACTACGCGTCCTGAGCTGCATGCCAAATCAACATTTAAATTACCGGGCGGTCTATTTACATGTTGGATCACGATTATTTTCTTTATTGGTATGATTTACGTGTTGTCGTTGGAACCAGATACGTTCAAAGCGCTTAAAGTCAGCCCAATTTGGTTTGTTATCTTGATCATTGGTTATTTCTTCTTCTATAAACCACGTCATAAAAAGTAATTAAATTTATTTGTTTATGATCAAACGCTGGCTGAAAAGCTGGCGTTTTTTATGCATATTGTTTTTCTCTTTAAGTTTACTCTTTAGCCGTCTGCATGATCACGGTATACTGCATCGAATTGTTTAAATCAGGTGCTCAGATGCGTCGTGTCATTTGCCTCATCAGTTTATTGAGCAGCAGTATTTTGCTAAGCGCTTGCGGTCAGTCAGGAGCATTACAGCTACCTTCTGATCCGAATTATGACAAACGTGCGAAATACTTGCTCTACCGTAATAAAGAACAGAAACAAGTTGTTCAACAGGATGAGCAGGCTGAACAGCCAGTTGAATCATCAGCCCCAACCCAAACAACTTCACCTTAAGCTTTGAAATAAGGACACATTCATGAGTTTCACTCGCATTAATGGAGTATTGCATGCAGAGCAATGTTCTATGGAGCAGCTTGCGCAGCAATTTGGCACCCCTTTGTATGTTTATTCAAAAGCAGCTTTTGAAAAACATTACTTAGATATGGACCGTGCTTTTGATTTTATTGATCATCAAATCTGTTTTGCGGTGAAATCTAACTCAAATATAGCTGTTCTGAATGTGTTGGCAAAACTTGGTGCTGGTTTTGATATCGTATCAGGTGGTGAACTTGCACGCGTTTTAAAAGCAGGTGGAGATGCATCTAAAGTTGTTTTTTCTGGGTTAGGTAAAACTGAAGCCGATATCGAAACATCGTTAAATGTAGGCATTGCTTGTTTTAACGTAGAGTCTTATGCAGAACTAGACCGCCTTCAAAAAGTTGCAGCTCGTCTAGGCAAAAAAGCGCCAATTTCTTTACGTGTAAATCCAGATGTAGATGCAAAAACTCATCCTTATATTTCAACTGGTTTAAAAGAAAATAAATTTGGTATCCCAAGTGATACCGTTTATGAAACTTATCAATATGCTGCATCTTTGCCAAACCTTGAAATCATTGGAATTGACTGTCACATCGGTTCGCAATTGACCGAGACTAAACCGTTTGTTGACGCTTTAGATCGTGTCATGTTGATGATCGAAGAATTGAAAAAACTTGGTATCAATCTTAAACATATTGATATCGGTGGTGGTTTAGGTGTTTGTTATAAAGATGAAACACCGCCAAGTGTTGAAGAATATGCCAACTCAATGAAACCTGCTTTAGAAAAGTTAGGTCTCAAGGTTTATATGGAGCCGGGTCGTAGCATTAGTGCAAATGCAGGTGTGCTTTTAACAAAAGTTGATTTGCTCAAGCCAACGAGCCACCGTAACTTTGCCATTATTGATGCTGCAATGAATGATTTAATTCGTCCTGCTTTATATGAAGCGTGGATGGATATCCAACCTGTAGTGCCAAGTTCTGATACTGAAGAAAAAACTTGGGATCTTGTGGGTGCAATCTGTGAAACAGGTGACTTCATTGGTAAAGATCGTTCATTGGCTTTAAAAGAAAATGACTTGTTAGCTGTTCTTGGCGCTGGCGCTTATGGTTTTGTAATGAGTTCAAATTACAATACACGTGGACGTGCCGCAGAAGTGATGGTATCAGGCGATAAAGCCCATTTGATTCGTGAGCGTGAAACGGTTGAATCCCTGTGGGAAAATGAACGCTTGTTGCCTGAGGAGTAAATGAAATGTTGTTAGAATTTACTAAAATGCATGGCCTAGGCAATGACTTTATGGTGGTTGATCTGATTAGCCAACGAGCCTATTTGGATACAGAAACAATTCAACGTTTAGCCGATCGTCATTTTGGCATCGGTTTTGATCAACTTTTAATTGTTGAACCACCAGATTTACCGGAAGCAGATTTTAAATATCGTATTTTTAATGCTGATGGTTCTGAAGTTGAACAATGTGGTAACGGTGTACGCTGTTTTGCTCGCTTTGTACATGAGCGTCATTTAACAACCAAAACGAGTATTACTGTCCAAACCAAAGCAGGTATTGTAAAACCTGAATTGGGACAAAATGGTTGGGTTCGCGTCAATATGGGCTACCCAAAGTTCTTGCCGAATGAAATTCCATTCGTTGCAGAACAAGCAGAAGCTTTATATACACTTGAGTTAGCTAACGACCAGAACATTAATATTGATGTGGTCAATATGGGCAATCCTCACGCTGTCACTATTGTTCCAGATGTATTAACTGCAGATGTTGCTGGCATTGGCCCACAAGTCGAGTCACATAAACGTTTCCCTGAGCGTGTTAATGCTGGCTTTATGCAAGTAATTGATGAAAAACATGTTCGCTTACGTGTATTTGAACGTGGTGTTGGTGAAACATTAGCTTGTGGTACAGGGGCATGTGCTGCTGCGGTAAGTGGTATGCGCCGTGGCTTACTTGCGAACTCAGTTGAAGTTGAGCTTGCTGGCGGTAAGTTACAAATTGAATGGCAAGAAGGCGATGTGGTCTGGATGACTGGTCCAACAACTCATGTTTATGATGGACGTTTGGATTTACGTTATTTCCAAGGCTAATAGCATTACCTAAATAGAAGCCTCTTTCATCAGCTAAAGTGATAAAAGAGGCTTTCTTTTATATGTACAATAATTTTTTAATTTTATTACTTTATAAAAATATAAATAATTTAATTTTCTTACCCGGTGCATCAGGCAGTACGACATTTTGGCATCCCTTAATTGAAAAATTACCTCAGCAGTATCGTACAAAAATTATTGGTTATCCGGGTTTTGGAGATACACCAGAATCCTTAGAAGTCAAAAGTTTTGAAGACCTAACAAATTATGTGGTCAATCAAATTAATGAAGAATCTGTAATTGTTGCTCAATCAATGGGTGGGATTTTTGCCGTTGCCGCAGCGCTAAAAAAACCTCATTTGGTGAAAGGGCTGGTCTTAATTGCTACTTCTGGTGGAATCAACCTTAAACGATTTAATGTGCAAGACTGGCGTGAAGCATACCGCCAAGCATTTTTAAAATATCCTGATTGGTTTATTACTACCAATGTTAACTACGAAGAGTTTTTATCAGATATAAACATTGAAACTATATTAATCTGGGGCGATAACGATCCGGTGAGTCCAGTTGAAGTGGGAACATAATTAAATCAGATATTTAAAAATTCAAGGCTGCATATTGTTAAAGGTGGAGATCATCAGTTGGCAGAAAAACATGCTGATGAAGTGGCCACACAAATTAAAGATTATTTAAAAAAGATGAAGTAAGTTTTTAAAAACGGAAGCGTGCTGTGTTAGCACGCTTTTAAAAATTTATCTTTTACTCAAAGCTAATTTCAAAGCAAACAACACAAAAATACTGCCAGTAATCCGATCCATATATTTCATAAATTTGGGTTGCTTAAGATAACGTGACAGTGGCTGCATAGCCAAAATTAATAAAGTTGACCATAACATTCCAATGACGACATGAATCATTACCAGTCCCATCACCCAAGTAACTGCTGATGCTTGTGGTGGAATAAACTGTGGAAGAAATGAAATATAAAAAATACCAACTTTGGGATTAAGTAAATTACCCAAAAAGCCTTTAATAAACCAATTTTGTGAAGGAGAGGTATTTGAACTATTCTCTTGAATATCTGCAAGTTGGCTACGTGGTTTTAAAATCATATTTAAACCTAACCATGCTAGATAAGCTGCTCCCATCCATTTTAGAATATTAAAAGCGAGATCAGATGCCATGAGCAAAGCACCTAGACCACAGGCAACCATAATTCCCCATACAATACAGCCAAGGCTAATGCCGACCGCTGCTTGAAACGCTTTCGATTTACCTTCAAGTGTTGCTGTACGAATAATTAAAGTCGTATCTAAACCCGGGGTCAGTGTAAGTAAGGTAATCGCAATTAAATAAGGGATGAGTATGGTGGTCATGGCAGCAAGGTCCAATGAATACTTGGTTTAAATTGTAATATATAAATTAGATCAGCATTAGGTTGTGCGGTATCAAATTTTCATGATCACATAGTTTTTGGTACACTCAAAAAAATGAGCAAATAAATGGAGAGCAATTTGGATTTTGCATTACAACTGCTCTCAATGTGGTTAAAAGAAAGAAAAATACAGAATCAATCTGAGCACACGATTACTGCTTATGAACGAGATGTTAAAAGCTTTCTTGAGTTCTGCGAGCACAAACAACTAGATTTGAGAAATATTGAAGCTTCAGATTTAAGAGAGTACTTAGCGCAGCGTGTCGAACAGGACCAGTTAAGTTCAAGTAGCATGCAACGCCATCTCACCTCAATTCGTCAATTTATGAAGTGGGCTGAACAAGGTAAATATCTAGAAATTAATCCTACCGACGATTTTAAGTTAAAACGCCAACCTAGACCTTTGCCTGGCATGATCGACATAGAAACAGTTAATCAAATTTTGGATCAACCTATGCCAGAAAAACCGGTTGATCAGCAATTGTGGTTAAGAGATAAAGCGATGCTCGAGTTACTTTACTCAAGTGGTTTACGTTTGGCTGAATTACAGGGTTTAACAGTTAAGGATGTAGATTTTAATCGCCAACTTGTTCGTATTACAGGTAAAGGAAATAAAACCCGTATAGTACCATTTGGGAAAAAAGCAAAAGAAAGCCTATTGAATTGGTTGAAAGTTTACAAAATTTGGAAAGGACATTTTGATCAAAATGATTCTGTTTTTATTTCCTTACGAGGAGGAGCGCTCACTCCAAGGCAAATTGAAAAACGAGTGAAGCTTCAAGCACAACGAGCAGGTGTAAATGTCGATTTACATCCACATTTACTCAGACATTGTTTTGCTAGCCATATGCTATCGAGTAGCGGTGATTTGCGTTCAGTACAAGAAATGCTAGGCCATAGTAATTTATCTACGACACAAATTTATACGCATATTGATTTCGATCATTTGGCACAAGTATATGATCAAGCTCATCCAAGGGCACATAAAAGCTAAAAGTTAAAAATAGACTCAATAAATAGATAATTAAATTGAGAAGTTTTAAGTGAATGTAGAGATCATTTGTATTTTTTTACAAATTTGTTTAAGAGAAATAGTCAAAACAGCCAAATTGACCATTTTGATCTTTGGGTATTTTGTGGACGACTGGGTCTAAAAAACGTCGGATTTATGGTTTTTAAAAGTAATCTTATGTTTCTAGCTAATATGCTAAATAAGATAAAAAGATAATAAAAATCAATGTATAAAATAGAGTTTAAAAAGAATAAAATAGGCCTTCATAGCAGTCTAAAATTTTTTTATGAACTGATGATTTCATTTTTTTTGTGCTGTTCCAGAAAATTGTGACTTGACCGAAATGCCAAACACATTGCAAGATAGGGTACCTAAAAAATTTTAATTGAAGAGTTAATATACTTTTCTCAACATTTACTTTTGCTAGAACAGCCGAGGATTACATGAAGGCTCTTGTTGCTGTAAAACGCGTGGTTGATGCCAACGTTAAAGTTCGTGTTAAGCCGGACAATAGTGGGGTTGACCTTACCAACGTAAAAATGTCAATTAACCCATTTTGTGAAATCGCAGTGGAAGAAGCGGTTCGCTTAAAAGAAAAAGGAACAGTATCAGAAATCGTCGTTGTTTCTGTTGGTCCTAAAGAAGCTCAAGAACAAATCCGTTCTGCAATGGCTCTAGGCGCAGACCGTGGTATTTTGGTTGAAACTACTGATGAAATTGGCGCTTTAGAAGTTGCTAAAATTTTAAAAGGTGTTGTTGAAGCTGAAAAACCAGAACTTATCCTTCTTGGTAAACAAGCAATTGATGATGACTCTAACCAAGTAGGTCAAATGCTTGGTGCATTATTAGGTGCTGGTCAAGGTACATTCGCTTCTGAAGTGAAAGTTGATGGCGGTAAAGTACAAGTGACTCGTGAAGTTGACGGTGGTTTACAAACTGTTGAACTTACACTTCCTGCAATCATCACGACTGACTTGCGTTTGAACGAGCCACGTTATGCAGCATTGCCTAACATCATGAAAGCTCGTAAGAAGCCACTTGATACAAAATCTCCTGCGGATTATGGCGTTACAGCTGGTACTAAGCTTAAAACTGTTAAAGTTGAAGCTCCAGCAGAACGTAAAGCTGGCGTACAAGTGAAATCTGTAGATGAGCTTGTTGAAAAATTGAAAAATGAAGCGAAAGTGATCTAATACGGAAGGATAAAATCATGAGTATTTTAGTTATCGCTGACCACAACAACCAAGTACTTAACGGTGCTACTTTAAACGTTGTTGCTGCAGCACAAAAAATCGGTGGTGATATTACTGTATTAGTTGCTGGTTCTGGTGCTCAAGCAGTTGCTGATGCTGCTGCTAAAGTTGCTGGTGTAAGCAAAGTTTTACTTGCTGACAACGCTGCTTATGCAAACCAATTAGCTGAAAACGTAGCTGGCTTAGTTGCTGACTTGGCTAAAGGTTACAAATACGTTTTAGCTGCTTCTACAACGACTGGTAAGAACATTCTTCCACGTGTTGCTGCTCTTCTTGATGTAAGCATGATCACAGATATTATTTCTGTTGAATCTGCGAACACATTCAAGCGTCCTATCTATGCAGGTAACGCGATTGCAACTGTTCAATCTGACGAAGCAATCATTGTTGGTACCGTTCGTGGTACAGCATTTGATCCAGTTGCTGCGGAAGGCGGTTCAGCTGCTGTTGAAACAGTTGGCGAAGTAAAAGATGCGGGTATTTCTCACTTCGTATCTGAAGAAATCGTTAAGCTTGATCGTCCAGAATTAACTGCGGCTCGTATCGTAGTTTCTGGTGGTCGTGGTGTAGGTTCTGGTGAGAACTATCATAAAGTACTTGATCCATTAGCTGACAAGCTTGGTGCAGCACAAGGTGCTTCACGTGCAGCAGTTGATGCGGGCTTTGTACCTAACGATTTCCAAGTTGGTCAAACTGGTAAAATCGTTGCGCCTGAGCTTTATGTTGCTGTAGGTATTTCTGGTGCGATCCAGCATTTAGCTGGTATGAAAGATTCTAAAGTTATTGTTGCAATCAACAAAGACGAAGAAGCACCAATCAACAGTGTTGCTGACTACTGGTTAGTTGGTGATTTGAACACTGTAGTACCAGAATTGGTATCTAAACTTTAATCTTTACCGATTAAAGTTAAAAAACCCTTAGTTTTTACTAGGGGTTTTTTATTGTGGATAGTGACATGGAATGTATAACTGAGAATTTTATCTCATTTGAGGTTTGATTTTTATAGAATAAAAATCACATAGTTTTATTAAGAATAGAACGTGCTAGTTATAGCGATATGATAAGAATAATATGCAATTAAATTATACAAATATCACCAGATTAGCGGTGTAGATTCCGCACATTACAAAGTGCTTTTATGCTATAGTATACAGCTATATTTTTTTCGATTTTAGTTCAGTTTCCGGAACTAAATTTTTTGCAAGATCAAGACATATAAGCAGATGGAAATTTCTATCTGTAAGAAGGAGTATGCATGAGCGTATCGGAAATCCGACCGATTGCCATTGAGGACGAACTCAAGCATTCATATTTAGATTACGCGATGAGTGTAATCGTATCTCGTGCATTGCCGGATGTGAGAGACGGTCTTAAACCTGTTCACCGTCGTGTGCTTTATGCCATGCACGAATTGGGCAATGACTATAACAAAGCCTACAAGAAATCTGCGCGTGTTGTTGGGGACGTAATCGGTAAATATCACCCTCATGGTGACTCAGCTGTTTATGAAACCATTGTACGTATGGCTCAGGACTTTAGCTTACGTTATTTATTGGTAGATGGTCAGGGTAACTTCGGTTCGATTGATGGCGATAGCGCAGCTGCAATGCGTTATACCGAAGTCCGTATGACCAAACTTGCACACGAGCTTCTTGCAGATCTAGAAAAAGACACGGTTGACTGGGAAGATAACTACGACGGATCTGAGCGTATTCCTGAAGTACTTCCGACACGTGTTCCTAACTTGTTAATTAATGGTGCTGCTGGTATTGCCGTAGGTATGGCAACCAACATGGCACCGCATAACATGACAGAAGTTGTGAATGCGTGCTTAGCCTATGCTGACAATCCGAATATCTCGATTGAAGGATTGATGGAATATATTACTGGTCCTGACTTCCCTACAGGCGGTATTATTTACGGTAAATCAGGTATTGTTGATGCTTACCGTACAGGTAAGGGCCGCTTACATATTCGTGGTAAGTACCATTTCGAAGAAGATGAAAAGACAGGCCGTACAACGATTGTCTTTACTGAAATTCCATATCAAGTAAACAAAGCAAGAGTGATTGAACGTATTGCTGAGTTAGTGAAAGAGAAAAAACTTGAAGGTATTTCAGAACTTCGTGATGAGTCTGACAAAGAAGGTATGCGTATTGCAATTGACTTAAAGCGTGGTGAAAACGCGGAAGTCGTTGTAAATAACTTATTCTTAAATACCCAGCTTGAGAACTCATTCAGCATCAACATGGTTTGTCTTGATAACGGACAACCAAAGTTGATGAATCTGAAAGATATTATTGCGGCATTTATCCGTCACCGCCAAGAAGTTGTGACACGCCGTACCATGTTCGAACTGCGTAAAGCACGTGAACGTGGTCATATCTTAGAAGGCTTAACCGTTGCTTTAGCCAATATCGATGAAATTATCGAGACTATTAAAACTTCTGCTAACCCTGCTGAAGCGCGTGAGCGTTTACTTGCAGGTGAGTGGGCAGGTGGTGGTGTCGTTTCATTGCTTGAAAAAGCTGGCGCAATTTCTGTTCGTCCAGATGAAATCGAAGGTGAAGATCCAAATCGTCCATTTGGTTTAACTGAATCGATTTATCGTTTATCACCAACACAAGTAGGCGCAATTTTAGAATTACGCTTACATCGTTTAACAGGACTTGAACAAGACAAATTACATGCAGAATATACTGAAATTTTAGGTCAAATCGCTGAACTTACTGCGATTTTGAATGATTTCAACTTATTGATGGCTGTAATTCGCGAAGAGTTGGCACTGGTACTACAACAGTATGGTGATGGGCGTCGCACTGAAATTATTGAATCACGTATTGATTTTAGTCGTGAGGATTTAATTCCTGAAGAGCAAGTTGTATTAACGGTTTCACAAACAGGTTATGCAAAAACTCAACCACTTTCAGACTATCAGGCTCAGCGCCGTGGTGGTCGTGGTAAGTCGGCAACTTCAATGAAAGATGATGATTTTATTCAACATCTCATTGTAGCTTCAAACCATGCGACTGTGCTGTGCTTTACCAACGTAGGTAAAGTATATCGTCTTCGTGTGTTTGAAGTGCCTCAAGCATCACGTGGTGCGAAAGGCCGTCCGATTGTGAACTTGTTACCTTTAGATGCGAATGAAACAGTAACAGCTATCTTGCCTTTGACTGAGTTCCCAGAAAACCATTACGTATTTATGGCGACAGCATCAGGTACGGTTAAACGTGTTGATTTAGAGCAATTTGCTAACATCCGTTCAAATGGTTTACGCGCAATTGAGCTCAATGAAGAAGATACCTTAATTGGTGTTGCTATTACTGATGGTAATCAGCAAATCATGTTGTTCTCGAACGAAGGTAAGGCAATCCGTTTTGCTGAGACTGACGTACGCGCAATGGGTCGTACTGCAAAAGGTGTTCGTGGTATGCGCGTGAGCTTTGCAAGCAGTACTTTAAGTGAAGAAGATGCAGATGTTGAAAATGATGAATCAGATGACAATGACGATTCAGCAGATTCAAATTTAGTAAGTCGTATCGTATCGCTTGTAGTTGTACCTGAAACAGGTGAAGTACTGTGTGCAAGTGCCAATGGTTACGGTAAGCGTACTCCAGTAAATGACTTCCCGACCAAGAAACGTGGCGGTAAGGGTGTCATTGCGATTAAGACAAGCGAACGTAACGGTGAGCTTGTTGGTGCAGTGTCTATTGACGAAACCAAAGAATTATTACTTATTTCTGATGGCGGTACATTAGTTCGTACCCGTGCAGCAGAAGTTGCAATGACTGGTCGTAATGCACAAGGTGTACGTCTAATTCGCTTAAGCGAAGAAGAAACTCTAGTAGGCGTTGTGTCTATTGAAGCTGTCGAAGATGAAGAAGAGTTTCTCGAAGGCGAAGTAGATACTACTGAAACTGATAGCGAAGAAGCTGTATCAAATAATGAAGATGCTTCTGAAGACTAAGTAAAACTTAAATAAAAAAGGAAGCATAAGCTTCCTTTTTTATTTTATGAAGAAGATTTTTTAACAAGCCGATAATAAGATAAACCCACCAATATTAATCCAAGGGTTCCAAGAAAAATCAGTTTTGGTACAACCGTGGCTAATGGAACACCCATCTGATTAAGTTGCACAAACATTTGTACCGCATGTGTTGAGGGTAAACACCACGCAAACCATTGTAGCCATTCAGGCATTGCTTGATGAGGCCAAGCAGCTCCAGTTAGTAAGAATAAAGGTACAGAGCTAAACACAATAATATGTCCGGCACGTTCCGGCATATCCAAAAGTGATCCGATCAACATACCTAATCCAATCACACAACTAATAAAAATAGGAACAGCAACTAGTAAACCAGTGAAGTTTCCACCGTGTGGGTAGTCATTGAACCACAAGGTAAAACCGAAAAGATAAAAACATCCTAAACAGCCAATGGTAAATATACTTGCGAAGATTCCAGCAAAACGAACAGCTGTAATTTTTTCATGTTGCTCCCGATAGCTAGCTATTAACATTGCCAAACCTAGCACAATCGTTTGATGAATAATTAAAGATGCAACAGCCGGAAAAATATAACTTCCATATCCTGAAAGGGGATTAAATAACGGCACTTGATGAATAGAAAGCGCTGGCTGGAAGTGTGTGCGTTGTCCAAATTTTTCAATATATTCTTTTAATGTAGCTTCTATCGAGGTTGCCAGACCTAAACCAATTTCTTTAGTTTTTAAAAAGTTGGTTGTGCTTAAGTATAAGCCTATTCCACCTGTTTCTCCGCGGCGTAGGCTTTGGGTTAAGTTATTTGGTAAAAGTAAAATACCATCAGCTTTTTGCTCACGTACCATTTGTTCAGCTTGTAAAAAATTGCTGGTAACGGTAACGATATGAACATGGGGGCTATTTGCACTTTGGCCAATCAATTGAGAAGTTAAGAGGCTTTGCTCTTCATCGACAATCACGATTGGAATAGATTCTGCACGCTCAGCTTTATAGGCGGTAGGATAAAAAAAGCTATAAAGAATGACCGATAAAATTAGCGTTGTGAAAACTGAGCTATTACTTACAATGTCTTTAAATGTTTGCCCATAAGCCCTAAAGAATTCTTTCATTGCGTTGCCCCTCGAACTAATTTTTTAAGCAATAGACAACTTAAAAAGAAGTAAATCAGGCAATAACCGATGAGTATTAAAAAAGGAATCATTGAAATGAAAACTGGACTGCCGATCACCCATTGTTCGGTTTGAAGCTTGGCATAAGGAGTATAAGGAATAATGAGTGACCAAAACTTGGTGAAAATAGGGGCATTATTTAAAGGTAACGTAACGCCTGCGAAACTTAAAGAAGAGCCGCCATATACTGCGATAAAGCCAAAAGTCTTACTTAAATTTTTGGTTGCAAGAATGACGGTGCTACTAATCAAAGCATAGGCAAAATAAAGTAAAAACTGTGCACATAACAATAAACTAAGAGAACCTGCTACGAACCAGCCACGGATTTCGACTAGCCAAAACATCCATACCCATGTCCATGCACAAAATATAAGGCTATAAAGCAGATTTTTGGCCAATAAGCCTTGAATAAAACTTTCTCGGTTTACCCATGCTGTTAATGTGCCACGTTTAAGTTCTTGTCCAATAGCAAAGGCAACACAGCAACATAACAATAAGTGCAATACAGCAGGAACCATGAAAGGTTCTAAGTAAAATTCATAGCTCATACTTGGATTATAAAGCGTTGAGATTTTTACATGAGCCGTAGGAACATCTAAATAGGGAATACTATTTACAAGATAACTTTGACCAGCATAGTCTGCTAAAGCATTGAGGGTACTGACCAGCATTGCTGAAGAAATGGTGTTTCCGACACTAAAAAAAGACTGATTAAATGCAATGCTGATTTGAGCATCTTGTGCTTTAACGAAGCGCTTTTCAGCACCGTCTGGAATAAAAACATACCCCCATATTTTGGTTTCATTGAGTAGTTGTTCAGCCTCAGCAGAACTTGCCGTAATTGTTTTAATGTCTACTGTATGATTCAACGAAAGATACTTTTCAATATTACGGCTGAGTTCACTTTGGTCCTGATCAATAATTGCAATTGGTAAGTGTTCAGCTTTACCTGCGTAAAACATGCTGCTAAACATGAAAATGATAAAAGCAGGGATAAGTGTCACCATACACAAATCCCATTTATTGCTTTTTAGATAGTTTAGTTCCCGTAATATACTGGCAAACATGCTTTATTTTTCTTCTTTAATTTTAAATAGAACACTCATACCAACCTTTAAATCCTTTACAGGACTTTCAGGTACCAGATGTAATTTGAAGCTACGAATATCATAGCCTCCAGTTTGGCGAGTCGTTTTAATGGTGGCAAATTCACCTTCAGCATCAATATTCTTGATTTTAAAATTCACATTCTGATTAAGAGCAGGTATGAATCCTTCAAGGGTTTTATTTTTATAAACAGAGGCATATTGATTTTCACCCACGTTTAAACTCACCCATAAATCATCATCTTCTAAAATGCTGACAACAGGCACGCCCATAGCGACTAATTCAGAAGGCTTACCATAAGTTTTTGAAACTGTGCCTGAAATCGGAGAGAGTAAGCGTGTCTCTTCCTCTAAAGCTTTTGCTTCAGCTACTGCAGCTTTTGCAATTTCAACCTGTGCATCTGCTGTAGATTTTTGTTGGCTGGTACTGCCACGTTTTGCACGAGCATATTGCTGATAAGAGGCTTCACTTAATTCTTGAGCAGAGGTTTGTGCTGCAAGCATTTCATCTCGTCTTTGACGTGAAATGACGCCTTGTCTATATAAATTTTCACCGCGTTGGTAAGTGGTTTTTGCAAGGTTTGCTTGAGCTTTCGTGCTTTGCCAGTTGGCATAGAGAGTATCGATATTTTCTTGTTGAGAACCTCGATCTACCGTAGATTGAAATGCTAAAGCCGATTGTAAGGTAGCCAAGGCTTGTTGCTTTTTAGCTTCTATTTCCGGGCTAACCAAACGAACAAGGGGCTGACCTTTGGAAATTTTCTGGCCTTCTTGTACATAAATTTCTTCAATACGACTTGGAACTTTTGTACTTACGTGAATAGTTTCAGCTTCAACTCGGCCTTGAAGTTCAATAGGTTTCGGCTGATAGCTTTTCCACAAACCAAAAATAATTAAACCTAATAGGGCAATAATAATTACACCAATAATCAGTTTAATTTTAGAGTTTTTAGGTGGTTTTGAATCATCTTTATTTGTGTTTGATTCTTGATGGTCACTAACTTGATCATCTTTTTTAATTTGGTTGGTTTCTGCCGTATCCGCAACAGGAGAATCTTGTTCTGAATGAGCTGAGTCTTGATTCATTTTATACTCCTATTAACGAATATAGTCGGTATGTGGTTGATTGACATAAGCTTTAAATTGGTCAATTGAGCCGTGACTTTGTAGTAAAGTCGCGAGTGACATGACATATTTATAAGCATTTAAAGCCATTTCAGTTTTTAAGGCACTTAATGCATTTTGCGCATCAATCACTTGGGTTGCTGTACCCATTCCTTCACGAAAAGAAAGTTCTTGAATACGTAGGTTTTCTTGAGCAGCATTTACGTTTCTTTGTAAAAGCTGATGACTTTGTTGAGCAGAGTTAAGCTCGTTATATGATTTATTCAAAAGTGCTTCAATCTCTTGTTTAGTTCGTTCAGTCATGAGTTCAGAAGCGTAGCGCTTTAATTCGGCAGCATGAATATTCTTATTTTTATCTACCCCAGAAAATAGGTTGTATTTTGCCATTACACCGACAATCCAGTTTTCATTTTCATCAAGCGCATATTCACCAAATGCAAATAGACTTGGTTTTTTTGCGGCTTGTTGAGCTTGAATATTGACATTAGCCAGTTGAGTATCCATCTGCATTTTTTGTACAAGGCTAGATTTTTGCGAATAACTGGTTAAAAGTGATTCTAGAGGCTGGCTTGGAGTGTTATTTACAAATAACGGTGTACTTAAATCGACATTATTTTGTTGATGTAAAAGATTATTAAGGCTAAAGCGGCTGGCGTTTAAGTTGGCTTGAGTATTTTGTAAAGTACGTTCTGCATTATTACGCGCGACTTCAAACTGCATGCGTTGCCCTTTACTAATAAATCCTTGTTGTTCCAGCTTTAGGGCATTGCTGTAATGTTTTTGCATCGCATTAAAGTTAAATAAGCTACTTGCGACCAGCTGCTGCTGTAATTGCACATTAAAGTAACTTTGTACTACTTCAAATCGCTGTATATCTTGCTGTTGTTGGCTTGAAAGCTCAGAGCGCTGTGCTTGTATATTAGCTATTTTTTTAGCGCTGCTGGTTAAGCCGCCTGTATAGAGTGGCATTACGACTGAAATCGAAGGGCGTACCACCTGATCTTCGATAGTCAGATTCGCATAATCAGGAAAGCGATTTATACCATCATGTATGGTTTGGTTTGCGCCTTCTTGAACTTGTCCCAGCACATCTGATGGAATGACATTGTTCCACTGTGAAAGTTTATCGTTGAGTCCTTGGCTTAAATCATTTTCAAGTTTTTGTTTAAAAGCCCCAAGAGGTACATCTGTTTCACTATGAAAAGCGTAGGCTCTGACATTCAAATCAACTCTAGGTAATCCGAGGCCCTTTACTGCTTCAGCTTCTAATTGAGATGCTTGCTGTAATGCTTGGTTGGCTTGAGTACTGTATGAACTTTTTAAAGCTTGTTGTTCTGCTTCGGCATAACTTAAGCTTCCAGCGTATAAATGATTAGTGAAAAAAAAGCCTAAAGCCAAAGCAAGATGTTTTGGTTTAAATGAAAAGGGAAAAATAGAATGTCTATATCGATGTGTTGGCATTTTAAATAACAATTTTTGGCATCCCTTATAGTTTAAATTTCTTGTTATTAAATTCAATTATCATCTTGTTTATTATACATTTGTATAAAAACATGGTGGTTTTTAGCTCCTTTAATTATTGAATTTACTAAGCCAATATTTTTGTAATAGCTATCAAGGTATGTGAAATTATAATCACAAGTCAAGTTGATCTTTTTACTTAAAAATTTTTTTAAATGGGGAAGCTGATTATTAAAACTAAAGAAATAAAGACAACAATAATTGAAAAAATAAACCTAAATACAGTCCAGCATTGAAATATTTACTTGAGAAGCTGCTGCAAGCTTAAGCAATCTGTGGTTAAATGCCATTTTTATTGTGTTTGACTTTATACAAGGGAAAAATCATGCGCGCGTACAATTTCTGTGCTGGTCCTGCTGCATTACCTACTGCCGTTTTAGAAAAAGCTCAACAAGAATTGTTGGATTGGCAGGGTAAAGGTCTATCCATCATGGAAATGAGTCACCGTAGTGCTGACTATGTTGCTGTGGCTGAAAAAGCTGAAGCAGATTTACGCAAGTTAATGAATATTCCAGAAAACTATAAAGTACTGTTTTTACAAGGCGGTGCGTCATTACAATTTTCTGCTATTCCTTTAAACCTTTTAGGTAAGAACAGTAAAGCCGATTATATTCACACCGGCATCTGGTCTGAAAAAGCGTTAAAAGAAGCAAAACGTTATGGCGATATTAATGTTGTAGAAGCTGGCATTAAAGTAGATGGCAAGTTCGCAATTTCTGAACAAAGCGAATGGAATTTATCTGATGATGCAGCATATGTACATTATGCGGATAATGAAACGATTGGCGGCTTACAGTTCGCGGGAATTCCTGATGTAAAAGCTCCACTTGTTTGTGACTATTCATCAAGTATTTTATCTGCTCCATTAGATGTGACTAAGTTTGGTTTAATCTATGCTGGCGCACAAAAAAATATTGGTCCTGCTGGTTTAACAATTGTCATTATTCGTGATGACTTACTTGATCAGGCTAAACCAGAAATTCCAAGTATTTTAAAATATGGCGACCAAGCCAAAAATGGTTCTATGGTAAATACACCATCGACTTACGCCTGGTACTTGTCTGGTTTGGTATTTGAATGGTTGCTAGAGCAGGGTGGGGTAGAGGCTATTCATAAAGTGAACCTTGAAAAAGCTCAGTTGTTATATGGTTATATCGACTCAAGCGATTTCTACAATAACCCGATCGCAATTCCAAACCGCTCAATTATGAATGTACCGTTTACCTTGGCAGACGAAGCTTTAGAAAAGCAATTCTTAAAAGAAGCGGAAGCTAATCACTTGTTAAATTTAGCTGGCCACCGTTCTGTCGGCGGTATGCGTGCAAGTATTTATAATGCCGTACCATTAGAAGGCGTACAGGCTTTAATCAACTTTATGGATGATTTTGCAAAGCGTAATGGTTAAGCAAATCAAATAAATAAAGCCCTCAAAGGAGGGCTTTATTTATTGAATAAGTTATAAATTAAAAAGGCACTAAACCAAACTGGTGCATGAATATGGCAGCTAAGAACATACCCAAGACAAAAAAGCAAAACGCACCAGTATCGACCTTTACGCGCAGGCTACTGGATTGAATGAGGCTGGTAGTTTGTTCGGGTATAATCTTCATTCAATAACCTAATTATTAAAATATTAGTGAAATTCAATTAGTTTCACCCTTTTTAGCACAAATAGTCGCCTGAATCCAGATATTACCGCGAATATATTCGCCAATATTAAAGTTTTTATACAAATCGTTTTTGGTCGCAATGCGCACTAATATGGCAGGAAGATCATCTTCTAAAACCAAAGTGACATCATAAAGGGTATATTCTGCCCCCATAAATGTCATAGAAGTTTTACCAACAATATTACCTTGGAACCATGCTTCATCTTCTTGACCAAGATTTTCGCCATATAAATAAGCGACCATTTTAGAAAAATCAACGGTTACAGGTTCTTGATCTTCTGGAGTTTTTGGTTGCCATTCATTAATGAGTTCCTGTAAGTTTTCAGGAGCAACACCATTATGTTCAGTTAAAATTGCATTTAATGCACGGTGATGTTTAATAGAAGCGGGGTCATCAACAATGATTTTTTCACCTGCTGGAACAGGTTCTAATTCATAAGCCCATGCATTAAATTGGACTTGATAGTTTTGATTTTTGTCATATTGACAGTAGTTAACACTAAATAAATTATCAAATGCATAAACGGTTGTATTTTTATTTAGTCTTAAACTCAACACGGCTTGTGTAGCAGAGTCACAAGTAATGATGCGTTCAATTTTCGCATTATATTGATATGGACTTTCAAAACTTGGGAAGGCTGTTTTAAGAGCACGAGGTTTTTGATTTTCAACAGCAATAATTTGATTGATGGTAACTTTTTGGTCTTGTGGACCTTGAATGAGCCAAAAAGATTGATCCATGTCTTCTTCATGTTCACACAAACCCATTGGCATTACAGGTGCATCAAGTGCCAGTCCTAACCATTTTGGTACATCTGTTTCGGGATGGGACGTCAATAGATTCCAATGTTCTCCATGACTACCAAAATTTTGGTCATTTACTTTAATAACTTCTGGACTGTTTTGATTTTTCATAAGCACGATGCTGTTGGGTTCACATTACTTGTTATATTAAATCGAGGGTGTTTGCTATTTTTCAAGTCACCATATGTAAATTCTCTTGTAAAAGCGCGTATTTAGTCATTTAAAGAGAAATGCTACTTTTATTGATAAATTAAAAACAAACCTAATCTATAAAAACTTCAATGTTGAAATTAAAAATAAGTTTAATGTTTATTTCTACTCACCTTAGAAAAGCATCTGTTAGACTAATATTTTTAGTGGAAATAGAGAATAACGTGCTGCCATTTAAGCTATGGGTAGACGCAGACGCCTTACCGAAAATTTTACGTGAAGTGATTTTACGCGCATCAGATCGTTATCAATTAGAAGTCATTTTTGTTGCTAATCAAAATGTTGGGATTACGCCTTCAGTACGAATCAAATCAATACAGGTTCTAAGTGGTGCCGATCAGGCAGATAAAGAAATAGTCGAGCGTATGGTTGAAAATGACATTGTCATTACGCAGGATATTCCATTGGCAGCTCAGGTGATCGAGAAAGGTGGAGTTGCTATTCATCCCCGTGGTGAAGTTTATACAACGGCGAATGTTAAAGCGCGTTTACATCTACGTGATTTCATGGATACGCTCCGTGGTGCAGGTGTGCAAACTGGTGGACCGCCTCCTATTTCCGAACGAGATAAACGTGAATTTTCAAGTTCACTAGATCAAACGATTTTAAAGCAAAAACGTAAAACAGCTAAGTGAGCATCGCATGCCATCGCAAACCAATTTGGCTCTAACCTATGCCTTATTAGTGTTTATCTGGGCAACAACTCCGTTGGCAATTGTCTGGAGTGTGTCTGATCTACATCTGATGTGGGCATTGTTATTACGCTTTTTTATTGCACTGCCTTTGGCTGTCATCATATTGTTAATTTTAAGAACACCTTTTCCGACGCATCGACAAGCAGTTCATAGCTACATTGCCGGATCTTTTAGCTTAATTGGTTCTCAAATTTTCACTTATGCCGCAACCCAATATTTAAGTTCAGGCATGATTGCACTTATGTTTGGTTTAGCGCCGATTATGGCGGGGCTTATTGGTCGGTTTGCTTTTGGCCAACAACTTTATAAGCTGCAATGGTTGGGTATGGCAATTGCGGTCAGTGGGTTAGCTATTATTTGTCTGAGCGGTGCGAATCAGCATGTACACCCGTTTGGTATTGTTCTTATGCTGATCAGTGTATTTGTTTATTCATTTTCAATTTTTTGGGTTAAGAAGGTTAATGCCCAAATTCAGCCGATGGCTCAGGCAACTGGTTCTATCTTAGTATCTTCTATTTTTGCTAGTTGTTTTATTCCATTTATTTGGCAATATGCACCAACACATTTGCCAGAAGCCAAATCACTATTTGCCCTAATTTATACGGTACTCATGGCTTCACTCGTTGCCATGTTCTGTTATTTCAAACTTATACAAAATATTCAGGCAACGACTTTATCTTTAACGACAGTTATTACCCCTATGTTAGCGATGATCATTGGGGCTGCTTTAAACCATGAACAACTTTCAATTATGGTTTTTGTAGGTGCTTTCATTATCTTGTCTGGACTCTTTTTATATTTCTATAAAGACATTCAGGCAAACCGGAATTTTGCTCAACATATGAAGTCTAAATAGGAGAAGATTTGAGTAATTTGTTGAGCTTATTCATTAAATTGTTCTAATTCGTAGCGAAATGCACGATCAAATTGATCTCCCAACTCAACTAGTAGAAAATAGCGCAGCAATATAATATTAGGATTATTAAGGATAAGTCAGAACTTACTGATTTTTAAACCTTAATACAGCATCTAACGGTATGGCCAAATAGTAGATGTGGGTGCAATTTGACATCAACATCTTATATTTTCCATCAATGACCTTGGATTTAGAAGGTATGTTTAAACCAATCTCACTGTATATAGGGTTGAGATATACTCGCGCAAGACGCAGTAATCATTTTATTTCTTTTATTGCATTGGTTTCGATGGTCGGTTTGACACTAGGTGTCGCTGTGCTGATTACAGTACTTTCTGTCATGAACGGTTTCGATCGCGAATTGAAAAACCGTGTGTTAGGAATGGTGCCGCAAGCAACAGTTTCATCTACACAAATCCTCACGGATTGGCCTGAACTCGTGAAGCGAGTTGAACATCATCCACATGTAACAGGGGTTGCACCTTTTACGCAATTGCAAGGTATGTTAACTGCGCAAGGGCAAGTCGCTGGTATTATGGTGACGGGTATTGACCCAAAATATGAAAAGAATGTCTCTATTATTCAAAATCATATTGTTGCCGGGAGTTTAGATTCACTTAAAAAGGGTGAATTTGGTATTGTGCTTGGTAAAGATATGGCTGATTCATTGGGCTTACGTCTAAATGACAGCGTGACATTGGTTTTACCTGAAGCAACGCCATCTCCAGCAGGTGTTGTACCTCGTTTCAAGCGTTTTAAAGTGGTTGGTATTTTTAGTGTAGGCGCTGAAGTCGACTCTATGGTGGGTTATATCGCCCTATACGATGCTTCAACCTTATTACGCTTACCAGATGGTGCCCAAGGTGTCCGTTTAAAACTAGATGATATTTTTGCAGCGCCACAAGTTGCTGACGACTTAGTAAAAAGTTTACCAAGCAATTTCTATGCGACGAACTGGACCTATACGCATGGTAATTTATTTAATGCCATTCAAATGGAAAAAACTCTAGTCGGTTTATTGCTTGTCCTTATTATTGTGGTTGCAGCATTTAATATTGTTTCATCATTGGTCATGGTGGTGACTGATAAAAAATCTGATATCGCAATTTTGCGTACATTAGGCGCTTCGCCATCGATGATCACTAAAATATTTATGGTTCAAGGTACCGTGATTGGGGTGATTGGTACAGTTGCAGGTACGGTTTTAGGTGTAATTTTAGCTTTAACCATTAGTGATATCATTTCATGGTTTAACAATGTGTTGGGCTTAAATCTATTTGATGCTTACTTTGTACATTACCTTCCTTCTTATTTAAGATGGCAAGATGTAACGATTATCGTGATTGTTTCTTTACTTTTAAGCTTCTTGGCGACTATTTATCCGGCACTTCGTGCTGCCAAAGTTCAACCTGCCGAGGCACTGCGCTATGAGTAAAATTGTTTTAGAAGCGAAAGAAATATATAAACATTTTGATGACGGAAAATCTAAAGTTGAAGTCATTAAAGGTCTTTCTTTACAAGTTGAAGCAGGGCAGTTTGTTTCGATTGTCGGTGCGAGTGGTTCAGGTAAAAGTACTTTGCTTCATGTGCTAGGTGGTTTAGAGCAGCCAACTCAAGGGCAAGTATTTTTAAATGGTCAGCGTTTTGATAATTTAGGTGAAGCTGAACGTGGTTTTCAGCGTAACCAATACCTCGGTTTTGTTTATCAATTTCATCATTTATTGCCTGAGTTTTCTGCGCTTGAAAATGTAGCAATGCCTTTAATGCTTCGAGCAGATAGCCAATTTAAATCGGTAAAAGCGCAAGCTGAATATTTACTTGATCGAGTTGGGTTATCTCATCGTATGGATCATAAGCCAGGTGAGCTTTCGGGTGGTGAGCGCCAACGTGTGGCTTTAGCGCGTGCTTTAGTCACTAAACCTGCGGTTGTTCTGGCTGATGAACCTACAGGTAATTTAGATCGTAAAACAGCTCTAGGTATTTTTGAATTACTGACCGATCTTAAGAAAGAACTCAATATGGCAATGTTAATTGTGACCCATGATGAGCATTTAGCTCAGGCTGCTGATTCTATTTTGCACATGCAAGATGGACTCTGGGTGAGTGGTTCTTAAAAATTGTCATTAAATCACATTGTTAAAGCCCACTGAGTTGGGCTTTAATTTTGCCCCTAAAAAGATAACGATATGATTTTAAATGTTAAAGCTTATTTTAATGGGGTGGGTTGTAGGTATTGCATTTATGGGGATAGATATCCCTTTAATAATGCAATATGGGTGGTTAGGTAAAGTCTTGCTTGTTATCGGCTTTATTTTTTATATTTTTAAGAGAAATTTATTCTTAAATCGCCCCATATTAAAAACCATTTACTGTTTAGTCTGCGCTATTAGTTTTTTTACTATAGGACATCAATATGCTCAGTATGCCTTAAATGAAAGATTAGAACTGCGACAAATGCAGCCTAAATCTTTAGATATTATTGTGTATGTCGACCGTATAAGTGAAGAAAAAGAAGATAAGACACAGCAACCCGTTCAGGTATTAGGGCAGTCCTTACATCCCGTCAATTGGCTATTATATTTAAAAAATCAAAAAGTAAACTCAGCCATAGATGAGCCAAAATTAAAATTAGGTCATTATTATCGAATTTCTGGCAAAACCAAACCTGCTCATAGTTACGCAGTGGCTGGTGTTTTTGACCAAGAACAGTGGTTCATTCAACGAAATATAATGTCTGGTTTTAGTGTTCAGCATATTGAGCCTTTAAGCTCTGATGAAATTTATCAGTTGGGTTATCAACATCATTTAAAAGAGCAACAAAAATTCTTTAACAGACAAAAGTTAAATGTAGAAAAGTTGCGCCTAACATTTAGATTAATGTTAAAACAATCTCCTTTGCAAAATAAAGGTCTGTTATTAGCTTTGTTAGCAGGGGACGAAAGTCTTTTAAATGATGAGATTAAAAATCAATTTAAGGAATTAGGAATCTCTCATTTGTTAGCCATTTCAGGGCCTCATGTACTCATTTTTGCCATGATGTTGACTTGGGGATTACATCAATTAATACGACGTTATTATCCACAGCTTTATTTGCGTCAACCTAAACAAATATGGGCCATGATTCCGTTATGTTTTGGTGTTTTGATTTATACGGCATTTGTTGGTTTTGAAATTCCCGCCTTAAGAACTTTACTTTCAGTATTTTTATTTGCCTTTTTATTATTGATCAAACTGCCTGTTAAGCCATTTTCACTGTTAGTTTATAGTGCAAGTCTACTTCTACTTTGCGATCCTTTTAGTGTTTTATCCGCAGGCTTTTGGCTCTCTTATGGTTCTTGCTTTATATTATTACGGATTTATCAAACTATAGAGCAGGTTCCAAATCTTGTTTCAACTAGTCTGTTATCTAAAATCATTCTTTTCGGCAAAATTTTAATTGAATCTCAAGGCAAAATATTTATAGCCCTAGGTCCTTTAATGCTGATTTTCTTTCAACAGATTTCATGGGTTGCGCCTTTTACAAATATTATTGCAGTTCCCTTACTTGGAGGAGTGATTGTTCCTTTAAATATTTTTGCTGCTTGTATATGGCTGATTTTTAATCCTATTGGAAGTTTACTTTTTCAAATTAATGATGTTCTGATCAGTATACTACTGACATGTTTTGGCTTTTTAGAGAAGTTATCTCTACCATTACAAGGTTTTAGCCTCACACCACTTGATTTAGTGTGCCTTAGCTTCGTTATTATTATCTTATTTTTACCGCGTGGGGTTTTACCCAAATCTTGGGGGCTAATATGCTGTTTACCCTTGATCATTCCAGATAAGTCGTCCCAGCAAATTCAATTAAATATTATAGATGTGGGGCAGGGGCAAGCTATTTTCTTGCAATACCCGCAGCAGACATGGTTAATTGATATGGGTGGTTCTTATGATGAGAAGGCTTTTAGTATTGGTCAAAATGTGGTAATTCCATATTTACGTCAAAAGGGAATTAAGCAACTGGATCACGTCGTACTATCTCATCTTGATCAAGATCATAGCGGAGCATTTCCTTCTATTGCTCAGACTTTTCCTATTAAACAAGTCATATCAAATGAATTATGGGCAGAGCAAATTAAAGAACCATTTACTTATTGTCATCAAGGTCAAAAATGGCAATATCCACAATTAGATATTGAAATTCTTTGGCCTAAAGAAAAAGATTTAAACTTAGTTTCTTCAAATCAAAATCAATATTCTTGTGTGGTTTATATTCATTTAAAACAGGTAAATGGCTATCAAAATTATTTAATCATGGGCGATGCAGGGTGGGAAGCAGAATATCAACTCATGAAAGAATATCCTGATTTAAAGGTAGATGTTCTGGTATTAGGTCATCATGGAAGTAAACATAGTTCAGCTTACGACTTCTTAGCGACGTTAAACCCCAAGCTTGTTGTTGCTTCTGCTGGCTTTAATAATCGTTATGGTCATCCAAGCAAAGAGGTTTTAGCGAGAGTACAAGCACTTAATCTTCCGTTTAAAAGCACAGTTGAGCAAGGAACATTAAGCTTTGTATCTCGCAATCAAGTGATGGTTTTATACACTCGACGTTTCGTACGTACTTGGCTTCACAGGAATTTGTGAAGCTTCTGCTTTAAGTCTATCTACAATTTGAAGTGCTTCATTCGGATCTATATTGTAAATATTATCTAAAGCGGGATTTGCTTTAAAACGTTTATAACTCCAGTGGTAGTGTTCTGGATAGTGCTGGATCAGTTGCTCAATGGCTTGATGAATAACAAAGGTTCCATCATCGGCACTACCTTCGTAAATTTTCTCATCCATAGGCTCAATATGCATTGTAAAACCGTCGTGTTCATTACGAATCGCATAAAGAAATAATGCTTTGGCTTTTGTTTTTTGGATGAGCTTGGCACTTAAATTACTTGAGGCAAGTGGTACACCAAAATAATTGATCATATCCCCACCAACATTAGGTGTATGGTCGGGTAAAATTACAGTGGTTTCGCCTTGTTTTAGTGCTTTAAAAATTTGTCGAACACCAGTCTCATCGGTAGGTACCAAGTTGGCTTGTTCACGACTACGTGCTTCTCGAACAAAACGGTCTGCATCTTCATTTTTTACAGGCTTGTATAAAATAGTCATGGAAGTGAACTGGGCACACCAAGCATTCATGATTTCCCATGTACCAAAATGTGGAACAATCAATACCACACCTTTTTTTGCTGCCAGTGCTTCATGAAAGTAATGTTCACCCTCAATATGGTGAATTCTTGAAATATTCTTACTATTTGATGAGCCCCAAATACTTAAAAACTCGAAGTATGAGGTTAACTCGTTACGAATAGCTTGTTGTGTAATATCTATTCGTTGCTGTGGTGTTAAGTGGGGAAGTGCAATTTGTAAGTTAAGTTCTATACTTTTTGATGTTCTAGTAATTTTTAAAGTATTGACTAACCCTGCCAACATACGGGCAATAAAACGTCCAAATTGAATGGGTTGACGGCTAAAAGTTTTGAGTAAGTAATAGTTCATGCTTTTTACATCTAGTTTGGTCATCTATCGCGGTAAAAAGGAGGCAACAAGTAAAAAAAGATAAAAATATTATAAATGAAATCATATAATTTAGACAGTTTTTATCAAATCAACGTATATAATGACATCATTTTAGATTGATTTGGATTGGAATTTTATGTCCGATTGGCCACCAAAACCACAAAATGAACCTATAATCCCTAAACAAAATGGACCAGAATGGCAAATTCTTGAGAAGGCTGTACTTGCTTCAGTAGAAGAGCAACGCCGTAGTCGTCGTTGGGGTATCTTCTTTAAAACATTAACTTTTATTTATCTATTATTCATTATTGTACTCATGGGCAAAGGCTGTTCAACCAGCAAAGAAGGCTCTGCTGTAAGTAGCAGTAGTGCTCATTTGGCAGTGGTGGATATTATTGGAACAATTGATGCTTCGAGTAATCAAGCGGTAAATAGTGAAGATACGAATAAAGCGCTTAAACGTGCTTTTGAAGCCTCAAATAGTAAGGCTGTTGCACTTAACATTAACTCACCTGGCGGTTCTCCAGTTCAGTCTGATGAAATCTGGCAGGAAATTCGTTATTTGAAAAAACAGCACCCTGATAAGAAAGTTTATGCCGTTATTGGTGATATGGGGGCATCGGGTGCGTACTATATCGCTTCTGCTGCGGATGAGATTATTGTCAACCCATCAAGTTTAGTGGGCTCAATTGGTGTAATCATGCCTAACTATGGCATTACTGGTTTAGCTCAGAAGCTCGGTATTGAAGACCGCACTTTAACTGCCGGAACGAATAAAGACATTTTAAGTATGACAAAACCGATTGATCCTGCTCAAAAGCAACATATTCAATCTGTTCTTGATAATGTTCATACTCACTTTATTACCGCAGTGAAAGAAGGCCGTGGTAAGCGTTTAAAATCGAATGATCCAGCTATTTTTTCTGGCTTATTCTGGACGGGTGAACAAGCAATTCAATTAGGTGTTGCTGACCGTTCAGGTAATATTACGAGCTTGATGCGTGAACTAAACCTTGATAATAAAGTTGACTACACAATTGAGCGTAACCCACTACAATCCATTTTGGGTCGTATGGGGGCACAAATCGGGCAAGGAGTAAGTGAATCTATTGCTCAAGAGGTGCAGACTAGTCAAAGCGCAAAATTACAATAAATCTGTATTTTTAGG
Source organism: Acinetobacter sp. D009 (assembly GCF_038562025.1). Lineage (NCBI taxonomy): Bacteria > Pseudomonadati > Pseudomonadota > Gammaproteobacteria > Moraxellales > Moraxellaceae > Acinetobacter > Acinetobacter sp. D009. The sequence continues at coordinate 929,418 of NZ_CP151886.1, forward strand.
ATAACGGTATGTCAATGAAACCGGTTATACACTTTGCGCATGCCAATGGTGTGCCATCTATGGTGTATCAAAAATTGTTTGATCAATTAAAAGATGAGTATGACGTAATTTATGTTCCACTCATTGGTCCTGACAAACGTTATCCTGTGACTAACCATTGGCCTGCTTTGGTTGATCAAGTTATTGATAGTATTGTGCGTCAGGCGAAAGGACGTAAAGTCATCGGATTAGGCCATTCTCTTGGTTCGGTTTTAACATTGATGGCATCTTTTCGACGTCCTGAACTGTTTTCTCAAGTCATTATGTTAGATCCGCCTCTTATTTTAGGGCGATATTCGTTTGCTTTTCATATGGCAAAGTTATTTCGCCCTAAATTGGTTGATGCGATGACACCGGCGGGCTTATCTGCACGTCGCCGTGAACATTGGGAATCCAGAGAGCAGGCGGCTGAGTTACTTCGTCCTAAAGGATTTTATAAAGATTTTGATGAAGATTGTTTTCAGGCTTATATTGATTATGCTTTGAAAGAAGATTCGATTCGCGGTGGAGTAACTTTAACGATTTCTCGTGAAGATGAAGTTGCAATTTTCCGTAAAAATCCTTCTTGGTGGTGGCTGCCTATGCCAAAACCTAAGATGCCTGTGCATTTAGTTGTGGGTAAAGGAAGTGATTTCTTAAAAAGAGGCTTTCCTCAAATGGCAAAGCGAAAAATGGGAATCCCATTTACTGTGGTTGAAGGGGGCCATATGTTCCCTCTAGAGCATCCTATTGATACAGTAAACTCTATAAAGAAATTGATTCATCATTAATTAAATTAATTTAAAGCTTATAAAAAAGGACATGCCAGCATGTCCTTTTTTATTTCTGTTTGTTAGTAAAATACTTTACCAACTTGCAAAACGAATAGGGGCTTTTAGAACTTGATTACGGAAATAGGCTTGCCCATCTTTCCATGTAAGTTGACCGTTACACAGCCACTCTGCAACTTGTGGGTAGATAAAGTGCTCAAGTGTGTGCACTCGATCTGCTAATGAAGCGACAGTATCATGTTCTTTAACTGATATAGCTGATTGGGCAATAGATTGACCAGAATCCAGTTCAGCAGTTACAAAGTGTACGGTACAACCATGCAAACGATCACCCGTGTTTAAAACACGTTGATGAGTATTCACACCTTTGTAAGCTGGAAGAAGCGAGGGATGTATATTCAGCATTTTCCCTTGCCATTTGTTGACAAAGGTTGGTGTTAAGATACGCATGAAGCCAGCTAAAATAACTACATCTACTTCCCAAGCTAAGAGTTGCTGATGCATTGCCTCATCAAAAACTTCGCGCGTTGGAAAGTCTTTATGGGAGATAACAGCGGTAGCAATATTGGCTTTTTGAGCACGCTCTAGGGCATAAGCATCTGCTTTATTAGACAGTACACCTACAATTTGCCCTGATAGATTTGCATCTATCAAGGCCTGTAAATTACTGCCATTCCCAGAGACTAGAACAGCAATTTTTATCATGCAAAGATCACACGAATTTTTTCGTCTGCACCTTCCACTGACTCAGCATTTTCTTGGATATGTCCAATTTTCCAAGCTTTTTCACCTTGAGCATTAAGTACTTCAATTGTTTTTTCAGCATCATTTGCATCAACAGCAATAACCATACCTACGCCACAGTTAAACGTACGGTACATTTCAAAGCGTTCTACATTGCCTTCGCGTTGTAGAAGTTGGAACAATTCAGGCCATTCCCAAGAAGATTCATCAATAACTGCTTGTGCACCATTGGGTAATACACGAGGTAAGTTACCTGGTAAACCACCACCAGTAATGTGTGCCATAGCATGAACATCAACTTGTTTGCAGAGTTCAAGAACCGGTTTTACATAAATACGAGTTGGTTCCATTGCTACATCAGCAAGAGGACGACCATCAATCGTTTGAGTTAAATCAACGTTTTTAACGTCTAAAATTTTACGTAGTAATGAGTAACCATTCGAGTGAGCACCACTTGATGCAACACCGATAAGTACGTCACCAGACTTTACTTTAGAGCCATCAATAATTTTGCTTTGCTCAACAACACCAACGGCAAAACCAGCAAGGTCGTAATCTTCGCCTTCGTACATGCCTGGCATTTCTGCGGTTTCACCACCTACAAGTGCGCAACCTGCAAGCTCACAACCTTTACCAATACCAGTAACAACATTTGCAGCAACGTCAACATTTAAGTGACCAGTCGCGTAATAATCAAGGAAGAATAATGGTTCTGCGCCACAAACTAAAAGGTCATTTACACACATAGCCACAAGGTCTTGGCCGATTGTGTCATGACGATTGAGATTAAGGGCCAAACGTAATTTAGTTCCTACACCATCGGTTCCAGAAACTAAAACAGGCTCTTCATAACCTTTAGGAATTTTGCATAGTGCACCAAAGCCACCAAGCCCGCCCATTACTTCAGGACGACTTGTACGTTTAGCGACTGACTTGATACGATCGACCAGTGCGTCGCCCGCTTCAATGTCGACACCCGCATCTTTGTAGCTTAAACCGGTATTTGGGGTAGAAGTTGAGTTGCTCATAAATGAAGTCTCCGCATTGGCGGCAGATTATAACCTGAATATACGAAACTCTTATGTTATTTATGCTCGAAAATGCTATCTTTAATAAAAATATTTTTTCATTTATAACGATTAAATCAAAAAAGGCTAGATTTTATGCAAGATCGTATACTGCGCCGTATTTTTTTACTCGCAGGTATTGTATTGCTGGTATGGGTGTTGTACTTACTCAAGCCTGTAGTCATTCCTTTTATCGGTGCTTTTTTCCTGGCTTATTTATTCAGTCCACTTGTTGATGTGCTAGTAAAAATGAAATTGCCTCGCTGGTTAGCAATTAGCGTGGTATTTGTTGGAATAGGTGTAACCTTAACTATTGCACTCTGGTATTTAGTTCCACTGATTTGGAAACAATTAGTTTATGCCCGAGATAGTATTCCAGCAGGTATTCACTGGATTAACGCTACCTTTTTACCTTGGGTGTCTTCGACATTTAATGTCCAGCAAATGGAAATTGACACAGAGCAGTTGTCTAAAGCTGTCATGGAATATGTCCAAACAAACTATAGCGCAGACAGCATTCAGGCAGTGTTATTAAAACTGGCTCAATCTGGTTTGAATTTTATTCAGATTGGTGGAACGGTTGTTTTAATTCCAATTATTGCTTTCTATTTCTTGCTTGATTGGGAACGTATGTTACAAAACTTACGCCGCCTCATTCCGCGTCCATATGAAGCAACTACTTTACAGATCGTTGGTGAATGCCATAGCGTTTTAGGGGCATTTGTTAAAGGTCAGTTTCTTGTCATGCTATTGCTTGGCGTAGTGTATGCAGTTGGTTTACAGCTCATCGGTTTGGAAGTTGGCCTGATTATTGGTATGGTGGCAGGGCTTGCTAGTATTATTCCTTATTTAGGTTTTGCCGTAGGTATTATTGCCGCTGTTATTGCTAGCCTGTTCCAGTTTGGCTTGGATTGGATGCATCTATTACTGGTTGGTATCGTCTTTATGATTGGCCAAGCGGTAGAAGGCTATATCCTACAGCCATTCCTACTGGGTGATAAAATTGGTTTATCTCCTGTAGCAGTTGTTTTTGCAGTATTGGCAGGTGCACAGCTTGCAGGCTTCTTGGGAATGTTAATTGCATTGCCTGTTGCTGCGGTTATTGTAGTGTTGTTGAAGCATTTAAGAGAGAATTACGAAAGAAGCTCACTTTATGCTCCACCATCTACATTAGTGATCCAACATGGCGATATTGAGCAAATTCATGTACAAACTGAAAGTACTAAGCTTGATCTTGAAGTTAAAACACAGCAAGATACAGATGAACTAAAATCTCCTAACCAGAAATAATTTCAAGGTTAATTCAATATATGCGTCAACTCCAACTGGATATAGAACCTCAACTTGATGCCCGAATCAGTGATTTTTCGGGACCGGGTTGGGGGCATGTAGTCGATGCCGTGCGTCAACTACATGCTGGTCTGGTGAGTAGGTTCTATATTTACGGTGGAGCGGGGACGGGGAAAAGTCATTTACTTTCTGCAATTTGTGATTCTTATTTAGAAATAGGCAAATCTGCTATTAAAGTATCTTTGCTTGAACTGCTTGATGCACCTATTGAGGCAATTACGTCTTTAGAACATTATGATCTTGTTGCTTTGGATGATATTGAATCGATTAGTGGTGTGCCTCACTGGCAGAAAGCTGTTTTTCATTTAATGAATAATCACGAAGGACAACTGGTATTCTCTTCGCGTGTAGCACCGATCGAATTAAAGCTTGAATTGCCAGACTTACAGTCACGACTTACACAGGCCGTTAGTGTAAAAGTGCCGAGTGGAAGTTTATATGCAGACCGCTATGCCTTGGTGACATCTGTAATGGCTAGACGTGGTATCCACTTTGATCAACAAATTGTTGATTACTTATTATTACATGGTCCTCACCAAGCATCTCTTTTACTGCAAACTGTTGCTCAGTTAGAAAAACTACTCAAAGGTGAAAAAACAAAACTTTCTAATGCGACTTTAAGACAAATTTACGCTTTGATTGATGAGTATCAACAGTAGAGTTTCTAGCTTAAGTTTGCTGTTTTGCTTAAATTAAACTCATACAATTTAAAAAATGGCTTTCCCTACATAAGTTTTTTATTTCAGAATAGTTATATTTATATCTTCTAAATTTTCTTTTAATTTTTTAATACGCCACTTTTTTGTATTTAAAAAACTTTTTTAGATCTACGAAGCTTTTTGTAATCTAGCTCAAAAATGACTCTACAGACCGACCAAAATGTCTTGAGAAATTCTACTTCCTGTGACAAAGTACGCACAAAGGATGCGATTGCAAAAGCGGAAATTTTGCAATATTGACAAAGAAAAATGAAAAAAGATGTAAGGAGATGGGTATGCTCAAACGGAGCATTGCTTTTGCTTTATTGGCTGCTGCTGGACACGCTTATTCTGCCGATATTCAAGTCACAAGTTTAATTGATGAAGATAAAGACGATACGTTATGTACATTGCGTGAGGCCGTACAATTTCTTAATTATCGAGCATCTTCCAATGCTGCTGATGTTGAAAAATATGCAACTGGTTATCACGGATGCGGAGGTAAAGACGCCTCTTCAAATATTATTTTGAAGCGTGATAAAGAATATGCATTGAATACAAGTATAACAATTACTGGGCCTCTAAATATCCTTACAGAGAGTGACTCTAGTTTTATTGATAATGATGCTCCAGGAACCCATAACGCTAGCATTAAAATGGCAGGTACAGACCGCCTCTTTAAAATTGATGATGGTAATGTTGAAAAAACCTCTTTTTCTGTTTCTTTGAGTGATCTTAATTTACAAGGGGCTGGCTCTAAAACCTCCGTATTAGATGGAGGATTAATTTATAACCATGAACAATTAACTATTAAAAATTCACGTTTGCTTAATGGTTACGCTACTCGTGGTGGTGCAATTTATAATGCTGGTAATTTATCTAATACGACAAGAACAGCTGGTACAGTTACCCTTACCAATAATTTAATACAGAATAATAAAGCGGGTCAGGGAGCAGTTTTATATAGTGAAATGCCTCTTTATTACATTACTCAATCTGTTTTACGTGATAATGAAGTTACAGCCGCAGATAATGCTTTATTGTATGTTCAAACCAAGTTCGCAGATGAAAGTACTGGGGGATATTTAACTTCACGTGCTATTGGATTAAGTAATAGTACAATTTTTCATAATAAAGGTGGTTTTATTGCAAATATCCGAGATGGGATGTTTGTTAATAATATTACGATGATTAAAAATGACAAAGGACTATTTCTTGATGCTCCTCAAGGAAATGCTTCTGTTTCAAACAGTATATTAGTAGGGAATACTCTAAATTGTCAGGTAGGTACAACTGATAAAGCAGTTATACAAAGTAATTTGGTTACCGCAGAATGTAACCGAAATGCGACCTCAAAGCTTCCAAATATTCTTTATCCCGCTAATGAAAAATTAATTGCGGGAGATACAGATGAAGGTGTGTGCGATGTAACGGCTCAAAATGGATTGTTATGCCCTTATAACACACCAAAAAATAGCTTTCTGGGTTTCTTTAGACCACGATTACTTGAGAATTATAAAAATTTAGCTGAATCATTGATCATTAATAAAGGACGTCTTTATAGTGATGGCTCTTCAATTGGTTTAGCAAGTTGTGAAAGATACGATCAACGTGGTAAGAGTCGGAGTGGATATGATGAGCTCTGTGATTTAGGTGCAATCGAATATATCGTAGATAGTGAAGTCTCTTCAGTTGGTCAAGATATTAAATATGGCCAAGTTGCAAAATTCGGTATTTTAGGTTCTTTAAGTGAAGCTGATTTGGTTACGCCTGCTACGTGTAAGCGATTGTTTGGTGAGCGTGCTGATGGCAAAGACTGGCAACCAGGATGTCTTAAAGTTAGACAAAGTACAGATACACCAGTTTCAAAAGGCACTATAACCTTAGATCAAAATGGTAATGTAATTTATACGCCAAATGGAAATTGGCATGGTGCAGATATTTTTAGTATTCAAGTGGTTACTAGCGTATCTCGTTTTAATGAGGGTGAAGATTTTCAATATATTACTATCCCAACAAGAATTGTTCAGGAACCTTTATCTGGAATTGAAGATAAATCGGTGAGTACTGGCGGTGGGGGAAGTGTAGGTAGTGGTTTAATTTTAGGTTTATTTGGATTAATTGCATTACGCCGTTTCAAGTCATAAACAGGGATGTGGGCTATGAAAAATTATCAAAAAGCACTGGGTGTAATTACTGTTATCGCTGCAATGCCTTTAATGGCACAAACAACAATAAAAGTTACAACATTTGCTGATGAGGATAATGAGAACATGAATGCATGTTCTCTACGTGAAGCTATCACAGCAGCTGAAATGCGTAAATCTTATGGAGGGTGTGAGGTTTCTGCAATTGATGCAAACTACACAATTCAACTAGAAGGTGGTACTTACACCTTAAATAAAGAATTAACCCCTAAAATCGGTTTGAATATTATTGGGAAAGAAGCGACGGATTGGGAGCGAAAAGGAGTTTTAACGAATGACTATCCAGCCCAAAAAGCGCTTGAAACTCGTATAAATGCTGGGGGAAAATCACGTATCTTTAATACGGCTGTTTATCAGCAACCTTTAACATTAACTAATATTATTTTAGAAAATGGTAAAACTATTGAGTCTGGTGGGGCAATATATGCTGGAGCTGATGTAACTCTAAAAAATAGTCAAATATTGAACTCACAGGCTTCTAAAGGTGGCGCGATTTACCTTGGGGGTAATACTGCTAGTTTAACGATGAGTCATTCTTTAATTCAAAACAATGGCCTTACTTCAACTGAAGGTAGTATTCTCGCAATGAGTTGTATGTTTAATACTTCATATAGCGCACGTACTATATCATTGGATTCAAATAGTTTTGTTAATAATGGATCGACTAGTTCAATAAGTGCTTTTAATTTTTGTGGTAGTCCTACAGCGACTTTTACAAATAATACAATTGCACAAAATATTGCGAGTCCGACTAACGGTAGTATTCTTAAATTTACAGGTGATGCTGATCCATCAAAAAATCAAACCAGTAATTTAAGTTCGGATAGTAGTTTAATACTGCAAAATAATACGATTGTTGAGAACTTTGCAAACACAACTTTTTTATATGACAAATTAGGTGATAAAAAATTAGACTTTAATGTATTAGCTTTTAATGAAGGGTCTTATGCTTGCCGATATTTACTTGGGGCAGCAGCTGAGGAAAAAGATACTGGACTAGATTTGCGGTTTAATGCTTTAAATTTAACAGGCAATGCACCTAAATGTGATGTACCCAAAGAAGTAGTTCCTGAGGGCAACACGAACCTTGATGTAATAAATAATACTTTAAATACTTTATTAGAGCCTTTAAAAGGACCTAATGAAAATAATGGTTTTTTACCAATTTACTATCCTAAAAATAATTTTTCAGCGCCAGATTTAATTGATGTAGATTCAGAAAATAAAGTTACTTGCCAGACTCAAGATCAGCGTGGGTTAGCTAGGTTGGTAAGTAATACATACTATTATCAAACTTTAAATAAAAATAGTTGTGATATTGGTTCAGTTGAATTAATGAAACTTACGGCAGGTGATCTAGAAGGTTTAGGTAATATTTCATTTACGACTTTAATAGATACATATCAAAAAAGCTATGATTTGTATGATAGCCTGCTCAAAGATCCAACTACGCCATCAAACTTTATCGTTTACTATAAAGTTCGTTTAGCTGAATTTAAGGATTTACTCGATAAGTTTAAAAATGATACTGCTCATTTAAATACAAAATATCGAGCAATTTACATTGATTTAAAAAATTATGGTTTTCCTCTACCAACGGAAGACATTAACCATGTATTAAAGTTTTTTAATACGGCTGATTATAATGTTAAGGCAGAGCCCTTGGGTGTGGCGCAAAAAGTAGAAGATTTAACTCCTGATACTAAAACTAAGGAAAACCAGAGATGTGTCTGGAATCCAAATGTACAGCAAATTCTTTTTTATCGTGTTGATGATGATCGCACTTCAAGTACAACTAATGAGTTTTGTAAATATACTATTACCACCAAAGCTGGTGTAGAACTTAGTAGTGGCTTGATCAAAGCAAAATTTGCAAATATCGCTCCTGTTTCGGGAGATGGCACAATAACATTTAAGTATTTAGCAAATGAAATGATTCCTTTAAATTTATTAAAGTATGCGAATGATGATGGAGATGGGCCAGTTAGTACACTTATTACAAAGCCTAATAAGCCTCAATTTGCGGACTTACCAATTTATTTACCGAGTAAAACTTCAAAAGATGGAATCTTTACTGTAGTTAAGGCAGATCGAGAAGGACCGTGCCCTGGTAAAGACAATAAAAATACATGTTACGGCGGTAATATTTATATTCAAGCAAAAAATGTCTTTAACACTTTTAACGATACCCTATCTTATAATGTCTATGATGCTGATGGATTAATTTCAGCGAAATCAGGGACAATTAATTTAATCAGTACCGCAACTACCACAGATGATTCTCGAAGTGGTGGAGGCGGTGGTGGTAGCTTAGGAATTTTATCTTTAGCCTCTTTACTTGGTTTAGCAGTTTATAGACGCTACCGTAAATAAACTTAAAGAATAAAAAGGCCTCCAATTGGAGGCTTTTTTATAAGAAATAAGATCAAATAATTAAGTGAATAGATGTCTTATCTTTGATAACTGAATAAGAGGTTAGTGTTCTAAATACTTATTCATGTATTCTTCACGAATTGCTGTTCTTTCTTCACCATTCGCTTTAAGCATACGCTCACGTAAGTCTTTTCGCTCTTGCGTACTCATTTTTTGCCATGCTTCACGCATTTTTTGTTTTTCAGCTTCAGGAAGTTGAGTAAACCAGTCCATACGTTGCTGTAAGTTAGTGCTTTGATTCGCTGGTAGCTCTTTTAAACTCTGGTAACGTTTAATGACTGCACGTTGCTCTTCTTCGGAAAGGGCATCCCATGTGTCATCGACTTGTGCATTGGCATCTTTAGAAAAAATCCAAAAGCGTTCAAAACCTGCAAAACTTGTCTGCAAGAAACTTAATGAACACAGGATAAGCGCTAATTTTTTAGCTGCCATGTTGTACTTTATCCTCACCCAACACCATTAACATCTCTAAATCTTCCACCATTTGTGGAGATAATTTAGGATTTACGATCACTTGATTTTGTGGCTTATCCACAATTTCGACTGAGTTAGGCAGAATCACAAAACCTGTAATTGCTGCGGCAAGTGCGAAACCAGTCATTTTCCAGACACTATAATAAGAGGCTGGTTTTTGTTGAATATGGTCAAGCACATGATTCATGACCACTGTTTTATTTTTATGGTGATCTGCCAAACTATCAAGTTTGGATGTCACCTTTTTAGTGAAATCATCATGATTCATCAGAACCTCCCAAGGGATTTAAATGTGCCAAGTATTCTCTAAGTCCCTGAATTGCTCGGTGATAATGGGTTTTCACACTACCTTCGGTACAGTTCATGATCTGAGCTGTTGTATGGGTGTCAAACCCTTCCCACGCACGTAACATAAATGCCTGTTGTTGACGAACAGGTAGTTTTTCAATCGCTTCCCGAATTTCCTCTATGGTTACCGCTTGATCGAGAAAATCTGCAGGATTAATGGCTTTTTCATCAACTACATCGATAACTTCGTCGTCGTCATTATCCAGACTAACTTTTTTGAAGAATGAAAATGGGTTTGCTCTACGAGCTTCTTTGCGGCGCCAATCCTGAAGTTTGTTATTCAAAATAGTGTAAAACAGGGGATACCATTCTTCAGTACTTTTATCGGCGTAAGATTTGTGTAAAGCAATAAATGCTTCTTGTACCAAATCCATCGCAATACCTTGCTGACCTTGGGTAGCACTCTCCATCATCACCAAAGCACGACCAGTAACATCTTGCATAAAAACTTTCAGGCGTTGCTCAGCCGTGCTGGCATGAGCACTAGATGTTTCCGATCGAGACTTTTTCGGTGCTAAATCCATGGAGATGGAAAATCCTGTCATTGGACATACCCACCTTATCTTCAATATATCTCTTATATAACGTTGAAAAGAGGTGGGAGGTTGACAACAATCGGTTATTTTTTACTAGTGTAATTGATTTTTTTCACAAATATGTGCGATGTAAAATAAATTAACGTTTTATTGGCGCTGGCGAACCATCTCAAAAAAACAAATAGATCCTGCAATTGCCACGTTTAATGACTCTTGTCCACCTGGTTGAGGAATAGTCACTGATTGTGCGTGATCTAATGCATAATCACTAGCACCTTGTCCTTCATTTCCTAAAATCCACACACACGGTTTAGAAAGGTCTTTTGAGTAAAGACTAGTTGAGCGATGAGAGCTAGTAACAAAAACTGGAATTTGGAATTTTGGGAGAATATCTGTCAGCTGAAAGTTTTCAAAACAATGTAAGCTAAAATGAGCGCCCATACCTGCTCTTAAAACTCGCGGTGACCAAAGTGATGCAGAGCCTTGTGTGCAAATGATTTGTTTAATATTTGCTGCTGCTGCTGAACGTAGAAGTGTACCTACGTTACCAGGATCCTGAATATTTTCTAGAATTAAGGTGTCTACATTGTAGTCGATGGTTGATGCAGTTTTAGGTAAATCAATAATCGCTAAACAAGGTAAGCTTGTACCTAATGTGCTCAAATCTCTATATAAAACTTCACTAATAACAAAGATATGGCCTTGATGTAGCTCTGTTATTTTCTTTAAATCTTCGTGTTCTAATGCTTGTTCTGTCGTAAATAAAGAAAAAATCTTTTTTTGCTGTTGTAACCAAGCCAAACAAAGATGGGTGCCTTCAAGAACGGTTTGTTGGTGCTTTTTTCGGGCGTTACTGAGTTCGATTAATCCACGCAAATGTTTAATTTTTGCATTGTCTTTTGATTCTAAAAAAATAACCGCCATAAGAAAATATCCAACAAAAGGGCACCATCATACTATGATGCCCTAAGTAATTAAAATTATTAGTGGTAGCTTGTTACGCGTTCAACTTCATTTTTAGAACCAATGATTACAGGTACACGTTGGTGAAGTTCTGTAGGTTCAATCTCTAGAATGCGTACACGGCCTGTAGTTGATGCACCGCCTGCTTGTTCAATGAGCATACTCATTGGGTTCGCTTCATACATTAAACGTAAACGACCAGCTTTTTTCGGATCTTTTAAATCGTATGGGTAAAGGAAAATACCACTACGACATAAAATACGGTGAATATCACCCACCATACATGCTACCCAGCGCATATTGAAATCTTTTTCACGCACAGATGTTTTACCTGCGAGTAATTCATCAATATATTGTTTTACGGGTTGTTCCCAATGACGCTGGTTGGATGCGTTAATAGCGAATTCTTGAGTATCTGCTGCAACCTGTACATTCTCATTCGTCAGCAAGAAGGTTTGAGTTTCTGGATCTAAAGTAAAGAATGCTACGCCATTTCCTACAGTTAAAGCCATCATAGTCGATGGACCATAAAGTACATAACCAGCAGCAACTTGCTGTGTACCAGCTTGCATGAAATCGTTTGCTTGTGTTACTGCATTTTTTGAAGGCAAAATAGAGAAAATCGTACCTACACACATATTAATATCGATATTACTTGAGCCATCTAATGGATCAAATAAAACGAGGTATTTACCATTTTCTTGTGCAGGTGTGAACTCATCAAGCTCTTCAGAAGCGAGACCGCCTACGTGCGGGTGTACTTTTAAAGCATCAATTAAGTAGTCATTCGAAATCACATCAAGTTTTTTCTGTGTTTCACCCTGAACATTTTCATTACCAGCACTACCTAAAATACCAGCCAGAGCACCTTTTTGTAATGCTTGGTCGATTGTTTTACAGGTCGTGGCAATAGTATCGATGACTTGAGCCAACTCAGGTGTTAGATTCCCTTTTTGTTGTTGTAAAAATTGGGACAAAGTGAGGTTGGACATAAAAAAACGCTCCTGTGCTTCAAGCATCAAAATGAGTCAGATAAATACGTGGCATATTCTAGATGAGAATGTCACAAAATAAAAATTATCTTACTTTATTTGTGTTGGATTTATGCTTACAAGCCCCAATTAAAATGGTATGTTGATTGCATTACAAAGGATTGTATATTTTTAGGAGAATCGAAATGACAACAAAGAAGTTTGATGCGACCCCCACGGCAGGTGAACCAATCAATCTAGATGAAATTTCGAAAGAAAATGTTCAGGAAGCTTGGAAAGATTATGAGGCAAAACCTGAATATAAAGATTTTAATAAGCATGATTTGATTGAGTCCATGCAACATCCTGAAGAAGAAAAGAAATCTTCTTAAGTAATAAAAAACGCTCATATTATTATGAGCGTTTTTTTATGCATATCCCTTATTTTAATAAAGGAGGGACTGCTTCGTAATTAATCTCAACGCGGCGATTTTCTTTCCACGCTGATTCATCATGTCCCGCATTAACAGGAGCTTCTTTACCATAACTTACAGCTTCAAGTTGCTGCGGGTTTACACCATTGGTAATTAAATAGCTTTGTACAGCTTTAGCACGACGCTCACCTAAAGCCATGTTGTATTCACGTGTACCACGTTCATCTGTATGGCCTGTTAATGCAACTTTTGAATTTGCATTTGCGATAAGGAACTGAGCATGAGCTTGAAGTGTTTGGTAGTCTTCAGTAGATAAATCGCTGCTGTCATAATCAAAGTGAACAACGCGTTTAGCCAAAGCCGCTTTATTTGCTTCAGTTACACCTTTAGATGAAGCACCTGCCAAATTTTGAGCATTTAATGCAGCATCTTCACTTAAACCAGAAGTGTTTACCGTGCTTGGATTTGTACCAGTCGTGGTAGTCGCTGCAGGTTTACGGCTAGCACAGCCTGTCATTACGAGTGCTACGCTAAGAAAGGGTAGAGCTAAATACTTGATTGATTTCATGATCATCTCCGTCAATGGAATTAAAAGTTATTTTGGTGCCCAGGCTGGTTCACGTACTTCACCTTGTTCGCTTGGTAAATTCATACGGAAACGTCCATCAGTAGACATAATAGACAACAAGCCACGGTTGCCTTCACGAGTTGCGTAGACCACCATTTGCCCATTTGGTGAGAAACTTGGTGATTCATCTAAACTAGTTGGGGTAAGAATATTGGTGATGCCAGTATTAATGTCTTGAATTGCAACTTTATAACTGCTGCCACTTGGGCGATGAACAAGTGCAATCTTTTTACCATCTGCACTCAGAGTTCCACGTGCATTAAATGACCCTTTAAATGTTAAACGCTTTACTGAGCCATCAGCAAAGGTGTAACGATAAATTTGGGCAGAGCCACCACGGTCAGAAGTGAAAATAAAGGATTTTCCATCTGGTGTATAACGTGCTTCGGTATCAATTGCCGAGTCATTTGTCATGCGTTTGACTTGGCGAGTTGATAAATCCATTTGATAGATTTCAGGGTTGCCATTCATAGATGCTGTAAATAGCATTGATTGGCCATCGGGTGAGAAACTTGGTGCGCCGTTTAGGCCTCTGAAACTAGTAAGAACTTCACGTGTTCCAGTTGATAAATCCTGTAAATAAATTGCTGGACGTTTAGTTTCAAAAGAAACATAAGCAATTTTTTTAGCATCTGGTGTCCATGCAGGAGACAAAATTGGATCACGAGACGATAAAACGGTCTTTGGTTGTTCACCATCCGTATCTGCAATTTGTAGGGTATAACGCTCAGCAGGTGTAGCTGGGTTTCTTAATACATAAGCAATACGGCCACTAAAGTCACCTGGAATACCAGTAAGCGCTTGATAAATAGCATCACTTACCATATGGCCAGCCTGGCGTATGCGTGCAGCTGGTACATTTAAAAGTTCATTTAAAATGTATTGTTGCTTTTGTACATCATAAAGTTGGTAGTGAACTTCAAAACCTGTCGCTGTTTGTTTAATTTGACCCGTAACTACATATGGTATACCTGCGGCTTGCCAGTCAGAAGCTTGAATCTGATTAATTGCAGCATTGGCAGGTAAGTTTTTAGATGAGCTTGTAAAGCGTCCAGAACGGTTTAAGTCTGTTTCAACAATAGGATAGAGCCCATTGTCGTTGGTAAACGGGACAATAGCAATTTTGGGTGCCTGATCTGGTGCTTTGGCAATTTCCAGATATAACTGGGCAAAAGCAGTGGTAGAAGCAATAGGGCTTAAGGCAGTGATCAGTGCTAAAGATAGCAGGTGTTTGCGGCTCGTATTCATAAGTTTAAAGTCATAGCAGGTATTTTTGTGACTGTTGATTTTGTAGCATAGTTACATGCCTTAAACTATTTAAAGCATGTAACTCTTTCAAAATTATTGCGCTCTAAATGTAGAGCTAACACTTCTTGCTTCACGTCTTGCATCTGGATCTGATGGCATAGGATAGGGCGCTGCGGCTTGAATTGCAGCTTTAATACTTGCGTCTAAGGCATCATCACCACTTGAACGCGTGATCACAATAGAGTTAACGCTTCCCGAATCGGAGAGAGTGAAGCGAACACCAACTGTTTTACCACTACTGCCAGTTGGAACGTCCCAAGAGCGTCGAATCTTTTGTTCAAAATCGCGTCTAGCTGAAGAAGCAACTTTTTTAGCTTCAGCTTTCTTTTGAGCTGCTTCTTCTTGTGCTTTTTGAGCAGATGCAGCTTTGGCTTCGGCCTCTGCTTCAGCTTTACGCTTAGCATCGTCAGCAGCTTTTTGCTTGGCTTTAGCATCAGCATCAGCTTTGCGTTTAGCATCGTCAGCAGCCTTTTGCTGTTTGGCTTTTGCATCGGCCTCTGCTTTACGTTTAGCATCGTCAGTAGCTTTTTGTTGTTTAGCTTTTGCATCTGCTTCAGCTTTGCGTTTAGCATCATCAGCTTTTTGCTGTTTAGCTTTCGCATCTGCTTCCGCTTTACGTTTAGCATCATCAGCAGACTTTTGCTGCTTAGCTTTAGCAGCAGCTTCAGCTTTGCGTTTAGCGTCATCGGCAGCTTTTTGCTGCTTGGCTTTTGCATCAGCTTCAGCTTTACGTTTAGCATCGTCATTAGCTTTTTGTTGCTTGGCTTTAGCATCTGCTTCAGCTTTTCGCTTAGCTTCTTGTTGTGCTTGAAGCTTAGCATTCTCGGCCTTTTGAGCTTCACGTTTTAATTTTGCATCAGCCTCAGCTTTACGTTTAGCGTCTTCAGCAGCTTTACGAGCTTCACTTTGCTCTTGCTTAGCTTTGGCATCTGCTTGAGCTTTTGCCGTTTGTTCGGCCTTACGCTTTTGTTCGGCTTCTGATTTTGCTTTAGCTTCAGCCTGCTGTTTTTGTATTTCCTCTTTACGTTGCTGTTCCGCTGCTTGTTTCATTTTTGCAGCTTCTTCAGCTTTACGTTTTTGCTCAGCTAACTTAGCTTGTTGTGCCTGTTCGGCCTTTTGCTGTTGGGCAGCAAGTTGTTGAGTTGTTGGAGGAGGAGGCGTAGTCGGAAGATTTTGAGGAAGCGTTTCATCCACAATAGGGGTTAATACCTCTTTTGCTTCATTGGTAGCTGTAGTCTCTTGTTCAACTTCTTTTGCTAAAGGAGGAGGCAAATCTTCTGGCTTAACTAAAATAGTTGTTAGCTTTTTTGGCTGTTCAGGTGGTTTACTCAAGCCTAAAAAAAGCAAGCCAACAATGGCAATTGCATGAACTCCGAGTGTAAAGCTCAATGCAATCGCATTTTGTTTAAAGGGCGGCTTTTGATTTTTGTTCATAGCTTATTTTAAAGGCTCTGTCAGAAGGCCAACTTGAGTTAAACCTGCTTCTTGTAAACTCGCCATCAATGATACGACTTCCCCATAAGGACGAGACTTATCACCATTGACTAAAACTGTGAGTTGTTTGTTTTCTTGTTCAGCTTGTTTTTGAGCATCGCTTAAAACTTCTTCAAGCTTTTCACGAGATAATGGTTCATTATCTTTGTAATCTTCATACTGAAGATAAATATTGCCATCTTTGCCAATTGTTACCATGGCTGGCATATCTTTTGATTCGATTGGATGGTTATTTGCTTGAGGTAAATCGACCTTGATACCACTGGTAATCATAGGGGCGGTTACCATAAAAATAACCAAAAGCACGAGCATAACGTCAATATAAGGTACGACGTTCATATCACTTTTTAATGGTTTTTTTATGCGCTCAAAGCGCCCTGAACGCTGAATTGCCATTATGCATCTTCCTGTGATGAACCCACAGATTGACGTTGCAATAAAGCAATCATCTCTTCAGCAAATAAAGCGCGATCAGAATAAACACTTTCACTTTTAGCAGTGAAGTGGTTAAAAGCTAATACAGCAGGAATTGCGGCAAACAAACCAATTGCAGTTGCAATAAGTGCTTCGGCAATACCCGGTGCAACAGTTGCTAGAGTTACCTGATCAACCGCAGCTAAACCGATAAAGGCATTCATAATACCCCAAACAGTACCGAATAGACCGATGTACGGTGCTACAGAACCGATACTTGCTAAAGTACCTAAGCCGTATTCTAAATGGCTCTGATCACGACTCAAACCTACACGCAAAATACGTTCAGTGCCTTCTATTGTTTGTGAAACAGGAGCCTGACGCTTTTTGAGTTTAAAAAATTCGCTCAACCCTTGATAAAAAATATCTTCAAGCCCAGAGCGCTTTGAGTTGAGTTGGGCATTGTTATAAAGTGTATTGAGTTCAGCACCAGACCAGAACATTTTTTGGAAATGTTCATCGTCTTGATGTGCTTTTTTATAACTCATATGTAACTTGGCAATCAGATACCAACTAAAGATCGATGCTAACAATAAAATTAGCATGACCAACTGAACGACTGGACTTGCTTGTAAAATAAGGTCAGAAATATGCAGGGTTGATTCAATGTTTGTTGCCATAGGTTACATATGCCGGTTGTTTTTTTAGTCTTGTTCCAATTCTTTACGAATAAGATCACGTATTTCTTCTGGAAGACGACGAGCTACAAGTTCTTTACTTAAACATGCCAACTCAACCTCGCCAGAAGCAAGCAAGATTTCACCACGATAAATATTTTGTTGCAACACAAATGACGCAGCTTTACATGAAACTACACGTGCTGTAACAGTAATTAAATCATCCATTAAAATAGGACGCATGTATTTTACGTCAATTTTGTGTACGACAAAGTTGTAGTCTTTTTGATGCCAGTAATGATCAACGCCAGAAGCACGGAGCCATTCAGTACGGGTACGTTCCATATAGCGAATATGGTTGGCATGGTAAACAATACCACCTGCGTCCGTATCTTCAATATAAACACGAATGTTGAATTCAAAATGATTCGCCATGAGAGTATTCCGTTTTAGTTCACTATAGAGCTTTATATTTAAAATATGGCTTTGAATAAAACATCAGCTCTATTCAACAGCCATACATCTGCTTTTAAATACGGGGCAGTTTAGCAGATTGCATACTAAGTCCTATGGCACAACCTTTCAATTGCGGTTGCTGTATTTCTAATCTAAAAACGCTATATCTTATGGCTAGCAAGCTTTTTAAGTTAAGAGGGCTTCCATGAAGTTTGAACTTGTTTTGATATATTCGGATAATCTAATACGAATCTTACATGTAGCTCGGTCCCAGTTTTTAAAGCCTTGTTATCTACAATAAAATAAGGGCTATGATTTGGTGCCGCCTGAGTTAAGTCCTGATTTTCTGGTGTTGCACCCAAGAAAACAAAGAATGACGGCATTAACTTGCCATAATAGGCAAAATCTTCACTTGCGCTTGCATTATGATCTAAAACATGAAGTTTTGAATCGCCAACAACTTTGGCTAGGGTTGGCTGAATAAACTGAGTGAGCGCTTTATCATTCATGGTTACTGGAGCGTAAGGAGCAATTTCAACTTTGGCGGTCACGTCATTGGCTTGAGCGTTATGCTCTATCAGAGTTGGTAAACTTTTTAAGATATTTGCCCGTATCTGTTCGTTATTAGAACGAATAGTACCGATCATATTGACCTGTTCAGGAATCACATTTCCTGCCGTACCACCTTGAATGTTACCGATGCTGACAACGCCCATGCCTTGGGTGAGATCAGTTCTTCGACTAATAAGGCTCTGTAAATTATTAATCATTTGTGCCGATGCATAAATCGGATCTCTACCTAACCAAGGGGTTGAGCCATGAACCTGCTTGCCGTTGACCTGAATACGTAAATGGTCTGCACTATTTAAAATGGCACCATCTTTATAATAAAGGTGTCCACTTTGCATACCAGATATGACATGCATTCCAAAAATAGCCTCGGGTTTATAATCTCTAAATGCGCCGTCTGCGATCATTTTTCTTGAACCTATTTGATCACCCTGCGTGAAGTTATCTATATCTGCACCACCTTCTTCAGCAGGTTGGAAAACAAAAATAACTGTGCCTGATATTTTATCTTTATTCGCAGCTAAAATTTTTGCTGCGCCTAATAACATTGCAGTGTGTGCATCATGTCCACATGCATGCATCACATAAGTTTCCTTACCTTGATAGATTGCTTTTTGTTTACTGGCAAAGGAAACACCACTTTTTTCTTCCATAGGTAGCGCATCCATGTCGGCTCTAAGTGCAATAATAGGGCCGGGTTTATTCCCTTTTAAAATGCCAATAACGCCTGTTTTTGCATAACCTGTTTTAACTTGAATGCCATAAGACTTTAATTCTTTTTGAACTAGTGCAGATGTTTTAAATTCCATATTGCCAAGTTCAGGATGCTCGTGAATATGTTGTCTTAATTGAATCACCTGATTTTCATTTTGTTGTGCAGCATCTTTTACCCAATCTGCTAGGCTCAGCTGGCTCATTAGAGCGAGTGGAAAAATCAAAGCGGCTTTTTTGTACATGTCCTTATCCTAAAAATATTATTGTTCATAAGATTTGATATCTACATTTCTTATAATTTAGTTTTTAGAAATATTAAAAAATCAATAAGGTATAAAGAAAGACTTAAAAGGTATAGAGTGACTAATTTATTGATATGACAATTATTATTTTAATTGGATAGAGAGATTAAATTAAAAAAGGAAGAGAAAATTCTCTTCCTTTGATTAGTTTTTAGGCTCAGGCGGTGTCATTCCAAACTGTAAATAAGATTGGTTGGTTGCAATCCGACCTCGTGCAGTACGCATGACATAACCTTGTTGAATTAAATAAGGTTCAATCACGTCTTCAAGCGTACCGCTGTCTTCAGCCATCGCTGCTGCAAGCGCTTCAACTCCAGCAGGGCCACCATCAAAACGCTCGAGTAGCATGCTCAAATAACGTCGGTCTAGGGTATCTAGGCCAGCTTTATCAACATTGAGCATATCAAGCGCACGCTGTGCCATTTCATGGGTCACTTCGCCTGTGCCTTTCACTTGGGCATAGTCACGAACACGTCGTAATAAACGGTTGGCGATACGAGGTGTTCCGCGTGATCGGCGTGCTACTTCTTCTGCGCCTTCAACTGTAATGGGTACATCCATTAGGTTTGCAGAGCGTGACACAATGTGAGTCAAGTCTTCTACAGAGTAAAACTCAAGACGTTGCACAATACCGAAGCGGTCACGTAGTGGTGAGGTCAACAAGCCCGCACGTGTGGTCGCAGCGACGAGTGTAAAAGGGGGTAAATCGAGTTTAATTGAACGAGCAGCAGGGCCTTCACCAATCATGATATCTAATTGGTAATCTTCCATAGCCGGATACAGAATTTCTTCAATCACCGGTGAAAGACGATGAATCTCATCAATAAATAAAACATCGCCTTCTTCAAGGTTAGTCAGCATTGCCGCCAGATCACCCGCACGCTCTAATACTGGCCCTGAAGTAGATTTGAGGTTGCCACCCATTTCACGTGCAATAATATTAGCTAGTGTGGTTTTACCTAAGCCGGGCGGACCAAAAATCAGTGTGTGGTCGAGAGCTTCACCACGACCACGAGCAGCGCCAATGAAAATTTCCATTTGCTCGCGTACGACTGGTTGCCCAATATAGTCGGCAAGAGAAGTTGGTCGAATAGCCCGATCAAAATGATCTTCAGGTTTTTCTGTTCCACTGATTAGACGGTCTTGCATAAGTGTTTTACTTCATCATGGATTTGAGAGCAGCGCGAATAATATCGGCTGATTCTGTGTAATCGGCTTTAACCGCAGCAACAGCTTTTTGTGCTTCAAGTGGCTTATAACCTAAAGATTGCAAAGCAGCTTCTGCTTCTGCAACAGGAGAGTTTGCAGCAAATTGAATTTGAGGCATGGTCGCCACAGTTGAAGTGCCTTGAGCCAATGTTTTGAAACGGTCACGGAGTTCAATCATTAAACGTTCAGCTGTTTTTTTGCCAACCCCTGGAACTTTGACCAGCGTATTAATATCATCATGTTCAATGGTGTGAACCAATAACTCAACACTTAGCGTCGATAAAATACCTAAGGCCATTTTCGGACCGACACCGTTTACTTTTAATAAGGTGCGGAAAATTGTTTTCTCTTGAGCATCACTAAAACCGTAGAGTTGTTGAGCATCTTCACGAACAACCAAATGCGTCCATAACGTAACTTTCTGGCCTTTTTGTAATTGGCAAAATGTTGAAAGTGGCGTATCAATTTCATAACCCACACCGTTCACATTTAGTAAGACAGTAGGGGCTTCTATGGCAAACACTTCGCCAATTAAACATCCGATCATAGCGTAATTTCACTTATTCATAACTGTAAATCTGGTCGTTCTAAAATGAATTGAAAACGACACTAGTTTTATTTCTTTCTATATCAAGCCAGCTTAAAACAAACCTATTTTATTGCCTTGTAGCTCTTGCGCCAAGCTATAAGCCTGATGATCTGAGAACTTACTGATAATATCGAGGACTTGCATGATATTGCTGTAGTGATTATTGCTAAAGCTAGCACCATATAGATTAAGGATAGACATTAAACGTTGTTCTTTAAAGCTTAAAGACTTATGTGGTGTTGTGAGCGGTACAAATGCATCTAGAATCGTTTGTAAGCTTTGATGTGCAATAATTTCTAAACCAGATTTTTGTGGGTGCTCAAAAATTTTATCACGTGCCAGATTTTTGGCAGTTTCGATACCAATTGCAATATCTGGCGAACAATATTGCAAAAGATTTCCTTTAAGCTGACCTGTAATGATTTCGTAGTGATTTTTGGCAAAAGCCGTAGTGACTTCATCAACAAGACGTTTCATAACGCGGCCGCGTAATGCTGAGATTTTTTGTTGCCATGTACTGTTTGGATGAGACAACTCTTCAGGTTGACCATAGTCGGCAATAAGGTTTAAAAAAATTGGTTCAACTTCTTGGTAACTCAGCATATTCAAGACAATGCCATCTTCTAAATCAATTAATGCATAACAAATGTCATCAGCAGCTTCTAGCAGGTAAGTGAGTGGATGACGGCAATAATGATATTCACCGAGTTGAATCAGCCCGAGCTGTTCAGCAATCTGTTTTAAAATTTCTTTTTCAGACTGATAACAACCAAACTTTGCTCTTTGATGGGAAGGGCGGTCACCCTGCGAAGCAATTGTTTTTGAAAGCCATGGATATTTTAGATAAGCACCTAAAGTTGCATAAGTTAAGCGCATACCGCCATCATTTGGATGATAGTCAATGCGACTTAATAGACGTAATCCTTGAGCATTACCTTCAAACTGACGTACATCGGCTTCTTCTTCGGGACTTAGCTTTTTTAAAAAATCATCATGTGAGGCATCATCGAACCATTCGCGAATTGCGTATTCACCCGCATGCCCGAAAGGCGGATTACCTATATCGTGGGCCAGACAAGCTGCTTGAATAATTGCCCCAACATCGGCAGGTGAAATCCACACTGGTAATTCATCTTTTATTTTTTCTGCGGCAAGCATACCCATTGAGCGACCAATGCAGGAAACTTCAAGGGAGTGTGTTAAGCGGGTATGAATGCCATCATGCTGTGCTAAAGGGTGAACCTGTGTCTTACGGTTTAACTGACGAAAACTTTGAGAAAATATAATGCGGTCATAATCTTTATGGAATGGGCTACGAGCCAGTTCTGTACTACTTTTTTTGCTACCTAAACGAACTGCGGAAAGCAGCTCTAACCAACGCATTTGTTCCATTTATCATTATTCAAAACTATAAAAGCTGATCATGCCAAAAAAAACTTAAAAGCACTAGCTTGGTGCGACATAGTTTGTCTTAGTTCGGGTTTTATTATGTTATTGAATAAACATGCAACAATTTATTTTTAGCAAGAATGACTAAAAAAATGATTTTGAACAAAAAACAAATCACTTCTTGCAGAATTAGGTTACAGAATACTGATTCTACATCTAGCTGATTTTAGCAAGAAGCAGTAGAATATGCGCTCTCTCTAAAGTCACATTGCGGTAAGGTTCACAAGACCTGCCCGTGGAGCCAAAATCAACATGTTTATCGTGGCCGGTGCAGCAGCACATTCTTCTTTTAAGAAAGCTCAACTATTAACACGTTTATCGTCAATTAGTTCTGTTCAATCTTTTGACAGCCAATGGGTCTATTTGTTTGATCAAGCGCTCAACGAGCAGCAACATCAATCTGCTTTGCAATTATTGAATGACGGTGAGTCTTTTGAACTTCGTCAATCTGCAAGTGATGAGATTCAGATTTTAGTTACACCACGTGTGGGTACTATTTCACCTTGGTCTTCTAAAGCAACTGATATTTTCAAAAACTGTAATACGCCAGTACACCGTTTAGAACGTGGTCTTTTATTCACGTTAAAAGGCGTTACTGAAATTACGAATGAAGTTAAACAAGTACTTCACGACCGTATGACAGAAACAGTTTTTGCTCAAATTGAAGATGCAAAAGCATTATTTTCAGAAACAGCTCCAAAACCATTAAATTCAATTGATATCTTGGGCCAAGGCAAAGAAGCTTTGGTTAAAGCGAACAATGAATTCGGTTTTGCGCTTTCTGAACAAGAAATTGATTATTTAACAGAAGCATTCGGTAAGCTTGGTCGTAATCCAAATGATATCGAATTGATGATGTTTGCACAGGCGAACTCTGAACACTGTCGTCATAAAATCTTCGGTTCTGAATGGACAATTGATGGTGAAAAACAACCATTATCATTGTTCCAGATGATTAAAAACACTTACAAAGAATCACCAACTGACGTTTTATCTGCATACAAAGATAATGCTTCTGTAATTGTGGGTTATGACACGATGCGTTTTTATCCAAAAGCGGATGAAAATGGTCACTTTGTTTATAAATATAAGAGCCAAGCAGCTCATATTTTAATGAAGGTTGAAACTCATAACCACCCAACAGCAATTTCTCCATTTGCTGGTGCTGCAACTGGTTCAGGCGGTGAAATCCGTGATGAAGGTGCAACCGGTCGTGGTGGTAAACCAAAAGCTGGTTTAACGGGCTTTACAGTTTCTAACTTAAATATTCCTGGTTTTGAACAACCGTGGGAAGAAAACTACGGTAAACCTTCACGTATGGCATCGCCATTACAAATCATGATTGAAGGTCCATTAGGTGGCGCGGCATTTAACAACGAATTCGGTCGCCCTGCATTAAATGGTTATTTCCGTACTTTCGAACAAAATGTAAATGGTGAAGTGAAGGGCTTCCATAAGCCAATCATGATCGCTGGTGGTTACGGTAACATTCGTCCTGACCATGTAGAAAAAGATGCGATTCAACCAGGTGACTTGCTCATTGTATTGGGTGGCCCTGCAATGTTAATCGGTCTTGGCGGTGGTGCAGCATCTTCTGTAGACAGCGGTACAATGGGTGAAAGCCTTGATTTCGCTTCTGTACAACGTGAAAATCCAGAAATGGAACGCCGTTGCCAAGAAGTAATCGATACATGCTGGCGCTTAGAAGACTTCAACCCAATCGTTTCTGTACATGACGTTGGTGCGGGTGGTCTATCAAATGCTATGCCTGAACTTGTGAATGACCATGAGTTGGGTGCAGTTCTTAACCTTCGTAAGATTCCTTCATTAGAACCGGGCATGAGTCCAATGGAAATCTGGTCAAACGAAGCACAAGAGCGTTATGTTCTTGCAATTCGTCCAGAATCATTAGAACAGTTCGAATCAATCTGTGCTCGTGAACGTTGTCCATTTGCCGTTTTGGGTGAAGCAACAGAAGCACGTCATTTAACTGTTGAAGATCCATTGTTCCAAAACAATGCAGTTGATATCCCAATGCAAGTAATGCTTGGTGGTACACCGCGTATGCAACGTTCTTATGAAACAATTGAGCGTAAAGGTAACGAATTTGACGCTTCAAAAGTTGATTTGAAAGACGCGATTTTCCGTGTATTGAAAAATCCTACAGTTGCTTCTAAATCATTCTTAATCACCATTGGTGACCGCTCAATTACAGGTATGGTTGCGCGTGATCAAACGGTTGGTCGTTGGCAGATTCCTGTTGCAGATGCAGCAGTAACGACTACAAGCTTACAAGGCTTCACTGGTGAAGCAATGGCGATGGGTGAGCGTCCACCAGTCGCATTGTTAAATCCAGCAGCGTCTGCTCGTTTGGCAGTTGCTGAAGCAATTACTAATATTGCATGTGCAAACATTGAACAAATTAGCGATATCAAACTTTCTGCAAACTGGATGGCTGCTGCTGGTCAAAAAGGTGAAGACCAAGCATTGTTTGAAGGTGTGAAAGCAATTGGTATGGAAATGTGTCCTGCTTTAGGAATTGCGATTCCTGTAGGTAAAGACTCACTTTCAATGCGTACTACTTGGAACGAAAACGGTGAAGATAAAGCTGTAACATCTCCAATGACAGGTGTAATTACAGCATTTGCTCCAGTAACAGATGTTCGTAAAACTTTAACACCGGAACTTAAGAATTTAGAAGATTCAGTACTTGTACGTATTGATTTATCTAAAGGCCAGTTCCGTTTAGGTGGTTCGATTCTTGCGCAAGTATATAAAGCAATCGGTTCAATCACTCCAGACGTTGATAGTTTTGATGATTTCAAGGCGTTCTTTGCTTTAATTCAAGATTGGAACAACCGTGGTTTGATTCAAGCTTACCATGACATCGGTGATGGTGGTTTACTCGCAACTGTTGCTGAAATGATGTTCGCTGCACGTTTAGGTGTTGCATTAGAAGACCAAACTCCAGCAAGTTTGTTTGCTGAAGAAATTGGTGCAGTAGTTCAAATCAAAGCAACTGATTGGGACGCTTTACAAGCAGAAGTTGCTGCATCTAGCTTAAAAGATGCAATTGCTGTAGTTGGTCGTGTAAACAACACAGATCAATTATCTGTAAACGGTTTGACTCTAGAGCGTGCAGAATTGCAACAAGCTTGGTCTGAAGTATCTCATCAGATCCAACGTTTACGTGATAACGTTGAAACTGCTGACCAAGAATTTGCTTTAATTACTGATAAATCACATCAAGGCTTAATTGCTAAACCAACATTTGACTTGAATGAACCTATTGAAGCACCGTTCATTAACACACGTCGCCCTAATATGGCGATCTTGCGTGAGCAAGGTGTAAATGGTCATATTGAGATGGCGGCAGCCTTTGATAAGGTTGGTTTCAATACCGTTGACGTACACATGAGTGATTTACTTGCTGGTCGCGTTAGCCTAAGTGATTTTGAAGGTTTAGTGACTTGTGGTGGTTTCTCTTACGGTGACGTAATGGGTGCTGGTGGTGGCTGGGCAAAATCTGTATTGTTCAATGCGAAATTACGTGATCAGTTTGAACAATTCTTCCATCGTGAAGATACGTTCAGCTTAGGTATCTGTAATGGTTGCCAAATGTTGTCACAATTAGCGCCACTTATTCCAGGTGCTGAACACTGGCCACGTTTCCACCGCAATATGTCAGAAGTTTTTGAAGCTCGTAGTGTAAACGTTCGTGTTGAAAAATCTGTTTCTGTATTGCTTAATGGAATGGAAGGTTCGATTTTACCGATTGCTGTAGCACACGGTGAAGGTCGTGCAGTTGCGAGTGAAGCTGATATTGCAGGCTTGAATGCAGCGAATCAAGTTGCTTTGCGTTATGTTGACAGCCATGGTAACCCGACTCAACATTATCCATTGAACCCGAATGGTTCACCTGAAGCGATTACTGGTGTAACATCTAAAGATGGTCGTGCAACGATCATGATGCCACACCCAGAGCGTACTTTCCGTGCAATTCAACACTCTTGGAGTCCAGAAGAATGGACTGAAGATGGTGCATGGTTACGTATGTTCCGTAATGCACGTAAGTTTATCGGTTAATATAAAAGTTGAAATAAGCCACCGTAAGGTGGCTTATTTGTATGTAGTACGATATTAATAAATAGCAGAGAAGAAAAATGAAATCAAAAATCCATTTCCATGAATTTGCATTACTAATGGCATTGCTCATGTCTATTGTTTCTTTTTCAATAGATGCAGTCCTACCTGCTTTGGGCGAAATCGGACGAGTTTTTGATTTAAAAAATAATAATCAGACACAGTGGGTCATTATCGGTATTTTTTCTGGTATGACGATTGGTCAACTGATTGCTGGCCCTCTATCCGATGCGATTGGCCGTAAACGTATTTTATTCACAGGAATTGTTATTTACTTTCTGGGAAGTTTGTTGTGTTTTACCACACAAAGTTTTGAATGGTTTCTAGTTGGACGTTTTATTCAAGGGGTTGGCGTATCAGGTCCTTACGTGGCTTCTATTTCAATTGTTAGAGATAAATACAGTGGGGCTCAAATGGCCCGCATCATGTCTTTAATTATGATGGTGTTTATGGTTGCCCCAGCAATTGCACCAAGTTTGGGACAGCTCATTATCCATTTCTTTGGTTGGCGTGAGATCTTTGTTTTATATATGGCCTATGCCACAGTTGTGGGGGCATGGGTTGCTTTACGTTTGGAAGAGACGTTACTTCCCGAAAATCGTTTACCTATGCGCCTACAAGCATTTCAGGAAGGCTTTAAAGAAGTCGTAAGTAACAAAACCACCATGAGCTATTTGCTATGTGCAGGTTTCTGTTTTGGTGGATTCATTGGTTATTTGGGTACTTCTCAGCAAATTTTTATGCAGCAGTTTGGTAAAACAGGGCAAGAGTTTAGTGCATATTTTGCTGTGCTCGCAGGTGTGATGGGAATTGCTTCATTTACAAATTCTAAAATTGTTATGAAGTTTGGTATGCGTCCAATCTGTATTTATGGCTTTCTAGGTTTGTGCTTAATTTCTTTAGTTTTCTTAGGAATTCAACTTTTAGGTGTGGCTGTTTCATTCTGGATGTTTATGCTTTATGCCTGCATTTTATTTTTATTATTTGGAACTTTATTTGGAAATTTAAACGCAATTGCAATGGAACCGATGGGGCATGTTGCAGGTATGGCATCGGCCATTATTGGTGCAGCATCTTCTGTTTTGTCTCTTATTCTTGCATCTATTATTGGGCAATTATATGACGGTACATTAATACCAATGACTGGCGGCTTCGTCATTTTATGTGGTTTAGCATTTATGATGACAATATATGAGAACAGATATTTAAAGAAATCGAATGCTTAAAATTATAAAGACGCAGCTAGCACACTGAAATTTAAAATTTTGTTCAGAATAAGAGCTACATAAAAATGAGTGTAGCTCTTTTAAGCATTTTAGAAAAATTATAAGCCTATAGACATTCGGCTATTTAACACTTTATGCTTAGTTCAAAATTGGATCAATTTTTGCTTTCTCTGTAACAACGATAAAAATCGGAGATCAAAATGATGAAAAATAAGTATCACATAAGAACAATGTATACCAAAGATAAGGGCTGGCGCTTATTTGGCTTGGCGCTTGCCATTCAAATCCTCTTTATTGGAGCAAATTATTTAGTAATGATGAGCTGACTTTGATTTAGAAGCTTTTTTAACGGTATGATTTAAAGCAAGTTCACTAGTTTTGAGCCATTCTACCTATGTTAAAGCTGATTTATTACGTGCCTGATTCACATCTTGAGTCGACTAAACAAGCTATTTTTTCTGCTGGTGCGGGGGGTATCGGTAATTACGAACACTGCGCATGGCAAGTGAAAGGAATAGGGCAATTTAAACCAGTCAAAGGTGCAGATCCTTATATCGGAGAGTTGGGTGAACTTGAGCAAGTTGATGAGTGGCGAGTTGAAACAATTGTAATTGAAGAAAATGCAAAGGCTGTAGCAAAAGCATTAAAGGCAAGCCATCCTTATGAAGAGCCTGCCTTTGAGTTTATTCAAATCATAGAAATTGATTTTTAATTAAACTGCGAGAAATCTGGTTTACGTTTCTGCATAAATGCTTGTACAGCTTCTAGCATTTCTGGAGATTGAACGCGTTGCATAAAGATTTCAGCTTCATGGTCAATACATTCAATAATTTGATCTAAATCATGTTTCATCAATGCTTTGGTTTGTTTTAATGAGGCAAGTGGTAAAGCTGCTAAATGTTGAGCGGTTGCCTGAGCAGATGCATAAGCATCTTCAACAACTTCATTAACTAAGCTTGCTTGTACTGCGGTTTCTGCATTAAATTTTTTCGCAGTAAATAGAAGTTCAGCTGCTTTGTGATAACCCGCTTGTTTAACCAATAGTTGGCTTGCACCGCCTTCTGGAGAAAGGCCAAGACTTACAAATGGAATTTGGAAAAGGGCAGTGTTGTCAGCAAAAACTAAATCTGCGTGTAATAAAATCGTAACACCAATACCAATTGCCACACCTTTTACTGCAATAATAAGCGGCTTTGATAATCTAGCAGCAGATTTAAGGAGTACAAACGGAGGAACTTGACCTGCTGGACCTAGATTAGGATTTTGTACAAAACCCATAAAATCTTTCATGTCATTACCAGCGGTAAAGTCTTGCTCTACACCACGTAGAATGATTACTCGTACATCTTTGTCTTGGTCAGCTTCATCAAGTGCTTTGGCAATCCATAAGTAAAGCTCGCCATACAGTGCATTTTTTGCTTCTGGGCGATTTATGGCTAAGGTGAGTACGCCACCTTCTAAATTTGCGTGTAAATGTTGATGAGGTTGTTGAATACAGCTAAGTGTCATCGTACTATCCTTGCTTTAAACCACGTTGTTAATTTTTAGGTTCTCATTATGGCGCATATTTTTTGTAATGCGGTTAACTGGTGAGTTCATAAAAAGTGAAAATCTAATTATGTATAAATTTGACTATCTCGTTTTTATAGGGCGTTTTCAACCATTTCATTTAGCTCATATGCAGACAATTGAAATTGCCTTACAACAAAGCCACTATGTCGTTTTGGCATTAGGTTCTGCTCAAATGGAACGTAATATTAAAAATCCGTTCTTAGCAGTAGAGCGCGAGCAAATGATCTTGTCAAATTTCTCGTTAGAAGAGCAAAAACGCATTCGTTTTGTACATGTAGTAGATGTTTATAATGACGAAAAATGGGTAAAACAAGTCAAATCTTTAGTGAATGGCGTAATTGAACCGAACTCAAAAGTTGGTTTGATTGGACACTTTAAGGATGAGTCTTCATATTATTTACGACTATTTCCTGAGTGGATTATGGTTGAACTAGATAGTTTAAAAGATTCAATTTCGGCAACGCCAATGCGTGAAGCTTATTATCGTGGTGAAATCCAAACGGAATTTTTCCCTGTAGGAACTATTCAATTTTTAGATGAATTTAAAAAAACACGTACTTATCAACAGTTGCAACAACGTTTTGAAGAAGATGATCGTTCTAATCTCGATGATTTTGAATAAATGTATATCGATTAAGCATCTGCCCAAAAGATAATTCGGTTGGAAAAAGGATCGGTGATACTGAGTTCAAGTGTCTCCCAATCTGTTTTTTCAACTTGAGGCTTAGAAAATTTATAATTTTTTTGGCTTAGTTCACTGTGCAACTCATAAATATGTTCCCAATAGATACGGATCGCACTATGAGGACTCGCATCTCCAAAATGCTCAGATAAATGAATAACGCAATCATCTTTGGAAATTTGTAAATATAACGGAAAGTTGTCTTCAAATTGGTGTTGCCAATCAAGCTGAAAACCTAAGAACTCAAGATAAAATGATTGAGCTAACTCAACATCAAAAATTCTTAAAATAGGTGTGATCGAACCTGATTGCATCTTTTTTCCTTTTAACGTGTACCAAATTGTTGAGTCCAATAGCTCTTTTGTTTTGCTGACTGATCAGAAGCACAAGCAATTGCATAGGTTGTAAATTTAGGGTTCATTAGGTTACTACAATGTAGGGGACTCGACAGCCATCTAGACATCACTTCATCTAATGTTTTCTGTCCACTCGCGACATTTTCACCATTGGCTTTACCGAGTGTATTATAAATTTTCAAACGTGATTTTAAATCTAGTCCCGTGGAGCCAACATGTCCAAGAAAGTTGTGTGTTGCCATATCTTCACTATGAGAAAGTGCACCTTTATATAAATTATTACTCCAACTTAGTGGTCTGGTTGCAGAGAAATGTTGTTGTCCACATTGGCGTGATTGCTGGCGAATCTGATTAATTATTTTAAGTACAGCTTGTTGATAGGCAGGGTTTTGTAAATCTTGGCAACTTATTTTTGTAGGTGGAGTTTCAACTTGCGTGGTAGATGGTGTAATTGAGGGCGGCATACTGGATGAACTAACGGAGCATGCAGAAATAACAAGACCACTAGACAGTAAATTACAAACTTTGAGCAGACTCATGTAAATACCTTAGCGTGAATTATTCTAATGTCTTTATCATACGCCAAAGTAAAGGAGTAAGTAATTTGTTCATATACAAAAAACGAGCATTATGCCCGCTTTTTGTTTCTTAAGTTTATTAAGCTGTTTGTAGAGCTTTTAAGTCTTCTAGAACTTGCTCTGCGTGCCCAGCTGCTTTAACTTTGCGATAGCTTTTAACTAAAGTTTTGTTATGGAAAATAAAAGTAGAACGTTCTATACCCATTACTTTTTTACCATACATATTCTTTTCTTTAATCACATCAAAGTGATGACAAAGAATTTCTTCTTTATCACTGATCAGATCAATAGTAAGTGCTTGCTTCTCTGTAAAATTTTGATGGGCTTTTACCGAGTCACGTGAAATACCGAAAATACGGGCACCTAAAGCATCAAACTGATCTTTCAAACAAGAAAAACCCACTGCTTGTGTTGTACATCCTGGTGTTGAATCTTTAGGATAGAAGTAAATGATTAGCCATTCATTTTCGACTTCGGTCAAGTTCACTTCGCCGTGTGTAGTAGGGAACACCTGATTTGGCAATTGAATATTCTCAGACATTTCTTATCCTTTAAAAGTTAAATTTGATCTAATTCAAGTGGTAAAAAAGCGTATTCCTCATGATAAACAATATTGAGTTTTCTTACAGGGATTGCTTTGTTAAAAATTGGTCCATCAATCACAGTCGTATGAAATTCACCGCCCTCACCACATGGATCAATGCCACGGTTCTCAAGCTCTTGGATATATTCTAAAGTTAAGGTTTTACCTAAATCTTCTACATTCATCCCGAGTTTAAGGTTTACGGTCACCACTATGCTCTGGAATCCAAGTTGAATAAATTCTTCAACAACTTCACGATGCGGACGTAGCCAAAGAGGCATTCCTAATTGAAGACCTACTTGTTGCGTTACTCGATCATGCCAACAGCCGTGTTCAGGCATATCAAGGTCACCTGTAACCAGTACCTCAGCTCCTTGTTGCTTTGCTTGATTGAGTAATTCAATAAACTTTACTTCATAGTCATTCCAACTTGATGAAGCCATAAACACGGACAAGCCGATTGCTTTAGCTTGCGCTTGAATAATATCAAGAGGCATGGCATGTGAGCGAGAACGTTGGCCTTGTTCTTCTAGCATTACGATCAATCCAATCACTTCGCCTGTCTGCATTGCATGGTAGAGTGCTAGAGAACTATCTTTGCCTCCACTAAACGAGACAATAGACCTTTTATGGTTAGCATTAGTTTTCCATTGTTCTTGCATGGCTTACATCAAATGAATTGGTCAAAAGTGCTGTTATTTTAACAGAGCTATAAAAAAGCCTGCATAAATGCAGGCTTAATTTAGAACATTAAAATCTTATTTTTTAGGAGCTTGTTGTTGAGCTGCCTTCATTGCATCTTCAGTTAACTTTTCAAGCTTAGTTGTTAACTGAGGACCAAAACATGCTTTAAGATCACGGTTTTGTTGTTGTACAAATCCTAGAGAACTTGGGCTTTTCTTCGCATTGATTGCGCTTTGGATTTCCCATTTTTGTGCTTCAGTCACTTTACCTTGTGCTTCAACTTGGCAGCTACAGAATTTGCTAACTTCAGATGAACTTAACTTACCGCCTTTAGCAGTTTGTTCTTTACAAACGTTAACTAATGCACCTTTAACGTTAGTGCTTTTATATGCCGCTTGAACTGGGTTTTCAGCTGCTTGAGCTGAACCAGCCATAAGTGCAGCTGCTGAGAATAAAGATGAAAGAATAAGATTTGATTTTAACAACTTCATAAATTTTACCTACTTATTACGGTATATAGCGTGTTGGATCGGTAACACCGGCATCGATAAAGCCTTCTTTACGCAAACGGCAACTGTCACATTTACCACACGCACGTCCTTGAGCATCTGCTTGGTAGCAAGATACCGTTTGACTATAGTCTACGCCATGTTCAATCCCTAAACGTATGATATTCGCTTTGGATAAATGTAACAGGGGTGTTTCAAATTTAAGTGGTTTTCCTTCTACGCCAGCTTTAGTTGCTAAACGGGCCATATTCGCAAAAGCATCAATAAATTCAGGACGACAGTCAGGATATCCTGAATAATCAACGGCATTAATACCAATTACGATAGCTTCAGCATTAAATACTTCGGCTGCTGCTAGAGCATACGAGAGGAAAATAGTGTTACGCGCTGGTACATAAGTTACAGGAATACCTTCTTGTAACTGTTCTGGTACTGCAATGTTGTGATCTGTAAGTGCTGATCCACCTAAATTTGCTAGATCAATATTAATTACACGATGTTCAACACCTGAACGCTGAGCTAATGCTTTTGCAGCATCAAGTTCAGTGGTTGAGCGTTGACCATACATAAAACTAATAGCAATACATTCATAGCGCGCTTGTGCCCAAGCTAGGCAAGTGGTTGAGTCTAAGCCGCCTGAAAGTAAAACAATGGCACGAGAGCGCATATTTTTCTCCATATTCGGAATGATTTATTTTATTGAGTGATTAACGACCTGATTCATCGTTCCAAAGCAGTTTATGTAACTGAAGTTGGAAACGAACAGATAATTTATCATCAAGTATCCACTGTGCCAGATCACGTGCTAGACGTGGCAGGCCTACAGCACCTTTTTCAACCGCAAAAGCAGGGGAGAACCAAACGGTACTGACTTTGGTTTGCAGTTGATATTTTTCAACTTGTTGCTTTGACCATTCATAGTCTTCACGATTGCAAATTACAAATTTGATTTGGTCACGTGGTGTTAAATGGTCAAGATTACTGATGAGATTGCGATGTTCTTCACCAGAAGTTGGAGTCTTTAAATCGAGGACTTTTGAAACACGGGGATCCACTCTTGATACATCAAGAGCGCCACTGGTTTCTAGAGAAACGTCAAAACCTGCCTCACATAAACGTTGTAATAAAATTAAACAGTTTGGCTGAGCAAGAGGTTCACCACCTGTTACACAAATATAAGGTGTTTGAAATTGTGTAGCTGTTTCAATGATATGTTCAAGTGAAAAACGTTCGCCACCTTCAAAGGAATAGGTGGTATCGCAATAGCTACAACGTAATGGACAGCCTGTTAGACGAATAAATACAGTCGGTAGGCCAGAGGCATTTGCTTCACCCTGCAACGAGTAAAAAATCTCGGTAATGCGTAAACCGGACGCAGGGTCTGAGACAGGAATTGCAGAGGAACGTAAGGAAGCCATTCTAGAAATACCACACTATATAAAAAATAAAATCTCTACGATCAGTTTGATCGTAGAGATGAGGAGCGATTAAAGCTCCGCAACAGAGTTATAACAAATTAGTCAGCGCGTAACAAATCGTTCAAGCTTGTTTTTGAACGTGTTTGCGCATCAACTTTTTTCACGATAATTGCAGCATATAAGCTGTAAGTACCACATTTAGATGGCAAGCTGCCTGAAACTACAACTGAACCTGCTGGTACACGACCATAATGGATTTCGCCAGTTTCACGGTCATAAATTTTAGTTGATTGACCAATGAAAACGCCCATTGAAATGACTGAGCCTTCTTCAACGATAACGCCTTCAACGATTTCTGAACGTGCACCGATAAAGCAGTTGTCTTCAATAATGGTTGGGTTAGCTTGTAATGGTTCTAAAACACCACCAATACCTACACCACCAGATAAGTGAACATTTTTACCGATTTGAGCACATGAACCTACAGTTGCCCATGTATCAACCATTGTGCCTTCATCTACATAAGCACCAATGTTGACATAAGATGGCATTAACACCACGTTTTTAGCTTGGAAGCTACCACGACGTGCTACAGCAGGAGGAACAACACGAACACCTGCAGCTTTAAATTGCTCTTCAGTCCAACCAGAGAATTTAGTTTCAACTTTGTCATAGAAACGAAGATCACATGACTCGATTGGTTTATTGTCATTCAGTTTAAATGATAATAAAACAGCTTTTTTTAACCATTGATGAACAACCCATTCACCATTGATTTTTTCAGCAACTCGAAGTGTACCGTTATCTAAACCAGCAATTGCTTCTTCAACAGCTTGGCGAATTTCGCTTGAACAATCTGCTGCAGTAAAATTTGCGCGGTCTTCAAATGCTTGCTCAATGATCGTAGAAAGCTGAGACATGATCTTCCTTCCATAAAAAATTTTAAAGATTTTACACTAATTTGTGACAAGAATCTTTCAAAAAACGTGTTACGTTTAATTGATGATATAAATGAGGTAAATCGAAATAAGCTTATTAGATAATCAAGTGTTTTTTACACAAAAATGATTTGAAAATAAAAATTTAACTCAATTTGTATCAAAAAATAACAGAAATCTAGCATTTTTTGTATAAAAAAGAATCTAAGCTGTCATTATTATGATTTCAGTCACAAGATGAATAAATTAAAAACAGAGCCTTTTTGAGGAGAAAACTATGAAAGCATTACGTGTATTAGTCACTACAACAGCTTTATTCGCTGCTGGCGCTACTATGGCAGATGAAGCCGTTGTTCATGACAGTTACGCATTTGACAAAAACCAATTAATTCCTGTGGGGGCACGTGCTGAGGTAGGTACAACTGGTTACGGTGGTGCTTTATTATGGCAAGCAAACCCATATGTAGGTTTAGCTCTTGGTTATAATGGTGGTGACATTTCGTGGACAGATGATGTTTCTGTAAATGGTACTAAATATGACCTAGATATGGATAACAATAATATCTACTTAAATGCTGAGATTCGTCCATGGGGTGCAAGTGCTAACCGTTGGGCTCAAGGTTTATATGTAGCTGCGGGTGCTGCTTATTTAGATAACGATTACGATCTAACTAAACGTTCGCAAGACGGTACTATTAAAGTAAATGGTAATAATTATAACTTTAATGGTTCAGTGGATGGTAAATTAAGTTATAAAAATGATATCGCCCCATATTTAGGTTTTGGTTTTGCACCTAAAATCAATAAAAACTGGGGTGTATTTGGTGAGGTAGGTGCTTACTATACTGGTAACCCAAGTGTAAATCTTAAATCAAATGGTACATTTGTTAATGTTAATGGTGCTGACTTTGATAAAGACTTACGTGCTGAAGAAAACGAAATCCGTAATGATGATAAATACCAATGGTTACCAGTTGGTAAAGTTGGTGTGAACTTCTACTGGTAAGATCAAAAAGAAAAAACGAGCTACGGCTCGTTTTTTTGTACTTAATAAAATAAATAAAAGAGCTAAAAAGCTCTTTTATTTATTTTAATTTTTATTCATCTGGATAAGCGATTTTCTTAAGCGCTTTAATATCTGCATCAGGTGAGCATAAAGAAATAAATTCGTAACCATAACCGCGTAATAGATGGCCTTTTCGAACCGCAATCCATGTGGTATTAACACCAAAAATATCAGTTTTGGTTTGCTTTAAACGATAATCACGTTCTGTGTCATAAGCCACGTCATTGACAATCCCGACACCCATGCCAAGTTCCACATAGGTTTTGATAACATCTGCATCAAGAGCTGACATTACGATATCTGCATCTAGGTGAGCTTCTTCAAAGGCTTTATCGATTTTAGATCGACCTGTAAAACCACCATGATAAGTAATGAGTGGATATTCTGCTAAAAGTTCTAGAGTGATCTTATCCGCCTGCACTAAAGGATGATTTTGCGGGGTAATAATACTGTGTTGCCATTGGTAGTAAGGAATACTAGCCAGATTTTCTTCAGTCGTTAAAGACTCGGTTGCAATTCCAATATCCGCTTCGCCTTGTAAAAGCATTTCTGAAATTTCGACAGGGCTAGCTTGTTGTAAAATCAAATGAACTTTTGGAAATAATTTCTTAAATTGATTAACAATTGGAGGCAATACATAACGCGCTTGTGTATGCGTAGTTGCGATCGTTAATGTTCCTTCGTCAACCTTATTAAAATCTTCAGCAAGTCGTTTAATATTTTCAGCATCCACTAACATGCGTTCAACAATACTAAGAAGTGACTGGCCTGGTTCAGTTAAACCTAAAAGGCGTTTACCTTTACGAACGAAAAGTTGAACACCTAATTCATCTTCTAAATCTTTGATGTGTTTACTTACACCCGATTGAGATGTGTAGAGTGCAGCCGATGCTTCCGTCAAGTTAAAGTTTTGGCGTACTGTTTCTCGGATAATTCTTAATTGTTGAAAGTTCATTTACACTTTTCCTCAAAAGAGGTGAGGAGCGTCTAAAGATCCGCAAGATATTTCCTCACCAAATATATTTCTTAAGCAACTTGGTCTGCAAATAAGTGCAATTGAGATGCGCTCACCCAAACAGTTTGATTAGGTTTAAATGCATGTAATTTTGCAGCTTCACTGCTCAGAGCAATTTCAATTAAACGTCCATTACGGTCTTGTAATTCGGCCACTACTTTTCCAGCAATCCAGATTTCACGTACAAAAGTCGCTTCAATGGTATTCGCTTGCGGTTGCGAGTGAATATGTAACTCATCTGGACGGGCAAAAGCAATCACTTTTCCTTGAGGCGCCTCAACTGCTGTTGGTAGTTGAATACGGTCATTACCGATACGGATGATACCTTCCGTATGTTCACCTTCAAATCGATTTGCCTGACCCAAGAAATCAAATACAAATGGCGTTGTAGGTTTTTCATAAACTTCACGAGGTGAGCCGATTTGCTCAACATTACCTTTATTCATGACAATAATCTGGTCTGCAACCTCAAGTGCTTCTTCCTGATCGTGAGTCACGAAAATTGAAGTGATATGCAATTCATCATGTAAGTTGCGTAACCAGCGGCGTAATTCTTTGCGTACTTTGGCATCCAGAGCGCCAAATGGTTCATCAAGTAATAACACACGAGGTTCTACTGCCAAAGCACGGGCTAAAGCAATACGCTGACGTTGTCCGCCAGAAAGTTGAGCAGGGTATCGGTCTGCTAAAAAGCCTAGTTGAACAAGATCAAGTAAACGAGTGACACGTTTTTTAATTTCAGCTTCCGAAGGACGGGTTGCACGAGGGCGAACGCGTAAACCAAAGGCAATATTGTCAAATACAGTCATGTGACGGAATAAAGCATAGTGCTGAAATACAAAGCCGACCTGACGCTCACGTACATGTACATTAGTCGCATCTTCACCTTCAAGTAAAACCTGACCGCCATCGGCTGATTCTAGACCTGCAATAATACGAAGCAGAGTCGTCTTGCCACAACCAGATGGTCCGAGTAGCGCAACCAGTTCACCTTCTGGAAAGTCTAGGGAAATATTTTTAAGCGCATGGAATGCACCAAAGTGTTTTTCAATATTTTTAACTTGAATACTCATGATTTCATTCCTTACGAATCAGTTGAATGCGGTTCTGGTTTATCTTGATGTAGCTCTAACCAGGTTTTTAAAATCAGTGTTAAAAGAGCTAAGAAGGCAAGCAGTGAGGACACGGCAAAGGCTGCGCTAAAGGTGTACTCGTTATATAAAATTTCGACATGAAGTGGCAGGGTATTGGTTTCACCACGGATATGACCAGAAACCACTGATACTGCGCCAAACTCACCCATTGCACGGGCATTACACAAAATCACGCCGTAAATCAGGCCCCATTTAATGTTAGGGAGGGTGACCTTCCAAAAAGTTTGCCAACCTGATGCACCGAGTACAATTGCTGCTTCTTCTTCCTCTGTTCCCTGAGCTTCCATGAGTGGAATTAACTCACGTGCCACAAATGGAACCGTAATAAAAATGGTTGCTAAAACAATTCCAGGTACGGCATATAAAATCTTGATGTCATGGTCCATTAACCAGCCGCCGAACCAACCTTGCGCACCAAAAATTAGAACAATCATTAAACCTGCAATAACGGGGGAAACCGAAAAAGGCATATCAATGATAGTGGTTAAAATTGCCTTACCTTTAAACTGGAACTTAGAGACAGCCCAAGCTGCAGCAACACCAAATATCACATTAATTGGAACTGCAATTGCTGCGGTGAGTAATGTTAATTTCACTGCTGATAAGGTATCTGGATCAATCAAAGCCTGAACATAGACTTCAAGTCCCTGTTTAAATGCTTCTACGAAAACCAAAATAAGTGGCAGCATGAGGCAACTGAGGAAAAAAATCAGTGCGATTGTAATAAGGGTATAACGTACCCAAGTTGGCTCACGTGTCGCATCACGAGACTGTAACTTCAAAGCAAGTGCGTTGCTGTCGGTATGTAAATTCATGTGATGTTTCTCCCTGTACGACGGTTTGCCCATGCTTGAAGTAAGTTAATGACAAATAGAATGATAAAAGAGAGAACTAACATGACCGCTGCAATGGTCGTTGCACCTGCATAATCATATTCTTCAAGACGAGAAATGATCATCAGCGGTGCAATTTCTGTTTTAAATGGCTGGTTACCCGCAATAAAAATAACAGAACCATACTCACCCACGCCGCGAGCAAACGCTAAAGCAAAGCCTGTAAATAGAGCAGGTAGTAAGATGGGTAAAATAATTTTAGTAATAGTTTGCCAGCGATTTGCACCAAGTGCTGAAGCAGCCTCTTCAAGTTCGGTTTCAATATCGCTGAGTACTGGCTGAACGGTTCGAACAATAAAAGGAATACCAATAAAGACCAATGCCAGCGTAATTCCGATAGGCGTATAGGCAACCTGAATACCAAGTGGTTCCAGATATTGACCTAACCAACCAGTAGGTGCATAGAGTGAAGTCAGTGCAATACCTGCAACTGCGGTCGGAAGAGCAAATGGTAAATCGACCAATGCATCAACTAGACGCTTTCCGGGAAAGTTATAGCGAACAAGACACCAAGCTAAAAGCAGACCAAACACAACATTAATAAATGCTGCAATTAAAGCTGAACTAAAGCTGAGTTGAAGCGATTTCAAAATACGCTCAGATGTTAAAATTTCCCATAATCCGTCCCATCCGATTCCAAATGATTTGATAAAGACTGCGGCTAATGGAATAAGCACAATAAAAGACACATAGGCGAGGGTGAAGCCCAAAGATAGACCAAACCCAGGCAGCACTCGGGATCGCTGCGACATGATATTTCCTCAAAGAGAAAAGCCTGCTGAAACCAGTAAGCGAATAAATAAAGATAAACAGTGCGGTATAAAGATTGGTATTAAGCAAATTTCAAAGAGAAATGTGTTTTTACCGGGTCGATAGATGAGTGACTACACATCGAATCTTCTGGAATCAAATAGTTCAGCAAATCCGGAAATGGCCCAAAACCTGAGGCAACGTTAATATGGCCCACTTCACCAAGATTAACGGGATTTAACTTCCATGATTTTGCAAGTTGTAAAGCATCAAAAAAGCCGAGCCATGGATCATTTTCACTAATGAGTAGCGTTGCAGGCACATCAATTTTTAATTGATGAAAATAATCTTTGTAGTCGGTCAAGCTATGGCGAGCAAACCCTGCTTCCCCAAAGCGTGCCGGATTCGCTGGAGCGACTAAAATTAGTTTCTTAACTTGGCTTCTTAATTCTGGATGCTCAGCCAAAGCAGCTACACTCGTTAAGCATCCAAAACTATGTGCAACAATTTGAACAGGAGCTTGAGCTGCTTGAACTGTTTTAACGAATTGCTCAACCCATTCGCTTAATACAGGTCTACCCCAGTTTTTTTGCTCAACACGAGAACTAGACACGAGTTGACGCTGCAACCAAGATTGCCAATGCTGATGTTCACTGCCACCTACACCCGGAACAATTACAGTGTGAATCATGTCTGTTCTCCTTACCTTTAGTGCAAAGAATTACTTCTCTGCACTATTGATTTTCACGATTTGATCGAAAACACCACCATTATCAAAGTGTTGTTTTTGTACTTTTGTCCAACCACCAAATTCTTTATCGATTGTTACAAGCTTCAATGGCTTAAATACATTGCTGTATTTTTTAAGAACAGCTGCGTTACGAGGACGGTAGAAGTTACGTGCTGCAATTTCTTGACCAGCAGGTGAGTACAAATAGTTCAGATAACCTTTAGCAATGGTTAAGTTGCCTTTTTTAGCTGCATTCTTCTCCACAATTGCAACTGGAGGCTCAGCTAAGATCGAAAGAGACGGAGTAATAATTTCAAATTTGCCTGGCTGTTCACGAATAGCTAAATGAGCTTCATTTTCCCAAGCCAGTAATACATCACCAATGCCACGCTCAGCGAAAGTAGTCGTCGCACCGCGAGCACCAGAATCTAAAACTTTAGTATGTTTATAAATTTGGCGAACGTATTCTTGTGCTTTTGCATCATTGCCGCCTGGTTGATGTTTTGCCCAAGCCCAAGCTGCAAGATAGTTCCAACGAGCACCACCAGAGGTTTTCGGGTTTGGTGTAATGATTTCTACGCCTGGTTTGATTAAATCAGCCCAGTCTTTAATTTGCTTTGGGTTGCCTTTACGCACCAAAAACACAATGGTTGATGTATATGGCGTTGAGTTTTGTGGCAGTTTTTTCTGCCAGTTAGTTGGAAGTAATTTTGCTTTTTCAGCAATTTCATCAATATCTGCTGCAAGTGCTAATGTCACCACATCTGCATTTAAGCCATCGATAACCGCACGAGCCTGTTTACCAGAGCCGCCGTGTGATTGCTTAAACTCAATATCTTGACCAGTACGTTGTTTCCAGTAAGTACCGAACTGTTTGTTGAAATCTGTATATAGCTCACGAGTAGGATCGTAAGAAACGTTTAAAAATTCTTGGGCTGCAAATGACGAAACAGAAAGAAGTGCAGCGATAACCCCGACTTTTAATTGAGAAAAACGCATGAGATAAGTCCTCAAAAAATATGAAATGTTCAAAACATGAACGCAGAATAGCGCTAGTCTTTATTCTAAAAAAATAATAAAAAACGAATTTAATATGAAAAAAATAGAAATAATAAAAAGAGATAAACTATTCTTAAATCTTGATATATAACAAGTTTCAAAAGCAGATACGAAATCGGTATAATTTTTTAAAATCAATCATTTATTATTTAAATGAAAGGTGTTGTATTGTTGTGCGGCTTTTAGTAAAGGATGGAACAAACATGTGGTGTTTTAAAAATGGGCAACCCGTTGAGACTATTCCTTTATTGGATCGAGCCTTTCATTATGGAGATGGGTGCTTTACCACAATTCGTGTTTTTCAAAATCAAATTGAGCTTAAAGAAAGACACTGGCAACGTCTAAAACTTGCATGTCAAAAACTGTCTTTAACTGTAAATTTTGAATTAATTGAACTGAGTGTACAGCAACTCCAAAAGCAAAACCTCGTACTCAACGGCACTTTAAAAATTGTGATTAGTCGTGGGGAAGGCGATCGCGGTTATACTTTGCCGAAACATGAAGCTGATATTTATATCTGGTTTTATCCAAAAGCTTTAGAGCCGTGTATGCCTGATTTTATCCAGTGTGGTGTTTTAAATCAGGCCCTAGGTTTAACCATGCCGAGCTTAGTGGGGCTTAAATCTTTAAACCGCCTTGAACAAGTATTGCTAAAAAAAGAAGCAGATCAACTCGGGTGGGCTGAAGCATTAGTTACTGATGTACAAGGTTATATTGTTGAAGGGGTCAGTAGTAATTGTTTTATTCGTTTAAATGATAGATGGATTACTCCTGAACTTCGCTATAATGGCGTACACGGTGTAATGCGGGCAGAAATTCTGGCGCGTATGCAGCACCATGGTATTGCCTGTGAAGTACGTGTGATTGAATTAGATGAAGTATCTGAAATACAAAGTCTATTCTTTTGTAATGCTTTAAACCCTATGCGAGTGGTTACTCATTTAGGCGAGAAAACGCTAGATACACAGGCATGCATAGATTTATTTCATATCCTTAACTTAAATCAGATTCATTAATATGCCGAAGCCACCTGTGAATGCGAAAGCAAAAAACGCCAAGAAAAATAACAAAAAACAAGCTCCAAAATTTTCTAAGCGATTGGTTCTAATTGGCCTTTTTATTGTTTTAATCTTTACGTTTGCCATTTTATGGTCAAGTTTGTTTAAGGCTTATCCTATCGAAGGCAAAAAACAGATGTTATCTATTACATCTGGGGAAACTTATTCTGGTTTTATTGATCGTTTGGCAAAAGAAGATAAAGTTAGCTTTCCTATCATATTGAAGCTTTATCAAAAGTTTATGATTCATGACAGCATGAAAGCTGGTGTGTATGAAATTGAACAAGGGATGAGCGTAAGACAAGTGTTAGAGATGTTATCTG
This sequence comes from Acinetobacter sp. D009, assembly GCF_038562025.1. Taxonomy (NCBI): domain Bacteria; kingdom Pseudomonadati; phylum Pseudomonadota; class Gammaproteobacteria; order Moraxellales; family Moraxellaceae; genus Acinetobacter; species Acinetobacter sp. D009. The sequence continues at coordinate 972,999 of NZ_CP151886.1, forward strand.
ACGCTGATAATGCTCAGATGAATCGTGTTTTGGTGATTGAAGGTACAACTTTTAAGCAGCTTATTACTGCACTCAAAAATGATAAAAATGTAAAAAATACAATATTGGATTTACCTAATGATCAGCTTATGAAAGCGCTTGGGATTCCTTACGATCATCCAGAAGGCTTATTCGCGCCGAATACTTATTTCTTTGCCAAAGGCGAGACTGACAAGAAAATTCTTACCGATTTATATCATCGTCAAATAAAAGCTCTAGATACAGCTTGGGCAAATCGCGCGCCGAATTTACCTTATAAAGATAAATATGAAGCATTAATTATGGCTTCTATTGTTGAGAAAGAAACGAGTTTAGACAGTGAACTTACACAAGTTTCTGGAGTTTTTGTCCGCCGTTTAAAACTCGGTATGCGTTTACAAACGGATCCAACTGTTATTTACGGAATGGGTAATAACTATAAAGGCAACATTACCCGAGAAGACCTCCGTACTCCAACACCATATAATACTTATACCATTAATGGTTTACCGCCAACTCCAATTGCTTTACCAAGCCAAAAGGCAATTGAAGCTGCATTGCATCCAGATGATTCAAATAACATCTATTTCGTAGCGACTGGTAATGGTGGACATAAATTTACGGCAGACTTGCAAGCTCATAATCAAGCAGTGCAAGAATATTTATCCGTGTTGAGATCGAAGAAATAAGGAAAAGAGATGTTTATCAGCTTTGAAGGCACGGAAGGGGTAGGTAAAACTACACTCATTCGAAAAATTCATCAGCATTTTGAAGAGCAAGACAAACAAGTTGTTTTAACTCGAGAGCCGGGCGGCACACCGTTAGCTGAGCAAATTCGTTCTATGCTTTTGGCGGTGAATCATGATGAAAATATGAGTCATGATACTGAGCTATTGCTTATTTATGCGGCACGCGCCCAACACTTACAACAAGTTATTTTGCCTGCTTTAGAAGCTAACAAAATTGTATTAAGTGATCGCTTTACCGATGCGAGTTTTGCTTATCAATGTTCTGGTCGTGGTTTAAGCCAAGATAAATTACAACTTTTAAATCAGAACTTCGTTTCACGCATGCCGGAGGTGACTTTCTGGCTAGACGCACCGATTGAACTTGGTATGAACCGTGCACGTGAACGTGGAGCTTTAGACCGTTTTGAACAAGAAAAGTTAAGCTTCTTTACTAAGGTTCGTGAAGGCTATGAAACCTTATGGAAAGCTGAACCAGAACGTATTAAGCGAATAGATGCTACACAAAGTCCAGATCAGGTGTTTGAGCAAGCTCTGCAATATTTAGCATAGGCCATCGGATTAGCCACTCTCATATTTTTGGGAGTGGTGAAAAATGACGTTAATTCTGATTTAAATCGTCATAGAAAATATCTGCTATTTTCTTATGCTATCTTACATATGATTTATAGATTGAAGAATAACAAGGATGAAAAGCTCAAAAGAAGAAATCTTGGCATTTCTTGAAAAGGAATTTCCACCAAGTCTTGAACATTGCACGATTGAATCAGTCACCCCCAAAGCTGCAGTTGTTTATTATCATGTCGATCAAAGGCATCAACGCCCTGGTGGCACCATATCTGGTCCAACCATGATGACATTAGCTGATTTTGCTTTATATATTGCCATATTAGGTGAGATCGGTATTGTTGGTTTAGCCGTAACCACCAACTTTAATATTAATTTTTTAAGAAAACCTGCGGGTGATCAAGACTTACGTAGTGAATGTAAACTCATGAAAGTAGGAAAGAGTTTAGTGGTGGGTGAGGTTTGGATTTATTCGGTCGGTTTGGATGAACCTGTTGCGCATGTGACCGCGACTTATTCAATCCCACCTAGAGCATAAATATCAAACCAAATAAAAAAGCACAGCCAAAGCTGTGCTTTTTTATAGAAGAACAACTTAAATGTCAGTATTAACCAATGGCTGTTCTACTGCAAAATTTGGAGGAGTCAAAACAGTTTTACGAATCTCACTCGAAGTTTCCGGATAATCAAGCGTGTAATGTAAACCACGTGATTCTTTACGTTGCATGGCACAGCGAACAATCATTTCAGATACTAAAACAAGGTTACGAAGCTCAATCAGGTTTTTGCTAACACGATAGTCTTGATAATATTCCGTGATTTCACGCTTTAACATTTCAATACGGTGTAAAGCACGTTCTAAACGTTTAGTAGTCCTTACAATACCAACGTAGTTCCACATGGTCGAACGTAACTCATCCCAGTTTTGTAAAATCACAACATCTTCATCAGGATTGGTTACTTGTGAGTCATCCCAAGTTGGTACTTCTGGTAATTTGAAGTTTTCATCAAATTTATTTTCGATATCTTTTGCTGCACTCATGCCATAAACGAAGCACTCAAGTAATGAGTTACTTGCCATGCGGTTTGCACCATGTAAGCCTGTATAAGACGTTTCACCAATTGCATAGAGACCTTCAATATCCGTCTGGCTATTTGAGTCAACCACAACACCACCACATGTATAGTGAGCTGCTGGAACTACAGGAATCATGTCTTTGGTAATATCGATGCCTAACTCAAGCAATCTTGCATAAAGTGTAGGGAAGTGCTCTTTAATAAACTCGGGTGATTTGTGGGTAATGTCTAACCACACGTGACGAATACCAAGACGCTTGATTTCATGGTCAATGGTACGTGCAACAATATCACGAGGAGCCAGTTCTGCACGATCGTCAAAACGCAACATAAAACGTTCGCCATCAGGTAGGCGCAAATAAGCACCTTCACCACGCATAGCTTCGGTAATTAAAAATGACCGTGCTTGAGGGTGATAGAGACAGGTTGGATGAAACTGATTAAATTCCATATTCGCTACACGGCAACCTGCACGATAAGCCATTGCAATACCATCACCTGTGGCAATATCTGGATTAGATGTGTACAGATAAGCTTTCATCGCACCGCCGCAAGCCAGCGCGGTGAATGGTGCAAGGAAAGTATGAACCTTTTCAGTATTTTCATCTAATGCATATAAACCAATAGCACGATTCGCTTGGTCGGTATGGCCTAATTTATGCGAGGTGATTAAATCAATCGCAATATAATTTTCAAAAATAGTAATATTTTTACGTTCTTTGGCACGTTCAACCAAAGTAGTTGAAATGGCTTTGCCTGTTGCATCAGCAGAATGGATAATGCGACGCTGCGAGTGACCACCTTCGCGAGTCAAATGAAGCTGTTCATCTTCATCTAAGGTAAATTGCACGCCTTGTTTTAAAAGAAAATCAACAGAAGGGCGGCCGCCTTCTACGGTATGTTGTACCGCGTCCATTTCACATAAATGAGCGCCTGCAATCATAGTGTCATTAATATGCTGTTGAATAGAGTCAGTCTCATCAAGAACAGCAGCAACGCCACCTTGAGCATAAAAGGTACTTGCTTCGGTTAGAGCAGCTTTGGCTAAAACTGCAATATTAAAATGATTTGGTAACGATAAAGCCAGACTTAAACCAGCGCCGCCGCTGCCCACAATAATCACGTCAAAGTGGTGAATTGTCTGTAAATTAGGCATGTCCATTCGCATCAATTTAAAACGTCCGCTAATGACACCCCTTTTTACTTAAAAAGGCAAGAGCTTAAGCGCTCTAACTCAGAGAAAAATTGCAATTGGCTTAAAAAGTTGCAATGCGTAAAATAATCCTTGTGATGACGTATTACAAATAAACATATTGTTACGCACAACCTCAAAGCGTTGTGATACAACAGTTTTATCCTTATTCTCGTAGACCAATTGTGGGTGAGCACCGAATGAAATCTCGCTATTTACAACAAGGAATGTATGCAGCGGTATTTACAGTTGCTGCTGTTCAAGCAAATGCTGCTGTTGATTTTTCAAATCTTGTTGAACAAGTTAGTCCAGCAGTCGTGAGTGTAAATGTCGTAAAAAAAATGACTCAGGATGAACTGTTGCAGCAGCAAGTTCCTGAAATTTTAAAACGTTTCTTTGGCAATCAGGTCATCATTCCACAGCAACAAGGTCCACAAGAAAAGACAGCTTACGGAAGTGCATTCTTCATTAGTAAAGATGGTTACCTACTTACTAACCACCATGTGATTGAAAATGCCTCTCGTATCAGCATCACTCTAAATGACCGCCGTGAAATTGATGCAACCGTGGTGGGTAGTGATGAGCGTACAGACGTTGCTTTGTTAAAGGTAAATGGAACTAACTATCCAGCTTTACGAGTAGGAAATGTTGACCGTTTACGTGTCGGAGAACCTGTTTTAGCTATTGGTTCGCCGTTTGGCTTTGACTACTCTGCGTCGGCCGGTATTGTGAGTGCAAAATCACGAAACATGAGCGGTGAAACTTCGGTGCCATTTATTCAAACAGATGTGGCTTTAAACCCGGGTAATTCTGGTGGTCCATTATTTAATCAAAATGGTGAAGTGGTCGGGGTAAATTCTCGAATATTTAGTGGTACTGGCGGCTATATGGGCTTGTCTTTCTCTATTCCGATTGATGTAGCAATGGATGTTGCCGATCAGCTTAAAACAAAAGGTAAAGTCACACGCTCTTATCTTGGGGTGATGATGCAAGATATTGATCGAAACCTTGCTGATGCCTATAAATTACCAAAACCTGAAGGTGCTTTAATTACTCAAATTTCTCCGAACTCACCTGCACAAAAAGCAGGGCTAAGAGCGGGTGATGTGATTTTAAAATTAAATGGTGCGCCTGTACTTCGTACGAGTGATTTACTGTACGCATTAAACAAAGTACAGCCAAATCAAACTGTTCAGTTTGAAGTGTTACGTGATGATAAAACACGCAATATTTCAGCGACTTTAACGACTGCACCAGATGAAACGCCTGCTACTGGTACGCAAGGTGCTGCATCTAAAGGGCCAGTTTTAGGCATGAGTATTCGTGATCTAGCTGAACCGGAAAAAAATGCGTTGAGTGTAAAAGGCGGGATTTTTGTACAAGATGTTCGCCGTGGCGGTTTAGCATCATTGTCAAATATCATTCCAGGTGATGTGATTACCCAAGTCAATAATAGCCAAATTTTAAATAGTCAGGATTTTGCAAAAGTTGTTTCTAACTTACCGAAAAATACCGTAGCACGTGTTGCTATTATTCGTCAGGGACAGCGCGCAATGCTTGGTTTACGTATTCAATAATCCTCAATCTAATCAATAAACCACCCTGAAAATGGGTGGTTTTTGTTATTTATCTTGAGCGTTTAGCGATATCTACCTACACTTATTTCAGTTTTAAGGTTAATAAATAAGAGTGTTCATTTGTGAGTAGTATTTTTGATTTACATATTCAGGTGCAGCCACATCACATTGATGCGTTGGGACATGTAAATAATGTGATGTATGTTCAATGGATGCAGGATGTAGCTGCTGCTCATGTCGAAACTTTGGGAGTGGGGGTAACTAAGTATCTTGAGTTAAAACATGCAATGGTCGCGGTTGAGCATCATGTGCAATATCGTAAAGCTGCGTTTGAAGGCGAACAAATTGTGTTACGTACATGGTTAGATGACATTAATGCACTTTATTCATTCCGCCAGTATGTGTTTTTCCGCCCATCAGATCAGGCCGTATTATTTGTTGGGAATACCAAATGGGCATGTATTGAAATTGCTACAGGACGTCCAAAACGAATGTCACCAACTTTTACCCATGCATATAAGCCGCTTGACTCAAGCATAAACCCTTACGATTTTACCGTTTCGTATGATAAGTGAGTAAAAAAGAGAGGCTGGAATTTGAAGAATTTATTTTCCATAGAAACCGATCGATTAATCTTAAGTGATCTTACAGAAGCTGATAAAAATTTTGTCTTTGACTTATTTTCAAATTCAAGCGTACTTGAATTTTATGATTTAAAAGCCTTTACTTCATTAGAAGAAGCTGGGGCTTTAATTGAAAAAATGCATAAAAAATGGAATCAACAGCTAGGTTTTAGACATGCTATTCGTCTTAAAAAAGATGGAACTATGTTGGGAACATGTGGTGTAAATACTATCAAACAGAGTGATGATGATTTTGCGGTTGTCATTGGTTATGAACTTCATCCTAATGCATGGGGTGAGGGATATATGCAAGAGGCTCTAGTAGGGCTCATCCAGTATTTGAAACAAGAGAGATTATTCCAAAAACAAATAAAATATGTTTGGGCTGAAATATTTGAACAGAACATTAGATCTCAACAAGTCGTGCAGAAACTCGGGTTTGAATTGATTGGGGATATAGCTAATGAGACTGGCAATAATTTATCTGCAAGTCTACTTAAGTTCGAGCTAAAACTGTTCTGATTTAAGTACTCTTCAAAGAGAAATAGATCGTTATGTTGAGAAGTTTAAAAAGCTTTTTTAAAAGAAAGAATTTATATCTTTTTCATATCGGCAATCTGTTATAATCTCACGCAATTTATTTAACCGCTTTGGCTGTGTATTAAAACAAGCTACATAGCACTCTATATTTTCTCAAGGTAACCCATGGCGCAAGCTAAAAAATCCGTCGATATCAAAAATATACGAAATTTCTCGATTATTGCCCACATTGACCATGGTAAGTCTACATTGGCTGACCGTTTTATTCAGATGTGTGGCGGTCTACAAGATCGTGAAATGCAAGCTCAGGTCTTAGACTCAATGGAGCTTGAGCGTGAACGTGGGATTACCATTAAAGCCGCTTCTGTCACGCTGTATTACACCCATCCAAATGGTCAGGAATACCAACTTAACTTTATTGATACGCCTGGGCACGTTGACTTCTCATATGAAGTTTCTCGTTCATTAGCTGCGTGTGAAGGTGCACTATTGGTTGTAGATGCTGCACAAGGTGTTGAAGCTCAATCAGTTGCAAACTGTTATACAGCAATTGAACAAGGTCTAGAAGTTCTTCCTATTCTAAATAAAATTGATTTACCACAGGCTGAACCTGAACGTGTAATTCATGAAATTGAAGAAATTATCGGGATTGAAGCGACAGATGCACCAACCTGTTCAGCAAAAACTGGTTTAGGTGTTGAAGGTGTACTCGAGCGTTTAGTCGATGTTATTCCGGCGCCAGAAGGTGATCGTGAAGCACCATTACAAGCATTAATTATCGACTCATGGTTTGATAACTACTTAGGCGTAGTTTCTCTTGTTCGTATTAAACAAGGTCGTATCCGCAAGGGCGACAAAATGTTGGTTAAATCGACAGGGCAAACTCATCCGGTCACTTCTGTAGGTGTGTTTAATCCTAAGCATACCGAAACAGATATTCTTGAAGCTGGTGAAGTAGGTTTTGTTATTGCGGGTATTAAAGATATTTTTGGTGCACCAGTAGGTGACACGATTACTCTTGCTTCTACACCAGACGTTGCAACTTTACCGGGTTTCAAAAAGGTTAAACCGCAAGTATATGCTGGTCTTTTCCCTATTGATGCGAGTGACTTTGAACCATTCCGTGAAGCATTACAAAAATTACAGATCAATGACTCGGCTTTATTCTTTGAACCAGAAAGTTCGGATGCTTTAGGCTTTGGTTTCCGTTGTGGCTTCTTAGGTATGCTGCACATGGAAATTGTACAAGAGCGTTTAGAGCGTGAATACGATCTTGACCTCATCAGTTCTGCACCTACCGTAATTTATGAAGCATTAACTAAGAAAGGCGAAACGATTTACATCGATAGTCCATCAAAAATGCCGGATGGATCGACTGTAGAAGATTTGCGTGAACCAATTGCTGAATGTCATATCCTTGTTCCTCAAGAATATTTAGGGAACGTAATGACGCTCTGTATCGAACGTCGTGGTGTACAAAAAGATATGAAATTCTTGGGTAACCAAGTTTCTATTACTTTTGAAATTCCGATGGCTGAAGTCGTTATGGATTTCTTTGATAGATTAAAGTCATGCTCTCGTGGCTTTGCATCTTTAGACTATAACTTTGTACGTTTTGAAAGTTCAGCTTTAGTTAAGGTTGATGTGTTAATTAATAGCGAAAAGGTTGATGCCTTGGCTATGATTTGTCACCGTAATGATGCACGCCATCGTGGTATTGCATTGGTTGAGAAAATGAAAGACTTGATTCCTCGCCAAATGTTCGATGTTGCTATTCAGGCAGCAATCGGTGCGCAAATTATTGCCCGTTCTACCGTAAAAGCGATGCGTAAAAACGTATTGGCAAAATGTTATGGTGGTGACGTTTCACGTAAGAAAAAACTACTTTCTAAACAAAAAGAAGGTAAGAAACGTATGAAACAAGTGGGAAGTGTTGAAATTCCACAAGAAGCGTTCTTGGCTGTATTGAAAGTAGAAAGATAAGAAATGAGGGTGGGGGAAGTGAACAATTTCCTTTCCCCACTGTAATACAAGCAGCGAGGCTGCGAGTGAGGTCATGTGGATTTTGATTTTAATTTAATTCTTGTTCCAGTTACGCTGATTCTATTTGCAGTGTGGTTGTTAGATAAACTTGTATTAAAACAGCGTGCAAATAAAGGACGCGGGAACGAAAATTTTGTCATTACATGGGCCTATGACTTTTGGCCAGTTTTAGCTGTAGTACTTGTGCTTCGTTCATTTCTTTATGAGCCATTTAATATTCCATCGGACTCTATGGTACCAACTTTAGAAACTGGTGATTTTATTCTGGTGAATAAATTCGATTATGGTGTACGTTTACCTATCGTTAATAAAAAAATTATTGATGTAGGTGAGCCGAAGCGTGGTGATGTAATTGTATTCCGTTATCCACCTCAACCGACTATTAGCTATATTAAACGTGTAATCGGTTTACCTGGTGATCATATTGTTTATGACCATGGGCAATTAATTATTAACGGGCAAAAAGTACCGAAAGTATTAACACAGTTCAGTCGTGAAAAAGATGTGATGGATACGCCAACGTCTATTTATCATAAAGAGACGATTGGTGAGCATACCTTTACGATGCGTGAGCTTGAAGGCGTAAATGTGGCGCGCCAAGCACCGTTTATCAACTATGTTGAAAATGGTAAATATGCGAACCAAGACGGTTTATATTGGGAAGTGACTGTACCAAAAGGACATTACTTTGCAATGGGGGATAACCGCGATCAAAGTGCAGACAGTCGTTTCTGGGGGTTCGTTCCTGAAGAAAACTTAACAGGACGAGCATTCTACGTGTGGATGCATAAAGAACCGGGTTTACACCTTCCTAACTTTAGCCGAAATGGAAAAATAGATTAAAAACAACCATTAGGAAAAAAAGAAATGCGTAAGGCACAACAGGGTACTTCGTATTTAGCAATTTTATTTGGGGTGGTTATATTTGCAGTTGCAGTAAAAGCTGTACTTGCAGTTTGGCCAGCATATTGGGATGATCGGCTGATTAATAATCAGATAGAAGAGCTTTTACAAGAAAGCTCTTCTGAGATCACACCACAAAAGTTTATAGCACAAATGGATCAGCGACTCGAAATGAACAATATTCGTGATCTCCACTTTAAAGAGATCGCTCAAGTGTTTAATCAGTCAGGTCTAACGGTCAAAAAGAAATATGAAGTAAGAAAACCTTTCTTATTCAATATTGATTTAGTTTTAACATTTGAGAAGAGTTTTGATAAAACATCAGTTCAAACTAAGTGATCCTCGCTTACTGAGTCGAATCGGATATCAATTTAAGCAGCTTGAATTGTTACAGTTAGCTTTGACTCATCGTTCGGTGAGTCACAAATACAATTACGAGCGCTTAGAGTTTCTCGGTGATTCATTATTAGGCATGATAATCGCCAATTATCTATATCATGCTTATCCAAATGAAAATGAAGGTCGTCTCACGCGTATGCGTGCGACCTTAGTTCGCCAAGAAGCGTTAGGTAAGATTGCAACCGATTTGCAACTTAGTCGGTGTTTAATATTAAGTACAGGCGAGTTGAAATCTGGTGGTCATCATCGTGAGTCAATATTAGCAGATACGGTAGAAGCGATTATTGGTGCAATCTATCTTGATAGTGGTGATCTCAACTTACTTAAAGATATTGTGCTAAAATGGTACATACCCTATTTAGACCATATAGAACCTACGGATCAACTCAAAGATCCGAAATCACGTTTACAAGAGTATCTACAAGCACGTAAAAAACCTCTCCCTGTTTACGAGGTTGTAGATATTCAGGGTGATGCACCTCATCAGCACTTTAAAGTGGAATGTGTGGTAGATGGTTTACCGAAGATTTATGGTGAGGGTTCAAGTCGTCGTTTTGCCGAGCAGGCAGCAGCGGCGGAAATTTTAAAGTTATTGGAGCAATAACCTGCATGTCGATGCATTCTGATCAAATCAATCCAGATTCAAATGAAAACCAAGATCCTAATAATCTGATTGATCAATTTTTTAGTTCCAAAGGCGTAACAATCCCTTCGGATTTTAAGAGCGGATTTGTGGCGATTGTGGGACGTCCAAATGTGGGTAAATCTACCCTCATGAACCATTTATTGGGTCAAAAGCTCTCTATTACTTCGCGTAAACCTCAAACAACACGTCATAAAATTATTGGTATTGATTCGCGCGAAAAGATGCAGGCGGTATATGTAGATACCCCAGGTATGCATAAAAAAGAAGTGCGTGCTATTAATAAAATGATGAACCGTGCTGCTCATTCTGCATTACGTGACGTTAACTTAGTTTTATTCGTTCTCGATGCTTATAAGTGGACTCAAAACGACGATTTAGTGCTTGAAAAACTCAAGAACGCTGAAATGCCGGTTATTTTGGTTATTAATAAGGCGGACACTTTTGAAGATAAAAGAGAGATTCTTCCTCTCATTCAAGAACGTGCCAAACTTATGAATTTTGCTGAGATTGTTCCTGTTTCTGCTTTGCGTGGTGCAAACTTAGAACACTTGAGTGAAACGATTGAGAAATACCTTCCTTATCAACCACCATTGTATTCATTTGATCAGATTACTGACCGCTCTGAACGCTTCTTGGCAAGTGAAATTATTCGCGAAAAAATCATGCGTCAGTTGGGTGAAGAGCTTCCTTATGATTTAACAGTACAAATTGAATCTTTCAAAACAGAAGAAGCAACTGTTAATGAAAAAACTGGTCGTTTAAAACCAGCTTGTACCTATATCGATGCAACGATTTTTGTAGACCGCGCTGGTCAAAAAGCCATTGTGATTGGTGGAAAAGGTGCCAAGCTTAAAACGATTGGTATGGATGCTCGTAAAGACATGGAAAAAATGTTTGAGCAAAAAATTATGCTCACACTTTGGGTGAAAGTGAAGGGTGGCTGGTCTGATGATGAGCGTGCTCTCAAAAGCTTAGGATACAGTGATATCTAAAGGATAAGGATGCTGGTATGAAAACAATTACATCATTAATCGCTATAGTTGGATGTACATTGATGTTACAAGGTTGTGTATATAAGCTTGTAACCGTACCAGTAGGTATCGCCTATAAAACTACTAAAGGGGTAGTTAAAGGTACAGCAGCTGTTGTAGGTGCTGTTATTCCTGACGGTGATGATGAGGATGATAAAAAAGAAAAAGAATCTGAGGAATAGATTCTTTTTATGATGCGCAATGAAGTCCTCCATGGATATATGATTCATCACCGTAAGTACCGTGAAAAAAGTCATATTGTGCATCTTTTTACTCAGGAATATGGGCGAGTTGATGGTATTTTAAGACAGACTCCGCCCCCTCAATATCAACCTATTCGACTGCAAGCCACAGGTAAAAGTGAACTCAAAAATTTTACTAAGCTGGAAATATTAAATCAGCCTGTTTTCTTTTTTGGTGATGCTTTTTTTGCCGGATTTTATTTAAATGAAATTGTTCTTAGACTTTGCCCATTAGAAGAGGCAATGCCACAAACTTTTGAGCAATATCAATTAACTTTACTTCAATTACAGCAATTATCTTCCCACGAAAATCCTGATCTTTTTCTGAGACAGATTTTGCGCCAGTTCGAACATGTTTTACTTCCTGAGCTGGGTTACGCGATTGATTTCTCAATTGATACTCAACAACAGCCAATACAGGCCCACCAGTTTTATCAATTTCAGGTGACTGAAGGTTTTGCACCCATTGTTCAGGCAAGCCGTTCTTCATTGTCAGGTAAAGCGATTTTATCTATGTTGGATTATGAGCAAGGTCAGGATTTTTCTCACGAACAATTGCAATTATTAGGTAAACTATACCGTCAAATGATTACATCGCTTTTAGGAGATCGTCCCCTAAAAAGTCGACAATTGTGGATTCAAAATACTCAAACTCAATCGTAATTAGGATTTATTTATGGCTGCATTGCTTGGTGTAAACATAGACCATGTTGCTACTTTAAGACAGGCGCGCGGTACTACTTATCCAGACCCTGTAGAAGCTGCTCTTATTTGTGAACAAGCTGGTGCAGAGGGGATTACTTTGCATTTGCGTGAAGACCGTCGCCATATTCAAGATGATGATGTACGTCGCATGCGTCCATTATTAAAAACGCGTATGAACCTAGAGTTAGCTGTTACTGATGAAATGGTCGAGTTTGCGAAAGAAATTCAGCCGCAGCACGTATGTTTTGTTCCAGAAAGACGCCAAGAAGTAACAACTGAAGGTGGTTTGGATGTAGTGGGTAACTTTGAAAAAGTTAAAGCTGCAACTCAAACTTTAGCGGCCATTGGTTGTGACGTATCATTATTTATTGATGCTGATTTAGCCCAAATTGATGCAGCAGTTGCGTGTGGCGCACCTACGATTGAGTTGCACACGGGTGCATATGCAGATGCGGAAACGGAGCAAGATCAACAAGCCGAGTTAGAGCGCATTATCAAAGGTGTTGAGTATGCAGCTTCAAAAGGTTTGGTTGTAAATGCAGGTCATGGCCTTAACCTTAAAAATATTGCGCCAATTGCAGCTATTCCACAAATTCATGAATTAAACATTGGTCATTCAATTATTGCTGAAAGTGTTTTTGTAGGTCTGGTTCAAGCTGTTAAAGATATGAAAACAGCGATTCAGGCAGCAGGATAGTTGGTTATGTCGAGTATCAATTACGATGAATTAATGCAACCTGTGGTGGCCTTTTTAGGTTGTCAAACACCAAAAGCATGGTTGGATGAAGCAATCAATAATTTAGATATCTTGATGCAAGATCATGCTAATTGTGAAAAGAAAGCTGCTAGTACAGCAATGAACTTAATGTTCCGCTATAGCTTCTTTCCTGACTTACAAGTAAAACTTGCTCAACTTGTACGAGAAGAAATGCTTCACTACGAACAAGTGCTTGAGCTTATGGCTAAGCGTGGTCAAGAGTGGACTGGTTTAAGTGCCGGACGTTATGCAGGTGGGTTGCGTAAAGAAATTCGTACATATGAGCCTGAAGCTTTAATTGATGTGCTGGTGATTGGTGCATTCGTAGAGGCTCGTTCATGTGAGCGTTTTTATGCACTTGCACCGCGTGTAGATGATGAGTTAGGACGTTATTATCGATACTTGCTTAAGTCAGAGTCTCGTCATTTTGAAGACTATCTAGCTCTTGCGCTTGATGTGGCAACCACTGCAAAAATGAAAGATCCTAAAGAGGATATTCAACAGCGAATTGATCATATCCGTGAAGTTGAAAAGAATCTGATTTTAACACCAGATGATACTTTCCGTTTTCATAGTGGTATTCCTGCTTAGTCTTGGATGTCTCAAATAAAAAAGTTTACCTTTCAAGGTAAACTTTTTTATTTGGTGAGTATTATCTCTTTGGCGGTAAGCATGTTCTGCTTTTAGTTTTTTAATACATATAATTATTTAATAAATATATTTTTTATAGATTTTAATTTCTCTTAAAATTTTTAAAAAAACTTTTATTTTTTTAGGCTAATAATAAATATTGTGTAAATATAAAGGTTGATATGTTCATCATGAGTTCAACTGAAATAGTTGATCATTTCTAAGGATATAAGAATGTTAGCATTAGTTACAGGTGCATCGGCAGGTTTTGGTTATAGCATTTCAAAAAAGCTGATTGAGTTAGGATATAACGTTATTGGTTGCGGAAGACGAGCAGAAAAACTAGAAGAACTAAAACAAGAACTTGGTGAAAAATTCTACCCATTAGTATTTGACATGACGGATACGGCAGAAAATATAAATAAGGCATTGGTTGATTTACCAACTGAATTTCAAATCAATCAAATTGATTTATTGGTGAATAATGCTGGATTGGCATTAGGATTGGAACCCGCAGATAAAGCAGAATTAGATGATTGGTACACGATGATTGATACCAATGTTAAGGGGCTTGTTACGATTACCCGATTAATTTTGCCAAGTATGGTAAAGAAAAAATCAGGTTTGATTATTAATATGGGGTCTATCGCAGGCACATATCCATACCCAGGGGGCAATGTGTATGGGGCAACCAAAGCATTTGTGGAGCAATTTAGTCTAAATCTTCGTGCTGATTTGGCTGGTACTGGTGTGCGCGTAACTAACATTGAACCAGGGTTGTGTGGAGGTACTGAATTTTCTCTTGTGCGTTTTAAAGGTGATGAGGATAAAGTAAACAGTCTATATGATAAAAAGAATCCACTTTTGCCTGAAGATATTGCAAATACAGTAGCTTGGATTGCTTCACAACCTCCACACATTAATATTAATCGTATTGAAATGATGCCGACCACTCAATCTTTTAATCCTTTAAAAGTGGTTGAAGTGGAATAATAATTTAAGAAGAAAATATATTCTTTCGAGTTAGGTTAGAGCGTTAAACCTAATAAAGACTCTAAGAAAAAATTAAATCCTCTATCTGCTGATAGAGGATTTTTTATAGTTATTGATAAATTTATGGCAAAAAAAAGCCCGCTTTAATGCTGCGGGCTTTTTAGTATTTGGCTCTCCCACCTGGGCTCGAACCAGGGACCTGCGGATTAACAGTCCGTCGCTCTACCGACTGAGCTATGGGAGAATCTGCATGCGATTATAAGGAGATTTTGAGAAGGGTCAAGTCTAAATTGTCATGTTTACTTCATTTTTGTGTCGTATGCTTTTTATTTGATCAGTTGAGTGATGAGTTAAGAAATTACTTGCACTTTAAAAAATCAATTGCTAGATTCAAAAAAGAACAAGCGTTTGGAGAAATCCAAACAGTGTGGATTTAAACCAACTTGCCAGCACTAAAATGGCTAAATCGGAGATAAGTATGAAAACGCTTACGATCGCTTCTATTTTTTCTAATTTTGATTTCTATCAACACAATTATCTCAATATCTTAAATCAATCAGAATCTTATTACACACTTGTAGAAGGTGCATGGATTAATGCTTATCCTTTCAAAAAGCAGGATTTATATTTAGGCGATTTATTGCAGCTTTGGTTTAGCGCTAAATGGAATGTGCATAATTCACTTAAGATTTTAAAAAGCTCGAAACTACTAAACTCTTCTGAATCTTTATATATTTTTCAATTAGAAGGGGAGTTATTGTTGGGTAAAAATAAAGTTTTAGCTTGGTCTGTAGAGCATCAAGAAATTATAGAACTCCAACTTAAAAATATTTGGGCGCCGTATGTGATTGCACAAACTTGTGAACGTCCAGATAATTCAGATGACTTAATAAAAAAGGCAGCGGTTTAAGGCTGCCTTTAATGATTATGGACGAATAATCATGCAGGTTGCTGTTGCATAGGCATACAGTTTACCTTCATCATCAATAATCTTTCCTTCAGAAATACCTAAATTTTTACTTAAATTAATAACTTTGCCTGTTGCAATTAAAGCCTGATTTTGGGGAATAGGGCGGCACATTTTTACGTTAAGGTCGATTGTGCCGTAACCTACACCCGCAGGTAACATCGTATGTACTGCACAACCAGTCACTGAATCTAGGACGGTGGCAGCAAAACCACCATGTACGCCACCGAGTGGATTTAAATGGTTATGATCTGCTTGGGCTTTAAAGGTAACAGATCCTTCTGAAATTTCAGTAGGTTGCATAGGTATTGTTTTACTAATGCTGGCAGGTGGAATATGGCCTTCAATCATTGCTTGTAAAAATTCAAGGCCAGTCATTTCCATCGGATTTTTCATTTTTTGGGTCCTTTAATTCTTTAAGTTCTAAAATGGAACTTGATATTAGCCTATTATTAAGTCATCGATAAGTCAATTCTAGAGTTAAAGATTGAACTGATAAGTTGAATCTTAAAAACTTGTCCATTTAATATAAAATTCCTTTATTATAAAAATTGAATTAAATGAGTTGCATAATGAATTAGATAGATAAAAAAGACTTCTTTTACACTATAAGAAATAACAGGAGCATAAGGACAATGCTTTTTAAAATTGCACTCATAATGGCGGCTTTTGCAGCAAATTCTGTATTGTGTCGTTTGGCTTTGGTTGGCCGACATATTGACCCAATGACTTTTAGTCTAATACGAGTGGGAAGTGGTGCGGTTGTTTTATTAGGACTGTTTTTATATTCAAAATCGTCTCAAACCAAAGTCCAATGGAGTTTAAAAAACGCATTTTTTCTCGCACTTTATATTCTGGCATTTTCGTATGCTTATCTTCAAATCGACGCTGGTATTGGTGCTCTTTTATTGTTTGGGGTTGTACAGCTGACTATGGTGCTTTATGGCTATTGGCAGGGTGAACAGATTGGCATATACCGTGGTATAGGTCTATGTATTGCTTTAGCTGGCATCATTGTTTTGCTATTACCGGGTGCTCATACACCTGATTGGGGATATGCTTTAATTATGGTGATATCTGGTTTAGCATGGGCTGGATACAGCATTGTTGGTCGTAATATGACGCAACCGATTGGTAGTACGTTGGCAAATTTTACGCTAGCTGTGCCAATGGTTTTGTTGGCGAATGTATTACTTGCCCAAGATCGCTACATTGATATGCAAGGATGGGTCTTAGCGATTTTGTCGGGCGGTGTCACTTCAAGCGTGGCTTATGTACTCTGGTATGCAATTTTGAAGCATATTGATCGGTTGACAGCGAGTACAGTACAGCTAAGTGTGCCATGTTTGGCGATTATAGGTGGAAGCCTATTTGTAAATGAGGCTGTGACGGGGCGGGTGATTTTATCGAGTTTTATGGTTTTATTTGGAATTTTATTAGTCATTTATATAAGACCTCAAAAAGCCAAAAATGCATAAGTGAATTAAAAAAGGGTTCTCTCAAGAGAACCCTTTTTATGCAAAATGCAGATTATTTCGCAGCTTTTTCAGCTTCAATTGAAGCAATAGCAGCGTCTACACCTTCAATTGAGTCAGCAGCTTTTTTGATACGTGCTAACGCATCAACGAGTACTTCGTCAGCTGTTGCATATGAAATACGCATAAAACCGCCTAAACCAAATGCATCACCAGGAACAACTGCTACGCCAGTTTCTTCTAGTAACCATTCAGAGAACTCTGTGCAAGATTTTAAGCCTTTTGCACGAATAAGAGGACGAATGTTTGCATAGGCATAGAAAGCGCCATCAGCAGGTAAGCAAGAGATACCTTTAATATCATTTAAGCCATTTACAACTAAGTCATGACGGCGTTTAAACGCTTCAATCATAGGTTGTAAAACGTCTTGTGGACCATTCAATGCAGCTTCAGCAGCAACTTGCGAAATAGAAGTTGGGTTAGAAGTTGACTGTGATTGGATCTTTTTCATTGCACCAATGATTTTTGCTGGACCGGCTGCATAGCCAATACGCCAACCTGTCATTGCGTATGCTTTAGAAACACCGTTTAAAACGATTGTGCGATCATATAAATCAGGAGCAACAGTTGCGATGTTGTAGAACTCATCTTCCCAACGAATCGGTTCATACATATCGTCAGATGCAACAAATACTTGTGGATGACGACGTAAAACTTCAGCTAAAGCTTCTAATTCAGCTTTGCTATAAATCATGCCTGTTGGGTTAGATGGGCTGTTTAATACAACTAAACGAGTGTTAGGTGTAATAGCAGCTTCTAATTGTTCAGGAGTGATTTTGAAGCGTTGGTCTTCGCCACATTTCACAATGACTGGAGTACCTTCAGCAATAATGACCATATCTGGATAGCTTACCCAGAAAGGTGCTGGAATGATTACTTCATCGCCTTTGTTTAATAGAGCAAGTGCCAAGTTAAAGAAGCTTTGCTTACCACCACAAGAAACCAAAATCTGGTTCGCTTGATAATCAAGATTATTATCACGCTTAAACTTAGCAATAATTGCTTTTTTTAACCCAGGAGTACCATCTACAGCCGTATATTTGGTGAAACCATTATTAATCGCTTCAATTGCAGCATCTTTGATGTGTTGAGGGGTATCAAAATCTGGCTCGCCAGCACCTAAACCAATCACGTTCTTGCCAGCAGCTTTAAGTTCAGCAGCTTTATTTGTTACAGCAAGTGTAGGGGACGGTTTGATAGCATTGACACGATCAGAAAGACGTACGTCCACGGCAATATTCCTCTTATGGGATTAAAAAATAAAAAGCATACTATCTTATCGCAAAAATTAAGCAATTTGCGGATACGGGTATTTTTAGATGTAAAAAAGTTTAATTTAAGAAGATTCTTGTTGCTGTTTTACTCAATTGAAGCTTTTTTGAAAAGAAATGATAAAAATCATTTATAATAGGTCGCAATCGAAATTTCGAGAATGAATCATGACTGAGCAACAGCCAAAACAGAAAAAGGCTTTGGTGAAATTGCCATTCCCAATGCCGAATGAAAGCAATCAAGCAGATGATGCGGTACACAACCAAGTGCGTCCAAAACCAGAGCAATACGCGGATAGAACATGGATGCCTCCACGTGGTACGCGTCGTTCTATGGGAAAACGCTAATTTTGAAAAACAGGCAATATGCCTGTTTTTTATTGATTGAATAAAATTTCTTGATAATAACTTTTTTTCTTTTGGTACATGTGATGGTCTGCTCGTTTTAACATGTCCTCAATTTGTTCATTTGTTTGAGTGGTTGCATGTCCAATTGCTATACTTACTGGATGGCTTGAATAATATTGATTGTCGATATTAAAAAGCTCTTGAATCGTTTGAAGCATAATTTGAACGGTCGCTTCATCTGCACCTGGCATTAAGATCACGAACTCATCACCACCGATTCTTGATGCAGTATATGCTGTATTTGAAATAGCCTGACTTAAAATATTTCCAACACGGCGTAATAAACCATCTCCAATATCATGCCCAAACTGGTCATTTGTTTCTTTTAATCCATTCATATCTAAAAAAATTGAAGAAACTGGTCGAATAATACTTCGGTTTAACCGGTTAAGTTCCTCTGTAAAAAAAGCACGGTTATATAGTTTAGTAAGAACATCGTGTTGCCCTAAATATTCAAGATAGTTTTCCGCTTTTTTTCGTGCAGTAATATCTGTCAGTGCAACTTGTACCAGCCCCCAAGTCTCTTCATATCCTGGAAAAACGGTAAATTGAAGTAAGACATTTCTTATTTGGCCATCTAAAGCGTAGTTAATGGCTTCACGTTTGTGATGAATATTACCTTGCCATAACTCAATGAGTTGTTCTCGAAAGGTTTCAACCATTTCTTCAGCAAAAATCTTGTGTGTATTTCTTAAAAGTGTCGACTTATCAGGAGCTTTAAATAAATCTATCGTGGCCTGATTAACATCTAAAATTAAAATATCCTCTACACACTGGCGGACAAACTCAGGATGAACATCTAGAAAAGTTCTGAAGTCTTCAATTCCCAATAGCCTAAGCTGATCAATTCTATTTTTTATACGGCTGAAATCCTCAACCCAAAGCGAAGTAGGCGAGTAGATAAACATAGATTCAGCTAAGCGACGATTTTTTTCTTCCTGTCGAAGTGCATTTTGATAGGGGGTAATATCTTCGGTAGTAAGTAGTACCCGCTCAAAATTAGATTCAGAACCAGGTAAAATAGACCCTCTTAACTGAACATCAATACGTTTGCCTGATAAGGTGTAATTCACAGTAGTGCTTGAAAAATGGGTTTTACCATTCCATAACGCTTCAAGCTCATAAATATGTGATTCGAACATTTCCTTTTTAAAAATGAGATTCAAATTTGAATATAGTTCTTCGTGTGTTGTTGCTTCAAAAAGTTTTAAAGTTTTTTGGTTAACACGAATAATTTTAATTTTATGTGCGCATTCGATAACTAAGTGTTTATTTTGATTTAAAAATTCATGGAGGTTTTCAATTCCTTGCTTTCTCCATAAATCAAATTGTTGTTTAACTTCACTGAAATCCTCAATCCACATTGGAATTGGGCTAAGGTCAAAAATCGAAGAATCTAAAGTTTCCATATGTTTCTTTAAGTATTCAGTTTGCCTTAAAGTATAATGAGAAAAATTAAGATTTGGGAGGATAAAGAGTTTAAATATATTAGAATAATTAAAAATAAAAGGATTAAATGTAATTAAAAATAAAATAATGAGAAAGCAGAGATTATCTGCTTAACTCATAAATTCATAAGAAAAATTAACGATTAATAGGGTGATCAATGTTTTTTTCACCACGCCATAACTTAATAAAATCTTGCTCATCAAAATCGTAAAGTTCCATCAGTGCAACAACAGCACTCACAAAAATCATGGCACCTTCAGAG
This sequence comes from Acinetobacter sp. D009, assembly GCF_038562025.1. Classification (NCBI taxonomy): domain Bacteria; kingdom Pseudomonadati; phylum Pseudomonadota; class Gammaproteobacteria; order Moraxellales; family Moraxellaceae; genus Acinetobacter; species Acinetobacter sp. D009. The sequence continues at coordinate 993,580 of NZ_CP151886.1, forward strand.
TTTCCATGAAGATTGAAAATTTTACCGTTTAACTTCCCTAAAATATCACTAAGCTCATGATCACGGCCTCGTCCATAACGATCTCGTGGGTACAACTCTTCATTTAAGACAATAAGAGCTATTGCTTTTTCAGCATCTGATAAATCAGTTTTATCTAAAGCTTCTTCAAATGATTCACTGCCATGATTAAAGTAAAAAATAACTTCATCATTAATGAAACTTTGTACCATCTTTTGAGTTAAAGTCGGAAATTGTGATACTGCATTATCTTCTACATAGGGTTTAAAAGATTCCGGAAAGATAACGTTATGATAAATCCCTTTAAAAAGAGGAGCGATTTCAGAAACTTTATAGCCTGCGATGCCACAACCTAATGCAGTAATGAAATATTTCATTTTAGGATGATTTTTTGTGTATATCTTAAAGTCTTCAACATAATGCTGAATTTGTGAAAGTGGCATTTGTTGAATGTGTTCATTTAAAGTTGGAATTGCAAAGCTTTGACCAGCCCAGCCACGACCTACACCTTCAACTGCTCCGAAGTGCTGACTTGCAACGCGCGCTGCACCACTACCGTGTTGTCCAGCAAGATTACTTCCAAATACAAAAACTGTATCTTCGGGAAGTTCAGTTACAATACTTTCATCATGATATTGATAGGTCATAGTTATACTTTTTGTTTAATGGATAGCTTCATGTTGCAACCGATTAGGGTATTGGTCAAGTGTTAAGATGCTTAATCTTTTACATTGAATTTACAGCTCAATTTAGACTTTAAATTAAGATAAAAATCCCCATTAAAAGGGGAGACGTTAAATTCAATTTTTCATAAAGAGAGATAACTTTGAACGAAAATCAACCTTTTGATTTGGTCACTCATTATCAGCCAGCAGGTGATCAGCCACAGGCCATTGAAAAGCTGGTAAATGGTATCGAGCATGGTTTTCGTAATCAGTTATTGCTGGGTGTAACTGGCTCGGGTAAAACCTATACCATGGCGAATGTGATTGCTCAAACACAGCGACCTACAATTGTGATGGCTCATAACAAAACTTTGGCTGCCCAGCTTTATGGAGAGTTTAAAGCGTTCTTCCCTAATAATGCAGTTGAGTATTTCGTAAGTTACTATGATTACTATCAACCCGAGGCTTACGTTCCATCCTCAGATACTTTTATTGAAAAAGATGCTGCCATTAACGATCACATTGACCAGATGCGACTATCAGCAACACGTGCTTTATTAGAGCGTCGTGATGCAATTATTGTGGCCTCGGTTTCTGCAATTTATGGTTTGGGTGACCCAAATGCTTATATGCAAATGTTACTGCATGTGGTTGAGGGCGACCGTGTAAGTCGTGATGAAATTATCCGCCGTTTGGTTGAAATGCAATATACGCGTAATGAACTTGAGTTCTTACGTGGTACATATCGAATTCGCGGTGAAATTATTGATATTTTCCCTGCCGAATCTGATCAACATGCGATTCGTATTGAACTATTTGATGACGAGGTCGACTCGATCCGTTGGTTTGATCCGTTAACGGGTAAAATGGTTCGTAAAGTTCCACGTGTTACGATTTATCCAAAAAGCCACTATGTAACCCCGAAAGATCATCTGACTCGTGCAATTGATACAATTAAAGATGAATTACAAGATCAACTTAAATTCTTCCGTGAACATGACAAATTGCTGGAAGCCCAGCGTATTGAGCAGCGTACCCGTTATGATTTAGAGATGATGCAACAGTTGGGCTATACCAATGGTATTGAAAACTATTCAAGACATTTGTCTGGTCGTCCAGCTGGTGAAGCGCCTCCAACTTTATTTGATTATGTACCTGAAGATGCATTGCTGATTATTGATGAGTCACACGTTACAGTTCCGCAAATTGGGGCGATGTATAAAGGCGACCGATCACGTAAAGAAAATTTAGTGAATTACGGGTTCCGTTTACCAAGCGCACTTGATAATCGACCAATGAAATTTGAAGAGTGGGAACGCATTGTACCGACGACCATTTTTGTCAGTGCAACACCTGCTAAATATGAGCTAGAAAAGTCTGACCAAGTGGTTGAACAGGTGGTACGTCCAACAGGATTAATTGACCCTGAAATTGAAGTTCGTCCTGTATTAACTCAGGTTGATGATGTTCTTTCTGAAATTAATATTCGTAAGAACCTAAATGAACGTGTGTTAGTGACTACTTTAACAAAGCGCATGGCAGAAGATCTGACTTCTTATTTAAAAGAATACGGGGTTAAAGTCGCTTATTTACACTCTGATATTGATACGGTTGAACGTGTCAAAATTATTCATGAGTTACGTACAGGTGTATTCGACGTTTTAGTCGGTATTAACTTGTTGCGTGAAGGTCTCGACATGCCAGAAGTTTCTTTAGTTGCTATTTTAGATGCAGATAAAGAAGGTTTTTTACGTTCAGAACGTTCACTCATTCAGACAATTGGTCGTGCTGCGCGTAACGTGAAAGGTAAAGCAATTTTATATGCTGACCGAATCACTGATTCTATGCAAAAAGCAATAGATGAGACTGAACGCCGAAGAGCTAAACAAATCGAGTTCAACGAGTTGCATGGTATTACACCACGTAGTGCTGTTCGTCAGGTCATCAAAGAAATTGATTCAGGCGAAGTGCTTTCAGACGACGAAATTGATGAGAAGGTGCTTGAACAAGCACAAGCTTTAAGTGCTGACGAAAGACATATTCTCTCTGATCCAAAATTGTTTAGTAAGCATATTACTAAGCTTGAAAAAGAGATGTTAAAAGCTTCGAAAGATTTGCAGTTTGAACAGGCAGCACGGATACGTGATGAAATCATTCGACTGAAAGCGCAAATGTTGCAATAAACGAATACATAATGCTACATAATGTGTTTAAAAAACAAGCTACTGTAGATATTTGAGTTCTTTTGTATTCACAACTAATCGTTGAGGGCAACAATGGCATTTCGAAATAATGTTCCGCAAGCCAGCTGGCGTTTGGCTAAAATTGCGTTGGGCGGTGTCGTTTTGGCTGGTTTGGCTGTTGGAACCTATGTCTATGCCCAGCCGAAACCTTTGCAAACTGTCTATAAAGTTGAACTGGACCGATATTTAGGTGTTTGGTATGAAGTCGCGCGTAAACCTGCATTTTTCCAAAAAAAGTGTGCTTATAATGTATCTGCAACCTACACCTTAAACGAAAATGGAAATGTAGTAGTAGATAATCGCTGCTACGATAATAGAAAACAATTACAGCAATCTATCGGGGAGGCCTTTGTGGTTAACCCGCCATATAACACCAAATTGAAGGTAAGTTTTTTACCGGAAGCTGTAAGATGGATTCCGGTAATTCGTGGGGATTACTGGATTTTAAAGCTAGATGAAGACTATCAGACTGTTTTAGTCGGGGAGCCTTCACGTAAATACCTTTGGGTGCTATCAAGAAATCCTCATCCAGAGCAAGAAGTGGTGGATGAATATTTAAATTATGCAAAAACATTAGGTTTTGATATTCGAGATGTTATTCGTACAGAACATAAAGAATAGTGGTATATGTCTGTTTAAGAAAAAACCATGTTTTTACATGGTTTTTTCTTTTTTATAGTGGATAAATCAAGTATTGTAGTGAGTTGTTTTTACTAAAGTCTAAGAGGTTTATGATGTTTAAGGGCGTGATCTTGTCTGTCATGGCATCATTCACTTTTGGTGTACTTTATTTTTATACTCAATTATTAAGCCAGCTCGATAGTGAGCAAACTTTTGGATGGCGGATTATTGCAACACTACCGTTCCTTACTTTATTTATGTGGTGGAGTGGTGATTTAGCCTATATCAAGAATATCTACCAACGTATTTTGGCTAAGCCTTCTTTACTATTATTATTAATCACAACCTCTATTTTAACCTCAGTACAACTTTGGCTGTTTTTGTGGGGGCCGATGCATGGGCGTGGATTGCAAGTCTCTTTGGGATATTTCTTATTACCGCTGGTTCTAGTCTTAGCTGGAAGTGTGTTGTATGGCGAAAAAATATCAAAATTTCAATGGGTAGCAATTATTCTTGCAGTTATTGGCGTTAGCCATGAAATATGGCGTTTAGGAAGTATTGCGTGGGAAACGGCATTGGTAGCAGTTGGATATTCTGCCTACTTTTTATTACGTAAAAAAATTAAAACAGATAATTTAGGGGGGTTTTGGTGGGATTTGGTCATTATTATGCCCATTGCAATTTATTTAACTCATACAGGTTTGCTGCCATACAGTAAATTTATAGACCAATCGAGTCTTTCTTTGATCATTATTGGGCTTGGAATTTTAAGTGCTATTGGTCTGGGAAGTTATATTCTGGCAAGTCGTTTTCTACCTTTAGTTGTGTTTGGACTCTTAGGATATTTGGAACCTGTATTACTTGCTTTAGCTTCTTTAGTTTTAGGGGAAAGCATTGGCCAAGAAGAATGGTTCACTTATCTTCCGATTTGGTGTGCTGTTTTTGTACTCGTTTTAGAAGGGGCAATTCATCTTTATCAACAACGGCAAAAAGCCCAAAATCTGCAACTTAATATCACGAAATATCAAAAAAGATTAAAAAATGATGAGTTCAATTAGGTCGTCAGAACCTAAAAAGTAAGAAAAAGCAAAAATTTAGCTGCTTTAAACAATAAGATAATAAAAAATAATTATAGGTATTTTATGAATTTATGATGAATTTTAGGAAAATCTAGTCACTAACGTCAGCTTTTGATTCATTCTTGCCAATAATTCCATTACAATTACGGGGTTTTAAAAATCACGCCTAGATATAATTAATTAGAGGACGTATCTGTGAGCAAAGACACTATCATCGCCCTGCACGCTGAACACCAAGGCCGTTGGAAAAACCGTGAAGAAATCGCGGAACGTATGATTGCATTAATCGGTCAATTATACCGTGAAAAAAATATTGTCGTATCTGTTTACGGTCGCTCTTTAATTAACCGTTCTGTTATCCAAATTTTGAAAACTCACCGTCGTACACGTGTTGTAGACGTTGAACTTTCTGTTGTAAACACATTCCCAATTTTAGAAGCTTTAGCAAAAGTTGAAAATATTGGTTCTGCAGAAGTTGATATCGGTAAACTTGCTGTTGAATATAAAGAAAAAGGCGGTGATGTTGATGCTTTTGTTGCTCAATCAGTTGAGTCAATCAAAGGTAGCGCAACTTCTGAACAACCTAAAGATGTAGTTCTTTACGGTTTTGGTCGTATTGGTCGTATCTTGGCTCGTTTAATCATTAGCCAATCAGGTTTAGGTCGTGGTTTAAGCCTTAAAGCAATTGTTGTACGTAAGTCTTCTGACGGTGACTTGGCAAAACGTGCTTCTTTACTTCGTCGTGACTCTATTCACGGTACTTTCGCTGGTACAATTTCTGTTGATGAAGAAAACGAAGCAATCATTGCTAACGGTAACTTCATTAAAGTGATTTATGCGTCTAGCCCAAGTGAAGTTGACTATACTGAATACGGTATTGAAAACGCACTTTTAATCGACAACACTGGTAAATGGCGTGATGCTGAAGGTCTAAGCCAACACTTGAAATGCCCAGGCGTTGCACGTGTTGTATTGACTGCACCAAGTAAAGGCGAAATGAAAAACGTTGTATTTGGCGTAAACAACACAGATATCTTAGATGAAGACAAAATCATCTCTGCTGCAAGTTGTACAACAAATGCAATTACTCCAATTCTTAAAGTATTGGATGACAAATATAAAGTTCTTAACGGTCATGTTGAAACTGTTCACTCATTTACAAATGACCAGAACTTAATCGATAACTACCATAAAGCAGATCGTCGTGGCCGTGCTGCTACTTTGAACATGGTAATTACAGAGACTGGCGCAGCTAAAGCAGTTGCTAAAGCATTACCTGCATTAAAAGGTAAATTAACTGGTAACTCTGTACGTGTTCCTACACCAAACGTATCTCTTGCAATCTTGAACTTAACACTTGATAAAGAAGTTGATCGTGAAGAAGTGAACGAATACATTCGTCAAATTTCGATTAACTCTAACCTTCAAGGTCAAATTGGTTATACCAACTCGACTGAAGTTGTATCGAGTGACTTTATCGGTTCTCGTACAGCAGGTGTATACGATGCTCAAGCAACGATTACTTCTGGTAACCGTTTAACTGCTTACGTTTGGTACGATAACGAAGTTGGTTATAGCTGTCAGGTATTACGTATCGCTGAACAAATGTGCGGCGTAAGCTACAAAAAAATCCCAGCAGAATTGAATGCTTAAGATCATTTAACGATCTATAAAATATTTTCACAAAAAGACCCAGTTTAGACTGGGTTTTTTTACAACCGTACAAAATATATGCTGACTATTTTTTGTAAATAAATGAGAATACAAATTAAGGAAAAAAAGAAAATAGTAAGGGATAGGAATTGTCGCAGTTTAAACGTTTGTTGGTCGTTTTTGTATTCATCATTATTGCCAATTTATGTGGTGTACTCATTGCAATATGGGTGTTTAAGCACTTTAATATTTATATTCCACTGAAAAATCAGGCAGTTGCTATTGATTTACAAGAGCCTCTACAGGTTAAGGTTAAAGTACAAGATGCTTTAAATGTGGATGTAAAGGGGCGAGTAAATGCCAGTATTCCAATTGATGAGAAACTGAATATTCCTTTAACACAAACATTAACTCCGCGTGTTTACTTCGATAATATGGTGCCGATTAGCACAACCATCCCAGTCAAAGAAACATTAAAAGTTGAGCAAAATCTACCCATTGATACTAAGGTTCAGGTACGTGTTTTGGGGCGTGATATTACATTGCCATTGAAAGGAACAATTCCATTAAAACTTGATGTGCCAATTGATATTAATGTCCCGCTTGAGCAAAAGGTTCATTTAAAATTTGATGCTCCAGTACGCACGGTATTAAAAGAAAATCTACATATTCCTTTAAAAGCAAGATTAGACACGAATATCCCAATCGAAGGGAATTTAAATGTACCTGTTAAAACTGCATTAAATGCTTCGGTTGATGTGAAAAATACTTTGCCTGTTAAGATTGCAAATGGTGAGTTAAAGATTCCTTTGTCCACTATGCGATTAAATCGAGTATTAGGTTCAGAAACATCACAAAAGACAGCTGATCAATAGGGTGGATGCTAATGTTCCGTTCACTCAAGAGTATGTTAATTAGTTTCTTTTTAATGATGATACTTGCCGCTATTATGTTTTGGGTGTATCTCAATATTCAAGCAAATTTAGTCGTTTCGGCTCATAATGCCGATATTAGTTTACCTGACTCTTTAGAAACAAAGATTCAAGTTGGTAATACTTTGCAGGTTCAGTCTATTGGTAAACTTGATACAACTTTAGATATAGATCGCCAATTAACTTTACCCCTAAAAGGGAAATATTTGGCAGATTTAAATTTTGCTGTAGAAACACTTATTACGGTAAGTGTCGATTATTCAACGACTCTAAAAATTGATCAGGTTATGCCTTTAGAAACCACCACAGATTTGGTTTATCAAAGTAAGTTTTTACCAAAATTTCCCCTTAAATTAGATATCCCTATTAAATTGGATGTGCCTTTTAATTTAAAACGTAGTTATACCGTTCCCGTTAAAATTGTTTTTGATGGTCCAGTTTATTTTGAATTCGATGAACCTGTAAATTTATCGGTGAAACATCAGTTTAAACCAAGCCTAAACGTAAATGATCCTATGGAAATGGGGAATGTCTCTTCATTTAATGCCATCATGTATAATTCTGTGCCAAAAACAAAAGCAAATCTTGATATGCAAATGACCTTACCTCTGCGCAATGTTCATCCTTGATAATTAAATAAATTGGCTAAATTTTATTTTTTATAAGGATCCTATTTGCAAAACTAAAAGCATCTGCTGGATTAAAGATAAAACAGATCGTTATAAATGGAATTGTTCCATTTTCTATTCGAGAATTTTATGAAAATATGGCAGAATAGGCGGTTTTAGAGTTTTTAGAGGATTGGCAGATGCGCTTTGTTGATGAAGCAGTCATTACCGTAGAGGCTGGCGACGGTGGCAATGGCGTAGCCAGTTTTCGCCGTGAAAAATTTGTACCATTTGGTGGCCCAGATGGTGGTGATGGCGGACGTGGTGGAAGTATCTATATTCAAGCTGATGACGATACAAGTACGCTAGTCGATTACCGTTACACACGTAAATTCCGTGCTGAGCGTGGAAAAAACGGTGCAGGTGCTAACTGTACTGGACGTGGTGGTGAAGATGTGGTTTTAAAAGTACCCGTTGGTACAACAATTGTTGATACAGATTCAGGCGATATTATTGGCGATTTGGTTGAAGACGGCCAAAGAATTCTGGTTGCTGGTGGTGGTGAGGGTGGTTTAGGTAACACTCACTTTAAATCATCAACTAACCGAGCACCGCGTAAATGTACGACTGGTACAAAAGGTGAGTTCCGCGAAATTCGTCTTGAATTAAAAGTATTGGCTGATGTTGGTTTGCTGGGTATGCCAAATGCCGGTAAATCTACTTTCATTCGTGCTGTAAGTGCTGCAAAACCAAAAGTGGCAGACTATCCATTTACAACCATGGTTCCAAACTTGGGTGTAGTCGATGCTGACCGCCATCGTTCATTTGTAATGGCCGATATTCCAGGGTTAATCGAGGGTGCAGCAGAAGGTGCAGGTTTAGGAATTCGCTTCCTTAAACATTTGGCACGTACTCGTATTCTTTTACACATTATTGATGTACAACCAATTGATGGTTCTGATCCAGCGCATAATGCAAAAGCGATTATGAATGAGTTGGCTAAGTTCTCACCAACTTTGGCTAAATTACCAGTTGTTTTAGTACTCAATAAACTTGATCAGATTGCTGAAGAAAGCCGCGAAGAGTGGTGTCAGCACATTCTAGATGAACTAGAGTGGACTGGACCTGTCTTTAAGACATCGGGCTTATTAAGCGAAGGTACAAAAGAAGTTGTGTATTACTTGATGGATCAGATTGAACAACAACGTGAACGCGAAGTTGAAGATCCTGAATATGCAGCAGAAGTAAGAGCTTTCCGTGAACAACTAGAAGTTGAAACACGTGAACAAACCATTGCGGCAAAAGAAGCATATCGTGCAATGCGTCGAGCACAACGTCTCGAAAGCATGATGGACGATGATGATGATTTTGACGATGATGAAGACGACAATGATGTAGAAGTCATCTACGTTCGTGACTAGAAAACCGAGGGAAACATGATAGAAGTGGTCGATGGGCAACGTCAGCTCAGTGAGTGTAAACGAATCGTTGTTAAAATCGGATCATCTTTACTTACAGCTAATGGGCAAGGTTTAGATCTAGATGCTATTTCGCATTGGGCGAAACAGATTGCAGATCTACACAATGCCGGACACGAGATTATTTTAGTGTCATCAGGAGCTGTAGCAGAAGGTATGGTTCGTATGAAGCTTGCGAGTCGACCCACCGATCTACCCAGTCTACAAGCCTGTGCTGCAATTGGGCAGATGGGCTTAATTCATACTTGGTCTAGTGTGCTTGAAAACCACGGTATTCGTACTGCTCAGGTTTTATTGACTCATGATGATTTGGCAGATCGCCGTCGTTATCTGAACTCGTGTGATGCTTTGCAAAACTTGATTGATTGGCGTGTGATTCCTGTCATTAATGAAAATGACACGGTGTCTACCGATGAGATCCGTTTTGGTGATAATGATACTTTAGCTGCTATGGTGGCGGGTCAGGTTCATGCAGAATTGCTGATCATTTTAACCGATCAGCAAGGTATGTTTGACTCAGATCCGCGTCATAATCCTGATGCTAAATTACTCTCTACTGTTCGGGCTATGGATGATGATTTATTCGATATGGCCGGCGGTGGTGGTGTGCTTGGGCGAGGTGGGATGGTCACTAAAGTTCGTGCTGCGCGTTTAGCTGCTAAATCGGGCTGCCCAACCCTCATCGCGAGTGGCGAAAGTGATAATGTCTTATCACGTGCGATGGCAGGTGAGATGCTAGGCACTTTGTTTACTACAGATAAAGACCGCATGACTGCTCATCAACAGTGGCTTGCCGCTCATTTACAAACAGCAGGTCGTCTTGTGATTGATGATGGTGCTGTTGAAGCGATTAAATTGAAACATCGCAGTTTGCTCCCTGTTGGGGTTAAAAATGTTGAAGGACATTTTGATCGTGGTGATGTGGTTGAATGTGTCGATAAACAAGGTAAACGTATTGCGGTAGGTCGAGTGAACTTTAGCTCACGATCAGCCGAAATTATTAAAGGCTTAGCCTCAGATAAGGTTTATCAAGTACTTGGTGAAGCTCGTTCACTTGAAATGATTCATCGTGATCATATGGCAATTTATTAAATTTTGCTCAAATAAAAAAGCTCGCTTTATGCGAGCTTTTTTTCTGGCGTTAAACGAGGTAAAACACGATCTTCACCTACCATATATGGATGTGTGGCAAGACTAAGCATGTCTAAGTCTTCCGAGCTATTACCATAAGCATAAATCTGGTGGTAATGCTGTAGCGTATATTGCTGATGTATCCTTAACTTCTTTTGTTCACTACTACAGTCTGGAGTAGAATAGTAACCCGTCATCCTGCCGTTTTTAATTTGAGTTTCGGTACAAATCAACTCGATATCTAGTAACTTGCAAAGTGGAGCAAGATAGACATCAATTGAAGCTGAAACTAATACGACTTGATCACCACGCAATTGATGGTGTTGTAACTGAGTAAAAATTTCAGGCGAAAGCGCAGAGACTAACTCTTGTGCGTATTCTTCACCTAATTTTTGTAATTCAATTGCAGGCGTATTTTTAAACATGCTACGGAATAACTTAGCACGCATAGCATGGGCAGGATAAAAGTTAAGATAGTAGGCTTGAATCCATGGCAGAATTTTCAAGCCTTGCTTAACAATGTGACGCTTAGATAAAGCATAAAAGATGAACCCTGTAAAACTATCTTTACTACACAAGGTTCCATCAAAATCGAACAGGGCGAGACTTTTTATAGTCTTATTCGTTTCGCTCGTTGCATACATGTTTCATATCGTCCGTTTACGCGGGTTGCATACCAATTGGTATTATAATCACGACTTAATTTAGGCCCAGAAATTACCACTTGAGGCATAATTGCATAGAGTGGTTCTTTGCCAGTTTTTGATTTATAAAGTTTAGTCAGCGCAATATAAGTTTGAGTACTTTCAAACTTTTTCTCTTTTTCTAATTTAAGATCATCACGGATTTGTCGTGGGGTAACCAATACATTATTTTTTGCAAATACCGTGATCAGTTCTTTTTCTGACTCGCTTTGAACTGCGCGTGGATCACCATCTTTTGTATAAAGAAGTAGATCGCCATCAAGACTTATATCTTTATCGGTAAGTTCTTTTAGCATTTTTTGAAAAGCTGCATTACGGCTAGAGTACATACCAGAGTTATAATCCGCAAAACGATAAATGGCTTTATCGTAGTCTGCCGGATAAACCATTAAACGATGTATGCCGTAATATAAACCACCGTATTCAGTATATAGGTCATCGCGAAGCGCAGCAGTACTCATACTCGAACGCTTATTGGCTTTCGCATAATTAATATGAACTTGCATTGAACCTAAAGTCGTAATAGGGTTCATTTTCTCGCCAATATCTTGACCAACCAATTTGGCTGCACCAGTTAAGGCACTCACATGATAGTGTTTAGCCATGAAGTCGAAAATTTCTCGGTAAAGTAAGTCGAGTTCTTTCTCGGTTTTAACTTTACGCATTTGACTCATATAGTTGTTATCAGGAGAGGGCTGAGTTCTTAGAACTTCTTCAAAGTAACCAGCAATTGTTCCACCAACGGTTTTGCCAAGCTTATCTTCAAATTTTTCATTTAAACGTGTACTAACTTCTTCAACTGCTTTTTGTCCTAACCCAGGCACTTGAGGGTTGGCAACAAAGTTGGATTCCTGATCCACTACAGCCACAATACTACAGACATTTTTCTTGGTTTTAGGAATATCCAAGTCTTTCATAATGTCATCAATATCTTTAGCCCATGACTCACGGTCATGCACACGTGATGGAATTAGACGTTTAATCTGTTGGCTTTCTAGTTCAGGCTCATCATTGTTTGACCACCAAGCTTTATCACCACAAGCAGCTAAACTCATGCATACGGCAGCCATGCCGAATGATTTTAATAAAAAACGGGAAGACAACGGTTTGTTCATGGCGAGGAAAGCACCTGCATAAAAAGATGAGCCGATTAAGCGGATGAAGTATACTATGTTGATCATCAATTGTATGAATATATATGTATATTGGTCCCTATCAACTGTCAAATAATTTAATTGTTGCTCCTATGGCGGGAGTAACTGACCGTCCATTTAGAACACTCTGCAAGTATTTTGGCGCAGGCCATGCAGTCAGTGAAATGATGACTGCTGATAAAACTTTGCGGATGAGCAAAAAGAGCCTCTACCGTGCGAACTTTGATGGTGAACTCGCTCCAATCTCTGCTCAAATTGCAGGCTCTGATCCTGAGCAATTGGCAGAGGCTGCACGCTATCAAGTAGCAAATGGCGCACAAATTGTTGATATTAATATGGGATGTCCTGCCAAGAAAGTATGTAATAAGCTCGCTGGTTCAGCGTTATTACAAGATGAAGACTTAGTGGCTCGAATTCTTGATGCAGTGGTCGCTGCTGTTGATGTTCCCGTGACTTTGAAAACCCGTTTGGGCTTTTTAAATGGTCAGGAAAATATTTTAAGAGTAGCAAAAAGGGCAGAAGAAGCGGGGATTGCTGCGCTGGCTTTACATGGCCGTACTCGCGAAGACATGTATTTAAATACAGCACGTTATGATTTGATCAAACATGTCAAAGAATTAATCAATATTCCACTTATTGCGAACGGTGATATTGATAGTCCTGAAAAAGCAAAATATGTACTCGACTATACAGGGGCAGATGCAATTATGATTGGTCGCGCTGCTCAAGGTCGGCCATGGATTTTTCGTGAAATTGCTCATTATTTAAAAACTGGTGAACACTTAGCTGCACCTAATATTGAAGAGGTGAAGCAGGTGTTACTAGGACATTTATCAGAACTTTATCAATTTTATGGTGAATACTCTGGCTGCCGTATTGCCCGTAAACACATTGCTTGGTACACCAAAGGATTACGTTCGAGTAATGAATTCCGCCAAAATATGTATAAGGTTGAAAGTACTGCTGAACAGGCAATAGTAGTCGAAAATTATTTTAATCAGCTATTGGCTGAAGGCAATTTGATGAGTGATGTTCAAGTTGAGCAGGTTAACTTACTAGAAACCCATTAAATAAAAAGCCAGTATATGATTACTGGCTTTTTAAGATTTACTCATCTTCTAACATTTCTACAACTAACTGGTTAACCAGATCAGCAGCATCTAGCTCTCGTATTTGAGAGACATTACTACCCGCCCAAAAAGCACCGAAGCCATAGTCTTTATTCTTGCTTGCAATGGCATTTAATTGCTTAGCTAGATCGTATGCATATGGATATTCGGGTTGAGGAGGGCGACTTGGTAGATCAATTTGTGTATGCCAATGGTTGAGCAGGCCACGGGCTGGACGCCCAGAAAGACTGGCGCTGATTTGTGTTACAGGTTCATTAAATAAAGCTTTACGATACTCGGCAGATGCATTTGATGTATGGCATTGCACAAATGCTGTTCCGAGTTGAACAGCAGCAGCTCCTAAGCTCAACATATGCCGTGCCTGTGCTCCATTCATAATTCCGCCTGCGGCTACCACAGGTGGTTTGCAATGCTTGACAATAAGGTGTACTAAATCGCTCGTTTTAATTGCTGCATCAAAGGTTTTATTAAAGATTCCACGATGTCCGCCTGCTTCAATCCCTTGAGCAATAATAATATCTATATCAGCCGCTTCAATGGCTTGTGCTTCAACTAAATTGGTAGCAGACACCATCGTAATAATTCCGGCATCTTTTAATGCTTGAATTTGATGGGGATGGGGAATCCCAAAATGAAAACTGACCGCTTTAGGTTTGGTTTCTAATACGACATTTAGAAAATCATCGTTATCAAGAAAACTTGGATAAATACAGTTTAAGTTTTGAGGAGGCTGTTCTCCGAACTTTTCAAATTGTGGGCGTAAATATTCAATCCATTGAGCAGAAGTTTGAAGGTTAAGTTGTTCGGGTTGATGACAGAAAAAATTAACCTGAAATGATTTTTCTGTAAGTGTTTGGGTTTTTAAAATCTGTTCACGTGCACTTTGCGCCGTATTTGCACCTAGACCTAAGGACCCAAGACCACCCTGATTAGAAACTTCTGCTGCAAGTTCAGGTGTAGATACACCTGCCATAGGGGCAAGAAAAATTGGATGTTTAATTTCAAGTTGTTGTAATAGGTCCATTTTATTCACCTCATTTCTTTCTATTCACCATAGCGTGAAAACCGAACCAAGAGCAAATAATATTGGGCATTTAGTTTTTAAATATTTAGTTCTTAAACATTGATAAGTTCTGATTTTTTAAAGTGGAGTAACGTGAAATAAAGAGCCGATCCAGCTTGAAAAGCCCATCGCTAAAATTCCCCACAAGGTAATGCGTAGACTCCCTTTAAGCTTGGAAGTACCTGCGAAATGACTTGATAGCGCTCCTAAAAAGGCTAATGAAATAATGCCAAATATTAAGACTGTTTTTTCGATCCATATATCTGGACTGAGTAAAATAGCCAGCATAGGAAACAATGCCCCAAATGAAAATGAGCCAGCTGAAGCTAATGCGGCTTGAATAGGATTTGCTGCGGTATTTTCATGAATACCAATTTCATCACGCGCGTGAGCCCCTAATGCATCATGATTTGTAAGTTCAGTAGCAACTTGTAGAGCTAAGTCAGGTGCTAAGCCTCTGGATATATAAATTTGAGTGAGCTCGTCCAGTTCACGCTGCGGATGCTTTTTGAGTTCTTGTTCTTCAAATTTTAAGTCGGCTTTTTCAATATCTTCTTGTGATTTTACTGAAATATATTCTCCTGCAGCCATAGAGGTTGCACCAGAAATTAAACCAGCAATACATGCAATAAGAAGTGTATGAGCAGAAGCCCCACTTGCAGCCATTCCCATGATTAGACTAGTAACAGAAATAATTCCATCATTTGCCCCTAAAACGGCCGCCCTTAACCAACCTGAGCGGTGAATAAAATGATGTTCTGGATGTTGAGAAAAGGACATGTTTTCCCCTATTTGTAGTTATAAATTTTTATCTTATCCTATAAGATTATTTACAATAATACGATTAAAAAATGTGTCATTATAGGAAAAACAAACAGATAAGAACTTTTTAAAACATAATATTAAAGGAGATAAAATGAACAATTTAAAGAACTCATCTACTTATATAAACAGTGTCATTTATGGGTTTAATTATAATACTTATTGATTAAATTTTAATTTGATTGCTACGCAAGCATTCTACCTATTTTACTCTAGAGGTCCCAATGAATAGCAAAACAATAAAATCTATAACTCGTTCCTTTATCGTTGTTGGTTCGATCTGTCCAGCTTTAGGCCTCTTAAGTATTGAGACTAGTTTTGCACAAGAGATTGTTAATCAAGAATATAAACCAGGTAATCCAATTTATGATAAATGGGATCAATTTTATAAAATTGAAAAGACTCAACCTGAAAATGCCGAGAAGTTATTATTAGAACTTGGAGAGATGACGCCACAAGATATTAAAGTTTGGAAAAGCTTAACTTATTTACAAATTCGACTAGGGAAACAAGATGCAGCTTTGCAAAGTCTAAGAAAAGCAGAGGCATTAGATCCAGCAGATGATAATTTAAAACTCCAAGAAGCTTATCTACTGAATTCTCAAAAAAATAACAAAGAGGCTTTGGTGGTTTTTAAGGAACTTACCCAATCTAAAGATGCTGATATTGCGAGTAAAGCGACACAGGCTGTAAAAAATCTGAGTGGAGGAGAGGTCAAAACTTATTTCCGTGATGTGTATTTTGCGCCTTCATATGAATCACGTTACGACGATGTAATTTTCCCACTTAAAGCTCGCTATGGTAAGAACCTCTATAATGGTCGAGCGCAGGTGTATGGCTTTTTAAATCTAAACCGCGATACTCAATCTCAAGGTGGTGTACGACCTGAAATTATTGATGAGAATGCGGTAACTCTAGGTGTAGGCGCTAATTATCAACCTTGGACTTCTATACCTGTACGCATGTATTTAGAAGTAGGTGGTAGCTATGATCTGATCGATCGAAATAGAGATAAATTTCGTGAAAGTGTTGTGGGTGGGGTAGCAGGTTATCAAGAGTGGTACTCTCAAAATAGTTGTAATCAGTCACTTTGTTTTAATGAGTACTTCACTGATTTATATGGCAATGCTGCGACTTATTCTAGAGAAGATTATAATGTTATTGGTGATTTACGCTTACGAACGGGTTTGAATGTCTATAAAGGTGAGAATGGCACTGTACAGGCTTATATGAAATTGCATGGCTTAGCTGACAGCAAAGATGAGTATTACAATAATTTATTTGAATATGGCCCAGGTATTTCATGGCAGCCTTTTAATTATCAACCAATAAAACTACGTGTTGAACGACTATATGGCAATTACTTTAAAGATGTGCCAGTAAACACGAAAGATCATTACAACAATACTCGAGTAGAGCTCGTTTTTTATAAGGATTTCTAAGAATTAAGGTTAGTGTTTGATTCGATTTATGGTGGTAGAAATACCACCATAAGTGAGACGGTACCATAAGCTCACAATATTAACGCACCAGCGGCTCATGTAATGAGGGCCATCAAAAATATAAACAGTTTTACCTTCATATGCTTTTAGCTGAGAAATAATTTCCCAAGGATATGCGGCTCTAAATTGCCCATTCTTTTTCACTCTAAAAGCTTCTAATACTATAATTACTTTGTCTTTTCCAAGTTTATGTTCAAGCTGATCTAAAATATGTTTGGCCTGTTTAGGTGATCGAACGCCAACGCCAACACCATCTTGGAAAAAAACTCCCGTATGGTCAGGCAGCCAGCTTTTAACCCATAAATCATAATTTTCAGGCTCAGTTTCGCCACTATAAATACTTACCCAGACTGGTGAAGGAAGTTTTGATAGCACATGGCCTAGAGCACTGACTCGTAGCCAAGTTGGATCTGCTTCTACCGGAAAGTAATAACCTTTAAATGCTGTTTTTTGTTCTTTTATAATTTGGGCAGATTTTTCGCCTAACTCAATGACATTAGCTCGAGCTTTAGGTTCATTATATTCACCGGCTAAGCCTAATATAAGATTTTTTGCCCAAGGTTCTTGTTTAATCTTTTCTAAATTAATAGCTTTTTCCCATTGAGGAAAATTTGATTCTTTCCACCAAGATTTAGATTCAACAACAGACCATTGGGGAACAAATGTATCAACACCTAAGTAGTGCCAATTTCCTTCTGGAGGAGTCGTTTTATTATCAGGCTGCCAGAAAATACCTTCAATATGAGGGGCTTGACCTTGATGTTTGAAAAGCCCCGCATATACGATGACACTACATATAATTAAAATAATAAAAGCAGCTATTTTAATTGGTATCTGTTTTCTCATTATTTCGTCTTAACCAGTACCACAAGAAGATAATTATTATCATAATTGCAGAGATAATCACAACTAATAAGAAGAAAGAAGACTGTTGGACTAGAGGCGCCTTTTGATTTCCGACAATGAGTTTTTGTAAAACATAGATATTTCCATTTTCTGAAACCAGCATTTTCGTCACGTTGTTTGGAATTTTATGTTGTATTTTTTCCCAAAGGTGCATAAACGTTTGTGCGCCACCTTGTGAGTCGGTAATCACATCAAAGCGGTTATTGTTATAACTGACAATAAAACCATTTTGGGCAGCAGGTGCATAAATAATATCCTGATGCATTAGTACTTGTTGTTGATAAATATCTTTGTTAACGCGGACATTTACAGATTGTGGCGCGCTCGGTGAATAACGGACTAGGTTGAGAGGCATTGGTGCTTGGGTTAAAAGCATTTTTTTCGCAGTTTGACCTAACACAATCGCGATATTTAATGCACCAGATTGACCATCAACCGCAATTGTGGGGGTTGTTGCTAAAGTCATTGAAATTGCGGCTACACCATTTTTAAGTTTATGAGGTAGCTTTACAGTAGATTTGGCTGTATCAATCCAAAGTGAACCATGTGCGTTAGGTAAACATTGGGAATTGGCTATCACTGAATTTTCCAGCTTTAGACTAAAATTTGTCGTATTAGAAATAGCTTTTGCAAAAATATTGAACTGACGGTTTACTGGGTCTGAAGCAAGGTCGGCTGTTTTCATGCTTCCAGCAAGTCCTCCATCAATCCAAGCTGTAATATTGGAACCTTGTAATAAACCACTTTGAATACGAAGTGCGATTTGTCCTTGCAAGATATCGGTTGGTTGCCATACCGCAGGGAAATCAAGAAATAAGTTTTTTTCAGCGTGATTTAATCTGAAATCTTGAATACCTAAATCGGCGAGTGTATCGATTTTTTTAAATTGAGCCCATGTTGGATTAGATATTGTATTTGGAAAAACTGCGTTTCCTGTACTCAATTGTTGTACATAAGAAGAATTAATTAGTCCATTTACTGCGCTCGTTAAATCTTGTTGAGTATGATAAGTAATTGATAAGGTAGGCACACCTTCTACAGGTTTTGCAATTTGTACTAGTGCTCCGCCTTTTAGTGGTGCTGCTGAGCGAATAACTTCAATAATAAAGTTTGTTTCAGGATTTAAATTGGTTTGTCCTGAATCAACCCATTCAACAGGTGTTATGGAGGTCCATGAACTTGCTAATCTGGCGAGCATGGAGGCTTCTATAATCTCTTTACGGTTGTATTTTAAAATACCAACAAATGGAGTAGGCCGTCTCGCTTGTGGGTTATATAAAGCATCTGGCAAATCTTTTAAGCGATATTCATTACGAATAGGTGTAAAGTCGAGCTGGGAATTACTTAAATAAGTTAGGTGGTCAATATCTTCTGTACAGAATGTTTCTTTGGTTTGATTCAGCGTAGTCGGTTTCGCATATTGTTGAATAATAAAATCTAAACGGTGAAAACCACTCTGACTTGCTGGAATATCAAATTTGACTTGACCATCCCCACTTAGGGTAGTGTTATAAATGAGTTTATCATCATATTTTACAAGTAAAGTTGTATCGCTTTCAGTGGAATAATCACTTGAAAATTGAATGTTTTGCCACTGGGCACCTTTGCCAATATAGAAAAAATGAGGCTCGACTGTGTATTTAGTAGAAGTACTAATATCGTCCAGTTCCCATGTATACGCATGAGCAGACATGGCGAGCATAAGACTGGTGCTGGCAAGGAGCACTTGAGCTGTTTTGTAAAGATCAAAAGTCTTTTTCATTTATTTTTTCTCCTTGCTACGTTCCGTTTTGTACCATTGAAGGGAGTTGCCCTGTATTTTATTTTTAAGCATGTCATATGCGGCTTTAAAAACAATAAATAGAAATATTTGTGAGTAACTTACGTAAGATAGAACTGAATAAAAGTAGAGTTCTGGTTTAACTTTTTCGAGTGAAAGCGTAAACCACATTTGTGCCACATATAGGCAAAATGACAGTCCCCATAGAGTTGTGAATGGGCCTGGAACTGAAATACCCGCAATATCAAGTATGCCAAGGGTTAAGGTGATATGACTCCAGAATAAAGCGGGTACAAAAAGTATGTAGCACATAATGTTGTTAAGAATTTCAATTCCGATAGGAAAAGGCGTTCTTAATGCGACGGGTAAATATTTACGAGTCACATAAAAATTACCTTGGGTCCAACGTGAACGCTGTTTAACAAACACACTCAGAGATGGAGGATCTTGCTGCCAACCAATTGCATAGGGCACCCATTTAATCCGTTTTTGACCAATGAAAATCCTAAAACTCATTTCTGTATCATCGACCAATGACTTTTCATCAAAACCGCCTAAGGTTTCTAAAGCATCACGCCAAATCACATAGTTAGTACCCATTAATGTCGATAGCTCAAAACGTTGCCAACGACCGCCTTGGAAAATCCATTGGAAAAAGATGAACTCAATGGCAATAAATCGGGTCAAAATACTATCTTGCCAATTACGTGTTCTTACTTTTCCATTAACGGCTACTAATTTTTTATCGGCAAGTAGGGTTTGAGCTAGCAAGCGAATACAATCGGGTTCTGGTGTACTGTCCGCATCATAGACAACAATCAATTCGCCTCTAGCATGGGGGAGGCCATTATTAAGCGTTCTAGATTTACCTTTACCCCCCATTCCTTTAGGAACATTAACAATCTTTATGCAAGGATAAATTTTTGCCAAATTTTCGGCGATTTCTAGGGTGTTATCCTTTGACCCATCATTAATGAGTAAAACTTCATATGCTTCGGCTGGGTAATCTTGTTGAGCAATTGCATGCAAAGTATCTTCAATCACAACACCTTCATTATAGGCAGGGATCAAGACACTCAAAACGGGCCATCTCTCTGGTATTGGAAGGTTTTGTAACTCTTTTTCTGCTGTTTTTGAATATTTCCAAGCTTGATAACTTAACCACGCCCAAAATGCTTGTGGAATCCAAATCCCTAAAAATCCAAATAAGAAGAGAATATCAATGGGAGCCATTTGATTTAACCCTCCTGATAATAGACGAGATGAGCAAGACTAATAAAATCAACCCGATTACAAGAGAGAACCATGAAATATAGCTACCAAACGTACCAAGGAGGTCAGGGTAGGTACTCGTCAGAATTAGATCGAGTGGAACTACAACAGTACTTAAACCGATAAAAATGTATCCAAGGAAATTAGTTTTTACATGCTCTGGCGTACTTATGTAATTAATCTTATTAAATTTCCAAGATATTCCGAGTTGAGGATATCGAATATTTGTTGTTGGTAGATTAGCAGGAGGATTAATAATAATTTCATAGCCAGAAATATGATTATTAAAAGGTTTAGCCGAATAAAATAAATGCTGTTTTTGCTTAATTTCTCTAGAGGGGAGAGGAAGCTGTGACGGATTAAATTGAATAATATAGCTACCAGCAGTCTGTGAAATTAAGTTTTCATCCCAACCTGTTGAGACAAATGCAGCCATGGGCCGTAAACCAATTGCGGTCGAAAATGTGGCTTTTGCAGCAAAATATTGAGGCTGTTCTGATTTATAAAGTGCAATTGGAATTGCACCTTGACTGACCGCTTCTTTTAATAAGAAATAATGAGAAAAACTGAAAACTTCATCTGGCAATATAATGCCGGGTTTTATTCCTCTATGAATCAGCTGTTGAAAACTATCTGAACTGATCTGGTCAATTGTAAAGACAGGCCACCATGTGTCTTGATAAGGGAAAAACATGGAAAGATCGTCTGTGCTTTGAACTTCTGTTTTAGTGTATTCCCTTTTAATTTCACAATGATAATATTGCCGATAAAACTGTTGTAACGTAGCATCGGGATATTGGCTAGAGGCAATAATAATTCCACAAATATTAAGAAGATTAGACATTAAGTCGTCTCCTCTTGAGGTGGAATCTGAATGATTTTATATTCTACTTCAAGCCTCAAAGTCATAATTTCTCTTAGCTTTTTAATAAAATCAGGTTCTTCATCCGTTTTTTGTTTGCGAATTACAATACTGTATATATTTTCAAGGTCATCATCAGCGAACTGGAAAATAATTTCTTGTGGATGATGCTGGCTCAAAATTTTAATCATTTCATTTTGAGTGGTTTTCCACACATCATCCCCTAACATTTCTTTAATTAAGCTTCGATTGAGAATTCTAATTTCAAAAACTTCATAGTCTTGTATGTAATGATGATCAAGAAGTTTAAAGAAACTACGTTGAAAATACTTGAGTGCACTAATTGGGAAAATATCACGGCGATAATTACGGTCATAACTTTGAATATCGCGATATTTTTGGACATTAATTTCAATGTTATGGCGAACAGCACTCAGAAAAAGAGGAATAAGAGGAATAATAAAAAGTAAAAGAAGCTGACGTTCGATATGAGTTTGGGCACCTAAATCGAGTAGAAAATATACTGCAACACCGATAAAAGCAAGTAGGCCCACAATTAAAGATGCACCAACTTGTAAAAAGGCTCCAGAAATTAAAAGAATAAGAATGAAGATCCAACTTCCTCTAAAACTGACAGGCAACCACTCATACGCCACTATGCCCATAAATAGATGAGCTGCGATAATCCATAAGACGAGTGTTCTTCCAGGGTTCTTTTGTTGTTGTTGCATGCGGGCTATGGCTACCTTTTTGTAATGTTAATTTTTTTATACTTTTATTACTAAACGTGAGACATTGCGAAGTTATTGTTGTTTATGGCCTTTTTAAGTAACTATTATGTTTATTTGTAGATCAAAGTCACTATTTAGTCAAATATTGTTCTTATTTTTTAATTAAAAATAAACAGATAAGACGTAATTCTTATCTAAATACTCTTGAAAGTTTCAATTGCTTTAAGGCGTGTTTCCTTTAAATCAACTATTGGTTTTGGATAATTTAACTGAGTATTTGTTTTGGTCGAGTAGGGCTCATGAATGGCTTTATTGTCTAAATGAGCTAATTCTTCAACCCATTGACGAATATAATCTCCATTTGGATCAAATTTCTTTGATTGAGCAATAGGATTAAAAATTCTAAAGTAAGGTACAGCATCAGTTCCGGTAGAAGCGCACCATTGCCAGCCACCATTATTTGCTGCTAAATCACCATCGATTAAATGCTCCATAAACCATTGTTCACCTACTCGCCAATCGATGAGCAAGTTTTTACATAAAAACATGGCTGTAATCATGCGTACACGATTATGCATCCAGCCAGTTTTTAAAAGTTGACGCATACCCGCATCAATAATCGGTATACCTGTCTGGCTCGTTTGCCATGCGGCTAGGTGCTCTGGATTGTGACTCCACTTAATTTTTTGAGTATCTTTTTTAAATGGAATATGTTTAGAAACATGTGGGAAATCAAATAAAATATGCTGATAAAATTCTCGCCAAAGCAGTTCGTCTAACCAAGTCTGCTGGCCTTCATTTGTCAAATGAAAGTTGCCATGTTCAGCCCTAAAAAGAGCTTGCAGGCACTGGCGGATAGACAAAATCCCAAGGTTTAAATAGGGAGAAAGTTGGCTAGTTCCTTTTATATTGGGAAAGTCACGTTCAGATTTATAATCAGATAGATGATCTTTAATAAATACGTCGAGTTGATCTAGAGCAAAAACTTCTCCGGCTGGCCATAAGTCTTGTTGCTCTTTAGAAACAGAAGGTTCAAAAAAAGCTTCAATATCTTCTAGGGTTAAGCTGTTTATTTTTGAAAAAAACGATGGATAGCCACTTTGCTTTTCAGGAATCGGATAGCATTGAGGTAACCCACTGATATCCAATTTTGAATAACATGCTTTTTTGAATGCACCGAAAACCTGATAGGGCTGCTGTGACTGGTTGCGAATTGAGCGTAAAGGAAAAATCGTACGGTCATGAAATAAAAAAAGTTCTTTGCCTTGTTGATTTAAAAAATCTTGTACAGTTTTATCTCTTTTTAATTCATTAACGCCGATCTCTATATTTGAATAGACATTTTCAATATTAAGTTGAGTGCTAAGTTCACCAATATAATCAGCGATATCTTTCCAGTAAGGAATGACTTGGATAATAAGGGGAATATTAAGTTGTTCTAGTTCTTTTTTGAGTTGTTGAAGTTGACGTAGATAGAAATTAATTTTTATAGGTGCATCGTGATGCATTTTCCATTGTTCAGGCGATAAAATAATTAACCCAATACAAGGCCCTTGTTGAGAGGCATGCCATAAAGCAGCATGGTCTCGAACTCTCAAATCTTGACGAAACCAAATTAGCTGATTTACGTTTGACATGAAAATTGGCCCTTTTAGAGTGAAGTGAGTTAAAGAATTATTATCAAAATATTATATAAAAATAAATACATAAAAAAAGCAAAGCCGAAGCTTTGCTCTTATCATCTTTAAAGATGAATTAGTGGTGATGACCACCAGCACCGTGTACGTGACCGTGATCTAATTCTTCTTGAGAAGCATCACGGATTTCTACGATTTCAACTTCAAAAGTTAAATCTTGACCAGCAAGTGGGAAGTTAGCATCAACAACAACGTTGTCGCCTTCAACCGCTTTAACAGTAACGATCTGTACGCCGTCATCTGTTTGAGCTTGGAATTGCATGCCAGGTTGAATGTTCTCAACACCTTGGAACATTTGAGCTGGAACTTCTTGTACTAGGTCTGGGTTGTATTCGCCATAACCTTCAGCAGCTGGAACGTTAACAGTGAATTTTTCACCAACAGTTTTACCTGTTAATGCATTTTCTAAACCAGGAATGATATTGCCTGCACCGTGCAAATAGGCAAGTGGTTCACCTTGAGATTGATCAAGTGTTTCACCCTCAGCGTTTGTTAATTTGTAGTGGAATGAAACCACGTGGTTATTTGCAATAGCAGTCATGTTTTTGATCCATTCAATCAATTGAAGCGTACATCATAAAGTGAAAAATAAATTTTGTAGACTACAAAATCTTAATCTTTGGCACTTTTTCTGATGCGTTTTTATATAAATAGGGACGAACTTAAAAAATTCAACTTAATACAGCTTAATTTTTGGACGTACACGTCTTGTAAGTAAATCTTTCATTGTGAGTAGTCCAGCCTGAGTATATCCGTGAATCGTTGCTTGATGTAAACGATATAAAGAGACATACATTGTTTTCGCAATATAGCCTTGCACGCTGACATCACCAAGTAATTCTCCAACGGCTTTATGACGACTTAAAGACACGAGAGAACCTTTGTCGTTAAATGTAAACATTGGCTGTGATCGACCATTTAGTCGAGCAGCCATAGCATCGACTAAGAAGCTGGCCTGTTGGCTTGCAACTTGAGCACGCGGGCCAAGTGGAGGATGTCTTGCATCAAGTTGGCAATGAGCACAGTCACCAAACGCAAATACATTTGGATCAGAATAAGTTTGCAACGTTGCATAGACCATCAGGCGGTTAATATTGTCGCGTTTAAAATCGATAAAACTTTCTAATACCTTCGGTGCTTTTACGCCTGCGGCCCACACGGTAATATCACTTTTGAGTTGATTACCATTACTAAAGTAGATGCAATGTTTATCAATTTTTTCAACGCGATGTTGAGTTAAAATTTCAACACCCATTTTTTTGAGTTGCCCAGCACTGTGTTCAGCAGTTTTATCATTTAAAGCAGGTAAGATACGTTCAGAAGCTTCAATCAGTGTGATTTTGACTTGGTTTGGATGAATCTTCTTTAAACCATATCGATAAAAGTTTTTAGTCGTTTCAATTAACTCAGCTGCAAGCTCTACACCTGTTGCTCCCGCACCAACAATTCCAATATTTAAAGTTCGCTGATTGGGTTGATTTTGAGCTTCAATATAAAGATGTAATAAATCTTGCTGGAAAATATCGGCTTGCTTTCTGCTATCAAGGAAATGGCAGTTTTCACGCACACCTGCTGTATTAAAGTCATTTGATACTGAACCAAGCGCTAAAATAAGTGTGTCATAACTTAGCTTTTGCGAATGATTCTGCTGATCCTTAGACACTTGAGGGGGCATTAGTTCAATTAATTTTTTATCTTTATTAACTCCAACTAATGTTCCGAGCACAAATTCGTAATGATGTTTTTCTGAGTGTGCAAAATAGTTAGTTTGTTCTTCGTGGGGATTTAAAGAACCAGCAGCAATTTCATGAAGCAATGGTTTCCAAATATGGGTAAGGTTTTGGTCAACCAATGTAATCTTTGCTTTACGATTTTTCCCAAAAGTTTCACCGAGTTGTGTTGCCAGTTCTAAGCCGCCAGCACCACCACCAACAATTACAATATGATGTAAATTTTGGGTCATTTTTTCACCTAATTATTTTTCTATAAAAAAAGATGGCTAAATTATGCCATCTTTTATTTATAAAAATTATTGTGCGTCTGTGCACAATTTGATGTTTTTAGTGCGAATCTACTGGGTAAAGTTTTGCAGCACTATGTTCACTTGATGAAAAAATAGAGAAGAGGCTAGAAAACCACATTGCGATTTTTTGGAAAATGTTGGCTTCTTCAATATGTACGTTATCTTCGATTTGAAGACTACGGATAAGTTGATTATTTTGATAAATCGATACTGTTGCCAAACTTACGACTTTCATTAATGGCGCAGTTAATTGTTTTTCATTGAGTTCAATGTTTACATGGGTCTGAGTCGTTTCAAGTGGAGCAATCACCTTGAGCTGTTGATTGCTATCAAGTACTTGAACGCGTTGAGTCACATTATCAAAAGTATTTAGATCAATTGGTGCTGGGTCTGCGTATAAAGATGTCGTTACAATTGTCGGTTGCTTTGTTTCTACCTTAAACATTTTTAAAGTCGACTTTACAACAGGTAGTTCAGCAATTAATTTTTGCTCAGGAATAATCACTTCATCACGTGTATAGGCGTAAGCAAGATTCATTAATTTATCTGCAATCTCAGCACGTTTTACAGCACTCGGCGTACCTAAAACAATGACTAATAAACGTCTTTGACTTAAGTCAGATGAGAATGAAGGACGTGAAGCTGTTAAAGCCAAGTTATAACCTGCTGCCTTGGTATATCCCGTTTTTAAGCCATCTACAGATGGATCATATTTCAAAGCAAGATTAGTCGCGTGGTGGAAACGTTGGTTATAGCTAAAGCTTGGCATTTTTGAATAATGTAAATATTCAGGGGTTTGTTTAATTAATGCCTGACTTAATAAGCTAAGGTCGTGTGCTGTAGTGAAATGGTCAGGCATTGTAATTCCAGCAGGATTACTAAAATGAGTATCTTTCATACCCAAAGCTTGAGCTTCCTGATTCATACGCTGCACGAAGCGCGGAACATCGCCAGAGATTTTTTCAGCTAAAGTCACGGCTGCATCATTAGCAGACATCACGATTAGACCTGCCAATAACTGATCAACTGAAATTTGTTCACCAGCTTTAAGATACATTTGTGATTCATCCCACTGCACAACACTAACCACTGGAGTTGCAGTAATGATTTCTTCTTTTTTCAGTTTTCCAGCTTTAATCTCTTTTAGGGCAATGTATGCAACCATCATTTTGGTTAAAGATGCTGGTGCACGTTGCACATGGCTATTATGTTCAGCAATGATTTGACCCGATTGAGTATCTACAATAGTCCATGCAGCAGCTTCAACACTTTCAGGTGCAATATTGAGTAATGCAGCATTGGTTAGGGTAGTACAAAAAATACTAAAGAGGGTAAAAAGAGATAGAAAAAATTTCACGGATGACCTTAACTTCACTGGCAAATACGGGACACAGATGCACAGCATGCTATGCCTTTTTTTCATGGAAGGCTAGTGTGAATTGTTGCCAAAAAATACATCTACGCAAGACGATACAAAAAAGTGATAATCTAATGTGAAGCCGTTCTTATTTTTAAATTGAAGAATTTATGTTGCATTATCAAATTGAGTTCGATGATTACAAACAGCACCTTGTTCACGTGACAATTCGTTTTTTAGCCAACCCGAATCAGGAACTTTGGTTACCAACGTGGATTCCGGGTAGTTATCTAATTCGAGAGTTCTCAAAACATATTGAATCCGTTAAAGCTTATGATGAAGCTGGACGTCTGCTGGACATTAAAAAAACGAGCAAGAATCGCTGGCGTTTATTTAATACAGACCACGAATTAATGACGATTGAATATGATGTGTATGCATATGATTTGTCTGTACGTGGTGCGTATGTAGACCAGACACGCTTATATATTAATCCAGCATGCGTATGTTTAGCTTTAGAAGGACAAGAACAGTCTGCTTGTGAAGTCGAAGTTTTCTTGCCAGATGAATTAAAACATTTTCAGTTAGCAACGGGCTTAGCTTCAAAAAGCTTAGTTAAAGGTCGATTTACTTTAAAAGCAGATCATTATGATCAACTGATCGATAGTCCATTTGAGTTGGCTGATCAAACACGCTTTAGTTTTGAGACGAACGGCATTGAACATGAGTTCGTAATTTCTGGTTCGCACAATACCAATATTGATCGCCTAAAAGCCGATATTGAAAAGATTTGTGCAGCTGAAATAAATATGTTCGGGTCAGCACCATTTAAAAACTATACCTTTATGACCATGGCAACAGGCAATAGTTATGGCGGATTAGAGCATTGTAATAGCACAAGCTTGATTACACCGCGTGAGGATTTGCCAAAGTCGAATGAACCCATTGAACCTTCTAAAGATTATCAACGCTTTTTAGGCTTATGTAGTCATGAATATTTTCATTCATGGTTAGTCAAGTTTATCCGCCCAGAAAACTTTGCAAACTATAATTTGCATCAAGAAGGCTACACGTCTTTATTGTGGATATTTGAAGGCTTTACTTCATATTACGATGACCTGATTTTATTACGTAGCGGCGTGATTTCTCAGAAGTCTTATCTTGATTTACTCAAAGCACAAATTGACCGTTATTTGCAAAACCCAGGCCGTTTTGTTCAAACAGTTGCAGAGTCAAGTTTTGACGCGTGGATTAAATTTTATCGTCAAGATGAAAACTCGAATAATGCGGGTACCAGTTACTACAATAAAGGTTCGTTAGTTGCGTTATGTCTAGATTTAGGTTTACGTCTACGTGGTTCTAGTCTTGATGCTTTAATGCGTCGGTTATATGAAAACACTCAAAATGGTATGCAAGTAAATGAAAGAACTATTTTTGATTTATGTAAAGAACTGACGGGTGATAGCTGGATTGAACAAATTAATCATTTGATTAATACCACTGATGAATTACCACTTGATCAACTGTTTCCTGAGTTTGGCTTAAGTTATAGAGTTAAAACTGACAAATCTTTGCCACTTGGTTTGAAACTTGTTGATAAGCCAGAAGGTGTACTCGTGCAAAGCGCTCGCCGTGATAGCGCAGCAGCTAAAGCAGGTATTTCTGCCAATGATGTAATTATTGCAATTGATGGTTTAAAAGCGACCACTAAACTTGTTGAGAAGTATGCAAAGCAGGGCGGAACTTATACTGTGTATGCTTTCCGTCGCGATGAGTTACTAACTTTTGAAGTTGAGTGCGCTACATCTGATTTAACTGAAGTTGAACTTATTATTGAAGATCAGGCTAAAACTGAAAAATGGTTAAAAGCTTAAATAACAGTTAAATAGTTTATAAAAAACCGATGTTTTGTACATCGGTTTTTTATTTTTAAGTGCTACTAAACGATGAGATTCGTTTTATCTTTGAGTTTGTTTTGAATGAAAAGTATAATAATTGTCAGAACTCTGAAAGATATCTCATGTAATTTAATCGTATCCAGTCCCTAAAAAAGTAATGATGAATGATGTATTACTTAAAGTTGGGTATAGGAATATTATCAATAGATTTAAATTATGTATTATTTCGCTGCGAAATGTCGTTATCACTGGATATTTCGTTGACTGGAAGACAATGAGAGCCGATACTCTCAGGGTTTTATTTAAGCATATCGGTTCGTAGGCACTGGGCCACAAGCTCGGTCCTCAATACTCAATCAAACGGAAGGGGCTATATATGGCTGGTGAAAAGTCAACTATTATTTACACACTGACTGATGAGGCGCCATTATTGGCGACCTATTCGCTACTGCCGATCATTGAGACCTTTACCAAGCCAGCTGGCATCGAGATTATTAAAAGTGACATCTCTGTAGCTGCACGTGTGCTCGCAGAATTCGCTGATTACCTAAGTGAAGAGCAAAAGGTATCCGACAACCTTGCAGAGCTAGGTCGTCTTACACAAGATCCAGATACAAACATTATCAAACTCCCGAACATTAGTGCGTCTGTTGCGCAATTAACTGCATGTATCAAAGAGCTTCAATCAAAAGGTTACGCAATTCCTGATTATCCGGAAAATCCAACGACTGAAGAAGAAAAATCAATCAAAGCTCGTTATGGTAAGTGCCTTGGTTCAGCAGTAAACCCTGTCCTCCGTGAAGGTAACTCTGACCGCCGTGCTCCAGCAGCAGTTAAAAACTATGCGAAAAAACATCCTCATTCAATGAGCGAGTGGAAACAGTGGTCACAAACTCACGTTTCACATATGGAAGAAGGTGACTTCTACCATGGTGAAAAATCAATGACACTTGATCGCGCGCGTAATGTGAAAATGGAACTTATCACAAATAGTGGTAAGAGCATTGTTCTTAAGCCAAAAGTTGCGCTTCAAGAAGGTGAAATCATTGATTCAATGTTCATGAGCAAGAAAGCACTTTGTGATTTCTATGAAAAAGAACTTGATGATTGTAAAGAAGCGGGAATTTTATTCTCTTTACACGTAAAAGCGACAATGATGAAAGTTTCACACCCGATCGTTTTTGGTCACTGTGTGAAAATTTACTATAAAGAAGCTTTCGAAAAGCACGGTAAGTTATTTGACGAATTAGGCATTAACGTTAATAACGGTATGGCTGGGTTGTACGAGAAAATCGAAACTCTTCCAACTTCATTACGTGAAGAAATCATTGAAGACTTACATGCTTGTCAAGAACACCGTCCTGCACTTGCAATGGTTGACTCGGCAAAAGGCATCACAAACTTCCACTCTCCAAACGACATCATCGTAGATGCTTCTATGCCAGCAATGATCCGTGCTGGTGGTAAAATGTGGGGTGCTGATGGTAAGCAATACGATGCTAAAGCAGTAATGCCAGAATCAACATTTGCCCGTATTTACCAAGAAATGATCAACTTCTGTAAGTGGCATGGTAACTTCGATCCAAAGACTATGGGTACAGTACCAAACGTTGGTTTGATGGCTCAAAAAGCTGAAGAATACGGTTCTCACGATAAGACTTTTGAGATTTCAGAAGCTGGTATTGCAAACATTACCGATCTTGACACTGGTGAAGTGTTATTGACTCAAAATGTGGAAGAAGGCGATATCTGGCGTATGTGTCAGGTTAAAGATGCTCCGATTCGTGACTGGGTTAAACTTGCAGTAACTCGTGCACGTAACTCAGGCATGCCTGCAATCTTCTGGCTTGACCCGTACCGTCCACACGAAAACGAATTGATCAAGAAAGTACAAAAGTACTTAAAAGATCATGATACGACTGGTCTTGATATCCAAATCATGTCTCAAGTACGTGCAATGCGTTACACACTTGAGCGCGTAGTACGTGGCCTAGACACGATTTCTGTGACTGGTAACATCTTACGTGACTACTTAACTGACTTGTTCCCAATTATGGAACTTGGTACTTCTGCAAAAATGTTGTCTATCGTTCCGCTAATGGCGGGTGGTGGTATGTACGAAACTGGTGCAGGTGGTTCAGCGCCAAAACACGTACAACAACTTGTTGAAGAAAACCACTTACGTTGGGATTCACTTGGTGAGTTCCTTGCGCTTGCAGTATCTTTAGAAGAAATGGGCATTAAAGAAAATAATGCTCGTGCTAAGTTACTTGCGAAGACACTTGATGAAGCGACTGGTAAATTGCTTGACAATGACAAGTCTCCATCACGTCGTACTGGTGAAATCGACAACCGTGGCAGCCACTTCTACTTGTCACTTTACTGGGCTGAAGCACTTGCTGCTCAGAACGAAGATGCTGAGTTGAAAGCTAAATTTGCTCCTCTTGCTAAAGCTTTAGCTGAAAATGAAGAGAAGATTGTTGCTGAACTTGCTCAAGTACAAGGTAAACCAGCGGACATCGGCGGTTACTACGCTATCGACCCAACTAAAGTAAATGCTGTAATGCGTCCAAGTGCTACATTTAATGCAGCTCTTGCAACAGTTGAGGCTTAATTACTAACTCGTTAGTAATTAGCTTAAGAGCCGGTGCATATGCACCGGTTTTTTATTGCCTAAAATAAAAGACATTAAAAAAGCCCACTGATGTGAGCTTTTAAAAGATTAAATCTTATCGACCATTGCGGCCACGACCACGTGGTGCTTTGGTATTTGGACGAGTTGTACCATTGGTCTTACGACGTGGTTTCTCGCTTTCATCCATTTGCCAAATACGTTTTGTACCAGACTTTTTAGCAGAACCATCTTTGTTCTTGCGAACCATTGGTTTGCCACCCGTACCGCCTGGCTTTTTCACGTATGAACGCGAGCGATAAGGCTGTTCAGCTGGTACATCTTTAAAGTCAGGGTAGAGTAATGGTTCAATTTCTTTTACATCACCCGGTTTTAAACCAAGTTGAACTAAGTCAATTGAGCCAATTTTAGTACGAATTAAACGTAAAGTTGGAAAACCTACCGCAGAAGTCATACGACGAACTTGGCGGTTACGGCCTTCACAAATTGAAATCTCAATCCAAGATGTTGGAATATTTGCACGGTAACGTACGGGTGGATTGCGTTCCCATAACCATTCAGGTTCACTGACTTTAATGGCTTTAGCTGGAAGCGTCATACCATCATTTAGCTCTACACCTTTACGAAGTTGCTCAAGCGCTTCTTCGGTTACATCGCCATCAACTTGAACTAAATACGTTTTGTATTTTTTATTTGCAGGGTTGGTAATGAACTGATTCAGACCACCATGATCGGTTAAAAAAACTAAACCCTCAGAGTCCATATCAAGACGGCCTGCCAAGCGCAAAGTCGGGTCATCAACAAAGTCAGAGACGGTCATGTGCGCTTCGTCTTTACGAAACTGGGAGAGAACGTCATAAGGCTTGTTGAGAATCACAATTTTCATAAAAAATGGCTTCTTCTTTCAAATAACTAGAGAAAACATTGAGCTATATTTAAGTGCGAAATTTGCTTATTTCCCACATAAATCTCAAAAAGAATTAAATTCGATTAAGCTATTATGCGTTAATAAAAGTTGAAAGTATTGTTTATCGATAATTATTTTTAGTTAATTAAGTATTATAAAAGGGAGAATCTACACAATGGGTTATCAGAAGGTCGTGGTTCCTGCCGACGGCGACAAAATCAAAGTAAATGCAGACCTATCACTGAACGTACCAAATCATCCAATTATTCCTTTCATTGAGGGTGATGGTATTGGTGTGGATATTACACCAACCATGAAAGCAGTCGTAGACGCTGCTATTTTAAAAGCTTACGGTGGCAAGCGCTCGATCGAATGGATGGAAGTGTATTGCGGCGAAAAAGCCAATAAAATTTATGGCAACTATATGCCTGAAGAAACTTTTGAAGCACTTCGCGAATTTGTTGTATCAATCAAAGGTCCTTTAACCACACCAGTAGGTGGAGGCATTCGTTCACTCAACGTTGCTTTGCGCCAAGAACTAGATCTATATGTTTGCGTACGACCAGTACGTTGGTTTGAAGGCGTTCCTTCACCGGTTCAACACCCCGAATTAACTGACATGGTGATTTTCCGTGAGAACTCGGAAGATATCTATGCAGGTATTGAATGGAAAGCTGATTCTGAAGAGGCAAAAAAAGTCATTAAGTTCCTTCAAGAAGAAATGGGTGTCACAAAAATCCGTTTCCCTGAAGGATGTGGTATTGGAATTAAACCTGTTTCAAAAGAAGGAACACAGCGTTTAGTCCGTAAAGCCATTCAGTTCGCAATTGAAAATGACAAACCTTCTGTGACGCTGGTTCACAAGGGTAATATTATGAAATACACCGAAGGCGCCTTCAAAGAATGGGGCTATGAATTGGCTCTGGATCGTTTCGGTGGAGAGCTAATTGATGGTGGCCCATGGGTTAAAATTAAAAACCCTAGGACTGGTAAAGATATCATTATCAAAGATGTCATTGCAGACGCGTTTTTACAGCAGATTCTCATGCGTCCAGCCGATTACTCTGTGATTGCCACGCTAAACTTAAACGGTGATTATATTTCTGATGCTTTGGCAGCAGAGGTTGGAGGTATTGGTATTGCACCAGGTGCAAATATTGGTGGTGCTATTGCAGTGTATGAAGCAACGCATGGTACTGCCCCTAAATATGCAGGTCAGGATAAAGTAAACCCTGGTTCTATTATTCTTTCTGCGGAAATGATGTTGCGTGACATGGGATGGACAGAGGCTGCTGATCTGATCATTAAAGGAATTTCTGGAGCAATTGCTGCCAAAACCGTAACTTACGATTTTGAGCGCCTAATGCCGGGTGCAACCTTGTTACGTTGTTCTGAGTTTGGTGATGCAATTATCAAACATATGGGAGAGTAGTCTTCTATTAAAAAGCCCTCGATTGAGGGCTTTTTTTATTGCATAAATTCGGGATGCTTCGGAGTTTTAATAAAGCCAGTTTTCTTTTGATAACTCTGGTCTAGGGCTTGAATAACAAGAACGAAAGTAACTAGAAATAAAGGAAAGAGCAGAGTTTTCACGATTTGGTTTCTCCGAAAGTTGAGGTGAAAGAAGGGCGTTGGGGAATTAAAAGGCAAACCGCAAAGAGAAGAACGGTTCCACCCAAAAGAAAGAGATGGGCATAAGACCAATGCAAATGATGCAAAGTACTAATGACAACTCCACCTAAAAGCTGAGTGCTAGCAAACCCAATAGTGGTAAGGCTCCAAAGCTTTTGATAACGTTGCTCATAAATCTGTAGCAGACTATAAGAACTAATAAATACGGTTGCGGGAGTCAGTAAGCCTGTCAGAAGCGAAGACAAAGCTAGTAAAGAAGTGGTCTGTGAAAGGAAAGGTAAAACAACGGCTAAGCAGTAAATGGTATATAACCATTTAATGGCCTGTAGATATCCGATTAATCTGCTTAAGCAATAAGCGACAAGTGCACCAATGCAGCTTCCCACTCCATAGAGAACCCAAAATAAATTTCTTTGCTGTAACGGAAAATGCAGAGTTCCAGATAAATAATCCATCCAAAACAAAGAGTGTGGAATATATGCAAAGGCACTACACATATAGGCAATAATAATGACAAGGCCTAAACGTGATTTTTGTAAGGCTTGTATAGTGGTCGATTGCGGCTTAATAATCTGGGCAGTATTACGACTTAATAATCGATAAAGAGTTAAGCTTCCTAATAGAGAAAGACCCGCGAAAATATTCCAAACATAATGTACGGGCATATTTTTAAGTAGAGGAATAATAATAGTGGCGGATAAAACGCCGACACCAATCCCGCTAAATCCTAAGAAATTAACTTTTAATCTTTGCGTGTTGGGAGTGTATTTCATTGCAAAGCTAGGCGCCAAAATCATAAGTAAGCCGCCAGCAATACCTGAAATCGTACGCCAAAAAATGAACCACACCAAAGGCATATCCATGAATGAACAGCCTAGTAGGCTGAGGCTGCCAGCTATAGCCGGCAAGACAATCATGGGTGGGATGTACTTTTCTTTAATACTTAAGAGCGCTAATAAGGCACCAATGAGATATCCCAATAAATTTGCGCTCCCTAAGTAACTGGCAAAATCGTGAGTCCATTGGTATTGCTCGATCATGATGGGCATAAGCGCAGTATAGGAAAATCTAAAAACACCAATTCCCAAACAAGTTGCCAAAAAGACAATTAAGCTCATTCGATAAAACGTAGACATGAGAGGACGCTCAATTTTTTTATTATTAAAAGCGAGTTTTTAAATCTTTAAAAATGATTTAATATGATTGTGATTATCTTATTTTGAGATAGTGGTATGTTGCTTAAGTCTCTAGAGTTTTTTTTAGCTGTTGCAGAGAGTGGAAGTTTTTCCTTGGCTGCACAAAAAATGTATACGGTTCAATCGAATATCACGAGCCATGTGAAAAAGCTTGAAGAAGAGTTAGGGGTTATTTTATTAAATCGTAATAACCCTGCGACTTTAACGAATGCCGGACAACAGCTGCATAGTTATGCTGTTCAAATGATTGCTCTACATAATAAAGCGAAAAAAATCTTTCAAGAGGGTGATATTGACCCGAACGAAACCATTCGTTTGGGTAGTATGGAAACGACAGCAGCAATACGGTTACCTCAATTACTCAATCAATGTATGCAGCAATATCCGAATTTGCCGATTGAGCTGCAAACTCACCCGACACGATATTTGTTAAGCGCTGTGCAGCAAGGAGAGGTCGATTGTGCTTTTGTTGCTTCTAAATATTTAATTCCAGAGTTGTATAGTTTACCTGTTTGGAAAGAACAATTGGTTTTGGTTTGTCCGAAACAGCAAACTCACTTTCCAGATGTTGCCAAGCTTGCAAAGACCCGATTTATTGCGTTTCGACAAGGTTGTTCTTATCGTCATGCAATCGAGTTATTTTTAAATGATCACAGTGTCCCGCCTTCACAAATCATGGAAATGGGCAGTCTGGACGGGATTGTAAGCTGTGTGGAATTAGGTGTTGGTTTTGCTTTATTGCCAAAGTCATATCTAAACAAAGTAGTCGAGAAAGTGTCATTAAGTTGTTTTGAACTTAATACTGAATCCGCTCATTTTACTACCTACTTGGTTGCCCAGTCGCCTGAAACATGGGGAACCAATTTAAAGCAGTTTATTCATTTTATTGAGCAACAATTTGAATTAAAGGTTGCTTAGGTTGTGATTGATTTTCATACGTAAATATCCAACTTAATTTATAAATTAAAAGTGATATATATGTATGAAAAAGTCATTTTATATTCTCATAGAGGTTTGTAATCATCTTGATGCTATAAAATTGTTGAAAAGGGTAGTTTATATAGGCTGGCTATGGTCAAATATGCCCCCTTGAAAGATGACACAAGCAATAATTTGGAGTTTGGGAATGAATATACCCTTAATCATCAATATTGTGGTTTTTGTCGGGTTAATATTTTTACTCGCCCAAACACGTAAAACAGACTGGAGCTTATCGAAAAAAGTTCTGGCTGGCTTAGTTCTAGGTGTAGTGTTTGGTTTAGGACTACATTTGATTTATGGCGGTGGCCATCCGATTCTTGCTGAATCTATTAGCTGGTTTAATATCGTTGGAAACGGCTATGTAAAACTTTTACAAATGGTCGTGATGCCTTTGGTATTTGTGTCTATTTTGGGAGCGGTTGCAAAATTACACCAAGCCTCATCTTTAGGCAAAATCAGTTTTTATACAATTGGTACTTTACTCTTTACAACACTGATTGCTGCACTGGTAGGGGTATTCGTTACTAATCTATTTGGCTTAACTGCAAAAGGTTTGGTGCAAGGTGCTGCTGAAACTGCACGCTTAACTGCCATTAATACGGACTATGTAGGTAAAGTTACCGATTTAAGTGTACCGCAGTTTATTCTTTCCTTTATTCCAAGTAACCCATTTGCTGAATTGACTGGTGCAAACCCAACATCAATTATTAGTGTAGTTATTTTCGCCGTCTTTTTAGGTATAGCAGCGCTTAACCTAATGAAGGACGACGCAGAAAAAGGTCAACGTATTCTGACTGCGATTCAGACGTTGCAGTCATGGGTAATGAAGCTTGTGCGCTTAGTGATGACTCTTACACCATATGGCGTATTTGCGCTTATGACAAAAGTCGTGGCAAGTTCAAACGTTGCAGATATCTTAAATCTAGGCGGTTTCTTGGTTGCATCTTATTTAGGCTTGGCGATTATGTTTGTCGTACATGCCATTATTTTGACTATGACCGGTGTTTCTCCGCTTAAATTCTTTAAGAAAGTTGCTCCAGTTTTAACGTTCGCATTCACTAGCCGTTCAAGTGCAGCAAGTATTCCACTGAGTATTGAAACACAAACTCGTCGTTTGGGTGTGCCTGAATCTATTGCAAGTTTCTCTGCTTCTTTTGGTGCCACCATTGGTCAAAATGGTTGTGCGGGTTTGTATCCTGCAATGCTGGCAGTGATGGTTGCACCAACTATGGGTATTAACACCTTAGACCCAATGTGGATTGCATCGTTAGTCGGTATTGTGACCTTAAGTTCAATTGGAGTTGCTGGAGTAGGTGGTGGCGCGACTTTTGCTGCGTTGATTGTGCTTCCTGCAATGGGTTTACCTGTAACGTTGGTTGCACTTCTTATTTCAATCGAGCCACTCATTGATATGGGGCGTACTGCGTTAAACGTAAATGGTTCGATGACTGCTGGTGTTGTTACGAGCCAATTGATGGGTCAGACTGATAAAGAAATATTAAACAGTGAAGATGAAATTGAGTTAACTCAACATCATTAAAAATCAATAAAAAAACGGCTCGCTATTCTGGATGAGCCGTTTTTTTTATATGCATAAATTGCCACTGTGATGTTAATTTTAAAAAAACTGTATCTGTTTTTCTTTTAAATAATTTTCGAAAATAGGCCTATTACAAAAGAGAGCACTATCATGAAAATGTATCAAGTCGATGCTTTTACAAAAGAGTTATTTCGTGGAAATCCAGCCGCTGTCGTTGTTGAAAAAGAGTGGTTAGATGTAGATTTAATGCAGAAGATAGCACTTGAAAATAATTTGTCTGAAACTGCTTTTGTAAAAATTATAGACTCTGAAAACTATGAAATCCGTTGGTTCACGCCAACGGTTGAAGTTGATTTCTGTGGGCATGCCACGCTTGCCAGCGCTTTCGTATTATTTAAAGATTTTACCGAGAAAAAGACCATTAATTTCCATGTTCGAAACTTAGGTCTTTTTGTAGTTCACCAAGATGAAGACGGTAAAATCAGAATGGATTTTCCAATTCGCAAAGCTCATCAAGTTGAAGATTATCCAGCTATTTTACGTCAAGCTTTAACAAAACCTTTTAAAGCAGTTTATCAAAATGTTCAAGCCTACATTGTTGAATATGAATCAGTGCAAGATGTATTAGATGAGCAGCCTGACATGAATTTGCTCAAAGCTCTAGGTAAGAGAACTGCGATTACTACTGCAGGGATGGATGTTGCCATCACCTCAAAAGCCGATCAACAATATGATTGTGTATCGCGTTATTTTGCCCCTGTCGCGGGCATTGAAGAAGACCCTGTTACGGGTTCAATTCATACGGCAATAGCGCCATTATGGGCAGAGAAACTTGATAAAAATAATATTATTGCTTATCAGGCTTCTAGCCGTGGAGGCGTTTTGTATTGCAATATTCTGAATCAGGAACGTATTGAAGTTTCAGGGTATGGGAAGCTTTATATGCAAGCTGAAATTTTTCCTTAAAATATAAGGCCGTTTAAATAAACGGCTTTTTTTTCAAAACTTTACTATGAAAGTTAGTTCGAATTTCCTACTATAGTCCCACAACTATTGATTTTTTATTATTCAAATTAATTGGTATTTATATGTTTATGCAGTTTAAACAACTGACACTCTCCCTATGTATTCTTGGTTTAAGTGCTGCGTCTTGGGCACAAACTACACTAGTAAAAAGTAAGCAAAATATTGAGGAATATAAATTAGATAATGGCTTTCGGATTGTGCTTGCACCGAATGACAAAGAAAATAAAATCTTTATTAATACCATTTATTTAACAGGCTCATTAAATGACCCGCAAGGTAAAAGTGGCTTAGCTCATTTGCTTGAGCATTTGGCTTTTAAGGGAACACAAAATGTTAAAGGGGAAGAATTCCAGCGTCGTTTAGATCAATATACATTGATGACAAACGCCAGCACCGATTATTATTCAACAAAATATACTAATATCGTTCGTCCAGAAAAAACTGCGCTTGATCAGGTACTGTATCTTGAATCTGAGCGTATGGATAAATTAGTTCTTCAAGAAAAGTTTGTTCCTTCCGAAATTGAAATCGTAAAGCGTGAACGCGAAGTTCGCATGGATCAGCCATTTGCTGTGCTGATGGATCAAATGTGGAAGTCAGCTTATGGTAACCAATATTTAGGTCGTTTACCGATTGGTGATTTGCCTGAACTTAAATCTATTAAAATGCCTGAATTGAACCAGTTTTATCGTAGCTGGTATGCACCTAATAATGCGGTTATGGTGATTTCAGGTAAATTTGATAAGACTGATGTCTTAAAAACAATAGATCAATATTTTAGTCCAATTGCGGCAAGAGCGGTTCCTAAAACTGTACAGATTCCTGTGCTTGACTCTACAAAAATGAAAAATCGTCAATTCATAGTGAAAAAGGGCAGTGATCTGGCTAAATTCCATATCTATATGAATGGTAAAAATACCAAAATTCAGCCGACACTTGCTTTAGCTCCTTTGTTATATACGATGCAGCCAAGTGGTCACCTATACCAAAATATGGTGGAAACAGGTATTACCACAAATGTTGAAGCTAGTACTTGGTTAGACCAAGATTTTAATGTGGTGTTTCTAGGCGCCATTTATTCACCAAGTAATGACCCTAAAAAAGTTGAAAGTTCTTTGTTAGCAGGCATTGAAAAAGGGAAGCCGTTTACTGAAATTGAATTAAATCGTGTTAAAAGTTTAATGAAAACTCAAGGTGACCTAATCACGAAAGATGCGGTAGCACTGGGGTCACGTTTAAGTGATTACACCGTCGCTGGCGGGCAATGGGATCAATATTTTAAAGATTTAGATTCTGTAGAAAAAGTTAAGCTAGATGATGTGAATCAAACTTTAAAACAGTTCCTTGTGGCTGATCATCGTATTGATGGCGATATTTTGCCAACACCTGAAGACCAGAAAAAAGCGCAACAGCAAAATTCAAAAGAGACACCTAAAACTCTAGATCAGGTCGAAGCAAAGGCTGAACCTTTAAAAGATCCTAAGGTATATCAACAAGAAGTTGCTGAGTTTTTAAAAACTTCAAAGCAATATGTTGAAAGCAATGAGAAAAAGATTATCCGTGGAAAACTAAAAAATGGAATGAAGTATGCTTTATTCCCAGTTGAAACACGCGATGATCGTACTTATGCAACGATTACGATGGACTTCGGAACAGAAAAATCTTTATTTAATAAAGGTACAGTAGTTGATCTAACCTCATACTTGTTGCTCCGTGGTTCTGATAAATACAGTTTGCAAGATATTGCCGATAAATCAATTGATGCAGGCGGCGCGGCTTATGCAAGTGCTGACGGCAATGGCATGACCATTAATATTCAGTCTAAATCAGAAAAATTTGATGAGTTTTTCAAGTTTGTTCTTGATGTGATGAAAAATCCGAAATTTGAACAATCTCAATTTGATTTAATTAAATCGCAAAGCTTATCAAGCCTAGATCGTCCTTATACCGAGCCAGATGTGGTGGCGGGTTTAACACTTTCACGTTTACTTGAAGAATATCAACCAGGTGATTTGCGTTATCACTTCGAACCTGAATTGGCAAAACAGCAGTTGAAAAACGCAACTCAAGAGCAAGTGAAAGAGTTATATGAGCGTTTCTTTGCAATGAACCATGCTCAAATTGCCATTACAGGCGAATTTGATGCGAAAAAGATGCAGAAATTACTGAATCAGGAATTTGGTCGTTGGAACGGTAAGCAGCCATATCAAAAAATCTTGATTGATCACGTAGATTTTCCAGCACAACAAGTTCATGTTCTTTCTGAGCAGCGTGAATTTGGTAGCTACCAAAGTGTGCTTTCAATTCCAGTTGGGAAAAACCATCCAGATGCATCTGCTCTCATTTTAATGAACTATATTTTAGGTGAGTCTCAAATTTCATCACGTTTGGCTCAAGAGCTTCGTGAGAAAAATGCGCTAGTCTATGGTTTTGGAAGTGGGCTGCAACTTGATCGTGACACGAATGTAGGAGCTTTGAGTATTAGTGCAAATTATACTTCGGGTCGCTCAGCACAAGTGTCTGCATCAATACACAAAGTGTTAAATGACTTGGTTAAAAATGGGGTAACTGAGCAAGAGCTTGAAGCTGCTAAAGCAGATATCATGAAGAAACGAGTTACGGCATTAGAAGATGAGCGTAATATTCATGGCATGTTAAATCTACAGCTTGAAACAAACAAAACATTGCAAGACCGAATTCGTCATGATCAAGAGTTAACTAAATTGACTGTTGCTGACGTTAACAGAGTAATTAAGAAGTATATTAAACCTGAACA
Source organism: Acinetobacter sp. D009 (assembly GCF_038562025.1). NCBI lineage: Bacteria > Pseudomonadati > Pseudomonadota > Gammaproteobacteria > Moraxellales > Moraxellaceae > Acinetobacter > Acinetobacter sp. D009. The sequence continues at coordinate 1,035,599 of NZ_CP151886.1, forward strand.
TTTGGTCGAAGTGATGGCTGATCAATATGGTCAGGCCGCAAAGAAATAAAGTCTTCTCGCAAATAAAAAGCCACTCAAATGTGGCTTTTTATTTGGGTCTTTAAATCATATTAATGATCATGTTTGTGCGCGTGAAAATCTTCATTTTTACGGAAACGTAAATAATTTTCGAATTGTTCACAATATTCATCGAAGTTATCTTCAAGCATCATCTGAAATTGCTGAAGAAGATAAGACATGACCTGATCTTTCGCATCACGCATTTCATTACCATCTTTAAAGTTATTTGCTGCTACCCATGTATTGAAGCGGGCAGTAGCAAATAACATTGCAGCACTCACTTGACCACGTAGCTCAGCTGGATCAACTTTTTTATCTTTTGGCGGGCGACAAAAATCATTAGCTTGTTTAATAAATTCATCCGCACGCTCAAAGAAAACCGCATTTAACGCTTCTTCTTCAGTAATATCTGTTGCATTAATCTTTTGAGACATGACTTATTCCCGCAAAAATAGAGCTGCTTATTATAGGCAAACGCTTGCGGAAACAAAACCTTTGACTTAGTCTGTAAATAGCCTAAGTATTGGTAGGAGAGACTAATATGCAAGATGCAATTGCTATTCAAAGTTTAAAGACAGATATTGCTTTATTACGCCAGCATGTTTTCCCACCCCAATATTTAGAGCATGTTGAAGGATTGCCGATTTATTATGGCTTGCAAGAAGAAGTCGAAAATTATTACCAACAATGGCAGGGGTTAATTGAAAGAGCACAAGAGCTTTTTCAGCCATTTATGGAAGATAAATTACCAGATGCGATTCATTTGCCAAGCCATTTAAATTTACCGCTATTCTTTTTTCACGTAGACCGAATTCGGATCAATAAAACACGCGCAAAAGAATCTAAAACTTTTCGTGGTGTTGCGAGTCTTATTGAAAAATGCGGGCAGTTTGAAACAGACCAAATTTTTACCATGCAAGAATGGTTGCAAAGCGATGATACCGCGGCTTTGGTTGCTCACCGTGAATTCATCGATTTAAGAACCTATGTGTTTCAACATGGGCAAAGCGAATATACACGTTCACGGTTTTATACCAATGGGATTGTGCTAGGGGTTGAGCCGCATTTTAAACTGGTCGATGCTCGTGATAAGCCAAGAAAGCAACGCAGCGATAGCTATAGTGATCCCTTAGCAGATAACGGCGTATGGAAAGTATTTGGTAAATACCGATAAAAAGTCGCTGCTTGTTTACAGCGACTTTTTATAAATTACCAGAAAGTTTCAGCCTGACTAAAAGTTTGTAAAGCTTTTGCTGAGCGCTTTTGTAATTGTGGCTGTTTGGCTTTGACCCAGCCTAGAGCAAACCAGAAAGACGGATCTTGTTCCACCACATTGTTAAAAATACCTTCTGCAATAAACAAATCGTTATATTGACCTAGAGTATTTTGCACAGGTTGTAGCTGTTTTAAATATTGCTGTACTTTTTTATTTGGATAAAGACTCGAAATAAACTCAACACAATAACGTAACTGTTTAGCTTGCTTTCTTATTTTGTGCTGTTCATTCACTTCAAGCTCAGAGAAGTGTTCAGCATTATTAATCACTTTATGATGTATCTTATCTAAACTCTTTTTAATGTGTTTTTTTAATCCACCTGTTTTGCTGTCTGAATCTTCCTCTGAATAAGCAAATGCTAATAAATCGAGTAATAGCTTAATCGTGTCCGCAGAGGTAAAGATTGTTGAGAGTTCTTTTGAGGGCTGGGCTGAAACTGGTAGTAAAAGTTCAGGTGAACCGTGTTGTTGAATAATAGGTAACACTTCGGTGCGAATCGCATCTTCATCACGAGTGTCTCCAAGTTTACGGAAAAGCTCAGCAATTCGTTCTTCCCAAACAGGATTTAGCTCGCCTGACCAGCCAGAGAAGTGTTTAAGCGCACTGCGTAAACGACGTAAGCTTACCCGTGCCTGATGGATATGCTCAGCTTCGGCAACTCCATCGGCAATGACAGCCATATTTGGTAAGAATTGCCCTAAACAGTTTTCGACAATCTTTTTTAGAGCCTGTTCAGCAGTAATATCTTTATTTAATGTCAGACTTTTAGCATGAACAGCAGGTGAGGCAGCTAGCCCTAGTGCTAATAAGTTGCCACGTTCGGCTTTACTTCTTACATCAAGCCAAAGTGAGTAACGATTAATCCATTGCTGCGCAAACTGAATTAGCGTTTTCACAGCCCCTTGCTTGAGTTCAAATTCGACTTCACAAATTACACTTTGTGCATCTGCTGTTTTTACGACACCATCATCTAAGCAAACTTCAATCGCTGTATTATCTGCTTCAAACACATGATAGGTGCGCTGTACATCAGTCTCAAACTGCAAACTTAGTTTTTCAGCTTGCGTTCCTAAGGCCGCATTAATTAAATCAGTTACCACTTTATTATCTTGGTATAACTCAAGGTTTAAGTCAGGTTCTTGGTCACAAACGCCTAAATGAGTTTCTTCTTCAACACGGTGGAGATGGCTTTGACCTGCGGCTTTAAATGTTTGTACCCATTGATCATCTTCTTTACGTAAACGTAAGGCCATACCATTTTTTGCAAGTAGGCGATCTGGCGTATCGTAATACTTTGCCTGTAAGTGAATGTTCTTTGCTTTATGTTTTTTTAAGTATTGCTGGACAGTTTTTTTCTTCGATTCAGGTAACTGAAACTTTAGTTCGACTTCGACCATAATATATCTCCCTGAATCAGGTATTTAGACTATCTTGAATAAGTATAATAGCTTAGCTCTAAAAATAATGGTTTTGATAGAGAAAGTTACAATCAAACATATGACGCTACACTTTTATTTAGGTGTACAATCAGGTGACGTTTTGATCAAATAAAAATCAGGAAGATGATCGTGAATGCACCAGTAAACTTTAGCCATGAAGCTCAGCCAGAGTTTGAATTGCCGATTAAAAATTATCAGGAATTTTATCGTTTTTATTTAACTGAACACCGTAACATTATGAGCAGACGCTTACACGTGGTGGGCAGTAGCATTGGTCTATACTTTTTTTCAAAAGCAGTCCGTAAGAAGCAAGCCAAATATGTACTCTATGGTTTGGTAGCAGGCTACGCAAATGCTTGGGTTGGACATTTTGTGTTTGAAAAAAATAAACCTGCCAGTTTTAAACAACCTTTCTATAGTTTTATTTCTGATTGGCGAATGTTGTCTGATGTTGCACGTGGCCGTTTGAGTTTGGTTGATCGCAAGCACGATAAAATACCAAGTTAATTTTACTTTCTATTCTTAATATACCGATTGGTACTGGTAAGCCTATATCAATCGGTACTTATGATGATCTATAAATCCGTTATACTAGCGAAGTTTTTTAAAGCGAGAGTAGAGTATGCGCGGTTTATACCTCATTACCAATGATGATCCAATCCAACTATTATTAGAAAAACTAGATGCCGCACTCGCAACTCGTCAGGTCGCAATTTTACAGTACCGCCGTAAGAAAATAGACAAAGCAGACCAACCCGCAGAAGTCGAACAAATCAAATTATTGTGTGAAAAATATCAGGTTCCTTTTGTCATTAATGATGACCTAAAACTGGCCGCTCAGTTTGGATTAGGTGTGCATTTAGGGCAAAGTGACGGCGAAATTACCGATGCAAAATCGCAATTACCAGAAGGCGTGATTATTGGCCGTACTTGCCTGAACTCATTAGAACTTGCGCAAAAAGCAATTGCCGATGGGGCGTCTTATATTGCATTTGGTGCGGTTTACGCGACCTCTACAAAACCTGAAGCAGGTAATGTGGGTATTGAAGTGATTAAGCAAGCAGCAGCCCAATATGATTTACCAATTTGTGCGATTGGTGGTTTAACTGTTGAAAACTCAAAACCTGTGATTGAGGCTGGGGCTGACCTCTGTGCAGTCATTAGTGATATATTAGGCCGATCAACTGCTGAAATTCCTGCCCGTGTACAGGCGTGGGCACAATTATTTTCTTAAGCTTTCAAAATTATTTTTTAGATATTTAAGACGAGCATTTCCATGAGTTTATCTCCAAAGCAAGAACAGTTATTTAAACAAGCCAGCAAACACATTCCAGGTGGTGTGAACTCTCCGGTACGTGCCTTTAATGGCGTTGGAGGAACACCGGTTTTCATTGAGAAAGCAAAAGGTGCTTATTTATGGGATGTCGATGGTAAGCGTTATGTTGACTATGTTGGTTCTTGGGGACCGATGATTTTGGGCCATGCTCATCCAGAGATTATTAAGGCTGTACAAACAGCAGCAGAAGACGGCTTAAGTTTTGGTGCACCAACCGTACATGAAACAACATTGGCAGATATTATCTGTGAAATCATGCCATCCATTGAATTGGTGCGTATGACTAACTCGGGTACAGAAGCAACCATGACGGCTATTCGTTTAGCGCGTGGTTATACTGGCCGTGACAAAATTGTGAAGTTTGAAGGTTGTTACCATGGCCACTCTGACTCACTTTTAGTAAAAGCAGGTTCGGGCTTACTTACTTTAGGTGAGGGTGAACCGACTTCGAAAGGTGTTCCTGTTGATTTTGCTAAACACACTTTAACACTACCTTACAACGATATTGCAGCATTAAAAGAATGCTTTGCTAAGTTCGGCCATGAAATTGCGGGCGTTATTATTGAACCAGTAGCGGGTAACATGAATATGGTGAAACCTATTGATGGTTTCTTACAAGCCATTCGTGATGTGTGTGATGAATATAAATCTGTATTCATTATTGATGAAGTGATGACAGGTTTCCGTGTTGCTTTAGGTGGTGCTCAATCGGTTTATAACGTTAAACCTGATTTAACAACTTTAGGCAAAATTATTGGTGCGGGCTTACCGGTTGGTGCATTTGGTGGTAAGCGTGAAATCATGGAATGTATCGCGCCTTTAGGCGGCGTATACCAAGCAGGTACATTGTCTGGAAACCCTCTTGCTATGCGTGCGGGTATCGAGATGTTTAAACATTTACGCCAACCAGACTTTTACAGCAATTTATCTGCTCAACTTGAAAAATTACTTGCAGGTTTACAAGCCGCAGCTAATGAAGCAGGTATTCCATTTAAAACTCAGCAAGCAGGTGCAATGTTCGGTCTTTACTTTACCGACCAAGAAGACATTACAAGCTTTGACTCAATGTTGGCGTGTGATATTGAAGCTTTCAAAAAGTTCTTCCATGGCATGTTAAAGCGTGGGGTAAACTTGGCACCTTCAGCATTTGAAGCAGGCTTTATTTCATCTGCACATTCTGATGAAGATATTGAATTTACGATTCAGGCTGCAAAAGAAACATTCGCTGAAATGAAGTAAGCAAAAAAGCCCGTGTTAAACGGGCTTTTTAATTTGAGCTATTTTTATATTTGTAGAGAACAATGTTTTATCCCTTACCTCGAAAAATCCAATTAGCTGCAAGTACTTCAAATTGGTCAATTGAGTCAGCGCAAAGTATTTTGCTCATGGTTGGGCTCAATGAGCTTAAACTACGACCAGATTGGTCTGAGCAACCATTGGCGAACCATTTGGAACTGTTGAGTAAGCGCGCTCAATCACTCGAAATTCCAATTATTTTTATTGAGACATCTCAACTTCAACAAACCATGTTGGAGCTTGGTCAGCGTTTGTCATCAAATACTCAGGCTCAAGTCATGATGGCTGGTGATTTATCGCCTTTGTTTAAACAAGTCATGCAGCTTGTTTTATCGATTACAGATCAGGTCAGTGTTGTAAATGATGCGATCTTGGCGGCTAATCTAGAGCAGCATATCCAATGGGTTGAAAAGATCAGTTTTGACCATATAAAACATTTAAATACGCAGAGCTTAATGCGGTTATGGTCTTTAAGTACGCCGTCCTCTTATATCTTGTCAGATAAAGGAATCTTATTGGCAATTGCTGAACAGGTGGGGCGACATCCTATGGAGATCCATCCTGAAATTGATTTAAGAAACTACGGACTAGATCAGTCTGCTGTTAATTATCTGGTCGATCTATGGCGTGCAAATGGTGCGAGCTTAAGTGCTGAAGAGATAATGCAAGCACCGACATTGCAACATATTATGCAGTTATTGAAGCCTTGACTGACTATAGACCTCAAGTGATCCATAATATTTGCAAATTCTGCTGTTAATTTACCCGAACGGCATTGTAATTCGGACGTAAGCTTTTTATTATTGCCCGCTTGTTTTTCATCTTACCTTGGGAATACAACTTTGAGTGATTTTCTAAGTGAACATCTGATCTATCGTGATGATGATTTTATGGTGATTCATAAACCTTCGGACATCTTGAGTGTTCCTGGTAAGGGTGATTTACATGATAGCGTTTTGACTAGGTTGGTTGCGATTGAACCTAAAACTTTGCTCATTCATCGTCTAGACCGAGATACCTCAGGTATTTTAGTATTTGGTTTATCGAAGCGCGGTCAAAGTGCGATTGCACGTCAATTTCAAGATCGTCAGACTTCAAAAATATATGAAGCGCTTGTCGCAGGTCATTTAGAGGGTGAAGGGACTGTAGATATTCCTGTCATCTATGACCCAAGCCGACCACCTTTACATATTGTCGACGCTTCTCACAACAAGCCTGCTTTAACACATTGGCAGGTCATAGAACATTTTCAGATTCAGGGACAGCCTGTAACTCGTGTGAAATTAACACCAATTACGGGCCGATCTCATCAACTCCGTGTACACATGCAATATCTTGGGCATCCAATTGTAGGTGACACGCTGTATGCAACACCGGAGCAGCAACTTGTTCCGCGTTTATGTTTGCATGCCAAACAGTTAAGTTTTAATCATCCTGTCACAGCAGAAACATTAACTTTTGACTGTCCTGTACCGTTTTAATGTAAAAATTTTAATGCGTGATTTTTTGTAGCAAAGCGATTTAATTGGTTTTTGCTTCAAAATTTTGCTTTAAAGACTACATAAAAAGATGCAAAAATAAGCTAATTTGCATCGTACAATATGTAGTGCGAACTTGAGAGAAAGGTGGAAAAATTGCAGCAGTATGCTATTGGTCAACGTTGGCTATCAGACACAGAAACTGAGCTCGGTTTAGGTGTTCTTATTGATGTAGATGAAAGATCTGTCAGCATTTTATTCCCCAAAAGTGATGAGACACGTGTCTATGCGCGTAACAATGCTCCACTATCTCGTATCATCTTCAATACGAATGATGAAGTTCAAGATCAAGAAGGCCAGAAGTGGATCGTTGAGTCTGTTGAAGATCGTCATGGCGTTTTGCGTTACAACGTTGTTCGTACTTTAGAAAATGGCGAGCAAGAGCGTAAAGCACTCAATGAAACACGTATTGGTGCGCAAATTCAATTATCTAAACCTTTAGACCGTTTGCTTGCAAGTCAAGTTGACTATAAAGAGTGGTATGACCTGCGTATTGAAGCGATGTTGATGCAAGCACAAATGCAGACCAGTCCTCTACGTGGGATGGTCGGTGCACGTGTTGGCCTGATTCCTCATCAGCTTTATATCGCACATGAAGTTGGTAAACGTTTTGCTCCTCGTGTTTTACTTGCCGATGAAGTTGGTTTAGGTAAAACAATTGAAGCTGGTTTAATTATCCACCAACAGCTTAAAACTGGTCGTTCAGAACGAATTCTGATTTTAGTCCCTGATTCTCTTCAGTATCAGTGGATGATTGAAATGCGTCGCCGTTTTAACTTGCAATTCTCTCTGTTTGATTTAACGCGTACAGCATCTATTAAAGAACATGATCCAGAGCTTAACCCATTCTTGACTGAGCAATGCATTATTGCCAGCGTTGACTTAATGGTTGACCATGATGATTTGCGTGAGCAAGCCATAGAAGCTGGTTTTGATTTGCTCGTAGTCGATGAAGCACATCATTTGATGTGGAGCGAAGAAGAAGGCGGTAATGATCGTTACGATTTAATTGAAGAGCTCGCTGAAAATACAGCAGGGGTACTATTACTCACTGCAACACCTGAACAATTAGGTGTAGAAAGTCATTTCGCACGTTTACGTTTACTTGATCCACAGCGTTTTAGTAGTTTAGAGCGCTTCTTAGATGAGGAGACTCAGTACCAGCAGACTGCAAAAATTGCTGAAGTGCTGATGTCGGATCAAGCTTTAACCCCAGAGCATTTATCTGCTTTAGAAGGCTTATTAGGTCACAGTATTGAAGACCAACCTGACCAACGCTTTAGAGCAATTCACGAATTATTAGATCGTCACGGTACTGGACGTATTTTATTCCGTAATACACGTGAAGCCATTCAGGGCTTCCCAGGTCGTGATTGTCAACCAGCACCATTACCAGCACCAGAAGATTGGTCAAAAGATGGCAAACTGCGTGAGCAGATGTGGCCTGAAGAAGCACAAATTGATGGTTCATGGATGCAAAATGATCCGCGTGTGCCATGGTTAATGGAAATTTTACGCAAAGATCTTAAGCATAAAAAAGTGCTTTTAATTGCGCGTAGCGGACCAGTAGTTGAATCTTTAGAAAATGTGTTGCGTTTGCATGCAGGCATTCGTACGGCAATGTTCCATGAAGGCATGAGCTTACTTGAGCGTGACCAAGCTGCTGCTTATTTTGCTGAAGAAAGCTATGGCGCTCAGATTCTATTGTGTTCAGAAATTGGTTCGGAAGGCCGTAATTTCCAATTCGCCAGTGATCTAATTTTATTTGATCTACCAGCTAACCCAGATGTTTTAGAGCAACGTATTGGACGTCTAGACCGTATTGGTCAAGAAAACCGTATCCAAATTCATGTGCCATACCTTATGGGAACAGCTCAAGAGCGTATGTTCCGTTGGTATAACGAAGCACTGAATATTTTCAGCAATATTTCTCCGACAGCGCAAACGCTGCAAGAGAATTTTATTGTTGAATTAAAAGATTGTTTACTTGCAGACCAAGGTCAAACATTTGAAGATTTGCTTGAAGAGGTGAATGTTCAACGTCAAGCCCTAGAAGCTGAACTTCAAGCTGGCCGAGACCGTTTACTTGAATATAATTCATGTCGTCCAATTGTGGCACAAGAAATTGTTCAGGCCCTTGAAGACTATGATGACAATACTACGCTACCAATGTTTGTGAAGCGTTTCATGTCATCAACCAATATCGACTTTGATGAGCAAAGTAATGGTACGGTGATTATTAAACCGACCGACCAAATGCAAGTGCAAGGTTTGGCATTAGACGAAGAAGGTATGACCGCAACGTTCTATCGCGATCAAGCTCAGCTTCGTGAAGATGCTCAATATTTAACTTTAGAGCATCCGTTCATTGAAAGTGTTATGGAAATGATCCGTACACAATCATTTGGTAGTACCAATGTTGCTGTACTCAAATCTAATGCGTTAAAGCAGGGCTCAGTATTAATTGAAGTCTGGTTTAAAGTGGATGTTGTTGCACCGAAGTCACTGAACTTGCCATCAAGTTTACCGAAACAGCTCATTCGCGTGTTGTTAAGTGAAAATGGTCAGGATTTATCTGAAAAGATTGATCCAACAATTTTAAAACCTTATTTGCACCATTTAGATGGCAATAGCTGCCGCCAAGTAGTTAAAGCTCGCCGTGATATCATTGAGCAGCGCTATAAACAAGCGTTAGAGATTGCGAAAGTTGATTTACCGCAGCTTCAGCAACAAGCAAAAGAACATTATGGCAATAAATGGCAATATGAAATTGACCGTTTAACTTATCTCAAACAGTTCAACCCAAGTATTCGTCAAGACGAAATTGAGCGTTTACAGAAACTGCAAAAAGAAGGCTTGAGTTTACTTGATGGTTTAACTGTTACACCAGAAGCAATTCAAGTGTTAGTTGTGGTTAAGCCGTAACTTACACAAAATGAAAAAAGCGCCGAGAGGGCGCTTTTTTTATACATCGATTTTGAGTTAGATAAGACCAGCGTCTTTTAATTCTAGCTTTAAATAAGCATAAAAAATTGGAGCTGCGATTAAACCGCCTAAGCCAAAAATTGACTCAAATACTAGCATTGCTAATAAAATCTCCCATGCATTTGCATTGATTTTATGCCCAATAATTTTAGCATTAATAAAATATTCAAGCTTATGAACCAAAACGAGATAAAGTAATGCTGCTCCTGCTAGTCCTAGGGAAATTGTAAGAGCTGCAATAAACGTTAAAGTGTTTGAAAGTAGATTCCCTAAAATTGGAATGAGACCAAACATAAAGGTCAAAATAGTTAAAGTTTTGGCAAAAGGAAGGTGAACTCCCCAAAGCGGCAATAAAATAAAGGCGAATAAAATAAAGAGCAGCGTGTTAATCGCTGAAATTTTTATTTGGGCAAAAACAACATTTTTAAATGAAATTGATAATTTTTGAATACGTTGGATCAGAAGAGATTTAAAAACAGGCTGAGGCGTACGGCGATGAAAACCATGTATCGCCACCAAAATACCAATAATTAATCCCATGACCATAGTCACGAAGTTATGCAAAATATCGGAACTGGTGTTTTTTAGGGTGGTGACGTTATCTTTCATAAATGCAAAGATTTCGTCTTTTAGATCTGTCACGCTATCAGGAATATAACCTGGAAGATACTTTGTGATCTCTGCTTGCAAATGAAGAAGGGTTTGATCAACCTTGCTATTAATACTATGTAAGCCGACACCTTTTAGATCGTATAAAACAAAACTAATTAGACTTGTAATGAAAAAACCAATAAGTGAGATGGTGATGATACTGAGTAAAATACTAATAAAAATACGGGCTCTTTGGCCATCAATATAACGTTCTACAACCGAACTTAAACTAATAATAATTTCATAAATGAGAAAGCCTGCAAAAAAACTTGCTAATAAATGTAAGGGGATAACCGAAAGCAAAAAGATGCCCATTAGAATGTAGCTTGCAATCAGACTTTGACGATTATTCAAATTTTGCATGTGGATCCCTGAGATCGTTGGGAATATAGGAGAAAGAGCAAACGGAATGATTATTTATACTCTGGCAAGCTATTCGCTTCAATCGGTGAATTATATTTTTATTGGAAAATAGAGGAGTTAGATTTAAAAATGGCCTGTTCATCAACAAGCCATTTATTAGATCATTTTAGCGAATTTTTGCTTCATCTAGATGACGTGCACCTTCTAAAATCATCCGAATCATAATCATGGTTTGTTCAGCAACTTCTGCACGTTGATTGATCGGTAAATCAATGACTTTTGCACCCATGTGAAACACAAGTTGAGTAATTGCTTTTGCAACAAGATCTGGATGGTAGAGGTGATTGTTATTTAAACGCTCAAGACGGATTAAATCTTCTTGCAACTCTTGCTGAAAAAAGTTGAGTTGACGGTCTACGGCAGCTTTATAAGAAGCAGAACCTGTAAAACTTTCACGTAGTAATAAACTTAAATTACCTTCATCGGCATCGAGTTGTTGAAGGAAAATATCGACAGAACTACGAATAATACTTTCTTGTAAAGAAGCACGTAGGCGAGCCTGACGGATAATTTTACGTAAAACGATACCTGCGCGGTCAATTAGAGAAATTGCTAATTCATCAATATCTTTAAAATGTCGATAGAAACTATTTGGGGCAATTCCTGCTTCTCGAGCTACTTCACGTAAACTCAATGAAGCAATACTTTTTTGCGGACCGATGAGGTTTAAAGCGGCCTGAAAAAGTTCTTCTTTAGTAATTGTCGCTTTTCTTCCAACAGAACGCGTAGCTGTTTTAATTTCAATGACATCTTGTTTTTGAGGTGTGTCATTCAGGTTCTGAGAAAGTGAAGATTGGGTCATGCTGTTCAATATATTTGTAAACTCTCAGGATTATAGCCTTAGAAGCTGAACTTGTGAAATTGTAATTAAAAGTACGGGTGTATATACAAATATATATACATGTGTATAATAATTAAAAAAGAGCGACAGAGCCTTCAGTTATGCAAGCAATCGAAAAGAGAAATTCTCTATTCAATTCATTGACACAAGCCATCTTTGATAAAGAAATGGCTAATTTCTGGCTACAAAAAGTTAATCCTTTATGGTCTGTAAAGCACGGACTTGTTCAAATTGTAAAAAAAGAATTTGTCGCTCATGACATGGTGAGCCTGACGCTAAAATGCAACCGCCTAGTAAAAATGGGCGTTGCAGGCCAGCATCATCCTGTAATTGTAGAAATTGCCGGTCGTCGCTATGAACGTACTTATAGTTTGACGCAAATTGATACTCAGCACTTACGTTTAACAGTTAAAAAAGTTGCTGATGGTATCGTGAGTAACTGGTTTATTTCTGAAAGCAAAATCGGTGATGTTTTTGAGCTTGGTCAACCTTATGGTGACATGCAACAAAACATCAAAACACCGAATTTAATTATGTTGGCTGCGGGTAGTGGTATTACCCCAATGTTGAGCTTGATTACTGCGATTAAACAAAGCCAGCAGTTAGATAAAGTTCAGGTGCAACTTTTATATTGGGTAAAACAACGTTCAGATGCAGCTTTTGTTGAATACTTTGAAAAAGTTGCGCAGCAATATCCGAACTTTAATTATCAGGTTTTCTATACACAAGAAACCCCAAATGATGAACGTTTAAATGCAGAGCATTTAGCTTTAGTTGATGATGTAGAAAACAGCACAATTTATGCGTGTGGACCTTCTGGTTTTGTGGCGACTGTTGAGCAACTTTTTGAAAAAGCTCCAGCCGTTTTAACAGAAGCATTTAGCTTAACAAATGAAAGCTCTGCTGATGATATTGGTTATGTGAATGTCACATTAACCCAGTCTAATAAGGTTATTGCAATTCCTAAAGGCCAGTCAATTCTGGTTAGCCTTGAACATGAAGGTCTTAAACCAACTCATGGTTGCCGTATGGGAATTTGTAATAAATGTGTTTGTAATAAATCCCAAGGTTCAACACGTAATTTACTTAACGGTAGCGAAAACACTGAACCAAGCCAATTACTCAAAATTTGTGTGAACTCAGCAAAATCCGATCTAGTTATTGATCTTTAAGAGAGAACTCTTATGAATATGCCAGTGAAAGTCGAATATTTTAAAAATCCTAAAAATCGAGATTTGACTCCAGCAGAACTTGATGCATTTGCAAAAGAGCTCGATCAGATCAAGCAAGAAGTATTGAATGATTTGGGTGAGAAAGACGCTAAATATATCCGCCGTGTTTATGCTGCAATTCGTTATAGTAGCTTTTTAGGTCGTGCATGTTTGTTTGCAGGTTGGTTCCCACCAGCATGGATTTTAGGAACAGGTCTGTTAGGCTTCTCTAAAATTATGGAAAACATGGAACTCGGTCATAACGTGATGCACGGTCAATATGACTGGATGAACGATCCTAAATTTAATGGTCAAACTTACGAGTGGGATACTGTCGGTACTTCTGATAACTGGCGCCAAACTCATAACTATAAACATCACACCTATACCAACATTAAAGGTATTGATGATGACATCGGTTACGGTTTACTTCGTTTATTCCCAGAGCAACGCTGGAAGCCGGGTTTCTTACTTCAACCTGTTTATAGCATCCCATTCTGTTTATTGTTCCAATGGGGCGTAGCTATTCAGAATCTTGAAATTGGACGTGTCCTTTATAAACGTAAGAGCATGGCAAAATTCTTGGAAGAGTTAAAACCTGTTAATAAAAAGATTGGAAAACAACTTTTTAAAGACTATGTTTTCTTCCCTTTAATTGCAGGTCCAGCAGCTTTACCTGTATTCACTGGTAATTTGGTTGCAAATGGTCTTCGTAATATCTGGACATTTACGATTATTTTTTGTGGTCATTTCACAAAAGATGCGGAAGTATTTCCAAAGTCTGTTTTACAAGAAGAAAGCCGTGGTCACTGGTATATGCGCCAGATTCGTGGCTCTTCTAACTTGAAAGGTTCAGAAGCATTACATATTTTAAGCGGACATTTGAGCCATCAGATTGAGCACCATTTATTCCCTGATATCCCAGCGCGTCGTTATCGCCAAATGGCTCCAAAAGTTGAAGCTGTATGTAAAAAATATGGTCTAAATTATAACAATGCAAGTCTGGCTAAACAGTTTGGACAAGTGGTAGGCCGTATATTTAAATACGCTTTACCTTTTAAAAAATAAGTCAAAAAAAGCCCTGAACTAATCAGGGCTTTTTTTTAGAGAAACAAATTATTTAAACTGAATTGAACCGTTTGCATTCACAGTAATTTTAGACTCACCAGCTGCCATGTCTTGAGCTGGTGCAGCTTCGGCCATAGCAAATTTAGCCATGCTGGCACGCATTACAGGTTGTGGGAAATAGTTATTCGTGTTCAGGTTTAGAGTGACCAAACTATATTGGTTTTTATTCCAAGCTTGGGTCAACATTTGAGCACGTTGTTGGAAGTTTTTAGATGCTTCTACCATTAACTCATTTTCAACTTTTTTACGTTGTTCATCAGAAACCGTAAAGTTAATTGATTGAGTTTGGAAGTTTTGCTGTAATTCGTTTACTAACTGGCTAGCAGCTTTAAAGTCTTTACTTTCAAGACGGATTTCAGCGCGGCCACGCCATTCTTTTAACTTATTGCTATCGTTATCGTAAATTGGATAAGTGCTTTGAGCACCAGTTTCCACTTTTACTTGTGGATATTTACGAGAAACATTAAGTGCCTGATTCATCAGTTGATTAATTTGGTTTGAAAGCTCGGCTGGTTGTTTGTTACTTTTTTCAATATATAAAGTTGCATGCATTTCATCATTAGAAACTTGGCGAGAAGCTTCCGCTTGTACATTTACAATATTGTAGTTCAAAGCATTATCATCCTGAGCAAAAACTAAAGGGCTAAGGAGAGAACCTAAAAGAAGGGTGGATACGGCTAAAGTACGCATAAATTTTTCCTTTAAAAATTAATATAAATTTAATTTTTTTCATTAGGAAATGTTAAACATAACTTATGCATAACTTTTGCAGATTTTGTGGCGTATTTGTAATATTCAGATCAGGTTTTTTTAAATTTTGGTAAATATAAAGTCTTTAAAAATTAAAAGCTTAAAATTAAAGTGTTTCAATGTAACTTAAAAAATCAAAGTAATATAAAAAAAGAATATTTTCTTTAGGTTGTCACATAGTATGATGATAATTCATCATAACTATTGGGATGATACATTTTTTCAATAAGATTAGATGAGTAAAGTACATAAAAGACGTTTTTTTTCTTGTAAAATTAGGTATCATCGCGCTCCTAGTTACAAGATATAAAATAAGTGTCTTTACTAGTTCTATAAAGCACCGAGTCAAAGGACCAATCGTCACCAGACTTATTTCTTTCTACCCCTATCAGAGATGGTAATCCGATATGAGCGTTACTTCCGTTAACCCTGCCACTAATGCTACTAACGAATATTATTTGACTCGCCAAAGTCAAATGGAATCAAATGTTCGTAGCTATCCACGTAAATTACCGTTAGCGATAGCGAAAGCACAAGGATGCTGGGTTACTGATGTTGAAGGTACACAGTACCTTGATTGTTTAGCTGGGGCAGGTACATTGGCTTTAGGTCATAATCATCCTGCGGTGATTCAAAGTATTCAAGATACATTGGCAAGTGGTTTGCCATTGCATACTTTAGACTTAACCACACCTTTAAAAGATGCATTCACTGAAGCATTGTTAGCATATTTACCTGGTGGTAAAGAAGAATATTGCTTGCAGTTCTGTGGTCCTGCAGGTGCAGACGCAACTGAAGCAGCAATCAAACTTGCTAAGACTTACACTGGCCGTAGCTCAGTGATCAGTTTCTCAGGCGGTTATCATGGTATGACCCATGGTGCGCTTGCTATGACTGGTAACTTAAGTGCAAAAAATGCAGTTAACGGTTTAATGCCAGGCGTACAATTCATGCCATATCCGCATGAATACCGCTGCCCACTTGGTTTAGGTGGTGAAGCTGGTGTTGACGCTTTAACTTACTACTTTGAAAACTTTATTGAAGATGTAGAAAGCGGTGTAACAAAACCGGCTGCTGTTATTCTTGAAGCGATTCAAGGTGAAGGCGGCGTAGTTACAGCTCCAGTAAAATGGTTGCAAAAAATCCGTGAAGTGACTGAAAAGCACAACATCGTTTTAATTTTAGACGAAGTTCAAGCTGGCTTTGCACGTTCAGGCAAAATGTTTGCATTTGAACATGCAGGTATTGAACCTGATGTTGTTGTAATGTCTAAAGCAGTAGGTGGTGGTTTACCACTTGCAGTATTAGGTATTAAACGTAAATTTGATGCTTGGCAGCCTGCTGGTCACACGGGTACTTTCCGTGGTAACCAACTTGCTATGGGTACTGGTCTTGTCGTATTAAAAACGATTAGCGAACAAAATCTTGCTCAAAATGCGCAAGAGCGTGGTGACTTCTTACAAGCTGAATTTAAAAAATTAGCTCAAGAATTCCCATGTATCGGTAACGTACGTGGTCGCGGTTTAATGATCGGTGTTGAGATCGTTGACGAGCGTAAACCAGCTGATCGTATTGGTTCGCATCCTGCTGACTCACAATTAGCTGCTGCAATTCAAACTGCTTGTTTCAACAATAAATTATTGCTTGAAAAAGGTGGTCGTAACGGTACGGTAATTCGTTTACTTTGCCCGCTTATCATCACTCAAGACGAGTGTGTTGAAGTAGTTGCTCGCTTTAAGAAAGCAATTGCAGAAGCATTGGTTGCAGTACGAGGCGCATAAGTATGGTGGATTTTGCAGAACATCGTAAAGCGTTACTCTGCAATGATGCACAATCCATTGCTGACTATGAGTCAGCAATGGGCGAAGCGGTAAAAGCCGTTTCAGCATGGTTGCAAAATGAAAAGATGTACACTGGTGGTAGCATTAAAGAATTGCGTTCAGCAATTTCTTTCCAACCTTCAAAAGAAGGTATGGGTGTACAAGAATCTCTTCAACGTATGATTGAGCTTTTCTTGAATAAAAGCTTGAAAGTACATCATCCACATTCATTAGCACATTTACACTGCCCAACCATGGTGATGAGCCAGATCGCGGAAGTGTTAATCAATGCAACTAACCAGTCTATGGACTCATGGGATCAAAGCCCGGCGGGTTCATTAATGGAAGTTCAGCTCATTGATTGGTTGCGTCAAAAAGTAGGTTATGGTTCTGGTCAGGCTGGTGTTTTCACTTCTGGCGGTACTCAATCTAACTTGATGGGTGTATTGCTTGCTCGTGACTGGTGCATCTCGAAAAACTGGAAAGACGAAAATGGTAATCCATGGTCTGTACAGCGTGATGGTATTCCTGCCGATGCAATGAAAAACGTCAAAGTCATTTGTTCTGAAAATGCACATTTCTCTGTGCAAAAGAACATGGCAATGATGGGCATGGGCTTCCAGTCAGTTGTGACTGTTCCTGTGAATGAAAATGCACAGATGGATGTAGATGCTCTCGAAAAAACGATGGCGCATCTTCAGTCTGAAGGTAAAGTTGTTGCTTGTGTCGTTGCGACAGCAGGTACGACTGATGCCGGTGCAATTGACCCATTGAAGAAAATCCGTGAAATTACCAATAAATATGGTTCATGGATGCATATCGATGCGGCATGGGGCGGTGCATTAATTCTGTCAAATGACTATCGTGCAATGCTTGATGGTATTGAGTTGTCTGACTCGATTACCCTCGACTTCCATAAGCATTATTTCCAAAGCATTAGCTGTGGCGCGTTCTTGTTGAAAGATGAAGCGAACTATCGTTTCATGCACTACGAAGCTGAATACTTGAACTCTGCTTATGACGAAGAGCACGGTGTACCAAACCTTGTGTCTAAGTCATTACAAACGACTCGTCGTTTTGATGCATTGAAATTGTGGATGACAATTGAATCACTAGGTGAAGATCTTTATGGTTCAATGATTGACCATGGTGTAAAACTTACTCGTGAAGTTGCAGATTACATCAAGGCAACTGATGGTTTAGAACTTTTAGTTGAGCCTCAGTTTGCTTCGGTATTATTCCGTGTTGTTCCACAAGGCTACCCAGCTGAGTTTATCGATAGCTTGAACCAAAACGTAGCGGACGAATTGTTTGCACGTGGTGAGGCAAATATCGGTGTAACAAAAGTTGGTAATGTACAGTCATTGAAAATGACAACATTAAGCCCTGTTGTGACATTTGAAAACGTTAAAAACCTTTTAGGTCAAGTATTGGCTGAAGCTGACCGCATTAAAGATGCAATTGCTTCTGGTAACTATGTACCACCAATCGACTAATTGAGTTGATAACAAAAAAAGCTCGGTTTATTACCGGGCTTTTTTATTGCAGATTGTTTTTATTTGAATTGTGTATGAAGAAAAGAATACATGCACAAATCATGCATATTTTCACAAAACAAAAATAATTATGCATGATTTATGGGGAGCAAATTTCTTATTGTATTGGTATGTCCCCGATATTTTGGGTCGCATTGATATATCAATATCGTACTTACTTTAAATAATCCCGCTTTAACTGAAAAAAGTAAGTGGCTGTAATTACAATTAAGACAAGGAAGAAGAAATGCAACAAGCGAATATGCTCAATGAATTTAAACTCATTATTGGCGGTCAACTTTGTTTAGGTGAGCAAGGCGAGCTAGAAATTCTTAACCCCGCTACAGGTTTAACTGCTGCACGTTGTGCAAAAGCTTCAGTTGCGCAGGTAAATCAGGCAGTGAGTGCTGCTAAACAAGCATCTAAAGCTTGGCAACAAGTTTCACACGAAGAGCGTAAGTCAATCTTGAACAAGATTGCAGATGGCATTGAAAAGCACGCTGAAATGCTTGCAGAGTTGGTTGTGCTTGAACAGGGTAAGCCACTCGCACTTGCTCAAATGGAAGTGCAGGGTGCAATTGGCTGGACGCGTTACGCGGCTACTATGGATTTACCTGTGGAAGTAATTGAAGACAGTGAAACTAAGCGTATTGAGCGCCATCGCCAACCATTAGGTGTAGTGGCTTCAATTACGCCATGGAACTGGCCACTGATGATTGCGGTTTGGCATATCATGCCTGCTTTGCGTGCAGGTAACGTGGTCATTAGTAAACCTTCTGAATACACACCACTATCAACTTTGCGTTTATGTGAAATCATTCAGCAAGAAGTTCCTGCTGGTGTAATTTCGATTGTGGTTGGTGCTGGTGAGATTGGCGAAGCATTATCTTCTCATCCAGATGTACAAAAAGTTGTATTTACGGGTTCAACTCGAACAGGCCAGCACATTATGGCGGGTGCAGCTCAGCAGCTAAAACACTTAACTTTAGAGTTGGGTGGTAATGATGCTGGTATTGTATTACCAGATGCAAATATCGATGAAATTGCACCTAAGATTTTTAATATGGCGTTCTTGAATGCCGGTCAAACATGTGCAGCCTTAAAGCGCTTATACGTTCATGAAAGCCAGTATGAAGCTTTATCTCAAAAGTTAGCTGATATTGCCAACGCTCAAGTTGTGGGTGATGGTATGGCATCTTCTACAACATTTGGTCCAGTACAAAACAAAATGCAATATAACAAAGTGAAAGCACTTATTGCCGATGCCATTTCTCAAGGAGCAAAAGCACTTTCTGGGCAACAGCAGCTACCAGAGCAGGGCTACTTTATTGCACCAACTATATTGACTGAAGTTTCTGATTCTTGCCGCGTGGTGCAAGAAGAACAGTTTGGCCCTGTATTACCTGTTTTAAAATATACCGATATCAACGATGCAATTGCTCGTGCCAATGACAGTGAGTTTGGTTTGGGTGGTTCAATCTGGTCGTCAGATATTAAAGCAGCACAGACTTACGCTAGTCAGCTTCAATGTGGTACTGTTTGGATTAATACCCATGCAGAAGTTCTTCCTCATGCGCCTTTTGGCGGCTGGAAAATGTCTGGCCTAGGTGCTGAATTTGGCTTGGAAGGTTTGCTTGAAAATACAATTGGGCAAACAGTCCATATTAGTAAAGTCTAAATATTAACTTTAAGGCGGATCTATTATCCGCCTTTTTATTTTCACTTTTTTAAGAGTGAAATGCTTAGTTTACTTATTGGGAGTGATGATAGCTCATACTTTTAGGTTTGATTAAAAAATGATTCTGTTCTTTAATTTTTTTAAGAACAATGTAAGACTTTATATGGCCAATAAAATTATAAGAAAGCAACCTTTCGGTCACAAATTGGGAAAGCTGTTCTAAGTTTTCTGCAACGACTTTTAAAATAAAATCTGCATCACCACTAATGGAGAATGCATCCTGAATGTTGTCTTCAGCTTCAATGAGCTCTTGAAAAGCCTGCTGTGATTTTGCCTCGTGTGTTCTTAGATTAATATGTATCATCGCTGTAACTTCGAGTCCTAGCGCCTGCTGCTGGATGCGTGCCGTGTAGCCTAGAATTATGCCTTTTTGCTCAAGTAGCTGCCTTCTTCTTGAACATTGCGAAGCAGATAAACCAATTAAATCTCCTATTTCCTGATTGGTGAGTCGTCCATTCTTTTGTAGTGCCTGAATGATTTGCCAGTCGAACTTATCCATTGCATAAAATCCTTTTATGATACACAAATCATGTATTTTTATTAAAATGCGTTTTCATTATGCACGAAATCTAAAAGATAGATGAAATATTATTTTTCTATGGAATAAAAATTGGTCTCAAAGGATATAGAGCAATGTTCATAGAAATCGGTGACTTTTTAAATCTTCGTTTAAAACAAATGGGTATCCAACATCTTTTTGGAGTACCTGGTGATTTTAACCTCTCATATCTAGAACAAGTTGAAGCAGACCCACAACTCGAATTTATTGGAAATTGTAATGAATTAAACGCTGCCTATGCAGCAGACGGTTATGCACGAATTAACGGTTTTTCTGCCTTGGCAACCACTTATGGTGTAGGTGATTTAAGTGCAATTAATGGTATTGCAGGCGCCTATGCAGAAAATGTACCTCTTATTCATATCTCAGGAATTCCACCGTTACATGCGGTTCAAAAGGGCACACTAATACATCATACGCTTGTCGATGGTAACTACGACAATATTATGAACTGTATGAAAGAGTTCACAGTTGCCCAAACACGTTTAACTCCTGCAAATGCAGCTTTTGAAATTGACCGTGTATTACGTCAGTGTTTCCTGGAACGCCGTCCTGTGCACATTCAACTACCAGGCGATATTACTCACGTTAAGATTGAAGTATCTGAACGTCCGCTTGACTTAAGCTACCCAGCTGTTGAACCTGAATTATTGCAGAGTGTGGTAAGCAAACTCTGTGACATTATTGAGAATGCTCAAAGTCCAGCGCTTTTAATAGATAATGAAGCTTCAGTTTTTGGTGTAACTTCACTTTTAAATGATTTATCTCAAAAATGCTCAATTCCATTTGCAGGCATGAATACTGCAAAAAATATTATGGATGAAGGTTCACCTCGTTACATTGGAACTTATGTGGGTGGGGCAAGCCAGCCTCATGTGAAAAATATCATTGAACAATCCGACTGTTTAATTGGTGTTGGTGCACGCTTTACCGATGTAGGCTCAGCTGTATTTACTCATCAAATTGAGACCAAAAACTACATCGAAATTAAATCTTATGGCCTAAATATTTTTGGTCAGGATTTTCCAGGTATTGAAATTGGACAATTACTTGTCGAGCTAAATAAAAAAGTTGCGCCACGTAAATCAACAACCCCTCTTCTTGAAAAAC
This sequence comes from Acinetobacter sp. D009, assembly GCF_038562025.1. Lineage (NCBI taxonomy): Bacteria > Pseudomonadati > Pseudomonadota > Gammaproteobacteria > Moraxellales > Moraxellaceae > Acinetobacter > Acinetobacter sp. D009. Next base: position 1,057,295 of record NZ_CP151886.1, read on the forward strand.
AACCTCAGAAAGTAATTGAAGCTCCAGCTCAACAAAAGTTAAGCCAAGATGTGCTTTGGAACTACATTTCAGGGTTCTTAAAAGAAGATGATGTGATTATTGGTGAGGTAGGAACATCAAACTCTGCTTTGTCAGGTATCAAACTTCCTGCTACAGCTAAATATATTGCTCAGCCGCTTTGGGGTTCTATTGGTTATACCTTGCCAGCTTTACTTGGTAGCTTGCTGGCAGCTCCTGAACGCCGTCAAATTTTATTTATTGGCGATGGTTCTTTCCAGCTTACGGTACAAGAGCTTTCTACAATTATCCGTCATGGTTTAAAACCAATCATTTTCTTGCTGAACAATGGCGGCTATACCATTGAGCGCTTAATTATGGGTGAAAACGCGGCCTATAACGACGTGCAAAACTGGAAATACACTGAAATTCCTGCGGTATTTAACGGTAAAAAAGGCCATACAACTTATGTGGTTGAAACCGTTGGCCAGCTGAAGAGCGTTTTAGACAACGTTCAGCAAAATGATCAGTTAACTTTCATTGAATTAAAACTACTAGCAATGGATGCACCGGTGAGTTTGAAAAAATTTGCTTCTGTGATTGCACGTTTTGACTACGGTGATCGCGGCTACGAAATTTTAAAGGAGCGTTCCCAACCAGTTAAATGTAAGGATGCAATCTCTTTTTAAATAGAAGACAGGACACGTCTTCTCAAAAATTAAATGGACTCACATTACAGTAAATTTATGTCCGAAGATCGGTTCCTGATCTTCGGATGTGGTGCTGAATAAAGGTGTACAGGAAGTGACACCAACATTGGAGATAATGTTATGGATGCAAACAATAAGCACGAGTTAAAACAAGGCTTATCCAATCGGCATATTCAACTCATCGCACTCGGAGGGGCGATTGGTACAGGGTTATTCTTAGGTCTTTCCCAAACGATTAAACTGGCTGGTCCTTCAATTTTATTAGGATATGCAATTGCTGGAATTATTGCCTTTTTAATTATGCGCCATTTAGGTGAAATGGTTGTTGAAGAGCCGGTCAGTGGTTCTTTTAGTTATTTTGCGAACAAATATTGGGGCAAAATGGCGGGTTTTATGTCTGGCTGGAACTATTGGGTATTATATGTACTCGTCAGTATGGCTGAATTGAGTGCAATTGGGACATTTATACAGTTTTGGTGGCCTGAAATTCCGACATGGCTGACTGCTTTATTTTTCTTTATTTTAATTAATGGCATTAACTTGGTAAATGTCCGCTTTTTTGGGGAGTCCGAGTTTTTATTTTCCTGCATTAAAATTATTGCCATTTTAAGTATGATTGGTTTCGGTGCTTATCTTTTACTTTCAGGCTCAGCAGGCCCACAAGCAGGTATTGCAAATTTATGGCAACATGGTGGTTTCTTCCCGCACGGGATTCACGGTTTTGTCATGGCTTTGGCTGTCATTATGTTTGCATTTGGCGGATTGGAATTAATTGGTATTGCTGCAGCTGAAACGAAGAAACCTGAAACGACTATTCCTAAAGCAGTAAATCAGATTGTGTACCGTATTCTGATTTTTTATATCGGTGCAATCGGTATTCTTTTATGTCTTTATCCATGGAATATGGTGGCAGAAGGCGGCAGTCCATTTGTTATGATTTTCCAGTCACTCAATAGTAATGGTGTTGCGAACGTTCTAAACTTTGTGGTCTTGATTGCTGCTATTTCAGTTTATAACAGCTGTATCTATTGTAATAGTCGTATGTTGCATGGTTTGGCAGAGCAGGGTAATGCTCCTGCAATTTTGAAAAAAGTAAACAGTCGCGGTATTCCGGTTCCAGCAGCAGTTGTTTCTGCATCTATCACTGCAATATGTGTAGTTGTGAATTATCTGATTCCTGGTCAAGCTTTTCAGCTCTTTATGATGCTTGTGGTGGCTGCACTTGTTATTAATTGGCTCATGATTTCAGTGACTCATTTGAAATTTACTAAAGCAATGAAATTGCAAAAGCGTCAAACCAAATTTCAAAGCATCCTTAGCCCATGGAGTAACTATTTAACCATTAGCTTTGTGTGCTTTATTCTTATTATTATGGCGATGACTCCAGATATGAGACTTGCCGTGATTTTAGGTCCAATTTGGCTGGTTGTTTTAGCGCTTACGTATTTATTAAAATATCGTAAAAAAATGGTTGCGATGCCAGAAGTACAATCGAGTTGATCGCTTAAATTGACAATCATATTGCGGTTACCTGACATAAGGCAGGTAACCCTTTATCCTTTGTCATATTATTTTCATGTTACAAAGAAATTATTATTTTTAGAAATATTTTAATAACCATTTCCTTAAACAAAAATTATTTTAATCATCAAACTAAAAATAACTAAATTATCGTTTTTTAATACATTTATAACATCTTTATTTTTTATATTTTATAAATACAAAAAAATTATATTTTTAATGAGTGTAATAATACAGACTAATATACACGGTAAAATACCTACTACGATTGAATTAAATAGTTGATAGTAGTCAAAAAATAATAATGTGACAATTAACAATATTGAAATCATTAAAGCGTCATCATACTGTAACTTAATTGTCATATTTTCTATTCACAATGCAGCTATCAAAGAGCGTACAAGCACTCAACAAAAAGTGACGTACAACCTATTGCATTAATGAGAGAGAACAGAATGCGCTTAAATCCACGTCAAATCGCAATTGCGTTAGCAGTAACTGGGGCAGCTGTAACAACGACTGCAAATGCAGCTCGTGATACGATTCAAATTGCTGGTTCTTCAACTGTATTACCGTTTGCCAGCGTTGTAGCTGAAGAGTTTGGTAATACTTTCCCTCAATTTAAAACTCCTGTAGTGGGCTCTGGCGGTTCTTCTGCTGGTTTGAAACAATTCTGTCAAGGTGTTGGCGATAACACAATCGACGTTGCAAACTCTTCTCGTAAAATTAAAAGCACTGAGATTGAAGCTTGTAACAAAGCTGGTGTAAAACAAATTCAAGAAATCAAAATTGGTTACGATGGTATTGTATTCGCGTCTAACTCAAACAAAGCGGCTTATAAATTAAAACCTTACCACGTGTTTGCTGCTTTAGCTGCACAGTTACCTTCAAAAGGTAAATTGGTTCCAAACCCATATACAAACTGGAATCAAATCGATAAAACACTTCCAAATGAACCGATTACTCTTGTAATTCCTGCATCTAACCATGGTACTCGTGAAGTTTTCCAAGAGAAAATGGTTGAAGCTGGTTGTGAAGCATATGAATACTTCAAGAGCTTGGATAAAGATGCTCAGAAGAAAGCATGTTCTACTTTCCGTAAAGATGGTCGTGTAATTGAAATCGCTGGCGACTATACAGAAACATTGGCCCGCTTAAAAACTTCTCCAAGTGCAGTAGGCGTGTTTGGTTTAAGTTTCTATGACATGAACCGTGACAAGTTACGTGTAGCAACAGTAAACAACGTTGTTCCATCTGAGAAGACAGTATTGAATGGTACATACCCTGTATCTCGTCCATTGTACTTCTACGTGAAAGGCGAACACTTAAAATCAGTTAAAGGCTTACCGCAATATGTAGAATATTTCGTAAGCAAGAAAGCAACTGGTAAAGGTTCTAAAGCTGAGCGTGATGGTTTAATCGCGATGTCTGATGCTGAACGTGCAAAAGTTTTGGCTGACTTTAAAGCAGGTAAAACTGTTAAATAAGTTAGTTTGAATGAAGGCTGGTGATCTTAAGAGTTCATCAGCCTTTTTGTCTAACTTGTTTTTCCAAATTATGACAATTGAGAAAACAGTGGAGAGTACATGAATCTGCTACTTATCGGTGTGTTGTTAGCCCTTGTGGCAATTGCATATCAACTTGGGCTGAGAAAGAGCCGTAACATAGCAGGTAAGGGAAGCAACTCGGCGACGTTACATTCTCGTCCTGGCTATTATGGCGCACTGGTTGGTCTTTGGTGCGGTATCCCTGCTTTTTTAATTTTGATCATTTGGAACTTGGTTGAACCAAGTATTTTGAATCATATTATTTTTAATAATATTCCGGCGTCTGTAAGTGCTTCACTTGATGAGGCGGGTAGAAGCGTATTGGTTGATCGAGTTCAATCAATTGCTTCAGGTTTTGGGGTAAGCGATAAACCAGCAGCTTACGAATTAGCAGCTGCTCAACAGTTTTCCAAATTTCAAACGATTGGCTCTTTTGCCAAATTTGCTGTTGTAATTTGTGCTGCTTTATTAGGTTTGGTTTGGGCAAAGAAAAAAATCAGCCAACAATATCGTGCTCGTAACCAAGTTGAACGTGCCATTAACGTTGCTTTGATTTTATGTTCTGGTGTTGCGATTTTAACCACCATCGGTATCGTAATGTCGATGTTTGGCGAAGCTATGCACTTCTTCCGTTTTGTCAGCCCAATGGACTTTTTCTTTGGCACAGAATGGAACCCGGGCTTTAGTACTTCTGGCAATGCCGAAGGTAGTTATGGTTTATTACCATTGCTATGGGGCACGCTCATGGTCAGTGGTATCGCTCTACTCGTTGCTGTACCAGTTGGATTAATGATTGCAATTTATTTAGCTGAATATGCTTCACCATGGTTCCGCTCATGGGCAAAACCAACAATTGAAGTTTTAGCTGGTATTCCAACAATTGTTTATGGTGTATTTGCCATGATGATTATTGGACCATTCTTTAAAGCTGCGGGTGCTTATATTGGCTTAGAAATTAACGCGACAAGTGCTTTAACTGCTGGCTTTGTAATGGGAATTATGATTATTCCATTTGTTTCATCTTTATCTGATGACATTATCACTCAAGTCCCGCGTGCACTGCGTGATGGTTCTTTAGGACTGGGGGCGACTAAGTCTGAAACAATTCGTCAAGTCGTATTGCCAGCAGCTTTACCGGGTATTACAGGTGCTTTCTTATTGGCAGTCTCTCGTGCGGTTGGGGAAACCATGATTGTGGTTTTAGCAGCAGGGAACAGTCCACTTTTACACGCAAATCCATTTGAAGCTGTTTCGACAGTGACAGTCACTATTGTAAAACAGTTGACTGGAGATACCGACTTCTCAAGTCCGCAAGCATTGGTTGCATTCGCACTAGGTTTAACACTATTTGTTATTACCTTGGGATTAAATATTGTAGCACTGTACATTGTGCGTAAATACCGTGAGCAATACGAATGAGTACATCAAATACATCATCTCCTATGGATCAGAACGTATTTGATCCGAAAGCTGCTGCTGAAACACGTGAACGACGTAAACAGGTTATTGAAAAATCTTTGGCTAAACGCCATCGTAAAGAAAAAGCTTTCCGTTTTGCGGGTTTCTCGGCAGTCATTATTGGTCTTGCATTCGTTGCTCTCTTGTTCGGTAGTATTTTGGCAAAAGGTTTACCTGCTTTTTGGCAAACCAGTATGAATGTTCCAATTTACTTTGACCCTAAAGTAATTGATGCAGGTCCAGTGCCTGTACGTACTCAAGGTGAAACACCTGCGCATTACCAAGAACGTTATGTTGATTGGCAAACTAAAATGGGTATGGTGGATTGGGATGGCATCATTGTAAATGGAATGATTGCTAAAGATCCTGCACTTGCATCACAACGTGACTACCTGAGCAGCTTATATGCAAGCTCGGAAGCTTATCGCCTGCGTGATATGGTCTTTGCAGATCCATCATTAATCGGTAAAAAAGAAAATATTACCTTCTTAGGCGATGCGAATGTCGATGTTTGGTTAAAAGGTAATATTGATCGTTCATTACCAGATGATCAGCAACAACTTGATCCAGAAGTGCGTAAGCTTGCCGACGAGTTAAAAGCAAAAGGCGTTCTTGAAAGTACATTTAACATGAACTTATTTAAGAATCCTGACTCTCGCAGTTCTCCGGCAATTAGTGGTCTTGCAGGTGCATTCATGGGTTCATTGTTCATGATGCTCATCGTGATCATCATTGCGATCCCAATTGGTGTTGCCAGCGCAATCTATCTCGAAGAGTTTGCTCCAAAAAATGTTCTTACAGACATTATTGAAGTTAACATCAATAACCTTGCTGCTGTTCCTTCTATCGTATTTGGTTTACTCGGTGCAGCAATTTTCATTGGTTGGATGCATTTACCTTTATCAGCTCCGCTAGTGGGTGGATTGGTTTTAAGCTTAATGACACTACCAACAGTCATCATTACCACGCGTGCTTCATTAAAAGCTGTGCCGCCTTCTATTCGACAAGCTGCACTTGGTTTGGGAGCTTCTAAGTTCCAAACGATTTTCCACCATGTTTTACCGTTGGCATTACCGGGCATTATGACAGGTGCAATTATTGGTGTTGCCCATGCACTTGGTGAAACCGCACCTTTACTTTTAATCGGGATGAGTGCATTCGTTGCAAGTATTCCAACAACACCATTTGATCAAGCCACTGCTTTACCTGTCCAAGTTTACTTATGGCAAGGTAATGAGTTGCGTAACTTCTTCGAAGGCCGTACTGCCGCTGCGATTATCGTACTACTTGCATTAATGATTGGTTTAAACAGTCTTGCAATTTGGTTACGTAAAAAGTTCGAAGTGCGTTGGTAATAGAGGATAAATCATGAATACTATTGATATTACGAATTCCTTAGAAAAGGATAAGTTAGTGAATACTGAACAATCGCAATTTACAGATAAACCGTTGAATCATGGCACTTCGTATGTTTCGCATTTTGAACCACACACTTCAAAAAAGCAGAACTCAACTGAAATCAAGATTAGTGCACAAGATGCCCATGTTTATTATGGTGATTTTGAAGCCATTAAAGGTATTGATCTAGATATTTACCAAAACGAAGTGATCGCGTTTATTGGCCCATCAGGTTGTGGTAAATCGACCTTTCTTCGTACTTTAAACCGTATGAATGACACCATTGATGGTTGCCGTGTAACAGGTAAAATTACACTCGATAATCACAATATTTATGACCCAAATCTAGATGTTGTATTGTTGCGTGCTCAGGTTGGTATGGTGTTCCAAAAGCCAAACCCATTCCCTAAATCTATTTTTGACAACGTGGCTTATGGCCCAAAACTTCATGGTTTAGCACGTGATAAGTACGATCTAGAAGAAATTGTTGAAAACAGCTTACGTAAAGCTGGTTTGTGGGACGAGGTTAAGGATCGTTTGAACCAGCCTGGTACAGGCTTATCAGGTGGTCAGCAACAGCGTTTATGTATTGCTCGTACCATTGCCGTTAGTCCTGAAGTGATTTTAATGGACGAACCGTGTTCTGCACTCGATCCAATTGCAACAGCAAAAGTAGAAGAACTCATTTCTGAGTTGTCTAATCAATTCACAATTGTGATTGTGACTCACTCAATGCAACAAGCTGCACGTGTTTCTGATCGTACTGCTTATTTCCATTTAGGTGATTTGATTGAAGTTAACTCAACTGAAAAAGTCTTCACTCAACCTGACCATCAGTTAACGGAAGCATATATTACTGGACGCTTCGGTTGATTAATGATCAATAAAAGAAAAAGAGCCATGTGCTCTTTTTTTTATTTTATAAATGAAAATGACTCTATTTTGCAAAAACGCTATTGAATTTTAATCAAAAGGACCACATCTTAAGGCTATAAAAGATAACTTATGAGCTTAGAATTTTATGTTATTCCATTTGCCTAAACTCCCTGCAGAAATACGTGTTAGTCATTTAAATGCACGTGTAAATGAACAGAGAAAAAAAATTGCACAAACTACGGCAAGCCGTTTAGAACTTTTACAATTAGCTCAACAACTTGCTAAAGAAGCTAAAATTCGCCGTAAAAATAATCAGAAAATTTTTGTTTTAGATTTCAAGGGTGATATTCAAGCTTCGGCAGTTGAAAACTTGCGTGAAGAAATTACTCTGATTTTAGCAACTGCTAAAGCAGGACGTGACCGTATTGTAGTTCGTCTCGAAAGCCCTGGTGGTATGGTCCACGGCTATGGTCTGGCAGCAGCTCAGTTGGTGCGTTTGCGTGATGCTGGTTTTCATGTGACTATCTGCGTAGATAAAGTCGCTGCGAGTGGCGGCTATATGATGGCATGTATTGCAAATGAAATTATTGCAGCGCCGTTTGCTATTGTTGGTTCAATAGGTGTGGTTGCTCAAGTTCCAAACTTTAATCGCCTTTTGAAAGAACACAATGTGGATTTTGAGCTTTACACAGCAGGGCAGTATAAGCGTACAGTCACCATGTTTGGTGAAAATACGCCTGAAGGTAAAGCGAAGTTCGAAGAAGAACTGCAACAAACTCATGTTTTATTTAAGCACTTTGTTGAAAAATATCGCCCACAGCTTAATGTTGATAAGGTGGCGACAGGTGAACATTGGTATGGTAAAGATGCCCTAGATCTTAACCTTGTTGATAAATTACAAACATCTGATGAGTATTTATTAGCTTTATTGCCGCAACATGATGTGTATGTCATTAATACACGTAAGAAAGCGACTTTAGGTGAAAAGCTGGGTTTACAAGCAGCGCAAATGGCAGATAGTTTGATTCCTACTGTAATGAGCAAAGTCATGGAAAGCCTAGCAAAAGCGAACACGACGCTTGTACAAGTACGTGATCCAAAACTATAAGTTTATCTAATTCAAATGTTATAAAAAGACCAGCTTAAATGCTGGTTTTTTTATAAAGTTAATATTCAAAAATGTTTTATTAAATACGTTTAGATTTTTAATGAAAAGTAAAAAATAAATGTTGATAAATATAATTTTTGAATTGTGATAAACACATGGTTTTGATATTTTAAACAGCAATAAAATAGCTTTTAAATGAAATATTTAAAAAGTTAGACATTTAAAAATATAACTGAAATTTAGGACAGGAAATAATGACAAGAATAATTGTAGCATCCAAAGAGGGTTTGGACGTTCTGCAAGATGGTCAGCTCAATAAGGTAGTGTTAAGTAAACCTTCTATTATTCAAATTGGCGTAAGTCAAAAAGATATAGTATCGGTGGAAAAACAAGGAGGAAGTCTAGTCGTCCATTTAAAAAATGGAGAGACTATTGTCTTAGAAAATTTCTTTAATGAAGCAACGAATACAACAGAACATTCACTTGTTCTTCCAACTGAACATGGAAAATTTGTTGAAGCACAATTTGATTCTCAGGGTAAGGTGATCGACTATACAGGTTTAAACCATGTCACAGATTTAGCCTATACCAGCACGAGCCAACCAGCCTCAACAATGGCAGTTGATGATTCCCCAACTTTTTCGATGGGTAATGTGCTAAAAGCAGGTTTGGCTGTTTTAGCTGCTGAAGGTTTATATCTTTGGGCTTTTGATAACGATGACAAAGATGATTCACCTGTAGATAACGTAGCTCCTGCTGCTCCGACTGCTACTGTGGGTGATGATACTGTTACTGTGACAGGAAAATCCGAAGCGAATGCAAAAATTTATATTCGAGATTTGAACGGGAATACGATCGCATCGGGTGTGGCAGATGCAAGTGGAAACTTTACGATTAAGCTCGATAAACCTTTAACAGATGGAAATAAACTAAAGGTTGTTGCTGAGGATGCTGCTGGCAATATCTCTAAAGAAAGTGAGTTTATTGGAAAGAAAGATACAATTGCTCCAGATGCTCCCCAAACTCAGCTGAGTGATGATGGCTCATTGGTAACTGGTAAAACTGAAGCAAATGCAAAAATCACTGTTTATGATGCTAGTGGTAATGTATTAGGCACTGTAACTGCAAATAAAGATGGTATTTTTTCTTTAAAGCTTACTCCTCCATTGACGAGTGACGCGGGTGGAAAAGTTATAGCTGAAGATGCTGCAGGCAATAAATCTGAACCAACTAAAATTATTGCCGGAAAGGATACTTTCGCTCCGGATGTTCCTTTAGTTGAAGTCAACAAAGAAGGTACCACGGTTGAAGGTCAAACTGAGCCTAATGCGAAAGTTCAGATAAAAGATGCTGATGGTAAAGTGATTGGTACGGGTACTGCAAACGCTCAAGGCGAATTTCAAATTACGCTTTCTCCGGCATTAAAAGAGTCACAAAAGGCAACAGTTGTTGTTGAAGATGCAGCAGGTAATACCTCTAAACCTTTAGAAGTTTCTCCAAGTTATGACTCTATTGCACCTGATAAACCTGTTGCTCAAATTAATGCTGATGGCACAACCGTAACAGGCACAACTGAAGCAAATGCAAAAGTTGAAATTAAAGATACGACAGGTAAGGTCATTGGTACGGGAACAGCAGATGCAAATGGAAAATTTACAATTACGATTTCGCCTGCTTTAACTGATAACAAACATGCTTCAGTTTCGGCTATTGATAGTGCAGGAAATAAATCTGAGGTTCTTGATATTATTGGTACTAAGGACACAACACCACCTGCAAAACCTGTTTTAAACAGTGTGGATGATGATGTTGGTGCTCTAAAAGGTGCGATTACTGCTGGTTCAGAAACTGACGATGCAAGACCAAAGCTCACAGGTTCAGGTGAGGCAAATGCAACTTTAACCATTTATGATAACGGTGTTGCTATTGGGATTGTAAATGTAAGTAGTAGTCGATCATGGAGCTTTACACTCGATAAAGACTTAGCAATTGGTAAACATACGATTACTTTAACTCAAACAGATGCAGCAGGCCTTACAAGTGAAGTGAGTTCACCATTTACGTTTTATGTGGTCGCTCCAAAGGCTGCCAGTTTAAGTGAGGTAGCTGTTGATACTGCTCATGCAGAAACTGTGTCTGTTGCTGATAGCGTTGGGTTAAATACATTAAAGTTAGTACAAAGCACAACAAATGAAACGGATAGCCAGCAGCAGAAATCTGTGCCAATAGATGATTTGTTAAAAAGCTCTACGCCTAGTGAACCAGACCCAATTGAAACTCTTTTGTCTTCAGCGGCATTAAAGCCTACTCAGGTAAATGATCAGAGTGATATAGCTACGAACGCTAGTAATATAACTACCAATATTGAGCATGTTTTACCTGATACGACTTCTTCGGTTTTACAAAGCCTTTTAGAACAAACCTATCCTGTTGTCTAAAGTGATCTTAAAAAAAGCGCTCATTGAGCGCTTTTTTATTTATGAGTTATTTGTTTTAGATGGAAGCATCAGTGCAAGAAGTCCATAGAAAATTGCCCCAATAGTCGCTAACAGCATATCTTTATGGGCATCCCACATATCGCCTTGTTGCCCATTATAATTTTCGGCTTCTTCGGGAGATAGTCCAATAGCAATTGCCCATTCAATAAGTTCATATAAAACACTTGATGCCATTACAAATTGAACTACTAATAAAAAAAGACTGAATGGCTTTACTGATGGTAACCACACTTGAAACACGCGATAAGTAAGAGGGTAGAGAAAAATACCATAGGCAAGATGAACCAAACGATCATACATATTACGGGACCAACCCATGTATTGATCTAAGTTAAAATTGAATGCTTGTTGTATCCAATCATTGTATGGAACGTATGAATACAGGTAATGTGCACCAACAATATGGATGAGCAAAAACAGCAGATAGAAAGTAAAACTTAAAAAATCGAGCCCAATCTTCTTAAAAATAACAAAGAGCAAAATCAACATAAACACAGTGCCAGCTTGGTGAAGTAAATAGGCTTCAAATTCAAGAGGCTGAATAGCTGAAATGACAATCGCAATCAAAAGCAAGCCAAGAGCAATATAGTGTTTAAGTTTGAATTGTTTTTCGATCATTTTATGAAGTCTTTATTGTGATTTATATGAGTGTAATAAAAAAGCGAAGCCTAAGCTCCGCTTTTTGTAAACTTTTTAATTAGATTTTGCTAATTAAATCGTTAATTTGTTTCGCTTGTTCAGCTGCATTACCTGTGTAAGTTGCAGGCGTAAGTTCAGCTAAGCGCGCACGTTCTTCGCTTGGTACTTGAGAAAGCTCTTCACCATTTACGAAATTAACCATCATGTCACGCGTCATTGCTTGACCACGAGTTAATGCTTTTAATTTTTCGTATGGTTTTTCAATGTTGTAGCGACGCATTACAGTTTGAATTGGTTCAGCTAAAACTTCTTGAGCTTGGTCTAAATCTTCATTTAAACGGTTTGCATTTAACTCAAGTTTACCAACACCTTTTAAGCACGCATCGAAAGCAATTAAGCTTTGTGCAAAACCAACACCCATATTACGTAATACAGTTGAGTCAGTTAAGTCACGCTGCCAGCGAGAAATTGGTAATTTTTCACCTAAGTGAGCCAATACTGCATTTGCAATACCTAAGTTACCTTCAGAGTTTTCAAAGTCAATTGGGTTAACTTTGTGTGGCATTGTTGATGAACCAACTTCGCCTTCTTTCAATTTTTGTTTGAAATAACCTAAAGAGATGTAACCCCATACGTCGCGGTTAAAGTCGATTAAAATCGTATTGAAACGACGTAACGCATCAAACAACTCTGCCATGTAGTCATGTGGTTCGATTTGAGTTGTATAAGGGTTGAATGTTAAACCTAAAGATTCAACAAAAGCTTGTGCGTGAGCAGCCCAATCAACATCTGGATAAGCAGAAAGGTGAGCATTGTAGTTACCTACAGCACCATTGATTTTGCCAAGTAACTCAACGTTTTCAAATTGTTTGATTTGACGAGCTAAACGGTATGCCACGTTCGCCATTTCTTTACCCAAAGTTGTTGGGCTAGCAGTTTGACCGTGTGTACGAGACAACATTGGTTGTTCAGCGTGAGTCGTTGCCAAAGCAGAGATCGCATTAAGGATTTGCTTCATGCTTGATACTAAAACTTCACGACCATTTTTAAGCATAAGCGCGTGAGACAAGTTGTTGATGTCTTCAGAAGTACATGCAAAGTGAATGAATTCACCCGCATTTTGTAATTCAGCGATACCAGCAATTTTCTCTTTTAAGAAATACTCAACTGCTTTAACGTCATGGTTAGTCGTACGTTCAATCTCTTTAATACGATTTGCATCTTCTTCAGAGAAGTTGCTAACAATTGCATCTAAAGCTGCATTTGTTTCGTTTGAAAAAGGTGCAACTTCAACAATTTCCGGACGGTTAGAAAGTGCTTGTAACCAACGCACTTCTACAGTGACACGAGCATGGATTAAACCAAACTCAGAAAGAAAAGGGCGTAGCGCATCACATTTGCTGGCATAACGTCCATCTAATGGTGATAGTGCGGTTAAAGCGTTCATAACGATTCCTTAATGTTGGAATAAACATAAAACTAAAAAAATCTCGTTTATAGTCTTAAATGACTTGGTACTGTAAACGAGCAAGTGCTTGAATATCCTGTAGCAATTTACGTTTGCTAAAAATCATGTTCCACGAACTACCGCCGAGTTGTCGCCATAAATGGGCCATTTGCAAGCCAGTAAACAGACAAGCACGGATGCGGTTAGTATGATTGGTATCTTTAAATGCTTCTGCATTACCACGAACTAAAATGCGTGGGTTAATCTGGCCAGCCGTATCAACATAAGTTTGCGCCAAATTGGCTAAAATGCTTGGGTGTAAGTAGTTATTATCAAAAAAAGACAGCTGTTTTAAAATTTTCTGCTGAGCTTTTTCAATGATTGCGACATATTCAGGATTGCTATAAACCTTTTTTTCTAGCTGTAAGAGCGACATCGCATAGGACATTGGCAATTTGGCCGTGCCCATTTTTGGAAGGCGAGATTTAGGCATGTTTGAAAAAGGTTGAGTAATACAATTTTCGAGTGTTTTAAGCCCTAAAGAAATATCTGCCAACTGATTAAAAAAATCTAAGGTTTGAACACCATTGTTGGCTGTAGGGCGTATATTTAAACTTGCTTTGATTAATAGTTCAAAATAGAAGTTACCACTTTCACCAATACTTTGCTGACCCGTCATGGCTGTCATATGGGTGAGCTGAGTGGCCTGAAATACCCCAGCCAAGGCAAGGGCACGGTTTTGGCGAACATTCAAGGCTTGTGATTGTTGAAATGGTAACTCCACCATGCCATTCATTCCCTTAAATAAAATTTGGTGTAGGGGCATTTGTATGGTGAATGACACCCCCGCCTAAGCAAACTTCATCTGAATAAAATACAACGCTTTGACCCGGTGTAACAGCACGCTGAGGTTCATCGAACTCAACGCGAACACCGTGTTCAGTGTTTTCATCAATAAAAATTGTACATGCCTGATCAGGTTGGCGATAACGCGTTTTAGCTGTACAGCGTAATCCTTCAACTGGAATATTTTGTTCACCAGCTACCCAGTCAATTGACTCACTCCACAGTTGAGTACTTTGCATGAGTGGGTGTTCATGTCCCTGACCAACAACGAGACGATTATTGGCAAGATCTTTATGTAGTACGAACCATGCACCCTCAGCTGCACCTTTCAAACCACCTAGACCAATTCCACCACGCTGACCGAGCGTATAGTACATCAGACCGTGATGTTCACCAACTTCTTTACCTGTATCAAGTACAATTTTCCCGGGCTGAGCGGGTAAATATTGTTTAAGGAAGTCATTGAAACGACGTTCCCCAATAAAACAGATTCCTGTTGAGTCCTTTTTCTTGGCTGTAGCAAGATCAAGTTCTTCAGCAATTCTGCGAACTTCAGGTTTTTCGATTTCGCCTACTGGAAATAATGTTTTATTAATTTCTCTACCATGAACAGCGTGCAAGAAATAGGTTTGGTCTTTATTGTTATCTACACCACGTAATAATGGTGCGTATGCTTCGCCTTTAGAGTTATATGCAGTTTCACCACGGCGTGCGTAATGGCCAGTCGCAATAAAGTCTGCACCTAAAGTCATGGCATGATCTAAAAATGCGCGGAATTTAATTTCTTTATTACATAAAATATCTGGATTTGGCGTACGACCAGCCGCATATTCAGCTAGGAAAAGTTCAAACACTCGATCCCAATATTCCATCGCAAAGTTTGCTGTATGCAGCTTAATACCGATTTTATCAGCTACTGCTTGGGCATCAGCTAAGTCTTCCATTGCCGTACAGTATTCCGTGCCGTCGTCTTCCTCCCAGTTCTTCATGAAAAGACCTTCAACTTGATAACCCTGTTGAAGTAAAAGTGCTGCAGAAACAGAAGAATCTACACCACCAGACATACCGACGATGACACGTTGTTGCATAGGACTAGGCATCCAAATGAGAAGTTAATGAGGGAGAGAAGGGGTGCTCATAAATAAGCGATAAAGGATAATGGTGGCCTTTCATAGCATCTTCAACTGCTTTTAGCACAAGAGGACTGCGAGCACGGGCAGATTCTTTGAGTTCATCCGGTGTCATCCACACAGCAGCGATAATACCTGTGTCGAGTTGAGGATTACTTTCAACCTGAGTTACATGTGCTAGAAAACAGAAACGGTAATAAGTGCGATCAGGAAACATTGGTGGGGTATAAGTATATATACCAAGCAAGGCATCAATTTCAACATGATGGCCTGTTTCTTCAAGTGTTTCTCGAATGGCAGCTTCTGTTAATGACTCACCACATTCCACATGACCAGCAGGTTGGTTAAATACTGTGTGTACAAAACCTTCGCTATGTTCTTCTACAAACAGATAGCGTCCGTCTTTTTCTACGACTGTAGCAACAGTGACATGAGGAGTCCACGCGGCCATAAAAAAGCACCATGATTTAAAAGACGTATAATACGAAATTTAGGGGTTTTTGGCTACGGTGATCTGCTAAACGATATGAGCAATACGACAAAACCATATCGTTTAAAAATCAGCATTTTTATTACTTACGATCAAGATAGATAATTAATCTTGATTTGCTTGTGCAGCTTTATGATTATTTTGCACTTTTACATAATGTCTTGCTGAATAAGGAAGAAATGCGAGTTCTTTTTCAGTCAGTGGTCGCACTTGTTGTACAGGGCTTCCTACATAGAGATAACCGCTTTTTAAGACTTTGCGAGGTGGAACTAAACTTCCTGCACCAATCATCACATCATCTTCAATAATTACGTCATCTAGAATAACGGTGTTGATTCCGACTAAAACACGGTTGCCAATGGTACAGCCATGTAAAGTCACATGGTGTCCAACCGTTACATCTTCACCAATAATCAGAGGTGAGCCATTCGGTTTGGCATCATTTTTATGGCTTACATGCAACATACAATGGTCTTGTACGTTACTGTTTTTGCCAATTTGAATACTATTTACGTCACCACGGATGACTGCAAAAGGCCAGACAGAAACATTTTCAGCTAAGCTAACGTCACCAACCACAACAGCCATATCATCGATATAACAGGTTGTATCTACTTGAGGGTGGTGTTCAAGATAAGGACGAATGTTCTTTGCCATGAGTAGTATCAAAATAAAATTTAGTCGAATTATAAAATAAAAAAGCACTCAGGCTAAATAGCATGAGTGCTTAATTCAACTATTCAAAAATTAGAATAAATTGCTGAAGAATTGCTTGATATGGTCGATTAAACGAGCAAAGAAACCTGCTTCTTCAACTGGCTTTAATGCAACTAACGGTTTTTCAGCAATTACTTTGCCGTCTAGGCTAGCAACAAGTTTACCGACAACTTGACCTTTTTGAAGTGGTGCATTTAAGTTAGGTTGAACGACTAACTGAGTTTTAATGCCATCAGCTTTACCTTTAGGCATGGTCACACTAAAGTTTTCAGCTAAACCAACTTGAACTTCATCTTCTTTACCAAACCAAACTTTTGCTTTTGCAAGAACCTGATTTGCTGGTTGAACATTTGCAGTTTCAAAGTTTGCAAAGCCCCATGCCAGTAACGTACGCGTTTGGTCTGCACGTTCAGACATGCTTGGAGTACCAAAAATCACTGAAATTAAACGCATTGGACCGCGTTTACTTGAAGTAGTTAAGCAGTAACCAGCTTCATCTGTATGACCTGTTTTTAAACCATCTACACTTGGGTCAGTGTAAAGCAAGGCATTACGGTTACCTTGTTTAATACCATTAAAAGTAAATTCTTTTTCAGAGTAAATTGGATAGTATTTTGAACTGTCTTTAATAATATGTTGTGCTAGCACAGCCATATCTTTTGCAGTTGAATAGTGGCCTTCAGCTGGCATACCAGTCGAGTTAATAAACTGGGTGTTCACCATGCCGATACGTTTTGCTTCCTGATTCATCATATGAGCAAACGTGCCTTCATTTCCGGCAATATGTTCAGCCATTGCTTTTGATGCATCATTACCTGACTGGATAATAATACCGCGGAGCATTTCTAGAACAGTCGCTGTACCGTTTAAAGGAACATACATACATGATTCAGAGCTACTTCCTTTACACCACGCAGACTCGTTCATACGAACCTGCTCATTTTCAGTCAATTCACCTTTTAATAATTTTTGTTCAATGATGTAACTGGTCATCATTTTTGTCATAGACGCAGGTGCAAGCTTTTCGTTTTCATTTTTAGAAGCGAGAATTTGTCCTGTCTCATAATCCATTAATACATAAGACTTATTATTTAATTCTGGCGGAGCTGATAAGACAGTTGCTGCATAAGAAAAACTTGGTAAGAGGAGTAGTGCAGCAATAGCGCTTTTTCGAGTCATTCTAGGTAATTCCAATATCTTGTATGAAGCAGAAGAGCCTAGCATTTTAGGATAAAGCAAAGCCGACTTCTACGGGAGAAGTCGGCTTTTTCAAACAGTATTGTAACTCAAGAGTTTTTTACTAATTTAGTTTTGCGATTGATATGCTTTCACATCTTGGCAAACTAATGTGTTTTGTTCATCACCGGCAGCTTTCGCATCGCTACGTGCTTCTTTTAAGTATTTCTTGAAAGCTTTGTCTTTACTACGTTTTTCTAATGCAGAAACAGCATCGGTTTCATTTGGTAGGTAGTCTTTAACTAAACGTTCATAGCCTTGAGCAAAATCAGCGTCTTTTTTACCAATCAAACTTGGACAAATTTCAGAAAGCACTTGAATTGCAGCTAATTCTTCAGGAGTCGTGCCTTGTTGTGGAGTCACTTCAACAACATTTTCATTTTCGGTTTTCTTTTCAGTTGTTTTCTTCTTATCAGCAGCAAAACCAGCTGTTGCCATGCTCATAAGTAAAACCAAAGAGAGTGATTGAACTAAGCTTTTCTTCATAAACATCGATAACCCAAAATAAAATTTCTAAATATGCCGTTAGCTTAACCAATTTAGAATTTAAAAAAATGGAAAAAATGTATTGTTATGTTGGTTTTCTGCTTAATGGCAAACAGAAAACCCAAAATGAATAAGTCTCTATATCACAAAAGAGTAAGATCTATTCTTTATAATTAACGATCTCTTCACAGAGCTCATGTTGCTCATGATGATCCATTTGTTTTGCCGCAAGACGTGCTTCATTTAATAAAGTTTTAAATTCAGCATCGTTTTGTAGAGTCGCTAAGGTCATTGATTTATTTGAATAACCACTTAAATACATCGCAATAATCTTTTGCGCGTTTGACTCAAGTTTTTTATTTGGTCCGACGAAAGCTGGGCAGATTTCCTGCAAAACTTGCGTTGCGGCAATGTCATCTTTAATTAAGCTATCAGCCTCTTGTGTTGAGATATCCTCATCTGCAAAAACCACTTGCGTACACAATGTGATACTGATCCCCAATACCTGAAAAAAAGGAGCGAAAGTTTTCATTTTTTCACAATTTTATAATGCTATGGAGGCATAAATATATATAATTCAACAAATAATTCAATTGTGAAAACCTTTAGGTTTATTTGTAGAGAAAGATTTTAGTGAATATTTTGATAGCGAATGATGACGGTGTTTTTGCGCCAGGTATACAGGCTTTAGCTGAAGCATTAAGACCACTTGGACGCGTGGTTGTGGTTGCACCAGAAAGTGAAAGAAGTGGTTTCTCAAGTGCATTAACATTGGATCGACCATTACGTCCCATTCAAATTGCCGAAGATGTCTGGGCAGTGAATGGTACACCAGCAGATTGTGTTTATTTATCCATGAATGGTTTGTTTGATTTTGAGTTTGACTTGGTCGTGAGCGGAATCAATAGTGGTGCGAACTTAGGTGATGATGTTTTATATTCGGGAACAGTAGGGGCTGCATTTGAAGGTCGTTTAATGAAACAACCTGCAATTGCCGTGTCTTTAGCGGGTCCTGATGTACGTGCTTATAACGATAAAGAAGATTATGCTCAGGCTGCTCAGTGGGTACATGATTTTATTGCAAGCGGATTACCAGCTTTGCCTCCGCGACATATCTTTAATATCAATATTCCTGACGTACCGCAGTTAAAAGGGGCGCAGATTACATATCAAGGTCGCCGTGCTCAATCTAAGCCTATTACCAGTCATGTCGATCCACGAGGCCGTCAAGTTTACTGGATTGGATTAGCAGGCGAGGCGGTTACAGATCCGCAACGTGTTTCTAGCCAGATTCAATCTGATTTCTTTGCCGTTGCAAACGGTTATGTAAGTGTTACCCCTATTCAAATGGATGCAACAAATTACGCTGTTTTAGAAGATTTACAGATCAGTTTGAGTCAATAATTTGCCTCGAATGTTATAACTTTGTGAATAAAGAAAAAGAGGAACGTGTTTCCTCTTACTTTTTTGGTACTCTTAGCCGAAATGATTTGTAGCATTTAGTGAGGGAGATCAATGCATTTAATTGGGCAACAAAGCAGAGTGCATATCCAAAAAGACAAAATAATGAAAATTATGTTGTTGTCTGTGGCTGTAGGTTTTACCGTTGCTATGGCAGGGTGTGCTTCTAAACCACAAATTAATAATAGTTCTCGCTATGCAATGGCTCCTAACTATTACACTGTTCGTTCAGGTGATACTTTAAGTGGTATCGCAATGCGTTATGGCCTCGACTATATTAGTATTGCCGAAATGAATGATATTGCTCCGCCATATCGTATTTATGTTAATCAGTCTTTGCGTTTGAAGAAAGGTTCTTCACCAAGAACAGTATCTACGCAAGTCATGGCACAACCTGAGCAAATCAAACGTCAAACTATTGCTCTACCAACCACACAACCTGTTACACCAGTAACTCAGCCTACAACGACCGCACCGTCAACGAATACGACAGTGACTTCGGTTGCACCAAATTCTAGTTTACGCTGGATAAAACCGACCAATGGGCCAGTGATTCAAGGGTTTAATTTGGCAAATAATGTCAAAGGAATCCGTTATGGTGGAAATCAGGGTGACCCTATTTATGCCGCAGCAGATGGTCAAGTTGTCTACGCAGCTGATGGCTTAAAAGAATACGGCAATCTGGTTTTAATTAAGCATATTGACGGCTATATCAGTGCCTATGCCCACAATAGCAAGATGTTGGTGAAAAGCGGTGATAATGTAACTGCTGGACAAAAAATTGCCGAGATGGGCTCTACTGGGGCTTCTCAGGTCATGCTTGAGTTCCAGATCCGTTTGGATGGAAAACCAATTAATCCTATAAATCTTTTACCAAAATAGCTAATGCATAAAACTTAGGTTTCCTCGTATAATATAATTGGTTGCTTTCATTACAACAATAAGCATTTTTTTATAAATTTAGAATTAGATTTGAGGAAACCTATGTTAGATCAGCTTCGTGCGATGGGTGTTTTTGCTTGTGTGGTTGAAAAAAGTTCATTTAGTGGTGCGGCACGTGAATTAGGAATTACAACAAGTGCAGTGAGCCAGCAGATTCGATCCCTTGAGCATGAAATGGATGTAATTCTATTACATCGCTCCACGCGTAAACTCAGTTTGACAGAAGCCGGACAGGCTTTTTTTTCAAGCTGTCAAGAAATGTTGGCGGCTGCTGAAAGGGGGAAAATCAGAATTAATGAGTTGAGGGATGACTTAATTGGGGATTTGCGTATCGCAACTACTCCTGATTTAGCAGTTCAGCACCTCATTCCTGCGTTATCTCACTGGATGTCAGCTCATCGCGGTTTATCTGTGCATTTTGAAGTTGGGCATCGTTATATCGACTTAATTGAAGAGCGAATTGATATTGCAGTGCGCATGAGTTCTACGCCGGTAGAAGAAAGTAGCTCTGTCATTCCAATGGCTTTTGTCGATCAGATTTTAGTAGCTTCTCCAAGTTATCTGAATCAATCTAGTCCAATTGTGCATCCTAATGATTTAAGAGATCATGAGTTATTATCAATTAATGTCATGAATGACGCGCACCATTTCCATTTTCAACATGTAAAAACGGGCGAAACACTTAATGTTGAAATGCAAAGCCGTTTGCAGAGCAATAATTTACAAGTTGCAAAAGCGTTATGTCAGCAAGGACATGGTATTGCAAGAATTTTATATTTAGATGCTCAAAAAGAGTTAAAAAATGGTTCTTTGATTGAACTCATGCCAGATTGGAAATTACCAACTTTTACTTTGTATGCAGAAGTTGCCAAGCATGACCAACAGCCAATGAAAATTCAGCGTTGTGTTGAAGCACTTAAACAATATTTTAGTCAGTTAGCAGGAGGACGAGCGATCCAAATCGTTCGTTAATTTTGCCACTCTAAAAGTAAAAAGGGCCTGTATTGGACAGGCCCTTTTTTATTACTTCTGTTTTAAGGTTGCGACTTCTTCTACACTTTCTTGTGGTAGATCTTCCGCTGTAAGCTCTTCATGCTTCTTAATTTTTTTCTTATTTTTCTTTTTCTTCTTTGGCTCCTCTTCAATTTCTGCGCCATCTTCAATGGCTTGCCAATATTCGAGTTGCTCCATTACAGCAGCATAAATAGAGTGTTTACTGTACTTACCTTTTTTGTCGAGTGTTCCGACAGGGCGGGCCATTAGGATTTCAAGCGCTTGATCAATAGTATCAATCGCATGAATATGGAATTGACCACTTTGTACCGCATCAATTACATCTTGGCGTAACATCAAGTGCTGCATGTTTTGACGTGGAATAATGACACCTTGTTTACCAGTTAAACCTTGTAATTTACACGCATCATAGAAGCCTTCAATTTTTGCATTTACACCACCAATTGGTTGAACTTGGCCTAACTGGTTCATAGAACCCGTAATTGCCCAAGATTGATCAATTGGTATTTGGCTAATTGCAGAAATTAATGCAGAAAGCTCGGCAACTGTTGCACTGTCGCCGTCTACTTGTCCATAACTTTGTTCAAAGGCTAGAGCAGCAGAGAAATGTAAAATCTGTTCACGACCAAAGTGAGCTTTCAAGAAGCTAGACATGAGCAACACGCCTTTGGCATGCAGTGAACCACCAAGTTCTACACTACGTTCAATATCAAGAATATCGCCGCCGCCTTGATAAACTGATGCAGTCAAACGTGAAGGTAAACCAAACTCAACATCTGCATAGTGAATAACAGAGAGGGCATTGATTTGACCTAAACGATGACCAGAAGTCTCGATTAACTGAGTTCCACGTGACAGATCTTGCCAGTAAAGCTCTCTTAAATAGCCTAAGCGATACTGTCTGTGTTGTAGTGCCAAGTTAATGTGCTGGTCAGTTACAAGCTTTTCATTAGCTTTAAAAGCATGGTGATGTGCTTCCCGAATCAGGTCGCCCAAAGTTGAAGCATGTAATGACAGTGAGCTTTGGTCTTCTGCCTGACGACTTGAGTCGGTAAGTAAAGCTGCTAAAGCACTGCGGTCAAACGGAAGTAATTTATCCGCTTGTACATAATCAGCAATTAGCTGCATGTAGGCTTGTTCATTTTCATCATTACGTTGCAGAGTATCGGTAAAATCTGCACGAATTTTAAAGACACTGCCAAGCTCTGGTTCTACTTCTAAAATTTCATAATAAATTTCAGGTTCTGCCATAAGAACCACTTTAATATCAAGTGGAACAGCAGCAGGTTCTATCGAGATAGAGCCTGTTAACGTCAGCATATGTTCAAGAGAAGAAAGCTTGAGCTGACCTGATTTCAAGGCACGCTTTAAACCTTGCCATGCATAAGGCTGTTCGAGTAATTGCTCGGCCTCAAGCATTAAAAAGCCACCATTCGCTTGATGTAGAGCACCTGGACGAATGAGAGTGAAATCTGTGGTAATTGTGCCGTTGTGAGTAAGTTGTTCAACATGACCAAGCAAATTGTAGTGCGTTGGGAAATCTTCAAAAATAACCGGTGCACCACTGTTTGGTTTGTTTGAGACAATTACATTGGCCTGATAACGTGCAGGCACACGATTGAACATTGCCGGAGCAAAGTCATCTTCTTCTTGCTCTAAAATGAGTTCAACATTATCAATTACATCTTGAGCATATTGTTTTAAATAATCTTCAAGGCCTTTGACTTGACCATATTTATTTAAAATCAAATCCATGCGTGGCTTAACCACTTGGGTCGCGATGTCTCGATTCAACACAGAGACTTTGTCACGTGCGTCATCTTCTAAATCACCTAAATGCAAACCAAGACGCTCGAGCTTTTTATCCATGTAGCGAACATTCGCTGCAATTTCAGCACGTTGCTTAGTATTTAAAGCATCAATTTCTGTTTGGGTGAGTTCTTGCACCTGATCATCTTTTACTTGTACAGGTACAAAGCCATGCTTTTCATTGCGGGAGATGAGTTTTAAATCGAGCTCTTCACCTTCTTTGGTTAACTCGACAAGCGCTTGTTGCTGCTCATCTCCAGTTTCCTCACGGATACGTTCAATGCGGTTATGATAGGTCTCGGCACTAAAACGGCGTTCAAGCTGTTTTAAAATAATTTGCCAAGTTTGATGAAGGGCATGTTGAAACTTGGTTCCTTGTCCAGCAGGGAAGCGTAAAGCAAGTGGTTGGCGTGCTTGCTTAAAATTATAGACATATACCCAGTCATCTGGGGTAGGCATTGTTTTCGCATGTTGTTGGAGTAAACGCTTAATCATGGTGCGTTTACCCAAGCCTGCTGTTCCTACTGCAAAAATGTTATAGCCAGAGTAGGGTAAAGAAATACCCGCTTCTACCGATGCTTTGGCACGGTCTTGCCCTAAAAAGTTATTAAGCGGTTTTATACGTTTTGTAGAAGCTGGAATTTTTTCAAAATCTGGAATATGTGTTAGTTGTTCGGGTTTTAAGGCTGTTTTATCCAAAGTCATTTTTATATCAGGTTGCTCAAAAGCTGAAGGAAATGCATTTATTGTGACGTTTGTGGTGTTTGTTTTAGCGAGTGATAAAGTTGAGATGGTCACTTGATCAAGTTTTTGTGTCACTGTTGATATCCAGCAAAAGAAAACGAAGGTTGAAGCTTAAAGGTATACAGGTTTAGCATAAAATATCAAGCAAACTTGCCGTTTTTATCGCCAAAACAAAATTGATTGCATAAAGAATCTTGAAAGGAATTGTAAGAAGGGTTTGAATAGGCACATTTATAATTTATGGAAAATAAAAAACGAATGACCACACAAGCTTCGGGTTGGGTCTCGGCTTTTAAAGCATTTTTAGATCGCCGTGCATTAATTATGCTGTTTCTAGGTTTTTCTGCCGGAATTCCGATTTTATTAATTTTCTCTAGTCTCTCTTTATGGCTTGGAGAGGCGGGCATTGATAAAAGTGCAGTCACTTTTTTTAGTTGGGCTGCCCTAGGTTACTCTTTTAAGTTCGTTTGGGCTCCTCTTATTGATGAGTTACCTGTGCCTGTCTTAACTAAAACGTTAGGCCGAAGACGAGCTTGGTTGTTAATTGCACAGTGTTTGATCGTTCTTGCTATTTGTATTATGGCTTTCTCTGATCCTTCTCTAGGTCAAAGTTATCTTATTCAAATGGCGGTAGGTGCTGTATTACTTGGCTTCTCGGCAGCAACCCAAGATATTGTGATTGATGCTTACCGTATTGAATTAGCAGAAACAGAAATGCAAACGGTATTGGCCTCTACCTATAATGCTGGTTACCGAATTGGCATGATTGTGGCTGGAGCGGGTGCATTATTTCTAGCTGCCCACTTGGGAACTGCTAAAGGTAATTACATTTACGAAGCCTGGAAAACGACTTATTTAACCATGGCAGGCGTTATGTTAGTGGGTATTGTCACGACCCTACTTGTGCGTGAGCCTGTTGTAAATCGAGTTTATAAAAATTATAAGAGTAGTGATTACTACCGTTTGGTTCTCGTATTTTTTATTGCCGTTATTTCATTCGTAGTCACTTATATTTATTCGGGACAGGTTACCGAGGCCATTTCACAAGCTGGCAATATTAAAGACAGTGCTGCGTTATTTGGTTTAGAGGCTTTAAGATTTTTAACTGCAACTGCTGCTGCGATTTTTGTAGGTTATCTACTCGTTAAAATTGGTGTGGTTAACCAGCAAATGGCTAAAGAGACATGGATTGCACCAATTCTAGATTTCTTTAAACGCTATGGTGTCAAACTTGCATTAGTGTTGTTGCTACTTATTGGTTTCTTCCGTATTTCAGACATTATTGCTGGTGTTATTTCTAATGTGTTCTACCAAGATCTTAACTTCAGTAAAGAGCAAATTGCAGAAGCAGTTAAAATCTATGGAGTACTATTTAGTTTAGTCGGCGGTTTCTTAGGTGGTCTTTTAGCACAGCGCATCAACATTATGAAACTGATGTTTGTCGGTGCTGTTTTGGCTAGCTCTACCAATTTAATTTTTATTGGACTAGTAAAATCTGGTCAGCCATTAGATATGGTAGACGTAAAAGTTGGTGAACATAGCTATCAAGTCAAGCCAGATGAAGTCGGATTATGGAAATTAGAAGTACCAAGTTCTGCTTTTAGCGGAACAAAACAAATTGAAGTAAAAGCTGCTTATGCTTCAAATGATGTAGCGCCTGTTACACGTACTCAGCCATTACTTACAACTGAGTTAGCTAAATCGCCTCTACAAATTTTACCTGTTATGGGCAATGATCAGGTCTCACTCAAAGATGGTGAGGGAAGTGTTGTGGTTCGAGGGCAATACTTTGGACAAGCATTAACTCCTACGCAAAAAATTATCATTAGCCTTGATGGGCAAAATTTTGATGCAAAAATGACTGATCAAAAAGGTGTTTTTAGTGCAGCCATTGATGCAAAAAAACTAGTGGCATCGACCAGTAAAGAGCTTAACGTAGCTGTAATGGATGGCGAACAAAAAATACTTTCTGCATCTCATCCATATGCTGTTAGCTCAAATCAAAAAGCGGAAAGTGAACTTGATGTGAATATTGAACCGGTAGCTTATATTGATCCACTTTCTGGTCAACCAGTGGAAGTCAGCGGTAAGGTCATTAAACCATATAGTTCTTTATGGCTTTATTTTGCCATTATTGTCGATAACTTGGCTTCTGGTTTGGCTGGTGCGGCATTTATTGCATTCCTTTCAAGTTTAACGAGTGTTTCATTTACAGCTGTTCAATATGCAATCTTTAGTTCACTCATGACACTTACTCCAAAACTTTTGGGTGGATATTCAGGTACCATAGTCAGTAATATTGGATACCCAAAGTTCTTTTTGATGACAACTCTTATTGGTATTCCAATCTTGATCTTAGTGGTTTGGGTTGGAAAATTGCTAAGAGATCATCAAACACATGAATCAGAAAAGGCAGGTGAATAAACATGCGAATGCTTCATACAATGTTGCGAGTAGGCAATTTAGAACAATCTTTAAAGTTCTATACCGAAGTATTAGGGATGAAGTTACTTCGTAAGCGTGATTATGAAGAAGGGCGCTTTACACTAGCATTTGTTGGCTATGGCGATGAAGAAACCAATACCGTGCTTGAGCTTACCCATAACTGGGATACATCAAGTTATGATTTAGGCAATGCCTATGGCCACATTGCCATTGGTGTTGACGATGCCTACAAAGCGTGTGAAGAAATTAAAGCACGTGGTGGCAAAGTTGTGCGTGAAGCGGGGCCAATGAAAGGTGGTGTTACTGTTATCGCATTTGTTGAAGATCCAGACGGCTATAAAGTCGAACTGATTCAACAAGATGCTAATGCAAAAAATAACTAAAAATTGACTGTGATGCTTTAAGAATTAGTTCTTAAAAGTCTAGCTTTATTTTTTTAGCCCAGTATGATGAACGCTTGACCAAATGGTCAATTTATCAACTGGGTTTTTTATTTATCTAAAATAATCATAGGATATGGCTATGCTGAAGTTATTGGCGCTTGATCGATTTACAATTTTATTGGTTGGAATGGTACTACTAGCAACATTTTTTCCAGTCAGTGGTCAAGCAGCTCAATATTTCAATACACTGACCACAGTCGCAATTGCAATCTTATTCTTTTTGCATGGCGCGAAACTATCACGTGAGGCTGTAATTGAAGGTATTTTGCATTGGAAAATGCATTTACTGGTCTTCGCATTTACTTTCTTTATTTTCCCTGTGATTGGTCTGTTGGCTAAGCCAATTTTATTACCTCTGTTAGGTCAACAGCTCTACTGGGGTTTTTTATTTATGTGCTTTTTACCCTCTACAGTTCAATCCTCTATTGCATTTACGTCGGTTGCAAAAGGGAACGTGGCGGGAGCGGTGTGCAGTGCATCTTTTTCAAACTTGATTGGTATGTTTATTACACCAGTCTTGGTGAGCTTTTTTATTTTAGGCCAAAGCCAACATGGATTTGACCCGACGACTTCAATTATACAAATTACATTATTACTGTTAGTGCCATTTATTTTAGGTCAATTATTACGTCCTTATATTTTCCCTTATATGGCAAAAGTTCCGAGTATTGTTAAAGCATTCGATCAAGGCTCGATTTTGATGGTGGTGTATGGCGCATTTAGTGGAGCAGTAGTTGCAGGACTTTGGCATCAAGTAAGTTGGAAAACTTTACTCATTCTAACAATTGCGTGTTCAGTGCTCTTAACAGTCATTATGCTATTAGCACTTTACCTACCACGTGCTTTAGGTTTTAACCGAGCAGATCAAGTTACGGTTTTCTTTTGTAGCTCTAAAAAGACCTTGGCAAGTGGTGTTCCGATGGCGCAAATCTTATTTATTGGCCAACCATTAGGCATGATCGTTTTGCCTATTATGATCTTTCACCAAATCCAATTAATGTTGTGTGGCGTGATTGCAAATTACTGGGCTAAATCGAAAGATTAATTCGCAAAAGAAAATTATTTGACGTATAATGCTGCCCACTTGTTGTGCTTAGCTCTAACCCTAGAGGTTTCGGTGGGCCAAAAGAATGGTCTGTTGTGGTGTTGATCTGCTCATTTTGAGCCTGTCCTCAACTTAGTTGAGAGTGATCAATTGCGATGACAGCTTAAGCCTTTCTTCCAATTAGGAGTAATCGACGATGCGCGCCGATATTCACCCAAAATATGAAAAATTAGTTGCAACTTGTTCTTGCGGTAACGTAATCGAAACTCGTTCTGCTTTAGGTAAAGAAACTATCTACCTTGACGTATGTTCAGCTTGCCACCCATTCTACACTGGTAAGCAAAAGAATGTAGACACTGGTGGTCGTATCGACAAATTCAAACAACGTTTTGCTGGTATGTCTCGCTCTATCAAGCGTTAATACTGCAACACGAAACAAAAAACGGGCTTTATGCCCGTTTTTTGTTTTTCACTACAAGACCATTATTGGTCTTGTACGTCTGTTAATCGATCAAGTTTTTTCTGGAAATAGCGACCTTGCAAGAAACGCGTTTCCACATTCCATGCGTTAGCAAATAAGTTCATATCATCTAGATCACTCAGTAAAATCCCTACAGGTTTTACTGTCAAATAGTTCAAAACCTTTTCTTGTAAGCATGCTAAACCATCATCTGAGTTCAATAGCTCAGTTTTCTTCGATTGCAGTTTTAAATATTGAACGTCTAGTTGTTGCAATATTAATTCGCTATACATAGAGGAGCTGAAATCCCGAATCGAAATTTCTGCGCCGTGTTGACGCAGGCGAGCTATGTGTTGCTGGGCAATTGCAAGATGAGGCTGAATTGCTTGTTCTGAAAATTGTAAAACCAGTGGGCTTTCAAGCTTACTACCAATAATGGTGAGTAATTTCGAAATGAGTTCAGGGAAAGATTTATCTTTGAGCAAGATATCAATATTCAGGTTAATAATCAGTTTAGCTTTCGGGTACTGAGTAATAAAGTTATGTAGTTGCTTACATGCCTCAACCAAAATCCAGCGATCTAATTGAATAGAAAGCTCACTGTCTTCTCTTAATTCAGCCAAGTCATTTATGTCATACCATTGTTCATCGCTGATAAAACCGCTAGTCACCTCATAGTTATGGGTTTCTTGATCGTGTTTATCGTAGATCTGCTGATATTTTAAATGAATTTCACTTCGAGCTAACTGCTGCTTTAATTGCTGCAATAACGAAGATTGCAAAGGAGCATCGACTTGCTCAAGGCTTAGATCAAGCGATATAGAGGATTTGACAGGCACGGGAGCGATAATATCGATGGTTGGTGCCAACTCAATTTCTGCCTGCGCCTTAGGTAACTCTTGCTGACTTGTTTGAGCAAGTAAGCTTGAAAAGCTATCTTCATTTAAAGGTTCAGTAATCGGGGCATAGCTCAACTTAAATTGGATCGAGTAATTAAGCTCATTAATCTTTAATAAATACTCTTTTTGCAAACTTTGCAGACTAGTCAGTTGGGAGTTAAGGACTGTGCTGTTTTCAGCTTGTAAAATGCCAATATATGCACCAAGTTCAATATTAAAAATCGGCATTTGCGCGTGTTCTTTTAAGAAACTGTGCAGCTGATTAAAATATTGTGCAGGAGTTTGCCAATCTTGTTGAAATACTCGCTCTGGGCACTGATTTAATTTAAATAAAATTAATGCATTGGCTTGAGCAGGGTAGGTCGATAGTTGTCGATTAATTTGTTGCCAAGGTGCTTGCACACCATAACTCTTTTCTGAAAAAAGTGTATTTGCAGGTGTTGCTAAATCCAGTTGGTAGTCAATGGTTAGCTGTACGGCATCTTCTTCCTGACTAGGAATAAACTCTAGTTTTAGAGCATTGTTACCTGCGATTGCTGC
Source organism: Acinetobacter sp. D009 (assembly GCF_038562025.1). NCBI lineage: Bacteria > Pseudomonadati > Pseudomonadota > Gammaproteobacteria > Moraxellales > Moraxellaceae > Acinetobacter > Acinetobacter sp. D009. Next base: position 1,087,201 of record NZ_CP151886.1, read on the forward strand.
ATGTTGACTCTGAATTTCAAAACGGGCCTGATCAAATTGGCCTAATGAAATTTTCTTAAATCTTTGTTTAAAAACATTTAAATCATCAGGTTGTAAAACATCTAAGATTGGCAGGCCAAGAATCTCGTCTTCTTGCTTAAATCCAAAAAGATTGAGGTATTCTGTATTTGCCTTAACATGCATCCCTTCTTGAAAAAGGGCAACTGCTTTATGGCTATTGTTGACCAATGTTTGTGTATGGGAGTGAATTGTTTCTAACTCATTTGTCAGGCGTTGTTCAGTCTGCAATAAGTGGCTATACGATAAGGTCCGAATAAGAGTGATATAAAAATAATCTAATGGTTCTAATGGAACTACATCATAAATGCCTTTTTGAATATAAGCTTGATATTGCTGAGGCTGATAATCTTCAGGTTGTAATAATAAAACAGGTAAATTTGGCTGCTCAGATGCTTGAATGAGGGAGAGAGTTTGTTCAATTTTTAGGTCATAAGCACGACCAAAAATAATAGCATCCCACGGCGTATTTAACTGTTTTTCAAAACTTTTTAAATCATCAAGTAATAATGCCTGAACTTGATAATCATTCCCCAATAATAAATTTAAAATCTGGTTATAACGTAGCTGGTTGTCATCAATAATGAGTAAACGTGTTTCAGTACGTTTTAACTTTTTAGATAATAAAGAGTTTCTCACTTTAGTGCTTCCCATAAATCTTGAGTGCTAGAGTTATTACCCTTTTTCATCATGAACTGATCAAGCAGACCTTGTTGCTGCTCATTCAAAAGTTCAAAATGAAATTGGATAAAACTTTGCGTAATGAGTTGTGCTTTGAGTAGATACACTTTGATTTCTTCTGTCCCCAATCGTAAATGAATTGTTTGTTGCTCTCTAAAAATTTGAGAGCCCGGTAAAATAAGCGTATTTTGTATTTCTTCTAGATTTTGTGTTTGTAGTAATAGTGCGGGATGATAATTGCGAGTATGACGCTCAGCTTGAATATGCACTGAACAAGGGAACATGGCTTGCGACAAAATCTCTAAACCTAACTCTAGGGATTTTTCTGTCGATTGTTTAATCCAGCGAATCACACCGCCACGCCATTGTCCATGCAAAGTTTCTTTAACTAAAATGTATTCACCAGTTCTTAAGTTCTTTGGTGCTTCGCCAGACCATTTAATACGATATCCATTGACACTAATATCGAGAACGGTGGTTTGATAAATGGTTTTACTCTCACGACTCAAGCGTTGATAAGAGCTTGTTTGTTGTTCTTTTTTCTCTAAGTTGGATAAAACCTTAGATTCGCTTTGTAAATTATAGTTATGGTTAAGCTGTAGCGTTTCTTCAAAGTTTTTTGCTTTTGATAGATAGAAATGGGCAGTGCTTAAACCAAAACAAATTTGGAGCTCTGCATTATACTCATAACGTTCATGGCGACGTTGAGCCGTGGTTCCTAAAATCGTTTGAACATGAAACTTTAAAGCAGGGCTTAAATAAAACTTTTCATTTTTAGAAATATATTGAGCATTTTTATGCATGGTTGCAGTGACATGCTCAAGTAAAGCTTGCGTACCGATGAAGATGCTAGGGTTAAAGTTAGAGCTACGCTTTGTATTATAAACAGGTGGGTGGTCTTTATTTGGATCGACCACATATTTCGTTAATGCGGTATCTTTCGGCAAAATATGAATCATTCTTGCCCAGTCAAAACTACATTGAAACAATGCCTGAATTTCTGACTGACGAATCTGGTTTGTATTTAAAATATCCAGCAAAATCAACTGAGCATAAGCTTGTGTAATATTCGCTAAAGGGTGCTGTATGCCCTGAATATGATTGATATTGATGAGATGATATTTGTGCTGAACTGCGGTTTCATAGAGCTGATGCGCTATTAACCATTGACCTTTAAGAGGCTCGCTATAAAGCATGTGCTGCTGATAAAGGAGACTCGTTAATTGTTGTAGCGCATGAAACGTCGATAAAGTACGCGCCGTTTGCAGATTCTTTTTTTGCTTATAGGCAAAGATTGAAAACTTTTGATGCTGGAGTTGCTCATGACTATTTTGCGCAATATTTAGATAAATACTGGCGAAATAGCAGCGGAGCAACATCGCTAATTCAATAATGTGCTCATTACGATCTGTACTAATCACGCCTTGGTTAAAGAAGTTTTTCTCTAGGCTGGCGAGTACATTGTTAATGGTCGGATGAAGCGTTTGTATGAGGTCGAAACGTAAGGTTTCACTACATTTTAATTCATTGAGCTCTAAAATAGCTGTGAATAATGCTTTTGACGTATCACCGAGTTGCATAATAGAAAGGGTAGTGACCCATTCATTAAGATCTTTAATATTGGCTTCACAAAAGCTTAACCGTTCACGAGAGAGTTCGGTTTGATTGTGAAAAATGTCCGACAGCGCATTATTCATCATCACTTATTATATAACTCAAAAAGTTGTAGCCCCAAAAAGCGGTGTTTTATTCTTTTCGCCCGCAATTTCCCTGACGAGTTTAGGAACCAAATACCCCGGTAGGTTCGCTAACACGTCACGATAGATATCATCTATCTTGGATGATTCTAAATCAAAATGTTGTGCACCTTTTACTTTATCTAAAACATGTAAGTAATAAGGCATAACGCGAGCTTCAAATAAACGATAACTTAAATCAATTAACGTCTGTGCAGAGTCATTGACACCTTTCAGCAATACTGCCTGATTTAGTACAGTAATGTGATGGTCAGATAACTGCAACAATTTTGAACAAGTAAAGTCATCGAGTTCAGAAGCATGGTTTGAGTGTACCACCAGAACTATACGCAGCCTACTGTTTTTTAATAAAGAAATCAGCTCTTCGTCGATCCGGTTAGGAATGACAATTGGGACTCGTGAGTGAATTCTCAGAATCTGGATTTGTTTGAGAGATGATAGGCGTTCTAACCAAAGTGCTAATTTACGGTTAGAAAGCGTAAGCGGATCGCCACCACTTAAAATGATCTCGTTAATGTTCGGGTTTGCTTCAATATAATTTTTAATATTTAGCCAATCTTCATTTTTTGGCAAATTTTCTTGATAGGGGAAATGACGACGGAAGCAATAACGGCAGTGTACGGCACATGCACCTGTCAAAGTCAGTAAAAAACGCGATTTATATTTATGCAATACACCCGGTAATTGATTTGCTGCTTCTTCGCCTAATGGGTCAGTCACAAACTCAGGATGTTCTTCGAGTTCTAAATGATGAGGTAATACTTGTAGCAAAAGCGGGTCAAGCGGGTTTTTAGCGTTCATTTTTCCGACGAACGCGCGAGGAACACGCAATTTAAACTTTTCAGAAGCCAGAATCGCACCCGATAATAGCTGTTCTGAGGATAACTCGAGTAGGCTTAGCAATTCCGAAGGATCAGTAATAAGGTCACTCAGTTGAGATTGCCAGTTTTGCTCTTGGTATAAATAGTTTATCATTTGACACGATTAAGATAATGCAACAACGCATTATATCGCATAGTTGACTTGTTAAGTTTGGAGTGTGCCTTTCATGGCCTATTATTCTACAAATGATTTCAAAGCAGGCCTTAAGGTTATGCTTGATGGTAACCCATGTTCAATCATGGAAAACGAATATGTAAAACCAGGTAAAGGTCAAGCGTTCAACCGTGTAAAATTACGTAACCTTAAAACCGGTAAAGTATTAGAAAAAACTTTCAAATCAGGTGACTCTTTAGAAGCAGCTGACATCGTTGAAGTTGAAATGGAATACCTATACAACGATGGTGAAATGTGGAACTTCATGGATCCTGTATCTTTTGAGCAAATCGCGGCAGACAAAATTGCTATGGGCGATGCTGCTAAATGGTTAAAAGACGATTCAAATGAAAAATGTACAATTATGTTGTTCAACGGCGTACCTTTAACAGTAAGCCCACCGAACTTCGTTGTATTGAAAATTGTTGAAACTGATCCAGGCGTACGTGGTGATACATCTGGCGGCGGCGGTAAACCAGCTAAGCTTGAAACAGGTGCGGTTGTTCGTGTTCCGTTATTTGTTCAGCAAGAAGAAAGCGTTCGTGTAGATACTCGTACTGGCGATTATTTAGAGCGTGCATAATAGTTAAAAAATACACTATTATCGAAGGGATGATGTAAATCATCCCTTTTTTTATGCGAAAGTATAAGAGGAAAAAAGAAAAAGGAGGAGTAGAGTCACAGGGATTAAGAGAAACAGTACATAACAATATAAAAATGCTGTAGTTATTTATTGAGAGGTTAAGAATGGACACAATGCAAGCGAAATCTACGCTTCCCTCCAAGCTGGTCTGGAGCCTAGTGGCAATAATAGGTGCAATTTCTTTTGGGATGCTGGCACTCAGTCGTGGTGAACATGTCAATGCGGTTTGGCTTGTACTTGCTGCAGCATGTGTATATAGCATCGCATATCGATTTTATAGTCTATTTATTGCAACTAAAGTATTTGAATTAAACCCAAGACGTTTAACCCCAGCGCATCGCTTGGCCGATGGTCTGGATTATGTACCCACCAATAAATATGTGCTTTTCGGTCACCACTTTGCTGCAATTGCAGGAGCGGGGCCATTAGTCGGACCAATTTTGGCTGCACAAATGGGCTTTTTACCAGGAACGATCTGGTTATTGGTCGGTGTGGTTTTGGCGGGTGCGGTACAAGACTTTTTAGTTTTATTTATTTCAACACGTCGAGACGGTCGCTCACTTGGTGAAATGGCAAAACAAGAACTCGGTTCTTTTGCCGGTATTGTGGTCATGCTTGGTGCGCTTGGGGTAATGATTATTATCCTTGCGGTACTGGCATTAGTTGTGGTGAAAGCACTTGCCCATAGTCCTTGGGGTGTTTTCAGTATTGCAGCAACCATTCCAATTGCATTGTTTATGGGCGTTTACATGCGTTTTATTCGCCCGGGACGTATTGCCGAAGTTTCTATTATCGGCTTCGTTTTAATGATGCTTGCCATTGTTTATGGTGGACAGGTTGCAGCAGATCCTTACTGGGGTGAATTTTTCACTTTAACAGGAACACAGCTGACATGGTGTCTCATCATTTATGGATTTATCGCATCAGTTTTACCAGTTTGGTTATTGTTAGCACCACGTGATTATCTATCAACCTTCCTTAAAATTGGTGTCATTCTTGGCTTGGCCGTTGGTATTGTGATTGCACTACCTGAACTAAAAATGCCGGCAGTGACTCATTTTATTGATGGTACTGGTCCTGTATTCTCAGGTAGCTTATTTCCATTCCTATTTATTACCATTGCCTGTGGTGCCATTTCTGGTTTCCATGCGCTTGTATCAAGTGGTACAACACCAAAACTTGTTGATAACGAAGCTGACATTCGTGTGATTGGCTACGGCGGCATGCTCATGGAATCTTTCGTCGGTATTATGGCGATGATCTGTGCAACTGTCTTAGACCCGGGTGTGTACTTTGCAATTAATGCGCCTGCGGCTGTACTCGGTACAACTGTAGAATCTGCGGCAGAAGCTGTACGCAATTTAGGCTTTGTGGTTACGCCTGAAATGCTAACTGTATTGGCTCAAGAAGTAGGTGAAAGCTCGATTCTTTCACGTACAGGTGGTGCGCCTACCTTTGCGATTGGTATGGCACATATCATTTCGGAAATTTTTAACAGCCGCCAAATGATGGCATTCTGGTACCACTTTGCTATTTTATTCGAAGCATTATTCATTTTAACTGCTGTCGATGCGGGTACTCGTGCTTGTCGCTTTATGGTGCAAGACACTGTGGGTATTGTTATTCCTGCGGTTAAATCTTCAAGCTCATTCTTTGGTAATTTGCTAGGTACTGCTGTTGCGGTAGGTGGATGGGGCTTCTTCGTCTATCAAGGTGTGATTGATCCGTTAGGTGGTGTCAATTCACTCTGGCCTTTATTTGGTGTGGGTAACCAGATGTTGGCTTCAATGGCACTCATTTTGGGTACAGTTATTCTGTTTAAAATGAAAAAAGAAAAATATGTATGGGTAACGATTTTCCCAACAATTTTCTTGTTCATTACCTGTATGACTGCGGGCTGGCAAAAGATTTTCCACGAAAATCCAAAGATTGGTTTCTTAGCACAAGCGAATAGATTTTCGGATGCGATTGCGCGTGGTGAAATTCTTAAACCAGCAAAAACACTTGAAGAAATGCAGACGATTGTGATGTCGAATCAAATCAACGCTGCACTTTGTGGCTTCTTCATGATCGTTGCGATTGTGATGGTGATTGCTGCGATTGGTATTGTGCGCCGTGCGTTAGCAAGCCCGACACCAACTGCTCATGAAGCACCAGCTGTATATGCTGATCCGAAAGTGGTCACCCCACGAGGAGAGTAATGATGAATTTTAAATTTGCAAAAAATGGAACTGTCATTATTGCGAAAATCATCAAAATGACAGTGCTCTCGCAAAAAGAGCTATTACTTTCTCCAAAGAACTGGTCGCGCATTGCAACCTTGTGGCAGCGTTTGCAGCAAAGCTTTCGACTGATGGTTGGGGTTCCAGACTACCAAACTTATCTGGAGCACATGAAAGCTCATCATCCTGATTTAACACCAATGGATGCGACGACTTTCTACCGTCATTGTGTTGATTCGAGATATCCATCGGCAGGCGGTAATTTAAAGAAATGCCCTTGTTAAGTTGAGATTAATAGTCAGCTAAAGAAACGGTATGTGGTTAAACCATGTACCGTTTTTCTTTTTTGGAAAATGAAAAAGAGTTTGCTTAAAGTCTGCTCATTTGTATTTTTTTCGATGGCAAATCACTTGTTTTGCTTTTGAAAAATGAATATTATGCTTTCCATTCTAGGTGTATAGCTCAGTTGGTTAGAGCGCTACGTTGACATCGTAGAGGTCTCCAGTTCGAGTCTGGATATACCTACCAAGACATTAAAGTCATATAAACTCGAATAGCTTTACATGACTGAAAAAGCCCTAAACTGTAATGGTTTAGGGCTTTTTTATTACTTTCTGTAAACTATCATAAATTTACCTGAAAACTATATATAGAAAAGTTTTGACTGAATATTGTAACCTTGAATCTGTCAAACTACGTAAAATAAAAATAGGCTTTATGAGTACTATTGAATAAGATTTATTGACTAGACTATAGAATATTGTTCGAAATATGAGAACACACAGTTTGCATTTTTGATTGTATCCATTAGAGCTTATGAATGTATATTCCTTAGAGGCAAGGATTTGTCCCATAAAATTAGAACCGTTCATAAGGATTTTGTTATGGTTATAAAAAAACTAGCAATTGCATCATTATTTGTACCAACGATGCTGTGTGCAGCTTTCGCAAATGCTGCTGATATTAAAAAACCAAATGTATTGGTTATTGTCGCTGATGATTTGGGTTTTTCTGATACAGAACCGTTTGGTAGTGAAATACATACTCCTAATATAAAAAAACTAGCTAAAGAGGGGGCAGTATTAACTAATTTTCATGCGGGTCCGACTTGTTCAGTAACTCGGTCTATGCTTTTGACTGGTAATGATAGTCATCAGGCCGGATTTGGAACTATGGCCGAATATCTACAACCTGAACAAAAAGGGAAACCTGGTTATGAAGGACGTTTAAATAAAAGAGTAATTACGTTAGCTGAGATCTTAAAAGGTCAAGGGTATGCTTCATTTGTAGCAGGTAAATGGCATTTAGGTTCCACTGAAGACAGTAATGCAAAAGCTCGAGGTTTTGATCGCTCATTTACACTAATGCCAGGTGGTGCTGCACATATGGATGCAAGCCAAATGTTCCCTGGTAATTATAAAGCCCGCTATCTTGAAGATGGTAAAGATGTAAATTTACCTAAAGATTTTTATTCAAGTGATTTTTTTACAACTAAAATGATTTCCTATATGGAAAATGATCGAAAAAAAGGACAACCTTTTTTTGGATATTTGGCTTTCACCGCACCACATTGGCCGTTACAAGCACCTGATCAGTATTTGAAAAAATATGAAGGACATTATAAAGAAGGGTATGAAAAAATTCGCCAAGCCCGTTTAGAGCGGATGATTAAGCTTGGAATCATGCCAAAGGGAACAAAAATTAATAATCCATTAATGGATGTTTTCCCTGCATGGGATCAGTTAACAGAAAGCCAAAAACAAGATCAAATAAAAACAATGCAAATTTATGCAGCAATGATCGATAACCTTGATCACAATATTGGGCGTGTAATTAATTACTTAAAGCGCAGTGGTGAGTTAGATAATACGCTTATTCTATTTATGTCTGATAACGGTGCTGAGTCGGCTACTCCTGAATCATTGGGAACAACTGAGGATAAGAATGGTATCCGAGAGTGGGTAAATGCTACATTTGATAACAGCTCTAAAAACATGGGGCGTAAGGGTTCGTATGTAACCTTAGGACCTCAATGGGCACAAGTTGCTTCAACACCACTTCCATATTTCAAAAGCTTCTTGGCGAATGGGGGAATTCATGTCCCAGCCATAATTCGTTATCCAGCTAAAGTTAAAGCTGGGCAGATTAATAGTGAAACACTGCATGTTATGGATTTCGTACCTTCAGTTTTAGAGCTTACAAATACTAAGCGCCCAGAAAGTTTTGAAGGAAATCCAATTTTAAAGTTAGAAGGTCGTTCATTCGTACCTATTTTTAGCGGCAAAAAATTACCAGAACGAACGTTAGGATGGGAATTTAACACACGCCGTGCTCTTTATAAGGGAGATTGGGCTGTTCAGTATCAGGCACCTCCTTACGGTACAGGACAATGGGAATTATATAACCGTAAAGCTGATCCGTCTTACCGTATTAATTTGGCCCTTCAACATCCTGAAAAAGTCAAAGAATTATCCGCGGATTGGGATATATATGCCGAACGTGTAGGTGTTACAGAAGCTCCTGTACGTTATAAATATGGGCAAATGAATTGTTTTTATGATAAATGCATCCAACCTGAATTTTTAAAAAAGTTAGCTAATTAATCAACTGCTACCCATTAAAGAATTAGTTAGTTTTGAGGATTCAAAGTCTGAGCTTATTCATTTGAGTAAGTTCAGTTGATTCTCGAAATGTAATATTTATTGGTTTGGATCTCAAAAGGAAATTGGTATGAGAACTATTCAATGTGTAGTAGTTTTTGCATGTATTTTGGGAGCCACAGGATGTAATAAACCTTCCAAAAAGCAAATTCAGGAACCTAAGTTACAACAATTAGGAAGTTTGAATAAATGTAAAGAGTATTCAGGTCTACCTGTTAACTGGCAAAAAGATGCCAATACTGGGATGGTAAAAATACCTAGTGGGACTTTTAAGATTGGAAACAATAATAGTTATCCTGAAGAAAAAGCACTCTATAAAAGTGATCGTACAATTAAAGAATTCTGGATTGATGCAACTGAAGTAACAAATGCACAATTTCAAAGTTTTGTAAAAGCTACAGGGTATTTAACGGAGGCGGAGTCACAAGGAGAAGCTGCCGTATTTACTCCTCCAAAAGAACAAGTTGCTGAACTGGCTTGGTGGTCTTTGATGAAAGGGGCAAATTGGCGACATCCTTGGGGACCAGATGCTACACGGCAGATTCTTCCTAATGAGCCTGTCCGCATGATTACATTGAAAGATGCCATGGCCTATGCCGATTGGTTAGGAAGAGAACTGCCTACTGAAGAACAGTGGGAATATGCAGCTAAAGGCTTTACTAAAGAGAGGGATATTAGTGCGAATCTTGAACATATAGATGCAAATGTTTGGGAAGGACAATTCCCTTATCAAAATGAAAATAAAGATGGATTTGAAGATGTCGCACCAGTAGGTTGTTTTCCCGCAAATGGATTTGGTCTGTACGACATGATCGGTAATGTATGGGAATACACAAGTAGCCCATTTACCGGGACTCATGATGACCACATGGGAGAACAGCAATTACGCACAGGTCATCCTCAAGCTTTTAACAGTTATACGATAAAGGGCGGCTCATTTTTATGTGCTTCAAATTATTGTATGCGTTATCGAGCTTCAGCACGCCATTCGCAAGAGGCTAATTTAGGCATCAGTCATGTAGGATTCAGGACTGTAAAAAATATTAAATAAATTAATGGATTAAAAATGAATAAACTTATTTACATTGCGCCATGTCTTCTGGTCATGGCGGCAAAGGGTAATGTCGTCTTTGCAAAAGACATAAACGTAGATTTAACACTCAAAAATCTTTATGCAGATCGAAATTATAACGATGACAATAAGCCTTCAATTGGAAGTTGGAGTCAGGGAATAATTGCTCGAGCAAGTGCTAAACAGAACTTAGCTCAAGATACAAATTTATTAATAACGGGATCCCTACAGTATGCACAGCGTTTAAGTAGTGATAACCATTTAACTGATTTAATTTTGCCGTTTGACAAAGAGTCTCAAAAGCAAGCTTCAAGTTATAACAAAATTGCAGGATCAATTGGCTTGCAGCATAAGCAACATAAACTAAGTTGGGGAGAGCAATGGGTTGATACTCCTCTCGCTACTACGGATTATAGTCGTCAGCTAATGACAATCTATCAAGGCTTTTTATACTCAGGGCAGATTAATAAAGATTTAAATATAGATATCGGTCATTTAAATAGATATTCAGTAAGAAATGAGGAAAAATTTAAGAAGTTATCTGTTAAAAACCATGAATCAGATGGTTTAACTTACATCGATCTAAAACATAAATCTTTTCAAGGAAAACTCGATACACAGTTATTTGTTAGCGAGCTAGAAGATTTATACGATCAGTATTCATTGGGATTAAATTTAAAACAAGATTTTGATAAATTTAGATTAAAAACTAAATTTCGTTATTACTATACAGAAGAGGCTGGACGTCAATTATTAGGGAAAATTGATAATCAATATTTTGGTTTGATGCAAGAGATTGGGTATGGACCAAATACTTTTGGTATAGGAATTCAAAAAATTCAAGGAAATACTGATTTTCCTATGTTAGATGGAGCTGTTCCTGTTCTTAGTTATATTAATTGGACACAAGGAACTTTCAATAAAGCTAATGAGATTTCATACCACTTCACTTTTAATCATGATGCTGGCTGGTTAATGCCTGGTTTGAACTTTTTACTTCGTTATGTAGATGGGAAAAATTATTTGATTAATAATGAGAAAGGATTTGATGAAAGTGAATTTGATTTCATTATGAATTACAAAATAAAAGAAGGAAAATTCAAAGGGCTTGGCTTACAGTGGCTAAACTTAAATTATAAAAATGATATTGGAGGGGACTATATGGAAAACCGGATTATTACCTCATATACGGTTAACTTTTAAAGAAGTAAATAAAGATAATTTCTATTCTTTCTTACTATCATGAATAGTAGTTTTGAAGGGCTGTCTGGTTGAGACAGTTCTTTTGTTTATTGAAGTAAAGAGGGTAATGATTAATTATTGAAACAGTTTAACCATAGGTGATAAATACCCTTTTTCTATGAGTTGTTGATCCCACTCAGGTACTAGATCAAGTTTTTCGACTAGAAAATCAATCATGCAACGGATTTTAGTTAAATTCCTAGAATTTGAAGGGAATACTGCTCTTAATCCATAATTAGGCAGAGGATAGTCAGTTAGTACAGGGATTAGTTTTTTATCTAAAAGGCTTTCTCGAGCCACGATTGTTGGTAAGCAAACAATTCCTCCTCCTGTTAAAGCAAAATCATGTAATAGATGAATTGAGCTTGATGAAACCCTCGCATGAATAGAAAACTCTTGGAACTTATTATTGATCATAAATCTGATTTTATTTCTTTCTGGATATCCTGAATAATAGCCTAATTCAAATTGCTGAAGCTGTTGTGGATTATTGGGTTGACCATGTTTTTCTATAAATTCAGGCGAAGCACACATCACCCGATTTACATTAAAAATTTTTCTCTCAATCAGACTTTCACCTTTTGGGGGGAACATTTGAAATGCAATATCAAATCCAGAAGAAATCGGATCAATTATTTTGTCATATACAACAATATCCAATTCAATGTCTTTATATTGTGTCGTAAATTGAGATAAAAGCTTACTGAAATAACTTAAGGCAAAGCCTGGGGCCATATAAATACGTAAGCGTCCGTGTAATTCATTTTTTGCATGAGACATTTCGTCAGCTAGTTGCTCGAAACGACTAATTAGCTCTACACATTCAGGATAGTATTTTTCACCAATCGCCGACAGCCTTACCGAACGGGTGCTTCGATGGAATAAGGGAGCATCAACAAATTTTTCAAGCTGTTGAATACGTGTACTGATCACTGAACGTGTAACACCAAGAGATTCTGCAGCCTGAATAAAACTTCCACTTTGTGCCACTCTCACAAAGGCTTCCATACACTGTAATTTATCCATAAGTTAATCCATCAACCATGAAACTAGCCATTGAGTTTATATCCCATGATAGACTAAATTGCCCTAAATAATTGTTTATACATTGATAGAGGTGTTGCTAGCCTCATAGAAAATAGAAGGGTTTTCAATATAAAGAAATAAATCAATAAGAAAAGTTAAATATTTTTAGTAAAATAGAAAAGAAAAAGCACTTCTTAAGAAGGCTTCTTCCTATATTGACTTAACTATTTTTGTGTTGGTTCAATTTCATATAATGGCGTAGTTTGTACTTTCCGTGGGGCTGTTTCCAGAATAAAGAAACTAATGAACATACCTATAATGGCTCCTATTAAACTTAGATAGAAAATATTTTGAATACCATAGTTTTCAGCAATTATTCCCGAAATTACGGGAGCAATACCCCCACCAAAAATTTCCCCAGCCCCAACAACAAGGCCAATTGCAGATGCAACTAAGCCAACAGGGGCTGATTCAGCGGCTAATGGACCTGAAAGTAGAGCAATTAGACCTAAACTAAAGAATGAAAGTACAAAGAGCAATCCGAATAGAATAGACACAGATGCTGAAGCATTAGCAAATAAATAAATAAAAATAGCTGATCCTAGAAATCCTAAAATAGAAGCCATACGGCGACCAATCCAGTCAGAAATTGCAGGGACAAGAAACTGACCTAAGAAACCACCAAAACCGATTGCAGAAACAATTATTCCCATATCTTGTGGATTGAGCTTTAAAAAGTTTTCAAGATATAAAGGAACCATTGCACTAATGACGAAAACACATGACATTGTACAAAATAGACCGATCATGCTTAGCAAAATATTACGTGTTTTTAATAATTCTATCCAATTAACTTTTACATGAGCTTCAGCATGTTTCTGAGCAAGTAATAGTTGTCCACCTTGGGTATTTTGAGGTTCTCTTAATACAAAGAAAAGACAAGCAGCTAAAATGAATCCAGGAATTGCAACTACCCAGAATACCTCGCGCCAAGATGGTACGATTAAAAGTAGTTGAGTTGCGATAAGTGGTCCTAAGCCTAGACCAAATAAGGCAAAACCACTTTGTTGTAACCCTTGTAATGCTCCACGGCGTGAAGGTTTTGCTGCCACGGCTGTTGCTGCAAAACTAGTTGGGCAAAATGCTCCTTCAGATACACCCATAAGTGCACGAATTAAAATTAAGCTTGTAAGACCCATCGCGGAACCTGAAAAACCAGAAGCTAGAGAAAAGACTACTAATGATGCTATTAAGATTTTACGATGGCCAATTTTGTCTGAGAGGCTACCTGCAAAAATTGCAAAGACACCCCACGTGACACCTAGTGCTCCAAATATCAGACCAACGTCTTGATAGCTTAGAGATAGGTCTCTCATAATTGAGGGTAGTAATGGTGCAATAATCCAGCGATCTAAACCGACCAGACCAAAACCGAGAGTAAGCAGAAGAACGATCTTCCATTCGTAGGAAGTATCCCATTTTTGTAAATTCATTTTAATATCCTTTTAAATGAATGTTAGAAAAAGAAAGTTAAATCAAGAGAGTAAGATAGTTGGTTATCTTCAGTGCCATTGACTAAAGGCGGTAGTCCATTGTCTTTAGCAGCAAATGGCTTATGACCGCCGCTGTACCAGTCGTAGCGAATTTCTGGGCGGACGCGTATGTATGATTTCGGATTCCAAGTGACGTTGGCGGTTATGGCTTTGTAGATACCTTCATATGGTACTAACACATGTACTCCATCAGTTTTGAAGTATTCCACGCGTGCTGCCGAACTGAGTTGTGGATTAAAAATATGGTTATAACTGACGTTGAGCCCATACCAAGAAGCATCTTTACCACCTTGTTTCGGAATGCCGTAAGGTTCCTGATTAAATATATCGGTCAGTAAAGCTTTTTCTTGATAACCGTAAGAGACTTCTGTCGTCACAATATTTTTTTGATCAAGGAATTTAGTGACCGTGAGATAACTTTGGTAACGCGCCAGATAGTCATCTTTGGCTAAGCTGGAGTCGGTTGGAATTGGCGAACCACAGTTACATTTGCTAAAGGAGTCATCTGCACCATTACCATAGATATTTTCAAAGTCGATCCATAGTGAAAAGTCCTTACTGCGCCAGCGTAGATTAGCAATAGCATCCCAGTCATTATTTGGATCTTGCAGGTTGTTATATCCCCTAACAGCACCTAATTCATAAGACAGTTTTGAACTGTCTGGATTATTGAAAATATGGCTGCTCCATAGGGCACCAACATGTTTTGCTGGACCGTGGATAAAACTGTAAGGGTGAGTGTAAAAAGTAGTTGGTGCAGGTGCTGGCAATGCAAAACCAATCTCATTGGCCAATGGCGTATGAAATAAGCCGAGCATCAAATTACTGCCGCCAAGAACTGGAAAGTAAAATTCGGCATAGGCTTGAGTAAGAGAGCTATACATGTCCGATGAGTCAAAATCTCTCACTTTGTTGCTACCCCAATCATCATCTAGACCATAGGTACGGAAAAAAAAGTTATCAGCACCGTACATACCAGTGAGGTTAAAACCCCAGTCAAAAGTTCTTGGCATATCCCCTGGAAATGGTCCAACGCGACTGACTATATTACTTTTAACTTTTTTTTCGATGGTGATAGCAACTTGATCCAGTGTGAGACCTTCATCTTGTCTGAAAATGGTAGCTGGTGTCATTTGCCCACCATGATTGCTACCAGCAACACTCGCTTGTGCCCATCCTGAAATTTGGATGCCCAGAGGTTTATCATTAATAGATTGAAATAACCACCCCTGTGGTTGTGTTGTATCTTCTGATGCGTTTGCTGACGCATGAGTAAGTGCAATAGCGAACATTGCACCCCCAAGAACTTTTAATCTGTCCATAGCACGTCTCAATAAATTTAAGAAAACTACCTTGTTTCCCTAGTTGTAATAATTTTGTTCTTCATCCGAACGTTTTTTATTCAAGTGCAAAGTGTGCTGAGCTGTCAATGTGACTAAAACAGAGGATTGTTGTAGGAAGTATTTATAAGATTTTGTTTTTTATATTTATTTTTGTCATTGTTCGCAGATTGCAAACATTCATGTTGCTGCTTTCTTCATTGTCTTCAACAAGGGATTGGCGTAATTTCAAATTGTCGAGGAAAGACCATACACGAAGAATTTCAGTAAGGAATATGGAAATGAGTGCTTATACAACAAAGCTCGGTAGTTTGGAAAACTACGAAAAAGGTTCAATCCAGATTATTCAGGGTGAAGCTACTAATTATGCCTTTTCAAATATTTTTGAAGTGGCAGCAATGAGCAAACCTTATGAAAAAACAGTTGTTGGGATGAACCTCAAATTTGTCATCGAATCTGTTATGGCAGAAGGACAATCTGCTTGGTATACCGCATCACATGATGAATTTGTGATTGTAATGGATGGTGAAGTTCGTGTCGATTATTTGAAATTAAAAGACCCTATAATCTCCCAAGATCAAGAGGGTACTCATCTTGCAGGAGAAAGACCAGATGGGGTACCAATGGGGTATGTTGTCTTGAAAAAAGGCCACCAAGCAATTTTACCAGTCGGATCAGCCTATCGTTTTGAGGCATCAAAGAAATCAGTGATGTTAATACAAACAATTAAAGGTCCACTTTCTGTCGAAAAATGGAATGACATTTGTATTAAGTAATCAAGGAGAGATGAAAATGAATGCTATGCAAAATAAATTTGTTGAAGATGACGGTGTAACGATTACTGGATATGATGAAATTTCAGGTTATTCAACTTTCCAGTTAGGTAATTTTAAGTTTAGCCGTGATGAATACTTTGCCAAAGTAACATGGGAAGCAAAAGGTCAGGAGCACTCCCATTTAATGTCTGTTGATGCATTTTTACGGGCTTTGATGAGAGATGTTGCTTGGGGTTTTTTCTATGGCTGGGTTAACTTCGATCATGTTATTGGTACTCAAAACCACTATGGTAATGTCGACTTATACGCTGGCACTTTCAATGGTGTATTAAAAGCAGCAGGCGTAGATTATGTTGAGAACTTTGAAACTCCACTAATCATGGCGACCTTTAAAGCTATTTTACATGATTGGGTAAGTGAAGGATTTGATCCATTTGCTGCTCCAGAAGAAACTGGTTCTGCTTTTGGTCGTAAGCATGGTGATAATTCAGAAGCGATTGACCGTTATCGGATTGCCACGAAACGCATGCCTGGGTTACCTGAAGATTCGCCTTTACGTGATGATTTACCAGTTAACCGTCAGTTTGAAGATGTGGCTCAAGATGATCCCCTTATATATTGTGAACCGGGTTTTGAAGGTCAACTTAGTGGTTTTAATTTGTTTAAATATCTGTCGCGTTCAGATGTGACTTGGAACCCCTCTGTAACTTCTGTTTGTAAACAAAGTTTATTCTGCCCTACTACAGAAGAATATATTTTACCAATTTTTCATGGCAATGATCGCGTAGAGTGGTTCTTGCAATTATCAGATGAAATCACTTGGGATATTGGCGATAAAGTAGATGGTAGTCCTATTGCCCGCGTCATTATGAAAGCGGGGGATATCGCAGCTATGCCAGCCAATATTCGTCATCAAGGATACTCAACTAAACGCTCAATGTTACTTGTTTGGGAAAATGCGACACCAAATCTACCTGAACGTTATGAGTCAGGCGAATTATCTCCTTATCCAATCCAATTCTAAGCATTCAGCTAGAGGCTGTTAACTTCCTACATTTAACAGCCTCTAATACTCATTAGGTAAAATTATGAATACTCAATTATTTATTGATGGCCAATTCGTGCCTGCAAAAAATGGTGGCACCATTGATGTACTCAATCCATCTAATGGCGAGTTAATTACCAAAATTGCGGCGGCTGAAGCAGAAGATGTCAATATTGCTGTAGCTGCGGCAAAGCGTGCTTTTCCGGCATGGGCAGCAACGCCAGCGGCTGAACGTGGCAGATTATTATTAAAACTTGCTGATCTGATTGAAGAAAATCTGGAAGAATTGGCTCAGCTTGAGTCACTCGATACCGGACATCCGATTCGTGATTCACGCCGTTTAGATGTACCACGTACCGCGGCATGTTTCCGCTATTTTGGTGGTATGGCTGACAAAATTGAAGGTTCGGTTATTCCGGTTGAGCAAGGTTTTTTAAACTACGTGGTTCGTGAACCAATTGGTGTGGTTGGGCAGATTGTGCCGTGGAATTTCCCGCTTATGTTTACCAGCTGGAAACTTGGCCCTGCGCTTGCGGCAGGTAATACCGTGGTGATGAAACCGTCAGAATTGACACCTTTATCGACGCTCAAAATTGCTGAATTAGTGAAAAAAGCTGGTTTTCCAGATGGCGTAGTTAACGTGGTGACAGGTTATGGTCATACCGCAGGGCAACGTCTGGCAGAGCATGAAGATGTCGGCAAAATTGCCTTTACTGGTTCAACTTTAACGGGTCAGAACATTGTCCGTTCTTCTGTAGGTAACTTAAAACGCGTACAGCTTGAGCTGGGTGGTAAAGGTGCTAATATTGTTTTTGAAGATGCCAATATTGATGCCGCTGTTAATGGTGCAGCATGGGCAATTTTTCACAACCAAGGGCAAGCATGTATTGCAGGTTCGCGTTTGGTTCTACATGAAGCCATTGCTGATGAGTTCCTTAAAAAATTTATCAAACTGGCAGAATCCATCCGTTTAGGCGACCCGCTAGATCCAAACACCGAAATGGGGCCATTGACCTCTGAAGCCCACCGCAACAAGGTATTGTCTTATGTAGAAATTGCCAAAGAGCAGGGTGGACAAGTCCTGTCAGGTGGTAAGGTACCAGAAGATGTCAACCTTCAAAATGGCTATTACGTTTTACCAACGGTGGTTGAAGCCAAGCCAATGGATCGTGTAGCTCAAGAAGAAGTATTTGGTCCCTTTGTAACTGTATTGCGCTTTAAAACTGATGCAGAAGCATTGGAAATAGCGAATTGCACAGAATATGGTTTAGGTAGTGGCTTATGGACTCAGAATTTACAACGCGCTCATCAGTTTGCTAAAAACATCAAAGCTGGAATGTGTTGGATTAATAGTTATAAACGTGTGAATCCAGGTAGTCCATTTGGTGGTGTAGGTAAATCAGGTTATGGCAGAGAGATGGGGTTTGAAGCTATTCATGACTATACGGAAGCCAAATCGATTTGGGTCAATGTCGATGCAAATATTCCACCGCATTTTCAGCGAGGATAAACAGCATGAATGCATTCCATTATAAGTCATTGCCATTGGATGTGTATTTTGACAATGGCAAATCTAAAGAAATCAAAGAGATTTTGACGCAGCATGGCTATCAGAAAGTTTTGGTGCTAACGACACCTGAGCAAGAAGACGCAGGCCAAAAGCTGGCAGAACAACTTGCAGACATTGCCGTGGGTGTATACCCATATGCAGTGATGCATGTTCCGGTTGATGTGGCAAATCAAGCCGTCGAGTATGTGCAAGCCAACAATATTGATTGTTGTTTGGCATTGGGTGGTGGTTCGACCATTGGTCTTGCTAAAGCGATTGCCTTAAAAATTCATACTCCGATTGTGGCTATTCCAACCACATATGCTGGTAGTGAAATGACTACGGTGTATGGTCTGACCGAAAATAACCTGAAAACCACTGGTAAAGACATTCATGTGTTACCCAAAGTGGTGATTTATGACCCTGAACTGAGCGTAACTTTACCCGCAGAAATTTCAGCTTGTTCCGGTATGAATGCGATGGCACATGCGGTGGAAGCGCTATATGCGCAGGATAAAAATCCGATCATTAGTCTGATGGCCACGGATTCGATTCAGGCGTTAAAAGCCGCGTTACCAGCGATTGTTAAAAATACACATGACCTTGAAGCACGTCAAAAAGCGACTTATGGTGCATGGCTGGCGGGTATTTGTTTAGGCTCTGTTGGCATGGCAATTCACCATAAAATCTGCCATACCTTGGGTGGAACCTTTAACCTGCCGCATGCACAAGCACATGCCATCACTTTGGCGTACTCGGTACATTACAACCGTAATGCGGATGTGGAAGCCATGGATCGATTGGCGGGGGCATTAGGTGTAGCAAGTCGTGAAGACGTTGGTATGGCAATTTATCAATTAAACCAGTCTTTAAATATTCCATTGGCACTAAAAGATATTGGTTTGCCGGAACAAGGACCTGCTGAAGTAGCAAGAATTATTTGTGATAGCCCGTACTATAACCCCCGTGGTTATGACTACGACGAGTTACTTGATTTGCTCACCAAAGCTTATCAAGGGCTGCCACCGGTTTAAGACAAACCGAACCTCATCATGAAGATAGACCTGACCGTAGTACTTTATTTGCTGCGGGCGGGTGACTCACGCTGCAAAAAAGGAATTGATCATGAGCGTAACAACCCAAGCTGTTCAAAGCTTTCAGCGTATAGACGATGCTCGTCACCGGACTTTAATCACAGCACTTGTACAAAAGTTGCATGACTATATCAACGAAGTTCAATTGACCGAAGCTGAATGGATGAAAGCCATCCAGTTTTTAACCCAAACTGGGCAACTTTGCCATGAGCAACGACAAGAATATATTTTGCTCTCTGATGTACTCGGTATTTCTATGTTGGTTGATCAAATTAACCATCAAAAAAGTGAAGTTCAAACGCCGTCTACTGTTTTCGGGCCATTCTTTATTGCCGATATGCCAGTTCGCAACTTTGCAGATAGCATCGTGATCGAAAATGCTGAGCAATGTCGATCTTTATTGATTAAAGGCAATATTCGTAATACACAAGGCGAAGCAATTGCCAATGCTTATATTGATGTCTGGCAAACAGCCGACAATGGCATGTATTCTGGTCAAGACCCTGAACAGCAAATTGATAACCTGCGTGGAGTGTTTGTGAGTCAAGCTGATGGCTCGTATGCAATTAAATCTATTCTACCTGTCAGTTATGAAATTCCTTCAGATGGAACGGTGGGACAACTGCTGAATTATGCCAAACGAACCTTTTGGCGACCTGCGCATATTCATTTCAAAATCGTTGCCGAAGGTTACCAACCTCTTGTAACGCATATCTTTTTAGCGAATGATGAATACTTGCAAAATGACGCTGTATTTGGCGTAAAAGATCGGTTAATTGTCTGCCATGAATCGAAAAAAGCAGATCCTCAAAGCCACGCTGTATATGGTTTGGACTGTGACTATGACCTGATGGAATACGATTTTATTCTTTCGGAGGTTTGAACATGGTTACCTTAATTAAGCTTTGTGAGCAGACTGATTTTCAAGAGAAGATCTGCTTTCGGGTGCTTCATCCAGAGGATGAGAGAAAAAGTATTGTGGTGATCAAAGGGCAGAATGGTTTTTATGCTTATGAAAATGTTTGTCCACATTTTTCAGTACAACTAGATTATAAAGATGGGGTGTTTAGTACTTACAAGAATAAGTTGATCATGTGTGCCCATCATTCTGCCATGTTTGACATTACCACTGGAGAATGTGTGGATGGGCCCTGTAAAGGACATTACCTTAAGGCTGTACCTGTCGATGTAAAAGATGGTGTTGTATTTTTAAAACGTTAGCGCTGATTTGTCGCTAACGTTTTATACGTTGATTAAACACTAAAAGGAGTTGCCTGATACATCATCAACTTCAACTGATCCTGCTGCTTTTTCCAAATCGACAATGCCCGATTTTGTAAGGTACGTGGTTGCTTGTCGACCAGTAACTTTGCATGAAAATTAGCAGTAACAATCACACAATCCTGCATATCAACCACATTAATAATATCGTAATCAATGTGTTGATAATCATAATAACCCGCCTGTAATTTATTCATAAAAGCAGATAAATCATCGACTGTACCACTGGTATGTACATAACGTAAATGTTGGTCACACATTGCAGCAAAATGATCATATTGTTTGTTAATTAGACTGTTAAAGCGCTGTTTTTCCATTTCACGGACTTGGTTTTCCATGTCTTTGACTCCTTATGATTGATCATGCCTTTATCATATTGAGTTTGGAGCAGTGGGATTGTTCTAAATTACAGAACATTGTATTTGCAGTTTCACAGGCTATTTATGTTGACGAACGCAATACAATAGAGGGAAGGGATTTTAAAGTAATGGATGAATTATGATCGATAAAAGTTCGACCTCAATGCCTGAGGTCTTGTCCCAGATTAAAGATGGCGCGACCATCTTGATTGGTGGTTTCGGTACCGCAGGACAACCCGCTGAACTCATTGATGGACTGATTGAACTCGGTGTTAAAGATTTAACTATTGTTAGCAACAATGCCGGTAATGGAGATTACGGTCTGGCTAAATTGCTTAAAGCTGGTTCAGTTAAAAAAGTGATCTGTTCTTTCCCGCGTCAGTCAGACTCTTATGTGTTTGATGAGCTATACCGTGCTGGGAAAGTAGAGCTTGAAGTAGTGCCGCAAGGTAATCTGGCTTGCCGTATTCAGGCAGCGGGTATGGGACTTGGTGCTGTGTTTACCCCAGCAGGCTTTGGAACACTTCTAGCTGAAGGCAAAGAAACCCGCCAGATCGATGGTAAAGACTACGTACTTGAATATCCAATTAAAGCTGACTTTGCCTTGATTAAAGCCTACAAGGGCGACCGCTGGGGCAATCTGGTTTACCGTAAATCTGCACGTAACTTTGGCCCGATCATGGCTATGGCTGCTGATGTCACCATTGTTCAAGTCTCTGAGGTAGTTGAGCTAGGTGGATTAGATCCAGAGCACATCATCACCCCAGGTATCTTTGTACAGCACGTTGTTCAAGTACAGCCCGCACAGTAAGCAATAAGGAGAAATAACATGAGCTACCAAAAACTCAGCCGTGACCAGATTGCAAAACGTGTGGCACAAGACATTCCAGATGGTGCATATGTGAACTTGGGTATTGGTTTGCCAACCAAGATCGCGAGCTACCTACCTAACGACAAAGATATTTTCCTTCATTCTGAAAATGGTTTATTGGCTTTTGGCCCACCACCAGCGGCAGGTGAAGAAGACCCTGAACTGATTAATGCGGGTAAAGAGTTTGTGACCATGCTTGAAGGTGGTAGCTTTTTCCATCATGGCGACTCATTTGCCATGATGCGTGGTGGTCATCTTGATATTGCTGTGCTTGGAGCCTTTCAGGTTGCAGCCAATGGTGACTTGGCCAACTGGCATACCGGTGCGCCAAATGCGATTCCTGCGGTGGGTGGTGCAATGGATTTGGCTGTGGGTGCCAAGAAAGTATTTATCACCACAGACCATGTGACCAAGCAAGGTGAGCCGAAGATTGTGGCTGAGCTGAGTTATCCAGTAACGGGTAAGCACTGTGTTGACCGTATTTACACCGATCTTTGTGTGATTGATGTGACCAAAAACGGTTTGAAAGTGATTGAGAAAGTAGAAGGTCTTAGCTTTGATGAGTTGCAGGCTTTAACAGGTGCAAATTTGATTGATGCGACACAAGGGTAAGGAAGTAGGAAATGACATTAAAAAACGCTTATATCATCGATGCCATCCGTACTCCATTTGGCCGTTATGCCGGTGGTCTTGCACCTGTTCGTACCGATGACCTTGGTGCTGTGCCGATTAAAGCCCTCATGCAGCGTAACCCAAATGTAGATTGGGAACAGGTCGATGATGTGATCTATGGCTGTGCCAACCAAGCCGGTGAAGACAACCGCAATGTTGGTCGTATGTCTGCACTTCTAGCTGGTTTACCGTATCAGGTTCCAGCAACCACCATTAACCGTTTATGTGGTTCATCACTCGATGCGATTGCCATTGCTGCCCGTGCGATTAAAGCCAGTGAAGCAAATCTAGTAATTGCAGGTGGTGTAGAAAGCATGAGCCGTGCACCTTATGTGATGGGTAAGTCAGACAGTGCTTTTGGTCGTAGCCAGAAGATTGAAGACACCACCATGGGCTGGCGTTTCATTAACCCTAAACTTAAAGAATTATATGGTGTTGACACCATGCCCCAGACTGCCGAAAACGTCGCTGAACAGTTCAACGTCAATCGTGCAGATCAGGACCAGTTTGCCTTGGCGAGCCAACAACGCACCGCAAGCGCGCAAGCCAAAGGCTTTTTTTCTAAAGAAATCGTGGCAGTTGAAATCCCTCAGCGTAAGGGTGATGCTGTTGTGATTGATACCGATGAACAACCACGTGCTTCAACCCTTGAAGGTTTAAGCAAGCTTAAACCAGTTGTTAAAGCAGATGGTAGTGTGACTGCGGGTAATGCTTCAGGCATTAACGATGGTGCAGCCGCATTACTGATCGCATCTGATGAGGCAGTTCAAGCTTATAACCTAAAACCGCGTGCCAAGATCATTGCGTCAACAGCAGTGGGTGTGGAACCGCGCATTATGGGTTTTGCTCCTGCACCAGCCATTAAAAAACTACTTAAACAAGCCAACCTAACTTTAGAGCAGATGGATGTGATTGAGCTGAATGAAGCATTTGCTGCACAAGCATTAGCAGTGACCCGTGATTTAGGCTTACCTGATGATAGCAACAAGGTAAATCCAAACGGTGGAGCAATTGCTTTAGGTCATCCGCTTGGTGCGTCAGGTGCACGCCTAGTGACTACAGCCTTAAACCAGCTTGAGCAAACAGGCGGTCGTTATGCCTTATGTTCAATGTGTATTGGTGTAGGCCAAGGGATTGCTTTGATTATTGAACGAATTTAACTTGTAACCTCAGAAATCTGTAACCTTTGAACTTTCTAAAAAGGTTACAACTTCACAGCCTTGCTTTATAAGGCTGTAAACCATGTAACCTTTGTAACCACTAGAATTTAATGGCTTCTAACCCACCGTAGATAATGTGAGAAGAGAGGTATTGATACAAAGTCAAAGCAAAGACAGTAAAAATCTTTTTGTATCATTAGTAATTTTTTTATTAAATATATTCTTATCAATATCTTATAGATTTTTTGTATTGGATTCCACCAAGATTTATAAACACTTAGAATCCAGAACTTCACCTTATTTTATAAATAAAATAAATATATATATTAGAAAACTTGATTAATTTTATTTTTCGTATACAATGAACATAACTAGAAAAAGTCATGTTTGGTAAATCTTCTCTAAGTACCGCAGTATTAGTCATAATCCTTCGTTTTTTTCAGATTTTCAGCTCCATTCTTTATTATTTCGATGTTACTCATAACCAATAAAATGGTTTAAATTTTTAAAAAAACTAGGATGTATTATGTCTAATTCAAATATCATGAAAGGTACTGTTAAGTGGTTTAACGAAGCTAAAGGTTTCGGTTTTATCCAACCAGAATCAGGACCAGACGTTTTTGCTCATTTTAGCGAAATCGCTAACTCAGGTTTCAGAACTCTTGCTGAAGGTCAACGTGTTGAATTCAGTGTTGCACAAGGCCAAAAAGGCCCAAATGCTGTAAATATTGTTGCTCTATAAATAATTATAAGCAGACATAAATGAAAAGCACTAATGAGTGCTTTTCACTTTAAATTAATTTTAAAGTTATTTTAAGATTATAAGTAAATTTTAATTTAGGATATAAATTGTTAAAAATAAATGATTTAATTGCAAAATCTAAAAATGGTACAGAAATTTTAGTGTCTTTAATTCCTCTAAATAGAATACAAAATACACGTGAAGGTTTTAAAACTGTTGAAGTTGGTAAAAGAGTTCTTCTTTCCTCTGGAATTGAAGTTGATTTAAATTTAGATGGTCGCACCTTTTATGCGTCTATAAATCAACTATTTAAATTAGATTATAGAGTTAGTTAAAACTCAGTTTGCTATTGGATATTTAGGCGGGTCCATTATTTCTGCCATAATTTTATTAGGATATCGTCATGCTTAAACAAAATATCAGTGTCAAAGACCAGTTTGGAATTAAATACGTCATTCAGGCAACTGTAGATCACTATTTCGCTAATACTCAATGTTTTTCTAATTTAAAATACATTACAGTTGAAGGTGAAGATATACGACCGGGTTTTGAAATGTTTTTTCAAAGTACTCTAAGTGGTAAAATTTTTAAAATTGATAAAATAAATTAATCTATCAACGTAGTACATTTATCGTTGCAGGATAGCGTTCTTTTAAAAATAGAAAAACCTCATAGCTTTAGGGCATATTGCAAATACTCAATTACACAATAACTTTAATAATAAAGCGCAGGTAGCGGAAGCCGCACTAGCGCATTTCTAGTTTCCTAAACCCATATATCTCAAAATTCCGCAACTTTATAAACCTCACTTTAACAATCACTTATCCATTATTTATCCTTACTTTTTAATGATCTAATTTAAAACAAATGTCATTTTGTGTGCTTGACTGCTAAAGAGCAGAGCACTATCCTTTGCCTGCTGGCCACATTGCCAGGCAGTTTTGACAGACTGCTCATGAACTTCCGCATCAGAGTTATTCTTTCTGAGGTATAACTTTGTGTGGTGACTACTCGTCCCTTTGCCGTAGCGGTAGGACGGGAGAGGGACACCTTTGGGTGTGCTAGTCTGAGTTCATGCTAGTCTGTCAACCTTCTTCCGTTCTGCCACCATAATTCTATAAATGTCTGGCAGAACTCCCAATAAAAAGGAGTTGGTTTTGCACATTCATAATTTCTTGGCAACGACTGCCAAAACCTATAATGATACAACTTAAAAATTTAAAGCAGCTTGATGACCTTTAGGGTTTTCAGGCTTTAAGTCATTACGGCTCAAAAAAACTTGAATTAACTATAAAACTTGAGATGTGCCAAGCACAGTCTTTACGGCTTTGCTATGCCTTTTTTTCTCCAAAAAAGGGCAGCGGTTTTTTGTATCTCATTTATATACAACAAAAATTTAATTTATAACGGTAAAACTATGCCAAATTTAGTTCTCCCAACGCGTGCTATGCAAGTCATTAATACATCGATTCATTTGTTTCACCATCACGGATTTCATACGGTTGGGGTCGACAGAATTGTGAAAGAGTCCGAAATTCCAAAAGCAACTTTTTATCATTATTTTCACTCTAAAGAGCGGTTTATTGAAATCTGTTTGATCGTGCAAAAAGAACGCTTAAAAGAAAAAGTAGTCTCAATTGTTGGGTACGATCAAAGTACAAACGTGAAGGATAAACTTAAGAAACTTTATTTCTTACATAGCGATGTAGAAGGGCCGTACTATTTATTATTTAAAGCAATTTTTGAAACGAAACTCACCTACCCAAAAGCCTATATCACCGCAGTGAGATATAGAACATGGCTCATCAATGAAATTTATAGCCAGCTTAGAGCACTTAAAAACGATGCAACTTTTCAGGATGCCAAATTATTTTTATATATGATCGAAGGCGCAATTATTCAGCTTTTAAGTTCGGATGTGGCAATTGAGCGGGAAAAGGTGTTGGATTGTTTTTTGGCGGGGTTGGTTTGTGGCTAATGAAAACCAATAGCTCTATGAGATCGAAAAGTCCTAAGCTATAAAGCTTCAGTAATAGATTGAAAATGTTGTTTTAACGTGTTTAAGAAAAGCTGAACCTTTTTTGGAATTTTTGATCCATAGGGCGTGGTAGCATAAAAATGAAGTTTTGTAGAAAATATGTCTTGAGAGCAATTAATAATCGCTCCCTCATCTTCATATTTTTTAGCCAAAAAATCAGGAATATATAAAATGCCCTTGTTTTTCTTACATAGATCTAAAAGTATTTCTATATTGTTGCAGATTAGTTGAGGGGGCGAATTAATAGTTTTATTTTCTAAGTCGGCTCTTGAATATAAGAATATATTGTGTTTTCTTAATTCTTCTATACTTTTAGGTTTTCCATATTTGTTTAAAAAGGCAGCTGTTACATAGAAGTTTCTTTTATAGCTATTTAGAATAAAAATATTTTCTTCTCTAACTTCCTCTTCAATTTTTAAAATAATGTCGAATTTATGTTCATTTATTTCCGATGTTTTTTCAGAAAATAATAAATCAATCTCGATATTAGGATATTGAATTAAGAAATTAGAAATAATATCTGAAAAGCAAGTTTGAATAAAAGCATGTGGAGCACTAATTTTTAATATGCCCTCTGGGTACTTTTGATCATAGATGAAGTCATTGGCAGCCAAATCTAATTCTTTAACAATAGCTTTACAGCGCTGATAAAACTTCTCTCCTGAGCGGGTGAGGTCCATCTTTCGGGTGTTGCGCGTAAACAATGATGTACTGAATAAACTTTCTAGATAAAAAATTCTTTTAGAGACTTGATCTCGAGTAATACCTAAATTTCTAGAGGCATTACTAAAATTTCCATTCTCTACGACACTAATGAAAGTATAAATACAGTCTAGTTTATCCATTAAATTTTGAAAGGCTAACTTGGCGTGTCGCTAAACTATATTATCATCTTTTACTTATCAATCATTGTATCTTTTGAGGATACAGTTTGTATTTAAATAGGTATCTAGTAGTTTACGTTTATTTTTGATTTTATATATATTGTCTTTTATTTGGATTTACTCGGTGGTTTATAAAAATATATAGGTAGTATTTTAAAATTAAAAAATTTTATCTGGCTTTAAAAAATTATTTTTAAGAGACTGGTTTTATATTAAATACATCGTTTTATTAATACTGCGATGGGTGTTTATAAATGATTAGAAATAAAGAATATCAATGAGGTAAAGAAATGAGTGGCTTGATTAATAATAATCCAGTATGGGTTAAAAAGATTTTATCAATTCATGGATTGCTTCCACTTCTTCGAGTTGCATTAGTTTCAGCCTATTTGGTTGGTGGAATTAATAAGTTCATCGGTTTTCATGCGGCTATTGAGGAGCAAGCAAGTTTTGGTTTGCAACCGGCTTGGCTCTGGGCAGCCGCAGCGATTGTGATTGAAATTGTGGGTTCGCTCTTGGTTATTTTTAATCGTTTTGTCTGGTTAGGAGCAGGGGCTTTAGGCTGCTTAACCGCAATAGCGATGCTAGTTGCCAACGACTTTTGGAATCATACAGGTCCTGCATTTTTTAGTACGTTTAATAGTTTTTTCGAACACCTCGGTCTTATCGCTGCTCTGGTGATGGTCACTATTCTTTCTAATCAACAACCAAACAAACAATAAGCTACAGCATCTAATTCTAATAGGAGTCTTTTATGCGTAAATCATTATCAGCTTTGCTTTTAAGCACAATGCTAGTGGGCACCAATGTTGCCATTGTTCCTCAGGTTTTAGCCAAGACAACAACGAGTGTAAAAAGTGAAGCACCCGGCGTAGCTCCTCAATACGATACAACACATGTGTATGTTAACCCCGAAGACTTCGATAAATTTACCGATAGCTTAGTGGCAACATTTGGGGGAACTAAATCTAAACAAGGCATTTTTCAGGTCACTCCAACACCAAGCCAGACCATTTCCCAACTTGTATTGACCCCAGTAGGAACATTGTCTGTATTCGGTTTTAAAACTCCAGTCCCACATCCTTTTGGCTTGGAAAGAACAGGCTATTTAGTCAAAGATATGGATGCGGCAGTGCAGTCTGCTAAAGCAAATGGCGCTGATGTCATTGTTGAGACATTTCCAGATCCGATCGGGCGTGATTCAGTCATTCAATGGCCGGGTGGCGTGAATATGCAACTTTATTGGCACACCACTAAACCGAGCTATAACAAACTAGAAACTGTGCCAGAAAATCGTATTTATATTTCAAAACAAAGTGCGGATTCTTTTGTTAAAAAATTCGTCAATTTCTCACACGGTAAAGTGGTTTCAGACAACCCTAAAGCGGCTGGTGTAGAAATTGGACGTCCAAATGAAACCTATAGACGTATTCGCGTGGAATCTGATTTCGGCAAAATGACAGTGTTGGTTACCGATGGTCATCTTCCTTACCCATATGGGCATGATATGACGGGTTATGAAGTCAAAAACTTATCTGAGACTTTAGATAAAGCGACAAAATCTGGTGCGACAGTCTTGGTGAATGCCTATAAAACAGATGGTCGAGAAGCCGCGATGGTACAGTTCCCGGGTGGTTATATTGCTGAAATTCATGCCGCTACAAAGTAATTTATTGCCTTAATGATTGATAAAACAACACTCATATTGCTTAAGGGCAATGTGGGTGTAAACGACTAAGTCTTTGCAATGATCTATTGATTACCGTGGAAAACTAGATGGCCCAGCATATTTCTAAAGATAGAAAATATCGAATTAAGTGCTCAGAAACTTACCGTAAAATAATTAAAATAAGTTTATTGCTGACGGGGAGTTTATTTTTTTATGAAGTTACTCATGCGGAAAATGAAGCTTCAAATACAAATGCATGTCCAACTCGTCCAAAAATCTCAACGAATCGCTGGCAGGAAAATTGGGATGTTTTAAAAAATCCATGTGTGCCAAAGAAAATAGGTGATGATTTTAAATATATACCTTTTGGCGATAATAATTATTTATCACTAGGGGCAAATATTCGCGAGCGTTTTGAAGTCAATAATAATGCGAGATTTGGTAGCGGAAATAATCAAGCCGATCGCTATTTAATTCAAAGATTACAAGTTCATGCCGATGCACGTATAGGTGATCATTTACAATTATTTACTCAGCTCAGTGATGCGCGAGCGTTTGATAAAAAGAATATTAGCAGTACCGATCAAAATAGACTTGATATAGAACAAGCCTTTATTGCGTGGGTGAGTCCTTTAAATAATGGAACTTTTAAGTTTAGAGTTGGGCGTCAAGAGATGGCTTTTGACTTGCAGCGCTTTATTTCGAATCGCGAAGGGCCAAACGTTAGACAAGCTTTTGATGGTATTTGGTCTGGTTATGAATATGGCGATTGGAGAGTTTTAGGCTATCTCACTAGACCTGTTCAGATTGAAAAAGATTCAACTTTTAATGACCACTCGAAAAGCGATTTAAGTTTTAGCGGCTTCCGTGTAGATAAACAAAATGTGTGGGGAGGCGAGTTATCTGGTTATTACTCTCGTTATGAACGCGATAACGCATCTTTTACAAGCGTTAAGGGAAATGAGATTCGAGACTTATATGATGCTCGTCATATGGGTAAAAAGAATAATATTGATTGGGATGTTGAAGGTATGCTTCAGCGTGGAAAGATTGGTGGACAAACTATTCAGGCATGGGGACTCAGTAGCATTACGGGATATACGTTTGCTGAACAAGCTTGGTCACCACGTTTAGGCGTCCAGTTTGATATAGCCACAGGCGATAAAAGCGCCAACGATAATGAACTCAATACTTTTAACCAGCTCTTTGCAAACGGCTCATATTTTACTTTGGCGGGTTATAGTGGCT
The DNA here is from genome assembly GCF_038562025.1 of Acinetobacter sp. D009. Lineage (NCBI taxonomy): Bacteria > Pseudomonadati > Pseudomonadota > Gammaproteobacteria > Moraxellales > Moraxellaceae > Acinetobacter > Acinetobacter sp. D009. The sequence goes on from NZ_CP151886.1 coordinate 1,117,877, forward strand.
ACAGCAATATCATTCACATCAAACCATCTCTTACACTTAAGCCTTCCGATAAACTCACCCTATTAACCGCATTAGGTTTTCAATGGCGTGAAACCACCAATGATGCAGTTTATTTCCAAGGCAATAACAGCATGGCGAACACAGCAGGACAAGGTTCAAGCTGGACGGGAGCATATATTCAACTAAGAGCAGATCAAAAAATAAATTCTAATCTGTCTGTTGCTGCCGAAGGAGTACACTTTGAAGTCGGAGACACGATTAAGAGAGCTGGAGGTAAAGACTCAAATTATCTGGGTGTTGAACTTAAATATGGATGGTAAATCGAGAAGAGAAAAAATATGGGCACAGATTTAAAGCAAACAAAAATTGGCTATTATCAAAATCTAGATATTGAACTGGTGACTTGGGACTGCACCTCGGCTGAGGTTGAACTTTCCTGTGCTTGTATTTTTGAACATGAAATGAATAACCGTTCTTTTTCTGGCGGTTTAGCACATTTAGATGAAGCACTAAATGGAAGGTTAAATGAAATACGGAAAAATAATTGGTTCAGTGCGAAATTGAACGATACTCTTTTAATAAATCAAACGCCATCGACCATACAAGCCTCTAAAGTTTTACTGATAGGAATGGGCGCTCCAGAAGAGTTTACGTTAGAGAGAATCAAGACCGCGATAAAAACTGTTGTAAAGACAACGCATCAACTGGAACTGAAAAGTGTGGCATTTGCCCCTAGTATTTTAGATACAGGTCTGAATCCTCCCTCTGGTTTAAATGAAGTAATGCTGCAAGCTCTCAAAGAGGAACTAGACCGACATCATCAGCTTCATTTGCAAAATTTAGTCAAAAAATCTGAAATTGAAAGATGGGTTTTTGATGCGGGTTTTCAAAATTATGATGCGAAGGCCGAGCAATATATAAAGTCTTTTTCTAAAATTTTTTATAGCTAATATTTCAACTTATCAAAAAACAACTTGTTTATTAAACATGACTCATATAATAAATGGGAACACAACAAGCATCTCTATAGCTTGATCTAGGAGGTCGCTATTTGAAATTATTTATTATTATATTCATAGTCATTTTTTCTAGTATTGGACTCATTTGTTTAATCGCACTACTCAGAAATTTAAAAAATTATTCACCCTCTGGTGAGCATGATCATTCATCTGCTTCAACACATCATTTTCACGATAATAGTCCGAGTCATCATCATAGCTCTAGTTACTCAAATGACTGTTCATCATCATCTTCAGATTCAGGAGGATGTGATGGCGGTGGTGGGGGAGATTAAAAAAAGCCCTTTTATGCAAAGGGCTTTTGATGATTTAAGGTAAATCGAACCAGATAAATTGACTGTCTTCAGTTGCGTGAATTGTCGCTTTATCTTCAAAAACTAAAGCATCGCCTGCTTTAACTTCTTGATCGCCAATGCGAACTACACCTGAAATCACGTGCACATAGTTCACTTTTTTAACTGTATCAACCGTTAACTCATGTCCTTTTTCCAATACGGCAGATTTTACTTCTGCATTTTGGCGAATATGCATTGGTGCATTTGCATCAGGACCTGCAATTAAATGCCATTTGTTTGGATCTTTACGTGGGTCAAGATTAATTTGCTGGTAATTTGGCTCTGCATCTCTTTCATCAGGAATAATCCAGATTTGTAGTAAATGTACAGGCGTATCAGTGTTGTTGATTTCACTGTGGGCAACACCTGTGCCGGCACTCATAAGTTGCCATTCACCCGCTTTAATCTGGCCTTCATTTCCCATGGTGTCGCGATGTGAAATCGCACCATCTAGCACACAAGTTAAGATTTCCATGTTGTCATGGGAGTGTGTACCAAAACCATTATGCGCATCAATCTGGTCGTCATTAATTACACGTAGAGCGCTTACACCCATATATTTAGGGTCGTACCAGCTACCAAATGAAAAGCTATGATAAGACTCTAACCAGCCTGCTTTTACATGCCCTCGATCTTCACTACGATGTAGATAAGCATTCATGATCTAATCTCCCAAATTTTTATTTATCTCTTGAGAAATATAGTAATGTTCTATGTGAGGTTAAAAAATAGGTTAACTGCAACATGTCGTTGCATAATTGATATGGTCGTATAGCTTTATATTTATAGATATTGTTGACCCATAAAAAAAACCTGCACAAAGCAGGTTTTATTCAAATGATTGCTGATCTTAATTTGCTAAATCAAGGTCATCATATTCATTCAACGTCTTACCTTGCTGAATATGTTTTTGATAATGTTGAGCACGGAGTATGTCTAGTTCTGAACTTGATACGCCATCTCTCCAATAGCCAGCAATACGCACGTCATTTTTATTAAACTGTTTGTCTTCTAGAAAAAACTGGCGTAAAGCTCTGGCTTCTTTGCGTTCGCAAGCCGCCCAAATCGTAATATTGTCATAAGTTTTTAGTGCAAATGCTGCTTTTAAAAGAAGACCTTTTTGTGGCCTGTGATGTTCTTTATGGAACGAATGAATTTGAACATGGTCATGATGGGGTAATTGGCTAGCAATATCTTTTTCAAAACTTTCAATAAAAATATCAGCACTTACGCCATTTTCCCATTCATTCAATATGGAATATAACGCGGGTACAGCTGTATCGTCGGCAAACATGACCACATGTTTTTTATGTATGAAATTGGGAATGAAATGAGGGCGGGGGCCAATAAGCCCGATTTTTGTACCCACTTGAGCCGAATTAAGCCATTCCATTGCTGGACTTAAATCTTCATGTTTAACAAAATCAATTTCGATTTGAGCATTTACAGGATTGAACGAACGGACCGTATAGACGCGTGAGATGGGTTGTCCCTCTGGCGGATTGCTCACAATTAACCGAATTGCCAAATTAGGAGCTTGCCAAAGCTCTGGCTGTAATGTGTTGATTTTTCCTTGAATTCTGACAATGGACGGATACGGCGTATGGATCGAGACGATAGTCATCTCAAGCTGTTCCATATCTTGTAAATGGTCTTTTTCTTTTAGTAAGTCGCCATATTCTTGTTTCGATTTTTCTGCAATTTTTGTCATACATATAACCCAAGCTTCATGATTACTATAGAGCGTAATAATTGATATAGATGTAGTCTCTCTATTCATTACGATAACTAAATTAGCTCTAAATGTAAATAATAATCATTATTAATTGTGGTTTTTAGTTCATAAATATAGCCCTCTAAATGATTAGAATTAAGCTTAAAAATTACCTTATTATTTTGATATTTATGATTTTTTATAAATAACTCTTAAAACGAGAAAATTGATATTTCTCTTAATATTAATTGTAAATGATTATCATTTGTATTATTGTGCTGGGATATCTATTATTCGAACAAACAGCGATAGAGACGACATTTTTATAACTTTGTTTTGAATATTAGGTTGGGTGGTATTGCATAAAGAATAGGGTGAGGACCAACATAAATGCTAAAAGATTTGAGTCAAAATTTAGGGCAAATGAATGATAAAAATAACAACGTAGAAAATTTCTTAAAGCGAATTTATGAAAATATTTTTGAACAAAATTCCAATCGAACAGCACTTATTTTTGAAGACCGTAGCATTAGTTATGCTGAGGTAGAGACTCAGGTCGTCAAAGTCATGTATGCGCTAAAAAAGCAAGATTTGGCGACAGGGTCTGTGGTTGCAATTTGCCTAAGAAAAAGTCCTGAGCATATTTATACCGCTTTGGCCTGTGCGCTTACGGGCATCATTTGGTTACCTGTAGATATGGATTCTCCGCCATCGAGACTGAACTATTTATTGAAGAATAGTCGGGCAGATGTTGTGGTGAGTGACTCATCTATTGCTGGTGTTCAAAACCTAAATATTAACGAAATTTTATCGGCTACAACTGAGTATGAAGCGAGCTTAAATGCCGAAATTAACCGACTTCCGGCATATTATTTATATACTTCGGGAAGTACAGGGACTCCGAAATGTGTGGTCCTAAATAATCAAGCCACTGAAAACACGCTACAACAAACGATCTCGGAATGGGGAATTACTGCTGACGATGTGATTATGGCGGTAACACCGTTTCATCATGATATGTCGGTATTTGATGTTTTTGCTTCAATGGCAGTGGGTGCAACTTTGGTGGTTCCATCCTTTGAGCAAAGTAAAAATGCTGTTGTCTGGGCCAATTTTGTAGATCGTTATAAGGTTACAATTTGGAGCAGTGTGCCTGCTATTGTCGATATGCTGTTCAGTGTAGCTCAAAAAGAACAACTACAGTCTTTGCGTTTAATTGCCCAAGGCGGCGACTATATCAAACCTTCACTCATTTCGAAGTTAAGAGAACAATTGCCTAACGCTTGTTTATTTTCATTAGGTGGACCTACAGAGACAACAATTTGGAGTATATGGCATGAAATAAATGAGCAAGATCAGGAAATTATTCCGTATGGAAAAGCTTTAGAAAATAACCATTATTTTATTTTGGATGAAAATCTTAAGCCTTGCCAAATGGGCCAGATCGGTACGATGTATATGACCGGCCTGAATTTATCAAATGGTTATTTACTTGATGGGGAAATTTATTATAAAGATTTCGTTGATATTCAAGTGAGTGAAAATGAAACTCAAACTGCTTTTCGCATGAGTGATCAAGGATATTTTAGGGAAGATGGAAATATTATTTTTGCTGGACGTGAGGAGGGTTATTTAAAGATAAAAGGCGTGAGAATCTCTGCGGCCGAGGTTGAAAATGCTTTAACGAAGAACCCGTATATTCATAATTGTGTGGTGGTAAGTTGTGTACATCCAACGACTGAAACTCAAGAGTTAGTCGCCGTTTATACCCTAGAAAATAAATACAAAACTACTCGCTTAAATAGCCCCGAATTAAAGAACTTTTTAAAAGTGCATTTGCCAAGTTCTCATATTCCTTCGAAATATTTGGCCGTCGAAACCATACCTTTGACCCGAAATGGAAAAATTGATCGTAAAGCTGTGCAAGAAATCGCTCAGAGTAAAATTTACGTATCTTCAACGTTGGCTACAAATTCCACTAAAACACTGTCATCAGTCGCTGAGGTGGGAGATTCGGTCTTATCGGTTTTCCGTGAATGCATAGCTGATAGCCAAGCTGAAAGAATGGATATTTTTTATAGAAGTGAAATATTAGCGATAGGAATTCGTCCGAAACAACTCATGAGTATTGCTCAGAAACTTTCTCGGAAGCTTAATACACAAATTGATTTTTATACACTCATTAGCTGCAAAACAATTCAGGATGTGGTGAATAAAGTAGAGCAGCAAATAAAATAGAAAAATTGGAATGTGCTTAAAAGCAGAGTCGAGATGTTTGCTTTTAAGCACATGGTTGGTTTTAGGACAACTAGATTTGAGCTAAGGTTGCCTTAATTTTTTCACAGATACTTTGCACTGTTGCAGTCGGGAAGCGATGGGCTTGATACGTAATGATCATGCTTAACTGATGTTGTCCATCAATCACATTTTCCATAATTTCAAAATGTAACCCGAACATTGATTCATCACGTTCCGGCAAGATCTGACGATAAGGAAGGTCTTGTCCCTGAGGTGTTTTGAGCGCGCCGTTTAAAGCGTTATTTGAATGGATATGAATAAACACATCAAATAACAGTCCTTCATCTGCGCTCATTCCTAATGCATTTTGAATATGGTTGATGGGAATATCTGCATAGGCCATCGAGGTATTAATCATTGTGCTGATATTGTGGAGCAATGATTGGAATGAATCTGAAGGGCTAAACTGTGTGCGATGCGCAACCATGGTCGTAAAATAACCCACCGTATCAAAAAACTCAGGATCAGTTCGTCCAGATGCAGAAGTGCCAATCACAATATCTTTTAAATTGCCTTGTTGCTGTAACGCATTGGCGATTGCAGTATAGAGAACCGCGAAAATAGAAGAGCCGTGTTGTCTCGAAAATGCGAGGAGCTTGTCATGCATTTCCGGTGCAAATTTAAGTTCGAGCCATTGGACTGGAGGTTTTTCCTTTTCAGCATTTAATTCATTTTCTGAAACAGGGAGACTTAGACCTTTGGTTGCTCCTGTTAGCAGGTTAGTCCAATAATTTAGATGGTCTTGGTTAATCCCTTGCTTTTGCTGGAGTAAAGAAAAATCAATAATAGATTGGGCAGGTGTCTTCCAGCTTGGTGCTTGAGCAGTTGAGCGAGCAAGATAAGCATGCGCAAGGTCAGCCATAATGGTATTTAAAGACCATTCATCAATCACCATGTGGTGAACTAAAAACGATAAAGTTTGGCGACCTTTGGCATTTCGAATTAAACGAATTCTTAAGGGAAGTTCGCGAGTTAAATCAAATTTATATGAAGCTTCACTGGCAAGCGTTGCATCGTTACTTTCGGCACTGTTCCAAAACCATTTGAATTGTTGAAGTTCAGACGTAGGAACAACCTGTTGATAGGTTTCACCATTGGCGCTATTAAAAATTGTGCGTAAACCTGCATGGCGCTCAACAATATCTGTAAATGCTTGCAAGAAAACATCTTCATTAATTTCTTCAAGGAATTCTACGGCAAATGGCAAGTTATAAATTGGGCTAAAATCGAACGCAGAATAAGCTTGCCACAGGAAATCTTGAGCTAAAGTAAGTGGGGCTTTATCGACACTTTGTAAGGTGGATTTTTCAGTTTTTGCAGATTTAACGAAAGCATATTGGGCTAAGTCAGCAGCAGATGGAGATTTAAAGAAATCATTAAATTGAATCTCAATTCCATGTTTATTGAGTAGATTTCCAATAATTCGTGTTGCTAATAGTGAATGGCCGCCAAAATCAAAAAAGTCATCATGTTGGCTCATTTCTGGCTCAGCGAGCGTATTTCGGAACTCTTCTAAAATAATTTCCGAAACATAAGCTTGGTTAGGTTGTTCTGACGCTTTTGTGAAACTTGTATCTAGATGATGTGAGATATCAATTTCATTCAGTACCAATGGCATATTATTGGGTGAATATTGTCGATAGCGATTTTGTATGGCCTGAATGAAATCTGACTTTTGATAGCTTTCATCAAGAATCGGGTGGAGCGCTAAAATCAGGAAATAGTCTTGTTCAGTTTCTACGAGACTTGTAAAAAAAGGGGGATGAAATTCTGCATTCCATGGTTGCGCTTTTAAGTTAGCTATCTGCTCAAATACTTGTTCTGTATTGCTCTTTTTTAATTCTAGGCAAGCTGAATGATCATCAAATGGATATTTGTATAAATCACCTTCGTCACTAAATGTATAACGGACATTTAAGTCAGGCGTAGTTTTAATAATGTCTTGAATTGCTTTAATCAGCAGTTGAATGTCTAAACCTTGATTAACTTTCCACAGATTAAAACGTCGATTAACTTGTTCAGGCTGCTGTAGTTGCAACATCCAGATATGTTCTTCGTAATCAGTAACCGAAAGGAGAGAGGGCGATTTGGAAAATTGTTCCAACATAAATGAATCCTGGTTTATCAAATGGCTATTTTCATCAATTTTTATTTCGCAAATTTTTTACATTAGATTAAATTTCATATAATTCATAATGTTATAGATTTGCTTGTTTGCAAAAATTGACCTTTTTCTAATGAGTTGATGTCCACATGAACTGTACTGATGTAACAGTAGGGTTACATTTTACCTTTAAACATACTATAATTGATTCTCATTTACATCAAGATTATTATTTGCAAGAAGATGGTGCCAATTGAGAATGACGAATTTTTAAAATAGAAAATAAATAATAAGTGATTGATTAATATTTATTTAATTCGAAATTGGTTCGGCAAAAATAATTTAAAGATGAAAAAACGATCCTCAGAATAGGGCTGTGATTTTGCCTATTCAAAAGGAACTAATTCTGTTGTCTCGATAAAATTGAGGAATTTTCATGAGAATATTCAATCATGAAAGGTTAATAAGCCCATCAAATATTGAACAAATTTTCCCTCGCTTTGGTTTGATGGGACTAAATTTACAATTTGCATCGGTTTTATTACGCTCAAGTGGGGCACGCCACTGATGCAATTCGGCTTATTTTTTATTTTTATCATTTTATGTATTTGTTCATTATTGCTCGGAGCTGAGCAAATACAGTGGTCTACCTTATTTTCTTTTTCTCATGAGAGTTGGCTCACTCTTACAGCCAGCCGTATCCCTCGTTTAATTACCATTGTGCTCACCGGTATCGGGTTGGCGGTATGTGGTGTCATCTTGCAGCATATTGTGCGTAACAAGTTTGTTGAACCGGAAACGTCGGGCGGTTTAGATGCTGCCAAACTAGGAATTTTAGTGTCGTTAACTTTAGTTCCGGTAACCAGTACGCTGAGTAAAATGATATTTGCGATCATTTTTTGTTTTATTGCCAGCTTAATTTATATCGCAATTATCCGTCGAATCCGTTTTAGAAATACGGTTTTAGTACCGGTTATTGGCTTGATGTACGGCAGTGTACTGAGTGCCTTAGCTGAGTTTTATGCCTATCGCTTTAATATTTTACAAAGTATGCAAGGGTGGCTTTTAGGAGATTTTTCAAAAATTGTCCAAGGCCACTATGAAGTTATTTACATTATTTTTCCGATTGTTGTCCTGACTTATCTTTTTGCACACCGCTTTACCGTGATTGGTATGGGTGAAGAGATGGCTTCTAGCTTGGGACTTAATTATGCAGCTATAGCCGCTATTGGTTTAATACTGGTTGCCATTACAGTTTCGACCACAGTAATTACGGTTGGTGCTATTCCTTTTGTCGGGCTCGTGGTCCCTAATTTAGTCGCACTGAAATACGGAGAAAACTTAGCTAAAACCTTGCCCATTGTGGCTTTGGGTGGGGCATCTCTATTACTGGTTTGCGACATTCTTGGTCGCTCGATTATTTATCCATTTGAAGTGCCAATTGGACTTACCGCAGGTGGTGTGGGGGGAATTATTTTCCTCATCCTCATTGTGAGGGAGTTCAGATAATGCGTATTACAAAGCTATGGACGATTTATCTAATTGTCATCTGCCTAGCAATAAGTTTTTTATTTTTAAACTCAGGGTTAGATTTTGATTACGTCATTCCTAATCGACTTCTGCGTCTTGCCACGATTGTGATAGCTGGTATTTGCGTTGCTTTTTCCTCGATTGTTTTTCAGACACTGGTCGGTAATCGTATTTTGACTCCCTCAATTATGGGCTATGAAGCGATTTATCTCTTATGGCAAGTTTTGTTGTTGTTCTTTTGGGGAACGCATGGATTAAGCCAGTTAGGGGTAAATGGTAATTTCTTTATCTCAATCGTTTTAATGCTGCTTTATTCGTGGGTAATCCATAAGTGGTTATTGCCATATGGCAGAAATGATGTCTTTCTCCTGTTGCTTTTAGGTTTAGTCCTTACGATGGTCGTCGGGACGGTTACTCAATTTATTCAACTCAAAATTAATCCTGGTGAATTTTCTGTTTTCCAAGGCCTTAGCTATGCTTCGTTTAATCGCTCTCAACCAGAAACTTTATTTTATGCCAGCCTAGCCGTAGTCATTGTTCTATTCCTTGGTAGGAAAGCACTTCCTGTTTTGGATGTTCTGGTTTTAGGGCGCGAGCAAGCAATTTCATTAGGCATTCATCATCACCGTTATGTCAGTTTCTATTTAGCCCTGATCGCTATTTTGGTTGCGGTATCTACCAGTCTGATTGGCCCGACAGTATTTATGGGCGTATTCATTGCCAATATTACTTATGCACTAGCAAGAAGTTATAAGCATAAATTAACGCTGCCCATGGGTTGTGCCATCACGATTGCCATATTTATTGCTGCTCAAATTTTAGTTGAGCACGTTTTTAATTACAAAACGACCGTCAGCATTCTGGTCAATCTCGTATGTGGCATTTATTTCCTTGCGCTGACGGTTCGTACCCGAGGTGTTGCATGATTCATGTCAAGAATATCAATAAGTCATATGGAAATAAGCCAATACTGACTGACGTAAATGTTGAATTTCCTACAGGTCAGGTGACGTCACTCATTGGTCCAAATGGAGCCGGAAAATCGACTTTACTCATGATGATGGCACGTTTAATTGAGCCGGATAAAGGCGAGATTTTTCTTAATCATCAAAATATTGCGGATATTAAAACCGCTGTTTACGCCAAGCATGTCGCGACTTTACGTCAAGCACCCGGCTTTAATTTGCGCTTAACCGTAGAAGAGCTGGTTTCATTTGGACGCTTTCCCTATAGCCGTGGTGTTTTAACCGAGCAAGATCGTCAGGTGGTTGATGAGGCGATTGAGTTTCTTTCTTTAGAGCCGCTGCGCAAATCTTACATCGATGAAATTAGTGGTGGCCAAAGGCAAATGGCCTTTTTGGCGATGACGATCGCACAGCAAACAGACGTACTTTTATTAGACGAACCCTTAAATAACCTTGATATGAAACATGCCGTTCAAATTATGCGCGCACTCAGGCGCTTATGTGATGAACAAGGGCGCACTGTGATTTTAGTCATTCATGACATCAATTTTGCCACGAATTATTCGGATCATATTGTCGCGCTGAAGAACGGCAAGCTTCATTTCAGTGGGTTAACCGAACAAGTGATTACAGAGGCGCAATTAAATGATCTGTACGAGCTTGATTTTGAAATTACATACAGTGAGCGTGGCTGTATGTGTAATTACTTCAACTCATCTGGAGCTTGAATACATATGAACTGGAAGAAAAAGTATGGGGGAGTCGCCCTCATCATAGCGGCAGCTGTCACTCTACAAGCATGTGATCAAAAAGTTGCAGATACCACTCAGGCTTCTCAGAAGCTAGCAGAACCGATTACGGTAAAACATGCGCTTGGAACCACGGTGATAGATCATCTACCGCAACGCGTTGCCGTACTTGATATGAATGAAGCTGACTTTTTAGATCAACTGAATGTCCCGATTATGGGAATGCCAAAAGATTATGTTCCACACTTTTTGGAAAAATATAAAAAAGATACACAAATTCAGGATTTGGGTGCAATTGTACAACCCAATATGGAACGGATATATGCATTAAAACCAGACTTGATTTTGATGACACCATTACACGTTAATCAGTATCAGGAACTGTCAAAAATTGCCCCGACCATTCATTACGATATTAACTTCAACAATAGTGAGAGTAATCATATTGGTCTGGTTAAAGACCATATGATGACCTTAGGAAAAATATTTAATAAAGAAGATTTAGCCCGCCAGAAAGTTTCTGAACTTGATGAACAGGTGAAGCAAGTACAAGCCGTAACGGCCAATCGCCCAGAAAGAGCGTTAGTCGTTCTTCATAACAATGGGGCATTTAGTAATTTTGGTATTCAGTCACGCTATGGCTTTATTTTTAATGCTTTTGGGGTAAAGCCTGCAAGTGGTGTGGTGGATACAAGTCTACATGGGCAACCAATTTCGAGTGAATTCATCAAAAAAGCGGACCCGGATATTCTCTATATCGTGGACCGAACTGCTGTGATGGAACATCGCTCAAACATTAATGCTGCCAGTGTTGAAAATCCATTATTACGTCAAACCAAAGCGTGGAAAAACGGTCGTGTCATTTTTGTCGATGCCGATGCGTGGTACACCACGGCTGCAAGCCCAACCTCACTTAAAATAGTGATGGAAGATGTAAAAAAAGGCTACCAATAAATTTTTATGCACATCACGTAATCAAATTTTACAGCATAAATTTTCACTATTTTGCTTTGTACTTTAAGCAGATAGTCAATAAAAAATGAATCACAACATTAAAGGTCTTTCAATGAACAACGTTAGCGATAACCGTAATTTTAAAAGTGGGAATGATCAAAGAATTAATCACCGTTCTTTTGTATTAAATGGTATTGCATCTGCACAAATGGCCCTTCGATTAGGCTATGCATTAGGCACTGTATTTGTACTATGTGCATCAAATACCTATGCTGCTGTTATTGATAATTCAACAAAAACTCTAGAACAACAACAAGCTGCTCAAACAAATGTAGCAGCTTTACCAGCAATTACCGTAAAAGCTGAACAAGACGATACTTATGCAGGTGGACAAGTTGCAACATCGAGCAATGTTGGATTTCTCGGTAGTAAAAAATTTCTAGATACGCCATTTAATACGATTAGTTATACAGATAAATATATCGAAGATAAACAGGCAAAAGATATTACAGAAGTGATTGCAGCAACTGATCCATCGATATATACCAACGGTGCAAGTGGTGGTTGGAGTGAAAACTATTATATTCGTGGATATGCTTCGAGCACGAATGATATGTCAATGAACGGACTTTTTGGTATCACACCGTTTTATCGAACTTCTCCGGAAATGTTTAGCCGCGTTGAGGTGTTGAAAGGTCCTTCCGCTTTGTTAAATGGGATGCCGCCAGCAGGATCGGTGGGTGGAACGGTAAATCTAGTGACCAAATATGCGGCTGATGAACCGTTTGCACGATTGACCACAACTTATATGTCGGATGCTCAGTTTGGTGGACATGTCGATGTTGGAAGAAGATTTGGTGAAAATAAAGAATTCGGCGTTCGTATCAATGGGATGTATCGAGATGGTGATGCAGCAGTTAATGATCAGTCGAAAGAAAGTCGTTTATTTTCGCTTGGCTTAGATTGGCAAGGTGAAAAAGCACGTGTTTTTGTTGATGCTTACGATGCCTTAGATCATGTTGATGGTGTAACACGTGGTGTTAACGTCTCTACTGCAGTTGGAATTCCGAAACCACCGAAAGCGGATACCTTACTTAGTCCGGATTGGGGCTCTGTTGAAACCAAAGATAAAGGTGCCATGATTCGTGGCGAATATGATTTTTCTGATCAGTTAATGGCATATGCGGCTTATGGACAAAGTACAACCCAATATAAATATAATGGGGCAAGTGCAGGAACGATTACGAGTAGCACTGGAACACTGAGTTCAACACTTGGACAACTTGCTTTTGACGTCGATAAAAAATCAGCAGATGCTGGTTTTAAAGGTAAGTTTGAGACGGGGCCTGTGAAACATCAATGGGTCGCCAATGCAACCTACTATAATCATGCACAAGATGATTATGGTTATAGAATTATCCCAGGTTTTAGTAAGCCTGTTATTACGAATATTTATGATCCAAATCCAAATTGGGGGCCTAAACCGGAATTTACACCGCCGTTTCTATTTCATTCGACACTCTCCACCTCTAGCTTCGGTTTAGCCGATACATTGTCGTTTGCTCAAGATAAAGTACAGTTGACTTTAGGACTTCGTCATCAGACTGTAAAAGCAACAAGTTCTGTTAATACATTGCCTGAAAATGCTAAATCAGCAACCACGCCTGGTGTCGCCTTACTGATTAAAGCGACTGATAAAATTTCTGTTTATGCAAACTATATTGAAGGTTTGACAAAGGGAGATCAGGCACCTGCAACTACATCAAATAAAGGGACAATATTTCCTCCTCAAAAAACCAAACAACAGGAACTTGGTTTGAAGGTTGATTTGGGGACATTTGCGCATACATTGAGTGCATTTGAAATTACCAAACCAAATAGTTATTCAGATCCTTCACAGCTTGTGAATAACTTACCTACCTTTGTTTCGGATGGAGAACAACGAAATCGTGGTATTGAATGGTCATTCTTTGGTTCACCGATTGAACATGTACGTTTAATGGGGGGCTTTACCTATCTTGATCCTGAACTTACCAAGACTAAGAGTGGAGGAAACGATGGTCATACAGCAGTTGCTGTGCCAAAAAATCAGGCTAAGCTTGGAGCAGAGTGGGATACTCAAGTAGCACAAGGGACTTTAACCTTATCAGGAAATATCAATGCAGTTTCCAAGCAATATATTAATGCAGAAAATACCTTGTCCGTACCTGGGCGTACGCTCTTAGATGTTGGCGCACGCTATAGCACGAAAGTCGAGAACCACCCAGTTACTTTCCGCGCCAATATCTATAACTTAACCAACAAAGCGTATTGGGCACAGCCACAATTGACGAATTTGGCTTTAGGTGCACCAAGAACGTATATGCTATCTGTATCATATGACTTTTAATTTGTTGTAATCTTCAACCGAATAAAAAACCCGCAATCGCGGGTTTTTTTATGATATTTATATTTTATTTTGGCAAACCATAGTGCTGGAAAGAAGACTGTTTAGGAATTCGATAAGCATTACGCCCCAGTAATTGATTAATAATTACTGAGTTTCGAGTTGCTCCGATTCCTAAATCTGGAGAACCAACGCCTTGCTGAAAAATCTCAGCATTTTGAATGAAAATTCGACCTTGTCCCTGATCACAACGTAAAGCCGTAAAGTCTTCTTGAACAATACAATCATTTTTATCATCAACAGCTAAAATAGAACCTTTCATATTTTGGAACCATTCAGGCCAATCATGAACATAGCCTGTAGCTGCGACAAGGGCATCAGTTTCTAATTCGCAACGTTGATCGAGTTGGGTGTGTAAACAGGTTAAACGCAGAGAACCCGATTCAAGTTCTTCAACCGATTCAACTTCGCAGCTTGTGTATAGGCTTAAACCGGATTTTTCACCGGCCACTGAACGCTCATAAAGTACATCATATATATCACCAATGGTTGAGAAACTAATTCCTTTATAGATCAGGCCCTGACTAGCAGCAATATCGCGGCGTTTATCTCTAGGCAGGCTTTGGAAATATTGCATATATGCAGGGGTAAAGCACTCTTGTCCAAGTTTAGAATATTCCATCGGGTGAAAGCCGGCAGAACGTGTGATCCAACGAATAGATGCACCTGCTTTTACTTGTTCTGGTGTAAGTGAATTAAATAAAGCAAGTACGCATTCTGCTGCACTTTGGCCCGAACCAATAACCGTGACCTGTTTACATTGCTTGAGTTGTTCCTGAATTTTTGCAAACTCCGCTGAATGTTTTACCAAAGGGTGTTTGCATGTTTCTAGCCATTTAGGAATTCGAGGTTTTGTTCCAATGCCAATCGCCAGATTTTGGCTTATATATTTTTGTTTTTCGCCCGAGGCTGATTCACTTTCTATAGTAAATTTATCGAGCTTGGCATCATATTCCACATGACTTACGTTTTCTCCAAATCGACAATCGGGTAATTGTTTTGAAGCCCAACGGCAATAATGATCATATTCACGGCGTGGAATTAAAAAACTATCGTAATAATAAAACTGATGTAAGCGATCATGTTGATGTAAATAATTAATATAGCCTAAGGGATGGCAAGGATTGGCCATAGTAACCAAGTCGGCAAAGAAAGGAACTTGTAATGTTGTGCCTTGCAATAGCAACCCTTCATGCCATCGAAATTCTGGTTTACGTTCTAAAAATACGCTTTTGATTTCGGGATGATGAGACAAAAGAGCAGCTAAACCTAAGTTGAATGGCCCAATACCAATTCCGGTAATATCTATTTTTTTCATGTTTATACTTTATCTGTTTCCAAAATTATGAAAGTTAAAAATACGAATTAATGTGGTGTTAGTAGTTTCTCTACATCAGCAATATTACGACATTGAATAAGTTGAACAGGTGAGAGCTGAATCGCGTATGTCTCATTGATACGTTTTGAAACGACCTTTAAATGATGTGGACGCAGCCCGAGATGAGTAAAATGAGTTGAGCTGTCCACTTCCTTATTTGGTGGTTGGCCTATCACTTCTAAATAAATATCGAGTAGTTGATTTTGCTGTTTAGCATTATTTTCAAGTGGTATAGATGAATGATCGGACTCATTATTCTTGAAATATGGCCGTTTATTTTGAAGCTCACTGAAAAAATTACTGAGATCAAAACTGAATATTTCTGAACCAATAATTTGCTTGATTGCCAATTGTAGTGCATTCAAGAAATCATCAATCATGTGGGATGGAAATGCTTCTTGGGCATAATCAATATCGAAAATCAAAGCGCCGTCATTTCTTGTGCTAAAGCGAATATCAATTGCAACTTGAGGTGTTTGAGTAAGGCCATCTAGTTGCTGAATAGGATGAGATTCAGATAATACAGGCCATGACAAACCATTTGTAATTACAATCGGTAATACTGGAGCAGTGCCAACTTTTTCAAATAATAGTCGAGCGAGATCAACGCCTGAAAATGAAAGATGCTGTAAACCCTCTAAAACTTCAGTTTGCAAACGGTTTGCTTGTTCAGCAAATTGATCTGAAGTTTTCCACTCAACAGCAATAAACGTAGAACTATTGGAAAATGGTCCGGCATAGAGGGGAAGTGTAGGAACAGCAACACATAGAGATTTGTCAGTGTTCCAATGAGATAGCACTTCCAAAATAATCGCCATGATGACTGAGTTTTTAAACAGTGAATGTTTCGCTCCAATTTTAGACAACTGTTTAAATTGATCTTTTTCTATAACCAGACTGTTACGTTGGTAATGTGAAGTCGATAAATGCTGTAAGGGTGTTTTCCACGGAAGCGCAGGAATAGCCGATAATTTAGAAAATTTTCTTTCCCAGTAAGCCATATCTGCCTGATGAACAGACAAGCTATTTTCAACTTCATTTTCTTCTATTTGCGTTTGGATATCATGTTGTTGTCCATCGAATAGCTCTAACATTAGTGAAGCTATAGATCGGCCATCTAAAATTAATGCATCAAAGCGGACAAAAATCGTTAATAAATTATTTTTTAATAAAAAGACGGTGATATTCCAAGGCGACTGATTTAAATCAAATAGCTCATGCGTATAACTATTTTTATAGGACTCGATGTGGTGAGAAGCACGTTCAGGTTCCCATGTAGTTAGGTCTATTTCTTTTAAATTGATACTCACTTGATTGCTTACATATTGTACTAACCTATTTTTATCAATATAGGTTCGTAAGCTGTCATGCCGCCGTACCATTTCTGTCAATCGTTGTTTTAATAAAACAATATCCATTTCGCCGTGATACTGCCTAAACTCTTGCATGGCAACACCACCTAAAGGAAGGGCTTGAGTTCGGCCTAATAGGTAGGCTTGCTGTAACGCGTTTAATGATTTTTGGGATGTACGATCTGATGGAGTATTTTGGGCTGGGCTTATAATTTGTGTATTAAGTTGTTCAGGGTGCGCTGCAAGATTTTTAAGTAAATGAATGAAAGATTTAAATAAATTCGTGATCCATTCTTTGGGTAGAGCATCTAAACGGATGTCCCAGTTAACTAAAATACCGTCATCTACATGAGCAACTTGTGCATCAAGTGCAACTTGTGGCCCTTGTGAAATGACCCAATTCATTGAGCCAAAAACACGGCGGACACGTTCGGAAAGTAAATTATCATTTTCTAAATCAAGTGCCGCTGTAAATACCACGGGAGCAATCTGTGCACTACCATGATAACGGGATAGGTCACGTAGAACATTAACACCCGAATAATGTGAATGCTCTAATAACTCAAGCATTTGATTTGCTATTTGTTTGCAGAATACGGATAAGGTAGTTGTCTCTTTCATATCGACATTTAGAATGACTAAATTAGCAAAATCGCCAATAGTGCCTTCGACATTTTTTAAAACCGGTTCGCGCCAAAAAGTAGGAATATTCAATCGGAAGCTGTGATCTTTGGTTGCATGACCAAGCGTATAGGCAAATAAACCTAATATCAGGTTAGTCACAGTAATGTGTTGTTCTCTAGCAAGTTGCTGTAATGCTTTTCGTTCTTCCGGCGATAACCACGTACTTAAACGATCACTTTTTGCTGTTTTGAATTCTTGATTAATGAAAGGTAGAGACGGAGCAGGGCTAATATGAGGCAGACGTTGTTTCCACCATAAGCGGTCTCGTTGGTTTAATTTTTTTAGGTCAGGGTCTGTCCGTATTTTTTGATACCAGTCAAAAAAATTAGGCGGATGGGAGAATGATATTTCTGGGTCTTCATAAAACAAAGAAAGATCTTCCATTAAGTTCAAAAAGCTGGAAGGATCTATAGCAATCATGTCCGTATCTACATGAAAACGGAAAATATTATTTTTAAGAACACTTACAGAAAATCTTGCAGTTTGACCCTGACTTAAATCAAGTTTTTGATGGGTCCATTGCTCGCGTTTTTGCATGAGCATTTGCTCAATTTGATGATCGCTAAGCTTTGAAAAATCATCGACTTCTAATATCTGTTGAGTCTTCTCAGACATAATGTTTGCGATGCCATCGGCGCTCAAACTTAACCTCAAAATAGGGTGTTCTTTATAAAGTCGTTGAAGTGCTAAATGTAATTTTTGTAGATCAATAAATTGACCGTCAAATTCTGCATAGAGGTGGGCAGCAACCCCACCTAAAGTTGCGTTGCCAGAGCGACCAAACCAGCAGGCCGCTTGCATCGAAGTTAATTCACACATTGAACGATAACTCGGTTGACAAATTAATCTTGTTTCAGCATCATACAAACAAATGAAAATGATTACCAGTTGCATTTGTTAATCATTTCCAATTTTGCTGTGAATATATAGCTTGTCCGTCTTAAGAATTTTCTTTTGTCGGTATTCAAATTAAATATTTATGCCGATATGTAAGAAAATTTACGAAGAATCAATAGCTTGATAACCATTAAATTAAATTGAATATTTAGAATGTCATGAAAAAACAGTTGATTGAGTTTGTTCGCTGGTCTTCAGAGAGAGCGCAACACTATCGAAATAAAGGTTATTGGATTGACCAACCTTTGACGCGCATTTTAACGGTAGGGGTTCAATCGTATCCGCATTCGCCGGCAATTATTTGTGGTGAGCGTCAGTTGAGTTATATCGAGCTGGACCGGCTATCAACAAATTTAGCTACTCGACTAGCTGAAAAAGGCTTGGGCAAGGGTGATACTGCTTTAGTACAACTTCCCAATGTTGCGGAGTTTTATATTGTCTTTTTTGCCTTGCTTAAGGCTGGTGTGGTTGTGCTCAATGCGCTATATAGTCATCGCCAATATGAACTAAATGCCTTTATTAAACAGATTCAACCTAAGCTTTTAATTGGTTCGCGTCAGCATGAAGTCTTTAGCAATAATCAATTTATTGACTCACTTCATGAAGTAAATTTAAGTCCTGAAATTATTTTGATGCTCAATCATCAAGCTACCGATTTCGGATTATTAGACTGGATTGAAACATCAGCAGAGACCTTTGTCGATTTTTCATCTACACCTGCTGATGAAGTTGCTTTCTTTCAATTGTCAGGTGGAAGTACGGGAACACCAAAACTTATTCCACGAACGCATAATGACTACGACTATAGTGTACGGGCCAGTGCCGAGATTTGCGGTTTAAACTCAAATACTCGGTTATTGTGCGCTCTGCCAGCTCCGCATAACTTTATGTTGAGTTCACCCGGTGCATTAGGTGTTTTACATGCAGGTGGATGTGTTGTGATGGCACCAAATCCTGAACCGCTCAATTGTTTTTCTATTATCCAAAGACATCAAGTCAATATGGCATCTTTAGTGCCGAGTGCTGTCATTATGTGGCTAGAAAAAGCAGCTCAATATAAAGATCAAATTCAGTCTTTAAAGTTGCTTCAAGTGGGGGGAGCAAGTTTTCCTGAATCTTTAGCCCGTCAAGTTCCTGAAGTCCTCAATTGTAAATTACAACAAGTATTTGGAATGGCCGAAGGCTTGGTCAATTACACCAGACTCGATGACTCCGATGAGCAAATTTTTACCACCCAAGGGCGTCCTATCAGTTCTGATGATGAAATCAAAATTGTAGATGAGCAGTATAAAGAAGTCCCAGAAGGCGAAATAGGAATGCTTGCGACTCGGGGACCTTATACCTTCTGTGGTTATTACCAAAGCCCTGAACATAATTCACAGGTCTTTGATGAAGACAACTATTACTATTCGGGCGATCTCGTGCAGCGTACTTCGGATGGCAATTTACGGGTAGTAGGAAGAATTAAAGACCAGATTAACCGTGGTGGTGAAAAGATTGCTTCGGAAGAAATAGAAAAACTTATTCTTTTACATCCGGAAGTTATGCACGCAGCTTTGGTCGCAATTGTTGATGAACAATTCGGTGAAAAGAGTTGTGCCTTTATTGTTTCTCGGAATCCTGAACTTAAAGCTGTTGTGCTCAGACGCCATCTCATGGAGTTGGGTATTGCACAATACAAACTTCCAGACCAGATCAAATTAATCGAAAGTTTGCCACTGACTGCAGTCGGTAAGGTGGACAAAAAACAACTTCGCAGCATTTTAAATACATCTACAACATCTTAATAAATATTGAGCAGCATATGGCTATTTCAAAAATTTCTACTTATCTCATGCCCAAACGAGAGAGTTATCCAAATAATAAAATAGACTGGCAGTTAGATCCTTCTCGAGCAGTTTTATTAATTCATGATATGCAGCGTTACTTTTTAAATTTTTACGATGCTGAAAGTGAATTAATTAAAATGGTTGTTAATCATTTAATTCAACTCAGAAGTTGGGCACATCGGAACAATGTTCCTGTTGTCTATACAGCACAGCCCTATGAACAACCAGCGGCAGATCGTGCATTACTGAATGCCATGTGGGGGCCGGGTTTGCCAGCCTCAACAATCGATCAGCAAAAAATTATTGATCAACTTTCTCCTGCTGAACATGACATTGTCTTAACGAAATGGCGTTATAGCGCGTTTAAACGTTCGGATTTGCTTGAAAGAATGCAAAACTGGAATCGTGATCAGCTCATTATTGGCGGTGTCTATGCTCATATCGGTTGTATGGTTACGGCAATTGAAGCCTTTATGAGTGACATACAACCCTTTTTGGTTGGCGATGCAGTTGCCGATTTTTCAGAAGAAGAACATCGCTTAGCTTTGAAATATGTATCTTCACGTTGTGGTCAAGTCACTGATACCGAATCTGTAGTGGGGCAGGTGGCAACAGGCATTACACGACCTTGGCTAGAGCAGAAGGTCCAGCAACTGATTGAAGAAGATGAATTAGATCCCGAAGAAAACCTGATTCTTTATGGATTGGACTCATTACGAATTATGCAGTTTTCTTCGGAACTCAAAGCACAGGGAATCAATATTAGTTTTGAGGAATTAGGACGCACACCCACTTTATCAAATTGGTGGTCATTGGTTGATGCACGGCAACGGATTGCAGGGTAGAGGGTTGCCTCATAAGGCATACGACAAATCCTGGTCGCTAAATTTTACATAAAATTTATATCTTTGATAGCGACTCCTTAGACGACTTGTAATCGTCATATTAACGGAGCAAAAAATGATTTTATCGCCTGCTGATCAAGAGAAAATAGAGACATTCTGGAATTACTGTTTAAAACATCAATACTTCAATATTGGGTATCCTGAATCTGCAGATTTTGATTATTCCGCTTTATTTCGTTTTTTCAAATTCTCTATTAATAATTGTGGTGATTGGAAAGACTATAGCAATTACGCATTGAATTCTTTTGATTTTGAAAAAGATGTGATGGCGTATTTTGCTGAAATTTTTCAAATTCCTTTTGAGGAAAGCTGGGGATACGTAACCAATGGTGGCACAGAAGGTAATATGTTTGGCTGCTATCTGGCGCGTGAGCTATTTCCAGATTCCACATTATATTACTCAAAAGATACGCATTATTCGGTTGGAAAAATCGCCAAATTATTGCAGATGAAATCTTGCGTGGTTGAATCATTGGATAATGGTGAAATCGACTATGATGATTTAATCGATAAAATAAAAACCAATAAAGAAAGTCACCCCATTATTTTTGCAAATATTGGTACGACCATGACCGGCGCAATTGATGATATTGAAATGATTCAAGAGCGCTTAGCGCAAATCGGAATCATGCGCCGAGATTATTATATTCATGCCGACGCTGCCTTAAGTGGCATGATTTTACCTTTTGTTGATCATCCTCAAGCATTTTCTTTTGCTCATGGTATCGACTCGATTTGTGTGTCTGGTCATAAAATGATTGGTTCACCGATTCCGTGTGGCATTGTTGTGGCCAAACGCCAAAATGTAGAGCGTATATCGGTAGATGTGGACTATATCTCTACACGGGATCAAACCATTAGCGGTTCTCGCAATGGCCATACGGTCTTGTTGATGTGGGCGGCAATACGTAGCCAAACCAATTTACAAAGACGACAGAGAATTCAACATTGTCTAAAAATGGCTCAGTACGCAGTTGATCGCTTTCAAGCAGTGGGCATTCCTGCTTGGCGGAATCCGAATTCAATCACTGTGGTATTTCCGTGTCCTTCTGAGCACATCTGGAAAAAGCATTATCTGGCAACCTCTGGAAATATGGCTCATTTAATTACTACGGCACATCACCGAGATACACGTCAGATTGATAACTTAATTGACGACGTTATTTTTGATTTACAAGGTGCCTCTAAACGTACAGTTGGCTTTTAGTCATATCAACCAAGATGATTTAGACAAAACCATATTAATTTTTACAGTCTAGAAAATGATCTAAAAATATTTTGATAGGGTGGTTAGGAAGTTTTTGATGCAATTAAAGTTTTTAAAAAAATACTTTTTATATGATTTTCTTATTCATGCTTTTTTAAAGCCGGAAATGGCAATTCTTGCTGGTCAATTGAAGCGAGATTTTATTTTAAGTACCGCTTTTTCTATGAATATAAAGAGAGATAAGCATGTCTGATTTAAAGTTATCTCATCTGATGACAGACTCTTCTTTGGCACCTGCACTCAAGCCAGCATTTCCTAAATTATTTGCAGGTACGCTTGCTGCCGTATTTTCAGGTTTAGCCATTTTAACTGCCCTGTGGGGCATGATTCAGTTGATTGGTTATTTATCTTCTTATTGGGTGATCTTTTCAGCGGTTTTTTGGATAGTCGGGGCGGCATTGGCAGCACTAGCTTCATGGTTAGTGCATGATGCAGAGGCTGGATTTTCGGCACGATTACGTCGTCAAATTGCTCATCATTTAATTCGGTTACCTAACACAACCCTATCAAAACAGGGTGACCAAAACTTAAAACGACTGGTTTCAGACGATATCGCAACCTTACACCATATGGTGGCACATTTACCGTCGGAAATTGCGATTTTTGCTGTAATCCCTTTAGTTTCTATTGTTTTATTAGTTGTGTTGGTTGGCCCGATGGCACTTTGGGTATTATTACCTGGGGCAATTGCTTCACTCTATTATTTAATTATTGTTCCCCATGTATCAAAACGGGATGGCGCTGCGCGTATGCAGGTCATGTTAGATATTATTGGTTCTGCTGATGATTATGCGCGCGGCATTCGTGATAATCGAATATGTGGGCAACAATCAGGCGCTTTAACAGCCTATACTCAATCAGCACAAAATTTCACTCAAAATATGGTGTCTTGGGTGAGTAAAGTCGCAACACTCGCTGCTGTTGCCACTGCCTTACTACAAGCTGTTGCAACCTTTGCCATAGCCTATTTTGTAGCTTATCAATACGACAGCATGACCTTGGCTGCAACACTTTTCTTTAGCTTGGCCATCGTGACACCTTCGCTACGTTTAGGGCATGGTCTTGATTATGTCGCTGCTGGGCGGGCTGCAGCTACTCGTTTATCTGCTTTCTTAAAAGAGCCAGTACTCTCATCAGGCAATCTACAACAGATTGAGGAAGATGTAACACTTGAAATAGTTAATGCAAGCTTTGCAATCGAAAATCAAAAAGTATTGGATCGATTAAGTTATTCATTTCCAAAAAATTCAATGACTGCAATTACAGGGCCGAGTGGAGTTGGCAAAACAACCTTACTGCGAGCACTTGCTGGGTTCGCTGTATTGCAAGAAGGTGTCGTTCAATTAGCAAAAACAGATATTTTGCAATTACATGAAAAACTAAGACATGAAAAGGTTTTGTTTATTCCACAAGGTGGAGATGTATTACCGACCACAGTAAGAGAAAACTTGTCCTTATCTGCCATTAATGCAAATGATGAACAACTTGAGCAGGCATTACTCAAGGCCCAATTAAAAGTAGATTTAAATGCAGATGCAACTTTACTTTCAGGCGGTGAAAAACAGCGCATAGGTATAGCGCGTGCTTTTTTATCCTCAGCTCCTATTATTTTATTAGATGAGCCAACGAGCGCACTCGACCAGACCAATGCGACAAAAATAATATTGGAATTAAGCCACTTAGCTAAAAACCAGAATAAAACCATCGTCATGGTCACTCATGATCTTGCCTTAGCTGCTCATGCCGACAACAGGTTTGTGCTTAAAGGCCCAACTGACTCAGGGAAATCTTTATGAATACTCCTGCTAAATTAAATAAAGATCAGATTTTTTCGATGCTTCCTCGTTCAGCCAAACAAAAATTAATTATTGTTGGTATCGGATGGATCATTGTTGCAGCAATTGAAGCAATCGCATATACCGTATTGGCATTTGCAATTGTCAATCAATGGTCTCCAAGTTGGGTTCTCATCAGTGCAATTGCAGCAATATTAGTGACAGTTATAGTCACTCGTGCTGGCTTCCTTACTGGTGTGCGTTTAGCAGGAGACCTATTTGCTGAGTTAGGCAAATCTTTAGCTCGTGCCAAGCTCTCTTGGTTTACCAATGAACAGCGTGCTCAGATTAAGACAATTGCTGGACAGGGAATTCCTGGGTTTATGAGTATCCCTGCTCATCAATTGCAAACCTTTTTACATGCGCCTTTTATGCCTTTGTTTCTCACAATAGGAATAGGCATGCTTGCCGGAGCAGGCGTAGCATTTGTCGCTTTAGGCTTACTTTTACTCTCTTTATTTGCTCAATTCCTAGCACAACGTGCACTCATGCATATTGATAAAAAGCGTAATACTGCCGATTTAGCGGCTTCACAAGCAACGCTGGAATTGGTTGATCATGTTGAATTATTACGCACAGCAGCTGGTCCTGAACGTGCGGTCCAAAGGCTAGAACATCGTTGGGAAGAGCAAGAAGAGACATTAGTACGGATTAATCGTGCTGCTGCATTTGCAAGTTTTATTGCAACCTTGGCAAGTGTTTTACCCATTGCAGGGATGGCAACATATCTGGCGATCGCTGGAGTCAATCATGCTGCTTTGGTATTGGCATTACTCGTCTTAATTGGACGTGCAGCAGCGCCGTTAGGTGAACTTGCTACCGCAGGGTTGCATATCAATGATTTATTTGCTGCACTGCGCAATTTTAATCAGATTACACATCCACCTGAGTTGCCTGAGCCATTACACCCTCAAATTCCTATTGGCCATCATATTTCGGTACAAGGTGTTAGCTATGCGCCAGCGCTTGAAAATATGACTCTCGACATCGCATTGGGGAGCAGAGTATGGGTTACCGGACCAAGCGGTAGTGGTAAGAGTACTTTACTTGAATTGCTTACACGGTTTGATGATCCACAAAGAGGAAAAATTACCCTTGGTGGCATAGCTCTTGATCAAATGAAATATGAAGATTTGGTTTCGAATATCGCTTATGTCACACAAGAACCTATTTTGTTCACAGGAACACTGGCTGAAAATATCCGTTTAGGAAAACCTGATGCAACTGATGATGAAATAGAAAAGGCTGCAAGAGATGCCGCATTAGGGGCAATGATTGACCGTAGTTCAGAGGGAATTAATCAATCGGTAGGTAAACAAGGCACCGCATTGTCTGGTGGTGAACGTCAGCGGGTCGCAATTGCGCGAGCATTACTCAAAAATGCGCCGATTTTAATACTTGATGAAGCTACCTCTGCTTTGGATGAAGAGACTGAGCAGGAAATCGTTACAACGATACGTACTCTTTCTTCTACGGTTATTTTTGTGACACATCGTGATTCAGCCATTTGGCAACCGACTCAAACTATAAATTTAGCTTCAATTTCTGTTTAAAAAATAGCGCAGAAACCTGATTTAAGCATTTTTTATAAAAGAAAAATGCTTAATATTTGGAGAATTCTTAAATGAATAAACCTCAATATAATATGTTCTGTTTACCGCCTGCGGGGAGTAGCGCGAGTATTTATCATCCATGGAAAAAGCAGATCTCTGACAATATTCGTATTATTCCCATTGAATATTCGGGGCATGGTATAAAAATAAATGAACCACTGATCGATGATCCTGATCTATTGGCTATGCAAATTGCCAATGAAATACAAGCTTATTCAGACACACCGTTTATTTTATTTGGACATAGTGTAGGAGGTGGCTTGATTTGGAAAGTACTCAATTATTTGAATGGAAAAACCATAAGTGATCAGTTGAGATTAATCGTTATAAGTAGCCGACCTGAGCATCGCTATATTCAACATATGCGGTACAAGCATGAGCTAACTGATGAAAAAATTATTGATGAATTAAAACGATACAATAATTTTCCTAATGAAATTTTAAATAATCAGGATGCACTCACATTCTTTCTCAAAATCATTCGTAACGACTTCTATCTTAGTGATCAATTACTAAGGGAAAACATACACAAGACTGAGGTTCCGATTGTTGTATTTTATGGCAAACAGGATCCTGATATTCCTAATAAGAGAATGATGGATGCATGGCAACAACACACAGAAAATTGGTTAGGAAATATTGAGTTTGAAGGGGACCATTTCTACTTTCTCAATCCCGAGACCCGAGTAAAGATGCTTAAAAACATTGCTGCCATCGTTGAAACATTGACCGTGAATATTGAATAAAGTACAGGCTATGAATACTGAGAAGCAGTTAAGTAGAGGGGCTAATTCATGTCTGGATGAAATAAATATTCAATATGAAAAGCTAACAGCTTTCGGGTTAGATATACATAAAGTCCAGCTCAACCAAATCAAAGAAATACCTCAGCTTGATCATATCTATCAGGAGCTGAATATATTTCTTCCACCGAATATAAAAAGCTCACGCTTCATTCGTCAATTAGAGTTCTTGACGGGACGCTTAGCAGCAAAATATGCATTACAAAACATTAATTTACAAGATTTTGTTGTTCATCAAGGTAAACATGGGGAACCCCTATGGCCCGAAGGAGTAATAGGTGGGATTAGCCATGTTGGATCAAAAAAATCATGTCATGCCATCGCATATGCTAGAAATAACACGGTTCAAGAAAAAATATTTGGGATCGATATAGAGTCTCAAAAACATTATATTTTTTTTCAAAAGAAAGATGAGTTTTATGATGTTTTTCTAAATAAAAATGAACAAGCAGAAATTGAAAAGCTGCAAAAAAAACAAGCATATTTATATTTGGTAATATTCTCTGCTAAAGAAAGTATCATTAAAGCAATTTATTTAAAATATAAGCAAATTATTGATTTTAAAAATATAAGTTTTAAACAACTAGATGGTGAGTTTCTTTATTTTTACCTTAGTCAAGAAAGTTCAATCGAGATAAATCTAGAGATTAAAGTTCAATTTTTTTATACAAATAACGAGATAATTACAATTTCTTGCATTGAAAACTAATTTTATTATTGATAATAATAATCATTTGCATTAATGTGTGTTTCAGTATTTTTATACTCCTATATTTAAAAAGAAGTACTACAGAATTTGCTTGAAAAAAATCAATGTGAGAGGTGATATACAGATGATGCAGACTCAAATATCAGTAGAGCAAAATTTAGATCATATCGGTCAAAAGAAATTTTCATGTTTCTCTACGAAAAATTATTATCTCGAAGTGAACGAATTCGTTAAAACGCTAAATACACCTGCAGCAAATACCGCACAATTTAATGATGAGATTGCAAAATGTTTTGAAGAAATTAAAAAGCAAGGCCATCAAAATCCAGTTTTAATTGGTGCTATACCTTTTGATATTACAAAGAAAAGTAGCTTAAATTTTTATGCTGATCATAAAAAAATAACACAAGCATCTTCTACGATTAACTCATTAAAAAAACGTAATAACATTGAGGTAATTAATAAATCATTACTCATTCAACGCCAAAAATTTGAAGGTACAGTACAGTTAGCTTTAGATGCTTTTGAAAAAAAGAAGGTAGAAAAAGTTGTTCTTTCTCAGGCTGTTGAATATGAGTTTAACCATCATCAAGAGCCAGAAAATTTATTGGCTGCTTTATTAAAACAAAATCCAAATGCTTATAATTTTGTGATTCCAGTAGAACATAATGATTATATTCTAGGCGCAAGCCCAGAACTGCTTTTATCAAAACAAGGTCGTATTGTAACCAGTAATCCTTTGGCCGGTTCTAGACCCAAATCTCAAATTTCTGAAAAAAATTTCGTCAGCCAACAAGAATTAAATCATTCTGAGAAAGACCAGCATGAACATCGAATTGTGGTTGAAAATATTATTAGAAATTTAGCCACTCATTGTGTAGAGCTTAAGGTTTCTGAATTTCCAGATATTTTAGAAACATCAACAATGTTGCATTTATCATCAGAGTTCCAAGGTGTGCTCAAACAACAGGCACCGAATGCATTAAACCTTGCATTAGAATTACATCCAACACCAGCGGTTTGTGGCTCACCAACTCATGTTGCTAAGCAGTTTATTTTAGATCATGAAGGTTATGACCGACATTATTACACGGGGTTAGTAGGCTGGATGGATGCCGAGGGTAATGGAGAATGGGTAGTGACGATTCGATGTGGTCTACTCAGTGAAAATAAAATGCGCTTATATGCGGGTGCGGGAATTGTTGAAGGGTCAGATGCTGAAGCTGAATGGCTAGAAACAGAAGCTAAAATGCAAACCATGTTGAATATTCTAAATACAAAAATTGCTGTGTAATTATTAAACTTAGGCTGGTGTTATGTTTATAGTCAAAACAATAACTAAATATTCCACTGAGATATATTAAAAATTTAATAAAAAAGCCTGCATAAAGCAGGCTCTTTTATTTAAGAGGATTATTCTAAGAATTTAACAGTTACGCCTGAACGTACTTTATTACCTAAATCGTTAGCATCCCAGTTAGTTAAACGGATACAACCGTGAGAAGCTGTTTTAGAAATTAAAGACGGGTTTGGTGTACCGTGAATACCAAATGATTTTTTACTTAAACCGATCCAGATATTACCTACAGGAGCATTTGGGCCAGGTGGTAAAGAAAGAGGTTTTAAGTTTTTACCTTGTACGAAGTTAGAAGGTGAGTAGCTATACCAAGGGTTACGTGCTACACCAACTACCTTGTAAGTACCGGTCGGAGAAGGCGTATCAGTACTGCCAATTGTTGCAGGAAATGACGCAATCATTTGGTTACGACTGTTGAAGAGGTACAGTTGTTTTGCACCTTTATGCGCAATAATCAAATGAATGTCTTCTGGTAAATCATTGCGTACGTTTGGAACAATGATTTTTTCACCCGCTTTTTTGAATGTTGCTGTTGGGTTAATTTTCTTTAAGAAAGCTTCATCAATGTGAAACTTCTCGCCCAACATTTCGCTAACACGAGTGTAGTACAAACCTTTCATTTTGGCCTGTAATGCGTAGTCAGAAGGAATCGACTCAGCATATGGACCTTTTAAATCAGCATCAGAAATAGTGTATTCAATAAATGCTGGTTTTGTTTGTTTAGCAACTAATGCATCCCAAGTTTCTTTAGTCAGTTCACCAGTAGGTGATAAACCATTCATTTGCTGGAATGAAGAGATTGCTTTTAATGTGTTTTTACCGCTCATGCCGTCAATCGCACCTGGCGATGCATGTGCATTATTAAGCATAACATGCGCACGTGCGTAAACTGGAAGTTGGCCTTTACCAATGTTCTCAGACCATTCAGCCGAGTTTAAGCTATCTAAAGTCCATGACGCAGCAGGTACTTGTGCTGTAGCAGAGGCAGTTGTGGTTTTAGCTGCTACTGGTGTAGATGCAGCAATACCAGACTCGGCATTTGGGTCTTCAGTTTTTTGCAAATTTTGTAATGTTGTTGACGCTCGATTTAGGTCATTTTGTTCTTGAGCGGTAATTTGTGTCGAAGCTTGAGCTTTTACAGTTGAAGCTGCATCTACTGCTAAAGGATCAATCGGATCTTCTACAGGAGCTGATACCTTTTTAGGGTTCAGGGGTTGCTCAGTTGTTGAAGCAGCAAAAGCAACATTAGCAATAATACAACTTAAACTCATAGCGAGTAATGAGCGAACAAACATGTAATTCAACCTTAAGAATTTTCATATAAGCAATAGGGGGCTTGATCTAATCTAAAAGTGCATAAAACTACCAATAACTCATCTCTATGAGTTCAAGATTGGCAATTTAGTGGTTAAAAGAATATCAATAGACCCGATGTAACATGTTGCAAGTATTGCAGAAAACCTTGATGCTTGCAGTAGACTTTTGTGTAAATATGCATTTTTTAGTAGATTGACGAGTTTTTTGTGTGAAATTGAAATTATAAAAATCTTTATGTTTTTGATATGATGCTGCCACATAAAGAATATAGAGATTGGTAATGACGACTTTGAAAAATGATCGTTTCCTACGAGCTTTGTTACGCGAAACTGTAGATACCACACCGGTATGGATGATGCGTCAAGCAGGACGTTATTTGCCTGAATATCGTGAAACACGTTCAAAAGCAGGCGACTTTCTATCTCTATGTAAAAATACAGAATTTGCTTGTGAAGTAACTTTGCAGCCTTTACGCCGTTACGACTTAGACGCAGCGATTTTATTTTCAGATATTTTAACAATTCCTGATGCATTAGGTTTAGGGCTTTATTTTGAAACAGGAGAAGGTCCTAAGTTTCAAAAAACGGTACGTACTGAACAAGATGTGGCGAATTTACCCAAGTTAAATGCAAAATCAGACCTTGATTATGTAATGAATGCGGTAAGTACAATTCGCTCAGCTTTAGGTGGACAAGTTCCACTGATTGGTTTCTCTGGTAGTCCTTGGACGCTTGCGACTTATATGGTTGAAGGTGGTTCAAGTAAAGAGTTCCGTTTCACCAAGCAGATGATGTACGCACAACCAGAAGTTTTGCATGCCTTACTCGACCATTTAGCAGATTCAGTCATTGACTATTTAAATGCTCAAATTGATGCTGGTGCTCAGGCCATCCAGATCTTTGATAGCTGGGGCGGGGCATTAGCACACCGCGAATACGTCGAATTCTCTTTAAACTACATGAATAAAATCATTGCTGGTTTGCAGCGTGAGAAAGATGGCCGCCGTATTCCTGTTATTGTGTTCACGAAAGGTGGCGGTCAATGGTTAGAGCCAATGATTACCACTGGTGCAGATGCATTAGGACTGGACTGGACTACTCCGCTTAATACCGCTCGAAATATTGTCTCTGGGCGTGTAGCGTTACAAGGCAATCTTGATCCTGCTGTTTTATATGGCTCGGCTGCTTCAATTGAAAAAGCAGTAAAAGCAATGTTAGACGATGCTTACGCAAACGGTGAAAAAACAGGTTACGTTGCTAACTTAGGCCACGGTATTACCCAATGGGTAGACCCTGCGCAACCAAAAATCTTTGTAGATACAGTGCATGAGTATAGTGCTAAATATCTAGGATAGTTTTTGTGCGCCATCTGATTTTACCCATTCATTTTATCGGCAAGGCTGTTTCGGCAGCCTTGTTTGGTATTCTGCTTTTAATTGCTTTTGCTTTAACAGCGCCGATGGGAAGCCATGAATATATGGGTTTTTATCGCTATGATTATTTACTTATCTATGCATTGTTAATCCAGATCTGCTTACTTTATTTAAAGCTTGAATCATGGGCAGAAGCCAAAGTTATTGCTTTATTTCATGTCATGGCGATGGTCATGGAAATATTTTTAACGCATCCCGCGATTGCATCATGGCAATATCCTCAGCCTGCGGTATTTAAAATTTTAACTGTGCCTTTATTTGCAGGCTTTATGTATTCGGCTGTAGGTAGTTTTTTTGCACGATCAATTCGACTGTTTCAAGTTTCTTTTGAAAAGCTCCCAGGTTTTGGAACGATGCTTTTACTGGCATTTTTCTCATATATAAACTTTATGAGTAAATTTTTTGTACCTGATATCCGATATATTTTATTTGCGATCAGTATTTTTATTTTTTGGAAGACTAAGCTTTATTTTCAGCTCAATGAACATAAATTTAAAATCCCGATGTTGCCTGTATTGTTTACACTCGCTTTTCTCATCTGGATTGCTGAAAATATTAGTACTTTTTATAAAATCTGGCTCTATCCAAGTCAGGTAGATGCTTGGCATATGGTGGGCTGGGGTAAACTGGGGTCATGGTATTTATTATTACTCTTAAGTTTAGTACTGGTACTTAAAATATTGGGTCATCGAGATAATCAAGGTAACTGGAATTTAAGATAAATTTTTCTTTTGCATTTTTTATCATATTGTTTATTTTTTAATTGCTAATTCACAACCATCTCGCTATCTTTAATAGCGTGTAATAAAAATTACACATAACAATACAACACATAAGAAACAATCAATAATGATTTTGGAGATTTACATCTATGTTAAAAAAATTAGCTTTAGCTGCGTTATTAGCGGCTGGTTCAAGTGTTGCAATGGCTGACAACGACGTAGGTTGTGGTGTGGGTACACAAGTATGGGCTGGCAAAAAAGGAGTAGCGCCTAAAATTCTTGCTGCAACAACAAACGGTATTTTTACTAACCAATTATTAGGGATCACTTTCGGTACTTTAGGCTGCCGTCAAGGCGGAACAGTAACTGCTCAAGTGGTTACATTCACAAATGAAAATGCTGAAGCTTTAGCGCGTGATATGGCAGTAGGCCAAGGTGAAAGCCTGAACGTACTTGCTGAGTTAATGCAAATTAAACCTCAAGACAAAGACCGTTTCTTTAAAGTTTCAAAAGCAAACTTTGGTGAAATCTATTCTGCAAATAACCAAAATACGCTTCAAGTTTTAGCATCATTACAAACTGTAATGGCTAAAGACGACGTTTTAAAAGCTTACGTATAAGTTTGAAACTGAAAACCCTGTCGTATGGCAGGGTTTTTCTTATATTTAATGATAAAAATTGATGAGCTTAATGAAGTCAGTTGTTTTAGTTTTTGCCTCTTTGGCAGTGAATATTGCGTATTCAGCAGATATAAATCCATCTATTCAAAAATATTGGTCAATCGCAGAACAACAAAATCTAGATCAAGACATTACATGGCAAAGGTTCATGTATGCCAATAAAAACCAGAAAAGTGAGGTCACTTACGGTGGCTATTTCCTATCAGAAAATGGAAAAAATAACTTAAAAGAAGAACTAAAAGCGGATATCTCGGCATTATTTATGCCGGCTCAAGATAATCAGTCGATTCGTTGTAAGTTTCCGGCACGTAGTCAATGGCTCATGCAAAAAGTCGGCATTCAAGAAAATGAATTGCCTCAAGTAAAGTGTACCGAATTTGAAAACTGGATTGGGCAAATTAAACCCTACAAAGCGACATTAATTTATGCGACTGATTTTATGGGCAATCCGAGCTCCATGTTTGGGCATACTTTATTGCGTTTAGACCCCAAAGATCAGCAGCAATTAAATTTAGTTTCCTATGCTGTAAATTATGCAGCAACTGTGGCAGGCAACGACAACTGGTCATATGCATGGAAAGGTTTAACAGGGCAGTATCCGGGTGAATATTCACTAATGCCTTATTACCGTAAAGTAAAAGAATATGGCGATTTTGAAAGCCGTGATTTATGGGAATATGAGCTAAATTTAACTCCTGAGGAAACACGTTTCTTAGTGTCTCACATTTGGGAAATGCAACATGTGAGTTTCCCTTATTACTTTGTGAGTGATAACTGTGCCTATCGATTGTTGGGATTAGTGGATTTAGTAAAACCTGAATCTAACTTACAAGAAAAATTTACTTATGCCTCCATTCCAATGGAAACTATTAAATCAATGCAGCAGGAGGGACTTACCAAAGCTCCTGTGTATCGACCTGCTTTAGAAACTCAATTATTGGCACAAGCTCATCAGCATGGTGCCTCATTGGCGAAGGTGGCTCATCAAATTACGATGATGCCGACACAGCAGTCTTCTCAAATTTTAAAATCATTTAGTGAACAAGATCAGGCTAAAATCCTTGAGATGGCTTACGATGATTTATACCTCCAATTTATTAGCCGAAAAATAGAAGAAAGCATTGCTCAGCCGCAGTTACGTCAGCTTTTAGCACTCAGAAGTCAGATTGATTTAGATAAGCAGCGTCAAGAACCAAAAAGACCAGCAAAGGAACCCACCCAAGGCCATAACGCGCGTAACTTTTCCGTGAAAGCTGGTGAGGTGCAAGGTGATAAGTTTATTGAACTTGGTCATCGGCAAGCCTACCATGACTTAATAGACCCTCAAGGCGGATATCGTGCCGGTACTCAATTACTATTTTTAAATGGTAACGCGCAGTGGCGAAATGACCATTTAAAACTAGAACGTCTTGATCTGTTAGAAGTGAACTCTTATAACCCGATTCAACCATTTAAAACACCACTGAGTTGGGGATTTAATTTAGGTTGGCGTCAGGAAGCCATTCATGATGGAAGCTTTAGTGAAGACAAACAACACGGCGTCGCAAGCTTTAATGCACAAGTTGGTTACAGCCTTGCTGACTATGAGCGCAAACATATTTGCTATGGACAAGTACAAACCTATGTACAAACGGGTTCAAATCTAGATAAAGGGTGGCGTGTAGGCGTAGGCCCGACTTTAGGTTGTATGAACCAATGGTTTGAGCGTTTCAACTCTGTGGTGCAAATCGAATTGCCCTATTGGGAAGACCAAAATCAATGGAATTTGAGAGTCAATACGCAGTGGCAATATCTGATTAATCGCAATAATGCTGTTCGATTAAACTGGGATTATGAACAACAAAATCATCAAGACTGGATGAAATCAAGTCTAGGATATGTTTGGTTCTTTTGAATAGCATTACGAATAAAAAAAGGGAAAAATGAATGAAATCATTTTTCCTTTTTTGTTTTAGCAAAAGATTATTTCTTTATTGCATTTAACACAGCATAAGCTGCTTTAATGCGTTCTTCATTCGGAATACGTTTATTGGTCAACATGACTAAGCCAATATTTTCTTTAGGAATGAATACGACATAAGTTCCAAAACCATTGGTTGAACCAGTTTTGTGGAACATCTTAACTGAAGGTTCTTTTGAAATGGCAGTCACTTTATTAGACTTCATCACAATTTGTTCTGAATTACTGTCTAATAAAGTTTGTAAAGGCGCTGGATAAGAAAATTCTTCCCAACCAAGTGCCTGATACATGGTGCCGACATGATAGAAACCTTGATGTGTTTCATTAATTGCACGTTGAATATCTTTCGGATATTTCTGTGGGTTGAGGTTGGCATTAATAAACTTAAGCATATCGGGTAGTGTCGATTTGACGCCGTATGCTGGGGCATCTAGCGGACCAGAGTTAACACGAATTGGCTGATTTTCTTGGTTATAGCCAAAAGCATAGTTTTGCATCTGAGTTTTAGGAACATTTACATAGCTATGTTTTAAGCCCAGATCTGGAAAAATTGTTTTTTCTAAGACTTGGTCGAAAGGTTTATTCATAGACAATGCCACAACTTTTCCAAATAAACCAATGCTTGGATTTGAATATTGTCTATATTCACCGATTGAGTTTTTAGGTTTCCAGTCTTTGAAAAAAGTTAAAACTTGTTGGTCTGTTTGTACTTCATCTGGGAACTGCAAGGCAAGGTTACCACTTGTATACGTTGCGAGTTGAAGTAAGTTAACTTGGTCAATCGGTGTGTTTTTTAGTTCTTTCCAATATTTACCAGGCGTATCGTCAAAAGAGATTTTTCCTTTATTTTTTGCATATCCACCTGCTGTCGCGGTAAATAATTTACTGACAGAACCTAGTTCAA
Organism: Acinetobacter sp. D009; assembly: GCF_038562025.1. Lineage (NCBI taxonomy): Bacteria > Pseudomonadati > Pseudomonadota > Gammaproteobacteria > Moraxellales > Moraxellaceae > Acinetobacter > Acinetobacter sp. D009. The sequence continues at coordinate 1,153,635 of NZ_CP151886.1, forward strand.
AAATGGTACTGCTACTTACGGCTTTTTTATCTTGAATAGATTGTAGACCATAATACATTTCATACTTTTTATTATTCTGAATAACACCCACGGCCATACCCGGCACATCATATTTATCTAATAACGGTTTAAAATTTTGATCTACCAGTTTTTTAATTTCTTGGTCTTTTGGTGTATTGCCCGCATAAATTGAGGTACTAAAAATAAAAAGCGGGGATAAAAGTAGACAAGAAATTTTTTTAAATCGCATGATTAACTCTAAATCGTTTAAAAATAAAGATGCGTACTTTTATAACAAAAATCACCAAATTTAATTGTTATGTTTTATTGGTTAAGTACTTTAAATAGATATAAAAAAAAGCCCAACTTCGTCGGGCTCTTATTTTTGCATTAAAACCAGATTAATAGCTTTCTGGTACTGCGCTTAAAAATTCACGGCGTGCTTCTTTATCGGTTTTAAAATCGCCAACAAATGAAACTGTACGGGTTGTAGACTCTTGTTTACCTACACCACGCATCATCATACACATATGTGCTGAATCGATGACTACAGCAACACCGCGAGCACCAGTCACTTCTGCGACAGCTTCTGCGATTTGTTGAGTCAGATTTTCCTGAATTTGCAAACGGCGAGCAAACATCTCGGTAATTCGTGCAAATTTAGATAAGCCAAGAACTTTGCCTTCCGGTAAATAGGCAACATGAACACGACCGTAGAATGGGAGGAGATGATGTTCGCAAAGCGAATAGAATTCAATATTCTTCACCAATACCATTTCATGGTTATCTGATGGGAAAACAGCATTATTGGTGACTTCTTCTAAAGTTTTACTATAGCCAGAAGTTAAATATGAAAAAGCTTTAGCCGCACGCACAGGCGTATCTTTAAGGCCGGGACGATCAAGATCTTCACCGACGGCAGTCAGGATATTTGCGTACGATTGCTGCATTGACATAAGACGTATAAATTTACTCTATTAGACAAGCTCGGCATTGTATCAGAAACATGACCTGATGTTCATAAATCCTCGCACTATATTTATTTTGGTTTTGCGCAGGCTTAATAAAAGATGAATAAATTTCATGTTTTTTATCGTTAATAGTCAAGTGTTTGGACATGAAATGTGCGCTTAATATTGGTAAGTTCTAAATGATCGCGTATGGCATCATATTTGCACAGAAGCATTATTATAAAGCATAAGGATAAAACATGTTAGAGCGTCCAATTACCTTCTTTTTTCGTGGTGGTCAGCAGCAAGTAGAAAATGTAGTACCTACAATGACGGTTTTACAATTTCTGCGAGAGTATATTCAAACTGGTAAGACCAGGCAGACCGCCACAAAAGAGGGCTGTGCTGAGGGCGATTGTGGTGCATGTACAGTAGTGATTGGTGAGCTGGTCAATGACAACCTGCAATTACGTAGTGTGAATGCGTGTATTCAGTTTTTACCGACTTTAGATGGTAAGGCCCTATTTACAGTAGAAGACCTTCGTAGCTTATTGCCTGTACAAGATGGCACACTTCATCCGGTACAACAGGCAATGGTCGATATGCATGGTTCACAATGCGGTTTTTGTACACCCGGTTTTATCATGTCGTTATGGTCAATGTATGAAAATGAACAACAGTCTCCAAGCAAAGATAAAATCAGTGATTATCTTTCTGGAAACTTATGTCGCTGTACAGGCTATCGCCCTATTTTAGATGCAGCACAAAAAGCTTATGACTATCCACGTGTTGTATTAGAACGTCAAAAAGTAATTGATGTATTAAAAGAAATCAAAGCATTGCCTGCATTACATTTAAATGATCATGGTCAACAATTCTTTGCACCAAAGACTTTGCAGGATTTTGCCGTATTACGCTTGCAGTTGCCGCAAGCGCGTATTGTTGCGGGGAGCACAGATGTCGGTTTGTGGGTCACAAAGCAGGGCCGTGATTTGGGCGATATGCTTTATATCGGTCAGGTTGAAGAGCTGAAAAAGATTGTAGTCACAGACCATGCTTTAACGATTGGGGCAAATATCAGTTTGAGTGATGCACTCATCAAAATTTCAGATTTTTATCCTGACTTTCAAGAATTACAGCGCCGTTTTGCTTCCATGCCGATTAAAAATGCAGGAACTCTAGGTGGAAATATTGCCAATGGTTCGCCTATTGGCGACTCAATGCCGGCATTAATTACGCTAGGTACACGATTGATTTTGCGTGTAGGTGAGCAGACCCGTGAAATTGCTTTGGAAGACTTTTATATAGATTATCAAAAAACAGCATTACGACTTGGTGAGTTTGTTGAGGCGATTGTTATTCCGCTTCGCGAAGGGCAGACACGTTTTAAATTTGCCAGCTATAAAATTGCCAAGCGTTTTGAGCAGGATATTTCTGCTGTATGTGCGGCCATTTCTTGCGAGTTAGATCATTATGAGGTCGCTCACAATGTAAGAATTGGTTTTGGTGGCATGGCGGCTCTTCCCAAACGTGCAAAATATGCAGAAGCCATATTGGAAGGTCAGCAAATTACAGCAGAATTGATCGTTCAGGCACAGCAGGCCTTGTCGCAAGACTATCAGCCTTTAGATGATGGACGTGCTAGCTCGGCATATCGATTACACGTCGCGAAAAACTGTTTACAGCGTTTTTATGTAGAAAAAGTTCTGTCTAAAACGATTACTCGTGTGAATGACTTGATTGCTATGGTGGAGATCTAATATGAATCAAACCATTGACTTAAATATTTCTAAAAAATCCGCTAAAGCAGGCGACTCGATTCCACACGAAAGTGCACATTTACATGTAACTGGGCAGGCAACCTATATTGATGATTTACCCGAGCTTGAAAATACCATGCATTTGGCAGTCGGATTTTCAAATTGTGCCAAAGGCAAAATCAGTAAGTTTGATTTGGATGCAGTACGTCAGGCTGAAGGTGTCCATGCAGTTTTTTCGGCAAAGGATATTGAGGTTGAAAATAATTGGGGGCCAATTGTTAAAGATGACCCAATTTTTGCAGAAGAGCAGGTCGAATTTTATGGACAAGCCTTATTTGTGGTCGTGGCCGAGAGTTATCAGCAAGCTCGTCAGGCAGTTCGCTTAGCAAAAATTGAGTATGTGCCTGAAACTCCGATTTTAACCATTCAAGATGCGATTGAAAAAGAATCGTGGGTTTTACCGCCTGTAGAATTTAGCCATGGTGAAGTTGAGCAGGCATTTCAAAACGCAGCACATCTACTATCAGGTTCTATTGAACTGGGCGGGCAAGAGCATTTCTATCTTGAAGGGCAAATTTCCTATGCGATTCCACAAGAAAATCAGAGCTTAAAAGTCTATTGCTCTACACAACATCCAACCGAAATGCAGTTACTGATTTGTCATGCACTAGGCATGAATATGCATCAGGTCAGTGTGGAAAGTCGCCGTATGGGTGGTGGTTTTGGTGGTAAAGAGTCACAGTCGGCACAGTGGGCATGCATTGCATCTTTGGCAGCGCAAAAAACAGGTCGTCCGTGTAAATTGCGTTTAGATCGAGATGACGACATGAGTGCTACAGGCAAACGTCATGGTTTTGCTTATGAGTGGTCTGTGGCTTTTGATGACAGTGGTGTTTTGCAAGGTTTGAAGGTTCAATTGGCTTCAAATTGCGGTTTTTCGGCTGATCTTTCTGGGCCTGTGAATGAACGTGCGATTTGTCATATTGGCAACGCTTATTATTTAAATGCGGTTGAGCTACGTAACTTACGTTGTAAAACCAATACTGTTTCCAATACGGCATACCGTGGTTTTGGTGGACCGCAAGGCATGTTTGTCATTGAAAATATTATTGATGACATTGCTCGTTATTTAGGTTGTGACCCTGTTGAAATTCGACAGCGTAATTTCTTTGCTGAGCAGCCTGGCGCCGGACGTGACCGTATGCACTATGGGGCAGAAGTCCGTGATAATGTTGCGCCAAAATTGGTGGCTGAATTATTGCAAAGTAGCGATTACGCGAAACGCAAACAGAGCATCCATGCCTTTAATCAGAGCAATGACATCATTAAGCGTGGTATTGCGTTAACACCATTAATGTTCGGTATTTCGTTTAACGCCGTGCATTACAATCAGGCGGGTGCGCTGGTGTATGTCTACATGGATGGCACTGTCGCGATTACACACGGTGGTACAGAAATGGGACAGGGATTATATACCAAAGTACGGCAGGTTGCTGCACATGAGTTGGGTTTACCCATCGATAGTGTTCGTTTAATTGCAACCGATACTTCCCGGGTGCCAAATACTTCGGCAACTGCAGCATCGAGTGGAGCAGATCTAAACGGTAAAGCTGTGCAAAATGCTTGTATTAAGATTCGTGAGCGTCTGGCAAAACTTGCAGCAGAAATAAGTGACAGTGATGCTGACCAAATCCACTTTGAAGATAGTATGGTTTCAACAGCGAATGGTCACTCATGGACATTTCCAGATTTGGTTCAACGGGCATATATGGCACGTGTACAGCTATGGGACAGCGGTTTTTATAAAACGCCAGAAATTCACTATGATCAGGTCAACCATTTGGGGCGTCCATTTTTCTATTATGCCTATGGTGCAGCAGTCAGTGAGGTCGCAATAGATACCTTAACAGGGGAAATGAAAGTATTACGTGCTGACATTTTGCATGATGTAGGACGGTCGATTAACCCTGCAATTGATATTGGGCAAATTGAAGGTGGTTTTGTTCAAGGGATGGGATGGCTTACGACAGAAGAGCTGTATTGGCAGCCGCATGGACCACACGCAGGCCGTTTGTTTACCCATGCGCCTTCAACTTATAAAATCCCGACCAGTGTAGATATTCCTCATATTTTTAATGTCAAACTGTTCAATAATCAAAATCAGGCAGACACCATTTACCGCTCCAAAGCGGTAGGTGAACCCCCATTTATGTTGGCATTATCTGTTTTCTCTGCAATTCGTCAGGCGGTACAGGCGGCTATTCCCGAAAAAGCTCCGCTCGTGCTCAATGCTCCAGCAACTGCCGAAGAAATTTTACGTGCAATTGCTATTGGACGGGGACAAGCTTTGGCTGCTCGCCCACAAGCTAGAATGTAGAAGATTATGCAACATTTACAATGGTGGACTGATTTTGTAGCTTGGCAAGCCGATGCGTTGCCTATGGTATTGGTCACAGTAGTCCGCGCTGATGGTTCAACACCACGAGAGGTTGGTGCAACGATGTTGTTGCGATTTAATTTGCAACAACAATGGCAGCAGTCAGATACGATCGGTGGCGGGCATTTAGAGTTTCAGGCGATTGATATTGCTAAAGCAATGTTAAAAGAAACGGAAACTTGTGTGAGGCGTATTGAACGCTTTAACCTCAGTGCTCGGTTGGGGCAGTGTTGTGGCGGAGTAATGTGGTTATTGTTTGAAAAAATATCACCCGCTACGGTCACATCGGATTTATCCGTGAGTTTGCAAGCATGGCGAGCTGGAAAGCATATATGGCGTAACGTCTCACATCAATATGCATCCACTTGGCAGACTATGGATATGAACCAGCAACCAAGTTTCGAGTTTGATTCTGACAGTAGTGAGCAATGGCGATTTACCCAGCAGATTCAGCCTTATGCCATGCAAGTACTGATTTGTGGTGCAGGGCATGTGGGTGAAGCAATTGTTCGTTGTTTATTGCCTATTGGTGTTCAGGTGAAATGGATTGATCCGCGTGATGATATTTTCCCATCCGATTTACTGGAACAGGCGCACTGTATAACAACTGATACCTTAAACGCCGAGATTGAGCATTTTGACCGTTCAGGTGCAGTTTTAATTTTAACGCATGATCATCAACTAGATTTGCAACTGTGTTTTACAGCCTTAAAACCTACGGCAAAACCATTTGCTTATGTTGGGATGATTGGTTCAAAGAGTAAAAGGGCTGTTTTTGAAAAACGTATGCAGGTGCGAGGTTATACTCAGGAAACATTACAACGTTTGGTTTGCCCAATCGGGATAGAAGGGATTTCATCGAAACAACCTGCAACGATTGCCATTGCAGTAGTTGCTCAATTATTGCAGGTGTTTGATGTAAAAAAATGATCCCAAAGGATCATTTTTTTTGTTCGAACTTAGGATTTTTTTCTGCACGTTTAAGCAGTACGAGAACGGCACCTGTGCCACCTTGATTTTCTGGAGCACTGACAAAAGCTAAAACATCGCGGTGCTGACGTAACCATCCGTTGACATAGGTTTTTAAGACCGCTTCTGGGCCTTTACCATGCACAATTTTGATAACATTTTGATTTTCATCTTTTGCCATCTGGATAATCTGTAAAACTGCGTCACGTGCTTGTTCAATGGTACAGCCGTGTAAATCTACAGCTTCAAACCAACGCATCTTGCCTGCTTTTAAGTCTTCAAAAACCTTATGTTGCAGAGTCGCGATGCGATAGCTTAACGTTGCTTGGCTTGCGACCGGATTTAAAGCAGCTTGCGTATCTGATAACTCGGCATGTTCGGTGTCACGACCACCTTCGGCAGCTGCACGTTTCGCTATCGTTTGTGCGTCGACTTTTCTGGCACGAGGTGTTTTTACATCGGCAACATTGCTATTGTTGATGCGTTTTACACCTGCAACAGCCTGTTGAAACAGATGGGTATCTTCCAATTCTTCAGACTCAGCCTGAGATTTTTTAGACTCAGGCTGATTTGTGATTTTGCTTGAATGAGGATTGGAGATTTGCTTTTTAAATTGCTTCAATAACTTCTGTTGCTCTTTAGAAAGCGATGAATCATGTTTACTCATAATTTTTGAAAAATAGGCAAGATACCAGAGAGGTGTGAAATTATAGTCTGAAACTGAGATAATTTGAACTAAATTGCATTCAGTCTACGGTATGGATTTTAGCAAAGAAAATCATCAACTCATTTGTATTCAATTAAATATATCGATATGCCGAACAGTTGAATAATTTTGATGAGATTGGTGTAAATATCTGCTTTTATTGGGGCCTAAAATATGTAATTGCTCTTTGAGCAAAAAGCTCTATATCCTGATCAGATATGGATTCTCCAGTAATAATAGTTCGATAAAACAATGGGGATGCAGCGAGCTCAAAAAACTCACGAACTTGTGTCTTCTCAGCTAACTCTTCTCGTTGAATGGCACGATCAATCAGCGGTTTTGCTAATAAAAAACGCTCGTCCCAAAAACGTTTTCTAGCCTTTTGCACATATTCGTCTGGATGACTTAAGGTTGCTTTTAGAATATTAAGGGTAAAAGGGGTGTATAGACTGATGACAATCTTTTTTAAAAATAAACAGAGATCAGTAAGGGTATTGCCTGTATCAGGAAGTTCGACATCTGCTTTGATTCTTGTTGATACAACATCTAATATGAGTTCAATTTTAGTCGGCCAACGACGATAAATTGTTGTTTTATTGACCTGTGCTAATTTTGCAATTTCTGGTATTTCAATATCTTCGTAATCAGTCGTTAAAAGTAATTCATAAGTTGTCTGGTGTATTGTCGCTACCATTCTTTCAGACCGTCCTCTTGGACGTCTTTGTTTTTTGAATTCTACTTCTGTATTTTGCATCTGATCGTTCGTCCGAAACTGCATATATTTCTTTATACAACCCACTAAAGCAACTATAGTTGCTTTAGTGGGTTGTATAAATGGTTATTCTTCTATGTATTCTAACATTCATGTTTGTATAAACGGCCAGAACATAACAAATTCCGCTATTCTTGAGTGGGAAAAGCGACGGGCTCGTCTTGTATTAAAAAAACTGGGACTAAGTCCTAAAAGTAAAGATTTACTTGAGCTCAGAGAGCTTTTACTAAAAAGAAAGTCTGAATTGGGACAAAATAAAATTAAAGCATTATTAAAAAAGGAATTAATAATTTCGGATTTTTTTGCCAAATTGATTGCACGCTTGTCATTTGGCTATCGTAGATTAAGTTCTATCGAAATATTTGTAGAAAATGCACGGGCAGAGCAGTTTGTTGAATGGTTTGAAAAATGTACCAATCAAAATAATGAACAAGCAATGCTTGCTGGAACACCCGATCATTATCTTATTTCCACAAATAATGGTGCTCAGGAAGTCATTGAAACTAATGGTGGTTCACCATTAGTGGCTCACTTTTACATAGACTATAACGAATTATCAAGTTTACGCTCGAGGGTTGATTTAAGCTTTCCTTTGCAAATCGCGGGAGTTGCACGTTCAAAAGATGGCTTTGCTATTGGTGGTGTTAGACATCAATTCCGTAATGAAGAAAAGGGCTTTCGAGCAAAATTAACGGTTGAGTATCCTTTATTGATTTTACCTACAGTGATTTCAGGGCATCAATGGCATTTAGCTAATGAGTTCTCAAACTGGATTAGTGCTGCATTTGGCTGGTCATTTAATCATTAGAATTATGTAATATAATTGGTATAACAAAGAATATTAAGGTTCAAGGCTGAATCGTATCTTGAACCTTATTTAATTAGATTTGCTCAGGCTGCCCAAATAATTCATTAAAAGCTTGATCTGGACGAGTTTGTTTCATAAAACTTTCGCCGACTAAGAAGCTGTGAATATCATGCTCTTGCATCATATGCACATCATCTGGTGTCGCAATACCGCTTTCAGTAATTAATAAACGTGAGGCCGGAAGTAATTTTTTCAATCGAATAGACGTATTTAAATCCACATCAAACGTTTTTAAATTACGGTTATTCACGCCTAATAAACATTGCTCAGAAAGCCTTAAAGCGCGTTCCATTTCTTCTTCGTCATGGACTTCAACCAATACATCAAGTTGATGTTCAAACGCAGTTTTAGACATTTCTTCGAGTTGCTGGTCAGACAAACATGCAACAATTAATAAAATACAGTCAGCATGCAAAGCACGAGCTTCAACTACATTATATGGGTCAATCAGAAAGTCTTTACGTAAAGCAGGGAGGGCACAATGATTGCGGGCAATCGCAATATTTTCATCTGCACCCTGAAAGAAATCCACATCGGTCAATACCGATAAACATGCTGCTCCTGCTTGTTCGTATTGCTGGGCAATTTCGGCAGGATTAAAGTCTGCGCGAATAATCCCTTTTGATGGAGAGGCTTTTTTAATTTCAGCAATTACACCCGGACGTTTATGTTGCAAAGCATTAGCAAAACCTCGAACTGGAGTCGCAGCTTTTGCTAGTTCTTCAACGTCTTGCAAATTACGTTGTTTTAAACGCGCAGCAAGTTCCTCATGTTTACGGTCAACAATTTTACCTAAAATGGTATTTTGAATATTAATCATGAGAAATCCTTAATCTGCCTGAGATTGCTTTAATGTTTTGGTAAATTCAGCCAAAACACTCATTTTTTCTAATGCCTGTCCGCCATAGATAATATCTTGAGCGAATGTAACAGCCTGAGCATAAGTTTTGGTAATACCCGCCACATAGATGCCTGCACCTGCATTAAGCGCAATCATGTTTGCTGCTTTTTCACCAATATCAGATTTATTTTTGCTTAAAGCATCTTTAATTAACTTTAGACTTGCCGATGCATCAGCGACCACCAAACCACTTAAAGTTTGCGACTCAATTCCCACATCTTCAGGATTAAGGGTCCATTCCGTAATTTCACCGTCTTTAAGCTCAGCAATAGCAGTAGGAGCGGCAAGGCTGATTTCATCAAGACCATCTTTTGAATGAACCACCATGACATGTTCGGCACCAAGTTGTTTCATCACTTCGGCAATTGGGCGACAAAGTTCATCTGAGAACACACCAATTACAAAGCGTTTTACACCAGCCGGATTGGTCAGTGGGCCGAGTAAATTAAAAATACTTCGAATACCAAGTTCACGACGTGGACCAGCAGCGTATTTCATGGCTTTATGATGGTTTGGAGCAAACAAGAAACCTACACCCATTTCACGGATGCAGCGTTCGGTTTGTTGCATATCTAAATCAAGATGAATACCTGCTTGTTCAAGTAGGTCTGATGAACCTGATTTACTTGAAACGCCACGGTTACCATGTTTTGCAATGGTTGCGCCTGCTGCTGCAATGACAAAGCTTGACGCTGTAGAGACGTTAAATAAATTTTGGCCATCACCACCAGTACCCACAATATCAACTAAATGTTTGATATCACTAACATCGATCTTGATCGCAAATTCTCGCATGACACGTGCAGCAGCTGTCATTTCGTCAATGCTTTCACCTTTCATGCGTAGGCCCATCATTAAAGCACCAATTTGTGCTTCGGTTGCCTCACCTTGCATGATGCTGCGCATAATTTCTTCCATTTGAGGCTGAGTCAAATGAATGTTCTTGGTAATGTGGTTGAGCGCCTGTTGGATATTCATAGTCATGATTTACAGCATTAATGATTAAAATTTTTAGGTGAAGTTGATCAAGAGTGGGATGTTCAGCTTGTTGCGTTCCATATTTCACTAGCTACGGGGAGCTATGTTAGCAGAAAATAACCAAAGATTTTTGTTGTTCGATACGAGTTTTAAAAAATTTGCTGGTTTATTACTTTAGTTTGATTAATAAACAGAATTTATTCATTGAAAAAGGTTTTAGTTTGTTGTGAGTTTTTATGATAAATAATTAACCATTTGGTATATCTTAAACATAAATATATCTAGGAAAAATGCGTATAAATCAGTCAAATAAAAGTAGATATAGTAGGGCGATCTTTATTTTGTCTATTAATAAATATGTATTTAAATAACTTGAAATATGTAGGAGCTTTAAAAAATAAGCGCTCATTTATTTTTGTATTTGTTGCACTGTTTCATCCACTGGAAAGCTATGCGCAAGAAGCTATAGAGCAACCACAAAAGCAAGCTAAAACAGATAAAGTAGTCCGTGTTGCTGTGACAGGGTCTCGGATTTCAAAAGCACAAAAAGATGGCCCGACGAGTGTGACCGTCATTACCGCAGCCGATATTGAAAAACAAGGGTTTAGTAATGCATTTGATGCGCTTAATAACCTGACGCAGAACACGGGTTTTGTACAAGGCGCCGATTATGGAAATACTTTTACGCCTGCGGCTAATGCTATTAGTTTACGGGGCTTAGGACCGAATCATACTTTGACTTTGATTAATGGGCATCGGGTTGCAGACTATCCTGTACCGTACGACGGTTCTGTCAATTTCGTAAATTTAGCCAATATTCCAACTGCTATTATTGACCGTATTGAAATATTAAACGGTGGCGCTTCTGCAATTTATGGTTCAGATGCAATTGCAGGTGTGGTGAATATTATTCTGAAAAAGAAAACAGACGGTACTCAATTTAATATTAAGGCAGGCGGAACAAAAGAAGGTGGTGAAAACTTACGTTTACAACTGAGTGGTAGTAAAACTTTAGACAAGCTCAGCCTTGTTTATGGGGTTGAACTCAGTGGCCGTGAACCGATATGGGCAGCCGATCGAGATTTTATGTCGAGTCGAACTCGTTTGGGGGAGAAACCCGATACTGTCGTCGGCCGGAAAAATGCCGATACTGGTAAATACCTTTCAATTGGAGGGTGTCAGGCCTTTGATGGTTTATTTAAGGGTTCAGTCAGTAATATAGGACAAGCTGGTGCAGACAATTGTGCTAGTGGTTTGGCACGACCAACCTATTGGACGGTCCAAACCCAAAACCGCAGTCAAAATGGTTATCTCGGTTTAGACTATGAGTTAAATGATAAAACTCAATTGTTTGCCGATTTTTTAATTGGCGCCAATCAAATTGAAAACAATACGCGTGGTCCCACATGGACATCTTTAGGTGGATCAAGTGGTTATTTCCTCAATCAAGATTCGGGAAATTATGAAATTTGGAATCGTCGTTTTGCACCTGAAGAATTAGGTGGGGTAGAGCGCGTAAATAAAAAGTGGAAAGAACTTTCTTCGAACTTAAACTTCGGAATTCGAGGCGATATTGGAGAGACGAGCTGGAGTTATGAAGCAGCCTATAATGGTTCCATTTATACCAGTCAGCTACGCCGCCAAGGCTTATTACGTTCGAGTGTTGATGAATATTTCTTAGGTCAGCAACTTGGCACAGATGCAGATGGTATTCCTATTTATTCACCTCGTTTAGATCGTTTAAGTCGACCACTGACAGCAAACGAATTTGAGAGTATTTCGGGCACAACAAAAGAAAAAGATAAGTCATGGGCACAAAGTTTGACCTTAAGCGCGAATGGTGACGTATTTAAGTTACCTGCAGGAACTGCCAAACTTGCGGCTGTGGCTGAAATTGGACGTCAAGGTTTTTCGATTAAGCCGGATCAGGCACTTGAAAATGGTGAGTTTTATAATGCGAGTTCTAGTGGCGAATATAGCGGCACACGTACACGCCAAGCACTTGGTGCAGAATTATTCTTGCCTTTAGCAAAACCATTAAATTTAACGCTGTCTGGACGTTATGACCGTTATGCTTTGTCAGATAACAGTATTGATAAGTTAACTTTCGGTTCGGGTCTCGAGTTTAGACCACATCCGACTTTATTAGTGCGTGGTAATTACGCGACCAGCTTCCGTGCACCAGATATGAACTATCTGTTCTTAAATAAGCAAAAAGGTTATTTCGCAAGCACGACCGATTATTTACGTTGTAGCCAAACGGGACAACCTTTAGATAAATGTAGCTTTAAAGATTACTCGCCTGGGGCAAACTACACTTTAACCGGAAACAAAGAATTGAAACCTGAAGAGGGTAAATCTTATGGTGCAGGTTTTGTTTGGTCGCCAACCAATAAGTTTGATATCAGCGTCGATTACTGGGATATCAAAATTGATAATCTTGTGACCAACTTAAGTGAGGACAAAATTCTACGTTTAGAAGCAGATTGTCGTTTAGGCAACCAAGATATTAACTCTGCGGCTTGTATTGATGCATTGGCACGTGTAGAGCGTAACCCTGCAAATGCAGTTGTCGATCCAAATGTGATTAAGAATATTAATATTGTTCCGATTAATGCTGCATCAGACCATACCCGCGGGATTGATTTCACTAGCAGATGGCGCTGGAAAACAGACAGCTTTGGTAACTTTCTCTGGACGGTAAATTATAGCCGTGTACTAGAACATGAATATCAACAATCAAAAGATGGCGAGAAAGATGACTACCTAAAAGATTTAACTATTCCGGATTGGCGTGACCGTTTTAATACCAGTCTCAGCTGGAGCTTTGGTGATTGGGCATCAACAATATTAGTTAATCGTTATGGCAAAATTCCAAACGGCGACCAGACTGCCTATTTAAGCCCAACGTATTTGGTGAACTGGAGTGGTACTTATCAAATCTCTCCAAAAGCTTCTGCTTCAATCATTATTAATAACTTGTTTGACAAAGTGAAACGAGATGACACAGGCGGTTGGCCGTATTATCCGGTAGGATCATATTCACCATTCGGCCGTCAAGGTTGGTTGGAGTTTAACTATAAATTCTAAGAATGATGTATGGATGCAGCGAAGTGGTACAGCAATTGCTGCATCTTTTTATTTAAAACTACAGAGGATAAAACCCCTTATGTTGGTCAAGCCTTCATTTAAAAAAAGATTACTACTTACAACATTATTATCTTTATCGGCAACTCAAATTTTTGCATCCAATAACAGTGAACAAATCCCGATTGGTAAATTACCCGAGTGGGTTATACCTGAATCTTATGATTTAGATTTCAAGATTGATCCCGCACAAAAAGGCTATACCGGTAAAACTACGATTCATCTAAAACTGGCTCAAGCCACAGATCACATCTGGATTCATGGTAAATCTTTGACGGTGAAAGATGTGAATATCACATCGGCAGAGGGCGTCAAAACCAAAGCAAAATATGAGCAAGCCTCCGAGGTTGATGGGGTAAGTAAAATTAAATTTGCCAAAACCTTGCCCGCAGGACAGTATCAACTCGTTCTAGATTTTAATGCAGCGTATGACCAGCAACTTGACGGTATTTATAAAATTGAGTTTGAAGGTAAACCTTATGTGATGACTCAAATGGAAGCAATTAGTGCACGCCAGTCATTTCCGTCATTTGATGAGCCACGTTTTAAAACGCCGTTTAATATTCGTTTGACGATTCCAAGCAAATATTCAGGTTTTGCCAATACCCAACAAACATCTGAGCAAGCAGATAAGTCAGGTTGGAAAACACTCAGTTTTGCACAAACTAAACCACTACCCACTTATTTACTTGCGTTGGCTGTCGGACCTTGGCAATTACAAAAAGGGCCTGATATTGGTGCAACTTCATGGCGTAAGCAGCCGATCCAGTTACGTGGTATTGCACCCGATGCAAAAGCTGAAAAAATGCAGCATGCTTTATCTGAAACGCCAGCCATTTTAAAAACTTTAGAAGATTATTTTGCCTTTGGTTATCCATTTGACAAGCTAGATTTACTGGCAGCACCAGACTTTGCCGCTGGTGCAATGGAAAACCCAGGGCTAATTACTTTTAGAGACTATCTAATGTTGCTAGATAAGGACTCGCCGGTCTCTTTTGTACAGAACTCATTTAATGTCAATGCACATGAGCTGGCGCATCAATGGTTTGGCGATGTCGTCACGATGCCGTGGTGGGATGATTTGTGGCTTAATGAATCTTTTGCGACATGGATGCAAAGCAAAATCACTCAAAAATTACATCCCGAATTTAATGCTGACCTAGAACGTATTGCGGATACTGCCGATGCGATGAAAAGTGATAGTTTGGTGAGTGTACGTCGTATACGTCAGCCTATTTTAAGCAATGCTGATATTCAAACCGCTTTTGATGGCATTACTTATCAAAAAGGTGCGGCTGTTTTAAATATGTTTGAAAGCTACTTAGGTGAAGAAAAATTCAAACAAGGAGTGCGCAATTATATTAATAAACACCAATATGGTAATGCGACAGCCAATGATTTAATTAGCGCTTTAGCAGAGCAGTCTGGGCAAGGTGAGCGCTTTACTAGAGCGATGAAAAGTTTTCTTGATCAATCAGGTGTGCCTTTAATCAATACTTCACTACAGCAAGAAGGCAATAAAGTCTTTTTAAATGTGAAGCAAAGCCGTTATTTACCTGTGGGCTCAAAAGGTGATGCAAGAAGCCTGTGGGGGGTACCATTATGTGTCCGTTATGAAGTTCCAAATGCAGGCAGTAAAGTTCACTGTGAACTGGTAGATCAAGCAGAAGCCAAGATTGAACTCAAAGGCGCCAGCCTTGGCAGTTGGTATATTCCAAATGCAAATGCGGCGGGATACTACCAATTTAGTCTGCCACAAAAAGAATTTACTCGTCTGACTGCCGCTACAGAAAAGCTTTCTAACATTGAACAGCTGGCCTACGCCTACGCGATTTCAGCTGCATTTAACCACGGTGATATTAATTTGTTGGCTGTCGTAGATGCCGCGAAGAAATTTGCCAATTCAAATAGTCGACAAATTAGTACAGCGCTGTTTTCCCAGTTAAGTACCATTCATCGTCATGTATTGAAAACAGAAGCTGAACGTGAACATTTTAGAAAAGTCTTAGCTAATTTATATTTACCAAAATTAAATCAGTTGGGTTATGTCAGCAAAACAGGTGAATCAGCTGAAGACAGTTTATGGCGTAGTGAGTTGGTTAGATTTCTTGCTTTAGATATTCAAGTTCCAGAAGTCCGTACACAACTGTTAAAACAGTCAGACACACTCTTTGCTCAAAAGCAGCTTAATTTTGCGCAAGTAACACCTGAATTATTGCCAACTATTTTGGCTGTACGTGTACAAGAAAAAGGTCAACCAGCTTTTGACCGATTGTCTGGAGAGTTACAACGCGTGACTCAACCAACACAACGTCTTGCGATTCTTACAGCCCTAGGTTCAGCAAATCAAGAAGCAACACGCCAACAAGCACGTCAGTTGATTTTAAATCCGCGGGTTAAAGTAGGTGAAGTTCGTACCGTGGTTAACTCCATCAATAATTATGGAGATGAACAAGGTGGCTTATGGTCTTGGTTTAAGGTAAATCATGACGCCGTGTTTGATCGTTTAGGTAAATCTTCAGCTGGGCGTTTCCCTGCAATGTTTAGTGGGGCAGCATGTACCCAACAACAAGCGGCACAGTTAAATAACTTTTTTGCATCACGAACTAAAGAGTTGGTCGGGGTTGAAAGAGGATTGAAACAAACCAAGGAGCGTATTCAACTGTGCGAATCTTTGGTGGCAAAACAAGATGGATCAATTGTGCAACAGTTAAAGTTGTAATTGATTTAGCCATGAAAAAAGCCAACTGATCATAGTTGGCTTTTTTATTGAGGTTACTTATCAAATCTAGTCATTTGTAAAATAACTTATTCGAGGTTGACTTAAGCGTAGATATTTAAAAAGTTTTTAAAGATTTGATGGCCATGTTGACTCAAGATCGATTCAGGATGGAACTGCACACCTTCAACAGGTAATGTCTTATGTTTAACACCCATGATTTCTTCCATTGAGCCATCTGCTTCATTGGTCCAGCACGTTACTTCAAGACAGTCAGGTAGTGTTTCTTGATCAATGACTAATGAATGATAACGAGTCGCCGAGAATGGGCTAGGAAGATTACTGAAAATACCCTTATTGCTATGGTACATATCAGATAAACGTCCATGCATCACCGTTTTGGCTCTTACAATTTTTCCGCCAAAAGCTTGCCCAATACTTTGATGCCCTAAACACACGCCAAGCAAAGGAATTTTTCCGGCAAAGTGATTAATTGCAGGAATTGAAATACCTGCTTCACTTGGAGAGCAAGGGCCAGGTCCAATCACAAGATATTTTGGTTGCCATCGTTCAATATCCTCTAATGTAACTTGATCATTGCGAACTACTTTTACTTCCTGATTCAACTCGCCAAAGTATTGGACGATGTTGTAGGTAAAAGAGTCGTAATTGTCGATCATTAGAAGCATGATGAACTTAACCTCATGATAATTAATATATATTTAATAAGTGACTAGAGTTTTACTCAAAATGTTACTCACTTTTTAAAAAGTACCTTTATTTGATCAAATAAAAAGCCGCTTTCTAAGCGGCTAATGTACCAGAATTTCCTTGTCTTGTAATAACTTCATGCTTTTTTACTGGCAAAAGCATATTAATAATTATAAGTCGATGTGTTTCTTAAACTAAAAAGAGTCGTGCAAGTTGGTAGTTTAATTTGAAACTGCCTCTGTGTTATCAGGCAAAAGTTGCCACACAAAATTTTCTTGATTCAGTGGAGTAAAGCCCATTTGTTTATAGAAACCTGAGGCTGTACTGGTAAGTAACATAATTCTGCGAAGTTTAAGTGTTTGCAAGTGTTCTAAGCAGCATTCCATTAACCATAGCCCTAAGCCCATTTTTTGAAATTCATCGATCACAAAAACATCTTTTACATAAGCAAAGGTTGCATAATCTGTAATGATTCGAGCAAGACCAATTTGTTGGTTGTTCGGATCATATAATCCAAAGCATAAACTATGTTGTATAGCGGTTTGCATTGTTTCTAAATCAATCCCTTTTGCCCATTTTGAATTGTATAAAAAAGAATGAATCACCTCTATGTCGAGTTTAGAGGGATCTGTAGAAACAGTATAATTATCATCACGTGTAACTGCGAAATTGCATACCTGCATAGAGAAACCCTTTAATTCAAAGAAATATTGAATACGTTTAAAAATAACATATTGCTTACAAAGTTCTCTTCAAAACTACTTCATTATAGTTACGTTTATGTTTCCTAATTCCTAATAAAAATTGTTTGATGGCTAAAGTTGTGGAGTTATCAATGAATAAGGATCTTTTACTTTATTAATTTAGAAAGAGAGATAACTAAAATTAAGGCAGAATAAGCTTTTCTTAGAAATAAAAAACTATTCTGCCTTGGTCACACAAGAAGATTAAATCTTACGTGTGTTATAAATCAGCCAATCTAAAACATCGCCAGATAAATGTTCGGCCAGTCTTTCTTGAACAGTTTGATGATAACCATTTAACCAGTCTTTCTCTTCATTCGTTAGCATGTCAACGACGATACAATCTAAATGAATCGGGCAAAGGGTCAGCGTTTCAAACTCTAAGAAATCACCGTAGGTTTTCTCAAACCCTGAGTGAAGTTTGTTTGCAACGAGGTTTTCAATACGAATACCATATTGTCCCTCATGGTATAAGCCCGGCTCGTTAGAAATAATCATTCCTTCACGCAACTTACTATAGGCATGTATAGGCGCGTAATAAGAAAGAACTTGCGGCCCTTCATGAACATTAAGCGCAAAGCCTACGCCGTGGCCTGTTCCATGTCGATAATCTAAACCATGTTGCCATAAAGTATTACGACAAATTGAATCGAGTAGCGGTGCAGCTAAACCTTCTGGATAAATCGTTTTTGCCAAAGCAATATGACATTTTAAAACCAGAGTATAGTCACGTTTTTGTTGCCCTGTTGGCGTGCCTACAGGAACAACACGAGTAATATCCGTTGTTCCATCTACATATTGCCCACCTGAGTCAATCAGCAATAGACCATCGCCTTCAATAAATGAATAGTGCTCTTCAGTTGCACGGTAGTGAGGTAAAGCACCATTCGCATTAAAGCCATCAATCGTTGAAAAACTTGGGCCTATAAAACCCTTTTGCTGAGCACGGAAAGCCGTAATTTTCTCATCAATAGTGAGTTCTGAAATGCTTTCACCATGATGAAGGGCTTTCTCTAACCAGTGGAAAAAGTGGCAAAGCGCGACTCCATCTTTAACCATTGCGTGACGGATATGAGCAATTTCGCTTTCATGCTTACGCGATTTAAAAAGTGTACTCGGATTGATGTCATATACAACCTGAATATCTTTTGCGATAGCCTGTTCATGAAAAATCGATACTTTGGCAGGATCTAAAAGTACTGAGGTATCAGAGATATTCGATAAAAACTTAGCGGTATCTTCGTAGTTACAAATTTCAATACCATCGGCTGCTAAAGCTTGTTGAATGCTTACATCAACTTTTTCAGCATCAATAAAAACAATAGCTTGCTCTGCATTAATATATAAATGAGAAAGAAAAACAGGGTTATATTCTACATCTTGCCCACGTGCATTTAAAACCCAAGCAATATCATCTAAAGATGAAATAAAATGACCCGCAATATTCTTGTTAGCTAAGTTCTCGCGAATTGCCTGAATTTTTTCTTTACGAGAGAGGGCATTTAATCCTTCAGGCATCAAATGGATTTTTTCTGAGGGAAGTTCTGGACGGTCTAACCAAATCTCTCCAACTAAATCTTGCTGGGTTTCAAGTTTATAGTGATTAAGTCGTGAAGTATGTTCGAGCGCCTTAAATTGTTGAATGGATAATGTTTGGCCATTTACTGAAATGACTGAACCAGTTGGTAGATTTTTCTCAATCCACGCGAGATGTGTAGAAGTTTCATCACTGGTCAGTTTTTGTAATTGAAAGCCAGTTCCAGCGAGTTGTTGTTCGGCTTGTACCCAATAGCGACCATCTGCCCAGAGCCCAGCAAAGTTTTGAGTTACGACTAGCGTACCAACAGAACCACTAAAACCGCTTAACCACTGCCTTACTTTCCAATAGTCGGGTAAATATTCTGACATATGGGGATCAGCACTCATCACAACAAACGCATCAATCTGCTGAGTACGCATGAGTTTGCGAAGTTTCTCTAGTTTTTCTGGAACAGTTAAAACGCTCATATAGTTTCCAAGTCAGGTTGAACTTTGCTGGTACTTTTGTTCATTAATCTATTGATAGGTTTCTTTAATAAAAATAACACGATTGCACCAACGATTAATGCCAAGACGCATCGCATAAAGAGAGTCGGTAAATGATCAATACCATCTGACGATACGTGCCCGCCAATGAGACCAGCGATGAGATTACCTAAAGCTGAGCCAGTAAACCATAGTCCCATAATTTGGCCTCGAATCACATCAGGTGCAAGTTTAGTCATAGTTGATAGCCCAATCGGGCTTAAACAAAGTTCTCCCATGGTAAGCAAAAACAAAGTTCCTACTAACCAAAATGGTGAAACTAAGCCGCCAGCAATTGCGAAACGACTGGCAAAAGACATAACGAGAAAGCCGCCAGCTGCAAGTAACAATGCAATGATAAATTTACTGATATAGCTTGGATCTTTATTTGATTTACCCAGTCTTGCCCAAAGCCATGCTGCAATTGGAGCGAATATAATAATAAAAAGGGCATTGATTGATTGGAACCATACAGTTGGGATTTCAAATCCGAAAACCATACGATCTGTATAGTCTTGCGCAAATAAATTAAAAGAAGTTGGTTTCTGTTCAAAAGCAGACCAGAACAATGCTGATGTTGCTAATAAAACAAAACAAATAATAATTTTAAATTTGTCATGTTGCTCTAAATTCAAGAAAAGTAATAAATAAGCAAAGTAAGCAATAATGCCGATACCAATCCCAACTGTTAAATAAGTTGCTACCGCGACCGGATTAATATGAATGACACCAAATAAGGTAAGCGTAATAATGACTGCAACTGCGAATAAAAAGCTAAATACAATTTTAGGCGCATTTTTATTTTCTACGACAGGCTTATTGCAGTTGTCAGTTTGTTGGCGCAACTGATTGAAAGACTGTAGCTGTGGAATCGCTAATGTACGAAAAATAAGTAATGCAACTAACATCCCAAGGCCGCCAATCCCAAAACCTAGATGCCAGCCATGATCGCGAGCCAATATACCTGTAATAAGCGGGGCAATAAACGACCCCATATTAATCCCCATATAAAAAATGGAGAAACCAGCATCGCGCCTACTATCCTGAGCTTTGTATAATGTTCCCACAATTACGGAAATACAGGTTTTAAATAATCCTGAGCCAATAACAATAAGGACTAAACCGAAATAAAAAAAGAATTGATCAAAAATGGTAGTGAGGGCAATAGATAAATGACCTAGTGCAATAATAATAGAACCATACCAGACTGACCGTGCCTGACCTAACCAGTTATCGGCAATCCAGCCACCAAAAACGGTCATTAAATACATAGATCCAGCAAATAACCCAACAATCGCGGCTGCAGTTGGACGGTCAAGGCCTAAACCACCGTCATTAACCATTGCAATCATATAAAGAACGAGTAAAGGCCGAATACCATAATAAGAAAATCTTTCCCAAAGCTCTGTAAAAAATAAAGTTTTTAATGGTTTTGGATGGCCGAAAAAAGCTCTGTCATATTGTTCGAGTTCATGCTTCATTTCAAATCCTTTGAACATATTTGTAGTTTAGATAAAACAAAACTTTTAGTTTGTTTAATTATAAAAAAAAGTTATGTTTTATTTTTTAGATTTTTTAAAATGAAAAAGCAAGTTGGTCATGTATAAAAAAGGTATATAACAAATGGTAAAAAATTAGAAAGTTGAAATTATCAGTCGAAAAGATTCCTCTTGGCGCACCAAAGCTGATCAGGCTAGCCCTAGCGTAAAACTACGATGAGAAAAATTAAATTAGCACTTTAAAACCTCAACCTTTCTATGGATGGGCAGTGAAGAGTGGTAATTGATATTATTTAAAAAAATTGTGTAGAGTTACTTAGAAATCGTATTTATGTTCAAACTTTTTTGGCAAGGGCATATTGTAGATAACATCGTCTAATTTAGAGATTAATAGTTCTATCGGGAATAGATTATTATTTTTAAGGATTACAGTAAGAAAGTCAGATTTCTATATAAGAAAGTATTATGATCACAAATTACTGTTAGATATTGATGCGGTGATTCATATTAGCGCAACAATTTTGCACTAAATTAGGGCGATTGCGAGCTATTCTTGTATGTCATAATTTGAAAATGTCTGAATATGGTGCATTTAACTATGCAAACAGTATAATGGGTTCAAGACAAGGGGCCTAAATCATGGATAGTTATAAGCAATTCAATGTTTTAGGTAAGTCTTATAAAGTTGGTATGAGAATTGCTATATAAATACCAGCAACTAACACGCACTTAACAAGTGCAACAAAATTTCATTGGAGCAAAATGAGCATGGCGAACAAGGTCCTTCAACTCATACAAGAAAGTGGCGCAAAATGGGTCGATTTTCGCTTTACTGATACTAAGGGTAAAGAGCAGCACGTAACTTACCCAGCTGATTCTATTGATGAAGATACTTTTGAAGACGGTAAAATGTTTGATGGTTCTTCAATCGCTGGTTGGAAAGGCATTGAAGCATCTGACATGATTTTACGTCCAGATGCGGAAACTGGTTTTATCGACCCGTTCTTTGCTGAACCAACTGTAGTTGTGACTTGTGACGTTATTGAACCTTCAACTGGTCAAGGTTATGAGCGTGACCCGCGTTCGATTGCTCGCCGTGCAGAAGAATACTTAAAATCTACAGGTATCGGTGATACTGCATTCTTTGGTCCAGAACCAGAATTCTTTGTATTTGACGAAGTGAAGTGGGACATCGATATGTCTGGCGCTCGTCATACATTAATCGCTGAAGAAGCTGCTTGGTCTACTGGTAAAGATTACGAGTCTGGTAACTCTGGTCACCGTCCACGTGTTAAAGGCGGTTACTTCCCAGTTCCTCCAGTTGATTCTTCACAAGATATGCGTGCAGAAATGTGTGCAAAAATCGAAGACATCATGGGTCCAGGTCGTGTAGAAGTACATCACCACGAAGTTGCTTCTTGCCAGTTAGAAATTGGTGTGAGCTTCAATACACTTGTACGTAAAGCTGATGAAGTTCAACAGTTCAAATATGCTGTTTGGAACGTTGCACATCAATATGCAAAAACAGCTACGTTTATGCCTAAACCAATGGTAGGTGATAACGGTTCTGGTATGCACGTTCACATGTCTATCTCTAAAGATGGCAAAAACTTGTTTGCTGGTGATGAATATGCAGGCCTTTCAGAAATGGCATTGTATTTCATCGGTGGTATCATCAAGCACGCTCGTGCATTGAATGCAATCACAAACCCATCTACAAACTCATACAAGCGTTTGGTTCCTCACTTCGAAGCACCAATCATGCTTGCTTACTCAGCACGTAACCGTTCTGCTTCTATCCGTATTCCATACGTTTCTAGCCCTAAAGGTAAGCGTATCGAAGCTCGTTTCCCAGACCCAATGATGAACCCGTACTTAGGTTTCGCTGCATTGTTAATGGCTGGTATCGACGGTATCCAAAACAAGATCCATCCGGGCGAAGCTGCTGATAAGAACTTGTATGATCTTCCTCCAGAAGAAGAAGCAAAAATCCCAACAGTTGCTCATAGCTTAGATATGGCTCTTGAAGCACTTCAAGCAGATCACGAATTCTTGTTAAAAGGCGGCGTATTCACTAAAGAAATGCTTGATGCATACATCGAACTTAAAACTGAAGATGTACGTCGTCTTAACACGACTACTCATCCAGTTGAATTCGATATGTACTACAGCTTGTAATACGTATTTCGTAAAAAAGCCTGCATATGCAGGCTTTTTTATTGCCTGGAATGTTGATTGAATTCTCTACGTTTTTTATCAAAAAATTGGAGTAAACTAAGTGCGAGTTTTCATGTGAGCAGATTATGCGTAAACGACAACCAGTACTTAAACAGGAAAAGGCTTTAAATCCTGAGTTGAAAACATGGTTGTATGCTTCTGGTTCTCTGACTCAACAATTAACTGAGCTCGGTGGCGGCCAGTTTAGTGTGAGGCCCTTTAAAGAACACTTTCAGCGTTTAACGTTTGTAGATAGCCAATGGATGAACATGTCTCATGCTCATACTTCATGGGTAAGGGAAACCTACTTATATGGCTGTGAAGCAGAGCCGTGGGTGAAAGCAAAAAGTATTTTTCCAATTCAAAGTTTACAAAAAAAAGCGCGTATATTTCAGCACATCGGTTCTAAACCGATTGGCTTTTTTCTATTTCAAAGAACAACTCCGCTTTGTGACCGTCGTGTCATTCGTTTGCCAGAAGGCTGGACGCGACAAAGTTGCTATACTTGGCATGGATGTAAATTTATCGTCCAAGAAACATTCTTACCGGCTTTTGAAGCTTTTTTAAATCAGCAGCACGACAAGGAATTACTATGACGACTGCAACAGGCACAACATGGCGTCAGCGTTTAGAAGCTTATTATTATCTATGTCGATTTGATAAGCCTGTTGGAACAGAACTGGTGTTTTGGCCAACCATGTGGGCACTTTGGATTGCAGCAGAGGGAATGCCACCTCTACATATTCTTTTGGCGATGGTATTCGGTACAATTTTTATGCGTGCCGCTGGCTGTGCGATTAATGATTTTGCTGATCGTAAAGTAGATGGACATGTAGAGCGTACAAAAACGCGCCCTTTGGCAACAGGGGTAATTAGTCCAAGAGAAGCGGTATATGTATTTTTAGCATTAGTATTTGCCAGTGCTTGTACGCTGTTCTTTTTACCTATCGCGACGTTCTACTGTGCATTAGGGGGCTTGGCGTTAGCATTTATATATCCTTTTATGAAACGTTATACCCATTTACCGCAAGTAGTGTTAGGTATGGCATTTTCTTGGGGGATTCCAATGTCATTTACTGCAATGGGTAAGCCTTTAGATATAACGTGTTGGCTAATTTATTTTGGTAATTTGGCATGGACAGTGGCTTTTGACACTCAATATGCAATTACAGATCGTGAATATGATTTAAAGATTGGCGTGAAATCTACAGCTATTCTTTTTGGCCGATATGACATCCAGATTATTGCTCTTTTACAAGCAACTAGTCTTGTTTTGATTGGTACTGCACTATATTTAGAAAATATTTTATTCCCCTGGGCAATTATTGCTTTAGTTGTAGTGGCCTTTGATTTTGTATATCAAACAGTTAAAACCAAAGACCGCAACCCTCAAGTTTGTTTTTGGGCATTTCGTCACAATCGTTGGGTGGGATTAATCATTTTTCTAGGAATATTTTTAAATTTCATATAGTAAAAATGACCGTGAGGTTGAAAAGTGTTCTATGCAGAGCACTTTTTTTATGTCTTAATATTTGTGCATAAAAATATGCGGAATAAATAACACATAAAAAGGATATTCTATGAAACGGTCAAAAATTGCTTTAGCTATAACATTATCAACTTCAGCACTATTTCTTACAGCGTGTAATGACGATGATGATGACTATATTGGTGTAAATCCTGATAAAACTTATGTTTCTGAAAAATCCTATTCTAAGGATACCTTAAGTGGTGCTTCATCTATAAAAGTGATGACATATAACATGGTGAATGTACAAGGGAAAACAGCTGAAGCAACTGCTTTGGTAATGTTCCCTAAAGTTGCTCAACCAAAAGATGGTTATCGCGTAGTGGTATGGGAGCACGGCACAGTAGGTGTAGGGGATAGTTGTGCACCAAGCAACAATACGATTAATCCACGTTTTAAAATTCTAGCGGATACTTTATTAGCTGCTGGTTATGTGATTGTGGCACCTGACTATGAAGGTTTAGGTACTAGAGGCATGCATCCATACCTTAATTTAGGAAGTGAGGCTAAATCTGCAATTGCAGCAGTTAAAGCTGCTAAAGATCATTACGGTAGTCAGTTAAATAGTTCATGGATGTCAATTGGGCAGTCTCAAGGAGGCCATGCTTCATTAGGAACAGCTGAATTTGCTAATAACGACACTAACTACAAAGGAGCTGTTGCAACAGCACCAGCTTCTAGCCTTGGCGATATTATTTCTAAAATTGCTCCGCAAGCAATTAGAGACATTCTTCAGAAAGAGCAGGCTGGTACCGCACCTGTTGGTACGGCTGTGGAAGTGTATGCCGAGCTACTTGCATATGCTGCATATACCACAGTGGGTATTACTGCTTATGAACCTAAATTTAATTATCGTGCAATCTTTCAACAACGTTCTCAAAGTATAGCTGAGTTTGCAGAAGGCACTACGGGTGAAAATGGAGTCTGTTTAACTGATTTGCATAATAAATTTGCAGATGATATTCGAGATTTTCTTGCGACTAATACTGGTAAAACAGTTCTAGATTATCCAGGCCTAGCTGGTAATTTCCAGGAGAATCCAACGGTACAAAAATTCTTGGTAGATAATCAACCTGCTACCAAAAAAATTAATTCACCAGTCATGATTGTTCAAGGTACTGCGGATATGGCTGTACCATATCCTGTTACTAATGCCTTACAAGAGGGACTTAAAAAAATGGGAACTGATGTGACATTTGTACCTGTTGTTGGAGCTGCCCATACTCAGGCGATTGTATGTAGAAATGCTGAAATTTATCAATTTGTTCAATCTAAGATGCCAGCTAAAACAAATATAGTGCTTGATCCATCAGTAATAGATGCTAGTAAGAATGTTGAATGTACTGGAATAGCACAATAATTTTTTGTATTTAAAATCTTCAAATTAAAAAGGTCCTGAAAAGGGCCTTTTTTGTTATATTGTTACACAGTTTGATTTGATACTATTTGAGTTTGAAGAACTTATGAGCCAGCAACCTGTTGAAAAAAAATCTGTTCCTTGGTTATTAATGGGATTAGGTTTACTTATTCCTTTTCTAATTATTGGAATACTTTTCTTGGCTGCAAAAAGCGATGCTAAGAATAAAAAACAATATGAACAACAGCGTTTAGAGATGGCAAAAAGAATAGCTGAGAAAGAAGCTGCAAATTCTGAATCGAAATAGCTTGTTAATGAATATCCTTTTGTAATTGGCGTACAGTAGGAATATTTGTGTAACGCTTTACAAGGTAGCCTGCTTCAGTAAGCATTTGATCACGAATACGGTCTTCTTCTACTTTTTCAAGATGGGTAGGGTCATCTAGTTCAATGATGGCCATGACTTCCATCTTGTCGTTGAGCACAACAAAGTCAGTAACTTTACGATTGAACTGACTACGAATTTTATAGTCATTACTGGTAATTAATGCGCTAAACGCCACTTGTGCTAACACATGATAATTTGGAAAACTTTGTTTTAAACGTATAAACATTTGAGTTTCAAAGTTTGTAATGACAGGGCGAGCAAAGAATTTTTGTTTTGGAAATAAATAAGGGCGTAAACAAACAAGAAGAAAAATACAGGTGCTTACGCAACCTAAAACAATAAAAAATAAGTGACTCGATTCGAACATGTGAAGGCATCATACAAATAAAAACCCACTCATGATGAGTGGGTTTTTAAGAATCTTGGCTCTCCCACCTGGGCTCGAACCAGGGACCTGCGGATTAACAGTCCGTCGCTCTACCGACTGAGCTATGGGAGAATCTGGAAAAGGATTTTAGGCAGGAAAGAGGGCTGGGTCAAGCCTTAATAACAGAATTAGAGTGAATATCTAATCGTTTGGTTTAAAAATACTCGAAACATTGATTTTATTCAAAATAATGAAAAATTATTAAATCATTAGAAAAGAAAAAACCCGCAATAAATGCGGGCTTTTAGAATCTTGGCTCTCCCACCTGGGCTCGAACCAGGGACCTGCGGATTAACAGTCCGTCGCTCTACCGACTGAGCTATGGGAGATTAGTAGATGGCTCTCCAACCTGGGCTCGAACCAGGGACCTGCGGATTAACAGTCCGTCGCTCTACCGACTGAGCTATTGGAGAATCTGATGCGCATTTTATGGATGAAATCTAAAAGCGTCAATAAGAATATTAAAGAAAATGAATCGTTTGCTTGATTAATATGCTTTTGCTGTATTAAAAATAAAAAAACCACCCCAAATAGGGTGGTTTTTCATAAAGAAATAAAATTATTTCTCTACACCAGCTGGTTGACCTGCAAGTTTTGCATTTGCATAGTCCCAGTTCACAAGGCTTTCTAGGAAAGTTGCGATGTATTTAGGACGTAAGTTACGGAAATCGATGTAGTAAGCATGTTCCCATACGTCAATTGTTAATACAGCAATTTGGCCATGTGCAAGTGGAGTGTCTGCATTAGAAGTTTTAGTAATAGATAATTTACCGTTTACTTCATCAGCAACTAACCAAGCCCAACCTGAACCGAATTGAGTTGTTGCAGCAGCAGTAAATTCTTCTGCAAACTTTTCGTAGCTACCAAAAGCTTCGTCAATTTTAGCAGCGATTGCGCCAGTAGGCTTACCACCACCATTTGGCTTCATGCTGTTCCAGTAGAAAGTGTGGTTCCAAACTTGAGCAGCATTGTTGAAAATACCAGCTTTAGATGCATCACCAGCAGTCGCTTTAATGATTTCTTCTAAAGTTTTACCTTCAAGGTCAGTCCCTTTGATTAAGTTGTTTAAGTTAACAACATAGGTATTGTGGTGCTTATCGTGATGGTATTCTAAAGTTTCTTTACTAATATGTGGCGCTAAATCATCATAGCCATATGGAAGTGCAGGTAAAGTAATGGTTGTCATGTTCCTATTCCTTGCATTTGCTGGGTTATACAATTAAGTGGCTCTATTGTAAATGATTCTGGTAACAATAGGGCATCGTTTTAAAGAACTATACACAATAAAGATCTAATTAATACGCATAACACAGATTGAAAAAAAGACTTAATTAAATCGGATTATTCAATTCAAAATATTCAGCTTCAATTGAAAACTGTTTTGAGATCGCTTGTGCCAAACGCTGAACTCCATAACGCTCAGTAGCATGGTGACCACAGGCGAAATAGTGAACCCCTAATTCTTTTGCTTCATAAAAAGTTCGTTCACTGACTTCACCTGAAATATAAGCATCACAATTTTGCAAAGCAGCTTTAGCAATAAAATCTTGAGCGCCGCCTGTACAGAAGCCTACTTTTTGAATGCTTTGCTTTTCTGCTGGCAAATGAATCACTTTAAAATCAAAACTGTTTTGAAGCTGTGCTTTAAACTCATCTACAGAAACTGCTTGCTCTAAATAACCAATATTACCAATCGGATGTTTCTCGGTTAAATCGAGTGGTTCTAAATTCTTCAAGTTTAGTTTTTCTGCAATCGCTACATTGTTGCCCAAAGTTGGGTGTGCATCTAAAGGTAGATGATAAGCGACTAATGAAATATTATTTTGAATGAGTTTTTTAATGCGGTTGCCTCGCATTCCAGTAATTGGATACGGTTCACCCTTCCAAAAATAACCATGATGTACGAGTAATAAATCTGCAGTTTGAGCAATTGCTGCATCAATCGCATCTTCGGAAGCAGTAACCGCACAAACGATACGTTTTACTTCAGTTGAACCTTCAATTTGCAGGCCATTTGGTGCGTAATCTTTAAATTCTGCCGCTTTTAAGGTTTGGTCGCACCACTGAATAATTTCATGCAAATTTGCCATGATATTTCCTGAATTGAGTAGTAAATAATTGCTAAAGCTATAGAAACATATTTTGTTGTGTAACTAAAGCTAGACAAATCTTTTTTGACTTTTTTATGTATATCGACATATTTAATTTAAAATGCTTAACTGAAAACTCTTTTTGTTCAATATATTAATTTAATTAAAAACTTCTTTGCGTAGAGGATATGAACGTGCGCCGCACCTTTACATGGTTACCTTGGGTGTTACTTATTATTGTAATTGCCAGTTTTATTGCATGGCAAAAATACCATCAGCCGAAACCAACTGTTGCAGTTGATGGGGTGCAAATGCCTGCTGAGAAAGTTGAACCACTCGTTGATACTTCGCGAGCGGGCGGGGTGGTATCTTATAGCGCTGCAGTAAAAGTTGCAGCGCCAGCAGTTGTTAATATTTTTACGACCCAGAAAGTTAAACAAAATCATCCATTATTAAGTGATCCGGTCTTCCGCGAATTTTTTGGAAATCAGGTTCCAGAACAACAACAGCAAAATGAAAATAGCTTAGGCTCTGGGGTTATTGTACGAGCTGATGGTTATATTTTGACGAATAATCATGTGATTGCTCAAGCTGATCAGATTGTAGTTGCATTACATGACGGCCGTCGTGCAGAAGCAACGATTGTTGGAACAGACCCTGATACTGATTTAGCCGTAATTAAAATCGATTTAGATAAATTACCTGTATTGCCATTTAAACTCAGTGGTAATGAAGTAGGTGACGTGGTCTTGGCTATTGGTAACCCATTTGGCGTAGGTCAAACGGTAACTCAAGGTATTATTTCTGCGACTGAACGCTCTGATTTAGGCATTAATACCTATGAAGACTTTATTCAAACAGATGCCGCAATTAACCCAGGTAACTCTGGTGGAGCATTAATTGATGTGGCTGGGAATTTAATCGGGGTAAATACTGCTATTTTCTCTCAGTCAGGTGGTTCTTTAGGAATTGGTTTTGCAATTCCTGCTAAAGTTTGCCAACAAGTTTTAAACTCGATTTTGAAAGATGGCCGTGTAGTCCGTGGATGGTTAGGTATTAGTTTAGTACCGCCTACACAAGAAGACGTATTAGCACCTAAACAGCAAATTGGTGTGGTGGTTGCAGATGTCTTGAAAAATGGTCCAGCTGCATCAGCAGGTATTAAGATTGGTGATAAAATTATTCAGGTGAATAACCAACAAATCACTTCAGCATCTCATTTGATTAATTATGTTGCATTACAAGCGCCTAACAGCGAAATTAATGTAATGGTCGAGCGAGATGGGAAGCAACAAAACTTTGTGGTGACAGTCGGGGAAAGAAAAAACCAAAATACTCAATCGCAATTTATACCGCTGCCTAAACAGTAAAGATAAAAAAGCCTCGTAATGAGGCTTTTTTCTTGATGTTAATTAAGTATGAGACAGGGCTTGATACTGATGTTTGAACTCAGTTAAAGCATCAATACGGTACTGAATGAGCATTTCACCAATCTCAGCACCTTTAATGTTTTCAGGTAAATCCTGAACTTTAATAGAGCGAACGATTTGCATCGCATCCAACATGTACTGAGCTTGTGGATAAGGTCGGTCTTCTAAACCTAATCTTCCTTTAGCATCACATTCACATGCTTGTACAAAAGCTTCAACTCTCTCAGGACGGCGTAATACATCTAGGCGCTGTAATAGGCGCCATACTGTTCCCGGTTTTAACGACATAATCTGATGACATTTTAGATGTTCTTTACACACTGATAATGCCAACTGTCGAGTTTGAGTTGGAACTTTTAAACGTTCACATAATTCAGTAACAGGTTTTACTCCTCGTTCTTCATGCATGATGTGGCGAGGAAGTTCATTAGCTGGAGTCAAGGCTTTACCCAAATCATGTACTAAAACAGCAAATCGAACATCAAGTGAATAGTTTGATTTACAAGCTTGCTGTAACGACATTAAGGTATGTATGCCGCAGTCCACTTCAGGGTGATATTCAGGGCGCTGTGGTACACCAAATAATGCGTCAATTTCAGGGAAAAGATGTTTCAACGCCCCACAGTCACGCAATGTCTGAAAATAAACATCCGCATGATCTTCTAAAAGTGCGCGAGAAGTCTCTTTCCATACACGTTCTGGTGTTAAGGCATCAAGCTCACCTGATTCGGCCATGGTTTGCATAAGCTGCATTGTCTCTGGCGCAATCTGAAAACCATATGAAGAATAGCGAGCCGCAAAGCGTGCAACACGTAAAACACGTAAAGGATCTTCAGCAAAAGCTTCTGAAACATGACGCAAAGTTTTATTTTCTAAATCTGTTTGACCGCCATATGGGTCGTATAGTTTGCCATCTTGATCCATTGCTATGGCATTGATGGTTAAATCACGGCGGATTAAATCTTCTTCTAAACTTACTGTGGTATCGGTAAAAAATTGAAAGCCGTGGTAGCCTTTACCAGATTTTCTTTCAGTACGTGCAAGTGCATATTCTTCTTTCGTTTCGGGATGAAGAAACACAGGAAAATCTTTGCCTACAGGTTGAAAACCTTGGGCGAGCATGTGTTCCGGCGTTGCACCGACAACAACATAATCTTTTTCTTGATAGGGATGCCCAAGTAAAAAATCACGGACGGCACCGCCTACTAAATACACTTGCATGAAAAAACCTCTATTCTTCAAGCAATCATGCTACAGAATAGAGGTTTTCTCAAGTCATTAGAGATGCTTTTCGTAAAAAGCAGTTTCTAAATTACTTTTCTTGTTGTTGGATTTCAGCAACAGTTAAAGCAGTCATATTGATAAGACGACGAGTTGTTGCTGTCGGTGTTAAAATATGAACAGGTTTTGCTGCCCCAAGTAAAATTGGACCAATAGTAACGTTGTTACCAGAAGTCGCTTTCAACAAGTTAAATGAAATATTTGCTGCATCTAAGTTTGGCATAATGAGCAAGTTTGCAGAACCTTTGAAACGTGAGCCAGGGAATGCAAATTGACGAATGTTTTCGTCTAATGCTGCATCACCATGCATTTCACCCTCAACTTCAAGCTCAGGAGCTTGCTCAGATAAAATACGATAAACTTCACGCATTTTTTGAGCACTTGAGTCAGTCTGGTCACTACCAAAACTTGAATGAGAAAGTAGGGCTACACGTGGAGTAATACCAAAACGACGTACTTCTTCAGCTGCTAAAATAGTCATTTCAGCAAGTTGTTCAGCAGTCGGGTTTGTATTTACGTACGTATCAGCAATAAACAAGTTACGATCTTCAAGCATCAATGCATTTAGCGTGAAGAAGTTGTTCATACCTTCTTTTAGACCGATGACATTGCGTACAAAGTCAAGGTGAATGTTATAGCTACTATAAGTACCACATAACATACCGTCTGCTTTACCGAATTTAACTAGTAAAGATGCAATTAAAGTTGAACGGCGACGAGCTTCACGTTGAGCATATTCAACAGTAATGCCTTTACGTTGCATTGTTTGATAGTAATCTTTCCAAAACTCTTCATACATTGGGTTTTGTTCTTGATCTACAATCTCAATGTTTACGCCATGTTGTAAACGTAAGCCTAATTTTTTGATATTAGCTTCAATTACAGCAGTACGACCTACTAAAATTGGTTTAGCTAAATCTTCATCAACTGCGATTTGCACTGCACGTAATACGCGCTCATCTTCACCTTCAGCATATGCGATGCGTTTAGGATCAGTTTTTGCTTGAGCAAAAATCGGTTTCATCAAGAATGCAGAGTTATAAACAAACTCAGATAATTTTTGACGGTATGCAGAGAAATCTTCGATCGGACGAGTTGCAACACCTGAATCCATTGCAGCTTTAGCAACAGCAGGGGCAATTTCTAAAATTAAACGTTGATCAAGTGGACGTGGAATTAAATAGTCACGGCCAAATGAAGCAGATTTTTCACCATAAGTTGCTGCATCAGCTTCTACGTGTGCCATACGTGCAATTGCATGTACACATGCAATTTTCATGTCTTCATTAATCGTTGTTGCACCAACGTCAAGTGCACCACGGAAAATGTAAGGGAAACATAATGCGTTGTTTACTTGGTTTGGATAGTCAGAACGACCAGTTGCCATGATTACATCAGGACGTACTTCATGTGCATGTTCAGGTAAAATTTCTGGATCTGGGTTTGCCAAAGCAAAAATAATAGGGTTTTCAGCCATCTGTTTCACCATTTCTTTGGTGAGAATACCAGCAGCAGAAAGACCCAAGAACATATCAGCACCAGCCATTACTTCATGTAACTGAGTTGCTTTGATGTCTTGAACATAACGTTTTTTTGATTCATCCAAGCCTTCACGTGAAGTAGTGAGTAGACCGCGAGAATCGGCAACAATGATATTTTCTTTATTTACGCCTAAAGCACAAAGTAAATCTAAACAAGAAAGGGCAGCAGCACCTGCGCCTGAAGCTACAATTTTGATTTGATCAATTTTCTTATTTACAAGTTGCAATGCATTGAGCAAAGCTGATCCTACAATGATACTTGTACCGTGTTGATCGTCATGGAATACAGGAATTTTCATGCGTTCGCGAAGTTTCTTTTCGATATAGAAACATTCTGGCGCTTTAATATCTTCGAGGTTGATACCACCGAAAGTTGGCTCAAGAGAGGCAACAATATCTACAATTTTATCTGGATCGTTTTCTGCAATTTCGATGTCAAATACGTCAACACCAGCAAACTTTTTGAAGAGAACGCCTTTACCTTCCATTACAGGTTTAGACGCTAATGGGCCAATATTACCTAAACCAAGAACAGCTGTACCGTTACTAACTACGGCAACCAAGTTTCCGCGAGCTGTATATTTTGCAGCAGCAGATGGATCACGTTCAATCTCTAAACATGGCGCAGCAACTCCTGGTGAGTAGGCTAAAGCCAAATCTCGTTGGTTGACAAGTTGCTTACTTGGGGTGACGCTGATTTTCCCTGGGTTTGGATATTCATGGTAATTTAAAGCGGCCTGTTTTAAAGATTGATCGTCCATCTGAGTCTCTATTTGATACAAAAAAGCAAACTAGTCAAATTGCTCATTTAGGGAGAGGCAATTCAATTTTTTACTATGCTTTAATTTTTATCAATTAAGAGAATAGTAGACGAATTGCCAATAGCCCCGTGGTGAGCTAAATGCTAAAGAATATAACACTACTTCTTTATTTCTCACAGTCAAAAACGCTCATTTTTGGAAAAAGCAGCATAGGTAAAATAGATGATTAGAACAATTAAGAAATATGTGGTTTTGTTTGCAGATAAGGAATAATTTGCTCAGCAGGGATCGGGCGACTAAAGAAATAACCTTGTAAAAAATCACATTGCTGTTTTTGTAGATAGGTGACTTGTTCTTCTGTTTCTACACCTTCGGCAACCAGTTTAAGCCCCATACTTTTACCCATCGCGATCATTGCATTTACAATTGCTTCTTGTTTATGGTCACCAATTTTAGAAATAAAAGCACGATCAATTTTTAACACGTCAATTGGGTATTCTGTTAGATAGGCCAAAGAAGAATAACCCGTACCAAAGTCATCTAAGGCAATTGAGATATCTCGTTGTTTTATCGCATGTAATAGCGTTTTTACATTGGCAGTATTGTCTAAAAGGGCTGACTCTGTAATTTCAAGTTCTAGGTCTGAACCTTGTATATTATATTTTTGCAAAACTTCATCTAGATCATTGAGTAATAAGCCTCGATGTATCTGTTGAGCGACAATATTTACAGAGACTTGAATATTGAGATAACCCGCATCTTTCCATTCTTGGAGTTGCTTTCCAACTTTATCTAAAACAACTTTCCCAATATCTGAAATCAGGCTACTACGCTCAGCAAAAGGTATAAACATATTTGGCATGACTAATCCTTTTTCAGGATGTTGCCAACGAATTAATGCTTCAAAACCGATAATAGATTGATCATGTAGATTAATTTTGGGTTGGTAATAAATGACAAATTCATCATTTTGTATGGCTTTACGTAACTCTTGCTCTAAATCGGCAGTTTTATATGAGTTATTTGTTTTATTGCAATAATAGCAAATTGTATTACCACCTAAGCGTTTTGCTTCGGACAATGCTTGTTCCGCATGGTGGTTGAGGTGATCAATTTGTCTACCATGCTCAGGAAAACATGCGACACCAATAGATGCAGTAATAAAATATTCGTGATTATCAATATAAAAAGGTGCATTGAGCGCTTGTAAAATATTTTGGCAATATTGCTCAATATTTGGATGAATTGGGGAAATTTCATAAATAATTGCGAAATCATCACTATTTAAATAGGCAACTAAAATTGCATTGATATTGATTAAGCGCAATCTTTGAGCGAACTGTTTAAGTAATTCATCACCACTATCATTATTTAAAAATTCATTGAAAGCTCGGAAGCGGTCAATATTTACCCGTATTAATGCTAAATTTTTAATGTTATATGAAGGGTTTACAAGATATTGATGTAATTGATTATAGTAGTAAAGACGATTAGGCAGGTGGGTGAGGCTGTCGTAATTTTTTAAATAAGATAGATGTTGTTCTTGACGTTTTTGCTCAGTCAGGTCGCGTGCAAACCCGATATAATTGGTAATTTGATTGAACTCATCTTTGACTACATTGATATGCAACCATAAATATACGCTTTTACCAGAACTAAATTTTTCGTCAAACTGACCCATATATTCTCCTGTCTCTAGGAGTTGCTGTGTTATTGAGGTATGAAACTGCTGTTGTAATTCTTTTTGATTGATTGTTATGCTAAATAATTCTTTATTAACAAGTTCTGATTTAGAAAATCCTGTTAATTTTTCATAGTAGGGATTTACATCAATATAGTTTAGGCGCTCATCTAAAATAAATATTCCTTCCGCAGCTTGCTCAAGTACAATTGCGGATAGTCTTAGATGTTCTTGATCTTTCTTCTCTTGATGTATATCGCGAGTCATTCCAACCATACGAAGCGCTTTTTGTGTTTTAGGATCTCTAGTGATGACACGACCTACGTCATGAATCCATCGCCAAGAACCATCTCTACGTAAAATTCGAAAGGTGATATTAAAATGATCTGTAATGCCTTCCAAATGTTGTTTTAAACGTTCGTCAAAAAGTTTTTTATCACTTGGATGTATACGATCTAATATCGTATTGAGATGAATAACGGCAGTCTGAGTTTGTTTTTGTTGATCGAAAAATGTAATTTCTAATTTTTGACTTTCAATATCCCAATCCCAAGGTCGAATACCTGCAGTTTCATGCGCAAAAGCTAAATTGTAGTGATGGCTTTCGAGTTGTTCGTTCATTTTTGTGAGATCGTAAGTGCGTTCACGTACTTTTTGCTCAAGCAGATGATTATTAAATTGAAGCTGGGCTTCGATATCTTTAGATTTATTTACTTCTTGTTGGAGCTGTATGCATAATTCTTCAGCCCATTGCGTATGTTGATCGGAAATTTGAACAAGCTGTTTGTTTTTTAATAATAATTGAGAAATCTTTTGATAATTACGTTGCGTAGCATATGCACAAAGTACAGTGGCCATAAAGGTAAGATTATAGGCAAAGTAAAAAGGTAGCTGAGTAATTGGGTTATGTGTGAATTGAGCTAGTAATAAGGGCAAGGTACTTGGAATAAATAAGAGATAAAAATATCGTGGTTGCTGTGTTAAAAAAGTAAGGCCAATGATATGAGCCGAAGTAATAAATAAAGCAATTAAAATATGAGCATCTGGTAGAGCGACTAACTCAGGGGGAAGATAAAAATGAATAATTGTGACGTTTATTCCAATTAAGATGCCTGAGATCAAACAAATACTTTGTAAAATGTGATTAGCTTTTTTTGTAAAATCAATTGCACGGTAGTGAGTTAAAATATTTGGAATAAATAATAAGCCGATAAGAGATGCTACAGTGAGGCCAATAGACCAGCTAAAAATTGTTATTACAGATGAAAAATAATAAGAAAAAATACCATATGAAATGAGACATAGCAGTATTAAGCTAATCAAATACCAGCGTATATATTGAGTTGAAAGTTTCAGCTGTTCAATTTTTGTTTGATGCTGTAGATATTCTTCCTGAAGCCCAGACATAAGATTTTTCTATCCTATTTTTTTACATATATACAGAAAGAATCTGATTTATCAGTGAAAAAGAATTTGAAATTTTATTCATACAATAAAAGTAAGTTAACTTTAAATAACGATTTAATCAATGTTCACTGAACTCAGGTGGATAAAAATCGATAATTTAAAATAGACAAGGCAACAACAGGTGCGGTTTCTGTACGTAAAACACGGTCGCCAATGCACCAGTTCATAAAACCAGCTTGATTGGCTTGAGTAATTTCATTTTCACTTAACCCACCTTCTGGGCCAATAAGTAAAGCAAGATCAGGTTGTATTCCTGCCAATACATCTTTTTGTTCTTTTTCTGGTGCTAAAACAAATTTAGATTGGGGAAGCTCAGAAGAACTTAACCATTCATGAAGAGAAATTGGTGCTAATACTTCGGGAACTAAGTTCAGCCCACATTGTTCACATGCTGCAATTGCTACAGCTTGCCAGTGATCTAATTTTTTTTGATCTCGATCATATTTTAAGCGCATTTCACAACGCTCACTTGTTAGCAACTGAATCTGACTTACACCCAATTCAGTGGCTTTCTGAATGGCATAATCCATTCGATCGCCTTTACTCATGACTTGACCCAAAACAGCTTTAAAAGGGGCAGCACGATTTGCAGGGTTAAAATTCTCAATTGTGACAAACGCATTTTTTTTATTAATTTCGGTCAATGTCGCGAGATATTCACCACCTTGTCCATTAAATAGA
Source organism: Acinetobacter sp. D009 (assembly GCF_038562025.1). Lineage (NCBI taxonomy): Bacteria > Pseudomonadati > Pseudomonadota > Gammaproteobacteria > Moraxellales > Moraxellaceae > Acinetobacter > Acinetobacter sp. D009. The sequence goes on from NZ_CP151886.1 coordinate 1,191,708, forward strand.
GTCGCTTGTTCTTGTAGTTGTGCACGTAAAACACGCACCCAATGATGGAATACTGATTCTGTCAGTTGAATTGTTGAGCCAACTGTAAGTTCAGTTTCAATAAAAAAACGGTTCATTGGGTACGCCTTACAAAATTAATTTAAACCAAGATCAACAACAAGTTGACGAGTTGGTTCGATTTGATTCATTGAATAGAAGTGTAAGCTTGGCGCACCACCTGCAATCAGGCGTTCGCATAGCTTAACAACAACTTCATGACCGAAAGCTTTGATACTTTCACTGTCATCACCATAGGCTTGTAATTGCTTACGGATCCAGCGAGGAATTTCAGCACCCGTACCGTCTGCAAAGCGAATTAGGTTGCTTGCGTTGGTAATTGGCATGATTCCTGGAGCCACCGGAATGTTAATTCCAGCTTTTTCCAAACGCTCTATAAAATAAAAGTATGAGTCTGGATTAAAGAAGAATTGAGTAATTCCCGCATTGGCACCAGCTTGTACCTTTTCAATAAAACGTTGGATATCTGTATCAAGGCTTTCAGCTTGAGGATGCATTTCTGGATAAGCTGCAACTTCGATATGAAAATGATCACCTGAGTGCTCACGAATAAAACGTACTAAATCTTGAGCATAAGGAAGCTCACCAAGCCCAACCTGACCAGATGGTAAGTCACCACGTAAAGCAACAATACGGTCAATGCCTTGAGCTTTATATAAATCCAGTAACTCAGCAATACGAGCTTTATCATCACCAATACAAGAAAGATGAGGCGCAACTGGTGTACCTTTACCATTAAAATCATCAATGGCAGCAAGCGTGCGTTCGCGAGTAGAACCACCAGCCCCGTAAGTAATTGAGAAAAACTCAGGATTCAGAAGTTGTAATTCTTGGTGAACAATACGAAGTTTTTCAGCACCAGCATCAGTTTTTGGCGGGAAAAACTCAAAAGAAATAGGTGTACGTTTAGTCATGTCAAATCCTTGTAAACAGCGAAACATTTTAGAAAAAAGGGCAGTCGGTTCACCGTCTGCCCTTAAGTTCTTAGTATTTGTAAGCGTCAGACTTGAATGGTCCCTCAACAGCAACACCTAAATAATCGGCTTGCTCTTGAGTTAACTGAGTAAGTACACCACCGAAACCTGCAACCATTGCAGCAGCAACTTCTTCGTCAAGTTTCTTAGGAAGAACTTCTACACGAATTTTTGCAGCTTTCTCATTTGCAGGAAGGTCAGCAAATTTCTCTTGGAATAAGTGAATTTGACCTAAAACTTGGTTAGCAAAAGAACCATCCATCACACGTGATGGATGACCAGTTGCATTACCAAGGTTTACAAGGCGGCCTTCAGAAAGAAGAATGAGGTAGTTATTTTCATCTTCTGAACGATAAACTTGGTGAACTTGTGGCTTAACTTCAACCCACTTGTAACCACGTAAATAAGCCGTGTCGATTTCTGTATCAAAGTGACCGATGTTACATACAACTGCACCAGCTTTTAAGCTGTCTAGCATTGCTGCATCACACACGTGGTAGTTACCAGTAGTGGTTACAACAAGATCAGTGTTGCCAAGTAAGTCGTGGTTAATATCTTCTTTTTTGCCTGTTTGTACGCCGTTTTTGTATGGAGATACAACTTCATAGCCGTCCATACATGCTTGCATTGCACAAATTGGGTCAACTTCAGTTACACGAACGATCATGCCTTCTTGACGTAAAGATTGAGCAGAACCTTTACCTACGTCACCATAACCAACTACAAGTGCACGGCGACCAGACAAAAGCATGTCAGTTGCACGTTTGATTGCGTCATTTAATGAGTGACGGCAACCGTATTTGTTGTCGTTTTTAGATTTAGTAACTGAGTCATTTACGTTAATTGCAGGAACTTTCAAAGAACCGTCTTTCCACATTTCGATAAGACGTTGAACACCTGTTGTAGTTTCTTCAGTAATACCGTGAATACGTTCTAAAAGAGCAGGGTATTTTTCATGAACAAGAGCAGTTAAATCACCGCCATCGTCCAAAATCATGTTGGCATCCCAAGGTTGACCATTTACATTGATCTGTTGTTCAAGGCACCATACATATTCTTCTTCAGTTTCACCTTTCCAAGCAAAAACTGGAATACCGCGAGCAGCAATTGCAGCAGCAGCGTGGTCTTGAGTAGAGAAAATGTTACAAGATGTCCAGCGTACTTCAGCACCTAATTCAACAAGTGTTTCAATAAGAACAGCTGTTTGAATGGTCATGTGAATACAACCAAGAATTTTTGCACCAGCAAGTGGTTTAGAAGCTGCATAGCGTTTACGTAAGCCGATCAAAGCTGGCATTTCTGCTTCAGCAAGTTTGATTTCTTTACGGCCGTAGTCAGCAAGAGAGATGTCAGCAACTTTGTAATCTGTAAATGAAGCATTAACCGCGTTCATCAGGATCTCCTAGGAAAAAATAGTATTGATCATTCTGTTCGCGGATGCCGTTGTTGGTTAAAACGAGTGTTTAACCGATCGTCGAGCCTGGCAAATTGATCTTTAGTGCCGATCAATTGTCGCAGCATCCCTCGACTAGCGAAACATTGTACTTGGAAAAGCTTTTAGTGCCAATCCAGTTTTGTTTATTATCTGCGTAATTATCACTTTAGATTCTAATTATGGCATTAAATATTCCCGAGTCGTTGGCAAGCTTAGAGTCAAACTGTGGCGTTTTTGCAGTTTGGATGTTGCTTCAGCATCATGGAGTACAAATTGATGTGGTTGAGCTGATTAATGTTTGCCGACACGATGAAGGAGGCACCTATACTATTGCCTTAGCTGTTGCTTTAAAGAAACTAGGATTTGAAGTGTCATTTCATTCAGATGAGGATCCTAGCATTAGCCAAAGCGAACGTATGAGTTATAAAGAAGCAAAGGTATTAAAAATTCCAACTGGACCAGCGCTGAGCTATCAAGATATTCAAGCTGCAATTCAAAACGGAAAAATGGTGATTGTGTACTACGATACTTTGGATGGCGTTGGTAATCAGTCGCTCATTTATTCTATAGATCAAAATGAAATCTGCTTTTTTGATAGTTTCGAACCAATGTCAGCGGCAGTTTTTGAGAATCAGCGTAAAGCAGAAGGAATCTGTCGTCAGGCTATTGTGATTGATGATCGTAATTTTCAGATGCATTCATCCAAATTGAATTAGATAAGAAGAGCCAGTAGAGTGCTGGCTCATATTGAAGTTATTTTTGTTGATATTCTTGAATTACTTCTAAAGCAGCACGAAAAGCTTCTTGAGTAGCAGGGGCGCCGCAATATGGTAGGCTGTGCAATAAAGTTTCTTGAATCTCTTCAACAGTACAACCATTGTTAAGTGCACCACGAACATGGCCTTTGAGTTCGGTTGGTGATTTAAGTGCCGTGAGCATTGCTAAAGTAATTAATGAACGATATTTACGAGGTAGCACACCTTCACGCTGCCAAGTCGATCCCCATGCATGTTCATTAATCCAGTCTTGTAAAGGCTGGGTAAAGGGTACGGTATTTTCTTGGGCACGTTTTACAAAAGCTTCTCCCATCACTTCTGTGCGAACTTTTAATCCATTTTCGTAATCTTGCTTAGACATTAATTTCTCCTAAAAATAAAAGCGTCGATTGACGCTTTTATGGCTGTTTATTAATTAATGCGAATCAAGTGTGATTGCAATAGTGAATTAGTGGAGGCATCAGTCATTAAATTTGATGAGGGTTCGACAAAGGAAGATCTTTATTTAAATCTTCATCAAATACATCTGTAAGCATGCTGTCGAATCGAATTGCGTTGTATTGCAATAGTTGTTGAGCTTCGCTTTCAGAAATAAAGCCTTCTTTTATCGCTTGTGTAATATTCTCTTCAAAAGTAAGACCTGTAAATTTACCTTTAGATTCAGCCTTTTTAAACTTATCCCAAAGCGGTTCAAGTGTTCGTAGAATTTGGAAGGTATGTTCTAAACGTCCAGTTACATCATCGGCTTTGGTTGAATAGAAGACGTGATGTTTAAGCTGTTCTCTGAAAGGGTGCTCTTGCATCATAAGTTCAGCGACTTGTTGTTTTAACTCATCATCTGGTTTTGAAATGACACGACCAAAAGGGAAACAGATCCATTTTACAAATGCTGCCGGAAGTTTAGCTGGGAAGTTTTCAAATAATCCCCAAAATGCTTCCTGAATATTCAAGAAAGCTTTTTGTAGCGCTAATTTAGCGTGAAGTTGTTCAGCTTCAGTTTTTTGTCCAGCTTCATAAAATTTTAAAATCGCAGTAGAAATAAACAGGTGCGCGTGAATATCTGCCAAGCGTCCAGATAACATTTCTTTGCGTTTTAAGTCGCCTGCAAGTAAGCCAAGAGACATATCTGAAACAAGTGCGAAATTGGCACTAAAACGGTTAATCGTTTTATAGTAACTTGCAGTGAATTGATCTGCTGACTGAGGCGCATCGCTTGAGCCACCTGTCCAACCGTAGGCAAATGATCTAGCACCGCGGTTAAAGGTATAGGCTAAATGTTTAAATAACAAATCATCAAATTTTTTGACCGAGTTATTTTTATCTTCAGATTGAAGGAGTTGTAACTCTTCAAATAGATAAGGGTGACAACGCATTGAACCTTGACCAAAAATCATCAATGAACGGGTCAAAATATTTGCGCCTTCTACCGTAATAGCAATTGGAATTGCTTGATATGTAAGGGCAAGGAAATTACGTGGCCCAAGTTGAATTGCACGTCCTCCAGCAATATCCATCCCATGATTGACAACTTTACGCATTGTTTCAGTTGCATAATATTTTGCCATGGCAGTCATCACGGCAGGTGTTCCACCCTGGTTTAGGCCACATGTCACTAAATAACGGAATGCTTCAAGCATATAGGCATCGCTGGCAATTTCACTTGTCGCTTCTTGTACGCCTTCAAATTTACCGACAGAAATATTAAATTGCTGGCGAATTTTCGCAAAAGCACCAACGGTTAAATAGCTCATTTCACCTGCGGCTGTGGCTAATGCTGGAAGGGAAATACCACGACCAACGCCTAAACATTCCATGAGCATACGCCAGCCTTTTCCAGCATTTTCTTGACCACCAATAATCCAGTCAATAGGAATAAAAACATCTTTTCCTTCTACTGTTCCATTCATAAATGGAGAGCCGGGATAATGACGTGCTCCTATTTTTACACCCGCATGGCTTGCAGGGATGAGTGCACAGGTAATACCGTATTCGGTTTTATTTTTATCGCCGAGTAGACCTTCAGGGTCATAAAGTTTAAATGCTAGACCAACAACAGTTGCAATTGGTGCAAGCGTAATCCAGCGTTTAGAGAAATTCATGCGAAGTCCAAGGACTTGAGCACCTTCATATTCGCCGTAGCAAACAACACCCGAATCTGGAATGGCGCCTGCATCTGAACCTGCTTCTGGGCTAGTTAAACCAAAACATGGAATTTCCTCACCTTTAGCAAGGCCCGGTAAATATTGCTGCTTTTGTGCATCTGTACCGTAGTGCATGAGTAGCTCACCTGGTCCTAACGAGTTTGGAACCATACAACTCACAGCTGTGGTGAGTGAGCGTGAAGCAATTTTGCTCATAATACGGCTTTGTGCAAATGAGCTAAATTCTTTGCCACCAAAGGACTTTGGAATAATGAGGCCTAAAAAACCTTTATCTTTAATAAATTGCCAAACTTCAGGTGGAAGATCTTTTAAGTGATGATGAATTTCCCATTCATCTAGCATGCTACAAAGGAGCTCAACTTCATTGTCTATAAAACTTTGTTCTTCTGCTGACAAGGTTGGGTAGGGGTACTTTTCAAACTGAGACCAATCAGGTGCCCCCATAAACAACTCTTTTTCCCACCAACTGGTACCTGCCTCTAAAGCCTCTTGTTCAGTCGTACTGATGCTCGGCATTGAGTTTGCTAAAGTTTTATATGCAGGTTGAGTAATCAGATTAAAGCGTAATGGTGCAAATAAAATAATGATACTAAGGGCAATAAGGGGAATACCTAAAATGAGAGCCCATGGCGTTAATATGAGTGCAGTAAATATAGCTACTACAATCGTAATAACACTGCCAATGACGCGATTTAGGTTAAAAAAGAAAATTGCCCATATTGTAAAAAGCTGAATGACAATGCTTAAAACAAAGAGTAGGAAAACCATGCTTGCTCCTTGCTAGATAAGCCCTCAAGTTAGAAGTTACAAAAAGCGAGGAGAGATTTAAGGCTTAACTAGCTAATTTTAATGCTGTTTAAATTTAATTTTTTATGTCGCAATTGATGTATATGCTAGAGCAGGGATATATCGTACTTTTAGGTATAAGATATTTTTAAGTGAAAGTGTAATGGGTTGTTTTATCGATTTGTCAAGAAATGTTATTGATTTTCTTATACAAATAAAAAGCCCTCTGAAGTAGAGGGCTTTTATAGATATTTAATTTTTAAGCTTCGACAACTTGAACAGCGATTTTTTTAGCTGGATCTACTTTGCGACGAACTTCTGGTACGGGTTCACCGTGGTATTGACGATCAGCAAAGTAACTTGAACGAACCATTGGTGCAGACCAAATATTTCTAAAGCCAAGTTTACGGCCATGCTCTGCATAACGTTCGAACTCTTCTGGCGTTACAAAGCGGTCAATTGGCGCGTGTTGTTTAGAAGGTTGTAAGTATTGACCAATAGTCACATAGTCAACATCGTGAGCACGCAAGTCATCAAGCAATGCAATAACTTCTTCTTCAGTTTCACCGATACCCACCATCAAACCACATTTTGTTGGGATATCAGGGCAATATTCTTTAAACATTTTTAATAAGTTCAAAGAATGTTGATAGTCTGAACCTGGGCGCATCGCTTTATATAGACGTGGCACAGTCTCGATGTTGTGGTTAAATACGTCTGGTGGACATTCAGTCATAATCCGTAAAGCAATATCCATACGTCCGCGGAAATCTGGTACTAAAATCTCAAGCAATGTGTTTGGGCTTAGTGCACGAGCTTCTTTGATACAGTCCACAAAGTGTTGTGCACCGCCGTCAAGTAGGTCATCACGGTCAACCGAAGTAATTACCGCATATTTGAGCTTAAGATTAGCAATTGTCTCTGCCATGTGACGAGGTTCATCTGCATCGAGTGCATTTGGACGACCATGTGCTACATCACAGAAAGGGCAACGACGTGTACAAATATCACCCATGATCATGAATGTTGCTGTACCACCACCAAAACATTCTGGTAGGTTTGGACAAGCAGCTTCTTCACAAACGGTATGGAGTTTTTGAGCACGTAAAGTGGTTTTAATACGCTGAACTTCTTCTGGTGCCGTCATCTTGACACGAATCCAGTCAGGTTTACGCGGCACTTCAACCGTAGGTACAACTTTTACAGGAATTCTTGCGACTTTTTCTGCGCCACGAAGTTTTACACCCTGTTCAGGTTTACGGTGTTCTGACATATTTAACTTTTCCACTCGTTTATAGAGACATTGACATTGTATTATAGCGAACTTCTGCAGTTAATAGCGGAAAATAACTATTCATATAATAAATGTGGTTATTCAGAAATATAGGGTTGAGAAATACATAAATTCACCGCATATTAGCCATAATTTATTATAAAATATGGTCATTCAAGTGAGGAAGGAGCTTTCAATGCCACGTAAAAAAGAGGTCGTTAGTGGGAATTTCGTTAAATACGATGCGGTAGTTCTCGGTTCTGGACCTGCAGGTGAAGGCGCGGCAATGAAGCTTGCAAAAGCGGGTAAGCGTGTTGCAATTGTAGATGTGCGTGATCAACTGGGTGGTAACTGTGCACACGTAGGTACCATTCCAAGTAAAGCATTACGTCAAACAGTTTCTAGTATTATTCGCTATCAGCGTGATCCAATGTTTCAAAAAGTAGGTGAATGGAAACAGTTCACCATGAAACAGGTTTTGCGTAATGCACACAAAGTAATTCAACAACAGGTTGATACGCATACACGTTTTTACGATCGTAACAAAATCGGTGTATTCCACGGCCGTGCATATATTCAAGATAAAAATACAGTTTTAGTTTTTAGCCATGAAGGCATTAAAGAAACAATTATCTGTAAGCAAATCGTGATTGCGACAGGTAGTCGTCCTTATCATCCGCAAGGTTTAGACTTTGACCATCCACGCGTATTCGATTCGGACAAAATCCTTGATCTTGATTATTCAATTCAAAAAATTATTATTTATGGCGCTGGCGTTATTGGCTGTGAATATGCCTCAATCTTTATTGGTCTAGATCATAAAGTTGACTTGATCAATACTCAACAAAAACTATTAAGTTATCTAGATGATGAAATTGCTGATGCTTTGTCTTATCACTTACGTGAACAAGGTGTATTGATTCGTCACAATGAGCAAATGGATCATCTTGAAACGTTTGATGACCATGTTGTTTTACACTTACAAAGTGGTAAAAAGATTAAAGCCGATGCGATTCTTTGGTGTAACGGCCGTTCAGGTAACACAGAAGGTTTAGGTCTTGAGAATGTTGGTTTAGTACCAAATAACCGTGGTCAACTTTCAGTAAATGATCAATACCAAACTGAAGTTGAAAATATTTATGCTGCTGGTGACGTGATTGGTTGGCCATCACTTGCTTCTGCTGCTTATGACCAAGGGCGTTGTGCTGGCGCAAACATGAGTGGTGAAGATGCGAAGCCAGTACGTGATATTCCAACGGGTATCTATACCATTCCAGAAATCTCATCAATTGGTAAAAACGAACAGGAACTAACGGAAGAGAAAATTCCGTATGAAGTAGGTCAGGCTTCTTTCCGTCATTTGGCTCGTGCGCAAATTACCGGTGATACAGTGGGTGAGTTAAAAATTCTTTTCCACCGCGACACTATGGAAATTTTAGGTATTCATTGTTTTGGTAATAACGCTGCCGAAATTATCCACATTGGGCAAGCAGTTATGCACAGCCCAAACAATACTCTGAAATATTTTGTTGAAACAACGTTTAACTATCCAACAATGGCAGAAGCATATCGTGTAGCTGCGCTTAATGGTATGAATCGTTTGTTTTGATTTTAAATAAGTTTTTCATAAAAAAGCCCGCAAACTTGCGGGCTTTTTTATTTTCATTAGACCATAGGTTTTTTATATTTTTATGACAATTTGCAGTATGCGTCTGGCTGTCTATATCTCTAGTGGGCACAAAATGCTTGATTGAAATATACAAACAAATCAGGAGTTTGTTTCCATAAAATGATTGAACATGCCAGCAGAGTAATCACGAGCAAAGTCATAATTGTTTTCAAAAGTAAGACATTATGCGTCATGAATAACAGCCTCCTCATTTACAAAGAAATGTACGATTACCCCTAATATACTCAAAGCTATTGAACATAGCCAAATTGCATTGTAATTACCTGTTAAGTCATGGTTAACACCGCCAAGCCAACCGCCAAAGAAAGAACCGACTTGATGGGTGAAAAACACAATACCACTTAACATTGAAAGGTATTTAACACCAAACATATTTGCCACGATGCCGTTGGTAAGTGGAACTGTAGAGAGCCATAGTAGCCCCATAATGACGCCAAAAGCATATACCGTATAAGTGCTTAGAGGTAATAGTAAAAAGGCGATGATTGCGATGCCACGGCTACCGTAAAGTGCCATTAATAATTTAGGTTTTGAGAATCGATCTCCCAGCCAACCCGCCCCATAAGTTCCCACAATATTAAATAGTCCAACTAGTGCCAGAAACACAGTTCCTGTAGCTGCATCAAAGCCGTGGTCGATTAAATAGCCGGGTAAATGTACACCTAAAAAAACAACTTGGAATCCACATACTAAGAAACCTAAAGCTAACCACCAGAACGGCTTATATTTTCTAGCAATATTCAGTACTTGTTTAAATGTGAGTTGAGGTTGAACAATTGCTTTTGGCGTTTGATTGCTTGGTCCTTTTAGCATCCATGCTAGGGGAATGATAAACGCAATTAACAGCGCACTCACCATTAAAGCTGACGACCATCCTACCGTTTTAAGCAAGAGAAGGGTGGAAGGTAGCATAATAAACTGACCAAAAGAGCCTGCTGCACTGGCAATACCCATTGCCATACTTCTTTTTTCTGGAGGGGCAGCTCGGCCTACTGCACTCAGTAAAACCGTAAAAGAGGTTGCTGATAAAGCTAAACCAATAATAAGACCTAAGCTTAAATTCAAAATGAGTACACTTGAACTAAAAGCCATTAAAAGTAGGCCTAGGGTATAAAGTAAGCCACCAACAGCAACTACAACTTTACTGCCATATTTATCTGCAATTGCACCGGTAAAAGGCTGAACAGCTCCCCAGATCAGGTTCTGCATGGCTATCGCAAGACTAAAAACATGCTGTCCCCAGCCAAATTCATGGCTCATGGGTACAAGGTAGAGACCGAAACCATGACGGACACCTAATGAAAGGGCCAGAATAATTGCACTGCCAATCAGCATATAGATAAGAGATTGAGAAAATTGGTTGCCAGTTTTAGTCATGATTAATGGAAAATTATAATAATGATGATTTATTGTAGAAGATATATCGAAAAATATCGATATAGTTGGAGGGAATATTTAAGAAGAATTAAAAAGTTCTTAAGGATCGTATTTTATGACAAGAAAATTAAAGAAGCAGACATCATTTTGATCTCTGCTTCTTGTAAAAATTAAGCTGCGGAATTACGTTCAAGTAATGCTTGTTCAAAAAGTACTTGTTCTTTTTCTTTATGTTCAGTTGTGAAGCGAATTAGAATTACGCTACAGCCTGCGACCATAACCAAACCACCTAAAATAAATAGACAAGTTTGAACATCTAGCAAACCTTTTAATAAGAAACCAGCTGCAACAGCACCCGCATTGCCACCTGCGCCAATAATACCTGCAACACCACCTAAAGCATTACGATCAATAAATGGTACGAGAGCATATGTCGCGCCACAAGCCATGTGAGTAAATAAGGCAAAAATGGTCATGGAAATAATTGCAAGAGCAACCACATTCATTTGAGAGAAAAGAATTAAGAATAAGCCTTCACCTAAAATCATGAGCACTAGTACTTTAGTGCGGCCATCTAAACCTTTTTTGAGTGCGACTTTATCGGAAATAATACCGCCAAGTGCACGAGCAAAGAGTGCAAGAAGACCAAATATCCCCGCGGTTAAACCAGCAGTTTTTAAATCCATTTTGAACTGATCAACATAGTACATTGCTGCAACGTTATGGATAAAAATTTCAATCCCGAAACAGGCACCGTAAGCCACAAATAAAATCCAGACACGGTAGTTACGAGCAGCCTGCATTAAAATAGCCATGCCACCTTTTTTACCACTGCCAACTTCAATACCTTGTGCGCGGACTTCTTTAAAGTTTCCTTGAGGGCAGTCTTGGGTGAGTTTCCAGTAAAGAATACCAACAATGACCATCATTACGCCTGGTACGATTAATGCAACACGCCAACCCATAGTTTGTTCGACACCGAACATGACAATTGCGCCAAGTAATAAAGGCATTAGAGCTTGGGTTGCACCGCCACCAGCATTACCCCAACCAGCTGCTGCCGCATTTGCTGTACCTACAACATTAGGTGCAAACATAACGCTTGTATGATATTGCGTAATAACAAAGCTTGCGCCAATTGCACCAATCAGTAAGCGGAAGAATAAAAAAGACTCATAACTGTTAGCAGCAGCAACCCCAAATACAGGAATACTGCCAAGCAAGAGAAGAGCTGTATAGGTAATCCTCGGGCCATATTTATCACAAAGTGGGCCGACAGCGAGTCGTACTAAAATCGTAATTGCAACGGCGGCAATATTGATATTGGCAATCTGGTCTTTGGTTAAGCCGAACTCACCTTTAATCACTGGCATTAATGGTGCGCAAGCAAACCATGCGAAGAAGCACACAAAGAATGCGAGCCATGTCATGTGGAAAGCGCGCATTGCAGGAGTAGAAAAGCTAAATAATTTTATTTCAGTTGCTTTTTTTGCATCTAGATTGATATTTGAAGACATACGCCGTCCCTCTGAACTGAACGAAATTTTAATTTGCATGGCAATTTATTGCCTATCTGCAGACCGATCAGAGCGGACATCGTTGGCCGTCTTGGTTTATTCATTGAATCATCGTTGACTCATCTTGCTATGAATAAAGCAAAGCTTGTGCCAAAAAATTAATTTTACTAAAAAGGAAAAATTACTTTCTAATTCTATTGAGTTAGTTTATTAAAAATAAAATTAATTAAAAAACACAAATAAATCAGTAAATGCTCATAAGAGAGGAAGGCGGTAAATTTTTTCAATCGGCTTTATAAAAGTGCTCATTTTTTTAGCATTTTGATTTAAAAAGAAGCAAAATGTGGAAAAAAGAAAGCTATAAAAACGTGCATAAGTTTTTATAGCTTTGGGTGACACAAAATTAGAAGCGATAACCAATACCGGCATAACCTAAAATTGGATTAATTTCGATATCTGCTTTTGCATTAATTAATTCACCATATTTGGCATCATTGACTGTAATGGTCGTATCCGTTTTTAAGTGAGCATAAGAGACAGAACCAACCGCATACCATTTGTCATTGAAGTCATAGGTGAAACCCAAAGTTGCTACGGGCGCAATTGCATCAGATGCCTCAAGGTCTACTTTAGGATCACCAGAACTTTTTTTACGATCAAGAGCAGCCCCAGCTTTACCATCTTTAATATTCACAATCATATGACCTGCATTAATTAAATCATTTTCAATTTCAGGATTCATTTCCAGTTCACTGAAATAGGCATACATCACACCTAGTCCAACATACGGTCTAAATTTATTTACGCCAGTCTTGCCAAAATGGTACTGAAGTTCAAAAGCTGGTGTCCAGGCACGAGCTGATGCAGCACTTCCATGGGCTTCAAGATCGGTAATAAAAATATTATTTTTAAGCGGTAGGTCTCCGACAATTACACCTAAATCTTCTGGAGTGGCTGTACCCGTAAGAGGGGCATAGATTTTACCTTTACCTTGTAGATCGACTTTAGGTGGAATGCCGGCTTTCACTTCTAATGAAACATTATCTGTAAAGAAATAACTTGTCATTAAACCTAGTGTTGTTACATCATCAGCTTCAAGACCAGTACCAGGATTATCCCAAGAGGAGAGGCCATTAATTACTGCAGAGCCTGCGGTATCTGCTCTTAGATACTGAGCTCCGTCATCACCTTTATAAGATACGATACCAGGCAACCCTAGGTTAAGAAGTGTATTTCTCTCGAAATCTAATACACCTTTGAGTAATGCCTTTTTAGCTGTTGCATTTGGTTGTGATTCATCAATGGAATTTAATACTGAATCACCTTTTACATCTCCTACTCTTGTTTTTGTTCCTTCTGCGATTGCAGTATTTACATGTAAAGGCTGAGCTTTTCCTGTTGGTTTTACATATAAAGGACCCGCAGAGACAGAAAAACGTTTGAAGCCATCGCCATCTTTAAAACTAAAATATGGTGAAGCGGCATAAGTGAATGTTGGCAGAGCAAAAAAGGCAGCTGTCATACAAAATAATGACTTTCTCATCATAAAAGGACTCCATGTCCGGCATTTGTTTACTGATTTTTATTGAGCCCACCATACCGTGTTTTATTAAAATGATTGTGTATTAAAAATTAATAATTGTAATTTTTTTGAAATATTTGTTTATATTTAGAAAGATTTATTAATAAAAAATACATAATAAGTAATAAAAGGCTACATAAAGTAGCCTTTTATTTAAGATTTTTTAAATTATTAGTTGAAGCGAGATAGGTCTTCTTCAGGACGAGCAGTTAAGACTTCAATGCCTGTTTGGGTAACTAAAATAGTATGTTCATACTGAGCTGAAAGTTTATGGTCTTTAGTTACGACAGTCCATTTGTCACCTAACAATTTAGTTTGCCATACGCCAGCATTTACCATAGGTTCAATCGTAAAAGTCATACCTGCTTCCAGACGCATACCTGTACCAGCTTGACCATAATGGAGTACTTGAGGTTCATCATGGAAAACAGTTCCAATACCGTGACCACAATATTCGCGTACTACACTAAAACGTTCTGATTCGACATACTTTTGGATTGCGTGGCCGATATCACCTAAATATGAACCATCTCTAACAGTTGCCATCCCACGATACATCGCTTCTTGAGCAACTTTGCATAGACGGTTGGCTAAAATAGAAGTTTCACCACCAACGATATACATCATGTTGGTATCGCCGTGATAACCATCTTTAATGACAGTAACGTCAATATTAAGGATGTCACCATTTTTTAAAATTTTATTTTCAGAGGGAATACCATGACAGACAACATGGTTAACCGAAGTACAAATAGAGTGTTGAAAAGCAGGGCGCCCAGGAGCTCCACCATAGCCTACACATGCAGGAATAGCATGTTGCACATTTTCAATATGATTACGACAAATGGTATCAAGTTCAAGTGTACTTACACCTGCCTTAATATGGGGCTTGATCATCTCTAGAACTTCAGCCGCCAGTCGTCCTGCAATGCGCATTTTTTCAATTTCATCTGGAGTTTTGATTAATCGACGTGGAGCTGTATAAGTACTGTTCATGATCTCTAAAAACTTTTGGTAATTTACAAGTGTCTATGGTATAAATAGCCGCCCATTTTATCAAATGCTTTTCGTGAATATCTTTTACGAACAATTTTGATAGATGGAGTAAAAAATCCGCACATATATCGTCACATTACTCTGGGTGCCCGTAAAAAGGTGGAGAATGCGGATATATGGAGGCCTAACCCAACTTTTAAGGTAAAGAAAATGGCAGATTACAACGTAAGCATGCGCGACCTTCTTCAAGCAGGTGCGCACTTTGGTCACCAAACTCGTTTCTGGAACCCAAAAATGCGTCAATACATTTTTGGCGCGCGCAACAAAATTCACATCATCAACCTTGAGCACACTGTTCCTGCGTTAAATGATGCTTTGAACTTCGCTAACCAATTAGCAAGCAAAAAGAACAAAGTTTTGTTCGTTGGTACAAAACGTGCTGCTTCTAACATCATCCGTGAACAAGCTCAACGCGCTGGTCAACCATATGTAGATCACCGTTGGTTAGGTGGTATGTTGACGAACTGGAAAACACTTCGCCAATCTATCAACCGTTTAAAAGATCTTCAAACTCAATCTCAAGATGGTACTTTTGCTAAGCTTACTAAACGTGAAGCTTTAGAACGTGCTCGTGAGATGGAAAAACTTGAGCGCTCTTTAGGCGGCGTTAAAAACATGGGTGGTTTACCTGACGCATTATTTGTAATCGACGTTGATCACGAAGCGATTGCAATCAAAGAAGCTAAGAACTTAGGTATTCCTGTTATCGGTATCGTTGATACAAACTCTAACCCAGACAACGTTGATTACGTTATTCCTGGTAACGATGATGCGATCCGTGCAGTAACTCTATATGCTTCAGCTATGGCTGACGCAATTCTTGCTGGTAAAGAATACGCTCAATCTCAAGCGAACGCTCAAGCAAAAGGCGATGACGCTGCGAAAGACGCTTCTGAGGCTTAATGCGTTTTGACGCAGGCTTGTCATTTTTGCGACATGTAATGGTGGCAAATTAAGCGTCGAGAGTGCAAACGGCCCAGAGTTTCTTTGGGCCGTTTTTGTTGAAAAGATTTATTTTCTACCGATTTTAGGAGATCAACATGACTGCAATTACTGCAAGCATGGTAAAAGAATTACGTGACCGTACTGGTCTTGCAATGATGGAATGCAAAAAAGCATTAACAGAAGCGAACGGTGACATCGAGCTTGCTATTGATAACCTTCGTAAATCTGGTCAAGCTAAAGCTGCTAAAAAAGCTGGTAACATTGCTGCTGACGGTGCAATCACAATCGTTCAAGAAGGCAACAAAGCAATTTTAGTTGAAGTTAACTGTCAAACTGACTTCGTTGCTAAAGACGAAAACTTCTCTAACTTCTCTAAAGCTGTTGCTACTGCTGCTTTAGCTGCTGGTGAAACTGATGCTGCTAAAATCGCTGAATTAAAATTAGCAGACGGTCAATCAGTTGAAGAAGCTCGTATTGCACTTGTTCAAAAAATCGGTGAAAACATCCAAGTTCGTCGCGCGAAAATCGTTGAAGGCGAAAACTTGGCTATCTACAAACACGGTTTAAAAATCGGTGTTGTAGTTTCTTATACTGGTGATGCTGATACTGGTAAAGGTATTGCAATGCACGTTGCTGCATTCAACCCAGTAGCTGTAAATGCTGAAGCTGTTCCTGCTGACCTTATCGCTAAAGAAAAAGAAATTGCTGAAGCGAAAGCGTTAGAATCTGGTAAGCCAGCTAACATCGTTGAGAAAATGGTAACTGGTTCAGTTGATAAATACTTGAACGAAGTTGCTCTTGATCGTCAAATGTATGTAATCGACAACGACAAGAAAGTTGCTGATGTATTAAAAGCAACTGGTACTACTGTTGCTGAATTCGTACGTTTCGAAGTTGGTGAAGGTATTGAGAAGAAAGCAGAACTTAGCTTCGCTGAAGAAGTTGCTGCTGCTCAAGCTGCTGCGAAGTAATTCGTATCACAATAAAAAAAGCCCCATCGGGGCTTTTTTTATCTCAGTTAAAATAAGGGTATACAATGGCAAATAAAAAAAATCTCAGTATTGCTGGTGTGATTATTTTATTGATTGCTGCGTATTTTGGTCTAGATTTATCTGGGCATAAGCAAAGTCAATCACCATCATCAACTATACCCGCAGCTCAGCGTAATGAAACTACACTTTCAAATAATGGGGTGGACACTGTAAAAGCTGCTTACGAGCAGAGACAAAGTAATGTTCAAGTGCAGGGAAGTGGTCGAGTCAAAGCAATTTTAAGAGATGATAATGATGGGTCAAGACACCAGAAATTCATTCTAGTATTAAAAAATGGTCTTTCAATTTTGGTTGCACATAATATCGATTTGGCACCTAAAATTTCTAATCTAAATAAAGGTGACATCGTTGAGTTTTATGGCGAATATGAGTACAACCCAAAAGGTGGTGTACTACATTGGACTCATCACGATCCACAAGGTCGTCATGAAGGTGGTTGGCTCAAACATGGCGGACAGATCTATCAATAAAACCCAAGTGAACGTTTAATCAGATTATTTTCATAGAGCAATTTTGTTCTATTCAGTTTATTAAAACATGCTATGGTTTTTTTATTGAATAGATGAGACGTATTTATGCAGCGGGAGCAAGCCGATTATCTGCATGTGCGAGAGTTGGGCGGTTTAGAGTTATTAAAAGCACATTATCACCAAACACAATTTTCAAAGCATACTCATGAAGGGTACTGTATTGGTGTGATTGAAGAGGGAGCACAGTCTTTTTTTAGGACGGGACAGCTACATGTAGCTCCTAAAGGCGATATTATTTTAGTCAATGCTGACGAGATTCATACTGGTTCATCAGCTGTTGAATCAGGGTGGCGTTATCGAGCGATCTATCCAACACCTGAAATGTTAGCAGAAGTTAGCCAGGATTTTTTTGAAAATCCACATGGCGCACCATGGTTTCCTCAAGCCGTGATTCGCGACCTAGGTTTGGCTCAACAGCTTTGCTTACTTTTTGATTTATTAGAACAAAAAGATAATTTTCTACTCAAAGAAACGATGTATTTAACAACTTTAGCTTGTCTTATGAAGAGGCATGGTAAATCAAATCATACTTTTTGTGAGTTACCAGAAGCATATTCAAAAATATTAAGAGTTAAAGAATTACTCGTAGAAATGCCTGAAACAAACTTTTCTTTACAAGATTTAGCTGACATGGTCGGCTTGAGCGCTTGGCATTTCTTAAGGCAATTTAAAAAATATGTAGGTTTGCCACCTCATGCTTGGCTTGTACAAGCACGTTTACAAAAAGCAAGACAGTTATTAAAACAGGGGGATCAAATTGCCATGGTGGCACAACAATGTGGTTTTTCTGACCAAAGCCATTTTAACCGTCACTTTAAAAAAGCAATGGGCGTCACACCCACTCAATATGTAGCAAGTTTGAACATATAAATAAATTAGTTTTAAAGCAATTTTATCCAATATAAGTCGGCACTCATCAAGCATGGTATAGAGATGTTTCTTATATTGGATTTTATATATGAATATTCAGCTTAATCAGCCAGTTGGGTTTTCAAAAAATAAGCCATCTTATTTATTTTTACGTGGTGCAATGGATATTTTACCATTGTCAATTTCTGTTATTCCGTGGGCAATTTTAGCGGGATCTATGGCAATTCATGCAGGATTATCTTTCTATAAAGCACTAGCAATGTCTGGACTCGTCTTTGCTGGAGCTGCTCAGTTGGTTAGCTTAAGCATGGCTATGGAAGGTGCATCTGTTTTTACAATTTATTTGACTATTTTCTTTTTAACAGCTCAGCATTTTATTTATGCATTAACTTTAAGAAATGACATTTCTATTTTGTCGCTACCTAAACGATTGAGTTTAGGTTTTTTGTTAACAGATGAATTGTTTGCGGTGAGTGCTCCATTTGAAAAAAGAAGTTCGGAATATCTGTTGGGAGCTGGACTGTGTTTTTATTTATTTTGGGTTGCTTTTAGTTTGGTGGGGATACTGCTGGCGACAGTGATACCTGATCTTTTAAATTACCATTTGGATTTTTCGATCGTTGCTATTTTTATTGCCATGATTGTGCCGTTATGTAAGGGATTTCCAGTCATAGCTGGTGTGCTAACAACTTGTTTAAGTGGGTTTTTATTTAAATTTTATCAAATTGAGGGTGCGATTTTACTTTCAGGATTAATGGGGATGTTAATTGCTGTTTTAACTGAAAAAATAGGTAAGGAGCAATAATATGTCTTGGTTTATGATTTTAGGTTTGGCAGCAATCGTCTTTTTTAATCGCTATTATTTTTTAGAACCTCAAGTAAAAATTAAACTGCCGCTTATTCTGAATAAGATGCTTAACTATTCTGCACCTTGTTTGTTAACTGCAATCTGTATTCCAGTTATTTTTTTCGATGGTGACCATTTAAGAGGTGTGATAAATAATTCTTATATTTATGCAGCAATATTTTGTATTGTAATCGCTATTTACCTAAAAAAAGTTCTTTTAAGTGTGATAGCAAGTTTAGGATTTTTTTATTTTATAAATTTTCTAATCAATTACTAACATGCAAAAGCTGAATCGAAAGGATTCAGCTTTAAATTCATCTTTAAGCAAGAGCTTGTTTTTGTCTGCTTTTCCATTTAGGTAAGATTTTTGAGAGATAAGCATCCATACACCAAACTGGTCCAATCAATAGGAATTGTAAATCTTTAAAGAAAGACGGTTTTTTGCCTTCGACTTTATGTCCGTAAAATTGTCCAACCCAAGCAATCACAAAAATAGCGATATAAAATCCGACTCCTACAGGTAGGGTGTAAATGAGCCATGCCATAACAACAAGTAAGGCAGCCATTGCAACAGCAAGTACAAGATCTAAACGTGCATAAAATACTAAGGTCAACACAAGTAATAAAGCAGTAAGCAATGTGCTGAAATGCGCAATGATTCCAATAATAGAAAATAAAATGGCGGGAACGCAAAGCCAGTGAATTTGTTTATTGGTTGGATTTTGATGACTTTCGCTATATTCATCAAACCATTCAGTAATGGATTTCATTGGTAGCACACTCCTTGTTTTAACTTCGATTTATTTTTGTGAGTATATTTTAGCCTGTTCTTGAGGATCTCGACAAGAAACTAACACTATTCAACTATAGGGAACATTGCATTAAAAAAACCGAAGAAAGGGCAAACGAAAAAATAATGTGACTGTGATTGAAAAGGTGGTCAATTCGACCTCAAGAATGATGCAATTTTTTATAATATTTTTTCTGTGTTGCTAAATGATGAAATCATCTAAAAAAGGGTAATTTTGTGATTGATGGGAAAATTATATGAAAAAGCTCTACTCATCTACTCTAAAAACGCCATAAATAGCCTTTATTTTGGAAAAATGGTACTAGGGTAGCGCAAATTTAATAAAGTCGCTCTAAGCGCAAATTAGAGATGAAATTGACTTATACTAAATAAGCATAGTTTTTTGTTTAAAAAATATTCAAATTCGGAGTTAGATAAGGGTTAAAAAAAGAGGATTTTTTAACTTTAAGTTAGGCATCATTTTAATAACTTAAAATATAAAAAAAGCCGCAAAAAAATTGCGGCTTTTTACATGAACTCGAGAGGCTATAACTTATGAAGTTGGGCCATCAACACGCTCAATATTTACTTTAGCAGTTCCAGCATTGGTAATACCAAGACGTTTAGCTGCACCGTATGATAGGTCAAGTACACGGTTGCCATGGAAAGGACCACGGTCATTTACTTTTACAACCACACTTTTACCATTGTCTTTATTCGTTACTCGAATGTAACAGTTCAACGGTAGGCTACGGTGAGCAGCAGTTAAAGCATTCATGTCGAATGTTTCACCACTTGCAGTTTTACGACCATGGAATTGGCGGCCATACCAAGATGCCATACCAGTTTGGCTAAACTTACGAACAGTGTTTGAAGCTACTGTGTTAAGTTTTTCAATCACTGAAGGCTCATCTTCAGGGATTTCAATTTTTGCTGCGATAGCTTGACGACGGATTTGATCGCCAGAACGTTCAGTGATTGAAAGACTGTTAATGTTAGAAAAACGAGAATTAAAGTTTTGAGTATCTTTACTCAATACACGTGCTGCTAGATTAGGACCATCTACATCACTGTTTAATGATGATGACTGCACCATTTCAGCGTGCAGTGGGGCCATAGTTAAACTAGCCGTCAGTGCAAGAACGTATTTCAGCGATAACTGCATTTGTATAAACTCCTGAGAACATGTACTTTTTTCTTTCAGCCATTGACTGAAATTTAAAGTGAACATGCCTTATTATTCACTTTTGCAATTGCTATATTGGGGTGGATAATATTCATCGCTTACGGAGAGTGTCTAGTCTTTAACGAGAAATCTTTACAAAAAGGGTAAAAACTTACAGTTTTAGGTTAAAAAATAATCAATAATGTAACAAGTTATTAAAAATGTATGTATTGTGATCTATTTAACAAAAATATTTATTGACTTTTACATAAAGTGTAAAAAAGCTAGCCTATCGGCTAGCTACTTCGGTGCCTAATAACCATACAGCAGTAGCGTACATGCGGCTCTTGTTATAAGTCGTAATCACTTGAAAATTCGGGTAAGTTAAATAGTAAATTGGACCGTTATAGTCTTGTAATTGAATAACATTCACCATATCGAGATCATCAATTTTAACTAAAGGATTCAATGGAGAAATACCGAGCGTCTTTAATGCGCCATAAGGAAAAGGTTGAGTTAAATCTTTGGCAATAATGCTTTCCGGATTTGACCCAGTGTAACGTGCCATAAACCCAATCGGTTGATCTCGTTGCCAACCTTGTTTTGCTAAATAGTTTGCAATTGATCCGATTGCATCTTCTGCTGAATTTCTTAAGTCGATATGTCCATTACCGTCATAATCCACCCCATATTTACTAATATTGCTTGGCATAAATTGTGGATAGCCAATCGCCCCAGCATAGGAACCAACAATACTATTTGTTGGGTAGCCTTCTTTATAAGTCCATGCAATAAGAGCAGCTAGCTCATCACCAAAATATTCAGCACGGCGAGGGTAGCCAAAAGCAAGGGTAGCTAAAGCATCACGTGTAATAAAAGAACCTTTATTTGCGCCATAACCTGTTTCAACGCCCAAAATACCTAAAATGACAGCTTGAGATACGCCATATTGTTGTTCTGCACGATTTAACGCATCTGCATATTGATTTTTAAAACGGACACCACGTTGAATTGTGCCTTCAACCAAGAACATAGAGCGATAATCATACCAAGGCTTACTTTCACCCGGACGAGTCATAATATTTAGAATGTTTGGTAAATTTTTTGCGCCACTCATGGCTGCATCGACTTGATCGCTACTTAAGCCATAAGCATTCATCGTTTTTTGTTTAAAATTCAAATAATCAGGATGTGTTGCAAAATCGTTGGCCTGAGCGAAATGACTTGTACTGATTAAGCCAGTACACAAAGCGAGCATTTTTAAAGTTTTATTTAAGTGTTGAGACAACATATCGTTTTAAAATTCCAGATTATCGATGTGTATGAATGGACATGACTAAACCAAAGGTGGCCATTAAAGTAATAATAGCTGTTCCGCCATAACTCATAAAAGGTAAAGGAACACCTACTACAGGTAAAATACCACTGACCATTCCCGCATTTACAAATACATAAACAAAAAAAGACAAACCAAAGGCGCCAGCAACTAAACGTCCATAGTTATGGAAGCTTTGTAAACCGATCTGGAATGTTCTAAAAATAATGGCAAAATAAAGAATTACTAAAATAAGTACACCGATGAGTCCAAATTCTTCGGAATATGCAGCAATAATAAAGTCAGTATGTCCTTCGGGTAAAAAGTGTAAATGTGATTGGGTACCTTCAAGGAAGCCTTTACCTGAAAAACCACCAGAACCAATTGCAGTTTTAGATTGAATAATATTCCAACCCGTACCGAGTGCGTCTGCCTCGGGGTCAAGTAAAGTTAAAACCCTTTGGCGTTGATAGTCGTGTAAAAGAAATTCCCACGCAATTGGAATTACAATTGCTGCACATGCGGCAGCTGCACCAATCATCCGCCATGATAGCCCACTTAAAAATAAGACAAATATACCGCTTGCTAATACTAAAAGTGATGTGCCTAAATCAGGTTGTTCTGCAATCAGTAAAAAGGGAATACCAATTAACATTAATGATAAAACAACTTGTGAAAAACTAGGGGGAAGAGGTTTTCGTGCTAAAAACCATGCAATCATCATCGGCATGCCGATTTTCATGAACTCACTGGGTTGGACACTTCCGAAACCTGGAATATCAATCCAGCGCTGAGCACCCATTCGGACTTCACCGAATACCATAACTGCCACAAGCGAAAATAGGCCAAACAAATAAAAGTAGGGGGAAAACGCTTGATAGACCTTAGGCGGAATTTGGGCTAGACCAAACATTACTAAAAAGCCAATACCAAAACTCATGGCTTGTTTACTGACCAATCCTACATCCTGTGCTGAAGCACTATATAGTACGGTTAAACCTAATAGCGCATTTAACAGCAAAAATAGACATAACCACGGGTCAATGTGGAGTTGTTGCCACCTTGATGGTTGCATAGCGGTGCTAAGACCATCTCGAGGAGCTTGGCGTAAAAACTTATATTGTGGGCTAGGAGACATGCGGCGTTAACTAGGTCAATCAGTGCTTGGCGCATGCTAACATAAACCTGATTAATGGCAATGTATATCAATATTTTGCAATAAAAAAACCTAGCTCTCGCTAGGTTTCCGATAGGCTATTTCTTATTAGTTAAAGAATAGACTTTCGTGATATTCAGCCATCGCTTTTAGTTCAGTGCGATTTAAGCTAGGGATGAGTTTGTCGATCGCAATATGGACTGCTTTTGTTACAGCTGCCGCACCAATATCAGCTGCTTTACGCTTAATCATGCCAAGGTCTAATGTCTTATTAAAATCAGACATAAAATGTTTAACCATAGCATCTCCAAACTGTTTATACAGTTCAGCCAATGCAGCTTTATTGATATCGTTACCCGCCTTAAGCTCAGTGAAGTTATGCTGAAGATTAGTGACTAAACTAGGATCTAGAGTTACACCTACTTTATATTGACCTTGTGGATCTTTAAATAAGCTTTTTTCAGAGAACTCTACTGACTGTTTAACAACATCGTTTGGCGCTTTGCTTAACAATTGTTTTAAAAGGACAGCGACTGTTGATTTGACATAGCCTGCTAGTTTTTCGGCAGTATCGCGCTTTTCACTTGCAGGGAAATGCTGAACTAACTGAATTAAGACATTATCAATAATCTCTTCATTAAGTTGTAAAGCAATCTTATCGCGAAGTGGATATAAAGGCTCACTAGAATTTTTGTTCGCAATTCCAGTTTGTATATCGTTCAATAAGCCTTCAGAAGGGGTAAAACCAAAAAACGGCATGGTGTATCCTCAAATTATTCGTTTTATTGTCGTGCCAATCGAATCGGTTTTGGCATCCATGAAAGATCCGATACTCGGCAAGGGTTAATATCAAGTCCGCCGCGACGAGTATAAGTTGCATAAACCATCAGCTTTTCAGGCTGCAAATTTTGCCAAATATCCGCAAAAATCTGCTCGACACACTGTTCGTGAAAGCCGTTATGCTGACGGTACGAGATAATATAAGCTAAAACACTACGATAACAAGGTTTTTTGCCCTTAAAGCGGATAAAAACTGTACCCCAATCCGGTTGCCCCGTGACTGGGCAGTTACTTCTTAAAAGATGAGAATACAGTTCAATTTCGACTTCTTCATCAGACGCATCTCGTTTTAAAAGAGTCGCATCTGGATGTTGCTCTAAACGCTCTGGATCTAAGTCATCAATACAAATGCCTTGAGGCTTAGAAATCTCTAAATCATCTACTTGAAATAAGGTTAACTCAACTTTTGCACCTGCCGCAGCAGATAGATCCTTTTCAACCGTTTCAATAAACGACTGTTTAGAGTCAAACTGAGTGAAGTTAAGGCTATTGAAGTAAAGTTTTAATGACTTTGATTCAATCAAATTTGGTGAAGAAGCTGGCAGTGTAATTCTGCCAATAGCAACTTGCGGGATGGCATGAGCGTTTAACCATGAAATTTCAAAAACATGCCACCAATCTTTACCTTGCGTAATACCTTCAATATGCGAGTAGGCTTCACGAGACTGAGCACGAGCAATTGGAAATAAAACATCAGGTTGATAGTTAGTTGGATATTGAGTTTCTTTACCCAATAAAGACTGTTCGACACTCATTCACGCATTCCTGAACCACGAGCAAGTAAATAGTACGCAATTCCGTAAAGTACAGCACAGCATAATGTCACAATGATTAAAGAGAACGTAACGTTCACATCACTATGACCTAAAATGCCGAAACGGAAAGCGTTAACCATATACACAATAGGATTAATTAAAGAAAGTTTTTGCCAAAAAGGGCCAAGTGCACTAATGGCATAGAATACACCACCTAAATAGGTTAAAGGTGTAAGGACAAATGTTGGAATAATAGAAATATCATCAAATGATTTTGCATAAACTGCATTAATAAAACCACCTAATGAGAAAAGAACCGAGGTAATTAAGACTGTATATATAGTTACGAACCAGTTATGTATAAAGAGGTCTGTAAAGAACATGCTCATTGTCGTCACAATTGCTCCGACCAATACACCACGGCAAATGCCACCAATGACATAGCCCCACAAAATGATATGTAGTGGCACAGGACTCATAATCAGTTCTTCAATGCTCTTTTGGAATTTCACACTAAAGAAACTTGAAGATACGTTAGCATAACTGTTGGTAATAACCGCCATCATGATGAGGCCGGGTACGATAAACTGCATGTAGCTCACGCCGCCCATTTGTCCAATGCGCGAACCAACCAAATTACCAAAAATGACAAAGTACAAACTCATCGTGATCGCAGGTGGTAACAAGGTTTGTGGCCAAATACGTAGAAATCGGCGTACTTCTTTACGAACTAGAGTCCAGAGGGCAATTTGCAGTTGGCTAAAATTCATTTTGCCTCTCCTTCAAGATTTTTCTCAACCATTTTGACGAATAGCTCTTCTAGACGGTTCGATTTGTTTCGCATACTACGAACACGAATACCTTGTGATTCTAAAAGTTGGAATAAGTCATTTAATGTATGTGCTTTATCCATCGTCACTTCTAAAGTGCTGCTATCAATTAAGTTGAACTTCACACCAATAATATTTAACTGGAGTGGGGCAATAGGTTCTGCCAAATCGAAAATAAAAGATTCTTCACTCAGCTGGTTTAAGAAACTTTTCATGCTGGTGTCTTCTTTAATGACACCGCGGTCAATGATAGCAATTTGACGACACAACATTTCTGCTTCTTCGAGATAATGTGTAGTCAAAATAATAGAAGTACCGCTTTCGTTCATTTCGGTCAGAAAATCCCACATCGAACGGCGTAACTCAATATCTACACCTGCGGTAGGCTCATCTAAAATAAGAAGTTTAGGTTCATGCATCATGGCACGTGCAATCATGAGGCGGCGTTTCATACCACCAGATAACATGCGTGCTTGTATATTACGCTTTTCCCATAGACCTAGTTTTTCTAAATAATGTTCAGCGCGTTTTTCTGCAGTCTTTTTATGAATGCCGTAATAGCCAGCTTGAGTGACTAAAATATCGAACGCTTTTTCAAACTGACCAAAGTTAAATTCTTGAGGGACAACGCCAAGTTGTTGTTTCGCTAAGGATGGATGAGTGTCGAGATTATGTCCAAAAATCTCAACTGTTCCTTCGGTTTTTTTCGTGAGGGAACTGATAATACCAATGGTTGTTGATTTGCCGGCACCATTTGGGCCTAACAACGCATAAAATTCACCTTCAGGCACAGTGAGGTTAATACCTTTTAACGCCTGAAAACCATTACGATATGTTTTGGACAAATCTCTTAAAACCAAAGCATCAGTCATGAAATTCTCACATTATGAAAGAGGGGTATATTTTGAGCGATAATGATTAATAAACCAAGTAAAATAGTCGGAATTTTATAAAATTGAGATAAATTTATGAAGTTATTATATATAAACTGGTGCGCCCGGCGGGGATCGAACCCACGACCCCAGGCTTCGGAAACCTGTACTCTATCCAACTGAGCTACGAGCGCACATGTGTGGGCCACATCATAGGAAAAAAACACCCATAGGTAAAGCACGAAATAGGTAACAAGTGAGTTTAATGCTTAATTAAACAGCAGCTTGTTGTTTTTTTAGATGCGTTGTTGAATAAGTTGAATTGAATAATTAATAGAATGAAGCGTATGTGCTAGTTCATTAGGGGGAATACGCGACTCCTGTAAGCTAGTAATCCATTGCATTTGGCACATTTTAAGCTCTTGAAGCGTTTTTATTTGCTCTATTTTCTGAATAAGTGGTTTTGCCATAAGCCCACAATATTGACTCAAGCTTTGCTTCATCAACTGTTGTATCTCTTCAAAAGAGAGCTGTTGAACTGGAATTGATGGCTGGGTAATTTCAGTAGGTGAAAGTTGAAAAGATGATGATTGAGTAACCTGAATTTCTCCAACTATATCGCCACTTTTATTATCATCAATAGTATTTTTTTGATGAGCTTCTATTGCAGTTATGGATGATTGTGGGAAAGATATTTGTTCATTTAATTCTGAATAATTTTCGCCAGAAGGAGCAATGAGTTTTAAGTCGATAAGCTGTTGAATAAGCTCTGGAGATGCAATACGTTTTTTAAATTCGCTATTTAAATTTTGAAAATCTTCGTGATCTATTAATAGTAGTAAACGTCTTTGTTTTGCATTTAAAGTAATGTTGCGTTGTTGAAGCGCGACTCTTCCTAAATTAGTTCGATAAAAACCAGCCATCATTTTTCCCCAAATAAAAAATAAATCAGACTGTCCAATTTTCTTGGTTGAACAGTAATGTTTTTAATAAAATATAAATGGGGTTAACGATAAAACTCAAAAATGACAATATAATGAAGAATTGATGAATATCATCTATTTAAGACTTTAAAATGCGCCTTCTAACGCTTTACGTAAATAGATGTCAAGTTCATCTTGGCGTAATAACCATTGAATATAGTCTTTAGGAAGTTCAGCAATTGCTGTGCCTTTATGCTTACCAAAATTAATAGTCGTAGGGATACGTGCTTCTTCAGAAACTCGGTAAAGCTCTTCAATGTCTTGAATATTTAAATGATAGACAATATGCATCAAAATATTAGCAGTCAAAATAATATCCGCATCGGCTCGGTGCGCGCCTTTGAGCAATTCTCGAGCTTTACTGCTGCCTTGAGAAATCATATAGATGAGTGCAGAAATATTATGCGCTTCTGCATCAGGCCAAGTTTTGCGCGCTAAAGCTAGAGTACAAATCGGTTTGATATTCGATACATCCACACCACAACGAGCAATCGCGGCAATATCGTAATCAATATTGTGACCAATAATATAAGTTGTAGCCTCTGGCAATTTAAAAGTTTTATAGTGGGGCTGGTTTTCTAAATCTGACTCTAATATATGGTGAACTGCCATAGCCGCGTAAGAAATAGGGGTACCGACTTGATAGAGCTGATCGAACAATTTGCTTTTATCTAAGGTGAGCTTGCCTTCATTAATTTCAATCGGGGCATACGCAATTTCAATAGGCAAACCATTTAGTGTATGTGTTTCTGTATCTAAAATAATGGTTTGCATAACTGGCCCTTTAATCAATCACGAGTAATCAAGAATGTTAACAGTTGGCTACCCACTTTAAAACATGAAGTGAGGCATGAGAGTAGCGAGAACGTTAATTTATATTAAAAATAGAGTTTTCTGAGATTAATTTCATCCAATAGAACTTGCGGAAAATAAAGATTAGGCGTAAATATTTTAAGACATTAGGAAATGTTGATTAAAAAACTAAAGCAAAACAAAAATGGAATTTAAGGGAAGATATACCAATGAAAATGAACCTATTAATGACGAGCGTTCTTAGCACGAGTTTATTTTTAGTCGCTTGTGGAGGAGGGAGTAGTGATGATGGCCCAGCTCCTACTAATCCATCAGGGACACCAACCAATAATATTCAAAATCCTGTGGTTAAGGTCGAGGCTTACACAAGCACCAACTTAGGAACAGTTGCCGCAGAAAGTAGTATTTTGACTTATAAAATGTTAGGTCAAAGTGGTCAAGAAGTGCAAGCAACCAGTTTGGTATTTACACCAAACACTCCACCACCAGTAGGCGGTTGGCCAATTGTAGTCTGGGCGCATGGTACTACGGGTGTGGCAGATGCTTGCGCACCAAGTAAAGCAGCTTTAACAGAAAGTACAAAAGATTTAATTAGTAAATTACTAGCCGCAGGTTATGTTGTGGTCGCACCTGACTATGAAGGTTTAGGTACACCAGGCATACATCCTTTTTTAAATGTTAAAAGTGAGGCTTTTTCAATTACAGATGCCGTGGTTGCAACACGTAACTATTTATCACAACGTAATTTATTAACCTCAAAAAAATGGTTAACAGTAGGACATTCTCAGGGTGGGCATGCTGCATTAGGTGCTGCACAATATGCGAGCCGTGCACAACTAGACTATAAAGGTACAGTAGCGGTAGCACCTGCTTCTAATTTAGGAAGTATTCTTTTAAATGGAGAATTAAAAGCTGCAAGTGCATCAGTATATGAAAAAAAGGCAATCTATGCGCAGCTTGATGCATTTACAGCGCTTGTTGTAGCAGGAATTCGTAATACCCATCCAGACTTTAATTATCTTCAAGTATTTACTGAATCTACTGCAAGGATTGCACAAGGCGCTGAAGGTTTTTGTTATGAACCTTTACTCGGGGATTTTAGCGCTACTATGCAAGTTTATATTGCAACTCATGGGGAAACATTAGATGGTTATACGCGTACACAACCTAATTTTATGGCTGTGCCACTAGTTAAAACGTTTTTGGAAAAAGATTCTCAACCTTTACAGGCCAAAGTCACTACACCAATCATTATTTATCAAGGGGTAGCAGATTCGACAGTACCTAAATTGGCAACTGATCTATTGATATCTAATGCCACTGCTGTAGGCACTAAAATTAATAGTTATGTAACGGGTAACTGGGACCATGGCACGGTGATGAGCAGTAATGTAGATAATATTGTTGGAAATGTTCAGTCTTTACTGGCAGCTCAATAGAGTTATTGATATTTAAAGACTTTTTAATATTGTTGTAAGCTAAAATTAACGATGGATAAATTTAAAATATAAGCTTTAAACGAGCTTTTTATTTGATTTATAAACAATGGCTCATTTTTTATAAAACTTGAGCCATTTTTATTTAAAACTGAGCTAACTTCATTCTGTTTAATTATAAAGTTCATGCTACAATATGCCGCAATCTTAGCACGGCTTAAAAGCCCTAATTTATAGGACCCCCGCTAATGTTTGCCAATATTTCCATTTCTGAATTTGATCCAGAATTAGCTCAAGCAATTGCTTCTGAAGGTGAGCG
This sequence comes from Acinetobacter sp. D009, assembly GCF_038562025.1. Lineage (NCBI taxonomy): Bacteria > Pseudomonadati > Pseudomonadota > Gammaproteobacteria > Moraxellales > Moraxellaceae > Acinetobacter > Acinetobacter sp. D009. The sequence continues at coordinate 1,221,911 of NZ_CP151886.1, forward strand.
TCAAGAAGCACATATCGAGTTAATTGCATCTGAAAACTATTGCTCTCCTGCTGTGATGGAAGCGCAAGGATCAAAACTTACGAACAAATATGCAGAAGGTTATCCAGGCAAACGCTATTATGGCGGTTGCGAGTATGTGGATATCATCGAGCAAATGGCGATTGATCGTGCTAAAGAACTTTTTGGTGCAGATTACGCAAACGTTCAACCACACGCTGGCTCACAAGCTAACTCTGCTGTTTATCTAGCGCTTCTTAACCCGGGCGATACAGTTTTAGGTATGAGCTTGGCTCACGGTGGTCACTTGACTCACGGTGCAAAAGTAAGCTTCTCTGGTAAAACTTATAATGCAGTTCAATACGGGCTAAACGCTGAAACTGGCGAGATCGATTACGAAGAAGTTGAACGTTTAGCGTTAGAGCACAAACCACGTATGATCGTTGCTGGTTTCTCTGCTTATAGCCGTGTTGTAGATTGGCAACGTTTCCGCGACATCGCGGACAAAGTTGGCGCTTACCTTTTTGTTGATATGGCTCACGTTGCAGGTCTTGTTGCTGCTGGCGTATATCCAAACCCAGTTCAAATTGCTGACGTAACTACAACTACAACTCACAAAACACTTCGTGGTCCACGTTCTGGTTTAATCCTTGCGAAAGCGAATGAAGAAATTGAGAAAAAACTTCAATCTGCTGTATTCCCTGGTAACCAAGGTGGTCCATTAATGCATGCGATTGCTGCTAAAGCAATCTGCTTCAAAGAAGCTATGTCTGATGACTTCAAAGCTTACCAACAACAAGTTGTGAAAAATGCTCAAGCTATGGCTGAAGTATTCATCGCTCGTGGTTATGATGTTGTTTCTGGCGGTACAGACAACCACTTGTTCTTGTTATCTTTAATCAAGCAAGATGTAACTGGTAAAGATGCAGATGCTTGGTTAGGTGCTGCTCACATTACTGTGAACAAAAACTCAGTTCCAAATGACCCACGTTCTCCATTCGTGACTTCTGGTATCCGTATCGGTACTCCAGCGGTAACAACTCGTGGTTTCGGTGAAGCTGAAGTTCGTGAACTTGCTGGTTGGATCGCTGACGTGATTGACAGCAAAGGTGACGAAAAAGTTATTGCTGACGTAAAAGCGAAAGTTGAAACTGTTTGTGCAAAATTCCCTGTATACGCACAATAAGTTGTAAATATAAAAAAAGCGCCGTATGGCGCTTTTTTTTTCAAGTTAATTAGATAAGAATTAACTTTTAGATTTTACCGATGACTCGGCATTATACCAGCCACCACCTAATGCACGGATTAAATTTACACTAGCCATCATTCTAGTACCATTAAGCTGTGCAGAAAGTTGTTCTTGTTGCAAAATAGTCCGATCCGAGTCAATCACATCAAGATAACTAATCGCACCTTCTCGATAACGTAAATGAGACAGTTGATTTGCATGACGAGAAGAGGAGAGTGCTTGATTTTGAGCTTGAATTTGCTGATCAAGTATTCTTTGATCTGATAAACCATTTTCAACTTCACGAAATGCATTCAACACAGTTTGGCGATAGTTTGCCACGCTTTCTTCATAGGCAGCTCGTGCTTGAGCAACTCCAGCCTTACGTTGTCCACCGTCAAATAATGGCAAAGATAAAATAGTACCTGCCACTGGACCAAGTAAGAATGTACGGCTCGACCATTTACCCAACTCACCTAAACTTGATGATTCATAACCGAGTGCACCTGTTAGGTCCAGTTTTGGGAAGAAAGCAGCACGTGCAATTCCAATACGCGCATTATCTGCTGCCATAGCACGCTCGGCAGCCGCAATGTCAGGTCGTCTTTCAAGTAAAGCCGAAGGTAAACCTGCTGGAAGACGAATGCTGTTTGCAGTTAAAGGTTGAACTGCCAAGCTAAACTCAGCAGGTGTTTTGCCTAACAATACTGCAAGTGCATGTTCTGCATTGGCTCGGTTACGAGCAATGTTCAGTGCATTGGTTTGTGCTGTAGCTAGTTCAGTCTGTGCGCGAGAAACATCTAATTCACTGACTAAACCATTTTGAAAACGTGTTTGAACTAAGTCGCGTGTCTCGCCAAGCAGTTTAATAGTGCGATTATAAATTGCTTGTTCAGCATCAAGCTGACGAATGAGAAAGTAGCCTTGGGCAACATCTGCTTGTAAGGCTAAAAGCGCCGATTGATATAGAGCTTCTTGTTGCTGTACATCAGCTGTTGCTGCATTGACACTACTGGCAATACGGCCAAATAAATCGAGCTCATATGAAACATTGGTTTGAGCACGCCATAAGGTCTGTGCAGACGTATGAGCATTGTCATCTAGACCCAATGAAGCGGGAGAAGGTTTTTGACGAGTCGGTCCAAAGCCAGCACCAATACTTGGCAAGCGTTCAGCTTGTGCTGCTGAACGTAACGCACGTGAAGCTTGAATATTAGCCGCTGCCGCTTTAAGGCTCTGGTTTCCAGAAATGGCTTGTTGTTCGAGCTCATTCAATTGAGCATCATTAAAAACACGCCACCATTCACCTCGAACCTGCTGATCGGCAGGTTGGGCAATTTTCCAGTTATTATCCTCAAGTTTTGGGTCAGACTCTTTAAATTTGACTGGAACTATGACCTTTGCAGGTTGATATTCAGGAGCCAAAGAGCAGCCTGCAAGCAGCAGGCTTCCCATGAGTGAGGACAATAATAAGCTTTGTTTTGCTGTAGCCATCAAATGTCCTCCTTAATGATCATGTGGGGTAGATAAAGGTGCTTCATGAACTGCTGCCGAATGTAATTTATGTTTGCTGTTCAGTGTACGAATCAGGACATAAAAGGCAGGGGTCAGGAACAAACCAAACAACGTTACACCAATCATGCCGAAGAACACCGCTATACCCATGGCATGACGCATTTCAGAGCCTGCACCAGTTGAGGTAACCAGTGGTACGACACCCATAATGAATGCAATAGAAGTCATTAAAATTGGGCGTAAACGTAGACGACTTGCTTCAACAGCTGCTTTAAAGGCAGTTGCACCTTGCATTTCAAGTTCTCGTGCAAACTCAACAATTAAGATGGCATTTTTACAAGCCAGCCCGACTAGTACCATCAGACCAATTTGGGTAAAGATGTTGTTATCTCCACCTGTCAGCCAAACACCTGTCAGAGCCGCCAAGATTCCCATCGGTACAATTAAAATTACAGCTAAAGGCAAAGTCAGACTTTCATATTGAGCAGCTAAAACCAAGAACACAAGTAATACGCTAATTGGGAATACCCAGAGTCCTGCATTACCAGCCAAGATTTTTTGGTAAGTTAAATCTGTCCATTCAAACTTGATACCACGAGGTAGAGTTTGTGCAGCAATACGTTCAACCGCAGCTTCAGCTTGGCTAGATGAATAACCTGGGGCAGGGCCACCGTTAATATCTGCTGAGGTATAGCCGTTATAACGAACGACCATTTCAGGACCATAGGTTTGAGTTACATTTACCAATGAAGATAACGGCACCATTTGTCCGGCACTGTTTCGGGTTTTAAGCTGCAAAATATCTTCAGGATTTGCACGGAAAGGCGCATCGGCTTGTGCTCGAACCTGATAAACACGTCCAAAGCGGTTAAAGTCGTTAACGTATTGAGAACCTAAATAAATCTGCATGGTGTTGAAAACATCTGTCACGGCAACACCTTGCTGTTTAGCTTTCACGCGGTCCAAATCTACATTGAGTTGAGGTACGTTAATTTGATAACTTGAGAACATTGGACCCAGTTCAGGGGCTGATTGTGCTGCTTTCATAAAGTTTTGTGCAGCATCGTTCAAGGCTGAATAGCCTAAGGCACCTCGGTCTTCAAGTTGGAGTTTAAAGCCGCCCATGGTGCCTAAGCCCATCACGGGTGGTGGTGGGAAAACCGCAATATAGGCATCTTGAATAGCTGAATATTTCTGGTTGAGTGCACCAGCAATTGCATTGGCAGATAAGTCTTTAGCCTTACGTTCATCGAATGGTTTTAAGGTTACAAAGACAATACCGGCACTTGAGCTATTAGTAAAACCGTTAATTGATAGGCCAGGGAAGGCAACTGCACTTTCTACACCAGGCTGTTTAAGAGCAGTGTCACTCATTTTACGAATGACTGCTTCGGTACGATCTAATGAAGCGCCGTTTGGTAATTGAGCAAAGCTAATCAAATATTGTTTGTCTTGAGCGGGTACGAAGCCACCCGGAACAATATAAGAAATACCAACAGTTAAGCCCAGAAGAGCAGCATATACACCCATTGCCGATGCTTTATGAGAGATAACACGACTTACGCCTTTACCATAGTTGTCTGACGCACGGGTAAATACGCGGTTAAACAGCGCAAAGAAACGTCCGAATACACGGTTCATAAGGCGTGTTAATGCATCAGGTTTAGCATCATGTCCTTTTAGTAACATGGCAGCCAAAGCAGGAGATAGGGTAAGGGAGTTAAATGCCGAAATAACCGTTGAAATGGCAATGGTCATGGCAAATTGTTTATAAAACTGCCCTGTTAAGCCTGTCATAAATGCAAGTGGTACGAACACGGCAACGAGCGTTAAAGCAATCGCAATAATTGGTCCGCTCACTTCTCTCATCGCGCGATAAGTTGCATCTCTTGGGCTTAAGCCAGCTTCAATATTCCTCTCGACATTTTCGACGACCACAATGGCGTCATCGACCACAATCCCGATGGCAAGTACCATCCCGAACAGTGATAGCGCATTGATTGAGTAACCAAAAGCGAGCATGAGCGCAAATGTACCAATAATTGAAACTGGTACAGCAAGCAATGGAATGATTGAGGCACGCCATGTTTGTAAGAATAAAATAACAACCACAACAACCAGTGCAATTGCTTCAAGTAAGGTGTGAACTACCGCTTTAATACTGGCACGTACGAATTGAGTCGGGTCATAAACAATGTCGTATTTAATTGAAGATGGGAAATCTTTTGAAAGCTCCTTCATCGTGCTGCGCACTTGATCGGAAACTTGTAAAGCATTAGCACCTGGTGCTTGGAAAATTGGAATTGCGACTGCTTGTTTATTATCGAGTAATGAACGCAAGCCATATTGTGAAGCTGCAAGTTCAACACGAGCAACATCACCCAATCGGGTGACCGCACCATCTGGTGCAGTTTTTAAAATGATATCTGCGAATTCTTGCTCAGTCGTTAAACGTCCTTGAGCATTGACTGAAAGCTGTAAAGGGGAATTACTTGGTGATGCACCGATTGTACCCGCTGCAACCTGAATATTTTGTTCACGAATTGCATTCACAATTTCAGTCGCGGTAAGGTTACGCTGTGCTACTTTTTGCGGGTCGAGCCATACGCGCATCGCGTAGTCACCAGAACCAAATAATCCGACTTCACCAACTCCTTGTAAACGCGCTAAACGGTCTTTCACGTTGAGTACCGCATAGTTACGTAAGTAAGTCATGTCATAGCGACTATCTGGTGAGGTCAGATGCACTACCATGGTTAAAGTTGGTGAGCTTTTTAAAGTAGTGACACCTAAACGCTGTACGTCTTCCGGTAAACGAGGCATGGCCTGAGACACACGGTTTTGAACCAGTTGTTGCGCTTTGTCTGGATCAATACCAAGTTTAAAGTTCACCGTAATGGTTAAGTTGCCGTCGCTGTTAGCCTGAGATTGCATGTACAGCATGTCTTCGACGCCGTTGATCGACTCTTCAAGCGGAGAAGCAACAGTTTCAGCAATTACTTTCGGGTTTGCACCCGGATATTGAGCACGTACCACCACAGATGGCGGAACAACTTCTGGATATTCAGAAATCGGTAACTGGAATACCGAAAGCAGACCGGCGAGTAAAATCAGTACTGATAACACACCAGCAAAGATCGGCCGATCAATAAAAAATTTAGAAATATTCATATTTGATTAACCTTTTGCCGGAGTTGATGTTTTATCTGTTGGCTGAGGTTGAGGAGGAGTAGCATTAGCAGTGATTTGTGAATTTGGCATAGGAACGAGGTGCGGGGTCACAGGGTCACCTGGACGAATTCGCTGTAAACCGTTCACCACAATACGATCACCCGCTTGTAATCCGCTATTCACGATTTGCAAACCATCTTGTTGTGCACCGAGTTTTACTTCACGGTAAGCCGTCTGATTTTTAGCATCAACTACTACGACAAAGCGTTTATCTTGATCGACCCCAACTGCGGTTGGGCTAATCAGAATTGCTGAACGAGGTTGTCCACCGCCTAAACGGATTCGTGCATATAAGCCTGGTAATAAAACACCGTTTGGATTATCAAAAGTCGCACGAACACGAATCGTGCCTGAGGTTGCATCTAGGTTATTGTCAATTGAGTTGATCGTACCTTCGCGAGAGAAACCAATTTCATTAGCAAGTCCCATATAAACAGGAACTTGTGCAGAATTACGCTGGTTACTGATGTATTTCAGATAAGTTTGTTCATCAACATCGAAAGATGCATAGAGACGAGAGACAGATACTAAACTTGTTAAGACCTGTGCGCCGTTACCTGCAGAAACTACATTGCCGACGGTCACCTCGGCACGGGAAATTCGACCGCTGACAGGCGCAGTAATACGGGTGTACTCTAGATTTAAGCGGGCAGATTGAACGGCTGCTCTAGCGGCTTGCAAGTTGGCGCTGGCTGAGCGTGCATCATTTTGAGCTAAATCTAGCTCTTGACGTGAGACAGCATTACTTTGAATTAAACGTTGAATACGAGAAAGGTTAGAACTCGTATAAGTGACTTGTGCTTCAGCTGAAGCGAGTTGAGCTTGGGCACGATTCAGTTCTGCCTCGAAAGGCCGTGGATCAATGGTAAAAAGTAAGTCGCCTTTTTTTATGAGACTTCCATCTTTGAAGTGAACGGCAATGAGTTTGCCGGAAACTTGAGGCCGAATATCGACTTGATCAATGGCTTCTAAACGACCGGAATATTCTTGCCAATCGGTAATGGTTTTGCTGATGACATTAGAAATATCAACAGTTGCAGCTTGTTGGGCTGTGGTCGGTGCAGCTTTTGCATCGGCATTTTCATGTAAAAACATAAAACTGCCTCCTGTTGCTAAAAGGGCAACAAAGATGGCAGACAGTGCGAACTGTTTGCGGGAAAATGACATGAGGTGCTCCTAGTTATTTGGATACCTGTTTTCAGACTTTTAGTTTTGGTCCGTATGGGAGAAACAGGGTTTATGGGATGGACGGAGCATAAAAGTTTGTCAATCACGAATAAATATATTAAATTCGATAACACTATTCGTATTTTTATAACAATTGGTGTATTTGATTAAAAAATGCATTGATTGATAGGAGTGTGCGTGTGGATCTATTTCATGCCATGAAAGTATTTAACAAAGTTGTCGAAACAAATAGTTTCAGTTTAGCGGCTGACAGTTTAGGCCTACCGCGTGCTTCAGTGACTACAACTATTCAGGCTTTAGAGAAACATTTACAAGTTCGATTGCTTAACCGAACAACCCGCAAACTTAGTTTGACACCAGATGGTGCGGTTTATTATGAGCGTACTTCGCGAATTTTAGCTGATGTCGAAGACGTAGAATCAACTTTTCATGATTCGGAGCGCGGACCACGAGGACGACTGCGTATTGATGTTAAAGCTTCAATCGGGCGGCTGATTCTGATTCCGATGCTTTGTGATTTTCATTCCAAGTATCCTGATATTGATTTGGTGATTGGAATGAGTGATCGTCCGGTCGATTTGGTTCAAGATGCAGTGGACTGTGTCATTCGTATTGGTCAACTGAAAGATTCAAGTTTAGTTGCGCGCCGTATCGGAACAATTCAGTGTGTGACAGTTGCTGCACCACGTTATTTAATGGAGCATGGCGAACCCAAAACTATTGAGGATCTACAAAAACATCAGGTCGTGCATTACTTTAACAGCCGTACAGGACGCAATATCGACTGGGATTTCATGGTGAACGGTGAGATTCATAGCGTTGGTGTGAAAGGGCGTGTTTCTGTCAACGATGGTGATTCATATATTGATTTGGCAGTGCAAGGTTTTGGCTTAATTCAATGCCCATATTACATGGTAGCAAAACATTTGGAATCTGGTGCACTTAGGGAAGTATTGACTGAATGGTTACCTGCACCTATGCCAATATCAGTCGTTTATCTACAAAATCGTCATTTATCGCCTAAAGTTCGAGTCTTCGTAGATTGGGTGGCTGAATTATTTGCAGGTTGTCCATTGTTGAGTGGTTGTTCAATGTCATTGGATCAAAAATGTGAATTTGCCAGTGCTAAAGAACATAATCATGAATACACCATTCGGACATTGGTTGAAAATGAAAATATGGCAGAAGCTTATACACTCAAAAACTAACTTAAAATTTGAGTGATTTTTCAACATTTAATCAATTAATAGAATCCACTGTTTAGTCATCTTCATAAATCCTTAATTTACTGGTATAGAAATTGCAATTCTTTCAGCAGAAGAGTAATTTAGAAATTGCTCAAGTTTTTATCACCTTATTAGGATTTTAAGGAGAAGCTTCAAGATGGCAAGCTTTATGAAAAAAATGTTCGTTTCAACAACCCTAGTTTTGGCTGCTGTTGCGACGAATGTTCAAGCAAAGGATTGGAAGGTGATTCGTTTTGGTACTGAGTCGTCTTATGCGCCGTTTGAATATAAAACACCAGATGGCAAGTTAACTGGTTTTGATGTTGATTTGGGTAATGCAATTTGTGCAAAACTCAAAGCCAAATGTGTTTGGGTTGAAAACTCTTTTGATGGGATGATTCCAGCACTTAAAGCGAAAAAATTTGATGGCATTCTTTCATCAATGACAGTCACTGATGAACGTGCAAAACAAATTGCATTTAGTAGCAAAATCTACAATACACCAACCCGTATGGTTGCAAAAAAAGGCTCGCCTTTATTACCTACAGCTGCCTCTTTGAAAGGTAAACGTGTCGGTGTACAACAGGGCACAATTCAAGAAACTTATGCTAAAACCTATTGGGCGCCAAAAGGTGTAACGGTTGTACCTTATCCAGTCCAAGATTTGATTTATCAAGACATGATGTCAGGTCGCTTGGATGCAACTTTACAAGACGCAATTATGGTTGATGGCGCTTTCTTAAAACAACCAAAAGGTAAAAACTTCAGTTTTGCTGGTGGTAATGTGGTTGATGCAAAAACACTAGGTGTAGGCGCAGCTATTGGTTTACGCAAAGAAGATGCGGATTTAAAAGCCAATATTAATAAAGCACTCGCTGCAATCATTGCAGATGGTACATACAAAAAACTCGAGAAAAAATATTTCTCCTTTAGCATTTACTAATGATGTGAAAAATGTCGGCTTTAAGCCGACATTTTTAGATCTATTCTCATCTCATCAATATTAGATATTGTTTTTAAGGAGAAGATGAGTCATGTTTTTTTCTGGCTTTGGGCCACTCCTGCTCAGCGGGACATGGATGACCATACAGCTTGCGTTGTTGTCACTTTTACTTTCTGTGATTATTGGCTTAATTGGTGCGAGCTCAAAACTCTCTAGTATTAAAATTTTACGTTATATAGCAACCGCTTACACTACGCTCATTCGAAGTGTGCCTGATTTGGTCATTATGCTGCTGTTATTTTATAGCTTGCAGTTGGGTCTCAACCAAATTACTGAAGCACTGCAAATGGACCAAATTGATATCAACCCATTTGTGGCGGGTGTGATTACTTTAGCGTTCATTTATGGTGCATATTTTACCGAGACCTTTCGTGGTGCATTTCAATCGGTTCCTAAAGGCCAAATTGAAGCAGCAATGGCCTATGGAATGACTCCGTGGCAGGTTTTTTACCGTGTATTATTCCCACAAATGATGCGTTTCGCTTTGCCTGGTATTGGTAATAACTGGCAAGTTTTGATTAAGGCGACCGCACTAGTTTCTATTATTGGCCTGACTGACATTGTAAAAATTACACAAGATGCGGGTAGAAGTACCATGCAGTTGTTCTTTTTCAGCATCGTGGCTGCTGCCATTTATTTAGCGATTACCACCGTGTCGAACCTGATTTTAATGTGGCTTGAACGTCGTTATTCTGCTGGTGTAAGGAAGGGACAATTATGATTGAAATCCTTCAACAATATTGGCAGGCATACCTTTGGACCGATGGCTTACAAATGACCGGTGTCGCGATGACTGCTTGGTTATTGGTGCTTTCTATTGGTATTGGTTTTGTTCTCGCTGTGCCCTTGTCACTTGCACGAGTATCAGAAAATATCTGGTTACGTGGCCCAGTTTGGTTATATACCTATGTTTTCCGTGGCACACCACTTTACATTCAATTGCTGATTATTTACTCAGGTATTTACAGCTTTGATTACATCCATGAACACCAGACTCTTGATGCTTTTTTTCGAGAGGGCATAAATTGCACCATTTTGGCATTCGCGCTCAATACTGGTGCATATACAACTGAAATCTTCGCTGGGGCGATTCGTTCTATTCCACATGGTGAGATTGAGGCTGCACAAGCTTTCGGTATGTCAAAATGGAAACGGTACACTCGCATTATCATTCCATCGATGTTACGCCGTGCTTTACCGTTTTACGGCAATGAAGTCATTTTAATGTTGCACGCGACAACCATTGCATTTACAGCAACTGTTCCTGACATTTTAAAAATTGCGCGTGATGTGAATGCGGCAACCTATGACACCTTCAATGCTTTTGGAATTGCCGCGGTGTTATATGCAGTGTTGGCTTTTATTTTGATTGGGCTATTTCGTAAGCTTGAAAAACGTTGGTTGGCATTTTTAAAGCCATCGAATCATTAGGAGACATAAATGGAACAAGTTGCAAAACTAGTGATTCGCGATTTACATAAGAAATTCGGCGATCATGAAGTGCTTAAAGGAATATCACTTGATGCAAATGCCGGTGATGTAATTAGTATCATTGGTTCATCGGGTTCAGGTAAAAGTACTTTACTCCGCTGCATTAACTTTTTGGAACAACCGAGCAATGGCACGATTAAGCTCAATGGTGAAAAACTACGCACAGTCTTTGATAAAAAAGGCAATTTAAAAGTAGTTGAACCAAAGCAACTACAAAAAATGCGTACACAGCTCATGATGGTATTTCAGCATTTTAATTTGTGGTCACACATGACAGTGCTAGAAAATGTCATTGAAGGGCCCATTCACGTACTTGGGGTAAAACGTACTGAAGCTGAAGAGCGTGCACGCAAATATCTACGCAAAGTTGGATTACCTGAAAGTGTTGAAAGTAAATATCCGGCATTTTTATCTGGTGGTCAGCAGCAACGTGTAGCGATTGCTCGTGCTTTGGCTATGGAACCAGAAGTTATGTTGTTCGATGAACCAACCAGCGCGCTTGATCCAGAGTTGGTGGGTGAAGTACTAAAAGTAATGCAGGGCTTGGCTGAAGAAGGACGTACTATGATTGTGGTGACACATGAAATGGGCTTCGCGCGTCATGTATCTAATCAAGTGATTTTCTTGCATCAAGGGAAAATTGAGGAACAGGGCCATCCTGATGAAGTACTCAATAACCCGAAAAGTGAGCGTTTAAAGCAATTTTTGACGGGCAGTTTGAAATAAGCTGTTCATACCGAGTAAGGTGAAATTTTTTAAACAAGGATTTGCATCTTACTCGGTTGCTTTTTAATTATATTTTTATAAATGGGTATTTTTAGAAAACACATTAATAATCACAATACCTGCAATCATTAAAGTAAGACCAATACAGGCCGCCAAGTCTAAATGCTGTTTGTAAAAGATCCAGCCAATTGCAGAAATTAAAATAATACCCGCGCCCGACCAAATGGCATATGCAATCCCGATCGGAATTGTTTTTAGCGTCAGGGATAATAAATAAAAAGCAATTGCATAGCCCACAACAGTAACGATGGACGGAATGGGAACAGTAAAACCTTGAGATGCTTTTAAGGCTGAAGTTGCAACGACTTCACAAGCAATCGCAATTGCTAAATAAAGATAAGACATGGGGAGCTACGCCAGAAAGAGTTTTAATCAATCTATATGAAATGTTGAAATGGTTAGACCAGTTTTAACGATTGTGCAATTTTTGGGGTACAAAAATACCAGTAAAACAAACTGAACTGATCATTTGATTTTATCATTAGCAAAGTGGCTTAAGCTATTTATTCATTTATTTAATCATTGATCTGTATAGTCATTTAAGAGGATCAGCCACCTTAGCCTGATCCTCGATAGACTTTTTAAGAGATAGATTCGCCGAGTATATTTAAATCCTTAAATTTCTCTAGCAGTTGCTCTTTATTTTCAATATGTGCAGGGTCTGGTTTTATGCAATCGATAGGGCAAACCGCCTTACATGTGGGTGCATCATAAAAGCCTACACATTCGGTACAACGGTGTGGATCAATTTCATAAACTTTGTTGCCTTCAAAAATGGCGATGTTCGGGCATTCTGGTAAGCACATATCACAATTGATGCAGTCACTTGTAATCAAAAGCGCCATATTTAACTCGCTGAATAAGCTAAGGTAGAGGCAGTAATGTTTTCCTTAGCATGCGGCAAATTGCGTATGAGTAGGGCATAACTAACATCAACATCTTGTGAAAGTGGAATCTCAACAAAATGCCCCGAACCTTTAGCATCGGTACTTGGGTTACCTTTTAAATCGCGCATTTCGGTTAAAGTAAAGGTGATATTACCTTGAGGCGTCATCAGCTCAAGTGAGTCGCCCACCACAAAACGGTTTTTAACTTCAATGCGAATATAATCGCCGTGACGTTCTAAAACCTCTCCACAAAATTGTTGGTAGTCGAAATGCGATGAACCATCAGCATAGTTTTGATATTCGCTATGCACATGACGTCTCAAAAAGCCTTCGGTATAACCACGGTTTGCCAAACCTTCGAGTTGGTTCATTAAGCTTGGGTCAAAGGGTTTGCCTGCTAAAGCATCATCAATAGCTTTTCGATAAATTTGGGCGGTACGGGCACAGTAAAAATAGGATTTAGTACGGCCTTCAATTTTCAGTGAGGCAATCCCCATTTTGGTTAAACGATCTACATGTTGTACCGCACGTAAATCTTTAGAGTTCATAAAATAGGTGCCGTGTTCATCTTCTTCGGCAGCAAACATTTCTTCATCATTGCGTTGTACCAGCAGCGTTTGAGCCGAGGTTGTTTCTAATTGTGCTGATGAGCAGCAAGACTTTTCTGACGCGTTGAGTTGAGTAACTGGAATTACATCGCCGTTTGCATCTTCTTGGGCTTCATGCAACTTATAGTCCCAACGGCAAGCATTGGTACAAGCACCTTGGTTGGCATCACGCTTGTTCATATATCCGGAAAGTAAGCAGCGGCCTGAATAGGCCATGCATAGTGCACCATGTACAAAAACTTCGAGTTCAATATCTGGGACGTGTTGCTGGATTTCTTCTATTTCTTCTAATGATAACTCACGAGATAAAATGACTCGGCTTAAACCGTAATCTTTCCAAAACTTAACAGTGGCCCAATTAATAGCGTTGGCTTGAACAGATAGATGAATTTGCACATCAGGAAAATGCTCTCTCACCATCATGATTAAGCCAGGATCAGACATAATCAGAGCATCTGGTTGCATCGCTACAATTGGTTCAAGATCACGAATAAAGTTTTTTAATTTGCTGTTATGCGGTTGAATGTTCACCACAACATAAAACTTTTTGCCCAAAGCGTGGGCTTCATCAATTCCGATTTTTAGGTTGTCATGATCAAAAGCATTATTACGCACACGTAAACTGTAACGTGGTTGGCCTGCATATACGGCATCTGCACCATAGGCAAAAGCATAGCGCATGTTTTTAAGTGAACCTGCGGGAGAGAGAAGCTCAGTTTTCATAAAATAAAAGGCATAAAAAATATATGGTTTTATTTTATTTTATTAACTCCAGATTTGGGATTCAACCTACTGAAGTAGTAGGGATTTGATCATTACCCTTTTGTACGGGCAGCATATTTTTTGCTAGCTCTCCTAAGCGCATCAAAGCATTTAACATTTTGGGATTTAACTCAAAACAAGCTGCTATACGTAAACAATGACTAAAACGTTTATCAGCCGAACACAAAATTCCGGGCATACATAAGATTTTTTCATCCATGGCCTGATGAAACAGTTCTAGGGTATCAATTGATTCGGGTAGTTCTAACCATAAAATAAATCCCGCTTGTGGACGACTGACTCGAGTACCGACTGGAAAATAGCGGCAAATATAAGATTTGATGGTGTCAATTTGTTGTTGATAGCGTTTTTTGAGTTGACGTAAATGTAGATCATATCCGCCATTCTCTAAGAAAAGTCCTAAAGTTTCTGTGAGTAAAGCAGGCTCAGCAACAGTGGTTGTAAATTTAAGCTGCTGCACAATATTACGGAAACGTCCAGCTTCTAGCCAACCAATTCGATAGTCGGGCGCCACAGTTTTGGTATAGCTGCCACACACCAAAACCCATCCATTTTGGTCAAACGCTTTGATGTTGGGCAAGAGAGGCTCGGTGAGTTGCAATTCGGCATACATCGCATCTTCAATAACAGGAATCTGAAACTGATTAGCTAACTCTGCCAAGCGACGGCGGCTGCTCTCAGGCATGCTAAAACCGAGAGGATTGTGTCCTGTCGGAATGGTTAAAATGGCTTGTACACTTTGAGATTTTAAGAGTTCTTCAAGTGCATCAAGGCACATACCTGTATGTGGCGAGGTCGGTACTTCTACAATTTTTCGACCTAAATTATGAAGGAGTGGGTACAGGTTGTGAAATGTAGGAATCTCAAGCGCTACACTGTCGCCCGCTTGAGTTGTTGCCATAATCGCGAGACTTAAAGCCTCCATCGTGCCATGAGTGAGCACAATATCATCTGCTGAAAGAAACATACCTAACTGTAAGCTTCGCCTAGCAATTTGAGTACGTAAACGTATAGAACCGGGCGGCAAGGTATAGCTTTTAAAAATATCTGGCTGTGTCCGTAAAACTTGAGCAGTTAAGCGTTTTAAGCGTTCAATTGGATAAAAATTTTCCCCAGAAGGGCAAGCTAGGGCCAAATTGACATAGTCGGGGTCCATTTGTTTTTTAACAATTTGTGCGAGAAAACAGCTAATTCCTGAAAGAGATACTTTTTCTTCACTGACATAACGCTCTTCGAGTTCTAGTAAGTTTGAAGGTGCATGACAAACGTAGTAACCAGACTGTGGACGAACTGAAATTAAACCTTGATCTTCAAGCTGGCGATAAGCTTCTTTTACAGTGTTAATACTGACCTGATAATGCTGGGCACAATCTCGAATTGATGGCAACCGAGAACCCACAGGTTGCCTGCCATTCTGAATTTGAAGGGTGAGGTCATCACTCACTTTTTTATATTTGTACATGTCAATTCATTAAAAAGCCAAAGCAATGGATACACTCTATAGTGATCTCTTAATTATCTCAAATATTGTTAGTTTTATAGATTTATCCATTTAATCTGAATCTATTTTTAACAACTGTGTCTATTATTTTTAATATTAACTGATACTGTGACCATTAAAAATAAATCAGTAAGATCAAGAAATGGTAAGGACTTAATAGCCATATTTTTTAATTTTAAAATCAGTAGGAGTGGTCTATGTCTGTTGTTGCATTTAAACAAGTTGATGTTTTTACTTCACACGCATTTAAAGGAAATCCTGTTGCAGTCATTATGGACGCCAGCACCTTAACGTCTGAGCAGATGCAAGCCATTGCGAACTGGACCAATCTTTCTGAAACCACATTTGTACTCCCTGCGACCGATTCACAAGCTGACTATCAGGTTCGAATCTTTACTCCGCAAAATGAATTGCCATTTGCAGGCCATCCTACAATTGGTACTGCCTATGCTTTGCTTGAGGCGGGTCTAATTAAAGCGAAAGAAGGTAAGCTGGTACAGCAGTGTGGTGCTGGTTTGGTGACTCTGACTGTGAGTGAATCAAGTCATATTTCATTTGAACTACCTAAGCCTAAAATTACTCCACTAGATGCTATGCATACTGAGAAATTAGCAGAAATTTTAAAATGTGAAATTAATACTCAATGGAACGCTGCATTGGTAGATGTAGGGGCACGCTGGATTGTATTGCAAGCTGTTAATGCTGACGCTGTTTTAGATAGCCGACCAGACTTTGCCGCTTTAAAAGAACATGACTTAGAAATGAAAGTTACGGGTGCGACAGTTTTTGGTTTTCATGAAAATAATGATGAACAAAAACACATAGAAGTTCGTTCATTTGCCCCTTCATGTGGAATAAATGAAGATCCAGTTTGTGGTAGTGGTAATGGTAGCGTAGCTTCATTTATTCGTTATTATGGGATTCTTCCTGCACAAAATGATGTCGTAGTTTCTTCACAAGGTGGGGCGGTAGGTCGAGACGGACAACTTCAACTTGAATTGTATCAAGATAAAATTTTGGTGGGTGGAACCGCTGTCACCTGTATCGATGGCACAATTAAGTTATAAAAACAGACATAAAAAAACCGAGGATTTTGCCTCGGTTTTTTTATGTCTAGAAAAAATTATTTTTCTACGAACGCACGTTCAATGACGTAGTCGCCCATTTCACCCATACGAGGTGATTCAACTAAACCGTGTTGGTCAAGTAATGCAGCCACATCTTTTAAGAATGCAGGGCTACCGCAAAGCATTGCACGGTCAGTTTCACGGTTGAAGCGTGGTAAACCGATTTTTTCAAATAAAGCGCCAGTTTCAATTGCAGTTGTTACACGGCCTTGAGTGTGGAAAGGTTCACGAGTAACAGTAGGGTAGTAAACAAGCTTGTCTTTAATACCTAACTCTTCAAAGAATTCATGGTTTGGTAATTCGTTCAAGATAAGGTCTTGATAAGCTAATTCAGAAATATAGCGTGTACCGTGAACAACAATTACTTTTTCAAAGCGTTCGTAAGTTTCTGGATCACGAATAATTGATAAGAATGGAGCAAGACCAGTACCAGAAGATAAAAGGTATAAGTTTTTACCTGGTAAAAGGTCATCATGAACCAAAGTACCTGTTGGTTTTTTAGAAACTAAGATTTCGTCACCAACTTGTACTTTTTGCAAAATCGAAGTTAAAGGACCGTCTTGTACTTTAATTGAGAAGAATTCTAACTCTTCTTCGTAGTTTGCACTTGCAATCGAATACGCACGCATTAACGGTTTGCCATTCACTTCAAGTCCGATCATTACGAACTGACCATTTTTAAAACGTAAGCTGGTATCGCGTGTAGTTTTAAAACTGAAAAGAGTGTCATTCCAGTGGTGAACATGAGTAATGCGTTCAACGTTAAAAGCAGCCATTAAAGGTCTCGATCACGATTAAAAGAAAACAGATTGCTATTCTAATCTAATTTCATTCCCGATAAACTGAATATATTTAATTGTGTTTATAAGAAAAAGTGATGATCAATTCTGTCACCTTCCCTATCATTGGCCACATGTGCTCTCCCTATCGTGAAAAATTCGGTATTCCACGCCAGCCTAATTTGGTCAATATCGAGTCTTATATTGACATGGTAGAACCATATAATGACTTGTTAGCATTTGAGGGAATTGAGCAATTTAGTCATCTCTGGTTAGTTTGGCAGTTTCATGACAATAAAAATCAAGGCAGTGCAGATAAGTTCCGTCCACAGGTTCGTCCGCCACGTTTAGGTGGTAATGAAAAAATTGGAGTATTTGCTACACGAAGTATGTATAGACCTTCTCCAATCGGGCTTTCAGTCGTAAAACTTAATAAAGTGGAAAAGGTGGGCAAGTCTGTCCGTGTTTATGTCACTGGAAGTGATTTATTAAATGGCACCCCAATTTTAGATATCAAACCCTATATTCAATATTCTGATGCAATTGCAGAGGCTCAAAGTGGTTATGCACATGCAGAACCAGAACGAAAGGCAGTCATTTGGAATGAAACTGCGTTAACAGCTCAAAAATATTTTCTTCAAAATAAAGAAATAGATTCGCAATACATTGATGAGCTTGAGCAAGTGTTAGCTTTAGATCCTCGGCCTGCCTATCAAGAAGATGCTGAAAGAATCTATAAAATGAAATTTTCAGACTTTGATATTCATTTTAAGGTCGATCAATTTGTAGTTACCGTCATTGATGTGGTGAAGACTTCTGCGCTTGCATAATAGATATTTTAAAACCAATGGATGTTGAGCCAAAGTAAAGTAATAAAAATAGCCATATGAATGAGCTGGGCGGGAACGAAAGCAAGGGCATAGCGTAGTCCGCCCGAAATTGCGGAGTTCACACTTTTAGCAAGAGCGTGAACTGCAAAACCTCCTAAAAAGGCAATTAATAAAGGTGTCATATGTGCGCTATCAGGTTCACCTTGCACAATGACCGCCGCTATAGCTGCATGTATTTCAAATAATGAAGCAAGTAAAGTCCCCGCGATTAATCCCGCATCGCCTAAAGATAGACTTAAACCATAAACACCTGCCTGAATAAGGGTAAGTGTACCCGCAATAATAATGGCTTCTTTTAAGCTGAACATTCTTGAGTCCAGCTCGGGTGAAGCTGTACTAGGCTCGGCTTTACGTAATAAAATAAAGGCCCATACTGCTAATACTACTAAGGCAATAAGTGTAGGAAATATAATCAGCTTGAACCAAGCAAAGCTAATACCGATCACAATAATTAAGGTTTGAATCAGTGTTGAAACGCAAGACATCAATGCAGCACCTGCATTTGTTGTTGCGTTGGCTTTGCCAGAGCGTACTTCTAAACCTAAACTGGCAATAGTTGCTGTACTAGAAACAAATCCAGAAGCTAAAGAAGAAAGCAATAAAGCATTTTTAGATGACAAAAGTCGCTTTGCTATATGGGCAAGGGCTTGAACAAATAAGATTAAAGTCAGTAATTTTAAAATCACATGTGGATTTAAAACCGGTCCCCAAAAAGGCTTATTAGGTACTAAAGGCAGAGCGATTAATAGTAAGGCAAGTAGAAAAATACCATCACGTAATTCTGATTCAGTAATCCATTGACTGGCAATGCCATGCATAGACTGCTTAGCTATTAAGATAGTTGTCATGATCACAGCTAGGCCGGCAGCGAGCGAAATATTCCAAATGCAAAGTGCCCCGATGAAGTAAGTCATAATAAAGGCGAGTTCGGTGGTCACGCCCGGGTCATTGGGTTGATTTTTGAGGGAAACAATACTAATGGCACCAATGAGTAAGGCACCCACAATTCCAATTTCAATGCCAAATAAAAAACAGACCGCTCCTAATAAAGCACTAATTGCAAAAGAACGGAAACCCGCAAAGGTTTTATATTCATGTTTAAGCTTACTTCGTTCTCGTTCTAAACCAATTAATAAGCCACAACCAAGCGCCGCAGCAATGACAGTAATAAATTCTTCAAATGATGCTGTTTGTAATGACATTGTCATTGGAAGTTCCATATTACTTCCTCTTCGCTTATTGTTATATGTGGATTTGAATCATTTTAAAATCATGTATTCATGTTCAGTTTATGCTTTTTATTATAGTGAGCATAGTGTCTTTTTTAGACAAAACTATGTAGAAAATATTTCTATAAATATGACCTGTGACACAAAAAAATATTAAGATGAGAATTGGTTTAATTAACTGATGTTAAAGGATATTTAAATGTGAAACATCTCTGCTATATTATAAAAATATATTGGGGATAACGCATGAATGCACATGTAGAAATAGATACATATTGGTGTCTAGAACAACTATTACAAGAAGGCCGTATAACAGAACGAGATAAATTACTGGTACAGACAAGCCACCGCCAAAAAGACCAGTTAAAGTGGCATCCATTACAGTGGATTGCACATTTTAATTTAAAAGATCAGCAACACACACATGCGCATTTGAGTTTAAATCGCTTATGTTTATGGTTTGCAGATCGGGTTCAGCTACCTCTATTTGTGATCGATCCTTTAAAGGCAGATGTCAGCGCTTTAACGCAGGTCATGTCACAAGAGTTTGCAATTCGCAACCATATTTTAGCTGTTGAAATTCGTGCTGACCGAATCGTGATTGGAACAGATCAACCATTTCAAACAGATTGGCTTAATAACCTTGAACGAAGTCTAGCGCCTAAAAAAATTGAACGGGTACTGCTTAATCCCGAACAGTTACAACGCTATTTGCGCGAATATTATCAGGTGAGTCGCGCGGTAAACTCGGCTCAAAAAGATGCGGCTCATGACCGCGACACTAAAAATGTTGAAGCACTTTTGCAGCTTGGCGATAGTCAAAACCCAGATGCAAATGATCAGCATATTGTGAAATTAGTCGACTGGATTTTACAGTTTGCATTTGAGCAGAGTGCCAGTGACATTCACATGGAACCGCGTAAAGATAATGGTAAAGTCAGGTTTAGGATTGATGGCGTTTTACACACCATTTATAACATGCCTTCAAATACGCTGACCGCCGTGATTTCTCGGATTAAAATTTTAGGACGTTTGAATGTAGCGGAAAAACGTAAACCACAAGATGGCCGGTTAAAAACACGTACACCTAAAGGGCAAGAAACCGAATTACGTTTATCAACCTTACCAACCGCATTTGGTGAAAAACTGGTTATGCGTATTTTCGACCCTGATGTGTTGGTACGTTCTTTTCAGCAATTGGGTTTTGAAGAGCGTTTATTACAACAGTGGCAACAATTAACAAAAAATAGCCACGGTATTATTTTAGTCACGGGTCCTACAGGCTCCGGTAAAACAACTACGCTATATTCATCTTTAAAGCAGCTTGCAACCGAGCAGGTCAATGTCTGTACCATTGAAGATCCGATTGAAATGCTAGAGCCTAGTTTTAACCAAATGCAGGTGAATCATGCAATTGAATTAGGCTTTGCAGACGGTGTGCGTGCGCTTATGCGTCAAGACCCTGACATTATTATGATTGGGGAAATTCGTGATCAAGATACAGCGAATATGGCCATTCAGGCAGCATTAACAGGTCATTTGGTTTTATCAACTTTACATACCAATGATGCACCGTCTAGTTTGACTCGTTTGCATGATCTAGGTGTACAACCATTTCTGACAGCTGCAACAATTTTGGGTGTTCTCGCGCAGCGCTTAGTCCGCCAGCTTTGCCCACACTGTAAGAAAAAAACTCACATTAATGAGGATGAGTGGGAACACTTAACCTTTGACTACATTATGGAAATGCCTGAAACGGTTTATCAAGCGGTAGGCTGTGAAGAATGTCGTCATACAGGCTATAAAGGGCGAGTCGGTATTTACGAATTTATGCCGGTCAGTCTTGAGCTTAAACACCTTATTAGTAGTCATGTGATATTAAATGATTTAAGAACTCAAACTAAAAAAGAAGGTATAGAACCTTTAAGAATTGCAGGAGCCCGTAAAGTGATTGAAGGACTTACGACATTAGAAGAGGTCTTGAGGGTTGTGCCATTAAATTAAGTTTTTCTTAAGATTCACCTCATTTATGGTTGATTTAATTGCTTTATCCCAAGAGGGAACCATAAACAGAGGGTAATAATATGAATATGCTTAAAGTAATGTTGATGACTGCTGGTATGACTGCTGCTGGCGTAGTTGTCGCGAATACACCAGTGAATCAAGCTGCAATTGCTCCGGCAACTGTCACCACAGTAAAACAGGCATTAACCTCAAAAGATAATACACCGATCAAATTACATGGTCAGGTTGTAAAGTCTTTAGGTGATGAAAAATATCAATTCCGTGATAAGACAGGTAGCATTACAATTGATGTAGATGATGAACTTTGGCAAGGTCGCCCTATTTCAGCCAATACAAATGTGACTTTAATTGGTGAAGTAGACATTGACTATAAACCTTTAAAACGCGTAGAAATTGATGTGGATCAAGTTCAGTTCTAATGAATAAGGTCTGTAGATCTACTACTTTTAGCCGCATTTAAATCATGCGGCTTTGCTTTTTTTATAAAGGCTTGGCAAGATCAAATCAGGATATAACAGGAAAAATAGATGAGAATTTTGCTTGCAGAAGATGATCGCTCTCAAGCTGAAAGCATTCAATCATGGTTAGAGTTAGACGGTTATCAGGTAGATTGGGTGGAAAGAGGTGATTATGCACTTACGGCAATCGAACAGCATGATTATGACTGTATTTTACTTGATCGGGGACTACCTCAACTGGCTGGTGAAAAGGTTCTCACTACCATCCGCCATAAACAAAAAAATGTTCCTGTTATTTTTATTACTGCACGTGACAGCATTCATGACCGGGTAGAGGGGCTAGATTTAGGCGCAAATGATTATTTGGTTAAGCCTTTTAGTTTAGAAGAGTTATCGGCTCGCATCCGCGCTCAATTACGCAAACAAACTTTGAGTCAGCAATCGGTTTTAACATGGGGTGACCTACAACTTGATACACAAGCGAAAGTTGTATTAAGCGCAGGCAAGTCTATCGATTTAACGGCAAAAGAATTCCAAATATTGCGTAAGCTTATGGTGCATCCCGAGCATATTATTACCCGTGATCAATTAGAAGAAGCACTCTATGCATGGGGCGAGGAAATTGAAAGTAACGCAATCGAAGTATTTATTTATCAACTTCGAAAAAAAATCGGAAGCAGCAGTATTAAAACCATACGGGGGCTCGGCTACCGTATGGGAGATTTAAAATGAAATCGAATCGCTCATCTTTGCAATCGCAGCTGGTTAAAACTACGATGTGGAGTAGTATCGTGGTGGGATTACTGGCTTTAAGCTTACTCACCATATTTTCGATCTATCACAACATGTCAGTGCAAGACGAAATCATGGATGAAATTTCAGATACTTTGCTGGTTTCCGATCTTTCTGAACACTCCATGAAACAGTTTGATGAGTTGAGTGATGAATTTGATATTCAGTATGAGTTATTAAACACAGGCCAAGTACTTACCCATTCTCATAGCTATCAGCATGAACTTTTTGAGCAAGGTAACTTATCAGAAGGTTTTTCGTATTTTTGGTTTGATGGCCAATTATGGCGTAGTCTGGCTGCACAACAAGAAGACTCTCAGCTACAAGTTGAAGTTTTTCAACCAATGAGTACACGTGTTGAAGAGGTACTCAAAGCACTTGCTGGATATAGTGGTCTTATGGTGTTGTTTTGGTTACTGCAATGGGTCATTGTAAGTTGGCGTACCGAGCATCAATTGGCTGCACTCAATTTACTTTCTAGACGAATTGCTCAAAAAACTGCATCAAATTTAGAGCCAATTCAAGAATCGGATGTCATTACAGAAATTCAACCTGTTATAGATGCATTAAACCAATTACTTGCAAGATTGCAAAGGGCTCTCGTTGCTGAACAGCGTTTTACCGCGGATGCTTCGCATGAGCTACGTTCTCCCTTGTCTGCTATACAAATGCGTCTTCAGGTCTTGCAGCGTAAATACCAACATCTTCCTGAACTTCATCAAGATTTTGAACGCATACAAGAAGACGTTTCTAGAAGTACAAAAATACTTGAGAATTTACTTCTTCTGGCCCGCTTAGAACCTAATGAAGCTGAACAGCCCGAACTTCCTAAGACAGTTATCGATTTAAATTACTTACTGGCTAGAGTGATTGAAACTGTAGATTTAGATGCGAAAGCTAAACAGATGTTGATAGAGACCAATACTTTATCGACAGAAACTAAAACATATGCGAATGAAGAATTACTGTTTATTGCTTTTAGAAATTTATTTGATAACGCCATTCGTTATAGCCCGACACTAGGCTCTATTCATGTTGAGATTAGTCAGCATGAACAGCAAATTAAGGTGTCTATTGAAGACACGGGAAATGGAGTAGATGATGAAGTGCTATTACGGTTAGGGCAGCGTTTTTTTCGGGTGCTTGGTACTCAGCAGCAAGGTTCTGGGTTAGGAATTTCAATTACTCGAAAAATTATTGAATTGCATAATGGCAAGTTATGTTTTATGCATGCTGAACAAGGTGGTCTGAGGGCAGAGATTATTCTTCCTTCATAAAAAATAGCATGGTTACCCATGCTATCCATTTTTTGTTTTCCCACGAATATTATTGAAACGCGAGTATGTTTTTTATTTAGTTAAAATTAGGCGATTGTTGCGAGTGAGGCGTAAACGATATTCCTCGCCAGCATGCATAATGCGAATTTCACGGCCTAATGCAAAGAGGTTATTAGAATGTAACATTGGTAAGGCGTGAGCTGTGTCATTGTTACGGGTAAATAAGCTAAAAGGTGCGTTCATTTGTTGTGCTCCGTGGTATGTTCTTGAACGATTTAAATGATAATCATTATCGAATAGATCTGTCAATGAGATTTTTAAGATTTTATAAAATGATAAAATTTGCTTACACTTGAGAAAAGTTTTAGAGAGTAAAAAGATGCCCAAACCAATAGTCGATGTCGCTATAGCAATCTTGATCCATCGTGGAAAAATATTAGTTGGATGGCGCGAAGAGCAGCAACATCAAGGTGGAAAGCATGAGTTCCCTGGTGGAAAGGTTGAACAAGGTGAAACACCAGAAGAAGCCTGCCGCCGTGAGATTTATGAAGAGGTGGGTATTGGTTTAAAAGATTGGCATCAGTTTGATTATATTCACCATGAATATGATGACATTATCGTCAACCTTCATTTGTTCCATAGTTATGTACCTGATGAGTTATTAAATCTTATTCACCAGCCATGGGCATGGTATACACGTGATCAGCTACTTCATTTAAACTTTCCAAAAGCCAATAAAAACATCATAAAACGACTCTATTGGCCTCATCTCATCAAAATTAGCAATACGCTTTCAACGGCAGAAAGTAGTGATGCTTTATTGTACTGGCGTATCGAAGAATTTGAGCCGCAGTATATAGAGCAATTAACTGCTTTAGATGAAGGGCAACGATCAAGTTTAATTATAAATGTCGATATTTGGCGGCAATTAAGCCCTGAATTACAAAAACAAATAAAGACCGTTCATTTAAAACAATCTCAACTCATGAATTTGCATAAAGGCGATTTAACAGTGGGCGTACGTTATATTGCTGCTTGTCATGATGCTGTTTCTTTAAAGCAAGCTCAGCAGATTGGTTGCGATGCTGTTTTTATTAGTCCTGTAAAATCAACAACGACTCATCCAGAAGCTGTAGCATTAGGTTGGGAACGTTTTAGTGATCTCGCTCAAAATAGCCAGATTCCAGTTTTTGCATTAGGAGGCGTACATCCTGATGATTTAGCCACTGCACAGCAGCATGGTGCATATGGCTTAGCAGGTATTCGTAATTTCTAATGAGAAAATAAAAAAGCATTAAAAGCTAGAGGGCTTTTAATGCTTGTTGTGCTTCTTGAACAGTTTTTTGATTATTGCGTTGTTGCCCAGCTTTTAAGATGACTAACCATAGCTGCTTTTTCATTGGCTGACTTTGGGCAAAACTCAAACCACGTCTTGCCAAAGACTCAGCATTAGAATATTGCTGTTTATGATTTGCCGTAAGCGCAAGAAATAAATAAGTCTCAGCCGCTTGTGGCGCTAAACGCTGTGCTTGAAGCGCATAGCGCTCAGCCTCTGACCACTGTTGATTTTTATAAGCCTGCTGTGTTTTTTGCATTAAAACTTTAAATGCAGGTAACTGGCTACCATCATCACTAAAATGTTGAGGCTTTTTTTGCTGAGGAACAATCACCTGTAAATTTTTACGTTGAATTTCTGGGTGATCATAAGGCGTAATTTTTACACCTGATGGAGTTTCCGTCTTTTTGACTGGAGGAGTAGGTGTTTTCTCTTTGGAGTCAGAATGATCAGGCAGAGTTGTACAGCCGACCATAAGAACAGCACCAATATAAAAAACACCTTTCTTCAACATATCCTAATTTCCTGTTAACGCTTAGTTGTTATAACTACCACTTGAAATTACTCGTGAGTTGTTTGACAGATCTTGTTCCATCTGGTTTTCACTTTCACGAATATAACTGTCGGTATTATCATCCTGAGAGTCAGGAATTGTGTTATCACTTTGTGGCGTATATGTTGGATCAACTTGATAATAAGGTGCTCCACATGGCGTAGCACGGTGCGGAACCGTATGCGTTAGCATCGGAATATACATAGCACCATCACAAGCTTGAGCAGATAAATCACCCGTTGCACGGTCAATCCACTGCCACTGTACAGTGTCTGGTTGGCGTAGGTTTACAGGCGTTTGACGTAATTGTTTCATCACATTAATCCATACTGGCAATGCACCCGATGAACCTGTTAATCCAGTCACTTTGTTGTCATCTAAACCTAACCACACTACAGCAACGTGGTTACCAGAGTAACCCGCAAACCATGAGTCACGTGTATCGTTAGTCGTACCTGATTTACCCGCCAATTTTAAAGCAGGAGACAAGCTATTATAAGCTGCGCGACCAGTACCCGAAGACATGACCTGTTGTAGACCATAATTCATAATATAGCCAACAGATGGATCAATGGTTTGTTGAACATTCAGGCCATAACGGTCAAGCAGGCGGCCATTCGCATCTACAACAGATCGAATTGCACGAGTCGGATATTTAAAGCCACCTGTAGCAAAGTTCTCATAAATTCCAAGAACCTCCATTGGTGACATATTGACTGCCCCAAGAAAAATAGAAGGGTAGGCAGGAATTGTTGACTCAACGCCAAACTTTCTTAAGTTGTTGGTAAATGTTGATAAACCAAACTCTTGACCCAAGCGCACAGCAGAAAGGTTATATGAATTTGCTAAAGCTTCGCTCAAGCTGACTACACCATGTCCGCCACCACTGTAGTTTTTAGGTGTCCAACTCTTGCCACCATCTACAGGGACACTAATCGGTGCATCTTCAATTTGGGTTGCCCAGTTGTAACGCCCAGATTCAATAGCACTTAAATAAATTACAGGTTTTAATAAAGAACCGACTTGGCGTTTCGCATCTACAGCGCGGTTAAAACCAGTAAAGTCTTGTGTAGAACCAACAGCGGCAACAAGCTCGCCGTTTTCTGGATGTGCAATCAGGACAGCACCCTGTAAGTTTTTCAAACGTGCTGGGTTGCTGTTTGCCAAGCGGTCTACTGAAGCTTTAAAAGCATTTTGAACTTGAGTTTGAGTAATTGGGTCTAGAGTCGTAAAAATACGTAAGCCCTGATTAGTTAAATCACTTTCTTGATATTCTGTGCGTAATTGACGACGCACGATATCTAAAAAGTCAGGGAATTTTGCAGGACCTAAACTTGGTTTATTTAACACATTTAAAGGACGTGCAATTTCATCTTCGTATTCTGCTTGAGTTAAATAACCCATTACACGCATGTTATTTAACACGGTATCGCGGCGTTTTTTTGCACCTTCAGGATTTTTCCAAGGGTTATACAAAGAAGGACCTTGCACTAAACCAACTAAATAAGCTTGCTGTGCAACGCTAAGTTCACGTAACGGTAAACCAAAATAAAATTGAGAAGCCAAACCATAGCCATTAATTGAGTAGCTACCATTTTGGCCTAGATTCACTTCATTTAAGTAGGCTTCTAAAATTTCATCTTTGCTGTAATGCAGCTCAATGAGTAAAGCCATTAATGCTTCATTAACTTTACGTTTTAATGTGCGTTCAGGTGTGAGATAGAAATTTTTAACTAATTGCTGAGTCAGGGTTGAACCACCTTGACGTTTACCACCTGTGATATTACTCACTAATGCACGAGCAGTACCACGAATTGAGATACCGTGATGATGATAGAAATTACGGTCTTCTGTTGAAATTAAAGCTTCAATAAGTGGTTTAGGGACATTATTCAGTTTAATGAGAACACGGTCTTCATTATGTTGAGGGTAAATCCCTCCAATCAGAAGTGGCTCTAGTCGTGCCACCCCCGTTGAAGAAGGTTTTGTACTTCGAACTTCAGCAACCTGATCATTTGCAAAACTTAACTCTAGTACTTGTTCGGGTTCAACACTGTCGCCGTAATCAAAACCACGCGTGTGGATATACATATTGCTACCCTGAGCAACATAGGTTCCAGACTTGTCATAATTACTTGAAGTTTTGTAACCCAAGAGTTTTAATTCTTGAGTGAAATTTGCTTGGGTAATAGGTGCGTTATTATAAATTTCCAAAGGACGTGCAAACACTTTGGCGGGAATATCCCACCGTTGTCCTTCAAATTTTTCACGGATAATATTA
Organism: Acinetobacter sp. D009; assembly: GCF_038562025.1. Classification (NCBI taxonomy): domain Bacteria; kingdom Pseudomonadati; phylum Pseudomonadota; class Gammaproteobacteria; order Moraxellales; family Moraxellaceae; genus Acinetobacter; species Acinetobacter sp. D009. Next base: position 1,250,102 of record NZ_CP151886.1, read on the forward strand.
TCTAAACGAATCAGATAGATACTAAGAGCAATAAAAGCACCAATGACCAAAATGGAAAAGATTAGTGCAAAGAAACCGATACCACGTTCAAACTTCATAAAAATGAGATAAAACCCTAACAATGCCTGTAATGATGCGATAGCTTGTCATCAATTTGCAATGATAAAACTGTGAATAATTGGAAAACTTAGATTGAATTTTACAGCATCTTGTTGTTATGTTTTTTTAAATTAATCAGGTTAATGTTATTATAGCCAAGTATCGCAGCGGAGCTTACTCATTCGTGCAAATTTCACATAAGTCCTTCAGAAACGTCGGGTTAATCGGTCGACCAGATAAATCATCAGTAGTAGAAACACTATGTTTAATTCATGATCATTTGTTGAACCTAGGCTTAAACCCCATTTTTGATCAGGAAACTGCTGAATTAGTGCCTTATGATCATGCACAAATAGTAAGTCGTCATTTATTGGGTGAAGTTGCTGATTTAGTCATAGTTGTTGGAGGTGACGGTTCTTTACTCCACGCTGCTAGAGCTTTAGTTCGCTACAATACGCCTGTTATTGGTATCAACCGTGGGCGGTTGGGTTTTTTAACTGATATCAAACCTTCAGAAGCCATTTTCAAACTTGACCAAGTACTTCAAGGGCATTTCCAGCTCGACCGTCGTTTCTTACTTGAAATGGAAGTACGAACAAATGGTGAAGTCATTTATGACGCGATTGCCTTAAACGATGTCGTTTTGCATTCGGGCAAATCGGTACACATGATTGACTTCGAACTTAATATTGATGGTCAATATGTTTACCGCCAACATAGTGATGGTTTAATTGTTTCGACGCCAACCGGATCAACGGCTTATGCATTGTCAGGTGGTGGCCCAATTTTACATCCAAGTATGGATGCTATTGCATTAGTTCCAATGCATCCCCATACATTGTCATCACGTCCCATCGTAGTCGGTGGTCAAAGCGAAATTAAAATCGTTATTCGCGAAAATCGTGTGTTACCAATGGTGAGTGCAGATGGACAACATAGTGTCTCGCTCAATGTTGGAGACAGTTTACACATCCGTAAACACCCATTTAAACTAAGTTTATTGCATCCACCAGGTTATGATTTCTATATGGCCTGCCGTACCAAACTTGGTTGGAACCAAGATTTTGAATCTTTTCAAAGAGATGAATCATGAATATTGAACAAATGCTATCTGTTTTAAACCCTGAAATTGTAGAGCGTTTAAAAACAGCAGTAGAAATTGGTAAATGGCCAAACGGCGTTGTTTTAACTAAAGAGCAGCGTGAAACTTGTATGCAAGCTGTAATCGCTTGGGAGTTAAAGAACTTACCAGAAGATCAGCGTAGCGGTTATATTGACCGTGGTACCAAAGAAGAAGGCGAAGAGTGTGATGATGATCACCACAAGCATGAGCCAGAGTTTAAACCTATTCGTTTTGTTTAAAAATTAATAAGACAGAAAATTATTTTTGGTTATTCCATACAGCCTTATATAGCATGTTTTTCATAAATTATAGCATATAGGCTTTTATTACTTTTGAAGGATCAAAAGTAACCAAAAATCCTCTGTATCACTGACGATACTTCCTGTATCGCAGTGATAAGGTCGACATCCATGTCGACCTTCACTATAGCATTTGTTAACTACGAATTAAGATTGCTTAAATTTCGTGTATCCCATAACACTTTTGCTTTTTGCATCGCTTCTTCAAAATTAGCAACAACGCCCATCGTATATAGCGCGATTCCAATGGTTTCTGTTACGGCCATTTCTCCATATTCATGGTGCTGTTGACCAAGCCATACTGCTTTAAACGTTGCTAAATCTAATTCTTCTTCAATTGGGCTTCGCTCAGGTGTGAGCTTTGGCAACTCATGTTCATAGAGCTCAGCATTTTTAATACCGCAAATGAGTGTTTTGGCATCTGGGTTTCGTTCAAATTCACCACCTTCGCCTTTAATAACGGCACTATTTTGATAGCCTAAGCGTAATGCGCTATGTTGGTGAGAAGTTCTGTAAGCAGGGTGGAATATTGCTTGTAAGGTAGCCTTAGCGTTAAAAGGATTAATTAAACGGGCCAAAGTATGAATAGGTGAACGCAATCCCATGACATTTCTTAGAGATATCAATTCGCTTAAAACTGGTGAAATCACGTCTAGCGGTAAGTAAGCAAAATTTTGTTCTGCTAATTGCGTACGAGCTTCTTGTTCAGAATGGCAAATTTGATAACCAAGATATTCTAAAACTTGCTCTGTATAAACACGGTTAAGCGTATGACCTGATGCACCATGCATAACAATTTTATGGCCATGCTGAGCAAGTGTAAGAGCGGCTAACAAAAACCATGGATAGTGTTTTCGCTTACCTGCATAAGATGACCAATCTAAATCAACATCTAAAGGTTCAAAATGAAGCTGATCTTTAGTCGCTTGCACAAACCCTGCAAGTTCATCAATCGATTCTTCTTTAACCCGAAGTAGCATTAAAAATGCACCTAGCTGCACATCTAACACTTCACCTTTTAAAATCATGGTAAATGCTTGATAGGCTTCTTCATAACTTAAAGAGCGAGATCCAGTTTTCCCCTTACCTAAAATACGGACATATTGAGCAAAGGGATGTTCAGCATCTTTATAGATATTGCGTTTAGTATTCATCGTAGTTCAAAACAATAAAAATGATGGGATGTAGGCAGCTCAAAATGAAATGTCCACAGGTATTTAATCAATATGACATAAAAAGCTGCTGAAAAAATATCAAAAGTGTTTCTTATACTAAAGTCTTAAGGCTACCTGAGTGTTTTTTATGCGTATTAGCTAAAAAATTAATCGAATCGTTATTTAATTCGAGTACACTTTCCCGTGCTTTTTTGAGCACTCATATCATAATTTTATGTGATTCTCCTATATCTTCAGCTTTTTATTGAAAAAGTAAGAGGTTATTTCGAGCTACTCAAAGTGGTTAGAAACTTCAGGTATTCTCCTGTTTTAGAAAACATTGATTTTGTTTTCATTGAGGTAGTAGGAAGGTTTTTTGTTCACAAAAAACCATTTCCCTTTTGCGGTGTTAATGTGAAAGGTTAGGGCTGTGTATTCGTAAAGAATAGACGTTTCATTTTGGTATTTCCAACGGACTTGGAAATATAGATTGAAGTAAAGTTATGGCTAAAAAACCGATTTATAAATCACTTTATTTTCAGGTGATTATTGCGATTATTGCGGGTATCTTGGTAGGGCATTTTTCCCCAAGCTCAACGCAAATTGTCAATGGTGTCGAACAGCATATTCCGGGGTTAGGTGAAAAACTCAAGCCATTAGGTGATGCCTTTATTCGTTTGATCAAGATGATCATTGCTCCAGTTATTTTCTGTACCGTGGTAAGCGGTATTGCTGGCATGGAAAGCATGAAGTCAGTTGGAAAAACTGGCGGCGTTGCGTTGTTATACTTTGAAATCGTTTCAACAATTGCACTTCTAATTGGCCTTGTTGTAATTAACATTGCTAAACCGGGTGTAGGGATGAATGTTGACCCTACCACTCTCGATACTTCGGGCATTCAAAAATACGTCAGTTCTGGTGAGTCACAATCTACCATTGATTTCTTAATGCACATCATCCCTGATACGGTGGTTGGTGCATTTGCAAATGGTGAAATCTTACAAGTCCTTCTTTTTGCAATTCTCTTTGGTTTTGCTTTACATAAGTTAGGTGATGCAGGACGTCCAGTTTTAAAATTTATTGATCAAGTTGCACATGTGTTCTTTAACATTGTGAATATGGTCATGAAATTGGCTCCGATTGGTGCATTCGGTGCAATGGCATTCACTATCGGTAAATATGGCGTTGGTTCACTCGTACAATTAGGGCAGCTCATTATCTGCTTCTATATTACGTGCTTACTCTTTATCTTCTTAATTTTGGGTACAATCAGCCGTATTAGTGGATTCAGTATTCTTAAGATGATTCGCCTGATTCGTGAAGAGTTATTAATTGTACTTGGTACATCTTCTTCTGAATCTGTTTTGCCTCGCATGTTACGTAAACTTGAAATTGCAGGTTGTGAAAAATCTGTAGTTGGTTTGGTTATTCCAACAGGTTATTCATTTAACCTCGATGGTACGTCAATTTATTTGACTATGGCTGCAATCTTTATTGCTCAGGCAACAAATACACAGCTTGATATTCAACATCAGATTACTTTGTTGTTGGTACTCTTAATTTCATCTAAGGGTGCTGCGGGTGTAACAGGCTCTGGCTTTATTGTTATGGCTGCAACTTTATCTGCTGTAGGACATATTCCAGTGGCAGGTCTGGCATTGATTTTAGGTATTGACCGTTTCATGTCAGAAGCCCGTGCATTAACTAACCTTGTTGGTAACTCACTAGCAACGATTGTTGTTGCAAAATGGGTCGGTGCTTTAGATAAAGATAAGCTAAATGATGCTTTAAACAATCCAGATGAAGTCGATAGAAAAATGATGGAGCAAAAAACTCCTCAAGTCGCTGAAGGTTTAGATTAATTCAAATAAATCTATATAAAAGAGGAAGCTTTGGCTTCCTTTTTTATTAGCTGACTGAAAAGTACAGTTTTAATGAGCAGCTATGTCATGACAGTAGCTTAAAAAATGATTAGCATGCACAACAATCAGATTAGATAAAACAATAAAGCCGAAGGAAAATATTATGTTGGCATACGATGCAGATTTAGAATTATTCCGTGATAATTTTAAACGTTTTATGAATGAGCATATTGCTCCACATTATGACCAATGGGAACGCGAAGGAATCATGCCACGTTCTGTCTGGAATCAACTGGGCGAAAATGGCTTTTTATGTGTGGATGTTCCAGAAGAATACGGTGGTTATGGTGTGCCAACCTATTATTCATTAATGTTGGTTGAAGAATCGGCACGCGCTGGTTTTTGTGCATTATCAACAGCGATTTCTTGCCACTCTGAAATTGCTGCACCGTATATTTTGCACATCGGGACAGAAGAGCAAAAACAATATTGGTTGCCGAAAATGGTAACAGGTGAAGTGGTTGGTGCAATTGGTATGACTGAACCTGGAGCGGGTTCGGATTTACAATCAATGCGTACTAGCGCCATTTTGCAAGATGACCATTATTTATTAAATGGCTCAAAAACCTTTATTTCAAATGGACAACATGCTGATCTTGTGGTGCTTGCAGTAAAAACCGATCCTCAAGCGCGTGCGAAAGGTGTGTCATTATTATTGGCAGATACTCATCTAGAAGGTTTTAAAAAAGGTACCAACCTCGACAAAATCGGTCTGCATTCTCAAGACACATCTGAGCTATTTTTTGACAATGTTAAGGTTCCTAAAAACCAGTTACTCGGTCAAGCTGGACAAGGCTTTGCTTATTTAATGCAAGAGTTACCACGTGAACGTACAGCTATTGCATCTACCGCAATTGGCGCTATTCGTGGTGCAATTGATTTGGCAACTGCTTATGTAAAAGAGCGTCATGCATTTGGTCAACCTATTTCACAGTTCCAAAATACTCGTTTTGTTTTAGCACAAGCAAAAATTGATGAGCTTGCTACAGCTGCTTTTTACGAGAGAAACGTTGCTCTATATCAAGAAGGTAAACTTGATGTTGAAACAGCAGCAGCGCTTAAAAGTTTCAGCACGGATATGCAAATGAAAGTCGCAGACAACTTGCTGCAACTTTTTGGTGGCTATGGTTATATGACTGAATATCCAATTTCACGTTTCTTTGTAGATGCACGTATTCAACGTATTTACGGTGGTACAAATGAAATTATGAAAGAAATTGTAGCGCGTGGATTAATTGGCAAAGCTTAATTAAGCAGAGAAAAACAGCCTGTCCTAGAATGGGCTGTTTTGTTTTTAACTATTTGGTCTTCTGTTGAATGACAGGATAGTCTTGTTGTTTCGGTAATTGCTGTAATGCATGATTCATCTTTCTTAAAAACTCATCTGCTTCATCTTGATGGAATGAATCTTCGGTGTATTTACTACGTTCTTGAAAGACGACACCACAACCAGTTATTTTCATATTTTCAGGATTAAATGACCAGTCATTTGGATTCTTTAAGTTAATGTTTAAATCACTTTCACAGCTTTTCCATAAACGTAAAAACTCATTTGATAATTCTGCTTTAAATCCTCGTGCTGGATAGACCGAGAAGCCTTTCATTTCGGGATTAGAAAACTGTATAAACTTGTCTACTGGTATACCGCCCCAAATGATTGCTGTATCTGGTGGCAAATAGATGCCTGATAAATTTTTCTCTTTTAAAACATGTGTTTGCTCATATTTCTGCCTAAAATGTTGTGACTGATATGTCAGCCTGGTTTTAGGTGGGATTGGAATACCACGAACTTGATTACTGACAGTCGTCATATAGTAGGGAGAATTATCAGTACCATTGCAACCTGCAATTATTGGACAACCGCCACAAGCCGTTAAACTAAAAGTTGCAAAACCCAATAGGCTTAAAACAATAATTTTATTCATTCTATTTTACTGTTGTTATGACATATTGAGTCAGTATAACCAATCTATATATTAAGAGGACTATCTTTAAGAACAACGAAATAATCATCTTTAAATGTAATTATGTTTTTACTTGGCTGGCTGCTGCAATGGCCCATCAAATAAAGATTTACAGCTTTCTAAATTTTGACAAGAAGCAAACATAAGCGCTTTAGGCAAGCTCGCATACAAATTTGTAATGTGTTGTTCAGCTGGATTATAAAAATGCCAATAACTAAATTGGTTTGAACGTTTATTTTCTAAGGCTTTAAAGAAATCTGTTTCATTAAATTTATTGTTAAGTTGAGTGCGAGGACCACCTTGCTCATGTGTACCGACTGTGGTCATGAGTAAAGGGGAATGATTTGGTTTCTGACTTTGCCAATGATTTAACTGCTGAAATAACATGCCTTGGTCAAACCAGAGGGAAGGGCTTGCAGCAAAGTAACGCTGAAATGCATCTGGCTTTTGAAAAAAATGATAAAGCACAAATAAACCTCCAAAAGAATGTCCATAAAGACTTTGCTGTTGGCTATTAATCGGAAATTGTTTTGCAATTGTAGGCTTGAGTTCGCTATTTAAAAAAGCAATAAACTGATCAGCGCCCCCATATTTATATTTACCTTGTGCTTGAAATTGGGCAGAAGGTTTTGGAGTGTAATCATAAGCACGCTTTTGCACATCAAAGGTTTTTTGCTGAGGGTAACCAACCGCTACTATCATGAGTGGATCTAGTCCTAATTTGGTAGAACCAGCGCCAATCGACTGAGCAATATTGGCAGCACTTGGAAATGTAGCATTTCCATCTAATATATAAAGTACTGGATACCCATGTTGCGGCGGGGCGACAGGTGGTTTATAAATTTGAATAAGATAATCATGGCCTGTATTTTTAGATTTAATTTGAAATTGTGCCTGATTATTTTGAAAAACGATTTTTGGATGATTTTGTATAGGCGTTTGGGCGAAGGTAGAACAGCTTATTAAAGTACTCAATAAAAAACTAGTAGATAAAAGGAAAAATGATCTTTGCATAATGGGCGATAATAAAATTTATTATACAAATGATAAATGAAAATCATTATCAAATAAAGTAATCAAGAAATGGAAGCAAAAAGGTTAATGAAAATAGCTCTTACAGCTATATTGCCTAACAAATCAAAGCAGACTATTGTTATACTCTCGTTTAAAAGATGATTTTACTGAGGCTGCATTCTAATGATCAACGATGATCAAAACAAAACGACTTCTCTTAGTTTAGAACAAATTCGTGAAGATATTGATAGTGTAGATCAACAGATTCAAGAATTATTAAATCGCCGCGCAAGCCTTGCTGAAGCTGTTGCTAAAGCTAAATTTGCTTCCGAAGAGAATCCTTTGTTTTATCGTCCTGAACGTGAAGCACAAGTTTTACGCAAAGTCATGGAGCGCAACCAAGGTCCTTTGTCTGATGTCACCATGGCGCGTTTGTTCCGTGAAATTATGTCTGCTTGCCTTGCTTTAGAAGCTCCGCAAAGTATTGCATTCTTAGGACCAGAAGGGACTTTTACTCAATCTGCCGTGCTTAAGCATTTTGGTAAAGATGCAGTTGTTCGTCCACTACCAACAATTGATGAAGTGTTCCGTGAAGTGGAAGCGGGTAGCGCACATTATGGTGTAGTTCCGGTTGAAAACTCATCTGAAGGTATTGTGAACCATACTTTAGATTGTTTTAAAACATCGAATTTAAATGTGATTGGTGAAGTTGAATTACGTATTCATCATCAATTTCTAGTCTCTGAAAATACACGTAAAGACAGTATTAAACAGATTTATGCACACCAACAAACTTTGGCTCAATGTCGTCAATGGTTAGACGCGCATTATCCGGGTGTTGAACGTGTTGCTTTAAACTCAAATGCAGAAGCTGCACGTCGTATTCGCAACGAATGGCATTCAGCAGCGATTGCATCAGATATTGCAGCAGGTATGTATAACCTTGAAATTTTACATAGCAATATTGAAGATAATCCGGAAAATACCACTCGTTTCTTAGTCATTGGCCGTGAAAAAATTCCACAAAGTGGCAATGACAAAACTTCATTATTAATTTCAGCACATGACCGTGCTGGTGCTTTATTAGAAATTTTAGCGCCGTTTGCAAAACATAATATTAGCTTAACAAGTATTGAGACCCGTCCAGCATTACCTGAAAAATGGGCATATGTATTCTTTATCGATTTAGAAGGCCATATCGATCAAGAAAATGTTGCAGCAGCAATTAATGATATTCGTCCAATGGTAAAAGAGCTTCGTATTTTAGGTTCTTATCCTGCTGCCGTTCTTTAATCACTCATGTTGGAATAATGACATGCATCAAGATGGGCATGTCATTATGCTTAAAAACAAATTGCTCAAAGGTTTAAATCACTTTGAGCAAAAGCAAAGTTGAAGTTATGTCACAACCCCTATTTAAAAAAGTTGCATTTATTGGTTTAGGACTCATCGGGTCGAGTTTGGCACGGGTTATTGTTGCTGAAAAGTTGGCGACAACTATTGTGGCTTCTACACGCTCACAGAAAACTTTAGAAGATGCAAAATCACTTGGCTTAATACAACAAGGATTTTCTGATCCTGTAGAGGCTGTGAAAGGGGCAGATTTAGTTGTTTTAGCCTTGCCAGTACGTGCGACACAAAAAGTGCTTGAACTAATTAAACCTTATTTGACAGAAACTACGATTGTAACTGATGTAGGAAGTACAAAAGGTAATGTCGTCGATGCAGCAAAAGCTGTATTTGGTGAAGATTTACCAGCAGGTTTTGTGCCGGGACATCCTATTGCTGGTAGTGAGCATACGGGCGTTCATGCAGGTAAGGTCGATTTATTTGCAAATCACAAAGTTATTTTAACGCCGTTACCCACAAGTGCAGAATGGGCAGTTGAGAAACTGATTCAACTTTGGTCTGCTGCTAAAGCTGAAGTCATTTGTATGGACGTTGCCAAGCATGATGAAGTTTTAGCACATACAAGTCATTTACCGCACTTGATGGCATTTAATTTGGTTGAGCAACTTGCGAATCGTGAAGATAATCTTGATATTTTCCGCTATGCAGCAGGTGGCTTTCGTGACTTTTCACGGATTGCAGCTAGTGATCCACAAATGTGGCATGACATTTTCTTTGCCAATAAAACAGCCATATTAAATGCTGTAGATGGCTTCGAGAAGCAACTTACCGTACTTAGAAAATTGATTGAAAACGAAGACTCTCATGCATTAATGGGTTTACTCGGTCATGCTCAGGCAGCACGTCAGCATTTCAATCATATGTTAGCCAAAAAACCTTTAATGGAGAAAAATAAGGTGACACAGCAATTCAGTATCTTACCGGGAAATAAGGCATTTAAAGGTAAATTTACCGTACCGGGTGACAAATCTGTGTCACATCGCTCCATTATGTTTGGTGCTATTGCCGAAGGCACGACTCATGTCACTGGCTTCCTTGAAGGTGAAGATGCTTTGGCAACTTTGCAAGCTTTCCGTGATATGGGTGTAAGCATTGAAGGCCCTAAGAATGGTGAAGTGACCATTCATGGCGTGGGCATGCATGGTTTAAAAGCACCAGCGAGTGCCTTGTATATGGGTAACTCTGGAACGAGCATGCGTTTGCTTTCAGGCATGTTATCAGCACAAAAATTTGATTCAGTGATGACAGGTGATGCATCACTTTCTAAACGTCCAATGGAGCGTATTGCTAAGCCATTGCGTTTAATGGGTGCGCAAATCCAGACAACAGGTGAGAAAGGTACACCACCTGTAAGTATTACTGGTGCTCAGCAATTAAAAGGCATTCAATACGACTTGCCAATGGCATCTGCTCAGGTGAAGTCGGGTATTTTACTTGCGGGCCTATGGGCTGAAGGTGAAACTTCAGTCACTGAGCCAGAACCAACTCGTGACCACACAGAGCGTATGCTTCGTGCTTTTGGTTATGATGTTAAAGCCGAAGGCAACAAGATTTCACTCGTTGGTGGTGGAAAATTAGTAGGTACTGATATTCAGGTTCCATCTGATATTTCATCTGCTGCTTTCTTTATGGTGGGTGCTGCAATTACAGAAGGTTCCGATGTTGTTCTGGAAGCGGTAGGTATTAATCCAACACGTACTGGTGTAATTGAAATTTTAAAACAGATGGGTGCTGACCTGACTGTTGAAAATGAACGTATTGCCGGTGGCGAACCGATTGCTGATATTCATATTAAAGGTTCACGCACACTTAAAGGCATTCATATGCCGGAAGACCAAGTTCCTTTAGCAATTGATGAATTCCCAGCTTTATTTATTGCAGCAGCTTGTGCCGAAGGCCAAACAGTATTAACTGGTGCGGCAGAACTTCGTGTGAAAGAGTCTGACCGTATTCAGGTTATGGCTGATGGCTTAAAAATCATGGGTATTGACTGTACGCCAACTGATGATGGCATCATTATCGAAGGCAAAGGTAAATCTGGCGATTGGTCACCAATCTTTGCTGGCGGTGAAATCGAGTCACATCATGACCACCGTATTGCCATGAGTTTTAGTATGGCAGGTCTTCGTAATTCTGGTCCGATTACAATTCATGGTACTGAAACTGTGGCGACAAGCTTCCCGACTTTCACGGAGTTGGCGAATCGTGCAGGCTTAACAATCGAAGTTAGCCAATAACTTTTGACCTAACACATTTTATAATTGCTAACACAATAGCAACGGCAGCAGCGGGCTAAAGGCTTGGCTGCTGTTTGTTTATTGCTTATGCTAAGCGCAGATAATGATAAAAGTGTTAGGACAAAGGATGAAAAAATTACAATTTATTGCCAGTTGCCCACAGCATGGGGTGCTTGATCATCCACCAAATGAATGCCATATCACTCAAGAATATGTAGCGGCTTTACTGTTTAAGCAATTGGGGCATTATGGTTTTGATGCGCAGCACATTGTGCATGAACATGAAAAAGTAGAAGTCAGTATAGATAATCATCTTTTGCCATTATCTATTACTTGTCAGAAAACAGACCATGAAGGGCATTTGATGTGTGAAATCTCTGCCAATCCTGATGAAGAACAAGATTGGTTTGAGAAAATCGAAACACAAAGCATTATTCGTCAGCTTGCACAGGCAGTTGAAAATAGTTTGAAAGCTGATCATAGCTTTTCAGCATTTGAGTGGAAAAACTAAGCACACGATTGTTAAGACTTATTCATGAAGTACGGCTTTTTAGAAAAGTCGTACTATCTCTTTAGATTAAAGATAAAAATACAAAATCTTTCCCGAAATCCCTACCTATCTTTAATGCATTGTGTATATTGAAATTATTACGATATTTACATAATTAGAGTGTGGTTTTCATGACACAAGTTGATATTGCAGCGTTATCTCCTCAAGTGGTTTGGCAGCATTTTCAAACACTTTGCACTATTCCTCGTCCGTCAAAGCATGAACAGCAACTTCGTAAGTTTTTACAAAACTGGGCTGAAAGTCGGAATTTAGAAACTTACGTAGATAAAGTGGGGAATTTGATTATTCGTAAGAATGCGACTGCGGGTAAAGAGCACGTATCTGGTGTTATTCTGCAAGGCCATCTAGATATGGTCACTCAAGCCAATACTGGCACAGTACATGACTTCTTTAAAGACCCGATCCAGCCAGTCCTCGAAGATGGCTGGTTAATTGCTAAAGATACTACTTTAGGTGCTGATAATGGCATTGGGGTAGCATTAGCTTTGGCAGTTTTAGACTCAAATGATATTGCTCATGGGCCAATTGAAGTTCTTTTAACAGTTGATGAAGAAGCAGGGATGAGTGGTGCGCGACTTTTACAGGCAGGTGTACTAAAAGGGAAGTGGCTATTTAATATTGATACAGAAGAGTGGGGCGAGCTATATCTCGGATGTGCTGGTAGTATTGATGTTGAAGTTGAGCAACCGCTTAATTATGAACCAATTCCTGAAAATTTGAATATTGTTAATATTCAGGTGGCTGGTCTTAAAGGTGGCCACTCTGGAGTAGATATCCATTTAGGACGTGGTAATGCCAACGTTATTCTGGCCCGTTTTTTAAATCAGCATTTAGCGAAGCTTGGTGGACGACTTGTTGAGTTTATAGGTGGTACAGCTCGTAATGCTTTACCTCGCGAAGCTGTAGCAACCATTGCCATTTCATCTAACCAATTGCCTGAATTAGAAAAATTACTCGCTGAATATCAAACGACATGGAAAAACCAATTACAGGGTATTGATGACAACCTGCAATTAACTATTCAGCCTAATAGTGCTGAAGTGACCGAAGTGATTGCTCAACAACAGCAAAATGAATGGTTGCAAGCTTTAGCAACAAGTCCTTATGGCGTTGCAAGTATGAGTCAGGTTCTATCAGATGTAGTTGAGACTTCAAATAATATTGGAGTGGTGAGACTAAATAGAGAGGGCGGAAAAGCTGTCTTAATGGTCCGTTCAATGGTGAACCAAGAAGCTCAAGACTTTGCAGAAAAAATTCAAAAACATTTCAGTCAATTTAATATCGCCTCTATACTCACACCATTAGTTTCAGGTTGGACACCAAATCCTGACTCGGCTGCTCTAAAGTGCTTACAGCAGGCCTATCAAAATGCATTTAATATTGAGCCAAATCTAAAAGTAATTCATGCAGGCTTAGAGTGTGGGATTATTGCCGAGCATTATCCACATTTACAAATGGTTTCTTTTGGACCGGATATTCAAGGTGCGCATGCACCAGGTGAACGAGTCAAAGTTGATACTGTAGAGAAATGCTGGAAGCTGTTGGTAACAGCTTTAGCATCTGTAGAGTAGTTTTTACAAATAAGAAGCTCAATTGTGAGCTTCTTAAACTTTAACTTTTACATGAAAATGATGTGGATTTAACTTGATAAACTCGATTTCACAATCAATAAATTTTTCAATCATGGCTGCTTGAGTACGAGTGTGTTCGCTAATACATTGTGCGGTGAATTCACCACCTTGACCTAGAGCTAAAGGTAGAAGTAACTGATCTGCCAAATACTCATCTACAACAGCCTGCGAAGATAAATATAGATTTACATCTTTTGCTAAATGATCAGCTATTTGTTCTGCACTTTTGCGCATCTCACCTAAAGCTGTAAACAGTTGAGTGTGATATTGATGAGTAACTTTCACATAGACTGTATTGCCTTGGCTAATTCCATTTAAATGAAATTGTTGCTGAGAGCTTAAGTTTAGTTTTTTACTTAATGTGGTTAATTCACGTTGTACTATCTGTGCTTCTTCTGAAAGATTTAATACTGCTGCAAAAGCTTCATTGCATTGCAAAGCGCCACGATCTAATAGCTTTAAGCTGTTTCGATGTTGCCATGGCTGAATGGTAACTTGAATTTCACCCGCACCAATTGGAAAAAAGCCAGCTTTATTTAATCTAAAATCGACGTTAATTCCAATCTTTGTTAGAGCAGGTAAAAAGCAGTGTTCAATAAAATCTGCTGTTGGTGCAAGTGGGTTATGTGTACCCCCTGAAATGGTGAGTTCGGTAGCTTCATTTTGTAATAACAAAACAGGTAGAAGCGTTTGTAAAACCAGTGTTGTACTACCCGCTGAACCGATTTGAAATTGATATTTACCACTTTGAACATGCTGAGGTGCGAAATATAAACGTTGGCTATGTAATTCAGCACCCTCTACATAAGCTTGGCTAATTTGTTGAGATGCTTGTACACAAACCAAATGTTGACGCATTAACCCTGGTTTTTTACGTCCTGCACGTATATTAATTAATTCAAATGCCTGACCTGTAATCATTGAAAGGGCAAGGGCAGTTCTTAAAATCTGTCCACCACCTTCACCTTGTGAACCATCAATTTGGATGGTTTTGGGCATATTTGCCAAAGCTTTATTCACTTCTGTTTTCCTTATTTTCTAATTTAATGAACATACTGTCAGTACATGGTAATGCGAAGTAACGTTTGACTTCATTTTCGACAAAGGTTTACTAAGTACATAGTGCTGAGTCTGATAAGTGAATATCGATGCACGACTCACATGCTGCCATAGCCGCCTGAATTATTTTCAATCCCTCAGATCGGAGTAACGCAGGATCTTGTACTCGCCCAGTATGTCCAAACTTTGATTGTGAAAATGATTTCACAAAATCTATTGTTTAATCGATTAGATCAATTTGCCAATTAGCAGCCTGAATTTTAATGTTTAAGTCACGGAGTTTCGCACTGATATCATCCGCCTGCTTTTGTAAGCTAGAAACAGGAATGACTTTCTTCCACTTAATTTCACGTGAGCTATAACGATCAGGTTCTCGATGCGTATTGGCAATCGCATCGATTAAAATCTTATGCTGTTCAGCATAACTATCGCGCAAGCTTAATAGGGACAACAATACTTTGCCATCTTCCAGTTTTGCTTGTGCATTGGTCAAGTGAATACGACAAATCAATTGATTGCTTTCCTGAGTTAAAGCGAATACTTGTTTGATGAGCTCATTTGGATCTTCACTAGGTTCATCACCTTCTTGTACCAATACATTGGCATTAATTCGTTGTTTTAACGAAGCAAGCTTTTTTTGTTGATCGCTTCGAAGTAAAAGTGCTTCTGCGAGTTTCATATTTTATTTTCCTAAAAATTTATTCTTTAATCTGTTGAGCTGGCAAGTAGTAAGCAGCCTTTATTTTGCTCTGGTGAATAGATGGTTAAGCACCAATTACCCCACCATTCTCGGCCCGGTTCAAAATAATCATTCCATTCAGAACTTTCTTCCCGACCACTACCTGGATAGCCAACCCAATCATATATTTCACAGTCTTTCTCCGTGAAAAGGCATAGCCGCAAGAAAGCTTGAAAGAATGCTACCTGATTAGAATGGGTAAGGGTTGTACCATATGGTGGATCAATGATTGCCTCTAACAAGTCCCAAAACCAATTATGTCTAGAAAATAAATTAGGTTTGTCCAAATGATCAAAACTTACAAGGCTGCGATCTAATTTTTTAGTGGTTAAAGTATTTAAGTCTAACGTTTTTTCTATTGCTAAACTTTCACAATTCAATAACATCTGTTGATGAATAGCTAGCGTATTCGAAGATTCTGTCTTATGTACGACATTAAACAAAAATACTTCAAATACGGCTTGTATGGCATCAAGATCAGATTGTAACTCTTTGGTCTTTAAATGATCTAATTGGACAAACATATGCTCACCTTCTGGGTATGGTAAATTATCTAACCCTTAACACACACCACTTGTCTTAATGTATAAACCACTTCAACCAAATCGCTTTGTGCTTTCATTACATCTTCAATCGGTTTATATGCCGAAGGAATTTCATCAATAACAGCAGCATCTTTACGGCATTCCACACCTTCAGTTTGTGCAATCTGATCTTCAACAGTAAAACGTCTTTTTGCTTCAGTACGGCTCATAACACGACCTGCACCATGCGAACATGAACAGAAAGATTCCTGATTTCCAAGCCCACGGACAATAAACGACTTCGCTCCCATTGAGCCTGGAATAATTCCATATTCACCTAAACGCGCACGAACTGCACCTTTACGAGTGACCATCACTTCTTCACCGTAGTGTTCTTCCTTTTCCACATAGTTATGGTGACAGTTCACTGCTTCCAAACGTGCCTGAAAAGGCTTTGGTACAATAGTCGCCAAGGCTTTAATCGCAGATTGCATCATGATTTCTCGGTTCTTCATTGCAAAGCGTTGAGCCCAACCTACAGCAAACCAGTAATCATCAAAGTGTTCAGTTCCTTCTACTAGGTATGCTAAATCTTTATTTGGTAAATTAATGAAATGCTTCTGCATGTCTTTACGGGCAAGTTCGATAAAATGATTACCGATAGCATTTCCTACACCACGAGAACCTGAGTGCAACATAATCCAAACATGATCATGCTCATCTAAACAGATTTCGACAAAGTGGTTTCCCGTACCTAAAGTTCCCAAATGTTTGCGGTTGTTGGTGTTTTTTAAACGTGGGTGTTTTGCACAAATGTATTCAAAGTCTGCAACCAGATCGGTCCAAGCTTGATCTACCATTTCTGGTGGAGTTTCCCATGACCCACGATCACGTCCGCGCTTAGTCATTCCATGTGGAATTAATCGTTCAAGTTCAGTACGTAGAGCATGTAAATTATCTGGTAAATCTGAAGCAGTTAAGCTTGTACGGGTTGCCATCATTCCACAACCAATATCTACACCCACAGCAGCAGGAATAATTGCCCCTTTAGTTGGAATCACGCTACCAATAGTTGCTCCTAAACCGAAGTGTACATCTGGCATTACAGCCATCCATTTATAAATAAAAGGCATTTGAGCAGTTTGCAATAATTGTTGTTTTGAGTTGTCATCAACAAGCACGCCTTTAGTCCACATTTTGACTGGCATACTTTTTTCATTTTGCAGAACTTGATAAGAACGTTCTTGCTGCTTTTGTTCAAATTGAGCTTGTTGGTTAATTTCTTCAATGACAGACATTTTCTTTTCCTTTCAAAGCCTGCCTGCCAAGCGTTTGCAGGCAGGTGTTATTCACAAGATCCCAATGATGTTGTGTGCTTTGTACTATTGCACTGAGTGTGCCAACTTTTTTAAAAAGCATTTAATTTAAGTGTAAATTATTGAAAATAATAAATAAAAATAATTTTATTTTATATAGGGTGAATTTTATTGGCGGTTTTTAATATTAAAAATATATCTAAAAATATATTTAAATATCTTTTTGGATATATTTAATTAATAGATTTTACAATTTTATCGACTTTTAAAAGCTGTCCAACTTCATTTAAAGTAAACTCATCAAAATCATTTGCTAAATAAAAATGACCTTTATAAAACTGGCGAACTTCTTCGATTATAGCTTGCTGCCCAGCTTTATCCTGATGTCTAGGGCTAAAGTGCGTCAGAATTAAATTACTCAAAGATTGCTGTTCTGCAAATTCAGCCACCATTTTTGCTGAGCTATGCATTGGACCTTTGCCGACTTTATCTAAAACCGTTTGCAAGTAAGTCGCTTCGTGAATAAGGAGTTGAGCATCTTTGCAAGCGTCAGCTAATAGTTCAGGTTGGTTATTATCACCACCAATAATTGCATGAACTTGTTGATTTTGAGTTTTGATGAAGTCTTGAGCTTTTAAAGTTTGTCCCTCAAATTCGATATTGTAGCCTCGTTTCAAATGGCCCCACATATCGCCTTGAGGTACGCCAAGCTGAGTTAGAGCTTGGGTATCTAACTTCTTCTGAATAGATTTGATATAAATGCTAAAAGCAAAACTTGGAACACGATGGCTTAGTGGATGTGCTTGAACAATGAACCCATCAGTGATCTGTTGTGGCTGGGTTGCTACATTCACATCAATAAATTGCAGTGAATAGGGTAAATGTAAATCTGTAAGTTGGGCAGTGATTTCAAACCATTGCTGAATTTCTTTCGGTGCAATCACGATTAAGGGTTTACTACGGGCATTCATGCCTGCACTTGCCAATAAACCAACTAGACCATAACAATGGTCGCCGTGAACATGTGTAATACAAATGGCAACTAGGTTTTGTAATGAAAGTTTAGCTTGTTGAATACGGTGCTGTGTCCCTTCGCCGACATCAATTAAAATCCAGTCCTTATTTTTGCTGTTGCGAACTGCTAATCCTGAAACATTACGTGTCAGGGTGGGGACACCTGAAGATGTGCCTAAAAAAGTAAAATGAAGCATATTCTTGGAATTTTTTGGTCAAATGCGTATTGTATATTATAGACACTTATAAAATTTTATAGAAATTATGACGGATGCAAAGAAAACAGTCGTTATTGGCTTTGTCGGTTCTACACTTGATCAGGGGAGAAAGCCAGATCGCTGGCAGCGTTGGCGTCCTACAATTAGCCTGTTAATGCATGAAGATTTGCTTGTAGATAAATTGGTACTGTTACATGATCGACAACATCATAATTTAGTTAAATCTATAGCAGCAGATGCTAAAGAGATTTCTCCACAAACTGAGGTTTCTGGACATAGGGTCAGTATTAAAGATCCTTGGGATTTTGCTGAAGTTTATGGTGCACTCTATGACTTTGTGAAAACCTATCCGTTTGATGTTGAAAAAAATAACTATTTACTGCATATCACGACAGGAACGCATGTTGCTCAAATTTGTTGGTACTTATTGGTAGATGCACATTATTTACCAGCTCAACTCATTCAAAGTTCACCTAACCAACACAAGACATCAGAAGGTGAATATAGAATTATTGATCTGGACTTATCTCGATACGATGTTTTAAAACAGCGCTTCGATGATGAACAAAAACAAAATTGGCAACAACTTAAAGCAAATATTTCTACTCATAATAAAGCGTTTAATCAGCTTATTGAGGAAGTTGAATTAGTTGCAACCCGCTCTAGTGCACCTATTTTGATTATGGGGGCAACAGGGGTTGGTAAGTCTCATTTAGCAAAACAAATTTTTCAGTTAAAGAAAGATAAATTTCAATTAAGCGGTCGTTTTATTGATGTTAACTGTGCAACCTTGCGTGGTGATAGTGCCATGTCAACTTTATTTGGTCATATAAAAGGTGCATTTACAGGAGCAGCAGCTTCTCGTGCTGGTTTATTAAAAAGTGCTGACCAAGGCATTTTATTTTTAGATGAAATTGGTGAATTAGGACTTGATGAACAAGCTATGCTGCTAAAAGCGCTAGAAGACAAAAGTTTTTTTCCTGTTGGAAGTGATAAGGAAATTCAGGCCGATTTTCAGCTAATCGCAGGTACTAACCGTGATTTACGCAATGAGGTTCAAGCTGGTCGTTTTCGTGAAGATTTATGGGCTCGTTTGAATACGTGGACGTTCTTCTTACCAAATTTAAAAGACCGTGTAGAAGATATTGCACCCAATATTGATTTTGAGCTACAGCGTTTTGCTGCAATTCATCAAAGACAATTACGTTTTCAACGTGATGCTTTAGAAACATATTTAAAGTTTGCTAAATCAGTAGATGCATCATGGCAAGGAAATTTTAGAGATTTAGCAGCGAGCGTAACTCGTTTGGCAACTTTATCGCAAGGTGAGTTAATTCGCCGTGAAGCTGTAGAAAAAGAAATTCAACGTCTAAAGCAGCTTTGGCTTATTCAGGATGAATCTTACAATGATAAAAATACAGATATTTTGTTGAACTATTTAAGTCCTGAGCAGCTAGAACAAATAGATGAATTTGATCAGATTCAATTACGAGGTGTGCTCAAAATCTGCGAAAATTCAAAATCCATGGCAGAGGCGGGAAGACAACTCTTTTCAGTATCTCGCCAACAACGTAATACAACAAACGATAGTGACAGAGTGAAAAAATATTTAGCCCGTTTTGGGTTAAGTTGGAATAATTTTCAATAATGACATGACTTATAAAATGATGGGCATACTCTCAAGTTATGCCCAACAAGTTACCGTTTATTTCATGATAATAAAACGTGTAATGATTTGGCGAAGCTGCTTTAAATAGCCTGTAAAGAAGTGGTTAGCACCCGGTAAAATTGTGATTGGATGTTTTTGTGGTTTTGCCCACTCAATTGCATCTGAAAGTAAAGTAATATCATCTTGCTCACCATGAATGAGTAGAATATCACCTTGAATTTCAGGAGTTTTATAGTGACGTAAACCTACTACAGTAGCTGTTGGTAAACCACATAAAATTAACTGTACAGGCCGTAATTCAGGTGCAAGCTGTGCAAAGCATTTTGCTAAAACATGTGAGCCAAAGCTAAAACCGCCTGCATAAAATGGTAGGCCCTCATGAAGCTTACGAACATGTTCAATGACAGCTAAGATATCTTCAGTTTCACCATGGCCTTCATCATGAATGCCTTCACTGCCACCTAGGCCGCGGAAACTTGGGCGGTAAACAATGCAACCATATTCATTAAAGATTTGGGTTAAAAGGGCAGGGACTTTATGTTGAGGGGTTCCACCTTGCAATGGGTGCGGATGACAAACAACCGCAAAGCCTTTGATTTCACCTTCAGGGCGGTCAACGAAAAGTTCAATTTTACCTACTGGACCCTGGATGAAAGTTTGCTCAGACATATAAGAACCGCTAAATAACAATACGTGATGCTATTTTACCGATAGTCGTCATTGAAAACACGAGTTAGCATTAAAAAATATCTACTGTTATAGTTGGTATTAAGAATAATTTTTTCAGGTTGTCTATGCTTGCTTTAATTTCTCCTGCAAAAACTTTAGATTATGAATCAGCGTTACCTACAGATGAGTTTACTCAGCCTCGCTTGTTAGAAAACTCAGCACAATTAATTGATGTTTGTCGCAAACTTTCTGCTTCGGAAATTGCGAGTTTAATGAGTGTCAGTGAAAAAATTGCCACACTAAATGCAGATCGATTTAGGGATTGGAATCCCGAATTTAATTTCTCAAATGCTCGCCAAGCAATCTATGCATTTAAAGGAGATGTTTACACCGGCTTAGATGCTTATCATTTAAAAGATAAAGATATTGATTTTGCACAGCAGCATTTACGTATGCTATCTGGTCTATATGGTTTATTGCGTCCTTTGGATTTAATGATGCCTTATCGTTTAGAGATGGGTACTAAATTAAAAAATACTCGCGGTCAGAATTTGTATGAATTCTGGGGTGATATCATCACTAACCAAATTAATGAAGACTTGGCAACAATTAAATCTGAATTGCTGGTAAATCTAGCTTCAGATGAATATTACAAGTCTGTCAATGAAAAGAAAATTAAGGCTGAAATCGTGAAGCCTATTTTTCTTGACCAGAAAAATGGCAAATATAAAGTCATTAGTTTCTATGCGAAAAAAGCACGCGGTTTAATGGCTCGTTTTATTGTTGAAAACCAATTAAATAAAGCTGAAGACATCAAAGCGTTTAATACCGAGGGTTATTACTTTGATGCTGATAACTCATCGGCAAAAGAGTTGGTGTTTAAACGTGATGAGCAACAGGCTTAGTCTTACTCAACTTAAACTCTCGTAAGCGATGATTATCGTGAAGTGGCATGGATGCCACCGTTTCGCTGTATTACATGGATGTAATATCAGCGAAACAAAAGATTTTTGTTACTTTTCATCTTTGAAAAGTAAAATGCCTATACAAGTCGCATTAAAGTTAAAACGGCAATTAAAGGCTGTATTCTCACAAGAAATGATTACTTAAAGAAGTAGCCTGTTTCTGGCGAGCTTGCATTTGCCATGCGTTTACGTGGCATACGACCTGCTAAAAATGCTTCACGTCCTGCTTCAATAGCTTTTTTCATTGCAGAAGCCATCAAAATAGGGTTTTGCGCAGCTGCAATCGCTGTATTCATCAATACACCATCACAACCGAGTTCCATCGCAATAGCAGCATCACTTGCTGTGCCAACACCTGCATCAACTAAAACTGGAACTTTCGCATTTTCTTTGATAATTGAAATGGTGTGTGGGTTTAAAATACCTAAACCTGAACCAATGAGGCTACCTAAAGGCATAATCGCAACACAGCCCATACTTTCAAGTTCTTGCGCAATGATTGGATCATCAGAGGTATAGACCATAATCTCAAAACCATCATCAATCAAAGTACGAGCCGCTTTTAGGGTCTCGGTTACATTTGGATATAAGGTTTTTTCATCACCCAATACTTCAAGTTTTACTAGGTTATGACCATCAAGTAGCTCGCGCGCTAGCATACACGTGCGTACTGCGCTGTCAGCATCAAAACAACCTGCGGTATTTGGCAAAATTGTATATTTTTCTGGTGGAATGACCGAAAGTAAATTCGGTTGATCTGGATTTTGTCCAATATTCACACGGCGGATTGCGACGGTTACGATTTCTGCACCACTGGCTTGAATAGCTAAATCCGTTTCATTTAAGTCTTTATATTTTCCAGTTCCGACCAATAAACGAGATTGAAAAGAACGTGAACCAATAATGAGAGGGGTGTCTTGCATGGATAACTCCGACTTAGCCGCCGCCAACAGCGTGAATAATTTCGATACGGTCATGTTGAGCAATCGTAATTTGCTCTAATTTGCTTTTAGAAACGATTTGCTGATTGTGCTCCACAGCAAAGCGTTTTCCTTCAAGTGCCAGCTCCTGAATGAGTTGCAACAGGTTTTGGCTAGGCGTGTCCGTTAATTCGCCATTTAAATAAATTTGCATGATCACATTCCGATTATTTTGCGTATTTGAAAGCATTCCAAGCCAAAACCAGCCATCCCGCAATCATCAAAGCTCCACCGATTGGAGTAATTGCGCCTAATATTCGTGGTAAACCTAGCGCCATGATATAAAGCGAACCACAAAAAAATAGAATACCAATCTGGATAAGCAAGAAAGATAACTTGATTGGGAAATCAGGAATAACCTTACTTAAAATACCAAGAGCTAATAAGCCAAGCGCATGATAAAAAAAGTAGTCGGTAGCAGTCTGCCACCAAGCAAGTTGCTCAGGACTCGCGTGAGCTTTAAGACCATGTGCTCCAAAAGCACCCAATATGACTGCAAAAGCAAGATTAAGGGCTGAAATGGCGATCCACATAACAAAAAACGCAACTGAATAATGAAAGGCAACGTTACCATAGAATAGGTTGGCTAAACATAGCCAGATAAAACAAAAGGGCGAATCGCCCTTTTATTTTTTACATTTATTTTTAGCTTGCTGACATGGCAGTTTTAATTTTTTCCATCGCATTTTTTTCAAGCTGACGAATACGTTCTGCCGAAACATTATATTCAGCAGCAAGCTCATGTAGGGTAGATTTATCATCATCTAACCAACGGCGCTGCAAAATATTACGCGAACGGTCATCTAACTGGTCCATGGCATCATGCAATGCTGAAGTACTTTGCTCTTCCCAATCTTCGTTCTCGACTAAACGGGCAGGGTCGTAGCGATTATCTTCAAGATACAATGCAGGGGCCGTATGTGGCGTGTCGTCATCGTCATCACCTTGTGCTTCAAAAGCAGCATCATAAGCTGTTAAACGACCTTCCATTTCCAGAACTTGTTCTGGAGTTACATTTAAGTCATTAGCAATCGATTGAGCTTCTTCGAGCGTTAATTTTTTACTCGATTTTTTTAAACTACGTAAATTGAAAAATAATTTACGCTGAGCTTTTGTTGTTGCAATTTTAACGATACGCCAGTTGCGAATAACGTATTCATGAATTTCTGCCTTAATCCAATGGACGGCAAAAGATACTAGACGCACGCCCATATTTGGATCGAAACGTTTTACGGCTTTCATTAAGCCTAAATTACCTTCTTGAATAAGGTCGCCTTGTGGTAGGCCATAACCTGCATAGCTGCGCGCAATGTGAACGACAAAGCGTAAATGCGACATTACCAGCATTTTTGCGGCATCAAGATCTTGGTCATAATAATAACGTTCAGCAAGTTCTTTTTCTTGCTCTGCCGTTAAAATAGGAATCTGATTGACAGTACTGATATATGCACCAAGGTTTACACCGGGCGCAGACAATGACAGGGGCATCAATTGATTGCTGCTGTCACTCATGAGTTCTCCTTATAGGATCGAATGGGATAACCAATAAATTCATCTTAATTTGAATCAGCTTCATAATTAAGGAAAATTGGGTAGAGAAATGTAAAATTTTATGCAATTTCTAATCTTTTAGTTTAGCAAAGAATTATTGAGTTTCAATTAAATAGTGAAATTCTCTGTCTGATATGTGAGTTGTTTGACACATAAAATGATGTAAACCACAGTAACGAGTTACATCAATTTCACTATGAGGATCTGACGATTTTAATAAAAATTGTTGTTTGCCCGACGCTTTTTTAAGTTCACGTTTTAGCATTAACAATGGCATTGGGCAGGGTTGTCCAAGGGCATTAATTTCAATGGGTGCTGTATTAGAGGAAGTATTGCTCATTCATCATCAAAACAACTAAAAAAAATATTCTAACAAATTTTTAGTAAATGCAGCATATTTTATGGAAGAAGATCTGGCTAATTTCTATAAAAAATATTGTAATAAGCTGTTTAAAAAAAGAACTAAAAATAGGGGAAATAATTGAAAAAAATTCTATTAATTGTCATAAACCCATGTTAAGCTCGAACCGTTTTAGGATTTACCACACAATCAAATTGATTTAATAACCCTATAACAAATGGATGTAACCGGAAATTGTTGATAGTTTTACAGAATGATTACAAGCTTTAAGATTATAAATATTTTAAAACCTTGTTTGCTCTGCTGTTTGCAACACCGGAAGGTCCTTTTTTCAACATCTGAGGATTGACTTATGACAGCTCGTGAACAAGGCGTAGTAAAGTGGTTTAATGACACTAAAGGCTTTGGTTTTATTCAACGTAACGGCGGTGACGACGTATTCGTTCATTTCCGTGCGATCGTAGGTGACGGTCACCGTTCTCTACGTGATGGTCAACGCGTAGAATTTAGCGTTGTACAAGGTCAAAAAGGTTTTCAAGCTGAAAACGTTCAGCCTTTAGACTAAGACTAATTCATCTTTTGATGAATCATGGACGCTCCAATTTTTGAATTGGGGCGTTTTTGTTTATAATGATCTTCTCATTCGAGAGATTGTTTGTTAGAGCACGTATTTATGACATCTGGTTTTGAAACCTTGAATTTACATCCGCAACTTAAAAAGGCGATTGATGCTTTAGGGTTTACTCAAATGACCCCAATTCAGCAAAAGGTTTTAAAATATACATTAGCCGGGCATGATGCAATTGGGCGAGCACAGACAGGAACTGGTAAGACAGCAGCCTTTCTGATTAGTGTAATTAATGATTTACTCAATAATCCAGTTCAAGAGCAGCGTTTCCGTGGTGAGCCACGTGCCTTAATTTTGGCCCCTACTCGTGAATTGGCATTGCAGATTGAAAGTGATGCAAAGCTACTCACAAAATTTTCAGATTTGCACCTTGTAACATTATTAGGGGGTGTGGATTTTGATAAGCAAAAGAAACAGCTAGATGCTAATTTTGTCGATATCATGGTGGCTACACCTGGGCGTCTAATTGATTTTGTAGAACAAAAAGAAGTCTGGCTCGATCAAATTGAATTTTTAGTTATTGATGAAGCCGACCGTTTATTGGACATGGGATTTATTCCTTCGGTAAAACGTATTGTCCGTTATTCTCCTCGTAAGGAACAGCGTCAAACGCTCATGTTCTCAGCGACGTTTAGTTATGACGTCTTGAATTTGGCAAGACAATGGTTATTTGAACCTGTAACTGTTGAAATTGAGCCTGAACAAAAGACCAATAACGATGTAGAACAACGTGTTTATGTTGTAGCTAAACAAGACAAATATCGTTTACTACAAGATATCTTGCGTGAAGAGCCAATCGATAAGGTCATGATTTTTGCTAATCGACGTGACCAAGTCCGCCGTCTTTATGATCATTTAAAGAAAGATGGATACAGAGTAGGTATGCTTTCAGGTGAAATTGCTCAAGATAAACGTTTAAAAATGTTAGAGCAATTTAAGCAAGGTAAACATAATATTATGATTGCGACAGATGTTGCTGGTCGTGGTATTCATGTGGATGGCGTGTCGCATGTTATCAACTTTACATTGCCTGAACAGTCTGATGATTATGTGCACCGTATTGGTCGTACAGGTCGTGCTGGCTCACAGGGGGTAAGTATTAGTTTCTTATCTGAAGATGATGCCTTTTATTTACCTGAAATTGAAAAAGCAATTGGTAAAAAATTACCACTGACCAGATTAGATGGTTATTGCTAATAAAAAAATCCCAATCATTTGATTGGGATTTTTTTTGATTAATTAATTTTACAATAGAATGTAAGCGTTGTTTGGTAATCATCATCTTTTGCTAAAGATGCATTTTTACCAGTTAATGTACCAATAACACCTGCTGCTGCTTCAACCATTTGACCAGTTTTTTCGCTTACAACATCTTTTAACACACCGTTATATGTTGTTTTTTCATCTACAACGACTGGCGTAGTGTTTTTTGAGCAAGTTTTTTGAGCTGCAGTAATCGCATTATTTTTCGCGATTAAATTGGTTTTACCAATACCTGTAACTTCAAACTGATTATTTTCTTTTTGAACTGCTAAAGTATTTTTAGGAGTAGTTGCGCAAGCACCAAGTAATAAAACAACACCGCTCATTGCGCTCGCTAAAATTATTTTTTTCATAATGCACCTAAAGTTAATCGCTAAAAGATATTGATATTTGAACACAAGTTTTCTATTTGATTTTGAAGACGTTGTATGAGTTTTGATGTTTTGTATTAAAAAATGTCAAAGTGAGAGTTCGCTAATTTTATAAGCTAGATTCAATGGTGGATTAACGGTAGATTATGCTAATCTATTTTGAATTTTTGAGTTAGATCAATATTAATGACGGAATCAGCAATACAAATAATTCACCAAAATATTCATCAGCGTCAGTCTATTGGCCAATTAGTTGAGCCAGCTCCAAGTACAGAGCAATTGGAGTTAGCTTTCCAAGCAGCTTTGACTGCTCCAGATCATCATCGACTTAAGCCAACGCGTTTTGTGGTTGTTTCAGGCGAACAACGTGGTGCTTTTGGTGAAGTTTTAGCAAAGGCTCTAGCAGATTTAGGTGAAACTGATCCCGCTCAACTCGACCGTGTTAAACAACATCCTTTTCGCGCACCATTACTCATTTTAGCGCTTACACAACTACAAGATCACCCGAAAGTGCCGCATTTCGAACAAATCTTAAGTACGGGTGCTGCAGTACAAAATCTTTTATTATCTCTACAAGCTCAAGGTTTTTCGACCATGTGGCGTAGTGGTGCAGTTGTCGAATCAAATTGGTTAAAACAGCATTTAGGTCTGCAACCTCGTGATTTAATTTCAGGTATTATTTACGTAGGCACAGCAGCTAAAGTAATTGCACCGCGTGCAGGTATTGAAAGTAAAGAATTCGTAAAAGTTTGGCAGGCTTAAACGTCTGTAGAAGTAAGAAATAGGATAATAAAAGATGGCTGAATTTAAGTTTACAGATTTGGTGGAACCTGTTGCGGTTGATAAAAAAACTGCTTTACGTATTACCGTTCTAGGGGGAGGAAGCTTTGGAACGGCTATGGCAAATTTAGCTGCACGTAACGGTTGCGATACCATGATCTGGATTCGTGACGCCGAAACAGCTGAGGAAATTAATAAAACACACATTAATAAACGTTATTTGCCAGATTTTATTTTAGAGTCATCATTACGCGCTGTGTCTGATCTTGAGCAAGCTGTATGTGACCGAGATATTATTTTAGTCGCAATTCCAAGTCACTCATTCCGTGATGTTTTAAAACAAATCGCTCCTTATATTACTGCACAAGCGGTTGTGTCTTTAACCAAAGGCGTTGAAGCTAAAACTTTCAGCTTCATGAGCGATATTATTCGTGAAGAATTGCCAGAAGTTCCTTATGGAGTATTGTCTGGACCAAACCTCGCTAAGGAAATTATGGCGGGAATGCCATCAGGTACTGTTATTGCCAGTGATTCTGAACTCGTTCGTTATGCTGTACAACATGCTCTGCATAGTGCTCTATTCCGTGTTTTTGGTAGTGATGATGTACACGGTGTGGAGTTAGGTGGTGCGCTTAAGAATATTTATGCGGTTGCAATGGGAATTGGTGCCGCTTACAAAATTGGTGAAAACACCAAGAGTATGATTTTAACGCGTGCTTTGGCCGAGATGAGCCGTTTTGCAGTAAAGCAAGGTGCAAATCCGCTTACATTCTTGGGGTTGTCAGGTGTTGGTGATTTATTCGCGACTTGTAATAGTCCTTTAAGCCGTAATTATCAGATTGGTTATGCTTTAGGTTCGGGTAAAACGCTGGATCAGGCAAGTAAAGAGTTGGGGCAGACAGCAGAAGGCATTAATACAATTGTTCAGGTGCGTGGTAAAGCAGAAGAACTAGATGTTTATATGCCTATCACTAACGCTTTATATGAAGTTATTTTCGAAGGGGCGCCTCCTTTAAATATTGCATTATCTCTTATGAAAAACGGACACCGTAGTGATGTTGAATTTGTTTTACCTCATCACGAAGTCTGAAGAAGAAATGTCATAAATTGTGGTTATAATGCAGGAATTATTAACAAGGAAAATTTATGCAACTGACATTGGTTCGCCATGGGGAAGCCGCTCCACCTGTAAATGGTAACGACACTAAACGCCCTCTTACTGCTCGTGGACATGCTCAAGCAGAACAGACAGCAACATTTTTAAAAGATATTGTTAAGCCTGATATTTTTGTAGTTAGTCCTTTGTTACGTGCTCAAGAGACATTGGCACATATTCAAGCTTATTTTAAAGATGTGCCTGTGTTGTTATGCGATAAAATTAAACCAGATGATAACGCCAAAGAGGCAGTCGAGTGGTTGTCTCAGATTCCCTATGAGTCAATTGTGGTCGTGTGTCATATGAATGTAGTAGGGCATATTGCTGAATTGCTGACTCATGAAAACTTTAATCCATTTGCACTGGCTGAAGCTCGAATTTATGATCAGGCTGTGATTGCAACTGGTTTATCAACACAAAAAAATAGTTTTATACCCACAATATAATTAAAAAGGTTATTTAGCCCATTATGCTGTATTTATGGATGCCTGAAACCAATGGAATATGGCATTGGTCTAACGGAGAAAACTGGTTGCAGGCTGAAAGCCTCGATCAATTAATACAAGACCTACAATTGCACCAAGGAAAAGAGGCTGTTGTCTTTTTTCCTAGTCGTCATGCTCAGGTATTCCAGCAACAAATAGCAAAGTCTCATTACAAGCAACTCGGAGCAGATGGTGTTAAATATTTGCTTGAAGAGTTTGTAACTTTGCCTATTGATCACATGAAAGTAGTTCATCATTTTCATGCTGATCAATTAACAATATTGGGCGTTGCAAAAACTACGGTGGAAACATGGCAACATGCGATGAATTTGTTGCCAATCAAGCTGGTTGCTTTGTTGCCAGATTTTTTGATCTTGCCGGAACCACAAGAACAGCAAGTTATACTGTGTAATATTGACCAAAAATTACTGGCGCGTGAAAGTAAATGGGTCGGTAATTCACTAGATGATTTGGGATTGTTTTTGGAATTCCAGCCAGTTGAAACAAACTATCAATATAGTGGGTTAACGGTAGAACAGTTAGAAAGCTTAGAAGCAGCTTCTAGTATTGAGCAACGTTCAGAATTTTTTTATCAATTTCAGGGTTTAGATAAACCTAAACAGCATCCTTTTAATGTTTTACCGAAAGCCAAAGGACAAGAGCAAACTGTCTCAGGTTACTGGAAAGCATGTGCTGTTATTCTTTTAGCAATAATTGTGGTTCAGTTTAGCTATGATTTGTTGCGTTGGGTAAAATTAAGAAATGTAGCGAATCAAACAGCTGAGCAGACGATTGAACAATATAAATATTGGTTTGGTCCTTCTAGTCGCGTAAATGAACAAAATATAAAAAGCCAATTTGAAAGTCATTTAAGAATGAGCAAGCAAGGCGATACACAAGCACTTTCTCTATTGAGTCGTGTTGGACCTATTTTGATGCAGAGACAAATTTTAGCTCAGCAATTAAATTATGATGCTTCTACACTAACCATGGCCTTGAAAGCAAAATCGGCAGATGATTTACAAGCTTTAACACAGCAGCTTAATCAGCAAGGATTTAAGGCGGAGTTAGGTAATGTTCAAGCCGATGGTGGTGGGGCTATTGGGGTGGTGAAAATACAATAATGAAAATATTAGCTCAATTGCAAAACCGCTTTGATCAGTGGATCGAACAAGTTAATCAATATTTAGACCGTTTGACTGTCCGTGAACGTATCATGGTGGTCTTTACTACAATTTTTGTTGTAGTGGCTATTATTGGGGCTTCACTTTGGAAAATGCATTCCTTAGCAGAACAGCAGCAACAGCGCTTAAATGATTTAAAAGATTTGATGGTGTGGATGCAAAGTAATGCAGTCACTATGAAACCTGCGAGTGAGCTTGAGCTGGGGCAGGCAGAAAAAATACAACGTGTAGCTCAACAGCAAGGTTTAACAGTTACTTCTCAGCAAAATGGCGAGCAGTTACAAATTATTGTTACTCATCAGAATTACGCAATTTTAGCTAACTTTTTAACCCAGCTGGCACAAATGGGCTTAAGTATTGAAAAAATGGAAATGGTTTCAAGTGAAGGTCAGATTAAATTAACAGCGACGGTTCAATAACATATTAAAATATGCTGGTCTTAAGCATGGTGTTTTGTGCTGCCTGTGCCTATAATATGCCTACCTAAAATCAGTAGATTGTGATTGGTATGTTATATTCACTTGCTCGCCCGATGTTGTTTAGTTTAGCACCAGAGCGTGCCCATGAATTAACATTATCTATGCTTGATAAAGCACATAAGTTCGGCCTACTCCGTCAGAGCGTAGAGGCGAAACCGACGACTTGTATGGGAATTGAATTTCCAAATCCAGTAGGTTTGGCAGCTGGTCTTGATAAAAATGGTGCACACATTGAT
This sequence comes from Acinetobacter sp. D009, assembly GCF_038562025.1. Lineage (NCBI taxonomy): Bacteria > Pseudomonadati > Pseudomonadota > Gammaproteobacteria > Moraxellales > Moraxellaceae > Acinetobacter > Acinetobacter sp. D009. The sequence continues at coordinate 1,281,173 of NZ_CP151886.1, forward strand.
GCTTTAGCTGGGTTGGGGTTCGGTTTTATTGAAATTGGAACCATTACACCTCGTCCTCAATTGGGTAATCCGCAGCCGCGCTTATTCCGTATTCCAGAAGCTCAAGCCATTATTAACCGTATGGGGTTTAATAATGATGGTGTTGATAAGCTGATTGAAAATGTCAAAGCTTCAAAGTTTAAAGGAATTTTAGGTATTAATATTGGTAAGAATGCTGATACTCCTGTAGAAAAAGCTGTTGATGACTACCTGATTTGCCTTGAGAAAGTGTATAACTACGCTTCTTATATTACCGTTAATATTTCATCTCCAAATACTAAGAACTTAAGAAGTTTACAAAGTGGCGATGCATTAACTGAACTATTGCAAACCTTAAAAGAAAGACAACTTGAGCTAGCTGAACAAAATAATCACTATGTTCCTTTGGTTCTGAAAGTTGCACCTGATTTAACAGCGGAAGATGTTGAATTTATTGCAGCGCAGTTAGTGCAGTTTAAAATTGATGGCTTGATCGTTACTAATACGACCTTATCAAGAGAAGGTGTAGAAAATCTTCCTTATGGTAATGAGTCGGGTGGTTTATCAGGCGCACCTGTTTTTGAAAAAAGTACAGAATGCTTACGTTTGTTTGCCCAAACATTAAAAGGACAAATCCCGTTAATTGGCGTGGGTGGAATTTTGTCGGGTGAACAGGCAGCAGTCAAACAGCAAGCTGGAGCAACATTAGTACAGATCTATAGTGGGCTAATTTATACAGGTCCTATTTTAGTGAAACAATGTGTTGCAGCTATGTCTTAAGTGAATATGAACACAATTGATATCATTATTCTGATACTTTTGCTCATTGGGGGGCTAAACGGTTTGCGACAAGGATTTATTAAAGCCTTTGCGAACTTGGTAGGATGGGTCATTGCATTAATTATGGGTGCAAAATATGCTGTCCTTCTTGCGCCGTCTATGTCGGGTTTAAGTCATGATCCAGTTGTTCAAAAAATTGCAGCTTTTGCATTTATAGCACTTTTGATCATTGTTTTAACATGGATCGTCTCTGCATTTTTAAATGGCCTCTTGAAAAGTCTGAAATTGGGGCCATTAAATCGTTTAGCAGGTGGTGCTTTTGGTTCTTTAAAGGGTTTGCTGGTAGTGCTGATTACAATGCAGGGCGTAGGGCCTTGGGTTGAAAGCTCACCACACTGGAAGCAGTCCAAATTTATACAGTTTTTATTGCCTTATGCACCTCTAGCTACAGAGTTGTCTAAAGATGCAGCAAGTGAGGCATTTCATCAAATAACATCTGGAGGCAGTGCCTCAGGCGCTCCTTCAAAACCAATGGACGAATCGGAGGACTTAGAAAACCGATCCGACCATTCGACAAAGAATCCTTTTTATTAATTCCTAGCTTGTCTGCGAGGTTGCTATGTGTGGAGTTGTTGGTATAGCCGGTAAATCGCCAGTGAACCAAATGTTGTTTGATGCTTTAACGATGTTGCAACATCGTGGGCAAGATGCAGCTGGAATAGTAACCTGCCATGAAGGCCGTCTTTTCCTTCGTAAGGATAACGGTATGGTGCGTGATGTCTTTCATACTCGTCATATGAGAGCATTACTTGGTAATTATGGTATTGGCCATGTACGTTACCCAACTGCTGGTTCTGCGAGCAGTGCTGAAGCACAACCATTTTATGTAAACTCACCTTACGGTATTACGCTTGCACATAATGGTAATTTGACCAATGCAGAAGAAATTCATGATGACCTGTTTAAAACAGATTTACGTCATATGAATACTGATTCTGACTCAGAAGTTCTTTTAAACGTGTTCGCGCATGAATTACAAAAGAAAGGCACTTTAAATCCTACAGCTGACGATATTTTTCACACGGTTTCTCGTGTGCATGAGCGTTGTCAGGGTGCGTATGGTGTCGTAGCGATGATCACTGGTCATGGTTTGGTAGGTTTCCGTGATCCAAATGGTATCCGTCCACTCATTTATGGGTCACGAGTGACTGAACAGGGGGAGATGGAATACATCATTGCTTCTGAATCGGTTGCTATTACTGCTCTTGGTTTTAAAATTGAGCGTGATATTGAACCAGGTGAAGCAATTTTCATCGATGCAAATGGTCAGTTATTCTCTAAACAGTGTGCTGCTAATCCTAAATACCGTCCATGTATTTTTGAATATGTTTATTTTGCTCGTCCTGATGCCATTATTGATGGAATTTCGGTTTACAAAGCACGTTTAAAAATGGGTGAAAAGCTTGCTCATAAAATTTTACGTGACTGGGGTGAGGACCATGATATTGATGTGGTGATTCCAATTCCAGATACGAGCCGTACTTCAGCTTTAGAACTTGCAAATATTCTAGGTGTGAAGTTCCGTGAAGGTTTTATGAAAAACCGTTATATCGGTCGTACCTTTATTATGCCGGGTCAACAGCAACGTAAAAAATCTGTACGTCAGAAATTAAACCCTGTTGAGTTAGAATTCAAAGGTAAGAACGTTCTATTGGTGGATGACTCTATTGTACGTGGTACAACGTGTAATGAGATTATTCAGATGGCACGTGATTCTGGTGCAAAAAAAGTATACTTTGCGTCAGCAGCACCAAAAGTGATGTATCCAAACGTTTATGGTATTGATATGCCTGCTAAAGCTGAGCTTATTGCTTCAGAACGCAGTGTGGAAGAGATCCAAGAAATTATTGGTGCTGATCGTTTGATTTTCCAAGAATTGGAAGACTTGAAAAATGCTGTACGTACCAGCAAAGTGCCTGACTTAACTGAGTTCGATTGCTCAGTATTTGATGGAATCTACGTAACAGGTGATATTGATGGTAACTATCTAAATAATTTAGAGCAGAAGCGTAATGACTCTGCTAAGAAGAAAAAAGATGGTTATATTGACGTTAATGTCGATGCTGCTTCTGTAGATTTAACAGGCATTAAAGAAGAATAGAAATAGCCGAAAAAAGCGGGTGTTTCCCGCTTTTTTCTTTTATGATGAAACCTAACAATGTAATTGGGAATATTTACATTGAAAGAAGTAAGCCACTATCTCATTGAAAATAAAAATATGGCATGGTCCATCACTATGTGTTTGGTTGCTGTGTTGCTTACTATTTTTATCTTAAATTTAATTTTAGGTTTACTCGTACATTTTTTTGATTATAGCCAACCAATTTGGTGGCACACTTTAAGTCCTTACTTTGTTGCGCTATTACTTTTTATTATGGTTTGGTCGGTAGTTACCGAACTTTATATTCTGCGTAAAGGTGGGCACTCTTTAGCAAAACAACTTAAAGCACGTCGTTTGGTGAAAGAGGAAAGTACTCCTGAAGAACTTGCGGCATTAAAAATTACAGAACACTTAGCGCAAACTTTTTCACTTAAAGTTCCAACCGTATATGTACTACCTGATGAAGTTGGTGTAAATGCACTTACGGCAGGTTTTCATCCCAAAGATATCGTAATTATTCTGACATGGGGTGCTTTACAGAATCTGGATAAGCTTGAGTTATATGGTTTATTGGGCCATGAGTTTAATCAAATTTTATCGGGTGAGGCTGTTGAGAATACAAAATTAAAGATTTTATATAGTGGTTTAACAACTTTTAGTCAGTGGGGTAGTAAATTAGCCAAACAAGGTTTTAAGCGCTATAGCCCGGGCTATAAACATAAATTTGAAACAGTTTTTGTTGCGGTGGGTGGAGTCATTTGGTTGGCTGGAAGCCTCGGTGTACTGATTACTCGTTTTATCAAATATTTGACTTTGAGTGGGCGTACCTTTCGTAATGACCAAAAAACAGTACGCCTATTAAAAAATAATGCAAATACCCAAACCTTGTTGCGTATTTATGTTCACCACTCTGGTTCGCAAATTCATAGTGCTTATTCCGAATCAATCGCACATATGTGTTTTGCTAACTCCCTCAGCCCCCAAAGCTGGATGAATATTCACCCGAGTATTCGTGAACGTATTTATGAGTTAAATCCCACTTTGCTACAAGATTTACAATTAGAAAATTTAAAGAAACTTCGTAACCGTCCGTTGTTTAGCTTATTTCATTTCTTGGAAGAATCTGAGAAAGAAATTTATATTCCGTGGTCATCTCCACAGCCTCTACCTTTATTAAGGCTTTCACCAATTAGTTTTGCATTAAATGATGCCATTAAGCCCCTGAGTAGTGATGTACGTCGAAATAAAAAGCGTCCAGAATTAATTCAACGAGCACTACAAACTGCGACTGGTTCGCGTGAAGTGATGGTCGCTATTTTGATGATTCGCCAATATCGGGAATTCATTCCAAAAGATGCACCTGTGAGTCATGCCATTATTGATGCATTATTGAATCTGGATGGGCGTATCCATATTCAGATATTTCATGATGCTTGTAAAAATATTGGACATATACCTGCAAGTATTGCGCGGCAATTTCTGACTAAGCTAGCACTTATTATCCAAGAAGATGGTGAAATTGGATTGTTAGATGCACTTTTACTGGAGCGGGTTAAACATGAGTTGAACTTAATGCCGTTACATTTACCGACTGCATTTGAAGAAGTGAAACCTCAAATTGTTCGTTTAATTGATGCTTTACTTCATGTTCAACAAATTAATAGCCCTAATCAGTTGGAAGTACGTGAGCGCATTTTACGTTCGTTACTCAATCCAGATGAAATGTATATCTATGATGAAATTTCAGATGAGCCATTAGATCTGGCTGAAATTTTAAATGATATTGCTGGTTTATTATTACGTGACCGTCTAAGTATTCTAGCTATTGCAGAAATGTGCTTGTGGAGCGACCGTATTATTACGCAAGATGAACTCGATGTGCTTGAATTGCTTTATTGGCGTTTTGGCTTTGAGACAGAAGAAATTGTGGATCAAATGCAAAAGAGAAATAGTGTGATGATTATTTAAAAGACATATACGATTATAAAAACATCTGAATGAAATAAAACACTGAAAAAAAAACTCAAGCCCGTTAGAATGTAGATAGAGTAGAGGTATTGATTTACAGATGATTGGGCAGCAAAGAAATATATTGGCAACTTTGGGAATTGATGTATGGATTCCTAAGACACAGGTGTGCCAAAAAAATAATGCTCAAAGCCTCTGGCGAGATCAAGCTGCTCCAGAAGGTGAGCCAATTATATTGCCTTCTAAGAGCAATCCAGTTGTTGAGCAGCCGACAAAACCACAAGTCAACGAAATTCCAAAAGCTGAACCTGAAATTGCGGTACCACCTCCAGTTGATGTTCCGCCTGTTGTAGTACCTCGTAATGAAGTACAAACTCCAGTGGTTACGATTGCTTCATTTGAGTTGCAGGCTTTTGCGCTTGAAAAGTGTGTTATTTTTTTAGATGTTACTAATTTAAGTGAAGAAGAAAAGCAGCTTTGGAATAACATTCAAAAAGCAAAAATAGGGCAATATGCTGAACTAAAATGGCCGTTCCCTTTAGCTAACTATCAAGACCAACGTGGTGCAGGTTCATATATTCAAGGATTTTTAGATGCTGTCGCAGCAGACAAGAAGATCTTGTGTCTTGGTGAATGTTCTTATATTCAACATGCCAATATTATTCATTTGGCGAGTTTAAAAGAGATGTTGGAGAAACCACTCCTTAAAAAAAGGTTATGGCAATTAATGCAAGATAACAACGAGTAGTAGGGATTTACATGAAAAAAGTTGTAGTTTTTAGCCAAATTGATGAAGAAATTTTGTCTCGATTACAACAGGATTATCATGTTGTGGTTCTTAATCCAAAACTGGGTGATATTAATGAGCAAATACGCCAACAAGTTGTAGATGCTGATGGGATGATTGGTGCTGGTCGACTTCTTAATGAAAGTAATCTTGCGCCTGCTCAAAAACTCAAAATTATTTCATCTGTAACAGTTGGCTATGACAATTATGATGTGGCTTATCTAAACCAAAGAAAAATCTGGTTATCAAATACACCTCATGTTTTAACTGAAACAACGGCTGATCTTGCTTTTACGTTATTGCTTAGTGCTGCTAGAAAAGTTCCTTTTCTTGATCATTGGACTAAACAAGGTGAATGGAAAAGAACTGTTGGGCCTCAGCAATTTGGTTTAGATGTTTTTGGAAAGACGCTAGGAATTATTGGGCTTGGTAATATTGGTGCCGCAATTGCACGCCGTGGTTTTTATGGATTTAACATGAATATTGTTTACCATAACCGCCGTGAAAAGCCTGAATTGGCAGAGCCTTTAAAAGCACAATATCTTGGTTTAGATGAGTTATTGCAACAGTCTGATTTTGTAGTAACCGCAGTTGATTTAAATAATGAATCGAAAGCTTTGATGGGGAAAGCTCAATTTGAGCTTATGCAAAAGCACGCTATTTTTATAAATATTGCGCGTGGTTCAGTGGTTGACGAGCATGCATTGATTGAGGCCTTACAAAGCGGAGAAATCTTTGGAGCTGGTTTGGATGTATACGAAAAAGAACCTTTACAAGATTCGGAGCTTTTTAAGCTGTCAAATGTTGTTACTTTGCCTCACGTAGGATCTGCGACTGCAGAGACCCGTAAAAAAATGGCAAATCTTGCTTATAAAAATCTAGTTGAAGCTTTAGAGGATAAAACTCCTAGATATTTGGTAAACCCAAACTTTGCATAAATGATTAATAACACTTCATTGCAAAACTAAGCGATCTCGAGTGATATATTAAAAGTCTATTGATTGAACATAATTTTTTATGTTTTATATCAGTAGACTTTTTTGATGGTTTAATTTTACTAGAGAAAAACATTTGAGATTTTTGCCAATTATTTTAAGTGCGGCTTTTATAACAAATGCTTCGTACGCGCAGCCTTTCGACCCTCAGCCTTCTGCAAATCAAGTAGAGATTCCAAATATTGGAAGTGGGATTGGTTTGCTTGATCAACAAAAAGAAAAATTTATTGGCGAAAAAGTTTTTCGTGAAGTTCACAAACAAATGCCCGTTATTCAAGATGTTTGGCTGGAAGATCAATTTTTTCAGGTATTTTCGAGTATTTTAAGTGAAACTCAGCTTGGTCAGCCGATTGGTCTAGTCGTGATTAAAGATCCACAAATTAATGCTTTTGCTGTCCCGGGTGGCTTATTTGCGCTCAATACAGGGCTTATTGCCTCAGCACGAAATATTGATGAAATTGCTGGGGTTATGGCTCATGAAATTGCGCATGTATCACAAAGACATTTTAGTCGCTCTGAAGAAGCATTTAAAGGTCAAACACTGCTAAGTCTAGCAGGACTTTTAGCGGGGGTGGCTATAGCTGCGCAGGGTGGTGGGGATGCGGGTGCAGCAGTGATGCTTGGAACCCAAGCTGCACTCATGGATAAGCAATTAACATATAGTCGAAATCAAGAGCGTGAAGCAGACCGTATTGGTATGCAATATATGTATGCGGCGGGTTATAACCCTCAAAGTATGGCTGATTACTTTGAAACAATGCATAGAGCTACAAGTCGAGTAAGTTTTTTACCGGATTTCTGGTTGACTCATCCATTGACGACTGAGCGTATGAGTGAAGCGCGGCTGCGTGCAAACCAGATGCCTCGAGTTAAAAACCGTATATACGATGCAGATTTTGAGATTTTAAAATGGTACACCATGGTGATTGCCAATCAGGCAACTGAAAACCAACTACAAAGTTTGGCGTCCCAAAAAAATATTGCTGGTCTGATTGCTTTAGCAGCATTTTACACAAGACAAGGTGATTATGTGCAAGCGCAGTCTACTTTAGATCAAGCGAAATCTAGTGGAAAGCCTCTTGTCACATTATTGCAGACAGATATTTATCTTGGCCAAAACAAGCTAGATCAAGCTTATACAACAATTGCTTCTACACAAATGACGATGCCTGAAAATAAAGCTTTTAGTTATAAGTTGGCTGAGGTGCTGCTACGCCAAGGTAAGTTTGCGCAAGTTCAAACTTTGGTTCAAAGATTTATTAATAAGAATCCAAGAGATATACAAGGTTGGCAATTTTTACAGCAAGCTGCGAATTTGGATAAGAATGGACCTTTAAGAGCGGTTAATGTTCTACGCTACCGGGCTGAAGCAGAATATTGGTCAGGTAGTGAGGAAAATGCAATTAAATCAATGTTGCATGCTCAGCGATTGGCAAAAGATAATCAAGCAATGTCGGCAAGAATAGACAGTCGTTTGAAACAAATGCAAGATGAGCGAAGAATGAAGATTTAAGAGCTATATCTTACTTAATTTGCAGATGTGCAAATATATACAAACTAAAGAAGCTTGATTGGAAGAAATATAAAATTTAAAAAGGGGAATTAAGCTAACTTAGCTTTAATTTTTGCTGAAACTTGAGCAGGATCGGCACGCCCGGCTATGATCGGACGTAGAGAATTCATCACCTTACCCATATCTTTCATGCTAGTTGCTTCTTGAGCAGCAATCGTTTGCTCAATGATAGAATCAAGCTCTTCCTCAGTCATAGCTTCTGGTAGAAACTGAGAGATAATCTCAGCTTCGGCTTGTTCTTTACTAGCTAAATCATTACGACCAGCACCTTCAAAGGCTTTGATCGATTCTTTACGTTGTTTAATTTGCTTTTCAATGACCGCAAGAACCTGAGCGTCGTCAAGCTCTTTGCGCTCATCGACTTCGATTTGCTTAATTGCCGCTTGTAGACTACGCAAAACCGTCACTGTTGCCATATCTTTGGCACGCATAGAAGTTTTTAATGCATCAGTAATTTGGTTTTTTAAAGTAGTCATAATTCAGCAGTCAATCACAAATTAATTAGTAAAGGCGAGTAGTACGTACAGATTCGCGAGCCAATTTCTTTTGGTAGCGTTTAACTGCTGCAGCTTTTTTGCGCTTACGTTCTTGAGTTGGTTTTTCGTAGAATTCGCGTTTACGAACGTCAGCTAAAACACCAGCTTTTTCGCATGAACGTTTGAAACGACGGATAGCTACGTCAACTGGTTCGCCTTCTTTCAACTTAACTTGTGGCATGTAAAATCCTCTAGATTATGGATAAGATCAGGCACACCATTGCGCCGGATCACAAGTGAAGGTCAGTATTTTACTCATTTACAACTCATATCACAAGTCTATAATAGCGATTGCAATATTTTGACTCATATAAAAGGCAGTTTTGATGATTGTTTTAGGCTTGGAAACTTCTTGTGATGAAACAGGGTTGGCACTTTATGATAGCGAACTCGGCTTACGGGGACAGGTTCTTTATAGCCAGATTAAACTTCATGCCGAATATGGTGGAGTAGTACCTGAACTTGCTTCTCGTGACCATGTTCGTAAATTAATTCCTTTAATGAATCAATTGCTTGAACAAAGTGGTGTAACAAAACAAGAGATTGATGCGGTTGCTTATACGCGTGGTCCTGGCTTAATGGGAGCATTAATGACAGGTGCACTGTTTGGCAGAACTTTAGCTTTTTCTTTAAATAAGCCTGCAATTGGTGTTCACCATATGGAAGGTCATATGTTGGCCCCATTACTTTCAAGTCAACCACCTGAATTTCCGTTTGTAGCATTGTTAGTTTCAGGTGGGCATACACAATTGATGGCGGCCCACGCTATTGGTCAATATGAACTATTGGGTGAGTCTATTGATGATGCTGCGGGCGAAGCTTTTGATAAAGTTGCCAAAATGATGAGCTTGCCATATCCAGGTGGGCCAAATATCGCAAAACTTGCATTATCTGGTGATCCATTAGCATTTGAGTTTCCAAGACCTATGCTTCATCAAGGCTTAGATTTTTCTTTTAGTGGTTTAAAAACAGCTGTTTCTGTTCAATTGAAAAAATTGAATGGTGAAAATCGTGACGCTGACATTGCTGCTTCATTCCAAGAAGCAATTGTAGATACCTTGGTAAAAAAATCAGTAAAAGCTTTAAAGCAAACTGGACTTAAACGTTTAGTGATTGCAGGTGGAGTTAGCGCAAATTTAAGACTACGCGAGCAATTAGAAACTTCTTTGGCGAAAATTAAAGCGCAAGTTTATTATGCTGAGCCTGCTTTATGTACTGATAATGGGGCAATGATAGCTTTTGCTGGTTATCAGCGTTTAAAAGCAGGTCAGCATGATGGGTTAGCGGTAACGACCACACCAAGATGGCCAATGACTGAACTCACTATTCCTGAGTAAAATTATTCATCGTCAAAGGCCTGTTGGTTTTCAATATCAATGTATTCGATATAACCACGGCCTTGAACTTCATTATCAAAATAATGACCTGTAAATATATAGCTACTCGCATAACCTCGCCCATGACCATAGCGGAATGGGCAGTCAATTTCTGCCTGAATGTTTAAGATGATTTGCTTTGCCTCATTTCGAGCGATCCAAGAAAAATATTTTGGAAGGCGCATTTTTTGCCCACTAGGTGAAACAAGGTCATCAACTTGATGCGAAATAATATCAAAGCTTACATCTGTGTAGATTTCAGCTGGCTGGTCCAGATGTCGAATATGCAGGGTATATGCAGCTGTTTGTCCTGCAATATCGGCTTTGGTAAGAAGAAGTTGGGTGGTTTCGTTTAAATTGATGATTTGATAAGTGAAAAAATCAAGTGGCAGTTTATATACATCAGGAATAAGTTTATTTGTGATGGAGTGAGGGCCAACTGCTCGAGCATATTCGTAAGTGCAAAGTCCTTGGCTTTCAATGCGTTCTGCTTGATAGTTTAAAAAACCTTTAAACTTTGCCAATAAACTAAAGTGATCATAGATTGGTGTTTTTATAAACCATGAAGCATGTGAAGTGATACCGATATCAAAGTTGAAATCAAATCCATCATAATGTCCATTAATGTGAATTTGAGGGAATTTACCTTGAATTGAAATTTCTTGACCTAGTTTTATTAAGCTCCCATCTTTATTAATTTTTGTATCTTCGGGAATGACATAGGCCTTCAGTAAAGCTTGTTCCAGAGCAGCTGTACTTGAAAAGAAAGTAGCTGTTTTTCTAGGATTTCCAGTAATGATGTCATCATGGTCAAAAGCAAGTGCACCGGGCGTACCGATTAAAATCATAATATTTAAGTAACGATGCGGCTCTGGTAAAAGCGGGAAAAAAATACCGTAATGTGTCCAGCTATAATATTTTTCGTCAACTCGTGGACGGATGATATGAGCTTGAGTAAAAGGAAGAGTTGAATATTTTTTTGCTTGGTCTAAAACGCCTTGTGCAAGTAATAAACTTTTACCAAGCGCTTTACTTGTTGTAGAAATTTTTGGCAATTGCTTTTTCATATATAAACCTAAAGAAGGGCTATCTTTGTTTTAGGTTATGAAAAACAACTGCCAAAGCTAAGCGGTTTATAGGCCAAAGCTAAGGCTTTGCGGGACATTTTATTTAATTGTTAGACAAATCTTTTAAGGCGTTTAAACCAATCCAATGCTTAGAAAACTGATAAGCAGCTCGACCAGAGCGCTGACCCCGCATCTGACACCAACGTAAACTTTCAGCACGAACCTCATCATTGAAAGGCATGTTTGCTTTATCAAGATAATGTTCAACGATTTCCAAATATAGGTTTTGATCCATTGGATAAAAAGATAGCCATAGACCAAAACGATCCGACAAAGAGATCTTTTCTTCTATCGCTTCTTGTGGATGTAGTTCAGTATATTGGGGAACATCGACCTTAGTTACAGGTGTATTTTCATGCATGAATTCTGGTAACAGGTGGCGACGGTTACTGGTTGCATAAATAATAAAATTACTTGAACCTGACTGTAATGAACCATCTAATACACTTTTTAGACTACGGTAATTTTCATCTTCGGCATTAAAAGCCAAGTCATCACAGTAGACGATATATTTTTCAGGTCGATTTTGAATGATTTTTTGAATTTTAGGTAAGTCTGATAAATCATCACGTTCAATTTCAATTAAACGTAATCCTTGAGGAGCATACTCAGTGAGTAAAGCACGAACAATAGATGATTTTCCTGTACCACGTGAGCCGGTTAAAAGCACATCATTTGCTGGTAGGCCATTTAAAAATTGCAAAGTATTTTGAATAATTTTTTCTTTTTGACGCTCAATGCCTTTTAAGTCATCAAGATAAATATTTTTTGGCGTATAGATGGCATTAAGTTGCTGATTTTCCCATCTAAAAGCAGGTGCAGTAAAATCTGTTTCTTGTCGAGGCTCAGGCAAGACTTGCTGTAACTGATTTAATACAAGTGATAATGTTTGAACTAAATTGTCCGGTAAATCAATGGTAGCCATGGTAAGTCAATCATGTTAAACAGTGTTTGATAGGATACTAACACCGAAATTAACAGGCTTACAAAAACTTATTGCCTATACACTTTATCGGTTTTGCAATTGATTGAAATGTTCAGACCGAGCATAGTGTTGTGATGTCTATTCAGTAAAATCATCTGTGAAGATGAGGACGAAATATGTTTGAAAAAATACGAAGTGATATGAATCCACATCAGGCTTACCGTATCAAAAAATTACAACGTCAATTAGACATGGCTGAATCTTATGAAGAATGGAAGTCTTTTGCATTAAAACTAGATGAAGAAACAGGTGTGCAAGAGTGGAAATTTGATAATAGTTCACCTTATTTCGATGCCGAGCTCATTTCTTATCGATACACTTTGCTCAAAAGATATCGTCAGCAACATCGCACATTAGACCTCATTTATTTACTTAAAGAAGGTCTAACTTACGATATTGCAAATATTGGTCATCCAATGCTTTTTGCCGCAACACATGTCGGTACAAAAAAGTTAATTGAAGACTATATTGAAGAAGTTAGCCAAAGCTTGGCTTACATTGCTTCAAGTGAATGCATTACGTTTCAAAGAAAAGAAAAAATAGAGTTTTTTGAAAACTGTGAAAAGGCGTATGGACAACCTGCACTTATGTTTTCGGGCGGGGCGACTTTAGGACTTTTTCATACGGGAGTATGTAAGGCTTTAATTGAACAAGACTTAATGCCTAAAGTGCTCTCTGGCTCAAGTGCAGGGGCAATTATGACAGGTATGCTTGGAACCTCTGCCAGTGAAGATATCCAAAACTTATTAAATGGTGAGCAATTTTTTAGTGATGCTTTTCATTTTAGGAAATTCCGTGAACTCATTAAAGGCAATGGTGGAATTGCCGATGTTCAGTATTTGAAAAAATTCCTCATTGAGAATTTAGGTGATCTTACTTTTGAAGAGGCTTTTAAAAAATCTGGTTTAAACATTAATGTGGCAGTGGCGCCGTATGATGCAACAGAAAACCCAAGAATTATGAACGCCATTATGACACCGAATGTTTTGGTGTGGAGTGCGGTATTGGCTTCATGTGCCGTGCCAATTTTATTCCCACCAGTACGCTTAACCAGTAAACGTTATGACGGTGAACATACACCTTATATGGCAAATACAAAGTGGGTAGATGGAAGTGTAAGAAGCGATTTCCCGCAAGAAAGAATGGCGCGGCTTTATAACTTGAATTACACCATTGCGAGTCAAGTTAACCCACATATTGTTCCATTCATGCAAAATGATGCGGACCGTTTTCGTAAGGACGTTTTAAGCTGGCCTGAAAGGATTCTAAGACGTCAAGGTAAAGTGCTGTCAATGGGCGTTATGGATTTTACGCGTCAACGACTTGGTTCTATATCTCCAGTTAGAAGATTATTAGATCATGGCTATGGCGTAATGGGACAGCGTTATTACGGTGATGTGAATATCATTGCTAAATATAGCCTAAGTCACTATACCTATACTTTGCAAAACCCGCGTCCGCATCTGTTTAAGCGTTTGCAAAGAGAAGGGGAACGTGCAACTTGGCCAAAAATTTCTTCAATTGAGACCCACGCTCGTATTGGTAAGACGATTCAGCATTGTTTAGAAGTTTTGCGCTTTGAAGAAAAGAAACAACAGCCTGAGTCTTACTATGCTGAAGCATGATTTTGCTTCGCATATAGAAAACTTAACATGTGTAACAAAGCCAACAAGTGCAGCGTTAGGGCGGTGTTTATGGACATGTACCATAGACACCAAAAATTACTGGTTAAAATATCATTTGCCTGAAACCTATGCTCAAAGTGAGCAAGATTTCATGCATGAGCAATTATTTTACGAAGAAATTCACTTTAAAAAACCTGCATGGCTTTTACCTCATAGATTGATTGAGGGCAGTTCTATTTCTCAGCTAGGCCATTCTTTGGGTAAGGTTTTAATTTTACCTGATAGTGACGTGTGGTTTGGTTCATTCACTCATGAAAGTGATTTAACTAATGTATATCTTAAGATTTGGTTGGCAATAAATAAGCTTGCAGAGCTTCACAAACTTGGCTGGATTCATGGTGACGTTAAGGCAGAACATTTTAGAAAGTTTCAGCAAAAGCCTTATTTAATTGATTTTGAGAAAACGAGACGCATCTTAAGTTGCGATACAGTCATGGATGCAACACCTCGTTATATGGCTCCTGAGTTATTTCAAGGAGGGCGTAAGGGAATACAAAGCGATTTATACGCATTTGGCATCGTTCTATATGAATGGTTAACACAAACTCGCTTAGAAGCAGGTAGTTATCGTGATTGGGCAGTCTTGCACTGTCAAAAATTAAACATTCAATTACCCATGCAGTTTTTGATTTTTTATCCCTTACTTGCAGGTTTATTACAAAAACAACAGCAAAATCGGTTTTCAAATGCTGATGAAGCAATAAATTGCTTAAAACAGATTCAAATTGATAAAAATCATTGATCTAGTATCTGTATACAATTTACACGGTTAGTTTTTTTTAGAAAAAAAACACTTGTCACTGTCAGATCTTATCGCTAATATACACAGCCATCGGGGGCGTGGCGAAATTGGTAGACGCACTGGATTTAGGTTCCAGCGCCGCAAGGTGTAAGAGTTCGAGTCTCTTCGCCCCCACCACTTTAAGTTAATAACTTAAAGTTTGATGTAGATGTTAAGTCATCTAGATCTTGGAAGAGGATTGGTGTAATGGTAGCATGACGGTCTCCAAAACCGTTCGTCAAGGTTCGAGTCCTTGATCCTCTGCCACATTTATTTTAAATAAATGTCCCAGATGGGGGCGTGGCGAAATTGGTAGACGCACTGGATTTAGGTTCCAGCGCCGCAAGGTGTAAGAGTTCGAGTCTCTTCGCCCCCACCATTGAAAAAAGCAAGACGATGATCTTGCTTTTTTTATGATTAAATCTTGAGTGTTTAATCATGAATATAGAGGATTGGTGTAATGGTAGCATGACGGTCTCCAAAACCGTTCGTCAAGGTTCGAATCCTTGATCCTCTGCCATAAAATAAGGCTCCTAATCAGGAGTTTTTTTATTATCTATATTTTTAAAAATAACTTTTCATTCGTGCTCAAGCAATTTTCTAAATAGACATTTTTATAACTGTTGCTTTTCAATGTTTTTATCACATCATAGATTGTTTTTTAATTAAGCAATATACTGAATTTCTTAATATTTTTATTAAGCTATTGTTTTATATTTATTTAACTTAAGTTTTGGAAATTATTTATATAAAAGCCTTGAATACAATTTTATTTCATGTATGATGCTGTTAACTAGAAAAAAGACTTGTTAGTAAATCTTCTTTTAAGTATCGTAGTTTTAGTCATAATCCTTCGTTTTTTAAGATATTAAGCTCAATTTGTTATTCTTTTTTCAAAGTTATGATAGGGTCATTATTTAATGATTCTAAAATATTAGAAATCAGTAGGATATATCATGTCTAATACAGTAAGTGGTACAGTAAAGTGGTTTAACGAAACTAAAGGTTTTGGTTTCATTCAACAAGACAACGGTCCAGATGTGTTCGCTCACTTCAAAGAAATCGCAGGTTCTGGTTTCAAAACTTTGCATGAAGGTCAACGCGTAACATTTACCGTTACTCAAGGGCAAAAAGGCCCAAATGCTGTAAATATTATTCCACAATAATATAACAGCAAGTAAAAAAAGCACTTTTTAGTGCTTTTTTTTATTTTGGCTTTTAAAGCAATTTATTGTTCTTTTAGAGCATTAGAAGCCCTCAATAGTAGGGCTTTTTATTTTCTTATTAATATAAATCATTAGTTATTAAGCTCTTATAGTTAATAATCGAACATATTTTTAATATAAACTTTAGAATATGTGTGAAATATAAATTATTAGTAATAGAGATATGGTAGATTAAAAAATCTTTAAATAAAGAAATTTATATTTCACGGAATTGCTAATGAACGTTCGCCTGTGTTATGCCAGTCAACGGAACGAAAAAAATGAAGATTTGTTGCAAGATTTACGTGATATTTTGACAGAAGCACGAGATTTCAATGATTTGAATCAGATCTGTGGGGTGCTCTATTATGCCGATAATGCTTTCTTTCAATGCTTGGAAGGTGAACGAGAGGTGGTTGAACGATTATTTGAAAAAATTACAAATGATAAAAGACACCACAATGTTAAATGGTTGTGTACATATTCCATTGAACAAAACTCGTTTCAACGATGGTCAATGAAATATGTACAACGTAATACAAATATCGAATCTTTCTTTCTAAAAATGGGAGAAAGTACTTTTAATCCTATTCGTCTTGATGAGCAAAACTTAAAAGCTTTCATCAATGAATTAGTCATTGCCGAACAAACTAAAATTAACACAGTTAAGAAAGTGGGTATGGTGAATCGTGGGGTGAAACCGTTTTAGCTATTTGGCTATCACGCCAATATGGATGGTCTTGAGTTTAGGTAATATTTTAGTCATGACTAAATATACAATAACTGAACTTGCGAGCATCCATATCACTTCTAAACTTTGACTAATGACAAACATAGCCCAATAAAAAAAGCTAAATAGGGCGAGACAGAGTCCACTACCTTTAAAATACCAAGTAATAAATATTCCAAACAGTGCAGAAGAGAGAAGAAGATTAATCGTCTCGTTCATTCCTATGTAATTAAAGAAAATAATCAGTAAGCATAAAGCTAACATTGATAGTAAATATACAAATATATTTTTTGCAATAAACATTTTCTATATCCTATCTGATGATTAAAAAAGTATCTTTCCTCTGTTTCCAGAGGAAAGATAGTACATATTAATTTTTGAGATTCTTTTTCTATTATTAAGAGTTTTTATATTAATAAAGATGACTTTATCATTTTCTCCAGATCTCTTTATTAATATTCAGCTTTCTATTTAATAGTAAAGAGTGCTTATATGTACTGAAATTAATTATAAGAAAAACAATCATTTGGGTTGTAAGCTTTGGCTTACATAATTGTGAGAGATTGCCTACATTTGTATAAATAATGATCGAATTTTACAAAATTAAATTTATAAAAAAATTTGTTTAACAATAACTTAAGTAAATATATTGTTTAGATGAGCTTTACATAAATAACAAAAAGTAACATCAACTTTAAGAGGTACTTTTCTTAAAATTTATAAATATTAATAAGAGAAAATTAATTTATTTAAAAAATTTTAACATTTGATAAAATATTGTTTTATTAAATTATATTTCTAATAAATAAAATTTATGTGTTGAAGGGTTTTTAATGTGATTAATAGTGAGGAAATTATATTTATATTTTTGTGTCATCTAGTAATGAGCTGCTTTTGAATTAAGAGAAAAAACTACTGCAATATAAATGAAACTAGAATATCAGATTTATAAAATTTGAATTATGGCCAGCATAGAACTGACTACACTGGCTTTACTGATTTTGAATTAATTATTCTGAACGAGTAGCTAACCAAGTACTTACTTCTGGCCAGACCGTAGTGGGTGCTTGACTACCAGAAACTACGCCCATATGACCACCTGGTACCACCTTAAATGTTTTGTCTTGGCTACTAATTAAATCCATGAGTGGTTTAACAGCATCAGCTGTGACAATGATATCTGTGTTACCACCGACAGCTAACACAGAGCATTTAATGTCTTTTAGATAGGCGGTAAGTTCACCAAATTTAACTACACCTTTAGACAGTTCATTATCAATCCAGAAACGGAGAATAATGTCACGCATGACACCGCCCGGATAGGCCAACATATTATCGATAAATGAGCTTGAGGTTGCATGGTCGACAATAAACTCTCGGTTATCTAGATTCTTAAAAAGTTCCCAATATGTTTTCAGATTTCCAATCGGGTCAGTTAATTTAAAACCAAGGGTATTTTGCCAGCCATGAATATGAAATGCTTCACTTGGTACATGATGGCGAATACGAAATGGCGTATGTTTACGAACCCATTCGGCAGGTTTGGTAAGACTACCGTAGAGTTTCCCCATATAACCCGCTTTATGTGTGTCGATAGGGGACGCGAGAATAATCAGGTTTTTAATATCTTTATCTTTAAACAATGCGGTATAGCAGAGCGAAAGTGCACCACCTAAACTCCAACCATGTAAAGAAAGCTGTTGTTGACCACTGTAGGCGCGAACTTGCTTTAACATCTCTGGCATGAAAACTTTAATATAAGTACCGAAGTTGTATTTTGCTTGGTGCCGAGTTGGGATGCCCCAGTCAATTAAGTAAACATCAAACCCTTGGGCTAAAAAGAAACGTACAAAACTACGAGTAGGGAACAAATCGTAAATGAGCATGTTCACTGCTAGTGGTGGAACAATAACTAAAGGTACGCGGTGTTTAGGGGTAGAGGTATCAGTCTCATTTTTATAATGGCGTAAGGTAATGATTTCATGCTTATGAATCACATCAAAAGGTGTTTTTCCTGACAAAGCTATTTGAGGGCCTCTGAAAAAGAGATCTGATGCATTGATCAGCATGTGAGGTATTTTTTGACCAGCACGTGTCTGAAGAGATTTTTTAATAGATTGTAGCTGTGGAACGTTCTGACGAACTTTAAGCAATAAACTCATTGAATATAAAACCTATAAAGATGTTGCCCAGAACAGTAAAGAGCTGGTCTTTGAAGGATATTAAAGTGAATGATGGAGAAGTTCAGTGACCCAAAAGACAGGATTTTTCTTTAAATGTATCAAGTAGAGCTTAGCTTAGCGCAATATACTGTTGCTTAAAAAATGAGTAATAAGATTGAGGCAACCAGATGTCTTGATTTCATCACTTAAGCATTTAAATCTTTAAAAAAACAATTATCAAAGCAAGATAGAAATTTAGGAGAAGATACATTGTGATTTTTTACTAAATACTCAAAATAACAAATTGATTTATATGATTATTATTAAATAAAGATGGTTTTTGTAAAGTTTGTTTGTGTTTTTTTTAAATAATAAAAAATAAAATATAATTATTTTACAATCCATTAGGAATGTAATCAGAAAGTAGTATATATGGAATTTGTTTTTAATGGTTTTTATACACTAATTTCGGCGGTTATCGTCTTATTGTTGGGCCGCTTTCTTGTTAATCGTATTGATTTTTTAAAACGTTATAATATCCCTGAACCTGTAGCGGGTGGTTTGGTTGCTGCTGTAGTTTCTTTACTTGTCCACACTTTGTGGGGGTATAGCATTGTTTTTAGTAGCGAATTACAAACCAGCTTTATGCTCGTGTTCTTTGCTTCAATTGGTTTAAGTGCCAATTTTATGAAGCTTAAAGAAGGTGGTACTGCTTTAATCATCTTCTTAATTTGTGTAGCCTCATTTATTGTTGTGCAAAATGCTGTTGGTATGAGTCTTGCGACATTATTAGGTCTTGACCCACTTATTGGTTTGATTGCTGGTTCAATTACCTTAACAGGTGGTCATGGTACAGCTGGCGCATGGGGTGAAATTTTAGAAACCCAGCATGGGATTCAGGGTGCTTTAGCATTAGGTATGGCGAGTGCGACCTTTGGCTTGATTATTGGTGGTGTGATTGGTGGGCCTTTAGCGAAATTACTTATTAATCGTTACAGTCTTGCTCAACCAAAAACCAACGCTGAAATCCAAAATCGTGACACACATCTTGAACAAAATTCAGATGACCTTGCTCCGTTTGAAAATCCGCATCAAGTTCGTTTAATTACTGCCGATAATGCAATTACTACACTGGGTATGTTTGCAGCATGTTTAGCGTTTGCTGAATTTATGACTGGCTTTAGTAAGGGAACGTGGTTTGAGTTACCAACTTTCGTTTGGGCACTCGGTGGCGGTGTAATCTTAAGAAACATTTTAGAAAGCGTGTTGAAAATTGATATTTTTGACCGTGCGATTGATGTATTTGGTAACGCGTCTTTGTCGCTTTATTTAGCAATGGCATTGCTTTCGTTAAAACTTTGGCAACTTGCCGACTTAGCTGGTCCACTTGTCGTGATTTTAGGTGCGCAAACCATTACGATGGCTTTATATGCGGCATTTGTGACGTTCCGCGTCATGGGCAAAAACTACGATGCAGCAGTGTTGGCAGCAGGTCATTGTGGTTTCGGTATGGGTGCAACACCAACAGCTGTGGCAAATATGCAAGCCATTACTAATATGTATGGTCCATCGCATAAGGCTTTCTTGATTGTTCCGCTTTGTGGCGCATTCTTTGTCGACTTAATTAATGCGACAGTCATTCAGCTCATGCTGAAATTTATTGCCTAATATAAAAAAAGCCCGTTAGGGCTTTTTTTATGGGTGTTTGTCCATGAGTATTTGATTCCTATTTATAGGCTCAATTTTTATTTTCGTATGACTCAAGCCATTTTATTTTTAGGATGCTTTTTCTCAAAACTAATAATCGCCCTTAAACCTCGTTTCACATAGAATAAATTGCAGATAAATAAAATGAGAAATGTATGAGCTCAGAAGCACATTCAATTAGCTTAGTTGCCCCCGTAGTTTTATTGGCAGCGGCTGTCATTGCAGTTCCTATTTTTAAACGTATTGGTTTAGGTTCAGTACTTGGTTATTTAATTGCGGGTCTAATTATTGGCCCATTCGGTTTTGCTTTTTTTCAAGATTCTGCCGCAATTTTGCATATTGCCGAGTTAGGAATTGTGATGTACCTCTTTGTGATTGGTTTGGAAATGCAACCCTCACATTTGTGGAGTCTTAGACGCGAAATTTTTGGCCTTGGTACATTGCAGATCATCATTTGTGCGCTGGCTTTGACTGGCGTCGGGCTATTATTTGGTTTTACGTGGCAAGTTGCTTTTATTGGTGCCGCAGGGTTTGTATTAACCTCGACTGCAATTGTGATGCAGCTCTTGGGTGACCGGGGTGATTTGACGCAGCCACGTGGGCAAAAAATTGTAGCCATCTTACTTTTTGAAGATTTACTCATTGTGCCATTGCTGGCTATTGTCGCTTTTATGGCACCGAATCATGTGGTCGAAAGCACATCTGTACGTTTAGAAAATATAGGAATTGGTTTACTCGCAATTGCGGGGCTTATTGCGGCAGGGTATTGGTTACTGAACCCATTATTTAGACTCTTGGCCGCTGCTAAAGCCCGAGAAGTCATGACTGCGGCGGCTTTACTAGTTGTGTTGGGTGCGGCGTTACTCATGCAAGTCAGTGGTTTGACTATGGCGATGGGTGCTTTCTTGGCGGGTGTACTTTTATCTGAATCGACCTTTAGACATCAAATTGAAGCGGATATTGAACCATTCCGAGGAATATTACTGGGCCTGTTTTTCCTTGGCGTGGGTATGTCACTGGACTTATCGGTAGTTGCTCAAAATTGGCAACTGATTGTGAGTGGCGTAATTGCTCTGATGCTTGCCAAAGCGCTCATGATTTATATAGTCGCCCGAGTAACGAAAAGCTCTCATACTGAAGCATTAGACCGCGCTTTACTTATGGCTCAAGGTGGAGAGTTTGCCTTTGTACTATTCTCGGCTGCGCTAAGTGCACAAGTTATTGATAGTACCGTTAAATCTAACTTAACTGCCATTGTTGTGCTTTCAATGGTGTTGACTCCAATTGTCGGTATTATTTTCAAACGTTTTACTCAAGCAAAAACGAAGGTTTCATTAGAAAACATCAATATTGCCGACGGACTAAGTGGTAGCGTTTTAATGATCGGTTTTGGGCGCTTTGGACAGGTCACCAGTCAATTATTATTAGCAAGAGGTGTCGATGTCACCATTATTGATAATAATACCGACATGATACGAAACGCCGAAAAATTTGGTTTTAAAATTTATTATGGCGATGGTTGCCGTTTAGATATCCTGCATGCGTCTGGGGCCGCAACAGCACAAGCGATTGTGGTGTGTGTCGATAGCAAGGAAACGACCAATAGAATTGTGGAACTCGTGACCCATGAATTTCCTTTAGCGAAATTATTAGTGCGTTCATATGACCGCGAGCATTCACTGCATTTAGTTAAACAAAAAGTGGACTTTATGATTCGTGAAACGTTTGAATCTGCCATTAAGTTTGGCGGCGTGATTTTGCAAGAACTTGGTGTGGATGAAGACGAAGTAGAAAGAATTACCGAAGAAATTCGAGATTTGGATAATGAGCGTTTTGAAACTGAAATTGCGGCAGATGACGTCAATGCAGGAGTAGGTATGCAATATACACACACTCATCATCCAAGACCGACTGCACCATTGATTCGACCAAAACAAGAAGGGCGGATTTTAAATAAAGAAGATACCTCAGATAATGAAAGTCTCAATTAGTATAGAAATATCTGTAAAAGTTCTGTTTAGAAGAGCTTTTACAGAATGACTATAAATGCTCTCAAGCTGTACATTTCACTGGGGTGTTATATAAATAAAATCGCAAATAGGAGAGTTGAAGAACTTTTTATTTTGAACTCTTAAAAACTTACTCAAGCTCTAATTGGTCATCATCTTTTGTAATTTTAATTTTTAACTTTTTATATTTTCGCTTATTTGGATCTAGGGCTGAATTCATCACTTCATCTGCAAAAGGCGGGCACTGCATCAATTTTGCATAAGCCCTATAGCCGATGCGTATTCGAGTAGGAGGGCAATCGGTTCTTTTTGAGTAGTATTCAATGAGTGAGTTCAGTTCTTGTAATAAAGTTTGCTGTTCCATCATACATACTTAACAATTAGATGACTTAAGCATAATAGACTTAGTCGTTTAGCGGAATATGCCTTTAAAATGTACAGGTATATAAATTGTGATGTAGTTCTCTAAAACACATATTTTATGTATGAAGTTTGTTTAGGAGAGATTTTGGATGTTTTTTTAATCGAAATGTCATAAAGAAAGGCTAATTTAGACTCATAACAAAAATGATGAAGATTGTTGCGAACAATAAAATCAAAAGCAATTTTCACAGACGTGGTCGTGAGGTAATTAGGGCTAATTCGAAAGAGTTGGCTTTTTTGTTTTAGTGCATTTGCTTAGATCAAGATGTCCTTTATTAACATTCAATTGCAAATAATCAAGTTCTAATATGGAACTTCATTTTTTAAGTAGATAAAAATAAAGGATCTTAAAAATGTTAATCTCAAGCGATAGATTACCAAAAAGTTTTAAAGACAGAGCCAATCAAAAGGTTGCCAAACTTTCAGGCTCATTGTTGGGAGCTGTTACATCAGAGCGACAAGCAACATTGCCAAAAGAGTTTGAACTCAGTCCTCATACGCTTTATAAGCGCTTTGGTAGTACACATTACGGGGTCATGATTCCTGACTTACCTGAACCATTTCGATATTTATCTTGGGCTTCGGTATTAGGTTATGTTGGATTTACGATTACAGATACCAACTATCAAATGTCTAAAGATGGAAAAGGGGATACAGCTTCTTTGGTACATGGAACAGCATTATCGACAACGCCTGAGGCCTACAGAACATTTTCAATCAAAAATGATATCAAGTTTAACCAAACTCCTTTCGCTATTAATTTTGACAATCAGAGTGTCATGCATGAGGATGGTGATGAATTTATATTAATTACTAAAAGAGAAGATTTAGAACTAGAACTTCATTTAAAGCCTACCAAAGCTATTTCATGGTTTGCCTATAGTAATTTTTATAAGCATTTTAGTGTCTTGATGCATTATGACGGCTACATTAAACAAAAAGGCAATAGTAAGAGTATTAAAGGACTTTGCACGTTGGAGTCTTGGAAAGCTGTAGCTACCTCAATGCTCAAAAACAAATGGTTAGTTGAGAATATTCAACTTCCTGTAAAAGTCTTTAGCTATCAAGTTATTAATATTGACCACGAACAGCAGTTATTGCTGGCTTTTATTTGCTATGAAGACCAACCCATTTTGACTTCTGTTTACTATCGTCATATTGATGGAACGTCAATTCAATATAATGGAGATATACTTTTTGAAGTAACGAGTCTTCAAGAAGAACCGCAGATTACTCCCGATAATTTTTCAATGAATGTACCAAATACTTTTTGCTGGGTTGCTTATCACAACAATCAAAAGGTTTTAGATATTTCAGCACATGTAGATACCCCGTATTGTTTCGGATTGGCAGCTGGTTTTGTTTCTTCATATGCATGGCAAGGCGAATTCTATGATCAGCCATTAGTGGGAAGGGGTTACTTAGAATATATCGACCGAAGGTAGAAACTTATTGCTTTTAACTTGCCAAATAAGCAAGGTAAGTTGATCAGGTTTATCAGTGGATGGGATTTATTGTCCAGAAACTCTAGACGAAGCTAATTTTGCTGTGCATTCTGTTTTCTGAATGTACAGCCTATTCAGACTTTAATTTTTTTCTATATTGATGAGGAGTTATACCTGAATATTTTTTAAAAGCCCTAACAAAGTTAGTAGACTCTTCATATCCAATCAAGTTTGCAATATCTTGAATATTATATTGTTCTTTTGCTAAAAGTTTTTTTGCTTCCTTGAAACGAATCTCATTAAGAAGTTGAAGAAAGCTAGTTCCTTGTGTCTGTAAATGGCGTTTAATCGTTCTTTCAGACATATTTAAACGTTTAGCAATCTCGGGAAGAGAAGGATAGTTTTTATTAAAATTATGTAAAAGTTCCATCTTTATCGAGTTTTGCAAATGATGTGTGGCATCTTTTACTATTAAACCTTTATCTTTTTCACAGTATTGAATAGCTTGTTGGAAGGCAACTAAATCACCTTGTGGATTGGACTGTTTTAAATATTTTAAAGGAAAAGCTATAGCATTCCGCTTACTATTAAAATGATATTTTATATTTTTATTTAAAATCTCTTCATAATCTGAAGATTCACACCAATCTAGAAAAATTTCACATTCCTCTAAATTTTCTTGAATAAGTAGTTCTAATAAATGAATTCCACCAAATAAAAGACTTTCAATTAAAAATGCTCTTAGTTGTTGAGACTGCTGTTCATCACCTAATTTTACTGGATGAACATCGTCTAGATAAATGTATACAAGTTTTTCGTCGAAAGTCCAATTAGGTATGAAACTTTGAATACGTGTACAGAAAAAATGTTGGCAAAGATTTAGAGCTGTTTCTACATCTACGCAACTCAAAAAAGCAAAACCTAATGAGCCATGGGCCGTTGGTCGTAAAGCTGATCCGTATTCTATTCCTAGACGGTTGTTACCAGTCAGCCGAAGTGCATTGGCTACTAATTTAGACCATTGATGTGCACTCATCTTTGCATCATATTGCTTGATGTCTAATAAGGATAGCCCTGTATTTTCTAGAAGAATCGCAGCACTAATATCATATTTTTCGCAAATCTCTAATAAAAGGCGGGCATAAGAGATGGATATAGTCTTGTGAAATAATCCAAAAGGATCTTGCATATATTTAGTCTTGGCCTAAATTGATCATTAATATGGCATAAGTACACCTATTATGTGAAGAGTTTTTTTAATAACTTATAAAATAATATTTGATCATTTTGAGTTCCCAGATGCTGGATAAATATTCTTATGCAGTTGTTGAAAATCCAAGTGCGATGAAACAGTTTCCTTTCAATGTAGCCTCTAGATTTTTTAATAAAGATGCACCGAATGCTACAGAAGCACAAATAGCATCTTTTAATTGCTTTAGACAAATTGGTGATCCTGTAGCAGATAATTTAGTGGAATGTATGCATAGAGTTGGATCTTCATCTAGGCATATGTTTAATCAAGCGCTTGAATATGGAATTGAGACTGTCGATAACCCACCTCAAGAACTCATAGATTTTTTTGCTGTAGTGGATGACTTCCCATATTGGGTAGATCATAAAAGGCTGGAGCGTGCTACTCGTTTTTATCAATTAATAGGTAAAGAAGCTTTTGCCATTTTTATTCCTGGTTTGGCTGTGAGTTATGTCGCTCCAGTTGCCAATCACGTTTTATTAAGATCGGGAGATCTTTATAAAAAAGCAGGAAAGCGTGCTGTAGAAACATTAAATTGGTTTAATGATGTCACTGCTCCGAATGGTATGTCTAGTCGTTTTAGTCCGGGATATAAGGCATGTATACGAATAAGAATGATCCATGCACATATGCGCAAAGCTATGAAATCCAAAAATGACTGGGATTTTGATCAGTGGGATGAACCTATTCATCAAGTTATTTACACTGCAACAATTTTACCATTCGCCTTACTTGCAACTTTGGGTGCAAATATTTTAGGAGTACTTTATGCGAAACAGGAGCGTGAAGATATTTTTCACCTGTGGCGTTTAATAGCACATGTTGTTGGGGTGCATCCTTCACTTGTTCCAACGAATGAACGAGATATTTGGCGTTTAACTTGGATCGAATTACATCAAGTTTTTATCCCTGATGAGACATCTGCCATGTTAGGAGGTGCTCTGTGGCAATCCTTAGATGAAATAATACGCATTGATCAAAATAAACTTAAAGACCGTATTCAAAGAAAAATGACTCAAGATTATATTAGTACACTTGCTCATTTAATGCTTGGTAAAGAGATCGCAAGCTCACTAACTTTCCCAAAAAAATCAATGACAGGCATCGCACTAGTCGGTGGTTCATTTGCTAAGAATTTTGTTGTTACTTCAGTTGCACGTGTTTTACCTAATGGTATTGATCGTTTAGGTAAATATAAAGCTAAACAACGCAATGAGTTCATGCAACAAATCATTAAAAATACTCAGGCTGATCTTAGTTATGAGAGGGGATAATGATTAAATAGTTGTATAAACCAAATTAAATAATAAATTTTAATTATTTATCCTTACTTTTTAATGATCTATTTTAAAACAGATGTCATTTTGTGTGCTTGACTGTAATAGGGTTGAGCACTATCCTTTGCCTGCTGGCCTACATTGCTAGCGGGTTTTAGCAGACCCTACTTAACAAAGACGATATACGAAACCTAGTTTTGTGTATCGTGAACTCGTTCGCCCCCTTTTTCTCTATGGTAGGGCGGAAGGGGGACACCTTCGGGTGTGCTGGTTTCTTTGTTGCCAGTCTGCTAACCCTCTTTCGTCCTGCCACCATCATTTAGCAGTGATCGGTAGGATTTCTTGTATTAACAAAGGAGTCCGCTATGCGTACTAATTCTTTTTCTTTATTGGCCTTTGCCAAATTCTTTCTATCCATACCGCTTAAACAGTCTTTAAAACGATTTAACCGACTTTAGGTTTCTATACCTTAAGAATCGTTACGACTAAAACATAGCAACAATAAACCAGAGATAGGTGAGCACACCATTATTGTGCGGTTTTTGCATGCCTGTATTTAGCACTCATTTTAAGAGTGACGGCATTTCTATCTCTTCTATTTACAACAAAAAATTATTTTAAGCGGTATACATGAAAAATTTAGAAGTTTCATTTAGAGCGACGCGAGCGCTTAACACAGCAGCAGATTTATTTAAACAATACGGCTTCAACAAGGTCGGGGTGGACCGAATTGTTAATGAAGCCAAGATGACTAAAGCCACTTTTTACAACTACTTTCACTCCAAAGAAAGATTAATTGAAATGTGTTTGTTGGTTCAAAAAGAACACTTAAAAGAAAAAGTGAGGGCGGTAAGTGAATCTCGTCAATATCCAGATTTGTCTATTAAGCTCAGACAAATTTACCTTTTACATGCGGACTTAAAGGGGGCGTATTACGTGTTGTTTAAAGCGATTTTTGAAATTAAACAGCTTTATCCAAACGCTTATCAAACCGCAATTCGCTATAGGCGATGGCTTAAAAATGAAATTTTCTGGGTTCTGCGAGAATCTAAAAAAAGGGCTACGTATGAAGAGTCAGATATTTTTGTATTTATGATTGATGGTGCGATTTTTGGTCTTTTAGGTTCAAGCCAAAATGAAGAACCTGATCAGTTGCTAGATTACTTTTTAAAGGTAAATGCTTAAATTGAACCTTTTACATTCAAAAACTGAAATAGCAAATTAAAGAACAGAAAGGAAAAAGTGAGGCTGCTAGAGCCTCACTGTATATAGGTGTTTATTTGCCTTTTTTAGTTTTTAAATACTCTGCATAAGCTTCATCTGCAAAGCGTCTTAGAGAATCACCAATTGCAGCATATTGGTATTCATTCAGGTTAGCTAAAGATGCACGGGCAGAAGGGTGCTGCACACCGAAGCCAGAACCGGGTAATAAAACCACACCTGTTTCATCTGCTACTCTAAATAATAGCTCGGTCGGATTTTTATTTTTCATAACCCAATCAGCAAACTCATCTCCATAGAGAGTCCGTGATGTGTTTTCAAGGTTGACTAGGGTGTAGTAGTCCACAGCATTCGGATCTGTTGGAACCTCGACGCCAAGCTGTCTATAAAGTGCTGCATCGCGTTCACGAACAACAGATTTAACTGCTTTTTTATAGCTTTGGCGTGAGTCCATCATATTAAATAGTGCAAATAAAACCATTTGAACTTGTTGTGGGGTAGACAGACCAGCGGTATGGTTCAAAGCAACATTTCGGCTATCGGCAACTAAACGGTCAATAAACTTAATGCTTGCTGGGTCGGTAGTTAAAGATGAATAGCGCTCTTCAAGCTCTTTCTTCTCTTTTTTCGATAAGTTCGCAATTTGTTTATCAAGCACATTGTTATTTGAAAGTGCAATGACACCCAGTCGCCAACCAGTCGCACCAAAGTATTTAGAGAATGAATAAACCAAAATTGTATTGTCAGGACAAATCGCAAATAGTGATTTGAAGTTATCTGCAAACGTACCGTAAACGTCATCGGTCAAAATAATCAGATCAGGGCGCTTTTTGACGATATCGGCCAAAATCGCAAGACCTTCATCGCTCATTTTCACCGATGGTGGGTTACTTGGGTTGACTAAAAAGAATGCTTTAATAGACGGATCTTCTAACTTTCTAAGCTCCGACTCTGGATATTGCCAACCGAGTTTAGGGTCGGCTTCAATCAATACTTCTTCAAGCTGGTAGTCATTGAGTTTTGGAATCTCAAGATATGGTGTAAAAATAGGGCTACCAATGGCAATACGGTCGCCATTTTTGATAATTTTATTTTCTTTTAATGAGTTAAAAATATAGGCCATTGCGGCTGTTCCGCCTTCGACCGCAAACAAATCTAAGTCACTTTTTTGCATGCCTTGTACGCCCATTTCTCTTAAGACGTACTCTTTAATAATTGTTTCACTCACTCGAAGCATTCGGTCTGGTACTGGATAGTTACAGCCTAAAATCCCTTCAACCATTTCAAGTAAAAAAAGATCTGGGTCTAAACCTAACTGGTCGCGCACATAAGACACGGCTTTGCCTAAAAAGACTACACCGGGTTTGTCACGGTTTTCCAAAATGAAGTTATCAAAACGTGACTGGAGTCCAACGGGGCGCGGGAAGCCACCTAAACCTTCCGGCATATAGGAAAATGAAAATTCGGATTCGGTCGCAGAAAACAAACCCAGTTGAAAGAATGCTCTACGTGGGATGGTAGCAAGAAAGTTTGGATTACCACGCCCAGCATTTAGCATCATTCGGTCAGTTCTGCTTTGAGCTAATTCTATTAAATTATCTTTTAGTTCAAATGGGCTGAGTTTTGCGTATTTAGAATAATCGACTTTCCCCATGGGACGTCTCCTTAATTATAGTGAGATGAATAAAATTTCTAATTCAATGTATAAAATCAGGCCAAGCCTACGATCAGTGGTCCGAGTAAGGTTAAGAACACATTTGCTAGGGCATAGGTAATTGCAAATGGAACGGTCGGAATCGAGTTTCCTGCTTTGTCTAAAATTGCACCAAATGCAGGGTTTGCACTGCGTGAACCAGATAGTGCACCTGCCATTACTGCAACGTTGTCATAACGCAGAACATAACGAGCAAAGAGCATGGAAAGTAGGAGAGGAACCAGTGTTACCACAACTCCAATCATAAAGAGTGAAAGACCACTTTCTTTAATGGTTTGAATGGCTTGTAATCCTGATTGTAAGCCGACGGCAGCAACGAATCCTGCCAGACCCAAATCTTTAAGAAGCTGAGAAGCCGCTAACGGCATATTGCCATGCACCTGATTTCTGCTTCGAATCCAACCAAAAAGCAGTCCTGATAGTAAAGCTCCGCCACCCGCACCAAGAGTTAAAGGCACATCACCTAAACGAATCACAAAAAGACCAATCACTAAGCCAACCACAAGGCCTGCACCATGAAAAATCCAGTCTGTTTTTAAACTTTCAGGTAGAGCTTTACCTGCTTCTTTCACTAAGCGGTCGAGGTCGCTTTTTGTTCCGTATACTGTGACTACATCACCTTGTCGTAAAACGGTGTCATCACTTAAAGGTTGTGGCTCATCCTTACGTTTAATCGCAAGTACATAAATACCGTGCTTTAAATATGCAGGCGTATTGGCCTTAATGTCTCCTAAAGTACGGTTGAGATATTTGGAATTTCTTAGGATGACATCACTGGTATCCATAATCATTTCCATACCTTGCGATGACTGTAATTCGCTACCGATTTGCTCGGCAACTGAAACCACACTGGCACGGCGACCAACCAATAAGATGACATCGTCTGTTTGTAAAGTTAGCTCGGGAGCGACATCAATAAACTGATCTTTACGTTTTAACCGTTCAATCGTAATACTCGGCTCTTTTGCTTCAATTTCCGCAATAGTTTGCCCATTGGCTTGTTTAACTTTATAAATACGGCCAACAATTTCCGGGATTGCCAGTTCTTGGCCTGGGGCTAATTCAAAAGCACCTTTTAGCCGCTCACTTTGAGCTTTTAAAGCATCGTCGTGAATTTCTTTACCCATAAATTTAGGCAAGATATTCACACAGACAATAATTGCTCCCAATGAACCGAAAATGTAAGTGACCGCATAGCCAATCGCGACATTTGCTTGAAGTCTTTGAATTTCTGCGAGTGGGAGATCGAGTCTAGAAATTGCATCTCCCGCAGTCCCAATAATCGCTGATTGAGTCATGCCGCCCGCAGCGAGACCCGCAGCCAAGCCTTTATCGAGATGAAAAATTTTAGCCATTACTAAAACAGTGACTAAACCACACACTGCCATGAATACTGCTAATAAAATTTCTTTTATGGACTGTGGACCCAGTGATTTAAAAAACTGTGGACCACTTTCAAAGCCGACTGCGTAAATGAAGAGAGCAAATAAAATTGCTTTAACGCCGTTATCGACAGGTACGCCAATAAGACTTAAAACAACTGCGACGAGTAAGGAGCCTGCGACTCCGCCAAACTGAAACTTTCCAAACTGGAATTGTCCAATCCAGAAGCCTATTGCGAGTGATAAGAACAATAATATTTCGGGGCTGTGCTTTAAAACACCTTGTAACCATTCAATCATTTTGATCTCACTTTTATTATTAGCTCTATCTTTAATATATAAATTTATTTATTTTTCATTTTTAAAATACAGTATGAAAATTACTTAAGCAAACCTTCAGGTTTAGTGGTTTTCTTAAGTTTAATTATAAAAAATAATGTGCTTAAAATACGTGTGAACTAAGGTCTGGTGGTAATTCTGAGTGTTTAAATCAACTATTAATTTTTTAATGAAAGGTAAAATTTATTTACAATAATATAAAGAATATTTTATGAGATTAAAGCGTCTTGCTTATATCTAATCTTGAAAATAAATTTTTAATATATTGATATTTAAATAATTAATTTTTAATTGTTAGGTTTGGTCTTAATTTTTATATAAATTAAAAAACAATCTACTTAAAATTAATTTTTTGATAATTATGTCGCATAAATTAATTTTTAATATATTTAAATTAATCTTTATAATGACATTTATTTTTAAAGAAAAATATAAGATTTGAAATTGCTGTTCTTAAATGGAGTGTATATTTGAATATAGAAGTGATTAATATTTTTGTTTTATATCTTAATTAAAATTATCATATTAAAAAGAGAGGGTTGTAGGTATTAAAAAACTTTAGAAATACTCTATGACTGCTCATATTTTTAAGTAAATCTCTGTCCGCGTGTATAACCAATACGCTATACTTTCGTACTGTTTTCCCAATGACTCACATGCCGTACTGTTCAGAAATACTAAATTTCTGATGGTTCTGCGCTGTCACATGCCGATCTAAGATATGTTGGTCATAAAACTGGGTTATCTCAGCTTAAGCCTTTGACTTTTAGGTTCTATTTTAATTTGCCCACAGAATTTGTACAGATTATTCAGCAGTTTCAATAATATATTGAAGAGTACATGATAATTTTCATCTCAAAATTTATGATGACTTGGGTAGTTTTTCGATTGATTTATATTTTAATTTACCTTAGTAATAAAAAGAGTTTTGTGTGACACAGTTAAAACTATAAATCTCAGAGTATAACTATGAAGCTTAAAGAATTAGCAGGTTGTGAGGAATGCGATACTGTCTATCGTAGAACCCCGCTTGCTTATGGAAAAAGAGCTTATTGCTTATGCTGCGGTGCCGAACTCTATCGGCACACCAAACCTTTTTCGACACTGTTGGCTTTAATCTTAACGGCGTTGATCGTATTTATTATTGCTAATAGCTTTCCTATCGTAAAAATTGAATTGCAGGGCAACATCTCTGAAACTACCTTACTGGGTGCGGTCTGGGTGATGTTCCATTATGATCGGGCTTTCGTTGGCATTCTTATTTTAATCACCACTTTTATTGTGCCGCTTTCCTATCTTTTATTACTTTCCTATGTGTTGGGCACAGTAAGTATATTGAAGAGAAGACCCGCATTTTTAGTGTTTGCCTTACGTACACTTTATTTTATGAGAGTGTGGGGAATGGTTGAGGTGTTCTTAATCGGGATCTTGGTCACGCTTGTGAAGTTAATAGGAATGGTGTTGGTGATTCCCGAGATTGCGTTATGGGCATTTGCGATCTTAAGTGTATTGTTGGTTTATATTACTTCCATAAAGGTGAGTGATATATGGAACGAAATTGATAGGTCACTGCCATGAAAACGATAAAAAATGTGACCCAAACACAAAGCTCACAGCAAGGGTCAGTGCTTAAGCAATACCCAAGAGCCAAAGATCTCTCATTAATTGTGTGTCACTGCTGTGGCGTCGTAAATTCTGCTCAAAATGAAAAGAGACGACTCAACCAAAGCCATCAGGTGTTACGTTGTATTCGTTGTAATAGCGTACTGCATTCACGTAAGCCAGCGAGTTTAAATCGAACTTTTGCCTTAGTGGTGGCTGCGACTATTCTCTATATTCCCGCCAATGTACTTCCAATGACGGTGACTGACTCACTTTTGGGCAGCCAGCAAGATACCATCATGAGTGGGGTCATTTACTTTTGGCAAAGTGGAGACTATCTGGTTTCAGTGGTTATTTTCATGGCCAGTATTTTTATTCCTATGCTAAAGCTACTGATTTTGTATTTTTTATTGGTGGCGGTATATCTTCAACAATCTTCAGCATGGAAGTTTTTACCTGAGCAATGCGTTAAATTATATCGAGTTGTCGAGTTTATCGGCCGTTGGTCAATGATTGATGTATTTGTGGTGGCACTCTTAACAGCGCTCATTCAGATTCAGTCGCTTGCTACGATTTTAGCAGGGCCGGGTTCAATCGCTTTTGGTGCAGTTGTAGTGCTAACCATGTTTGCATCTTTAAGTTTTGACCCACGGCTTATTTGGGATAACTTCTACGCATCTCAAAATAAAAATAAGCCTTCTACTTTTGCCTCAAACAAAACCAAGATTATTCAGCCAGAACACCCGCCGTTGAATAATGATTCCATTAATCCCAGTCAATAAAAGAACAATCAGTATGTCTGAAAATGAAATAACCCCTGGTAACTCAGATCGTCGTGATCCAGATGTTGAACTGGATAGCGTGAATGATTTGCCAGAACCCCAAGAAAAGAAAAGTCGGTGGAAGCCTCTTTTAATTTGGCTCATTCCACTGATTGCACTTTTAATTGCGCTTTCATTAGCGATAAAAGCGCTCTTGTCTCATGGCCCTACCATTGACGTGTCTTTTAGAACGGCTGAGGGATTGGTCGCAGGTAAAACAACGGTCCGTTATAAACAGGTGGATATTGGTGTAGTACGCCAGATTGATCTTTCAGAAGACCGTTCACACGTGATTGCCAGAATTGATTTGCGCAAAGATGCCAGTAACTTTGCCGCAAAAGATTCACGCTTTTGGGTCGTGCGACCACGTATTGGGACGAGTGGGGTTTCAGGAATAGACACATTATTGTCAGGTTCATATATTGAAGTGGATGGCGGCAAGTCAGAAGAGAAAAAGCTTGAATTTACTGGCTTAGAAATACCGCCAGTGATTACTTCCGATGTGCCGGGTAAAGAATTTTTCTTAAATGCAGATGACTTGGGGTCTTTAGATGTCGGTTCCCCAATTTATTATCGTCGAATTAATGTGGGCCAAATTACAGCCTATAAATTGTCAAATGATGGTAAAACTGTAGAGTTGCAAACTTTTATCCGTGCACCATATGACAAGTTTGTCACCACCGATGCACGTTTTTGGCAAGCGAGTGGGATCGATGTGAGCTTAAATGCTTCAGGATTTAGTTTAGATACTCAATCGCTGGCAAGTATTGTCGCGGGCGGTATTGCTTTTGGAATCCCTGAAAGCTCGCGTGCTACTACAGCGGCAAATCATAGTCGCTTTAATCTGTGGGACTCGAAATCTGAGGCATTAAAAGAACCTGACGGGCAACCTCGTGGTGTGATTATGTACTTTGATCATTCATTACGTGGACTGTCTGTTGGCGCACCAATTGATTTCATGGGTATTGAAATTGGTAATGTTAAATCGATTAATGCAGAGTTTTATAACAACTATAAGCAGATTCGTATGCGTGTTGAGGCGGTTATTTATCCTTCACGCGTTGAGAATGGGCAGGCACTCAATCCAAACAGCAATATTTTCAAAGATTTTGTTGAACATGGATGGCGTGCTCAAATGAGAACAGGCAACCTTCTCACGGGTCAAAACTATATTGCCCTAGATAAGTTCCCTAAAGCTAAACCAGCCACCTTACAAATTTTGAGTGATGACCGTGTGGTGATTCCAACTACACCAACTGAATTGAGTGGCTTACAAGCACAAGTTTCTCAGATTGCTGACAAGTTAACCAAATTCCCGTTAGTTGAGATTGGGCAAGATGTACGTAAAACGCTCAACAATATGAACACAGCCATTGAGTCTACCGACAAACTGGTTAAACAGTTAGATGGAAAAGTTGCACCTGGTTTACAAGCAACCTTAGACGATGTTCGTAAAACTGTAAGATCGTCAGAGTCTATTTTGTCGAGCGATGCGCCGTTACAACAAGACGTACGTAAAGCATTGCAGCAAATGACACGTGCAGCTGCTTCATTACAGTTAATGGCAGACTATATTGAGCAACATCCTGAATCAATTATTCGTGGTAAGACACCAGAGACCGATGATGAAAAATAAAAACACTCTATCTTCTCAACCTCCTAAAGCAGCCAAATGGCTGCTTGGGAGCGGCCTGTTTTTAACGGCTGTTGCCATGACGGCATGTTCGAGTTCGCCAACGCCAAATTATTATACGATGTCCCCTAAAATTACTGCGGCTACAAAATCAACTGTGCAGGTGATTGAGGTATTACCCGTCGGGATTCCAGACCGATTGGACCGTGCGCCTTTGGTACTCCAAGACAGTAGTGGTAAGTCTACGGTGTTAAACAATGAACGCTGGACATCAACCATGGGTACGCAATTACGCGATACCTTGTCGGCGGGTTTGCAGCAAAAATTAGGGGCAATTGACAGTTATAGCAGTGGACTAGCTGGAAACAACCAACCTTTATATCGAGTTTCTACAGACTTTTCTCATTTTGATATTGTAGATAAAAGCTATATTAATATTGCGGTGTCTTGGGTGGTGAAGCGTCAAATACCGCCCACTCAATTAGAGTCAAATAATGCAAAAGTCATCACGAATGCAGGATCTCAGCTCAATTGTCGAATTGCTTTCAAGCAGCCGATTGATCAAAAAACTAAAAAGATGGATGCGATTGTGAATGCCTCAAGTGAAGCAATGACTCAAATTATTAATACGGTTTCTTCTTCAATTGTTGCATTAGATTCAAACAAGAAATCGGTTATTAGCAATGGTGTTTGTTCATAAAACCAAGCGCTTTTAACCAACCCCTTTATTTGTGCACAACAGATAAAGAGGTTTTTTATTTTAATTGCCTCGATAGGTTGAGTAACCGTAAGGGCTAAGTAATAAAGGAATGTGATAGTGATTTACGCTTCCATCAACTTTAAAAATTACAGGTACTTCGGCAAAAAAAGTTTGTTGTTTGTTCTTTTTAAACCAGTCTTCAGTTTTAAAAGTAACTTTATAAACACCTTGCTCTAGTTTTTTATTTTCTGGATAGAGTGCAGTAATACGACCATTTGAGTCGGTCACTTGCTGATTGAGTTTAACCCACTGGTTGTTAGTGTTTTTTTCTAAAACCACTTCAACCTGAGAAGAGGGCAAACCCGTCTCTAGATTTAACACATGCACACTTAGCGGATTAGTTTGTGCAAATGTAGCCGAAGCAATAAATAACGAAGATAAAGCAATAAATGATTTAGTCATGGTGAACTCCTTATGAATGAAAAACGGTTTCAATGGCTTTGCTTGCGCATTGATTGTCATTTTGTGCGCCGCCAGCACCTGCAACCCCAATCGCTCCGATCACTTGGTTCTCAAAACGAACAGGTAGGCCGCCGCCTAACAAAAGTAAATTTGCTACGGTGGTTAAATTTTTTGCGTCGGGGTTTTGGTTACTGTTTTGGCTTAAAACTAAGGTCGATGTTTTGGTAGATAACGCGGTATAGGCTTTTTTCTCGGCAGCCATTAAGTTATGCGGGCCCACCAACTCATGCCGTTCGGCAGTTAATGGATTACCGCCGCGATCTACAACAACAACCGCAATATTTTGATTTAATTTTTTGCATGCCTCTTTTGCACTGTCGGCTAACAGATGGGCAGTTTTTAGATCTAACGAATAAACTTGATTCAAAGCAGGGGGCTGTGCAAAAGTACTATTACCAAATAGCACGGCTGCTAACATCAGCCAGTTCAATTTTTTCATAATGATTGCCTCTATGTCGCTTTGAAAATCTTAAACAAATTGCTTAATTTCAAGCATGACAATCACATTACAAAGTTGTCATCTTTCAAATGAGTCTCTACAAAATGCGTATCCTTATTATTGAAGACGAGATCAAGATCGCCATTTATTTGGTTAAAGGATTAAAAGAGTCTGGATATCAAGCGGAGTGCGTTCACTTAGGGCTGCAAGGTTTGGAAATGCTAAAGAGAGATCAATATGATTTGCTTATTCTTGATGTCATGTTGCCAGACATAGACGGCTGGAGCGTATTACAGGTTCTACGCCAGTTTTCAAAAATTCCGGTAATTTTCTTAACGGCAAAAGATCAGGTGATGGATAGAGTGAAAGGGTTAGAGTTGGGTGCAGATGATTACTTGGCTAAACCTTTTTCCTATATTGAACTATTGGCACGGGTTAAAAGCCTGTTAAGAAGACAGCAATATCTGCAAGAAAATGAGCTATCTATTAGCGATTTAAAAATGGATGTGGTCGCTCATAAAATATGGCGTAACGGAAACTTAATTGAGCTGAGCAAAACCGAATTTAATTTGTTGCGTTACCTTTTGCTCAACAAAGAGCAAATCGTGACACGCAGACAAATTGGTTCCGAAGTTTGGAATATTAACTTTGACACTGATACTAACTTTATTGACGTTGCAGTACGCCGTTTAAGAAGCAAAATTGATGAGGGATATGAATTAAAACTCATTCATACCATACGTGGCTTGGGCTATAAAATTTCGGTTAGCTTATGAACTTTAAATTTCTACGTTCTCTTGAAGTCCGTATTACATTACTGGTCACGCTTTGTTCTGCCTTAATTTTATGTTCCGTCGGCTTTATGACCTATTTGGGTATTAACCAGATTTTATTGAAGCAGCAAGATAAAGCTTTAGCAGACAGAATTAATCGTTTGGAAATTTTGCTGCAAGATAGCGAAAATGTAGAGCAAATTATTGCGCGGCCTAAGCTGTATCAAAACATGCTCGGCAACCAAGACAACTTGTTTCTGCTCATCCATAAAGACAAAACTTTAATTAATATCAATCCGCTCCATATTCAGTTACCTGAACTTGCACAGCGCGACAGTCTTCAATTTCAAGATTTAGCTAACAACTCATATCCAACGCGCATTGCTTGGAAATCCATAAAAATTAATAACGAACCTTATCTGCTCATTGCAGGTAAACAGTGGTCGGAACGCATCAACATTCTTTTACCTTTTCAAGAAAGTCTTTTGATGTATGTGGTCGGGGGCGTGTTTGCAATCTTTGTGCTTTGCATTTTAGCGTGTCATTTTGGTTTACGGTCGCTACAACAGCTTCGCAAGCAAACTCATTCTATTAATGCAAATCAGCTACAGAACCGATTAAACCTCCCAAATTCACCTTTAGAAGTTGATCTGCTTTCAAACGATATCAACCACATGCTTGAGCGTATTGAAAAGGGCTATACGCAGCTTAACCGTTTTTCTGAAGATATCGCTCATGAATTCCGCACACCTTTAAATAATCTGATTGGGCAAACCGAGATTGCTTTAACTGGCGAACGTTCGGTTGAACAATATGAAGATTTACTGGTTTCTCATTTAGACGATTACCAGAGATTAAAACGCATGATTGATAGCATGCTTTTCTTGGCAAGAGCCGATCAGAAAATGGTGCTTGTAAATAAACAAGAAATAAATCTCCAAGATGTTATGGATAGGCTATGCCAGATTTTTGAATATCAAGCCGAGGAACAAGACTGTCATTTTAGTTTTAACTTAAAAACTCAAAAGTTATTTGCAGACCCAGAGTTATTTCAAAGAGCCGTGTATAACCTGATTTTAAATGCGTTGGTTCACGGTGGTGACAAGCGAACTATTTATATCGCAACTAAACATAAGATGATTGAACATAGGCAATGGGTCAGCCTAACTGTGGTAACGGGAGGTGTTTCAATTGCTGAACATCAACTTGAGCATCTTTTTGAAAGATTCTACCAATGCCATTCAAGTCGAAGTGATCAGAATCAAACAGGTGGATTAGGCTTATCGATTGTTGCTTCAATTATGGATCTACATGATGGCCGCTATCGAGTTTATAACACGGTCGAGGGGGTGTGCTTTGAGCTTGATTTTCTGGTTGCAGATGCTCTAAAGAAATACAATTAAATCCTTATTAATGTTGCTTAATTTCTAAAATTCACACTTTGTTCACAGCCCTCTGACGTATGTTTGATCATATGAAATAAACAGAAGAGGGTAGTCATGAAATTATTATTTAAGTCACTGGTCATGAGCAGCAGTCTTGCAGCGGTTAGCTTAATGCTTCCTTTGAGCACCTTTGCAGACACCAATACTAAACCTGTCGCTGTTGATTCTATTGATATTAATAAATACGCAGGTAAGTGGTATGAAATTGCGCATTTACCGATGTTTTTTCAGCGTAATTGTGTAGCCAATACAACTGCAAACTATTCTATTAACGCGGACAAAACCGTTGGTGTTTTAAATAGCTGTACGACAAAAAAAGGCGAAATGATCTCATCTGAAGGAGTTGCTTATCCGCAAAATGAAGGCAACAGTAAATTGAAGGTGAGCTTTTTACCTTCTGGTCTTAGATGGATTCCTTTTACAAAAGGCGATTACTGGGTTTTAAGAGTTGACCCAAATTATCAGGTCGCTTTAGTGGGTGGCCCAAGCCATAAATATTTATGGATTCTTTCTCGTAACCCTCAACTCGATGAGGCGACATATCAGTCTTATCTGCAAACCGCAAAAAGCTA
Organism: Acinetobacter sp. D009; assembly: GCF_038562025.1. Taxonomy (NCBI): domain Bacteria; kingdom Pseudomonadati; phylum Pseudomonadota; class Gammaproteobacteria; order Moraxellales; family Moraxellaceae; genus Acinetobacter; species Acinetobacter sp. D009. Next base: position 1,321,318 of record NZ_CP151886.1, read on the forward strand.
TGGCTACGACGTTTCTAAACTCGTTAAAACAACACAGTCTAAATAGTGAAATGCTGGTTGCGTAGATGCTTATATTGATCTCGTAACCGAGTGAACTTCACATAAAATTCATTGCGCATTTTCTAAATTAGAACCAAAAGAAATGCTTTAGATCAGGAAGAATCAATGTCTAAATTTTTTCTGCGCTGGATCGATAGCTGGTCAGATTCAGAAAATGCGCAAGTGGGTACTTCTAGCGAATATGTCATTGAAAAGAACATTCAATGGTTAAGAATTATTCCTTTTATTTTATTACATATCGCTTGTTTAGCAGTGTTTTGGGTGGGCGTATCTTGGTTCGCGGTTGTTTTCATGCTGGTTTTTTATTTTCTTCGCATGTTTGCAATTACCGCTTTTTTTCACCGCTATCTTTCGCATAAAACTTTTCAGACATCACGTATTGTTCAATTCATTTTTGTACTGATCGGAACCATGAGTGCGCAGCGCGGACCTTTATGGTGGGCAGCCCATCACCGTTATCACCATCACTTTACCGACACCGATCAGGACCCGCATTCAGCGAAAGCAGGCTTCTGGTATTCGCATGTAGGCTGGTTTTTAAATGAGCAAAATTTTGCTACTCGAAAAAAAGTCATTAAAGACTGGTTGAAATATCCTGAGCTGATTTGGCTAGATCGATTTAGTTTGCCTATTGTGATTTTGACGGCCTTAGCAATTTATGGTTTAGGTTTGTGGCTTGCACAACATTTTCCTGAGTTGGGCACCAATGGCTTACAACTTTTAGTATGGGGATTTGTGATTTCCACTGTTCTATTAACACATGCAACCTTGTGTATTAATTCACTCGCTCATCGTTATGGCTCACGTGAGTTTAATACCCCAGATGATAGCCGTAATAATTTTCTACTTTCTTTAATTACCTTGGGTGAAGGATGGCACAACAACCATCACTTTTACGCAGGCAGTGTGCGACAAGGCTTTTATTGGTGGCAGATTGATATCACCTTTTATGTGCTTAAACTGATGTCTTTATTTGGTTTGGTGTGGGGACTAAAGCCCGTACCAGACAAGGTTTATCAATATAAAAAGATTAAAAACCTATCGATAGAAAAAATTGAAAACGGTGAAGTGTTATGAAAATTGCCATTATTGGTTCAGGTATATCTGGACTTTACGCAGCTTGGAGATTGTCAGAACAACATCAAGTCACTGTGTATGAAAAAAATAACTATTTTGGCGGTCATACTGACACTCACGAGCTAGAGATAGAAGGCACTAAAGTCGCGGTAGATAGTGGCTTTATTGTGTTTAATGACTATAACTATCCGTTATTTACCGACATGCTTAAAAAATTAGGTGTAGAAACTCAAAGCAGCGATATGAGTTTTTCGGTGAATAATCTGGTCAGTGGACTTCAATATAACCCTTCAAAAAAATGGTCGCTCTTTGCCCGTCCGCAGAACTTTTTAAACCGAAAATTTCTGCAAATGCTCTCAGATTTGCTGCGTTTTTATGATGACAATAAAGATATAGATGTGGCGGATATCGATCCTAATTTATCGATTGAAGAGTATTTGGACCTTCACAAATATAGTCATGAGTTTCGTTATGAACATCTTTATCCGATGTGCGGTGCCTTATGGTCGGCACCCGTTGAGCAGGTAGGCCAAATTCCATATCGATTTGTCGTGAGCTTTTTTCAGCATCACCGCATGTTGCAGTTAAAAGAGCGGCCGCAATGGCAAACGGTTAAACACGGTTCAGCAAGCTATATTCGTGCTATTCAAAAGAATTGCCGATCCATTGAGTGGAAATTTGCAGAAGTAAAAGCTGTGAGCCGTTCACTAGAAACAGTTCTAATCGAAACCGTTGAAGGGCAAGAGCAATATGACTGGGTGATTTTTGCGAGCCATGCTGACGATAGCCTAAGTTTAATTAAAGATGCGTCGGAGCTTGAACAAGAAATATTAAGCCAATTTGGTTATCAAGATAATCGAATGGTCGTCCATCGTGATCTTTCAATTATGCCTAAAAGCCGTTTGCAGTGGGCAAGCTGGCATGTACATGTAACACCAACTTCTCAAGTTCAAAATGATGAGTCCGACATACATTATGGTTTTACCTACTGGATGAACAATTTGCAGAATTTATCCTGCGCTACACAAATTTTTTCTACTTTAAATCCGAATATGAAAATCAAAGCCGAAGACATTTTGGTTGAGCGGCAATACCGACATCCCGTATTTGATGCAAAAGCGATTCAAGCTCAATCTCGTTGGCACGAAATTAATGGGCAAAATCGGACTTCGTTTTGTGGAGCATATTGGGGCTGGGGCTTTCATGAAGATGGTGCCCGCAGTGCAGCACGTGTTGTAGAGCAACTCTTAGCGTTATAAAAATAGGTAAGGAGCTTTCACATGTTATTAAATAAACTTGCTATCGCTCCTGCACTTATTCGTCACAGACGCTATAGCCCGAAACCGCATGAGTTTACATCGACCTTAAATTATTTATGGTTCGATCCAGACCAATTAGATGATATTACAAAAGATTGCTCACTTTGGTCGACCGATCATTGGAATGTACTAACACTATCTGAAAAAGATTTTTTAAATATGTATCGCGGTTCTATAAAGGATCGAGTCGAGAAAGCGATACTGCAAAATAACAACTCACATCTTCGACCAGACTGGCAAATCCGAGTCTTGGCTTTGCCTCGTTGTTTGGGCTTTCGGTTTAATTCGGTCGTATTTTATTTTGTTTTAAATAAAACCGGAAAACCCGTATTTATTGTCAGTGAAATTACCAACACCCCATGGAATGAACGAAAAGTCTATACACATGACTGTATAAAACAACAAAGTCAGGTGGGTGATTATCAGAGTTTTGATTTTAACTTTGAAAAATCATTTCATGTTTCGCCGTTCATGCCCATGCAGTTGACTTACCGTTGGCGATTTAGTTTTTCAGATCAGCAGAATGTCATTCACATGCAGCTTTTTGAAGAGCAAAAACAAGTCTTTGATGCCACTATGCGCTTTGAGCTTGTGCCCATCACATTTCCTTCACAGCAATATCGATATGCTCTTATAAACAGCCTAGCGCCTTTTAAAATGTTGTTTTCAATATATTTAGAGGCATTTAAGTTGTGGCGAAAAAAAGTTCCATTTTATCGTCATCCTAAAAAGATCAAGGTAGATAAGACATGATAAAAACATTTCTTTATGGTGAAGATGACTCACTACCGTTATTGCTCAAGAGTCTTCTCAAATTACGTCATGGACAGATCACTTTTCAGGGCGCGTGGAATGGGACGGCCGGTGAAGTTTCAGACTTACATGCTGTGATTGAAGTTCACAATCCTTTATTGATGGATCTCATTTTAAAAAATGGTGTTTTGGGAGCAGCAGAGGGCTACATTCGTGGTGACTGGAGCAGCGAGCACCTTGTCGAGTTGATTCAGATCTTGGCACGTAACCGAGCTGTATTAGACCAAATCAACCAGAATGTTATTGCTCAAGCGAGCCAGTTTTTTCTTAAAGCTTGGTATCAAAATCGAAAGAATTCTATAAGTGGTAGCCGTAAAAATATTGCCGAGCACTACGACTTAAGCAACGACTTTTTTAAATTATTTTTAGATCCGTCTTTAATGTATTCGAGCGCCGTTTTTGAAAATGAAAACATGACCCTCGAACAAGCATCTGATTTAAAAAAAGAGATCATTTGTAAAAAGTTAGATTTAAAACCACTAGATCATTTGGTTGAAATTGGAAGTGGGTGGGGTGGTTTTGCAATTTATGCAGCTCAACATTATGGCTGTAGAGTAACCACCATTACCATTTCACAAGCTCAATATGATGAAGCGGTTACTCGTGTAAATGAAGCTGGCTTGGCACATCGAATTGATGTGCAACTTAAAGACTACCGTTTGCTCGAAGGTAAGTTCGATAAGCTGGTTTCAATTGAAATGGTTGAGGCGGTTGGTGCGCAATATTTATCGACATACTTTGATCAATGTAAAGCACTATTAAAACCAAAAGGTTTGGCATTTATTCAAGCCATTACTATTGAAGATTTCCGGTATAAAAAAGCATTAAATACAGTTGATTATATTAAGCGCTATATTTTCCCGGGTAGCTTTATTCCTAGCATAAGTGTATTAACTCAAACTGCTTCTGAAAGTGGTTTAAGGTTAAAGCATTTAAATGATATTGGTTTAAGTTATGCGCAAACACTTCATCACTGGCGAGCGCGTTTTTTAGCAGCGCGGGAACAAGTATTGGCTCTAGGTTTCGATGAAAACTTCATTCGGATGTGGGATTTCTATTTATGTTATTGCGAAGGCGGTTTTAAAGAAGGCGTGATAAGCAATGTTCACTTGTTGTTTGAAAGTACCAGTTACTAAATCAAACAGCTCAAGTAAGGAGACTGCTCATGTTTTGGAATTTACTGATTCTAGATTTAATGATCATGTTGCTGAGCTGGCTACTTGCCACTCTAAATGGCCGAGCTGGAATAGTAGATGCTGCATGGAGTTTCTGTCTGGCAGTAAACATTATTGTGTCTTCTTTACTCATTTCAGTTGCCCCAGTTGAAGTGCGTCTTTTTATCGGTATTTTTAGCGGCTTATGGTTTTTAAGATTATTTTGGCATCTGTTAAGACGTTATCAATCTGAACAAAAAGAAGATGGCCGTTACGCGAGCATGCGTAAAGCGATGGGTAAGTTTCAGCATATTGGCTTTTTATTATTTTTTATCTTTCAAACACTTTTAGTGCTTTTGTTCTTTTTGCCGATGTGGACGCTACTCAATGTAGAGGCAACTGAATGGAATAGTGGATATAAAGTCACTTTAGTAATTGCAGCTGTCATCATGGCAATTGCTTTCATTGGAGAACAACTCGCTGATCAGCAATTATACCGATTTAAATTAAATCCAGATCATCATGGCAAAACGATGGATCAGGGTTTATGGCGTTATTCACGTCACCCCAATTATTTTTTTGAATGGTTACATTGGTTTGCCTACCCAATTATTGGTTTAGCGGCAGGCCAATATGTATTGTGGATTTATCCGTTACTGATGTGGCTATTTTTATATTACGTCACGGGTATTCCATTTAGTGAAAAACAAGCAATTAAAAGTCGCGGTCAAAATTATCTTGATTATCAACAAAAAACATCAATGTTTATTCCGCGAAAACCCAAAAAATAGGTGCGCATATGGATTTTATTGTTCATCAGTCTTTAAAAATTGTTGAAAGTGGTGTGATTCCAGATCATGCAATTCGAGCTGCAATTCGTGCTTTAAGTAAAAAGCGCTTAATCCAAGAAGGCCGTTATGACCCTGAACAAGGGGCGCAGCGATACATGGATGTGCTTAATATGCTAAAACGGAGTGAAATCGCGGTTGAAACGGATAAGGCAAACGAGCAACACTATGAATTGCCGACCGAGTTTTTTCAGGCGGTGCTTGGAAAAAGACTTAAATATAGTGCGTGCTATTTCCCGACTAAAACGACAACTTTAGATGAGGCAGAAGAGTTGGCTCTTCAGCTTTATTGTGAAAGAGCACAACTTAAAAACGGTCAACAGATTTTAGAGTTAGGCTGTGGCTGGGGTTCTTTAACTTTGTGGATGGCAGAAAACTATCCACGCTCACAGATTACGGCTGTTTCAAATTCTGCAACGCAGAAAAAGCATATTCTTCGGCAAGCAGAGTTAAGGGGTTTAACCAACGTTGAAGTGCTTACCTGTGATGTGAATGTACTCGACTTAGACCAAGACACGTTTGATCGTGTTGTATCGGTTGAAATGTTTGAACACGTCCGTAATTACCAACGTCTTTTTGAAAAAATTCAGGGCTGGTTAAAGGCAGACGGCTTACTTTGGTGCCATATTTTTTGCCATCGCTTTTTACATTATCCTTTTGAAGTAAAATCAGATTATGATTGGATGTCCAAGTATTTTTTTACTGGCGGTATAATGCCTTCGACTTCGACTTTTTTGCATTTTCAAGAGCATTTAGAGTTGGCTCAACAGTGGCAGTGGTCGGGTGAGCACTATATGAGAACGGCAAATGCTTGGCTTGATAATATGGATAATCAAGAAGTCGAACTAAAGCCCCTGTTTAAAAAAATCTATGGAAAAGATGCCAATATTTGGTGGCAACGCTGGCGTATTTTCTTCATGGCTTGTGCTGAGTTATTTGGTTTTGAGCAAGGTCAAGAATGGGTCATTGGTCACTTTTTATTTAAAAAGCGATCATAGTAATTTCTATAGCCTATCCCGGCGATAAAGATATGATAAAAACTCGACATGATGGCAAAGCGAGTCATCCATTAGCCCAAATGTTCAATCGATATTACTGGTTGCAAATTGGTCTGATTGCATTATCGATCGTGGTCGGGTTGGCTTGTAGTGCTTGGGTGATTAAGGGTTCTTTACTTAAAACCGCTTTAGAACAGGAAATGGAGCATTACTGGTTACGTATAGAACGTAACCCAAATGCAGACTTACCAGATACCAAAAATTTATATGGATATCGGTGGAATACACAGGTCGCGCCTCAACCTTTTCGGGGCATGCATTTAGAAAGTGGCGTGCACCGAGTATTCGTTGATGGTAAAGAACGAATGACGGTCTATGGTGAGCGTAATGATCAACATGTTCTATTGGTATTTGGCGAAAGCAATGTCAATAAGCTGATCTGGTTATTTGGACTTGCTCCACTCATGTTCAGTTTATCTGTTTTATATAGCTTTTTGTGGTGGTCAAATCGAAGAGCAAGACGCTATTTTTCCCCAATTACCCGTTTAGCAAATGCTTTAGAAAATATTGATTGGGCACATCAAGACACTCAGGCATCTCCTTTTAGAGATATTAATACCAATGGCAATATGGAAGCCGAATATCTCAAACAAGCTTTAGAAAAATATCATCAGGTTTTAAGTGATTTTATTCGACGCGAAAGAGAATTTACTGGAGATGTGAGTCATGAGTTACGCACTCCACTCACCATTTTGAAAGGTAATGTGCAACTGTGTCAGGCGAAATATGGAGACGATAAATCCTTAGTTCGTCTTCACAATACAATTGAAGATATGCAGTTGCTCGTTGATACCTTACTTGCGATTGCACGTAATACGGTACAGAGCTTGCCATCTGAGAAAAATTTATTATCCAAAACAGTAAAGGATTTAGTTGAAAGTTTAGAAGTGATGAGTGTGAGTAAAGGAATACATATTAGTATTCATCCAGACTCAGCTGAACAGCCACGCTGGTTATATCCTTCTATGACTCAAATGGTTTTAGGTAATATTTTACGTAATGCGCTTAATTATTCTCAAGGTTCACAAATCGACATCATTCAACAAAAAAACAGCCTGATTATTGCAGATAATGGAATTGGAATTTCTTTACCTAACGATGTAAAGGTGCAAGAGCTCAGCGACACACAACTTTCCTTAAAGGCTAAAGGTCATGGCATTGGTTTACAATTGGTACAAAAGCTTTGCAAGCAATTAGGATGGCGAGTTGAGTTGTTTGATCGGCAGTACTATTTAACCACTCATCCTGAACTCGATTTGGAGCCAACTACAGGCTTAATTGTTGTGGTGTATTTAAGTTAAGTCGCGGAATCTTCCAAAGCAATTTTTAAACCGACACCTGCCACTGTATGTAATAGTTTAGGGTCGAAAGGTTTATCAACCATTTTTCTTAAGTTATAAATGTGACTGCGTAACGCATCACTTTCAGGCTCTTCATCACCCCATAATTCCATCATCAGTTCTTGCTTGGTTACCACTTTTGGAGACTGGCGCATCAAAATTTTTAATAGTTTAAATTGAATAGGGGGTAACTCGATATTATTTCCGGCACGAACCACGGTTTGAGTTGCGCTATCAAGAATTAAGTCGTGAATCTGAATTTTATGATGGGTGACTTCACCAGCTGCTCTTTTTATTAATGCACGAATCCGCATCACTAATTCATTAAAATCAAAAGGTTTTACCAAATAATCATCTGTGCCAGCAGTAAAACCTTTAAGTTTGTCATCTAAAGTATCTCTTGCTGTGAGCATAAGAACGGGAATATCAACGCCTTGTTCGGTACGTAGCCAGTTACATAGGTCATAACCTGAGCCATCAGGCAAATTTATATCGAGCAACAAAAGATGATAATGCTGAGATTTGAGAAAAGTTCGTGCAGCATCTAAATTACGTGCATGATCGACAACATAACCATGCACTTCAAGAAATTCACAGACTGTTGCTGCAAGTTCAAAATGGTCCTCAACCATGAGGATAAAGTGATTACCCATGAGATTTTATTAAGCCATTAATTTAATAATTGTTGTTTTAATTTAGCATTAAACGGTTCACTACCAAACCAGATTTTAAAATATTGATTTGCATTCGGATTGTTCAAAGAACCGAGTAGCTTCTGGTTTAATTTCAGTTCTAGTTTTTGATTTTCATGTTGATAATAGAGACTATAAAGATCTCCACTCTTAATTGGCCTATATAGTTCATTAATATGATTAAGCGGAGATTTAGCATCAAAGCCGCTAACATTTTTCTTCAAAAAGTGGGTGGCTGCGCGTTTAAATGCCCACTCGGGAATATCGCGGTTATAGCTAAAGTCCATTTTGATGCTTTGGTTCTGCCAATTTTTTAGGCAATCTTCAGCAAAGTAACTGACATTTCCCACTTTCTTGCTCGTCACCATTAAAGGAGCTGAACTGCATTTTTTTAGTTCAGCCGCATTCGCTTGAGATACGATTAAGATTCCCAGAAATATCAAGATTCGACTTTTTTGAACGGCAATATCCATTTATATACTCCTCCAAATATTGGTAAAGAACGGTAAAGGCCATTTGCCGGATCCCAATAATCTTGCTGGAAAATAATTTTTTGTTGCTCATTAATCTTAATTTGACTAATTCCATAAGAAGCCATGGTTTTTGAGCGACCTAACATTTTAAAGTCATAGGTCATGTACCAATGAATGTAGGCTGTATCTTGGTGATGAGTTACACTAATGAGTTTTACCGTGACATTATTCACTCGGGCATTCATGCCTTCAAAATGCTTAATCAGATCTTTCTTTTGAGAGAACTGCGAGAGTGTATCGTTGATATAGAGCTGATCAGCGTAAAGATTGCTAGCATTATTTACAAAAGAAGGAGTGCCGAGCGTATTAAATGCAGCGACAAAACGATTGCCGACATCTAGCGCCTGTTGGTCATCTAATTCTATACCAGTAATTTTTTGTTCAGCTTTGCCATAGTCACCTGAGTAACTAGGCACACTTTTACACGCCGTTAAACCTACCAAAATAATCAACCCTAGGGCTGTAGTTATAATTTTCATGTCGATATCCAAGCCAACTTTATAAGATCAAATTAAAGAGCTGGTCGTGAATTTTGCGTGAATTCTTATATTTTATGATTTGGGTTTAATGGAGAGCGTTTTCTGTTTTGGAAATTTAATAAACTAGGTTTAATCAACTTAAAAATTTCTATCGACTTCACAGCGTTTAAGATTAATAAATAAGATAAGCAAGAAAAAATTTAAGAAAGCAATTTTATTCTAGCTGCGCTTTACCCATAAGAGATATAGATAAGTTCTGCATAAATAGAACGGTTCAATAATGAAAACAATCGGCTTATTAGGTGGAATGAGTTGGGAATCGACAGCGCTTTATTATCAGCAAATCAATAAAATGGTTCATTGTAAATTAGGAAAATTGCACTCAGCTAAGGTCATTATTAATAGTGTTGATTTTGAAGAAATAGCAGCCTTGCAAGCGAAGGGTTTATGGCAAGAAGCTGGCGCATATTTAGCTGAGCAAGCACAAAATTTAGAAAAAGCAGGGGCAGATTGTATTTTGGTGTGCACTAACACCATGCATAAAGTTGCTGAGCAGATTGAAGATTCAATTACCATTCCTTTCTTACACATTGCTGATGCAACGGCAAAAGAAATTTTGAGTCAAAATATTGGTAAAGTTGCACTGTTAGGAACAGCTTTTACAATGGAGCAAGATTTTTATAAAGCTCGATTGCAGCATTATGGAATTGATGTTGTTATTCCAAATGAAGCCGACCGAAAGACAGTTCATCGCATTATTTATGAAGAACTTTGTTTAGGCGTGATTAACCCCGATTCTCAGCAAAAGTATATTGCTATTGTAGAAAGACTTATAGCTGAAGGCACACAAGGCGTTATCTTGGGTTGTACTGAAATTTGTATGTTGATTGGTGAGCTTAAATTCTCGGTTCCTTTATTTGATACTACGACCATTCATGCAAAAGAGGCAGTCAGTTTTAGCTTAAATGAAAATAAAAAGTCTCATAGCACCAATTTAAATATATCTGCTGCAATTGCTGGGAATACTGTTTAGCAATATTTGGAATATCCTTTGTCATTAAACGTTAAGCTTGTGTCGTCAAATGTAAAGTGGCCCATATCCTAACTGTTGTAATTTTGGTTATTGCTTTTATAGGCACTCAATAAAAAACCAAAATATGGAATAGGACATGACGTTGACGAAAGCTATACGTTTCTATGGAACAGGAACGCCAGAAGTAATGCGCTATGAGGATGTAGAAGTAGGAGATCCAAAAGCTGGAGAAGTACGCCTACGTCATGTGGCAGTCGGTTTAAATTATGCCGATACATATTTTCGTAATGGAACCTATCAAATTCCAATGCCTAATGGCATGGGCGTCGAAGCTTCAGGTGTCGTTGAAGCTTTAGGCGAAGGAGTCACTCAGCTTAAAGTCGGTGATCGAGTTACTTATACAGGTTTTTTAAATACCTTAGGTGCATATAGCACCCATCGTCTAATTCCAGCAAATGCTTTAATTAAATTACCCGAAGAAATTTCTTGTGAAACAGCGGCAGCCATGACCATGAGAGGGCTGACCGCTGCTTATCTGATGCGCCGTATTTATGACTTTAAAGCGGGCGACTCAATTTTATTACATGCAGCCGCTGGTGGTGTTGGGCTGATCGTTTCTCAATGGGCCAAATTACTTGGCTTGACTGTTATTGGTACTACATCTTCTGAAGAAAAAGCTGCGGTAGCGCGAGCTCACGGTTGTGATCATGTCATTAACTATAGCCATGAAAATGTTGCCGAACGCGTACGTGAGTTAACAGGCGGCGTTGGTGTAAATGTCGTTTTCGATAGTGTCGGCCAAGCCACTTTTATGAGTTCATTAGATTCTCTCAAACGCCGTGGTTTGTTGGTCTGCGTAGGAACAGCGTCTGGTCCAATTCCTGCTTTTGATCCGGTATTACTTGCCGTGAAAGGTTCATTGTTTGTCACACGTCCAGCTTTGGCAGATTACATTGCAGATCCTGCCGAAAAGAAAGAACTGGCAAATGAATTATTTGATCATGTTCGACATGGGCGAATCAAAATTGAAATTAATCAGCGCTATGAGCTAAAGGATGCCGTGCAAGCTCATCGTGATTTGGAAGCACGTAAAACAATAGGTTCATCAATCTTTGTAATTTGAAGGGATTTCTTATGCAAATTGAACAGTTAACTTGCAATATTGGTGCAGAGCTCAGTGGCGTCAAACTTGCTGATGCGATTTATGATGATGGATTATTTGCTGAAATTCGTACACAACTACTTAAACATCGTGTGTTGTTTTTACGAGATCAGCATTTAACCCGTCATGATCATGTCGCATTTGCAGAAAAATTTGGACAGTTAGAAGATCATCCTGCGGTAGGCAGCCATCCTGATCATCCGGGTTTGGTGCAGATTTATAAACATCCTGAAAGTCCCGTCGATCGTTATGAAAATGCTTGGCACAGTGATGCAAGCTGGCGCAAGGTTCCACCGATGGGATGCGTGTTGCATTGTGTTGAATGCCCACCTGTAGGTGGCGATACCATGTGGACCAATATGGTGATGGCCTATGAGTCATTACCTAATGATATTAAGGATAAGATTGCAGACTTACGTGCTTATCACAGCATAGAAGCGAGTTTTGGTGCGGCTATGCCACTTGAAAAACGCTTGGACTTAAAAGCAAAGTTTCCCGATGCTGAGCACCCAGTAGTACGTACTCATCCTGAAACAGGCGAGAAAATTTTATACGTCAACGCGTTCACAACCCACTTTAGTAACTATCACACCAAAGAGCGCGTCAGATTTGGACAAGATGCCAATCCGGGCGCAGCTGAACTACTACGTTACTTAATTTCTCAAGCTTATATTCCAGAGTTTCAAGTGCGTTGGCGTTGGAAGCCTAACAGCATTGCTATCTGGGATAACCGCAGTACACAACATTATGCAGTCATGGATTATCCACCTTGCCACCGAAAAATGGAGCGGGCCGGCATTATTGGTGACGCAACCTATTAAATCTATAGGTTAATAACTTTATCTATTTGAAAATTCTAAAAAATATATGAGGAGATGCACATGCAATTCTTTGACGACTCATTGCAGCCAGAAAATATGGAAAAAGTGGTAATCACGGTTGCGCCGTATGGCCCCGAATGGATGCCGGAAGACTTTCCTGAAGATATTCCAGTGACCATGGATGAGCAAATACAAAAAGCGGTTGAGTGCTATGAAGCGGGCGCGACGGTGCTGCATTTACATGTCCGTGAGCTTGATGGCAAAGGCTCTAAACGCTTGTCAAAATTTAATGAGCTTATTGCAGGGGTTCGTGAAGCTGTGCCTGACATGATTATTCAGGTGGGTGGCTCGATCTCATTTGCACCAGAGAGTGAAGGTGAGGCTGCATTATGGCTAAGTGATGACACCCGACATATGTTGGCTGAACTTACACCAAAGCCCGATCAAGTTACGGTAGCAATTAACACCACACAAATGAATATTATGGAATTGCTCTATCCTGAGTATTTAGAAGGGACTTCATTGGCACATCCAGCGACTCAAGCAGCATATGCAGAGATGACTGTGCCAGCAGGGCCTGCATGGGTGACTGAACACATCAAACGCTTATGCAAAAACAATATTCAACCGCACTTTCAGTTAACCGGTATGCATGGTCTTGAGACGCTAGAACGTATGGTGCGTAAAGGATTGTACATGGGGCCTTTAAACTTAACTTGGATTGGAATCGGTGGCGGTTTTGATGGTCCAAACCCATTTAATTTCTTTAATTTTATTCATCGCGTACCTGATGGATGTACTTTGACATCAGAATCTCTACTCAAAAATGTATTGCCTTTTAACACCATGTCGATGGCAATGGGTTTACATGCCCGCGTGGGTAATGAAGACACTATCATTGATCATCACGGACGCCGTTTTTCATCTGTAGAGCAAATTAAGCAAACTGTTCGGATTGCCCATGAATTAGGCCGTGAAATTGCCTCAGGAAAAGAAGCCCGTGAAATTTATCGTATTGGGGTGCAATACAACAGTATTGAAGAAACCCTAATCGCAAATGGTATGGCACCCAATCGTAAAGTAGGGCAAAAGGGTGTACCGCAGCGTAACTAATGTGACAAGGTCTAACGGAATTTAGACCTCAATTGTAGTGCAGCTTATTCGCGTTGTTTTTAAAAGTGCGTTGCTGCACTAGCTAAATAGAAATTATAAAAAATACAAGGAGGTCGTATGAATGCACATCAGTATTCAGATCAGATGAGCGATGTTGATACGTCAATCAGTATACCTCGTCGTTATGCATGGCTTGTTTTTGCTTTGACATTTGGTTTGCTCATTTCAGATTACATGTCCAGACAAGTCTTAAACGCAGTCTTTCCTTTACTTAAAAATGAGTGGTTACTCAGTGACAGTCAGCTAGGTTTGCTCAGTGGCATTGTTGCTTTAATGGTGGGTTTATTGACTCTGCCGTTGTCTTTAATGGCAGACCGTTTTGGGCGAGTGAAAAGCTTGGCAATTATGGCGGCTTTATGGAGTTTGGCGACTCTAGGATGCGCACTGGCTGAAAATTATGAGCAAATGTTTATTGCTCGTTTTATGGTTGGTGTGGGTGAAGCTGCTTATGGCAGCGTGGGAATCGCGGTGGTGGTAGCTGTTTTTCCACGAGAAATGCGTGCAACACTCGCCAGTGCTTTTATGGCGGGTGGCGTATTTGGCTCGTTTTTGGGGGTGGCTTTAGGTGGTGTACTCGCACAGCATTTTGGTTGGCGTTGGGCATTTGGAGGAATTGCTTTATTTGGTCTTATTTTGGCTTTTCTATATCCAATTTTAGTGAAAGAAAACAGAATAAACGCAGCACCTCAAAATAAAATTCGTAGTAAAACCCAGCACATAAAAAGCCCTTTAAAAACTTTATATTCAAGTCGTTCAGTCATTGCCACTTACATTGGTAGTGGTCTGCAATTATTTGTTGGTGGCACAGTGATTGTCTGGATGCCGAGTTATCTCAATCGCTATTACGGCATGAGTACCGACAAGGCAGGTGTGATGGCAGCGGTCATTTTGCTATGTAGTGCAGTAGGCACAATTCTATGCGGCATGTTGTGTGATTATTTGGGCCGTAACTGTCCAGATCGTAAGGTCAGTTTAGCGATTACATACTGCTTGCTCGGTTGTGTTCTTTTATTCATTGCTTTTGCTGTGCCTGCGGGACATAACCAGTTACTTCTCATCTGCCTCGGAATGTTTATTGCCCTAGGAACCAATGGGCCATCTAGTGCCATGGTGGCCAATCTTACACATAACTCAGTTCATGGTTCTGCATTTGCAACACTCACCTTAGCTAACAATTTTCTTGGTTTAGCGCTTGGTCCTTTAGTCGTTGGCAAAGTATCTGATGTGATTGGTTTACACAGCGCATTTCAACTTATGCCATTGGTCAGTATTGCAGCAGCAGCCGTATTTTTTTATGCCAAACGCCATTATCACAAAGATATCGCACGCTTTGAGCAGCAAGGAATAACTGAGCTTAAAAATCATTCAGGTAACCAAATACAAAAATGCGGGATGAATAACAAATGATGATTCGGCAATTACATATTGATGTATTTTTTGACTTTATTTGTCCTTGGTGTTTGATCGGAAAGCGTCAGTTACTGATCGCTATAAATAGATTTTATCAGCTTCACCCCAAAGTCAAAGTTGTCGTGCACTGGCGAGGTGTTCAGCTTATACCCGACTTGGCAATTGAAGGGGTACCTTTTCAAACGTTTTATTTGAAACGGTTAGGTAGCTTAACAGCAGTTCGTATGAGACAAGAACAGGTCAATAAGGCTGCAAATAAAGTTGGGCTTAAGATCGATTTTGAACAGATTAAACGGATGCCAAATACGGCCAAAGCTCATCGCTTATTTGATAAAGCTTTAAAGATAGGTACTCCTGAGCAGTGCAATGCGTTGTTAGAACAACTCTTTGCTGCATATTTTTATGATGGGCTAGACATCGGAAATACCACCACTTTATACAAAATCGCGAAACGTTGTGGCTTCTTACCTGAGCTTATCAAAGATTTACTTATTCAAGATCATCAAGATTTTATCTCTGCAAGTACAGGAGGTAATGGCGTGCCTTATTTTATTTTTAATCGGGCTTCTGCCTTAGTGGGCGCGCAATCAGCAGATGTACTTTATCAAGCGATGCAAGAGGCAATGCTGGCACAAGGAGAGTTGATATGACCAACCGATTTGAAGTGCCTTTTGAGAAAATACCGAATTCAGGTGAGCGGGCTTTTTTAAAAATTGGAGATAAAACTCTCGCATTATTTAACGTTGCGGCTCAATTTTATGCAATCGATGACAGCTGTCCTCATCAGGGCGCATCACTATTTAGTGGACGTCTAGAAGGTCGAGTGATTCAGTGCTGTGCCCATGGTCTACGTTTTGATTTAACAAATGGTTGTTTAGTTAATTCTGCTCATCTCAAAGTTGCAACCTATCCCGTAGAAGTGATCGAGGACAAGGTATTTATTGTGATGGGGTGTGGGGAAAATCATGAGTAGTTTAGTTTTGAAAAATTTTTCCCAGCGTACAAGAGAATTAGCGCCAGGCTTTGTGGTCAGTTCGGTCGTTGCTGCGGCTGCCTGTTTTTTATCAGAGCACTATGGTGCGCCAGTCATGCTTTTTGCACTATTGCTCGGCATGAGCGTGAATTTTTTAGCGGCTGAAAGTAAATGTAAGGCAGGTATCGAGTTCACCGCACGTAGTGTGCTGAGGATGGGCATCGCGTTACTCGGCATGCGTATAACTTTGGGGCAAATTACCGCACTAGGTTGGCAACCTGTTGCGTTAGTCGTTACTCTGGTTATTGTCACAATCGCCGTTTCTGTTATTGCCGCTAAAATTTTAGGTTTCCAAAAACTATTTGGCATGCTCACTGGTGGATCAACGGCAATCTGCGGTGCCTCAGCCGCACTGGCGCTATCCGCTGCTTTTCCAAATCATCCGCAAAAAGAAAAAGCGACCTTGTTTACCGTGATTGGCGTTTCGGCACTTTCAACCTTTGCAATGATTGTCTATCCCATGATTGCGAAGTGGCTAGAGTTATCGCCACAAGCGGCTGGTGTGTTTCTTGGTGCTACGATTCACGATGTAGCGCAAGTGGTGGGCGCTGGTTATAGCATGTCTACCCAAACGGGGGATACGGCGACTGTTGTTAAACTGATGCGTGTGGCGATGCTGCTTCCAGTAATCGTTTGTGCAGCCATGATTACCCGTATGCAAGGTGCTGATTCAACAGGGGAGCGGCCACCATTGCTGCCTTGGTTTGCCGTTGGCTTTCTACTACTCGCTTGTATTAACAGTACAGGATGGGTGCCGACTATCGTTCAAAATGGAATTAATGATTTATCACGCTGGTTTTTAGTCATTGCAATTAGTGCTTTAGGAATGAAAACTCAGTTAAAAGAATTAGCATCGGTTGGCATTAAACCAATTCTTTTAATGATCGGCGAAAGCATCTTTTTAGTGGTGTTAGTTCTTGGGCTTATGCGCTTGTGGTTTTAATTTTAAAAATTAAATTTTTAAGGAAGTTATGGAATAGTTCTCCAGCTTCCTTATATTTTAAATGACTTCATTGGGCTTCACATAAAGAGAAATTAATTGAGCAGGGCTTTATTGTGACTACGCCACATATTCGGTGACATACCAAATTGGCTAATGAACCACCGTGTAAAAGAACTCGGCATTGAGTAACCTAAAATATCAGACACTTGAGCGAGTGAATAATTTAGATTTTTTAAATAACGAAATACGAGATCTTTGCGTACTTCATTCATTAAATCACTAAAACTCGTCTGAGCTTCTTCTAATCGACGCTGCAAGGTCCGAACATGCATACCATGTGTTTGAGCGACTTGATCAACCGTAGCGCGGCCCATTGGCAAAAGAAGATAAATACTTTTACGAATATCAAAAATCATGGTCGATTCATTACTATTCTGCAAAATATCTAAATAGCGCTGCGCATGGTTAGCCATAGCCAAATTTGCTTGAGGGTTTGTTGTATCAAGTTCGGCTGCCGTACAAACAATGCCATTAAAGTCACTACCGAACTCGAGCGCACAGCCAAAAATCCGCCGATGCAAAGTTAAATCACTAGGCGGGTTATGAGTGAAGTGTACACTTAACGGCCGCCATTTTTGCATCATGAGTGCTGCACAAAAACGATGGGTGATTCCTAAAGCAAGTTCCGTCGCTTGGCGACTATACCCGCAAGTTGTAGTTATAACTTCTTCTCGAATAACAACCGTATCATCAATTTCTTCTATATATATTTCAAGTGAGTTATTCAGTAAATTTCTATAACGAACAATCGTTTGCAGCGCTTCTCTCAAAGTATATTGGTAACTTAATAATAAGCTTAGTTCACCAAAATCCGCGATTTCGCGTTGCTCTGCCATATGTAAACCGAAAACATCACAGTTACTCATCTGGGCTGAGTCTTCAAGCAAAGTAATGGCTTTATCTACAGGAATACGTTGTTTAAGATCATTCAATTGAGTTTGGCTAAGCCCAACACGTGATAATAAATGGTAGGGATTTAGATCTAATTGCTGAGCAACTGCCAAATAATTTTTTAAAGAGGCGGTATGCGCAAGAGGCACCATTTTATTATCTCCTGTTCTTAATCAGCCATATTCCTTACAGCTCATATCTAGTTATAACTAAAATATCCACATTACAAAAGCTTTTATTTAAGCGCCTAATCATGATGTCGATTCAATTTTAAAGTTATTCTTTTAATTCATTTGTAATTACAAAAACTAATTTAATTAATTTACGAAATTTTAAAAAGATGTGTCGTCAAATGAAAAGTCCGTGACGTCTTATGTACACCATTAACTGAAATGAGCCTTTATTGTGAATGGAGTTTTATAAAAATTCTTAAGCCTCCTAGATGGCAAAATTCACAGGCGTCGAAATGGAAAAAATACAAACCAAAGCAACAATTTTAATTATTCCGGGGTTGCGCGATCATGTTCCCGAGCATTGGCAAACGATCTTAGAAACAAAGCTAGCAAAGGTTCGCTCTGTACCACCTGTAGAAACTAATAAACTCAATTGTGAAAATAGAGTTGCTGCTATTCAGGCACAACTCGAACAAATACAAGGGCCTGTTATTTTAGTTGCACACAGCGCAGGTGTGCTGATGTCAATACACTGGGCTGCAACATATCAAAGACCAATTCAGGGTGCTTTACTTGTAGCTCCACCTGACTTAAACGAAAGCTGGCCAGAAAATTATCCAAGCCCAACCGTACTTCATCAAGAAGGATGGAGTCCTTTACCAGATCAAGAACTACCTTTTCCCAGCATTTTGGTTGCAAGCACCAATGACCATTTAGCTCGTTATGAAGCTGTAAGTGAAATGGCAGAAAAGTGGGGGAGTCAACTCGTAAATTTGGGTGAAGTGGGTCATTTAAACCCTGCATCTGGCTTTGGCTATTGGCCTTTAGCTGAACAATTCATTCAACAGTTAGATCAGGTCGAACAACCTGCCTAGTACAAAAAATACCTGCTTATGTAAACCATTTAAAGCCAATGGATGGCTTTGAGTAATAAGCAATAAATAAGAAAAATCATATTTATAGGGAGATAATATGATGGGTCATTACGTCTATTTAAATCAAAGAAATAATCACGTTTTATATATTCAAAAAATAGGTGTCTCATTAAGCCTAATTTTATTCATGTCTAAAGCGAGCGCAGCGAATTTTGATATTGATAAAGACTGGAGGTTCGAGACAAAAACGACATTAAGCTTAGGTGCCAGTTGGAGTACACAAGATCCATCCGTTTCATTACTTTATCGGCCTGACGCAAACAAAATAGGCAAACAAGGCGCCAGCATTGATGTGAATGGTGATGATGGGCGTATGAATTTTAGTAAATATGATGCCATTTCACAGATTATCAGAGGTATAACTGAAGTTAAACTAAATGGAAAACAGCAGGGTGCGGTCATTAGCACTAAATACTGGTATGACCATGCTTATGAGACAGGACACGGAGACTTTAAACCCTTTAATGATTCAGCGTGGCCAAGGCTCGCAAAGTTCAAAGGTATTGATTTATGGAATGCCTATATATGGAAAGATTTTGAATTAGACGATGGAAAAAGCATCAATTTAAAATTAGGCAAACAGACTTTAAATTGGGGGAAATCTCAGTTTTTTCAAAACGGTTTAAATTCGGTGAGTGCATTTGATTTTGCTGCAATTAACCGACCGGGTGGTGATGCAAAAGAAAGAATCATTCCAACCGAAATGTTTTCGTTCGACACAAGCATTAATAAAAATTTGAAAATAGAAGGGTTCTATCAATTTAAATTTAGACCTTCAGTTGTTGATGGTAACGGAACTTTCTTTGAGATTTCAGACTTTGTGCCCGAAAATGCAGGTCCAGTTCTGATTGCTGGAGGTGGAGATAAATTATCAGATACCGCAACTCGTTTACGTACCTATATTCCACGTGCAGAAAGTAGAAAAGCAAAGGACAATGGCCAATATGGTATTGCTTTAAAACAGACATTACCCAGTTTAAATAATGCTGAGCTAGGTATTTACTATGCGAACTACCATAGCCGTAATGCAAACTTTGATGGAACCGCTGTAACAGCAGCAGGACCCGAACATTTTAATACCGCGAGTTATTTTTCTATCTATCCTGAAAATATCAAAATGTTTGGATTAAGTTTGACTGGGAAAGTTGGAACAACAACCGTTTTTAGTGAATTAACCCACAAACCTAATCAACCTTTACAACTAAACGGTACAGACATTGTCTATGCTCAAGTGCTATCGGAAGGAACACCATTTGCACCGCCGGGAAAAACTGTTGAATTAGTTCAATATATTCAAGGATATGTACGCTTACCCGTAACACAATTTTCGGTTGGAGCAACTGACAGCATATTCAATATTTGGGGTGCAAATTCGATGACATGGTCTACAGAGTTTGCCTTAAACCATATTGCAGATATTGCTAATCATCGGCTTGGTCGGACAGGAGCATTTGGCCGTAGTGAACTTTCAACAGGGGCTTATAATCCTGAAACAGGTGAGTTTAAATGTACGCCGTATGGTACAGCCCATCTTACCAATGCAGAAATAGACAATTTAAATGAACGCTTTTGTAATAAAAACGGTTTTTTTAATGAATGGTCATTTGGTTACCGACTACGTGGCGCATTAAATTATCAAGATATTTTACCTTCTACAGTGATTACGCCAAGTCTTAGTTTTAGACATGATGTTTATGGATATAGCCAAAACTTTCAAGAAGGGCAAATGAGTGTAAGTGCGGCTTTATCTATGACTTATCAGCAAAAATATACAACAGAGATTGCCTATAATAACTTTTTTGGTTCTAATGAATTTAGCACCATAGATGATCGAGATTTTGTATCATTAACATTTAAAGCTAATTTTTAGTTCAATTATTTTATTAAAAAATATATAGAAAGACTCGTTATAAATGATATTTAGACGTGGAGGATAACTTTTGAAATTTAGATCAAAAATTGATTGGTGGCTTTTATTAATATTTGTTGTGATCACTGCCAATATCCTTATGAAAATTTATGAAGCAAATCATCATTATTCTTTAGCTTCAAATTTTCCATATCTCGTCATTTATAGTTTAATCATTTTTCTTATTTGGTTCCCCATCTTTAATACTTATTATGTGGTAGAAAACAACACTTTAATGATTAAGAGTTTGGTATTCCGATGGAAAATTCATATTGATGATATTACTCAAATTGAACCTACCCATAATCCACTTTCTTCTCCAGCATTATCGCTAGATCGACTTAAAATTTATTATATGAAAGATGGAAGAATGGCTACAGTAATGATCTCGCCCAAAGATAAAGAGAGCTTTTTAAATACTTTAAACAATAGTTCTGGTACCAAGTTCTAATTGATAGTTAATGAAGAAAGTAAATTAAGTGCCTAATAAATACTCAGTTATGTATTAGATTTTTGAAAATACGGTCTGTAATGCTCAGCACAGTTAAATAAATCAACTATAAGTCTCTCTTCTAAAGCATTAACCTGTATTTATTGCGAATAAATAAAATGGAGATAAAAGATGCTTAACGATTTTTTGAAGCCAACTTTAGGCATTACGGTTGTATGTGTACTTGCAGGATGTGCATCATCATCTCAATATCCAATTACTGATAGTTATGGTCCAGAACCAAAACTTCCTCAGCCTAAATCAAGCTTATTACCGACAGTGAATATAGCTCCAGCAGAGGGCTGGCCAAATGGCGCTATGCCAACTCCAGCAGAAGGTTTAAAGGTCAAAGCCTTCGCCAAAGGACTTGAGCACCCGCGTTGGCTTTATGTATTACCAAATGGCGATGTATTGGTTGCTGAAACAGATGCTCCGCCTAAACCGGAAGACAGCAAAGGTATTAAAGGTAAAATCATGACTTTTGTGATGAGGCGTGCAGGCTCATCTCATCCGAGCGCAAACCGTATTAGTTTACTTCGTGATACCAATGGAGACGGAGTTGCCGATCAGAAAACAGTATTTCTTCAAAACTTAAATTCTCCATTTGGTATGGCATTGGTCGGTAATAACTTATATATCGCTAATACGGATGCACTGGTGCGTTTTCCTTACCAAGAAGGAGAAACTCAAATTACAGCCAGTGGAACCAAAGTATTGGACTTACCGGGTGGTGCCTTAAACCATCATTGGACCAAAAATGTAATTGCTAACCCAGCTGGAACCAAGCTGTACATTACCGTTGGTTCTAACAGTAACGTTGCTGAAAATGGTTTAGATCAAGAAAAAGGTCGTGCACAAATTACAGAGTTTGATATTGCAAGTGGTCAGTCACGCCCATTTGCAACAGGACTGCGTAATCCTAATGGTATGGCTTGGCAACCTCAAAGCGGTAAACTTTGGACGGTGGTTAATGAGCGCGATGAAATCGGTAGTGACCTAGTACCCGATTATATGACTTCGGTTCAAGACGGTGCTTTTTATGGTTGGCCTTATAGCTACTATGGTCAACATGTAGATGTGCGAGTAAAACCGCAAAATCCTGAAATGGTTGCTCGTGCAATTAAACCCGACTATGCACTAGGCAACCATACGGCTTCTTTAGGCCTGGCATTTTATGCAGCCGAACTGATGCCACAATTTAGAGGTGGGGCATTGATCGGTCAGCATGGTTCTTGGAACCGTAAGCCTCACAGTGGTTATAAAGTTATTTTTGTACCATTTAGAAGTGGTCAACCTTCTGGTCCACCGCAAGATATCTTGACTGGATTCCTCAGCGATAAAGGCAAAGCGTATGGTCGCCCTGTGGGTGTAGCAATTGATTTCTCAGGTGCTGTGTTAGTTGCAGATGATGTGGGCAATACGATTTGGCGCGTTTCGCCAGTTGCTGAGACGACTTATGAAGCTCCAATGAAACATGCTATTGGAACCCCGCCAGGCACACCATAAAGTGTTTTAACGATCATTTATTAGCATGGGTGGTCTTTAAGCTTTATAAAGGCTCGCCCAAATGGCTATTATTTAATTTTTAAATAATTGAACGAAAAAAATACTAATTGGACTTTATAAGCCAACTTCTCAAAAATGAATATGTGAAAACGATAATGATGTTTAAGGAACAAACACATGAATACACATATTCGAATTGCCGTGGTCGGTGGTGGTATTGCTGGTCTGGCTTTAGCAAGTAATTTAAGTAAACACGCCCATTTAGATGTCCAAATGTTTGAATCTGCACCTCAGTTTTCTGAAATTGGGGCAGGGATTTCTTTTGGTGCCAATGCAGTTAAAGCCATTGAACTGTTAGGTTTAGCTAACGAATATCATGCAATTGCAGATAAAGTATCGCCACCATTTCAAGATGTTTGGTTTCAATGGCGCAATGGTTATACCGATGAATATTTATCAGCATCGATCGCGACAGGTGTAGGGCAGTCATCTGTTCATCGTGCTGACTTTCTTGATGCCATTATTCCTCACATGCCTACGCAAAATGTCCATTTTTCTAAACGCCTTGAGGCGATTGAAGAACAAGATGATCAGGTGATTTTGCACTTTAATGATGGTGGTCAGCATGAGTGCGATTATTTGATAGGGGCTGATGGTATCCGCTCTGTGGCTCGCCAATATGTTTTAGCTTCTCATCATTTACCACCAGTTCATCCACGATTTTCAGGAACTTGGGCATATCGTGGCATTATTTCTCACGCTTCATTTAAAGAAGCTTTGCAACAAGTAAATGGCGATACAGATTTAGCAGATATTCCCCAAATGTTATTGGGCAAAAACAAACATATTTTAACGTTCCCAATTCGTAAAGGTGAGCAAATTAATATCGTTGCTTTCTGTTCAAACCGCGAAGATACAATACTACCAGCCGATACACCGTGGACTAAGCCTGTCGATAAAGCTCAAATGCTTTCCGATTTTTCAGACTGGAGTGAAAGCTGTCAAACATTACTCAATTTAATTGAACAGCCTACCATTTGGGCCTTACATGAAATTGAAGAACTTTCGACTTATCAAAGTATCTCAGGTCATATCATTGTCATGGGCGACGCTGCACATGCCATGTTACCTCATCAAGGTGCTGGAGCAGGCCAAGGTCTTGAAGATGCATTAATTCTCGCGGCCTTATTGTCGACAAAAAACTTACAAGCAGATCAATTAACTGATGTGTCTTCGATATATGAAAAGCTCCGTTTAAAACGTGCTTCTCGTGTTCAGCAAACTTCTCGTGAGTCTGGCGAAATTTATGAGTGTTATTCGACTCAGTACCCAACGTTTGCCGAAATTGGCGAACATCTTGAGCATCGCTTTGACTGGTTATGGCAACACGACCTAGAACAGGATGTTGCAGAAGCACAGCAACAATTACATCAGCTAGGAATGGCAACCATTTAAATAAATTTTTGTTTTACACGCAATTTGCTAAGGAAAGCAATTATGGAAAAACTAAATGCAAATCAATTGATTGATGATGCAAGATTAACGCCATTACATTGGCGGGTGATCTTGCTGAGTGCGCTCATTATTATTTTTGATGGTTATGATTTAGTCATTTATGGCGTTGCATTACCCAAGCTTATGCAACACTGGCAGTTAGATAGTATGACTGCTGGATTGCTGGGCAGTGTTGCATTATTTGGCATGATGTTTGGTGCCATGATTTTCGGTAGCTTGGCTGACAAATTAGAGCCATATGGCTTTAGCCGTAAGCGTTTAATTATGCTGTGTGTCTTCATTTTTAGTGGTTTTACAGTGTTATGCGGTTTTGCCAACAGTCCTAAAGAGTTTTCTATTTATCGTTTTATTGCTGGCCTAGGTTTGGGCGGTGTAATGCCGAATGTTATTGCCTTAATGACCGAATTTGCCCCAAAGAAATTACGATCAACTTTAGTATCACTCATGTTTAGCGGCTATGCGATTGGCGGGATGAGTTCAGCGCTTTTAGGCATGTGGTTGGTTCCTAAATTTGGTTGGCAAATCATGTTTATTCTGGCAGGTATTCCACTCATTTCATTACCTATTATTTGGAAGTTTTTACCCGAATCAATTGATTATCTAGTTCGCCAGAAAAAATGGAAAGAGGTACGTGATTTACTTCAACAATTAACACCACAACAAAGCATAACTGATCATACGAGTATCGTATTACACCAAGAAAATCAACAAACTGCTATTCGGCCTTTGGTTGCTCTATTTACCGAGAACCGTGCTTTAGTCACTGTATTTTTCTGGTTGAGTGTATTTATGGCTTTACTGATGGTGTATGCGCTCGGTAACTGGATACCAAAACTCATGGTCGATGCAGGATATGATTTATCAACCAGTCTCGTCTTTTTACTAGCGCTAAACTTGGGTGGGATGTTGGGCGCAATCGCTGGAGGATACTTTGCTGATCGTTTTCATTTAGGCAAAGTAATTTGTTCACTCTTCTTAGCGGGAGCAATTTCACTTTACTTGCTGAGCTATGCTTTACCTATGGTCATTTTATATCTCTGTATTGCCATTGCAGGAGCGGCGTCTATCGGCGGGCAAATTTTATTGCTAGCTTATATGGCTCAGTTTTATCCTTCACCAATTCGCAGTACTGGGATTGGTATGGCTTTGGGTGTAGGTCGTATTGGGGCGATTCTAGGTCCGATTTTATGCGGCTGGCTTTTAAGTTTACATCTACCGATTGAATATAATTTTATCGCGTTAGCCATTCCTTGCGTGCTGGCAACCTTAAGTGTTATTGCCATAAGTATTTGTAATCGAACTAAACGTGTAATGCTGAATTCAAGTATATCTTCATAAAAATTAAGCGCTTTTATTCCCATAAAGGAACTAAACTCTAAGCAAAGAAGTTAAAGTCTTTGTTTAGAGTATTTAAAGGATCAGAACCATGGATTTAGGTTTGATTAAAGTTTTTGTCTGTATTTATGAGTCTCGGCATATTAGTAAAGCTGCTGATAAATTAAATTTGAGCCAGCCTTCTGTAACTTATAATTTGAACCGTTTACGCCGTCAGTTAAATGATGAATTGTTTACCCGAAGCAGAGGTGGCGTCGAACCTACAAAAGTTGCACATGAGCTTTATCCGATTTTTCATCAAGCAATTTTTAATATTGAGTCAGCGATTGCTCAAGCACAGGAATTTCATCCTGAAAACTCAAATAAAACTTTCCGAATTGGACTCTCGGACGCTGGGGAGATTTGCCTCTTGCCTAGTCTTATGGCTTTTTTGCAGAAAACAGCACCCTATATTCAAATTGAGATTGAAGAGATTCAGTCGTCTAAGGTTGAACAGTGGCTTATTGATGGCTTTTTAGATCTAGCCGTATTTAATAGTACGCAGACCATAATGCCTAAAATAGAAACACGCACTCTATTTGAAGAAAGATATGTATGTATTGCTAGAGCTGACCATCCAAGGCTACAGCAGCAACTGACATTAGAGCAATATTTGCAAGAAGATCATGTTGCCATCAAGTCATCGACAGGGCATATCCAAGTTGAGCAATATTTAAAAACAATGGATTTGAAGCGACGAATTCGTTTAGAAGTTCCACATTTTAGTGTTTTACAAGGTGTTTTGCAGAGTTCAGATATGTTGGTGACATTACCATCGCGAGCAGCTCGGCATTATCTAGCTCATGGTAATGTCCAAATGTTTGAATTACCTTTTGCCATGGATTCTTTTAAAGTGAGCTTGAACTGGTTTAATCGTAGTGATGATATTATTGCCAGAAAATGGCTGATTCAATCTGTCGGTCAAATATTTGAAGTTTTATAAGAACAATTTACAGCTATTTAAAATTCATTTTCAGATTAATGGCTTTGATCTGAGAAGTTAAAGTTCTTTCCAATTTATTATTAAATTTTGATAGCATTCGCGTTATACACAATAAGAATTGTATATGAATCATGACAGATCAATTAAGAGCAAAATTTGAGAATTTAGAACTGAACGCAGGTTTAGGGAAAATCAGCGCCTTTATTTCCATGTCACTCAGCTTGCTTTGCTTATTTGGTGCATTATGTTTTTTATTTCCCAGTGTATTAACGACTCCAGAACTCCGCCCTCTTTACGCAAAACATTATCATCTTTTTTATTATGGACTGATTACGGGCATTATTATTAGCGCTGGTTTCGGTGCATTTAGTGCAATTGTCCGTCAAAACCGATATGGCTTTTACGGACTATGTTTTTCACTTGTAGCAGCAGTTTTGGGGCGTGGGGTAATTGAAGCACCCGTTTTACCAAGTGTACCGTTTTATGCAGGTATCGATTATTTTGTACTGACCTTATTCATTTTAGCATTCATTTTTATTCCGCTTGAAGGTTTTTTTGCTAAAAATCCTGAACAGAAAATATTAAGGGTGGGCTGGGTGACCGATATGAAGTATTTCATGGTCAGTCATATTGGCATTCAATTATTTAGCTTTTTAACCGTCATGCCGATTCAATATTGGATTACGCATCTACCTGATAATCCAATTGTGCCTTATGTACAAGCTCAGCCGATTTGGCTGCAATTTATTGAACTATTAATTGTGGTCGACTTTACGGTGTATTGGTTGCACCGTGCTATGCATGAAGTTAATTTCTTATGGCGCTTTCACGCAATTCATCATTCGACTGAATATATGGATTGGTTAGCATCTTCTCGTCTGCATGTCATTGAAGTGCTAATGACTCGCTTCATTGCCACTTTACCGATTTTCTTGTTAGGTTTTCATACTTCAGCTGTTTTTGCTTATTTAATCTTTATTTCGTTTCACGCTATTTTCATTCATTCCAATGTACGTTTTCGTTTTCCATATTTGCGCTGGATTATCGCAACGCCAGAGTTTCACCATTGGCATCATTCTTCAGAAAAACCAGCCATTGATAAAAATTACGCTGCTTTTATTCCTTTATATGATGTCATCTTCAAAAGTGTATATATGCCAAATCATCTGGCAAGCGTGTATGGCACGGTAGGTTATAAAATTCCAAATAGTTTTATAAAACAATTTACATGGCCATTTAAAAAGTATGTAAAGCGGTTTTTAAAACCTTGGCGTGATCAATAAAATAAAAAATAGCCTCTATAGAGGTTATTTTTTATAGGCTTATTTACTTTTAAAGTTTTTAAAAATCAGAAGAAGGGCAACAAGCGACAGTAAGGCAATAAAACAAATATAACTATTTGCTGTACTCATCAGCCCAATTTTCCCAACAAAATAACCAGCTAAAATTGCAGGAATACTAAATGCTAAATAACTTTCAACAAAAAATGCAGCCATAAGTCCTGCGCGTTCTTCTGGTAAAGCTAGCGGCATTACTGTGCGGATTGCGCCCATAAAAGCTGTACCAAAACCCACACCCGTAATAATAGAACCAAGAAATAAAACTATTGCATTTGTAAGATTAATTGCTAAAAATAAAATGGTAGAACCAATAGCAATTGAAAGAGTCCCTGTTAATAAAATACGATAATTTGTCGACTTTCTAAGCGTTAATATACCTGCCGCACCTGAGAGTGCTAGCGCTATAAACATAATACCGTTTAGCCATGCCGATGAAGTATGGAAAATTTTTGCCAGTAAAGATGGCATAAGTGATAGGAAGAAACCACTGACCATCCAAAGAGCAATATTAATCGGACTAATACTCAATAAAGCACTTTTTGTTTGTGGGGGAATAGCCATATTGGGTTTTAAAGAGGCAAGTGCACCCGATCTTTTTTGTGCTGTTTCAGGAGTAAAAAAACTTAAAATGAGTTCACAAACAAGAAGAAGACATAAAAATTCAAAAACAAGCTGTAACGGTTGGGCAGAGAATTGCAAAATTGAACAAGTTAGAAATATACCAACAGCCATGCCGACCATTGGTGCGATACTATTAATAAGCGAACCCTGAAGCTTACTAAAATCTAAAATTGCTGCGCCTATAGCCGAGACAGCAAGCCCTGTTGCGATTCCTTGTAAGCCCCGTGCAATAAATAACATCGAAACATCTGAAGCAAATAAGAAAAAGCTCATCGAAATAATTTGCAGAAAAATGGCTGCAATAATGACAGGACGGCGTCCAATATAGTCAGACAAAGAACCAATAATCAGTAATGAACCCAGCAAAGTAAAAGCATAAGTTGCAAAAATTAAAGTCAAAGTGACAGGTGAAAATTGCCAAAGCTGTTGGTATAGACGATAAAGTGGAGTCGGTGCACTAGACGCCGCCATAAAAGTCATGAGCGTGATTGTATTAAGTGTCAATGCACTTGCACTATCTAACTGAAAAACTGATCCAGACCGTTTTGAACTTGAATTGTTCATATAAGATGAATAACATAAAAGCGAATATTTAGCTTTTATACATTATTTTCACACTAAAGCAAATCCTTAGCTTTAGTGTATTTTGTATATAGATATAAATATTTATAAATTTTTTGATTCCTTTTACAGAGTTTATAAATGGCAAAAGTTGTTACTGGCTTACGTCCTGGCGGTCGTAGTGAAAGAATTCAAACTGCGGTGCACCAAGCGGTAAAAGAGCTTCAAAAAACCTTAGAGCAGAGCCAGATTACCATACCTATGATCGCTCATGAGGCAGGAGTAACACCTTCGACAATTTACCGCCGTTGGGGCGATATTAATCAGCTATTTTCAGATGTAGCCCTAAATGAACTTAAACCTGATATGGAACCAAAAGATTTAGGTTCATTTCAGCTAGATATCACTGCATGGATTGAACAATATTTTGAGGAGTATTCTTCTGAAGTTGGTCAAACATTATTGCGTGATGTGCTATATACAGCCGACTCTTCAAATGCAAGAAAATGTGAAACCTTAATTATTCAACAACTTGATATTATTCAAGCCAGAGCTAAATCGCGTAATGAACCCACTATAAATAATGAAGAAATTATCGAAGCTGTTATTGCCCCTATGCTATTTCGCATCTTATTCACTGAACGTACCTTAAGCTTAGATTACGTCCACATTTTATTGGAACGGTTATTTAACGCTCCCTAATTTGAATTAATTTATCAAAGCCTATTAGTAGGATTTTTTTAACAAAAACGAGACACTTTATCTTGTTAAAAAATTATATATCAATTTTTCTTATTATTTTAAAACTAAATTTTCATAATTTATAATTTACATGTTTTTTATAAAATCATTTATTTAATAAATGTTGTACCTGTATTAGACAATTAAACTTCTACAGCCATTTTTATGCATGTTTTTATTTAAAATATTAAGATTAAATAATGCTTTATAGTGAATTTTGGTTATTTTTTTATTTTTTTAAACTAGAAAATTAAAATGATTTTATATAATTTATTGCATGATTATTGAATTTGACATTTTTTAAATTTATAACACAGGCCGTTTTTTATTCTTTACAATGGCTTTTCCTTGATAAAGCAGCTTGTGGTGCACGCTTTATATTTTATTTTTTTATCCCCATCGAAAAGGTATTTAGATAATGGATTTCAATACCCTTGACCAAGAAACGGTACAGAAAAAACAGAAGTTTCACCAAATTTTGTATGTACAGGTCATCTTTGCAATTATTTTGGGCATTTTAATTGGTCATTTTTACCCAGAACTTGGCGAAAGTTTAAAACCGCTTGGTGATGCATTCATCAAGATCGTTAAAATGATTATTGCTCCCGTCATCTTTTTAACAGTTGTTACAGGCATTGCCAGTATGACAAACATGAGCCGAGTCGGCCGTGTAACTGGCAAAGCTATGCTTTATTTCCTTACCTTCTCAAGCTTGGCGCTTGTGGTTGGTATGATTGTGGCAAATATTATCCAACCAGGTAAAGGTCTTAATATTGACCCCGCTACCTTAGTTAACGATAAAGTAAATACTTACGTTGAAAAGGCGCATGCAACAAATATTACTGACTTCTTCATGAATATTATCCCGCAAACTTTAGTTAGCCCTCTGGCAGGTGGCGAGATTTTGCAGGTTCTGTTTGTGGCGGTGTTATTTGGTATTTCTTTGGCTGCATTGGGTGACCGTGCACGTCCAATTACTGACTTCTTAAATAACTTAACAGCTCCAGTTTTTTACCTTGTTGGTATGTTAATGAAGCTGGCTCCAATCGGTGCTTTTGGTGCAATGGCTTTTACCATTGGTGCGTATGGAATCGAATCAATTGGTAATTTATTACTATTAATTATGACGTTCTATATTACAGCGGTATTGTTTGTCATAGTGATTTTAGGAGCAGTAGCCCGTTACAATGGCTTCTCAATTATTCATTTAATCCGTTATATCAAAGATGAGCTTTGGTTGGTTTTAGGAACAAGTTCTTCTGAAGCAGCTTTACCATCTTTAATGGATAAAATGCAAAAAGCAGGTTGTGAAAAATCAGTGGTAGGTTTGGTGATTCCGACAGGTTATTCATTTAACCTTGATGGTACAAATATCTACATGACTATGGCGGCTCTGTTCATCGCACAAGCGTGTAATGTTGACTTATCAATTAGTGAACAAATTGCATTGCTTCTTGTGGCAATGGTAAGTTCTAAAGGTGCAGCAGGGGTGACTGGCGCAGGCTTTATTACTCTGGCTGCAACTCTATCGGTTGTACCGGCGGTTCCTGTAGCAGGTATGGCTTTAATTCTTGGTATTGACCGTTTTATGTCTGAGTGCCGTGCATTAACAAATTTAGTTGGTAATGCTTGCGCAACAATTGTTGTAGCACGATGGGATAAAGCTTTAGATAAAGATCTTTTAGATAAAGCTTTAAAGAACCCTAAAGCAGAATAATCTTATAAAAAAATCTGTAGCTGAGGGCAATTTGGGAGAGTAGCCCCGCTACAGATTTTTTGTTTAATATCTAACAATATATTTTAATTAAACCATTCTAAAGTTCTGCAATATTACTTATCTTTCAAAAAGACAATACTGTAAATCGAGTCGTAAAAAATTATGCTTTTAAGTGATCCTCAAACTCTTCACCTAATTGCATCGCTAATGAATTACCTGCTAAATCACAGGTCACTAAACCATATTCTTTTTTAAAACTAAAAGTAAAACCTTTTCCATCAGCAAGATTTTTAACTGAATACCCTAACTTTTCTAACCAAATACGAAACGCAATCAAATTTTTAGCTTTAACAACCTTTTTCACGTGAGAACTCCTTCTATCCGTGGCATTACATCTTATTTATTAATAGGGTTTTAATTAGATTTTTTAAAGGGGGAAAACTTTGTTTTATTTTGCAACTTGTAAAAAAAGTAAGATAGAGAAAGAACAGTTTTCATTTTTATAAAAATATGGTGGTGTTATGTAACTAAAAAATAAAAACTTTTTTTCTAATGGGTTGTTTATTGGCGTGTTTTTAAGAAAATATAAATTTGAGGGAATTTTTAAAAAGATGAATAAATATGAAGAAAGTAAATGTAAAAAATAATTACGATCAACGTGCGCTATGCAAAAAGATACAGTTCTTAAAATGAAACTGTATCTCTTAAAAGGAGAAGCTTTAACTTTAAAAGTTATCTTTAAGTGCACGTAAATGAGCAAAGTCTTCAGCACTTTCTGCACGAAGAAAAGGATTGGTGGCTAATTCTAGTTCAATCGTACTCGGAAGGGTGATTGATCCTTGTTTACGTAGCTCACGAACTTCTTCAGCTCGTTCAGATAAGGCGTGGTTATGCGGCTCTACCGTTAAGGCAAATTCGGCATTTGAAAGCGTGTATTCATGCGTACAATAAACTTTGGTTTGTGTTGGTAGCGCTGCTAAACGACTAAGTGAGTGATACATTTGTTCAGCCGTACCTTCAAATAATCGTCCACATCCCATTGCAAACAAAGTGTCACCGCAGAATACAGCTTCTAACTCTTCAATAAAATACACAATGT
The DNA here is from genome assembly GCF_038562025.1 of Acinetobacter sp. D009. Classification (NCBI taxonomy): domain Bacteria; kingdom Pseudomonadati; phylum Pseudomonadota; class Gammaproteobacteria; order Moraxellales; family Moraxellaceae; genus Acinetobacter; species Acinetobacter sp. D009. Next base: position 1,354,141 of record NZ_CP151886.1, read on the forward strand.
GCCCTAAGGTGTGACCTGGGGTCGCGATAATCTCTACTTTTAAATCATTAAATTTTAAATGATCGTCATGTTGTAAGGGGTGAGTAATTCCCGGAATTTTTGAGAGCTCATCACGTGGACCATAGACAGTAATATTTTGGCCAGCCGTTAAATCCGCTACACCACCGATATGGTCTTTATGCCAATGAGTGAGCCAGATTTGTTTTAAAGTGAGTTGATAATTTTGACAAAATTGAGTCACAAGATCAGCTTCTGTTGGATCAACTGCAACAGCCTCTTGGGTTTCAGTATCTTCTAAAATCCAGATATAGTTTTGGAGGGCATTCTGTACATCAATAAAATGAATTCTATAACGCATTGTTTTATCCTAAAACCAAATCCAAAGAGTAAGTAATCGCTGTTTTTGATAATAACAGAAAATGGTATTAAGCCACTCACTCAACCTTTTTATGAAAATGATGTATGTAAAACAAAAAAGCCCCCATTTAGGGAGCTTTTTATATGAGTAATTTAACGGATCTTAGAGAGCCAGTTACCTAGCGTCTGTACAATCTGTACTAAGAGCAATAGAACAATTACTGTTAAAATTACAACGCTTGTATCAAAACGTTGGTAACCATAAGAGATTGCTAAGTCACCAATACCACCTGCGCCCACTGCACCAGCCATTGCTGTTGCACCAATCAAACTGATTGTGGCTGTTGTGAGATTTAGAATGAGTGAACTGCGTGCTTCTGGCAAAATAAAGCGGTAAATAATTTGCCAAGGTGTAGCACCCATCGCCTGAGCAGATTCAATAATTCCTTCATTTACTTCGAGTAGGGAAGTTTCAATCAGACGTCCCATATATGGACCAACGTAAATTGTTAAAGGAACGATCGCTGCCCACGTACCAATTGAAGTACCTACCAATAACTTGGTAAGAGGAATCACTGCAATAAGTAAAATAATAAATGGGAGAGAGCGTAACGCATTTACAATCGGGTTGAGTAAATGATAGACGAATCTATTTGGCAAAATACCTTCTGGGCGAGTTACAAGCAAGATAACCCCTTGAATGAAACCCCAAATACCACCAAATAACAGCGCAAAAAACACCATGTGAAATGTTTCTTGTAGAGCTGTTACAAACTGGTCAATTGAAAGGGAACTGTGCCAGAAAGGTTGAGTTAGTTCAGTTAACCACTGTACGATTAAATCTCTCATACTTGATCTCCTGATTGAACTACACTCACTTCATTTTTCTCTAAAAACTCGATAGCCTGTTTAATCAACTGAGGCTCACCTAGAAGCTGTACAAACATTTGACCAATGACAGTACCGTTAATTTCAGTCATGTTGGCGAATAAGATATTTAAACTAATATCAAATTGTTTAATCAGTGACTGAATTACAGGTTCTTGAGCAGAACGGCCCAAAAACTGTAAACAGTAGATGCTATGGTGATGCTGATTCTCGAGTTGATTTAAAATATTTACAGGCAACTGTTGATGTAACACAGTTTGAATAAAGTTTTTAGTCGTCGGATGTTGAGGATTACTAAAGATATCAATCGTTGAACCTTGTTCAATGACTTTACCAGCTTCCATCACAGCTACATGATCACAAACAGTTTCAATGACATCCATTTCATGGGTCACCATAACGATTGTGATTTTTTGCTCTTGATTGATTTTCTTGAGTAACTCTAAAACAGACTTGGTTGTTTGCGGGTCTAGGGCAGAGGTTGCTTCATCACACAAAAGAATTTTTGGATGATTTGCCAAAGCACGAGCAATACCGACACGTTGCTTTTGGCCGCCAGAAAGTTCATCAGGATAAGCATCTTTTTTATGCTTAAGATCAATGAACTCCAATAACTCATTTAAGCGCTTTTCACGTTCTGCTTTATTGTAATTCAGCAGACGCATTGGCATTTCGATATTTTCAGCAACCGTTTTGGTTTGTAGCAAATTGAAGTGCTGAAAAATCATACCAATATTTGCACGTTCCTGACGTAATGAACGCGCATCCAAAGCAGTGAAGTCCTTTTGATTAATGATAACCTGACCTTCATTTGGTCGTTCAAGTAAGTTAATCAGGCGGATTAAAGTACTTTTACCTGCACCACTATAGCCAATAATGCCAAAAATACTCCCTTCAGGAATTTCCAAATTAATTTGGTCCAGAGCTCGTATGGTTTGGCCTTTAAGCTGATAGTGCTTTGAAATGTTTTTAAATTGAATCATGTCGTCAAAAACTATGCTAAAAAGAAAAAACAGGCAAAGAGTCTTTGCCTGTTTCGCGTTGCAGCTATTATATTACTATTTAGCTTCCGTGAGGTAGCTGATTGGCTGATTCACGTCAACTTTTGTACCACCAAAGTGTTGTTCAACGTATTTTTTAACAGCTTCAGTGTGGTATAGCTGACCAACTTTCTGAAGAATTGGGTCATCTTTGCGAGATTCAGCTGTTGCAAGGATGTTTACATTCAGTTTAGTGCTTTGGTCAACAGGTTCATAGTAGATAGAATCTTTAAGTACGTTTAAACCACCTTCTAAAGCTAACGTATTACCCAAAACAATTGCATCAACTTCATCTTTTACGCGTACAGCTGTCGCCATTTGGATTGGTTTGATATCAATTTTTTTACTGTTATCGATAATATCGCTTGGTGTGCCTTTAGCAGGGTCGAAGTCTGCTTTAAGTTTAATTAAGCCAGCACTTTGTAATAACAATAATGCACGAGCTTCATTCGCAGCATCATTAGGAATTGCAATGCTTGCACCTTGTTGGAATTCTTCTACTTTTTTATGTTTACTTGAGTAGATCCCCATTGGCTCAAGATAAGTTGTAGCAACTGGAGCAATTTTATCTTTATTTGATGCATTGAAAGCCACCAAATATGCATAAGATTGGAATGCATTTAAGTCGACTTCTTTATTTGCTACAGCTGTATTCATTGCAACATAATCAGTGAAATTTTTCACCTCAAGCTTAACACCAGCAGCTTTAGTTTCTGGTAAAGTCGAAATATAACGCCAGATATCAGCGTCAGAACCAGTTGAGGCAATAACCACAGTTTGAGGTTGTGATGAATCACCACTCTTTCCAGCTTGTGGTTCACTTTGTTGTTTACCGCAAGCTGCAAGTAATAGTACAGACACGCTTAAAAAAAGACTGATCAGCTTTTTCATGTAAAAAAAGTCCTGATTAAGAGAGATATCAACTATTTAGTTGGCTCTCTAGAAAAGAGAATGAGTTTTGTTGTCACGTCACAAAGTTTTGAATGCTAAAAGTTATAACTTTTAGCTCTTTTCTAATTCCTCAGATACTTATTTTATCGTTTTTGATCTGTACTCAATAAAACTATTTTTCACAACAGTTCTATCATAAGTTGACAGTCTTTAAGCGATTTCTAAAAGTATTCAATGTTAAAAATAACTATTATCCCTAACAGAATTAGATGATGAACCTTAATATTTAAAGGCACAATAACTTTGTGGAAAGTTCCAACGCTTTATCTAATCATATCAATAAAAACATATTCAATATAGTGGACATGTTTCGATCTTATTGATTGGAAGTGAATAAAAACTGGGATTTATATAAAATTTTCTGATAAATAAGAATGAAATATAAAAAGCCCTCTTTAATAGAGGGCTTTTTATCAGTTGAGAGTTTTTTACTCAGCTTTTTCTCGTGCAATTGCGCGATAGCCAATGTCACTACGATATTGCATACCTGTAAAGGTTACTTGTCCGCATACTTCAAGTGCATTAATTTGTGCTTCAAGCACGCTGTCGCCTAGCGCAGTTACACAAAGAACTCGACCACCAGAAGTCACGATGTGACCATCTTCACGAGTTGCAGTGCCTGCGTGGAAAATTTTAGTATCTTCAGGTGATTGTCCAATACCTGAAATTACATCACCTTTGCGTACGCTATCAGGATAGCCTTCGGCTGCAAGTACGATACCGATTGACTTACGCTCATCCCATTCAGCTTCTTTTGGCAAATTGCCAGCAATACCAGCTTCTACCAATTCAACAAGAGATGACTTTAAGCGCATCATGATTGGCTGAGTTTCAGGATCACCGAAACGACAGTTGAACTCGATCACACGCGGTTGACCTTGTTCATCAATCATTAAGCCAGCATATAAGAAACCAGTGTAGACATGTCCGTCAGCAGCCATACCTTCAACAGTCGGACGCATGATTTCAGTCATAACACGTTCGAAAATGTCAGAAGTTACCACCGGAGCAGGAGAGTAAGCACCCATACCGCCAGTATTAGGACCTTGGTCACCTTCAAAAATACGCTTGTGATCTTGTGAAGTTGCCATTGGTAAAATGTTTTTACCATCAATCATACAAATGAAAGAAGCTTCTTCACCTGCAAGGAACTGTTCAATTACAACACGTGAACCAGCATCACCGAATTTGTTGCCTGCAAGCATGTCATCAATTGCTGCAAAAGCTTCTTCGTTGGTCATTGCAACGATTACACCTTTACCAGCAGCAAGACCGTCTGCCTTAATTACAATTGGTGCACCATTTTTTTCAACATAAGCTTTAGCTGCATCAACTTCCGTAAATACTTCGTAAAAAGCAGTTGGAATGTTATGACGCTTTAAAAAATGTTTAGCAAATGCCTTTGAGCCTTCAAGCTGCGCAGCATATTGAGTTGGTCCCCAAATTTTTAGACCTGCTTCGCGAGCAGCATCTACCACACCATTCACTAAAGGTGCTTCTGGACCAACAATAATAAGTTCAACATTATTTTCTTTAGCAAAAGCGATAATTGCAGGATTGTCTAAAATATCAAGCTGAACATTAACGCATTTGTCTTCAGTTGCAGTTCCCGCATTTCCCGGTGCAACGAAAACTTGAGTAACTTTGGTATCTTGCGCGATTTTCCATGCCAAAGCATGTTCACGACCACCACTACCTAAAACTAAAATATTCATTTTTAATTTGTTCCTTAACTTTAATCCTTTTCATCCCCCTCTATTCCTCAAGGTGGAGTTTAGCTCCATTATTGTGGAAAACCCTCCTGAATGAAAGGAGGGTTAGGGAGGACTAAATTTAAATTAGTGGCGGAAATGGCGCATACCAGTGAACACCATTGCAATACCAGCTTCATCTGCTGCAGCGATTACTTCTTCATCACGCATAGAACCACCTGGTTGAATGATGCATTTAATGCCAGCTTTAGCAGCATTATCAATACCGTCACGGAACGGGAAGAATGCATCAGATGCCATTACAGCACCTTCAACAACCAAACCAGCATGTTCAGCTTTAATGGCAGCAATACGAGCTGAGTTAACGCGACTCATTTGACCTGCACCTACACCAATAGTTTGGCGGTTTTTAGCATAAACAATTGCGTTTGATTTTACGTATTTCGCAACTTTCCAAGCAAAGATAAGATCATCAATTTCTTGCTCAGTTGGCGCACGCTTAGTAACTACTTTAAGATCATCTTTAGTGATCATGCCCAAGTCTTGATCTTGAACAAGTAAGCCACCATTTACGCGTTTATAGTCAAGTTGCGGTGCACGTGCATCAATTGCAGGTAACTCACCACATACTAAAACACGTACATTTTTCTTAGCGCCAGTAACTTCAAGCACGCCATCAGCAATACTTGGAGCAATAATAACTTCAACGAATTGACGCTCTACAATTGCTTGAGCAGTTGCAACGTCTAATTCACGGTTGAATGCAATAATACCGCCAAAAGCAGATTCTGGATCAGTTGCATAAGCTAAATCATAAGCAGCTTTAATGCCGTCTAAAGAAACCGCAACACCACAAGGGTTAGCATGTTTTACGATGACACAAGCAGGTTTTGCGAATGATTTAACACATTCAAGTGCAGCATCTGTATCTGCAATGTTGTTATAAGACAATTCTTTGCCTTGTAACTGTTTTGCAGTAGAAACTGATGCTTCTTTTGCATTAGCTTCGACATAGAAAGCAGCCGATTGATGTGGGTTTTCACCGTAACGTAAATCTTGTGCTTTGTTCAATTGAGTATTGAATGTACGAGGGAATAAGTCAGCTTCACCTTCGGTCTTACCAACGCGAGCGCCTAAGTAAGAAGCGATCATGCCGTCGTATTGAGCTGTATGTTCAAATGCTTTAACTGCTAAATCAAAACGTGTTTCATAAGAAAGTGAACCAGCAGTTTTTAATTCATTAATTACAGTGTCGTAATCAGAAGCATTAACTACAATACCTACTGAAGCATGGTTTTTAGCAGCTGCACGAACCATTGTAGGACCACCGATGTCGATATTTTCGATTGCATCAGGAAGAGTACAGTCAGGTTTTGCAACGGTTGCAGCAAATGGATAAAGGTTTACAACAACAAGATCAATCGGATCGATGTTGTGTTCTTCCATAACTGCTTCATCTAAACCGCGACGAGCAAGAATACCGCCATGAATTTTTGGATGTAATGTCTTAACACGACCATCCATCATTTCAGGGAAGCCAGTATGTTCAGATACTTCTACAACCGCGATATTATTATCTTTAAGCAACTTATATGTGCCGCCTGTAGATAATAGTTCTACCCCTAGAGCTGCAAGGTTTTGAGCAAATTCGACAATTCCTGTCTTATCAGATACAGAAATCAAAGCACGTTTAATAGTCATGATGTTTAATTCAACAATTTCAAGTCTACGGATTAAAACCAATAAGCATAAAAAAATGCCCACGACGTCGTGAGCATTTTATCATTTATTCACTCATTAAACCGTGAGCTTTTAACTTTTTACGTAAAGTGCCACGGTTGAGTCCAAGAATTTCTGCAGCACGCGTTTGATTACCACGTGTATATTCAAGAACTACAGATAAAAGAGGTTTCTCCATTTCTGCTAGCACCATGTCATATACCTGAGATGGTTGCTCACCTTGCAATTGTGCAAAATAATGGCGAACTGCGCGATCCACGTGGATGCGAAGAGCAACATCAGATTGTGCAGTAAAAATAGGAGATTTGCTATTCATGCGAGTTAATCCGAAAATCAAATACTAGCTTGGGTAAAGTAGTATATAAATGTGGTCTAAAAATACGGAGTCCTGTTTTAGATCCTAAAACAGTGACTCTAAAACATAAGAACAATTAGCTTGCCATATTTCTTCGTATTGAATAAAAAATAAGCGTAACAATAATTAAATATTTGTTACAGCCCCCTCAAAAACAAAAAAAGTTAGGCTATGCGCTTAAAGTAGAAAAGCACACATGCTTAACAGTATTTTTTTTGGATTGAGAGCGAGGAGTATATGAGTCAAAGCTTTCGTGGCGCGTATCATACCATTGTCTAGGAAAAAGTGAGCAAATTAACTGCATTTTTTTTTATTTTTTTTTCACTTTTTTTACATTTTAGGGGTGGACAATTTCTAATCGATAATTTACTAGCCTTTTTTTGCTTTTGTTTAGCTCAAATTCGAATCGGAAAGGGGTATTTGATGGAATGCGTTGAATACCCCGTAAGTTTTCAACTAGATATTGTTGAGGAGTTAATATGATTTCCTCTGTTTTGTCTGGCTCTGTTGTAAAAATCAACTTTAGATTAGGAAGCTCAATACTTTTATCATTCTGGTTGAGCAATATGCCTGAGAACTGGGTATGGTTTGCATCAATCTTGCGGACTTTTAACTTTTCTATATAGATAAGTTGATAAAGTTCTGCTGATTTGTTGCAGTGCAGTATTTGGCAAACGTAATTAAAAGCATGGCTAACGGTTGGGCTTGCATGCATGAGCTTAGGGTTAAACCAGAGAATTTGAAAAGTAAAAACTAAAATTAAAATAAGGTTGGCAGAGCTCCAGAGCGTATAGTAAAGCCAACTATGCTTTTTATTATTGTCTTGTTCTTGTGGGGATGCCTGCTCAGCTAAATTAAGGTTTGGTAGAGCATTAATAGGTTCGTTGTGAAAGTAATTTAAGTTGTTGAGATAAGTTAAAAGATCAATATTAGAGTTTTCTACTTTTTGGTCAAAGATATCTAGTACGTGAGAATGCGTCATATATCTTGTCTGCATTGAACCATTGGCTAACGTCGTTGAGTTGACCATAACTGGCTGTTCAATATTGATTAGATGGGTTAAGGCATTAAAGCTTGAATTACATTTAGGGCAACAAACCATACCCTGAGCAACAGTCAATTGAGTAAGAGATACTTTATAAACTGTTAAACACTTAGGGCAGCGGGTTTGTTTTTCATTCATGAGTTAAAAATCTCAATTTATTGTTTTACGTTTTCCTGAAATGCGACACCAGTTTTCTTCGCGCTTTTCGACATCTAATATATCAAAAAAATCAGAATAAACACGTGAAACATCAGCAACTTGCTCTTCAATAACACCAGCAAGTGCGAACTCGCCCTCAGATTTGATTAAATTTGCAAATTCAGGCGCAAGCATCATTAAAGGTCCTGCTAAAATGTTTGCAACTAAAACATCGGCTTGTTTAGGTTTGAATTCTTGATCAAACTCTTCAGGAAGACCTACATATAGTCGATCTAATACACCATTAAGCTCTGCATTTTGTTTCGTTGCTAAAACAGCTTGCGGGTCAATATCTGTGGCATATACTTTTTTAGCACCTAGTAATAAAGCTGCTACGCCTAAAATGCCTGAACCACAGCCATAATCAATCACGATTTTATCTTTAACGTCAGTTTTACCCAGCCATTGTAAGCATAGGAAAGTACTTGCGTGATTACCTGTACCAAATGCAAGACCTGGATCTAACTTAATGTTAGTTGCGTCCGCTTCTGGTGGCTCTAGCCATTCAGGCACGATCCAGAACTTTTCCCCAATCTGAATTGGCTCATAGTAATCCATCCATGCGCGTTCCCACACTTGATCTTCAAGTTCTTCATGACGCATAGGAACATCTGGAAGTTGAGCTTTTAAGAAAGCTTCTAAAGTGTCGACATCAATTGGGTCTTGTTCGTCTTGTTGATAGATGCCTGTCACAATAACTTTATTCCATAAAGGTGTTTCACCCGGTAATGGTTCAAGTAAAGCCTGATCTTCAGCATCATCCAGCGTTACGCTTACCGCACCTAGAGACATTAAAAGTGTTTCTGTGAACTCAACTTGTTCTTGATCAACGGTAATGTGTATTTGTAACCACTTCACGAAAAGGACCTAAAAATTTTATTTAAAGGCGTATTGTAGCGGACTAGACCATTTTAAAAAAGAAAGCGGCCCATCTTTAATGGACCGTCTTTGAAAATACTGATGAGATATAGCGGAAAATAAATGACTTCTTCTATACCTATGTCAAAACAGATTAAGGAGCAGGGGCCTTAAATTGTAACTTGCCATTTTCGTTTGGTTGGCAAGTACCGTTAAAGATTACACCGTTGTGATTGTAAGAAACCCATTCACCTTGCTGTTTTTTTGCACAGACTCGAATTTGTTTTTGCGTTTCGGCTTTGCTCGTGTCAGCAGCATGGGTAAAAGTTACGCCTGAAAAACAAATTAGAGATGCAGTTAAGATTTTTAACATGGTCGTTTTCATTTTGTATTCCTTCTCTTTGCGTTAATTTTAAAGTCATAGAAGTGCTGTACATTTTTTATTCTAAGATGAATTAATTTTAAAAACATTCACTTTGTATTGAATTCATGAAACAAAATGTCAAATCATGTGGCATAGCGTAAATTATGTGAAGACAATTTTGTAATTATGTACATCAATAAGCAGATAATTTTGCTATAATGTTCCGTCTTTTTTTTCTGGTGTTTTTGTACTCATGCACTATCCTAAAGTTTATGATGTTATCGTTATCGGTGGCGGTCACGCAGGTACGGAAGCGGCCCTTGCTGCTGCGCGTATGGGACGACAGACTTTGCTTTTGACCCATAACATTGAGACTTTGGGCCAAATGAGTTGTAACCCAGCAATTGGTGGTATTGGTAAGTCTCACCTAGTCCGTGAAATTGATGCACTTGGCGGTGCAATGGCTCTGGCTGCCGATAAAGGTGGTATTCAGTTCCGTATTTTAAATTCGCGTAAAGGTGCAGCTGTGCGTGCAACACGTGCTCAAGCTGACCGCGTGCGCTATAAAGCTGCTATCCGTGATACTTTGGAAAATCAAGCAAATCTTGACATTTTCCAGCAAGCAGCTGATGACCTGATTGTTGAAGGCGATACCGTTAAAGGTGTTGTTACCCAAATGGGTATTCGCTTTGATGCGAAAACTGTTGTGTTGACTACAGGTACATTCTTGGGTGGTGTAATCCACGTTGGTTTAGAAAAATCAAGCGGTGGTCGTGCGGGAGATCCTCCTTCTATTGCACTTGCTCAACGTTTACGTGAATTAAAATTACCAGTAGGACGTTTAAAAACTGGTACTCCACCGCGTATTGATGCACGTTCAGTTGATTTTTCAGTCATGATTCCGCAGCCGGGTGATTTCCCATCTCCAGTGATGTCATTCATGGGTGATGCTTCTATGCACCCTGAACAAGTAAACTGTTATATCACGCATACAAATGAAAAAACCCACGATATCATTCGTGGTGGTTTAGATCGCTCACCAATGTACACTGGTGTTATTGAAGGTGTAGGTCCGCGTTACTGTCCATCAATCGAAGATAAAATTCATCGTTTCGCTGATAAAGACTCACATCAAGTATTCTTAGAGCCAGAAGGTCTAGATACACACGAGCTTTATCCAAACGGTATTTCAACTTCTTTACCGTTTGATGTTCAGTTCGAGCTTGTACGTTCAATCCGTGGTATGGAAAATGCCCATATCTTACGTCCAGGCTATGCAATTGAATATGACTATTTCAACCCGCAAGCTTTGAAATTTACACTTGAAACTAAAGCGATTAATGGCTTGTACTTTGCTGGTCAAATTAATGGTACAACAGGTTACGAAGAAGCTGGTGCCCAAGGTTTACTTGCAGGTTTAAATGCTGCGCGTCGTGCGTGGGAGCAAGAAGAATGGACGCCTAAACGTGACCAAGCTTACATGGGTGTGTTGGTTGATGACCTCATCACGTTAGGTACTAAAGAACCGTACCGTATGTTTACCTCACGTGCTGAATATCGTTTGATGTTACGTGAAGATAACGCGGATCAGCGCTTAACTTCTATTGGTCGTGAACTTGGTTTGGTTGATGATGTACGTTGGGCTGCTTATTGCGAGAAAATGGAAGCTGTTGAGCGTGAAACCTCTCGTTTACAACATTTATGGGCAGCACCAAATAACCCTATGGGTAAAAAATTCGTTGAAATGACGGGTGCTGATTTGAGTAAGGAATGTAGTGCGATTGATTTGCTTAAACGTCCTAATATCACCTTCGGTCAAATTGCTGAACTTACTGGTTCTGAAGTTTCAGAACAAGTGGGTGAGCAAATTGAAATTGCTGTGAAATATGAAGGTTACATTAACCGTCAGCATGAAGATGTTGCTCAATTAAAGCGTCTTGAAGAAACCAAAATTCCTGCCGATTTTGACTATGATGTCGTGTCTGGTTTATCACGCGAAATCACGCAGAAGTTAAAAACAGTGCTTCCAGAAACTTTAGCTCAAGCAAGCCGTATTCCTGGTGTTACACCAGCAGCAGTTCAGCTTGTGATGATCACAATTCGTAAGAACAATATGATTAAGAAAACAGCTTAATCATTTAAATGTAGAAAAAGCCCAGTTAAGACTGGGCTTTTTTATTTTCTGTTCAAAAAATATATGGAAACTTCCTAAGGAAGAAAAGAGATTTCGCTTCCTTTTTTTCTTATTTCACATATTTAAAGCCGCCAGTTATATTGAATTCACGTTCAAACAAGAGGGCTTTAACCATGACAATGAAATCAATTCGCTACAATGGATATGAAATGGCATGCCAATACTCATGTTCAAAATAGCGCAAAAGAAAGAGCAGATCAGTTTTGGTGGGGGAGAACACATTGATCTGAAAACAAGTAAAAATATAAGAACAATATAAAATTAAGAAAATTATAATTCAAAATCTAAAGAGAACCTTATGGTTCTCTTTTTTATATCTATTTATTCTCAGTTTCAATTTCTCGCACAGCATTATGTACTTGTACTGGTTCAATATGCAGTAATTTCTTACCAAAACTACGTAGCCACCATACTAGTTGAGATGTAAAAGGTACAGTCGCTGAAACTTCTACAATATTTTCTTCAAGCGGAGTAATCGTTTGGTCTTTACTCAACTGACTTTCATAAAAGGTTTTCGCAGTTTGCTCTGTCATGGTTAAGGTGAGCTGAATTGATTCAGTTGGTTGGTTATAGTCCACTCTAAAGCCTAAAGCCCCTGAATCAATATAATGATCAATATCAAAATTAACTGGATGCAGTGCTCGGCTGTCTAATACTTTTGCTGATTTAAAACGGTGCAGGGCAAATGTTTGCACTTCAGTTTTGTCATGTCGTGTGCAAATTAAATAAATGACTGCACCTTTTTGTACCAAAGCCAAAGGATTTAAAACATAAGTTCTGTCTTCACCCTGATTGACCCTTGCCCGATAAACACATTCTATTTGCTTGTCTTGGAGTAAGCCTTCATAAATTGCTTGTTGAGCATTTCGGTCAACTACAGGCGGAATTAACGGTTGGCTTGCTGGAACAATACGTACACGGTTAATCCACTGTCTCACATTATTTTGTGTAGAAAGGCTACGTTTGGCCAAATCGAACCATGGTCCCATCTCATCAAGCAGGCTCGGAGGAAGGAGGTGTTTAAGGTGCTCCTCAACCATCATAAAGGTTACCGCTTGAGAACTTGTCATGTGAGGTAAGCTTTGAATAGGTGCATCTGATTGCCACCGCCAGCCTTGAGGTACGGCTTTATTGCTCTCTATCGGAAAACGCTGAGCAATTTGATTTAAGTCACGCTGAATAGTCCTTAAACTAATATCAATACCTTCACGCTCAAGCATTTCTTGCAATTCTCGAGTCCCGATCCATTTGCCGGTCGGTAGGCGAGACAAGATCTGCCATTGGCGATATAAACTATTCGAAGTTTCTTTTTCTATTACAGACATAAGCGTAATGCATCTATAGCCAATTGCTTTGGTGTCAACACAATAAAAAAACTTTACAGATTTAGCAAGTTTGTCAGATTCAGTTTATAGCCCATTGGGCAAACGATGATAAGATTTAGAAGAAAGTTATAACAATGATGCCGTACAAGTATTACAGATATATAAGTGGCACTGAAATTGCTTATTTAAAAATGAAATATAGATAAATGATAAGACGAGGTGGTTATGTCAGAACAAGAGCATGAATTACATCTAGATAATGATTTTTTTATACAAGAGCAGACAACAACAGCACTCATTAACCCAACCTCTTTTTTAGAACATATTTCTGTGCAAACCAATCTCTTTGAGCAACTAAAATCACAGTTCTTTAATGAGATGCTTGATGATGTAACGTCAAATGGTGCAGCTTCTAAAAAAATTGAACAATGGTTGAGCATCCGTACTTTAGATGAGTTAAAAGAGCTAAATGCTCAGGCGAAGCAGCATTTTCTTTATCATGGGATTACCTTTAATGTTTATGGCGATAAAGAAGGAACAGAGCGCACTATTCCTTTTGATTTAATTCCAAGAGTAATCGAGAAAAAACAATGGGAAAAAATTGCCTCAGGCTGTGCACAGCGTGTTAAAGCATTAAATTATTTCCTAGATGATATTTATCATGGACAACATATTTTAAAAGAACAAATCATTCCCGAAGAACAAATTATGGGAAATGATGCTTTCCAGCCCCATATGCTTAAACATTCTTTAAAAGGAAAAATTTATTCACAAATTAGTGGGATCGATATTATCCGTGATGGTGAAGGGGAGTTTTTTGTATTAGAAGATAATTTGAGAACACCTTCTGGGGTGTCTTATATGATTGAGAGCCGAAATATTAGCCAGAAATTAATGCCTGAGCTATGTACAGCCAATAATTTACAGGGGATTGAGCATTATCCAAAACTTTTAAAAGAAATATTGCAAGAAAATTCTTCTGCAGATCAACCCTTTATTGTGGTGCTAACACCAGGGCGTTTTAACAGTGCTTATTATGAGCACGCTTTTCTAGCGCGTGAAATGGATGTGCCATTAGTTACAAATCGGGATTTATTTGTAGAAAATGATCAAGTATTTGTCAAAACTATTCGTGGGCGTCAAAAAGTAGACGTAATTTACCGCCGTTTAGATGATGACTTTCTAGACCCTTTAGCATTTCGACCAGACAGTGCTTTAGGTGTAGCAGGTCTTATGTCTGCTTATTTACAAAAAAATGTCGTGATTGCAAATGCACCTGGAACGGGTGTGGCTGATGATAAATCTATCTATCCTTATGTAGATCAAATGATTCAATATTATTTAGATGAAACACCAATTCTAAAAAATGTACCCACTTATCAGTGCCGTAAAGAAGAACACTTAGACTATGTACTCTCTAATCTTGATCAATTAGTCGTTAAGGAGGCACAAGGTTCGGGCGGATATGGCATGTTGATTGGACCTAAAGCAAGCTCATGCGAAATTGATGACTTTAGAAAAAAATTGATTGCGATGCCTCATATGTATATTGCGCAGCCTACCTTAGCTTTATCTGTCGCTCCAACTTTAACAACAGGCGGAGTAGCGGAACGTCATATTGATTTGCGTCCATTTGTGTTGAGCTCACCTTATCGTACAGAGATTGTACCTGGTGGTTTAACACGCGTAGCTATGCAAGCTGGCTCTTTGGTCGTAAATTCATCTCAAGGTGGCGGTATAAAAGATACATGGGTTGTTGAAACATTACATTCCTGATTGTGGGTTAAAGAGGAACTTTATGGTTTTACTCAATTCGAGTGCGCATCAAATATATTGGTTGGGTCGATATTTGATGCGAGTTAAATTTGCAGCCTCTCATTTACCCTTTACAGAAGATGAGAAAGCAACAAGATTCGCAGCAGCATTTGGTTTGTTCATAGAAAATGCTGAATTACTAAATCACTATATGTTAGACAAGAAGCAAACATTTTCATTACTGAACCAGCTCATTATTGCTAAAGATAATATTCAGGAACTAAGAGGTATTTTGTCATCACATGCTTATGCAGAATTAAATAATGTGATTAATACGCTTCAAGCTCAACCTGATGCATTGAGTAAAGCAGTCGAACAATGCACACAAATACTAGAAGCGGAACATGAAGATGTTCGTTTATTTTTGCATTTAGGCCAAAAAATAGAGCAATTTGATATAGAACTGCGTTTTGGAGAAGATTTATCTGTTCTCATATCAGAGCTAGATACTGTGGTGCAACGGCTCGCTAATTTGAATTGGGAAAATATAGATGAAAATTGGCAAGCACTAAAGCAGCAACTTACGTGGGGTGCTTACTATACTTTTACACAGCAGTTGGAAAATATATTTGAGGGCTGATTATGAAATTGATGGTTAATCATCAAACGCATTATAGCTATACTGAAACTGCTCGGAACAGCATTCAGTATATTAAAATGATGCCTCAAACATCGCCTCACCAACATGTTATGAATTGGGCAATTAGCGTGCCGGGTGATAAAACAATAAAGAGAGATATATTTAACAATGTATGGATGACGGCTAGTCAGCGCTATCCATACCAGCATCTTACATTTATGGCCCAAGGAATTGTTGAGCTTCAAAATGTAGAACTAGGTTGTATAAATCTCTCTACACCTACAAATTTGTTTTTGCAGATGACAGGTGCAACTCGATGTGATTCGGAAATGTTGGACTTTGCCAAAAATATTGTAGTGGTCAAGGACCGACAGCATATTGCGTTATTAAGCGAATATATCTTGCAAAAAATACTGTATCAGCCTGAAAGTACTTCGGTTCAGACAACTGCGATCGAAGCATTTCATGCAGGTCAAGGTGTATGCCAAGATCATGCTCACATTTTAATTGCGATGTGTCGTGCGCTACAATTACCTGCACGTTATGTCTCTGGTTATCTATTTGATCAAAACTATCCGCACCTGGCCAGTCACGCTTGGGCGGAGGTATTTTTAGAAAATCAGTGGTATTGTTTTGATGTAAGCAATCAGTTGTTTACACCCAAACATCACATCTACCTTGCAGTAGGACGTGACTATCTCGATGTGGCACCTATTCGTGGCGTAAGAGAGCAAGGTGGAGTTGAGAACATGATGTCTGTGGTTCAAGTGTTGGCATGTTGAATGTAAAGAGAATGAAATGACCTATTGTTGTGCGTTAAGATTGGAACAAGGTTTGGTGTTTATTAGTGACACAAGAACCAATGCAGGAGTTGACCATATTTCTGTGTTCCGAAAACTGCATACTTTCGGCGTTACCGGAGAACGTTTTATTGCCTTGCAAACTGCAGGTAACTTAGCAACAACGCAAGCTGTTATTGGTCATTTACAAAATGCTCTGACTTTGCAGCAAGAGCCTAATCTATATAGTGTTAATACGATGTTTGAGGCGGCTGAACTAATTGGTAAAACCTTAAAAACTGTTTTAGAGGATATTAGTTCGGACACTCAAGAACAAATGAATTATGCCTGTAGTATTTTGGTGGGTGGGCAGATTAAGGGTGGTGACATGCAACTTTATAATGTCTATCCACAAGGCAATTTCATTTGCGCAACTACAGATACACCTTATTTTCAAATAGGTGAGAGTAAATATGGGAAGCCTATTCTGGATCGAGCTTTATATTATGCAATGCCACTAGACGATGCATTACGTTGTAGCCTGATTTCTTTTGATTCGACTTTGCGTTCAAATGTTTCTGTTGGCTTACCACTTGATGCATTGGTCTACATTAAAGATAGCTTTGTTATCCCCATGGGAAAACGAATAACCGAAGATGATCCTTATTTCTCACAGATTAGTAAACAATGGTCAGATACTCTTCGTCGGGGATTACAAGAAATGCCAAAACCTACAGATGATTACTGGCGATAAATTTTGAATGTTTAAATAAAAAAATCCAAGCATGCTTGGATTTTTTTATATTTTATTATTTAAGTACTTTTACGAGTGGGGCGATTGCTTAATCGACAGAGTAATTCATATCCTATCGTTCCGTTTGCATCCGCAACATCATCAACTAAGCGATGTGGACCCCAGAGTTCAACTGCAGTGCCTAATTTTACTTGCATGCCTGTCACGTCGATTGCAATCATATCCATGCTTACTCGTCCTACAACCGCACAGTGTTGTTTATCGATAGCGACATAGTTCGGTTTAATATAAGCTCGTGGATAACCATCACCGTAACCTATAGAAACAATCGCGATATCCATTGCTTGAGTGGCACAGAAAGTTGATCCATAACCGACATGTTCATTAGTTTGAATATGGTTGAGTGCAATCACTTCTGCTGAAAAAGTCATCACTGGTTTCAAGTCCAGATCATGAACTGTTTGATCTGCAAAAGGCGAGGCGCCGTAAAGCATGATACCCGGACGAACATAATCAAAATGTAACTCTGGCCATTTATAAATAGCAGCAGAGTTACAGCAAGAAGCTAAAACTGGATCACAAGCTTGTTTAACTTGTAGAAATTGTTGTTTTTGTTGCTCGTTAAGTGGATGGTCTACATCTGCATTTGCGAAATGCATCGCAAGTACACAAGTAAATCCTTCAGATTTTAAAGTCTTAATAACTTCAATAATTTCTGGGTTTTTAAAACCTAACCGGTTCATCCCGCTATTAAGTTTAACCCAGACTTTTAAACCTTGGTTGATGTACGCTTGTTTGTGTTGAATCAACCATTCAAACTGTTGTTGATGGTGAATGACACATTCAAATTTTTGTTTAATTGCAATTGGCATTTCATCTTCAGAAAATACCCCTTCAATTAAAGTAACAGGTTGTTGAAATCCGAGTTCACGGATTTCCAAACCTTCTTGTAGGCAGGCGACACCAAAGGCATCTGATGCATTTAAGGCTGCTAAACAGTCTTTGATTCCATGTCCATAAGCATTGGCTTTTACCATACTTACAATTTTTGAATTTGTTGCGAGTTGTTTGACGCGGTTTAAGTTATATTGAAGTGCATTGCGGTCAATATAAACTGTTGCTTGGCGCACCCTCATTTACTCCTTTGGGCTAGAGATAGAGCTTATTCTTCATCATCATATTGGCTGTAATACTCAGGAGAGAGATTACTAAATCGAGTATATTGACCTTCAAAAGCAAGACGAACTGAACCAATTGGACCGTTACGCTGCTTACCAATAATAATTTCTGCAGTGCCGGCTTCTTTTGACTCTTTGTTATAAACCTCATCACGGTAAATAAACATAATTAAGTCGGCATCCTGCTCGATCGCACCGGATTCACGTAAGTCGGACATTACAGGGCGTTTATTTGGACGGTTTTCCAGACTTCGGTTAAGCTGGGAAAGTGCGATAACAGGACATTGCATCTCTTTCGCCAATGCTTTTAAGCTACGAGAAATTTCCGAAATCTCGCCTACACGGTTATCACCCATGCCCGGAACTTTCATGAGCTGCAAGTAATCGACCATGATACAACCGATTTTACCATCATGCATTTTGGCAACACGACGAGCACGAGCACGAAGTTCAGTTGGAGGTAGGGCAGATGAGTCATCAATATACAAATGCATTTGTTGAAGCTGCAAAATTGTACCAGTCACCTTGGTCCATTCATCTGCATCAAGGTTACCAGAGCGTAAATGTCCTTGATGGACTTTACCCATTGCGGAAATAAGACGCATCGCAATCGAGTCTGCTGGCATCTCCATTGAAAAGACCAGAGCAGGTAACTTGTTATATTGCAAAACACTCTCAACCAGATTCATGGCAAAAGTAGTTTTACCCATCGATGGACGTGCAGCAACAATAATTAAGTCACCAGGTTGCATACCAGATGTTTTATTATCAAGTTCTAAGAAGCCAGTCGTTAAACCTGTAATATTGCCATCTAATTTTGAAAGTTCATCAAGCTTACTAATTACGTCGGCGGTAACAGAACTAATAGATTTAGGACCAGCATCTTTTTTATTGTTATTGTGCTGTTCTGCTAATGAGAAAATACTTGTTTCAGCTAAGTCTAAAATTTCACTAACACCGCGGCCTTTCGTGTCATAAGCATTTTGTAAAATTTCAGTACTAACTTTAATCATGCTACGAAGCGTAGAAAACTCTTTAATTTTAGTAGCATAGGTTTCTAAGTTATAGAAACTTGAAGGTGAGTCAGCCATAAGCTGCATTAAGTATTCTTCGCCACCAATAGCATCAAGTAAATTTTGTTTTAAGAGCCAGTCACTTACTAAGACAGCATCATAGGGTGAGTTTTCTTGTGCTAATTTCTCGATTGCACGAAAAATATATTTATGGCGAGTCGCGTAAAAATCATTTTCTTTGAGTACATCGTTAACTTGTTCGAAAGATTCGGCAACTGTCATCAGGGCAGCTAGCACAGCTTGTTCAATAGCTAAATTGTGTGGTGGAGTGCGAAACTCTTTAAGTTGGCCTGATTCACTCGTTTTATTTTCTGTTGGAGATGAAAGCGCTAAAGAAGTGGCATTCGCCTGAGACATAATTAGACCTGATGATAAAGAAAGGTGTACACAAAGAGGCTGTAAAGCCGAGAACTATCTTAAAACAAAATTAAATAAACTACCTAATTAAAAAACCAATTAAACTGAAGAACTGATCAGGAATTAATATATCTTATTTTAAAATTTGAAACATAAAAAAAGAGCATGCAGAAGCATGCTCTTTTTTTTGATGAGAAATTACTCAGATACGATAGTAACGAGAACTTCTGCAACAACATCATGGTGCAATTGGATTGCGATGTTGAATTCACCAGTGTGACGAAGCGCGCCATTTGGTAAACGAACTTCTGCACGGTCAACTGTAAGACCAGCATTCGTTAATGCGTCAGCGATGTCACGAGTACCGATAGAACCGAAGAGTTTACCTTCGTCACCAGCTTTAGCAGTGATAACGATGTTAACTTCATTCAATTGTTCAGCACGTGCTTGAGCAGCAGCTAAAACTTCAGCTTCTTGCTTCTCAAGTTCAGCACGACGAGCTTCAAAAGCAGCAGTGTTAGCTTCAGTAGCTGCAACTGCTTTACCTTGAGGGATAAGGAAGTTACGGCCGTAACCAGCTTTAACTGATACTTTATCGCCTAATTTACCAAGGTTCTTAATGCGTTGTAATAAGATAACGTCCACAGATCACCTCACTTATGGTTGTCAGTGTACGGAATCAAAGACAAATAGCGAGCTTGTTTGATAGCAAGTGCTAATTGACGTTGATAACGAGCTTTAGTACCAGTGATACGGCTAGGAACAATCTTGCCGTTTTCAGTGATGTACTGTTTTAAAGTGTCGATATCTTTGTAGTCGATGTACGCAACATTCTCAGCTGTAAAGCGGCAGAACTTGCGACGACGGTAAAAACGTGCCATTGATGTTCTCCTTATTCAGCTTCTTGAGCAACTTGCTGTGCTTCTTCGCGTTGAGCTTTACGCGCACGCTTTTCTTCAGCACTCTTAGCAAGCAATGACTCTTCAGTGATTGCGTGTTCACGACGGATGATAAGGTTACGAATGATCGCGTCGTTATAACGGAATAATTCTTCTAACTCATCAAGCGTAGTTTGACCACATTCAACATTCATAAGAATGTAGTGCGCTTTGTGAATTTTGTTAATTGGGTAAGCCAATTGACGACGGCCCCAATCTTCTAAACGGTGAATTTGACCTTCAGCTTCTTTGATCTGAGAGATATAGCGTTCAACCATACCTACAACTTGATCGCTTTGGTCTGGGTGTACCAAAAGTACGATTTCGTAATGACGCATTGTCAGCTCCTTACGGTTTAAACAGCCCCTAATAAAAAAATTAGAAGCAAGGAGTCATAACTTAATAAGTTATGTCGCAAAAATTGCGAAGGCTGAATTATAGGTAAAAGTTCGACTAAAAACAAATCTTTTGATCAGAAAAGTAAAACTTCTTTGCTATAAAGAGGAAATCCTCTCTTGTTTAAAAGAGAGGAAGATTTGGAGCAGGGGATTGATAGGTAAAGCTAAAGCTCAAACTTAACAGGGTAATTAATATGACCGAGTACAGGAAAAAACGTTTAGCCCACAATTGATCATTTTCGGCTTTAAACCCAATAACTGATAAATATAACCAATATGCAGTCAAAGCATTAAAGGTAATTAAAAAGAATACATTGGTATAGCCAAAACAATATAACCCATTCAAAACAGCTGCAAATAATAGGATATATATTACACATTCAATTTTCGTACGATAAATAGAACGTGCTACAGGCAAAATTGGAATTCCCGCATTTTTGTAATCATCAAAACGATAAATTGCAATTGCCCAAGAGTGAGGCATTTGCCATAAAGCGTATGCTAAAAACAAAAGCAAGGCTGCCACATCAAATTGATGAGTTACTGCTGTATAACCAATAACAGGAGGGCTCGCTCCGGAGATACTACCAATGACGGTTTGATGGATTGAAGTACGTTTGGTCCACAAGCTATAAAAACCGACATAGACAATAAAACCAATCATTGCAAACAAAAATGCATAACCATTTACACCGAACCACAAAATGCTAAAACCAATTACACCAAGCACTAATGCATATATCAGCGCAACAGTAGGAGAGATTGTTTTTGTAACAAGTGCACGGTTTTGAGTGCGCTGCATCTTTGTATCAATATCTTGATCTATAACATTATTAACCACACAACCAGAAGCCACAACTAAAGTTGTTCCAAGTAGGGTGAGAAGTAATAATAAGATGTCTATAGAGCCTTGGGCGGCTAAGAAAAAGCCGCCCAAGGTGGTAATGAAATTACCGAAGAGAATTCCTGGTTTAGTCAGGAATAGATATTTTCTCAACATGACAATCAGTTTAGATCATCATATTGTAGTGAAGGTAATTCATAATCCACACAGAACCGATTAAAAGTACGGCGATACATAGGATTGTGTAGATGAATGCAATCATATTCCAACGTTGTTCAGATGATGTATTCATGTGTAGGAAGTACACAAGTTGTACAAGAACCTGAGCAACCGCAGTGATTGCAATCACTGTAACTAAAAGACCACGACTGAAACCACCCGCCATCACCATCCCGAAAGGGATGATAGTGAGGATAACAGAAAGGATAAATCCAACAGTGTATTGCTTAAAGTTACCGTGTGACGCACCAGCAGCATTATGCTCATGACTACTCATTAGAGAACTCCCAGTAAGTAAACGACGCTGAATACACAGATCCAAACGATGTCAAGGAAGTGCCAGAACAAGCTTAAGCAAGCAAGACGACGTGTATTCGGTAAAGTCAAACCTTTAGTTTTAATTTGATACATTAATACAAGCATCCACACTAAACCAGAAGTTACGTGGATACCGTGTGTACCAACCAAAGTAAAGAACGATGATAAGAATGCACTGTGAGTTGGACCGTGGCCTTCATGTACAAGGTGATGGAATTCATAGACTTCCATTCCAATGAACGATGCACCAAAAAGGAATGTAATAAATAACCAAGTGATAACTTGATTTACATTCTTTTTATAAGATGCAAGTACAGCAAAACCAAAGGTTACCGATGAAATCAATAAGGCAAATGTTTCAGTTAACACGAAGCCTAATGAGTCATGGAATAGGTCATATGCGCTTGGAGTGCCTGCTGGAACATGACTGCTTAATACAGCGAACGCAATGAAGAGTGATCCGAAAAGAATCAAGTCACTCATCAAGTATGTCCAGAAACCAAAAACCGTTAAGTCGGTATCATCATGTTCATGATGACCGTCATGGCCGTGGTTGTCGTGATGAAGTACTTCAGCCATTTCCTTAGTCCTTCTTCAAGTGTTTTTCAAGTAAAGCATAGCGTTCGTTTTCAATACGCTCAACTTCAGCAGCAGGAACGTAGTAGTCAACATTCTTAGTGAATGAGCTTACGATCAAGCTAACAACAGCTGCAACGAATGAAACAACAACGAGCCACCAAATATGCCAGATGAGTGCAAAGCCAAGAAGAGTAATGAACATTGCAATGACAAAACCAGCAGCACGATCAGTCGGCATGTGGATGTCTTCATATTTAGTGTTACGTGCGTATGCTACACCATTTTCTTTGTCAGTCCAGAAACGGTCGATACCGCTTGCATCTGGTTCATGCGCAAAGTTATAGAACGGAGCAGGGGAAGAGGTCGCCCATTCAAGCGTACGAGCATCCCATGGATCGCCAGTAAGGTCCATGTTGTCTTTACGTTGTAAGAAACCAACGATGATTTGCATTAAGAAACATGCAATACCAATTGCAACAAGAACAGCACCAAATAATGCAATCGCAAGGTACGGATCCCATTCAGGGTTGTCATATGTATTCAAACGACGAGTCATACCCATGAAACCAAGGATATAAAGTGGCATGAATGCAAAATAGAAACCGAAGAACCAGAACCAGAACGCAGCTTTACCCCATGCTTCGTTGAGCTTCCAACCAAACATTTTTGGCCAGTAGTAAATGATGCCGGCAAACATACCAAACACCACACCACCAATAATTACGTTATGGAAGTGAGCGATCAAGAATAATGAGTTGTGTACTAAGAAGTCCGCAGGTGGAACCGCCATAAGTACACCAGTTAAACCACCGATACCGAATGTTACAAGGAAGCCAAGCGTCCATAACATTGGAGTAGTAAAGGTGATGCGACCTTTATACATGGTGAATAACCAAGAGAAGATTTTCACACCAGTAGGAATCGCAATAACCATGGTCATGATACCGAAGAACGCGTTAACGTTCGCACCAGCACCCATGGTGAAGAAGTGGTGAAGCCATACAACGAACGCAAGAACAGTAATCGCGATAGTTGCATACACCATAGACTTGTAACCGAACAACGCTTTACGAGAGAAGGTTGCAACGATTTCTGAGTATAGACCAAATGCTGGTAATACCAAGATATATACTTCAGGGTGACCCCATGTCCAGATCAAGTTCACATAAAGCATTGGGCTACCGCCAAGCTCATTTGTGAAGAAATGGAAGCCGAAGTAACGGTCAAGAGTAAGCATTGCAAGAGTACCTGTTAATACAGGGAATGATGCAATGATTAATACAGCCGTACAAAGTGAAGTCCATGTGAAAATAGGCATGTCCATTAATTTCATGCCAGGCGCACGCATTTTGATGATGGTAACGAAGAAGTTAACACCAGATAAAAGCGTACCTAGACCAGAAACCTGAAGTGCCCAGATATAGTAATCGACACCTACACCAGGAGAATATTGAATGCCAGATAGAGGAGGGTAAGCCATCCAACCAGTCGCAGCAAATTCACCTAATACAAGTGAAAGCATCATTAAACCAGCAGCACCAGCGAATAACCAGAAGCTTAAAGAGTTCAATAATGGGAAAGCAACGTCGCGAGCACCAATCTGTAAAGGTACAGAGATGTTCATCATACCTACAACGAGACCCATTGCTACGAAGAAGATCATGATTACACCGTGTGCGGTGAAGATCTGGTCATAGTGGTCAGGATGTAGATAACCTTCGCCGCCGCCTTTAGCGAGGAAAAGTTGTAAACGCATCATGATCGCATCGGCGAAACCACGCAGAAGCATGACAACAGATACGATGATATACATGATACCAATCTTTTTATGGTCTACCGTAATAAACCACTCATTCCACAAATATCCCCATTTTTTGAAATAGGTGATACCGCCAAGCACTGCAATTGCACCAATTGCCATAAGGACCATGGTGACAAGTACGATTGGCTCTGTCGGGATAGAGTCCCAACCCAGTTTACCAAAAATCATATCCATGTCTTATTCCCCTTGAGCAGCGTGTTCAGCTGCAGCATGAGTGTCAGCTGTTGCGTGTTCAGCAGAGTGGTCAACACCATGATAGTTACTCATATAGTGGTTGATAATTGTTTCAAACAATTTAGGCTCAACAGTAGAGTAATAAGTCACAGGGTGTGGCTTAGTCGGGAACGGTTTCATAGCTTCAGCTTCAGCAACTGCTTTTTCATCACCAGCAGCTTTAGCACGATTTACTAAATGCTCGATCTGATGCTTAGAACGGTTACCATCACGTAAGGTTGCCAATTCAGCTTGGTCAAGCGTAGTTTTTTGAACTGCTTCTGGGTTAATGGTTGAACCATTACCTGCTTTAACCGCTGCTACCCATTCGTTGAATTGTTGCTCTGTAACACTATGCGCCTTGAAACGCATTTGAGAGAAACCGTAACCTGAGTAGTTAGAAGAGAAACCACGATATACACCAGTTTCATTTGCTAACAAATGAAGGTGAGTTTGCATACCTGCCATTGCATAAATCTGGCCGCCTAACTGTGGAATGAAGAATGAGTTCATTGTAAAGTTAGAAGTGATTTTAAAGCTTAACGGAGTTTTTTCAGGGAAACGTACTTCGTTAACTGTTGCAATGTTTTGTTCAGGATAAATAAAGATCCACTTAAACTGTTCAGCAATAACTTGAATAGTTAAAGGTGCTTTATCTGATTCTAAAGGACGGTATGGGTCATACTTGTGGGAACCCCACCAAGTTAACCAAGCTAAAATACCAATAATAATGACAGGGATACCCCATACTACAACTTCAATTGCAGTTGAGTGTGCCCATGTAGGTTTATAGTCTGCATCTTTATTTGACGCGCGATATTTCCAACCAAACCATAATGCCATGATGATTGAAGGAATCACCACAAGTAACATTAAATAGATCGCAGTCATCATAAGGTCACTTTGACCTTGACCAACTGGACCTTTAGAGTTTAGAAGTACCATATCACCACCACACCCAGTCAAAAGTGCGGCAAGCGTTGATAAAGACAATACAGCTAAAATCGTTTGTCTCATTTTACAACCTCGGTGAAGAGTCCCATTCCCTAATTAAATATGGGATAGCGATTAAAGTGTCGCATGATTGAGAACGCTAATCCTTAAATTTAGACTTCTCAATTATATGACACCGCTACGTTGTAGGGCATTATGCCTCATATCGACAAACTAAGCTATACATAAAGTAGGCTGAAATAATTGTTTTAAAACCCGATTTTTTTTGTAGGGTATCTAATTTCAATAGAGCTTTTATTTAAATATCAACTCACTATAGAAAAAAGGAGGCAGGGTGCCTCCTCTTTTTTTAGACATTAAATGAATGAGTCATTCACTATCATTTGATCACTTTTGTTCTTGCAATTTTGTCATGTAAAGCTTGTCGCTTTTGTCCTAATGCAAAAGCATAGTCAATAATTGTACTGATCGGCATAAACAGTAAGTTTAATATGATAAAAACAATACTTCTTAATAAGAAGATGCGAGTTAAATTAACCTTGCTATTGTCCTCAGAATCTACAATTTTAATTCCAACGATTTTCTTACCTATACTCTGACCAAACTTTGTTAAAAGAACGGCTTGAATTGCAAGCATAATTACGACGTAAAGAAGCATTGAATGCCAAGCTTCTATTGGAATTAAAGTAAAAAGTTGCTGTTGCAATTCTGCAGCTTTAGTCGATGCGACTTCGGCAGATTGCATCTGTTTTTGTAACTCGAATAATTGCTTATATTGAGCTTCATTAAAGAAAAAAGAAGGAATTGCAGCGATTGGTAACCAAAGCAATAAATCAATAATTTTTGCTAAAGCCCGAGCCGGAATAGACGCAAGTTCATGAACTTTAGGTTCTACACGAATTTGACGAATAGTTTCATTAGTTGATGTATTCGTATTTATTGTAGGTACAGAATAACCGATAGGTTGATATACAAGTTTACCTTGGGTTAATTCTCCTAAAGCTTTCCATTCTGTCATGCCTTCATGCCAAGCTAAATCAGTTAACAAAATTTGTTGGCTAGCCAACATTTGATTTACTTGTTCTAAAGTATAAGGCCCAGCTTGTTGATTATTACGTGCCAAGTAAATTTGCATAAATAAAAATTCTCTATTCTAAAGATGAAAAAAGACCCACGGATGGGCCTTTTTTTATAACATATTAGATTTGCTTGATTTTTTCTTCAGCAAGGAAGAACCATGTATCTAAAACTGAATCTGGGTTAAGAGAGACAGATTCAATACCTTGTTCCATTAACCATTTTGCAAGATCTGGATGGTCTGAAGGACCTTGACCACAGATACCTACATATTTACCTGCTTTACGGCAGGCATGGATTGCCATTGAAAGAAGAGCTTTAACAGCTGCATCACGTTCATCAAATAAGTGTGAAACAATACCTGAGTCACGGTCAAGACCTAACGTTAACTGTGTTAAGTCATTAGAACCAATAGAGAAACCATCGAAGTGCTCTAAGAATTGTTCAGCTAACAGGGCGTTAGTTGGTAATTCACACATCATGATTACTTTTAAGCCATTCTCGCCACGTTTCAAGCCATTTTGTGCAAGTAATTCAATAACGCGTTTCGCTTCAGATACTGTACGTACAAAAGGAATCATGATTTGAATATTGGTGAGACCCATTTCATCACGAACTTTCTTAAGTGCGCGGCATTCTAATTCGAAACAATCACGGAAGTTATCAGATACATAACGACTTGCACCACGGAAACCGAGCATTGGATTTTCTTCTTCAGGCTCGTATAACTTACCACCAATTAAGTTTGCGTATTCATTTGACTTGAAGTCAGACATACGAACAATAACTGGCTTGTCACCAAATGCAGCAGCAAGAGTCGCAATACCTTCAACCAATTTTTCAACATAGAAATCTACAGGTGATGCATAACCCGCTGTACGAGTTAAAACCGCAGCACGAGTTTCACGAGGTAGGCTGTCAATGTTGAGTAGGGCTTTAGGATGCACACCGATCATACGGTTAATGATGAACTCAAGACGAGCAAGGCCAATACCTTCGTTTGGAATTTGAGCAAAGTCAAATGCACGGTCAGGGTTACCTACGTTCATCATAATTTTGAACGAAAGCTTAGGCATAGATTCAATTGAGTTGCGTTGAACTTCGAAATCTAATGCGCCTTCGTAAATGAAACCTGTATCACCTTCAGCACAAGAAACAGTTACTTCTTGACCATCGGTTAATACTTCTGTTGCGTTACCACAACCAACAATCGCTGGTACACCAAGTTCACGTGCAATAATTGCTGCGTGACATGTACGACCACCACGGTTAGTGATAATTGCAGCAGCACGTTTCATTACCGGTTCCCAGTCAGGATCGGTCATATCTGATACAAGAACGTCGCCTTCTTGAACTTTGTCCATTTCTTTAATTGAGTTAACAATACGGACTTTACCAGAACCAATACGTTGACCAATTGAACGACCTTCACAAAGAACAGTACCTCTTTGTTTGAGAAGGTAGCGTTCCATAGTGCCTACATTCTGGCGGCTTTTTACAGTTTCAGGGCGAGCTTGAACAATATAAATTTGACCGTCATCACCATCTTTTGCCCATTCGATGTCCATTGGCGCACCGTAATGCTGCTCAATGATAAGCGCTTGTTTAGCTAACTCTTGTAACTCATGGTCATTTAAAGCGAATTGTTGGCGATCTTGTTTTTCAACATCAACAACAACAACAGATTTACCCGCAGAACCTTCTTCACCATAAATCATTTTTTGGTGTTTAGAGCCAAGGTTACGACGTAAAACAGAATGTCTTCCTGCATTTAATAATGGTTTAGATAAGTAAAACTCATCTGGGTTAACGGCACCTTGTACAACCATTTCACCTAAACCGTAAGAGGCAGTGATAAATACAACATCACGGAAACCAGATTCTGTATCAAGTGTAAACATTACACCCGCAGCGCCAGTTTCAGAACGAACCATACGCTGAACACCCGCTGAAAGTGCAACGATGTCATGATCAAAACCTTGGTGTACACGGTAAGAAATTGCACGGTCATTATATAAAGAAGCAAATACTTCTTTAATCGCAATAAGTACGTTATCAATACCGCGAATATTCAGGAAAGTTTCTTGTTGACCCGCGAAAGAAGCATCTGGTAAATCTTCAGCAGTTGCAGATGAACGAACGGCAACCGCGATATCAGGGTTGCCGTTAGAAAGTGCTGTAAAAGCGGCGCGGATTTCTTGTTCTAAGGTTGCAGTGAGTGGAGTCTCTACAATCCATTGACGAATTTTTGCGCCTGTTTCTGCAAGAGCATTTACGTCATCGACGTTGAGTTGA
This sequence comes from Acinetobacter sp. D009, assembly GCF_038562025.1. Lineage (NCBI taxonomy): Bacteria > Pseudomonadati > Pseudomonadota > Gammaproteobacteria > Moraxellales > Moraxellaceae > Acinetobacter > Acinetobacter sp. D009. The sequence goes on from NZ_CP151886.1 coordinate 1,383,361, forward strand.
GCAAGTTCTGCTTGAATTCGAGCGTTAAGACCACTTTGGTCTAAGAACTCACGATAGGCAGCAGCAGTAGTTGCAAAGCCACCAGGTACCGATACACCAGCATTTGATAAATGGCTGATCATTTCACCCAAAGATGAGTTTTTCCCACCTACGAGTTCGACATCGTGTTTCCCTAATTTTTCTAGACCGATTACGCGCGCTTCCAAAGTTTTCACTCCACTTTTGCAGTATTAATGTCTATCTTGGCATGAAATTATAAAAATAAAGTGCTTAGTTGAGAATTATACTAAGCGACAGTCATGTAAGATCAGTTTACTATAAAGATTATATAGCACTAAGACAAATGTTTAAGGAGAATTTTAATGTCAGAAAGTAAACAATTTAAGCGGAGTGTTTTTTTTATTTCTGATGGAACTGCAATTACTGCCGAGACTCTTGGACATTCGTTATTAGCACAATTTCCCAATGTAGATTTTGATATTCACATCATGCCGTATATTACAACTGAAGAGGCGGCAATGGATGTGGTGGTTGAGATTAATCGATGCCAAACCAAAGACGGTTGCCTACCTTTAGTATTTGATACTTTAGTCGATCCGCATGTGCGAGAGATTATTAATACGGCTAAAGCGGTTAATCTGGATGTGTTTGAAGGTTTAATTAGTAAACTTGAACAAGAGCTTGGAACACCACCAACAACATTGGTCGGGCAGACTCATGCGGTAACCGATTCTGAATATTATAAAGCCCGTATCGATGCTGTTCATTTTGCGCTTGATAATGATGATGGGGCACGTACTCGTCATTACGATAAAGCGGATTTAATCTTAATTGGAGTTTCCCGTTCGGGTAAAACACCGACTTCTATTTACTTATCTCTTCAATTCGGTATTCGCGTTGCAAACTATCCATTAACTGAAGAAGATTTAGATGATAACCGATTACCAGCAGTATTAAGAGCTCATCGTAATAAGTTATTTGGTTTGATGATTGATGCTGAGCGTTTGGTCGCAATTCGTAGTGAACGTAAAGCGAATAGCCGTTATGCAAGTTTTAGCCAATGCCAAATGGAGCTAAGAGCAATTGAAGGGATTTATATTTCAGAAGGCATTAAATATTTAAATGTGACCGAAATGTCGATTGAAGAGATTTCAACTCGTATTTTGCAAATGACGGGATTAAAACGTCGTATTGGTTAATTTAATCAATTGTTTATTTTAACCATTCAATTTTTGTATATTAATTTATAGATAAGTTGAATGGTTTTTTTAATATATATCACAGACAAAAATTAAAGTTTTATATATAAAACTAAATATTATTAAATAGTTTTTATTGGTTATAAGCCCGTAGTTATTTTGAAACTCATTTGTAAATTTAAATAACACTATTGAAAAGAAGTGTATGTTTTTTATTGTGCTGAAAAATAGTAATTCTTTATTTTTTATAAATATTTTTTAAAAGCATTCATGAAAAATCCACAATTTGTAAAATGTTAAATAGGTCACACTTTTTTAGTATTGTGTGATTGGTTTTTAATTTTAATTATACTTTCCCACCTCGATATGGGACTATCCGATTATCAAAATGCTAAAAAAATGTGTTTTTTCATTGGTATATATCTTGCCTCTTAATTTATATGCTGCTCAAGTAGATGAATTGCGAGAGCAAGCTATTCACACTTACAAAACTGGGCAAACTCAACAAGCAATATTGCAATTAGAACAATTGCTAAATAAGTATCCACATGACCAAAAATTACTGGCTGATTATTTAGTTGTAATGTCAAGTGAAAAAAGAGATTTATTAACTTTTTCTCAGCATTTAGCAAATGTTAATTATGTGAATTTTCCAGAATATGGGCAAGTACCATTAATACGTAATTTTCGTGATTTTAAACACTTTAAAGATGCAATTGAGTGGTCGAATAAATTTAATATTCAAAAGACATCTGATGGGCAGATTTTATTAGCGGTTCTATATGCTGAGGCTAAAGACCCTGTAAATGCTAAGGTGCATTTATCAGGTATTAAGAGTAAAAATCTTACAGCTGATCAATTTGTTCAAATTGCTTATGCATATCGACTCATTAATTCACCTGTAGATGCTTTATCTGCAATCGAGCAAGCTTATCAACAGCAACCAAAATCTTTTGCGGTTTTGCAAGAATATAGTTACGACTTGGCGGCTGTAGGCGCTTATAAAAAAGCTCAGCAGTTGCTGCTTGCCAGCGATAAAAATGCGCAAACAGAATCGTTACAACACTGGTTAAAAGTCAGCGAGTTTTCTCAACGTGTAAATAACGCAATTACTCGCTATAAATATTTGAATCGGGAAGGCATGTCGGACAGTGAAGGCTTTGCCGAGCTTGATGCTGTGTTGAAACAAGGTGAGCAAATACAGCCTTTGATTCAACCGTCAGACCCTAATTATTTAAGATTTCATTATGACTATTTATATGCGTTGGACTTCCGTGGGCGTAGCCGTACGGTATTAGATGAATTTACTAAATTAAATGTACCGTTAGAAAAGCTACCGGCTTATGTACGTCATGCGATTGCTGATAGTTATTTAGCTGAAAGACAACCGAAGCAGGCTGAACTCGCTTTTAAAACCTTACTTACCGAAAAAAACTACTCAGATATGACGGTATATACGGGGCTTTATTATTCTTATATTGAACAAGAAAAATATAAACAAGCTGAACAACTTTTGAATGAAGTTGATCGATTGATTCCTACGTATAAATATAGCCAAGCCAAGGGAGTAGATAAATCAATCCATCCTGATCGTGATGATTATATTGCTTTACAAGGCATGCATTTAGCTTATGCAAATCATTTGGATCAATCAGAAAAGCATTTTCAAAAACAAGTAGATCTTGCACCTGCTAATGAAGGTTTAATTAACAACCTTGCTCGTGTTGAGCGTTGGAGAGATAAACCGTTACAGGCGAAGAAAACAATTGATCGTTTAAATGGCTTAACGCCAGTTGCTAAAGATACACGTATTAATCAAATGCAAAATGCTCAGGCTTTAGGAGATATTCCTGAATGGCGCAAAAGTACAGAAAGTCTTTTGCAATATTATCCTGAAGATAGCGGTGTAGTTAAAAGTCGAAAAGAGTTGGATGATCGTGATAGAGCAACCATCTCGCACTCAACGACTTGGGGTCAGAGTAAAGCAGAAAATAGCGATTCTGTGAGTGGGCAAAATGGCTTAAAAGATCGAGAAATGGAAACTCGTATTAATAGCCCTTGGATTAAAGACAATTATCGTCTATTTGCTTGGCATCAAGATCGTTATGGTGAATACCGTTTTGGTGATGTGCATGACCAACGTTATGGTGTTGGTGCTGAGTGGCAAGCAAACCGTAAGGCATTGTCGGCAATTTTGTCGCAAAGTACAGATGGTAGCCAAGCAGGTGCTCGTCTTGATTGGTCGCAATGGTTAAACGACCACTGGCAATATCAATTGCAATATGACAGTCAGGCTAATATTCCATTACAAGCAATTGATGCTGGTGAGGATGGACAAGCTTACCGTGCTGCTTTGACATGGCAAAAAGATGAGTCACGCCAAATTGGAGCGAGCTATGGCTTAACCGATATAAGTGACGGTAATAAACAACAAGAATTTTCTACTTTTTGGCGTGAGCGATTATTTGATGCGCCTCACCATATTACTTACGGAACCGTTCGTGGATTTTATGGCAGCAATAGCCAAGATCAGACTGCTTACTTTAGCCCAAGCAATCATTACAGTGCCGAGTTGAATTTAAGCCATGACTGGGTCACTTGGCGAGAGTACGAACGCTCATTTAAACAACATTTTGAAGCTGGAGTAGGGCTATATAAACAAGCAGATTACTCAGCTCGACCAACATACTCTTTGCAATATCAACATCAATGGCAGCTCTCACGGACTTGGCAACTTAATTATGGAATTGGTTGGCAATACCATCCATACGATGGTCATGATGAACAACATACCTACGGTATTTTCGGATTTGAAGGGCGTTTTTAATGAATAATATGATGTCAAAAATGTTGAGCTGTGTGTTTGCCTCAACGTTATTACCCGTACAATTTGCCTATGCCCGCATTGAAACTGAACTACCAAAAAACCATACGGTTTCTTTAACTTTTCATGATGTGCGAGATGATGTGCTCAAGGAAGGTGACCGCGATGTTTATGCGATTCAGACCAATAATCTGGCACAGTTTCTCGATTGGCTTAGTCAGTCGGATTGGAAACCGATTCGTCTAAAAGACATTGAAGAGGCACGTAAGCAAGGTAAAGAATTACCTCATAACTCTATTCTACTGACCTTTGATGATGGTGCTTTAAGTAGTTATAGCCGAGTATTTCCTTTGCTGAAGCAATATCAGATTCCAGCAGTTTTTGCTCTTCCAACAAGTTGGTTAAATGGTAATACAAAAGCGGGTTATGAAGCCTATGGTCAAGGTAACTTGGTGAACTGGGCTCAAGTTTGTGAAATGCAAGCATCTGGGTTAGCCGAGTTTGCAAGCCATAGCGATGATTTACATCATGGGGTATTAGCCAATCCTCAAGGCAATGAGCAACCTGCTGCTACTTCTTATTCTTATTTAAAATCGCAATCACGTTATGAAACCGATGCGGAATATCAACAACGTATTTTGCAGGATTTAAAAAAATCTTATGCAGTTTTGAAAAAAGAAGTAGGGGTTAATCCTAAAGCAATTATTTGGCCTTATGGCGCCGTGAATGAACAGTTAGAGAAGCTAGCACAACAGGCAGGTTTCCAGTTTTCATTCAGTTTGGGACGTGATGGTATGAATCGCGTGAGTGACTCAACTTTTAAGCGTAGCTTAGTCATTAATAACCCAACAGCCGAACAACTGACAGAAGGTATGTTAAATATTCTGAACTTTGAAGAGTCAGATTTATTTAAGCAGCCACGTCATTTTGTGAGTATGGATTTAAAGCAGTTAGCAGCGCAGCAAAATACTCAAACTGATGAAAAACTTGGGCAGTTGTTATCAAAACTGTATAGCTTAAAAAACAACGCTTTAATCTTAAAGCCTTTGGAAGACACAGATGGAGATGGACAATATGATGTTGCTTATTTCCCTACAAATAAAATGTCTGTTCAACAAGATATTTTAAATCGTAGTTTATGGCAGGCTCAAACTCGTGCAGGCCAATCTGTAATATTAGAATTGCCTGCTTATCCGCAAAAAGATAAACCATTTTTAGCTGTAGATTTGGCTAAAGATATTGCACGTTTCAATAGTAATTTAAGCGGTGTTCAGCTTAATGCAGGATCATCTTTAAATTGCGCAATGCAAAAAATAACCGTGCAAGAAAGCAGTTGCATTGAACAATCAAAACAGCTCGAACAACTGAGTGAACTGACTAAAGAAGCGGTCAAACCTTATTTAAATATGAGTAATCAGGCACAGTTTAGTTTATTGCTTACACCTGATTTAGATCATGTGGAAAATCTACCTGAGCTTATAAAAACGCTTTTAATGCAACATGATTTAGTCAATTTGAAGTTTGATGTGATTGGTAAGAAAAAACAATTTAATCAGTTGTTAACACTCTTAAATACACTTGATCAAAATGATAAGCAAAGAATAATGCTGACTTTAGTATTACCAGAAAATTCGCAAAAAAATGCTTGGGAAGAGGTTCAGCAAGGACTCTTTTCTATTCAGCGAGTAGGAATCCAGAAATTCGGTATTGATCGCTATGACTTTGAAAAATCAAAAGATGTTCATAAATATCTATATAATCCGCTTAGTCTGAATACTAGCCCTGTGATGTATCAGCCTTTTGCTGGATTGGTAGAGGGGAAAAAGTAATGAGAGTATTACTCGATATTCTGTTTGCTTTTGCCTTTTTATACCCTTTACTGATGGCTTGGACATGGATGGTAGGGGGACTTTGGTTTTTCTTTAAAAGAGAATACCGCGAACAAGCGCTTCCTGAACCTACAGGTGAAGGATGTAGTATCATCATTCCGTGTTTTAACGAAGAAGCGCAAGTACGCCAAACAATTCGTTATGCGTTACAAACCAAATATCCTAATTTTGAAGTCATTGCTGTTAATGACGGAAGTAGTGATAGGACCGCCGAAATTCTAGATGAATTGTCAGCGCAAGATTCACGACTTCGGGTTGTACACTTAGCAGAAAATCAGGGTAAGGCCGTAGCTTTAAGATCGGGAGTATTAGTTAGTAAATACGAATATCTTGTTTGTATCGATGGAGATGCGTTGTTGCATCCGCATGCGGTACTTTGGTTAATGCAACCATTTATTAACTTCCCGCGAATTGGTGCTGTAACAGGTAATCCGCGAATTTTAAACCGATCTAGTATTTTAGGAAAATTACAGGTTGGTGAGTTTTCTTCGATTATTGGTTTGATTAAACGTGCACAACGTACATATGGTCGTATTTTTACAGTATCAGGTGTGATTGCAGCATTTCGTAAAACGGCACTCGTTCGAGTCGGGTTTTGGTCTGACGATAAAATTACCGAAGATATTGATATTTCATGGAAGTTACAGCTCGACCATTGGGATATTCAGTATATTCCACAAGCACTTTGTTATATCTATATGCCTGAGACATTTAAAGGTCTATGGAAACAGCGTCTTCGCTGGGCGCAAGGTGGGGTAGAGGTTCTTATAGAATATATTCCACAAATGTTCAAACTGCGTGTTCGAAGAATGTGGCCGGTCATGATTGAGGCGCTAGTCAGCATTATATGGTCTTATGTGATGATCATGATCTTCACGCTATTTTTTGTTGGGTTATTTGTTGAACTGCCTCAGCAATGGCAGATCAAAACGCTTATGCCACAGTGGTACGGTGTAATACTAGGCGGAACATGTTTGATCCAGTTTTTAGTGAGTTTGTGGATTGATCATCGTTATGATCGAGGGCGTTTTTTTAGAAATTACTTTTGGGTGATTTGGTACCCGTTATTTTTCTGGTTACTGACTTTGTTTACAAGTGTTGTCGCGGTACCAAAAACTTTATTTAACACGAAAAAACGTGCACGTTGGGTAAGTCCAGATCGAGGCTTCCGTGGAGATAACCCATGAAACTTGAGGAAAATAAGGATATAGAGACTTTAGATATCCCTGAATATATTGATCAGCCGGAATATGTCAAAAATAAAACAGCAAACTATACATTACAAACCATTGGCTGGATTTGTTTAATGTGGCTGCTTTTCCCATTGGTTTCACTGTTTTTATGGGTTTTTGAAGGTCACTTAATTTATGATTACGTCTGGGTAGACCACTTATCAGAAGTTAAGACCTTATTACATTTAGCATTAATGATCGGAATTAGCGCGCTTATTTTAATTTTATGGGCAAGTTATAACTGGATTAGGTTTAGTGGTGAGGACCGACGTGCCAAAGCACCTAATAGTTCTGTAGAATTATTAGCGGCCCAATTTTCAGTTACTTCCGACATGCTAAATGATTTGCAAGAAAAACAGCGCATCATTTTGCATTACGATGATCATGGTAATTTGCAAAAATATGAGTAAATAAAAAAGCATGGCCTAAAACCATGCTTTTTTACTTTTATGGCATTGCTCTGATAATAATATCAACAGGTTGTTCTATACCATCCATGCTGTGAACAGATGTATTGGTAATTTTAACAATTGGCCATGTTTGCAATTTACAGTTGGGTTTCTGAAGTGCCGCATAATAACTGTCCGATTTAAAAAATACTTTTTTTGTGGTTGCAGTATTGGGAGTCAAAAGACGCTTAAGCCATGGTTCATTTACTTGAGTTTCTAGAAAACGTAATGCCAGAATGCTTTTAACACGATTGTTAAATAACCTGCGGTTTTTGATAATAAGTGGGTGGGTAATTAACTTATGCGTACCCATCTGACTATGGGGCAAAATAAAATGAGGGGTGATTTGGAAGACAGTCACAAATTTTGCTTGCTGGCAGATTTTTTCAAGATGAGTCACGCTATCTTGATTTGTACCAATAATCGCGACAGATGAATGTGAAAAGTCAAACTCTTTAATTGATGTTGAGGAAATCACTTGACCAGTAAAGTCTTCGAAATCTTGAGAGATATTCTGAAAAATTACTGATTTTGAAGTGTTATTTTTAATATTAATACTCATTTTCCAAAAGTCCTTTTGGTTTTTTAAATCATGATGTTTTTATCGTTTTAATATAAATAACCAAGCAGGAAGTTGGGGTAAAGTCTTTTCAGATAGATGGTCATCCCATACTCAAAATCAATTCAAGTATGGGAGCTTAAAGTAGAGTTTAATGTTCTGTTTTTACATTCATGAGTTGTGTAAAGCTTTCTAAACGTTTAGCTGTATCGTATACATCGCATGTAAAAATAAATTCATCAACATCGTATGTCGCTAATAACTTTTGTAAGCCAGAGCGAACCGTATCTACAGAACCAATTTGCGCCATTGCATAGAAGTTTTCGACAGAAAGTTGTTCTGCTGTATTCCATAATCCCTGCATTGATTCAACTGGTGGTTTCAGCTTCAAGCTTTCACCCCGGATTAAACCTAATACGCGTTGGTAAGCACTAGTTGCTAAAAATTGTGCTTCTTCATCTGTATCTGCAACAACAACAGGCACACCCATTGAAACATACGGCTTATCTAGGTACTCAGAAGGTTCAAAGTTCTCCCGATAAAGTTGAATCGCTTGACCTAACATACGTGGTGCAAAATGTGATGCAAATGAGTAAGGAAGTCCAAGTTTTGCCGCGAGTTGTGCACTAAATAGGCTAGATCCAAGTAACCAAACAGGAACATGGGTGCTTTGCCCTGGTGTTGCAATAATTTTTTGTCCTGCTTGAGGTACATCGAAATATTTTAAGATTTCGACAACATCTCGAGGAAACTGATCTTCTGTTTCTTGATGACCACGACGTAAAGCCCGCATGGTGAGTTGATCTGTACCGGGAGCACGGCCTAAACCAAGTTCAATACGATTTGGATATAAAGTAGCAAGCGTCCCGAACTGTTCTGCGACAACTAAAGGGGCATGGTTAGGAAGCATAATTCCCCCTGAACCTAAGCGAATATGCTGTGTATGTGCTGCAATAAAACCGAGTAAGACAGCGGTAGCTGAACTTGCGATTCCATCCATGTTGTGATGTTCAGCAAGCCAGAAACGTTCATAACCTAGTTTTTCTGCATGTTGTGCCAATTCTAATGCGTGACGTAATGAGAATTCGATGGTTTTATCATTACGAATAGGAGCAAGTTCCAAAATGGAGAACTTGGTATCTTGAAGTGATCGCATGCGATATTCTCGAATAAGGATATATCGAAATAATACGATATATAGGGTGTGATGTATATCGTTTTTTTTCGATATTGATTTTTAGCTATAAATAAAAAAGCACCCGAAGGTGCTCTTTTGATTTATCTGTGAATTAACGGTTTTTATACCAACCACGGTGTAAGCCATTGTCATGGCGACGGCTACCACCTTTATAATAACGACGGTCACCATCGTAATATCTGCGGTCATCACGATCGTAACGATCACGGTCATAACGGTCATCGTAGTTACGATCTTCAGCAACTTTACGACCTAATGCAGAACCACCAGCTGCGCCTACTGCTGCACCGATGTATCCACCGTTAGTACCGCCCATATTTTTGCCGACTGTATAACCAGCACCGCCACCTAAAGCACCACCAATTGCAGCTTCTGTACGATTACGACGATCACTTGCTGCAGCTGCGCCACCAGCACCACCTAAAGCAGCACCGATTGTTGCACCTGAGGTACCACCAATACTTTTACCAATCGCAGTACCCACTACACTACCTAAAGCAGAGGTTGCAGCAACACGTGTGCCATTGTCAGCATGTGCAACTGTTACCATTGAAGATGTTGCAATTAATGCACTAGCCAACCAAATATTCATTTTCATCGTAGAACTCCATGTCCTTTTTACTGGAAGGACAGTTATCTTTATCTTGGGGTAAATGTAATAAAAAATTTCGTGATAATTATGGAGAACCCCAAGGGTGATACAAGTGTTTTGTGTCTGTTTGTAGTGTTTGTATTAATTTGTGGATAAATCATGAGCATACGAAATATGAGTGTATAACTTCATCACAATAAAAAAGCACCCGAAGGTGCTTAAAATTGTTTCATCAGCTTAATTAGTGATGACGACGGTGTTTTTTCTTCCAGTGCTTAGAAGATCTGTCTGCATCACGGTCTTTAGAGATTTTATTACCCAAAGCAGAACCACCCGCAGCACCTAAAGCAGCGCCTACATAACCACCATTTGTACCGCCCATGCTTTTACCAACCGTATAACCAGCACCACCACCTAAAGCACCGCCAATCGCAGATTCAGTACGGTTACGACGATCGCTTGCAACAGCTGCACCACCAGCACCACCTAAAGCAGCACCAATTGTTGCGCCAGATGTACCGCCCATGCTTTTACCAATTGCAGTACCTGCTACGCTACCTAAAGCAGAAGCGGCTGCTACATGTGTTGTATTGTCAGCATGTGCCACAGTAACCATTGAAGTTGCGAGAACAGCGCTACATAACCAAGCATTTAATTTCATTTTTGACTCCGTGTCCCTAGTTGCAGGACCCTATATCTTTTGTTACGGCAAATGTAACAAAACACTTCTCCCCAAATATGGAGAACCATCTTTTGATTATTGCAGTTTAGTGTCTGGTTTGTATGTTTTCTATTAAAATAGAATATTTAATACTCATATAGATAAATTAAGCTTTATTTAGTTTTGACGGGGTTAGTCACGATCAGAACATAGAAAATTTATTAAAGCTCTTGTCGCAGACGACATATGTTTATGTTGTGCGTACAGTAAAGAAAAGGGCCGTGTGTGACCTGCATAACCCTCAAGTAGGGGCTGCAATTTTCCTTGCCGGATCTTTTCATTAACAATAAAGCTATAACTCTGACATATTCCTAATCCACTTTCAGCAAGAGAAACTACTCCCAAAATATCTTCTTTTACTAAAATCCGATTTGATGGTATCCATTGAATTTCATTATCACCATTTTTAAAAAACCATGGAGTGACCTTACCTGTGCTCGGTAATTCAAAGGCAATACATTGGTGATGGTTTAAGTCTTCCAAGGTTTGAGGAACACCCATACGTTTTAAATAATCGGGTGAGGCAACAAGTTGAAGAGGGGCAAGCTCCAAAGGTCTGGCAATGAGAGTGCTACTAGGAAGCTGACCTTGACGAATAGCTAAATCAAATCCTTCCGCAATTAAATCGACGTTTCGATTAGAAATACTGACTTCAATTTGAATATCTGGATATTGCAAAAGAAATTTTTGTAGTAATTCTGGAAGGCGATAGTGTCCATAGGTGGTGGGTACGCTTAATTTAATTTTGCCGGAAATTTGCAGTTGCTTACCTTGAATAGCACGCTCTGCATGGTCAATTAACTGAAATGCATGTTGCATCTTTTCATAATAAAGTTGACCAGCTTCAGTCAGGCTCAAATGACGGGTTGTTCTTCTAAAAAACTGAATGCCAAGTTTTTTCTCTAGCCGCGTAATTGTTCTACTAATGACTGAAGGAGTTGTTGCTAAATAAATTGCAGCTGCACTAATAGAAAGCTTCTCAGCCACAATTAAAAACACTTCAATATCGGCAAGATGGTCAAATTGACGAGACATTTTGTCCTCAAACGCAAAAAAGATTTGTAAAGGTGGTTGTTTATCTGCCTGATTGGCAAAAATAGAATATATCCATCCAAAATATAAATCCAGCAAATGGTTGGAATGAAGGTCGAATGATGAAATCTCTAAATAAAATAATGCTTGCAGTAGTTACTGCTTCAGCAGCATTCAGTGCAAATGCTGCTCATGTGTTAGTTGTGTTGTCTGATGAAGCCCAATTAGAGCTGAAAAAAGGCCATATTTTTAAAACTGGTTTTTATTTAAATGAATTGATGCAACCTACAAAAATGCTTTTAGATGCAGGCCATACAGTAACTTTCGCTACACCAAAAGGGAAAGCTCCAACCTTAGATGAATCATCGAATAATGCGATGTATTTTAACCAAGATGAAAAAGAATTAAAGCAATATGCAGATTTATTGCATGATCTAAAATTAACATCTGCTCAAGATTCTCCAGTTGTGAGCCTATCTCGTATTGAGCAAATTGGCGTAGGTCAGTTTGATGCTATTTATATTCCAGGTGGGCATGCACCTATGCAAGATCTATTAAAAGATAAACAACTTGGAAAAGTACTTACAGCTTTCCATAAAGCTGGTAAACCTACTGCGTTGGTCTGTCACGGTCCTATTGCGTTGATGTCTACTTTACCTAATGCCTCGGAAGTAGTTGGTCAACTAGAACAAGGTAAAACAGTCAAAACTGGCGAATGGATTTATAAAAATTATCGAATGACGGTGATTAGTAATCAGGAAGAAGAGCAGGCTAAAGCTTTATTAAAAGGTGGAGAAATGAAGTTTTATCCGCAAACGGCTTTACAGTCACTTGGCGGTAAGTATCAAAGTAATACTACTGCATGGACTCCAAATGTGGTGGTGGACCGTGAACTTATTACAGGACAAAATCCAGCGTCGGCTGTTTTGGTGGGCAAAACCTTATTAGAAAAATTAAAATAAGGAGGCTGGCAAAGAGGTTTTTTAAACAAAGCCTCTATTGTCATATAGAGGGAAAATATAACTTATTATTTTCTACAGAACAGCCAAATTATAGGCAAGTAATAAATCTTATTCGAAATCATTATATTTATACGCCTCTACTTATTGGGAAAGTTGATGAATTGGCTGATTATATATGTCATTTAAGCAGCATAATCTGTAAACTATGCGCTATTTTTACGATTTTGCTTATCTTCTATACTTACATAGCCTTCGATAAGCTTTTTGGACTTTGAGATATTTCCTCTTATGAAAGCGTCACTCCGTTTACGACTTGATCAACTCTGTGATCGACATGAAGAACTTACTGCATTGCTTGCAGATGCTGAAGTGATCTCCGATAACAAACGTTTCCGTAAATTGTCTCGTGAACATAGTGATTTATCTGAAATTACCGAAGTTTGGGGCAAATACCGTCAAGCAGAAGAAGATATTGAAACTGCTGAAATGATGAAGTCGGACCCAGACTTTAAAGATATGGCAGAAGAAGAAATTCAAGCGAATAAAGTATTGCTTGAAGAACTAGAAAGCCAGCTCAATATCTTGATGATTCCAAAAGATCCAAATGACTCTAATGCTGCGTATTTAGAAATCCGTGCTGGAACAGGTGGTGATGAGGCTGCAATTTTCTCTGGTGATTTGTTCCGTATGTACAGCAAATATGCCGAGACACAAGGCTGGCGTATCGAAGTCCTTTCTGAAAATGAAGGCGAGCATGGTGGCTTTAAAGAAGTTATTTGTCGTGTAGATGGTGATGGCGTTTATGGTCGCTTAAAGTTTGAAAGTGGTGCTCACCGTGTACAACGTGTGCCAGCAACTGAATCACAAGGTCGTGTGCATACGTCAGCGTGTACAGTTGCGATCTTGCCTGAAATTGATGTTGATACTAACGTTGAAATTAATCCGGCAGATTTGCGTATTGATACTTACCGTGCTTCAGGTGCGGGTGGTCAGCACATTAACAAAACCGATTCGGCCGTGCGTATTACTCACATTCCAACCGGTACAGTAGTTGAGTGTCAAGAAGAGCGTTCACAGCATAAAAACAAAGCTAAGGCGATGGCATTGTTAGTATCGCGTTTAGAAAATGCAAAACGTGCAGCAGCCGACGCAGCAACTTCTGAGATGCGCCGTGATTTGGTTGGTTCTGGTGACCGTTCTGAACGTATCCGTACTTATAACTACCCACAAGGGCGTATGACGGACCATCGTATTAACCTGACTTTATATAAGTTAGATACAATTATGGAAGGTGATTTGACTGAATTGCTCGATAGCTTACACCGTGAATATCAGGCAGATCAGCTTGCGATGCTTGCACAGGAAAATGGCGGCTAATGAATATTGCTCAAGCGCTTGCAATTCGTGGTGAGCCTGACAGTTATGAACGGCAAGAAAATGCTTGGTTACTTGAGCATTTTCTAAAAATCAATTCGCTTGAATTAAAGTTTAGACTTGAGCAAGAGTTAACTGCCCAACAAGAGCAAGATTACTTGGCTGGTCTTGAACGTATCCAAAATGGTGAGCCTTTAGCTTATGTGACGGGTTCACAGCCATTTTGGACGCTCGATTTAAAAGTAACATCTGATACTTTAGTGCCACGTCCGGATACTGAGGTTCTAGTTGAAACCGTTTTAAATCTAAATTTGCCAAATACTGCAAATATTGTTGATTTGGGAACGGGAACAGGTGCAATTGCGCTTGCATTAGCAAGTGAACGTCCAGATTGGCAAGTCACGGCAACTGATATTTATGCGCCTACTTTAGAAGTCGCAAAAGAAAATGCACAAGTTCATAATTTGCAACGTGTGAAATTTGCCTGCGGCGCTTGGTTTGATGCACTTGAACCACAAAAGTTTGATTTAATTGTTTCTAATCCGCCGTACATCGACCCTGAAGATGAGCACATGCAAGCTTTGGCAACAGAACCACGCCGTGCATTAGTTGCAGACCATCAGGGACTTGCTGATATTGAAATTATTATTGCTCAAGGGAAAAACTGGTTAAAACCACAAGGCTGGATTGCACTAGAGCATGGTTATGATCAGGGACAAGCTGTTCGAGATATTTTCACAGAGCATGGTTTTAGCCAAATTAAAACTATTCAAGACTATGGCCAAAATGATCGAGTCACTTTGGCATGCTGGATTTAAAATTACTTTTGTAGTGTATCCCGCCAACGTAATAACCAGTTTTCAATAAGTTTCATTAAGGTATCGGTCATTTTACCCAATAGGGCTAATAAAATAATTGCAATGATAACAATATCTGGTCGAGACGTTTCTCGGCCATCACTGAGTAAGTAGCCAATCCCTTGAGTGGCTGCAATCAGTTCAGCTGCAATCATAAACATCCACGATAAGCTTAAGCTGTTGCGTAAACCCGTTAAAATGCCGGGAGAGGCTGCTGGTAAAATAATAGATATAATCCGCTGAAAAGCATTAAGCCGATAAACTTTTCCAACTTCAATGAGCTTTTTATCTACATTATGAATTGCTGCAACTGTATTGGTATAGGTTGGAAAGAATGCTCCGATTGCAATCAATGTAATTTTAGACCCTTCGTCAATTCCTAACCAAAGCAATAACAGTGGAATCCAAGCAAGACTTGGAATTGATTTAATTGCTGAAAAAGTTGGTTCCAAATAAGCTTCTGCTTCTTTACTTAATCCAACCCAAATCGCAAAAATTAAACCTAAACCGCTTCCTATAATAAAGCCCAACAGAACACGCCATGTACTAATATAAATATGGGCAAACAGGTCACTATGAGCTAAATCTAAAAAAGATTGCCATAAACTAGACGGTGCAGGGAGTAGATAAGCATCGATATAGCCATTTCTGACTAAAAACTCACAAGCCGTTAAAAAGATAAGTGGAATGAGTAGCGCTTTAAACCACCGTGTAAATTTATGGTTTAGATGCTTTTTCTGAGATTTTGAAGCCTGCTGAGCTAAGAAGTGATTTAGCTCAGCTTTGTTAAGTAAATCACTCATATACTATTTCACGACTTTTTGAGCAAAACGTGGGTCTAGCAACTGATCAACCACTTGATTGACGTTGGTACCTTTTCTAACCAAGTCTTCTTCTGTCAAAATTTTCCCAGAACGTTTTAGCGCTTGTGCTTGAGTTGCTGATGGAATGCTTTGATCGAAGTTGGTTCGGCTCAGTTGTAGTTTAGCCACAGGTAGAGGAAGTTTTGATTCTTGAGCTAAAAGTGCTGCCACTTTATCTGGATTGGCTTTTGCCCATTTTCGGGCTTGTTCGTAGGCTTTAATAACGGCTTCTACCGCTTCAGGGCTTTGCTTTGCAAAATCTTCTTTAACGCTCAGTACACTATAGCTATTAAATCCAACATTACGATAAAGCAATTTGGCACCCGATTGAATTTGAGCAGAAGCCATTAATGGATCAAGTCCAGCCCAAGCATCTACTTGACCACGCTCTAATGCAGTCTTGCCGTCTGGATGTTGTAGATGAACCAGTTGTACATCACGTTTACTTAAGCCTACAGTGTCTAGTGCTTGTAGTGTAAATAAGAAAGGATCTGTTCCTTTGGTGGCTGCAATTTTTTTACCTTTTAAATCTTTCAGGCTTTTAATTGGTGAATTTTTTGCGACAACAAGCGCGGTCCATTCTGGTTGGCTTTGTACATAAACAGTTTTAATTGGACTACCATTCGCTCGACTTAATACAGCAGCTAATCCAGCGGTAGAAGCAAAATCGATGCTGTTACTGTTGAGATATTCTAATGAGCGGTTACTACCTTGACTAAAAACCCATTTAATTTGGGTATTTGGCAGTGCTTTTTCGAGAAGTTTTTGATCTTTAACGATTAAACTGGTTGGTGCATAGTAAGCATAATCAAGTTTAAGTGTAGTCGGAATTGCTGCAAAAGCAGATGAAGCAAATACAAACCCCAATGTTGATGCCAACAAAGTCTTTGGTAGAGAAAATTTTGATTTTAAATACATGATAAAAATAAAACCGAAATGAAATAGGAGATCATCCTTTCACGTGTTTAGAGGCTTATAAACTTAGTTATTTTGATTTATAAATCAGTTTGAAAGATAAAAGTTTGAATAAAATGATAAATCACTGTTTTTACGACCATTATTAAATTTTAAATAATGCGTTTATCTGAAATATTGAATTTAAAAGACATAAATATCATAAGCTTAAACCCTAATACCTTACGCTTCATTGAGTGTGGATTTTATTACTTGTGTGCAGTTAAATTATCTCGATACGCACCTGGGCTGACACCTGTCCATTTTTTAAAAGCACGGTGAAATGCACTTGGGTCATGGAAGCTTAAATCTTCACTAATATCTTGAATTGAGTCATTCGTTTTGCTTAAGCGTTCAACAGCAATATCACAGCGGATTTCATTTTTAATTTGTTGATAGCTTACACCTTCATGTTTCAGTCTACGTTGAACGGTGGCTTCTGAAATATTGAGTTGCTGAGCTACATCTTTAAGTTCGGGCCATTGTGCAGGGTGGAGTTTCAATAAATGGCGACGAATAAGTACACTCAGGGCATTTTCATTTTTAAAGCGAACTAAAAGATTTTGCGGAGTTTGCTCTAAAAAATCATAAAGCGCTTTTTTATCTTTTTTAATTTTAATATCTAAATAGTGGGCATCGAACTCAACTCGATTTATCGCAGCATTAAATTGAATATCTTCACCAAAACGTACTAAATAGTCCTGAATATCGTTCGGTTTAGGACAACGTACCATAATAGTATTTAAACCAATTCGCTGGTCTACCAACCAGCACATAAGTCCGTGTACTAATATTAAAAAGGTTGCGTAGGTAAACATGCGTTTAGGCTGTTCACGATCATGAATCACTAAATAAGCTTTGTCTTGCTCTCGAATGAGTTCTCCATGCATGTCATCTAGAACAAAGTTAAAAAACTTCAAAATATCGTAGAGTGCTTTTTCTAAAGTTTCAGCCGTACTGACGAGTTTAGTCAGTAATTTATAGCTTCCACGACGCATGGGGTGGCTATCCATCCCAAAAAACTCATCGTTCATGGCATTGGCAAGCTCTATCCACAATTGGGCATAGGTTGTAACAGGCACACGTGCCTTTGGCGACATCAGTAATTCAGCGGGGATGCCTGCTTTATTTAGAATTATTTGTGTATTTAGGCCTTTGGCATAAGCCGCACTCAGTGCTTCATGTACTAGTGCAATCGAAATTGTGCCTTTACTTAAAGAAGATTGGACAACCATGTCAAAGACTCATATTTTCTTCATATATTTCAAGTGAAATACTACATATTTAAAATTTGGATTGATCAAAAGCTGCAAACATTTTGAGGCTTTTTGAAATTGTATCGGAAAACAACAACTTTTACTCTCACTACTAAGTTTAAAGAACATTTTTATAGGACATTACATAATGAAAATTCAAGGGAAACATTTCGTAATTACAGGTGGTGGCTCTGGTTTGGGTGCTGCAACAGCTGAGTATTTAGTCCAGCAAGGTGCTTCAGTTACCTTGGTAGACATGAATGTAGAAGCAGGCGAGCAACAAGCAAAACAGTTGGGGCCAAAAGCTGACTTTGTAAAACTTGATGTGACCGATGAAGTTGCTGCTGAACAGTTCTTTAAGGATGTTTTGACAAAACATGGTCATTTGCATGGTTTGGTGAACTGTGCCGGTATTGGCCCTTCTGCGAAAGTAGTTGGTCGTGAAGGCGTACATGACTTGGCATTATTTTCAAAGACTTTAAATATTAATGTTACAGGTACATTTAACATGCTGCGTTTTGCAGCAGATGCAATGAGTAAAAACACGGTTGAAGAAGGTGAAGAAGACCGTGGCGTCATTGTTAACACTGCATCTGTGGCGGCATTTGATGGTCAAATTGGTCAGGCTGCGTATTCAGCATCTAAAGGCGCTATTGTTGCGATGACATTGCCAATTGCTCGTGAGCTTGCGCGACATGCTATTCGTATTATGACCATTGCACCGGGAATTATGGAAACCCCAATGCTTAAGGGTATGCCACAAAATGTACAAGATGCTTTAGGGCAAATGGTGCCATATCCATCTCGTTTAGGAAAACCAGAAGAGTTTGCTCGTTTGGTGGCACATATTGCTGAAAACTCTTACTTAAATGGTGAAGTCATCCGTCTAGATGGTGCAATTCGTATGGCAGCAAAATAATAAAAATAAGGATGCTGAAATGATCTTAAATGCTGAACAAAGTATGGTTCAGGAGATGATGCGTAACTATGCGCAAAATCAGTTAAAACCAACTGCTGCACATCGCGATAAAACTCATGAATTTCCAGCTCAGGAACTCAAAGATTTAGGTGCACTAGGCGCTATGGGGATGACTGTGCCCGATGAATGGGGCGGTGCCGGAATGGACTATGTATCTTTGGTACTCGCAATTGAGGAAATTGCCGCAGGCGACGGTGCTATTTCGACAATCGTAAGTGTACAAAACTCATTGGTTTGCGGTATTACACTGGCGTACGGTTCGTATCAGCAAAAACAAACCTATTTGCCAAAATTTGCCTCTGGCGAATGGCTGGGATGCTTTTGTTTAACTGAGCCACATGTCGGTTCAGATGCAAGCGCGATTTTATGTAAAGCCGAGCGAGATGGCGACTATTGGATGCTTAATGGCGTAAAGCAATTTATTACCAGTGGTAAAAATGCCCAGGTGGCTTTGGTGTTTGCGGTCACAGATAAACAAGCTGGTAAAAAAGGGATTTCGTGTTTTCTTGTACCTACCAATACACAAGGTTACTTGGTCACTCGTATTGAAGATAAAATGGGCCAACATGCTTCAGATACAGCGACCATTACTTTTGAGGACTGCCGAATTCCTTTAGAAAATTTGGTGGGGCAAGAGGGTGAAGGTTATAAAATTGCATTATCTAATTTAGCGGCTGGACGTATTGGTATTGCTGCTCAATCGGTAGGTATGGCAAGAGCGGCTTTTGATGCAGCGGTGCAATATGCAAATGAGCGTAAAGCCTTTGGAGTCGAATTAGTTCAGCATCAGGCGGTTGGTTTCCGTTTAGCCGATATGGCGACCCAGATCGAAGCTGCGCATCAGTTGGTTTTGCATGCTGCAACTTTAAAAGATGCTGGGCTGCCTTGTTTAAAAGAGGCCTCAATGGCAAAGCTATTTGCGTCTACTATGGCTGAGCGAGTATGTTCGGATGCAATCCAGATTCATGGTGGTTATGGCTACGTGAGTGATTTCCCTGTAGAGAGAATTTATCGTGATGTTCGTGTAAGCCAGATTTATGAAGGTGCTTCTGATATTCAACGCTTGGTGATTGCTCGTGAAGTGGCTCAAGTTTAAGTATTAGATTTTAAAAAATGTCGTTGACTGCAAAAAACCGCAATTGTTATGCGGTTTTTTGCAATTAAATGAATCTCGCTTTTTAATGATTAAATTTGAGCTTTGACTTCCTCACCAATCAAATAAAAAGTTCCACCTGCAATATAGTGCAGGCTGCGAAGTTCTTTCGGCGCATCTTGAAAGTGCCAGTGCCCATCTCTAAAAACGCGGCTATCTGCCCATGCACCTACAACAGAACCAATAAATAAATCATGAGCTGATTGATTATGCGGTTCAGGAATAAGTTTACATACAAGCCATGCGACGCAATCTGCTACAAGTGGGCTCGTAAGACCTTCTTGATAGAATAGCTCAACACCGCAATGCTCAAGTTTTTCTGGATCATCCAATTTACTAATGGTTCCAAGTTGATGAGTCAGATCGAGCTGTGCATAGCAAGGAACTTGTAAGGTGAAATAACCACTTTGCTCAACGAGCTGTCGGGTTTTAGTGCTTTTGTCGAGAACAACGGACACTTTGGCAGGCTTGAATTCTAAGGCACATGCCCATGCGGCAGCCATTACATTACGGTCGTCACCATGTTGCGCGGAAACAAGGACAGTCGGACCATGATTTAACAAACGATAAGCTTTTTCTAACTCTACAGGTGCAATATATGATTGCGTCATATTTAGCCTAAGTAATACAGAAAACAGATAGCCTTATTGTTGCAGAAAGTGTGAAAGAAGTAATGTGATAGGGTATTAACCGAATAAAAAAGTTGTTTCCATTTTATAGCTTTCATAATGATTAACTTAGTCATAAAATCACTTGGCTTCTAAGTGAAAGGATTAACGCGTGACCGAGCTTCAAGATATCGATTTTGTAGAGTTAAGTGATGAAGAAATGCATCTCTATAGCCGTCAGATTTTACTTGATGGATGGGATATTGAAGCTCAGGAAAAACTCAAACTTGCTAATGTGCTGATTGTAGGTGCTGGCGGAATAGGCTGTTGCAGTGCGGAGTTACTAGCGCGAGCAGGGGTTGGGAAAATTACACTGATTGATGCAGATACGATCGAGATAAGTAACTTACAACGACAAATCGCATTTGGTCATGAAGATATTGGACGTTATAAAGCTGAAGTTTTAGCTAAACGTTTACAGAAAATTAACCCTTATATCTGTGTTGAATACTATAACGAACGGTTAGACGAACATAACATTGATAGACTTGTTGAACACCAAGATGTGGTTTTAGATGGCTGTGATAATTTTACAACTCGCTATTTGGTAAATGCAGCTTGTAAGAAACATCAGGTCGCATTAATTAGTGCTTCAGCAATTGGTTTTCAGGCACAAATGTTTATGGTTGAAGGTGATTCAGCTTGTTATGAATGCCTTTTCCCAAAAGAACAACATGCCAATGAGGGGCTGCGCTGTGCAGAGTCAGGGGTACTGGCAACTACTCCTGTAATGATAGCGTCATTACAAGCGCATCACACTTTGCTGTATTTAGGTTTAAATCGTGTACCTTTAAAACAGAAACTATTATTGTGGGATGGTTTAAATATGACACAACGTATTGTTAGTTTTGATAAAGATGTAAATTGCCCACTTTGTCAGGCAAGCTAATCAGTAAATGAAACAAAATTTGCTACACTCAACCTGAATGATTTGGTTTTGAAGAAATATGAAAAAAAATATTTTGTTTGATGGGCTGCGTTCAGTCGCCCGCATTGGTGAAACAGCAGTGGTTGCGGCCAAAGCTGGAATTAAATACGCAACTGAAAAACCAAGTAATGCCAAACTCATGCGAGAGACTTTTGAGTCACTTGGTTCAACTTATATTAAGCTTGGTCAGTTTATTGCGAGTACGCCATCGCTTTTCCCACGAGAATATGTAGAAGAATTTCAAGGTTGTTTAGACCAGACACCAACACTACCATTTAGTTATATTCAAGGTGTGCTTGCATCTGAGTTTGAAGGACGCGATTTAAGTCAAATTTTTAGCTATATCGATGAAAAGCCATTAGCTTCTGCATCAATTGCTCAGGTTCACGCAGCTAAACTGACGACAGGTGAAGATGTTGTTATTAAAGTACAAAAGCCTGGTGTTGAAACCATTTTATATACAGACTTAAGTGTAGTGCATTGGGCTGCCAAGCTGCTCGAACGTGCTGTACCAAAGATTAAATTTGCTGCTCTTTCTGAAATTGTAGATGAAATTAAAAGCCGTATGGTCCGTGAAGTCGATTTCATTGAAGAAGCACAAAACTTAGATGATTTTGTGGAATATCTTAATATTTCACAAAATAAAGCAGCGACAGCGCCTAAAGTTTATCATCAGTTTTCTACGCGCCGTGTTTTGACCATGCAACGCCTATATGGTGTGTCTTTGACTGACTTTAGTGTCGTAAAACAATATGCTAAAGATCCATCGCAAGTACTGATTACTGCCATGAATACATGGTTTGGTAGTCTCATGCTATGTAAGAGTTTCCATGCGGATTTACATGCTGGGAACCTAATGTTGCTTGAGGATGGGCGTATTGGTTTTATTGATTTTGGTATCGTCGGTCAGTTAAAACCTGAAGTTTGGACTGCATGTATTGCATTTATGGATGCCTTACAAAAAACTGATTATCAGGCAATGGCTGAAAATATGCTGAAAATGGGTATGACCCATAACAAAATTGACGTTCAGGTGTTGGCTCAAGATCTAGAGCGTTTGTTTAATGGCGTATTAATGGCCGATCCGCAACAGATATTGTCTTCAAATCCAGCCGATTTAAATGACATTATGATGGATATGGTCGGTGTAGGTGAGCGTCATGGGATTAAATTCCCACGTGATTTTGCTTTATTATTTAAGCAAATGCTTTATTTCGATCGTTTTATGCGCGTACTCGCACCATATACTGATATTTATGCAGACCAGCGTTTGAAAATGGTTCAAAATATGGAACCTGCTTCGTTGTTAAAGCACTAAGGTCAGTTTAAATTTATGGATGCCATTATTATTGAAGGCTTGAAAGTTGAGACAGTGATTGGCTGTTTCAACTGGGAAAGACAAATCATTCAACCTTTAATGTTGGATTTAACCATCCATAATGATTTGAGCCGAGCAGCAGAGTCTGACAAGCTTGAGGACACACTCAACTATGCCCAGATTTGTGAGTTATCGGCTCAAGCCATTCAACAAGCAAAACCAGAATTAATCGAGCATGCAGCACATTTGGTTTTACAATGTTTGTTTGAAACCTTTCCATCAATTGAAAAAATTACCATAACCATCCGTAAGCCAGCCATCATTGCAGAAGCAAATGCTGTAGGAATTCGTCTTGAACGCACCAGAAACAATTTTTGCGCTCGCCCTAGCGAGTAATTTAGACGCAGATCAGCACTTTACTTTTGCTTATACGCAATTGGCAACTTTGGGGAAAGTGCAGTTTTCATCTGTTTATCAAATTCCATGCCGAGATGGTATTGGAGATGATTATTGGAATTCAGCATGTCTATTAAAAAGCACTTTATCGTGTGATCAAATTGAATCTTTTTTAAAGAAACTTGAGTCAGATTCGGGGCGAGTTCGTCCGTCGCATCATATTTCTTTAGATGTAGATTTGATTGCATGGGGAAGTGATCTGGACCATATGCAATTTAATTCTAAAAAGCTACCTTTGGCACTCGATGTAAAAATTCCTTTATATGAACTTTGGCATTGTGAAACCTTAAAGGCTGATAGCATGATTTATCCAGTCGTTAATTTTAAAGTTTAATACCCTTCAAACTAAATTTTACGCAAACTTTACGCGGCCTTTGAGTTTCTCAATAGAGAATTTACAAGCATTTTATCCATACTGAAATCCACTAAATTAGTGTTACTTCAGGACAATAAAGATGCTTATAAATTCTCAAATGCGCATCTTGCATCAGTCTGGCATAGCCTTATGCGGACTAAAAACAAATGATATCTCTTCATCTCTCCTTATTTCCAATTTGGCAAATCAAGCCAAGGGGTATAGAGGAGAATAGCCATGTTAGAACTTATCCTTGTTTTATTTATTGCTATTTTTTTAGCATGGTGCCTCAGCAAATATCTATCCAAAGTGATGACAAATCAGCCGATGGTTGGCGATGGATTATTTCGTTGGATTGAAAATCCTGTATATCGCTTGTTAGGCATATCTCCACAACAACAAATGAACTGGAAACAATATTCTTTAGCATTTGTTGTTAGCTGTGTTTTTCTAGCTATAGCCGTTTTTGCTATTTTTATGACGCAAGCATGGCTACCATTAAACCCAAATCATGCACCAAATATGAGTTGGGATTTAGCATTACACACGGTTATTTCATTTTTAACAAACACCAACCAACAGCATTATTCTGGTCAAGCTCAATTATCTTATTTGTCGCAAATGACAGGTATTGTAGGTTTGCAAGTCATCACACCAATGATGGGACTAGCTTTAGTTGTTGCGACTTTAAGAGCTTTCTTTTATCAACGTCCTAGTCATATTGCAGCGGATGTTGCTGAACAGCCAGATCAAATTTTAATTGGTAACTATTGGGCAGATGTGATCCGCCCTACAGTACGTTTCTTGCTTCCTCTCTGTTTTGTCTGGTCTTTATTGCTTAACAGCCAAGGTGTACCAGCAACTTTCCAAGGCGGGCCAGAAGTACAGCTGATTGATAAAGCCAATACAGTTCAAACCCAAAAAATTCCATTAGGTCCAGTTGCCCCAATGGTCGCTATTAAGCAATTGGGGAGTAATGGTGGCGGCTGGTATGGTCCAAATAGTTCTGTACCTTTAGAAAACCCAACGCCGTTATCTAACTTTTTGGAAATGCTCGCGATTTTGCTTATTCCAATCACAGTAATTTTTATGGTCGGGCATTTTACTCAGCGTAAAAAGTTTGCTTACTTTGTGTTTGGTAGCATGCTTTTCATGTCGATTATTTCAGGTGCAGCAGCTGTCTGGTCTGAAAGCATGTCATCGACAGCATCTCAACTTGCCGTAATGGAAGGTAAAGAACAACGTTTTGGACCAGCCGCATCAGCAGTTTGGGCAGCGCTTACTACACAGGTGAATAACGGTTCGGTCAATATGATGCATGATTCTTCTGCGCCGCTTACTGGTTTAGTCGAACTCATCAATATGTTGATTAATGCGATTTGGGGTGGTGTGGGCTGTGGTCTGCAACAGTTTATGATTTATCTATTACTTGCCGTATTTATTGCAGGTTTAATGACAGGCCGTACCCCTGAATTGTTTGGGCGCAAGATTGAAGCAGCAGAAATTAAATTGCTCGCGATTATTATCTTGATTCAACCTTTAGTCATTCTTGCATTCACCGCATTAAGCCTCAGCGTTCCAGGCATATCTGGAATTAGTAATCCGGGACCACATGGTATTAGCCAAGTGTTCTACGAATATGTCTCTGCATTTGCCAACAATGGTTCAGGTTTTGAAGGTCTTGGAGACAACACTGTATGGTGGAATGTCACTTGTAGTATCGCTCTACTGTTAGGACGTTTTCCGACCTTAATTTTGCCATTAATGATTGCAACACGTTTAGCAGCAAAAAGAAAAGCACCCGAAACAGCAGGTAGTCTTCAAGTTGAAACTCCAACGTTTGCTTTAACGCTGATTACGATTGTTGTGTTGCTTACCTTATTACAATTTATGCCAGTTCTTGTCCTTGGGCCAATTGCCGATCAACTTTTGTTGGTTAAAGGCTAAGGAGGCGAGTGAAAATGAATACACAAACTCATGTAAATAGCCATAAACAAACCATGGCAGTGCCAAATTTTGAAGTTTGGAAAAATGCATTTGTGAAACTGCTACCGCAGCATGCAATTAAAAACCCTGTGATGGCAATTGTATGGCTTGGAACAGTGGTTACAGGCATTAGTACAATCTTAGGTTACACCACGCTGTTATTTGGTTTAGTGGTTACAGCAATTCTGTTTATTACCATTTTATTTGCTAACTATGCCGAAGCAGTTGCAGAGGCTAGAGGCCGTGGACAGGCATCTTCATTACGTGCAGCAAGAGAAAATTTAACGGCTCGAAGACTCAACTCTTTGACAGACCGTCAAGCGACTCAAGTTGCAGCGACTGAACTTCATTTAAATGATTTCATTGAAGTTCATGCAGGTGAGCTTGTTCCAGCCGACGGTGAGATTGTAGAAGGCTTTGCCACTATTAATGAATCGGCTGTTACAGGTGAGTCTGCACCTGTGCTACGTGAAGCTGGAACAGACCGTTCAGGTGTTATTGGCGGAACCAAAGTTCTTACAGATCGTATTGTTGTGCAAGTGACTGCTGAATCTGGTCAAAGTTTCTTGGACCGTATGATTGCTTTGGTTGAAGGTTCAAATCGTCAAAAAACACCGAATGAGATTGCACTTGGCTTTTTGTTAATGGTGATGACACTCACGTTTTTAATTGTGGTGATTAGCTTGCCGTTTATTGCCAATTATTTGCATGTTGAACTCGATCCGGTGGTGCTTGTGGCGCTATTGGTCTGCTTAATTCCAACAACTATTGGGGGCTTATTGCCTGCAATTGGGATTGCAGGGATGAACCGTGCACTTAAAGCCAATGTTTTGGCGAAATCAGGTAAAGCTGTTGAAGTTGCTGGTGATATCGATGTGCTTTTACTCGATAAAACAGGAACCATTACTTATGGTGATCGTCAAGCGACCTCTTTTTATCCTTTAACTTCGGTAACTGAGTCTGAGTTACGAGTGGCTGCTTGGGTAAGTTCGCTTGCAGACCCAACACCAGAAGGGAAATCAATTGTTAAATTAGCAAAAGAACAAGGGCTAAAACAGCAAGAACCTGAGCAGGCTGAATTTATCTCTTTTAGTGTATCAACCCGAATTTCTGGTGTGAATTTCCCTAATGGTGATCAAATTCGTAAAGGTGCGTTAGATGCCATTTTGAAATTTGTCGATGAAGATTATTCTCAAGATTTAGAGTTAAAAGCACGTGTTGAACAAGTCGCTAAAAAAGGTGCAACACCATTGGTTGTGGCAAATCAACATCATGTGTTGGGTGTGATTGAACTTTCAGATGTGATTAAACACGGCATTAAAGAACGTTTTGCTCGTTTAAGAGAAATGGGCATCAAAACCGTTATGGTTACAGGTGATAACCCATTAACTGCGGCCGCGATTGCTGCTGAAGCTGGTGTAGATGACTATATTGCCGAAGCAAAACCTGAAGACAAACTGGCTTGTATTCGCACTGAACAACAACAAGGTCGTTTAGTTGCGATGGTCGGTGATGGAACCAACGATGCACCTGCATTAGCTCAGGCAGATATTGGCTTAGCCATGAATTCTGGTACGCAAGCTGCGAAAGAAGCAGGCAATATGGTCGATTTAGACTCAGACCCGACCAAACTACTTGCGGTGGTTGAAATTGGTAAACAGCAGTTGATTACTCGTGGTGCTTTAACAACGTTTTCCTTAGCAAACGACGTCTCTAAATACTTTGCCATCTTGCCTGCATTATTCGCTGCTGCGATTCCACAAATGCAAGTATTGAATGTAATGCACTTAGCAAGTCCAAACAGTGCGATTTTATCTGCATTAATTTTTAACGCGATTATTATCCCGCTATTAATTCCAATTGCATTACGTGGCGTCAAATTTAAACCTTCAACTGCAACTCAGTTACTACGTCGAAATATGTTGATTTATGGCGTGGGTGGTGTGGTTCTACCATTCATTGCCATTAAAGCGATTGATGTTGTGATTGTTCAATTATTTGGTTTGTAATTTGGAGTTTGAAATGAAAACTTATGCACAAAATTCAGAAGCAAATTTGGGTCAGACCTTAAGAGCATCTTTCGGACTTCTAATTTTTACTCTTGTCGGTTGCGGTGCTGTTTACAGTGCTATCGCTACAGGCGCGGGACAAGTGTTATTTAACAATCAAGCAAATGGTAGTTTGATTGAAATAAACCATAAAGTTCTAGGATCAAAATTAGTCGCTCAGCCATTTGTTGGAGAGGCTTATTTTCATCCACGTCCTTCAGCAGTTGCTTATGACCCAATGTCTATGGGGGCCACAAACTTAGCCCTTACCAATCCAGAGCTTCAAAAACAAATTGATGCTCAGATTCTTGACGTGAAAAAACAAGACCATACGGGCAATACAGTTATTCCAAGTGATTTAGTGACTAAATCAGGTAGTGGTATCGATCCACATATTAGCCCTGAATCTGCTCAGTTACAGGTTACCAGAGTGGCTCAAGCGCGTCATTTAGATCCTAAAGTTGTAGAAGAGTTATTACAAAAGCATATTGAACCTGTGCAGTTTGGTGTACTAGGGCAAGCTCGTGTTAATGTATTAGAGTTAAATATCGCTTTAGATCAATTACAATCTACACATTAACTTGAAAATAAAATTGTTAGTTTACCGGATGATATCAAGTGCAAAGCAATCGCGAAAATCAGGCTGAAGCCTTATTAAATCATGTCAACAGATATCAAGCTGGTCGACTAACAGTCTTTCTCGGTGCGGCACCTGGTGTCGGAAAAACCTATGCCATGCTTGCCCGCGCTAAAGAGTTATATCAACAGGGCACAGATGTTGTTGTTGGTATTGTTGAAACCCACGGAAGAATAGAAACTCTAAAAATTTTGGAAGGGTTGCCTCAAATTGCTAGAAAGGAAATGCAATATCAGGGGCATACTTTAGAAGAAATGGACTTGGATGCTATTTTACTCAGGCATCCAGAAATTGTTTTGGTTGATGAGTTGGCTCATCGTAATATACCCAATAGTCGCCATGAACGACGGTGGCAAGATGTCAATGAATTGCTAGACGCTGGTATTGATGTATTTACGACCATTAATATTCAGCATTTAGAAAGCTTAAACGATGTGGTACATCAGATTACGGGCATTCGAGTAAATGAAACTGTGCCAGATCGTGTATTTGATCGTATTCGAGATATTCGTTTAATTGATTTACCTGTTAGTGAACTCATTGAAAGGCTCCATCAAGGGAAAGTCTATGTGCCAGAGCAAGCGAATCTGGCATTACAAGGCTTTTTTAGCATTTCAAATTTAACGGCATTGCGTGAACTGGCAATGCAATGCGTTGCTGAGCATGTTGATTTAGATTTAAAACAGAGTTACACCTCTAAGGGTTTAAAGTCTATCTCGCTGCAAAATGAACTGATGATTGCGATAGATGGACAAGGCTCATCTGAATATTTAGTACGGGCAGGTTGTCGTTTAGCTGAACGCTATGGGGCAACATGGACTGTAGTGAATGTTGCTAAAAGTTTAGACTTTGGACAGAGTTCGGTAAATTCATATAAAAAAGAATATATTGAGATTGATCGGGCGTTTGAGCTGGCTCGACAACTCGGTGGTCGAACAGAAATCTTATATGGCCATCGAGTTGCGTCAGTATTAATGGATGCCGCGGTTGACCGAGGTATTTCCAATCTGGTCATTGGCAAAAGTATTTCACCGTGGTGGTTAAAGTTATTTAAGAAAAATTTGGCTCAGCAATTATTAAATCAAGAAAACTCGATTGCTTTAACGATTTTGCATCCAGAACAAGGCACTAAAAAAACAACTCAACTTGAAAAGCCATCATTTTTATCATTAAAAGAAAGTGTTTTTGTTTTAGCGGTTACATGTGTAAGTATTTTTATAGCTCACTTTGCCGAAGTTCTATTAGGTATTGAAGACTTTTCTGTCATTTTTATTATTTCAGTTTTAATTGTAGCAACGAAAACGAGAATGCTCGCTGCAGTAGTGGCAGCTCTTATTTGTTTCTTGGCTTATAACTTTTTCTTTATTGCGCCACGTTTTACGTTTCAAATTTCAGCACACCAAGGGGTGGTTACCGTTGTTGCTTTTTTTGCAGCAGCTTTAATTGCCGGGCGTTTGGCTTCTCAGTTACGCCAGCAAGTTTTATCTTTAAAAGCTGCCAATGCCTACACTACGGTAATGCAAGACTTGGCACGTAAGCTTTCTAGTGCAGTAAATCTTGAAGAAGTCATGCAAACAGGACGTATGACTTTAGAAACACAACTTCAAACTAAAGTGTGGATTTCTATTCGAGATAAGGTAATTTCATCTGATATTGAGCTAAATGATAAAGAAAAAGTAGCCGCAGAATGGTGTTTGAAACACAAGCAGCCATGTGGGCGTTTTACCGATACTCTGAGTCAGTCAAACTGGTGGTTTTTACCTCTTTTAGAACAAAAAAATAGCCTAGGTGTTGTGGGAATTTACTTTAAGGATGAAGTGGTTTCCTTAAATTTTGAGCAAAAAAAATTGACTGAAAGTGTAATTGAGTACATTGCACAGGCAGTACTTCGAACCCAATTGGTGAATGAGCTTGAACAAGCAAAAGTCACCAGTGAAACAGAGCGCTTACGTTCTGCTTTATTATCTTCGGTATCGCATGATTTACGTTCGCCACTTGCTTCTATCATTGGCGCAGCAGACACGCTTGCTAATTTTAAAGCTGATATGTCAGAACAAGACCAACAAGATCTGCTTGAAACAATTCATTTAGAAGGTGAGCGTTTAGACCGTTATATTCAAAACTTACTTGATATGACACGCTTAGGTCACGAAGGTCTAACTTTAAAAAGAGACTGGATTGGGGTAGATGAGTTAATTGGTTCGGCAACCCGCCGTTTAAAGCGTTATAAACCAGATACGCAAGTATTAGTGCAGTTACCTGAGCAGCCAATTAGTTTGTATGTTCACCCAGCACTGGTAGAGCAAGCTATTTTTAATGTTTTAGAAAATGCTGCAAACTTTTCACCTCCAGATGAGCCAGTTATGATTCGTACTCATCTTGTGTCAGAAGATGATGTGAAAATAGAAATTGAAGATAAAGGTGCTGGAATCCCCGAAGACCAAAGACACCGCATTTTCGATATGTTTTATACTATGGAGCGTGGAGACCGTGGAAAATTCGGTACAGGTTTAGGGCTAACAATTGTAAAAGCGATTATTGGTGCTCATATGGGTACAATAGAAGCATTTTCAGGGCGCCAAAATAAAGGTACTTTAATTCAAATCAGATTACCCATTCACCCAGTAAAAGAATAAGTTGTAAATTCATGATAAGTTCCGAAACCTCGCCTGTAGAAACACGTATTGTGATTATTGATGATGAGCCTCAAATTCGTAAATTTCTAGACATTGCTTTAAGAACTCAAAAATACAAAACCACGCTCTGCGAAACGGGTTACAAAGGCCTAGAGGCTTTGGCAACCCAAGGGGCTGATTTGGTTATTTTAGACTTAGGCTTACCCGATTTAGATGGAAAAGAAGTGCTTCAAGAATTACGTAGCTGGTCGAACGTTCCCGTTATTGTGTTATCTGTACGTGCTGATGAATATGAAAAAGTTGCCTTGCTAGACGCAGGCGCAAATGACTACATGACCAAGCCTTTTAGTGTGCAAGAGCTTTTGGCGCGCATACGTGTCATTCTAAGAAATCAACCGATTCAGCAAGAAGCACATATTTATGACGATGGTTATCTTAAAGTCGATGTCATGCAACGTTTAGTTTGGATCGAGCAACAACCAATTACTTTAACTCGAAAAGAGTTTCAACTTTTGACACTATTAATGCGCTATCAAGGGCAGCTTTTAACACAGCCTCAGCTCTTAAAAGAGCTATGGGGACCCACCCATCAGGAAGATACGCACTATTTACGTATTTTAGTGGGCAAGTTACGCAGTAAACTGGGGGATAACGCGATTCAGCCACGTTATATTGCTACTGAACCAGGTGTTGGGTTACGTTTTTTAGCTAAACAGAAAAATCATTAATTAGATATAAAAAAAACCTTAGGGTATTTCTCCCTAAGGGTTTGCAAAGTGGTTTATAGTTTTTTTGCTCTTTTTATTTATATATCCCAATGTTGTTCTGCTTCAGTCATTTGACTGTAAATATTTTGATATTCAGCCTGTTTAACCGTGTACCAATGTTCTACAAAGTCTGCCCCTAAATACCCTTTTAAAATAAGACTTCCTTTAAATATTTTTAAGGCTTCCGGCTGATTGTTGGCTAATAAAATGTGCTCATCTTGAAATTTTAAAAGATGTGCAGGTTTTGGTAGCGGTAACTTATGAGATAAGCCATAAGACGCGCCCGCTAAAATAGTCGCTGTAACGAGATAGGGGTTACAGTCAGCTCCAGCAACACGATATTCTAAGCGTTGATTTTGTACATCTGAGCATGGAATTCGGATTGCAACATTACGATTATTGGTATCCCAATTGGCTTCTAATGGCACGTGATGACCAATTTTAAAACGTCTATAAGAATTAATATTAGGCGCTAAAATCGCCATAGATGCAGGCATTAACTCAATGAGTCCGCTAATCGCGCTCAATAATTTGGCTGAAAGTTTATCTTTTTCTACTTCTGAACTAAATATATTTTCATGGTATTGATTAAGCATGCTCATATGAAAATGCATACCACTACCAGCCTTTGACAAGTTCGGTTTCGCCATGAAACAGGCAGTTAGGTCATGCTTTCTTGCAATTTGTTTTACAATTCTTTTTAAGGCATTAATTTGATCGCAGAGCTTTAAAATATCATGGCTGTGTTGAAGATTTAATTCGTATTGTCCAGGGGATGATTCCGCAACAATAGCGGTAATTTCAATAGATTGAAGTAGGGCTGCTTTCTCAACTTCATCTAGGACTTGCTGATAATTATTCGGTGCATCTATATCAAAACATTGGTTTTCTGAACATGTCTCGGATTGATGCTGAGGTGAGAAAAGGTAAAACTCTAGTTCGGCAGCCATGACAGGAAAATAATTATTAGTATGTAACTGATTTAATAATTTTTTTAATATATTACGTGGTTCATAGCGACAGTCTGAACCATCTTCTTCTTGCATTGATAGGTAAAGCTGAGCATTTAATTCTGGGGATAAGGCACTTGGTTGCAAGCTGCCTAAAATGGGCAGGCAAAGTCTATCTGGTTCACCAATATATTTTCCCAAGCCTGTTTCTTCAATTACTTTTCCATCCAGACTCATGGCATAAACAGAAAGTGGAAAATAACATCCATGAGAGAGATTTTTGAGGCTTTTAACGTCAATTCGTTTACCACGAATATGCCCGTTTAAGTCGTGTAGACAAATATCAATGTGCTGAGTGTGTGGATATAAATTTAAATATTCATCAACTTCTTTTAAAAAAAGATCTGATTGGAAAGTATCAGATTGTGTCGGAGGAATAAAATTATCTGATATTTTAAATGCCTTAAAGTGAGGATCTTTTAAGTTTAAATTTGGGTAAATAAGCGTACTCATTATAAAAAACCTTGGTGGTTATTTAGCTAAAATCCTAACGTAGCCTTTGACTTTAATCTCGTAAAAAAAGAGTAAAATGATGAAAGATTTTTTTATGGGTTTTATTGTTTTTATTTGTTAATAATCAATGTATTGAATCTAATTCTTATTATCAATTTTTAAAGTAAAATTAGCGTATAAGAGCAGTCAGCGCATTATAAAATTCTACTGATTTCTCTTTTTAAAATTAAACAAAGCTAAAAATTTAAGCTTCTCATTTGGTGAGATGGTCAAACTGCTTTAAACTTAAATGCTTATCCAGTTAAACATTTATTTATAAATCTTGAATTGAGCAAGGCTTATATAGCACATGTACTGGAATTTTATTTTTTGCGTTTTTAAATTTTATTTTTGAGTTTTCTTAATATGAAAAATATCGGTTTAGCCATTTTAGCAATCAGCCTTTCAGGTTGTGCTGCAATGAGCGTAGAAGAATGTAAGACTGCGAATTGGTCATTAGTGGGTGAGAAAGATGGTTCAAAGGGGTCTTCGCCACGTTTAGATCAATATTATAAAGCGTGTGGAAAAGCCAATATTGTTCCAGATCAAAAGTCATATGAACGTGGGTATAAAGAGGGCTTAGGGTATTATTGCCAGCCATCAAATATTTTTTATAACGCTTTAGAGGGTAACGGCAATATTAATGTATGCCCAATCGAGCAGCGTAATCGTTTAAGACCTTATTATCGAGCTGCCTCAGATTACTACAATGCAAAAAATGAATATGACCGTTATGATGAAAAGTTTAAGCAATATTCTGATAGTGCTTATAACGAAAAATTAAAGCCAGAAGAGCGTGAGCGTTATCGTAAGCTTTTAAGAGAATTACAAATTGATCGTGATCGTATTAACAGAAACTATTGGAATTCAATTCGAGATATCGAACGTTTCAAATATGATCACGGCTTAAAATAATATTTAAAACAGGATTGATCCGAATGAGATCAATCCTTTGGTTTTTAAAGATAATAACTCGTTTTTGTCATTAACTTTGAAATAGCAGTCATCGTAATTTTTACTGCATGCGGTAATTCAACACCGCCTGCTTCAAGTGCAGTATGACGGTGATGCAATTCATCTTCATTCATTTGCTCTAAAATTTTACGAGAACGTTCATCTTGAGCGGGTAACTGGTTTAAATGATCTTGCAAATGCAGACTAACCTGACGCTCAGTTTCAGCAACAAAACCTAAGCTATATTTATCACCTGCAATACCGGCAAGGGCACCCATGCCATATGACAACCCGTACCAGATTGGGTTTAACAAACTTGTATGACTGTTTAATTCTTTTAAACGATCTTCACACCAAGCTAAATGATCTTGTTCTTCAATCGCTGCTTGTTGCATTTCTTGGCGTACATTTGGCAATTTCGCCGTTAATGCTTGCCCATGGTAAAGTGCTTGAGCACAGACTTCACCACTGTGGTTAACACGCATTAAACCTGCGACATGGCGAGCATCTTCTACACCAAGTTTTGTTTCTACTGTTTCAGCTGGATTTTGACGCTGTGCTGCTGTTGCACCCGGAACAAGACTACGCAATGCCTGATCAAATGAGTTAATAAGTTGATCAATTCCAGTATAGTGGCGCATAAATTAGTCCTCTAAAGAAAGGTGGGCTGTGGCAAGCATTGGTTTTAGTCTAGCGAGAAGCCAGATACTAAAGATTGCACTAAGTACAGCTGTAATAATAAATAGTATTTTAATATCAATTTTTAAAACACTTAAGATTAAGATTGAAAAAATTGCAGAAGAAACCATGAATACAGCATTTAAAATGTTATTCGCTGCAACAACACGTGCACGATGTGAACGTGGTGAATAAGCCTGCATCATGGCATATAGGGGAACAATATAAAAACCGCCACTAATACCCAATAAAGTCACAGCAATCATGACATGGTAGTAAACCCAGCCTTGGGTAAAAACATCTTTTAAGGTAAGTAATGCCCCAGTTCTTTCTGGTACAAAAGCTAAACTGGCAGCAAGGTAGAGCGCAAAAACAGTAAGGCCAATTGCACCAATCGGCACCATTTTAATATTAATTTCTGAACCACCAATTTTACGGCAAAGAAGAGAACCCACACCAATACCGACTGAAAAGAAAGTCAGTAACAGGCTAACGACATTTTCTGATGCATGAAGGTTTTGCTGGGTAAGCTGCGGAATTTGAGTTAAATAAGTCGCCCCATAAAACCAGTACCATGAGTTGCCTAGCAAAATTGTGAATACTAGCGGTAAGCTTTTGGCATATTTAATGGTCTGGAAACTTGTACGGATAAAATTCCAGTCAATCTTTAAGTCAGGTGCAGCAACTTTTTGCGGCAAAATGAAGCGACTAAATAAATAGCCTATGCAAGCAATAGCCACTACGGTGATACTAATCCACAATAAATTACCATCTGACGAGGCAATTACAGCACCACCTAAGATCATTCCGAATAAGATCGCCATGGATGTACCGGATTGAAATAGCGCATTACCCGACATTAACTCGTTCGGTTTTAAGATTTCAGGCAAAATTGCGTATTTAATCGGGCCGAAGAACGTCGAATGTGTACCCATCAAAAATAAAGCAAAAAGAAGTAGCCATAAGTTTCCTAACAGGAAACCTGCAGTACCGATGAGCATAATGATGATTTCTAAAATTTTAATACCACGGACGAGTTGAGATCGTTCGTATTTGTCGGCGATTTGTCCAGCTGTGGCTGAAAAAAAGAAATATGGCAGAATAAACAAGAGGGCTGCCAAATTATTAAGAGTACTTACGGGAGCAGATTGTTGCTGAATCCATCCATAAGTAATCACCAATAATAAAGCTTGCTTAAAAACGTTATCATTTAATGCGCCAAAAAACTGGGTAAAAAACATCGGTACAAACCGACGTGAGGTCATCAGGTGCTCATCTTGTTTCATCATGTGCAAACTTCATTGTGTTTTATAAAAAAATGTGACCGAGTGTTAATTTGCATCGAAAACCATGTATGATATTTTTAACGCTTGATTAAATGAAAAATCAATGGTTTTGAGTGAGTTTTACACTCACATTGGTGCGTTTTATTAAAAAATAAGTCTAGAGTTTTCTATGCCTTCTAAAATTAAGTTTAAACAGTCAACTCTCTCACATTCTATGCATTTAATTTTAAAAATGCAGGGCATTCCTAAACTTATTTGTAGCAGCTTGTTGTTAAGCGTTTGCATAACGCCAAGTTTTGCTCAAACTTCTGTTGAGAATAGTTCATCAACAACTTTAAACCAGACAGTATCTGATGAGTCAACTGAACAATCAGCTCAGGTTAACGAGCAATATACTGCTCCAGTTACAGATATCGCTACACTTGTAACCCAAGCTCAGCAGCAACAAGATAGCTTGGCTATATTGCAACAACAAGAACAATT
This sequence comes from Acinetobacter sp. D009, assembly GCF_038562025.1. Lineage (NCBI taxonomy): Bacteria > Pseudomonadati > Pseudomonadota > Gammaproteobacteria > Moraxellales > Moraxellaceae > Acinetobacter > Acinetobacter sp. D009. The sequence goes on from NZ_CP151886.1 coordinate 1,420,156, forward strand.
TCCAAATCAAATTGATGAATTTAAGCCAATTACTCTTGATAATCTTGAAGATTTACCCGATATGCCTGTTGATCAAAACATGGCAAATGAAATTTATAGGGTAGCGGAAGAAGCGAAGAATGAAGCACAGAACTTTCAAAATGGGACTCAGAAACTCCCTGAAGTTACTGTAAGCGATGCAACTCAATCTGAATTAAATCAAATTAATCAGGCACCTGTAAATATTGATCAGCTTATGCAAGAGATTAAGTCTGATAGTAAGATTGTAGTTGAAGCCAATGAGACTGGAAAAACACTGCCTGAATTGACACCAGAGGCCGAAGAACCGCCTGAGCAAGCTGGTTTCTTTAAGCGTATTTTAAATAAAGTACGTCCACCGCGTGCAATTCCGATGGAACAAGTACCGCGTATTAGCGCAGAGGTAGAAGGTGCTTCAGATGTGTTAGCTAAAAATATTAAAGGTAAGTTGTCAACTTTTACTCAAGAATCTTTTGAAGACTTTAATGCTGCTTTACCTCAGCTTAGAACATTAAGTAATCAGGCTGCTCAAGCTGTTGGCTACTATAATGCTGAGTTCCGATTTGAAAAATTAAGTCCAAGTCGGGTACGTGTTCGAGTGACACCAAATGAGCCAGTACGGATTAATGAGCAAAATATTGAATTTACAGGTCCAGGTGAAAAGCAGCCGCAATTTCAGGTTATTCGTTTAGTTCCTGATCAGGATGTTGGTGATATCTTTAATCACGGTTTATATGAAACCACTAAAACCCGTATTGTCGATGCAGCATCTGATAACGGTTATTTTGATGCTTATTGGCGATTGCATGATGTAAAAGTAAGTCAACCAGAAAATAAGGCCGATATTAATTTACGCTACGAGACAGGTGAGCGTTATAAATTAGATAAGGTCGAGTTTCGTATGAGCGATCCTTCGAAACCTTTGCCATTAAATCAAAATATCTTAGAAAGTATGGCGCCTTGGAAAGAAGGTGATGACTATGCTTTCTGGCGTGTAAATGTGCTCGCGAATAACCTAACCAACTCGCGTTATTTTAATTACACCTTGGTTGATAGCATTAAGCCAGATCCAATTGAAAAGCCACTTGAGCTACCGCCAGATTTACAAGCTTTGGTGGATGAGCAAAATATTGATGTTGATGAGTCTAATTTACTTTCACCAGAACAACGACAACTTGCAAAAGCTCGTCAATTAGCTACCTCCAATAAAGAAGTTACGCAAAACGTAGTCGATGAAAAACAGTTTGCCGGAACACAAAATGCAAAACAGGCAGAGCCTCAAACTGCGATGTTGCAAAGTGCCGCAGCTCAGCATGATGAACAGGAAACTGAACAGGATCGTTTACAAGCTCAAGCACGTGAAACAAAAAGAATTCCAGTTATTGTGACTTTAAATGCTGACAAGCTAAATAGTTTGGAAACTGGTATTGGTTATGGAACCGATACGGGGGCGCGTTTACGTAGTCAATATCGCCGTTCTATCGTAAATAAATATGGTCATTCTTTTGATGCCAACTTAGAAGTTTCTGAAATTCGTCAATCGATTGATGGTCGATATAGTATTCCTTATAAACATCCGTTAAATGACTATTTTAATATCGTTGGCGGTTATGAGCGTGAAACACGGGATGATATTGGTCCGGATGTAAGCCTGTTAACCGAATCTGCTGTTGTGGGCGGGGAGCGCGTAATCAAACGTCCATTAGGAAATTGGCAGCATACTATTGGTGTTCGTTATCGTTTAGACCGTTTGACCCAAAAAGGTAATGTTGATATTTCTGAATTACCAGATGCTTTTAAAACAGCTGCATCTGAGCAAGAAGCATTATTGTTTAGTTATGAAACATCTAAAACTTCAAGTAATACACGTTTAAACCCAACAAAAGCTTTTAAACAAACTTATAAATTAGAATTAGGCAGCGAGAGTTTACTGTCTGATGCCAATATGGCAATTGCGAGTGCAGGCTGGAGATTTATTTATTCTCTAGGTAAAAATGATGATCACCAATTTGTTGGAAGATCTGACCTTAGTTATATTTTTACAGATGACTTTGACAAAGTTCCATACAATCTTAGATTCTTTACGGGTGGTGACCAAACGATTCGTGGATTTGACTATAAAAGTCTTTCTCCAGAAGTAGATGGATATAAAATTGGGGGCCAAGCTTTAGCTGTAGGTTCTTTAGAATATAACTATCAGTTCAAAGATGGATGGCGAGCAGCTATTTTCTCTGACTTTGGTAATGCTTACGATAAAGATTTCAGTAATCCAGCAGCTTATAGCGTTGGTGTCGGAATTCGCTGGAAGTCTCCAATCGGCCCAATCCGTTTAGATGTAGCTTCGGGTATTTCAGATGAGAACCATCCGATTCGTTTACATTTCTTTATAGGCCCACAACTTTAAAAATAAAATTTTATTAGGTTTATTTTATGGCGGAAGTAGAACAGCAGCCCACTTCGGCACCAAGCTCTCCTAAGAAGAAGCGTCGCATTTTGCGTAGCTTCTTGCTGACGATATTGATCATATTGTTATTATTGGCTTCTTCGTTAGTCATCATGATGTCAACGGATCGCGGAAGCCGTTTTTTATTAGATCGGGTTTTAGAAGCTCAGAAAATAATTAAATATGAATACGAAGGCGGGAACTTATTGCGAGGCATTATTCTCAAAAATGTGTTGGTGCAATTAAAAGACGTTGATGTTTCATTAGATCGAGCTGATGTAGGCTTAGGGTGGCGCTCTTTATTATTAGAAAAAGAAGTGCATTTAAGCCATGCAGATGTACGCAACTTACATATTATTAATAAAACTCCGCCCTCTGGTAAACCGTTTGAATTTAAACCAATCAAATTGCCATTTGTTTTACGTATAGATGAAGGTGATGTTGATCATTTAGAAATTAAGTTGGCAACCTCGGATGTAAGTTTTCATGACGTTCATTTGCAGGATGCACTTTGGTCAGAGACCAAACTGGAATTTGAAAAATCTAGTATGGATATGGGCTATCTTTCAGTCCATAACGCAACTGGTAAAATGGATTTCAGTGGTAAATATCCATTAGATGCTACAGCAGATTTAAGAATCCCATCTTTAAAAAGTCTAAATATTCAAAATATTAAAGTGGCTGCTCGGGGAAGTTTAGATACTATAAAAGCTGGGGTTGCAACAACCACTCCCGATCTATTAACAGGTTGGGTAATATTGCATCCTGTTCGCGATGAAGTTCCAATGCAAGGTGAACTATTATTAAAAAACTATCATTTACCTTTGCTACAAGAACAAAAACTATTTGCAAAAAATGGTGTGATCAAGTTTCAAGGTGATATTAAACAGCTTAATTTGGCACTTGATACAGATTTAAAGGGTGAGAATTTACCTGAAGGTCAGTACAACGCTTTAATGAATACTGATTTAGTTCATCAGCTTAATATTACCGATTTTAATGGCCAAGTTATGAAAGGTGCCGTTAATCTTAAAGGTCTGGTGAATTGGAAAGATCATGTGACTTGGGACATCAAAGGTCGTTTAGATCGCATTAATCCTAAAGACAAAGCGATTCCTCAGGTGGTTCAAGACTTTTTACCGCCAAGTTTAGATGCTGCTATTGCTTCAACTGGTTCTTTGGAAAAAGGCACAGAAGTATTTGCTAACGTTGATTTTGACCGTTATGAGTCTTGGAAACTCAAGCTTAATCAGGCGCCTGAAAAGAATAATAAACCTCAACCAATGCTCATGAATGTGGCGTGGGCGAATATAGACCGTGCAATGCCTTATATTGGATGGTTAAGTAGTGATAATGGTCAAGTCGATTTAACATTACGTGACGGTCAACAAGATATTAAGGTTGCTACAAAAGTATATCAGCATGAAAAAACTTTATTGCCAGCAGGACAATATCTAGCCAACCTGAATGTTAAAGATAATATCTTAAATGTGCCTAATTTTAGTTTTGCTGCTGAAAAAGGTAGCTTAACAGGTCAGGCTAAAGTTTTATTACCTACTGAAAAACGTCAGCTGGCTTGGAATGCTTTATTAAATGCAAAAGATTTTAATCCGCAAAGTATTCATGCAGCAGCGCCGGTCAATCTATTAAACGGTTCGATTAAGGCAAATGGTTTCGCTAAACCAAACCAGCAAATTATTCAGTTTGAGAAAATTGATTTAACTGGTCGATTGGCTCAAGCAGGTCAAGAAACTGTAAGTTTAGGTGGAAAAAGTACAGCAGCATTATTATTTCATGATGTTAAAGCTGGTGGCGGCTTTAAAGGCTTTGCGGTTAATTATGACGGGTCTTTAAAAGCCTTAAAACAGGCAAATGGTTTGTTGAAGTTTTCTATAGCGGGCACGCCAGATTTTATTCGAATTAGCCAGTTACAACATGATGGGGTGGCTGGAAAAATCTATGCTACTGGTTCTGTAAATTTAAAAGACCGCATTGCATGGGATATTAATAGTTCATTAGTACGCTTTAAGCCTCAATATTTTGCCTCAACTGTTAAAGGTGAAATTTCAGGAAATCTGAAAACTCAAGGGGTTTGGTCTGATCACTTGAAGCGAATTAATATTCAACAATTGAATCTTGCAGGCTTTTTAAATAATAAACCTGTTCGGGGTAAGGGTAATCTATCTCTATTGATGGATTCTAATCAAAATGGCTTTTTACCTCAGCAATTTGAAGCGAATAACTTATTTTTAGTGTATGGACAGAACCAGTTACAAGCTACTGGCAATGCACAAAATCTAAAAATTAAGCTGAATGCGCCAGCACTCTACGAGTTATATCCAGGACTGCGCGGACGAGCTTATGGTGATTTGAATGTTCAATCACAACCACGTTTAAAAGCAACAGCCAATATTGCCGTAGATAATTTTGCTTTTAATACACTCGTAAGTGTGAAGAGATTGAGTATTCAGGGTGAGCTTCCAACATCGGAAACAACACCGACTCAATTAACCGCAAAATTAAATAATCTGCGTAGCGGAAATAGAGAAATCCAGTCTGCTGAAGTGAATTTGACAGGAACAAGAAAAGCACATTTATTGAAAGTGCTTGGCAATAATAGTGTTTCCAAGTTCTATGTTCAGTTGGCAGGTGGATTTAATCAAAAGAATGATTGGTTAGGTCAAATCCAAAAAGGAAGTTTTGATTCACGACGAATTCGTCTGGCACAAAATCAAAATGCTCCAGTAATTTTTTCTTCTGCGAAATCTGAGCTATATGTGGGCCAACATTGCTGGCAAAGTACCAATAGTCAGCTCTGTTTTGATCAGCCTGTCCGAGTGAGTAAAGCACGAGGGAATATTTCCTTTGTAACTCAGAACATGGACTTAAGTGATTTCGCGGCATTTATGCCAGAAGGCTTAGCGATGACCGGACAATTAAATGGTTACGCTAAGGCATCGTGGGTAAATGGTGGTAATCCAAAACTTGATGCACGTTTAATTACGCGTAAAGGTGAAATCGGTTTAGCTGCTGAAGATCCACAAGACCCCGCAACTACTCTGGCTTATGATGAGTTAGGCGTGATTGCAAAAAGTGTATCAGAGGGGCTGTTATTCCGTGTTGATGTTAAAACACCTGATATTGGTACGGGTTATGCGAATGTTATTATCAACCCATTCCAGTCTTCAATGCCAATGCATGGTGAAGTGGCCTTTAATGATGTTCAATTAAAAGTCTTGAAACCATTTATTCAAGATGTTCGCTCAATGAGTGGGACGTTAGCCTTGGCTGGTAAAGTCAACGGTACATTAACTCAACCTCAATTTACTGGTGAAATGCGCCTGAAGAATGGTGCGATCAGCATGATTTCTCTGCCAGTAAATCTAACTAATGTGCAGGTATATTCATCAATTCGTCAGGATATGGCAACAATTGATGGAGCATTTAATAGTGGGCAAGGTGTAGGCTTGCTTAAAGGTAGTTTTGAGTGGAAAGATGCGCCACGCCTTCAATTAAATCTGAAAGGTGATAATTTACTGGTACGTCAAGCGCCATTAATTACCGCAATTGCCAACCCGAATCTGACACTTGATATGTATCCTTTTGATAAGCGGTTAAGTTTAAAAGGATCTGTAGATGTTCCTCGTGCACGTATTTCAATGCCAGAAACGACTGCTCCAATCATTAATACGTCATCAGATGTTCGCATCGTGCGCCAAGGTCAAGACCCACTTGCAATTTTACGAGCCGCTAAACCTTGGGATATTCGAGCTGATATTTCTGTTAATATTGGAAAACAAGTTATCTTCCAAGGCTTTAACAGTAATATTCCGTTAGTTGGTCGTCTAAACTTAAGCCAACGTGGCTATGAGACTGCAATGAGAGCTAACGGAGCGATTGGTGTTAGCCAAAAAGTGAAAATTGAAGCTTATGGACAAAGTCTAGACTTGAACCGAGCAATTGCCCGTTTTAACGGACCATTGGCTAACCCGACTTTAGATATCGATGCGAATAAAAATGTTCAGGGAAGTATGGTTGGCGTACGTGTTACAGGTACTGCGACATCACCAAACATTCAGGTCTATAACGATGCCGGACTATCTGAGCAAGAAGCATTGAACGCGCTTGTTACGGGTCGTATTAATGAAGGTTCAAGTGGTTTAAGTAATGCAGAAGGATTTAAGTCCGATGTAAATAACACCATTGCTGCTGCGGGTATTAGTATGGGCTTGGGTGGTACACGTGCTTTAACTAACCAGATTGGACGTACGTTTGGTTTGAGCGGTTTAGCTTTAGATGCACAAGGTACAGGTGATGATACGCAAGTGAGTTTAACGGGTTATATCACACCAGATCTGTTTATTCGCTATGGTGTTGGGGTGTTTACTCCTGTAAATAAACTTACTTTACGTTATCAAATGAATCGACGTTTATACCTAGAAGCAAGTCAGTCTTTAGAAAGAGCGATCGACTTATTCTACAATTGGCGCTTTTAGTTGATTGAAACCAATAATAAATGAATTAAAAGCTCACTATTGTGGGCTTTTAATTTAATAACGCCTTCATAACATTTAAAAAAGTTTAGTATTTATGATTTAAAGTATCGCTTCTCTTAAGAGTAAAGAAGCCTTGGATAGGTATTGATTAAAGAAAATTCACTTGAAAATTGCTGTTTTATAAATTAGTTTTCAGAAACATTAAATGAAATTAGATTGATATACCTTGTTGATAAATGCAAATAAGGTGGGTTTTTTCAAGGATATAGTAGTGAATATAGATACTTATGTTGAAATTAAAAATGGCAAGGAAAACGATATCAACGTTAAATATCGTGGCCTAATTCAAAAATTAATAGCAACATTGTCATTGACGCTCTTGTCATTTGGATGGTGCTCCACCGTAAATGCTGCACAACAACAAATTGCTTTAGTAGGAACATGGACGTCAATTCCTAATGCACCGCTTGCGCAAAAACCAAAACAAGCCAGTGAAGGTTTGTACCAGCTTCAAGTGAATAAGGATGGAACTTTAACTCCTGTTAAAGTGCTGAAAATGAAAAGTCCTTCTTGGATTGTGAAATCGAAAGATGGTCGTTTTGCATATACCACTAATGAAGAAAACGAAGGTGCGGTGACCGCATTATCTATTCAAAACGGAAAGGTGGAAGTGTTGAACACAGTGGATAGTCATGGTGGACATCCAACACATGCAACAATCAGTTTAGATGGTAAGTTCCTGTTTGTGTCGAACTATTCAGCGTTCGATAAAGGCCGTGGTGGTGTGGCTGTTTTGCCAATTTTACCAAATGGCCATTTGGGTGAAAAAGTACAAAATATTGTTTTTGAGGAAGGTTCTGGCCACGTCAAAGGCCGCCAAGAAAGTGGACATGCTCATTCCACAACTTTTAGTCCAGATGGCAAGTATTTATATGCTAGCGATCTTGGAAATGACAAAGTCTATGCATTTCGTTATAACCCGAACAAGGCTCAGCCACTTGAAGCGGATACCAACCGCGATGTAACTTTTACACATGGTTCTGGCCCGCGTCATATGGTCTTTTCACCAAATGGCAAACATGCGTATGTTACCGCAGAAATGCGAAGTGAAATTGTGACATTTAACGTGCAAGATGGTCATTTGAAAAAAGTGGCTGAGCTAAAACTAATCCACGAGGATAAAACACCTGAATTTAAGAGTGCGAGTGGAATTATCCTTAGCCCAAATGGTAAATATGTGATTGCTGCCAATCGAGGTGCAGACAACAAACTTTTAGTATTTAAAATCCAACAGAATGGATTGCTAGGTAAGCCAGTTGTTTATAAAGCGAATGGTATTGAACCACGTGCTTTCTCATTCGATGCATCTGGTAAATATCTATATGTAACCAATGTTTATAGTAATAACATCAGTTTATTCCGTTTTGATGCAAAAAATGGCATCTTAAAACCTGCTGGTGATGCAGCAAAAATTTCAACACCTACGGATATCAAATTCTTTAATTAATTCAAATCATGAAACTGGCATGTCTAATGCTTAATACAAAAGACCGAGATTTTGTTATCTCGGTTTTTTATAGCAGTTTTGGCAAAAACGATGATTTTCCGTATGATATGGACAGCAATAATTAGTGTAGTGAAATGATGAAAAAGATTTTATTGATTGCAATGAGTTTGCTCTTTGTTGGTTGTTCAGAAAAGAAACCATTAACACCAGAAGAGCAGTGGCATGGCTTTTGTACTAGCGTAGGAAATGCTGCAAGAAGTATTGTTTTTGATCGTCAGCAAGCAATTGAAAAAATGCAGGCAGTTGAGCATGCAAATAAGATTGAAGATGAGATAACTAAAAAATTCATTCTTAATGTTATTGAAAAAGTTTATGCAATTCCAAAAGAAGAACTGACAAAAGATCCTCAAGCAATTCAAGAAAAAGTTAGAAAGCAAATGATGGATGAATGTTTGGCAACCCCTCATGACAAAATGCCAAAATATAAATCATTCTAATTGTGGATGAGGTTATTGAATTTTCATCTGGCTGAAGCTCATTTTGCTTAAAAATAGCTCAATTTAGCCCAATATGCTCATTATTTAAACACAGGTATTTAGATACAAAATAATGGGCATCACGGAGAAACACCCCGCGCTCATTAACTTTTACCTTGAACTCTAGTAAACTTTTGTAGTCCATATTACTTGTGAAGCTTTTAAGAAAGCTGGAATTTGCAAGTAATTTTTCAAAAAAAGAGGAATGAACACCGTGCTAGAAGCTTACCGCCAACACGTTGAAGAACGTGCCGCACTCGGAGTCCCACCGAAGCCACTTGATGACGCTCAAACAGCTCAGCTTGTTGAACTATTAAAAAATCCACCAGCAGGCGAAGAAGCGTTCTTGGTAGATTTGCTTGAAAACCGTGTTCCTGCAGGTGTTGACCAAGCAGCTTACGTAAAGGCAGCATTCTTGGCAGCGATTGCAAAAGGCGAAGCAACTTCACCACTCGTTTCTAAAGAACGTGCAGTTTACTTACTTGGCACTATGCTGGGTGGTTATAACGTAGCACCACTTGTTGAACTTCTTGACAATGCTGAACTTGCAGGCTTAGCTGCTGAAGCATTAAAGAAAACTCTTCTTGTATTTGATGCATTCCATGATGTAGCAGATAAAGCAAAAGCTGGTAATGAAGCTGCTAAAGCTGTTTTACAATCTTGGGCTGAAGCAGAATGGTTCACTAGCCGTCCTGACGTTCCAGAAGAAATCAAAATCACTGTGTTCAAAGTAACTGGTGAAACAAACACTGATGACTTGTCTCCAGCTCAAGATGCTTGGAGCCGTCCAGACATTCCATTACACGCAAATGCAATGTTGAAAAACGAGCGTGATGGTATCAACCCTGAAAAACCAGGTGAAGTTGGTCCATTAAGCCAAATTAAAGAACTTATCGCGAAAGGCAATCAAGTTGCTTACGTTGGTGACGTTGTTGGTACAGGTTCAAGCCGTAAGTCTGCAACTAACTCTGTTCTTTGGTTCTTTGGTGATGAACTTCCACACATTCCAAACAAAAAAGACGGCGGTGTGTGCTTAGGTTCTAAGATCGCTCCAATTTTCTTCAATACTATGGAAGATGCAGGTGCATTACCTGTAGAAATCGACGTTGCTAACATGAACATGGGCGACGAAGTAGTATTGAAAATTGACCATGCTGCTGCAAAAGTAACTGCTTTTAAAGATGGCGTACAAATCTCTGAAGCAGATCTTAAAACTCCAGTACTTTTAGACGAAGTACGTGCGGGCGGTCGTATTAACTTGATCATTGGTCGTGGTTTAACTGCTAAAGCACGTGAAGAACTAGGTCTTGCACCTTCTACATTGTTCCGTACTCCAGTACAACCTGCTGACACTGGCAAAGGCTTCACACAAGCTCAAAAAATGGTTGGCCGCGCATGTGGTTTACCAGAAGGCCAAGGTATCCGTCCAGGAACTTACTGTGAACCTAAAATGACTACAGTTGGTTCTCAAGATACGACAGGTCCAATGACTCGTGACGAGTTAAAAGACTTAGCATGCTTGGGCTTCTCATCTGACTTAGTGATGCAGTCTTTCTGTCACACTGCTGCGTATCCAAAACCAGTTGACGTAACAACTCACCATACATTACCTGACTTCATCATGAACCGTGGTGGTGTATCTTTACGTCCAGGTGACGGTATTATCCACTCTTGGTTAAACCGTATGTTACTTCCAGATACAGTAGGTACTGGTGGTGACTCACATACTCGTTTCCCAATCGGTATTTCATTCCCAGCGGGTTCTGGTCTTGTTGCGTTCGCAGCAGCAACTGGTGTTATGCCACTTGACATGCCTGAGTCTGTACTTGTTAAGTTCAAAGGTAAAATGCAACCTGGTATCACTTTACGTGACCTTGTACATGCAATTCCTTACTACGCAATTCAAGCGGGTGATTTAACTGTAGAGAAGAAAGGTAAGAAAAATATCTTCTCTGGTCGTATCCTTGAGATCGATTTATCAGAAATGGAAAATGACTTGACTGTTGAGCAAGCATTCGAACTTTCTGATGCGTCAGCTGAACGTTCTGCTGCTGGCTGTTCAATCACACTTTCTGAAGAGAAAGTTGCTGAATACCTACGTTCTAACATCACGATGTTGAAGTGGATGATCGCAGAAGGTTATGGCGATGCACGTACACTTGCTCGTCGTGCTGAAAACATGCAGAAGTGGTTAGATAACCCAAGCTTGTTAAAAGCTGATGCTGATGCAGAATACCTAAAAGTTTACGAAATCGATCTAGCTGACATCAAAGAACCAATTCTTTGTTGCCCGAACGATCCAGATGACGCGAAACTTCTTTCTGACGTTCAAGGCGACAAGATTGATGAAGTATTCATTGGTTCTTGTATGACTAACATTGGTCACTTCCGTGCAGCTGGTCAGTTACTTGACAAAGTACCTGGTGGTTCATTGTCTACTCGTTTATGGTTGGCTCCACCAACTCGTATGGACGAGCACCAATTAATGGAAGAAGGCTTGTATAACATCTATGGCCGTGCTGGTGCACGTACAGAGATGCCGGGCTGTTCATTATGTATGGGTAACCAAGCACGTGTAGCGCCGAACACAACTTGTGTATCGACTTCTACTCGTAACTTCCCGAACCGTTTAGGTCAAGGTGCAAACGTTTACTTAGCGTCTGCTGAGCTTGCATCTGTAGCTGCGGTTCTTGGTAAATTACCAAGCCCAGAAGAATATCAACAGTACGCGTCGCAAATCGACAGCGCTTCTGCTGACATCTACAAGTATTTAAACTTCGACAAGATGAGCGAATATACTAAAGAAGCTGATCAAGTTGATACTAAAAAAATCCAAGCTGCTCAATTGACTTAATACGTCGATTTAGTACAAAAAAGGAGCTGATTATTCAGCTCTTTTTTATTTTAAATGAGACTTTGTACATTATTAGACTTAGAAAATAATAAATAGATCAAATTTTATTTAATGAAAATGTAAAAATAAATATTACTCTAGATATTAAATTGATTTTTGTTTTAAAATATTTGAACGAACTTGAAAATAATTAAAAAAAATATGAGTATTTTATATAGGGAACTTAAGAATGCTAAAGACAATTGTTGAATTTAAATTTGATGATTATCAATTATATGACCAAAAAACTTATGCTGATGAAGGTGGTATTTTAGTTCAAAAAACTGAAGATATTGCACAATATATTTTTAGTATATTAAAGAATAGATATCATTTAAATGTAGAGTTATATAGTGGAAGCTGGGGGTGGGAAATTGAGATTCCCTTAGCTGAAATAACAATGTATCTCGGAATTAGTGTTTATGAAGAATATAGTAATGGATTCGCAATTTTTATTTCTCCAAATACTCCGATTTTAAGAAAATTTCTATTTAGAAAAATTGATATTACTCATCATATTATGGTGTTGCAAAATTATATAAATATTATCTTAAAATCGCATCCAGGCATCTTCGATGTGATGTGGTGGGAAGAGAATGAATTTCGATGTGTAGCCACGAATTGATGAAAAAAATTAAGGCTTAAATCTTGGGGTAAGTAAAACAAAAATTGTTAAAGACTATATTGGTGAATAGAGGCGATGAGCTTACTATATCTACAATATTAAGTGGTCAGATCAATATGCATAATTCAGCTTGGAAGGGATTACGTAAGTTTTTTTATAATAATCTTCACAACCATGACTATGAAACGACGGTAAGTAAATGCATTAACTATTTTTTAGTTATTTTAATTATTGGTAACGTTGCTGCTGTTTTATTGGAAACGGTAAATGATTTGTACTCAAATTATCGTATTTGGTTTGACTACTTTGAGAATGTTTCAATCGCAATTTTTAGTATTGAGTATTTATTAAGGTTGTGGAGTGTTGCAGATCGAGATACGACACAATCCGCATGGAAAACTCGCTTGAATTGGATGAAAAGTGGGGAAGCAATTATTGATTTGATGGCAATTTTGCCAGCTTACCTGAATTTCTTTGTACGAATCGATCTTCGTATGCTTCGGATTTTACGTTTACTTCGTTTATTAAAATTAACACGTTATTTTATCTCGCTACAGATATTGTTATGCGTGATTAAACGTGAGAAGGGCTCTTTTCAAGCAGTTATCTTTATTTTAATTATCATGATTATTATGACTGCTTCTGGAATTTATGTGGTTGAAAACAAAGCTCAGCCAGAAGCTTTTAGTTCAATACCTAAATCTATGTGGTGGGCAGTGGTTACCTTAACTACAGTGGGGTATGGCGATGTCACTCCTGTAACTAGCCTAGGAAAGTTATTAGGGGCGCTTATTACTATTTTAGGTGTGGGTATTGCAGCATTGCCTGCTGGTATTTTGGCGTCTGGACTTGCAAATGAGCTTAATCAACGGAATCAGAGACTAGAGCAAGATTTTCGTGAGCTACTTCAAGCACGAGGTATTGATATTTTACATGATGAAATTGAAATAGAGCGGGTCCGTCAAAAAGTAGGATTGCCAAAAGAGCAAGCGCATAACCTGATTATTCAAATTATGCGTGAAAAAGTATTAGAGGAAGAAGAGTCTGTCCGAGAGAAAAAATGTTATTGCCCGCACTGTGGTGGAAAGTTAACTGATTAGAAGTAATAAGTTAGCCTTTTCTTTAATTAAGCTTTTTTGCTGGCTTTTTCTACTGCAAATGCGATAAGTAAAATGATTAGACCGCCAAGGCTTAAAACAAAACCTACCCAGATTGGAGCGATCCAACCCATTTGGTGGCTGAGTACCCAGCCCCCTAAAAATGCACCTAATGCATTGGCCATATTAAATGCAGAGTGGTTGAGTGAGGCAGCTAAAGTTTGGGCGTCACCTGCGACATCCATTAGACGAGTCTGTAATGCTCCACCTAACCCCATTACCGTGAGACCAATTAAGAATAAAGATGCGATGGCAGTATAGATATTACTCATTAAAAAACTAGCGACAACAAAAGCGATAGCTGAGCTAATTAATACACCCACTATAGTTTTGTTGAGGTTCTTATCTGCAAGCCATCCTGCCGCTAAACCACCAATAACCATACCTATACCCCAGATAGCTAAAGCGATAGGAACGATTTGGATATTAACTTCTGTGTATTCGGTCAAAATTGGAGAGACATAGCTATAAACTGAAAACATGCCTCCAAAACCGATTGCACCCACTGCTAGTGTTAACCACATGTTGATATTTTTAAGGCCAGCTAATTCAGTTTTTATACTGGCAGTAGCTTGAACTGGGATATTGGGTACAAAGAAGCCAACAGCAATTAAAGTGACGAAAGCAATAGTTGCTGAAAACTCAAAACCTGCTCTCCAACCAAAGTTTTGGCCTAACCAAGTTGCTAGAGGAACTCCAATGACAGTTGCGACTGTAAGCCCCATCATCATTTGGGCGACTGCAGAAGCTCTTCTTGACGGACCCGCTAGTTCAGCTGCAACTAACGCACCGACTCCAAAATATGCTCCGTGTGGTAAACCTGCAATGAAACGTGAGATTAAAACAGTTTCAGGTGTATGAGCTAAAGCAGTGCAGGCATTCGCAACACCATAAAACAGCATTAAGCCGAGCAATAAAGTTTTTCTAGGTACTTTAGCTCCGAGAATAGCAATGATAGGAGCACCAATAACTACACCCAATGCATAGGCACTAATAAAGTGACCAGCTTCAGGTACTGTAATATTTAAATTATTTGCAATTTCCTGAATTAGTCCCATTGCGACGAATTCAGTGGTTCCAATACAAAAACCACCTACAGCGAGTGAGAAGATTGCTAAAAAGAGAGAGTAATGTTGAGGTGTGGAAAGAGGAGATTGCGGGGACGCCATAATAAGTTAAAGGAAGACACAAAAAGAGGAGTATAAGGGAAAAGAGAACAGAATAATAAAAAACTAAAATATTGAGAGAAAGATTACGTATTTCTTTTTTAGTAAAATTAAATTTATTAATGATAATAAGAATTATTTTTATTTGTGTATACTGTATCCGCTTATATTTTGTCTGAAATTTTTAACTCTGCGTATAACAGGATTTTGTAATAATGAATAGATTTCTAATGACGTCACTTGCATTGATATGTACAACAGGCTTTGCTCACGAACCTTATGTAGCTCCTGTAGCTTATAAAACTGAACAGACTCAAGTACCCGTAATTGCTGGTTATGCGGAAGAAGCATTAAATAGTGAATATGCTTTAAAGGATGCTAAGCTTACTGTAATTACACCTAAAAATGAGCTTAAAACCATCAATTCAGAAGCCCTGCATAAGTCTGCTACTGTTTTTGATGTAGATCTACCTGAAGAAGGCACATACATTGTTCAAACTCAGGCAAGTTATCCTTTGAAATATGTATACGACCAAAAAGCATGGCATTTATTTTTTGATATGCCAGCTGATAAAGCTCCACCGAAAGCAGAACGTGAATATTTGATTCCGACTGACCTTAAAACAAAAACAATTAAAACAGAACAAGTAACACGTGAGTGGATATTGCAGAGTTATCTTTCTAAAGGAAAAGTTTCAGATATTCAACTTCCGAATACACCGATTAAAGTTAGTTTCTCTGTACATCCTAACCAGATTAAAGCTGTTCAACCTGTTAAATTAACCATAACTGAAAAAGGACATCCTTTAGCTTATGCTGAAGTGAATTTAAGAGAAAAGGGTGCAACTGACAAGCAAGCGCAGCAGTTTAAGGCGGGAGGCAACGGTCAAGTCGAACTTACGTTTCCAAAAGTTGGAGAGTACCTAGTAGAAGTAACAGCTCCTCTAAATTTGAAATTAAAACCTAAAGATCAGAGCTATACGATTATTAGCTTAAATGTTTTAGCGCAATAGTTTTTAGTGTTTTAAAAAATAGGTCTTTATTAGGCCTATTTTTAGTTTTCATATTCTTACTCATTAAAAAAACTTCATTAAAACGTTTAATTTCACTTTAGTTTCAGAGGAAACAAAAATTCATTGCAAGTAAAAGATAATGAAATAAAATTTATGTTGAGACAAACTAACTAATTTTATGTTAAAGTGAATAAAATTCATTAATAAAGATTTGTCGAAAGTTTTATGGAAAAGCAAAGATGAGCTTTATCCATTTATAGATAAATCTGTTTTTTAGGCTTGGGCCCATGTTAGAAATACGCCACCTTAAAACTTTAGTTGCTTTACGTGAGCATGGTTCATTAGTTTCCGCAGCTAATGACCTTTGTTTGACGCCATCTGCTATTTCCCATCAATTAAAAGAATTAGATCATTGGTACGGGGTGGAAGTAGTTAATCGTCGAAGTAGACCTGTTAGTTTTTCTAATGTTGGACAGCGCTTATTAAAATTGGCTGATGATGTTTTACCACAAATCCAGATTACACATAGTGATATCACACGCATTGTGCATGGACAGACAGGTAGAATTATTTTTTCATCGGAATGCCATAGTTGCTTTGACTGGTTAATGCCTTTATTAAATCAGTATCGCCAGCAATATCCTGACGTCGATTTAGACTTTGCATCAGGTTTTGAAGCCAATCCGCATGAACTCTTACAAAATGCAGAATTTGATTTACTGATTACAGCTGATCCAATTGCGTTAAAAGGAATTGAGTATTTTCCGATTTTTGAATATGAGTCACGGTTAGTCTTATCAAATACTCACCCTTTGGTGCGGGCTGAAAATATTACAGTTCAAGAGTTGGCCGAAGAAGTTTTAATTACTTATCCGGTTGATAAGCACCGTTTAGATATTATGTCTAAACTTTTCATCCCCGCGAATATTCAGCCTAAACAAATACGGACAACAGATTTAACTCAAATGCTTATTCAACTCGTTGCAAGTGGACGAGGTATTGCTGCTTTACCTGATTGGGTAGTCAATGAATATGAACAAAAGGGATGGGTTACTAGTCGTCGTTTAGATTGTGTTTCTCCTACAGGTTTAAGACGAACTTTATATGCAGGCTACCGAACTGAAGAAAAAGAGAAAAGTTATTTTGAAGGCTTTTTAAAGCAGTTGGAAAAGTTCTCTTTAAAACGAAACGCCTATTATTCTGGCTAAAAAATAATTTAGCCTAAGTCTTAAAAAGGTGCTTTATTGCACCTTTTTCATGTTGATTTTTTATTTGCCAATAAATAAAGAGAGTAAGCCTGCTGCAATTAGAGGACCGACTGGTACACCACGGAGTAAGGCGACGCCAGCAACTGTACCAATGAGTAAACCTGCAACCACGTCAGGTTGGCTCGACATTAGTTTTACTCCGCGACCACCTAGCCAGGCGACTAACAGGCCAATTGCGATAGCCATAATAGACTTAACACTAATAAAGGATTTTAAAATACTCTCTCCACTGAGTTTCCCACTGGCAATTGGAGTGAGTACGCCAATGGTTAAAATAAGAATTCCTAAATTAAGACCATGAGCTTGAATATAAGGGAAAAACTCATTTAATGGTGTGATTTTAACGACAATCAATACACCTGCTGCAATAGTTACAGCTGCATTTTGACTTAATAAGCCGCAGACAAGCAGAACGAGTAGAACAACTAAATTAACATCAAATTGGGCAAGCATGGCGAGCGGAGGGCATTATAAATAAATGGAATTGTATAATATTTAAGAGTTGGAATGTGAAAGCTTTAAAAGATACAGCTGATTTCAGCTCTTCTTAATTAAAAATTGAGTGTATATCTCTCAATGATAAGGAGTTTTAATTTTTGGTTACGCTTGGACACAATGTTATATAAATTAACAAGTTAAAAATTATCGTATTTAAAAATTATGATATAAAAATAATCATTACTCATGAGTACGGGATATTTTTATGGACATTATAGATATCAAGATCAAAGATCAGTTTGATAAGATTCATGATGCAAAAGCACAACTAAAGAAAAATTTAGTGGAACATGAAAATGAATCTTTAAAACTAAGCCAACGAATTGAGCATATTATTGTTGATAATGAAATTATTTTGCCTACTACAGAATTATTATTTGAAAGCGAACAGAACGAAAATATTTATCGAGTCGTTGAAGAGTAAGGGTGCAAACTAGTTCAAGTAGATGAAAACAGTAGCGAGTAGTGTTTAGTAAAAAATGGAAACTACGTTAAAATAACAGCTTAGTTCTAATGAGAAAACTTCATGCTGCTGGAAAAAATTTTACAATCACAAGGGTTTGGTTCTCGTAAATATTGTCAGCAGTTAATAAAAAACGGATCTGTAAGTGTTGATGGAGAGATTGCAGATGATCTCAAAAAGCAATTCTCTCCAGAAAATTTAGAATTTTCTCTTTTTGGGGAAACTTATCAATATCGAGAAAAAGTTTATCTTGCGCTAAAAAAACCGAAAGGTTTTGAATGTTCACACCAACCTCACCATCATCAAAGCGTGTTTAGCCTTTTACCGGAAATCATGATTCAACGTGGTGTGCAAGCCATTGGCCGTCTAGATCAAGATACAACTGGCTTACTTTTGCTTACCGATGATGGTAAATATCTTCAAGCTTTAACTCATCCCCGTAAGCATGTTCCAAAGGTTTATCATGTTACGACCATAGATCCGGTTACACCTGAGCAAATTGAGATGCTGAGCCAAGGTGTGAGCCTACATCAAGAAAAAGGCCTTTTCGCTGCAACGGATGTAGCGATATTAGAAACGCATCAATTAACCATGACGATTCATCAAGGTGTTTATCATCAAGTAAAAAGAATGATTGCAGCTGTGGGAAATAAGGTAGAAGCATTACATCGCCATCAAGTCGGGCAATTGGTTTTACCTAAACTTGAAGATGGAGAATGGGTTTATTTATCTGAACAACAAAAACAGCTCGCGCAAAATATCATTTGAGGAAACAATGGAAGGTTTGGAACTCACTATCTCGAATAAATCCCATTTGTTCATATAATCGATGAGATTCATGATTGTTGCTTTGAGTTTCCAAACTAATCCGCAAAGCATTCTCTTGCTTTGCAAATAAGATTGCTGTATCGATTAGCTGTTTAGCAGAACCTTGACGACGAAAAACAGGCGTAACATAGACATCATCTAAGATATAGTAAGTTGAACACGCAACTGAAGAAAAACCTAAATAGAGTAAAATAAAACCCGTAATTTTATCGTCTTTAATATGAATGAAGAACACACTTTCTCTATTCTCAAAACGTTGTTTTAGGAAGTGAAGGGATTCATTAAAATTAGAAGAGGCCCCATAAAATTGGCGATATTCATCAAATAAAACGGCGAGTTGCTCTAAGTCTTCAAAAGTCGCTCGTCTAACGATCATTTGGCACTCCTTGTAACTTATCATTATGTTTTTACAAAGAGAGCATAACGAAAAAAAGAGCTTTTTGACGTTAAAACTTGTTTATAAATGCAACAGTGTTAAGTTTTGTCGCTTTCACCAAGAAGGGCATTCAACTCTTCAAATAAATCTTCATGGTCATCATCTTCAGCTAAAGTTGATGAATTTTGGTTTAATGAAGATGCTTTTGCTTTTCTCAGTTTTAATAATTGTTCCATATTAATATTCTGATTTTCGATCGCAAAAGGAATAGATTTAGTTAATACGACCTGTTTAAAAAAAAGTCGTACTGCTTGGGCAGGGGTAATTCCCAGTTGTTTAAAAACAGCAAAAGCCTGCTTTTTTTCTTGGGAGTCAAGTCGAACCTGATAAACTTCTGTTTTTCGCATGAATAACAAAACCAAATGATTTTAATTTTTAGGAATTTATTTTAAACCATCGCAATGTAATTTCAATGCTTTTTGGCATAAAAAATAATCTTTTTGTCATTACGGTTACATTACAATGTCAATTCAAACTCGGAATTAAAAGACATTCCCTCTTTTGTGACGGGGTCTGTAAATGAAATATGCTTAGCCAGAAGCTGTAATGGTTCCGAGAAATCATCTTCAGCTTTGTGTTGAACTACGGGATAAAATGGATCATTTTTAATCGGAATTTCTAAGTAATTAAGATGCACCCGAAGTTGGTGCTGTTTCCCCGTTGTAGGAGTTAAGCGATATTTTGCCCAAATCTGGTTGTGCTCGATAAGCTCAATATCAGTCTGGGTATTGGCTTTCGCATTTTCTATAACCTGCATGGTGTAAAAAGGATGGCCTTTATCTAAATGCAAATATAATGTTTGAGGAAAATTTAAATCTTTTTTATAAGGTGCAATAGCGTGATAAATTTTATTGACTTGGCGCTCTGCAAATAATTGTTGGTAAATACCACGCGACTCAACCCGTTTGCAAAATAGAACAACACCTGCGGTTTCGCGGTCTAAGCGATGAATAGGGGTTAAAAATTCATTTCCTGTTTGTTTTTTTAGCCGCACTAAAAGCGTTTCTTGAACATATTGTCCAGTCGGGCTAATAGTTAAAAAATGGGGTTTATCGACCACTAATAAATCATCATTCTCAAATAAAATCCGATGTTCAAATGGAACGTGGACTTCATAAGCAAGAAATCGATAATAAAAAATATGACTATTACTTTGATATGGACTATCTAATGTTAGTTTTTGTCCATTTGCCCCATAAATAAGCCCGTCTTGAAATCTTTGTTTCCACTCATCTGTTCTAATATGTGCAAAGTGACCACAGAGATACTCATAAATCGTTTGAGTGTCTTTTTGTTGAGGAAGATAAACTTGGCTTGCGCTTACACCATCAATCATAGGTGGCAAAAAATCGTTCGGACTAGACATAAAAAAGTGTGAATATTTAAGAAAATTGATATAAAAAAAGCCAACTTCTAGGGCTTAAGTAGGCTTTTAAGGCAGGGCAATGTTATCATATCGATTATTTTGAATCATGTTATGTGTGCTATGTCGTATTCATTGAAATTGGTCTTAAATCATGAAGAAGATACTGAGCGTCTAGCTCGAGCTTTGGCGCAGCATGTTCAGTCGGGTGTAATTTATTTAATTGGGGACCTAGGTGCGGGTAAAACCACACTTACTCGTTATTTTTTGCAAGCTTTGGGTCATAAAGGTTCTGTTAAAAGCCCAACTTATACCCTCGTTGAACCATATAAAATTAATGACAAAGAAATTTTTCATTTTGACTTATATCGCTTGAATGACCCCTACGAACTTGAATTAATGGGAATTCGTGATTATTTAGATATCACAGATGCATTATTTCTATTTGAATGGCCATCTAAAGGTGGCGATGAAATTCCACAAGCAGATATCATCATTGACATTCAAAAGTCAGATGATGAGTTGAGCCGTTTGGTAACGTTAACTTTACCAACAGAAAATTTGTATCAGACTTTGCAGGAACAGCTTCATGACTGATAAAAAGCTAACACAACGTCGTATTCATACATTAGACGCAGCGTTAGCGAACCAGATTGCAGCAGGTGAAGTAATTGAACGACCTTCTTCTGTGGTCAAAGAATTATTAGAAAATTCAATTGATGCTGGCGCAACTGAACTGATTGTAAGGATTGCTCAAGGTGGTTCGACTTTAATCGAAATCATTGATAATGGGCATGGTATTCACCCAGATGATTTAGCACTTGCTGTCATGCGTCATGCTACAAGTAAGATTAAAACTGCTGAGGATTTACATGCTATTGTGAGTTTGGGATTCCGCGGGGAAGCTCTTGCTTCGATTGCTGCTGTCTCAAGATTGACTTTGACTAGTAGCCAAGATGAAAGTGGTATTGGTCATCAAGTTGAAGTAAATGGTACAGCATTTGATCATCAAGAAGTACAAGCTGTTGCTGCTCAAAAGGGCACCCATATTCGTGTTCAGGATTTATTTTTTAATGTTCCTGCGCGCCGTAAATTCTTAAAAAAACCAACTACAGAATTTGGTCATATTGAAGAGATTGTTCGTCGTCTGGCTCTAACACATTTCGATATACGGTTTGTGCTTGAGCACAATGATAATATTAGAATTAATTTACCTATAGCAGATAGTGGGGAACTACGTTTTCAGCGAGTTCAGCAATTATTAGGGTCGCAATTCGTACAAAATGCATATTGGATTGATGCTGAAAGTATTAGTATGCGTTTATCAGGTTGGCTAGGCCATCCCTCAGATGCACGTGCACAGGCTGATATGCAGTATGTCTATGTAAATGGTCGTATTGTCAAAGATAAAACGATTTCGCATGCGCTACGCATGGCGTATGACGGTATTTTACATGGTCATCAACATTCATCTTATTTACTTTTTTTAGAAGTTGACCCTGAAAATATTGATGTCAATGTTCATCCTACTAAACATGAGATTCGATTTTTAAATCAAAGAGAAGTGCATGAGTTTGTAAGGCATTATGCAAAAGAAACTCTCGCTCAATTTCAGACAGCGAGTGCTGATCTAGTTCAAGCGATGAAAGCGGATGAAAACTCAGATTATTCAGTACAACCTCAGCCCAAATATCAAGAACAATTTTCATTGCACCGCGCAAATGAAACTTTGAATTCAGACAGTGAAGCACGAACCCAGCATGCACCGACAGAATTATTAACTGATTTTAACGCTAGTCGTCCGCAAGCTATTCACTATGCAGATCAAACACCAAAATATAATGGTTCTGCTCAATTAAATAATGCTTTAAAAACTTATTTAGCACCACTTCGCGACCAACCTGCTAGTTTTTCGGTAAATGAGGATGTTGAGCCAGTTGCTAAAGTAGATGAATTTCCATTAGGTATCGCAATTGCTCAACTGCATGGAATTTATATTTTAGCTCAGAATACAGAAGGGCTTATTATTGTTGATATGCATGCGGCACATGAACGTATTTTATTACAGCAAATGAAAAATGCTTGGGATAAACCTGAATTTTGGACATCTCAGCAACTGCTTATACCTAAGGTGATTTCTATTAGCCGTATGCAAGCTGTTAGGGTCGAAGAACTAAAACCTCAGCTTGAGCGCTTAGGTTTGGAAATTGATTTATATGGTGATGAGCAAGTTATTGTTCGCGGTGTGCCAGCCATATTACAAAAAGCTGATTTTGAAAATCTTATTCCAGAGCTTTTAAATGATTTAGATCCAAATGATGAAGCACAAGGATTACTTCAAAAAAGAGATGAGTTGTTAGCGGGAATGGCATGTCATGGGGCAGTGCGCGCACATCGACAACTCAGCCTTTCAGAAATGAATGCTTTACTTCGTCAAATGGAACAAACCGAATTTGCGAGCCAATGTAACCATGGGCGGCCAACTTGGCGTGCATTTCCATTATCTCAACTAGATAAATTATTTGCTCGAGGAGAGTAGTTTTACATGTCAAATCAATTGCCCGTCATCAATTTAATGGGACCAACTGCGAGCGGGAAAACCGCTTTGGCATGTGAATTATACGAGCGTGGAAATTTTGAACTAATTTCTGTTGATTCCGCTCTTGTCTATAAAGATATGGATATTGGCACGGCTAAACCAACTCGTGAAGAGCAAGAACTCTATCCTCATCATCTTATTGATATTATTACTCCTCTTGAAGTTTACTCAGCTGCTCAGTTTGTTGATGATTCCTGCAAATTAATTGATGACATGCATTCACGTGGGAAAACTCCTATTTTAGTAGGAGGGACAATGTTGTACTTTAAGGCATTGTTAGAAGGATTATCTGGTAATTTACCAAGTGCTGATGCTGAAGTTCGGGCAGCAATTGAAGAAAAAGCGTTAAACGAAGGATGGCAAGCGGTTTATGATGAACTGGTTTCTGTAGATCCTGCTGCCGCTATAAAGTTTAATGTAACTGATAAGCAACGAATTATTCGGGCTCTGGAAGTTTATAAAATTACGGGTGAACCAATCACTAAATTGCAGGCAGAACAACCCAAAAACGTACCATATCGATACATATTTCATAACTACGCTTTACTTCCAGATCGGGTAGAATTACATCAACGCATTGAGCAAAGATTAAGCAAAATGTGGGATATCGGTTTTTTGAGTGAAGTTGAAGCTCTAATTGAAAAATACGATTTAGATGAAAATTTACCCTCAATGCGTTCGGTGGGTTATCGACAAGCACTAGAATTTCTATTAAAAAGTGACTTAAGTCTCAAAAGTAAACGTGAAATGGAGGATAAAGCTTTATTTGCAACACGACAACTTGCCAAACGTCAATATACGTGGTTACGTTCTTTGCAAGAAATACACGATTTTAAAACTTACTTGACGATAAAGCAGGCGAAAGAAGACTTGCGAAACTCTTATGGATAAAGCAAAATTTGCACACTGTCTTTTTATAATTTTTAGTTGAAAAATAAAGATAGTTTTTTTGCGCTGATTTAAAAATTTTTTTTGGAGTTAAAAATGTCTAAAGGTCAAACTTTACAAGATCCGTTCTTAAATTCTCTCCGTAAAGAACGTATCCCTGTTTCTATTTTCCTTGTGAACGGTATTAAATTGCAGGGTCATATTGAATCTTTTGACCAATATGTTGTTTTATTAAAAAATACTGTAAGTCAAATGGTTTACAAGCACGCGATTTCAACTGTTGTTCCAGCACGTAATCCACGTCCAGCAGGCGCACAAGGTACAGGCTTCCCAGCACAAGGTGGCACTCAAGGCGGTTTTGGTGGTCAAGGTAGCGGCTTTGGCGGCGCTCAAGGTGGCTTCGGTGGCGCTCAAGGCGGCTTCGGTGGCGCTCAAGGTGGCTTCGGTGGTCAAGGTGGTTTCGGTGGTCAAGGCGGTGGCTTCGGTGGTCAAGGTGGCTTCGGTGGTCAAGGTGGCTTCGGCGGCCAAGGCGGCTTCGGTGGTCATCAAGGTGGTTTTGACAACGATTCTAAATTTGAAGATGGTCAAGACGACGAAAATAATCGTTAATTGAAATCTAAAAAAGAAGCCAGTCAGATAATGACTGGTTTTTTTATGTGTATTTAAAAGTTAATCCAAAGCATTTAAACGGTCATGGATAGCGATTTGGCCATGATGACTAATATATTTAAATAGATAGGGCTTTAATTAATGATATTAATATTAGCTGCTGCTTTGAGCAGTGTCTTGGTGTCTATCCTATTAAAAAATTTAAAGAAAAAAGGTTATCAGCCATTACAGATGATTGCATGGAACTATGCAAGTGCTAGTCTTCTTTGCTTTTTGTGGTTTCAGCCCGATATCCAACATGTTTCAATAGTGCATACTCCATGGTGGTTAATCCTTGCCTTGGGGGTAATTTTACCTAGTATTTTTTTATGCCTTGCTAAATCATTAGAATATGCAGGAATTGTTAAAACTGAACTTGCACAGCGCCTTTCAGTTGTTCTTTCTTTGCTCGCAGCATATTTCTTTTTTCATGAGCAATTTAATGCATTAAAACTATGGGGAATAGGTTTAGGAATTCTTGCAGTTTTACTTGTTTTATTTGGACAAATGAAGTCTTTTTCCAATCATCAATCTAGAAAAGCAATTCTTGCTTTATTAAGTGTTTGGTGTGGTTATGCGGCAGTAGATGTTCTTTTAAAATATACAAGTAGTTTAGGCCTTCAGTTTACACTTACTTTAAATCTTATTTTTATTACAGCTTTTATATTGTCGATTTCATATTTATTGCTACAGAAGACTCAAAAGTGGCAGTTTAAAAGTACGATAGCTGGGTTAATATTAGGAATACTCAATTTTTCAAATATTGCTTTATATGTAAAAGCTCATATTCTTTTAAAAGATTCTCCTGCAATTGTTTTTGCAAGTATGAATATTCTTGTTGTGTTATTGGGAATTTTAAGCGGAGTGATTTTATATAAAGAAAAATTAAAATGGCCTACCATTTTGGGGATTCTTTTAGGAATAAGTGGAGTAGTTTGTTTAGCTAGCGCAATGGTTTGATAGTTCAAGAGAATAGAATCTCTTGAACTATAGAGATTTTTATAAATATGTGAAAATCACTTCATCTGGCAGACGTGATTTAGGAAGCTTAGCATTAAAGTCATTTTCACTACGATAGCCTAGAGAAACAATCACAGAGCTTCGTAAGCCTTTTTCAGTTAACCCGAGCTCAGTATTTAGAACTTCTTCATCAAAGCCACCCATTGGAGTCGCATCAATGCCTTCTAAGCCAGCAGCAAAGAGTAGCTGTCCTAAAGCAATGAATGTTTGATTTTCCATCCACCCAAATAAATTTTTCTGTTCATTTCGGTAGAACTCGACGTAGCCATGGCGAGTATCTTTTTGGCCTAATTTTGCTTTTTCATCTTTAAAACGGCCACTTAAATCATCTTGCTCAAGTAGTTGATTTAAGTACTCAGATGTAATATCCGTTTTTGTACAGAATACAAGTGTATGTGATGACTCAAGCACTTTAGGAGCATTGTAAGCATACTTTCCTGTTAATGCTTTTGCGATTCGTTCTTTAGCTGCAAGATTATCTGCAACTACAAAGTGCCAAGGCTGAATATTTACTGAAGAAGGGGTAAAACGTAAAATTTCTAATAATTTATTGATTTTTTCTTGAGGAATTTTCTTTTCAGAATCATATGCTTTTGTTGTATAGCGGCTTTTAACAGAATTCAATAAGTCCATAGGTGTGCTCCATATCAATCTTATGGCAATTGAGAGAATTTAATCTTTGCCATCATACGCTATTTTATTCAAAAACATTTCGTATGTAGTTTGATAAAGAAATATAATGTTTATATAAAGTTTTAATAATCTATTGAAAATGATTGATTTAATACCAACAGATGCAAAGAGTAAGCTGCGAGAATTTAGAATCGTGAAAGCCTTTATCATTTTTGCATTTGTTTTGAGTCTTTTGATTTTATACATTGAGTATCATACTCATGCATATATAAGCTGGAAATTTGTATTTATTGCCAGTCTTTGTGCGATTTACGATTTTGATTTAAATAACAAAATTAAAGAATTGAAAGTTCAAATAAAAAGTGACTAATTTTTAGTTAATAATTCCAGATAATCAATTCAAGCTGTTGTGTATTTGAAGATGGATCAATTTCCAAAATATAAGCTTGATCTTCACGCCAATCGCCAAGAACAATTCGTTGTTTAGCTTGTACTTGGTGAATTGCAGGGCGATGGGTATGTCCATGAATCAGTATATCTACATCTTCTAAAGCAGAAATAACAGCTTGTTCATTTACATCCATAATTTCATAGCTTTTTTGCTGTTTATCTGCGGAGCTTCTTTTTCGAAAGCCATTAACTAGTTTGGTACGAAAACTCAGGGGTGTACGGCGTAAAAAAGCCACTAAAAGTGGATTTCGAATAATTTTTCTAAATCTTTGATAGGGAATGTCATCTGTACATAGTGCATCACCGTGTTCTAGGCGGTACTGATGTCCAGCAATATTAAGATAATAAATGTCAGGTAGTAATACACCGTTAAATTTATTGAGGAAAATCTGATTTAAAGCAAAATCACGGTTACCTACTTGGAAGTAAACCCGATTTCCTTTTTTGTTAAAGTCTTTTAATGCCTCAATAATTTCATCGAGCCATGGTGCTGAGTAATCATCGCCAATCCAAGCGTTAAACCAGTCACCTAAAATATAAAGCTGTGTTTGTTTATTTTGATAATGCACCAATAAATCTAAAAACCCTCGAACAAGTCGAGGGTGTTCAGGTGACAAGTGTAAATCAGAGATAAACAGATAAGTCACAGCTTATTCCTAAAATTATTCAGAAATAATTTTAGCAGATTCGATTACAACGTTTTCTAAAGGAACGTCAGCGTGGTAACCACGGTTGCCAGTGCGAACGCCTTTGATCGCTTCAACAACATCCATACCTTCAACAACTTTACCAAATACAGCATAACCCCAACCTTGAGCAGTTTTAGAGGTATGGTTTAAGAAAGAGTTGTTTTTTACGTTAATGAAGAACTGTGCAGAAGCAGAGTGAGGTGCTTGAGTACGTGCCATAGCAATCGTACCAACATCATTGCTTAAACCGTTGTCAGCTTCGTTTTCGATAGAATCACGAGTTGCTTTTTCTTTGAAGTTTTCATCCATCCCGCCACCTTGGATCATGAAACCATCAATGACACGGTGGAAAATAACGCCGTCATAAAAACCGTCACGTACATATTCTAAAAAGTTTGCTACTGTTTTTGGTGCTTTTTCAGTATTTAGTTCAAGAACAATACGACCTTTATTGGTGTTTAATTCGACTTGAGGAAAACTCATTACATTAATCTCCTAAACATGGGCTTATGACCATGGGTTTTTGGTTGAGAGAAGCATAAGCAAACTGTAAACTACAAGGCAAGTAAAAAACGTTAAAATCTTTGTGAAAAATGAAGATAGCGTTTAAATTTTTCGAAATTTATCTACAAAGAAGTGATTGATACACTATGAAGCCTAATGATGTTGTCTCGAGCCTGCCTAATAACCCGACACCGAATACTCATGCCTCTGTCGATTCTGCGCAGCAAGAACAACAGGCTGGCTTAGATTTTGTTCGCCAAGTCATTACTGATGATTTGGCTACGGGACGTGCAAAGCAGATCGTAACGCGTTTTCCACCAGAACCAAATGGTTATTTACATATTGGCCATGTAAAAGCGATTTGCTTGAACTTTGGTGTGGCTGAAGAGTTTGATGGTTTGTGTAATTTGCGTTTTGACGATACAAACCCTGATGCTGAAGAACAAGAGTATGTTGACGGTATTGCGAATGATGTGAAATGGCTTGGTTTTAACTGGAATGGTGAACCGCGCTATGCATCGGGTTATTTTGATCAATTATATGCATGGGCAGTTCAACTTATTGAACAAGGCGATGCATATGTAGATTTACAATCTCCAGAAGAAATTAAGTTAAACCGCGGTAGCTTTGTTGAGCCAGGTAAAAACTCTCCATACCGTGATGCATCTATTGAAGAGAATCTTGCTCGCTTTGAAAAAATGCGTAGCGGTGAGTTTAAAGAGGGTGAAGCGGTTTTACGTGCCAAGATTGATATGGCAAGTACAAATGTACATATGCGTGATCCGATTTTATATCGCGTATTACATTCAGAGCATCACCAAACTGGCGATAAATGGAAAATCTACCCAATGTATGACTATGCTCATCCATTGTCTGATGCCATTGAAGGAATTACCCATTCGCTTTGTACATTAGAATTCCAAGATCACCGTCCGTTTTATGACTGGATTGTTGAAAAAGTAAAATCTAAAGCTGTTCCGCATCAGTATGAATCTTCACGTTTAAACGTGGATTACACCATCACATCAAAACGTAAATTACGTAAATTGGTGGAAGGTGCGTATGTAAATGGTTGGGATGATCCACGTATGCCAACCGTAGTCGGTATGCGCCGTCGTGGTTTTACTCCTGAAGGTTTACGTGATTTTTGTAAGCGTGTAGGCGTGTCAAAAACTGACGGTATTGTTGATGTTGCTATGCTTGAGTTCTGTATTCGTCAATCTTTAGAAAATACTGCTGCGCGTGGTATGGCTGTTTTAAGTCCACTTAAAGTGACTTTAACTAATTTACCTGAAGATATGGATCTTACGCATGCTCGCCATCCTAATGTTGATATGGGTGATCGTGTGATTCCTTTAACTAAAGAAATCTATATTGATCGTAAAGATTTTGAAGAAGTACCGCCAAAAGGCTTTAAACGTTTAATTCCTGACGGTGAAGTGCGTTTACGCCATGCTTACGTGATTAAATGTGATGAAGTCATTAAAGATGCAAATGGTGAGGTGATTGAACTGAAATGTTCAATTGACCCTGAAACTCTAGGAAAGAATCCGGAAGGCCGTAAAGTTAAAGGTGTGATTCACTGGGTATCTGCAACTAAAGGGATTCCTGCTGAAGTGCGTATTTACGATCGTTTGTTTACTGAAGCCGCACCTGATGCAGATGATGACTTCTTGGCAAATCTTAATCCTGAATCATTAAAAGTGGTACAAGCTGTCATTGAGCCAGCTTTGGCACAAGCGAATCCTGAAGATCGTTTCCAATTTGAGCGTGAAGGCTATTTTGTCGCTGATCAATATGATCATTCATCAGAGAAACCAGTTTTCAACCGTATTCTTGATTTGAAAGATAGCTTCAAGCCTGAGAAAAAGTAAGAGATTGATTATCTCTTACTTTTTCGCAAGACGAACAACATGTTGTGAGTAGACAGTAGAGATTGATTATCTCTTACTTTTTCGCAAGACGAACAACATGTTGTGAGTAAACAACAGATATAAAAAAGCCCAACTCAGTTGGGCTTTTTATTTAGATGTCTTCTCATATTTTCTTTTTCTTTATGATTAATATCCTTGGCAAATTAGCTTAGGTTGGATTAATCACATAAAAATAAAGAACCAAGATTATAAGGAGAATACATGAAAGCAATAAATAAGTATTGACCGTATTAAAGCTTTTAAGAAATTTCCAGATATCCATAGTAAATCAACGTATATTTTGTGTTACAAATTAATAATACACTGAAAATTTTATTAAATGTTTGTTAAAGGCGAATATAGCACTCTCTTTGTTTGAAAAATAAGCAAACAATAATACCAAATGGTAAAATTTAATATTCGATCACATTCGAGTCTTTATAGTTTATCCACTATAACCAATTCTTTTTAAAAATTTTTGAATAACCTCAAATGCAGCATGTTCAAGTGCTTGAGCATATTGTAAGTTTTCTTCGCGAAGTTTCTGAATCGAAATCTTGGCATTACGAAGTTCGCATGTATGGCCAATTAACCATTTCTCAAAATTTTCTTCTGTTGTTTCAATATGAAACTGCAACGCGAGAATATTATTTCCAACTTCAAATGCTTGATTGGTATAAATCTCTGAACTAGCTAATAACACCGCGTTTTCAGGGAGGTCGAAAGTGTCACCATGCCAATGTAGAACATGGACATTATTAAGCAAAGCAGATAATACCTGATTAGGACGTAAACTTAAGCTCAATGGACCCCAGCCAATTTCTTTTTGATGTCCTGCATATACTTTTGCACCAAGTGCATGAGCAATAAGCTGTGCCCCCAAACAAATACCTAGTGTAGGTTTATCTGCTGCTAAACGTTGTTTAAGTAAGGCAATTTCATCTTTTAAAAATGGATAATCTTCAGTTTCATAAACCCCGATTGGGCCACCTAAAATAATAGTTAATCCATCGTGTGCAAAAGCAGCAGTTAAATCATCTACACCTGCTTCAAAATAACGAACGCGAAATCCGAGTTGATAAAAGACATCTTCTAATGAACCTAAGTCTTCGAAAGCAAGATGCTGAATGGCATAAATAGTTTTAGGGAAGGCGTTTGTTGTGTTCATACAAATGATTCATAGAAGATCAATAGGTGGAGTATAGCGATAAATATAAAGAAGAAAATATCTGTATAAATCGTCAATACCTGAAAATTGATATTTTTCGTTAAGATAATATTGTTATGCAAGGGATTATCTATTTTCCAATAAATCTCTTTGCATATTCCATTGCTTAAAATAATAGCTTTTGAGTTTCTTCAAAATCTATATTTGAAAGTTGATGCTCATCTTTTAGATTAACTCCTGAGAAACCAAGCTGTTTTGATTTTTTCATGAGTGCCATTAACCGTTGTACTGCCACAGGAATACTTAAACCTGCTGAACGGACATTGGAAATACAATTACGTTTAGCATCGAGGCAGCCTGAATATGCATTCCATGTGTAGTAAATTCCCATACTGTCAGGAGAGCTTAAACCAGGGCGCTCACCGATTAGCATCACAAGCATGGTTGCTTTAAAGATTTCTGCGACTTCATCGCCTAATGCAACCCGACTGCCTGTCGCAATTGTAATTGGTGCAAGGCTCCAGTTTTCTTGCTGAACTTGTTCATTCAGCATTGTAATAAATGGAATAGCATTCGCTTCAATCGCTCTTGCGGAGAGACCGTCACCGACTACAATACAAACATCATACTGTTGCGTGTTTTCTGCATACTTCTTAATTAAGACTTCTTTTGATAGGTTTGAAAGCTGACGGCCTAAATCTGGACGTTTAAGATAAATTTCTTTATTAGGTGCATTACTTTGGACATGAAGACTTTGCAGCTGTTTTTGCGTTAATTGCTCAGATAAATATGAAACATTCATGTCTTGATAAACCGCATCTTTTGCTTGTGCATGCGACAACTGAAATTCAAGTAAGGCGCGTGTTGGGATACTACAACCCGCACGGCCCAGAGCAATACGGGCATCGGTAAACTGTTTAAGTTTTTCCCACTGATCTTGATGGGTAGAAGATGGATATTGAATATCACGGTTCAGTTTCATGGTGTTCTCCCTAGTTCATGAGCAGACGAGAGAATTGGTCGGGCATGTGGTCTGCCCAACATATTTGGGAGTTTTGTTGTTTAAAAATACCTTGCTGTTCAAGCCATGCTGAAAACTCAGGAGCGGGTTTTAAACCGAGGAGTTGTCTTAAATAGAGGGCATCATGGAATGAAGTGGTTTGATAGTTGAGCATGACATCATCTGAACCCGGAATTCCCATAATAAAGTTAATGCCCGCAGCACCAAACAGAGTAAGGAGAACATCCATATCATTTTGGTCGGCATCGGCATGATTGGTATAACAAATGTCGCAGCCCATCGGTACTCCAAGTAACTTACCGCAGAAGTGATCTTCTAAACCTGCACGTATAATTTGTTTACCGTTAAATAGGTACTCGGGGCCAATAAAGCCGACGACTGTATTTACTAAAAGCGGATTGTATTTACGGGCGACTGCATAAGCACGCGTTTCTAATGTTTGCTGGTCAACGCCGTGATGTGCATTGCTGGATAACGCACTGCCTTGGCCCGTTTCAAAGTACATGACGTTTTGTCCAATGGTTCCGCGCTTGAGTGCAAGTGTGGCTTCATATCCTTCTTGTAGTAAATCGAGTGAAATTCCAAAACCTTCATTAGCTAGTTGGGTACCGGCAATTGATTGGAACATTAAATCAATTGGCACATTTTTTTCAGCCAGTTGAATACCTGAACTGATATGTGTGAGAACACAAGATTGTGTCGGAATTTGATATTCCTGAATGACATGATCAAGTAATTTTAGTAGCTCTGACAAATTATGAAGATTATCTGTGGCGGGGTTAATGCCAATTACGGCATCGCCATTGCCATACATTAAACCATCTAAAATACTGGCAGAAATACCGAGCACATCATCGGTCGGGTGATTGGGTTGTAAACGGGTAGAAAGATGACCTTTTAAACCGATTGTGTTGCGAAATTGGGTGACCACTTCGCATTTGCTGGCGACATAAATCAAATCTTGATTGCGCATAATTTTGCTGACTGCAGCCACCATTTCTGGAGTTAAACCTGATGCTAAAGCTTTTAAGCTTTGTGCAGTCGCTTCTTCACCAAGTAACCAATTTCGAAAATCGCCTACTGTAAAGTGTGAAATAGGGGCAAATGCTGCCAGATCATGTTCATCAATAATTAAACGGGTAATTTCATCGGTTTCGTAATCGACCACAACCTCATTTAAAAAAGTTTTAAGCGGTACATCGGCCAAAGTCATTTGTGCCGCAACATGTTCGGTTGCGTCTCTGGCCGCTACACCTGCTAATTCATCGCCAGAACGTAACGGCGTTGCTTTTGCCATCAAGGTCTTCAAATCAGCAAAGTGATACTGTTGATTGGCGACAATATTGTGATAACTCATAGTTGCATCCTTTTTTATAGTTCTTGTTCTGCGGCTTTAATATTTGCAAACTCTTCTTCTGGTGTACCTTTCACTAAATGATAACGGCTATAGAATAAAAAGTAAGCAATAAATACGATATAAATAGCGGCAGCAATAAACCAAACTTTCGGATTAACAACAAAGCCTGCGACCACAGCAGTGACTGCTAAAATCAGTGCAACGCTTGAAGTGAAGATTCCTCCAGGAGTTTTATAAGGACGAGGCATGTCGGGTTTAGATAGGCGTAGTTTGATGTGAGATAAAAGAATCAACACATAAGAAATAGTTGCACCGAACACGGCAATTAAAATCAGTGAATCGCCTTCTTTAGTGAGTGAAAGCAAGAACCCGATAATACCCGGAATAATAATTGCGAGATAAGGGGCTTTATTTTTATTGGTTAAAGAGAGTGAAGTAGGTAAGTAACCAGCACGAGAGAGTGCAAAAATTTGACGCGAATAGGCATAGATAATTGAAAAGAAACTTGCGATTAAACCTGCTAAACCCACAAAGTTAACAAAAGTCGCAAGCCAAGTATTGGTGCCATACACTTTAACCAGAGCATCGACGAGGGGAGCGCCAGAGTTTTGTAAAGTACTTGCACCCGCTGCACCTGCACCTAAGAATAAAATGAGCATAGCAAACGCCGTTAAGATGAGCATTGCTCCGATTAAACCGCGTGGCAGGGATTTGGCTGGATCTTTTGCTTCTTCGGCTGCTAATGGCACACCTTCAACTGCTAGGAAAAACCAGATAGCAAAAGGAACTGCAGCCCAGATACCCAAATAGCCATGAGGTAAAAAAAGACTTGCACCAACACCTGTACCAACTGGGATATCAAACAAATTTTGTGCATTAAAGTGTGGAATCATTGCGACAATAAACACAATAAGGGCAATAGCAGCGACAAGGGTAATTGCGAACATAATTTTTAAGGCTTCGCCAGCACCTTTGAGATGTATGCCCATAAAAATGGCATAACAAGCGAGGTAAATCATCCAGCCATTAATGCCAAATAAAGATTCGCAATAACCACCAATAAATACGGCAATAGCAGCAGGGGCAATCGCGTATTCAATTAGAATTGCTGTTCCTGTTAAATAGCCCCCAAAAGGACCAAAAGCAGCACGTGCAAAACTATAACCGCCACCTGCTGTCGGCATCATGGTGGACATTTCTGACATAGAAAGACACAGGCACAGATACATGATTGCAGCGAGGGCAGTTGCAATAAACATACCACCCCAACCACCTTGAGCAATACCGAAGTTCCAACCTGCAAAATCACCAGATATCACATAAGCCACGCCTAAACCAATCAGGAGTAACCAACCAACGGTACCTTGTTTGAGTTGACGCTGAGCAAAATATTCTGCTGACGAGACTTCTGTGCTTGAAGAAATGACGGAAGCTGTTTCTGGTTGATTCATACAATACTCCTGCGAGTGGGTTTGTATGAATCAATGCAAAAGCAATGCCTAAATGAAGCACTTCAGAGAGTAGATGGAGTTTTTTTATTCTAAAAGATAAAAATTCAAGCTTAACAATCGTAAATAAAGAAGCCAACAATCTAAATTACTGGCTTCTTACATAATTAATGATCTTACTTCTTTCTAGTGTTGATAGTTTGGTATCAACTTGGTGCGAAACTTAGAAGAAGCCCATTGGTTTAGTTGAATAACTTACTAGTAAGTTTTTAGTTTGTTGATAGTGATCTAGCATCATCTTATGGTTTTCACGGCCAATACCTGACTTTTTGTAGCCACCAAATGCAGCATGAGCAGGGTAGATGTTATAGCAATTTGTCCAGACACGACCCGCTTCAATAGCGCGGCCAGCACGATAAGAAATGTGAGCTGAACGTGACCAAACGCCTGCACCTAAACCATACATGGTGTCATTGGCAATTTTAATTGCATCGTCAAAGTCTTTGAACGTTGTCACAGCAAGTACAGGTCCAAAAATTTCTTCTTGGAAAACTTGCATGCCATTGTGACCTTTAAAAATAGTCGGATCAACATAGAAGCCATCGCCTACTTCTTTACGGCCACTACCACCAAGTAAGAGTTCTGCACCTTCTTCACGACCCGTGTTAATACAACGTAAGATTTTCTCTTGCTGTTGTAGAGATGCTTGAGCACCAATCATGGTTTCGGTATCGAGAGGATGACCAGTTTTAATACGTTTTACACGCTCTACAGCTAACTCCAAGAACTGATCAGCAATACTTTCTTGTACTAAAGCTCGAGAAGGGCAAGTACATACTTCACCTTGGTTTAAGGCAAACATGGCAAAACCTTCAAGCGTTTTTTCTAAGAAGTCATCCTCTTTATCCATGATATCTTCAAAGAAAAGGTTTGGTGACTTACCGCCAAGTTCTAATGTCACTGGAATAATGTTTTCGGTCGCATATTGCATCACCATTTGTCCAGTTTGAGTTGAACCTGTGAAAGCAATTTTAGCAATACGTGGGTTTGTCGCTAATGGACGACCGACTTCTGAACCGAAACCATTGACGATATTAAGTACACCCGGCGGTAAGATATCTTGGATGAGTTCAGCAACCAGTAAAATACCTACTGGTGTTTGCTCTGCTGGTTTAATTACAACGCAGTTACCAGCCGCTAGAGCAGGAGCAAGTTTCCATGCTGCCATTAAAATTGGAAAGTTCCATGGAATAATTTGACCAACTACACCTAGTGGTTCATGGAAATGATACGCAATGGTATCTTCATCAATTTCAGAGATGCCACCTTCTTGAGCACGAATACAACCTGCGAAATAACGGAAATGGTCAATCGCAAGTGGAAGGTCTGCTGCTAAAGTTTCACGAACCGCTTTACCGTTATCCCAAGTTTCTGCAACAGCAAGCATTTCAAGATTTGCTTCTAAACGATCAGCAATTTTTAAAAGTATATTAGAGCGTACCGTTGGTGAGGCTTTATTCCATGTTGCTTTCGCTTTATGTGCTGCATCTAGAGCAAGTTCGATATCTTCGGCACTAGAGCGTGGAATACGTGTGAAAGCTTTTCCATCAACAGGAGATACATTATCAAAATATGCACCCTTTACAGGTGCAACCCATTCACCGCCAATAAAATTTTCATATTGTGATTTAAATTGAACTTTTGAGCCTGGTTGATTTGGATCGATATAGCGCATATAAATATTCCTTTGCTTTTTAGGACTAAAGACTAACAAGAACCCTGTCAGTAGGTACTTTCGTACTTTGTATAATTAGGATATAAATAAGAAGGTTGGAGAAAGGTTGGAATAGAAATGTGGATATATAAGGAATTTACAAATGTTCACAAAAAAGGATTTATTGCAGCAACGGACGTTGATTGATCAACTGCGCACGCAAAATAGTCTCTCTCCTCAGAACGCTGCCAAACTCGGCCAAAGTATTGCAAGCTCATGGGAACGATCAGCCTCTGCTGCGATTCCTAAAGAGCGTTTTGCTGCTCCATTAGTCGAGAAAAAAACTGCTTCACAGAATGCTTTAGATATGGCTTTAAGCCAATGTGCCGATGATTTACGTCATATTGCAGAGCAATCTTCAATGGTAATTGCTGTCGGTGATATTGGCAGTACGATTATCTGGACGGCACCAAGTGCTCAAATGCAAAGTGCTGCTGAGCGTGTACATTTTGTACAAGGTGGTCAGTGGCGTGAAGAATTTGTTGGTACGAATGCCTTGGCTTTATCTTTAAAAACTCAACAATCAAGCTGTGTTTTTTCAAATGAACATTACATGGAGTCGATTCATGATTGGGTGTGTTATGCCGCACCGATTATCGATCCATACTCAAAACAAACTCTTGGTGTTGTTGATTTATCAACCACATGGAAGAACCATAATAGTTTAGGAATTCTGGCTGCTGAACGTTGTGCATCCATTATTCAATCTGCTTTGCTAGAGCAGCAGCGCCAGCAATTACATATCCGTGCATTTTCGACGCCACAAGTTAAATTTAACGGCAAAAGTTTATTATTAACGCCGCGTCAAATTGAAATTTTAACCATATTGGCACTATGTCCGCATGGTTTAACTTTAGAGCATCTTTATCAGGCACTCTATGGCGAACGTAAAGTCAGTATGGGTACGCTTAAAGCTGAAATGTCTCAACTACGAGATATTTTGGGTGGTTTACTTGGTTCACGCCCATATCGTCTGCTTGTGCATGTTGAAGCCGATTTTTTACAAGCTGAACAAGCACTCGATGCGGGATATGCGGCCTCTGCTTTACAGCTTTACACAGGTGTATTTCTGGCAAAAACTGAAAGTCCGTTTTTGTGTGCATGGCGCGATTGCCTTGAGTCACGCTTGAGCGATGCAATTTTTAAAACCCAAGAAACAGATTTACTGTTAAAGCATCTAGCTCATTTCCCTGAAGCAATTGATGCGGTAGAGCGCCTTATGGAGCTTTTACCAAGTGAACATCCTGCGCATCAACTGCTGGTGAAATACCTTGACTCACCTAAGCTTAGTTAAGTAATTTTTTGATCCAGCCACTGGAACAATTGTTGATAGACTTGTTCTCGTACTGGCTGGGCCGAAAGGACTAAGTCATGCAATCCATTGTGAATAGAGACAACCGAGACATCACCTTTAATTTTTTTACCATGTTTTTCAATGTCATTAACATCTAAAATCACGTCACTTTGAGTTGCATCTGGTCCCCATTTTTTTGGGTTTTTAGTCTGATGAGAATGCATAATCAGGGCGGGAACGTTCAGTTTAACCCCACGGTGAATCTCTTTTTGTGCCGTATGAATCGCATGTACAAAGCTGAGCTGAACTGTAGGGGCAGAGGTTGGTTTCCAGTCAAGGTTGAACTCCCATTCGCCTTTGAGCTGCTTGTGAAGACTGGTGGTGTACCATTTGTTTAATTGGCTTGGAAATTTAACTTTTGGTAGATATTTTCCTACTCGACTGAGCATTGGAATACCAAACTTCTTTTCGACTAGACTTAAATTAAAGTCGTAAAACGGACTATTTGCCCATAGCGCTTTAATAAGAGGATGATCTGGATGATGGGCAGCATAAAGCGTTGCTGTCAAACCACCAGTTGAATGGCCTGCGAGTAAAACCTGAGTGTGTTGCTCTTCACCAATAATCTCTAATGCTTGAGTAATTTCGGCATCATATTCATTTAAATCGAGCACATTATAGAAAATTTGATGAGGCAGTTTTGAGCGGCCATATTTTCTTAAATCAAGTGCATAGAAGTCGTAACCATGAGCATTGAATTGCTCAGCCATTTCGGTTTGAAAGAAATAGTCTAAAAAACCATGAATATATAGTACGGCTTTTTGAGTAGATTGAGCGGCTTTTTTACGCACTAAGGTGGCTACAACTTTCCCTTCATAATCATCAGGAAAACTAAGTGTGAGCTGTTCGTAACCCGTGCCTAAAATATCTGGAACATAAGTTTGATTAGCTAAAGATGTATTCATTTTTATCGAGCTATTGTAATTAAGACATGCAGAGTATCCTTCAATGAAATGGGCGAATTGTCAATTAGGTTTGGAAAAGGTTGGAGTATAGATTCTAAAAAAAGGGAATACCGCTGGAGCTAAGTATTCCCCAAAAAAGTAAGTCAACGGTCGGAGGGATTTGACTTACTAGAGGGATATGCCATTACATCAGTATTAAAGTGCTGCTTTGAAAATCTCCACAACTTGTGCATGATTTGCTTTACGAGGGTTGGTGAGCATACATGCATCTTTTTGAGCATTATCTGCCATCACTGCAAGGTCTTCAGTTTTTACCCCAAGCTCGGTTAAGCCAGATGGAATACCAATCGATGAAGACAGTTTACGAATGGCATCAATAGCAGCATATGCAGCTTCCATCACTGTTAACCCTTGAGTTTTTACACCCATTAACTCCGCGATTTTTGCGTAGCGATCTGGGCAAGCAATTAAGTTAAATTCACAAACATGTGGTAACAAGATTGCATTACATACGCCGTGAGGTAGGTTGTAGAAACCGCCTAACTGGTGCGCCATTGCGTGAACATAACCTAAAGATGCGTTGTTAAATGCCATGCCAGCCAAATATTGTGCATAGCTCATCGCATCACGCGCTTCGATGTTTTCACCATTTGCGACAGCAGGTTGTAACCACTGGCTAATCATCGTAATCGCTTTTTCTGCACACGCATCAGTAATTGGGTTTGCCGCTGTAGAAACATATGCTTCAACTGCATGGGTTAATGCATCCATACCTGTTGCAGCGGTTAAACCAGCCGGTTTTGCAATCATGAGTTTCGGATCATCGATCGCGATAAGTGGAGTACAACGCCAGTCAACAATCGCCATTTTTACGTGAGTATCTGTATTGGTAATAATACAGAAACGAGTCATTTCAGATGCCGTACCAGCTGTGGTGTTCACTGCAATCAATGGCGTCATCGGGACTTTACTTTTATCAATACCTTCGTAGTCGCGAATATGACCACCACCAGCAGTGACTAACCCAATCCCTTTTGCACAGTCGTGAGATGAACCGCCACCTAAAGACACAATAAAGTCACAGCCATTGTCGTTATAGGCATTTACGCCATTATGAACATTAATATCGGTTGGGTTAGGTTCTGCGCCTGGGAATATATGGCTTGCAACGCCTGCTTCAGTTAAATAGTTTGCGATAAGATCTGCAACACCAAATTTAAATAAGCCTTCATCGGTCACAATTAATGCTTTTTTTGCGCCGAGGTTTTGTGCCTTTGTACCAATTTCTTTAGCACATCCTGGTCCAAAGAGTGATACGCATGGAATATAAAAACCGTTTGTTTGATCTGCAATATTTTTAAAAGCCATGGAGTGATTCCTTCTTCCATAAATCCATTGTTTGTTATTACAGGTGAGCCTCACCATGGCCTTAGTATTGTGATGTGAAGTTTATTTTCCTACCTACCAAAAACCTACCAAATATTATTTTGTTTTTAATTATTGATTTATATGTGCTTTTTAGAAAGTTTGGCACATTCATTTAATTTTTTCGGGAAAATCGTTAAGCTATGGGCTGTTGAAGATGTACATATGAGATTATGAAACAGGAAACTGCGCTTAAACTGCTTAAAGCAGGTGAAAATGTCTTTTTAACCGGTTCGGCTGGTGCAGGGAAAACCTATACACTCAATCAGTACATCCAATACCTAAAAGCACGTAAAGTGCCTGTAGCTATTACGGCGTCTACAGGTATTGCGGCAACGCATATGAACGGTATGACCATTCATACATGGGCTGGCATTGGCATTAAAGATCTGTTAACTGACGACGATCTAAAACGCATGAAAGAGCGTAAATATCTCAAGGAACACCTTGAAAATGCGCAAGTTCTTGTGATTGATGAAATCTCAATGCTACATGCGAAACAGCTTAATCTGGTCAATCAAGTTCTAAAATATTTTAAAGAAAGCGATGAAGCATTCGGTGGTATTCAAGTCATTGTGGCTGGAGATTTCTTCCAGTTACCGCCTGTAGGTCGTAATGGTGAAGCCAACCGTGATAAGTTCTGCTTTATGTCAGATGCATGGGTCGAAGCTAAATTCCGCGTATGCTATTTAACAGAACAGCACCGTCAAGACGATGAAATTCTGAACCAGATTTTAAACGCGATTCGTGCGCAAAATATTCAACCAGATCATTTACAAGCACTGCGTCAATCACGCTCGCATGATATTGGTGACACCTTTACTCGTCTTTATACGCATAATATGGATGTCGACAACATCAATTATCAGCACTTAAATGAAATTGATAATGAAGGGCATCAATTCAATGCTGTTTTAGATGGTAATGAAAAGTTATTAGAAACTTTAAAATCTTCAGTGCGTGCGCCAGAAGAACTCACACTTAAAAAACATGCCAAAGTCATGTTTGTAAAAAATAACTTTGATATGGGTTATATCAATGGAAGCTTGGGTGAAGTCATCGGCTTTGAAGAAGATGATGAAAATGGCTTACTGCCCAAAGTAAAATTGACCGATGGAACAACATTGTTGGTTGCTCCTGAAACGTGGTCCGTTGAAAATGAAGCAGGCAAAGTGATTGCAAGTTTTCAGCAAATTCCGCTTCGTTTAGCGTGGGCGATTACTATTCATAAAAGCCAAGGGATGACTTTAGAAGCGGCTGAAATTAACCTCATGAACACCTTTGAAAAAGGGCAGGGTTATGTTGCATTGTCGCGCCTAAAATCTTTAACTGGTCTAAAATTATTAGGGATTAACGAGCAAGCTTTAGAGTTAGATAGTTTAGCTGTAAAAGCGGATCGTCGTTTTCAAGAGCTTTCAAAAGAAGCCGAAGATAACTTTGCAGATGTAGATTTAACGGCTCAGCATAAAGCGTTTATTCGTCACTGTGGCGGCACCTTAAATGAAACCGAGATTTCTCGTAATGAGAAGAAACTCGCAAAAGGTGGCAAGCAAAATTACGCTACGGCAACGCTAGATGAGACACGTGCGTTGTTTGAAGAAGGCTATGAGATTGAAGACATCGCGCATGAACGTGGTTTAACCCCAGCGACGATTATTAATCACTTGGCTCGACTGCATAAAGAGCAAAAGCTGGATATTTCAGTTGCCCATCCGGGTGAAGAGGTGGTCGAAGAAATTCGTAAAATTTATAAGAAGCTGAAAAAGCGTCAAAATCCAGATCATTTTTCTGATGATGGTTCGATCAAACTAAGACCAATTGTTGAAGCAACCAGTCCTCGAATGGGATATGATCAGGTCCGATTAGCTTTATTATTTATTGAATAAAGTTTAATTCGCTTAATGACTTATTATATAAATTGAGGTGGCTATGCCGCACGTTGTAGTTGATTATTCAGAAAATTTAACTGGATTAAACGCAAAACAATTACTTGAAGAAATTAATACCACACTGATTGAAACAGAGCTATTTAGTCCAGAAGACATTAAAAGCCGCGCGCGTAAAGATGATGTTTTCTTGATTGGTTTGGGACTGGAACAGGCTTATATTCATGCAAAGGTCTATATTTTGTCGGGAAGAACGGCTGAACAAAAACAGCTTATGGGTGAGCAGTTATTAGCGGCGCTTAGTAATAAAAAATATCTACACCCAGAGTTTAATAAAGAAATTCAATTGTGCGTTGAGCTTGTCGATATGCCAAGAGAAGATTATTTCAAGCAAGTTGTATAACACTAAAAAGCGCAATTTCGATCAAGAATAGAGATCAGCACTATGTAAAAGTAGTGCTTTCGAATGAACAGATATCTACTTACTTTTAAAGTGAGTCTAGCGTGATACAGGTATAACCTAGATTATGCCTGTATCTCTAAAAGCTTAATATCTGCATATTGCTCAATCAAGTTGTCATCTAGCATGTGGATGTAATCCATGAAGATGGTGCTAAAACTTCCCATAGTTTGCGCTTGATTTGCAGCAAGTTTACCTGCAATCGCAAAATGAACATGAGCTGAAAGAGCAGCAATAGTTGGTGTCGTCACAGCGCTATATGCTGCAATTAGCGCACCTAAAGCGCAGCCTGTTGCTGTAATTTTGGGCTGTAATGGACTTCCGCCGTTTACTTGAATAATGATGTCTAATTCTTTAGATAAAATGTAATCTGACTCACCTGAAATAGCGATACAGTCCGCATGTGCTAATAGTGCATAAGCCTGTTGATAGGCTTGATCACTGCTTAAAGTACTATCGACACCTTTAGATTGAACTTGGTTGCCAGCAAGCGTACTAATTTCTGAGGCATTACCACGAATAACGCTTGGCTTGAACTGTAAAAGCTCGTCTGTCATTTGACTACGCCAAGCTAAAATTGGTCCATAGCCGACTGGATCAAGCACCCATGGAATGCCATTGAGCTGTGCAGTCTTGGCAGAGATTTGCATAGCTTGCATTTGCTCTGAGGTTGGCGTACCCAAGTTAATGCTCAAAGCCGATGAAATTTTGGTAAAACTTTCTGCTTCATAAGGATTATCAATCATGGCAGGTGAAGCACCAGAAGCAAGTAAGACATTGGCTGTATA
The DNA here is from genome assembly GCF_038562025.1 of Acinetobacter sp. D009. Lineage (NCBI taxonomy): Bacteria > Pseudomonadati > Pseudomonadota > Gammaproteobacteria > Moraxellales > Moraxellaceae > Acinetobacter > Acinetobacter sp. D009. The sequence continues at coordinate 1,463,796 of NZ_CP151886.1, forward strand.
GTTGGCTGCAACGCTATTAGTAATGCATTGCACAAGAGGCGTTTTTGCCTGCATGTTTTGCCAAGCGTCAATTACCTGCTCAATCAAAGTCGATGCTGATGTCATGTTATTATCCTTATTAAGCCAAAGTGATTGTAGATTTAGTGAGTAAAATAATGATCTTGATGCTTACATCTTTGACAAATCAAAGAAACATAATCTGCCGTATCATAATCAACACTTAAATCATTTGAACCACAATGCATACAGCGTTTAACTGAATAAAAGTTTAATCGAGGTTCAATTTTCCGCCATGCTTTCCAGACAGGTTGTACAAAGATCTGTTCGTCGTAACCTAAGAAGCGGTTAAGTAAAATATAACTCATTTTACTGTAGGGAATATTGTGAGGACGAGGCAACATTGAGGTTTCCCACTTTTCAGCTAAGGCTCTCTCACGATATTGCTCTAAGGTTTTCTTTAACAAATTGGTGTTAATAAATTTTTCATTACGCGGCTGTAGGGCTTTCTGTTTATAAAGATATTCGAGTGCCGTCTGAATCAGATAATAGATTTGACCAATTGCTAATGAATCCATTAAGCGATAGCAAAAAGTTTGAAAATTAGAGCTTCCTGCAATTTGAATGCCCCAAGTTCGGCAATAGAACTGCATAAACTGAATAATCTCTTGATAGAGCACCTGAAAAAGTACGTCTTTTACTTCATCAGCACTACGAAACGGAATACCAAGACTTAAATTTTCATAAAACCAGTAGCGTAATTGCTGGGCAACACTAAATAAACTTGGGTCACTATAACCGTCCAAGCGAATGTTTAAATAAAAGCACTGAGGTTCATCAGCTTGATCTTGGGCGTTTAAAATTCCATCTTTATGGAGTTGCTTAATCAGATAGTTTTGAAAAATCCAGTTTGGTGTAATGGACTGATATTTAATTTTGTCCCAGTGAATGTATTCGTCATGAGCAATATCGTCTCGTGCATAGTCGTCGAGCAGGCTAAGTAAAAAAAGTTTATGCAAAAAACTGAGCTGTTCCAGACTACGTTGAGGTTGCTCTTTTGACTTAAACTGGCGTTGTTCTTGTAGGCGTGTTTGCTGTAAAAGCTTTTTTCGTTGTTTTGTGCATGTTTCACAATGACAAGTCATTTTCGTATCTTTAAATACACGGTGCTGACAATGACTGCATTCATGAAACTGAATGTCTTGTTCAAATTGCTCGGCATCTACCCAGTACATTGAAGCTTGGCAGAGAGGACAATGGCTACTTTCATCTAGCTGTTTCTGTAGAATTTGTAAGACCATTTTGCTCCGAACGTTTAAAACTATCATGATTGACTTATTATACACAGCCGCATTGCCGATAGCTGAGATTGTATTTTTGTTTGGTGCAAAAATAGAAAACCTAAAGTCCTTGTCTTAACTTTAGGTTTTCATAAAGGGTTAAAATTTAAAATTAAACAGGGCACGGCAAGCTCTCATCATTCTGTCCAAGCTTTTTGGCATTGATAAGTGCCTGCACTTTTTTACTTGGTAATTTTACTTTACCTAAAGCATCATAAGTATTAACGATAGAGGTCACCTCCTGAGCTGTAATAGAAATACCTTCCGCAGATAAAAATACTGCGATCACATGGTGATCGAGTCCTGCTGCGTCTAGATCATGAATCGTTTTAATATTTTCTAAACGATGAAAATGTGCTTTTAATTCCATACTGACACCTCTTGTTCTGATTGAAATATTTATATTGGTGTATTAATGAAGGCAAGAACCATGCCCAAAATGTAAGCTGACTCTAAAAAATGTTAAAAGCTGAAGTTGTTTTATTTTTATTGTATAGATTGATTATATAAGCAACGATTATCGTAAATTTGGTCTAATCTGTGCTAATAAAAGACGATTCTAATTTGAAATGTATAAATGAAGTCCCATTAATTTTATAAAGGCAAACAAACACGATATGTATGAATGTGTATGATCAAGTTCATAAAATTCGTACTACGGTTTCCGAAAAGTATATAAGGAATAAAGATGAATATTGCGGCGCAGCCTCCAGTTCAGGCAGATCAAACAGTTTATTTAAAAGATTATCAAAAACCTTCGTTCTTGGTTGAATCTATTAATCTTGATATTCAAGTATATGATGACAAAACAATTGTTGATTCAACATTAGTCACGAAGCGTCAAACTGCTGGAGACTTGGTGTTATTGGGCCGTGATCTTGAGTTGCAATCTATTCAGCTCAATGGTCAAGATCTTACTCCTGCACAATATTCACTCGACAGTGAACAACTGGTGATCACTGATGCACCAGATGAAGTCATTTTACAGACTCAAGTGATTATTCATCCTGAAACCAACACTCAGCTTGAAGGTTTATATAAAGCAGATGAGTTGTTTGTAACTCAGAATGAACCTGAAGGCTTCCGTAAAATCACGTTCTATCCAGACCGTCCAGATGTACTTTCAGTCTTTACGACACGTGTAGAAGCAGACAAAAAATATCCGGTATTACTTGCCAATGGTAATTTGCTTGAAACAGGTGAGGTAGGTGAAAATCGCCACTTTGCGATCTGGCAAGACCCGACTAAAAAACCAAGCTATTTGTTTGCTTGTGTTATTGGTGATCTAGCTGTTCTTAAAGATCGTTATACGACGTCTGAAGGACGTGATGTTGCTTTAGAAATCTATGCAATCGAGAAAGACATTCCAAAATGCCATATCGCAATGGAAGCATTAAAGCATTCAATGCGTTGGGATGAAGAACACTACGGCCGTGCGTATGACCTCGACAACTATATGATTGTTGCGGTGAGTCAGTTCAACATGGGTGCCATGGAAAATAAAGGTTTAAACATCTTTAATACTTCATGTGTGCTTGCTGATGAAGAATACACAACGGACGCTGCAATTATGCGTGTGCAGTCTGTGATTGCCCATGAATATTTCCATAACTGGACAGGGAACCGTATTACTTGCCGTGACTGGTTCCAGCTATGTTTAAAAGAAGGTTTAACGGTTTTCCGTGACCAGTCTTTCTCGGAAGATTTACAATCTGCTGCGGTTCAACGTATTGATGATGTCGCTGTACTTAAATCGCATCAATTCCCTGAAGACGCTGGTCCATTGTCGCATCCACCACGTCCAGATCACTTTGTAGAAATTAATAACTTCTACACAGCGACAGTCTATGAAAAAGGTGCGGAAATTAACCGCATGATGTCGACTTTGTTGGGTAAAGAAAAATACCGTCAAGGAACCGATGAATACTTCCGCCGTCATGATGGACAAGCCGTAACAGTAGAAGACTGGGTTGCTGCATTATCTGCAGGTTCAGGTGTCGATTTATCTGCATTTTTAACTTGGTACAACCAACCAGGTACGCCAAAGCTTGAAGCAAAAGGTGAGTACGATGCCGCATCACAAACTTACCGTTTAAGCTTTAAACAAAGCTTAAAAGCACACCCTAAATATCCAAACTTAAAAGCTGTTCCAATTCCTGTTGCTTTAGCGCTTTTTAACGCTCAAACAGGGGAGCAATATACATTGCACAGTAACAGTCTATTCGTAAATGATGTTAAAGATGGCGTGTACTTGTTTGACCAAGATGAAGCAACTATTGAGTTTACAGGGGTAACTGAGCAACCTGTTGTTTCACTACTACGTAATTTCTCAGCTCCTGTAAATCTTGTATTTGATTACAGTGATGAAGAATTAGCATTCTTAATTCAACACGAAACAAACGGCTTTAACCAGTGGCAAGCAACGCAAACCTTACTTGAACGTATTTTGCTAGAAGACCATTCTGCAGATGCTTACATTCAAGCTATTCAAAGCACTTTGCCTGAGTTGGTTGGCCGCGACCCGCTTTTAGCATCACGTTTGTTTGATGTTCCAAGTGAAGGTTATTTAGGTAGCCGTATCGATCAGAACTATGCACCAGCCGATATTCATGTAAAACGTGAAGCTTTACTAAATCGTTTAGCACAAGAGCTGGGTTCGTTTTGGAAAGATACCTACCTTACACTTGACCCTGACTTGCAAAAAGAATTCTCTTTAGCCATGGGTGTACGTGCATTAAAAAATATCATGTTGATGATGATGGCTCGTCAGGGTGATCAAAGTGCATTTGAATTAGCGCATGTTCAATACCAAAACACAGGCAATATGTCTGAGCGTTTAGGTGCCTTACGTGTATTGGTTTGGCAAAATGCACCTCAAGCTCAAGAGGCACTTGCTGATTTCTATGATCGCTTTAAAGATGAAGCCTTGTCTTTAGATCAGTGGTTTATGATTCAAGCTGCAAACCCAAATGCGACAACAGAAACAATTGAGTACCTTACTCAACATCCAGACTATGATTTAACAACTCCAAACCGTATTCGTGCGGTAAGTGGTGGCTTGTCAAATAATCCTGAAAATACTTGGGGCTTTGGTGTCGCTCACTTTATTAACCTTGCAGAATATCTTGACGAGAAAAACCCAATTTTAGGTTCACGTCTGTTACAGGTGTTATCTCGTTGGTATACGCTTGCAGAGCCTCAGCGCACTCAAGTTCAGCAGGCTTTACAAGCATTGCAGCCTAAAGTGAAATCGAAAAATGTTTCTGAAACTTTAAATAGCATGCTGAGCGTTTAATTATTTAAACTTACTAAATAAAGGTCTCTAAAGAGACCTTTATTTTTTATATTTCTATAGAGATTTAAAGCGTAAAGAAAATAAATTTTTCCTTCTACGAATGTATCTTTAGCTTTACTCTTTGATATTTTACTTTTATTTAAATTAAGAGAACTGATAATTTGTTTGAGATAAATTTGTAAGTAATAATATAAAATTACCATTAAAAGCATAGTCAGGAAATAAACTAAGTATTTATGTAATTAGAATTTAATTTCATAAATTTTGATAATTTTTTGACATATTTATTTAAATTTAAATAAATAAATTTTTTTTAAATTTTATTAAAGTTATTTAAATCAAAAACTTAAGTTTTTTAATTATTGTTTTTTGTATCTGTAAGATAGGTTTAGGTAAATTTGTTTTATTGATTAGAAATTAAAAGAATAACGTGAACATGCATTTTATTTATTTTTATGTATTATGTTGGAAAGTAGGATAAAAAAATAAGCTTTAAAAGAGCAGTCAAATAAAAATGATTGTAAGAATAAGGGTTAAATTTTTTATATCTATTAATTCGACAATTTAGTTTAAAAGGTTTTGGCCATGAAAAAGACTTTTATTTATTTATCAGCAGTTGTTGCAGGAGTATTTTCTCTCAATGCAGCAAATGCAGCTACAGCAACAGGTACATTAACTGTTCGAGCAACGGTAACCAATAGTTGTGTATTGAATACCTCTGCAACTGGTACGACAACAAATGCAGTTTTAGACTTTGGTACTTTAAGTTCGCTGGCTAGCAATGTCGATGCAGATACGACAACGACAGGTGGTACCTCAATTAAAGTCCTTTGTAATAATACTGTGCCATGGACTTTGTCATTTGATGGTGGTCAGAATGTTTTATCAACCCAACGTCGTATGATCGGTGGGGCGACTAGCAACGAATATATTCCTTACAACCTTTTCACTGACACTGGGCGTGCCACAGCAATTGGTATTGCAACGACTGCCTACAGTGGAACTGGAACGGGTAATGTTCAAACTGTAAATGTGTATGGTCGTATTCCTGCAGGAACAACTTTACCAAGTGCTGGTAGCTATGTTGACAGTGTGACTGTTACAGTAACTTATTAATTTGCATAAATTAGAATTACGTTAGCCCTTTTGAAAGGGCTAATACATTAAAAAAGTTATATTTGAGCAAATCATGAAAAAAAATATTTTTATTATTACGGGATTATTTTTATCTTTATCTAGCTCTATTTATGCCGCTACAATCCGTCTTTCACCTGTAAATGTAGAAATATTAAGTAATCAAAATGCTGCTTCAATTAGTTTATATAACCAGTCAAATGAAAGCGCTGATTTACAGGTGCGTGTATTTGAGTGGAGACAAGATGCTGGTCAAGATCAATTAATCCCTACGGATGAAATTGTAGTTAGTCCACCATTTTTAAAACTACAACCTAGTGACTCTTATAACTTACGTGTAGTTAGAATTAACCCAGAACCTGTTTCTGGGGAAAAAACTTATCGTATTATTATTGATGAGTTACCAAAACCGATTGATAGCCGTAAAGCAGCTCAGGGAGTAAATGTATTACTTCGCTCATCATTACCTGTATTTATTGTCAATAAAGATGCAATTACCAAACTGAGTTGGAAAATTGATGTTAACCAGAACACACCTTCTTTAAATATTAGCAATATAGGTAACCGACATGCGCTGTTAAATAGTCTAACGCTTGTTGATACAACTGCGAATAAAAGTTATCCCATTAAAGTAAATACTGTGAATGGTTATATTCTTGCGGAGAAGTCGAAAAGTTACTCGATTAGTAACTTTACCTACCAACCAAATCATAAATACAGCGTATCTCTAACAGTTAATGGTAAGAAAACCACACTTTAAGAGGCTTATATGAAATACATTATAGGTGTCTTATGTGTTGCGTATTTTCCTGCATATTCTTTTGCCGAACAGTTATTAGATCATACGAATACTGCAGTTCCCAGTGTTCCTAAATCTGTAGGTAGCAATAGTAAATATACACAAGTAGGAACGAATGAGCAGGAGCAAGATCTTAATTTCATCCAGCTATTTTTAAATATTTCGATTAACTCAAATGCTTCTGAAGATTTGGTTGCTGTAAAGCAATCTAAGGATGGAAAACTATATATTCGATCTAGCACTTTAAAAACTTTAAGATTAAAAATGGATGAACATATCCCAGATAACCAGTGGGTATATATTAATGATCTAAACGGAATCCAGTTTAAATATCTCGAAAATGAGCAGTCTCTAAACTTAAAAGTTCCGTCGAACATGTTAACGGGTTACTCAGTTGACTTAAATGGCCAGCAGGTCACTAGCCCGAATTTGCTAAAGATGAAACCCTTAAATGCAGCCATTCTGAACTACAGTCTGTATCAGACTATGACCAATGACGAGAACGTTTTCTCAGGTACGGCAGAGGGTATTTTTAACAGTGCAATTGGTAACTTTTCATCAGGCGTTTTATATAACGGTAGTAATGAAAATAGTTATAGCCATGAAAAGTGGGTACGACTGGAAAGTAAGTGGCAATATGTCGACCCTGAAAAGATCAGGATATATACCCTAGGCGACTTTATTTCTAATAGCCCAGACTGGGGGAGCAGTGTCCGTCTTGCCGGTTTTCAGTGGTCGAGTGCTTATAGTCAACGCGGGGATATTGTCACCTCGGCACTCCCGCAATTTTCCGGCTCGGCAGCACTGCCTTCAACCCTAGACTTATACGTCAACCAGCAAAAGATTTATTCAGGGTTAGTCCCATCTGGTCCATTTGATATTAAACAGCTCCCGTTTATTTCGGGAAATGAAGTCACCCTTGTGACCACCGATGCAACGGGAAAGCAGAGCATTACCAAAAAGCCGTACTATTTTTCCTCCAAGATTCTGGCAAAAGGCATTAATGAGTTTTCAGTAGATGTGGGGGTTCCACGCTACAATTATGGACTCTATTCAAATGATTATGACGATGCCACTTTTGCCTCGGGTGCAATTCGATACGGCTACAGTAACTCACTGACCTTAAGCGGTGGCGCAGAGGCTTCAACAGATGGGTTATCGAACCTAGGCACAGGATTTGCCAAAAATGTTTTGGGGATTGGCGTGATCAATGCCGACATTGCAGCGAGCCAGTATAAAGATGAAAACGGTTATTCTGCCTTGCTGGGTTTAGAAGGGCGCATCAGTAAGAACATTTCATTTAACACCAGTTACCGCAAAGTATTTGATAACTACTTTGACCTAGCTCGTGTATCTCAAGTGAGATATTTAAAAGAGAATCAGATCAATGCCGAGTCACAGAACTACCTGAACTACAGCGCACTGGCAGATGAGATTTTTAGGGCAGGGATTAATTATAACTTTTATGCAGGCTATGGGCTTTATCTGGGCTATAACCAGATTAAATATAGCGACAACTCTTACAAGTTACTGTCTACCAATTTAAGTGGAAGTCTGGACAAGAACTGGGGTTTTTATGCATCAGCTTATAAAGATTATGAAAACCACAAGGACTATGGGGTTTACTTTGCGCTGAGATATACACCGTCCAGTAAAGTGAATGCGATCACGAGTGTATCTAGTGACAGCGGTAGCCTACGGTATCGCCAAGAAATATTCGGTTTGTCAGAACCACAAATTGGTTCATTTGGCTGGGGTGGCTATGTTGAAAGAGATCAGGATGCCAATGAAAACAATGCATCGGTCTATGCCTCTTACCGTGCCCGAGCAGCTTACCTGACAGGGCGATATAACCGATTTGGGGATAATGATCAGGTTGCAGTTTCGGCGACAGGATCACTGGTTGCGGCGGCGGGACGTATCTTTGCGGCCAATGAAATTGGAGACGGCTACGCAGTTGTGACCAATGCCGGGCCACAAAGCCAAATTATAAATGGCGGGGTCAATTTGGGAGAAACTGACAAGTCTGGAAGATTTTTGATTCCTAGTCTCATGCCATATCAAGTGAACCATATTTATTTAGATCCATCGTATCTTCCTCTGAATTGGAATGTTAAATCTACAGATCAAAAAACAGTCGTGGGTTATCGTCAAGGAACTTTGGTTGACTTTGGTGCTCATCAGGTTATTTCAGGATTAGTAAAACTGGTTGATCAAAAAAATTCACCGTTAATGCCGGGTTATACCGTTCGAATTAATGGTCAGCAAAATGGGATGGTTGGGTATGACGGTGAAGTATTTATTCCAAACCTGTTAAAACAAAACAAACTTGAAGTCGATCTTCTAGATCATGGTTCATGCCAAGTTGACTTCACATATAACAGTAATCAGTACTCAACCAAAAAATTGGGACCTTATGTATGTCATTAAATATTATGAATAAGGCTCAAATAGAGAGCTATAAGTTTTTTCCATTGTCTTTAAAATATTTTGTAGGCATTTGCTTATTTTATCTTGTTTATGCATTTTTTAGTCCGGCACATGCAGCTTGTACGGTAAGTGGGACCACAAATAACACTTTTATCTACACAGCAGCAAATATCAATAGTGATGCAACCGTAAACCTTTCAGGAACAATTACTTGCACGAATTTAGGACTTCCCCAGATTTCTAATTTCATGTGTATGAAAACCGTATTTACGGGAACCACAAATGCAATTAACAGTGTTTCATTACCCTATACAGTTACTGCAACTGTAGGCGGAGCTGGGTCTTCTACCACAAACCAAACCTCCAATGTGTGGTATGGTCCAGTAGCAACAGTCGCATCAAATAATATTGTGAGCTACTCGGTAAATATAAAAGTACCAGCTCGAACGGGGTCTCTTATTGCATACCCTCAAGGAACATATACAGCTTCGGTTCGGTTGTATTGGGATATGGATCTTTTGGGTTTGTCATGTGGTGATTTACTTGGTGGCTGGGATTCAGGCGATACATTGCTAACAGCAAACTTTGTGGTCCCAAGCCTGTGCCAATTAAACTCAACCTCAACTGTAGATTTTGGAAATATTAATGATATTGGTACGACTAAGCGTGATTACACAGCGCAAGGGGCAGTGAATACAACCTGTAATTTTGGAACGCCATACAGTATTTATTTAGGGGACGGCAATAACCGTATAGCTGGGGGTTTTAGGCGTATGATCAATAGTAATAATGAATTTATTCCCTATCAGCTATATAAAGATTCTAACTATAGTACGGTATGGGATGCAACGGGAGGCGTAACCAATGTTGGGGGAACAGGGGGAGTCTCAAAAACAGGTACAGGAAGCGCTCAAACGACTACTGTGTATGGAAAGATTCCGCAAGGCACTGCCATCGCAAGTAGACCTGGTGTCTATTCTGATAGTGTTGTCGTTACGGTGACTTATTAATCTTTCAAATTTATATGAGGAGCTCTTTTTATAGCAGAGCTCCCTATAATTCAAAGTATATTGCTTAAAAATTGTTAAGATATAAATAATAAAAATCAAATAATTCTTAGCTTTTGGAACTTGTTCGTCATCAAAAACAGTTTGACTTAAAAAAGCATTGTGTATATTTATTGGTTAGTTCTAAAAAAGAACTAGATAAAAGGCAATTAAAAATAAAGGTGAATAAATGTCGAATATTATTTTGCATCAATGGGAAATTTCCCCATTCTGTCAAAAAATTTCAAGAGTTCTGAAATTTAAAGGAATTCCATTTGACACAGTTAACTATAACGGCATTCTTGGAGCGAAAGTTCCTCTGCTAAGTAAGGTGGGCAAAGTACCTGTCATTGACCATAACGGTCAGAGGATTCAAGACAGCACTCGAATCGCGCGCTATCTAGATGAAGCCTTTCCAGACACACCTCGGCTTTACCCTGAAGATCCAAATCAAAAAGCGCTTGCTGAACTTTGGGAAGATTGGGCAGATGAATCTCTTTATTTTTATGAAGTCTATTTACGCGTAAATGACTCAGAAGCTTTAGATGAATCGATTCGCATTAGTAGCATTGGTCGTCCAGCTTATGAAAAGCCGATGGTAAAAGGTTTTATTTTAGCCGAGTTAAAAACGCAGCTTTTCTTTCAAGGCTTAGGACGTATGAAAGCTGAAAATGTTGAAGAAGAATTTATCCGACATCTCGACCGTATTGAGCAGGTTTTATCACAAAGTGAATGGTTAGTTGGAAACAGCCAAACCATTGCAGATATAGCTGTAGTTGCTCAACTCGGTGAAGTGATTCGTACCAGTAAAAAATTTAGTAAAGAAATTTTGAATCGTCCGTTTATTGCATTATGGTATAAAAAACAAACAGGGTGAAATGTCTATGACATCAGCAACATTAGATAAAAAACAAGATTGTGCGGTTGTTATTGGCGTCGGGGCATCACAAGGTATTGGTGCAGCGGTGTGTCGTCTTTTCGCCAAAGAAGGCTTAAAAGTTTATGTTGCTGGGCGTACTTTTCAGAAAATTGAAGCAGTGGCTGCCCAAATCCATTCCAATGGTGGAGATGCTGTAGCGTTTCGTTTAGATGCAGAAGATATACACCAAGTACAGGCCTTGTTTGACACCATTACTAGTCAAAACGAGCGCATTACTGCTGTCGTTCATAATGTGGGAGGGAATATTCCTTCCATCTTTTTACGCAGTCCATTGTCGTTTTTTACTCAAATGTGGCAATCCACTTTTTTATCGGCCTACTTAGTTTCTCAAAGCTGTCTAAAAATTTTTAAAGATCAAAATCACGGTACGCTTATTTTTACAGGTGCGAGTGCGTCTCTACGCGGCAAACCTTTTTTCGCAGCTTTTACAATGGGAAAATCTGCCTTAAGAGCTTATGCCTTAAATCTAGCCCAAATCTATAAATCACAAGGCATCCATATTGCTCATGTGATTATTGATGGCATGGTCGATGGCGATAGAGTGAATAAAGCATTATTTGGTCTGGGGCGGTTAGCTCGTCTTACGCGTGGCACTGGCGGACTTAATATTGATGCAATTGCAGAAAATTATTGGATGCTTTACCAACAAACACCTCAGCTCTGGACACATGAGTTGGATTTACGCCCTTATCAAGAAAAATTTTGAGAGACTAAAATGCTAAAAAAAATATTTCAAAAATTTCAAAAAAAGCAGGGCTGTGTTGTAGTGGCTGGTCATGACCTTCAACTGATTGAGCGTGATTTTGTAATTCTAGATAAAAACGCACATTTTCCATTACATCTTTATCAAGTTGTGCATGATTCAACCGCGCAAAAGATGAAAATACATTCTATAAATGATGGCGTGACAGCAGTACATTTAAATTTAGTGAATGCAGATCACTTAAAATGCTTATTGCGTTATATTTCACAACACGGGCATACCATTGAACTCTGTGTATTTCAGCCGAGTTTTTCATCTTCGCCCAATATTGAAGCTTTATCTTTAGAAGAGATTGAACACAGTTGGCAGAGCACAGGTTTAAGTGCAGTAAGTGTCGCTCAAGCTGTGATTAAACCTATGCTTAAACAACAGCGGGGCACAGTTATTTTTCTTGGCGCACCCTCTAATCACTCGACCCATTACGATGTGTTAAGCCAAAGCATGTTTGCTAGCATTCGAGCTTTATCGCAGTCATTGGCGAGAGAGTTTCAACCCAAAGGCATTCATGTTAGTTATTGCATGATTGAAAAATGGGAAGGGCAAAACCAGCACTTTACCTCATCTCTCAAGCAAGTATGCCAACACATCTATCAGCAACCTGATTCTGCATGGAGCCAAGAACTTAGCCTATCTTGAAGTTTTACTTTTACATATTGTTAAAATACAGTACTGATCTGAAATGATCATAGAACAATAATTTCGGTAGGTTTTTAAATGGTGAATATAAAGAGTTTTCAGCGAACGGTTCAAGTAGTGTCGACCTTGGCAGCTTTTATGTGTTTTTCTTCACTCGCGCAAGCTTCACAATACACTCAAACTGCTCGTTTAGTTAACGAACGCTTATCTTATATGAAGGATGTTGCAGGTTATAAAGCAGAGCAGCATTTACCTATCGAAGATTTAACTCAAGAGAAGAAAGTTCTGGATCAATCGCTTTCTGAAGCCGAATCTTTTGGCTTAAATAGCGAAACATTAAAGCTATTTATTGTGACGCAAATGAATGTAGCCAAGGCCATTCAGTATCGCTATCGCGCAGATTGGTTGTCGAGTCCTGAAAGTAATTGGAAGCCACAAGATTTAGCAGAAGTACGTTTAAAAATTAGTTCTCTAAACACTGAGCTTCTAAAAAATATTGCCGTTGAACTTAAGAAAAATCATAACAATGCGCCTCATGGCTGTAGCTATATGTGGCCTGTTCAGCATCCACAACTTAAAGAAGCCGACAAAAAAGCTTTATGTGAGGCATTAAATAAAATTAAGTTAAGAAAGCAGTAAAACTTTTACATTTGAAACTTAAGTCTTCATCTTCCACTTGTCTGATTTCATAATTAACATTTTCCCACTGATTTTTGTGCTTTTCGATAAGTAAGCAAGGGAATTGTTGAAAATTATGTCTAAAACTATCATTCATACTTAAGTCTGAAATATGGTTAAAGCATACATTGAATTTAGGGGCGGAAGGATCATGTAAATCTTTAGATAGAATCAAAACAAGATTGTAGCAATTCATTATATGGTCATGTTCTATTTTGAATGTGTCTACTTGATCAAAATTAAAAAAATTTCCATTCATTTCGTCTAGGTCTAACATAATTATCCTTATTTTAAAGTAGTGATGAAAATCTATAATTAAGTTGTCGTTCATATTAACTAAAGACAAGCTAATAATGAATTTTTAACCAATTAATTAAATATTCTAATTCGATGAAAAACAATAATTATTTAACTGTTTTCTAGCCAATATCACATTGACACCCAAAACCTCTCCGATTATCCTTTGCCTGCTGGCCACATTGCCAGTCAGCTTTTGACAGAGCTGGTACAAAAGGCGCACAACAACGTATTATTTCGTTTTGTGCGTTCTCCTAAGTCACGCCTTTATGGTAAGGCTAGGAGGGGCACGCTTGCGTGCGCTGGTTTCCTTTTGTACCAGTCTGTCAACCCTTCTAGTCTTGCCACCATTATTTGACAGTAATTGGTAAGACTCTTCTAAATCAAAAGGAGTCCGCCGTTATGCGTACTATTTATTCTTTATTGGCCTCTGCCAAAATCTCTCTATTTATTCCATTTAAACAGTCTTTCAAACGGTTTAATCGGCTCTAGGTTTTCTATACCTTAAGAATCCTTACGACTAAAAAATCATAGCAACAATAAACCTGAGATAGGCGAGCACACCATTATTTGTGCCGCTTTTGCATGCCTGTTTTTAACGCTCAATTTAAGAGTGACAGCATTTCTATCTCATTTACTTACAACAAAAAAATTATTTTAAACGGTATAAAAATGCCAAATTTAGAAGCATCATTTAGAGCACTTCGCGTGCTACATGCGGCAAGAGATTTGTTTAAACAATATGGGTTTTATATTGGGATCGATCGAATTATTGAAGAAGCCAAAATTCCCAAAGCCACTTTTTATAACTACTTTCACTCCAAAGAAAGGCTTATTCAGATGAGCTTAACTTTTCAAACAGATGCATTAAAACATGAGGTGTTTTCAATTATTCATTTGTACCGTGAACTCATGGCATTCGATAAACTTAAGAAAGTTTACTTTTTACATGCAAACTTAGAAGGCTTTTATCGTTTACCATTTAAAGCCATTTTTGAAATTGAAAAGCTTTATCCTGCGGCCTATAAAATCGTGATTGACTACCGGAACTGGTTCATTAAAGAAATTCATAAATTCCTTTTAACTGTAAAAGTTAACGCTACAGTTGAAGATGCCTACATGTTTTTATTTGTGATTGATGGGGCAATGGCCCAGCTTTTAAGTGCGAATAGTACTGATGAAAGGGATAAATTATTAGAATATTTTATGTCAACGCTCGCTTAAATTGATCCATATTCTAGTGTTTAACTTATGAAAAAGCCCTCCGAAGAGGGCTTTTTATTCAATTTGGTTTAGCTTTAAAAATCAAAAGATGTTTGTAGATAGAACGTACGTGGCAGTCCTACATACTTACCGCCAGTAGAGTCTGTTGAGCGAGTAAAATATTGCTTATCAAAGACATTTTTGATTCCACCAGCGATTTTTAAACCTTTAACTTGTGAACTTAAGTCATAAGAGGTACGTAGCGCAAAAGTGGTGTAACCCGGAATATCTCCATATTTACCATCAGCAGTTTCTTCTGTTTGATAGACATTACTATCTGGAAGATCTGGTGAATGCTGCTTAGATTGAGCAAACATATCCGCATTTAAAGACCATTTATCTACTGTGTAACCTAACCCAACATTACCGACATGACGCGAGTAAAATGGTAAGTCTTTATCTTTAAATTGACCAGCTTCAGCCACTGCTTTGGTGAAAGTATAGTTTCCATATACTTTTAAGCCTTCCAGTGCATCAGACAATTGTCCGAAATCATAGCTAATACCTGTTTCGACACCTTTGTGGCTGGTTGCCCCTAAATCTGTCCAGATTCCGTTATTAGCAGCATCACGAACCAATGAAAGCTCTTTATCAAAGTCTAAATAGAACACGGTAAATTCGGCATTTAAACCATTGCCCAAATATTTGGTGCCAATTTCATAGTTGTTCGACTTTTCAGGATGTAAGCCTTCGGTTGTAGCCGTTGCGGTTGTTCCTTCAAGACGAGCTAATTGACTGTATTGCTGTGGACCGAACGATACGCCTGCGTTTGCAAATATATTCCAGTTTTCATTTGCTGAGTACATCACGGATAAACTTGGTAAAAATTCGTCTGAATCAATTTTTGGATAAACAGTATTAGGTTGTCCTTTGTTATAACCTGTGAAGTTATTATGGGTTTCAATTGATTCGAAACGAACACCCGGTGTGATGGTCCAACGGCCGAGTTCCATACGGTTGTCGATATATACAGCATGTGCTTTAGTACCGCCTTCACTACTACTACGCGGAGCAAAATCTGGCACTGATGAACCTGCTGCATAAGATGCAGTACGTCCTGCAAATTCAGAACTTTCTTCTTTTAAATAGCGATAGCCAACCGTTACTTCATTTTGAGTATTACCAAGTTCATAAATGCGAGAGTAACGCGGTTCAATTGCATAGACTTTATAATCGCGTGGAGCAGAATCGAGGCGTTTTTGCCCATTCGCTAGTGTAGTCTCAAGATTACTAGTACGGAAAGAGTCGATGTAGTAACTCAAAACCTCGAAGTTATTTTTTTCATCTTTATGGTTATAACGTAAAGAGACATCTGTACGTCGACCTGCAAAATAGTTTTTTTCACCAGAAGATTGATACGGGTTTTCAGCATATTGCGCCTGAGTTAAACCCTCTGGCATTTCGCCGCGACCTTCATAGTGATGCAGATTTAAAGCAACCGAGTCTTTATCATTAAATTGATAAGCAGACTTTAGCATTACATCATCGATATCAATTTTGTTGTTTGCTTCTCGATAACCGTTTCCTTTGGTCCCTGAATATAGAAGGGCAAGGCCTAAACCATTATCTAAAGTTCCCCCCACAAATAAATTAGGGCTCAGTTTTACTTGATCAGTACCAGATGCATATTCTGAAGTTAGGCTAACAGTTCCGCTAAAATCTTGAGGAATTGATCGAGTAGCAAAGTTAATAATTCCACCTACGTTTTGAGGCCCAAAACGAACCGATCCCGCACCGCGCACAACGTCAACTGATTCAATATTCCCAATTGAAACAGGTGTCAAAGATAACTGTGGCTGACCATACGGTGCAAATGAAAGCGGAACACCATCGACTAGAACTGTTGAGCGAGGTGATAGGCGAGATGCTAAACCACGAACCCCAATATTGAGAGAAACATCACTACCGCCTGTTCCACTACTGTCTTGAGCCTGAACCCCAGGAACTTGCTTTAGAGCTTCGCGCAGTGAAGTTGCCGCCGTTTCATCTAAACGCTTACGGTCAATAATAGTTCGAGCGCCAGCATGTTTGTGAACAGTTTCTGCATTTGCTTCTTCTAACCAGTTACCTTGTGCCTTAATGGTAATAGTCGGTAATGCACTAGTGGTTGTATCTTCGGCATGTGCAGGAAGTGCTAAATAAGTACAAGCTAGTCCGATTGCATAGCTAAGTGTAGAAACTTTGAACTTAAAATTTGGGAGTAAAAGAGCAGATGAGCGGTCCATGTTGATGTATCGAAATCCTAAACGATAATTATAATCATTATAGCGAAAAAGTAACAAAATTTTATAAATGTAATTTAAGTTTTTTAGAAAAACTAAACATAGCTTTTCACTAATCATTTTCACAGAACAGCCCTCCGAAGAGGGCTTCAAATTTATTTAAAGTTACGTTGATTTAAGATTTTGTAGACCTTTTCTTTATATACATCATTAGAAATAACACCTTTATCTCGCTGTTGTTTTAGCGATTTAAACTGTTGACCACGAATTTCTCTTTGAATACCCACATTATCATGATGTCTCATGTAGTAAAGGCTACGCTCATGATCACTCATATTCACTGTTTCATCAGTAAACGAAGAAGGCTTTGCTTCATTTTCTTGATATTGTTTTGCAATTTCAAAAAAATCTACGTTTTGGGAATGAGGAGAATTAAATGAATTTTGCTGTTCAGTCAGCTGAGGGTTCTGAGTGTTAGCATTTATTTCAAGCATACTTTTATGCTGATTAAATCTAGGGCGGTTATATTCTTGTTTCGTTTGAAATGTGTTTGTTTCAGCAAAGATGGAAGAAGAAAAAAGCCCAATATTTAAAGATAAAAAAGTTAATAAAAATCTATTCATTTCTTTGGGAGTCCAATTGAAATTGAGTAAATCACTGTATTGTAACATTAAAATTTAATTTTTGAAGGTTTGACTTCAAGAGTGCTTGATCAACTGGTAAATAATAAGATCTGTAGCGGAGCGTAAAAGCCAATTTAAAAAGGCTTTTTACACTCATTTTTTTAAGATTGTTTTGAATATTCTTCTTTCAATTTATCCAGAAAAATAAACAGGTTTTGATTCATTTCTTGATAGTCGTGATTTCGTAATTCTTCACGAGTATTCACAAATTTATAATTGTGAGCATCATTTAACTCGACTTCTGAATGTTGAATCAGTAATTCAACTACTTCTGAAGTTAATTCCATATGACATTGTAGGCCATAAACTAATTTTGAATATTCAATAATCTGTCTTGGGCACCCTGCGCTAAAAGCAATAATTTTTGCATTGGAAGTTAAGCCTGGCATGTCGTTATGCCAATGGCCAACTTCGGTCATTTTTCCTAAGTGTGAAAACTTAGAATGTGTTATTCCATATTCTGTAAGCATAATTGGAAACTTACCAATTTCTCGCTCAGGGCTATGTTCAAATTTGGCACCTAAAGCTTCACCGATCAATTGAGACCCTAGGCATACCCCAATGACCACTTTATTTGCTTCAATTGCTTTTTTAATCATTGCTTGTTCAGCTAATGAATTAAAGTGAGGGCACATATCTAATGTAGTATCGGGACTTTGTGGGCCACCCATTACAATAAGAAAGTCGATATCTTCAACAGAAGTTGGCAAAACTTCATTTAAATACCCTCTTGAATAGGTAATTTTGAAGTTATTCATTTTGCCCCAAATTTCATATGCGCCGGGCGCTTCAAAATCTTCATGAATAATAAAATGTAGCCGCATAACAATCCTTAAAATCTAAACGTAAAATAGGTAGATCATTGGTTAAAAATCAAGGAAATATTAAAACTAGAATAGGGCCTTTAATACATCCAGTTTTAAAAACTTATATGGGCCAGATTTATTTGTTTTTTATAGAAGTTGAAATTGATTATTTCTTTTTAAATACATTCAATAAATTTATTGTTAAGTTAAACTAAATTATTCTGGTGTGACAATAGCAGTTCAATTTGTTAAATTGTGTAGCTTTTATCAAAGTGGACAAAATTTATGAAGACATTTTTAGTTATATCTTTATTGGGTTTTGGGCTGATTGGTTGTGCTTCATCTCCATATAATTCTCAAGAAAATTATTTGAATAAACCTCCAATAGTTCCAGAGAATAAAGCTTTTAATAGTTTTAAAACACCTGAACATGGGATTTTCACTGATCGAGATGTCTATAATATAAATATATCAGAAAATTCGAATCTAAATTTTCGTTATGAAGTTCCTTTTTAAAGAAAAATAAAATATTAACTAAAAAGGACGGAGCAAAGGTGGCTTAACACCTTTGCTAACTCATAATAATCAATGATTAATACAACCTTTTGGGTGGTTTTTTAAATTTTAAACTGTTAAATTTTAGTTATTGAAAACAAGGTATTTTAAATGAAAAACTTCACTATTGTTGCTTCTTTATTTTTATTGGTTGGGTGTGCTACAGGTCACAAACAAGTCACTCCTATGCAAGTGGCTGATAATAAAATTATTTCAGAGGCTGAAAAATATAAAAAACAATATCAAAAGAAAATTTATAAAACCTGGGATATTCCCAAGTCTTCTACAGGTATGAGTGCAAGTGTTAAAGTCTTTTTAATGGATACTGGCGAAATTGAGCAAATTATCTTTTTAGATAAAGAAGAGCAAAAATTTAAAACAAGTATTGAAAAAGCTATCTGGCGTTCTAGTCCATTTGTTTTACCCTCTAATCCAGAGGTAAGAAAGCAAGCAAGAAAATTCAATATTAAGTTTCAGGTAAAATAAATCAGTTATGTTTGAATACTAAGAGCAGATTTATAATTTTGAGTAAGTTAAATCTGCTCTTTAGATATTTATAGTATTGATATAGTAGGTTTTAGCTATATTGAACTGATCTTTAAGAGCTAAATTCAAAAGTAGAATGCTAACATTTCAGTGTAGTCAGAAAATAAGACATTTTATTTATATATTAAAAAAATATAAAAATTTGTTACATTAATATCAAAAGGTAACATAAACAGAACTTTAAAAGAATGAAAAATTATTATAGAAAATAAATAATTTCGTAAGAGTTGTAAGTAAAAATATGAGTGAAGTAAAGAAGCCTCATACTGAAAGTAAAGCAACGAAAGTTGTAGCGTGGTGTCTAATTATATTTGGAATTGTTTTAGGAATAGCCTTTATTTTGTCATATGGGCAAGTTGAAACTAGAAATGATAATTTAGATATTATTCGAGTGTGGTCTACACAAATGGTCACAGTTGGTCTTTTTATTATATTTAATGGTTTGCTGTTCGGTTATTTACTTTTAAAAATTAGTAGTATTTTGAACCACCTTGAAAATAATAAAAACTAGAATTTCTTTGAATAAATTCAGTTCAAATATTAAATAGAGCTAAGATTTTATTTAAAGCACTTCTCGATAATATGAAAAATTGAAAGAAAATTTTTCAAAATCTTCTTATATATAGATTATTTATGTTAATTACTTCACATTTTTAAATGTTTTTGATGTTTAATTGACGATTAAATTTCAAAAACCTTGTATTTCTTACATTTAGTTTATGAGTTTTACCCTATCTTACATAAAAAAATAATAGTTTAAAGAAGTATATAAATATACGCATGAGAAGATAGGAGGTTAAGATGCCAAAATATCTAGCAATAGCAGATAAGGTTTATAAAAAAATTAAAAATGACAACTTGTTTTCTGATGATGTAATAGAAAATTTAAATTGTTTGGTTGGGCTTATTCGTAATGCGATAAAAGGTACTGAATTCAAATTAAAGTATAATTTTATTAATTTTGAAGACTGCTTAACCAAGCCCATCGAGCAATGCTCGGTAAAAATTGATTTTAGTCTTATGCCTAAGTGTGATAATGAAGGTGAGTTTATTTTATGGCTTGCAGGATTTATTGAAAGAATCACTGAGGGAGGTAAAGCCAAATTTCCTCCTATTTCTCAGTTGGTCCCTCAAGGCTTTAGTATGGGAAATGAAAATATTCCAGTAACTACTTTACCTGTAAAAGAAGAAAATGCAGAAATGATAGTTAATTATTTTAAATCAGATGATTATATTAAAAATAATAAACTACCTTCTTAAAATATATAAAAGTTATAAGCCAATTATCTCTAACAATTTAGAGCTTAGTAACCGCCTTCGAGGGCGGTTTTCTTTGTTATATGTATCTTAAAGTGTCTGTTACATAAATGATGATTGTTTCATGTTGAATGTATCTGTTAATTATTTGAGCATGGTATGAGACAAGTGAAGTAAAGGATAAATCTCATGATAGATGAAGAAAAACCATTAAATTTTGATGATGATGAAGAGCCTCTTGATTTTGCAGATGAAGAATTTATCGATGATAAAAAAGAGGATGAGTTGTATAACAGTATTACCAAAGATGGCTCTAGTGTCGATCCGGCAGATGATGGTGAGCGACATATTCGACCTGAAGATGGCGATCCCATAGAAGTCGAAGAATAATCTATAGCCCAATTTTATATTGGGCATTTTAATTTCTAGCGTATTTGGTTGAACAACAACAAACTCTAGATATTATTCAAAAATTATCATTAATGACTTAAAAAACATGAAAGTTAAGCAATGAGTCTAGAGATATGAGGCTATATATTTATTAAATTCTTATTCTCAGCCAGAAGTAAAACTATGAGTAATTATATTTATAAATTTGCCAACCAAATCAAATATAACGCTGTACCACCAATTAATGACGTTTTGCTCGCTTTTAGAACATTGAAAGCAATACCATGTGGATTAACGTTGTTGTCAAAAGTTGTTAGCCGTGTTGCTCCATATTTTCAAACAGTAAATCCAATTATTCAAAAACTAGATGCTGACGTGTGTGAAGCTTTCATCAAAAAGAATAAATCAGTCGAAAATCACATAGGAACAGTTCACGTTATTGCCATATGTAATGGATTAGAATTTGTTATGGGTGTACTAACCGAAGCATCTATTCCTCAACATTTAAGATGGTTACCTAAAGGCATGAATGTAAATTATGTCGCCAAAGCCGATTCTGATATTAAAGTCGTCGCAACAATTGATGAAGAATGGAAAGTTGGCGATATGCAAATAAAAGTAAATGCCTATAGAGCAGATGGACAGCCTGTAGTTCAAGGGTATATTACACTTTGGGTTACAGAGAAAAAGTAAGATGAAAGAGGATTAGATGCAAAAAATATTGGATTATCTTTGCAAGCTTTTTACTACCAAGTCTCGGTCACGTGCCGCTACAAATAGTCCGATTGCTACCGCAACAGACAATGGCGATGAGGAAATTGGTTTTGTGGTAGATGAGATGTCTCTGAGTCAGGAAGGGGTAAACCATATTTGTAATTTTGAAGGATTAAGACTCAGTGCTTATGATGATGGCGTAGGTGTCTGGAGCATTGGTTATGGCACAACCAGATACCCAAACGGTTTGAGCGTTCAAAAAGGTGACACATGTACTCTTGAGCAGGCCAAAGCATATATGCAGCATGATTTGAAAATATTTGAGCGTGCAGTCAATGGCGCTGTAAAAGTTCCTTTAAAGCAAAATCAATTCGACGCATTAGTCTCACTAAGTTATAACATCGGGGCAGGAGCCTTTAAAAAATCGACCTTATTAAAAAAATTAAATTCAGGCGATTACAAAGGGGCCGCAAACCAATTTGATGTATGGGTAAACGCAGGCGGTAAGCGTTTGGCTGGATTGGTTAGACGCCGCGCTATTGAAAAGAAATTGTTTTTAGGATCATAGTCTTTTAATTCTTTATAGGGTTTGATCAGAAAAGCCGTTCTGATCTTTAATAAAATCTAGGCATAAAAAAAGCCTGATGCTACGAATCAGGCTTCAGTATTCATCGACAATAGGAGTTGATGAACAAGACCAATCTAACAGACCTGTTCAGTAAAGGCAAACCGAGGCTTGAATTGCTGAGTCAGATCAAAGTAATTTTTCCAAATTACACGCATTAAAAAAGCCCTTGCTCGAAAGCGAAGGGCTTAGTCATTCATTGATCTACCAATGAACTATATAAGGCTCATCTCATACTAAGGTCAGTATATCTGAAATTGGAGCAACTGAGAAGAAAACCTTATAAATACCTTTTTCATTCTATTTAAAATTAATTTATTTGGGCGTATAGCAAGTTACATCATTGGTAAATCAATACACAAAACTTGCACTTTGCATTTTTAAGGGTGTGGTATTTGTGTAGGCTCTGATTGGCTTAGGAAATAAAACAGTAGCTATCTTTTAACGGTTCAATATAAAGTTTGAACATGTTGAAGACATCAGGAGCTAGATATAAGCAAGGAAGTAAATATGAACTTAATTAGATTAGAAGAACTTTCATTGATGAGTAATGCGGTTTTAACACCTCAATTAAACAATTGGCCAAGTATACAATCATCAAATACGGGTACTACATACGCTAATAAGAATACAAACAGTTTTTCTGAACAATCTGATAAAAAATTTTATAAAGAATGGCGAAAACAACAAAAGAAAATACTTAAAAATATTCCGAGTAATGCTGTTTTACTCAGCATTAAAGAGATGGTGTAGTTAGACACGAGACAAGTTTATAAAGATATAAATTACAAGGATAAGCTGTTAGCTAAATAACTTTACGTAGGTACACTTGTTAGTCATAACTTATTCTAGAGATATTAATAATAAGCAAATTACATAAGGTAAGACAAACAAATAGAAAATAATAAAAAGGGCAATTCTGTAGAGGTAATTTTTATGGTTAATCTTCATCAGAAATCACTTTTTGATGTTCTGACTCAACATCAAGCTTATCTATATCGAGCATCTTCAAGATCGGTTAATGAACTTCTTAATTTATTTAATTCCGAAACAGTTAATATGCTTACCAAACTAAGTAAGCTGTTAGATGAGCTAAATGAAAAGGAAAAAACCGCATTGGCGGGTGGGCTTTACTCAACAGCCCCATTAAAAGAAATACGTGCACTGATTTCTCAGTGGTTTAATACTACTAACGATATGCTCATTGAAACTTTTACCATCTCTGCTGTGGCATTGGCTGTCTATGAAGTCAGATATATGTCAAAAGTTTTTGGTGGCAAACATAAAGAATTAAAAGGTGAACAGCTCTATAAAGCTGCTAAACGTGTTCCTTTAGCAGGTGGAGCATTGGTGGATGAGTTACTTTCTACAATTGCAGAGGTTGCCCGTCAAAGAGTGGAGTATGCAATTCGGAATGGCCTCAATACTGGAGAGACGAATCAACAAATTATTCAAAGGATTCTAGGGACTAAACGCCTTAAATATGAAGATGGACTACTAAATAGCTCTAAGATTGATATTGAACGAACTGTGCGTACGATTCGAAGTCATATATCCAATCAGGCCTATTTAAACAGCTATAAACAGTTAAAGTTTGAATATGTCAGATTTGTAAGTGTGCTTGATGGTAGAACCTCAAAAGTATGTGCAGCCCTTGATAGTCGTGTGTGGGATATCAATGATCCTACAAAAAAAGTTCCGCCTTTGCATCCTCATTGCCGCAGTATTCTAGTTCCAACTCATGAAGATGGTCAGCTAGTCGGCAGCCGAGCCTTCATTATGGATGAGAGAAAATTTAGGGATATTCCTAAAAATGAACGTGAACAATTAATTGGCCAATTAGATGCAAATATGTCATTTAAAGAGTTTTTTAAACTAACAGATGATTTCTTTCAAAAAGAGTGGTTAGGGCCTAAAAGATATCAATTGTATAAAGAAGGGGAATTTGATTTTGATAAGTTTTTTGATCCAGAAGGACGGTTATATACACTTGAGGAACTTAAAGAACTTGATGAGCGAGCTTTTAAAGTATTGGGATTGTGAGATAGAGTAGAAATATTAGAGATAATATTTTTAGTTTTAACTAAATACACATACTTAAACAATTAGTTGAAAAAAGTTTCAATAATCTAGCCAGATAGCATGTTAAGTTTTTCTCAATCATAAAAATTTAGAAAGGATCAAAACATGAAATTTTCCTACCAAGATCTTGCTGGAAATAATATTGAAGTGGAATGTGAAAGTTATATTCATATTCCATCAGGAGCAGCTGTAAAATCTACAGAAGCTGGCAATTACCACATTACTGAAAATTTCAGCTTCTATAAAAAAACTGAAGCTGATTCTGTGCCCATCTATCGATTTGCTATTGATCGTAATTCTAATGTTTTTAATAGCGATGAACTGCCAGCATTAGCTCAAATTGGTAAAGACTGGAAAAATTTAGACTAGTCTTTAACTCAGCATAAAGCCCTCAGTCGAGGGTTTTTAATGTACTTTAAATGAGTTATTTCTTTTTAAATACAAGTGTTAAGCCTATTAAAATCGCAATCATTCCTATTAAGCCTGCAAGCGGCAACTTATTTTTTAATATTAAAAAATCTAAAAGTGCAGTAACAACAGGAACTAAATAGAATAGGCTTGTCACATTTACAAGATTGCCCTGATTTAGAAGTCGATAAAGTAAAAGTTGAGCAACTACAGAAATTAAAATTCCAAGGAATAAAACCGAAATAATGAGTTGTGAATTCCACGTTATTTCAAAATGTTCAAATGGAACTATAAATAAACAAACTAGAAGGCTAACTATATATTGGAGCGGTAAGACATCTGTTGGGGCTTGTTGAATGTTTTTTTGCATGATGGCCCCAAAAGTTATACAGATCAGTGCTGCTAAGGCAAAGAATATTCCGATTGGAGCGATAAAAGACATAGTTAAGCTTTTCCACACTAAAAGTATGAGTCCGGCTAAAGCAATCAATAGACCTAATAATCTCTCTTTTTGTAAATTCTTTTCTAAAAGACAAAGCGTCAAGATTGGCTGTATTCCCATGATTGTGGCCATTAAACCAGGGGTGACTCCGTGAGCCATGGCTTTAAAATAACAAATTGAATAACCTGCAATAATGAGGAGTCCAGTTAATAAAACTTGCTTTCGAGTTCCATGCTTAGGTAAAAGTCTTTTTCTAAAAATAGCAATTAACAACAGAACAAACAAAGCTGTGGCAAAGCGCAGAATTAATAATGCTATAGGTGAGGCATTGTCGAGTCCCCATCGAGTAAAAATCGCAGCACTACCCCAAAGTAAAACGAAAGTGGATGTCGCACTTTGTGACGCAAGCATCTGTTTATTTAGGCGCATAAAACCTCCTCCTAGTGCGTAATACCTAAGAAATACGAAGTGATAAAATTGTTAGTAAGGACAGTGATTAACGAGTTATTCAGTTGTTAATCAATTCACCGTTAGCGACGTTAAAAAATGAATTGTTTTAACTTCTTATAAGTTCAGTATGAGAGAGGCAATAAATAAAGAAAAGCGCATAATTCTTTTATATACTATTTGAAAATCGAATAGATAAATTCTAATGACTTTAAAAAATTTACAGATTGATTGGCTAAAGTGTTTTGTCACCGTAGTAGATACAGGCTCTTTATCAAACGCAGCACCTGAGTTATATCGGTCACAGTCCGCTGTTAGCATGCAAATAAAAAAACTTGAAGAAGCTCTACATTGCCAACTTTTAATACGAACGCACCGACAAATTGAATTAACGTCTCAAGGACAGCTGCTTTTAGGTTATGCGCGCCGTATTCTCGACTTACATGCAGAAGCCCAAATGGCATTTCACGGAGATGAGCTGAAGGGGCGTATACGCCTTGGGGTGCCCGATGATTATGCTGCAAAATATTTAACGCCTGTACTTAAGCGTTTTGCTCCACGTTATGGAGGTGTTGAAATTGAATTAATTTGTGAGCAGTCTACTTCGTTAATACCACGGGTAGAAACTGGGGATATAGACTTAGCATTAATTTCGAGAGATAACGCTCGTCAAGGAACACTTTTATTTCATGAACCAATGGTGTGGGTAGGCTCTCCACAGTTTGAACTCTGGCGAGAAGATCCACTCCCAATTGCAGTTTATGAAAGTACTAGTCAAGCCAAAAAGAGTGCGATTAATTCTTTGGCCTTACAGGGACGCCGTTATCGGGTGGTATACAACAGTTCAAGTTTAGCTGGTCAAATTGCAGCGGTGGAAAGTGGTTTAGCAATTGCCGTGTTCACACAGTGTAGTGCACCTGAGCATTTAACTATTTTAAGTGCTGATCATGGCCTAGGACCTTTAGAACCTATGGAGGTCGCTGTTTATCGGAGTCGGGCATCTTTGGAGTCTAAAGCTGTAGATCACTTATATGACTTACTCCTCAAAACGCTCAGGCATTCAGTTAATATTTAATTTAAGTTTATGTTAGGTGCTCGGCTTTGAACTTGTTGAGTTAAATTTAAATGAGCGCTTAAAGTCAAAACTAAATAGCTTTACATTTTTGCGCTAAATCTACAAAAAAGCCTAGAAACCTATGCTGATCGTAAAACTAATAAAAAGTATTTATTAACTCATCAATCTAAACAATTCATGAGGTGAAACATGACAAAAATTATAGCGACCTTGGGTTTAGCCGCCTTTATTTCTTTGAGTTTGAGTGCTTGCCAAGGTGAAAACGACACAAAACAGCAAGATAAAACCACAACTCCTCATTCAATGGATAAAGATTCATAATCTAGATGAATGCTCAAAGCCCATCGTAAGATGGGTTTTTTTATATCTTTTTATTTTTGTCTTAAAGTGTGATTTGTAACTCAAAATATTTATTTTTAATGGCGCTGTTCAAAATATATTGACTAATACACTTGGTTTTAAATATATTTAAATTCGACACTAATTATTTTAAATAGAACTCTATATTTAAAGTAAATTGGTTCAAATATCCTCAGATCAGAAATTTAACCTTTAAGTTTGATTATAAAAATATTAACTAATCAAGGAGGTAGGTATGGACGCTAAATTTCATTCTGAAAATGAATATGGTTTTATTTTAAATATATTGAACAACTATGTTGTTATAAAGAAGACATTAAAAGATGATCATTATCCTTATGATTCATTTGGTTATCTTCTTGCTCTTTATCAACCACTAAAAGTCTATATTCCTCAGCTTCCACATCCAAAAATTTATATTGAGGTTGGTGGAATTTCTTATGACAGAATGATTGTTATGCAAACTGAGGACGAGACAGAAGCCATAAATATTTTATTGAATTTAGGACAACTTGTTGCTTAACAATGAAGTGATATTTTAATGCTGAGTTTAATTTACTTAAGAAAAAGCTTTCTTAAGTAAATTCACGAAAAAATAAAGGCCATAAAATAGTTGTTGGAAAAGAGAACTTAAAGAAATTTTTTAATGTTACTATTTATTCTCATTAAACAAAGAACTTAATAAGATACAAAAAGCCACAAAAGCTAAATCTATAACTTTAAAAGAATTTGTTTATATACCTAAGAATATTAAAAAGTAGGTAATCGTCATGAAAAAAATACTTTTAACAGCATTGGCTGGATTTGCTTTATTAGGAAGTAGTGCTGTGATAGCTAAACCAGATGCTGCTTTATTAAACGAAGCAACAAAAAATGTAGTCACAGTGTCCAAAGTAAAAACTTTGGCTGATGAATCTGGAGTAACTTTAACTGGTACGATCGTAAAGCATATTGCTGGGGATCATTTTGAGTTAAAAGACGCTACGGGTTCAATCATAATTGATATCGATGATGACTTATGGAAACCTCTTGAACTAAAAGCAGGGGATAAAGTACGTGTCGTTGGTGAGGTAGATAAGCATAGAGTTAAGCCTACCGATATTGAAGTTTTCCAAATTGAGCGTGTTAAATAAAAGCTAATATTTTAAGTAAATATTGTTCAAAAACAATGAAAAAGAAAACTCCTATTTTTAGGAGTTTTCTTTTGAAGATAGTAAGTTTTTATTATTGCGTTGCATTAAAAGCCTCATGGTATTTGACATTAGCTTTTGGAATATTGCCCGAGAAAGTTAGAGCCTGAAAATATTCACTTGGTACATCAGGCAAAATTAGCTCAGGATAATTTTTAAAACCAAATCGGCTGTAATAATTTGGATCACCTAATAAAACACATCCTTGAGCGCCAAGTTGTTTTAATTTTTCTAGTGATTTATTGATGAGAAGAGAGCCAACACCGCATCCTTGTTTATTTGGATGAACTGAGATAGGACCTAAACCATACCAACCTATTTCGCCTGAGCTAATCTCAACCGGAGAAATAGCAATATGTCCAATAATAGACTCATCTTCAATTGCAACTAGAGAAATAGTAAGTTGTCCGTGAGCTCTTAGACTATTAACAATAAAATGCTCGGTATGACTTGTGTGCTCAGCATTTTGAAAAGCTGCTTTTGTCAATTCTTCAATGGCTTCAATATCTTCGGCTTGCTCATCACGAATAATAATATTCATTAAAAATTCTTCCAGACTTATAGATTATCCATATACTTTAACTTTTAAGTAATTATTGAAAAGAAAGATAATTTAGATTTCTAAGATACTTTATTTGTTACTGGTTATAAAAAGCAACTACTACTCATCAAACTCATACATAAAGTAAAATTTTATAAAAATCATTTTTAATATAATCACTTTAAAAATAATTTTGAGGGTTAATAAGTTGAGAAAAATCATTAAAACATTATTACTATCCACGCTTATTTCAGC
Organism: Acinetobacter sp. D009; assembly: GCF_038562025.1. Lineage (NCBI taxonomy): Bacteria > Pseudomonadati > Pseudomonadota > Gammaproteobacteria > Moraxellales > Moraxellaceae > Acinetobacter > Acinetobacter sp. D009. The sequence goes on from NZ_CP151886.1 coordinate 1,493,012, forward strand.
TACTTCGTTCACTATCTATGCCAAAAATACTGAGCAAAAAGTTAATTTTTTACAAAGTTCACCACATACCACTTTAACTGGAAAATTTCAGGGCTACGATGATGTAAGGTATAGAATTTATGCGAAAAAAGGCCAAATATTAAAATTTGATATCAATAGTCTGGGGAATTTAGCCTACATTAATATTTTTGCACCTGGTAAGAAGCCAGGTAAAGATAACGCATTATTGATTGGCTCAACTATAGGTTTTAATGGAGAGCTTACTTTACCAGTTGACGGTGATTATATTATTCAAGTTTATCAAATGCGTAATAGTGCTCGTAAAAATAAAACTGTCAAATATACTTTAGACCTCGAGTTATTAAACAAAGTGAAAAAATAATAACTGATGAAATTTACTAGCTCTCAAATGAGAACTAGTAAATTTGAAAATTGGTATATTACTAACGATTACATTAAAGAAAATGACTCATGAATGCCCGAACTTTCAACAAACGTTTGATCGTGTGAAACGAGTAATACCGCACCTTCATAACTCTGAATAGCATTAGCAAGTAGCTCTCTAGATTCAATATCCAAATGATTTTCTGGTTCATCTAATAACAGAAGTTCAGGTGCAGGTTTTATCTGGCTAAGGGCCAATAAAGCTACTTTTAATTTTTCACCACCACTTAACTGAGACAATAGTTGGATGCCTTTATCTCCACGAATTCGAAGTTGACCTAGCAAATTTCTCCATTCGAGTTCTGAAAGTTCATTATTCATGTGAGATAAATTTTCAATAACAGTCATTTCATCACACAAAAAGCTAAAGTTCTGGTCGAGATAGAAACACTTTACAGATAAGTGAATGCTGTCACAGGGTTGATTGTTCTCTGCATGAATTGCCTTAAGTAAAGTTGATTTTCCAATACCATTTTCTCCTGTTATGTGAACTTTTTGAGCAGCTTCTACAGCGAGATCAATGGGCCTTTGAGTTCCATGTTTCAGTTTAAGTTTTTTAATACGAAGAATTTCACCTGATTTCTTCTGAAAAGTTGGGAATACAAACTGTTGAGGTTTGACGGTTTCAAGAAGCATTTTCTTGTCTTTTAATTCATTTTGACTGTTCGAAATTTGTCGTTGATGTTGAGACTGTAGAGCGGCAATACTTTGGCCTGCTTGTTCCTTTTTAAAGTCGAGCAAAATTTTGGCTTGAGAATTTGATTCTCTTAATTTATTACCAGCACGCTCACGTTTTTGAGCTTTCATTAATACATCATGCTGCTTTTGCTTCATGTGTTTAACTTCACGTTGGTTTTGTTGAATGGATTGCTCCAGAGCAGCAATATTTAACTGATATTGCTCATAAAATTTTTCATAGTTTCCTGTGGTGTGATGTAGTCCATGTTCATTTAAATGATAAATATGGTCTACTTCATTTAATAAAGTCCGATCATGGCTAATAATCAGTCCACCTGCTGGGTGTTTTTTCAAATGATTAATTAACCATTGCCTAGATTCCTGATCTAGATGATTGCTAGGCTCATCAAGTAATAGGTAGTGATCTGTTTTTAGAAATAAACAGCTTAAAGCTAACTTGGTTTTTTGACCTTCACTTAAATTTTTAACTGGAAAATCTAAATCTGTTGGTAAACCAGCATTTTCTAATAGGGTATTCCATAAGGTGGGTAAGTCCCATTTACCTTCCAATAAATCATAATCTTCAAAGCTAGCATCACCTTGTTCGACTCTTTTAAAAGTCTGATAAATATCTAAGATATCTAATGCTTCGGCAATGGTCAGCGCCGTCAAACGATGTAATTGAGGTAAATATGCATGCTTCACATGCCAAGATATTTGGCCAGAAATAAAAATTGAATCTGCTGCAAGCGTCTCATTTAACATTTGCATAAGCAAAGATTTACCTTGGCCATTACGACCAATTAGTGCAGATACCTGATTTGATTCAAGACTAAAATTTAGATGCTTAAACATTACCTTTGAAGGGAATTCTAAGGTAAGTTGCGATATTACACATGCCTGCTGAGTCATAAAGAACCTCATAAATACAGGATGTACAAAATAGGAGAATAATAATTTTTAAGAGAGACGGTAAATCACAAAAATAGTCTATTTTGAACATCAGAGAAAGAAAAAATTGATGAGAAAAAAGACTTACTTCATTGGCGTGACTTACGAAATTTGGGGGAATAATGAACTATTCTATAGAGGTTTTAGGTAAGTGTAAAATTTCTCGAAGTTATTCTGTTAAAAAGCCCAATCATTAGATTGGGCTGTTGTCTTTCTAGAGTTTTACTCTTTTACGACTAAAACTTGAATTTTAGTGCTATTTAAAACATCTTGAGCAAAACTACCTAATATTAGTTTTTGGAAGCCTTTACGACCATGTGAACCAATCACAATCAAATCAGAACCTAAGTCTTCTACAGCTTTCAAAATACCATCTGAAGAAATTTCACCTTGGATAATTTGAGTCTCTGCATCAATACCTTCTTCTGCACATAAAGCTTTTACTTTAGCGAGAGTCTTTTCTGCATTGGCACGTGCTTCAACAAAATAATCTTTTACAACAGGTGAGATGTAATAAAAATCTACGCCACTAAAAGGGTCTACCGCAACCAAACTAATGGCGGTCAATTTACTACCAAATGCCTTTGCAATGTGGGCTGCCTGTCTAGCTGCTGCTAAAGAAATTTCAGAACCATCTACTGGTACAATAATATGTTGATAATTCATGATGTTATTCCTCTTATTTACAGTTGTTATATGTATGAAGCTTTTATTAATTAAAGATTAACATATTTCATTCTTTGGAGACATCTATTCAATTGAAAGTAATTGAAATTAAACAAAAACAATATAAATCATTATTTTGAATTAATTTTCTGCTTCACTGTAAATGGGTGACCACACTACAGAAGTAAATCTTTAATATTTACATGAAAATTACAAAAAATTACTATTCATATTTCTGTCATATAGAACCCGTATAACAAAATAGTAAATTTAGGGGGAGAAAGGAAGATGGCAGATTTAACAGCAAAGAAAGTAAATAAACTCATTGAAGAGTTTCGTCAAACAGGTAAAGAACCCCAAAAATTAATCATTGGCTACAAAACTTATGCCAGACTCATGACGGAAGATAAATTTGCAGAAAAAATTGTTCCTTCACTCGAAGATTCAAAAGAACGTTTATATAAAAATTTAAAGATTAAACTTATAACTGAAAAACATTACTTTGAAATTCGTTAAAAATTATGTGAACTGCATCACTGGTTATTAAAACAAAGTAACACTAATTAAGTTTAATAACATGATTATTGTATGATGATACAAATTAATAGTGTAACCAACATTTGAAAACAGCAATCGTTTATAAACTCGATAAAATAAATTGCTTTTATTTTAAGTAGTGGAATAAATTGAAATGCCAACATTTAGTGTAATTATATTCTATATATTAGCTATATTAGGTGCTATAGCTATTATTTGTGGACTATTTAGTTTAAGTATTTTTTTAATTGTCATTGGGTTAGGTATATTATTTGCAGCAATACTATTAAAAAATGAGTTTAAAATAGATATTTTATTTTGGGAATAAATATAATATTTATCTTTAATTTTCATCGACTAGAAAAAGTATTTCAATATAACTGACATAAAAAGTGTCAGTTTTAAAATATTAAATTTAGATTTATTTTGATCAAAATAATTACAATAAAATATAAAAGTAGAAAATATTAAAGTTATTTAAGTATTTAAAACTAAAAAAGTTTCCTTTAGGATAAAAGTAAAATTGTAAGAACGTTTTGATCTATTAAACAATAACAAAGTGAGGTGAGCATGTCTTATAAGTATGAGTATGCAGGGTTCTGGTTAAGATTTGGTGCAATGATTATTGATAGTCTGATTCTTTTTTTAGCAATTATTCCAGCGGCATGGATTTTTTATCGGGGAGATTATGATTTGGTTTTTGCTACTGGCTTAAGTAGTCAGCCACAAAATTATTTGTTCGATCTTATTGTGAACTATGCATTTCCTTTCTTGTATTCAGTTTTATGTTGGTTGTATTTTGCGGGAACACCTGGTAAACGTTTAATGCGATTAAAAGTTTTAGATGAAAAAACAGGCAATAAGCTCACTGTTATGCAAAGTATTATTCGCTACATTGGCTATATTCCATCAATTTTAGTGTTTGGCATTGGCCTTTTCTGGGTTGCATTTGATTCTAAAAAACAAGGCTGGCATGACAAAATGGCAAAAACAGTCGTAGTCAGAGAGCTATAAGAATTATGGCAAAGGCGTTCATAGCATTGAAAAATAGGAGGCTATGAACGCTTTTTATTAGTTTCTTTTGGTTTTAAATTTAAGTATTACAAATACAAGGATACCGACAATCAATCCCCAAAATGCTGAACCAATACCGAAAAATTGAATACCCGAAGCACTACATAAAAAGGTAAATAATGCAGCTTCACGTTCTTCAACTTGAGCAAAGGCAATTGCAACGTTGTGGCTAATCGTACCAAGTAAAGCAATGCCTGCCAAAGCTACAATAAAAATGTGAGGAAATGACATCAATAAACTTGTGAGTGTTGCAGCAAACAAGCCCATTAAGATGTAGAAAAATCCGCAGCTCATGCCAGCAATATAGCGTTTGTTAGGGTCAGGATGAACTTGATCATCTAAGCTTACCGCAGCACTAATGGCAGCAATATTTACGGTGTAACAACCAAAAGGGGCAAGCAAAGCTTGAGTTAAACCTGTCCAGCCAATGAGTTGGTTAACGTGTGGTTTGTAACCATAACTTTTGATCATGGCAATTCCTGGTAAATATTGGGAGGCCATATTAATCACAAACAGTGGTAAAGCTAAGCCCAACAGTGCCGACCAACTAAAGTCTGGACTAATCCAAACAGGTTTTGCTAAAGACCACTGAAGTGTAGGCATATGAAATTCTAAAAAAACGGGGCAGAGGGCAATCCCTGCAATTGCGGTAAATACAATGCTGTAACGCGGCCATAATCTTTTTGTAATGACATAAATGCTAAGTAAGGACAAAATAAATGCCCAATCATTTTGTAAACTTGCGAAAAGTGAGATACCAAATTTGAGTAAGACCCCAGCAAGCATGGCACTGGTTAAGCTTTGAGGAATATATGACAAAGCTTTTTGAAAAATACCTGAAAAGCCCAAAATAGCAGTGAGTAAACCACCCACTAAAAAAGCACCAATCGCTTCATTTAAACTATATCCACTGCCTGTCGCCATAATTAAAGCAAGACCAGCGGTTGACCATGAAGTCGCTACGGGATATTTAAATTTCCAAGAAAGAATGAGTCCAGATAAGCCAATTCCTAGACCTAAGGCCCAAAACCAAGAGGTAATCTGTTCAGGTGAAGCACCTAAAATTTGAGCCGCTTGAATAACTAAAACGGCCGAAACACTAATACCGATTAAAAAAGTAATAAAGCCAGCAAATACTGCCGGAATTGAAAAATCTTGAAGAATCTTTTGCATAATACGTGTTCTAAATCCAAGAAAAGTTTATAGGCTTCTGCCATTGCTTCCAGTTGGGGTGAATTTAACAATTTTTTTTAAGAAGGTGCTTTCTATTTTGAGCATAAAAAAGAAATAATATTTTTAAAATATTGAATAATGATATTATTTATTTCGGAACTAATAATTAATTTGGGATATTATTTTATGGAAGAGCAAGCTGAAAATTTGACACCCCTTGAACTGAAAATTATGCGTGCTTTACAAGAAAATGGACGTTTAAGTAATGCTGAGTTGGCAAAACTTGTAGGTATTAGTACATCATCTTGTTGGAATCATACTCAGCGCCTTTTTAAGATTGGGGCCATCTTGGATGTTCGTGCTCGAATTAATCCCAATACCGTTCAACGTGGTACTGTAGTGTTAGTCGGTGTAGTTTTGGATCGTTCAACTCCTGATAGCTTTCAAGCATTTGAACAAGCATCGGGTGATTTAGAAAATGTTTTAGAATGTTATCTGGTAGCTGGGGAAGTCGATTATTTTCTCAAAATCCGTGTTAAAGATTTAGCTGCATTTAATCGATTTCATAGTGAAAAGATTATTGCTTTACCCGGAGTAAGACAAGTCAGAACATTTTTTGTGCTAAATGAAGTTAAAACAGATGGCATGTTGGCATTTTAATGGCTCATCATGCTTTAACCTTCTAATACAAAACTGATAGGGTGAAATGATTAAATCGTTGAAGTTGCTAGTTTTAAACCAAACCCAAAAAATAGAATTCCTACGAGAAAGATTCCGCTCGCTGCAATTTTATGGTTCTCTTTAAAAAATGTCGAGAGTTTGATGCCAGAGAAGATTAATGCAGTTAAATAACTAAAACTAATGATCTGTAAAATAATCGCTAAAATTAAAAAGCTCAGAGCAGGATAAGCGTAGTCTGGTTCAACAAATTGAACAAAGAAAGAGAGGAAAAATAAAATTGCTTTAGGATTGAGTAAACTGATACTAAGTGCTGTTTTATAAGGATGAATTTTATCTAAATTGGGTAAATCGGCCATTTCTGATTGACGTTGATTACGTTGTTTCCAGCGTTGAATACTGCCTTGTAATAGTTTAAAGCCTAAGTAAGAAAGATAAAGTGCACCTGTTAATTTAAGAATAACAAATACCCATGGAAAGGCTTTAAGTAAAGAAGCAGCACCAAGTACTGTACACAGCATTAAAATAAGGTCGCCGGTAAAAATACCGAATGCACCCATATATCCGGTTTTAATACCATAACGTGAAGCAATTGACATCACATAAAGAGAATTGGGTCCGGGCAATAACACAATTAGGAATGTACCAATAATATATGTTGTTAAGTCTGTTATGCCGAACACGTGAAACCCAATAAAAAACCGATTTTTGTCATGATAACAAAAATCGGTGATTTTGTATGAAAAGTGCAGTTTTTTAAGATTTTATTTCCGCATCAATTCCAAAAGACTGACGTAACAAAAGGCTTAATTGGTCACGTGCTTTGATAAAGCCATCAACACCACCTTGTAAAAGCTGGAATGCCATTAAGTCATGGTTAAGTTCATCTTTAAAGCTTTGTTCATCTTGCGCTGGTCGAACAATCGCTTCTGCTTGTTTTGCTTGAGAGGCATCAAGTGCCGCATCAACTGTACGTGTATCTTGCTCAAGTTGGGTAAGTAAACTTGGTGAGATCGTAAGTAAATCACATCCAGCAAGGCCAAGTACTTGGTCGATGCTACGGAAGCTTGCGCCCATCACTTGAGTTGGAATGTTTTGCTGTTTGTAATAGGTATAGATTTTCTTCACTGAAACGACACCTGGGTCTTTTTCGATTGGGTAAGCATCTACACCTTCAGCTTTTTTGTACCAATCTAAGATACGACCTACAAATGGCGAAATTAAAGTTACTTTTGCATCTGCACATGCTTGAGCTTGGTGTAAACCGAAAAGGAGGGTGAGGTTACAAGCAATACCTTCAGCTTCTAATACTTTAGCAGCTTGAATACCTTCCCAAGTCGAAGCAATTTTAATCAGAATGCGTGACTGATCAATCCCATAACCTTTGTAAAGTTCACATAATTCATGTGCTTTTTGAATGGTTGCTTCAGTGTCATATGAAAGTGCAGCATCCACTTCTGTTGAAACTCGGCCTTCGATCAGTTTTAAAATTTCTACACCAAATTTTACGGTTAAGATATCAATGGTTCTTTCGATTAACTCATCATTGCTATAGCCTTCTTCTTTGGCTTGATAATAAGCATCTTCAATGAGCTCTTTACTTTCTGGTTGTTCTGCTGCTGCCGTAATCAATGAAGGATTAGTCGTCGCGTCTAATGGACGGAATTTACGAATTGCATCAAGGTCACTACTGTCGGCAACAACGGTCGTTAATGTTTTTAATTGGTCAAGTGCTGTATGAGTCATTGATATTCAACATCTTCAGTAATAAATCTTATGTTTTCTTTATAGCACAAAGTCTATTCATGCTGTCGATATATCAATTGTTATATTTCAAAGAAAAACGTTTAGGTTCTGCATCAAATTTGAAATATTTTTAAGGCAATGGTTGCATTCGTTGCTTACGGATATGTTCAATCAAAAATCTAGCAGCGGCACCAAGCTCACTTTCTCGACTCCACACCAAATCAACATAATATTCAAATCGAGGGGTGAAATCTAATAAATCCAATACTTTAAGTTTATTTTTTAATTCAGGATTTTCTTTAAACATTTCTTGAGGAAGTACACCCCAACCCAAATTGCGCAAGATCATTAAACAAGCGGAGTGGTGGTTATCTGTGCGCCAATAGTGTTTCGAAAAAAGTAACTCGGGTTTTAAAGTCTCATCTCGGCTTGCAACTACAATTTGTCGTGTAGTAAGGATTTGTTCATAAGAAACCTGATTTTGGCTTGCTAGAGGATGGTTGTTTGAAATAACTGGAATTAAGGCCTCACGTTTTAGCTCTACGAATTGTTCTCTGTTATCTAGATGCTCACGTTCAAACATCAGTGCAAGTTGGGCAGACCGGTCTAATAACATTTGGAGTGCATCTTCTTGAGGGGCAGAGACAATATTAATTTGTAGGTCTGGAAAACGACTCTCTAAAAGACAAATATAGTCTGTCCAATTGGTGTGTAAAAGTTCAGACACAATCACAATAGTTAAATTAGCTTCCAAACCTGTACTTAACGCGTGAGCATGCTGTTTCCATTGATTCATCTCAATCAAAAGCTGAGAGGTCTTTTCATATAAAACCCTTGCTTCGTCAGTAGGGACGGGTTCGCGGCCTTTACGGTCAAATAAAGTTAAGTCCAGATCAATTTCTAAATTAGCAATAGACATGCTTACAGCCGAAGGAACTTTGCCAAGTTTACGGGCTGCTGCAGAAAAAGAGCCGGTCTCAATCACGGCTTGAAACATGAGTAGTTGTTCTTGATTAATATTCATCTGTCAAAGAAACTGAAAGAACCTGATTGGATTAATCAATATTATAAAAATAAAATGCACATTATCCAAGTTATTATTGAGTATTTAAAAATGTTGATTTCCAAGAGAAGACTCATTCATGCAATCAGTTATGAAGGAATTTTATTGGTCATCATTGCGATTGCATTAAGTTTTATTTTTGATATGCCAATGGATGTAACCGGTACACTCGGTGTGTTTATGGCAGTGGTTTCAGTTTTCTGGAACATGATTTTTAACCACTATTTTGAAAAAATAGAGCATAAATATAATTGGGAAAGAACGATCCCTGTGCGGATTTTACATGCGATTGGTTTTGAAGGTGGTTTGCTGATTGCAACTGTACCAATGATTGCATATATGCTTCAGATGAGTGTCATTGATGCACTTATTTTAGATATTGGTTTAACCTTATGTATTTTGGTTTATACCTTTATTTTCCAGTGGTGTTACGACCATATCGAAGATAAGTTTTTCCCAGATGCCAAAGCTGCATCACTTCATTAAGCTAATCTATTGAAATGAAATAAGCACCCATTTGGGTGCTTATTTTGTTAGGTCGTTATAGAAATTATTTTTCTACAATCGCAACCACACCTTCACCACCTGCTGTACAGATAGAGATTAATGCACGGCCTGAACCTTTTTGATTAATCAATTTAGCTGCAGTAGCCAAGATACGACCACCAGTTGCAGCAAATGGATGGCCTGCACCTAAAGATGAACCATTTACGTTCAGTTTAGAGCGGTCAATTGAACCCAAAGGTGCATCTAAACCAAGACGCTCTTTACAGAATTTTTCATCTTCCCAAGCTTTCAATGTAGATAACACTTGAGATGCAAATGCTTCATGAATTTCGTAGAAATCGAAATCTTGAAGTTTAAGGTTTGCACGCTTAAGCATGCGAGGCACTGCATAAGCAGGAGCCATTAACAAACCTTCTTTAGGGCCGCTCTTACCAATAAAGTCAACAGCTGCTGTCTCAGAGAAAGAAAGGTAAGCTAAAACTTCATGACCGTTTTCTTTTGCCCATTCTTCAGAAGCAAGCAACACCACAGAAGCACCATCAGTCAACGGAGTTGAGTTACCTGCTGTCATTGTTGCAGTTTCGCCTTTACCGAAAACTGGCTTCAATTTAGCAAGTTTTTCAACTGTGCTGTCTGCGCGTAAGTTGTTGTCACGGTTAAGACCTAAGAATGGAGTCATTAAGTCATCAAAGAAACCACGTTCATAAGCAGCAGCAAGTTTTTGATGGCTGCTAGCAGCTAACTCATCTTGTGCTTCGCGAGTGATACCCCATTCTAAAGCAGTGATGGCTTGGTGCTCACCCATTGAAAGGCCAGTACGTGGTTCACCATTGCTTGGTGCATCAAGAAGCTTTTTAAAATCAATTTTTGTTAAAGCTTTAAGACGGTCTTTACCCGTTTTAGCTACATTGAGTTCAAGTAAAACTTTACGTAAGCCATCACCTACAGCAATCGGCGCGTCAGAAGTGGTGTCTACGCCACCTGCAATACCTACATCGATTTGACCAAGTGCAATTTTGTTTGCAACAACAAAAGCTGCTTGTAAACCTGTACCACAAGCAATTTGAATGTCATAAGCAGGGGTTTCAGGAGCAAGATCTGTGCTTAATACAACTTCACGAGTCATATTAAAGTCACGGCTGTGTTTTAAAACAGCACCAGCAACGACTTCACCAATACGCTTACCTTGTAAGTTAAAGCGTTCAACCAAACCATTCAATGCTGCTGTCAGCATGTCAGAATTTGACGCTTTGAAATAAGCAGTATTTGAACGTGCAAATGGAATACGGTTGCCACCAATAATTGCAACGCGGCGAACAGTGTTTTGGCTCATGGTTTTATCCTGTTGAACAGAAGTTTTGGTTTTTGTTGCTTTTGGTGCTGCAGCTACATTTGAAGATGTAGAAGTAGTTGCTGTAGCCGCGCTCTTGGTGCGAGGGCTACGTGCAGGTGCAGTCGTTGAACGAGTACGTGTCGTTTTTGATGTATTAGTTGCTGCTTTAGGAGTAGTGCTGTTACGCTTAGCCGTGTTAGAAGCCGACTTTGATGTATTTGACACTTTTTCCTGAGCAGAATTCTCGACTGCTGGATTTTCTTGAGTTGTTTTGCTCATAAGGCTTTTCCAAGCATAATAACGATATTCTTGTAAGCTACCTTAACACAATTCAAATAGACCTGTATTGACTAGAATGACATTGTAGATAGCATTCAGGTCAAGACATCCAAAGATGAAGTCAAGTATGATTTGGAGTAACTCTAATGAACGACTGCTTTCATATTGTTGCTATTCATCTCATAACATAATGAAGCCTGTCGTAGAAAATTCATTTCTTTGAGAGATAATAATCATGACTGATCAATACCAAGCATTTACACAATCTCCTATTGGTAAATTCGTTGTTAAAAATCTGGGTTTACCATCGCCAGTTGTATTAGAGCGTTTTGAAAGTGCTCAGCCAGTAGTGAATGGTGCAGTATTGGTTGGCGCAGCGCCGTCAAGTGTATTATCTGGTGCGATTGCACAAGTACTTAGCAATGTTCATGCTGACAGCTATGTAGGCAATAATGTTGCATTACAACAAGAAGCTGCAAAAGTTGGTTTAAATTTACGTCCATTCAATGCAGGCGATAAAGAATCAAAATTCAAAGCAGTTGTATTTGATGCATCTGGTATTCAAAACTCAGAACAGTTAAATGAACTTTATAAATTCTTTAACCCGATTGCACGTCAAGTTGCGACTTCTGGTCGAGTGATTGTGATTGGTACAACTCCTGAAACTGCAAAAACTGTAAAACAAGCAATCGCTCAGCGTGCACTTGAAGGCTTTATCAAATCTGTAGGTAAAGAATTTAAAAAGGGTATTACTGCTCAAGTTGTCTATGTTGATGAAGGTGCTGCTGCAAACCTTGAATCAACATTACGTTTCTTACTTTCTCCACGTTCAGCTTATGTATCTGGTCAAGTGATTCGTGTATCTAAAGCAGATGTGGTTGATGTTGATTGGGCAAAACCACTTGCTGGAAAAACTGCATTAGTAACTGGTGCAAGCCGTGGTATTGGTGAGGCAATTGCACATGTATTGGCTCGAGACGGCGCGCATGTTATTTGTTTAGACGTACCACAACAACAAGCTGACCTTGACCGTGTAGCAGCTGACATTGGCGGTTCTACATTGGCAATTGACATTACAGCTGCTGATGCGGGCGAAAAAATTAAAACTGCTGCTGCAAAACAAGGCGGTTTAGATATTATTGTTCATAACGCAGGTATTACACGTGACAAAACTTTGGCAAACATGAAGCCAGAGCTTTGGGACTTGGTCATTAGTATTAACTTGTCTGCTGCTGAACGCGTAAATGACTACTTGTTAGAAAACGATGGTCTAAATGCAAATGGCCGTATTGTTTGTGTATCATCAATTAGCGGTATTGCTGGTAACCTTGGTCAAACCAACTATGCTGCTTCAAAAGCTGGTGTAATTGGTCTAGTTAAATTTACTGCGCCTATCTTAAAAAATGGTATTACCATTAACGCAGTAGCACCTGGCTTTATCGAAACTCAAATGACTGCTGCGATTCCATTTGCAATTCGTGAAGCTGGTCGCCGTATGAACTCAATGCAACAAGGTGGTTTACCTGTTGATGTAGCAGAAACGATTGCATGGTTTGCATCAACTGCTTCTACAGGCGTAAACGGCAACGTTGTACGAGTGTGTGGTCAAAGCTTGTTGGGCGCTTAAGCACTTTTAGCTAAATAGGGGTGCTTGTGCATCCCTTTTTTATTCAAGAATCTATAAATTATAAAAGGTTAGGTATGAATACTCGTCATTTTAGCCAGCTACCAAAAGCGGCATTGGCTTATCCAAAAGTAGTGCAAGGTTTAATTTTTAAAAAGCCGAAAGGTCCAAAAATATTACCGCAAGTTGAATATGTGGTAGATACTTTAGAAATTGATCAGAACCACCTCAAAGCTTATAACGAAGTATGTGGCTTTCAAAATAATGGCTTTGTACCAGCAATTTATTTGGCTGTGCTTTCTCAAAGTTTGCAAATGCACATGATGACGGCAGAAGCCTTTCCATTTCCAATTTTAGGTTTAGTCCATATTCGTAACCAGATTAAACAGACCAGACCAATTGCTGTGACTGAAAAATTAACTTTGTCATGTAAATTTGGGGAACTAAAACCGCATGATAAAGGTGTTCAGTTCGACTTTATTACCACGGCAAAAGTTGGCAATGAAGTGGTGATGGAAGGCTTAACGACTTATTTATCTCGCCAAAAAGTTGAGAAAAGAGTAGGTGAGAAAGCCAAAGAAGAACAAGCACCAGCTTATGTTCCAAAGGCAGAGTGGAATATTTTAGAAAACACAGGTCGCCGTTATGCGAAAGTGTCTGGTGATTTTAACTTAATTCACATTCATGCCATTACTGCAAAAGCATTTGGCTTTAAGCAAGCCATTGCACATGGTATGTGGAGCAAAGCTAAAGCATTAGCAAACCTTGAATTACCAAATGCTTATGAAGCAGATGTATGGTTTAAGCTGCCAATGTTCTTACCGTCAAAAGTTGAGTTTTTAACTGCCAATACAGATAAAAAGACTGATTTCCTGATTCGCAATGCGAAATCCCAAAAACCGCATGTTGCAGGAACAGTAAAAGCATTATAAAAATATCAGCAGCCTGAACAGAGGTTTGGGCTGCTTTTGAGCAAAATAACAAAAAATGCAAGGAACTTCATGTGATTAAAGAGATTTTACTGGCCGATACCCATAACTATCACGGTATTTTAGATGAACGTTTTATTGATTTAGCTCACCAGTTTAGCCGTCTTCAAGATGCTAGAACAGGACAAGGTGGAGCTGCTTTAGCGGTTTATTTTAGAGGTCAGAAAGTTGTAGATATCTACACGGGTCTAAAATCACAAACCGAAGCTTGGCAACCTGACACATTGGCAGTTTGTTATTCTACAGGTAAGGGCATACTTGCAACTTTAGCGCATATTTTAGTAAGTGAAGGTTTTTTAGAATACGACAAACCGATTGCGACTTATTGGTCTGAGTTTGCTCAAAATGGAAAAGAGCAAATGACATTGCGTCATGTGCTAAGCCATCAAAGTGGCATGTTTGATGTGCGAAATATCATCGAAAGTGCGCGAGAAATGCTCGACTGGTCACATATGTTAGATGTGGTCGCGGCGACTAAGCCAAGATTCCTTGCAGGAGAGAGTAATGCTTATCAAGCTTTAACATTTGGTTGGCTTGTGGGTGGTGTACTTGAAAAAGCAACTGGCCAATCTTTAGATCAGCTCATGCAAAATTATCTTGTTGAACCATTAAAGTTAGATGGGGCATATTTTGGGACGCCTGAAAATGAGTTGGATCGTGTAGCACGTTTAATTATTCAACCAAAACCAGAAAAACCAGCGTCTACTCAAGTTGAAAAACCTAAAAAGCCACAGACGCGCAAGAGTTCACTCTCTGAAAAAATGATTACGTGGACTGGACAAGACCCTCAAGACTTTCAAGATGCCATGATTCCAAAAGGAATGAAACATCTTAGTTTCTTTAGTGACGAGGGGTTGCAAGCAGTCATTCCAGCAGCGAACGGCACTTTTACTGCAAATAGTCTTGCTAAAATTTATGCGATGTTGGCAAATCAAGGTGAATGGGACGGACAGCAAATTATTCGCCCAGAAGTATTTAAAGAGCTCAGCACCATCCAAAGTTATGCACGTGATCGTGTTATGCCAATTCCGATGAATTGGCGTTTAGGCTATCACCGTATTATTACCATGGGTAAACGCGCTAAAAATGGCTTTGGACATATTGGTTACAATGGTTCAGGAGCGTGGTGCGATCCTGAGCGTGGCCTCAGCTTTGCTTATACGCATAACTTTCAGATTGGTTCAATCACAGGTGATTATCGTTTGTGGGGACTGACTCAAGAAGCCTTACGTTGCACTGACCAAATTTTAAAAGGTCGTAAAGGCTGGTTCTAATTTTAGTATTTTAAAGCTGGCATTCTAATCAATGCCAGCTTATACATTTATAACAACTCTAGGCGAATAATCGCTTCGGTATGGCGCTTGAAGTCTTGCTCAGCTAAACCATGTAAACCAAGTTTATAAATACCTTCTAAGCCGCAAACAAAGGCAATGAGTCGCCATGCAATGTCTGTGGAATTTGATCTGTTTTTAAATTCACCTTCTTTTTGGCCACACTCAATCGCTTGCACAATTGTTTGATGCCAATTCTGCATGGCAAGGTTATAAGCCTGTTGTATTTCAATATCTTGCTCAATCAAGAGTTCAGCTTCATTCCATAAACGTAAGTAGGGCTGAAGTCTGTCGATATTTTCTGCACCTAATAAGATGAACAGTCTTTGAAATTGGCTGGTTGTTTGGAGAGTTTGTTCAATTTCATCGAGCTGTTCCATCAGCTTTAAAAAAGCTTCAGCTTTTAAGTGAGATGCCGAAGAAAAGTGGTGGTGAACTTGTCCGGTAGAGGTTTGTGCTTCTGTTGCGATTCTACGTACCGTCATGGCAGTAAAACCTTCAGCCAAAGCAACTTGCATGGCAGCTTGCAGAATCATTTCTCTGCGTTGATCGCGATTAAGATAGGCCATGTTTTTTCACCTGACTGAATTCGACACAAATTACATTAAAACTAAAAGTTGGACAAGTGTCCAATTGTGTATATAATAACCATGATTTGAACACATGTCCAAGTTTTGGATATTGAAGAGCGTTATGCAAAAAAAATGGTTAATCCTGACAATTATCGTCCTTATATATTTACCAGTTACGATTGATGCAACGGTGATGCATGTTGCAACACCATCTTTAAGTGCAGCATTGAATTTAACTGCCAATCAGCTTTTATGGGTCATTGATATTTATTCACTGATTATGGCGGGTTTGATTTTGCCGATGGGTGCACTTGGCGATCGTATTGGCTTTAAAAAATTATTATTTATTGGAACTGCAGTTTTTGGTGTGGGTTCGTTAGCTGCGGCTTTTTCTCCAACTGCCTATGCCTTAATTGCTTCTCGTGCTGTCTTAGGGCTAGGGGCAGCTATGCTTATTCCTGCCACTTTATCAGGCATCCGTAATGCTTTTACCGAAGAAAAGCAGAGAAATTTTGCACTTGGTCTTTGGTCTACAGTGGGTGGTGGTGGAGCAGCTTTTGGTCCATTAGTCGGTGGTTTTGTACTAGAACACTTCCATTGGGGAGCTGTATTCCTTATCAATATCCCGATTATTTTGGTGGTTCTAGTTATGATTGCGATCATCATCCCTAAACAACAAGAGAAGACTGATCAGCCAATTAATTTAGGGCAAGCTTTAATTTTAGTCGTGGCAATTTTAAGCCTCATCTATTCAATCAAATCGGCGATGTATAACTTTTCAGTGCTTACGGTTGTAATGTTTGTGATTGGTATAAGTACTTTAATTCACTTTATTCAAAGCCAAAAAAGAAGTACGACGCCAATGATTGATCTGGAATTATTTAAACATCCAGTGATTTCTACCAGCATTGTCATGGCGGTAGTTTCTATGATTGCTTTGGTTGGGTTCGAATTGCTCTTGTCTCAAGAATTGCAGTTTGTACATGGTTTTTCTCCATTACAGGCAGCCATGTTTATTATTCCATTCATGATTGCAATTAGTTTAGGTGGTCCACTAGCAGGAATCTGTTTAAATAAATGGGGACTTAGGCTTGTATCTACTGTTGGTATTTTAATAAGTGGATTTAGTCTATGGGGACTTGCTCAGCTTAACTTCTCGACCGACCACTTTTTAGCATGGACATGTATGGTCTTTTTAGGCTTTAGCATTGAGATTGCGTTGCTGGCCTCAACTGCTGCGATTATGTCATCTGTACCTCCGCAAAAGGCGAGTGCAGCAGGTGCCATAGAAGGGATGGCTTACGAGCTTGGGGCTGGTTTGGGCGTTGCTATATTTGGGTTAATGTTATCTTGGTTTTATAGTCGTTCAATTATTTTGCCAGAACAGCTCCCAACGGACTTAATTGAAAAAGCGAGTATCTCGATTGGAGAAACCATGCAATTAGCGTCTAATCTTGAAAATCCTTTGGGAGGACAATTAATTACAGTTGCGCAACAAGCTTTTAGCTATGCCCATAGTTGGGTGCTTACCATCTCAGCTATTTGTTTCTTCCTTTTAACTGCATTTGTCTGGTTTAGCTTTCCAAAGAAAGTAAATTAAAACTAAAGGATAAAAAGAGAGACTACCTTTCTTCTTATCCTTAAATTTCTTTTTAATATTTTCTACATATTAAAAATTGGTTATTTAATTCTCATAAATAAACTATTCTTTAAAAGGGTTCATATTTTTATTTCAAAATGATTCATTATTCATGTATTTGAAATTTAATGAAAAATTAATTATTGTGAAATTGACTGCTTAAAAATGGTTTGCTAACCTGCTATTCGAAAAATCTAAAAACAAATAAAAGAGGCTGCTGTGAATTTTAAATTAAAAACATCACTCATAATTGGAGCAATTGTTGCGTCTTCACTTGTATATGCCGCAACTGTACTTTCACCAAATCAGAATAATAATAGTGGATCAATTCCATCCGGTTATTCAGATTTAGAATTTAATCTAGCAAATGGGAATTGGGTCAAAAACCTCACTTTACCCTCAAGCGCTAATAATTTGGACAAAATTACAATTCGTTCTAGTGCTGCCTATAGTAGTTATTTAGATACTTCTAATACCAATATTCCGTTAGAGGTTTTAAAGATAAATAGTGGTGATGTTTACCAATTCATCTTTAATAGTAGTCAAAATAAATGGATTGCTCAGTTAGCGACAGTGAGTCCTACCAATGGTGCGACCTATGAAGTCGTTCCATTAACAACTGCATCAATGCAAAAAGTACTTATTCAAAATGACAAATGGGCACAAACCATAGCATTACCGAGTGATGTACGTGATGGAACAACCGTACAAGTTGTTTCTACAGCAAGTGCAAGTTCGGACATTGATAAAACAAACTTACTATTCCCGAGCAGTTTTATATTAAAAAATGGATCTGAATATTGGTTTAAATATTATTCTGCTTTAGGAAAATGGGTTCCAGAATATATAAAACCACAGAAGCTAAATGTTCAGCAAATTGGAACGTCATTAGCGACAGTTAATAGTCCACTTACAGAAATTTCATTTGGAGATGGAAACTGGGTTTCCAATTTCACTTTGCCTACCACTGCAAGTGATCGGGATAGAATTATTATTAAGTCTACAGCGACTTGGTCTGCAAAAATTAATAATACAAATATTAATAGCCAAGCGACCCTAACGCTTAAAACAGGCGATCAATATGAGTTTATGTATGTAAGCGACAAAGGATATTGGCAACTGATCTCTTCACCAACAAAGGTGATTGATTCAACGGCAATAATCCCTGCAACTCTACCGAATATGACTCAGCCTACTTTAAAAGTGAAACTGTCTACATCAAATTGGCAGCCAACCTTGCAACTACCTGCTAAAGCTCAAGTCGGGGATAAGGTGGTTATTGTGTCTAATGCATCGGCAGACACTTATATTAATGCCCCTAATGGCTTGTCTACTGCAATTAAAAATGGTGAAAATCGCCGTTTTATATACACCGCTCAAGGCTGGACAGTAGATAGTTATACAATTGATATGTTGTTGGTTTCTAGCCCAGAGGTAAACTCAATTTTAGGAGAGAGCGCTGCAAAACTTAGAATGATTGAAGGTGTGAACTTAACGAATTTAACTGCTGAAAATTCGAATGCACGCTTTTACTTAAGAAATGTGGGCTATTTAACTTATAAAATCCCGGCTGCCACTTTAAAAGAAGCAATCTCTACTGGACGAGATGACACCACGGTACAAAATGAGCGGAAACGTGTATTGGCAGACGGTGTCTATTATCAAGGTAATGAACCAGGTGATGGCGGTTGTGGTTGGGCTTGGATTAATGCTTCTGCATATAACATGATTGGCGCAAATGATATTGCAGGTTGTTCTTTCGCGGCCATGCGTCATGAAGTCGGGCATAATCTTGGTCTATACCATAATGGTTCAACCAATATTGGCTCAGGTTTTGCTCATCCGTTAGGAAGTACTGCAATGGGGGGCAATAATATTAATTTTTATTCGAGTCCATACTTATACAACCCGAAATATGGTGTACGTTTAGGTGTAGAAGGAAAAATTGATGCGGTCAGTGTCATTAATCTGAACGCACAGAAAATTTCTCTATATAACTAATCTCTATTTTTAGCTGTAAATAATGAAGAAAAATAAATTGTTAATAGGAACTGCTATCGCTTGTGTGGCGTTAGCAGTTTTAATCTGGTTTGCCTTTTCACAGCAAAGCTCTTCTGCTTTAACATCGTCTTCAGAAAATGGGCAAGGGACTGGGCAAAAACTGGCAGATAATCAGAATGAATTTGCTCGTCAAAATATACTGAATTTGAATCCGTCCGAAAAAGAAAGATTGTCTCAGCAACAGATTGTTTTTAATGAAATAGAAAAGGATCAACTGCCTTCTAATGTTAATTTTCCACTAATTAAAAATGCAGAAGGTATGGTCATTAAATATGATCCAAATGTGATTGAACTTAAAAAAGTGGGTGACACTGTTAAGTTCCAAATGTTGGAATATGGCATTAATCGCACTGGCAAAATTGTAGAGATCGAACCTGTTGACCAAGATATTGTTCGGTGGACTGGTAAATTTGATCAGGGCGATCCGAATCAAAATTTCTTTACCATTACTCAAAGTCAAAAAGACCACTATACAATCATGCAAATTTTTACCGAGAAGGGAAATTATTCGGCTGAAATTAAGGATGGTGTGGGGCTCGTGCAAACGATGGATGAGGGTGTTACAGATCAGGAGTTACACCATGATCATCCTTAGACAAATAAACGGTTCTGGTAGAGAAAAGAAGCCAGTTCGCAGTTTATCTGTACGGATATGAGCTTTATGCGTTCACACTCTTTTAAAAACAAAGTATGCTTATGCCTGTAACAAGGAGCATACATGTATCAAGTACTTGCTAGAAAATACCGTCCACGTAATTTCAATGAGTTAGTGGGGCAAAACCACGTTTCTCGTGCATTAAGTAGTGCATTGGAACGCGGTCGTCTTCACCATGCTTATTTATTTACAGGAACGCGTGGTGTAGGTAAAACTACAATTGCACGTATTTTAGCCAAGTGTTTGAACTGTGAAACGGGTGTGACTTCTACACCATGTGAAGTCTGCGCAACGTGTAAGGCAGTAAATGAAGGCCGTTTTATTGACCTGATCGAAATCGATGCGGCTTCAAGAACAAAAGTAGAAGATACACGTGAACTTTTAGACAACGTTCCGTATGCGCCAACGCAAGGACGTTTTAAGGTTTACCTGATTGACGAAGTACATATGCTATCAACGCATTCTTTTAATGCGTTATTAAAAACACTAGAAGAACCACCAGAACACGTTAAGTTTCTGTTTGCAACGACTGACCCACAAAAGCTACCGATTACAGTCATTTCACGTTGTTTGCAATTTACTTTACGACCTTTAGCCGTTGATGAAATTACAAAGCATCTTGGCGCTATTCTTGAAAAAGAACAGATTACTGCTGACCAAGATGCAATTTGGCAAATTGCTGAATCTGCTCAAGGTTCACTGCGTGATGCATTATCTTTAACTGACCAAGCCATTGCTTATGGTCAAGGTTCAGTACATCATCAAGATGTTAAAGAAATGCTTGGTTTGATTGATCGTACGATCATTTATGATTTGATTTTGGCGATTCATCAAAATCAACGTGAGAAAGTTAGTCAGCTTTTATTGCAATTTAGACATCAAGCGCTAGATGTTTCACTTGTGCTTGATCAGCTCATTTCGACATTGCATGAATTGGCAATTTTGCAATATCTACCTGATTTGAGTTTGAAATATAGCGATGAAATCAATCGCAAAATCATGCAATTGTCTAAGCTGATTTCTGCTCAAGATTTACAGCTTTATTACCAAATCGCATGTAAAGGACGTTCAGACTTGCAACTTGCCGTGACGCAAGAGCAAGGCTTTGAAATGTGTGTTTTACGCTTATTGGCATTCCGACCTTTAGCGCCTAATGAAATTGTGGTATCAGAGCCTGTTCAACAAAATGAGCAAGCAGTGGTGAGTTTGAGCCAACAAGTTCAGCAAAAAGCTCAGGAGATTACTCCAGTAAATACGGTTCAACCTGTTGAAGTTATTAACCAGCCAACTATGGTTGAACCTGAACCTGAACCTGAACCTGAACCTGAACCTGAACCTGAACCTGAACCTGAACCTGAACCTGAACCTGAACCTCAGTCTAATCAGGATTTAATGGTATTTGACCCAAATCATCATGAGTTGATTGGGCTTGATTCAGCAGTTGTTCAAGAGACTGTTAGTGTTCTAGAGGAAGATTTCATTCCTGTACCAGAACAAAAGTTAGTACAAGTGCAAGCAGAAACACAAACTAAAAATATTGAACCTGAACCAGCTTTCACTGCTGAACCTATGGGTTTATTTGAAACGCCTAGCGCTGAATTTTCGCTGGCCCAAGATACGCCTGATCTTGCCTCTGAACCTGTTATTGAGCAGCAATCATTGGTGCAGGCTGAAGTTGTTGAAACAGTTGCCGTTGTAAAAGAGCCTAGTGCAACTGATCACGGTCAGTTGATGCCTCAAGATATCTTGAAGCTTTCTCCTCAAGTTTTGGAAGGTGAGTGGACACTCGAAAAGTGGGAATATTGGTTTAGAAATAGTCAGCTTTCTCCAGCTGTTCAAGAACTTGCTCAACATGGTGTGATGACTGGTGAAATTGGTGGCAATACTATTTTCCATATTCCTCAAGAATATGAAAATATGCTGACCCAATTACAACAAGGCCTTATTGATGCATTAAATGAGCAATGGCCGAATACTCAGTTTACAGTTGAATATGGTGCTTTGAATACATCTACTCCCTATACCATTCAAAGTGCACGTAAAGAAAAAGCCTTTCACCGAGCAGCTGAGCTATTACAGCAACAGCCAGTTATTAAGAGTCTCATAGAAACTTTTGATGGCGAACTACAAAATATTCAATTAAAGCCTTAAATTCATCTGATTTTTGATCTGGTGCAGAATATGAAAATAATAGAGTTTTCATATTCTTCATTGGATTGAAATATTTGGGTCATGTCACTGTCATTGTACTTTTCTATGTTAGCCATTTTAGATTTTAAATGGACTATATATCGTCATGAGAAGGCAATGCACTGGAATAAATTGTTTTAAATATTCATATTTTTTATTAATCGGCGCGATTCTGCTGAGTGGTTGTAACGACTCCGCAAATGATAGTTCAAATACACCAGAAACAGGTAAAAAGCCTGTAATGCGCTGTGCTCCATAAACTTAAATAATAAAAAGAACCTGATCATGATTACACGTCGTAAATTTTTAAATTATTCTTTAAATATGGGTTTTGGTGCTGCGGCATTGGCAGCTTTCCCATCTAGTATTCAAAAAGCTTTAGCAATTCCTGCAAACAATAAAACTGGCACCATTCAGGATGTCGAACACGTTATTATTTTAATGCAGGAAAACCGATCTTTTGACCATTACTTCGGAACACTAAAAGGCGTCCGAGGGTTTGCCGATCGTTTTACGATTCCTTTGCCAAGTGGCCGCCGTGTTTGGGAGCAGCTTAGAAGTAATGGGCAAGTTTTAACGCCTTTTCACTTAAATGGTACAGCCAATAATGCACAGCGTGCAGATGGTACGCCACATACTTGGAACGACAGTCAGCTGGCTTGGGACAATGGGCGCATGGCGAACTGGCCAACTCATAAAACTGATATCTCAATGGGTTATTTTAAAGAAAAAGAAATTCCATATCAGTTTGCGCTTGCGAATGCTTTTACGATTTGTGATGCCTACCATTGCTCTATGCACACTGGAACAGATGCAAACCGTTCTTATCATTTAACGGGTACAAATGGTGCAACACCGACCAAGCGTTCATTTGTAAACAATGAGTGGGATTGGATTGATGGTAACCCAGCGACGGCAGACCGTGGTTATACATGGAAAACTTATGCCGAACGCTTAGAAGAAGCAGGGGTAAGTTGGATTTGTTATCAAAATATGCCAGATGAATGGGGCGATAATATGTTGGGTGCATTTCGTTCGTTTAGAAAGGCCAACATTGCATCTGGCTATCCTGTTTCAAGTGGCGGCGAACCGAATAAACCATATGCTGATACGGGTCAAAAACTACCTTATAAAGCCTATGATGCTGCGACCGATAATGCCAAAAATCCACTTTATAAGGGCATTGCAAATACATTGCCGGGCAATAAACCAGAAGAATATCTTGATGCTTTTAAACGAGACATTCGTGAAGGTAAATTACCTCAAGTCTCTTGGATTAATGCACCATCAATTTATTGTGAACATCCAGATCCTTCAAGCCCTGTCCAAGGGGCATGGTTTATTCAAGAAATTATTGATGCTTTAACTGCCGTGCCAGAGGTTTGGAGTAAAACAGCACTCATTATCAATTTCGATGAAAATGATGGTTACTTTGACCATATGCCATCGCCATCAGCGCCATCTCGACTTAAAAATGGTCAGTATGCTGGCAAATCGACATTAAGTAGTGCCGATATGCAGGACGAATACTTTGACCATGCCGCGCCTGAAGGAAGCCATTCACAGCCTACACCGGATGGACGAGTTTATGGACCAGGCCCTCGTGTTCCGTTATATGTGATTTCCCCATGGAGTCGTGGTGGTTGGGTGAACTCACAAGTGTTTGACCATACCTCTGTGCTCATGTTCTTAGAAAAACGTTTTGGTGTAAAAGAGCCGAATATCAGTGCGTATCGCCGTGCAGTGTGTGGTGATTTGACCAGTGCATTTAACTTTAAAACACCAAATGCAGATGTTTTACCGCAGCTGAATGGTAAACAAACACGTGTGCAAGCAGATGAGTTAAGAGAAAATCAAGAAGCTTTACCAGCTGTGCCTGTACCCACGGATACGAAGTTACCGATTCAGCAAAGTGGTATACGTCTTTCACGTGCGTTACCTTACGAGTTGCATACCAGTGCACGCTGTAAAGCGGATGGCAAAGTGCAATTAATATTCTCTAATACAGGTACGCAAGCTGCGGTTTTTCATGTTTATGACAAGCTCAACTTAGACCGAATTCCTAAGCGTTATATTGTCGAGCCGAACAAAGCTCTAGATGATGAATGGGACGCTTTAAAAGATAATTTAGGTCGTTATGATTTATGGGTACTCGGTCCAAATGGCTACCATCGTCATTTCAAAGGGGATACTCAACGTATTGTTGATAGTGGTGTTAAACCTGAAATTCGAGTGTGCTATGACATTGCCAATGGTGATGTTTATGTCGAACTTATGAATGATGGTACTAAAGATGCGATATTGACGGTAAAACCGTGTGCATATCGACAAGATGCGCCGTTACAACTTACCGTAAAAGCGGGACAGGTTGTTAAGCAGCATTGGGCTTTGGCCGATGTAGGGCATTGGTATGATTTTGAAATCACCATTCAGAGTGATCCATATTATTACCGACGTTTTGCTGGTCGAGTCGAAACGGGTGAAGATTCCTTTAGTGACCCTGCAATGATGTAAGCTAAAATGAGGCAAAAAGAGCTGTGTATTTTCTTTTTGCCTCATTTTTTATAATAAGAAATTCTCTAAAACCTCACGAACTGTCTCGGAAATTGGCACAGTCTTACGCGTTTCGCGATCAACAAACACATGCACAAAATGTCCTTGAGCTGAGGCTTGGTTCTGACCTTGTTTAAAGATTGCTAATTCATAACGCAATGAAGTCGTACCGATTTTACCAATCGCAACACCTACTTGAATAATTTCTGGAAATGACAATTCCTGAAGAAAACTACAAGCTGAATCGACCACTAACCCAATTGCTTTTGCTTCATGAATATCAAAACCTGTTTTTTGAATCAGTAAAGCATTGGCTGCTGTATCGAAGTAGCTATAGTAAGTCACATTATTCACATGACCATAAATATCGTTATCTGCCCAACGCGTTTGAATATCTAAAAAGAACTTAAATTGATCACGGATTTTTAAAACTGGTTTCGTCATTAATGAATCGCCTGATAAATTGCCAAAGCAGCGGCTTCTGTCATGTCACGTGGGTTATTTTGTAGTAAACGGGTTTGCAACATGGCATCTTCAGCAAGTCGAGGTAAGCTGGACTCGTCAATACCCAAATCACTAAGTCTTAAAGTCAAACCACTACGGTCTAAATGGTTCTGCATATGGTCAATAAACAGATCGCATAAACCATCGGTACTGCCATTACTATATGGGTCGAGCCATTGCATAAGCTCTGCATAGTATTTTTTTGCATTAGGTGCATTAAATTTTAATACTTCAACCAGTACTAAAGCATTGGTATGTCCATGCGACAAATGAAAATGACCGCCCAATGGGTAAGCTAAAGCATGTACAGCGGCAACAGGCGAGTTTGCAAACGCTTGACCCGCGAGCATTGAACCAAAAAGCATGTTTTGACGTGCTTCTAAATCATTACCATCTTTAAGAACTTTTGGTAAGTTATGGTTTAACAATTTCAAAGCATGCTTGGCTAAAATATCCGTATAAATATTTTTTTTATGCTTAGAGGTATATGCTTCAATAGCATGTACCATCGCATCAATACCTGTTGCAGCAGTAATATGAGCAGGTAGATTTTGGGTAAAATTTGCATCAAGAATTGCAGTGTCGGCGTAGAGTACTGGAGAGACAATCCCCATCTTTGTCGTCTCACCTGTAGTGACAATTGAAATTGGCGTTACTTCTGAGCCTGTACCGGCTGTAGTAGGAATCAAAATAAGCGGAAGACGAGCTGTAGTGACCTGATTCACGCCGTACATCTCTTGCAAACTTTGGGTCTGATTAGGGTGGGCGAGTAAAGCAATAACTTTTGCAACATCTAGAGAACTACCGCCACCAAAACCAATAATGACATCAACATTTTGCTGTTTAGCATAAGTGGCTGCATCTAGTACTACCTGTTCAGGCGGGTCAGCTTGCACATCAGCATAGATGACATATTCAATATTGAGCGTATCTAAAATTTGAAGGATGGGAAGGTGTAATTGATTTTTAACCATGCCTGCATCGGTGACTAGCAATAACTTACGGTAAGCTTTTGACGACAAAACATTTTGTAATTCTTGTATAGAGCCTAAGCCAGAGATGATATTTGGAACAGTTTGAAATTGAAAATGGCTCATATACATTATTTCCTTATTTTTGAACATTATTGTTGAATGGTTCTATAAGATTCTATCTCCGAATAAGTTAGCATAAGAAACTTTAAAATAAAGTAGTTCTGAAGTGACTATGCTTTTCTTAAGCCTTGTGCTACCCATAGATAAATACTTTTTTGCAATGTTGGGTCCGACATGTAAGTGAGGATTACCAAAATATTTAAACCCTCGTCGAAAAGTGGGCTTTTTGTTATTTATAGGGTTCTCTAGATTTTCTGGCAAGCTTCTAATTTATATAATGCCTTAACAATTTATAATTTTATCGGTTCTAAAAAGTGAAAATTTCTAAAACTTTTCTTAGTATTATGGGATGTACGTGTTTGATGCTTAGCTCGGCAGCAATCGCGAAAACCAGCTCTAGTGTATATTCGCCTACAAAAGGTGTAATTTGTGACAAATATATTTGTGCTGACAAAAAAGGTATTTCTAAAAAGCTTACAGCTAAATATTTAGGCACTTATAAAGCGAATAAAGCCTTCTCTCAAGGTGATTTTGATGCTTCAGCGTTTACGCTCTCAAACGGTGTGTTCTGTGATACTAAAACAAAACTATGCCATGTTGATCGATACTTTCAGAATGGGCATCGCAGTAAAATTGATAGAACTATGACAGATAAACTTTTTAAAAATAAATAATTTTTCTATTGCAGAAATGAGGTAAATATCATCTGATAGATGAGTCTGTAAAAGTAAAGTTAAATCGCAAAAGACCCCGCTAACTATCGACTAATGGCGGGGTTTTTTATTATTAAGTATTTCTGTAATATCAATTTAATAGTATAGGGTGAAAAAATACTAAGTGATGAGGGTGAATAATTAATAAGGGAGGGTTTAGTTTTCGGTAGGATCTTTTCTGATTGGGAAGGGAAAAAGGATCTTTTTATTATTAAGAAAAAACATAATTTTTAGGTGGAATTTAAATAGTGATGTACACAATTAGATATGTTCATCGGAACAACACTTACTATATTGCTTCGAACAATGAAGGAAATTTTATTATTCTTGAGTCACTTGATTCAGAGTTTCGTATGGGCCACCAAATTTCATATGATGGTGAAAAAGTATTTAACCTGACACTAAATGACGAAACGGATGCAGTCATTAAACTTGAGAGTAACGAAAAAGGAGCCTATGAGTACTTACATTCAGTTAAGTAAATAAGCTTTTTTATTCTTAAGTATTTCTGTAAGATCCTTCCGTTGCTTTAAACAACAATAAACCTGAATGATCAGCGCAAAAGTCATAAGGGGAAAGCCTACTTGAAAGAGTAGGCTTTTTTTATTTCTTTATAAAAGCATACTGAGGACTTTATGATCAGGGTAGCTGAGTTATAAAAATTTATTTTTTGCTATGAATGAGCTTAAGTTCCAAATTCTTAAAATCTATAACTTGATTAGAAGAATCAACAGGTTTTAATTTAAGTTCATCATCAGTACTCTTATTAAAAACTTTCACCACATCTTTACCAGCTTCAATAAAATTACCGCCAGATTCAAGCATGGCCAGTAAAACAATATTTAGACTTTTGCCTTTTTTAGTGAGTAAGTATTCTTTACGTTCTCGCTCACCAACTTCTTTATAGATTGATAATTCAAATATTTCTAATTGGATGAGATGCTTTAGACGATTAGATAAAATTTGCTTTGATATGCCTGTATTTGCTAAAAAATCATTAAATTTTGTTACCCCATAGAAGGCTTCTCTTAACAAGAGAATCGTCCATCTGTCATTCAATATTTCTGTAATTTTGAAGATCCCACATACATCTACTGGAAATTTATGATCTGGAATAATTTGATTTGACATCAGTGGGAGCTCCAATTAGTATGAGTCTATAATTTAGACCTAGCATTAATTCAGGTAGCATTATGCCATTTATAAATATACAAACTATAGAAGGTTTATTAGATAAAGATAGTAAGGCTGAGCTTTTCAAGCGAATAACAGATTTATTTGTAGAAATAGAAGGAAAGGGAAATCCTGCTTTTCGAGAACATGTTTGGATCAGAATTGATGAGCATCCTCCTGAGCATTGGCAATTAGGCAGCTTAAGACCAACAAAGGAAATGATTGAATTAATCACTGCATCCAAGTGATGTTTGTAAAGCCCTATAAATTAGGGCTTTATTTTTATTTAATTACTACAAGAAGTACAAGATTAGCTAATTTATCGCCTGATTTATCAACTTTTAATCTATTGATAAACATTATTTTCCTTTTCAACCCAAGTGAGTTTTGACAAAATGCAACAAGTCACAATGGTCAATTCGGTTCTTATAAACTTATAGTCTGTTAAGATTGTGCATGACCCTGTTTATTTTTATGTAATTCAAATGTTTGGAAGTAATTTCTAATGGAAACACAATATAAGGTGTTATGTGTCTGTTTAGGAAATATTTGCCGTTCTCCCACGGCTGAGGTGGTTTTCAGACATTATTGTGACGCACATCAACTCAATGTGGTTGTCGATTCAGCTGGAACGAGTAATTATCATCCAAATAAATCGCCTGATCAACGTAGTCAGTTGCATGCCAAGAAAAGGGGCTATGACTTATCATCTTTACGTGCAAGACAACTTTCAACCCAAGACTTTTTAGAGTTTGATTTGATTTTGGCAATGGATCATCAAAATTTTGAAGATATACATGACGTGTTGCAAAGAGCCGTTTCCCAATTTGGCGCACATCAAATTCGTGCAAAAGTAGCTTTAATGAGTGAGCATGATCCTGAATACCCACAACAAGCGTTGCCTGATCCTTATTATGGCGGTGCTGATGGTTTTGAACGTGTACTCAATCAATGTGAGTCCAGTAGTTTGGCGTGGATTAATATTTTAAAAAAACAATTGAATGTTTAAGAATAGGTTTTTCAATACAATGCAAATTCAGAATCAAGTACAGCTTAAGCCATTCAATACTTTAAGTTTAGATGCAACTGTTTCTCACTATACTAAAGTTGGCAGTATTCAAGATATTGAATCAGCTTTAAAGTTTGCTGAGCAGCATCAGTTAAATGTACTTGTATTATCGGGCGGTAGTAATATGTTGTTGCCGCAGCAGATCAATGCTTTAGTGATTCATCTTGATATTCAGGGAATTGAAGTTTTATCAAACGATGATGATTTTGTGCGGGTTAAAGTAGGCGCAGGCCAAGTCTGGCATGATTTTGTTTTATACAGCACTGAACAGAACTGGTTTGGTTTGCAAAATTTAGCCCTTATTCCAGGATTAGTCGGTGCTTCACCCGTACAAAACATTGGTGCATATGGGGTAGAGGTAGGTGAGTTTATTGAGTCAGTACAAGTGTATGACCGTAAATTGAAGCAAACTCAGACAATTTTAGCGGCCGACTGCCATTTCGCCTACCGCCATAGTATTTTTAAAGATGATCCAAACCGTTACATTATCACGCATGTTACTTTTAAATTGCTTAAACAGCCGCATTTGAAACTTAACTACGGCGACTTGAAACAAGCAGTTGGAGACAATCAGACTGCCGAAAATTTACAAAATCAGGTCATCCATATTCGTCAAAGTAAACTTCCTGATCCAAAAGAGTATCCAAATGTCGGGAGTTTTTTTAAAAATCCGATTGTTAAACCTCAAGAGTTTGAACGCTTAGTCACACAATTCTCAACAATTCCACATTATCCTCAAGCGAATGGAAACGTTAAAATTGCAGCAGGATGGTTAATTGATCAGGCGGGTTGGAAAGGGAAGCAACTCGATATGGTAGGGATGTTCCATAAACAGGCATTAGTTCTGGTGAATTATGCCAATGCATCTCTAGCTGATGTAAGGAAAACTTATCAGGCTGTACAACATGATGTTGATCAGCTTTTCCATATTATGTTAGAACCAGAACCTGTGCTTTATAACAGTTTAGGTTTAATTGAAAATCATACGGAATAGTTTTATGCCAAAAGTACACTTAATGGTACGTTTAGTACAAGTAGTCACCGTGCTATTTGTACTATTAGGCTGTTTCGTGGTTTTTTTATATTCGCCATTTTATTCAAAACTTATTGTAGCTGGGCTTAACTATTTTGTACCTGTTGATGTTAATCAAGTCGCTGCTGAGAGCCAAAGACAGGCTGCATTAAGTGAGCATGATAATTTAGAGCCGGGTTCAAATTTATGGATCGCTCGTCAGGCCTATTTAAAACTGACAGAGCAAGCGTTACGTGAAAAAAGAACATCTGATCTGACCTATATTCAAGAGAATTATAAAGCCTTGCAGCAAATTATTCTTTTAGAAGAAAAGGAACAGGATTCGGAAGAGCAAGCAGCATCTGTAACGGTTCCTTTAGTCGCTAAAAACTCAGAAATTGATGCCGCAGATGAGGCGAGTAGTCCTGTTGACGAAGCACTTTTTATTAATAGTTCTGAAAATAAAGCGCTTACTGAGCAATATACAGAGTTTTTAGCAAGAAAACCTGTGGTGCCAGAGCATCAAAAAGCTGTCAGTGAACCTGAACAAAAAGTCGAGTATGTGCGTAAAAATCTATTACCAGTACAACCTAAAAATTTATCAGAACCTTATGCAATTGTTGTGTTGGGTGGCGGATTAACCTTAGATAAAAATGGTAAGGATATTGTAGTTAATGGCTATACGCGTTTGCGATTAGAAAAAACTTTAGAAGTTGAAAAACAAAATCATCTGCCTATTGTGCTTAGCGGTGTAGAAGCACCTTATATGCAAGCTTGGTTAAAAGAGCGCGGTGTTGATGCAAAGCTATTAGAAAAGCGTAGTATGAATACATGTGAAAATACTCGCTTTAGCTCTTTATTGCTTCAGAAAAAAGGCGGAGCACCGACAGTCATGTTGGTTACAGATGAATACCATATGCCACGTACACGCCGACTGTTTGCTTTAAATGGTATAGAAACTATTCCTGTTGTAGCTCCAATGCCAACTCCACTGACACGTTGGCAACCAAGTGTGCAAAATTACGATCATAGCCGCCGTGCAAATTATGAATTACTTGCGACAATTCGCGACATGTTGTTTGGCTCAAGTGATTGTCGAGAGGTTCCTTAATGTCAGATATTCCATTTCTCAATCCTGCCGTATTAAAACAATTAGATTTACCGGTTCCTAATCGTGATCTTACGCCACAGGTTTTGAGTCCACTTAATTTAAACACATTAGAAGAACCTTCCCGTGATTTGCTAGCCTATCGCAAATTGTATGGTTTACATTTACTTGAATGTGACCATTGGCAAGGTTATGTTCAAATGCCTTTATTCCGTTTGCATGTGCAAGTTTTCAAACCTAAAGTAGAAAAAATACAAGGTACAGTTTGTCTATTGCATGGCTATCTTGAGCATAGCGGTATTTACCAGCCAATTATTCGTGAAATTCTTGAGCAGGGCTTTAGTATCATTACTTATGATTTGCCGGGGCATGGATTAAGTGATGGTTCACCAGCCAGCATTAAAAACTTTGATCATTACCAGCAAGTTTTGATGGCTGTTTATCAATATGTGAAACATGCAGATCAGTTACCTAAACCATGGGTCGGTATTGGTCAAAGTACGGGTGGAGCAATTTGGATGCATCACTTATTAGAATATGCTGAAAAACGCCAAGATCCGATTGTAGATCGTGTACTTTTACTTTCTCCGCTAATTCGCCCCGCAAAAACCGCATGGTGGCATAACCCCGTTGGATTAGGCATTATTCGCCGTATTAAACGTCAAGTGCCAAGGCATTTTAGACGTAATAATCATAATCCTGAATTTTTGCGTTTTATTCGTTTAAAGGATCCTTTGCAACCCCGAATGATGGGCATGGACTGGATTTTGGCAATGTCAAAATGGATGCAGGAAATGGAAGAGCGACCAGCTTGCCGTATCCCTGTCTGGCTTGCACAAGGTGCTCTCGATCAGACGGTTGATTGGCGTTACAACATCGAATTTATTCGTCGTAAATTTAGACTCCAAACGTTGTTAATGCTTGAAGAAGGCTCTCATCAATTAATTAATGAACGTGCGGATATACGTGCGGCTTTAACGGGTTTGATCCCAGCATTTTTACATGCTAAGCCAAAACATTTTTATTATTAAAATAATGCATCTATCCAAAATTCTAGATAGATGCATTATTTAATCTTTGTAGTTTATTTTGAATTTTGATAAAGCTGCATAAAGTTTTTATAAACCGAAGACTGCTTTTGTGGACTATACATATTGCGCTCGATTGTTCCTTTATCGGTTTTGATTAAAACATTCACATTTTGAGCATTTTTAAATTCTTGCAAGAATTGACTTGGAATAACAAAGTAAGTGGTTGAATGTTTAGGTACTAATCGGCTCACATTTGTCTTTTCAGTGGCTTGAGCTGGTTCGTAATTGAATCGTTTGCCATCAATATCAAAAGTCAAAGCGTTAATATCATAAAAGTTATAACTACTACTTAAATGAACATCTACTCGAAGCTGATTTTTTTGATTTTCGTTCCATTTAACCAATAAGCTTGGGCATAGTTCAGTTGGTGAGCAGTTTAGTTGACCAGCTGTCTTTACCTCTTTAGGAGCTGGTGTACTAACCTGTGTGGTGCTACACGCTGCAGTAAGTAGACATGAACCCAATAAAAGTAGAGATTTCTTCATCATATAAATTCCAAGATCGTATGTTTAATATTATTTATGTTAAGAGTAATAAATTTTGACATAAATTAACGTGTAGTTGGACCTAAAAATACAAATGGTTTTGCAATTTTAAAGGAAGAGGTAGCATCACCTGCATAGATATGGCTTTGATCAGGTCCTAAATCAAGTCTACGTGTTTTACCATCTTTAAAGTTAATCTTTTTTAAGTCAACCCAAAATACATTTGGTGAGAGAGCGGATTCAAAAAAGTAGAGCATTTGTTTGTGGTCGGCAACAGTTCGCCAGCGAGTTGAAGAGATATTAGGTTCTTCTTGAGTATTTAACCCATAGGGAACAGATGCATTGCGAATCACACTAAATACAGAGGCTTGTGCTTGTTTTGTATTATCATTTTTAGGAATTGCGTTAATGTAAAAAGATGCACGTGCAAAGCGATCAGATGCTCTGTTAGTACCAGGAAGCATGATTGTTCCACCAATTTGTTTCCAATATTCGGCAAGTGCAAGTTGCTTATCGAAAGTAGGTGAGTTAGTCATGACTTGATAGCTTCGACTATGGTGAATCACTTGTTTTCCACCAATATATTCAATAATTGCGCTATCACCTGTTTTATCAGAAATAGATAAATGTAAGGTGGTGAGCCGTGTTTCACCAGGAACATTGTCTGTAATAATAGTATAGGGTTCTTTTTCTAAGGCCTTAACGGCTTCATCTACAGTTGCAAAATTATCGAGCACATATTGAGCCCATGCGGCAATACTTAATAAAGGCTTATCTGTCTTTTTTGCATCTGGGTATTCAGACTCTACTAACCATAAAATATTAGCAACTAAACCTGCTTCATTCATCCCATCTGTTGTGGAAACTTCATAACCTGTAGCAATTACACTTCCATATTTCGACGTCCATTTTATTGAATTGGGACCAGCGCTACCGTCACGGCTAACCCCGCTTGGCATAATCCATAAGTTGGTACCTGTATCAACCTTCCAGTCCATTGAGCGAGCAGTAATAATATGTTGATTATTACCTAAATATACGGCACGTGTACAAGCAACAGCATAGCTACTTAAGCCTACAGCGATTGCAACAAAAGAAGAGATGAATGTTTTTTTCAACATGATGAGGTACCTTCTTGTTATAAGCATTAAAAAATTTTTATTAAATAAAATTAAAATGTGTACGTTATTTATACTTTTATATTAGGTGAAAAATCTATTAAATACAAATTAAAAGGGGAGTGAAATTTAAGCAAAAATCACATATTAGGTTTAAATATGGAAGAGCATCACACTATAAAGGTGATGCTCAACTTATAAAAATTAATATAAATTAAAAATGATTGGCATCAGCCATATTCCACATTCGATAGTAGAAATTATCATCGTTATTATTAAGTTCAGATTGTAAAAGTTCACCTTCTTTCAAGAAAAAATGTAACTGAGCATAGTTCTTAATTTCACGGTCATTTACTCGCTGAGCCAAATGATGAGCTTTAATATCAGAAGGATGGCGTAAACCCGCAGCAGCGATCATTTCTGATAATGCATGCAATGTGTTTTTATGAAAATTAAATACTCGTTCTGATTTAGTCGGTACATCAATTGCCTTTTGACGATCTTTATCTTGGGTTGCAACACCTACCGGGCATTGGTTGGTATGACAGCTTTGTGCCTGAATACATCCAACTGCAAACATGAAACCACGTGCTGAATTAACCCAGTCTGCACCGAGTGCAAAAGTGCTAGCGATATCAAAAGCACTAATGATTTTACCACTCGCGCCAATTTTAACTTGATCTCTGAGTCCTGCACCGACAAGTGTGTTATGGACAAAGCGTAAGCCTTCACGTAATGGAGTGCCGATATTGTCGCTAAACTCAATTGGCGCTGCTCCTGTACCACCTTCAGAACCATCAACAACAATAAAGTCGGGAACAATTTTTGTTTCAAGCATTGCTTTAACAATACTCATGAATTGCCAAGGTTGGCCAATACACAGTTTAAAACCAACTGGCTTGCCGCCAGATAATGTTCGCAACTTCTGTAAGAAATGCATCATTTCAATTGGGGTAGAAAAACTAGAATGCTTAGCAGGAGAAATACAATCATGATCGCGTGAAACGCCACGGATTTGGGCAATTTCTTCGGTAATTTTATGCTTAGGTAAGATACCGCCATGGCCCGGTTTTGCACCTTGTGAAAGCTTTAATTCGATCATTTTGATCTGTGGCAATTGAGATTGTTTAGCAAACTTTTGTTCGTCAAATTTTCCATCTAGGGTACGGCAACCAAAATAACCACTGGCAATTTGCCAAACAATATCTCCACCATTTTCGAGATGATAAGGGCTTAAGCTACCTTCACCAGTATCGTGATAAAACCCACCTAATTGCGCTCCTTTATTGAGTGCTCGAATTGCATTGGCACTTAAACTACCAAAGCTCATGGCAGAGATATTCATAATGGATGCGCTATAGGGTTGAAGGCATTGCGCATTACCCACCTGAATGCGGAAGCTTTTTGGATCAGCTGGTGGGCAAGGGCTTATTGAGTGGACAATAAAGCGGTAATTCTCTTGATAGACATCAATGATTGAACCAAAAGGTTTATCTG
Organism: Acinetobacter sp. D009; assembly: GCF_038562025.1. Classification (NCBI taxonomy): domain Bacteria; kingdom Pseudomonadati; phylum Pseudomonadota; class Gammaproteobacteria; order Moraxellales; family Moraxellaceae; genus Acinetobacter; species Acinetobacter sp. D009. The sequence goes on from NZ_CP151886.1 coordinate 1,528,619, forward strand.
CATTTTCGTTTTTAGCACGTTGATAAACTAAGCTTCGTTGCATGCGAGAAAAAGGTAGAGCATCTTGATCCGCTTCAATAAAGTATTGACGAATTTCGGGACGTATATCTTCAAACAAAAAACGAAAATGTCCCATAATTGGGTAATTTCTTAAAATTGAATGTTTATTCTGTAAAACATCATAGAGGCCTAATAGGCTTAAGGTGCCTGTAACTACCCATAAACCATTAAGGAGAGTATCAGAAATAAAATAATAGATACTATGAGGGGTATAGACGGTTCGAAACCATGTGATGCTGAGCGCAGTAAAAATACATAAAAACCAGAGAGAATGGCGTGAAAAGAATGTATTGAGAAATTTATGTCGAATGATTTGTGCTGGACTCGCCATATTGGAACAAATTCCTAATGTTTTACTGATACATACCTTGCCAAGAAGGAACTAAAACCACAAGTATGGAATTGTTAGCTTAAGGACGGTATAACAAAATCCAAAGATTATTAGGTTTGATTTTTCATTTAATTTTTAGAAATAGTTGAGCTAGCAATACATACTTTTTAGTAGTAAAGACCTGCCATTAGCCATTGAAATCTCTAAAAAAAATCTAAAGATGTGATAAAACACTTAGATTTCTTATTCATAAAGTATTATTTTCTTATTCATTTAAAATATATAGAATAATCAGGTGCTTACTTTTTGTTCTTATTTTTTTGACCAAACTTTAAAAAATTATAAAATATGAATAGTTATGGTAAATTTTAACTAATGAAAAATTAAAATTTTTTAGAAAAACTAATGAAAATGTAAATAAAATTATCGAAAATTAATAAAAAGAGTGGGGTTAACCATAAAAATTTTTATAATTGAGAAATCAATCAAAATTTTGATTATTAATTGATATTTAGAATGAAACAAACATTAGTGTTTTTGTTGTTTTTTTGTATTATGCGCAACTAGTAGAGTAAAAAAATAACGCTTTGAAAAAACAGTCAGAAGAACTAGTGATTGTGATGGGGAAGGCTAATTTTTACATCTATTAATTTTATTGGCGTAATGTAAAAAGGTTTTTAACCATGAATAAGTCTCTCATTTGTTTATCAGCAATTGCTATGGGTTTAACGTCTATCAATGTTGCAAATGCAGCTAACGCAACCGGTACACTAACTGTTAAAGCAACGATTACAAACAGTTGTGTTCTCAACACTTCTGCAACAGGTACTACGTCAAATGCAATTTTAGACTTTGGTACGTTAAGTTCGCTTGCGAGCAATGTAGATGCAGACACCACAACAACAGGTGGGACTGCAATTAAAGTGTTATGTAACAACACTGTGCCATGGACTTTGGCTTTTGATGCAGGGAAAAATGCTCAATCGACACAACGTCGTATGATTGGTGGGGCGGCTAGCAACGAATACATTCCTTACAACCTTTTCTCAGATACTAACCGTGCAACAGCAATTGGTATTGCAACAACTGCATATAGCGGTACTGGTACTGGTGCAGCACAAACAGTTAACGTCTATGGTCGTATTCCTGCTGGCTCAACTTTACCAAGTGCAGGTAGCTATGTTGACACTGTGACTGTAACAGTGACTTATTAATTTTTAATAAGTTTTATTGCGTCATTGCTAGCTCTTTTTTAAAGGAGCTAGCTCAATTTGAGAAAAGTAGTTCTGGGCAAATCATGAAAAAAAATATCTTTGTTGTGACAAGTTTATTGTTATTTTTGCCTAGTATGCTAAATGCAGCATCAATCCGCCTTTCACCTGTTAGTGTTGAAATATTGAGTGATCAGGCTGCATCTTCCATTAGTTTATATAACCAGTCAAATGAAAGTGCTGATTTGCAGGTGCGTGTATTTGAATGGAGACAAAATGCTGGTCAAGATCAGTTAATCCCTACGGATGAGATTGTAATTAGTCCACCATTTCTAAAACTACAACCTAGTGACTCTTATAACTTACGTGTAGTTAGAATTAACCCAGAACCTGTTTCGGGTGAAAAAACTTATCGTATTATTATTGATGAGTTACCAAAACCGATTGATAGTCGTAAAGCTGATCAAGGGGTTAACGTACTACTACGTTCGTCATTACCTGTATTTGTCGTCAATAAAGATGCGATTACTAAACTGAATTGGTCAATACAACAAGAACAAAATAACGCTTATCTCACCATAAGTAATCTTGGTAATCGGCATGCGCTTTTAAATAACTTAATACTTGTGGATACAACAGCAAATAAAAGCTATCCCATTAAAGTAAACACCGTGAATGGTTATATTCTTGCTGGGAAATCGAGAAAATTTAATATTAGTCCTGATTTTAAATTTCAAGCAGATCATAAATATAATATTTCATTAAATATTAACGGTAAGCAAACATCTCTTTAAAGAGGCACATATGAAATATATCGTAAGTGCCTTATGTGTGATGTACTTGCCGATTCATGCTGCTGCTGAATCATTACAAGATAGTACCAATGCTGTCTTACCAAGTATTCCGGAAGTTCCGAATTCTGCTCATCAGGCATTTGGTTCTGATCAGGGATATATCCAGCTATTTTTAAATATTTCTGTTAACTCAAATATTTCTAAGGATTTAATATCGGTACGGCAGGATCAAGATAGAAAACTATATATCCGCTCTCGTGATTTAAAAACTTTAAGACTAAAAATGGATGAACATATCCCAGATAACCAGTGGGTGTGTATTAATGATTTTAACGGAATCCAGTTTAAATATCTCGAGAATGAGCAGTCTCTAAACTTAAAAGTTCCATCGGATATGTTGACAGGCTATGCAGTGGACCTCAATGGTCAGCAGATCACTAGCCCACATTTGCTAAAGATGAAACCTTTAAACGCAGCCATTCTGAATTACAGTCTGTATAACACCATAACCAATGATGAGAATGTTTTCTCTGGTTCGGCAGAAGGGATCTTTAACAGTGCAATCGGTAACTTTTCTTCAGGCGTTTTATACAACGGTAGTAATGAAACTAGCTATAGCCATGAAAAGTGGGTGCGCCTAGAAAGTAAGTGGCAATATGTTGACCCTGAAAAGATCAGGATATATACCCTAGGGGACTTTATTTCCAATAGCCCAGACTGGGGCAGTAGTGTCCGTCTTGCCGGTTTCCAGTGGTCGAGTGCTTATACTCAACGAGGTGATCTTGTTACCTCGGCACTACCGCAATTTTCAGGCTCGGCAGCACTGCCTTCAACACTGGATTTATACGTCAACCAGCAAAAGATTTATTCAGGTCTAGTGCCATCTGGTCCATTTGATATTAAACAACTTCCATTTATTTCAGGAAATGAAGTCACCCTTGTGACTACCGATGCAACGGGACAGCAGAGCATTACCAAAAAGCCGTACTATTTTTCCTCCAAGATTCTGGCAAAAGGTATAAATGAGTTTTCAGTAGATGTGGGGGTTCCACGCTACAACTATGGACTGTATTCAAACGATTATGATGATGCCACTTTTGCCTCAGGTGCGATCCGATACGGTTACAGTAACTCACTGACCTTAAGCGGTGGCGCAGAGGCTTCAACAGATGGGTTATCGAACCTCGGTACAGGATTTGCCAAGAATGTTTTGGGTATTGGGGTGATCAATGCCGACATTGCAGCAAGTCAGTATAAAGATGAAAACGGTTATTCTGCCTTGCTGGGTTTAGAAGGGCGCATCAGTAAGAACATTTCATTTAACACCAGTTACCGCAAAGTATTTGATAACTATTTTGACCTAGCCCGTGTATCTCAAGTGAGATATTTAAAAGATAACCAGATCAATGCCGAGTCACAGAACTACCTGAACTACAGCGCACTGGCAGATGAGATTTTTAGGGCAGGGATTAATTATAACTTTTATGCAGGCTATGGGCTTTATCTGGGCTATAACCAGATTAAATATAGCGACAACTCTTACAAGTTACTGTCTACCAATTTAAGCGGAAGTCTGGACAAGAACTGGGGTTTTTATGCATCAGCGTATAAAGATTATGAAAACCACAAGGACTATGGAGTTTACTTTGCGCTGCGATATACCCCGTCCAGTAAAGTGAATGCGATCACGAGTGTATCTAGTGATAGTGGTAGCCTACGGTACCGCCAAGAAATATTCGGATTATCAGAACCACAAATTGGTTCATTTGGCTGGGGCGGTTATGTTGAGCGAGATCAGGATGCAAATGAAAACAATGCATCGGTCTATGCGTCTTACCGTGCTCGGGCAGCTTACCTGACGGGACGCTATAACCGATTTGGGGATAATGATCAGATTGCACTTTCGGCGACGGGCTCATTGGTTGCGGCGGCGGGACGTATCTTTGCGGCCAATGAAATTGGAGACGGCTATGCGGTCGTAACTAATGCTGGGCCACAAAGTCAAATTTTAAATGGTGGTGTTAATTTAGGTGCGACCGATAAGTCTGGCCGATTCTTAATTGCAAATTTAAGACCCTACATGTCTCATCATATCTACCTAGACCCATCATATTTACCTTTAAAGTGGGAAGTTAGCTCTACGAATCAGACAGCGTTTGTGGGTTACCGTCAAGGAACTTTGGTTGACTTTGGTGCTCATCAGGTTATTCCAGGGTTAGTGAAACTGGTTGATCAAAATAATTCACCGTTGATGCCGGGTTATACCGTTCGAATTAATGATCAGCAAAATGGGATGGTTGGGTATGACGGTGAAGTATTTATTCCAAACCTATTGAAGCAAAACAAACTTGAAGTTGATCTTCTGGATCATGGCTCATGCCAAGTTGACTTCACTTATAACAGTAATCAGTACTCAACTAAAAAATTGGGGCCATATGTATGTCGATAAATATTGCTAGCTTTAACCAGTCGACAACTTTTAAAGGTCTTTCATTTATCCTGAAATATTTTTTGGGAATGAGCTTGCTATGCCTGATCTTTACATTTTTTAACTCTGCCCATGCAAGTTGCACAGTTACAGGGACAACTTCTGGTACATACACATACACTGCCGCAACAATTAACAATGATGCAGTTCTGACATACACGGGAACAATACGTTGTTATGGGGGGCGTACAACACCAGAAATTTCAGGTTATATGTGTATGAAAACCGTATTTACGGGAACCACAAATGCAATTAACAGTGTTTCATTACCCTATACGGTAACTGCCACTGTAGGTGGGGCTGGGTCTTCTACCACCAATCAAAATTCAAATGTCTGGTATGGTCCAGTAAGAACAGTCGCTTCAAATAATGTTATTAGTTACTCTGTAAATATAAAAGTACCAGCCCGTACAGGGTCGCTCATGGCATACCCTAAAGGAACCTATACTGGCACGGTTCAGCTATTTTGGGACATGCAAGCAAGCTCTAGCACTGTGTGTGAGGGCGATAGTGGTGGAGGTTGGGACTCGGGTAATACCACTATAACTGCTAATTATGTTGTGCCAAGTTTGTGTCAAATAGATTCAACATCAAATGTCGATTTTGGAAATATTAATGATATTGGTAAGACTGCTCGTGATTATACAGCTCAAGGAGTGGTAAATACGACCTGTAATAATGGACTGCCATATAGTATTTATTTGGGGGATGGGAATAACCGTATTGCTGGTGGCTTTAGGCAGATGACAAATGGTAGTGGTCAATACATCCCGTATCAGTTATATCAGAACTCGAATTATAGCGCGGTATGGGATACTACTGGTGGTGTAAGCGCAGTTGGAGGTTCTGGAGGTGTTTCTAAAACAGGTTCGGGCAATTCTCAGGGTACAAATGTCTATGGAAAAATTCCGCAAGGTACCACTATTTCAACAGCTCCAGGTAATTACTCAGATGCGATAGTTGTTACAGTAACTTATTAAGAATTTATTGGAATTTTATGTTGAGTATATTTTTTGGATTTGAGTTGAACACTTAGCATTTAAAAAGTGGTCTATAAATTTGGTGTTTAATTGTTCTAATTTAAAAGATGCAGATAGGTTTTTTTAAACAAAAGGTAGGGGTGATAAGTAGTTAGCGGTAATGTTGTTTCAGGATGAGTAAAAACAGAAAAAGACAAATTAAAAAAATAAGAAAAAACATCTGATAAATATATACCTTATGAATATTAAATGTATTTTTACACAAGTTAACAGATTGTACAAATTAAATTACAGTTCTCTTTTCTTTATTTATTCTTTCTTATCAATAAAAAATACTTATAGAGATAAGTCGATTCTCAATAATTTAATGATTTGTATTGGAAAACAAAGTGTTAAAATTGAAAGGCTGAGATGCTCTGATATGTTTAATTGTATTTTATTCGGTGAATCTACGAATTGAAATTTGTGGATACTTAGTAGTACTAAAGACAAATGGCTACATGCGTGACAGCTATCCCGAATTTTAACCTCATGAAAATACACAGGTTTATAAATTGTTTCAACCACTTACTATCCAAACTCGACTCGGTGGATTCTACTTTTTCTATAATATACCTGTAGGTTTTGTTTAATTATAAATACTATTAAAATTAAATGCTTATGCAGTGATAATGACGTATTTTATTGAGACTGAAAAGCGCTTGTAGACTATTTGTAGACTGTTGAGAAACATGCTTAAATTAAAGTTCGCTAAAACTGGTTTAAGACATGAAACTCAACAAATCTAATGTTGATGCTATTCCATTGACAGAAAAAGGTCAAAAAATATATCGAGACTCAGAACTCATTGGTTTTGCTGTTCGGGTAACCAATAAGAGCAAAACATATATCGTTGAACGTCGTCATGAAGGTGAATTATTTCGGGTGACGATTGGCAAGACTGCTGATATACCTGCTACAAATGCTCGAGCAAAAGCTCAGATGATTCTTGCCAAAATTTCAAACAACGAATATGAAAAACCAACTAGATTAAAAAGTGTTTCTAATCCTTTAGATATTACAGTGAATGAAGCGCTTCAAATTTATATTGAAAAAAATGACTTTAGACCAAAAACCATAAAGCAGTACAACAAATACTTTGATCTTTATTTAGGGTGGGGCAATAGAAAGCTTTTTCAGATTACCAAACAGGAAGTCTTAGATCGTTTTATAGAGGTATCAAATATAAGTGAATCATCTGCAAATGGATCCGTATCTCTTTTGGGTACCTTGTGGAAGTACATCCATGTCCTTTATTCAACAGATGAAAACCCAATTCTTAAAACCAATCCTGTTGACATCATTTCCGTAACTAGAGGCTGGAACAAGATTGGTAGTAGAGATAGGCATCTTCATAAAGACATTATTCACAAATATTACAACGCAGTACTCAACTATGAAGATGAGGTGAATCTTGAAAATACAGCAAGATCAAATACACACAGAGATATTGTATTGATGTGCATGTATACGGGATGCCGTAAACAAGAGGCATGTTGTTTAAAGTGGAGTGATGTAAATATTAAAAATGGCACCTTAACTTTTAGAGATACCAAAAACGGTACAGATCATACTTTTCCAATTGGTGATCATTTACATAGTATTTTGCGAGAACGCTGGTTATTAAGAGAAAACGATTGGGTGTTCCCGGCAACGAAGATGCCTACCTCTTGGAATATGCATGCTACAAAAGTGGATACACTATTAAATAGAGTTGGTGAGCAGGTTGACTATTACGTATCAATGCATGATTTCCGTCGTACATTTGCCTCTATATGCAATCTATTAAGATTTAATATCTATGTGACAAAAAGACTTCTTAATCACACTGCTCGTCCAAGGGTCGACGTTACAGGTGGATATGTTCAAATTCCTGATGAGGAATTAAAAGCATCGATGAATATGATTGAGGCGGTTTACCAAGGGAAAATTGATTGCTTTAACTATCAATCAGTTTGGGCGGAAAGGTTAAAAGAAATAAAGGCGGTATAACCGCCTTATATCGTTGCTAGTTGTGCTGTGTTCAGCACAGTCTTGCTTTGTTCATACTTTAATACATCTTTCTTTTTATATGAGACACGTCTTCCAATTTTAGAAAATGGCATAGATGATTGATCGCACCGCATTCTAGCTAATGTCCATGGCGAACAATCCAGATAAAGAGCCACAACTTCTTGGGGAAAGTTTTGTTCTTCATTTGCCTTGATGAAGCGATCTAAATATTCCTGCTGTTCTGCACCTGATAGATTTCTCAAATCTTTTAGCATTTACCTCCTCCTTACTTTCTCCAAGTCGCTTCTTTAAATTTCGCCTCATCAACTAAGCTATCGATTTGAGACGGATTCACATTGTCGTAGTAATGGTTCATCAAGTTGCCGAACACAATTAGGGTTCGAGCTGAGGATGAGTAACGGAAGCTCATATAAATTCCTCCATGGCTTCAAAAGCCTGTTTACGGGCTGAACCCTGATTCTTGAGTAAAGAGATATGAGCATCCTTAATCAGCTCATTGCTCTGCATAACACGTTGTTTGGCGTGGAGGGCAGAGGTCGCTTCAATACGACCTCTTAGAGTGCCGTTGCCATGTAATTTGGCAACATACCTAAAGATATAGGTACTTAAGCGCTCCATCCCTCCATGTCCTTTTTTGCGGTGCAGGCATTAAGTATGTTCTGCTCGTATTTGGTCCCTTTGAAATAATTGGCAGAGTAGTCCAAATCATTAGGTGACTGAGCGGCTTCGATGTGTTTAAGCGCTATTTGATATTCGCTTTCTAAAGTCTTTTCTTGCTGTTCAATCAGTCGCTGCTCATTTGCTTGCTGAGCTTGTTGTGTCTGCTGAATGATTTTTTTAATACCTTCACAGGTCTCTTCAAACACTTGTTGTTTCACATCATGCAAGCTATTAAGGCTCCGCTTTTGACAGAACTTTTCAATATCAATGCCAGCCTGCAGCATTAAATGCTCAAGCTCTATAAACTGGTTTCCAGTGATACATGCGTTAGCAGATCCGGAAAGTAGCCATTGTTTTAGTAAAACACCGTCATGTTCACTTAACTGGCGCGGTTCTAAAAATAGACGTAAACGGTCTTTAGTTGCTACAGCAATGTTGTCATGAGTGAGATCAAGGACCGTCGTAAATTCATATTCAATACCATCACGTTGTTCAGCCTTCATACCAACTTTTTCAACTTTCTTTTTGCCGTTGTCGTTGGTTTGAACTGTTTCCATTTTTGAACGCATCGTAACAATGATATTGATACTAGATCGAAGCATTGCGTCAATAAATTTGCGATGACGCGGTGTAACCTGACTCCACGCGCCCCAAGAGTTACCTTTAAAGGATGTCGACGCTAATTGATCTACGATTTCCAAACAACCACCTACACCAGACCATTCGTGTGTAATGCTGTCCAAAATTAGAGTATCGAAGTTCGCATTTTCAGCAGCCTTAATGACCTCAATAAACTTCTCAGGTGTGTATGGCGGTTGAATATTTGCATGTTCAAACTCAACTAAATCTTCATATAGTTCAGCGCTACTATTTTCAGTATCTGCAACAGCAATACGACCACCAATACCTTTAGCTAAAACTAATGCTGTGTATGTTTTACCTGAACCAGTCGGGCCCGCTATCGCTAAGCGTAATTTCGCGTTTTTACGTTCTGCTTTTTTAAAGAAAACTGACATATTCAAAATCTCCTATCGACTGCCCGTAAAGCCGCACTTCTTTTTATAAGCTTTGCGGTCATATGAAGGGATGTTGCTAAGTTCTAGAGCAACTGCTAATGCTTTTTTGCGCTGGAAGCTAATCTCACTCATTAAGGATGCATAAACCTTAGGGCGTTTCGTCTTAAACTCTTCGACATTTAAAGGTGTCTTCACTTCACCTTTTACGGTGTACAGCACACTGCCGTTTGCATTAGCTGCGTAAACAGTCCAGCCGATACGCACAGAGTAGAGACCAGTTAAGCGGTCATGGCCGATATAAGCTTTAATACCATCAGGATGTGGCTTGAATTGAGCATTCATGATTAGCCTCCCATCATCCAAGATGCAGCGGCTACAGCAATTACCCAAAGAACGAATGAAAGGGCAATGAATATAAGGAAGTCGATGACATTCGCTTTAATGGTCGCGAAACGAGAAGGGCGCTGTTCTTCAACAGTTGGGTGTTGATATAGGCGTGATGTGGTTTGACTAGGAATAGGGTTTTGTTTCATACTTACCTCGCAGTTTTGCAAAGCCCCGTCGCCGTCCAAAGTTTCGGGGCTTTTTTGTTTTCTATGAAATAAATATTAACTATGGTTAATTATTTAGTCAACAATAAAGTTAATTATGGTTAATTTAATTTATTAACTTTAATTCATTTTTTATTAATTAAAAGAAAACCCACCATCGTGGTGGGTTGTAAAGAGTTTTTTTGATGGATTTTTAAAAATCAAATTCTTCTTGCTGAGTAGTTTTATGTTCAATAACTTCTATTACTTCAAATTCCGTTTTAAGTTTTGTATGAGCTAAAAATTGAATAGTCTTTAGTTTAACCTTAAGCAGATCACCTTTGCCAAAACGAAGCAATCCAGAATCAATTTTCTGCAAAAAAGCTTCGTCCGAAATTGATGCATTAATTGTTGACCCACCATTATTGAATCGCCACTTATTTTTCTCTTTAAAGGATATTGATTCAATCTGCAAAAAAGTCTCTGTAATGCTTTCACTTAAATGATCATCAATATCTTGAAATTTAAAATATTCAATTTCTTTTTTATCAATGAAAAGTTCGATATTTTCATCATTCATTTCCTTTACAACATAGAATGAATCAATCCCATCTTTACTTAATGGCTCTAACATTTTTTCGATATCAGATGCAATTACCTTGCTTCGATAGAGGCGTAATGCTCTTTTATCAACTTCTAGATACTCAGTCTCAGAATAAAAAACTTTTGTATTACCATCTGTTTCTTCTATTTTAACAGGGGGATTACCTTTAAGTTTTTTATAGATTTGAATTACACCAGCAGTAGTACCACCAAAAAAACCAACTAAGCCCAAAATCCCGCTTGCGTTCGCTAAAGCTGTTGCAGTAGGTCCGGCTAATAGATCCTTGATTTGATTAACCCAAGATAGGTGCTCAACAAACTCTATTCCAAAACAACCTGTTTTAAAATTCGCTTTAACATTTAGTTGAATTTCAAGCTTATCCCCATTGATCTCTTTGTTGGCATGAGTCAAGAGGTCACTTATAGCCATCATAGCAGGCGCAAGATCGCGAACATCCATAAGGTGCTCTTCAAGTGCCTTGCCATCATAAACTACATGGAATTTCTCACTCATATCATCATCAATCAGGTCTGTGTTGGTTATTGTCATAGTCTAACAGTCTGTATTTTTAGTTTCATCATGAGTTTGACAGCGGTTGTCGCACTCCTCTCCCGATATATTCTAAAGTACCGTTTCGGGACACGGTTTGATATCAACTTGGTCTCGATCTTCTTTTTGCTCTATATGTATATCGCATGCAATCAACTACTTGACCTACGAAATGACAATGTTCATCCAAAGGAATGATATTTGGTTCAAATTTAGGATTTAGAGCCTGTAGATAACGAGAGCCATCTGTTTCGATAACAAGCTTTTTAAAAGTTGCATCTTCAAATCTTCGAACCACAACCATATCACCAGATTGCATGTCACTATAGTAAACATCTGGATCTACAAGAATGTAATCTCCTTCAAGAAAATCTGGCTGATTACTTACACCCTGAACTTTTAAGTAAAAACAATTAGTACATTCATCAGGAAGAGGGATCCATTCCTCAACTTGCGAAAGATCAACTGATTGCACATTAGTAAAGGTTCCTGCTTGAACCCATGAAAGTACAGGGGCTAACGTTGCTGCTTTCTTGGAAATATTATTATCAATTTTTGGTTCTTCTTTACCCCCATATAATAACCAATCATCAGAAACTTCTAAGAACTTAGCAATAACTTTTAAATTATCAGCAGTAGGAACACTTACACCATCAAGCCATTTTTTTGCAGCAACTGGTGACTTCTTAGTAGCTCGCGCGAGGTCGGCAGCTTTTAGCTTTTTCTCATCCAATTTTTGCTTAATGCGTTGGTGTAAAGACATAACAATATTTCCAATAACATTAACTAATGTTAATACACCGTATTGAAACTATGGTTAACAAGTGGTAAATTCCATTTATTAACTATAGTTAACTTGGTGCAACCATGAATCTTAGTGACTTAATGAATTATCACGACTGTAAAAATAAAAAAGAGTTATCCAAAAAAACTGGATATTCCACTGTGACCCTATGGAAGTGGGCGAATAACGGAATACCGGCTAGAACTCAAGCCGTTTTACAAGTCAAAACCAAAGGAAAGCTTAAAGCAGACCTAGAAGTAATAACTGCTTAGGAACCACCATGAGCAAATTATCAATTGAACTCTCTGCAAGCGCCAGAAATGATGCATCTCGTATATTGCATGGTCTTGATTCAGGTAATCAAAAAGAGATTGCTGAAAAATTAAAGGTTGATCCAAGCACCATAACTCGTCTTAAAACAGACAAGAAAAACAATGGCTTGAATGAAATTGAAATGTTTTGCGAGCTATTGAGCTTACTTGGGTTAAAGGTTGTACCTAAGGATTATCAAAGTATTGATAAAGAAAGAGTGGCAGCTCTTTTGGTGATGTCTAAAAGCTGGATGAACCGTATTGAAACGGTGGATGACCTTTTCCATGACGAAATCAGCGGTCAAAAAGAGAAACTTGGATATTAAAAAACCACTATCTGCGCGAACAGAAGTGGTCTATAGGCATTCAATTGAGGTGAATCAAATGAACACAAACAATTTATCAGAACAACCAACCGAACTCAACTCACAAGAATTTGTAGTGGGTGACATGGTGGTGATTCAAAACCACATTATGGGACCGCTTGGTAGCGATAGTATTTTCTGCATCATAGAAATAAAAAGTGACTTTCTTGAAGATCATGTCTCTATGACTGATACCGATGGAAAGGTTTGGACATCTGGAGTGCAGTATATACGTCATGCCACTGTTGCAGAAAACCTATTAAAACGCCGATTAACTGCAGAAGAATTAGCGCGGGCGGAGGTGTCATGAATCAACAATTTAAACACCTTCCTGAATATAAGCAGAGAGAAGGTATTCAGTCATGGTATGAGCCAGCTCTTAATCTTCTAAACAAAATGCTTGAACGAAACAAAGCAAATCTCCGTAAGCGTGGATACAACGAAAACAATGCAGCGATAACACGCGAAGAGTTTAGACAAGAACTTGCTCGCCAAGGCCGCATTACTTTGTATTTGGCTGGGGAAATTGAAACGAGTTTGTATAAGGCTCAAAAGATTGAATACATGGGCGGATATGTAAAGCCTAAGGAGATGCAATGAATGAGCTGGCTTTGTTCTCGGGCGCTGGTGGAGGAATTCTCGCATCTTATCTCTTGGGATGGCGAACAGTGTGCGCAGTTGAACGTGATGCCTACGCGGCACAAGTTCTGGCGCAACGACAGAATGATGGAATTCTCGAAGCTTTCCCAATTTGGTCTGACATTACATCTTTTGACGGAAAACCATGGAGAGGAATTGTTGACGTTATATCTGGCGGCTTTCCGTGCCAAGACATTTCATCTGCAGGAAAAGGAGCAGGAATCGAAGGTGAACGTTCCGGCCTTTGGTCAGAAATGGCACGAATTATCGGTGAAGTACGACCTAGCTACGTGTTCGTGGAAAACTCACCAATGCTTGTTTCCAGAGGACTTACAAGAGTCATCAGTGACCTTGCCAAAATGGGGTATGACGCGCAATGGGCACGTTTTTCAGCATCTAACTTTGGAGCGCCCCATATCCGTGACCGAATCTGGATTGTTGCCCACTCCCAAAGCATCGGATGCGAAACCAAGAACGTCTCCAGCAGATTTCCTAAGGAATTCACCAGGATTGGAAACAGTAGTCAATATGTGGCCAACCCCAAAAGCATCCGACTGGAACAAGCGTGGAAATGTAAGCCGTCATCCGAGAAACGGCTTACCGGGTGCTGTCATGAACTTTCCGACTCCAACTGCGAGCGATGCAAACAAGTGGAGCAACGAGTCTTTAGCCGAACGCAAAGCGAAGGGTCGTCAGATCCGTCTCAATACAGCAGTTTCACCAGAGGGTGGGAATGGTGGGCGATTGAACCCGAACTGGGTCGAGTGGCTGATGGGGTGGCCAATCGGGTGGACCGACTTAAAGCCATTGGAAATGGACAAGTTTCAATTGTGGCGAAAAGCGCATTTGAATTTTTAGGGGAAGATCTATGAGCCTAGATGCCACCAAATGGGCTTGGGAAGTCCAATTCAGTGATCGTAAGGGCGGCAGTCTAAAGCCTCTTAAACGACTCGTCCTATTGTCACTAGCCGATCGTGCTGGTGAAGAACATACATGCTATCCGAGCGTTAAACGCCTAGAAGACGACACTAATCTTGACCGAAAAACGGTAATGAAGATTATTGCTGAACTAATTGAAGATGGTCTTATCGCCGATACGGGTGAACGCACGGGTAAAACCAAACAAGTAAAAATCTATAAATTAATTGGTGTGTTGGGACGTGAAAATAAAAGAGTACCAATAACGGGATACTTACTGCAGGAAAGTACCGATTTAAAGGGTACCAATGTTGGAACAGTACCAACAACGGAACAGTCCCATTGTTCTGAGGAAAGAGTACCAACAATCCCATTAAACAGTACCAACGTTGGGACACGGAATCTACCAAAGAATCTATCAGAAGAATCTAAAAATAAAAAAACATGGTTGAGTTTGAAAAAACTTGGTGAAGAAATTCGTTTGGCAACTGATCAGGAAACTTACGAGCAGATCAAAAACGCGACTTGGTTCGATCGAGAGTTACGTGCATTTGAACTCTACAACGCAGAGAAGAATCTTTGTGATGAACTCATGAACTACCACTTTGCAGATTGGTTAATCAACGCATGTGGCAAATACCAAGCTCGTGGACAAGTTAAAACTTCAAATACTAGAACACAGGTTCGAGTCCCGCAGGGAGAATCAAACACGCTCAGTTCAAAACAGATTTACTCATTTGCTCAAAAACTTTCTGTTCATCCAGAGTTTGCAAGCAAATACGCTGAAGGTAACGAAAGCTATGAACAACTTGCAGCACGAATCGCCGTAAAACTTAGTGATCCTCAGCAACAACAGAAATTAATGCCTTATCTCATTCAAGTTGGTTTCACTGGAAAGGGGGCAGCATGACATCAATGAGCCTTGCTGAATACCGTACAACATGTCCGAAATCTGAAAAAGTTAAAAAGGGGCGCAACAAGTTTAATGCTTTAAAAATTAAGTTGGATGGAATGACTTTTGACAGCGCTAAAGAATACAAACGGTATATCGAACTAAAGGCTCTACAACAACGAGGTGAAATTAAAGATTTGCAGCATCACACGAAATTTGAATTGGCACCTAAGACAAAAATCGAAGGGGAGAAACGAGCTAAACCTGCACTTAGGTATTTTGCTGATTTCAGTTACTACCTTATCAATGGTGAATACATTGTTGAGGATGTTAAGTCCGTTGCAACACGAAAATTGCCTAGTTACCGAAACAAAAAGCATTTAATGAAAACAGTTCACAACATTGATGTAAGAGAGGTTTAAAACCAATGAATATTAATATTGAAGTAAAGCACGGTGGTTTTTCACTTCTCGATTTAGCCCAAAAAACAATGGATGGTTTTAAAGAGGCAGTTGTAGGAACTGGAATTAAAAAAGGTGGTAACAATCCAGCTGCAATGATGATGCAAGGAATGCCAGCACATGTAACTGCGTTGTTGTGGGCATTAGTAAGAAGTACTGAAGTAGGAGACCGTCATTTTGCTTTGTTGCAAAACTTTTTAGTTACTGAGGTGCGTTTAGTCTTACAAAAGAAGAATATTAAATTCACTAAGACAAAACCAAAAGAGGTTGCAAAAGGAGTATCAAGATCTGCTATTACACAATTTTTATTTAAACGTCGTTCTTGTCAAAAATGTAAAGGGTTGAGATTAGAAAAAGCAGGAGAGACTTATAAACCATGCTCTGCTTGTAGATTTGGTTTAGAAGCTTATACACAAACAGAAAAGCACAAACTATCTAATTTAGAGGTTACAAGACAAACGTATCTTCAAACATATTTACCAATAGAATCCTGTGCTACGGAAATATTGTTAGATTGGTATATGGAATTAGATATGCATTTAAGAAAATACTTTAAATATGAAGTTGAAGAATACGATTTATGAGGAGTCTATTAGACTCCTCATACAAATTTTATACTGGAGAAGAATAACCTAATAATTCTGCAGTCTGCTGAACAGCTTTCGTACATGCTGGGGTCGCCAATAAAGATGCATATGTAATAGTTGTGCCAGCTAGCGCAGCGCCACAAGTTAAAGATTTAGTAAGGATAGAAATTTTATCTCTTATAGCTTGTTTCTCAGATTCAATTAATTCAGGATCATTATCAATTGTCATGGATATTCCAATTGTAGGATCTATAGCTGCACCATGGAGATAAACATTCCTAATTAAAATTGGCCACTTTCTTGCTAACACTCTAATTGATCCAGCGCTTAAGTCTCCTAAACTTAATACCATTGAAGAGCGTGGACTTGTTTTACTCTCAATTAAAACAATATATGGAGCTTTTCCTTTTGGATGTTGGCCTAGAATACGTGTAATTTCTTCTTTAGCTAATTTGTAATCATATACTTTATCAATAAATGTATTACATGTTGGTGGAGTTGTAGGGAAGGGGTAATCAAGATTTTTTACATACATGTATGTAATCACTTGATCGTCCAGTTTAGGGGCATTTTCTTTTTTTAGTACTTGATAAGCAAATGGTAAATCCATAAATCCTTGACAAAGTGCAAGATTTTTAGCCCTTTTTGTCAAATGTCCTATTTCAAATTTATCAGTCATTAGTAAATAAGCCCTAGGTGCTTGATTGTTTGAGGGATAAGTTTCTTTTAAGCCAAAGCTGTCCGTAAATGAGCGAGTATAAAAGTCCTTCTTATCTGGATCAGGTAGATGACTTCCATCAGATTTAGTTTTCCAAACAGGTACGGTTGCATTGTTAGCAACATGACTGTTGCCAGAATTTGAGCTACTGGTTATTCCGTTATAATTAACGGCACAACCTGAAAATATGAGACATGCTGCTAAAATAGAAAGATGCATCATTGCCATTTTTTTCATGTATTTCCCCTTTTTTATTGTTGTAACTTTTTAATGTTTATATTAATTAAATAACTTGGTTAAAAAATAGTCAATAAAATGTTGAAAAATAATTTGCTTGAATGACCTGCAAATTTAGGGTACATTTTTCCCATACTGGAAAAGTGTATCTAATACATGCCAGACAAAATTAAATGCTTGCCAATCGGTGAGCTTTTTTTATGTTATCCATACTAAAATTTCTAAAAACTAATAAGACAAAATTTATATTAAAAGATGTTATATGTTTTTTTAATTTTTAGTTACAAAGGATAAATAGCTGAATTTATATTAAAGTTCTAAATTAATTAAATAATAATAAAATAATGGAGATAAAAATGCCTAAAGCATGCTTTCAATGTAAAGGTGCTGGTAAAGTTCATCGTAGTCCTCAACCTCATACAGCTGGATGCATTTTTTGTACTCAATGCGAAGGATGTAAGGGGACAGGGGTGATACCAGATAATGCAACTTTATGCCATAAGTGTAGGGGAGAAGGAAGATATCACGATAGTATTCATAACCATACTCCTGGGTGTATTTTCTGTACACCATGCGCAACATGTTCAAAAAAAGGGTGGATTTAATATTATTTCTTCGATCAAGTAACTTGATCAGCTTTTACCCTTTTATTATGAGTAAATAATATTACGTCGAAAGTTTTTCATTTAATGACCCATTTCTTATCTAGATGTGGGTCTTTTAATATTTTTATTTTAATTTGCTGAGGTTATTACGGCACAAAAGGGCCCCGCTAAATATCGATTATTGGCGGGGCTTTTATTTTATTCTATTAAGATTGAAGTAAATTAATTTACTATTGAGAATACAATGGCTTACGTTAATTTTGTTGTTGCAAATTGAATAAAAAAACCTCATTATTAAGCAAGTTTGATAATGGTATAGTTTGTATGAAATTAGTCCGGTTAGAAACAACACGACAATTAGATGGTTCATTTAAACTGCAATTTAATGATGATGGTATAACTCCATCATATCCAAATACTATTAATGATAGTGGCGTAGATGTAGCTTCAGGAAAGGTTAGTAATGATTCTATTTGGTATCACTTCTTGGATAGAAATGAGACAAGATATCTAATTTATTTAAATGGTTATCATGGTCGAATAGATGGTAATGAAATTCAAAATCTTGAAAAAGCCCTTGATAATTTTCTGGAAAGCTAATGGTTAAATTTCTTTACAGTCCCGCCAATTGCTGAGTTTGAGCGCAGGGACTGATGAAATATTTTATTATAGTGGTGATATATTGATCAAGAAGGACTTTACAAATGGGCGCTAAAGCTTTCGAAAATTTCTCAGCTATTGAAGTGATAGGTCAAATTAATTGTGGTTTGGATAATATTAGTAATCCATTCATTATTGAAGAACCAGCTAACTTGTTTGAAAAGAATGTTCAAATGGATGTACTCAAATATTTTGAAGGTTCAAATACAAATGTAGATATAGATCGGAAAGATGGATATCTATTTTTTATAGCCAAAAGAGAACTAATTTAAACCACTCTTGGGTGGTTTTTTATTGCCTAGTTGGAGTAAGTATGACTGAATTTCAAAAAATCCCTTATGAAATTGGATAGCTCCAAAGAGAGCTTATCCATTTGTGAAGCTATACAACGAAAGGATTAAGTACTGAACAGATCGCTCAATTAGATGAGCGATTTTTTTTGACAATTGAAAAATTGAACTTATCTAAAAAGACTTAAAGATATAGCAAATAATAATAATATATAAAAAATTACTTTACATTTTAAGTTTATGAATTATAACAAAAAACAAGTTTATAAATAAGCTATTATTTTTTGTTTTAATAGAATAATTTATAACTTCAATCAAAAAAGGGTGGTAGCTATGTTTATCGATTTGAAAAATGGTACATGTATTAATGCAGATGAGGTCTTTGGAGCCTCATTTGGTAAAGCGTCAGGTTCTTATGTTATTAATATTACTTTAAAGGACCATGGACCAACTCAACAAAGTACTACAAAAGCTCCAAATGTAAAATCTATTGAAGTGAAGTTTGATGAAGGAATTCAGGCAAATGCTTATATAAAGAAATACTTCAATATTGATCATTATTTTGATTGAGTATCAATGAAAATGAACCTCCTATGGGAGGTTTTTTAATGGGTAAAATATGGACGATAAAGAATACTTTTGGCTTACACGAAAAAAAGAACCTAAAACGAAACCCAAATCTAGACCATTGCCTAAGGCTAAAGAAAAATATCTTGAAGCTGAAGAAACTTTATTTCAAGAACTAGAAGAGCATCGAATTGGATATCGAAGAAAATTTCAATTTGAATCAACTAAAAATTGGCGTTTCGATTTTTATATTGTGAAGTTGAATCTTCTTATAGAAATTGCTGGCAGTCCTTGGGCAGTTGGTCGCGGCGGCACAAAAGTAGCAAACGCACTGAGTAAATATGATCTAGCTCTAGATCGAGGGTATGAATTTGAGCGTCTTGAACCTCATCAAATTGAATCAGGTTATGCAATTAACCTGATTAAAAGTGAATTAGCGAGAATTGAAGATGGAACAGATCCGACCATTTCCTCCAACTGACTTTATTGATCAAGCTGAAGAAGAGGAAGCAATCCGTATAACTCCAGCACCAGATTTAAAGAAGTGGGTTATCGCTAATTATTTAACGATTGGTGGACCTCTTCATAACCCTGATCATGATCATATTGCTGAGCTATTGCATGATAAAGAAGAGTTCTTGGCATTTGCTTGGGCTTCTTCTGCTTATAAAAGCAAACAAGCTATGGTATTAGGCCAGTGTGAAAAAGTTATGTTTAATGTCGGTGGCTGGCGCAAAGCTCGTCAAGAGCAACAAATGCGTGATTGGTTCGGAGCTGTTCCAACATACTTAATTACAGTCGATGCTTCATTTTGTGAACGGGCTAACGATACTGAATTTTGTTATTTGCTTGAACATGAGCTGTATCACATTGGCGTTATGAAAGACGAAGATGGCGAGATCCTTTATAGCGATAATACGGGGCTACCTAAACATTATTTAGCTGGTCATGATGTTGAAGAGTTTATTGGTGTAGTTAAACGTTATGGACCAAGCAAGAACGTTAAGCGGCTTATTGAAGTCGCCAAGAATCCGCCGTTTGTTTCGGATCTAGATATTTCAAGATGCTGCGGAAACTGCGTAATCAACTGAGCCGAATGGCTCTTTTTTTTGCCTATTTTGTTTTACGTAGTTTTACGAAGGGGCAATTATGACAACACTTAAAGAGCCTATAAAAATCTTTATAGTTCAGTCTCTTGCTTGCTTTGATACCCCTCAGCAGGTTGCAGATGCTGTAAAACAAGAATTTGGAGTCGAAATTCTAAGGCAACAAGTGGCGGCATATGATCCAACAAAACCAGCAGGTAAAAACTTAAGTAAGAAACTTACTACTTTGTTTAATAAGACCAGGGCAGATTTTCAAAAGAATGTTTATGACATCCCTTTAGCTAATAAAGCTTACCGACTCAAAGAGCTTCAGAAGATCTATGAAGACTGGAAGAACAACAGGCTTATGAAGCAAGGGGTTATTAAACAGGTTAGGGAAGAAATGCAGGGTTACGACCTCATGCTTTTAAATCTTGAGTTAAAGCAACTTGAGATTGAAAAGTTGAGAGAGGGTGAAGGTGATGAAGATCCAACACCAGTCAAGGTAACTATTCAAGTTGTAGATGCGAGTAAAAAAGATGCCGAACATCAATCCGACACTGAATGTACCTCAGGCTAATTTTTTGCAGATGGAAAAGAAGTTCCGCGCATTTGTCGCTGGCTTTGGATCGGGAAAGACTTGGGTTGGATGCTCCAGTTTATGCAACAAAGCTTGGGAATTCCCAAAAGTACCTTTAGGTTATTTTGCTCCAACTTACCCGCAGATTCGCGACATTTTCTTTCCAACTATTGAAGAGGTTGCTTTCGATTGGGGGCTTAAAACTAAGGTTTATGAAACCAATAAAGAGGTGGATATCTATTATGGTCGGCAATATCGAACGACAATCATTTGCCGGTCTATGGAGAAACCAGCAACAATTGTAGGTTTTAAAATTGGCCACGCCTTGATTGATGAACTTGATGTTATGGCCAAGGTCAAAGCTCAACAGGCTTGGCGTAAGATCATCGCACGTATGCGTTACAAGCAAGCTGGTTTGCTCAACGGTATTGATGTGGCCACTACACCTGAAGGTTTTAAGTTTACATACGAGCAATTTGTTAAAGAGGCAAATAAATCAGAGGCTAAGCGTAAGCTCTATGGAATGATTCAAGCTTCAACTTATGACAATGAAGCTAATCTTCCAGATGACTACATATCATCACTTTATGAGTCTTATCCGCCGCAATTAATTTCAGCTTATCTAAGAGGGCAGTTTGTCAATTTAACCAGCGGTGCTGTTTACCCGGACTTTGATCGTGTTCTAAACCACACAGATGAAGAAATTAAGAAAGGTGAACCTTTACTCATAGGAATGGACTTTAACGTACTTAAGATGGCTGCTGTGGTTTATGTCATTCGAGAAGGGAAGCCAAGAGCTTTAGATGAACTGGTTGGAGTGAGAGATACACCGACCATGTGTCAATTGATTAATGAACGCTTTCCAGATCACGATATTACCGTGATTCCAGATGCTTCAGGTCAGGCAACATCTTCAAAGAACTTCAGTGAATCAGATCATGCAATCTTAAAGAAAAATGGATTCAAAGTGGAAGTGAATGGTGTGAATCCCGGAATTAAAGATCGTATTACTGCTGTTAATGCACAAATCCTAAATGCCGAGGGTGAACGACACTTAAAAGTGAACACAAATAAGTGCCCTAACTTTACGGCTACTTTAGAACAGCAAGTCTATGATGATTTTGGAATGCCAGATAAAAGTGCTGGTTTGGACCACGTGGGGGATGCTGGTGGTTACCCATTAGCTAAGCGGTTCCCAATCATCATTCAGAAAGTATTTAAACGGCGCAAGATCGCTGGTTATTCTCATTAAACAACGCACCTTTTTAGGTGCTTTTTTATTGGTGTTTTTATGGCAGTTACTGATAAACATCCGCAGTATATTGCTGCGCAAAATGCCTGGTTGATTATGCGTGATGCCGTAGCTGGCGAAGAGCAGATCAAACAGGCACAGACCAAATACCTCTCTAAATCGGCAGGGATGATTGAAGCTGAAAAGCAGGGTGATACGACTGGAGAGATTTATAAAGCTTATCTAAGCCGTGCTCAGTATCCTTTATGGGTTCAAGATTCATTACGTACGATGATTGGTTTGGTTTCAAAGCTAGAGCCGAATATTGTGATTGAAAGCTCTTTGCTCAAAGGACTGATTGATAACGCAACCAATGATGGGTTTGGATTAAAACAGCTTTTCATTCGTATTTGTCTGGAGCTATTAGTATTTGGCCGCTGCGGATTGATGGTAGACGTCGATGATAAAAGTGTTCCTTATTTTGCTTTATATAATGCTTTATCAATCATCAACTGGAAAGAAAACAGTATTGGTGGTCGTAAGGATCTGAAGCTATTAGTGCTCGAGGAGCAATTTGATAACAGTGAAGATGAGTTTGGCCATGATACTAAAACGGTTCACCGTGTTTTATCCATGATTAATGGAGCCTTGGTAGTTCGCTTGTTTGATGGTTCAACTGAAGACGATAAAACGCCCACATTGGGCGGTAATCAGCTATCGTTCACGCCGTTTGTATTCTGCGGTACCACAGATAATTCACCAGATGTTGGCACAGTCCCTCTTTTAACTATGGCAAAAGCAGCACTAAAGCATTACCAGCTTAGTGCCGATTACTTCCAATCACTTCATCACACAGCACATCCACAACCTTGGATTAATGGTTTAGACGGGGATGAAGATGATGATATTAGTGTTACAGGTGTTATGGCTGTCTGGAGCTTACCTAAGGAATCACAATGCGGTTACTTGGAAATTTCTGGCAGTGGCATTGAGTTAACCAAACAGGAAATGGATTCTCAGAAAAATGCAGCTCTTGAAGCTGGAGCTAAAGTTGTAGATACCAATACACAAGAATCAGGTGAAGCGCGCCGTGCACGTCAGGATGATCAGCATGCAAGCTTACATAGTATTGTGATGTGTGCAGCAGCAGCCATTGAACAAGCTATTAAATATGCTGCTCAATGGCTAAAGCTGGATCCTTCAAAAAATGCATTCACGGTAGAGCCTGAGTTTATTGTCCAGAAATACGATATCAATCTGGCTAAGCAGCTTTATGAAGGTGCTATTTCTGGTAAGAACTCTTTTCAGACGTATTGGGAATATATCGCTACTGGGAAGTTACCAGCTCATGATTTTAAGGAAGAGCTGAAGCGTGTTGAAAGTGAGCGGTATAGTATGCCGTTGTAGAGGTGAGACATGACTTCAAAAGATAAAACCTTGATCGAGGTACTTACACAACATCAAGCATATTTATATCGAACTTCTTCTCAATCAGTTAATGAATTATTAACAATCTTTAATGCTGAGTCAGCCTTAATGCTGGCAAAGCTTCGAGATTTGTTGGATGAGTTAAATGATTCTGAAAAGGTGGCACTTGCTAGTGGCCAATATACAACTACAAACCTCAAAGAGATTCGGGATTTAATTTCTCAGTGGTTTACGGCAATTAATACTTCATTACCTGAAGCATTCGCGGTTTCTGCTACAGCATTAGCGGTATATGAGGCCAACTACACGGCAAAACTATACGGCGGAAAGATTAAACAGCCTAATGGAGACAAGCTTTATAAGGCTGCTAAAAAATTCCCTTTAGTAGGCGGGGCCTTGGTCGACGACCTTTTAACAAAGTTGGCTGAAAGTGCTCGTCAAAAGGTTGAATATGCGATTCGGGATGGGATTAGTTCAGGTAAAACGAATCAGCAAATTGTTCAGCGCATCGGTGGAACTAAACGCCTTAACTTTGAGGATGGTCTATTAACCAGTTCTAAATCTGATATTGATCGTACAGTGAGAACAGTTCGCAGTCATGTGGCCAATCAAGCTTATCTCAATAGTTTTAACCAGATCGGTTTTGAATACGTAAAACTGGTAGCAACGCTGGACGGAAGAACATCCAAACTTTGTGCATCATTGGATGGATCCGTATGGGAGATTAACGATCCAGCTAAACGTGTGCCGCCGTTGCATCCTAATTGCCGCAGCATTCTGGTTCCAGTTGAGAAAGATGGTCGCCTTGTAGGAGAACGCCCGTTTGTCATGGACGAACGTCAAGTTAAGGACATTCCGAAAGATGAGCGAAGCCAGTTAATAGGGCAATTGGATGCCAACATCTCTTTCAAAGAGTTCTTTAAGAAGACAGACGATTTCTTTCAAAAAGAATGGTTAGGATCCAAGCGTTTCAAGCTCTATAAAGATGGAAAATTCGATTTTGATAAGTTCTTCGATCCAGAAGGGCGGCTTTACACATTGGACCAACTTAGAAAGTTGGATGAACAAAGATTTAAGGAGCTTGGAATTTAAAAAAGTTAGGAATCTTGAATTAATTTGCAAGAAAAGTATATTTTATATCCTTTGAATTGGAAGGGATAAAATTTGTGAATGATTCATTAAAAGTGGATGGGTTTAAAAAATTAAGGGTGATTTTTTATACTGAGCTTTGTATAGTTATTATTATTAATTTAACTTCAATGAGCATGGCTTATTTGTTGAATGGGGTTAAAGGGGTTGAAAAAATCGTTTTTTCCTTAGGAGATCTATTCGATAGAACAAACCTAATAACAATATTAATTTGTATAATCATTGGTTCGCTTTTATATGGTTTTTTCTACCTATTCGCTTTTAAAAATAAAGAGATGATAAAAGGAGTCTCAGATGGACTAATAGATACCTCAGTAGCTCTTTTTAGGTTAACAGCTGGTATTCTTATAGCTTTTACAATCCTACATTCCATTGTTGATGGTTATAGGCCTAGCCTAATTTCTTTTCTATTTCATGGTTTAATATGCATTCTCATCACCACGGGAATTGTAGGCATGAAAAAGCATTTATTTTCTAGACCAGTTAGACCGCTTAAATAAAAAGAAATTAATTTTTTAAATATCCCAAAGCCCTATTACAAATAGGGCTTTTTTTATGCCTTGAGATAAGGTTTTACCCCAATCAAACGAGAGGTTTGAACATGTCATTGCCATTTATTGTTGATTCACTTGATGCAATCAAAGAAGAGCACCGTGCTCTATATGTTGAGGAAAACGGGAAGTTTCGCCTTGATTTAGACGGCTACGAAGATCCTAAAGGACTTAAAACTGCACTTCAAAGCGAGCGTGATGCCGCTAAGGATGCAAAACGAAAACTTCAGGAACTTCAATCTCAATTTGAAGGGATTGACCCTGAAATCGTTAAAAGAGTCTTTGCTCAGCTTGATCAAGATGAAGAAGCCAAGCTAATTGCTGAAGGCAAAATTACAGAAGTGATTCATAAGCGCACCGAGAAGATGCGTGAAGAACATGAAAAGGTACTTAAAGCCGAAAAAGACCGTGCTGACAAAGCTGAAGCTTATGCAAATAAGTTTAAGGAATCAGTAATTCAAGGACAAATCGTTCAAGCGGCTGTAGAGCTTGAAGCATTAGCTGAAGCAACAGGTGACATTGCGTTTTTAGCTAAATCAAAGTTTGCATTAGATGAAAACGGTAAAGCGGTTGCTGTTGATGAAAACGGCGAAGTGGTTATTGGCAAAGATGGCCAAACACCGCAAACCCCAAAAGAGTGGGTTGAATCTCTACGTGAGCAAAAGCCGTACTACTGGCCTAAGGCGAATGGTATGGGGGCACCAGGTAGTGCCAATACAAAAGGTCAGGTCGACATTCTCAAACCAGATGGTTCGGTGAACTTAACCAAATTGGCGCAATTGCGAAATGAAAATCCGCAGTTAGCTAAAGAACTAGCTGCAAAACACAATATTAAACTTTAAGGAGTAAAGCCTAATGGGTGATACCAAAATTGCTGATGTAATCGTACCTGAGTTATTCACTCCGTATGTTTTAAATAAAACCGCTGAGAAATCTGCCTTATGGCAGTCTGGCATTGTGGGGGATCTTGAAGAAGATGTAGCTTTCGGTACGAAAGGCGGTACTACTGTAAATATTCCTTTTTGGAACGACTTAAGTGGTGAATCTGAAGTTCTTTCTGATCAAACCCCTTTAACTGTAAATAACATTACTTCAGGTCAGGATATTGCAATTCTTCATGCCCGCGGTAAGGCATGGGGGGCTAACGATTTAGCAAAGGCATTATCTGGCGACGATCCACTTGGAGCGGTTGGGGATCTTGTAGCAGATTATTGGGCCCGTGAGTTTCAAGGTTTTACCGTGAATACCCTCAAAGGTGTTTTTGGCGCTGCAAGTATGGCAAGTAATGTACATGATATTTCTGCAGAAACAGGGGCCGCAGCGATTATTGATGGTCATTCTTTTGTTGATGCGTCATATAAGCTTGGCGATGCGGTTGACAAATTAACGGCGATTTCAATGCATTCATTCACTATGTCAGCTTTATCTAAGCAGGGCTTGATTGAAACCGTGCGTGATGCTGATGGGGTTTTACTCTATAAAACCTTTATGGAACGCCGTGTGATTGTTGATGATGGCATGCCCGTTGATGGTGATGTGTTTACTTCTTTCTTATTTGGTCAAGGCGCTGTGGGCTTCCAAGATATTGGCGCTCCAAATGCGGTTGAAACTGATCGCGACAGCCTTGCTGGTGTAGATATCTTGATTAACCGCCGTCACTTTGTGCTGCATCCACGTGGTGTTAAATGGGCAGGACCAAATGGAATTGCTCCTAAAAATACTGGGCTTGCAACTGGTACTAACTGGGAGCGTGTATACGATCCTAAACAGATCCGTATTGTGGCATTTAAGCACAAAATCAAATAACTAAAAGGCGGGTAACACCGCCTTATTTTTTGGAGATCCTTCTATGGGACTTTCATCATTTAACCGTGCACGGGAAAGACAACAAATGACTGAAGCAAAAATTACAGAGCTTGAAGAACAGCTAGAAACTGCAAAAGGTGAATTTATTGCATTTCAGAATGATCCTGAAGCAATGAAAGCACGTATTGCAGAGCTTGAAGAGGGTAAGGGTAATCCAGATCCATTAGATGGCCCTACACCAGGTGATTATGAAAACTGGAAGGTCGACCAAATCAAGGCTTATCTAACTGACAAGGGCATCGAGTTTAAACAGTCGGCATTAAAGCCAGAATTGATTGCTTTAATTCCACAAGATCCAAAGGAATAATTTATGAGCTTTATCACTGAACAAGAAGCGATAGAACATGTTGAAGGCTTTGATGCTTTATCTGCCAGTGATAAGGCTCAATACCTCCAAATGGCCGAAGCATATCTTTTAGCACGTAACGTTAAGCCTTATGAAGATGCTACCCAAGTACCTGAACCTTTAAAAACGGCCTCCTATCAAATCATCAAGGGCATTATGAAAGGTGATCTATATCAAGGGCAGGAACAGGCACTAAAACGTAAAAAAGTCAAAGCTGATACGGTTGAAACTGAAAATGAATACCAGGACGGATCAGTAAAACTGAGTGCGACTGAGCAATTTATTCTTGATTTGATCAAACCATATTGCAAACGAAAATCCGTCTTTTTTGTCAGGAAAATCTAATGGGCTTACGTGAAGAAATTCAGGCAGATATTGCTGATGCATTTAATGAAGATTTAGCGGACGCCGTTCATACTTTTACATGTGAGCGGAACTCTAAAACAAATTGGGATCCTAAGACTGAAACTTATGTTGAAGTTAAAGAAAATTATTCTGGCCGTGGCGTTCTGTTTGGCTCATACAGTCAATATGAAATACAAACGCTTGGAGTGCTGGCCACAGATAAAAAAGCAACTGTGCTTCAAAATGAAGTGACAATGGTGCCCAAAATTGATGATGAATGGCTAACAACCTCAGGCTCATTCCGTGTTATTCATATTCAGCAAGATCCTGCCTCAACTATTTGGAAATGTCAGTTGAGAAAAATTTAGTTATTGAAAGATAACATTTTAATTGATTTAATTATATTTCATTAATTTAAATAATGTTGATCTTTATGCAAACAATTAAATATGACAATTTAACTAATAGTCTTCTTGAGCCTTTAATTAAAGGAAAAAAATCTTTTGAGATTTTAGGTGCGGGAGGAAAAATTAAAGAATGTGTAAATATGGTTGAAAAATCAATTGAAAGTAATGGGTTAACTTGCCGTGTTTATACTGAAGGGCGTATTGCGGGAGTTGCTTCAGGTGTTTTAGTTGCTGGCTTAGGGGTTGCAACAGCAGTAGGCATAGCGGCTCATAATCTATTTACATTTAATCCTGACTATGAAATAGGTAAAAATCTTGTAAAGAATAAAATTACAGTTACTTTTAAAAAAGAGCCCAAAAAGTAATTTAAAAAAACATAAACCCACTTCGGTGGGTTTTTTATTGGAGTAATTATGACTTGGACTGCACATGAGGTCTATGACAGCGTTCAGGTTGTACCTGATGATGATTTAAAACCTCATTCATTTTTTCACTGCGCATGCCATCCCGAATATGTGGATGGCATTTTTATTCATAACGCATTTGATGGCAGAGAGGCGACTGAAACACCTTTGCCAAGTTGATAGGTCAGGCCATGGTTAATACTGATTATGTACCCGAGTGGTACATCTCACCATTCCAACATGTTCAATACACATTAGCTCGAAATCAAATTCACATGGATCTGTTATTTGAAAACATGAATCAGGTTGACCCTTTCTTATCTATTGAAGGCGCAGCGGCACAAGTTGATTTCTATTCTAATGGTGCTTATGCAGTTGTTCAGTTGGGTGATACCTCAGAAAGAAAAGTGAGAGAGATCTATGGCTTGCTATTACATGAAGCTGTTCATGTTTGGCAGAAAGTTAAAAAGCTCATGGGAGAAAATGAGCCTAGTTCAGAATTTGAAGCATATTCGATTCAAGCGATTGCTCAAGACCTTTTTAAAATGTATGAAGAAAGCGAGGTAAATAATGGGATGGAAGGGGAAAAAGCCAACTGATTTCAGTTTTGATGTGGCTAAAACAGCAGAGGACAAGGTAAAGAAAATTACTATGGATGCTGTTCAGTCTTTAGTTGTTTCAAGTCCCGTTGATACGGGTGCTTATCGTGCTTCTCATATTGTTTCGATTGGATCTGGTGACTATGGTGTGCGTGGATCTGAAACAAACGCCGTGCAAGATGCAGCTATTCAAGCCGTTAAGTTTAAGCTGGGCAATTTGGTCTATATCCAGAACAACCTTCCATATGCTGAACGCCTAGAGAATGGTTGGTCTGATCAAGCACCACAAGGCATTTACAACACCACGTTTACTTATATTTCTCAAAAGTACGGTGGTTAAGATGGCAATGACTTTAGAGCAGACGAGGCAAGCTATTATCAGCCGTATGCAAAGCTTTACAGGTATTGCCCAAGACAGAATTCAGTATCCAAATGCTCCGGGTTTTAAGGTACCAAAGGACGGCGTATGGTGCCGTTTAACAATTGCAGGTGGTCCGAGTTTTACCTCGGGTATTGTTGACAAACCGTGTACACGGCGAACAGGCAATATTATGATTCAATGCTTCGATCGACTACATACTGGAGAGAAAGCGATTACCGAGCTCAGCGATGCATTACTGGCTCATTTCGAATATTTCAGTATTGATCATCTGGAATGTCTGCAGGGGCAAGCCATCAATGCAGGCAAGGATAGCGAGTTTATCCAGTACAATGTATCAGTACAATTTAGAGTTAATTAAAAATCATGAAAAGTAAGAGCCTATTTATTGCACTATTATTATGTTTATCGAGCAATGCGTTTGCTATTGCAGAAACTACACCTACGCCTACCGAAATATCTAATGGAATATATTGTGAGAACATTGGTAAAGTTGCTTTTTCTACTTTTAACGCTAAGTGGGCTAATGTTAGTAAGGATGCAATAAAATTAGTATTTACAAGTTTTTTGGGTGACGATTATAGAGATGATGTGAGTGATGCGGTAGATAAGGTCTATGATTTTCCTGAAGTAAGCGAAAAAGATGAAAATAGCATGCTTGCTATGGTGAATTTTCCACGCCAAGTGGAGGAGGAATGTTTGAGAGCTAAAAATGAGCCAAAACAACAATAAAGATAAGTTTAGTGGTGCATTTAGTGAATAATTTGAACTAAACAAGGTGAATTGATATGTCATGTATGCTGACTTTAGAAGAAATCGAAATTAAACGGCAAGAACTGGAACGACATTTAGAAGATATTATGTCTGTTGAGCTGAAGAAGTGGCAAAGCGAAAACAAGCTATGTGTTTCCGATGTGAATATCCGTTTAGCAAACGTTCAGTGTATAGATGGTCCAAAACATAATATCGTTACTGGAGTCAGTGTAGATCTCGATTACAAGCCTTAAATTTTAGAAATAAGATCCGCCAAAATGGCGGTTTTTTTATGTCTTATCCACTACCACCTCATCGGTGGCTTTTTATTTTTACAGGAATCACTTATGAGCAATTTTTGTTTTAAGCGTGGTGACACATTCAACTTGAATTTGCAGTTAGTCGATGTCGATGATGCGCTGCAATACCCAGCCAATGATGTACGACGCGCAATTGATTTAACCGGGTATGCATTTACTTCACAGGTTAAAACTTTAGATGGAGTCGCAGTTACACCTTTAACTTGTGCTGCATTAAGCCAGAGCACACAAAAAGGCTGGTTGAACGTGAAATCAACTGCCAGTACAGCTGCATGGCCATTGGGTTTATGTCAGATGGATATTAAAGCGGTTGTTGGTGGTGTTATTCAACATACTGAAACTTTGACTTTCCAAGTCATTGAGGGAGTAACAGCATAATGGCAAATCTAGTTTTTAAATTTTCATGGGATCATCGGCCATTTCAATATAACTCTGCTCAAGGCAAGCGGCAATTTATGCTGCCTTTTGCATCTGGTATTCCAAACCTAACGCCAGACTATACACAAGTGACAGGACTAGGCACTGCCGCTACAAAGAATGTTGGTACAGGAAATGGAGAGGTTGCAACTTTTGGTCCATATGGTGTCGCTGATTTTGGATATGGAGCTTCACCAGCGTCAGAACCTGAAACTGATCTAGATGTTGCATATAAATCGGGTACACAAAAAACACGATTTAAAAATGCGCCATCTAGCATTTATACAAATCAAATTGTTCCTGGTTACGGGCCTTCACTTGTAATTACCAGGGGAGGACTTACAGGAACGGAGTTATTCTTACCTTATTACACCTCAACACGTGCCAATTATATGGCCGTGATTGCGTGGAGTTATAACACTTCTACTGGAAATCTAAGCAAGACTGAACAAATCGTATATACCAGCAAAAACAATATCGTTTATGCCACTGATAATACTGCAACAAGCGGAAAGCTGGTTACTGTAGCAAATACAGGTGAATTGAGCTCAAAAGGCTTCACCGTCGACTCAAACGGGGTTTATAAGGCAGCTTCACCAATTGTAAGACTTTTCGCTGACTCACTTGAACTCAATGAAGATGCTTCTAAACAGCCAATTAGTTTTGAAAAGATAGATGTTGGTGACTACCTCATTAAAGATTCATTAGGTTTTGCCAAAGAGGGCTGGTATATCGAAATGCCGAAGGATGCTAACGGGAATGTAGTTGTTGCGGTGTCTTACGAGCAGCTTGAAGATGGAGACATTTCAGTAAAAACCTACAAGAAAAAGTTCGATATCGAAACAGCTTCAATTGTTCCTGATTTTGATAATCCAGTAGATATTCCAGAGTCTCGCTGGATTGATATCCGTTTGCATGAAGAACCTGAACCAGAACCTGAAGAACCGTTGAGTGAAACACCAGTTGAGTTTCAGCCAACCAATTTATCCGAAGCTGTAGCAGCAGCAATGAATAATATTGAGCCGCCTCAGGCTTCAGATGAAACCAAATAAGAACTCGCTAATTTAGCGGGTTTTTTTACGCCCTTTTTTATAACGACCCGCTGATGAAGCGGGTTTTTTTATGCCTAAATTTTGGAGAACAACAAATGAGTTCAGGCTCAAAAATTCGTTTATATGCTTGTGAAGAAGCAGTATTAGGTACAACTCCAGCGAATCCAGTCTGGTACACCGTTCGCCGTGTATCAGATGGTTTATCTGAAAACGTTTCAACTGAAGAAAGTAGTGAGGTTGTAGATTCTCGCTTCCGACAAGGTGGTGTAGTTACAGAAGCAGAAGTGGCAGGTCAGTTAGAGTTTGAGTTATCGCTAGGGACATTTGATCTATTCTTAAGTGCTTTAGCCTTCAATAACTGGGCTGCAAATAGCTTAACAATTGGTGGTACAGTCCGTAAATCATTAACCTTGGTGAAAGTATTTGAAGATGTTGGTCAGGTCTTTATTTACCGTGGAGTTCAGGTTAATACTGGTGAAATCACGATTCAGACCACTGGTAAAATCACAGGTAACTTCGGTTTAGTAGGTAATTCATTTACCCGTCAACAAGTAAACCCGGTTAACAATCCTTTAGCTGCATCAAGCCGCCCATTGGTTAGCATGCCAAACGTTGAAAACTTGCTAGTTAAT
Source organism: Acinetobacter sp. D009 (assembly GCF_038562025.1). NCBI lineage: Bacteria > Pseudomonadati > Pseudomonadota > Gammaproteobacteria > Moraxellales > Moraxellaceae > Acinetobacter > Acinetobacter sp. D009. The sequence continues at coordinate 1,561,472 of NZ_CP151886.1, forward strand.
GGCCAATCTATTCAAGGTAAAGCGTGTATGCAGTCACTCACGCTTTCAATCAATAATAACCTTGAAGCGATCCGCTGTATCGGTTCAGGCAAATACACTCCAGAGTTTTACTTAGAGAAAATGATGGATATTGAAGCGAATGCTTCATTCATGTTCTCAGCTACAGCAGCAGGCTGGATTGATGCCATTAAATCCCGTGATGTATTTACACTGGCCTTTGATATTAAAGACAGTAAAGGAAGTAAATACTCTTTCAACTTCCCGCAGCTAGAAGTTATGGAAGCAAATCACCCAGACGGGGGCGGTGATGACATCATCACTTTAGATATCAACTTTGCTCAAGTGCGAACAGCTCCAACGATTGTGCGTGCTCTTGTGTAATTCAAATTAATAAACCTTAGAGCCTATGGAATCCCATGGGCTTTTTTTATTTTCTAAATTTTCGAGGTAGTTATGGCTTTAAAAGTTGGAATTGTACGAAGTTCAGAAGTATCGAAGTGGTGTACGTTTGAAACTGCAGGTGGTCAAGCAGAGTTTAAAATTCGTGGGATCGGCTATAAACCTTTTCAGGTTGCATTAGAAAAAGCTGGGAATCAAATTTCATCAAAAGGCTATGATGTAATGGCAAAAGATGAAAACGGAAAGCTTTACCACGAGCTTTTATTGGATGCAGCTGGAGCTCATTTAATTGAGGACTGGAAGGGCGTAGTTTTTGCTGAAGTAGAAGGTGATGATACAGTTGAAACTGAGCAACCTTATACCCCTGAGAATGCATCTAAGCTGCTTAACTTAGGTGATATTGGCCTACTGATCTGGACATTCATTAAAGAGCATGCTCAAAAGATCCAGGAAGATGCAGATAAAGACAAGGCGACGATTTTGGGAAAGTCATCGAACTCTACAAGTATCGAAAAACCTATGCGTCGAAAACGCCGCACGAAATCGAACAAATCAAGTTCTTAGGTGGACATGTTCCAGATCCACCAGAATATTCTTATGCGGCTGACTCAATTCTTGCAGCATTTAGCACGATTATTAGATCTAGACGATATGAGCAGGGTGTACCTCTATCTTTAGATCAGCAGGCTATCAATGTATTTGCTGAGCATAATGATTTACCTGTTGATGCTCATATCTTTAACGACTGTATTTTTGCTTTAGATAATTTATTTATTGAAGAAGTTCATAAGAAGATTTCTACCAAATCCAAAAAGCAATAAAATAGCTATCTACGTGATAGCTATTTTAGTTATTGTGCAACACCTATCCTGATGTCTACAAAAAACAGTATATGCCAGCATTACTGAAGCTCTCACCTAATGTATATACAAAGGAAACGCTCTTAAGGGATTATGAGGCTATGATGAAATTCTATAAAAAAGGTATTATCGTTAATTGCGGTTGAAATCATTTATAATTTCATCACTTTTATACTTTCAAATAAATATTTTAATACATGGATCAATATGAAAATTCTCTTAAAAGTTTTATTAAGTTTATTATTCTGTTTTGCGCTTAATGTTTATGCCAATGATCCTAAAAATTTAGTCGAAGTAATGCCTCCAAATTTACACTGGAAGCAAATCCCTAAAATTAATATTAGCGATCAGGAACTTCAAGGATATGACAGAGAGGTTGTTGTAGGTTTTTTAGCGAATGAAAAGGGTAAAGTGATAGATACGACAATCATTAAAAGTAGTGGTATTGAATCTCTAGACAAAAAAAGCTTAAAAGCCATGAAGAATGCTAGCTTTTACCCTTATCAAGAAAATGGTTTTTATGTTGGTTTTTATGGTAAGCAGCCATTCAGTTTTGATGTTTCTAGAAAGCCAATTTTTGAATTTTTTCCTGAAATTAAGGTTAATAAAGATGATCTTAAAGGGCAAATCAGATATATGAGTATTTATTCAGAAGCAGATGATAATGGCAATATCACAGTTGCAAAGATTCAAAAAAGTACCGGCTTACAAGAATTGGATAATTTTGTTTTAGATGAATTCCGTAAAAAAGCAAAATTTTTCCCTCTGATAATTAACGGAAAACCTTATCCGATTAGTGATACTACAAATTTAACATTAACGAAATTTTTTACTCTTCATTACTAGAATATTATTAATTTAATAGATACTGATTTATTAAATGACAAAATCTAAGAGAAACCTAATGAAAAAGCTTTATCTATTTACACTTATGTTTACATTGATAGGAACGGTTCAAGCCAAATTATCGGAAAATATAGAAGTAAAGAAAAAGTGTGAAATATATACAGAATTAGCATTGGTCTATATGGATAATTATTTCAAGGGTCAAAGTCGAGAGGAGCAATATCATTTAGTTGAAGAAAAGACCCAAAATGAAGTGCTGATTGTTTTTAGTAAGAAATTAATTGACCTTGTCTACGACCATATACCATTTCCGGTTAATGAAAGTGAAAGAAAAGCATATAGGAAAGATTATTCATCAATATTTTTCAATAGATGCATAAAAGGTTTTGAATCTTCTAATTAAATTTTAGAAAAAATACTTTATCACCTTCAGGTGGTTTTTGGGTTTTCTGAGCTGTTTAATTTTACTCACTCTTAGTAATTGGTGATTTGATGAAAAAAATACTTTTTTGTTTATTGATAAGTTTTTCGACTATAGCTATAGCTGATAATAGTTCTGAACAACTGAAATATTGTGAACCAGTTTCAAAATATGCAAACAATATTATGTATAAGAGACAACATGGGACTCAAGCTAAAGATTTATTTATAACTGTTACAAATGATTCAAGAGATCAATCATTTACTTGGTTCTATATTGCACTCATAAAGGAAGCTTACAAAAATCCTTTATTGAAAACTGAAGAGGAAAAGAAAGAGGTAGCAAAGCAATTTGCAGAAGAGGCTTTAAAGGGGTGCCTTGATTCACTTAATGTTTAATAGTTTTAAATAAACTAATCTCGAATTCTGTTTTTTTATATGACATTTAGTAACCAGGTTGTTAGATTAGGTGAACTTTATAACAAATGGTGAAATTCATGAAAAAAATATTGGCTGCGGGTTTGGTTGGATTAGGTTTAGTAGGGTGTACTACTCCTCAAATTGGTAATTATATTCCTAAAACTGCAAATATTAGTAAGCCGCCAATAGGTTCTATAAATACGGCTTATGTTGGGGATTCTTTAGTTTCACAAGGAAAGATCATTGAACAGGACATAATAGTTATCCAGTCTGATTATGATCTAAATATGCAATATAAAGTATTCGCCGGTAAATATGCTCAAATTGGTCATGATAAAGAAAATAAATTTTATTCTTTGCGCGAACTTAAGAAAAATACTGAAGGGGCCAGAGCAAAACTATTATCGGATCCACCAAGTGTCTTAATGATTAATAAAAAAGGGTGGTTATGTGTTGTAACAATCTACAATACTAAGTCATGTGGTGACGCAACAAGTGTAAGTTTTAAGACCGAAGGATCAGTTAATGAAGATTCATTCCAACAAACTTTAATTTATAGTGGAAAAGTTGGTAATAAAATAAACATTGGTTATCGCGAGTTTTCAAGCAATATTGCTAGACCAGCATTTAATAACAATGTTGAATATGATCTTAGCCAATCAAAAGAAATTGGATATAAGGGCGCACTTCTAGAAATTATTGAAGCAACAAATCAAGATATTAAATATAAAGTGATTAGAAACTTTAACAAGGTGGATTAAGATGAAAAAGATTGTTTTGGTGGGGTTGATTTTGCTTTTTAGTTGCTATGTAAGTGCTGAAAGTTACTCTCAATCAAAAAAGCTAATTAGAAATTCTTTAGTTACATGTTTAAAAGATCCTGAGAATTCAAAATTTTCTGCAGCATATAATAGTTGTCTGTTAGATGCTTCAAATGATTTTCTAGAAAAAGCTAATATTGAGTTTAAGCAACAGTACAATAAAGGAAATACTAATACTCGAGACTTGCTAACAAAAGATCGAAATATATATACAAGTGCTATTAAGTTTTGTGAAATTTACCAAAATCTAAGTTATGAAGGCTTTACTAAGGAAGCTCTTTGTAAGCTTCAAACAGCAAAAGAATATTTGAGTTTACTAAAGAATGGAAATTCTGCATTACCAAATGATTGGAAAATAGAAGATAGAGTTGATAAGTTATTTATTGGTTATTAATAAATAATAAAATTTAAAAAAGCACCCTATGGTGCTTTTTTAATCTGCTGCGCTTCTTCATAGGAAACTTACTAAAGAAGTTATAAAAAATGAGCCTTTAATCAATGCAAACTGTTCGATGATAGCAATGTCAAATGGGCAGAGATTTCTAGCGCGACCAAATTGGTTTAACTGCCCAGTTTAGTAATTATATATAACTTAAACAGAACCCACTCATTGAGTGGGTTTTTTATTGCCTGGAGAAAAGTGAAATGGCACAAGAATCCCGTTTGGTCATTGTTATTGATTCGCAAAATGCTGAACGCAATGCACGCAATCTAGGTAATGAGCTCAATAGTATTGAAAAGAATGGTGACTTTGCCACAAAGTCAATGGATCGCATGTCTGTAGCTACTCGCTCATTAGCTGGTTACATGGCTGGCGTGGTTACAATTGGTTCTGCCATTAGCAAGATGGATCTCTACACTGGTATTAATAACAAATTAAAATTAGTTACTAATAGCCAAGAAGAATTAAATCAGGCAATGGATGATACTTTTGAAATAGCTCAGCGTTCTGCTTCTTCTTGGGGAGCTGTTAATGATGTCTATTCCAAATACATGTCAAATGCTAAAACTCTAAATTTAACTCAAGAACAAACTGCAAAACTTACAGAAATTACCTCAAAAGCTGTTGCTATTAGTGGTTCAAATGCTGAATCAGCTTCTGCGGCGTTATTCCAGTATGGACAAGCTTTAGATGGTGGAGTTTTAAGAGCAGAAGAGTTTAACAGCCTTGTTGATGGAGCTGGTGGATTATTAAATGCTATGGCAAAAGGGTTGGGAATAACCCGTGGTGAACTCCGTCAAATGATGCTTGATGGGCAGCTTACTGGAGAAGTTATCACTAAAGCCTTGTTAAAAGCTGGTGATAGTGTTGAAGAGCTCTATGGGAAAACTGATAAAACAATTACTCAGTCTTTAGAGATGTTAAGCAATGGTATTACAAAGTTTGTAGGTGAAACAGGGCAAGGTTCTGGTGCAGCTCAAACTTTAGCTGGATCCATTCAAATTCTGGCTGAAAATCTCGATCTAATTGTAGATAGTGCTTTTGTCCTTGGAATTGGATTAATGACGAAAGCAGTTTTAACAAAAACTATCGCCATTCAAGCAAGCATAGTTGCATCTGCTCAACAAAGAGCTGCAAATTTGGCAGAAGCGCAATCTCAAGTTCAGTTACTTGGTGTAGAGGCAATGCGAGCAAGACAATCTGCTGCATTAGCGTTAACAGAAATAGGATTAGCTCGAGCAGAATATAATGCAGCAATTACAGCTGACGCACGTGCAATCGCTGTACAACGCAAGACTGCAGCTGAAGTTGCTCATAGTATCGCTTTAAAAGAGGCCACCGCAGCAACGGCTGCATATACTTTAGCTCAAGGAAATTTAAATAGGGTTGCTTCACTTGGAAGCCGTGCGTTAGGTTTAGTTGGTGGTCCAATTGGCGCAATAACTCTTGGAATTACAGCATTAGCAGCAGGCTATATGTATTTTCAGGATAAAGCTGATAAGGCTAACAAGAAGTTAGAAGAGCAAGCTGCAGTAGCTAAGAGAGCAAAAGATGAATTGTTAGCTTTACGAGGATTAGAAAAGGACTCGGCTATCAATGATATGACTTCTGCTTTTGAGCGGCAGAATAAGGCACTTGCTGAATCTAGCAGTAAGATCAATATTCAATTGAATGCGATTGCTCAACTTTATAAAGGTAATAAGGAAATTGTTCAGGTAGTTAATCAGGCCAAAGATGGCACAATTAGCATGAATGAGGCAGTTAAACGTTTTAACGAGTTGCGTATTAGTCGAGATATCTATAATGCACTAAAACAAAATAGTGCTGAGTTTGAGAATAATGCCAAAGCAGCTAAAACTTCGAAAGAGTCACTCAAACTATTTGGTATTGAAGTAGAACTTTCTGGGAATAAAGCTCAAACAGCAGTTGCTGGTATTGATAATAACTCTAAGGCTTTAATTGGAAATGAAAGTGCAGCTCAAAAGGCTGCCAAAGCTCAGAAAGGCTATTTTGATAGTCTTCGCAATGAAGTGCTGAAATCAAATGAGGAGTTGGCCTTATTAAATCTTGGTTATAGTGAGGAGACAGTTAAAAAAATACTCGAGTTGCAAAAAGCCAAGCAAGCTGTTGCTCCTCCTGGCACAACAGCGATCATTTCAAAAGAAGAAATGGATCAGGTTGCAAAAGCTCAAAAAGCTCTCGATGTACTCAAGGATAAGAAAGATGAATTAACTGCAGCTGAACGTAAGCATACAAGTGAACTTGCAAAGCAAGAAAAAATCACTAAACGATTAGTAGGCGTTTCTGGCCAATCAGGTATTGGCACAGGCCCACATCTCGACGTTAGATATGGCGGTTCAATGTCTGGCCAGAAAGTCTCGAATGAACATCTGGCCAGATTGCAGGCGGGTGGTAAACCATTGTCATCCTATAAGATCAGTTCAAATTATGGTCCAAGACAAGCCCCAACTAAAGGGGCTTCTTCATTTCATAAGGGTATTGATTTCTCTATGCCCGAAGGTACGCCGATCACAACCAATGTCGCTGTGAAAGATATCAAGACAAGATATGACAGCAAAGGCGGTGGCTATGTTAGTGAAGTGATCTTTGAAGATGGTGTAACTCTTAAACTTCTGCATCAGTCACCAAGTATGCAAAGCAAGGTTAAAGGTGGGGCAAGTAAAGGGAGTGATAAAGCATCAGGTGATATCCAATCACAACTTGATCGTCAACAGGATCTGCAACGGTCACTTGAAAATGAGGTAGCTAGTGAAGTACAGCGGATCCAGAATAACTTAAAAGTTAGACTGGAGGATGTTGATAAAGCTGGTTTTACTCCAGAGCGTACTGTTGAAATTAAGGCTGAATTACAGCGCCGTGCTGATAATGATATTGCTATAGCCAAACAAGCAGTTAGAAGCAAACTAGAGGACTATAAGGAGTTCCAGAAAACCGAGGAACAGTTACTTGAAGAGAGCTTTAACCGCAAAAAGTTTAACGCGGCTCATGATATTGAATTAAGTAAATCAGAACAAAAGCAGGCTGTGGAATTGCTAGAACAGCAATATCAGCAAGAAAACGCGCTTATGAAATTGGCTCAAGAGCAGCGTTTATTTCAGGCTCGTATTTTTCTGCTATCTGAAACAGAAGCAATGCAAGAACGTTACAGATTAGAGCGCCTTGAAATCCAAAAAACTGTAAAGGATGAGGAAGAAAGAAGAAAGCGAATTGCTTTATCGAAATCACAAGAGCAGCTTGAAACACTTGATCGGGCGACAAAAGCTGGACAAACATGGGGTGGCGTTCAAGCTGATATGAATGGCACTAGTGAGTTTTATAGACAGGATCAGGAGCGATCTAGTCGTATGAGCTCAGCGACCAATTTTTTTGATAGTCAAAAAGGAGTGGTGAACTTAAATGAACAAAGCAGTTTAGATAGTCTGAATGCACAGATGCAAGCTGGGCTAATTCAGCAACAGGATTACGAAAACCAGAAAACTGCAATTATTCAAGCTGCTCAAGAGCAACGTAATCAAATTACAAGTGAATATGCTCAGAACTCAAAGGATATTGAAGACAAGTATCAACAGGATCGACTGAACACCCAAATTGCCCTTGGTGGCCAAATGATGGGTTCAGTCACCTCAATGTTTGGTTCTATGTTTGGTGAGCAATCTAAAGCATACAAGCTTATGTTTGCGGCGGATAAGGCTTATGCAATTGCAGCTGCAGGTATTGCCATTCAGCAGAATATCGCAGCAGCTTCAAAAGTAGGTTTCCCTTATAACTTGCCTTTAATTGCTGGCGCAGTTGCTCAAGGAGCCAGCATTATTGCAAACATCCGGGCAATCAAAGATCAAGGTTTTGCTGATGGTGGTTTTACTGGATATGGTGGCAAATATGATCCTGCGGGTATAGTCCACAAAGGAGAGGTAGTCTGGTCCCAAGAAGATATTAAACGATGGGGTGGTGTTGGTTTGGTTGAGAATATGCGTAAGAGTGCAAGCCCTGAAGCATTTATTAATAACTATGCTACTAATAACACTTCAGCAGAAAATGTCTTTAATCGTTCATTCCTAAGCTCAAAAGCTTTTAATGACAATCAAACGATCTCGAATATCTTTAATCAGCCTACTCGAGAGAATCAGATTATCCTTAATGCTCTCAAGCCGAGAAAAGATGCAGTATCAAGATCGGGAGATGTTCAAAGCATTACTAACCAGTACGCTGGGAACAACTCAAGCTTTAGCAAAATTCAAGATAGATCGATTCAAAGTAGTAAATCCTTTACTGCCAATAAATCGAACTTATCTCATTTTTCTAACTCGAAAATTCAAAATAGTAATGTTTCAAACAGTACTATTCAGAATGCTCAGAAGGAATTGCTGAAGGAAATTTCAATTTTTAGGGACCATGGTAATTCCAGTACATTGATCAACAATCATGCGCAAAATAACACCTCTGCTGAGAGTATCTTTAACCGATCGGCTCAAAGTTCAAAAGCATTTAATGATAGCCGGACAAATACGAATATCTTTAATCAATCTGCTCGAGACAATCAGATCATTGTTAAATCAATTGAAAGCAAGGCACTTAACGAGAAAGTTCAAACAGCTAGGAAGAATCTACTTGAAGAAGTTATTAACTTTAGAGAAACAAGTGTTTCCAATCCGATTGTCGTGGATGGTTCGAAAGGCTTTGCTAATGGCGGGTTTACAGGGAGAGGCAAAAAGTATGATGTAGCTGGTGCTGTGCATAGAAATGAGATTGTCTGGTCTCAGGATGATATTAGAAATTGGGGAGGGGTTGAGAAAGTAGAACAGATGAGAAAGGCCACAAGTCCAAAATCATTTATTTCTAACTATGCTCAAAATAATACCTCTTTTGAAAATATCATGAATCGGGCTAATCAAAGTTCACGAGCATTTAACCAAAATAGAGATATTTCGAACATCTTTAATCAGTCCTATCAAGATGATCAGATTATCTATAAGGGAAATACTAGTGCAGCCAACCCCTCTAACACGGCAAACTCAGATCTATTCCATGATGGCAAAGTCTACTTCTCTTCAAATGGTTTAGTTAATGATCGTTCAAATCTTGAAGATGTTCAGGACTTTACCTTAGGACAATCTTCACGCCCTCAAGCTGAGTTTATGCCTACTTTTGAGCAATCTTCTCCAACTATCAATTTCAAAATTGAAGTCGTAAATCAGGTAAGTGGGGCAATGGTTGAAGCTGAGCAATTGGATGAGCAAACAGTCCGGATCATTGTTAAAGAGGAACTGGATAAGCAACTTCCAAGAACGGTACCAAAACTTGTAAGTGATCAAATTGGTAATCCAAACTCAACTATTAGTCGCTCCTTGACTGAGAATACGACCGCAAGACGTAATCGTTAATCTAGAAAACCATCTTTCGAGATGGTTTTCTAATAAAATTAATGAATTAAAGATTTTTAATTAAAAAAATTGGATAAAATTCATTTTTGGTTAGTAGCTTAATCTTCACTATTAACCATTTTTATTTTTAGAGCAAAAATCAAAGCTGGAACAAGCGATATGAATACTAAAGTTTTAATAACTTTAATGGGGTTTGTGAACATAGTTTTTGCGAGCAATGTTTATAGTTTAGAACCTGTAGTTAATAATGGTTGGCAAAGAATAAATAGTGGGGCTTCTGATGAGGTTCTGTTAGTAGAAAGCACTAATGACGGAAGCGAAGTTAATTCATTAAGTGAATTTAACGTAGAGAGTTTAGATAAAGTAAAGTGGGAAAGAAAGCCTCGCATTGCTATTACTCGAGCTGATTTAGAAGGACAGTACAGAAAATTATTATTGAATGTAAAGGCTAATAATCAAGGAATTATTAAAAGCGTTACCGTAATACTAAGTTCTGGGTTAATAGAATTAGATAAAAAAGCGATTTCAGCAGTTAAGGGCGCTAAAATAAAGCCTTATCAGTTAAATGGTCAGTATTATTCTTTTGATGTGATATTACCTTTCGAGTTTTATATTAAATAAATTGAAATTCTAGTTTTAATTTTTGAGAAGCGCCTTTGGGCGCTTTTTTATTGCCTAAAGGAAAGTTATGTACAAGTTAAAGCTAAATCCTCAAACAAATGGCTATGGCGTAACACCAGGTGATGATGTTAAACGTCAGCAGATGGATGGAGGTCGAGGACGCTATTACATCGATGTAAAACGTAATAGCCACATTGTCGATGTGAACTGGAATTTAAGTAAAACCGATTTCAATAAAATGATGGCGTTCTGGAGGATATACCAGAATAAGCCAGCTTCATTCTATGCGGATCTGGTGATTGATCAGGGTGCACGCCAGCAATATCTATGTAACTTCATTCCTAACTCATTCAAGACTAACGAGGTGAATGGAAATCTTTACCGGGTAACCGCTCAGATGGAAGTCATTCAGAACCAGCCAAACCTTACAGCTGATGCAGCATTGATTAAAGATTGGGAGGTCTAATGGATAACGAATACGCCAAGTTCTTTCTCAATCGTAAAGTCGATATCTATCAACTGGAGTGTATTGAGCTATCACATCCATCTTTTCTAAACACTTATCGTGTTGTTCGTAATGACGATAGAGGTGTCTATGTGCAGCATAAGGTTGGCACTGGTCAGGTCTTTTATGAATATCTGCCTGTTTCAATTCAAAGATCCGGAATGCTGGGTGATCTGGACCAGACACTTACCGTTTCAATTTCTGGTTTAGGTGATGTATTACCTGATGAGTTTGAACGGGTAATTGAGGGGCAATATTCTAATGTTAAGCCGACCGTAAATTACCGCCTTTATAGTTCAGATAACTTGAATACACCAATGTTTTATTTACTTGGCCTCCAGCTTGCCAGTGTTGCCATGAATCATAAAGCAGTAACATTTAAAGCAGAATCACCACGGCTAAACACAAATAAAACAGGGGATATTTTCTCACTTGATCGCTTTAGTGGGCTGAAGGGGGCTGTGTGAAAAGTCATGATCATTTGCTTGATAAGCAGTACGACGAAGAGCATTACAACTGTGTCCATTTTGTCCATGAAGCTGCAATGGATCTATATGGAGTAGATCGAGGTGAGGCACTTGAACTATTTATGCAACCAAAAGGAAAAATTACTTTCCTAACATCACGTTTAAAACTATTGAATCCTCTGCCTATGCCTAAGGAGGGGTGCATAGTCGCCTTCCACCCAAGACAAAGAAACAAGCCCCCACATGTGGGGCTTTTTCGTGGGCAAAAGATTCTGCATCTGATGGAAAGCGGGGTCACTTATTTACCGGAAGAGGTTGTCATGGGAATGGGGTTTAGTCGAGTTAGTTATTATGATTAAAGTTATTTATAAACAAGATGCATTGTCTGAAGAGAAGACAATTGAACATGCACACACCATAGGGCAATGGCTTACTTCAAAATATGAATTCATGCCTGAGCACATCCGTATTTTTTATACACCTAGTAATATGAACCATGCGGAAATCTCTTTAGCGAATGAAGTAACTCCCAAGAATGCATTTGACTTAAAGCAGCTTGATTTTTTACCTGGTACTTTCATTGTTATTGAGAACCCCAAATGGGTTGCTGCTATCGTTTCAATTGTAATTAGTATTGCGATTGCGTTTTTAATGCCTACGCCATCGATGGCGCAGACTACTCAGAATATTAACCAATCTTCATCCGCAAATAACGAACTTTCTAATCGAGAAAACAAGATCCGGGTGAATGGTCGTATTGCAGATATTTATGGTGCTGCTTGGGATACGCCTGATTCAATAGCTGTGCCTTATAAGGTTTATGAAAACAACATCGAAGTGGAACATATGGTCGGCTGCATAGGCCGTGGTCAATATCACATTAAAGGTTCCTACGACGGTGAAACCAACATTGTAGATATTGCTGGGGCATCTGTTGAGGTATTTCGACCAGGTGTAGACATCGTTTCTGGAGAACCCTACTTTTCGATTGGTACTGAAATTACTACACCACCTTTAACAGTACAGCATCAAACTTCTGTTAATGGTCAAGTCTTGCGACCAGCCGATACACAAACTTTAGAAGGAACCAATTATCTTCTTTTTGCCTATCCAAACGAGATCCTTCGGGCAACTGCAAACAACACAGATTTAACGACTAAATTTGTCAGCAATGATCGCATTGAAATCACTAATGCTTCATTTACTTATAACGGGCAAACATACGATTTAAACGGTACTTACAGTGTCCTATCCGTTGCCGATGATCGCATGACATTATCAAATCCAGCAGCGGTTAATCCAAACTGGTTAAAGCTAAAAGAGCTATCTAATCAGCAAACAGCTGCTGCATCCCCAAAGCTTGCATCCATCGGTGAGAAATGGATAGGTCCATTTATCTTAGACAATATTGAACGTAGTAGAGTACTTTGCAACTTCGTTGCCACAAATGGACTTTATACAGTTTCATCAGGGGGCAATCAGGCAGCTGTAAACGTCACGATTGAGGTTGAAGTTACTCCAGTGAATGAATCAGGTGCTGCAATTGGTAATCCAATGCTAAAGCAGATCATTCTCAAGGGTTCGGCTAAGTCACGGCAAACTGTTGGGGCAACGCTGGATATGGTCACATTTCAGGGCCGCTGCAGTGTACGAGCTCGCCGTTTAACTTCAACTCCTGGAGTTACAACTGTTGTTGATGATGTGAAGTGGCAAGCACTATATGGTGCATATCCATTGCAAAGCACAACGTATGAGCATGAAACGGTTTTCCGTGCACGTACTTATGCAACGACTGGAGCATTGTCAGTTAAATCCCGCAAGATCAATTTCGATCTTCAGCGGATGTTACCGACTTATAAAAATGGCTCAATGACGACTGAGTTATTTCCAACGTCAAGCTTTGCAGATGCACTGGTCTCAATGGCACTGGATGACAAGATTGGCCGCCGTACGATTGAAGAGATTGATATAGAAAACATCTATCGTACCTATAACGATATAGTCGATTATTTTGGTACTCCATTAGCGGCTGAGTTCTGCACTACTATTGATGATACCAATCTTTCATTTGAAGAGCTTGTGACGAACCTGTGTGATGCCGTCTTTTGTACAGCATATCGGCAAAACAATAAGCTAAAAATCTACTTTGAGCGACCTACAGATAACTCGGTGTTGTTGTTTAACTTTAGGAATATTATTCCGGATAGTTACAAGCATGATCTGACTTTCGGTGTAATAGATGATTATGATGGCCTCATCTATGAATATACGGATCCGACCGATGATAGTCGCATCAATATTTACTTGCCGGATAAAGGAGCCAAGAATCCAAAAGAAGTGAAATCTGTAGGAGTACGTAATAAGTGGCAAGCCCATTTCAATGCATATCGGCTTTGGAACAAACTTCGCTTTCAGCGTAAATCTATCACTTTTGATGCAGCACCTGAATCTGAATTATTAGTATTACGTGACCGTATTGCTGTAGCTGATTATCGAAATGGTATTCATCAAAGCGGTGAGGTGGTAAAGCAAGAGGGCTTAATTCTTACTTTGAGTCACGATGTCGATTTCATAGCTGGCAAGAGCTATGTAATTTATCTACAAATGGGAGATGGCAGCGTTGACCTTATACCGGTTACATCTGGTTCAGCCAAGAATAAGGTGGTTTTAGGACGTTTACCAAGCGGTGCTCTAAAGCTAAGTTCAGATGATTTCGTTAATACGATTTATACGGTTGTGAATGACGATACAAAGGACTCATTACCTTATCTAGTTGCAAAGAAAGATCCGGTTGATAAGTTCTCAAATACAATCACTGCAGTGAATTACGATGTGCGTTATTACCTTAATGACAAGGACTTTATTGATGTGCCAGTTGATGATTCACCAATCTACATTCGATATGACCAGCTAGATATTAATCTTGCACGTCTATATCAGATGCAAAGAGGTGATTTGCCAACCACAGGCGAAATTAGTTTTGTAGTTGAGGCGGGCGCTTTGGTATCCAGTTCGAGTTCACTTAGAACGGAAACCAGAATGGTTTATAAGCATACTGATAAAACGGATACTAAAGAGTTTATTGTTCCTGCTGCTCCTGAATTACCAGCGATCGATACTGGAGAATTTCCTTCTGGTCTTGTCGTAAATCTTACGATTAAGGGCGCTGTTGTCGGGCGGGGTGGTGATGGTGGCTTGCCACATTTGGCATTTGGTGCATGGACCAGTGATCCAAATTATAACTTTACCAGAACGCGCCGTGATGGGTTCCAAGGTGCACCTGGTTTAATGAACCGGCACAGTAAATTGAACTTGATCATTGATGGAGGAACGTTGGCTCGTGGAGGTTCAGGTGGTGGCGCAACTCCTAGCGGTATTTACACTGAACTGAATTATGGCGTGCAGGGTGTTCCTGGCGGAGCTGGAGCACCGTTTGGTCGAGTTATGACTGGACAGCCAATCCACAATGATACTCAGGATTGGCGCTGGTATCTGGAAGGGGGGTATTTATTAGTAGTAAAAGTTACTGATGCTGAAGCTGAGATACCAGGTAAAGGTTATAGAACGCCAAATGATGGTCGTTATGTATCTCCATTATCTGGTGATGGTGGTGGATGGGGACAACGTGGTACCAAGTCCACCAATGATGGTACTTGGAATTGGCGATACCACGGTACGACTGAAGGCCAACCAGGTCCAGGTGGGACCGCAATTGTAGGAGTGGCACCTTTAACGACACAATTGATAAATGGAGGGAAAATCTTACAAACCCTTTAATACTTTGAAAGAACTTAGAGCACCCATTTCGGGTGCTTTTTTATTGCCTATGATCTGGAGGAAGGCATGCATGAACGATCAAACAAATAGCGTAGTCGAAGCAGCTGCAAGTACGGCTGCCGCAACTGCAACAAAATTCACTTATGGCTATGTAGTGGGAGGCAGCTTGATCGGTGTAATAGGTAAAATTGATTGGGCCGTTGTCTTTTCAATCTTAATCGGTATAGCAACCTTTCTAACGAACCTTTATTTCAAGAAGCGAGATGAAAAGCGTAAGGACGAGATTCATGCGCTTCAAACGAAGCAATATGAACTTACTAAAAAACGTTTAAAAGGGGATAATGATGAACAGTGAAAACACCCGGACATATTTGGCATACATGGTTATTGCTATGTCATTCCTCTGTGTTCTTGGTTTGTTCTTTATTGAATATCCAGACAAAAACAGAGACTTATTAAACGTTTCTCTGGGAACTTTACTAGGTTTATCTAGCGCCGTAATCGCTTTCTATTTTGGATCTACAAATAAGCAAAAGAAAGAAGCTGAAGATTCAAATCAACAGTAACTATTCAACTTGAAATGCCGCCTTCGAGCGGTTTTTTTACATCTAAAGGAAACTGAAATGAATATTGAACAATATCTTGAAGAACTTATTAAACGTGAAGGGGGGTATGTAAATAACCCCGCAGATCGTGGTGGTGCAACTAAGTACGGCATTACTGAAGCAGTTGCTCGAGCAAACGGATTTAAAGGAAACATGAAGGACTTGTCGCTTGATATGGCCAAGTCTATTTATCGCAAAAACTATTGGACAGCTCCGCGTTTTGACCAGGTTAATGCTGTTTCTTCTGCAGTTGCTGAGGAGTTGTTAGACACAGGAGTAAATTGTGGTACCGGTTTTGCAAAACCCCTTTTACAGCGCGCATTAAATCTATTGAACAATCAGGGAAAAGCAGGGTGGCCAGATCTTGCGGTCGACGGAATTTATGGACCTGCTACGTTAAATGCTCTCAAAACTTATCTGGCCAAACGCGGGAAAGAAGGTGAAAAAGTGCTGGAACGAGTACTTAATATTATGCAAGGCCAACGCTACATAGAAATCTGTGAACGTAATCCAAGCCAGGAACAATTTTTCTATGGCTGGATTTCTAATAGAGTGGTGATCTAAATGACTCAAGCTGAAACAGTCACTGAGCTTACTCCTTATCTTGAGTACTGGAGCAGCGGCATCTATATGTTTAAGTGCCCTGGTTGTAAATATTTACATCCATTTCATGTGAAAGAAGGTGCACATCATAATGCCAGTACTTGGGATTTTAACGGCGATATAAATAAGCCAACGTTTACACCTTCTTTACTTGTTAATGACCATTATCCAGCAAGCCGATGCCATCTGTTTTTGACTGACGGGAAGATTCAATTTTTATCTGACTGTCATCACGAATTGGCTGGTCAAACGGTCGACATGGTTCCGATCGATGTTTAAGTTTTTGATGTTATGTATCCTATTATCAGGATGCTCCGCGCATACGATCAATAGCAATGTTAATGTAGGTATTTGTGTAAAAGCCCTCTAATGAGGGCTTTCATTGAGAAAATATTTGCTCATATTTAACAAAATTAATTACTTTTGAGCAAAAAATGCACAATTTAAATGGTTGGCAATTTATATCAAAAAATCTTTTGACCATTTCTCAACTTTATTGGCATACCATTGCATGAGTTTCTGGCGCTCACTGAAATAGGTAGCCTTATTATAAATACCTTTAGTACCCCGTACTGCATGTGCCAGACTCATTTCAATTGCATCATCCCGCCACAATTCTGACTCATAAGCTGAAGTAGAAAACCTACCTCGCAATCCATGAACTGTTTGTTTGCCCTTGTATGATGTCTTATTAATCGCATTTATAAGACGGATTGAGTACATTGGTTTATTAATATCTTTGAGCTCAGGAAATACCAAAACATTAGACGGGCATTTATCCTTCCACATAAGTAGAATTTCAATTACCTGCTTAGGAAGGGGAACTACGTGTGGTCTTCTTCGTTTCATTCGTGAAGCTGGAATACTCCAACGTTCCTGTTTAAAGCTGAATTCTGGCCATCTAGCCTTACATGCTTCATTCACCCTTACAGCTGTATAAGTAACTAATAGAAATGCTACTTTAAATTCCAAATCTAAACGGCCGTCTTCTTTTAATGCTTTAAAAAGAAAAGGCATTCTTGATTCTGAAATAAATGGGTGGTTTTTAGTTTGGTGAGGCTTTAGGGCATCAGTGAGTGATGTTGCCGGATTAAAATCACAGTAGGCACTTGCTACAGCTAAATGAAAGCATTTTCTTAGCATTTGCAGAACAAATTTTGTGGTTTTGGTTTTCCCTTCATCTTCTAAAATCTTAAGAACTTTTAGAATATCAATTGGTTTGATTTCATTAACTTTGGTTTTTCCTAGAAAGGGCTTTACATGATCTCTATAAGCTTGTTTTTTATAAAGACGAGTTCGATTGCTCCAAAGAGGTTTATTGTATTCAAAGAAATCCTTGAATACTTCATTAAGGGTTTTCATGTTAATGCTCGCTAAAAAAATATAATCTATCTAAGCGATAGTGCAGGCGAGCACAGTTTATTTTTTCGAGAGTTCTTCTCTGATTTTGTCTTTAACCCAATTAGCAAAGTCATCAAGATTATCTGCGAAAGCCAACAAATCAGCTTCTTTATCAATTAAGATAGGTACAGATTTAATTTTCCGTTTGGCTTCATATTTCTTTTTAGCTTTATCAGCCGCTGAGTTATCCACTTGACTTCACCTTGAATCGAGAATATTTTTACATTGACCATCGCTTAGATGGGAAGCCCCGCCGCAATCGGGGCTTCGCTTATTTCTTAGGCATATAACTTGGGATATTTAATTCCTTTATTTGTCGCATCGGGGAATCCCAAGTTTGCCTATATTTTTTTGAACCATCGGCCATTTGTATAGCTAGCTTTTCATAGTGAATAGTAACAATAAAAAAAAGACGGCCATCAATTTTAATCTTTTCTAAATATCTAGATTCTCCATACTCTTTTAGAAGTCTATTCCTAGTCCATTCACTAATAATGTATGCGCAATCATTTAAACCACCGGCATAATCAGCAATTGCATTCGCTACTTTATGATCATCAGGATAAATATCATGTGAGGTATCTGATGGAATTGAATCAGCTAGAGAATGATTTACTCGAGAGAGTGGGTTTCTGAAGACAAAATTAAACTCTTTCATTTTTCAATCTCTACTGCTGGAAGATTTGAATAACGTTGAGACTGCCACTTTTTAGCATAAGATACGATACCTTCAACTATCGCACCATCTTCATTGCGGTAGGTAATTACATCACCGCTTTTGAGAGATTCATCATATTTAGCTGTAGCTTTAGCATCTTTAGTGACTTTGCTTAAGATTGTTAAAGTTTTCATATTTATTTCCTCGCTTAGATTAAGTTCATCAAGAGTCATTGAGCCGCAATCTCTATCTCGATGAATAAAATATATCGTAGTACGATATATTGGTCAATATTTAAGTGAATTATTTTTTAATTTTTTATGGTTAATAGTTCATCAAATCTAAAGGGGTTTTTAGTCAGTTTATCTCTCGACATCCACCAAGTTCGACCAGGTATATAACAAGGACCAACACCGAGCTTTTTCTTTCCGAATTTTGTGTGCACGTTATCAAGCGCCTTCATCAATTGTTCTTTCTTTTCTATCATTTCAAAGTCGGTTAATAGGTCATAGGTATGGCCAGATTTAGGTTCTAGCCCAGTTAGTATCACGCCGCACTTTTTATACTTAATACCTTCTTTATAAATGTGAGATACCATTTTGGTTGCAGCTTTTACGAAATCTAAAGCGCTATCTGTAGGTTCAGAGAACGAACCTGTGATTGATTTATTATAATAAGGGGCACTTTCATCAAATAGGCTTGATTGAACAAATACAAGTAGACAACCACACAGTGACTCTTCATCACGCAATCGCTTACATGCTTCTTGTGCATGCATTGCTATAGCTTCTTTCAAATCATCAAGCTCAGTTACTTTAGCTCCAAAGGAACATGATTTAATAATTTGTTTTTTTGATGGCGGGGTGTCTTCAATCTCAATACATGAGATGCCTTGTAGTTCATTAATTGTACGAGCCATTACTATAGAAAACTGTCGCTGCATTTCACGTGCTTCTGTACAAGCTAGATCCAATACTGTTTTGATTCCCATACCTTGCAACTTTTTAGAGTGCTTACGACCCACGCCCCAAACTTCAGCTACTTCAATTAATGAGAAATAATATTCTTTGTTGCAAGGATCCATGTTTACGAGATCACAAACACTGTTAAAGCCGGGGTTTTTCTTTGCAATGTGATTT
Organism: Acinetobacter sp. D009; assembly: GCF_038562025.1. Lineage (NCBI taxonomy): Bacteria > Pseudomonadati > Pseudomonadota > Gammaproteobacteria > Moraxellales > Moraxellaceae > Acinetobacter > Acinetobacter sp. D009. The sequence goes on from NZ_CP151886.1 coordinate 1,580,858, forward strand.
GCAATTTTCGATTCTGTTTTACTTCTGCCAATACCTACGCAGACTGGAAGACCTAACCATTTCCATATTTGTTGACGCATTTGCTGACCAACTTTTTCTAAATCAAAGTTCTTCTCATAAGCTGTGAAATCAACAAAGCACTCATCAATCGAGTATGGCTCAACTTCTTCATCCGTTACATATGAACCAAGGATCGTATGAAAACGTCTCGACATTTCTGCATACATTGCATAGTTACTAGATAAAACGACTACATTGTGTTGCTTAACTATGTCTTTAATTTGGAATAACGGCACACCCATTTTAATGCCTAACGCTTTAGATTCATTGCTACGCGCTACGGCACACCCATCGTTATTGCTGAGAACAATCACAGGCTTATTGTTCAAACTTGGGTCAAAGACTCTCTCACAAGCGACGTACATGTTATTGACGTCAATCAAAAAAAAGACTTTGTTCTCATGTTTCATGATCTTTTTCTTGTCATTTTAATGATATGAGTGACAACGCCCCAGATAATTAGTTCCTGACCATCTGCCAGATAAATATTTTTATATTCAGGGTTTTCTGCTTTAAGCCACTGACCCGATTCATCAATCATCAGGCGCTTAACTGTAAAATCATTATCGATTAGTGCGACTACAATATCGCCGTGTTTGGCATCTAAACTACGATCGACAATTAGTTCGTCATCAATTTCGATTCCTGCATTCAACATAGATAAAGATGCAACTTTGACAATAAAGGTTGCAGTTTCGTTTTTGATTAAGTGCTCATTCATATCAAGCGCTTTGTCTATGTAATCCTGTGCAGGGCTAGGGAAGCCAGCAGATATTTTTTCTAAAGCGTAAGGGACAAGCATGTGAGTGGTTGGTATAACTTGCTTGATTGATAAGGCTTCAGACAAAACAATACTACTTTGTAGATATGGTTTTATCTGGATTATGGATGGTGCAATTTCGCTCATAGAATACCCACTAACTTGAATTTGTAACATATTCAAGATGATATGCTAGAGCTTAGTTAAATTTCAAATTTAAAAAGTTGTGGATAAATAATGACTAGTCGTAACTTGTCGCGCTTCATTGCGCATTTGGTCGGAATTTCTTCAATTCTGACCTTGGTTGTGCTACGAACTCATCAGCAGGCATATCTAAGAAAAACTCCTTAGCTTCTTCATGTTTGCAGTGTAGCCAGTCATCTCTTAGCTCTGGTGGAATAACAATGATAGAGCGCTTTTCATCAGTAGGGGCATGGAATTGCTTCATGAAAGGGTGGTGATCAGAATTAATGGTCAGCATACTCATGGATCTGATTTCTTCACCGTTTACTACCGCATATTCATAAATACCAGCAATTGTAAAAGGCATATCATCTTTTCGATAGATTCCCCACCATTCCGGCTTATTGTTGATGTACTTTGGTTCAAAAATTACATCGGCAGGTATTAAACAGAATTGGTTTTTCTTCCAAGCATTTCGGAAGCTGGGCTTTTCGTGAACTGTCTCAGTTCTTGCGTTGTAAGTGTTATGAACTTTCTTAAGTTCCTTAACCCATGGGGCGACTAAGCCGAAGCGTGCTAATCGCCATTCCATTTGTTCTTTTTTAGAGAATAAAAGGGGAGCTTCATAGTTAGGATAGATATGAGATTTATATTCAAATGTTGGCTCAAACAGATCCAGCAAGTGAATTCTATCTTTTGCGATTGGTTCGTAGTTTGAGCACATTTTTTATATCCCTATTAAGCTTATTTATTCTTTATAAACAATGACTATAGGAAATTGTGAAAAATTGATCAATGAGCAATCATTAAAAATTCAAAAGGATGTTAGACTTTTATCATCTAGAATCTGCTGACTTATTAATAATATTATTTTTGCATCTACCTTATACAAAAGTATTATAAATAAATTTGCAAAAAATAATTTAGCAGCATTCTTAGGATTTAATATTTGTAATTATTATTAAATGTTATAATAATTTATATAAAAAAGATTTTTATTTATTTTGGGTAGGGTATGTATACAAATAGCTGTAATTATTGTGGAACTAGATTTTCTACGGATAACTATAATAAAGTATTTTGTTCAGGTCATTGCGCTGATAACTATAGAACTGCAATGCAAAATAAAAACACTCCAATAACTCGCACTCATACTCAGCATGATCATAATATTACACCTGCCCCAGGAATCTCTATTGAAGCTGTAATAGTTATTGCTGTAGGTGGAATAGCTTGGAAATCAATGAAAAATTGGGATGAATTTGAACCAGTAACTAGTCATATTTTACTTGCATTTAATTATCTTTTTTATAAGCCCCTTCATTTTACCACCAATATTTATGATTATTTTACTAGTATAGAGCAGAATCACGGGCATTGGTTATCTGTTGTTAAGTGGGGAGGATCTATATTTTATGTTCTTTTTGTTTTTTCTTTTTATTTAGCAATTATCACAATATTAAATGAAAAAAAGCTTACATGGGTTTGGGTTTTATTTTTAATCTCCCCTTTAATAACACATGGAGCATGGTATTTTTTATATCATAAATGAGATAAAAAAGCCTTGCCTGAATAAAGATTTATTAACTATTGTATTGAAAACAGTAAAATACTATTACTATCAATCAATTCGGCTGCTGAATAGGCCTGATAAACTCTCTTGTCTTTATCTAGCTTCGTATCATGCTCACAACTACATAATTATTTTCCAAACCTAATGACCAGCCTGCCTCTTTAAAGAATGGTTCGCCATACTTAATTGTGTACTCGATATAGAAGTAAACCCAATCTTTCATAAGTTCTTCACTCACTCTTAATAAAAAACAACTATCAACTAAGAATCGATAATAATTCATTTATAACTTATTCAAAATGATAGAATTACTCAGGTTTGAAAGTTGGGTGTGTTTTGCTTAAAAAGCATGCAGTCTACAAATTTTTTTAAATTAATTGAAAAATAAATTTGTAGACTGATTTGTAGACTGTTGAATTGCAAAATACAGCATTGTGGTACAAGCGGATGCAACTTTAATTATGATTAACTATTTGAAAATGCAAGATAAAGCAACCGAATGCAACCATTAACAATCACAGCTAGACTGTCAGGATTCTACTTTTTCTACTATTCCATTGTGGGTACATTCATGCCGTATTGGAATTTATATCTTCAAGATCAGGGATTTAATTATCAAGAAATTGGTGTTTTATCATCAATTGCGATTGTAACTCGTTTTTTTGCGCCTTTAGTTTGGGGGTGGATTGCTGATAAATCTGGTAGGCGGATGTTGCTTGTTCGGATAGCAACTTGGATGGAGTCATGTATATGGTTGGCTATTTTTATAGTACCAAATACTTTTCAATCAGTTGCTTTGCTTATGCTTATTTTTAGTTTCTTTCAAAATGCGATTTTAGCTCAATTTGAGGGAGTGACTTTATTTTGGTTGGGTGATCAAAAAGCTAAACTTTACGGCAAAATTCGTAAGTGGGGATCGGTTGGGTTTATTGTTGGGGTATTCACTATTGGGGCTATTTTAGAAATAGTGCATATTTCAATGCTCCCAATTTTACTATTAATTATCGCGTCGCTAGCATTTATTTGGTCTTTTACAATCCGCGAACCTGATAGCGCGCCTACTTCCCAAAAACATTTAGAACCTTTACTTCCTGTTCTTAAGCGCCCAACAGTGGCTGCATTTTTTGCAATTGAATTTATTCTACTTTTTTCACATGCGCCTTTTTATAGTTTTTATAGTAATTTTCTGAAATCTTTGAATTTCAGTACGACTGAAATTGGATTTTTATGGGCCATGGGCGTTTTTGCTGAAATTTTTATGTTTTCAATTGCCTCAAAGATTTTTCAACGTTTTTCGTGGCGCAGTTTAGTGATAGTGTGTCTGCTAGTGACGAGCATACGTTGGATGCTAGTTGCAGTATTTTCACATTATTTTATTGGTCAACTTTTTGCGCAGTGCTTACATGCCTTTAGTTTTGGTTTATTTCACTTGATCGCAATGAGAGTTATTTTTCAAAACTTTTCTGCTGGACAGCAAGGGCGTGGACAAGCACTTTATAGCACCATGTGGGGGTTAGGTGTCGCTTTTGGTAGTGTTCTGGCTGGGCATTTCTGGAAAACTTTTTCTGGTGAACTCATCTTTATGTGTGCCAGCGTGGTTGTGCTCTTAGGTTTGTGCTTTGTAAAGTGGCTTCCGAAACAAGTCGATTCTTCAACCGCCTAAGTTTGAGATAATACAAAACAAAGAATTTATATTGAAAAAAACAAGTAAATATAAAATTGTTTGATGACTTGTTGTAGCACGTTACAGTTGAAAAATATTGTTTTTATATGGTTATGGAGCAGTGATTTTGTCAAAAAATATGCTAACTTAACTTCATGCGTTTAATGATTAATAAATCTATGAAAAATATTTATATTATTGGATTATTGTGGGCTTGTTCTGGTTTAGCTGTGGCAGAAACGGCTACTCAACAGCCAGCTGAACAACCCGTTCGGACCGCAAGTAATCCTAATGCTATACGTATTGTTACGCGCCCTGAAATTATGGGATTATGGGGAATGGAAATTCCAAATAATAAGAAATGTGTGGAATATTATAACTTTCGTAGTAGTAATGATGTAGTGATCAAAAGCGGTCAGGAATGGTCTTATGGTATTTATGAATATCAACCATCTGATGACCCTAAAGAGCAGCTAGCCGCTTTAGTAATGCAAATTAAATTTGACAATAATAAAGTAGATTGTTCTGGTCAGAGACAAGACCAAACAGGTGATGTCTCACAGTATTTTGTACAATGGAAAAACGACCATACAATCAATTTCTGTTCAACAGCTAAAGGTGAGCAGTGCTTTGCGACTTTACGTCGGGTATTACCATAAAATTATAGATATAAAAAAAGCCTCTTAAAAATAAGAGGCTTTTTTTATTATGCAGTTTCAGCTTTCTTTTCTTCGACTTGCTTTAACAAGTGTTTTTCAAGGTAATGGATATCCATTGCTTGAGAGCAGAAGCTCTTATCTTGCAAAATAAGATCTTTATGTAGAGGAATATTTGTTTTAATTCCTGTAAGGATCATTTCATCTAACGCTTGACGCATACGAGCAATTGAAGTTTCACGGTCTTTACCATGAGAAATCAATTTAGCAATCATAGAGTCATAGTAAGGTGGAATGCTGTATTCTGGGTAGATATGAGAATCTAAACGAATACCAGCGCCGCCTGGCGCATAGAAACTTTCAATTTTACCTGGTGAAGGTAAGAAGGTTGTAGGATCTTCTGCATTGATACGGCATTCAATTGCATGTCCTTGAACTTTGATATCTTCTTGTTGAAGCTCTAGTCCTAGGCCACCAGCAATACGTAACTGTTGTTCAATAATATCGACACCAGTAACCATTTCAGTTACAGGGTGCTCTACCTGAACACGAGTATTCATTTCAATGAAGAAGAATTCACCGTCTTCAAATAAGAATTCAAACGTACCAGCACCACGATACTGCATCAACTGACATGCATGAACACAAGCTTCTAAAATATCAGCTCGAGCTTGCTCTGGTAGGTTTGGTGCAGGTGCTTCTTCTAGTACTTTTTGATGGCGACGTTGTAATGAACAGTCGCGGTCATATAAATGAATTGCATGACCATTACCATCACCAAGAACTTGAACTTCGACATGGCGAGGTTTTTGTAAGAAGCGTTCCATGTAAACGGTATCATCACCGAACCACATTTCTGCATCGCGCTGCGCTGCTTGAACTGATTCAAGTAGTGTATCTACACGCTCAACAATACGCATACCACGACCACCACCACCAGAAGCCGCTTTAACAATAAGCGGGAAGCCGATTTCTTTCGCTTCTGCCAAGGCATTGTGGATAGTTACTGCATGGTCGCAACCTGGTACAGTAGGTACGCCAGCTTTTTTCATGGCAACAATCGCAGAAACTTTATTCCCCATAAGGCGGATATGTTCTGGACGTGGGCCAATAAAAGTAAAGCCTGAACTTTCTACAATTTCAGCAAACTCAGCATTTTCTGAAAGGAAACCATAACCCGGGTGAATAGCATCAGCACCGGTAATTTCTGCAGCAGTAATAATTGCCGGGATATTTAAATAGCTATCACTACTTGCGCCCGGACCAATACATACTGCTTCATCAACAAAACGTAAATGCATCAAATCCTTGTCGGCATCTGAATAGATACCAACAGTCTTGATTCCTAATGTTTTACAAGCCCGGGTAATACGTAAAGCGATTTCACCACGGTTTGCAATTAAAACTTTTTGCAACATAGACGTCCCCGGGGTAATTACGCGCGATAACGGAATAAAGGTTGACCGAATTGGATAACTTCACCATTTTTCACTAAAATTTCTTCAATCACGCCGCTTTGAGTTGCTTCAATTGGGTTCATGATTTTCATTGCTTCAATAATACCCAAAGTTTCACCAGCAGATACTGTTTGGCCTACTTTAACAAATGGTGCTTCACCTGGGCTTGGAGCAGCGTAGAACACGCCAACCATTGGAGAAGTTTCAACTGCTCCACGCGGTGTTTTTGCAACTGGTGCTTCTGCAACAGGAGCAGCCGGAAGTGCTACACCAGCCGCAGCAACGACAGGATTGCGACGAGTTAAAGCGATTGATTGATCACCTTCTTTAACTTCGATCGCTTGCAAGTCAGACTCAATCATTAAATCGATGAGTTTCTTAATTTTGCGGATATCCATGGGCGACTATTCCTAAACTAGTTTGGGTTAGATGGTTGAATTTTTTCAATAGCGTAATCGAGTGCAAAGCGATAGCCTTTTGCACCTAAACCACAAATCACGCCAATTGCTTTATCAGATAAATAAGAATGATGTCTGAATGTCTCTCTTGCATGGACATTCGACAAATGTACTTCAATAAATGGAATGGCAACGCCAAGTAGGGCATCGCGTAGAGCAACAGATGTATGGGTGAGGGCTGCAGGGTTGATAATAATAAGTTTTACGCCTTCAGTTTGTGCCTGATGAATACGATCAACAATGGCACCTTCCCAGTTGCTTTGAAAAGTATCTAATGTGAGTGAAGCTTGTTGAGCTTGGCTAATAAGTTGTTGGTTAATATCATCTAAGGTAAGATGACCATATACTTCTGGTTCGCGTTTTCCCAGCAAATTCAAATTCGGTCCATGAATCACCAAAATGGTCGAACTCATTCAGATTGCTCCAGCTCTAAAGTTGCAAATATTCTTTGCAAGATGTCTGCAAAGTTTGCTTATTATGGCATATGTTTCTACAATTTTTTTATAATTTGTTTTCATCGTCGCAGAAAGGGTATACCAAATTCGGCTTATATATTGTAAATTTTGCGATGATTTAGCAATGTTAAAAAATGACAAAATTTCAAGTAATTTAATGGAGCTTATTTTAAACTGAATTGACAAAAACAGTTCATGTATTTTGTGTAACGGCTATAGAGTTCTCTCCAATCACTAATAGCTCATTCCATCGAGTTAGATAATTTTTTGAACGGTGACATTGTTTCATGTGCCAAGATGGATTACGGGAATGATAACCGACTTGTAAATAGTGACTGCCAAATCGGTTACGAACTGTGCTGAGCGTTTGCATTAATTGTTGTCTTTGCTGAATCAACTCAAGAGGTTGCCATAAATCATCAATGTGATGTTGACGAGGATGCAAACCACAAAATAAAACTCCAATCTTTATATATTTTTTATTTTCTTTATATAAAACATCAATTTGCTGCATGGCTGCTTTTGTTAATATGCATAAATCATCTGTGGCATAATTTAAGCCTATCGCTTGAGAAGACGCTTTTTTATAAGGTGGTTTATCTATTTTTTCATAAAGCATGACCTGAACGTAGGCGCACAGCTGTTCTTGTTTCATTAAACGGCGATGAGCTCGGTTAAGATGAAAAATAAGTGCTTGCTTAATAATTTCAATGCTGGACAAAGCTTGAGCAAAACTGCGTGATGCTAAAATTCGTTTGGTGACAATAGCAGGATCGTCGAGTTGAATACAGGATTGGCCTTTTAGCTCACGAATGGTACGTGCCATAACCACAGAAAAAGCTTTTGCTAGATGATGCTCATTGGCAAAAGTTAAGTCTAAGCATGAATAAATCTCATAGCTACGTAATTGTTTGACTAATTGGTAGCCAATTCCCCAGACTTCTTTAACTGATGTGTGTTGCATGAGGTCTTCAAGAAGCAGAGGATCTAAAGTGGTGAAATTACAAATTCTATTAAAGCTTCTAATTTTTTTAGCATAGTGATTGGCTAATTTTGCTTGAGTTTTTGAATATCCGATGCCAATACAACAAGGTAAGCTTAGCCATTCTTCTAAGGTTTCTACGACTTTGACACAATAAGAATGAATATCTAGAGATTGAAGGTAAGGGGTAAGACGAATAAAACATTCATCTATAGAATAAGCTTCTAAATCATCGGGCGAGAAAAACTCACCAAGAACTGAAAAAAAGCGACGTGACATTTCAGCATATAAAGTGTAGTTGCTTGAATAGACGTGTACACCTGCTTGAAGAGCTTCTTGTTCGATCTGATACCATGGAATACCCATTTTGATACCCATATTTTTTGCTTCTTCACTACGTGATACAACACAGCCGTCGTTGTTAGAAAGTACTACGACTGGTAGGCCAATAAGTTTGGGATTAAATAGCCGCTCACAACTCACATAGCAGTTATTAATGTCTACGAGCGCGTAAATTTCGCGGTGTGAGATTTCCATTATGATTTGCCCCATTAAGAATATTGGTAAAACTACATATTGATATTGTTTTCATAAACACAGTGGGAGGAAGTATTTGATGAAAAAGTTGCATCTTGAATATGTAACAAAATCAAGTTAACAAAATTTTTAGCAGAATACTAGGGTGGTTCTGTGGGTTTAACTTAGGTTAACCATGGAAAAAATAGATAAAGAATTAATATTTTTAATAAAAAAAGGAGATCGCATGGATCTCCTTTTTGTGACACATTCAATGTCAGTTTTTGATTACCACTTATGGCTATAAGAAACTTTCAGCGTTGCACCATTTGCCACTAAATGGCTCGTATTATTACCCGATCTTAATAATTGGCTATAGAGAGGATAGTACTTGCGGTTAAACATGTTCTCTAAACCAATCGTCACAGTGTCTTTTTTGTTAAGCGCAAAGCTACTGATTAAATCTGCTGTTGTATAAGTTTTTACATCATAGCGACCAAAACTATTTACACCGTTTAAGCGGTAATCTTCTGAACCGAAGTAAGTAGCTTGTAGACGATTCGTCCAAGTTTCAGTTGGACTATAAGAAACGTAAGCTGTGAGTTTTAATGGTGGAATACGGAAGCCTGTCATGTCTTGTTCGGTACCGTTTTGCGGTTTTTCACGGCCTTTCATCCAAGTAACGCTACCACCAGTTCCCCAAACATTGGAATCGTCAAGATAGTCAAAAGTTGCTTCAACACCAGTGACTTTCTCTTTCGTTCTAGTCATATCCAAACTATTACTTACTGGTTGCACAGCGCCAAGGTCAGAAGTAGAGTGGAATACAGCTAAACTTGAAGAGAAGTTATTGAAGTTTCCTTTCCAGCCTAACTCATAGTTATCAACTTTTACAGGTTCTAAGAATGATGAACCAAGGTTAAAACCTGTGCTGGCATTGCGAATGACTACACCGACATCAGGCAACTGGAAACCTTGGTTGAATGATGCATAAATCGAGTGTTGATCATTTGGAGAGAAAGTCACATTAGCATTGTATAACCATGCATCAGCTTTTACTTTTCCGCCCTCAACGGTGTAAGGGTTAGGCTTACCTAATTGTGATAATGGAACAAAGCTATCAATTTGGGCATAGCTGTCTTCATAACGCGTACCAGCTTCTGCTGACCATTGGTCATTAAAGCGGTGTTTTAACTGTACAAAGCCACCCAAACTTTGCGTGGTAAGTTCAGGTAAATAAATAAGTTTGCCAATTTTTACAAACTCTAAGCCACCAGATTGATCATAAATATCAGGATCGAAAATATCTAAAGGCATTTCGCTTTTTTCGCGGCTAAAGTCACCACCCCAAACTAGGGATGTATCACCTAAAAACTCAAGCGGTGTGGTCACAGTTAAGCGGCTACCGAGTACGTTATTTTCTTGATAAACCTGATCCACTTGTCCACCACGTGGGCTGACTTTACCTGGAGCAACACGTGCGTCAAATGGTGAAAAACGGGTAAAGAAGTCACGGTAATAAATTTGAGCATCAACTTTATTGCCAAAAAAGTCTTTATGGTTATAGGTTAAATTGTAGATTTGGTTTTCGTTTTTAGTCTGGTCTTTAAGCTTTAAGCCTTTAATGGCTTTGGCTGGTACAGTTCCGGCAGGGGTATTCTTAACACTTGTGTCAGATGCATAATCTGAGTCTTGCTCGGCATTATAGTAGTTTGCAGCAAATTGTAAGTATTGATTGTCATCAATATGATAACCAAGTTTACCACCTACGCTGTAAGCATCGGCATCATATAAATCGCCCTGACTAGGTTCAGGTGCAACACGGTCACCACTTGCATCGTACGGGCTACCAATACGTTGGTAACCAAAGTCGAGTGCATAGTCAAAAGCGTTAAAGCTGCCTGTGAAATATTGATGAATATCGCCACTTAAAGCATTAGAACGGAAATTTGTTAAAGGTGTTTGAAGCCCAACGACTGTTTTTGCTGTAGGTTCGCCACCCGCAGCTTTTGTGGTAATTGAAATAATACCGCCAGAAGCACCGCCACCATAAATTGCGTTGCTGCCTCGAATCACTTCAATGTTGGCAATGCTTTCAGGGTCAATTGCTGAAAGTCCGCGTGATGTGTCACGTGTAAGGTTCATTGGTACGCCATCGACCAAGATGAGGGCATTACGGCCACGTAAAGTTTGACCGTAATCGGTAATGGTTCGGCTTGAATCTGACAGGCCCGGTACGGCTTTTGCTAAAACGGTTGCAATACTTCCAGATGAACCATTTCTTAAAAGTTCAATTTGTTTTTCATCTAGCTTGGTGACTTGTTTGGCAGAGGTAGAGAGTTCATCTGCGCGTGAAGCAGTAATTGTAATTGTCGGGAGAGCTTCGGGTTTCTTTTCTGTTTCTGTAGTTTCAGCAGGTGAAGCAGCAAAAGCTGAATTGGAAAGAATAATGGCCCCACCAAGTGAAAGGAGTGGAATGATATTTTTTACTTCAGACTTCCTCGTAAAAAGTTTGTGACTTTTTATCTTATTTCCCATTGTCTCGCCCTGAGAGTGATTTTAAATTTGTCGAATTATAAGTGAGAATGATTGTAATTCACAATATCGTTGTTGGACAAAAAATAATAAAATTTATTTTTATTAATTGTTGTGTAGAGGAAGGTGCACCCATCGCTCTACACAACTGAAAATTTATGAGATTTCTTTATAAGAATTCAAATGATTTTGATGAGCACGGCGAATAATGCTGCGGTCATCACCGAGTACAAAAAGCTGAACGGATTGTTGTTTCCATGCCGCAATATCTTCAGGTTGTCGGGGAATAGCACAGAAATGCTTTTGACTATTTTTAGTCTTAGCATACATCTCTTGAACTTTTTCTTTCACTTTTGGATGGCTAGATTGCCATGGCATTCCCATAGATTGAGAAAGGTCGGCAGCACCTTCCAGAATAATATCAATACCTTCAACTTTTAATATTTCATCTAGTTGTTCTAGTCCCTCCAAGCTTTCAATCATGGCAACGACAACCGTTTCGTTTGCTGCGTGTTGAACAAAACTAGCTAAATCATCTATGCCATATCGATTTAACCTTGTCGAGTTGAGACCTCTTTGCCCAAGAGGCATATAATGACAATAGTTCACGGCTTCTTTTGCCTGCTGAGCATTTTCTATACGCGGAAAAACAATACCCGTTACCCCTGCATCGAGCAGAGGTAGAACTAAATGGTTGGCGTTTAACGGCACCCTGACAAAGACATCAAGACTCATGGCTCTAGCGGCTAAAATCATGGTCTCGACTTGAGACGTACTAAATAAAGTATGTTCCAAGTCGATAATAATAAAGTTGTAGCCCGCAAGTGCCATTTGCTCGATATTAATTGGAGAAGCTACGGAACAAAAGATTCCGTAGAGCGTCTCGCCATTTGCTATTCGTTTCTTAAAAGAAATCGAATGCTTATTCATATTCAATTTCCTTAATAAGGCTGAGCGGGTTTGGTGTGGTTTGTACTCTTAAGCGAATTTCCGGAAGGAAACGGCGGCTTGCGAGCTGTTCAATATCAATGGTGTCATCTGTAAAGTTAAACAATTCATATCGCTCGGCAAACTCTGGGTGAGCTTCTTTGTGTTGATTAATGATGGTTCTTAACATGGTCCAGAATTTGATTTCATCGAAGTCATAATGTTCATTTAAGAAAATCGCTAACTCAGCCAGATTTACAAACCAAAGCGCATCTTGAGTAAAGTCTCTTAACTCATTTGGAGAGTGGGTTTCCAAGAACGAGTTCGGGTTAATCTTGGCGTGCTCTTTTGGCGCATCTTGTAAGTTGGGTAAAAGGTTCGGCTCACGTAAAAGATGACGATTAAAACGAATTCCATCATGGAAATCTTTCAAAGCCGCTTTAACAGGTAAACCATTTTTATGAATTAATACCATGTTTTGTGCATGTGATTCTAAAGCGAGGCCGTGGCACCATAAAATATGCATGATTGGTAAATAAGCATTGGTAAGTAATTTTTCTAACCAGAACTCAATACCATACTCTTGGATCCACTCATCGATTAGTGGTTTTTGGTCCGTATCAACTTGCATTAGACCCGTTACAGGCGTTGCTGATTCGCCTTCTTTTAAGTAGCTGTAGATACTTTCGCGCCAAATGCAGGCGAGTGCGCCGTATTGAACAGGTAGCGCAATTTGCTGGTTCACTGAAAGGCCGCCAATCTCTCTTAAAATAACAGGCTTGCGCTGTTTTTCTAAAATATGATCTTGCTCAACAATGTTATAAAGCCAGTCACTCATTTTTGCCGCATTTTGAACGGTATGTGGCGCCAATACTCGAGAGGTAGAAGTATTGACCAAGTTCATTGCCAATTTAAGAGAAAGCGCCGAGATGTCGCTAATATTTGATAATGTGCGAATCGACTGTTGCGGTAAATAAGTCGGACCTTCAATATCTAACGGGATGATCAGTTGGTTGCTAATTGCATCTTGATAATATAATTCAATAATTTTATCCCACTGCCACGGGTGAATTGGGGTGAGGATATAATCTTTAAAATCTATATTTTGCTCTTTCAATTGATCGTTAATGGCTTGTAGATCTTTTTCTGAAAAATGCTGTTTATAAAGCTGCTCTAAGTTAATGGTTTCACTTAAAACCAGTTTGCATAAACTGTTATGAGTTGCCACCCATTGAACCGTAAAACCTTCAGAAAGCTCTGGTGCATATTTTTGATTTTCTTTTAAATCGAAGCCGATACGAGACTTAAAACTCGGGTGATATAAATGGGCGTTGGTAATCCGCGCTTCTTGTTCTAAGTAAGGCAAAGTTCTTAAAGGTTGGGCAGGTACTTGGCTCAAAGTCTGCGCATGTTTAACGTAAGTTAAATTGAGTTCATCATTAAAGTTTTGCCATTTAACTGGGTCAGCTTCAATAATATTTTTTAAATCGGCAAGTAGCGTTTTTAAGCTAGGACGAGTTTCAGCATCTAAACTAATATCAGAACGGACTAAACTCGAAGGATTTAACTTAATTCGTTTAAAACTGAAATGTCGTTTGGCCGCACAGGTATAAAAAACAGTATCGGAAATATAAAACTTGATCTGACCTTTAGAAAACTCGTATTTAAAAGTATTTTCAAAAATGAGTGCTTCTAATAATTGGCCCATCACGCGATTTTCCGCGAGAGTTTTATAATCGGTTTGTTGTGTTGCTTGAAGAGGGCAAAGCGCTTCTGCACCGCGATATTTATAAATAGGGTTTTCAACTTCAATCCAGATTGGATTGCCACCACTGTGATAGAGCGTATTTAACATATTTGCCTTAATTGGTAATGTGAGTGAATTAATTAATAAATCGCGATATTGCTGGCCTTTGGCGCTAAAATTTTCTTGCGTGAGCGTAAGGCGTGTGGCTTGCCAAAGTTCAGATTCTTCAACCACGGTAACTCGTGCAATTGCACTGATAAGATGAGCAATGTGATTGATCACAAGGTAATATTTTAAAAAGGTCCAAGCATCTTTTTGAGAGAACCAAACGGTACTATCTTCAGAAATAGATGAGTCATCTTCTATCATTTCTGGAACAATGCTAATGCCTTCCATGTCCCGAAGAATAAGGCGATGTGGATAGCCGTTTTTAAATTCCATTAAACTGTTTTGCATGTGCGCTTCTACGCTAATGCCTTTATTTGCAAACAACTCAATTAATGGAATGAGTGAAACTTTAACGTACTGTTTCCACCAGAAAGTAATGAAGTCTTTCGCGTCTTTCGATTGTAGATTTTGGTTGGGTGCCGCTTGCTGAATAAAGCTTAAAAGCGGGATTTCATAGTTTTCATTTTCTTCAACCAAGCCGCCCAGCATTCGGGTATTTTCTAATACATCTGGCGTGAGTCCTGCTCGATAAATAATGCCAAATGAACTTTCAAGCTCTGGAATTTTGACTGTTTTCGCCTCTAACTCCGGCAGAATCACAAAGTCTGGATATTGCTCATTAATCTTATGATTGATAATAATTTTGCTTGCATCAATGGCACGTTCCATTTCATCCATTGGGTTATTACGAATGAAACTGGTAATTCGCACATCAATGGAGAGCTTTAAGAATAGATTCGATTTAGGTAACCACACTGTACGAACAGATGAGGTTGGCCATACGGTTTGACCTAAAGCTCCAAAATAAATAACGTCTTGGCTATCTAAATGTTTCTTTAAAGATGGATGTTGAAGTAAGAAATTGGCTTGCCACGGATGGGTTGGCATTAGCTCGTAATTTGCTAAGTTTTCTTGTAAACGTTCTTTTGCAGTTTTTAAAACTTCATCTTCAATACGATGAGAAAGCTGTTCTTCACTTACAAGCTTTTGGATTAAAGAAGAATGGATTGCAAAGTAATGAAGTTGGAAACTTGCGCCTAACTCAGGGCTATATTTTTTCATGTCTTCTTTAGAGAAACCTAAATTGGCTTTAGAGGTCACATGAAAAGGGTGCCCATATAACATGCCTTGTTCCGTAGCCTGAAAACCGCTTAACGCTTTAGTTGCTGTTTGGGAAGGCTTATTTTCTAAAAAGAATTTTGTATTTTCGATACTATTGGCAATATCGGAGTACAGGTTCTTATTTTGGTTTTTATCTTTAAATAGACTATTCAACTCATCTGTAATCAGTTTCACTAACTGTTTAGGGTTGGTGAGTGAGTCAAATGTATTGTCGTTTAAGTTTTGCAGGACAAAACCACGTTGATATCGGTGATAACCCGTAGTTGAAAGATGCTGAACTGCACCATAAACAATCGTGTTAGACGCATTAAACGTATAAGCAAAATACAGTGTGTCTGGTTGCTCAGCATATAGGGTGAATAAAGGAGAATCTTGAGCTGGGATAATATGCTTTTCAAGATTTACTTTGAGTTCACGAAAGAAAGTATTCAGGTACTGTTCGAAAAGTTTATAAGACCATGCATCGGTTGTAATAATTGAGTTCATTCTTGTGCCTCTTCTAAAATTGTATCCATTAAGAATCTGTTCAAAATCACCACTAATCCCGCACCGATAAAAAATAGTGAGGTGCAGATTAATGCAGCAGTAATATTGAAAAATGAGTAGGTGAGCGTGATCGTGATTGGGCCAATAAGTTGTCCTAAGACAAAGGCACTGTTAGAAATACCAATCACTTTTCCTTGGCTTTGAGCGCCGGCTTTTAGAGAAATTGTGTGTAAGATCGAAGGAATAAGGGCTGCAAAGCAGAAGCCTTGTATGAGTCGTAATACAAGAATCAGCCAGAGATTAGAAACCCATATCAATGCGAATATCGTGATGCCGCAAATTAAAGATGCGTAAATGAAGTTATTAAAAGAATCTCCTTTATCATCATTTCTTTTCCCCCAATAGGTTGCAGCAATAAAGGCTGCTCCCCATGAAAGCGCATGAATGGTGCCCGTTAAACTCGCAGCAGATAACGATGAGTGAGTGCTTTGGCTTATTTCACTAATGTATAAAACGAAGCAGGACACCAAACCAAAACCGCCGGCTTGAACCAAAATGCCGGCGCTTAACCATGAAAAAATCGTTCTATCAAAGAAAGCCGGAAGCTTGGATTTCTCTTTGGTTTTTGTGACCTCTGCTTTAACGGGATTGGTTAATACAAATGACGCAATCAAAATTAAGGTCATCACAACAAATGCTGTCGCGTTGAGTAATACTTCAACCCGCCATTGATCCATAAATATCCCGCCGAGCACGGGACCACATAGGCAAGCGAGCGCAACACTACTTTGTAGTTGCCCAAAAGCGGCACCACGTTGTTGTTCATTAGAAAGATATGAAATATAGGCATTTAAGATCACAGAAAGACCGCAAAAACCGAGTAAAATTCGCGCGAAAATAAACAGGTATAAATGCTGGGCGCTCGCCATGAGCAGTATTGAAATACAGAAACCTGCCAGAGAAAGTAACAAGGCTTTTTTATGGCCGAATGTGTCGGATAGGTGACCCACAATCGGTGCGGTAAATAAACTGCCAATAGCCGGAGCCGCGAGTGCCAAACCTGCCCAGATAGTGGGAGCACTCATATGCGCCGTCAGTTTTTCCATATAGAGCGGCATGATCGGAATAAGCACCATAAGTCCAAAAGTGGAAAAAAACTGACAGAGCAAAATAATGAAATGATCTAGGCGAGATGAGCGCATGATTTAGATATCCATGGTCTCATAGCTAGAAACAGATAAGCTCTGATAAGGGTTTGGCGTAGTTCCGATTTTACTTGGCATGCCTGTTGAGTCGCTTTCTTGCGCTAGTAGAGGCGTAAGTAGCTGTTTGAATGGCCAAGTCTTATTGTCAAAAAGATAGGTTTGAATTTGAGATTTTGTTTGTTCTGAAATAGGTTGGGTTTCTACAAAATCTTGAATAATATCTTGAACCATCTCCCAAAAATCGCTTTCTGTACGATCTGTATATTTCAAGGTCGCTAAAGCAATCGGGTAGAGGTTAATTTGAATCCCTAAAGTAATGAAGTAATTAAATAAGTCTTCATTTTTAGTAAAGATAAGATTGTTCGGTGTACTCGTGTCAATGGTATAAACCGGAGGAGTAAAACCACTTTCTTCAATGGCTGTGGTACATATTCTTAAGGTATCGTGGTCACGTAAAATAAAGCATTTCAACTTATTATTTTCATAACACACCATGGTGTTTTGCCCGTGGCATTCAGGCATGATTCCTTGTGCCCAAAGTGTTAAGAATGTTTGAATAAAATGAACACTTAAGTCTTTTAGTAATGACCATTTGTCACCTTCAACGCCTAAAGTTTCCCATGGGTCAACATAGGTACAGCTTAAAGCTGACATAGTAATTGGCGTGACATTTTTATCTTGGCAAAAGTCAGGTAAATGTCTGACTTGGCAACCGATTACACCTAAATTTTTTACAATCGGCTCTTGTTTACCCAGCACCCACCAGTGGGTTTCATTGCTCAAAAAGAGACGATTTTTTATTAGAGCAGTTTCATTAATGACGTCATTTAAAAAATCATAAGCCGTATGACCATTCATTAAATAACGGCCTGGCATAGAGCGGATTGCACCTAATGTTTTGGCGTTGGTCGAGAGTTTTAAGTGCAGAGTAGGGTTTGTGTTGTGAATAAGCGTTCTTAAAGAAGAAGTCGGTAAACCAATTGTGGTGACATGGTTTAGGTCAATACCGTCGTACTTATTTTCTTCAAACTTTAAATAGCGATGTTGCGTCTCTAACAAAGGCAGGGCTAAGTAATCATCTGAAAGCTGAGCCATTTTGTGAGCAATATGACTTTCCTCAACTTCTGATAACAGAAGCTCTTTATGAGGAATCGACTCCATATTGTTGATGACGTCATCCTTCTTAAATGCCCACCAATACACCTCAATTTCTTTTTGAGTTGTGAGTGGTGTAAGTTCACCTTTTGAGTGAGCGAATGGATGAAATGGACGGTCAGCTACCAGCGATAGCAATTCACTAGTAATCAAAGGCGAAGAAAATGAAAGGGCTGACTGTAAAATTTGAGGAATTTTTTCAGCCGTTACTAAGTTGTCGAGCCAATAATCAATCGCTTTTTGATGGTGTGGAGATGGCCACCAAGTTGCTTGGGTTAAATAGTTAAAAACTTCAGAAATAGAAATTTTAGAAGTTGTATTGCTCAATAGGTTATGAAGCAAAACTTCGGATTGGGTAACATAGAGAGGATTTACACCATCTACTTTTAAACAGCTGAAATAGAGTTCCAACTCATCATTGAGAGTAATTGCCAGATAAGGCTTTTTATAGGAAATATAATCTTTAAAATTTCCATAATTCTCCATGTAGAGTGCATCTATCGTTTTTTGTAGTTGTGCTGTGTAAATCCGATCTAACATTTTAGTTATTCCTATTCTTATAAAAGCGGTAGAACCGTACCAACGTTTTGTTCTTGTGCAGCATTGAAGAACCATTTAGCGCAGACAATGTCATCAATCGCCATGCCCATTGGGTTGAGCAAAATGATTTCATCTTCGTGTTCGCGGCCGTTTTTATGACCAATAATGATGTCGCCAAGTTCAGCATGTAGTTTTTCACGGCTGAATAAGCCATCTTCAACCAGTACATTGATGACTTTCTTTTCTCGGTTTGATTGGTCCCAGTCATCTACAATCACTTTGTCGACTTTTAAGAAGACTTCAGGCTCGATATCCATAATTGAAATATTTGAAACAAAGCAGCCTTTTTTAAGCCACTCAAATGGAATGTAAGGTTTATCTGAGACTGTGCAGGTAATGAGGACATCAGCTTGCTGAATCGCAGACTTAGCACTGTCATGAATTTCAATTTCTAGATGTGGATATTCTGATAAAAACAACGCTTTGAGTTTTTCAGCTGCTTCAGGGTTTACATCAAATAAATGTACTTTTTTCACTTGAGCATATTGTTCAAGCACAGTTTTAATTTGCATTTGAGCAATTGGACCGCAGCCAATTACAGTAATGTCTGAAAAGTCTTTTTTCGCTAGATATTTAATCGAAACACCAGTAATTGCCGCAGTTCGCATGGCACTGATGAGACTGCCTTCCATCACCGCAACTGGATAATTTGTTTCTGAGTCATTTAAAACAATCAGTGCGCTGGCACGCGGAATATTGAATTTTTTAGGGTTATGTTGTCTTGAACCAATCCATTTGATTCCAGCAATCGGGTCGTTGCCGCCTAAATAACAAGGCATTGCGATAATACGGTCGGCAATATGGTCTGCACCTTGCCAGCGAAGATAAGGTTTTAAAGGTTGAACAAACTGTTTATTTGCATGCAGGGTTAAACCTTCAGTAATTGCTTCAATAAATGAATTACTATGATTTGCGCCAAGATTTAATAAATCTGATTGACTTAAATAGCGAAGGGTAGCCAAATTGCTCATGAATATTTCCTAAGGAGAAGGTTAAACAACATTTTGTAAAGTAAGGTTTTCTTGGCGTCGTAAGTTTCGATTGAAGTGACGCTTCTTGATCATTTCGAACCATTCATCTTCATAAACAAGATCGAGATAACGATCGCCGCGATCGGGCAACAGTGTTAAGACGCACGATCCATCAGGAATGGTTGGAATCAGTTTTTTGATGGCTGAAATTGATGAGCCACTTGAACCGCCAGCAAAGATTCCTTCGTGTTCAAGAAGTTCTCTGCAACCGAGTGCCGACTCATAGTCATCTACATAAATGACATCATCAATTTCATCGGGGGAGAGTAGCGGTGGGACAGTACTTGCCCCAATCCCGGGAATTTCGCGTGGACCAGATGTACCACCGAACAACACAGAGCCGACGATATCGACTGCGATCACTTTTAATTCTGGAAATCTTTCTTTAAGGCGACGAGATACGCCCATAATCGTGCCAGAGGTACTTGCCCCAATCACGAGGTAGTCAATCTTGCGATCAATTTGATTTAGGATTTCTTCTGCTTCTCCAAAATAATGGCTTTTCCAGTTATTTGGGTTTGCATACTGATTAATCCAAACAGCATTTGGAAGCTGTTGGCAGAGTCGTTTTACAGTGTCAATTCTGGTTTTTAAATAACCGCCGTTTTGATCTTTTTCAGAGACCATTTCGATATTGGCCTTGTAGAGCTTCAACATTTGTAAGTTTGCTGAGGCAATTTTCGGGTCAATAACGGCAGTAAATTTTAATCCATATATTTTGCAAGCCATTGCAAGCGCAATCGCTAAGTTCCCTGATGAACTTTCAACAATATGACTATCTTTATTAATCACTCCAGATTTCAGGCCTTCCTGTAGCATGAATAATGCCGGACGGTCTTTAATACTTCCTCCTGGGTTTAACAATTCCATTTTCGCAATCACTGAGATCGATTGATGCGTGAATAGCCTTGATAATTGTAGTAGTGGCGTTTTACCTATGCAGTCGAGAATATTTTCATGGATCATGGTAGATCTTCTCAGGTTTTTATGTGGTGTGAATGATAATGATTATTAATTTAATTATTATTACCATTTGTGCCATGATTGTTGCGGTTTGTAACTAAAAACAGGAGGGACTTAGAGGATTTTTCACTAATTTTTTTTATCTAATTATTTGAATCGTAATATTTAAGTTTTACAAAAGGATTAATAAATAAATCTTTTTAAATATAATGACATAGGCAATAAATTACTTTAGAACTAAAAAAATTAATTTAATTAAGACAGATGCGAGAAATTCTTTTGAAGAAATAAAATGAAATTTATGACCTCATCCGCGTAATTGATGCATCACTATTCTGTCTTGAGCATGGGTAGATTTAAGGCTTAAAGAAGAGATAAATATTTAAAGACTGACTTAAGATGCTTTGAATAATGAACTGAAATTGATCAAGTGGCAGTTATTGATATGAAAATGTCTGAAAATGATACGCTTAGATAGATATGATCATTTCCATAAGCGCTATATTTTCAATGGATCAGTTGAGCCTAGAAAATATAGTAATGCGTGTTTCGCATTTTGTCTTATGGGTCTTTCAAGCTGTCTTTGTCATAAAAGACAGCTTTTTTTATGGCGATTTGATAAGTAGAAAAGTTATGAACGATAGCGTTGTTTAGCTTGTTCATAAGCCTCAAGATCAATGCATTGAGCACCCAAGCTTGTGATTTGTGCTTGGTCGAGTTGAAGTTCATCCCATTTTTGCATTTGCTCGAGCAGCCAATAAAAGTCTTCTACTTTTGGAAGTGCACTTTCTTTTACTAAATGACGGACAATATCCTGAATCATATAGTATTTGTCGACATGTACTTCTTCTGAACAATGGAAGCGCACAATTCCAAACTCGACTAATAATTTTAAAATTGGAGCAAAATCGTCTAACTCACTCAATTCTTGTTGGGCTTTCATAATTGCCGTGGTGAGTGCAACCAGTGTTTGTGGATGCTGTTCAGCCCATTCTTGAGTTACGGCTAAAACCTTATCAGCCACAGGTGGAATAATGTTTTGACTTGAGCAAATCATTTTACTTAAGCCTAAAAGCTCGCCTTGAGTATTCCATGGTTCTCCGACGCAAAAACCATCAATCACATGT
The DNA here is from genome assembly GCF_038562025.1 of Acinetobacter sp. D009. Lineage (NCBI taxonomy): Bacteria > Pseudomonadati > Pseudomonadota > Gammaproteobacteria > Moraxellales > Moraxellaceae > Acinetobacter > Acinetobacter sp. D009. Next base: position 1,602,687 of record NZ_CP151886.1, read on the forward strand.
TTGTCTAATGCTTCTACCATATAAGGTGGCGGTAATGTTTTAAGCTGGATAGATTGTGCAAGTTCAGGGTTTGCTAAGGCGAGCCACTCTCTTAAACAATAATGATGAATAGAATGCTTAAATACATGCGCTAAAGAAATGGAGTGACCTTGTTCGAGATAATCTGCCACTTTTTGAGCCGTTACTTGAGCCGTATCATTTTTTTGAATTGCAAGTTGATGAGTAAGTTTTTGACTTAAGCTAATGAAAGCACGGTTTTCACTTAAAACGAGTGATGTTTGTAGTGGCGTGCCAATTTGATCTGTGCCGACAGCCGCCGCAGGTAACATTGCAGATAAGCAATGCGCTGCATCTAATAGACCAAAAGCAAGACGGTCTCGAAGACTTGCCCAAGATGCTTCTTTAACTAAAGTGACGTCTAAACCGACTTCCTCAAAGAAGCCTCTTTGTTTTGCCCAAAGCAATGCAAGACAATCAAGCAAAGGAATATAGCCGAGTTGTAATTGAGTCTTTTCTAATGTGCTCATTTATTCATCCTTTAGTTGATTGTTGAGTAATTTTTGGGCATCAAGTAACCGCCGTGCCATTTCTCCAATCGTTATACGGTGACTCATGGCATTTTTTCTGAGAAGTTGGAAAGCTGTATCTTCAGGCAGACCGTGGAGTTGCATGAGTAACACTTTGGCCTTTTCAACATCTTTACGATCAGCCAGTTTTGTTTGAGCCTCTTTTAAATCACCTTCGAGTTTTTTGTGTTTTTTATATTGCTCAATCGAGATTTCTAAAATGGTATGTAAGCGGGCAGGGTCTATGCCATCTACGATATAAGCCGTTACTCCCGCATCGATGGCTTGTTTGATGGTGTCTTTATCTGAATTTTTAGTAAACAGAACAGTCGGTAGATCATAGCTACTCACACAACTTTCAATAATGTCACGATGAGGATGATCCATATCGAGCAAGATCACATCGGCTTGTAAATGCTCGAGACGAAAAATATTTAAATGGTCCAAAGTAAGACAAGCGACCACTTCAAAATCATTTTCAAGCAGACTTTTTCTTATATAGTCTGCTCGCGCATGATCATCATCAATAAGGGCTATTTTGAGTTTTGGCATAAGTTCAGAAAATCAGGCTAAGAAAATGCGCCAATTCGACGCGTTTTTTGTTACCAGGTTTTAAGCAAGATTAGTGCCATCCAAAACTAAACAAAAAATCCAGTTTAAGTGGCATTTCAGCGAGCTAAAGAATTAATGTGGTCAGTCTTGGTGCAAAAATACGATTCATTTTGTGGCAAGACATATTTTTATCTTAACCATTTAAGTGTACAGCGATGGGGCAAATAGAATAAGACATTATTTTTATAAGATAGCTGGCGAAATTATATCTATATGAAATTAAAAATAAAAAATTTTTAAATTAAATTTGTATAAGGATTGGCATGCAAAATGCTTACTTAATTATAGGTCGAAGACGACCATAAGTTTTTAAAGACGGCCAACGATGTCCGTTCTGATCGAATTTGTGAGTGCAACTGTGCACACAAAGAATTTACGTTCAGTCGGAGTGAAGGCCATGTCTTTATTTTTATTGCATAAAAAAGTTACATCTGAATTATCTAATTTTTCAGTTCCAGCGATGCGAGCCTTCTCTATGAGGGGGCTCGCTTTTTTTATTTCTTTTTATGACTTTGCTGTGCATTGGGTGTCATTAACGAGTGGGAAAAATGGATTCCAAGCAGCTACATGCTTTGTGAGATTGATTCGCTTCTCGGTAGAACACAAGGCAAAAAAACAACGTCTATTTGAGAACGCAATAACGCAGCTTAAAAGCAACGTGATTTGAGGAGAAACACTATGAAATTGGTAATGATTGGTCATGGTATGGTGGGCCACAAATTCATCGAAGCCATTTTAGAAAAAGCAGATGATGAACTGGAAATCACGATTCTCGCGGAAGAACCTCGTATCGCCTATGACCGTGTACATTTGACAGAATATTTCTCTGGGAAATCAGCAAAAGATTTATCTTTAGCACGTTTTGACTTTGCTGATGCTCATGGCATTGACTTACGTCTAAATACAAAAGCAACTGCAATTGATACAGCTGCACAAACAGTCACAACCAATCATGGTGATGTCATCAGCTATGACAAATTGGTGTTGGCAACTGGTTCGTATGCATTCGTTCCACCAATTCCGGGTAATGACCGTGAAAACTGCTTTGTTTACCGTACGATTGAAGACTTAGATGCGATTCGTGCAGCGAGTCTCAATGCAAAAACAGGTGTAGTGATTGGTGGCGGTTTACTTGGACTTGAAGCTGCAAAAGCTTTACGTGATTTAGATTTAGAAACACATGTTGTTGAGTTTGCGCCACGTTTAATGGCAGTTCAAATTGATGATTTGGGCGGTAAAGTTTTACGCCGTAAAATTGAAGACCTTGGTGTAAAAGTTCATACACAAAAAGCGACACAATCTATCGAATGTGGCAACAGCACTACACATGTAATGAAATTTGCAGATGGTAGCGAGCTTGAAGCAGATGTCATTTTATTCTCTGCGGGGATCCGTCCACGTGATGAGCTCGCACGCAATAGTGGTCTGGCGATTGGTGAGCGTGGCGGTATCGTCATTAATGATTATTGCCAAACTTCAGATAACAATATTTATGCCATTGGTGAATGTGCGCTTTGGCAAAATAAAATTTATGGTTTGGTTGCACCGGGCTATGACATGGCGCGTATTGCAGCAAAACACATTTTAGATGAAGAGTGTCATTGCTTCACCGGTGCAGACATGAGCACCAAGTTGAAGTTGATGGGTGTTGATGTTGCTTCTGTAGGCGATGCACATGCCATGACTCCAGGTGCATTAAGCTATTTCTATGCAGATGAGCATGCATTGGTTTATAAAAAGATTGTTGTAAATGCAGATAAAACCAAATTGCTGGGCGCGGTTTTGGTGGGCGATGCGAAAGAGTACAACGACCTTTTACAAATGATGTTAAACGGTCTGGCTTTACCTGAAGTACCTGAAAGCTTGATCATGCCGGGCTTTGAACAATCAGCAGGTAAGTCTGGTGGTAGCGGTGTAGATTTACTTCCAGACAGCGCAACCATTTGTTCATGTAACAACGTATCAAAAGCAGACATCTGCCAAGCAATTAGCGATGGTTCGACCTCTTTAGGTGCATTAAAGAAATGCACCAAAGCAGCAACAGCATGTGGTGGCTGTGCACCATTAGTGACACAAGTGTTGAAGTCAGAGTTGCAACGTCAAGGTGTGACTGTAAATAACCACATTTGCGAACACTTCCCGTACTCGCGTCAAGAGTTGTATCACTTGGTTCGTGTCAATGAAATCAAAACTTTTGATGATTTGATTCATCAACATGGTCATGGTTTAGGTTGTGATATTTGTAAACCGGCGGCAGCAAATATTTTGGCATCTTGCTGGAACGATTTCGTCCTTGAGCCAAGCCATGCAGGCTTACAAGACAGTAATGACTACTATTTGGGTAACATCCAAAAAGACGGTTCTTACTCGGTTGTACCGCGTATGGCAGGTGGTGAGGTGACTCCAGATGGTTTAATCGCGATTGGTCAAATTGCGAAGAAATATAACTTGTACACCAAAATTACTGGCGGTCAACGTGTTGACATGTTCGGTGCACAAGTTCACGAGCTTCCATTCATTTGGGAAGAGTTAAATGCTGCTGGTTTCGAGTCTGGTCATGCTTACGGTAAATCATTGCGTACCGTGAAATCTTGTGTGGGTAGCACATGGTGCCGTTACGGGGTAGACAACTCCGTTGGTTTAGCGATTGAACTTGAAAACCGCTACAAAGGTTTACGTTCACCGCATAAATTAAAAATGGCAGTGTCTGGCTGTACTCGTGAGTGTGCGGAAGCGCAAGGTAAAGACGTGGGTATTATCGCTACCGAAAAAGGTTGGAACCTTTATGTCTGTGGTAACGGTGGTATGAAACCACGTCATGCAGAGTTACTTGCATCTGACCTTGATAAAGCAACGCTCATCCGTTACATCGACCGTTTCTATATGTTCTACATCCAAACCGCAGACCGTTTACAACGTACGAGTGTATGGCGCGACAACATGGAAGGCGGCTTAGATTACCTTAAATCTGTAGTGGTGGATGATTCACTTGGTTTGGCTGCCGAGCTTGAGCGCCGTATGGAACACATTATTGGCACATATCAAGACGAATGGCGTACTGCGGTGGAAAATCCTGAAGTTCGCAAACGTTTCCAAACGTATATCAACGCAGGAGCAAATGAACAGGCCGATCCACACATTCAATTTACAACTGAACGTGGTCAAATTCGCCCATTAACTGAAGCTGAACGTTCAGAAGACCGTATTCCAATGGTTGAAGCATAAAGGAGAGTTTCTATGAATATTGTACAAGACAAAAATATGCTTCCTGATGATCAATGGATTGATGTGTGTGCACTCGATGATTTAACCCCAAACACTGGCGCGGGTGCGCTAGTGGGTGGACAAGCGGTAGCAATTTTTCGTGTAGGACATGAAAAACGTGTTTACGTGCTGAGTAATAAAGATCCGTTTAGCCAAGCGAATGTGATGAGCCGCGGCATTATTGGAGATTTACAAGGCGAACGCGTCGTTGCATCGCCAATCTATAAACAACATTTTAGTTTGGCAACGGGCCGTTGTTTAGAAGATAAAGACCAAAAATTGGCGGTTTACCCGAGCAAAATTGTTGATGGCCGTGTCTGGGTCAACGCGGTGCCGCAAAAAACTTATATTACCAATACAGGTGTATCACAAGACAAACTTAAACTGGTGCTGATCGGGAATGGTTTGGCAGGGATGCGTTGTCTGGAAGATTTACTTGATATGGCGCCAGATCGTTATGAAGTTACGGTGATTGGTGAAGAACCATGGGGGAACTATAACCGTATTATGTTGTCTCCGGTTTTATCGGGTGAAAAAACCATTGAAGACATTATGTTGCATCCACCAAAGTGGTATGACGATAAAGGCATTAAATTTATTGCCGGTGATAAAGCCGTAAAAATTGATCGCCCACGTAAAGTGGTTTACACCGAAAAAGGTCGGACAGTTGATTATGATCGTTTGATTCTGGCAACAGGCTCGGCACCATTTATTCCACCAGTTCAAGGTGTTGACTTAAAGGGCGTGTTAACTTTCCGCGATATTTATGACGTCAACACCATGATTGAATACTGCGATTCAAAAACCAATGCAGTGGTGATTGGTGGCGGTTTACTCGGTTTAGAAGCGGCGTATGGTTTAAAACAACGCGGTATGAATGTCACAGTATTGCATTTGATGGACCGTATTATGGAACGTCAACTTGATGGACGTGCGAGTCAATTACTTCGTCATAGCATTGAGCAAAAAGGCATTCATATTATTACCGAAGCCAATACAGAGGCGTTAATTGGTGATGAAAATGGTCATGTCAAACAAATCCGTTTGAAAGATGGCACGGTCTTAGATGCTGACCTTGTGGTATTTGCTGTGGGCATTCGTCCAAATATTGCTTTGGCCCAAAGTGCTGGTTTACGTTGCAATCGCGGTGTATTGGTGAATGACACCATGCAAACGTTTGATCCAAGTATTTACGCGGTGGGTGAATGTATCGAACACCGTGGTCAAACTTTTGGTTTGGTTGAGCCACTATGGGGCCAAGCTTTTATTTGCGCGACCCATCTGGCTGAACACGGCAGCTTAACTTTTAAAGCACCCACTGTGCCGACTCAGTTAAAAGTCAGTGGTGTCGATGTATTCTCGGCTGGTAATTTTGAGCCGAAAGATGATTATGAAGACATTATCCTGAACGATGAAAAACGCCATATTTATAAGCGTATTATCATTCAAAGCGATCGAGTAATCGGTGCAGTATTGTTTGGTGATACTGAAGATGGCATGTGGTATGCAGAGTTAATTGCAGACCAAACACCTGTTTCTTCATTTAGAAATAAACTGCTATTTGGTCGAGATTTTGCATTAAAAAATGCAGGCTAAATAGGGAAAGGAGCAGTTATGAATAGTATTCCAAGCGTTGAAGTCGATAGCTCCGATCATGTTGCAAAAAACACTAAAACAACATGTCCATATTGTGGTGTAGGTTGTGGTGTTAGCGTAAACGTCCAACAAAAACCTCAAGGACCTGTGGTGCAAGTAGAGGGGGATGCTGAGCATCCTTCCAACTTTGGACGCTTATGTATTAAAGGTAGCCGTCTTGCGGATACTTTAGGGTTAGAAACACGTGTTTTACAACCAATGATGGGGCGCAAAGCTGATCGAGTGGTAACGACATGGGATGCGGCAATCAATAAAATTGCTGATAAATTCCAATCTTGTATCGATCAATATGGTCGTGACAGCATTGCATTTTATGTTTCAGGTCAGCTTTTGACTGAAGACTATTATGTGGTGAATAAGTTTGTAAAAGGCTATTTGGGTACTGCAAATATAGATACCAACTCACGCCTTTGCATGTCATCTGCGGTGGCAGGTCACAAACGGAGTTTCGGTGAAGATATTGTGCCTGCAAGTTATGAAGATTTTGAACATGCAGACATGGTGGTTTTGGTTGGTTCCAATACCGCATGGTGCCATCCTGTGCTGTATCAACGAATTATGCAGGCTAAAAGCCAAAATCCGGATATGTTTGTGGTGGTAATTGACCCACGTTTTACCAGTACCTGTGAACAAGCGGATTTACATTTACCGATTTTACCGGGCCAAGATGTCGCATTGTTTAACGGTCTATTCCAATATCTATATCAAAATGGTCATGCCGATCAGGCATTTGTAGAGGCTTATACCGAAGGTCTGCAAGATGTTTTGGCAAGCAGCCACCCAGAAGCCGATATTGAATATGTGGCAAAACGTAGCGGTATTTCCTTAGACAAATTACAGCAGTTCTTTGAGAAATTTGCTCAAACTGAAAAAGTCATTACCCTATTTTCAATGGGTGTGAATCAATCAAGTCAGGGCGTAAATAAGGCCAACAGTATTATTAATTGTCATTTACTAACAGGCAAAATTGGTAAGCTCGGCGCCGCACCATTTTCAATGACAGGCCAGCCCAATGCGATGGGGGGCCGAGAAGTGGGTGGCTTGGCTAATATGCTAGCTGCACATATGGATTTAGATAATCCATTACATCAAAAAGTAGTGCAAACCTTTTGGGATAGCCCATTTATTGCAACTCAAGCTGGTTTGAAAGCAGTTGATTTATTTAATGCGGTTGAAGCTGGAAAAATTAAAGCCATCTGGATTATGGCGACCAATCCAGTCGTGAGCCTGCCAGATGCCGATCAGGTGAAACGTGCTTTAGAGAAATGCGAATTGGTCGTTGTGTCAGATATCTGTGCCGATACGGATACTACGGCTTACGCCGATATTTTGCTTCCAGCTTTAGGTTGGGGTGAAAAAGATGGAACCGTTACTAACTCTGAGCGTCGTATTTCACGTCAGCGCGCATTCTTACCTGCGCCGGGTGAAGCAAAAGCAGATTGGTGGTCGGTGAGTCAAGTCGCGAAAAAATTAGGCTTCGATGGTTTTGACTTTGTGAGTGCAAGTGACATCTTTAATGAGCATGCAGCGTTATCTGCACAAGACAATGCAGACATAAATGCGCGTGAACAAAGTAATAATTTTCGTTATTTCAACTTGAAAGGTTTAATGAACCTAAGTCATGCTGAGTACGATGCTCTACAACCAGTGCAATGGCCAGTATGGGATAAAACCCAAGACGCTAAAGCCGTTCAACAACTGTTTGGCAATGGCCAGTTTAGTCATAAAAATGCCAAGGCAAAATTGATTCCGACTGTTGCAATCGATCCGGTACATGCAGTTTCAGAAGATTATCCGCTCATTTTGAACACGGGACGTATTCGTGATCAATGGCACACCATGACGCGTACTGGTTTGTCACCAAATTTGACCAGTCACCGCGCTGAACCATTCTGTGAGATTCATCCAAGTGATGCCCTGAAATTTGGTGTACGTGATCAAGGCTTAGTAGAAGTTCGTTCGAAATGGGGCAGTTGTGTACTACGTGTGACCTTCTCATCGGGTGTCCGTCGTGGGCAAATTTTTGCACCGATTCACTGGACTGAACAGGTTGCATCCGACGCGCGTATTGGTAAAGTCGTTAATCCAGAAGTTGATGCAATTTCAGGTGAACCTGAGTTCAAACATACGCCTGTAACTATTCAGCCGTTCTATACCACTTGGCAGGGCGTGCTCTATATTCGTGAAGGATATGATTCGCAGATTCAAGAATCGCTACATCACTGTGCATGGTGGACCAAAGTCAAAATGGTGAAAACCAATCGTTATGAACTTGCAGACCGCCAAACTTTTCACGATACTCAAAAGAATCTGAAAAGCTTTTTACCATTTGCCGATGAAACCTTTGAATGGTTAAGCATAGAAGATATCTCTTCACAACTGAGCCATAGCGTTATTTTGAAAGATGGCATTGTAATTGCAAGTCTATATATTGCACCGCCAGATTTATTGCCAGACCGTGATTGGGTAGCGAGTCTGTTTAAACGAGAACGTTTGAGCGCCTTGCACCGAAAAGCTTTACTAGCGGGTATGCCAATGTCGGCTACTAATAATGATGGGCCTTTAGTGTGTAGTTGTTTTAAAGTAGGTAAGAATAAAATTATCGACGTGATAAAAACACAAAACATTACCCATGAAAAACAGGTTACTGCATGTTTAAAAGCAGGTGGGAACTGTGGTTCATGTTTACCTGAGATTCGTGGCTTGATTAAAGCTTGCCAACAAGAGGTGGAAGTGTGAATAAGGGATATCCCGTAACTGATCTGGTCATTTTGGCGGGTGGACAAGCCCGCCGTATGAATGGTTTAAATAAGCTGTTGCAGCAATTCGATGGCGATACGCAACTACTCAAAATTCATCAAAAACTAAAGTCATCTGTATCTGAAATTTGGGTGAATAGTCATCGCGACTATTCAATCTATCAAAGTATTGTGCCAGACATTCGATGTTATCAAGATGATGCAGCAGGCTTTTTTGGCCCACTCATGGGAATGAAAAGCGCATGGTCACATGTAAAAGCAGATTATGTTTTGTGTATTCCCTGTGATGTGACGTATATACCTACGCAAGTCGTTGCGAAATTACACAGCGCACTACGCAAAAATAAACAAGCTCAGGCAGCCTATGTTTCAATTAATGGGGATGCTTTATACCCATTTTGCTTATTAAAGCGTGAAAGCCTGCTTACGATAAGAGAGCAAATTGACAAACAACGATTAAGTTTAAAAGAGTGCTTTAAGCTTTTACATGCACAAGTCGCCGTATTTCAAAAACAAAACTTATTTTTTCATAGCATTAACTCTTTGGATGAGCTTCAACAATATAAACAAATCAATGCTTTTAAAGAGATATTTACCGCGAGTTAAACATTAGATTCTATCAATTTACAAACTAAAGTGATGTTATAAACAAATTTAAAATGATGCGTTCTTGACTATCTAATATGTAAGTTCTATTTTGGAACCTGTTGTTTTAATTCTAGCTAGATGTATAAAAATAAACGGAGCCAGAAAAATGATGGACGCAGCTCAGCAAAGTAAAACAGATGTGACCGCATGTATCTTATGTTCTAGAAACTGCGGTTTGAGTGTCGAAATTAAAGATAACCAGTTTGTCAAAATTAAAGGTGATTCCGAACATCCTTTTTCTCAAGGTTACATTTGTCAAAAAGCTGCCAGATTACAGCATTACCAGCAACACGCAGACCGTTTGACCACACCTTTGAAACGTCAACCTGATGGATCATTTCAAGAAGTAAGTTGGGATGTTGCCATACAAGAAATTGCTGATCGATTAGTGCAGATTAGAGATGATTTTGGTGGGACTGCTTTTGCTTCGGTTGGGGGCGGCGGTCAGGGTAACCACCTCGGCGCAGCGTATGGCCGACAGCTTTTGCTGGCCATGAAAAGTTATTATGCTTACAACTCACTTGCCCAAGAAAAAACGGGTGATTTTTGGCTCAATGGACGTTTGTTTGGTAGTCAGGCTTGCCATACCACAGAAGATGTTGAACATGCAGATTATGTACTTTTCATTGGAACAAATCCTTTTCAGGCACATGGTATCCCTAACGCCCGAGACACGCTAAAACATATTAAGAAAGATCCGAACCGAACCATGGTGGTGTTTGACCCGCGTGTTACCGAAACGGCCAAACAAGCAGATATCCATGTGCAATTAAAACCGGGGACAGATGCTTTTTTAATGTCGGCCATGATTGCGATCATTATTAAAGAAAAGCTTTATGATGCAGCATTCATTGAGCAGCACACACAAGGTTTTGAAGACGTAAAAACAGCATTTAGTCGTGTGCCGATTGAAGACTATATTGCCAAAGCAGATGTTCCAGTCGATTTGATTTACCAGGTAGTTCGAGATTTTGCCAAGGCAAAAAGAGGCTGTGTACGTATCGATTTAGGTATTCAACATACTTTGAATACGACTTTAAATGGTTATTTAGAAAAACTACTGTACTTACTGACTGGAAACTTTGGAAAACAAGGTACTAATAATTTACATACCATGTTTATTCCAATCTTAAGTGATACAGATGAAAGAAAGCCGAAATATCGACGGAGTGTTTACCATAAAATGTTCCCCATTTCTGGGTACTTCCCGCCTAATATTTTACCCGATGAAATCTTAAACGGAGGGGAAAAGCGAATTCGCGCAGTTTTTGTAGATAGCTGTAACCCGTTATTAACTTATCCTGATACACCAGCCTACAAAAAAGCATTTAAAGCATTAGATTTGTTGGTTGTGGTTGATGTTGCTATGACGGAAACCGCTAGGCTTGCGGACTACATTTTGCCAGCGCATACCCAGTTTGAAAAATGGGAATTTACTGGTTTTAATTTGGAATTTCCTAAAAATGGTTTTCACCTACGTCATCCTGTATTGGCCGCTCAAACGAATACTTTGCCAGAGGCAGAAATTTATACACGATTACTTGAAGCCATGCAGGTGATTCCAAAACGCTTTCCAATTTTAGAAAAAATAGCTGCGGTCGACTCGAAAAAAACAGCCTATTTACCTTACTTGTCGGCATTGGGACTTACTTTTGCACGACACAAAAAATACATTCCTTTTGCAGCCTCAATTCTCTATCGCACTTTAGGTAAACACTTAGAAAAATCAGCTGGTTCAGTTGCTTTTTTATTGCCATTATCGATTCAATATGCTGTGTTACACACCAAAGCGGTACGCCGTGCAGGTTATAAGGGTAATCCGTTAACACAAGGTGTCAAACTATTTGAGCAAATATTAAAGCAACGTTCAGGTATGGTTTTATCGCAACATGAATATGATGAAGTCTGGAAACTGGTAGCTTATAAAGATAAGAAAATACGTCTAGCTATTCCAGAGATGTTAACTGAGCTCGCAAATTTAAAAAATCATCAGGTTAATGTAGAAGAATTTCCCTTCATACTTTTATCAGGTGAGCGTCGTAGTTATAACGCCAACCAAATTTACCGTGACCCAGCATGGCGAAAAGTAGATGCTGAAGGAGCTTTACGAATTCATCCTGAAGATGCAGAGGCCTTAAATGTAGCTATGGGTGATCAAATCAAATGTATCTCACAACATGGAGAAATTCAGGTTACTGTAGATTTTGATGAGGGAATGCGAAAAGGGGTTGTTTCGCTTCCACATGGTTATGGCATGCGCTTTCAAGGTGGAGAACCAATTGGACCACAATTAAACATGCTCATTTCTGGTGAGCATTGTGATCCTTTGTCTAAAACGCCGTACCATAAATATGTACCCATCCGTTTAGAAAAGTGCTAGAAATAAAGTAGGGCATATAAAAGATTGACGCCGCACTGATTTTGTAAAGCTTTAAAGTTTGAACTAAAACGATACGGCCGAAATTTCAAATACAACCCAAAAAGTTATGGATGATAAATAGAATTGGAACAAATTTTGCAATAAAGATCAAAGCACTACTAAGGCGCAATTTTAAAAGTTTAATTGCTCTTAATGAGTGCTTGCAATATTTGAACTGTTCTCGATATGAGTGCAAATAATGAAACAATATCACTCTGAAACTGCGCCAATGCTTTTGCAAGATCAATATGGGCGCATCAAGCGAAAGTTACGTATTTCAGTAACTGATCGCTGTAATTTTAAGTGTGTGTATTGCATGCCTGAACATCCTGAATGGCTAAATAAACAAGATTTGCTTAGTTTTGAGGCGCTCTTTCAGTTTTGCAGTTTTATGGTGCAACAAGGTATTGAAAGCATCCGTATTACGGGTGGTGAACCATTAATGCGTCAAGGCATTGTTCATTTCGTTCGCGATTTACAAGCTTTAAAAGCATTAGGTTTAAAGCGTATTTCAATGACCACCAATGGACATTATCTTGCAAAATACGCTCAGCAATTAAAAGATGCTGGTCTAGATGATTTAAATATTAGTCTAGATAGCCTAGATCCGATTCAATTTAAAGAGCTCACTAAGAAAAAGTTAGAACCAGTTCTTGAGGGTATTCAAGCTGCAAAAGATGCAGGGCTACCTTTTAAAATTAACTGCGTGTTAATGAAAGATAAAAATGACGATCAAATCCTACCGATGGTGAAATGGTCTATCGCCAATCATATTCCGCTACGTTTTATTGAATTCATGCCACTTGATGGTGATGCACTTTGGTCAAATAAAGATGTGGTGAGTGAAGCCGAAATTTTACAGGCGTTGCAACCATATTATTCATTACAAGTGATTGAGCAACAACATGAGCCAGCACGCCAATATTTACTTAACAATAGCTACGCGCTAGGCATCATTTCTACCATTACTCATTCATTTTGCCAACAATGTGACCGTATACGACTTACCGCAAAAGGTGAACTCTATAACTGTCTCTTTGCGCCGCAGGGTTTAAATATTAAGCCACAGCTTCAAACGCTGGTAAGTAAACAACGTACACCAGAATACGATATGTATATCCAAAATTTAAAGAATTTGGTCCATCCTTATATCTGGCATAAAGCACAAGGCTTTCATGCCTTACAACATCAACAAGCCCGTAAAATCAGCATGCATATGCTTGGGGGATAAATGCAGCAATCTATCCAAATTAAAATCGAATCATTTGGTGCAATTGAAAAATTGCTTCCACAAAATCTTTCGTTAGTTTTCCCCACCGATATTTTAGTTAAAGATGTCTTAGATGAAATTGTTTCGTTGCATCCGGAATGTACACAGGCCATGGAAAAATGTGCATGCGCTATTGGCGATAATGTCATAACGAGGCAATCTGCCTTAAGTGAACCGTGTACTTTGGTTTTATTATCACCAGTTGCAGGAGGATGAGCCATGCTAGATTTTGCACGTATACAAGAGCAGGCTTTAAGCTTAGATACTTTTGATCCTATTGAATCTTTTCCAGAATGCGGTGGAATTGATATTTTTATGGGTACAGTTCGTAATCACCATGAAGGTAAAGCGGTTAAGTCTTTGAAATATACCTCGTATAAACCGCTTTCTGAAAAAATGATACGTGAAATTGAACTGGAAATTGAAAAAAAGTATCAGGTATCTTATGTGCGAGTGGTTCATCGGATTGGGCATCTAGATGTCGGTGAAACAGCCATTATTGCAATTGCTTATGCAGCCCACCGCCGTGAAGCTTTTCAAGCATGCGAAGAAGCAGTTGAGCGAGTTAAGCATGAAGTACCTGTATTTAAAGAAGAGTTCTTTACAGATGGTACGAGTCATTATGTAGAGGGCTGCTGTATTCGTAAGGATGCACCGCACGAACACAAGCATCACCATCATGCCGGCCATGAACACTCACACTGAAATAAGTAAGACTAGGATAAATAATGAAAAATGTAGGAATGAAGCCGGAAAGTTATCGTGTTGCTGAAGCACAAGCAATTTTATATGCACCACCGCACTGTATTGAATTATTAAGACAAGGGAATACGGAAAAAGGTGATGCATTAAAAACCGCACGTGTTGCAGGAATTTTGGCAGCAAAACGTACTGATGAGCTGATTCCTTTGTGTCATCCACTGCCGATTTATCGGGCAGATGTTGAATATGAACTAGAACATGATTTTGTAAAGATCATTGCCGTAGTTGAAACCATTGGTCCAACTGGCGTAGAAATGGAAGCCTTAACGGCTGCAAGTCTTGCCGGCTTAACCATTTACGACATGTTAAAACCACATTGTGAACCAGAAGAGCTCTGGATGGATCAATGTAAATTGCTTAAGAAAAAAGGTGGTAAATCACACTTTAAGCGAGTTCTTCGTCAACCCGTTTCGGCTGCGGTTATTGTGTTGTCAGACACCGTAGCAGCGGGTAGAAAGCCCGATACTGCCGGAAAATCTGTGGTTGAAACTTTAACCGAAGCAGGATTCGATCCAATCCATTACCAAATTTTGCCAGATGAAGCGGATACTTTAAAAAACTTAGTGCTTGAGCTGAGCAAATCATATGCTTGCATTATGACGGTTGGTGGAACTGGAATTGGTAAGCGTGACATTACAGTTGATACGCTAGAACCACTTTTAGAACGGAAGTTAGATGGCTTAATGGAAGCTGCTCGTTCATTTGGACAAAAACGCACGCCATATGCTGCAATGTCGCGTGGAGTAGCTGGTTTTATTGATCGCTCTTTAGTGGTGACTTTACCGGGAAGCCGTGGTGGAGCAAGCGAATCAATGGCTGCTATCTTACCAGCATTAGTGCATATTTTTGATGTTTGCCGTGATCTACCACATCCGGGAGGCTATGAGTAATGACTGATTGTGGTGCAGAACGTGGGTTGATTAGCGTAGATGAAGCAATTGAGCTGATTAGTAACCGACCTAAAAAATTAGGTTCAATTCAGCAACCTCTTCAAAATAGCCTAAGTAGATATCTTTCTAAAGAAATTTATTCACAAATTAATTTGCCAAGCTTTTCTCAAAGTGCTGTGGATGGCTATGCACTTTGTTGTCATGTAGAAGATTTAAATAATCAAAAGTTTCAGGTTACTGGCGAGATTCGCGCCGGAAGCGAAAGTCATGACATTCTGAGTGAAGGTCAAGCAATTCGTATATTTACGGGCGGCAAAATTCCTGAAGGGACAACGCATGTAGCGAGGCAAGAAATCGTATCGGTTGTTTCGCCTCAAGAAATTTGTTTAACGGAGCATATAAATCCTCAAGCTGATATTCGTTTTACTGGCGAAGAAATCCAGCAAGGGCAGTTACTTGCGCAAGTTGGACAATTTTTGAATATTGGAAGTTTGGCTGCCTTAAGTATGGCGGGAGTGCAAACCGTTGAAGTCTATCGTGCGCCGAAAGTTGCTGTTTTGATCACGGGTGATGAAGTTGCCGAAACAGCAGAAGATCTAGCTGAAGGTAAAATCTTTGATGCAAATGGCCCATTACTAAAAGCTTGGTTTGAAGATTATGGTTTAGATGTTGAACTCATTCATGTGGCAGATGATGCAGCACAGGTCACACAATATTTCGACCAATTAAAAGATACCCATGATGTCATCATAACCACTGGTGGAGTCTCTGTTGGAGACTATGATTTTGTTCGGCCATGTGCTTTTGAAGTTGGTTTTGAACAGATCTTTTGGAAAGTAAAACAAAAGCCGGGTAAGCCACTCTTTTTTGCTGAATATTCTCATCCAGAATCAGATCACCACTGTTATTTACTGGGGTTGCCCGGTAATCCTGCTGCGGTCTATGTGTCTATGCAGGTTTACGGTAAAGCATTGCTCGACACTTTGCAGGGAAACCAAGCTGGGCCAGTGTGGTTTAGTGCAATTTTAGATCACGATTTAAAAGAAGATGCACGCGAGCGTTTTCTAAGAATGCATGCCTATTTTAACAATGGACAACTTAAAGTTAAAAGTCTGGCAAAACAGCAATCACACATGCTCAGTAATTTAATGCAAGCCAATTGTCTGGTCCGAATTCCGGCAAGTGCAAAATTGGAAGCGGGTTATATATTGAAGGGCGTATTTATTTCAAATTAATAACCAGTAATGATAAATATAACTCACTATATAACTGAGTGAGTTATATTTATTAAGCAATTTTAAATAATAACTTTTAATTTTTTATAATGAAAATTCTTTCATAAGCTTGATAAGAAGTTATTTTAATAATGAATCTTGCATAAATCGTGCTAAGTGGTTTAGGGTATAAACAATAGGGCCATTAGGCTGGGAAATATCGAGGAACGCATAAAGATGAAATGGGATGACATCGGTGATCAACCTTGTTCGGTTGCTCGTATGCTATCAGTGATTGGCGATCGATGGACGATGCTAATATTACGTAATGCTTTTATGGGAATACGCCGTTTTGACGATTTTCAAAAGTCATTAGGTGTCACTCGTCATGTCCTTTCGGATCGTTTAAAGCGTTTGGTTGAATATGAAATTTTAGTCAAAGCCCCTTATTTTGATCGGCAGGAACGCTTTGAATATAAATTGACTGATAAAGGTTTTGAGCTTTATCCAATTATCTTATCTATGGCAAATTGGGCAGATAAATGGATGGATCAAGGTTTAGGCAAACCTTTAGAATATCGCCATAAAACTTGTGGTCATAAATTTGAACCAGTCATGGTATGTTCGGTTTGCCGTGAACCTTTACATGCAAAACAAGTTCAGGTTTCAGCTGGGCCGGGTTATTTTGTATATATGCAGCAAAAACAGAAACAAGCTTAATTTTTCTTACTATCAGTCATGAAGACTCTAGTTGAATCGCATCAGCTAGAGTCTTATAGATATGGTCATGATTTGACTGTGTCACATTAAAGCGTATGAATTGGCCAGCATTGGAAGCTTGGCTAAATGCGTTTCCTGGTGCAAGAATAACCTGATGATTAATACAATATTTTGCAATTTCTGAAGCTTCAACTCCCTTTGGCAAATGACACCAAACAAAAATTCCAGCTTGAGGCTTAATCCATGGTTTTATACCCAATGGTTCTAACTGAGTAATGGTATCGTGCATCGCTTTTGCTAATCGGACCTTTAATAATTCTATATGTTTACGATAAGATCCATCTGTTAAAGCACTTAATAAAACTTCAGCTGATACACCATTGTGAGAAAAGCTTGTGGCAATTTTCAGGTCAGTGAGCTGATCAATCCATTCTGGTTTAGCGATAATATAGCCACAACGAATAGATGCTGATAACGTTTTAGAAAAACTTCCAATAAAGATTACACGAGAAAGATTATCCAAAGCAGCAAGCCGAGGAGCCGGGCTATATTCAAAATCAGAGAAAATATCATCCTCAACAACAATCAAATTTGATTGTTCAATAAGTTTTAATAATTGATGCGCCGTAGAAAGAGAAAGTACTGCGCCAGTTGGATTATGAATTCCTGAGTTGGTGATATAAAGGCGTGGATTATAAGTTTCAATTGCTTCTTTAAATGCCTCTAAGTCAGGACCTGTTGGTGTGTAGGGAATACCAATAACCTTGACTTGATGAACTTTAAGTAATGCATGAAAGTTGAAATAACAAGGATCATCAATAAGAACGACATCATTGGGCTTTAATAAAAATCGGCAAACCAAATCAATTGCTTGAGTTCCAGAGTCTGTTAAAAGTACTTGATTAAGATTTGCATTGATACCTTTTGCTTGAGCGCGTCTTGCCAGTAAATCACGTAGAGCTGGTAATCCTAATGGCGTTGAATAACCCATCAAACAATCATCTGGGCTTCTTGCAGCCGACCTTAATGCTTTACGAATACTATCTAATGGCATCCAGTCATCAGGTAACCAACCGCAGCCGGGTTTAAAAACATCTGCTTTTGCTTCTAAAGATTGACGTGAAATCCATAATGGATCGACTGAGCGATCTAATTTAGGGCCTAATTCGCTTAAAGAAAGAGGGGCAAGCGGACCAACAATATAAAAACCAGATCCAGTTCTTGATTCGATTTTGCCTAGAGCAATTAATCTTTCATAGGCTTCTACAACCGTTGATACAGAAAATCCAAGGTTATTTGCTAACTTACGAACAGAAGGCAAGCGTGCTCCCGGCAATAAAGACCGATTTTTTATTTGTCGCTCAATCTCTGAAATGACAATTTCAATTTTGGTTTTGTTCTGGTTCACTGACTTACAATCCGAACTGTATTGGTTATTAATACATTACAGTTTTTTTAAATTGTACTGCTTTGTATCTGGTTTATTCACCTTAGCACAGCTTAAATTATTCGTATAGTAACGGAGTAAATTATGACTAGGTTTATGAATGGCTGGGTGAATGGTTTTATTGGCGTGGCTATTTTTGCTGGGTCGCTACCAGCAACACGCGTAGCCGTAATGGGGTTCGAACCGGGTTTTCTAACTGCGGCACGTGCGGCAATTGCAGGTATTTTAGGTCTTATTCTTATTTTGGTTTTAAAACAAAAGAAACCAGCCAAGCAAGATTGGTGGCCTCTTGCCATCGTCTCTTTAGGCGTGGTGATAGGTTTTCCTCTATTTACAGCGCTTGCCCTCCAATACATGAATGCAGCCCATTCAATCGTTTTTGTTAGCCTTTTACCTCTTGCAACTGCAATATTTGCTGTACTCAGAGGTGGAGAAAAACCGAATCAATTTTTCTGGATATTTGCAATCTTGGGGAGTGCAGTTGTTTTTACTTATATGTTCTTCATTTCTGGTGATACATCACTTGGAATAGGGGACTTTTATATGTTAATGGCGATTATTTTTTGTGGCTTTGGCTATGCAGAAGGCGGTGTACTTTCAAGAAAAATAGGCGGGTGGCAGGTCATTTGTTGGGCGCTTATTTTGTCACTACCTTTTATGCTATTTCTGACTATATTCTATATGCCAGCTTCATTTCAGAGCGTATCTACATCAGCTTTGGTCGGCCTTATTTATGTGTCTTTATTTAGTATGCTGATAGGTTTTTTCTTTTGGTACAAAGGGCTTGCACAAGGAGGAATTGCTGCGATTAGCCAACTACAACTCTTACAACCTTTAATGGGATTAGGTATTGCTGCGGTCTTGTTACACGAACAAGTAAGTTGGTCAATGTTGGTGGTTACAGCAGCAACGATTTTATGCGTCGCTGCCGCTAAAAAATTTACTTAATTTTATAAACAATTTGCTGGTTTAGGGATCCCTGCTAAACGACTTAAATGACGCGCCACTAAACCAGTATTAAATTGTTGCTGTAAAACCGTATTATTAATCTCTGGACTGACCGTTTTCATTAAAAATTTAATGAGAGGACGAGTTGCTGGAGAGTGTCCAAACTGCTGATAAAACTGACGTACAGCCGCTAAAACTTCAAAATGCCAATCGGTGAGTTCAAGATCAAGCGATTTGGCAAGTTCTTGCGCAACTTCAGGATTCCAGATTGTGTAATCAACCAAATGACCATCTTGGTCTAATTCTAAATTCATGAAACCAGCCTAAATATATTATTTAAGAGAAATACAGCGATTAAACGTTAAAACCAGATCAGCAAATTGATCGTAATCTAATACCTTCACCTGAGCTAAAGTATCCGTATCGATTAAATCTTTTTCGATGCTTAAACATGAAACAGATTCAAATGGTTGAATCATTTCAGCAGAAAGGTGTGCAGTTGCATCACCCATAAAAACAATTTGGTCACCTACCTGAAAAAGATTGCGTAATTCATCAATAATTTTCGGCGTAGAATGGTAAGAAGATTGCACAAGATAAAGTGTTGACGGATTCATTAAACTTACACCTTTATCTACCAATATAGAACATGATCAAAAGATTGAATAAACTCAGCATTCAACTGAACGAATTCAATTTCTTGTTCGGTTTTTTGTACAAGAGGATGCTGCTGATTTTTATTTTCAATCAGAATAGGGCACAAGTCGTAGAACTCAAAACTTTCGACCATATTTGAGGCCACTTTGAAAGCCTGACGAAACTGATCAAAGCTCAAATCATTTTGCAAAAGACTAAGAGCAGCATCTTTCAATAATACTTTGACTGGTGAGCCAAAGGTTGCTAAAACCATAGTAGCAGAAAGGCTTTCATTGATTTGAAGACTGGTTAAATTGGCTTGGCTTAAAATGACGAGTACAGATTTCACACAATATACCTTTTAAAAGCAACAATCTAAGCAAACAAAGTAACTTAAAATTGAATAAGACGAGATGCTGACTGTACTGCATCAGCAAGTTCACCTAACCCGACAAGTTCAAAGTCTTTGGCAAGGTTGTGATGAGTAAGGTGATGACGACTGGCATTTTCTGCATCTGTAATACCACGAGCGAGGGCAGCACTCACACAAACAGGAAGACGAATAGCAAGCTTTTGCCATTCATGCGTTAAATTACGCTGGTCGTCAGGAACCCATTGAAAATCATTAGCAACCTGCACGCCATCTTGGTAAAAGAATACACGGAAGTCTTCATTTTTACTTTTGAGTGCCTGAGCAAGTCCTAACGCATGCCAAGCATGAATGGAAGTAGGAGCAGAGGTAATTAGTAGTAATGTACTCATTGAGAATTCACTATGGTCATACGTCTAAATGGGCGTAGATACATTAAGAGAAAGGTAAGTATACAATGATTTTAGTGACAGGTGGTTTAGGCTTTATCGGTTCACACATTGCGTTGAGTCTAATGGCTCAAGGGCAAGAGGTGGTAATCGTCGATAATTTGGCTAATTCAACCTTGCAAACTTTGGAGCGGCTAGAATTTATTTCTGGTATGTACGTTCCATTTGTCAAACTTGATGTACGCAATACACCAGCGCTGAATAAGGTGTTTGAGCAATATTCAATTGATGCAGTTATTCATACTGCCGGATTCAAGTCAATTGAAGAATCTAACCTTAAACCTCTTGAATATTATAATGATAATGTCAGTTGTATCATGAGCTTGCTTCGTGCCATGCAACGTACGGGTGTTCGTCACTTCATTCATCTGTCTAGCCTTGCAGTTTATGGGAAATCTGGCTTGCAATTGAGTGAAACAGAAGAATTTAATTATGCTTATCCTAATCCCTACATTAAGTCTCAACAGATGATTGAAGAAATTATCCGTGATACTTATAAAATTGACCATGAGTGGAAAATTGCAATCTTGCGCTTATCTAATATTGTAGGTGCATTTGAACATGGCGTACTCGGAGAGTATGTCGCTCAGCTCCCTAAAAATATCGTACCGCTCGCAATGCAAGTCGCAGCAATGCAGCGTGATTTGATTGAATTACAAGATCAAGCTGAAACATCAGACCATACGACTGAACGCAGTTTTCTACATGTTTTAGATTTGTGCGAGGCGGTGAGTACGAGTTTACATTGGCTGCGTGATCAAACACATTGTTGCGAAGCATTTAATATTGCCCATGATCAAGTTCATTCAATTCGTCAATTACTCGATGAAATTTCACAAGTCACTCAAGCTGAGATTCCAACACAAACAGCGATTTATAAGCATGTTGAGTTGGATCAAGTTGGGGCTAATATTGAAAAAGCCAAAACATTACTGCAATGGGCACCAAAACGTCCGTTAAAACAAATGATCGAAGATGAATGGCGCTTTTATCAAAATACATTAAATGGAAGATAAGATAATGATTCTTATTTACAATAATGGAATGCTTGAGTACGATATTCAAAATTAACTAGCCAGAGCAAACACTTGCTTCAGCCCGTGAGTTCTTTATTGAGATAACCGAGGTTTCTATGCAAACACGAATTGAACATGACACGATGGGTGAGATTGAAGTTCCAAATGAAGCATTATGGGGAGCACAGACTCAACGCAGCTTACAGAACTTTAAAATTGGGCAAGAACGATTACCTCGTGCCATGATTCGAGCAATGGGTTTGGTCAAAAAGGCTGCTGCAATAACCAATGCTGAACTTGAACAATTACCACAAGACTTGAGCCAATATATTGTGGGTGCAGCTGAAGAAGTAATTGATGGCAAGTGGGATTCACAGTTTCCTTTAGTTGTCTGGCAAACGGGTTCTGGTACGCAAAGTAATATGAACTGTAATGAAGTGATTGCCAATATTGCGAACCAGAAATTAGGGCAAGCGTTAGGTGCACAAAAACCAGTACATCCAAATGATCATGTCAATCGTGCTCAATCAACCAATGACTCATTTCCAACAGCTATTCATGTAGCGGCAAGTTTGCAAATTAATGAATTACTCATCCCTGCGGTCGAGCAGCTTAAAGCGACTTTGCAAAAAAAATCTGATGAGTTCCAAGATATTGTCAAAATTGGCCGTACTCATTTGCAAGATGCTACTCCATTAACTTTAGGTCAAGAATTTAGTGGCTATGTATCACAGCTTGAGCATGGATTGGTTCGACTACAACAAGCTTTGAGTGGCTTATATGAGTTGCCATTAGGTGGCACAGCAGTAGGTACAGGATTAAATGCACATCCTGACTATGCAGTAAAAGCGGCAGCTCAGCTTGCACTACTTACAGGTTTACCTTTTGTAACTGCACCCAATAAATTTGAAGCTCTAGCAGGACGGGACGCCGCTGTTTTTGCATCAGGTGCATTAAAAACTTTGGCTGTAAGCTTAAACAAAATTGCGAATGATATTCGTTGGTTGGCAAGTGGTCCACGTTGTGGTTTCGGTGAAATCCGTATTCCAGAAAATGAACCTGGTTCAAGCATTATGCCGGGGAAAGTAAATCCGACCCAAAGTGAAGCAATGACCATGGTTGTTGCGCAAGTGCTTGGAAATGATACGACCATTAACGTAGCAGGTGCTTCAGGTAACTTTGAATTAAACGTCTTTATGCCAGTGATTGCTTATAACTTATTGCAATCTATTCAGTTACTTGGTGATGCATGTAATAGCTTTAATGATCACTGCGCGGTGGGAATTGAGCCTAATCGCGATAAGATTGATCACTTCTTGCATAATTCTCTGATGCTAGTTACAGCTTTAAATCCAGTAATCGGCTATGAAAATTCTGCAAAAGTTGCAAAGACTGCTTATAAAGAAAATAAAACGTTGAAGCAGGTCGCTGTTGAGCTTGGTTTGGTTACAGCGGAACAATTTGACGAAGTAGTTAAACCTGAAAATATGGTTTCACCAAATAGTAAGTAGTCTCTAACATAGCGATCGATGGTTTTTATCTAGATGTATTGTACGTAATTAATGAGGGTATATATCATTTCGGATAAATATCATGAGTATTTTTATTTATAAGTAGATATCGATTCAATAATTAAATCAAGAGTAAAAAATAATTTAGATAAATTTTGGTTTACCAAATGCCATGATGAAAATGTCCCTACTAAAAGTAACTATTAGTAGGGCTTTTTATTAGAGTTAAATAAATCTTCTATTTAGCTTTATAGTTAACTGCTTTTTTATATTAATAAATATAAAATTACATGTAGTATTATACTTATTACTTTTGATCTATTTTGGATAAGGTATTTTAGAAATAAAATTTTATTTCAATATATTCATTTTTATTATTTGAAATTGTATTAATTTATTGTTTTAATTTTATATTTTTTATGAAATTTGGTGTTGAGCTAATAATGTGGATGGAATTAAATAAATAATTTTTTAAGGTACAAGCCCTGCACATAGCAGGGCATTTTTTAGAATCTTTTCTTTAAGCTTAGTGCTGGTTTTTCTATTAGTTTCCAACTTAAAATAGCTAAAACTATTGTAACTATAAATATTGCAAACATATAGATTGGTTTATATAAGAATCCAATGGCTACAAGAGTATTTACAACAAGCATGTGATAAATATATATACCATAGGAAATGTCATTATGTTTTAATAGCTTATTGCTAAGATTTTTATAAGAAAATGCAAATGATAGGGTAACTAAAGAAAGTAAAAAAGTTGTGATTACTTGAAAGATATTAGTCATCTCATAGGCATGTGTCTCCTTACCTAGATAAACTCCAAATATTAAAAAATAAAGTATATAGATGGTGAACCAAAAAATAAATTTATTTTCAATAAATCTAGATAATTTTGTCCAAAAAATATAGAAAGATGAACCTATTAAAAAATTAAAAAGGTATGGGATAATAGATACAAAACTTATTTTTTTAATAACATTCTCGTTGAGACCAGCAAAATAAAAGTTTGCAATGAGAGAGAGTAAAAAAAGAAAAAATAAAACAATTGCTCCCTTAAGTCTTTTCATAAGAAAAAAGATTATTGGAACAAGAATATAAAATTGAACTTCAACTGTAATGGTCCATAAAGCTCCGTTTGGTGTACCAACGCCCCAAAATTTTAATAGTTCAGGGGTATAAAATTGGAAAATAGTTAATTGACTAATGAGCCATATATAAAAACTTGTGTGTGTAAGAAGTGAAAAGGAAGAGAAAAAAATGAGGAGAAAAACTGTAACGAATAAACATACATAAAGTGCTGGATACAGTCTTAATATTCGATTAGTACTGTACTTTTTAATAACTTGATTACGGTCAAAAGCCCAAAAGATAAGAAATCCACTAACAGTAAAGAATATGGGAACACCTGGAAAATATTGCAAAAATTTATCAAAAAATTCTCGTAATAATAAACCATCTATTTTTAAATGGTTCAGACTATGCATATAGACGACCTGACAGGCTGCGAGGAGTCTGATGAGGTCAAAATTATTGGTCCGAGGAATTGATGCTAGCATATCCATATTAAGTTTTGTTATTGAAATCGCAAGCAATTCTACAGGCATGTTAAACTCTAGTCGTTTGTTTTTTTTATGTTTATGTTTTTGTTTGTATCAAAATATTTTTTATAAAACTTTAAATAGAAATTTTAAAAAATTATAATTAAATAGGAGCAAAATATTATATAACTGCTTTAATAAGAAGTTTGTTAGCTCTTAAAAAGTTTTATTATAATAATCTACAGTATTATACAATACATAAAATATATATATTGCTGAATTCTAATTTATATAATAAAAAGTAAATTGGGCTTGAAATATAGATCTTGATAACTATTGACATGTATTTATCAAGTAACCATATGTGCTGGATTCAGAAAAAGTATTTACTACTTATTCTAGGAGTATAGTAGTAAAACATTGGAATCTATCAAAGTAATTCTATTTTGGGACAGTTCTTTTACTGCTGGTTAAGTAATATCTAAAAAATCTTAAATATGCTGTGCATTCGGTTATCTGTTTGTACAGATAAATCATTAATAAAAGTGTACGCGCTAATATTTATATAAAGCCCTCAAATGAGGGCTCTTTTGGGGTAGGATTTAGCTTTTATCTTGAAATTGGAAAATATCAAAGTAAGCCGTCTATGTATTCCCAACCATGAGATTTCATAGCTTCAAACTTCTTTTTTAGCTCTTCTTTTTCGTACTCATGTATATCGTGTGCTAAAAGAACATGATACGAGTTAGATTCTGGTTCTATAGTCACTTCAATAATCTCTACTGGTTCAATCACTCCACTCTCAGTTAAACCAGAGTCTATAAAACACATTCCTTTTACAGGAATAACAGTACAATCATATTCCTTAGAAATAAAATAATTATTTGCTGAAGCGGAATACGTACGTGATGCTCTAACTTTCATGTGTATCTCCTTCAAGCATAAAAAGGGAATGTTTTAGTCTGGCGTGCTTCCACAGTTATTTCTGTTTAATTTATATAGTGATTTTATTTTTTACTTCAATATTCTAATTATAGATTTTTTATTAGCATAAAATGCTGTTAGTTATAATTTACAAGTAAGGTATTAAAAAACTTATGAATCAAAAGCCAATTTCAGTTGTTTTAATTCCTGGTTATATGCTTGATGAATCTCTCTGGAATGAACTCATAGATGAAATGCCTAAAGAGTGGAATATATCTCGAGCTACTTTAAAACAAGGGCAAACAATCAAAGAAATTGCTCAAAATATTGTTGAACATGCGCCACAAAGCTTTGTACTGATTGGATTCTCACTTGGAGGATATATCGCTAGATCTATAGTGGAGCAATTTCCTGAAAAAGTTAAGGCACTTATTTTAATAGCGTCTTCACTACGCTCAGATACAGAAGAGCAGAAAAATCAAAAGTTAACGGCAATTAAACTTAACTCTGGGAAAAATTTCCATGGGCTAAGCTCAATATCGATTGAAAAAACACTTCATCCATCAAATGTGCAGAATCGTACTCTTGTAAAAAGAATCCAAGAGATGGGGAAAGCTTTAGGTTATGAAGAATTCGTTAAACAATCTATGTTAGATAGAAGCTCTTATGATATGAGTAAAATCACATGTCCAACTTTAATCATTTCTGGCGCTGATGACCAACTGCGCTCTAAGGAAGAAGCTATAGAATTATTAGATCAGTTACCCCATGCAAAGCTTAAGATAATTAATAATACGGGTCATATGATTCCGATTGAACAACCTAAGTCGCTGGCATCAGTGATTTCCATATGGTTAAGTGAAAAGAATTTAGGAGCAAGCTAGAGAGCTTTAAATAACTTAAAAAATAGCTACTTGAGGACTTATGTTTCAGGAGGGTCTAACTTTCGTTTTCTTCGTCAGAATCTTAATAATCCTGAAAACTTGATTGTCGAGTTTGATCTTTTGATGAATGGTTGCATTATCAAGCTGATCCCATAACTCAAATGGGAAAAACTCTGAACTATGATCAAATATCCATAACCATTGGTAGCTATTGTTAAGCGTATTCTTATCAAAACGAACATCTTGGACTTTAATAATCTTAAACTGTTTATGATGTTCGTCTTGAAGAATAATTTCATGATTCTCCATTAGACATCCATACATTAAAGATAATTTTCAATTGTACTAAAATTAATAGTGTCTAATTAACTTGTTAGGTTGGCATTAATTTACAAAAGATTTCGGGTTGTTAAAGTTTGTCATTTTCAAAAAGAAAATAATCTTTACTTTTGAAATACAAGGTTTTAAATAGCTTACATTGTAAGAACAGGGTGTAGATGCCACAATGCACATTGAAATTTATCTTCGAGTATCGCTATGAGTTTAATAGGCTTTATGTATGCAAGTAAAACCAATAGTGAACATAGTCAAATAAAACAAGATTTAATTGATATTCTCACAGAAGCTGTCAAATTCAATTCACATAATGATATTACAGGAGTGCTTTACTATGGTAATGGATACTTCTTGCAGTATTTAGAAGGTGAGAAAGAACAGGTCGAATCGCTATTTTATAAATTAATTTTGAAAGATTCGAGACACCAGAACTGTGAAATCATCTTTTCAGAACCATCCGAACAACGGCTATTTAAACATTGGAGTATGAAATTTGCTCCCATTAACACGAAAATAAAAGAGTTCTTTCATCATCATCATGTTGATGAGTTTAATCCTTATCTGCTTAACACTACATCTATACCGTCTTTTATTGAATTGCTTGTAGATCAACCAAATTATAAAGTTGATCAATATCAAGGTTAATCGAAACCAAGAATTACAACGGATTTTTGATATTCTATTTAAAGTTAAGCTCTCTTCGGAGAGCTTTTTATTACAAAGACTGAAACTTTCACTAATTAATGGCGAATTGGCGTTGAATAAGCCGTCATAATTGTTAAAATGCCCACCTTGTCCTGTTTTTATATTGTTTTCTGTTTTGCATGTATTTCGCAAAGTTAGAGATAAAATTATTAAAAACAGCTGCTTAGTTAAGGATTTTTGAATGCTCTCTATTTATTTAACAGATACCCAACAACACGTGCAATTTAATGATTATCCTAGTGATCAGCCGGTTAAGTTTCTGTTAAATCTTAAAAAGATTTTCCCAAGTACAGCGGATTTATTATTACCAGTTTTACCTGAAGATAATGATCTAGAAAACGTAACGTGGGAATCAACCTCAAAAGATTTTGAAGTTTTTAAAAAACTATTAGCGGGATGGGGTGTTATTGAGCTTCGTTTAAATGCAATTACTGCTTATAAAGATAAAAACTTTGCAAATGAGCTAGTGAAACAAGCACAGGTAAAACGTAAGAAAACAGCGCAAAAAAATCATCAGCTTTCTTTAGTTGCTTTGGATTATATTTTTATGCACGAAGTTCATGCATTGATTGATGCTGAACTGGTCACTATTGGTGAGAAATTCTACTTACCAACCTTGCGTGAGCAATGGAAGGGTACGGTTTCAGACCAAGTTCTCAACGGAAAACTCTAATTTAAGTGCAAAAGGTGGATTTATAAAAATTCACCTTTTTTATTTTCTAATTAAATCAGTGTTTTATAATTTTAAGATTGCTTATACAAAAGTTTACAAGAAAAGAATGCGTTTTTTTCAATGTGGCAGATACATTGCTTATATAAATACAAAATTATTGCGGGAGAGAGGTTCATTAAGAACCCGCCGAAGGAGCAACAAGCCCGGAAACTCTCAGGCAAAAGGACTGTAATAATTAAAAAATCTGGAGAGAAGCTTAGATTTATAAGAATGGAAAACAATAACTTATAAATTATAAACTCACCGAAGGGGAAGATCTAAACGTTAAAAGGTAACGTTGGGGTCGAAACTCTCAGGTACCAATGACAGATGGGCTGTACTGATGAAATGTTTTTGCATTTCTGAGGAGTCTGTTATGCCACATGTTATTGTGATAGGTGCGGGAATCACAGGGGTTACCTCTGCTTATGAATTATCGCAACTGGGTTATCAAGTCACAGTGATTGATCGACATTTATATCCTGCAATGGAAACATCATTTGCCAATGGAGGGCAGTTGTCGGCTTGTAACGCCGAAGTATGGAACCAAAAAGCCACCGTCATTAAAGGCTTTAAATGGATGAGACAAAAAGATGCTCCTCTATTGTTGAACCCTTCCTTTAGTTTGCATAAGTATAGTTGGTTGGTTGAATTTCTATCACATATTAAAAACTATGAAGCAAATACGATCGAGACGGTGCGTTTGGCATTGCTTGCTCGTAAGCGGTTGTTTGAAGTTGCTGAAAAAGAGCAGCTTGAGTTTGATTTGGAGAAACGTGGAATCCTCCATATGTATCACAGTAAGGCTGACTACGAGATTGCTAAACAAGTTAATAACGTATTGAACAAAGGTACATTGGAACGCTATTCGGTTTCACCTGATGAAATGAAAACAATAGAACCATCTTTGACGGGTGACTATTTCGGTGGCTATTACACACCAAGTGATGCGACGGGTGATATTCATAAATATTCAACTTCTTTGGCTGAGAAGACTAAACAATATGGCGTTCAATATAAGTTTGGCCTAGAAGTTATGGATATTAAGTGCAGCGCAGACAAAGTAGTCGTAACTTGTCAGCCAAGTGCTGAGCATCCTTATCTGGTTGAGTCCGATAATATTCAGCTTGAAGGTGATGTACTTGTTGTTTGTGGTGGTGTGGGGAGTTATCAACTTGCCGATATGATTGGTGAGCGAGTAAATGTGTATCCAGTAAAAGGTTATTCAATTACCGTGCAATTAAAAGATGAGCACAGCGTAAACAATGCTCCTTGGGTGAGCTTGCTAGATGAAAGTGCAAAAATTGTGACTTCTCGTTTAGGTAAAGATCGACTGCGTGTGGCAGGGACTGCTGAGTTTAATGGCTATAACCGCGACATACGGGCTGATCGTATTCAACCATTAGTGAATTGGGTTAATCGTAACTTTGATATTTCAACTGAGCATGTGGTGCCTTGGGCAGGGTTAAGACCTATGATGCCGAATATGCTGCCTGTTGTTAAGCAATCTAAACAACCTCGTGTTTTTTATAATACAGGGCATGGGCATTTAGGTTGGACTTTGTCTGCGGCAACCGCAGTTTTAGTCGGTCAGGATATAGCGCAAAAATATCCAGCGTAGAAAGTAAAAAGCCAGTGTTCAAACACTGGCTTTTATTTTAAGCATTAGTCATATAAACGGTAGATTCCGCTAAAACGTTCACAGCCTTTTTGCTGGGTTTTCACATTAAGTAAAGCTTTCTGAAAATTAAACTGATATTTACAGTTGTGCTCATTGTCTAAAATTTCACTTTTTTGTTCAGGTGAACTATACGCCATCAATGAAATCGTTTGAGTTTCTTTGCGGTTATTTGGATTACGGTATGCTATCCCTTCAATCTTAATTTTATCTTTCGCGAGCTGATGGACTTGAATATGCACAGGCTGTGCTGCTAGATGTCCATTCTCAAACTTAAGATAATGCTGGGTAAGCGTTTGCTTAAGCGAAGCATAAAAATTTAGGTCATCAGTACGTAAATCAAACTGTTGTTGAATACATGTATTACTCTTACATTGCTGAGTATGCTTAGACCATAACTTTTGTGTATCCTGTAAAAGCTGTAAGGGGGCATCAGTAACTAAATATGCAGAAAGATATTTATTATTGAGTTCTTTTCTTGATTCACTAAATATTTTTGAGCAGATTTTAAGCTCAGCTCCAGTATTGGAGCAGTCTATTGATTCTGCAAAGACAAAAGTTGAACATAGACAACTCAGTGTCACGACAAAACTTAATCTTTTCAATTGATTCATATCAGTATTAGACAGCATGATCGCTTATACTTTCAGTCTACTTTGCTAGGTGTACTATAGCGAAACAGAACGGCTGAATACAAGATTTCTTAAGTTTTTATGGAAGGTAATAATTTATATGGTTGCTCAGATTCGTATTGGACAAGGAATGGATGTGCATGCCTTTGAAGAGGGGAACTTCGTTACATTGGCGGGTATTCAAATTCCACATACACATGGTTTGAAAGCACATTCTGACGGTGACGTTGTACTTCATGCGCTATGTGATGCTTTATTAGGTGCTTTAGCGCTTGGAGATATTGGACAACATTTTCCTGATACTGACCCGGAATACAAAGGCGCAGATAGCCGAGTATTGTTAAAACATGTTTATCAATTGATCTTAGACCGTGGTTATCAGTTAAATAATGCCGATATTACGGTGGCTTGCGAGCGTCCAAAATTAGCTAAGTATAATCTGGAAATGCGTCAAAGCATTGCTGACGTTCTAAATGTAGATATTAATCAAATTAGCATTAAAGCAACGACAACCGAAAAACTCGGGTTTACCGGTCGTCAAGAAGGAATTTTGGCTACAGCGACGGTTTTAATTTCTCATCACACCAAGTGATCTGCCTGTTGTAAAGACTGTTGAAGTTCTAAAGTTGCCTTACGGCCTTGTAGCTGTAAGGTAATACTATGAATGAGTCCAGTCCAAGTCTCATTAGGTTCCCAAATTTCGTGCAATAAATCCTGAGAAGTCGGCATATCCATATTCATATAAAACTGTCTATAGACATACATCAGGCAACTTACGCGTTTATTTTTGGCGCAATGTATCCAAATAATTTCATTTTGCACTAAATGATCAATCAAATCTAAAACTAATAAGCACTGTTCAGCAGAAGGCATCTCCCAATCAATTGGAATATGAATATAATTTAAACCAAGGTCTAAACAAATACGGTCTTCATTCTCAAGATGATTTGAAGCGTTAGTTAAAGCAAGGTTAATGACTGTGCTGCAACCAAACTCTTTAATCAATTTTAGTTGTTCAGCAGAAGGCTGGGCCGAGCTAAATAAATGTTCATGAATAATCGAAAATGCGGGAATTTGAGATAATGATTGTTCAAGGGTTGTCATGATCGCACTCTACAAGAGTAGGCTTAGCTTATTGTGTAGAATGTTATACACGATTCTAGAGAATAGTTGAAATACAGCCTGCTTATATATTCGGCAACGTTATCAAATTTTTAAAAATAATTAACTGGAAGAGTACAAGTCTTATAAAATAAAAAACAGCATCATTAAGATGCTGTTTTTTTAACTCAAAATTTAAGCTTTTTTTAGATTTTCATTCAATAAAAATTCGACTAAAGCTTTTTGAGCATGGAGACGGTTTTCTGCTTCATCCCATACGACTGCATTTTTATAATCGAGCATGGTTTCAGAAATTTCTTCGCCGCGATGAGCAGGTAAGCAGTGCATGAATAAACAATCTGGGTGAGCAAGGCTCATTAATTTTTCGTTAACCTGAAAATCAGCAAAGGCTTTTTCACGAAGTTTTTGCTCTTCTTCTTGGCCCATACTTGCCCATACATCAGTCACAATAAGGTCAGCATTTACTGCTGCATCTTCTGCATTATCATAAAGCTCAACGCAATGACCAAACTCGGCTAAAAATTCAGGTTTAGGTTCATATCCTTTTGGCGATGCAATTTTGAGTTTGAAACCCATCATGTGTGCAGCTTCAATATATGAATTACACATATTATTACCATCACCAATCCAAGCAACGGTTTTGCCTTCAATGCTGCCGCGGTGTTCAATATAAGTTTGTAAGTCAGCAAGTAACTGGCATGGATGATGATCATCAGTTAGGCCGTTAATTACAGGAACTTTTGAATAAGATGCAAAACGTTCAACAATGTCATGACCGAAAGTACGAATCATCACAATATCAAGCATACTTGAAATTACACGTGCTGAATCTTCGATTGGTTCACCACGGCCTAATTGTGTGTCACGAGGCGATAAAAAAATCGCACTACCGCCAAATTGGTTAATACCTGCTTCAAAAGAGATACGTGTACGCGTACTTGATTTCTCAAAAATCATTCCCAATACTTTACCAACAAAAGGTTGGTAGACCTTATTGTCATGTTGCATTTTTTTAAGCTCGCTTGCGCGTTCTAAAATGCGATTAAGTTCTAGAGTGGATAGATCACGTAAAGTCAGGAAATGTCTTAGAGCCATGTAGCTACTCCATAATAATTGTTTTGAAATATAACAATTATCTGTTGTTGGCTGGGTGGATGTGGGAAAAAAGAAGTCTACTATACTATAAGCATTTTAAAATGCAAAAGAATTAGACTTTATGATGGCCTTTTAAGAAAATATCTACACAATATTCAATATAATCAAAAGCTTCTTTCTCATCTGGAAGAGCTGGCATACCCATAATCATACGCCATTCAATATCTCGTAAAATCCCGAAATACATGAGTGAAGAATAATACGGAGAATTACAGGTAATTTCGCCTGATTTATCCGCAAACTCTAATGCTTGAGTAAGTGTATTTTGTAAATTATGTACCCATTTGTCATATAAGTATTGTATGAGGACAGTGTTACATTCGGTCTGTTCAATAATAAGTCTTAAAAATGCAACATGTTCGGGCTGAATAATATGAATATATACACGATTAAGTGTTTGAATCAGATATTCTCTTAAAGTGCTTTTCTCAGGTTGGAATGGAATGCAAATATCTTTAAAAAACATTTCACGTTTATGATCACAAATAGCAGTAAAAAGTCCTTCCTTATTGCCAAAATATTTATAAATAGAAGCCTTGGAGCCACCAGCATGATTAACAATATCATCGAGAGATACGGCATCATATCCTTTCTCTAGGAACAGCTCGGTCGCGCTTAACAATAGAGCTAAACGACGTTCAATACCGCGGCGTGTTTGAGGCTTCTCACATGCAAGGTGATGTGAATCCAGGACTGAATCATGCATAAAATTTAATAACAACAACTGACTTTGCTTATCTAGTATAGCAAAACTATCTTTAGTGATGGCCATAACCATTTTTTTAGATCATATGCTGAACAGTAAGTGGCTAATTCAAAAAATAAACTAATACAAAATATAAGCTTAGAGTTGGTTGTAGAAGGATTTGATGATGTAACCTTGTGTTTACATTATATTTTAAGAAAAATCTGATTTAAAAATAAAGCGGCTAAGAATGACTTAACCGCTCTCAAGTTAAATAATGAGATTTCTAGGCTTCAGTTTGAGTAACCTTGTGCTCATCTTCTTCGTCATCATCTGCAGAATCCATTCCAAGTTCTTTTAACTTGCGTGTTAAGGTATTGCGACCCCAACCCAATAATTCAGCTGCATGACGTTTGCGTCCACGTGTTTGTTGCAAGGCGGCGTTAATCAACGTGCGTTCAAACATTGGTGTGGCAATATCCAAAATTTTCATTTCACCATTTTTAAGCTTTTGAATAGCCCATTGATTTAGTAGTTCATCCCAATGATGTAGAGAAATACGTTCAAATGAAGGTGCTGGTTGACTAGAATCACTATTCTTTTGCAATGGAACTTGTTTGAGCTCAGAAGGTAAATCTTCCGGATAAACTTCGCGGCCAGTAATCATTACGGTTAGCCAGCGGCAAGTGTTTTCAAGTTGTCGTACGTTACCTGGCCATGGTAACTGTTGCATATAGTCTGTTGTTTCAGTGCGTAGGATTTTTGGACTTACGCCAAGCTCTTTACCTGCACGCGCAAGGAAATGCTGCGCAAGCATTGGAATATCTTCACTACGGTGGGCAAGCTTAGGAATGTGAATACGAATCACATTTAAGCGGTGATATAAGTCTTCACGGAAGCGACCTTCATTTACCAGTTTCTCTAGATCCTGATGCGTTGCCGCAACAATTCGAACATCTACTTTAACGGGAATGTGTCCGCCTACACGATAGAACTCACCGTCAGCGAGTACGCGAAGCAATCGAGTCTGAGTTTCAAATGGCATATCACCAATTTCATCAAGGAACAGTGTTCCGCCATTTGCCTGTTCAAAGCGGCCTTGATGCTGAGTATTTGCCCCTGTGAAAGCGCCTTTTTCATGACCAAATAACTCGGTTTCAATTAAGTCTTTTGGTATCGCAGCCATATTTAAGGCAATAAAAGGCTTGGCACGGCGTGGAGAATGCTTATGTAAAGCATGAGCAACCAATTCTTTACCTGTACCCGATTCACCATTAATTAAAACAGTAATATGAGATTGCGATAAACGGCCGATAGCACGGAAAACCTCCTGCATTGCCGGAGATTCACCAATAATTTCTGTTGATTGAAGAGGTGAGGCTGTTTTTGTAGCTTCTTGCTGTTGTAGTTTATTAATATGCAGGATTGCGCGATTGACTAAAGCTAAAGCTTCATCAATATCAAAAGGCTTTGGTAAATATTCAAACGCGCCTGTTTGATAGCTTGATACAGCAGACTCTAAGTCAGAATGTGCTGTCATAATAATGACAGGTAAATCCGGATGAGTGTTTTTAACTTTAGATAAAAAAGTTAAACCATCAATTCCAGGCATGCGGATGTCAGTTAAGATGACATCGGGAGCATCATGGTGCAAACGTTCAAGCGCAGTTTGAGCTTCTTCAAAATTGGTAACATCAAAACCTTCCTCTTTAAAGGTCTTTTCCAATACCCATCGCATGGCGCGATCATCATCAATAACCCATATTTTATTTCGCGACACGGTCTGACTCCCAAGGTAAATATAAGCTAAAAATTGTTTTTCCAGGAACAGATTGGCATTCAATCATTCCGTTATGTTGATGCATAATATTCTGTGCAATACTCAGGCCAAGCCCAGTACCTTTTGCTCGTCCAGTAACCAATGGATAGAATACTGACTCCAAAATACTTTCAGGAATGCCTGGCCCATTGTCCTCTATGTCGACTCGCACTGTAGATCGATTTAGTACACCGTTAATTGTGACAAGACGTTGTATACGTGTACGTAGAATTAACTCCGGTTCGTGATCTATAAAAAATGCTTTGTTTTCTGTTATGGCTTGAATTGCATTTACACTAATGTTGAGCATGACTTGTATTAACTGATCACGATCGGCATTAACATCGGGTAAAGACAAATCATAATCTCGTATAATTTTAATTTTCTTCTTTGTCTGGTTGGCGATAAGTGAACGCACTCGCTCCAAAGGCTCGTGTACGTTAACATTTTCATAACTTGGGAGTTGTCTAGAACCCAACATAGTATCTGCCAAGTTAGTTAAACGATCTACTTCATTAATAATGACATCTGTAAATTCAGCATAACTCTTATCGTTTAAACTGCGAGCGAGTAATTGAGTTGCTCCACGAATACCTGCCAGTGGGTTCTTAATTTCGTGAGCAACGCCACGTACAAGCTGTCTGGCTACCTGATGTTGTTGTACCAGATTTTCTTCTTTAGAAATCTTTAACATACGATCAATCGGGTTGAGCTCAATTAAGAGTAATGGGTGATAACTTTTACCTGCATTTAATTGAGACACTGTATAATCAACATGAAGGTCTTTAAAGTTGACATTAATAACCGCTTCTCGACGAGTATAAGGTTGACCCGTTTTAATAGTGTTTAATAACGCTTCATGTGTATTAAAAGTATCATCTGGTGCATGAAGTAGATTCAAAACCGGCTGTCCTGAAGCTCGAAGCAAACTAATGTCAAATAGTGCTTCGCAGGCAGAATTTAAGTAAAAAATATTCAAGTTACTATCGATCAATAAAATCGCAGTAGTTAAGTTGTCTACCAATAGGCGATAGTCGATAGGGTTGTGTTGATCCATTAGCGAATCGTTCCTGTCTTAAAATAGCGCAATGGCATCTTCATTGGTTATCGGATTTTCACCGTTATAGAACATGAACGATGCAAAATATACGCCAACTTTGTTTATGGGTTATTTTAAAGTTTTAAAGTATTTAAAAACGCGCTGAAATCGGTCTTTATATCGGTTGATCAAAACTGATGGCTTGAATATAGATAATAACATGATCCAACTTGGTGCAAAGGTGAGTTTTGGTGCAAATGTTGGTCGTATTTTGGTGCATTACACAAAGAGTAGGCTTTCCACCTATGCTTGAGACAAGAAAAGACATACAATACGCGCATTCAAGTGGAGCGCAGATTCATGAAGACCCCCAAAGTCGGTTTTGTTTCTTTAGGTTGTCCTAAGGCATTGGTAGATTCTGAACGAATTTTAACTCAGTTAAAGACTGAAGGTTATCAA
Organism: Acinetobacter sp. D009; assembly: GCF_038562025.1. Taxonomy (NCBI): domain Bacteria; kingdom Pseudomonadati; phylum Pseudomonadota; class Gammaproteobacteria; order Moraxellales; family Moraxellaceae; genus Acinetobacter; species Acinetobacter sp. D009. Next base: position 1,639,535 of record NZ_CP151886.1, read on the forward strand.
GTTGCATCAGATTATGATGGTGCTGATTTAGTTGTTGTTAATACCTGTGGTTTTATCGAATCTGCGGTACAAGAGTCGCTAGATGCAATTGGCGAGGCCATGAGTGAAAATGGTCGAGTAATCGTTACTGGATGCTTAGGTAAAGACGAAGACAAAATTCGTCAAATGCATCCAAATGTTTTAAAGGTTACTGGTGCAGCAGCTTATCAAGATGTAATGGAAGCTGTACATGAATATGTCCCAGCACCACCTAAACACAACCCGTTTGTTGATTTGGTTCCTGAACAAGGAATTCGCTTAACACCAAAACATTATGCCTATTTAAAAATATCTGAAGGATGTAACCACCGTTGTACCTTCTGTATTATCCCAAGTATGCGTGGCGATCTAGTATCGCGTCCAGTTGGAAGTGTACTGGAAGAAGCCGCTGCGCTTAAAAGAGCAGGTGTTAAAGAAATCTTGGTTATTTCCCAAGATACATCAGCTTATGGTGTAGATACCAAGTACAAACTTGATTTCTGGAATGGCCAGCCTGTTAAAACAAAATTCTTTGATATGTGTGAAGCACTAGGCCAACTTGGTATCTGGGTGCGCTTACATTATGTTTATCCATACCCACATGTTGATGCGGTTATTGACTTAATGGCACAAGGTAAAATTCTGCCATATCTTGATATTCCATTCCAACATGCAAGCCCGCGTATTCTTAAGTTAATGAAGCGTCCGGCTCACAGTGAAAATACACTCGAAAAAATTAAATTGTGGCGTGAAAAATGCCCAGATCTTGTGATTCGCTCTACATTTGTAGTGGGTTTCCCAGGCGAAACTGAAGAAGATTTTCAAATATTGCTCGATTGGTTAGTTGAAGCTGAACTTGATCGTGTTGGCTGCTTTACCTACTCACCAGTAGAAGGCGCTACGGCAAATGATTTACCCGATCATGTGCCTGAAGAAATTAAGCAAGAGCGTTACGAGCGCTTTATGCAAGTGCAGCAACAAATTTCTGCTGCTAAGTTGCAAAAACGTATTGGTCAAACGATGACTGTATTAGTCGATAGTTTGGAAGATGAATATCCTGTTGCTGTTGCACGTTCTTATGCCGATGCTCCGGAAATTGACGGTAATGTCTTTGTAGAAGATATCGATAAGAGCACTATTCAACCAGGCGATATGTTGGAAGTCGAAATCACCGATGCGGATGAATACGACTTATTTGCAAAGTTAATTAAAATTAAGTCGGTTTAATCGATAACGATTCAAAAAAGCATTCAGTTTAAGAGGTTTTGGAGCAAACTCATGGCGGAAACAATTAGCCCCCGTTATTCACGCATTTTATTAAAACTATCTGGTGAAGCATTATCAGGTAACAAAGACATGGGTATTGATGCCCAAGTTCTTGATCAAATGTCCCTTTCAATTGCTCACTTAGTTGGCTTAGGCGTGCAAGTGGGTATCGTTGTTGGTGGCGGTAACTTGTATCGTGGTAGTCAGTTGCAAAAGGATGGCTTGGTTGGTCGTGTAACAGGCGATCAAATGGGTATGCTTGCAACTGTGATGAATGGTTTGGCTATGCGTGATGCATTGGTTCGCCGTAATATCAGAACTCGCCTTATGTCTGCATTACCAATTGGTACAGTAGTAGAGTCTTATTCAAGTCGTGATGCTATCCGTCACTTGAGTCAGGGTGAAGTTTGTGTTTTTGTTGCTGGTACAGGAAATCCATTCTTTACGACTGATACGGCAGCTTGCTTACGCGGAATTGAAATTGAAGCAAATTTAATTCTAAAAGCGACCAAAGTAGATGGCGTATATAATAAAGATCCAAGTAAATACGAAGATGCGGTTAAATATGATCATTTAACCTTTGATCAGGTATTGGACGAAAAACTTGGTGTTATGGATTTGACAGCTATTTGTTTATGTCGTGACCATAATGTGCCATTACAAGTTTTTGATATGAATAAATCAGGCGCGCTATTGTCAGTAGTCATGGGCGAAAAAGAAGGTACACGCGTTACTAAATAATGTACGTGTTGACGAAAGCTCTTTATACTAGCGCTAAATTAAATTTGTTAAAACATCCTTGAATAAATAAGTAAGGTAGATCATATGATTAACGATCTGAAAAAAGACAGCGAACAGCGTATGTTGAAAACTCTTGAGTCTTTGGAACTAGGGTTTGCTAAAGTTCGTACCGGCCGTGCACACCCATCAATCTTAAATGGGGTAATGGTTCCTTACTACGGTTCTGATGTGCCTTTAAATCAAGTGGCAAACGTTGGTGTTGAAGATTCTCGTACACTTCTTGTTCAGCCATTTGAACGTACAATGGTTTCAGCTATTGATAAGGCAATTCGTGAGAGTGATCTTGGTTTAAACCCAATTACAGCGGATGCCATTCGTGTACCTTTACCTGCATTAACTGAAGAAACACGTCGTGATATGCAAAAAATTGCGCGTAGCGAAGCTGAAAATGCAAAAGTTGCAATTCGTAATATTCGTCGTGATGTATTAGGTGATATCAAAGCATTATTAAAAGAGAAAGAAATCTCAGAAGATGATGAGCGCCGTGCAGGTGATGATATCCAGAAAATCACTGACAAATATGTTGCAGAAGTAGACAAGCGTCTTGCAGCGAAAGAAGCAGAATTGATGAAGGTCTAAATTTTATGACCGATTCAGAAGAGTATCATCTTCCTAAGCATGTTGCCATCATCATGGATGGCAACAACCGCTTTGCAAAAAAAAATCAAATGCAAAAAGGTGATGGACATCGAGAGGGTAAAAATGTTCTTGATCCTATCGTTGAACATTGTAAAAAAACAGGTATTCGTGCTTTAACGGTTTTTGCATTTTCAAGCGAAAACTGGAATCGACCACAATTTGAAGTCGATCTGCTTATGAAACTTCTTGAAGAAACTATTCATGAGCAAATACCTCGCATGAAGAAATTTAATATTGCTTTGCGTTTCATAGGTGATCGTTCCAGATTACCGTCACACCTAGTTGCCTTAATGGAAGATGCAGAGCAACAGACAGCACACCATAACACTATGACCTTAACTATTGCTGTGAGCTATGGTGGGATGTGGGATATTGCAAATGCAGCAAAACAAGTTGCTGAAGCGGTTTCCCGTGGTGAATTTGGTGCTGATCAAATAAATGTTGATTTGTTCGAAAAATATGTCAGTCTAAACGATCTGCCAGCTGTGGACTTATTGATCCGTACAGGTGGAGATTATCGCATATCTAATTTCTTGTTATGGCAAGCAGCATATGCGGAGCTGTATTTTACTGATACTTTATGGCCAGAATTTACAGTACAAGAATTCGATCATGCATTGAATGTTTTTTCAGGGCGTGAACGTCGTTTTGGCAAAACATCTGAACAAATTCAGCAAGAGAAAATAGAGAACTTATAATGTTAGAGCGGATTGTTACCGCATTGGTACTTGTCGCAGTTGTTTTAGGCTGTATGTTTGCTACGCAATCACATTATCCAATGTTGGTTCTTATGATTGTAGCAGCAGGGGTAGCGGGGTATGAATGGTATAAATTAATGCCCCATGAAACTGTAAATGCTGTAAAGCCAAAAGCCTGGTGCTACGGTCTGCTTGTTGCATTCGTTTCAGGCGTTGCTCTATTTTTCCATGATATTGCATTACTTTTGTGGTCAGCTTCAATTTTGACTTGGCTTGTAAGCGTTTATTGGGTCAAATCTTTTCCTGAATTTGATGGGTGGTATAACGCTACTCTATATGTAATTGGCATTATTTTAGTTTGTGCTGCGGTAACTTCAATTTTTGTTGTCTGGCAAAGTTCGCCATGGTGGTTAATGTATCTGTTCTTACTTGTGTGGGGTGCAGATAGTGGTGCTTACTTTGTTGGCCGTAAATTTGGTAAAAGAAAACTAGCACCAACCGTAAGTCCGAACAAATCAGTAGAAGGCTTGTATGGTGGTATTATCACGACCATACTGGTAATGTTGGTTGTGCAATATCAGTATCTAAATTTAACTTTAATTCAGCAAATCCTGTTTCTTATCTTGTCACTGATTACAGTATTCGGTTCAGTTTTAGGTGATTTATTTGAGTCGATGATTAAACGTCGTGCTGGTATTAAAGATTCTGGACGTGTACTACCTGGTCATGGTGGTGTTTTAGATCGTATTGATTCTTTACTTGCTGCAGCCCCGATCTTTGCAACGGGAATGTATATATTAAAACTTATTGGTGTAGATTTATAAATGACACAATCTGTTTGCATATTGGGTGTAACCGGTTCCATTGGGCAAAGTACCTTAAAAATTTTAAATCAACATCCTGATAAGTATTCAGTATTTGCAATCTCAGCTCATAGTCGAATTTCTGAATTGGTTAATATATGTAAACAATTTCAACCAAAAGTTGTAGTTGTTCCAAAGCAAAAAGTTGACGAATTAGCAGTTTTATTTGTAAAGAATGAATTACAAGATATTGAAATTTTGACTGATCAGGAAGGGCTAGTAAGTATCGCATCTCATCCAGATGTTGATGTAGTTATGGCTGCAATTGTTGGAGCAGCTGGTTTATTACCAACATTAGCGGCTGTAAAAGCTGGTAAACGCGTATTGCTTGCTAATAAAGAAGCTTTGGTCATGTCTGGTGAAATCATGATGCAAGCAGCACGTGATCATCAGGCATTATTATTACCGGTAGATTCAGAACACAACGCTATTTTTCAATCATTACCTCATAATTATTTAGAGGCTGAAAGAAATGGACAACCGCAACAGGGTGTATCAAGAATCTTATTGACCGCTTCAGGTGGACCATTTTTAAACCATTCGTTAGAACAATTAGAAAAAGTTACTCCTGCACAGGCTTGTAAGCATCCCAACTGGTCTATGGGGCAGAAAATCTCAGTTGACTCAGCTACTCTTATGAATAAAGGGTTAGAGTTGATCGAGGCATGTCATTTGTTTTCAATATCTGAACATTTTGTTACAGTTGTTGTTCATCCACAAAGTATTATTCATTCTATGGTGCAATATGTTGATGGTTCAACATTGGCGCAAATGGGTAATCCAGACATGTGTACACCGATTGCCCATGCATTAGCATGGCCAGAACGTTTACAGACTAGTGTTCCTGCTTTAGATTTATTTGAGTATTCTCAGCTTAATTTTCAAGCACCGGATATTCAGAAATTTCCAGCACTTGATTTAGCCCGTCAGGCAATGCGTGCAGGAGGGCTGGCACCTACTATTTTAAATGCTGCAAATGAAGTTGCTGTTGCTGCATTTTTAAAGGAACAGATTGGATTTACAAATATCCCACAAGTGGTAGAGCATACTTTGCAAAAATTGGAAAACTCAGTTGCTGATAATATCGAATCTATTTTAAATAAAGATAAAGTAGCACGACATGTAGCACAGCAGTATATATCAAGTATAGGAGGCTGAAATGAGTGCATTATTTATGATTGCAGCAGCAGCTCTCTTGCTCGGTCCATTAATTGCAATTCATGAGTTCGGTCATTATTGGGTGGCACGAAAACTTGGTGTTAAAGTTTTAGTCTATTCCATCGGTTTTGGTCCGACATTACTTAAATGGACATCAAAAAAATCTGGAATTAAGTACCAAATTTCAGCTTTGCCTCTAGGTGGTTATGTAAAAATGCTCGATGAGCGCGAAGGTAATGTTGCAGAGCAAGATTTACCTTATGCATTTAACCGTCAAAAACCATGGAAGCGTATAGCAATTGTTGCGGCTGGGCCTTTAATTAATTTGATTTTTGCTGTTTTACTTTTCTGGATTTTATTTTTACCAGCACAGGAACAACTAAATACAAGAGTGGGTAAAGTTATACCAAACTCGCCAGCTGCAACAGCTCAACTACAAGTAGGTGACAAGATTATTGCTGTTGACGGAAAGGAAACGCAAACTTGGGAAAAACTTAACTTTGCTTTGATTGATCGTGTAGGTGAAACTGGTAGCTTGAATATCGATGTAGATCGTGCAGGTACTGAGAAAAATATTGTTTTACCAATTAAAGATTTTTTAAAAAACCAAAATGAATCAGCTTTAGATGTATTAGGTTTTTTACCCTATCGTCCCGTTATTCCTGCTGTTGTAACGGAGTTGACTGCAGATGGGTCAGCAATTCGTCAAGGAATGAAAGTCGGTGATCGTATTGTTTCAATTAATGGTCAAGTAATGAAAGACTGGTTTGATGTTGTGGAAGTTGTGCAACATTCACCAGAAAAATTACTAAGTATTGATGTGTTGCGTAATGGTCAACTCGTTCATTTGCAAGTCATGCCTCAAGGAAAGCGTGACAATATGGGGCAAGTGAGCGGTGTCTTAGGCGTAAAAAGTGATGCAGGAAAAATTACAATTCCTGACGAATATAAGCAAACAATTCAATATACTCCAATACAAGCTTTCCAGATGTCGCTAGATAAGACTGGCCAAATCTCTAGCATGATATTGAGTTCGATAGTAAAAATGGTTAAGGGTTTAATTGGTTTAGAGAATCTTTCTGGACCAATTACAATCGCGAAAGTAGCGGGACAAAGTGCAGAAATGGGATGGCAGACTTTCATCTCATTTATGGCTTTAATGAGTGTAAGTCTTGGAATTTTAAATTTATTACCAATTCCAATGCTAGATGGTGGACATCTCGTTTATTACATTATTGAGGCTATTCGTGGTAAGCCTGTTTCTGAACAAATACAAATGTTTGGTCTAAAAATTGGTATGGTACTGCTCGGTAGTATGATGCTTTTAGCTTTATTTAACGATTTTATGCGTTTGTAAACGTATATGGATTTATAACTTACTGGAAAAACTGGCATGCGGCACACACATTTTTTAATGCCTTTGGCACTTGTTAGCGCTATGGCAGCGGTACAACAAGCATATGCAGCTGATGATTTCGTTGTTCGAGATATTCGTATAGATGGATTGGTCCGTCTAACTCCTGCAAATGTTTCTACCATGTTGCCAATCAACAGTGGCGATCGCGTTAATGAACCGATGATCGCAGAAGCAATTCGAACATTGTATGCCACTGGACTTTTTGACGATATTAAAGCATCAAGAGATAACGATACTTTAGTTTTTAATGTCGTAGAGCGCCCAATTATTTCAAAGCTTGAATTTAAGGGTAATAAACTTATTCCTAAAGAGGCTTTAGAGCAAGGCCTCAAAAAAATGGGCATTGCTGAAGGCGAAGTTTTTAAGAAGTCAGCTTTACAAACAATTGAAACTGAATTAGAGCAGCAATATACTCAGCAAGGCCGTTATGATGCTGATGTAACTGTTGATACGATAGCTCGTCCAAATAACCGTGTTGAACTTAAATTAAATTTTAATGAAGGTACGGCTGCTAAAGTTTTTAATATCAATATTATTGGTAACACTGTTTTTAAAGACAGCGAAATTAAACAAGCTTTCGCAGTTAAAGAAAGTGGCTGGGCTTCTGTTGTAACCCGTAACGACCGTTATGCTAGAGAGAAAATGGCAGCGAGCCTTGAAGCTTTGCGTGCCATGTATCTGAATAAAGGTTATATCAATTTTCATATCAATAACTCTCAGCTTAATATCAGTGAAGATAAAAAGAATATCTTTATTGAAGTTGCTGTAGAAGAAGGCAGTCAGTTCAAATTCGGTCAAACCAAGTTTTTAGGTGACGCACTTTATAAACCTGAAGAACTGCAAGCTTTAAAAATTTATAAAGATGGCGATACCTATTCTCAAGAAAAGGTAAATGCTGTTAAGCAATTGTTATTGCGTAAATATGGTAATGCTGGTTATTACTTTGCAGATGTAAATGTCGTTCCGCAAATTAATAATGAAACGGGTGTTGTTGACTTAAACTATTATGTAAACCCAGGTCAGCAAGTAACCGTACGTCGTATTAACTTTACAGGTAATAGTAAAACTGCCGATGAAGTATTGCGTCGTGAAATGCGTCAAATGGAAGGCGCTTTAGCGAGTAATGAAAAAATTGATTTGTCCAAGGTTCGTTTAGAGCGTACTGGATTCTTCAAAACAGTTGATATTAAACCGGCTCGTATTCCAAATTCACCAGATCAGGTGGATTTAAACGTAAATGTTGAAGAGCAACACTCGGGAACTACAACATTAGCGGTAGGTTACTCACAAAGTGGTGGTATCACATTCCAAGCAGGTTTGAGTCAAACTAACTTTATGGGAACAGGTAATCGTGTTTCGATCGATTTATCTCGTTCTGAAACTCAAGACTACTATAACTTAAGCGTTACCGACCCTTACTTCACTATTGATGGGGTAAGCCGCGGTTATAATGTTTACTATCGTAAAACAAAGCTAAATGATGACTATAACGTTAATAACTATGTTACCGATAGTTTTGGTGGTAGTTTAAGTTTTGGTTACCCAATTGATGAAAACCAAAGCCTAAGTGCCTCAGTTGGTATTGATAATACTAAAGTAACCACAGGTCCCTTTGTTTCTACCTATGTCCGTGACTACTTGAAGGCAAATGGTGGTAAAGCAACAGGTAAAGATACTTATTGCCCAATTGATAATCAAATTCCTATAAAAGATGAAAATGGTGTTATCACAGGCACTGAATGTAAGGAGGGTGGTGAAAAAGAATATGAAAATGCATTTGAAGGTGAGTTCTTTACTTATAACCTGAATTTAGGTTGGTCATATAACACATTGAACCGTCCAATTTTCCCGACATCAGGTATGTCTCATCGTGTAGGTTTGGAAATTGGTTTACCGGGTAGTGATGTTGAATATCAGAAAGCAACTTATGATGCTCAAGCATTTTTCCCTATTGGTACTACAGGCTTTGTGCTTCGTGGCTATGGTAAGTTAGGCTATGGTAATGATTTGCCATTCTATAAAAACTTCTATGCGGGCGGCTATGGTTCTGTCCGTGGCTATGATAACAGCACCTTGGGTCCGAAATATTCAAGTGTAAATTTACAAGAAGAAGGTAAAAATGACTCTTCTCCAGAAGAAGTAGGTGGTAACGCTCTTGTACAATTTGGTACTGAGTTAGCTTTACCATTACCTTTTAAAGGAGATTGGACTCGTCAAGTACGTCCAGTTTTATTTGCTGAAGGCGGTCAAGTATTTGATACTAAATGTGATGTTGGCTCTTATTCTATGATTATGAATGGGCAGCAAATAGCAGATGCAAAAAAATACTGTGAAGATAACTACGGTTTTGATTTAGGCAATATGCGCTATAGCGTAGGTGTTGGTTTCACATGGATCACTATGATTGGACCATTATCTCTTAGCTATGCATTCCCGTTAAATGACAAGCCTGGTGACGAAACTAAAGAGATTCAGTTTGAAATCGGTCGTACTTTCTAAGTACGACTTGACTAAACAATGAAATAAGGACACAAATTAAGATGAAAAAATTAAATATATTAATGTTAGGATTAGGTCTTACAGTTTCTGCTATGACTAATGCAGCTGGTTATGGCGTTATTGATCTTGCTAAAGTTGTTGAAAGTAGTACTTATTTAAAACAACAAAATGCAAGTTTAAATCAATCTGTTAAACCAACAACAACTCGTCTTGAGCAGTTGGGTAAAGAGTTAGAAGGTCTTCAACGTCAAGCCCAAACCCAAGGGCAAAAAATGAAAGAAGATGATATTAAAAAGCTTCAGACTCAATATCAGTCAAAATTAAATGAATTTAATTCAACTCAACAAGGCTTGCAATCTAAAGTTCAAACTAGTTTGCAAGGAATGAACTCAACTTTTGAGACTCGTGTGAAGCAAGCAGCGGAACAATTACGAAAAGAAAATAATCTTGACTTCATTTTGAATAAAAATTCGACCGTTGCCTATGACGCTAAATATGATTTAACTGATAAAATGATACAAAAGGTTAATTCAATGAAATAAATTAATGAAAGTGCAACATTATCGTTTAGATGAACTAGCTCACCTAGTGAATGGTGAGTTAGTCGGTGCGGGTAGTCTTCAATTTATAAACCTGGCAAGTTTAGAAAATGCTGAACCTTCTCATATTACTTTCGTAAATAGCGAAAAGTATATTGAACAAGCAAAAGCTAGCCGTGCGGGTGCGTACATTGTTACAAACTCAATTAAAGAACAGCTTACTGATAAACAAAATTTTATTATTGTTGATAATCCATATTTAGCTTTTGCCATCCTTACACATGCTTTTGATAAAAAGATCACATCAATAGGTATTGAAAGTACTGCTCAAATTCATCCTTCTGCAATTATTTCTGAAAAAGCATATATTGGCCATTACGTTGTAATTGGTGAAAATTGTGTAGTAGGAGAGAACACGATTATTCAGTCTCATACTCGTCTGGATGATAATGTAGAAATTGGCAAGGATTGTTTTATTGATTCACATGTCACCATTACTGGTGGTTCTAAATTACTTGATCGTGTTCGAGTTCATGCAAGTACCGTAATTGGTAGTGAAGGCTTTGGCTTTGCACCATATCAGGGTAAATGGCATCGTATTGCTCAATTAGGTTCAGTTATCATCGGTAATGATGTCCGCATTGGATCAAATTGTAGTATTGATCGAGGGGCACTAGATAATACAATTTTGGAAGATGGGGTAATTATTGATAATCTTGTGCAAATCGCACATAACGTTCATATTGGTTCAAATACTGCTATTGCTGCTAAATGTGGAATTGCGGGAAGCACTAAAATTGGCAAAAACTGTATTCTTGCAGGCGCCTGTGGTGTGTCTGGTCACCTTTCAATCACTGATAATGTGACTTTAACTGGAATGTCAATGGTCACAAAAAATATTTCTGAAGCGGGTACCTATTCTTCAGGAATTGGATTATTTGAAAATAGTCATTGGAAAAAGACAATTGTACGCTTGCGACAATTAGCAGATGTGCCATTGACCCAAATCACTAAACGACTTGATCATATACAAGCTCAAATAGAGTCTCTTGAATCAACTTTTAATTTGCGTAAATAGAATATTATGACCGAGTCAACTACACCTAAATTTGCCATCCCTGAATTACCAATGCAGATTCAAACGATTCGTCAATATTTGCCGCATCGTTATCCTTTCTTATTGGTTGATCGTGTGACTGAAGTTACTGACAATAGTATTGTTGGTTATAAAAATGTTTCTATCAATGAAGAGTTCCTACAAGGACATTTCCCAGAATATCCAATTATGCCGGGTGTTCTAATTGTAGAAGCATTAGCTCAAGTTTCGGGCGTTCTAGGTTTTATTATGAACAATGAGACGCCAAAACCAGGTTCTTTATTCCTCTTTGCTGGTGCAGAAAAGGTAAGATTTAAAAAACAAGTAGTTGCTGGCGACCAACTTGTATTAAAATCTGAATTAGTAATGCAAAAACGCGGTATCTACAAATATAACTGTACGGCTACCGTTGACGGTATTGTAGCAACAACCGCTGAAATTATGATTTCACACCAAAAAACAGAGCAGGCATGAGCAATCACGATTTAATTCATTCTACGGCCATTATTGATCCATCTGCAGTGATTGCCCCGGATGTCCAGATAGGACCTTATTGTATTATTGGTCCAAATGTGACGATTGGCGCTGGTACTAAATTACATTCACATGTTGTAGTTGGTGGTTTTACCAAAATTGGTCAAAATAATGAGATTTTCCAGTTTGCAAGTGTTGGTGAAGTTTGCCAAGACTTGAAATATCAAGGTGAAGTAACTTGGTTAGAGATTGGAGATCATAATTTAATTCGTGAGCATTGCAGTTTACATAGAGGAACTGTACAAGATAATGCTCTAACTAAAATAGGTAGTCATAACTTATTGATGGTTAATACGCATATTGCACATGACTGTATTGTTGGTGATCATAATATTTTCGCAAATAATGTTGGTGTTGCTGGACACGTCCATATTGGTGATCATGTCATTATTGGTGGTAATTCGGGAATTCATCAATTCTGTAAAATCGATTCTTACAGTATGGTTGGTGGAGCATCTTTAATTTTAAAAGATGTGCCAGCTTATGTTATGGCATCTGGTAATCCAGCACATGCGTTTGGTATTAATATAGAAGGTATGCGCCGAAAGGGTTGGTCTAAGGATACAATTCAAGGTCTTAGAGAAGCTTATAAATTGATTTTTAAATCAGGCCTGACTTCTGTTCAAGCTGTTGAGCAGATTAAAAATGATATTCTTCCGAATGTTCCAGAAGCTCAATTATTAATTGACTCTGTTGAGCAGTCAGAACGTGGTATTGTGCGTTAAGTCGAGATATTCAAAAAAAAGACACCGCAATCTGCGGTGTCTTTTTTTCTTAAAAACTTTTATTTATTAAAAAATTTAGCTTCTTCAGATTTTGGATACTGACTTAAGATTTTAGCTTTATATTGGTTTGCTGATACAGTGTTTTTATCAACATCTTTGGCAATACTGTAGAGTTGATAAAGCGCGCGAGGAGCTTTACTAGAATTTGGGTATTGCGTAGCGACTACAGTATAGTTCTTTTTAGCTTCATTATAATTTACCGGATCAGTTGCTAAATTAAACTCAGCTAACCAAAAATAGGCATTCCCTGTATAAACGCTATTAGGATGATTTTTGATAAAGTTTTGCATTGGAGCAATCGCTTTTTTCGCTCCACCTTGTTTGTAGGCATCTAAAGCGACAGTATAAGCTGCTTTTTCAAGTTCTACAGGGTTCGATTGGTTTTGTGTAGCAGGCGGTGAAGCTGGTTGTGTTACTTGCGTTTGTGAGGGGGGAGTAACTTGACTTGCAGAAGTTGTAGTACTTACTGCTTTATTGTCGATAGGAGGAGCTTCTGAGCTTCCAGTAGCTGTAGCATCACTATTTGCTGTATTGTCTGGTGTTGCACTTTCTGGATCTACTTTTTGATTCAGTAATTCCAAACGCTGGTCTAAATCAGTATAGCGATTAGATAAATCTTTTTTCAATTGTTCAATATCATTCGATTGTTCTTCTAACTGTCCGCGTAAGGTGCGTATATCATTTTCTAATTGTTGGTTTTTTTGCATCAATTCCCAATTTAAATTACTAGGGACTGAAGCGTTATTCGATGAAGTGTTAGTTGAACTACCACCACTTTGACTTAAACCGCGCGATTCAATTGGAATATTGGCATAGAGAGAAGTAGTGCTCATTAAGGCAATAAATAATAAAGAATGCTTCATCAATCGCATGAGTATAGGTCCATAATTTTATGTAAAAGCTAACTTGAGAAGGGAATATGTAAACTATTCACATTAGCTATCTAAGGTTTTAATTGATCATTGCAATTAAAACAGCTAACAATATAAATGCAAGAATAGTTTACAATCTTCAAGCATATTTTATTCAAAATAAGTATCAAGAAAGAATATAAGATAAGAGATTCTAGGAATTTATATGTTTTTGACGATGAATTAATCAATTGAAACATAAACTTGCTTAAAATTGAGAAGAAGGCTTGCAACTCTTTTAAAAATCTCTATACTCTGTTTTGCAATGGTAGCCCCGCTGGTGGCTTCGCAATTGTACTCTGTGAACCCCGCCAGGACCGGAAGGTAGCAACGGTAGCAGATCTATGATGTGCCGAAGTTTTGCTAGTGGGGTTGCCACCATCTTCTAATCCGATCTCCGTTGGATTGCCTTCATAATTACATCTAAATCGAATCCTCTATACTGTAAAAACCTCATCTGTTTTGCTTTAAGTTTAGGATCTTTTTCTACTTCTTCACCAAACTTTTTCACTTTAAGTTGATAAGCCTGTTCCACCCAATCAATGTTATGAATTTCATCTGCAATTAAATCATTTTCGATTTGTTTAGTTTTTAAAGCTTGTTTGATGCGTTTTGGCCCTTTGCCTTTACGAATTTGGCTAGCCAATGTTAGTTCTGCAACGCGTTGGTCACTTTGATAATTTTGCTCAGATAACTCTTCAACAAGTTGCTTAACCTCTTCAGGGTTTTGTGCATAACGATTCAATTTCTCGATAAGTTCTGCTTTCGAATAATCTCGACGAGTCAATAACGCAAAAGCATATGAGCGCAAACGTTGACCTGTTAGCAAAGCGCGTTGTTGGGGCTGTTCTTCTGTTCTTTTGAACATATTTAATATTTCCTTGTAAAAAACGCCCCGAAGGGCGTTTTAAGACTTATAAGCGGTAATTAAGACTCTAATAGAAGATCTTCTTCTTCATCTTCCACTTGTACAGCACCATTAGTACCCGTAGTTAGCAGTTGTTCACGGATAATCTTTTCAATTTCTCCAGCCATTTGAGGATTTTCTTCAAAGTGGCGGATAACATTATTTTTACCTTGGCCAATTTTATTGCCTTGATATGAATACCAAGCGCCTGCTTTTTGCACGATATCTTGTTGTACAGCTAAATCTACAAGTTCGCCAAGCTGGTTTGTACCTTTACCGTATAGAATTTGGAAAATAGCTTCTTTAAAAGGAGGAGCCATTTTGTTTTTAACAACTTTAACTCGAGTTTCAGAGCCGATGATTTCATCACCTTCTTTGACCTGACCAATACGGCGGATATCTAAACGTACAGAAGCATAGAACTTCAATGCGTTACCACCAGTCGTAGTCTCAGGGCTACCAAACATTACACCAATTTTCATACGGATCTGGTTAATGAAAATAACCATACAGTTCGAGCGTTTAGCGTTACCCGTAATTTTACGTAATGCCTGACTCATTAAGCGAGCTTGTAAGCCCATGTGAGAGTCACCCATTTCGCCTTCAATTTCTGCTTTAGGAGTAAGAGCAGCCACTGAGTCGACAACGATTAAATCAATTGCACCAGAGCGAACTAGCATGTCTGCAATCTCAAGTGCTTGTTCACCGTTATCAGGTTGCGATACAAGTAGATTATCAATGTCCACGCCCAGCTTACGTGCATATTGTGGATCTAATGCGTGTTCTGCATCGATAAATGCACAAGTACCACCAGCTTTTTGACATTGTGCAATCGCTTGGAGAGTCATTGTGGTTTTACCAGAAGATTCTGGACCATAAATCTCAACGATACGACCTTTCGGTAAACCGCCAATCCCCAATGCAATATCTAAAGTCAAAGAACCTGTAGATACAGCTTCAACTGCTTGAACAGTGTTGTCACCGAGACGCATCACCGTATTTTTGCCAAATTGTTTCTCAATTTGACTTAGCGCGGCTTGTAATGCTTTGCTTTTATTCTCATCCATCTCAAAAACCTCAATACTCTAAGTTCATCACGTTTAACCCAAGTGGATGCATTGAATCTCAACTTGTTTCACAGGGCTAATAGTGACAGATTTTTTCTATAGCTTCTATGTGTTGTCTGTGTGTGTGCGACACAACTCGACGTTTTTATTCATCACCATACGACCAGTGTTGATCATTGTCCTGTTTAAACCGATTAATCTGTCTACGATCCTTTTTACTCGGTCTATGATCAGGTCGAGCAAGATTATGCAATTTTCGTTGGGATGCAATCAACTCCCGTCTAGCAATACTTACTTCTGTTTCTTCATAAAGTTGCTGGGCAACTGGTGCTGGACCACGTGTGTTCGAAAGCGCTTTTACGACAACGGTTTTTTTATCAAAACCTTGTTGAATAATCAGTTCCATTCCAACACGAATTTCTTTGGAAACTTTTACACGCTCATTATTGTGATGTACTTTACCTCCTTCGATTGCTGCTTTAGCAATTGAACGAGTTTTAAAAAAACGAGCAGCCCATAACCATTTGTCGATACGCATGGTCTCTACAGCATCGTTTTCAAGCGATTTTGACATCATTATCCTTTCTATCAATTTGATTCAATATAGACAGCAATTCTGTAAGTCGATCTAGTGCTTTATATTCTAAATCTTCATGCTTTCTTACATCCTTCAGACTTGAGGGCTGCAAGATAGTAAACAAGTGCTTGATACCAAATTTTTCAGCTGTTTTTAGTACAGGAGCTGTATCATCAATAAAAATGGTTGCTTCTGGGTCGAAAGGGTGTAATTTTTGGAGCTCTTGCCAAAAATGAATATCTTCTTTTGCATAACCAATTTGTTCACTCGATACGATTACGTCAAAGAAGTGTTCAATTGCAACATTATCGAGCTTTAACCGTAAGCTTGCACGATCGGCATTTGTAACTAACCAACAACTATATCCTTGCTTTTTCAGTTCCTGTAGAAGCTCAATACAACCAGACCGAGCTTGAATTTTTGTCTGAAATTCTTGCTGTAATTTGAGTACATCAACGCCTACAGTTTTGGTCCAATAAGCTGATGAATACCAAACAAGCGTATGTCTATGTGATTGATAAAACTGATATAGTATTTTTTGGCTCTGGTCGAGTGGAAGTTGATGTATCTCTGCATGTCGCTTAGGAAGACATTCATTCCAGATGAAATCATCAAAAGCGAGATCTAATAGCGTACCATCCATGTCAAACATTACGATTTTAGACATATCTAAATATCTCCAAAATCATTTAAAGCAAATTTTTTAAGACACATCTACCATATATCCTTTTTAAAATCATTAATTAAAGAAACTTCGAGATATAAAATTAATTTAAAACTCCACCCATTAATTGTTTCAAAAGGTGTTTTGATTAATGTGATGGGTAGGGAGGATAAATGATTTGAAAATTATAGCGTGTAATTTTGCAAAACAGGAAACAATAATAAGTGCTTTTTAGTGGATAACTTTTACTGTGTTTGAAGTAAAAATAGACAGGCAAAGTTTATAATTAAAAAATCTTAAAAGGCTATCTATATTTATGGTTAATTTTGCTTACATAGGATACGTATTGACATACATTTTATAAATTGAAGGATACTTGTTTAAAGATATATTTAAAATTAACCCTAATAAGAATTTAGAGAAAGCAATGAAAATTGGATTTATTGGCGGAGCCAATGACGGTATTGTAATCAATGCTGCTGATGGCCTTGATACTTATAAGCTTGAATGGCATTACAAAGCAGAAAAGCACTGTGAATCACAGCCAACATTAGGTCTTAATGGGCCTGAGTATGATTACTACAACCTCTTAATACTAAGAAAAAATAAAGAGGCTAAACTCTTTTATGTACTCACTACCATGGGAAAAGATGACATCGCAAGTAAAATCCATGAGTATTGGGAGTGCTCTACATCTGTTGGCTATGATTTCGATGATTAAGAAAATTTTTATTAATAATTTAAAATTTTGACTTTAATCAAACATTAATGAAGAGCTTGTAATTTCATATAACACATGTGCTTTTAGTTGGTGATGGAGAGGAACCTTGGGATGATCAAAGTTTTTAACTTTGTGCATTCCAAGTCTTTCCATGACGGCTTGAGAGGGTGTATTTATGTTAGCGGTAAATGAAACGATCTTATCTAAATTCAGTACATTAAAACCATAGTCTAAAGCCGCTTTTGCTCCTTCAGTTGCATAACCTTGTTTCCAGAAGTCTTTTGCAATTCGCCACCCAATTTCCACACATGGAGAAAAGTCAAATTGTTCAGGTTGGCTATGTAAACCAATAAACCCGATAAATTGATGAGTTTCTTTTAATTCTACTGCCCAGAAGCCCCAACCATTTTTATCAATGAGAGATGAAATTTTTTGGATTAAATTATGGCTTTCTTGGGGTGTTAATAGATTTGGGAAAAATTGCATAACATGTTGATCTAAGCCCATTGTTATAAAAGGTTCAACATCACTTTCTTTCCACTGTCTTAAAATTAAACGCTGAGTTTCGATCATGAGATGGCTCTATAATTAAAAATGATGGGTCAAAGTGGCTTTTGCACAATCTTCTGTAAAATGATCTTGGAATTGATGCTCACTACACCTTTTATTTTATTTAAGGTATTAATGACGAAATGAGAAAAAGAACTCAAATCTTTGGTCGCAACGTGTAAAACATAATTAGATTCGCCAGTAATAATATATGCATTAATGACTTCATCAAAATTTTTGATCTGACTTAAAAAGAAGTTGTGATCATTTTCTGTGAGTTGGGCAAGCTTTATTTCGACAATTGCCTCAATTTTTATACCTAGTTTTTCATAATTAACTTTCGCTTGATATTTTTCAATTACACCATTGCTTTCTAAAATTTTCACTCGCCGATGACAAGCTGAAGCCGAAAGGTTAACGAGATCGGCCAGTTCTTGGTTACTTAACCGAGCATTATCTTGTAAATGTTTTAAAATTTTAAGATCAATTGCATCTACATTCATTTTCGAATTTCATCCATGTTTTTTAATTTTAATTTGAATTTTATACGAAAATAGCAAATTTTAATCAAATATTATCGAATAAATCGAAAGAATTGGCGTGATAAAATTCAAATACAAAGGAAATGTTGAAAATAGGTGAAATAACAAATGATTACTCACGAACAATGCCTCTATTGGGATCAGGAAGATGAACTCAAAAAGTTTAAAGACGAATTTGCACTACCAGAAAATGTCATTTATTTAGATGGTAATTCTTTGGGTGCAAGACCAAAAAAAACATTAGAGGTTGCTCAGCATATTATTGCAAAAGAGTGGGGTGAGGACCTTATTAATAGTTGGAATAAAGCAGATTGGTGGGGACTACCGACTAGACTCGGAGATAAAGTCGCGCAGCTTATCGGTGCTGAAAAAGGTGAAGTGGTTATTTCAGACTCAACGACCCTAAATTTATTCAAAGTTTTATCAGCAGCGGTAAAAATTCAAGCTGAAAAATTTCCGGAACGTAAAATTATTGTTGCAGAAAAAGATGCCTTTCCAACCGATATTTATATTATTGAAGGCTTTATCGATTTGATTCATCAGGGTTATCAAGTTGAATTGATTGATGGCGCAGATGATTTATCTCGTGTTTTAGCAAAAGATGTTGCGGTAGTTGTTCTTTCTCATGTGAATTATCGGACTGGATATTTCTATGATATGGAGTCTATTAATCAACAAATTCACGCTAAAGATGCTTTGATTATTTGGGATTTATGTCACTCGGTTGGTGCAGTGCCTATGGATCTTAATCAGAGCAATAGTGATTTTGCGATTGGTTGTACTTACAAATACTTAAACGGCGGCCCAGGTTCTCCAGCGTTGTTATGGGTAAATCGAAAGCATCGTGATCAATTTTGGCAACCTCTCTCAGGCTGGTGGAGCCACAAGAAACCTTTTGATATGGCTCAGCACTATGAACCAGCTAACAGTATTCGCCGTTACTTGTGCGGAACTCAACCCATCATTTCTATGAGCCTAATTGAATGTGGTATCGATATTTTCTTACAAGCTGATATGCAACAAATACGCGAGAAATCACTCAAATTAACTGATTTGTTTATTCAACTTGTTCAACAAGAGTGTGCCCAGTTTGGTTTTGAGCTGATTACACCTTTAAATCATAAATATCGTGGCAGTCATGTCAGTTATAGGCATGAGTTCGGTTATGAAATTATTCAGGCGCTTATTGCGCGTGGGGTAATTGGGGATTATCGCGAGCCGGAAGTATTACGTTTTGGAATTACACCTTTATATCTAGGATTTGAAGATATTTGGAATGCCGTACAACAACTTAAGCAAATTATGCTGAATAGTGAATGGAAAAATGAACGTTATCTGGTGCGCAGTGAAGTGACCTGATCGTTAGAGATCAACATTAGAAAAATGGCTAGGAGGGCCTATGAGCAGTTTTGATGAAATACAAAATCGAGAAGCGGGTTTACATAAAAAATTATCCGCAAAACAGATGGGAATGATTGCAATTGGAGGAGCGATTGGTACAGGGCTGTTCATGGGAAGCAAGTTCGCAATTAGCTTTGCTGGCCCAGCCGTCATTGTGAGTTATGCCATTGGAGGCTTAATCGCATTTGCTATTATGGCTTGTTTGGCTGAGATGACGGTCCAGCACCCTACGTCAGGCTCATTTGGGGCATATGCTGAGCATTATGTAAGTCCGCTCGCTGGGTTTTTAGTCCGTTATTGTTATTGGGCGTGTATTGTATTAGCAGTCGGTACAGAAATTACAGCGGTGGCTGACTATATGAAATTATGGTTTCCACATGTAGGTTCTTGGGTCTGGATTGCGTTTTTTTCGCTAACCTTACTTGTGGTTAATGCATATAGTGTTAAAGCTTTTGGATTGGTTGAATATTGGTTTTCGACCATAAAAGTCTTTGCAATTATTGTATTTATTCTTTTAGCAATTGGCATTCTGACTCAAGGTCATGGAGGAACAGCTCAGGTTGTCTCTAATCTAACTGATCATGGGGGCTTTTTTCCTCATGGTTTTAGTGGAGTCTGGATTGGAGTAATCATTTCAATATTTAGTTATTTAAGTATTGAAATGATCGCTGTTGCAGCAGGTGAGGCTAAAGATCCAGAAAGAGCTGTTAAGAAAGCTTTTAAAAGTACGGCAATTCGCTTAATCCTATTTTATTTACTGTCTTTATTTCTTATTGTGGCCCTTGTTCCTTGGACAACTTTAATTGGAGCCGACGCGACCAGCCCTTTTGTGATGGTGATGAAAATTGTAGGGATTCCATATGCAGACAGTATTTTAAATTTTATTGTAATTGTCGCGGCCTTATCAGCTATGAATAGTATGTTGTATATCTCAACACGTATGCTATTTAGCTTGTCACGAGCAGGAGATGCGCCAAAACTATTTGGTCGTATTAGTCACAATGGTGTACCAATTAATGCGTTGTTATTGTCAGCAGTAGGTATTGGAGTTGCGAGTATTGTTTATACCATTAATCCGAGCTCTGCTTTCCCGATCATGATTGCTTTATCCATGTTTGGTGCGTTGTTCACTTGGGGTAGTATTTTTGTTACCCATATGTTTTTTAGAAGGAATATGGCACGAAAAGGAGAACAGTTAAAATTTAAGGTTCCAGCGAGTCAGTTAATCTCCCTGTTAGGACTAATCGCAATTTTAAGTATTACGATCACAACGTGGTTTACCAATGAATTCAAGTCAACTTTACAGTTTGGAGTCCCATTAGTTGTTGTTCTTACATTTTTCTATTATTTAAAACGTTCATCAGCCAAGCTTGCTTTAAATAGCCATGAAGAATCTTTGAAGTGAGAGACCTATGCGACCATATGACAATGCTAGAACTGTAGTGAATGAACATGAAATATTGGCAGAATTTAAAAGAACAAGCTTGTTGAGCTATCAAAAATTTACCCATATTGCAGATATCCAATATGGTACGCACTCACGGTCAACTTTAGATTTTTTCCCATTGGAGCAAGCCAAAAAGACTGTTATTTTTATTCATGGTGGATATTGGCAATGGTGTGATAAATCAGATTTTGCATTCATCGTACAGTATGTTCTAGCAAAAGGAGTCCAGTGCGTTCTTTTAGAATATGATTTAGCACCACAAAGCAAAATTTCAGATATTGCTTCTCAAATTAATCAAGCTCTCGATTTTATTCGAGAGCAAGACTGGAAAACTAATGAGGTAGTTTTGGTTGGGCATTCGGCAGGGGCACATCTGGCTGCTTTGTCATTAGGCCATCCACTCATATCTGAGATGGTTTTGTTAAGTGGAATTTATGATCTTGAGCCTATACAAAGTACACATTTAAATCATGCTCTCAATCTTTCAAGCGAAGATATCTTAAAATACAGCCCTGTTCATCAGTCAAAACGAATTACTACTCCATGTTCAATTTTCTGTGGTGAACTCGAACTTGATGAGTTGAAATGGCAAAGCCAAAATTATTTTGAAATGAAGAAAAGGCAAGATCAGCATTTTGTTTCTTTCAAGCTTATTCCTAAAATTAACCATTATTCTATTTTAAATCATTACTTTAATAATATTTTAATTTAAGTGTTTGAAATAGAATGTAATTGAGTAAAGAAAAACAGATTAAAACTTATTAGAAGATAAAATGTGAGATAAATCACAACTCAACCTAATTTTTATAAAAATTAAGTATCCTTATTGACCTGACTATAGAACTTAATTAGATTAAAAAGATAGTGCTTTCTCACTAAGCGGCAAAATGTTTAGCTGTTGTTTAGTTGAGTTTCAAGTCCGTAGCTTCCCAAGATGCGGACTTTTTTATTTGATTTTTAAAAACAATAAGATAAATCGAATTTTGTTCTTGGATATGGCAGTAATATCTATTTAATGATTAATATAAGTTAATCACATAGCCCTCTGCCAAATAAGAAACAAACTAGTATTTGCTTTTCATTATTTAACTGGAATTATCATTTAATTAATAGATTATATAAAATATATTTTACCAAACTAACAAAGTGTGAGATTACACTCGGAACTTCATGAGTTTGTCATATAGGTTAGATAAATTAAAAACAGAAAAATAAAAGAGAGAAGGCTATAGCACATAATTTAATAATATATTGCATCTGTAAATAAATGGTTTAGTCGGCTCTTATGAGTTGGCTTTTTTATTTTTAAAGGAGTGTTAATGAAAGTACAGTATTTTGAAGGAGGCATGTATAAACATATGTGTCCTGCTTGCGGATATCTTCATTATATTCCTGTACATTATCCTTTCTCTAACGGCAACCAATGGTTTTTTAATGGTAACTTGGAAAAACCGACATTTGATCCCATCATAAGTATAAATGAATATTGTAATTACTTTATTAAAGATGGCTTTATCGAATATAGCGTTAATTGTAGGCATCATTTAGCTGGTTGTAAGGTTGAGCTGCCAGAACTAAAATTAAAAAACTATAGAATATAATTGATTTTGGTATTTATTAATTATGACCATTTAAAGGACTGCACATTTCCTTAATTATCACATATTTTTGCAATATATCTTTACATATTTTATACTGAACACATATAGTTTAAAAAATTGTAAATCTATTTTAGTTGAAGGCTATATTATAATTTGCAAGAATTTTCATAACTTACTGTTTTATATTTTTATTTATGGATATCTGGAAATTTTTAAAAAGCTTTAATACAACTGGAACATATCTCATTATTTCTACATTTATATTATTTTTAATGATTATATATTTTTACATTATACATCCTACCTAAACTAAATTATAAATAAAGTAAGATAATTATTTATTCTAAAATGTTTGATGTATTGGTTTATTTGAATTGGTTCTCAATTTTAAATGAAAAAAGATAATAGCATTGTATAGGTCCAAGTTTTATGAAAACATGACGTGGTTATAATATATGGAGAATATAATAAAAATTCCTTTCAAAAGGTGTTAATCCCTAAATATAAAGACTGTACTGATCATAACAATGATGTCTAAAGTAAAAAATATGGAGATTTTCTATGAAGTTTTGTCAAGTTTCGACTTTTCTTTTAACAATAGCGCTGAGCCATTTAACCTATGCTGCACCTGCTACAACAAATTCTGTATTAGGCTCATCTGAAGCAAAAGGAATTATTAAAAATCAATATATTGTTATTCTTAATAAGGATGTGGGTTCTTCTAACGAGTTTGCACAAGGTATTGCTAAACAACATGGTGGGAAGGTATTACAGACCTATGATGCTGTACTTAAAGGATTTGCAATTTATTTACCCGATGTTGCCGGTACTGCTTTTGTTGAAGCAATGAAAAAAAATCCGAAAGTCGTTTCCATTGAAAATGACACAATCATGAAAATTGATGCCACTACACAAAGTAACCCAGATTGGGGACTAGATCGTATTGACCAAAAAAACTTACCTCTAGATTCAGCCTATTCGTACTTACAAACAGGTTCAGGCACAACCGCTTATATTGTTGATACAGGAATATTGTCTACACATCAACAGTTCTCTGGACGGGTATTAAGTGGCTATACCGCGATATCTGATGGAAATGGCACAAATGACTGTCATGGTCATGGTACACATGTGGCAGGAACAGTTGGTGGTAGTACCTATGGGGTTGCCAAGAATGTAAGCTTAGTACCCATTCGGATTTTAGGATGTGATGGTTCTGGTGCTTCGAGTAATGTGATTGCGGGGCTAGATTGGATATTAAAAAATGGTAAAAAGCCAGCTGTAGTGAATATGTCTTTAGGTGGTGAAGCAAACGCATCTTTAGATAGTGCAGTGGAAAATTTATTTAATAATGGTTATGTAATGGTTGTGGCTGCAGGAAACTCGAATACAGATGCATGTAGTTCTTCTCCTGCCAGAGTAAGTAAGGCAATTACTGTTGCTGCTACAGATAGTACAGATACTCGAGCTAGTTATTCGAATTATGGTAGTTGTGTTGATATTTTTGCGCCTGGAAGCCAGATTAACTCTTCTTGGATTGGGAGTAATATAGCAACTAAAGTTTTAAATGGAACTTCAATGGCTACTCCACATGTGGCTGGTGTGGTGGCTGAAATGTTGCAAAGTACGCCTACAGCAACACCTCAGACAATCTCAACTAATCTTTTAAACCAAGCAAGTAATAATGTGGTAAAAAATCCTTCAGGTAGCCCAAATCGGTTGCTATATAAATCTGCGCAGTAAAAGCAGTTATTTAAATTAAAAAAGGTCCCGAAGGACCTTTTTTAGATTTTTGCATGAGTACCGTATTTATCAATCATGATTGAGCTGGCTTCATTTAAACCGCGAACCGTTACCTGAATACCGTTCTTTTGAAATTTATTTACTACTGAATCTAGCATGGCAACTGAAGTCACATCCCAAATATGAGAATGGGTGAGATCAATAATGACTTCTTTAACTTTTTCTTTAAAGTTAAAACTTTGCATAAATTTTTCAGA
Source organism: Acinetobacter sp. D009 (assembly GCF_038562025.1). Lineage (NCBI taxonomy): Bacteria > Pseudomonadati > Pseudomonadota > Gammaproteobacteria > Moraxellales > Moraxellaceae > Acinetobacter > Acinetobacter sp. D009. The sequence continues at coordinate 1,664,235 of NZ_CP151886.1, forward strand.
TGAACTGAAAAATATTTGGCCTCTTAATTCATATAAACGAGCTTGATTTTCGAATGAAGTTTCTATACGAATATCATTTTCAAGTTTATTTGCTAAGAAAAGTGCTGAAAGTAATACCCCAGTTAATACACCTAACGCTAAGTTATGGGTAGCAACTACTACAATAACGGTTGCGATCATAACGACATTACTACTTTTAGGATTATTTTTAAATTGAGTCAGTGAACTCCACTCAAAAGTACTAATTGATACCATAATCATGACGGCAACCAGAGCGGCCATGGGAATAACCTTTAACCAGTCACTTAAAAATACAACGAGAATAAGTAAGAATATACCTGCACAAAAAGTGGATAAGCGTGTGCGACCACCCGATTTTACATTAATCATTGATTGACCAATCATGGCACAACCCGCCATACCTCCCATAAAACCTGAAGCTATATTTGCAATGCCTTGACCTTTACATTCTTGAAATTTATCACTAGATGTATCTGTCATTTCATCAACGATTGTTGCCGTCATCATGGATTCAAGTAGACCAACTGCAGCCAGCGCTAAAGAATATGGAAGAATAATAAGGAGGGTTTCTAAATTAAAAGGAATATTCGGAATCAGAAATATCGGCAAAGTGTCTGGTAATGAACCCATATCACCAACCGTGCGGACATCAAACCCTAAAAAAATAGCGAGTAATGTGACCACTACAATACAAATAAGAGGTGAGGGAAAGAACTTTCCAATTTTTGGAATATAGGGGAAAAGGTAAATAATTCCTAAACCAATTGCTACTAGTAAGTAGACATGCCACGTCACACTTACCAATTCTGGTAATTGAGCCATAAAGATGAGTATGGCGAGGGCATTAACGAATCCAATAACCACCGATTTAGAAACAAAACGCATGAGTTTAGCGAGTTTGAAATATCCTGCCAAAATCTGTATAACGCCAGTTAATACTGTTGCTGCAAATAAGTATTGAAGACCATGATCCTTTACAAGCGTTGTCATAACCAAAGCCATTGCGCCTGTAGCCGCCGAAATCATAACGGGACGACCGCCTACGAAAGAAATAATAACGGCAATACAAAAGGATGCATATAAACCGATTTTGGGGTCTACACCCGCAATAATTGAAAATGCAATTGCTTCTGGAATTAAAGCAAGACCCACAACAAGACCGGAAAGAATATCTGCACGGACATTAGAGAACCATTGTTCTCGGACATTCGATAACATGAGAAATAGCCTAAGTTCTAAATTTTGAAAAGGCTAGTGATGTGATATACCAACACAAGCGACTACACCACATCACTAAACAGTGATGAGTTATTTACAATAGATAGGGGTAAATAAACTTAAGGTGGCGTAAGTGTCATAGGTATAGAGAGTTTGAGGCATTTAAAAGTGCCCGAAGAATAGCATAAGTTTTTAAGGCTGACTAACCTAAGTCGACTAAACCGATTTAATCATAATTTTTCATTTCAGCTTTTGGCATTGAGGCAAATTCATTCGCAGGCATATCTAAGAAAAAGTCTTTTGCTTCAGAATGAGTACAGTTGAGCCAATCATTTCTAAGATTATCAGGTATCACAATAACCGAACGTTTTTCATCATCCGGTTTATGAAATTGTTTCATAAAAGGGTGATGATCAGCATTAATTGTTAATAGCGACATTGACCTAACTTTCTGTTCATCTATAAGTGTTTCTTCATAGATTGCAGCAAGGGTAAAAGGTTGCCCATCTTGACGGAAAATACCATACCAATGTGCTTTCCCATTGATATATTTAGGTTCATAAATAGCTTCAACAGGAATAAGCGCAAACTGGTCATTTAACCAAGCATGTTTAAAAGAGCGCTTTTGTTCTACTGTCTCTGTTCTGGCATTATAAGTTGCATATTTGAATGCGATTTCTTTGGCATAAGGAGGAAGCATTCCAAATTTAGCTTTTCTCCACTCAAGCTCATTTTGATGAGATAAAATAAGTGGACAATCATCACTTGGGAAAATATCCATCTTATATTCAAAAGTGGGTTCAAATAACTTTAATTGATTGGCATGTATTTTCTTAATAGGTTTAAAGTTTGCACACATAAGACACCTTCGTTGTAAAAATAGCTCTCAATTACAGCTTCTAACTTTTAGTCTTTAGTGATGTATATTTTTATAATTAGAATTGTCTCTTTGAGTATTAATTTTTAACTATCAATTACTTCGTTAATAAATATTTATTTAACTCATGGCCATTTCAAAAAAGTTTCAGATATAAAATTAATAGAATAGATAAATCGTATAGTTAAGTTGCTCATCTTAAAGAGAGTTTATTCAGTTTTAATAGCTACTTTTATGCAACAGAGCCTTTCAGAAATTTAGATTTTAATAGATTCGTTATTCATCATAATACAAATCATATAGAGAACTCGTACAAACCAGTTGCTAAAGGTTTAAAAATTCTCGGAAAATTTTGACAATTTATAAGGTGGACACATGAATAAACATTTACTGGCAAAAATTGCTTTATTAGGCGCCGCTCAGGTAGTTACACTCAATTCAGCATTTGCTGATGTTCCTCTTACTCCATCTCAATTCGCTAAAGCGAAAACAGAAAACTTTGACAAAAAAGTTATTCTGTCTAATTTAAATAAGCCGCATGCTTTGTTGTGGGGACCAGATAATCAAATTTGGTTAACTGAGCGAGCAACAGGCAAGATTTTAAGAGTGAATCCAGAGTCGGGGAGTGTAAAAACAGTTTTTCAGGTACCAGAGATTGTCAATGATGCTGATGGACAAAATGGTTTGTTAGGCTTTGCTTTCCATCCTGATTTTAAAAATAATCCTTATATCTACATTTCAGGTACATTTAAAAATTCGAAATCTACAGATAAAGAATTGCCTAATCAAACTATTATTCGTCGTTATACCTATAATAAATCAACAGATACGCTCGAGAAGCCAGTAGATTTATTGGCAGGATTACCATCATCGAAAGACCATCAGTCTGGTCGGCTTGTCTTTGGTCCAGATCAAAAGATTTATTATACGATTGGTGACCAAGGGCGTAACCAGCTTGCTTATTTGTTCTTGCCAAATCAAGCACAACATACGCCAACTCAACAAGAACTGAATGGCAAAGATTATCACACCTATATGGGTAAAGTACTACGCTTAAATCTTGATGGAAGTATTCCAAAGGATAATCCAAGTTTTAACGGGGTGGTTAGCCATATTTATACACTTGGACATCGTAATCCGCAGGGCTTAGCATTCACTCCAAATGGTAAATTGTTGCAGTCTGAACAAGGCCCAAACTCTGACGATGAAATTAACCTCATTGTCAAAGGTGGCAATTATGGTTGGCCGAATGTAGCAGGTTATAAAGATGATAGTGGCTATGCTTATGCAAATTATTCAGCAGCAGCCAATAAGTCAATTAAGGATTTAGCTCAGAATGGAGTAAAAGTAGCCGCAGGTGTACCTGTAACGAAAGAATCTGAATGGACTGGTAAAAACTTTGTCCCACCATTAAAAACTTTATATACCGTTCAAGATACCTACAACTATAACGATCCAACTTGTGGAGAGATGACCTATATTTGTTGGCCAACAGTTGCGCCGTCATCTGCCTATGTCTATAAGGGCGGTAAAAAAGCAATTACTGGTTGGGAAAATACATTATTGGTTCCATCTTTAAAACGTGGTGTTATTTTCCGTATTAAGTTAGATCCAACTTATAGCACTACTTATGATGACGCTGTACCGATGTTTAAGAGCAACAACCGTTATCGTGATGTGATTGCAAGTCCAGATGGGAACGTTTTATATGTATTAACTGACACTGCCGGAAATGTTCAAAAAGATGATGGCTCAGTAACAAATACATTAGAAAATCCAGGATCTCTCATTAAGTTTACATATAAGGCTAAGTAATTCAGGCCATTAAAAAACCGATCTATTAAAGATCGGTTTTTTTAGCTTTAGAAAACTATTCAGTTACGACGAGTACCGGTAAATGAATTTCTCCTAAAAGGGCTTGAGTCACACTTCCTAAGAAGAACTTTTTAAACCCTTTTCGCCCATGTGAGCCAATCACTAATAAATCTGCTTTTAGCTCATTAGCTGCTTTAATAATTTCTGTGTGGATTGTTTGACCCTCAACAATTTTTGTTTCAACAGAAATTCCATGTTGGCTAAATTGTTCTTTAGCTTGGTCTAAAATGCTCTGAATCGATGCTCTAGCTTTATTAAAATAATCCTGTGCTAATTCTGTACTATCAATGAATTCTACAGAAATGAAAGGATCTATAGTAAGCGCATATACTAGAGTCACTTTACTGCCAAAGGCTTTAGCAATTGCTGTTGCATGATTGACGGCAATAAGTGAAGTAGGAGAACCATCGACTGGAACCAAGATATGGTGATAACTCATATATTGCTCCTTATTGTCTTATGACAATGTATGGTGCGGAAACACCGAAATTATTATCTTTATGCTTATATTATGAACAGTTTTTAAAAAATTATTGTTTATTTTTAGTATGAATAAAAACTAAAAGGTTCATTAAACATCTTATTTTCAAAGATTGTAATGACTTTCTAAGTAGGGCTGATTTTGTTTAAGTATGGAAATAACCTGGGTAGCATCTATAGCAGATTCAAACAAGAATCCTTGGCCTATGCTGTAACCAAATTGTCGAAGTAGTTCTTCTTGTTCCGGAGTTTCAATTCCTTCAGCGATAAGCCCAAGTGATAAATTTGGAGCGAGTAAACCAATTGCTTGGACAATCGCATAAATTGATGGGTCATGTTGCATCTTTTGGATAAAGCTACAATCTACTTTTAAACTATCAATTGGGTAATCGCGAATATGGGTTAGCGAGGAAAAACCAGTACCAAAGTCGTCAAGTGCAATACGTACCCCATGCTGTTTTAATTTATTAAGTGCGCGGATCACATATTCCGAGCCTCGATCGCCTAGCATGTGTTCGGTGACTTCCACTTCAATATAGTGCGTCGGAATTTGAAATTGATTAATCTTTTTCAAAAGTCTCTCAGCATAATTATCTCTTAAGAACTCAACTGGTGCGGCATTTAGTGAAACAGGGAGAGGGGTAATACCAAGGTTTATCCATTTGGCGATATCACGTAAAACTTGATGTTGCATCGTTTCACCGATCTTACTCGCTAAATTATAATCTTTAAAAGCTTCCGCAATTTGTGCTGGGTAGCCTCTTTGAGCTGAGGTTGTATGCCATCTTAATAAAGCTTCAAATCCCACTACACGATGGGTATTTAGGTCTACTTTAGGTTGATAATAGGGTTGGATGGTATGATGGCGAATCAGCTGACGAGCTAAATTAAGCTGAGAAGCGACTGTTTCGGTCATTTGCATCATGCATGGATCATACATGCGAATACCACCACGACCACGCGCTTTTAGATCATGCAATGCCATATCGGCACAACTGAGCAAACCTGACTGGTCTACGGCATCTTGCGGGTAAATTGCGCAGCCAATGCTCATCCCACCATTTAAGACATTACCTAAATAGGTAATCGGCTGATTTAACTGTTGAAGTAAAATGGCTGCTAACTCTCGGACATCATTTTCAGAATTGAGGTTATTAAGAATAACCGCAAATTCGTCTCCGCCTAGTCGCGCGACAAAGCACTTTTCATCATCTACACAATGACTAAAGCGTTTGGAGAGAACTTTTAATAGATGATCGCCTGCGCTATGCCCTAAAGTATCATTAATATGTTTAAAGTGGTCGAGGTCAATTAAAAGTAACCCTACACTTGTTTGAGTGTCTTTTGAATATGAGAGAGTACGCTTAAGTTGAAATTTAAATGAACGCCGATTATATAATCCGGTCAGTTCATCTCTCTCACTCATATTCCTAAGCTGGTTTTCTGCCAAATGTTGTTGAGTAACATTACGTGAGACACAAAGGATTTGTCCAATTTCACCATTTTCCCGATGAATTGGGGTAAGCATATTATCCCAATACTCAGGATCCTGATCTGGTAAACAGCTCATTCCTGCAAATCTAGCAACTTTACCTTGAAGAGCTTTTTTCAAAGCGACTCGACCGCGTTTACGAATGTGCGGTGGTAATAGTTCGAGCCATTTCATTCCAAATTCTATTTCATCAACAGGTACACCTAAAGCGAGGCATCCTGATTTGTTCATATGAGAAAGTGTGCCGTCTACATTTAGAACTTTAATGCAATCTACACTGATATCTAACATCTGATTTTGTATTTCAATGTTCTTTTGCAAGTTTTGTTGTTCTTGAATATCGTGATCTATATCTAAAAAGCTAACATACCATTCGCTAGTTTGTGAGGAGCTACGATACTTAGATGCTTGAATCGATAGTTTGCACCATCTATATTGATTTCCAGCTTGTAAAAGTCGACATTTTAATTCGATTCTTTTTTGTAGGCGAATTGCTTCGAGCCATCTGTTTTTGACTTCATCTAAATCGGCAGGATAAATAAAATCTAGCCATTGCTCTGGCAATGGAGAAAAAGTATCCAACCAATATTCTGTACACTCTATATTGCAATATAATATCAAGCCATTTTCATCACTTACCCAAGTTGGGAGTGGAATTTGCTCAACAATAAAATGCTTTTGGGTGTTGTTCGACATTGAAGTCATAACATGCCTAGAAAGATTGTGTTGATTAATCTATTTATTAGCCATTATTGTAATCTTTCTGTAGTAAGCAAAACAGCAAATAATAAATTTTATGTGTATTTTTTTTGAACTAAAATTGAATTATTAAAACTAATATATACTAAAGATTTAATTTATGTTTTTGTTATTTATTAATTTTTATTTATCTTTCTTTAAAAAAATATTTATGCTTATTTTTGTAAAAAACTTATTAAAACAGCAGCTTATAATTATCCATATATATTTGTCATATTAAAAATAAAACTAAGAAAGTAGAAGGAGTAAAGATAAAAAATAAAGAATTTGATAAATCAAATTTTATTCATAATATAAACAAAGAAGCTCTCAAAAGAGGTTAATTAAATACAATAATCGCTATTAAGTTTACAAAAGTAATATAAAATAATAGCTTGTATTATCGTAAAATTCTTTTTGTCAAAAAGGATATATATTTCCTTTTTGTGCATTTTATAGCCTACATTTTCCCCAAGATGTAGGTTTTTTTTATGCATAATTTTTATAGATTTTAATTATAAAAATAAAAAAAGCCAAAATGGCTTTTTATACAGTTTCTGGTTTTTTCAACTGTTGTTGTATGTACAGATTCATATAGTACTGTTCGATATAATCATCAGCATAGTTGTTTGCTAAGGTTTTTGTTGCCACTTGCTCATGTTTTAAATAGCAGTTTGATTCAAGATCTTTTTCAAGTACCCACCAGCTACGGTTAATACGACGTACCTGAAATTTGTCACTTTTGTATTTTCTTTTAGCCATTTTCCGAAATTTGCTATTCAGTTATTGAAAGAGAATTTCTACTGGAGTTAAGAGCTCAAGTCAACAGATGGAAGGTTAATTGATTATTTTATGTGGGATGCCATTTCTCTCAATATTAAAGTAGAGACATTAAAATAGTTAAGCTCTCATAATGAGAGCTTAACTATTGGGTATAAATAGATTCTTCTTTCATCTTAGCGAGAAAGGTTCTTTAAAAGTAATTTTAAACTTTCCATCATTTTTTCTAGCTGTAAGGGAGTAATACCTTCAAAAGACTGCTCAAGTACTACACTTGTAAGATCATTGATCTTGTTGATCATTTCAGTCCCTTTTTCTGTAAGTACTACACGAGTGATACGACCATCAGTTTGGCAAGAGTAAGTTTCAACCAAACCTTCATCTTTCAAACGATAAACAATTTTTGTGGTAGTCGACATTTTTGAAATAATCATATCTGAAAGTTCAGAAACACTCGCATGGGGCTTGCTGCTTAAAGCCAACATGATGCGTCGACGTGAGTTATCTAAACCATATTTTTTTAAAGCATTATCAATGTTTTGTACATATTGAGCATGTACCTGAGTAATCCAATAATATGGAAAATCTTCAAGAGTAAAAGATTCTGTTGTAGGTAAAAAACGCGCATACTTCTTTGTCATTGACTTTTCCCCATACCTTGGTGGATCGCATTCCTGGTGAACTATCTTTAATAGTTGAAAAATATAGTTTCATCAAGCAAGTTATAGCAGGACTTTACTTGATGAGCAAAAGTTATATAGCTTCATTTAACAATGACATGGTTTAATTGTCCTTACCTTTATAAAGCATTCCTATAACTTTGCGAACTTTAAATACTCTTCAGCTATAATCAAAGATTATTAAAGGTAAAAACTGCTTAACAGGGCTGTACCTAAAACTCTTTGAGTGGATATGTAAGATTGCATCTAAGCTTGCTTGATCGTTAATTGAACGATATTGCTTGCAAGGGCATCGTAGAAAAAAAATTATGATTTGAACGTGGCATTGAACGAGAAAGTTTTTGTCTCTAAAGTCATAACTATGAAAAATTGAGATATTTAAATAAAAAATATTTATAAATATCAATTATTTGCATTATTTTGGTGTTACCAAAATTTACCATACATTTAACATGAAACATCTATTATTTAGTAAAATAGAATTCGATTTCTATATTAAATAACTGATTTTTATTAATAAATTTTAAAAATTATTTTAAATAATAAGCTTTTGAAATAGAGGTATTTTTGTCTATAAATTATAATTTCAATAGATTTTATCCATTAAATCTCAAAAGAGCGAAATCTAACCATAATACTCGCAGGAGAAGTGCCCACACAGATTATGGCAAGAGCTATTCAGATTAAATGATTTAAGTCTCAAAGAAAGTGAATTAAATAGTTTTCAGTTTAAATTTTTATGAGATCAGGCACATATAATTTATAAAAAAGGGAGAATATAAATTCTCCCTTTTTTAATTATGCAGTGGTCACAGCTTTTTCTTCTATTTTTTTCTTAACAATGGCATAGCTTATCCCTGTAACAATACTACCAGCAGCAATTGCAGCAAGATATAACCAAGCATGATTAATCGCATTAGGAATTAAAAGAACAAATACACCGCCGTGAGGAGTAACCAACTCACAATGGAATAAGGCAACGAGTGCTCCAGTCACAGCTCCACCTAAAATACAAGTTGGAATAACACGCATTGGGTCTTTAGCTGCAAAGGGAATAGCACCTTCAGAAATAAAACATAAACCTAATACGAAAGCTGCTTTTCCGGCATCTTTCTCTCCAGTACTAAATTTATTCCTAGCAATGAAAGTTGCAATAGCCATACCAATAGCAGGGATCATGCCGCCTGCCATCGTGGCTGCCATAGGCATATAAGTATTTGTTGTCAGCAGTCCAACAGTAAAAGCGTAGGCTGCTTTATTGATTGGTCCACCTAAATCAATACACATCATGCTTGCTAATATAATTCCCATTAAAACAGCATTTGTTGTACCCATGTTATTTAAGAAATCTTTCATTAGCTCAAAAATATGTGCTACTGGCTGTCCAACCACATAAAACATAATTAGACCAACAAATAATGTGCCTAATAACGGAATAATTAGAATGGGTTTAAGTGCTTCTAAACTAGTTGGAAGTTTAAGTTTTTTAGCGATAAATAGTGCGATATAGCCTGCAAGAAAACCTGAGACAATACCTCCTAAAAAACCTGCTTGTAACTGAGAAGCAAGTAAGCCGCCAATTAAACCAGGTGCGAGGCCAGGACGATCAGCAATCGAGTAGGCGATATAACCAGATAACATTGGAACCATAAGCATAAATGCAGCGGCCCCAACTTGTTTTAATATAGCTGGTAAGCTGCCTGCTTGCTCAGCTGCATTGAGACCAAAGCATAAAGAGAGGGCAATTAAAAGACCTCCCGCCACCACCATAGGTAACATATAAGAGACACCTGTTAAGAGGTGTTTATATACACCAACTTTTTCGGTTTTATCTTTGTTTTCTGCAGATGTTTGTTGCTTACCTTGTTCTAAAACTTGCGCATTGCTGATTGCCTCAGCAAAAGCTTTATCTGTTTGCTTTAGAGCAAAACCTGTACTACATCTATAAACACGTTTACCTACAAAACGGTCTGTATTAACTTCAATGTCAGTCGCAAGAATGACGATGTCCGCATCAGCAATAGCTTGAGCTGATAAAATATTTTTTGCGCCAACGGAACCTTGAGTTTCTACTTCAATCTCATAACCGAGCTTTTCTGCGCCTTGCTGTAAAGCTTCGGCTGCCATAAAAGTATGCGCGACACCCGTAGGACACGCAGTGATCGCAACAAATTTTTTAGCTGTAGGTGCTGATACGTTATTATCATTTTGCCAGTCTTGAGCAGATTTAAAATGATCTAAAGCAGTTTGAAGAGCTGAATCAGTATCACTTTTGATCTCTTCAATGTTAATGAAAGATAAAGGGTGTGTACCAAAAATATTAAGATTTTTCGGGCGTTGTCCAACAACGATAATTTGGTCAAAGCTTTCATTCACCTCGAATTCATCAAGCGAAATAATGCTGTTTTGATAACCCTGTTGAGACGCGACTTGTGCAAGTTTACGAGCTAAAATCAAAGCATTGACTTGCTGTTGCGGACTATTAATAACAAATAATAAACGTTTAGTAGTTGGCATCAGATTCACTCAATGAATTGATTATAGTTCGGGCTTTTAATTGGTTTAGCTTTTCAGTATTAGGAATACGAAAGCCTATTTGTGTTACAGCGTGGCTTGCAATTGCGGTAGCAGTTTTTAATGTTTCTTCGGCAGAGAAGCCACCCAATAAGCCATGAATCATCCCTGCTAAAAGAGAGTCACCCGCACCAACTGTACTTTTAACTATCACTTTAGGTGCTGTGGCATGAAGTGGGTGAGTGTCATTTAACCAGTTTACACCGTCTTCACCCATCGAAATAACGACATGTTCAATTTTAGCTAAGTTTGCAAAAAGTTTTTTTTGTTCAGCATAGGTTGTAGCAGGAAGCTGATAACTTTCTACTAACTCATCTGTATTTGGTTTAATCATCCAAGGTTGACATTCAATTGCAGCAAGCAACGCTTTACCACTTGTATCAAGTGCAACTTTTTTTCCTTGCTGTTGAATGAGCTTAATAAGTTGCTGTAACTCATCAACACTAAAACCTTGTGGAAGGCTCCCGGCAATGGCAACCACATCTACCAGAGGCAAAATCATTTCAATTTTTTGAAAGAGGTTCTTCTTATCTAGTTCAGAAACAAAGAAACCTTTTCCATTTAAATCGGTCATACGTCCAGAATGTTCAGCAATTTTTATATTTTGACGAGTTTCGCCTTCAATATAAATAAACTCTGGTTGGAATTGAGCTTCTTTAAAATGGTCATCAAATATCTGCCTGTTTGTTGCTCCTAGAAAACCAGAAACAATAACCTCATGTCCCAAATCTTTTAAAACTTGTGCAATATTTAAACCTTTGCCTGCTGCATGTATTTCAACAGATTCTTGGCGGTTTACTTCACCTATCTGTAACTCTTTGAGTTGTATAGTCACATCAATTGCAGGATTTAAAGTAATTGTTAAAACTTTAGCCATTACCATTCCTAATCTTTACATTTCTTGTTCGGATAACTGACGTACAGCAGTAGCGCTATCACATTCAAGTGCACGCTTAGCAAGCACTTGAGCCTGGCTGTAGTTAAGTGTACGAATTTGGGCTTTAACCAAAGGAATACTATTCGGTGACATACTAAGCTCATCTACCCCTAAGCCCATCAGAATAGGGACGGCTTTTGGATCGGCTGCGAGTTCACCGCATATGCCTACCCATTTGCCATACTTATGTGCAGCTTTTACAGTTTGATCAATCAATTGCAAAATACTTGGGTGGAGGCCATCTGCTTCAGCCGAGAGGATAGGGTGACCACGGTCAATAGCTAAAGTATATTGAGTTAAGTCATTTGTTCCGATACTGAAAAAGTCCACTTCTTGCGCGAGGATAGGTGCAAGTAAAGCAGCAGAAGGAACTTCAACCATAATACCAACTTGTAAGTTGGCGCATGGATATATCGCTCTAACTTCGTCAAGAATAGTTTTTGCAGCACGCCATTCTTCTACACGGCCAATCATTGGAAACATGATTCTTAGAGGGCGGTCATCTGCAGCTTTAAGCAAAGCAATAAGTTGTTGACGCAACAACTCAGGCTGTCTTAGCGTTAAACGAATACCTCTTAGACCTAAAAATGGATTTTCTTCTTCAGCAATTGGAAGGTAAGGGAGTGGTTTGTCACCACCTACATCTAGCGTACGTACTACGAGAGGGCGGCCTGCTAGAGCATCTAAAACAATACGATAATCTGCTTCTTGGGTAGCTTCACTCGGAGCGCTACTATGCGCCATAAAAACAAGCTCTGTCCTGAGTAGGCCAATTGCTTCAGCGCCACATTCTACCGCTTGGGCTGTTGCTTGAACTTTTCCTAAATTGGCAGCAATTTCGATTTGATGTTGATCTAGAGTAATCGCAGGTTCTTGGCTGTGACGTTCAGCTTCTTCACGAATTTTTTTCTGAAGCTCTCGTTCTTGTTTTGCTTGTTCGATTTGTTGAGCATTAGGATTTAAGATAAAAGCTCCAGTATCTCCATTAATTAAAAGAGAACTTTTTTGCTCAATATCTAGTACTTGATCACCAGCACCAACAATTGCAGGAATACCCAAAGCACGAGCAACAATAGCACTATGAGCGCTTGCACCACCTACAGCTGTCAAAATACCTGCTACACGATCTTTATTAAGACGGGCTACATCACTTGGTCCTACGTCATACATGATCAGTATATAAGGTTCTTTAGGTTCTTCGATGATGACCTCACCGCAGAGTTGAGCCAAAACGCGATCACCAATATCACGTAAATCTGTAGCACGCTCAGCTAGTAATCGGTCTGGTAAAGCTGCTTGCTCTTTGGCTGCTGCTTCAATATGTTCATGCCATGCAGCAGGGGCAGAAAGATTCAAGTTAATCTTTTGATAAACACCATTAATCAGATCTGGGTCGTCAAGCATTTCCAAATGTGCTTGGAAGATTTGCTTAATCTCAGCCACTTCAGATTTTGCAATAACTTGGTGAATATTGTTTTTAACAGCGTGAAGAGCAATATCAAGTTTTTCTTTTTCTACTTTGACACTTAAACCCATACGTTCATATTGGTAAACCTTTGGTTTAATTACATGTACAGGTCCGAAAGCTAAACCACTTGAGGCAGCAATTCCTGTATTTGTACTCAATATTTTTGGCAGTGGGGTTACTGTTTGAGATGATTGAGCTTCTTGGGTATCTAGAGATTGAATTGGTTCAACTTCTTCTCCTAAGCCTTGTTGCACTGCCAAAATAACTTTATCTAAAGCGTCAACTGCATCCGTTTCTGGTTCGGCAATGAAACGTAAAGTTTGGCCACGTTTACAACCTAAAGCCAAGAGGCGCGTCAAACTTTTAGCAGAAACAAAATTTCCGTCATCTACTGCAACCTGAATATCACCTTGAAAACTTTTAGTTAAGTTCACTAAATGAGTCGCTGGTCGAGCATGTAATCCATGGGCATTGGCTAATACAACCGAACGGTGAGGCCAATCTGGAATAACATCTGCACCAATGATTTTAGCAATTTCATTTGGTGCTTGTGTTTGGTCTAATTGCGCAACTTGCTCTGGATTAAATAGAATATCAATCAGTCGATTAAATCTCTGGCTATCTAATTGCTCATTGGCAGCGATACACACGAGAGTATTTAACTTTTTTTCACCTAGCTCTAAAGCATGGCGAGGTTTTACAATGCTGATTGCTGGTTGTTGAACAAACTTATTACTTGAAATAGACCAGATTTGATCTTGTAGTTGAATAACTTGATCAGGGTCAAGTGAACTTAGAAAACCGCACTTTACGAAATTGTGTTTTTTTAAAATCTGAGATGCAGACCAAAATAAATCTTCAATATCTTGAGATTCAATTTCAGTTTGAATTAAATTCTCATGTAAAGTTAAAGATAATGGTTGAGCTTGTAAGATTTCAATAATTTGTTCAGGTTGTTTAGCATTTTTTACCTGTTCACTTACATCATGCATTAAAGCTCGAGTTAATATTTGTAGAACTTGTAAATGTTCATCAGATTTTGCTGCAATAACAACAGCTAAATAAATTCTGTTTTCACCATCCCATATAATTCCTTCTGGAAAGTGAGCTAAACGGATACCTGTTTCTAGAATAAATTCGCGCGATTGGGGTGTGCCGTGGGGAATAGCAATGCCTTGACCTAAATAGGTGGCACTTTGTTGTTCCCGATTGATGAGTCCTGTAATGTAGTCAGGTGTAACTAACCCATCTTTTACCAATATATCTACTAGACACTGTAATGCATGCTTTTTATCAACAGCATGTTGATTCATATGAATATGTCGAGGCTCTAGTGCTAGCATACTTATCCTTGAACAATTTCTTTGGTTTAGCTAAACAGAAAAAAAGAAGCTGTTAGTATTAAAAATAGGTTATTTTAACCGTTTTTAAACAACAGCTTCGTATAAATAACGATAGCAGAACTTTAAAGCTATATCGACGTATTTACGTAAAAAGTGCTTGTTTTTAATACAAAGGAATAGGTGATTAATATATTTTAATTTCTTATGATAATTATCAGGTTAATAAACTAACTTTATAAAAGAAGTGGGTATTAATATTAAAAAAAACCTCTATACCGGATTACGGGTATAGAGGCAAAAGTAAAAGATCAATAGATTAGTGTTGGATTTCCTGTTCTAAAAGTGACCATAAGTTTTGATGTGATTTTTTAAACATTAGCATGTGCCCAATTGATTTATGCCCAAGTTTCATGGGATTTAGCTCTAGCATTTTTGTGGGCGCATTAGGATAAAGTTTTAATAAATCTTCAACGTTACGCTCGGTTGCAATTTCATCGTCACTTGCCCAAATTGAAGTAATAGGGCAGATAATTTCACTATGAAAATCATGATGGACTGTTTTACCTATAGCATTTTTCACATAGCCTGGATGGCTGCAAAATTCTCGCCACTGTTGGGCGACTTTTTTAGGTAAGTTTTCTCCCATTCCAATAAATTGAGTAGCACCATAACCTTTAAAAGCACTAGAAATTGGAAAGATGACATTGAACATTACCGGTGCTAAAAACTTGGTTTTACCTTTAAGACCTTTTACATGGCCAGTGGAACCTGCGACCGCAATAACTTTTGCTACTTTATGAAAATTAGGAACAATTCCTAATAACTGACCACCAGCACTGTGGCCCAGAAGGGTAACTTGTTCTGCTTTAGTTTTTTCTAATAACGTATCAATTGCGCAAGGAATATCGAGAACTCCCCAATCATTAATACTTGCTGTACTTTGCTTCAAAGACCCGTGTAAGGAGCCTCCAATTCCACGGAAATCAAAGCTTAATACGTCATATCCTTGTTCGCTTAACCATGTAGCAAAAGAGTGATAGAAGTTTTTAGTAATACCTGTTGCAGGACAGATCAACACGGGATTTACTGATTTTGGGGATTGAGCTGGATAAAAATGTGCAGCAAGTTGATAACCATCTTTACAGGTCATCCAAAATGATTCAAAAGAGTTATCCATAATATTTCGTAGTGATTGGTTTATTGATATCTTTAATTTACACGAGTTCTGAAATGAAACTTGGTTAAAATGTGACTATAAAGTCAATATTTATGTTATATAGCTCATTAAATTTGAATAAAACAAATAATTGGAAAAAAGATGGATTTACCGAAAGCTGTACAGCTCGCAATTGTGTTTAGTGGCATATTTTTATGGCTAGGGATGCTCACTGGGGTATGGAAATATTGGCAAATACGCCGTTCAGAATTAAGTCGTGCTCATTATTATGTGGATATCGCTCATCGAAGTAGTTTGTTATATGCAGCTGCTAGCCTAATTTTAGCTGTATTAAGTTATTTTACTGTTTTAAATGAAAATATTACTTTATGGTGTGTGTTCGCAAATATTCTATTTTTTAGTTTTTCAATTCTGGTTTATATCATACATGGCTATTTACAGGACACAACAAATCAATTCAAACGTCCTCACAAGCTAGGTCGTTTTAGCTTACCTTCATGGATGATGACTTTAATGATGGTGGGATTAATTTTGACTGAATTATTAGCTACAGCTATTTTAGTTATCGGAACAATTTTTTTATTTTTGGATGTATAAAAATGGATGATTGCTCATCCATTTTTTAAGTATTCAAGTTTTGTTGACTAAGACGTCTTTTAGCTAGTTTTCGCATCTTATGGTCGACAAAGGCCCACACACAAAATATGAAAGAAACAACCATCGCATACATAAAGTATTCGGGTTTCAGATTTCCTTTAATCATACCTTGAAACAGTAAAGTCAGCATAAGAGCAAGCGGTGTTACTCCATAAACAACTGAATCTTTGCTGTTCAGAGTGTTAATGAAGACTTGTTTGTTGAAATGTAATGATAACATCTCCATCCCTCCTTGTGGTTGCGCTAAAACCGAATGTTTTAGTCAAGAATAAGTTTAATGTTGTACTTCTATTTTTAATTCAATTCAATAGTGAATAGAAAATTTTTTGAACAGTTTTATAAAAAACTCTATGTTTATAAAAGGTTAAGGTATTAAAAAAGTAAATATTAAATATTTTTGTATAAAATACTTAATATTTTAGAAAAGAGAAAATATTTTAATGAAAAGTGTAATAATTTCTCTTTTCTATCATTTCAGGTTAGCTGTTTTGTTTTTTTAAAAATGTATCAATAGCATGTTGAGCAATTTCTGCATCTTCAAAAGATTGGACACCAGAAACGCCAATCGCCCCTAAAATTTGCCCGTCATAAATAATGGGTTTTCCACCTTCTAACATTCCTTGAGCACTAGGCATACTTAAAAAACCTAAGCGTCCACTTTGCAGAAGTTCTTCATAAAATTTTGAAGGTCTACCTGATATTGAAGAGCATTTTGCTTTTTCTAAACATAAATGTGAGGATAAAGGTGAAGCACCATCTAAACGCTTCATCAACAGTAGAGAACTTGTTTCATCAACAATAGCGATACTGACTTTAAAGTTGTGTTCAATTGCATATTTTTGAGCTTCTTCCATTAAAAACTCTGCATCTGCTTGTGTTAGGTAATATTTACTTTTCATTGTTGCTCTTCTTTCCTAGTAAGCTAAAAATTATTTTAGTGTAATTTTACAGTAAAAACTGATTATATCTATAGTTGATTTGTCATTGAAAGTAGTGTGGAAATAAAATGCCGGTTGGGTAAACTCAGCATTTTATTCAATATATAAAATCATGTTTGGGTAAAACTCGATTTCAAAATAGACACTAGATTAAATGTTTTTAAATTTAACTTTGTCGATAATTACGGTAATTGCTAGAACAACTAAAGATGGGATCAACCAAGCTAAGTTTTGTTCATTTAAAGGTAAATGTTGAAGAAATTCAGGTAAATAATCACCAAAACCAGCAACTTTAATACCGTCAATAATACCGAAAATTAAAGCAATACTTGTTACTGAACCGACAATAAAAGAGGGTTTGTGCCAAAATTTCCAAAAGAAGCTCAGCATAATCACAACAATTGCTGGTGGATAAATTGCACTTAAAACAGGTACTGATACAGCAATAAGTTTGGTTAATCCAAGATTAGAAATAATGAAAGAGAAACCAACTAAAATGAATACTAAAAGTTTGTAAGGTAATTTAGTTAACTGAGCAAAATACTCACCGCAAGCACAAGTTAAGCCAATCGCTGTCACCATACATGCTAGAAAAATTAGGCCAGTTAAGAATAATGAACCCATATTGCCAAAAGCATGTTGAACATATGCATGTAAAATTACAGCACCATTTGCTGCATTTGGTGCTACTTCATGACTACCTACACCTAATTTGAATAGGCTTAAATAGACTAAAGTAAGACCTGCACCAGAAATAAGACTGGCAATAATCGCATACTTAGTGACTAATTTTTTATCGGTAACACCACGCGAATAAATCGCTTGAATAATTACGATACCGAATACTAATGCGCCTAAAGTATCCATAGTGAGATAACCGTTTACGAAACCTTCCGAAACTGGAGATTCAACGTAATGGTTGATTGGAGCAGGGACGTAACCCGCTGGGATCATAACTGCTGCAATACCTAAAATTGCTAAAGCAATAATTTTTAGGGGAGCAAGCACATGACCAACAGTATCTAATAACTTGTTTGGATAAAGTGAAACTACAGTTACAAATGAAAAATAAATTGCGCTGTAAATTAAAAGGCTACTACTTGATGTTCCAAAATAAGATGAAAAACCAATTTCATAAGAAACAGTAGCTGTACGTGGAGTAGCAAATAAAGGGCCTACTGATAAATAACAAACAACGGTTAAAATCAGACTTGCTACTCGACCGAGAGGAGAGCTAATAATTTCAATGGAACCCTGCATACGAGAGAGTGCCATGATGGTAATTACGGGTAGACCAACTGCAGTAATCAAAAAGCCTATAGCGGCTAGCCATACATGATCACCGGCTTGTTGAGCGACAATGGGAGGAAAGATAATATTGCCAGCCCCAATAAAAAGAGCAAAGGTCATAAAACCTAGGGCAATAATATCTCCAGTACGAAGATGTTGCATAAATTAAAATTAATAAAAAAGAAGGAATTTTAGAGCAAAAGAGATCATGATCAAGCGGTATTTTATGTGAAAAAGATTTTTTTCAGAGCATAAAAACCTTTAATAGATATTAAAAATATCAACTGGTTAAGGTATGTATTTGAAAAACCATTGAAAGAAATTAGGAAATCATTTTTTGTCTCTGACTTTTTAAAGAAATTATGCAAAAATAAAAGTAGGAATTTCTATTATGAATGTTGAATATTTGGGCATTTAATGCTTCCAGCCTATCCTATATCCGTTCTAGAATATTCTAAATTAACTTACATTTTTGTAGGCGTGGTAAAAGCAGTGTCTACGAGGATAAAACTGAATGAGAGCTTCTACTGTTACAATAAAAACTGAACAAGATCTGGAAAAGTTAAGAGTTTCTGGACGCTTGGCTGCACAAGTTTTAGAAATGATAGGGGCATATATTAAACCGGGTGTATCTACTGAATATTTAGATAACCTGTGTAATGACTATATTGTAAATACTTTAAAAGTTATTCCTGCGAATGTGGGATATCATGGTTTTACTAAAACAATATGTACATCAGTAAATGAAGTAGTTTGCCATGGAATTCCGTCACCGAATAAGATTTTAAAAGATGGCGATATTATTAATATTGATGTCGCAATTATTAAAGATGGCTATTTTGGTGATACGAGCCGCATGTATTTTGTAGGTGATGTAAACCCGCAAGCAAAAAAACTTGTTGATACAACTTATGAAGCGATGGTTGCTGGGATTCATGCTGTTAAGCCAGGAGCTACACTAGGCGATATTGGTTATGCTATTCAGTCAGTTGCTCATCGAGAAGGGTATAGCATTGTTCGAGAATATTGTGGTCATGGGATTGGTAAGGTTTATCATGAACAACCTAATGTTTTACATTATGGACAGCGCGGGCAAGGCTTAGTATTAAAAAAAGGTATGGTCTTTACGATTGAACCGATGATTAATGCGGGTAGACCACAGGTTAAAGAATTAAATGACGGATGGACAGTTATTACTCAAGATCTTTCGTTATCTGCGCAATGGGAACATATGGTTGCTGTAACTGACACTGGCTTTGAACTCTTAACACCTTGGCCTGAAGGTGTAGGAAACTATCCTGTAATTTAAAAATAAAAAAAGTTCGATAATTATCGAACTTTTTTTAAATTCATTTTAATGCTCAGAAAGATGTTCTACCAAATAATCAATAAACACGCGTACAGCAGGTAGTAACCCTCGGCGTGATGGATATACGGCGTGTAATATACCGTGAGGAGCTTTCCATTCCGGTAAAATTTGTACAAGCTGTCCAGATTTTAGAAAATCTTCTGCTGCGCTCTCTGGTAGTAAAGCGATTCCACAGTTTTGACTCGCTAATTGCGCCAACATATGGATATTTGTACCCATTACGATAGGGCTGACTTTGATTTTCTTTTGCTGATTGTCTGGACCATGCAAAAGGAATTGTTGATCAAGATGCTCTTCAGACAAACTTAAAATGCGATGCTCACTAAGTTGTTCTGGATTTTTTATATCTCCAAATTCATTTAGATATGCCTGACTTGCAAATAGACTCTGTTCAATAAGTGCAAACTGTCTAAGAACTAAACTTGGATCATCATCTAGTTTTGAGCGAACACGTAAAGCAATATCAATTCCTTCATTAATGACATCTACTCGACGATTGCTGACCATAAGTTGCAAACGAATTTCTGGATATTTTTTTAAGAAAGCAGGCAAAATTTTAGGCAGTTGATTTTGAGCAATATCAACAGGAACACTAACCTTTACAACACCTCTAGGTTGAATGCTTAAATGATCAACCAAATCATGAGCAGCCTGTGCAGCATTCATCATGACTTGAGCATGTCTATAAATATCCATCCCAATATCTGTAACAGCAAAATGACGAGAGCTGCGTTGAATCAGGCGAACGCCTAAGTTTTCTTCTAGGCTATATACGCGACGACTTAGTTTTGATTTTGGTATATCCGTTACACGCTCAGCGGCACTAAAACCACCATGCTCAACGACGAGAGCAAAACAATAAAAATCATCAAGATCAGTGAGCATTAAAATATCCTATTTCTGCAACAACAATGATTTTACATTATTATTTTTGCAACGATAATTTTTAAACTAAATTTTTTGTAATTAAAACATATACTAAGATATTCCTTTAGCTGATAATTTGAAATTATATTGTCATTACAATGTAATTTTATTGTGTGTTTTTTGATGAGTGGTTCTAGCCTTTTCTAGAACTTTCAATTAATTTCTTTTACACTACAATTTTCTATTCTTTTCAAATCTAATGCACTATCAATTAATTGAACTTAACGATGCTTCTGCGAATATTGAATGTCCATTTTGCAAACAAGCAATAATTGACTGGGCGCAAGAACAATATATTCAGCCATGTGAACATACTTTATTTATTGCTATGGATTTGGGGTTTGAATTTATTGCTGATCGATTTGAAGAGTGTATGGATCAAAATGTGGATGAGTTGCACGAAGATCCGAATATGAATGTTTTTGAAGCTCTCACGACAACAACATATGAAAATCTAATTATTTTAAAATCTGATTTAGGTGTGGAAAATTTATTTCGCTATGTCGGGGTAAGCGATCGTTAAAATTGAGAGTATAAAAAAGCCAATCTATTGATTGGCTTTTTTATTATTTACGCTTCTGGCGCTGCACTGTATTGTTCAACTAATGGTTTTAATTCGCCATTTTGGAACATTTCAAGCATGATATCGCTACCGCCAATAAGTTCGCCATTTACCCAAAGTTGCGGGAAAGTAGGCCAGTTCGCAATTTTTGGTAATGTTGCACGAATATCAGGGTTTTCCAAAATATTTACATATGCAAATGGACGACCAATTTGACTGAGCGCTTCTACAGCACGTGCAGAGAAACCACATTGTGGAAACTGTGGAGTGCCTTTCATGTAAAGTAAAACGGGATGCTTCGCAATTTGATCGCGGATTAACGCTTCAGTATCACGTGCTTGTTCAGTCATAAAGAGATCCTCAACTAATCTAGCAGCATTATAGGGGGTGTTTACATCGCTTTGCAAACCACCTGATTACTTAAAGTTGCATTGAATATTCAATATTTTATTGTATAAACCGAAGCGATAGCAAAAAGCGGACGAAATTTTAGATAAATGAGTGATGAGACTTTTCATCAGAGCCAGTTTTTGCTTATATAAACCCTTCTTAAAACCTCATACAGACAGAGTTCGTTATGAATGATATTACCCTAGCTCCAATACAACCTGATCAACCATCACATTTAATGGCTACTTATGGTCGCCAAGCGATCAGTTTTGTACGAGGCCGAGGGGCATATCTATATACCGAAGATGGTACAGAGTATTTAGATGCTTTAACCGGTATTGCTGTATGTGGTTTAGGTCATGCGCATCCAGTCATCGCAGAAGCAATTGCTGAACAAGCTGCAACACTTGTGCATACAAGTAACTTATTTGAGATTCCTTGGCAAACGGCTGCTGCTCAGAAGCTTGCTGAAGTTTCAGGGATGGAAGAGATCTTCTTTTCAAACAGTGGTGCTGAGTCAAATGAAGGCGCCATTAAAATTGCTCGTAAATTTGGTACTCAACAAGGTATAAGTTCACCAAAGATAATTGTGGCAGAGCAATCATTTCATGGTCGTACTTTAGCAACACTTTCAGCTACTGGTAATAAAAAAGTACAAGATGGTTTTGCTCCTTTAACCAATGATTTTATTCGTGTGCCCTTTGGTGATGTAGAAGCAATTCAAGAAGCTGCTTTGCAGCACCCAGATATTGTTGCGATTTTGATTGAACCTATTCAAGGTGAGGGCGGTATTAATACAGCGCCTCAAGGCTTTAGCTATCTTGAAGAAGTCCGCACCATATGTAATCAACATAACTGGCTAATGATACTAGATGAAATTCAAACAGGTAACGGCCGTACCGGTAAGTATTTTGCTTATCAGCATACAAACATTGTGCCTGATGTTTTGACGACTGCGAAAGGACTTGGTAATGGCTTTCCAGTAGGTGCGGTAATGACCCAAGGTAAAGCTGTTGGCTTATTAGGGCCTGGTAGCCATGGGTCTACTTATGGTGGCACAGTGCTAGGTTCTCGTGTGGTTTATACAGTAATTGATACAATCCAAAAAGAGAATGCTGTAGAAAACGCGGCAGTTGTTGGTGGTTATATTGTTGATCAATTACGTGCGCAATTGGCATATAAAGATGTGCAAGTACGTGGCTTTGGTATGATGATTGGTATTCAATTGCCTAGAGACTGCGCTGAGCTCGTCGCAATAGCTCGAGATCAACATAAACTTATTATTAATGTTACAGCTGGTTCAGTAGTGCGTTTATTGCCACCAATTAACATGACTCAAGCACAGGCTGATGACTTGCTAGAGCGTTTAGTTGCTTTAATTAATAACTATCTTTAAGTTTTTACATCAATAAAAAATGGGCATATAAATGCCCATTTTTTTATATGAAATAATTAACCAGAGATATACTGTTTTAATTGTTCAATGAGATTTTTCTGATCTTCCATCGCAGCTTTTACTAAGTCGCCAATAGAGATAAAACCAACTAGTTTTTCATTGTCTAATACAGGTAAGTGGCGTAAGTGACGATCTGTCATAAGCTGTAAGCACTCTTCAACTGTATTGTTTAGGCTTACTGTAAGTACTTTAGATGTCATAATTTCAGCAACTGTAGTGCTATATGATGAACGTTCCATAAGCGTTACTTTTCGTGTGTAGTCACGTTCAGATAAAATTCCGACAACTTTTTCGCCCTCAGATACGACGAGTGCACCAATTCCTTTATCCGCCATAATCTTAATTGCTTCAAGGACAGTGGCTTCTGGAGAAATTGTAAAAATATCTTGTTCTGCTTTGTTCTTGATTACTTGTGCAACGATTGTCATTTCTTCTGTCCTGTGTTTTATCATTTTGTTTTAAATTAGCTTGATTTTATAAAAATGCAAAGACTGGATAGTCATTCAAATACAAGTTTTACATTCAAGCGTTCAAAAAGCATTCTAATAGAGATGAAGAACCTAAAGAAAATTTTACGCTCCTTGCCAATTCGGATGTTTGAAAAAGAAATGTTGCATTTGCTGAGTGGATAACTTTAATTTTCTATGAGATGAATTAAACAAAGCAGGAGTAACGTTGAGTCGTGTTAAAGTTGGTAGTAAAGACTCATGGAAATCTTTAGGTGTAATTCTTCTTGGTTTGTAATGTGGCCAATGCTCTTTTGCGTAGCGATGTGCCTGCAAACCATTAAGCCAAAAAGGAAAAATAAAGTCTTCCTGATCTGATTTAATTGCCCATCCCTGATGAAATAATCCCCAAAGAACCCCGCAATACATCATGGTTCTTAAAATATAAATCTTAATCATCAAGTCTCTTGAAACCGGTTGTAGATTACTTAAACTTTTCATTGTGAATTTAAAGGTTCTAACTTGTCTTGCTTATTATAAAAAAATCAGATGACATTTCAGTTTAAACAGGTATCAAATCGTAAACAAATATTCCAGCTGTGAAATTCATGTCCTTTACTTCAAACGGTTAGAACGTTGCGTAGTGAATTATATTTACAGAAAATTTTTACAGCGTAAAAACGCCACCTGAGCCACGACTGAAGTGGCGAAGTAAAGCTTTAGATAAATTGCTAGTTTTACTTATTTCCAGACGTAAAAAAACGCCACCTAAGTGACGTTTCTTTATGCTTGCATTGTGGCTAACTTTTGCCAATATTGTGCTTTAAGTGAGTCACGTTCAACACGGAAACCTTGATAATACAATTCTGCTAAAAACAGAGCAGCTTTACCGTGCCCAGCGCGAGCAACTTCTTCTAACTGTGCAACTGCATCCTGAAAATTCATTTGAGAGTGAATTGTGTTTACTGCAGTTGCGTACACATGTTCTAAATCATGATGAGAGATACGTTGAATCATAGAAAACTCCTTATTGTAATTATGATTACTTTTTCTAAAGGCCGCTGCCTTTAAATTAATTTAACTTAGAATTATTAAACTAATATTACAAATTAATGGATTTGTCAACTATTGGTGCATACCAGTTAATTCACTATTAGGATACATGATTAAACATTATTCACAAATAATTTTGAGTAAAATCAATATGAGAATAAAAGACAAGGAGAATAAAATATGACAAATACTATCGATGGCTTTGTTTTTGATACTCCACCTAGAGAGGAACAAATCATAGAACTAGCCCATTATCATCGTAAACTATTAGATGAAGCGATCTTTCATCAAGAGATCCATTTAGGGGATTATTGTCTTGCTCAGCGCAAAAGAGTATTTGATTTTGCAAGGCATTTGGAACCTGCACAAAAAAACTGGTTTTATCAAGTTTATGATGGTGAACTGAGAAAAATTGCCGACGAAGACGAACTGCATCCAGCCGATGCTGAAGAAGGTTTAAGTATTTTTGCGATGTTTTTAGTCTTAGTGATTATTGCAGCAATTTTATACTTTTCCGTCATTCGTTCACTAATAAGCTAAGTATTATTATCCAGTAAGGTACGATTCTTGGCCTTACTGGATGTTTGATCTTGTGCTTATGAGTATTGAACCCTACACTACACTAATTCGAGGTAGGTCATGCTCATATTCAAACAAAATTTTCTTAAATTAAAGTCTGAGTTAAAAGTTGATCAATGTTTTAACCTATTTGTGGTTATTGTCATTGGCTGTATTTTTGTGCTGTCATATTTAGCATTACTTCGGCCTATTAGTCCGGAACAATATCAACGAATTATACAACTCTCTCATCAGGCCACTTATCCTAAAACTCAGGATATGGCTGAGCTGTTAATAGCTCAATCAGAAATTCATAGAGCAGAGTATTTAAAGTTAATGCATGCATATCAATTTGAAGGTGCTCATATTAGACAATATCCAGCACTTGCTCAGGAAGATACTCAGTAAATAGGGTAATCAGGCTAAATCTTGGTTTCCAAAGCTTTTTGAGCACTATTGTGGCAGGCAAAATTTTGAATTTATGCTAAACTTTATCTTTTTAAACGCGCTGCTTTTCAAGGAATCCGCATGGAGCAACAATCGAATATGCAAAATAAATTCTTGATAGATGCTGAGATCGGTGATGACGATGTCACATTACCTAATTTACCTGCTATCGATGTTCCCATCGTTGAATCTCCTGCTAAATCACAAGAAAATATTGAAGTAGCCAAAGACGAAGTAGCTTCTACAGGAACAGCGGCTGAACAACCAAAAACTGGTTTTTTTGGCCGGATGAAAGAAGGCTTAACCAAAACTCGTCGTAATTTCGCTGATGGTATGGTCAATATCTTGATTGGCGGAAAGGAAATTGACGATGAGTTACTTGAAGAAGTCGAAGAGCAATTATTGGTTGCAGACATTGGTGTTGAAGCAACTAAAACCATCATTACCAATTTAACAGAGCGTACAGCTCGTGGTGATTTGATCTATTCCCACTCTTTATATAAAGCGTTACAAGAAGAGTTAGTTGCTTTGTTGGCTCCACGTGTTAAGCCATTACATATTGACCCTAATAAATCACCTTATGTGATTTTGATGGTTGGGGTAAATGGAGTGGGTAAAACTACAACAATTGGTAAGTTGGCGAAACGTTTACAAGGTGAAGGTAAAAAAGTGATGTTGGCTGCTGGTGATACATTCCGCGCCGCAGCAACTGAACAATTACAGATCTGGGGTGAACGTAACGATATCTCTGTAGTAGCGCAAGGTCATGGAGCTGATAGTGCTTCTGTTATTTTTGATGCCTTTGAAAGTGCTCGTGCTAAAGGAATTGACGTATTAATTGCGGATACGGCAGGTCGTTTACATAATAAGAGTAACTTGATGGAAGAACTCAAAAAAGTTAAACGTGTTATGCAGAAAATTGATGCAACTGCACCTCATGAAATTATGTTGGTGGTAGATGCAGGAACAGGTCAAAACGCGATTAACCAAGTACAAGAGTTTGATCAAGCTGTAGGTTTAACGGGTATTACCATTACCAAACTGGATGGAACTGCGAAAGGCGGTGTGCTCTTTAATATTGCAAGTCGCACCCATGTGCCAATTCGTTTTATTGGTGTAGGTGAAAAAATTGATGATTTAAGACCATTCTCGGCTAAATCTTTTGTTGCTGCGCTGTTTGAAACTGATAAGTAAATTGCTTGGTAACCCTAAAAAGCTTCACTAAACCGTGAAGCTTTTTTTATATGTATATCTTTTATTATTGTTGCGAAAATAAAACGAACTGTCATATTTTTAATGCTGATTATGAAAAATGACTTTAATACACTGTACTCATTCCCAAACAACGACCCTTGGTCAAATCAATAGGTAGGAAATAACAAAATGTCTACTTTCTTAGATAAAATTAAAAACCGTCGTACAATTTATGCAATTGGTAAAAACGTTGCATTAGATCGCACTAAAATTGAAGAAACTATCCGTGAAGCAGTTAAACATAGTCCTTCAGCTTTTAACTCACAATCTTCACGTGTAGTGACACTATACGGTGAATCTCATGCTAAATTCTGGAATTTAGTTCGTGAAGCTTTGCGTAAAATTGTTCCTGCAGAAGCTTTTGCTGGTACAAATGCAAAAATTGATAGCTTTGTAGCGGGTGTTGGTACGGTTTTATTTTATGAAGACCAAGCTGTTGTTAAAAGCTTACAAGAGCAATTCGAACTATATGCAGACAATTTCCCTGTATGGTCTGAACACTCAAGTGCAATTGCTCAATTTGCAACTTGGACTGCGCTTTCAGAGCTTGGCTTAGGTGCTTCTTTACAGCACTATAACCCAATTGTCGATGCAGACGCAGCTGAAGCATTTGATGTTCCTGCAACTTGGAAGTTACGTGCTCAATTAGTATTTGGTTCGGTTGAAGCACCAGCAGGTGAAAAAGCATTTATTAATGATGCTGATCGTTTCAAAACTTTCAATTAATTTAATTGAAATTAAAAAAAGCACCTATTTTAGGTGCTTTTTTTATGCTTTTAGACTGAATAGGAGGAATACATAAAACAAAAATTTATGAAATTCAAATGCATATTTCAAAATAATAAATCAAGAAATTAGTCGATAACTGCTTTGTCATAAAATAGTCACAATCATAT
Source organism: Acinetobacter sp. D009 (assembly GCF_038562025.1). NCBI lineage: Bacteria > Pseudomonadati > Pseudomonadota > Gammaproteobacteria > Moraxellales > Moraxellaceae > Acinetobacter > Acinetobacter sp. D009. The sequence continues at coordinate 1,692,138 of NZ_CP151886.1, forward strand.
TGCATATTGCTCATGATTTAATAGCTTATCAAACACAGAGAAAGAGACAGATGACTTTAAGATTAGGTGTTGCTGCAATTGGTTTATTACTCAGCGGTTCGGTATTTTCAGCAGTTACAATTACAGCACCAGAGGAAATTGTAATCCTTGCGGTGAATGGTCAGGAAGTCAACTCTGGGTTATTTCGTTCATCTAAAAATAATTATAAAGTCGATGCTGGTGAAACAAGCTTAAGTGTGCGCTATCAAGAATACTTTGAACATTTAAGCGGAGAGCATGACATTGTTAAATCTGGAGTAGTCACAATTCAAACTCCAGTACTCAAAGATGGGCAAACTTATAAGCTCAGAATGGTAGATGCACCAAAGCAATTTGAACAAGCAAAGAAATATGCTGAGCAACCAACTGTGGCTTTGTACAGCGAAAATAATGAATTAATCGTACAACAAACTGGTGCAAACAATGAGGCAAAACCATGGTTTGCAACGGGTTTATTAGGAAAAGTCACTGACTTTACGACTAAATCATCTAAATCGCAGCCTGAGGCAGTGTATGCCTCTGCTAAACCTACTTCTGTTCAGGTGGCTGTACCAGCTCCAACATCTATGCCTGTAACAGGCGTAGCACAAACGAATGATCAACGTTTAGTAGAAACTTGGCAAAAAGCTTCTAAAGCTGAGCGTCAAAAATTTATGGCATGGTTAGCTGAACAATCAAATTAATTTAATATTAGTACCTATTAATTTAATCGAAATGAAAAAAGACCTCAGATGAGGTCTTTTTAATTTAGGTTAGAAACCAGATGTAATAACCTAAAAGCATGAGAGGCCAAGCCACCCATGGGCTAAATAGCCATTTCCATAACCAGAAGTTGGGTACGAAACCCACTCCATAAATAAAACCACCAGAAATACCAATCATCACCAGCATAAGTTGGCTATGATTGTAGTGCCCGTTAGCATCTAGCATGAGTGAAGGATAAACCAACAAAATTGCAGCAAGCGGCAATGCCAACAGAAAAGAAAGGGCCATTGCAAATGCTTGAGCTTTTCGATGATTTGATGCTGTCATTGCTTTTGCCATCATTTATTCCTCATCTAAATCTTGATGATGTTCGATATAAAGCGCGCTGAGTACACCCGCAAAACATGCCATCAAAATGCCTAGGATCCATGCGAAATACCACATAGTTTTCTCCTTAATACAAGCTATGCGAGTTTGACTCGATATGTTTGTTAGTGATGACTCCCCACATTTTGTAATAAGACCAAGTGGTATAGATCAAAATAAGAGGAACAAAAATGCAGGCAGCAACCGTCATAACGCCTAAAGTAAGGTGACTTGATACAGCATCCCACATTGTCAAGCTAGAGTTAGGATTGATACTAGATGGAAGTAGGAATGGGAATAGGGCAAAACCAGCAGTTAAAATTGCTCCTACAATCATTAAACTTGTACCAGTAAAACTTAAGCCTGCTTTTACTTTTGAAGAAGCAAAAATTGCAATGATTGCGCCTAATATGGCAAGAACAGGGGCAATTTTAGTCACTGGATAGGTGCTGTAATTGTTCATCCAACCAGGATTGCTATTGGTAACCACTTCTTTAGCTAAAGGGTTAAGCGCAGTATTTGGGTCTATAGCAACAGCATAGCTATAACCTGGAACTTGCCCAAAATACAGCCATGCTCCAATTACAAGGAAACAAATTAAAAATATAATCGCCATAATTTGAGTGGCCTTGGCAGAGCGCTGTTTTAAAGCTTCATCAGTACGTAGCATGAGCCATGCACCGCCATGTGCACAAAGCATAGACAGACTTACCACACCGCAAACTAAAGCAAAGGGGTTAAGAAGGGCAAAAAAGCTGCCTGTATATTCAGAGCGTAATGTGCTATCTAAACTAAAAGGAATACCTAAAAACAAATTACCGAAAGCCACACCAAACACAAGCGCTGGAACAGCACCACCGATGCATAGACCCCAGTCCCAAGAGTTACGCCATTTGGTATTTTCAAGTTTAGAGCGATAATCGAAACCTACTGGTCTTAAGAAAAGTGCAAATAGAACTAACAAAAGTGCCCAGTACATGCCTGAGAAAGCGACTGAGTAAACCATTGGCCATGCAGCAAATAGTGCACCACCCGCTGTAATAAACCAAACCTGATTACCATCCCAGTGTGGGGCAATGGTATTGATTGCAGCACGGCGTTCGCTATCGGTTTTTCCAACGAAAGGCATGAGAGCCATAGACCCCATATCAAAGCCATCAGTCAGAGCAAAGCCTATGAGTAGTACACCAACTAACACCCACCAAATGATTTTCAATAATTCATATTCAATCATGATAAGGCCTCCCCATTAACCGCTGCTTTCGGTTCTTGCTTTTCAAAATGATATTTGCCAGTGTGTAGAGAGCTTGGTCCTAAGCGAGCAAATTTAATCATTAAATACATTTCAATAATCAAAAGAGCAGTGTAGAACGCTGCTAGCGCAATAATCGAACCCCATACGTCACCAGTACTTAAACTAGAAGTAGAGAGATGGGTTGGTAAGATTTCACCAATAGACCACGGTTGACGACCGCCTTCAGCTACATACCAGCCAGTTTGTGCAGCAATCCAAGGAAGCGGTAGAGCAAACAATGCATATTTCAGGAGCCAAGGTTTATTTTCAGCATTTCTTTTTGCTACAGCCCAAGTTGCTAAAATGAAAAGTAATAGCATTAGGAAACCAGAGGCAACCATTGCGCGGAAAGAGAAAAATAGCGCTGTAACATTTGGAACAGTATCTTTTACAGCAGCTTTAATATTTTGCTCGCTTGCATCAACTACATTGGGTGCATATTTCTTAAGAAGTAGGCCATAACCTAAATCTTTTTGATTTTTTTCAAAAGAGGCTAATAACTCTGGTGAGCGATCACCTGCACGTAATTTTTCAAGTTCGGCATAGGCAAGCATACCGTTGCGAATACGAACTTCGTGCTGCTGCATGAGATCTTTAAGACCAGTAACTTCTTTGGTTGTTGAACGAGTTGCAATTAAACCTAATGCATATGGAATTTTAACTGCGTAATCTGTCCGCATTTCTTCATGGTTTGGTACACCAAACAAAGTAAACGGAGCAGGAGCAGGGTGAGTATCCCATTCGGCTTCGATCGCTGCGAGTTTAGTTTTTTGAACATCACCGAGTTCATAGCCAGATTCATCACCTAACAGAATCACTGAAAGTGTAGATGCAAGACCGAAAATGGCAGCAATTGCAAATGAGCGACGTGCGAAAGGAAGATCACGTTTTTTAAGTAAGTAATAGCTTGAGATGGCAAGTACAAAAATTGCACCAGTTACATAGCCCGCAGAAACGGTATGTACGAATTTCACCTGAGCTACAGGATTAAAGATAAGTGCGCCGAAATCAACTAATTCCATACGCATGGTTTCAAAGTTAAATGCAGCACCTACAGGGTTTTGCATCCAACCATTCGCCACTAAAATCCAGAGTGCTGACATGTTAGAACCTAGAGCGACTAACCACGTTACGCCTAGATGCTGAACCTTACTTAAACGGTCCCATCCGAAGAAGAATAAACCAATAAATGTAGACTCAAGAAAGAATGCCATAAGGCCTTCAATTGCTAATGGAGCACCAAAAATATCACCTACATAGTGTGAGTAATAAGCCCAGTTTGTTCCAAATTGGAACTCCATGGTTAAGCCAGTTGTTACCCCTAAAGCAAAGTTAATACCAAATAATTTTCCCCAAAATTTGGTCATATCCTTGTAAATTTCTTTACCGGAAATGACATAAGTGGTTTCCATGATGGCAAGGATAAATGCCAAACCTAGAGTTAAAGGGACGAAAAGAAAGTGATACATTGCGGTCATCGCAAATTGAAACCGCGAAAGATCAACCACGCTTTCAGAAATCATCAACGTGTCTCCTTAATGTGGGAAATGTTATCGCCAGCAATATGCTCGGCGACCTGATTGTCAAAATTTTTGGGGATGGTGGGAGCATCAAACCAAATATGTTTGATCGTTAAGAGAAGCACTATTTTTATTATTAGAATAATAGTGATTTCTTTAACTAAACGACCATTAAGATTTTTAAAATTAAGGCTCATAAATTAAACCTCATTTGATATTAATTTTATTATTAATCAAAATATAATAAAAATAAACATTAAATATATTTTAAATGAATATTTAAATAATTAATTTATATAAAACAATCGCTTAATATTTTAAAATAAATACTATACTAAAATAGTTTGAATTAATTATTAAATCCTACTAAAACACTTGTAAATAAAAATATTAAGTTTATTAAAATGGTTTGTTTTAATTTAATACCAACCAAAATAGTTGTATATTATATTTATAAATTATATTCCAAACTAAAATGGTTGGAATAATAAATAATTAATTAAAAAGAAAATAATAAAATATAGGCGTAATAAAGCCTGCTATAAGCAGTAATTAAATAGAATAGTAGTGAGAATTTAATCGGGGGCGAAAAGATCGTTTGATACAGAAATTTTCTTGGCTACATAATGGCTTTTATGCACTCTGACAAGGATAACTTGAGAGTATAATTCGAGTTCGCCGTATTCTGGTTCGACTTGAACATAATGGAGCTGGCCGAATTCATCACGCACTCGCGCTTGAGCAGAAAATCCAGGTCTAGCATTACCACTGGAAACTGTCGCTAGTCGTCCTAAAAGATTATAGTTTGTATGAGTAAGCTTTGGTTTAATTACTTGGTCAAGGCAGTGAATCATGAATACAGTAAAAAAGATTGCGATGACAAGGGCTGGGACGATTAAATAAAATGGTGAAATAAAATAATGCTGGATTGCAAAGAAAGAGAGCTGTAAAAAATAGCCTGCAAAACTAAAATTGATAAGTAAAAAAACGAAAATTAAAGCTTTAGAAAATTTAACGTTAAGTAGTGGTGAATTAGAAAGCCAAACAGGCGCAATTTTTTTGAGTAATTGACTTGGACGAAGTCCAATATACATACCAATGGTTTCTACCACGCTGAGTAATATCAAAGCCACTACACTTAAGTGAAAGGGTATAAGATAATAATTGAAAAAGAAATCAGCCATGGCAGAAACTCTAATGTTGATCGCTTCAGTCTACGATATAGATACCGCCATCTGAATGTACTTTAATCTCAACTTTATTTAAAAAATCACCTAAACATGGTCCTGAGATACATTCGCCTGTTTCCACAGTGAATAAAGCACCATGGGTAGAACATTGAATATATTCTTGGTCTTGATCAAGAAATTGATTTTCTAAATATTCAAGCTCTGTTTGCAAGTGAGGGCATAAGTTTTGATAAGCATAGAATGCGCCATCACGTTGTGTAATGAAAATAGTAGTTCCTTGTAAAGTGTCAAAAGCTCTAGCTTCACGCTCAGGAACTTCTTCCGTCATACAGATCCTTTCCATTTCAAGCACATTCCTTCTGAAAATTTTCAAGAAGTTTAGCATAATCATTAATCGCTAAACGTGGGCCAAATTGAGAAACAACTTCACTAGAAATTAAGACAGCTAACTGTGCAGCAGCATTCAAATCTTGATGATGGTTTAAGGCATAAAGGAATGCGCCTGCAAATGCATCGCCAGCACCATTTGTATCAACGGCTTCTACGTGGCGACCTGCAACATGGAAATGTTGAGTAGAGTTAGAAACTAAAGCACCTTTAGCACTTTGTGTAATGACTACTGTATGATTTTTAAAACGTAATTGAGCAAGAGCATCTTCAACAGTTGTTGTATTTGTATACATTAAGGCTTCTTGTTCATTACAAAATAGTAAATCTACGCCATCATCCATGAGCTCTTCTAAGCCTTCGCGAGCGTATTGCACCATGGCAGGATCTGAAAGAGATAAAGCAATCTTAACGCCATTTGCTTTTGCAATTTCTCTGGCTTGTTTTACAGCTTTGCGCGCTGTTTCACTTGTAGAAAGATAACCTTCAATATAAAGCCATTTTGCTGTTTTTAATGGTTCAAAGTCGATTTGATCTTGAGAAAGTTCAGCAGTGATGCCCAAATAGGTATGCATTGTGCGTTCAGAGTCAGGACTAATGAGTACCATGCAGGTACCTGTCACGCCTTCACTGATTGATTTTGGAGTGGTTTGGATGCCAGCTTCATTTAAACCTTGCAGATAAATTGAACCCAAATCATCGTTACCAACGCGGCAACCATAAAAAGCAGTTCCACCTAATGCACTAAAGGCTACAGTAGTATTCGCAGCAGAACCACCACTTGCTTGACCTTTGTAATCTTGATGCTGTTTTAACTCTGCATAAAGAGCAGATTGAGTGTCGCCATCGGACAACTGCATTGTGCCTTTTTGCAAGCCTTGCTGACTAAGAAAATCATCAGACACTTTAAATTCTTGGTCGATTAATGCATTACCAATTGCAAAAAGATCTACAGTTGCCATATGTGTTGTCACAAAATAAAAAATCAGGTTGCTAAGTTTACACCATTGCTTGGATTTGCTGTAGTTTGTTGAATAAAATTCAGTTAAATCAAAAATTAGTGGAAAAATATTGTTGAGTGAATACTCTTTTGATTCGAAAATAGCTCGTTGAGATAAAATTGATAAGCTTTTTTATTTAATATCTATCATATACATAGAATTAAAAGCTTTTGTTCTGTTAGGATAAAACATTCATGGCTATGTGTTTGATATCAAAGCTATGCCGATGAAAACTAATACTCAACAAAAACATAGTATTTTACTTGGCTTTTGTTCGCCAATCTCAAGCTGACTCAGGCTATAATGAGACTTATTCACTTATCCGATATGTTAGGAGATCACATGACTGTAGATGTCACTGAAACCATTTCTCAAACTGTTCACCCTGCGTTTCAGTTGCTACGTCAGCACCATGTTGAAGCATTAGATATTTTAGTGTCTGAATATAAGCATAAAGTCACAGGTGCGGTGCATTATCACTTGGCAACTGATTATGATGAAAATGTATTTCTTGTTGCTTTTAGAACCCAGCCTATGGACTCTAAAGGCACGGCACATATTTTAGAACATACGGCTTTGTGTGGATCTGAAAAGTTTCCGGTACGTGATCCATTCTTTTTAATGATTCGTCGTTCTTTAAATACTTTTATGAACGCATTTACCGCAGCAGATTGGACAGCATATCCATTCGCTACTCAAAACAAAAAAGATTTTCAAAACTTACTTTCTGTTTATCTTGATGCGGCATTTGCTGCCAATTTGAATCCACTTGATTTTGCTCAAGAAGGTATTCGTATTGAACTGGAAAATGGTCAACCTGTTTATAAAGGTGTTGTTTTTAATGAAATGAAAGGTGCGATGAGTGCGCCGTCTGACCAACTTTATCATCAGTTGGCCCATCATTTATTTCCTGAAACGACCTATCATTACAACTCTGGTGGTGATCCGAAAGATATTCCTGATTTAACGTATGAGCAGTTAGTCGATTTTTATAAAGTACATTACCATCCAAGTAATGCTGTATTCATGACCTTTGGTAATCAGACAGCATATGAACTACAAGAGCAATTTGAAAAACTAGCTCTACATAAGTTTTCTGCGGGAACAACTTTATATTCTAAGCCTGAAAAACGTTTAGCTGCACCAATTGAAGTAACAGAAAACTATGGTGTTGATAGTGATGATTTAAAAGATAAAACTTATCATGTTTTATCTTGGTTATTACCAGAAGCAAATGATGTGAAATTGCGTTTGGGAATGCGTTTGGTTGAAGGAATTTTATTAGAAAATTCAGCTTCGCCACTCCGTCATTACTTAGAAACTTGTGGTTATGCTCAATCTACAGGTCCATTAATGGGCGTAGACGATAGTAATTTTGAAATGACTTTCTACTGTGGTGTTCAAGGTTCAAATCCTGAACATGCGCAAAGCTTTAGAGATGGTGTTTTAAATATTCTGCGTGATGTTGCTGCAAAACCAATTGATAGTAATTTAGTCGATGCAATTTTGCATCAAATCGAGTTACATCAACGTGAAATTAATGGTGATGGTACACCGTATGGTTTAAGTCTAATTTTAAATGGCTTAAGTGGTGCGATTCACCATAATGATCCAATCCAAATTTGGGATGTTGACAGCGCAATTGCACAAGTTAAAGAAGAGTTGAAAGACCCAATGTGGCTATCAAATCTGATTCAAACACATTTGCTCGACAACCCTCATCGCGTACAAATGACTTTAGTTCCAGACCCGACCAAGTCTGTAAAAGAGCAGGAAGCGGAAAAAGCTCGTTTAGCGGCTATTGGTGAAAAGCTAACAGATGCTGATAAGGCTGAAATCATTGCTAAGACTAAGGCTTTAGAGGAACGTCAGGACACTCCTGATAATCTTGAGTTATTGCCAAAAGTAGGTTTGGAAGATGTACCTGCTGACTTGCATATTGTGCAAGGTCAGTTACGCGAAATTATTTGTAATCGTATGGATACGCCGTTGAACTTGTACCATGCGGGTACTAACGGCATTTACTATCAACAAGTACTTATCCAGATCCCTGAAGATATTGTGAAGTCACCTTACTTCAATTTGCTTTCTATTTTGATGGGTGAAGTGGGTGCAGGCGAATATGGCTATCTTGAACTACAAAACTTGCAAACCGCTGTAAGTGGTGGTTTAGGAATGGGCGCTTCTTTACGTAGTAAAGTTGATGATAAAGATAAAATTAGTGCTTGGCTGACTTTAACGACTAAATCGTTGACTCAGAAATTTGATGCAATTCATTTATTAAAATTAGCATTTGAACAGCTTCGATTTGATGAGAAAGAACGAATTATCGAGTTACTGCAACAACGTAAAACACGTTGGCAATCTCGTCTCTCTGGATCAGGTCATAGCTATGCGATGCAGATAGCTTCTCGTAACATGAGTGCCTTGGCTCAACGCGACTATCAAAACACAGGTTTAGGTGCTTTGAACTGGTTAGGTGAGCTTGTTACTAAAATTACCCAAGATGATGCCGCTTACGATGAGCTGATTGCAGAATTAAAACGTATTCATAGTAAGTTGTTGCAAGCGCCTAAACAGTTCTTACTTGTCTGTGAAGAACATCAATCTGAACGTTTGGTTGAAGAAATCCAGAATGTTTGGGATAAATTAAATGTTGATACAGCTACAGCTGAGTTAACTCAAGTAGAACAAGCTAATGATAATAATCATGAAGCATGGTTAATTCAGACAAACGTTCAATTCTGTGCGTCTGCATATCAAGCCGTAGAAGTATCACATCCAGATGCGGCTCCATTAATGGTATTGGCAGCTTATTTACGTAACGGATTCTTGCACAGTGCTATCCGTGAAAAAGGTGGTGCTTATGGTGGCGGTGCTAGTTATGATGGAAATGCGTGTTCATTCCGTTTCTTTAGCTACCGTGACCCACGTTTAGCAGAGACGTTTAAAGACTTTGAAGCAAGCGTGCAATGGTTATTAAATACAGAGCAACAACCTCATCAGCTTGAAGAAGCGATTCTTGGTTTAGTGGCAAGTATGGATAAACCAGGCTCTCCAGCGGGTGAAGCGATTACAGCATGTTATGCATTGTTGCATGCGAGAACACCAGCTTTCCGCCGTACTTTGCGTGAAAGATTGTTGCATGTAACATTGGATGATTTAAAACGTGTTGCTCGTCAATATTTAGTAGAGCAAACTCCTGTAAAAGCTGTAGTTGCGCCATTTGCTAAACGTGATGAATTGCAGCAATTAGGTTTTACCATTCAACAAGTTAATTAAAATAAAAATTGGAGATTGAACATGGCGTTCAAACAATTTGAACGCACATCTTTACAGCTAAGCATGGGAATCGTGCTTAGCTGTTTATGTGCGTCTGTAACGTATGCTGATACCTTAGCTCCAGCAAATCCTGCCACAGTTGATGCATGTGTTGCTCTTGCTTCGAATGCCGATCGTCTAGCTTGTTACGACTCTGTATTTAAGCCAGCAGCTCTACCTGTTTTGCAAGCCGCGGTAGTACCTGAGCCTGTTAAAAAAATCGATCAGCCTGCTGTTCAACCAGAAACATTTAAAGAGAAGGTTGTAGATACAGTTAGTAATATTAAAGTGATTGGTAAAGCGCCTACACTTGAGCCTACTACTTCTTTGCTAGATCAACGTTGGGAATTATCTGAAAAAAGTAAACTCGGTGTTTGGAATATTCGTGCTTATCAGCCAGTCTATTTACTACCTGTATTTTGGACCAGTGACAAGAATGAATTCCCGAGTAGTCCAAATCCAAATAATACTGTAACGGATGCTCAGAATCTGAAATCAACAGAAAGTAAGTTTCAGATTTCTTTGAAAACCAAAGCTTGGGAAAATATTTTTGGAAATAATGGTGATTTGTGGGTAGGGTATACGCAATCTTCACGCTGGCAGACGTTCAATGCTGAAGAATCTCGCCCATTCCGTGAAACGAATTATGAGCCAGAAGCAAGTTTAATGTTTAGAACGAACTACGAGTTGCTTGGTTTAGATGGGCGTTTGCTTGGAGTTACCTTAAATCATCAGTCAAATGGTCGCTCAGATCCATTATCTCGTAGCTGGAACCGTGTAATCTTTAATGTTGGATTGGAGCGTGGTAATTTTGCTTTAATGCTTCGTCCATGGATTCGTCTTGAAGAAGATAGTAAAGATGATAATAATCCGGATATGGAAGATTACATTGGTCGTGGTGATTTAACAGCGTTTTATAAGTGGAAGCAGAATGACTTCTCTTTAATGCTGCGTCATTCATTGAAAGGTGGTGATGACTCTCATGGTGCTGTGCAATTTGACTGGGCTTTTCCAATCAGTGGCAAATTACGCGGACATTTCCAGTTGTTTAATGGTTATGGTGAAAGCCTAATTGATTATAACCATCGAGCAACTTATGCTGGTTTGGGTGTATCGCTCTTGAATTGGTACTAAGACTCTATAAAAAAGCCGCTTTTAAAGCGGCTTTTTTATTATCCAATTTGAATGTTGGCTTGAGGATGTTTAAGCCGGCTCTTTTTAGGAGTAGCAATTAAGTAGGCGAGTGTTAAAGGTCCAAGCCTTCCAGCAAACATGAGTAGGCTTAAAATGAATAAACTACCATTATGTAAATCTGGTGTGATTCCACGAGAGAGGCCTACTGTACATGCTGCTGAAACAACCTCAAAAAGCAAATTCATAAAATCTGCTTTAGGCTCTAAAAGCAAAAGAATAAAGAAGCCAATGAAAATCAGTATGCTCGTAATAGCAGTCACAGCTAATGCTTTATAGGTGGTTTCGTGAGATACAGAGTGATTAAATATTCTAATTTCATCTGTACGGCGTAAAAATGAAATTACACTAAGTACTAAAATGACAAAGGTTCCAACTTTGATTCCACCGGCTGTACTCAGTGAGCCACCACCAATAAACATTAGTAACATCATCAGTAGGGAGCTACTGTTGGTCATTGCACCTGTATCAATGGTATTAAACCCTGAAGACCGTGGAACTGTTGCCTGAAACCAAGCGTTTAATGCTTGTTCACCTGAGTTTAACATCCCTAAAGTTGCGGGATTTTGAGCTTCTAAAGCCCATATTAAAATAAACGCAACTAGGTTAATAATTGCAATAGTGGTAAGAATAAGCTTGCTATTTGGCGTTAGTTTTTTCCATCTTTTGTTTTGCTTAATATCCATGAGTACTAAAAAACCAAGACCACCTAAAGTGTAAAGGATGCTAATGGTTATACAAATAATATAGTTACTCTGGAAGTTCATTAAGCTATTTGAAAACAATGAAAAACCAGCATTGTTAAATGAGGAAATACTGTAAAAAGCTGCATAATATAAACCGCGTGCAAACCCATAGGTTGGTGCAAAAGCAGCGGTAAGAATAACTGTACCAATCAGCTCAAAAATAAGGGTATAGGTGACAACTCCTTTAGCAACAAAAGTAACTTTTGATAGGCTTGTTTGTCCGAGACTATCTTGAGCCATCATTTGCTGTTTAAGACCAACTTTTGGTGACAAACTTAATGCGGCCAATATCGCAAAAGTCATAAAACCCAAACCGCCAGACTGGATCAGTAATAAAATAATAGTTTGCCCAAAGAGGCTAAAAGATTCATGAATATTTAAAACAGATAGACCGGTAATTGTAACTGCTGAGGTGGCTGTAAAAAGCGCATCCATCCAACTGACATTGCCTGTATTCGCAAATGGCAATTTAAGTAATAAAGTGCCAAAAGTAATAAAGCCTAAAAACCCTAGCGCTAACAGTGAAGGAGGGCTTAAATTTAACGTTTTATGAGGCTTGGGATATATGGACATATTCTAGAGTTCGTTTTCTTATAAGAAGCAATTAGAAAGTTTCTTTAACTGTGATAAATGACCTTCTAAAATAAGAATATCATGTGTTTGCAAAGTGAAATTTTCTTCAGTCTCAAACAAAATTTGCTGCTGTCTTTTCACCAGCAATGTTTTGACTTGAGGCGCCTGCTGCATAATGCCATATAAATTGATGCCGTTAAGCTTATCTGGGATTTCAATCTTGATAATGTAATGGTCATCTTCTAAAGACATATAGCGGCTTACCATAGGGTAGTTCAGAGCTTGAGCAACTCTTACGCCCATATCTTCTTCAGGATGAATAATCTTATTGATATTAAGGTGTGACAAAATGGTGTGATGAGCTTTGGTTTTTGCTTTTACCCAAATTTTATCAATTCCTAAATTTTTTAAGTTCAACACACACAAAATACTGGCTTCAATATCTTCACCAATTGCGACTACAACAGCATCACAATTTTGGATATTCAATTCGTCAAGCACATGTTCATCGGTAGCGTCAGCAATGACGGCATGAGTTAAAACGTCGGCAAGATTTTCGACATTCTTTTTTACTGTATCGATGCCAATAACATCATGATTTAATTTTGTGAGTTCTTGAGCTACCGTTGCTCCGAAACTACCTAAGCCAATGACTGCGAACTGTGCCATGTTGGTCCTTTTTTCCGAGTTAGATCATTATTTTTAAGGATATTTTCTTTAAGATAAAGAGATGCAATGTAAAGATGGTAGAAATATAAAAAGATTGTATAAAAAAGCCGACAACTTTGTCGGCTTCTTCATCAAAATTAAAGATTATTTTAAGAAGCGTTTATAGCCGACGTTATCAGTAATTTCTGCATACGGATAATTAATCTGCTCGAGTGTTTCAATCAATCCATCAGGGTTTTGTTTTGCATCAGTTGCTTGTAAGCCCACTAACACACGTCCTTCTGCCGCACCATGGTTACGGTAATGGAAGAGGGTAATGTTGTGGGTTGGACCTAAACGAGTTAAGAAGGTTAAGAGCGCACCCGGACGTTCAGGGAATTCAACACGGAACAATCTTTCATCATCTAGATTTGCGTGACCGCCAATTAAATAACGAATATGTAATTTTGCAACTTCATCGTCAGAAAGGTCATCAACTACATAGTTTTGCTGTTTAAGTTGCTCTAAAATTTCATGACGCTCTGCATCTCCACCTTTTAAACTAATACCGACGAATACTTGCGCTTCGTCTGTATTGTTTGCGCGATAGTTAAACTCAGTGATATTGCGACCTTGTAAAGCACGACAGAAGCCTAAGAATGCGCCTTTTTCTTCAGATAAGGTAACTGCATAAATCGCTTCGCGTTGCTCACCTAACTCGGTGCGTTCGGCAATATAGCGTAGGCGGTCAAAATTCATATTGGCGCCGCAAACAATCGACACCATATTTTTATTACTGATTTTATGCTCGTGAATATATTTTTTGATACCCGCTAATGCCATTGCTCCAGAAGGTTCAACAATGCTGCGGTTTTCATCAAATGTGTCTTTAATTGCTGCACAGATTTCATCTGTATTCACAGTGACAATATCAGGATCAACAATTGGTCCTGAGTTATCAGATTTGCGCAAACGAATAATATCAAATGGTAGAGCACCAATTTGGGCAACAGCTGTACCATCTGCAAATAAGCCCACGTGTGGCAAAATTACACGTTCATTTGCTTCTAAAGCTGCCTTTAAGCAAGCAGACTCTTCATATTCAACGCCAATAACTTTTACATGCGGTGCAACTTCTCCAAGGTAAGCTGCTACGCCTGAAATAAGACCACCGCCACCTACGGCAACAAACACGTATTCTACATCACGCCATTGACGTAATATTTCATTGGCAATTGTGCCTTGACCTGCAATGACAAGTTCGTCGTCATAAGGTGGAATAAATACAAGACCTTCAACTTCAGCACGTTGTTGAGCATATTTATTTGCGATATCGAAGCTATCGCCATGTAATACGACTTGACCACCTAAGCGTTTAACAGCCTGAACTTTAATGTCAGGTGTTGTGCTTGGCATAACAATAATAGCGGGAATTCCTAATCTTTGTCCTGACAAAGCTACGCCTTGAGCATGGTTACCAGCAGAGGCGCAAATTACTCCGCGTTCAAGTTGTTCTTTTGGTAATTGACTAATACGGTTATAGGCGCCGCGTAATTTAAAAGAAAAAACGGGTTGTAAATCTTCACGCTTAAAACGAATTGTATTGTTTAATTTTTGACTAATTCGTGGAGCTGCTTCGAGAGGTGTTTCAATTGCAACATCATAAACCGTTGCTTGTAAAATTTGTCGTACCACACGAGACAGCATGTTCATCTTCCCTATAACAGTTTAAAATAGGAAATTATTGTAGCAAACCCTTGTGCATTTGCGCCGTTTATTGGCGCATAAATGTCAAAAAATAGTTGAGTGATGTAATGAGCCTATATGCAACCCAAGATGAAAAGAAACAAGCTGCTGCGAAAGCTGCTTTAAAACACTTACCCAAAGGTGGCATTTTGGGTGTTGGGACTGGAAGTACCGTAAATTTTCTAATTGATTTACTCCCAGAATTACAATTAGAAGCAGCTGTGGCAAGTTCTCAAGCAACTGCTGATCGTCTTAAAAAGCTTGGTATTGAAGTGGTTGATATGAACCATGTAGGTAGCCTAGATGCCTATGTTGATGGTGCAGATGAGATCGACCGTCATATGCATATGATTAAAGGTGGTGGTGCTGCATTAACACGTGAGAAAATCGTTGCATCAATCGCTAAGAAGTTTGTGTGTATTGTTGATGATTCAAAATGGGTTGATCAACTTGGACGTGATTTTCCACTTCCAGTAGAAGTTATTCCAATGGCGCGTTCGGCTGTAGCTCGTAAATTGGTAAGTTTAGGTGGTGACCCAGTTTATCGTGAGGGTGTAGTTACAGATAACGGTAATGTTATTTTGGATGTTTTCAATCTTAATATTTTAAATGCTATTGAACTGGAAAAAACAATTAACAATATTCCTGGTGTGGTAACTAACGGTATCTTCGCCTTAAATCCTGCAACGATTGCAATTGTTGCAACGAATAATGGTATTGAAGAGCGTACAGCACAGTAATGTCTGCAAAAATGCCAGAGATTAAAATCGTTCGACACGTAAGAGCACGAAAATTGCGCTTACGTGTTGAGCCTGCTTCAATCCGTCTTACGGTTCCTTTATTTTGTAGTAAAAAACAAATTCAGCATTTTTTAGCACAATCTGAACAATGGTTAACCGAGACATGGAATAAGCAACAAAACGTCCAATCGGCATCTATTGATATTCCTTCAGAAATTTATTTCTTTAATAAAGAACAGCCATTTCAAGTCGTTGTTCAAAAGCAGCATCGTGTTTTTCAATTCGACTTGGAAAACAATTCCTTATTTATTAAAGACACACAGCCATATTTGGCATTGCAAAACGCAGTTATTGCTTATGCGAAACAAGAATTACCAGAGCTTTTGAAAGAATTAAGTGAGCACACTCATTTGGCTTATAGGGAATGCACAATTCGCCGCCCGAAAACTCGGTGGGGAAGTTGTAGTAGTCAGCATAATATTATGCTACATGCAGGACTGGTACTTATGTCACACGAAATTGCTCGCTATGTTGCTATTCATGAGTTGGCGCATACTAAACATTTTGACCATAGTCCTGCATTTTGGGCAGAAGTTGAAAAATATGATCCATATTTCCAAAACCACCGCAGACAACTTAAATCAAATCCATTGCCTGCATGGTGGTATGTTTCAGCTTAACTAAAGGCACATTCTAGTTGCGGTGTTTGTAAGCTATCGGGTGCTTTCCGGCTATCTAAACCTGCTTTAGCACTAATAATCTTATTTGCTTTAATAGATAATTGGATAAAGTTGTATTGTTGCGTCGTGTTATTTGGTTCGGCTGAACTTGAATTGAGTAAATAACTTGAACTAGCAGCATCTGTTTGCAATAAATTATCGGTACTATCAGCACTTAAAGCAGCACGATAAATTTGTGAACCTTTACTTAAGTCGATTTGACCGTTCGCGCGAAAATTAAGCTGACATCCAGTTGAGGTGTCTTCATAGTGGCCCACTAAATAGTCTGTAGCTGGTAGGTTTGGATCTGATAGGTTGATGCTAGTTAAGCCTTGTTTGCATGGATAGGTTGATCCATTACAAGTCGCTGTGGTAGTAAATCCAACAGCTCTACGATAATCTCCAGCGCCGTCAATACGAATGAATGTTGTTGAATTTACAGTAGGAACAATTCCTGTATATTGTTTTTTTTGTAGAAGTTCATAACCCGTCTGATCTAAAGACTGTTGTGAATTAGCCTGAGCCAATTGCAAAGTAGATGCTTTTAGGTTGGTTCCAAAGTAATCGCGCGTTACTTTTTGATTAGCTGCAATATCTAACAGCGTATTTTTTAGTGGATCAATATTATCTGGAGCAGGTGTGAAAATAGGAGTGAAGGATGTTTGATCCCCATGAAGTTTTTTCCCATCCAAAAAGCCATCTTTTAAATCAGTTGCTAAACTTTTAACAAGTTCTTGGTAGGTGTTTGCTCCGCCATGAATCGTTGACCAATATTGTAAGTAACCAAAGCTAAGATAACTATCTACATATGTACTAGGTTTAGTAGTTGAGTATCGCAACAAAGTTAAATTCAGAAGGGAATTAGCTGGACTTAAACTTGGAATGTCGCCATCTTTAAACGCATTCATTAACGATTTGTAGACATCTTGAGAAGCTAAATCCACATGTAATTGCTCAATACGGGTTGGGTCAACCGTTTCTTGAGGGAGTTGTCCTGAACGTATGACAGCTCGTTGATAAACTGCTTCACTGCTTGGGCTAATGAATTGGGTTCTACTACTTACCGTATTGGGTGTAATGAATGTATGGTAAGTACCAGATAAATCTTGATATTTTGAAGTAATTGGATTAAATGCCAGCGATGAATTTTGAGTTGTAATTTCTACGCGATATAAACGATTCAATTTTGCAGTAGGAATTTTGACATTAAAGCTGTTTAAACTCGCAATTGGAGTATCCACTAGAACAGCGTTGTTGGTGTTGTCATATACTTTAAGCTGGATATTACGCATTTCTACAGGGGTTTTTAAAGTGACCTCAGTTGTTGCTTCAGGTGTAGGGTCAACGGGCGTTGGTGTGGTAGGTGAACTGCCTCCACTACTACCTCCACCTCCGCAACCAATAAGGGCTACACTTAAAATGAATGTGCTCAAGCCAAGGTATGTGCGTAATTTTGTTTCTTTTGATTGTTGAAGCATCCTAGCTCTCCAAAAATTAATCTGGTATTTATTTGCTGATATTTATGTGGTTATGACAGTCCAATAAGTGCTATCTGATTGTCGCTAAAATTAAAAAAATTAAAATTACCAAGCATGAAATGGTTTTGTAAGCTTGGACATCCTGTCATACTACTGCCCAAGTATAGATTCAAAAATTGAGGTAATGCACGTGATTTCTGTCGGAATTGTTGGTGGAACGGGTTATACAGGCGTTGAACTATTACGTATTTTATTACGACATCCTAAAGCGCAGGTTCGAGTTCTTACTTCACGTACAGAAGCGGGCAAACCAGTTGCAGATATGTTCCCTAATTTACGTGGACATACAGATCTTCAATTTTCAGATTTAAACATTGATGTATTAAAAGAGTGTGATGTTGTATTTTTTGCAACACCACATGGTGTTGCCATGCAACATGCCAAAGATTTAATTGCAGCTGGAACTAAAGTTATTGATTTAGCAGCAGACTTTCGCTTACAAGATCTTGAACAATTTGAAAAATGGTATGGTATGGAGCATGCTTGCCCAGATGTACTAAAAGATTCTGTATATGGTCTAACTGAGTTAAACCGTGAAAAAATTAAACAAGCTCAAGTTATTGGTAACCCTGGTTGCTATCCGACGACTGTTCAATTAGGTTTAGCGCCACTATTAAAATCAGCACAAGCACTCATTGAAACCAAAAATATTATTATTGATGCGAAGTCTGGTGTTTCGGGTGCTGGCCGTAAAGCAAGCTTGGGCATGATTTATAGTGAAAACGCTGATAACTTTAAAGCATATGGTGTTGCAGGTCATCGTCACCATCCAGAAATTGTAGAAGCCTTAGAAAATATTGCAGGACAAAAGGGCGGGTTTGATGGACTCTTATTTGTTCCGCATCTAGTACCTATGATTCGCGGTATGCTGAGTACAATTTATGTAGATTTGACAGAAGCTGGTAAGCAGACAGACTTACAAGCTTTGTATGAAAACTTCTATGCTAATGAAAAATTCGTAGATGTTATGCCTGCAAATAGTTCACCTGAAACACGTAGTGTACGCGGTGCGAATGAACTTCGTATTGCATTATATAAACCACAACCAAATAAACTGATTATTTTGGCGGCTCAAGATAACCTTGTAAAAGGTGCATCTGGTCAGGCTGTACAAAATATGAACCTGATGTTTGGCTTTAATGAAGACGAAGGCTTACAAGGGATTGGTTTATTACCATAAAAAACTCTTTTTTGCTTCACACACATTTAAATTTCGATTTAAATGTGTGTCTTGACTCTGATCTTGAACACTGAGATGACGATGCAAAACTCTGGACAGACGACTTCAGCAGAAAGTTCGTTGCAAAAGAAAAAATTTTTAAACACCAATAAGCCTTTGTTTATTGGTGCTGCTATTTTAATGAGTGGTTGTTTTGCGCTCGGCTATACAATTGGGCACCGTCAAGGTTTAACTGTTGTTGGTTACGATGCAGATGCGGAGCAATTGGTTGAGGTGGTGCAAAAGCAAAAAACAGCCTTAGATGCAGTTAACAAAAGCCTTAATGCAGCGGTGCAAGAGCGTGATGTGGCTGTGACGAATGCAAATGATTTGTTTGAAGCGCTTAATCAAGCGAATGCCGATAAGACTCAGCAAGAAGGTATGAGTAATATCTATCGTGAGATTTTGAGACAGCGTGGTGGTTTGAGCTTAACAATCCAAAATCTGGCAATTAAGCCTTTGCCTGAAAATGCTTATGAATATCAACTAGATTTAGTTCAAGTAAGTCCAAGTAAGCGTCGTGCTTTAGGATCGGTTGAAATCAGATTGATCAAAGATACTGAAGTTTTAGTCGTACCACTTGAAGCGAAGAACTTTAACTTTACTGACTTTGAGCGCTTAACAGGTCGTTGGACAATGCCTAAAGGTTTCACGCCTCAATTTATTGAAGTGCGTTTAACTGGTGGCTCTGATACACCGATTATTAAACGTTTTAGTTGGCAGCGTGGTAAACCTGTCGAAACATCTTCTGCTTTCGTGGCAGAAATTCCTCAAGCTGAAGCAAATTCACAATAGTAACATCCTATGCGAACAAATAAGCGTCAAACAAACTTAAAAGATATCAAGGCTTCTTTTCAGCAGTCTGGCTATGTCGATTGGCACTTCCACCCACGCTTAAGTGATTCGCAAAACGAAGATCATGATGGAGAGGTTGTTGTACAAACAGCCCCTCCTGAACTCAAGCGTCCCCCATTATATGCAGTCGTATTAATGAATGACGATTACACTCCAATGGACTTTGTAATTGAAATTTTACAACAATACTTTGCAATGAATCTTGACCAAGCAACTCAAGTAATGCTAACAGTACACTATGAAGGTAAAGGTATTGCCGGAGTCTATCCAAGAGACATCGCGGAAACTAAGGCAAACCTTGTTAATAATTACGCTCGATCGCAAGGTCATCCATTACTTTGCCAGATTGAGCCTAAAGCATAAGGGGGTTACATGCTCAGTCGTCAATTAGAAGTATCATTACGTTTGGCTGTTAGCATGGCTCGTCAAAAGAGACATGAGTTTCTTACAGTTGAACATTTATTATTAGCACTACTCGACAACGATTCAGCCGTAAATGCATTAAAAGCATGCGGGGCTGATATAGTTTCTTTGCGTAAAGAATTAGAAGAATATGTAGAACAACATACTCCTAAGCTTGGCGAAAATAGCGAGCAAGCTCCTCATCCAACAGAAAGTTTTGACCGCATTTTGCAACGTGCTATTTTCCACGTGCAATCAAGTGGCGGCGATCGTACTGTTGAAGGTGCAGATGTTTTGGTCGCAATGTATTCAGAGCGTGATTCTTTTGCTGTGTATTTACTTAAACGTCATCAAATCAATCGTTTGACATTGACTCAATACTTGTCTCATGGGACACGTAAAGACGAAGTACAAGTTGAAGAAGAAGTTGAAGATATTGAAGGTGAAACTAGCGCAAGCAATGCAGGGCCATTAGAGCTTTATACACTGAATCTAAATGTTGAAGCGCAAAAAGGCAAAACGGACCCACTGATTGGTCGTGAAAAAGAAATTGAGCGTACAGCACAAATTCTGTGCCGCCGTCGCAAAAACAATCCATTGCTTGTAGGTGATCCAGGTGTAGGTAAAACCTCGATTGCCGAGGGTTTGGCATGGTTAATTGTGAATGGTAAAGCACCTAAACCTTTAAGTCAGGCCGAAATCTATAGTCTGGACATTGGCGCATTAGTTGCTGGAACGAAATATCGTGGTGACTTTGAAAAACGTTTAAAACAACTGCTTAATGCATTGAAGAAAAATCCAAATGCGATTTTATTCATTGATGAGATTCATATGATCATTGGTGCAGGCTCAAGTATGGGCAGCACAATGGATGCGTCAAATCTTATTAAGCCAGCTTTAGCTAATGGTACTTTACGTTGTATTGGTTCAACGACTTTCCAAGAATATCGTCAGGTTTTTGAAAAAGACCATGCGTTATCTCGTCGTTTCCAAAAAATTGATGTCAATGAGCCAAGTATTGCTGAAACGATTGATATTTTACGTGGATTGAAAACTAAGTTTGAAGATTTCCACCACGTACAATATGACGATAAGGCTTTGGTATCAGCTGTAGAGCTTTCTGCTAAATTTATTAATGATCGTTTCTTGCCAGATAAGGCAATTGATGTCATCGATGAAGCAGGTGCTCAACGCCGTTTGAAAGCTGAAAGTGATGATAGCTTGATTACCGTTGAGAATATCGAAGATATCGTTTCTAAGATTGCTCGTATTCCTCCAAAAACTGTGTCTAAAGATGATAAGTCAGTGCTTGAAAATCTTGAGCGTGATTTGAAACGTGTGGTGTTTGGTCAAGACGAAGCAATTACTGCATTAGGCTCAGCGATCAAGTTATCTCGTGCTGGATTGAAGTCACCAGATAAACCAGTGGGTAGTTTTGTTTTTGCTGGTCCAACAGGTGTAGGTAAAACTGAGGTTACTAAGCAACTCGCTAAATTATTGGGTGTAGAGCTTGTACGTTTCGATATGTCTGAATATATGGAACGTCATGCAGTTTCACGCTTAATTGGTGCACCTCCAGGGTATGTGGGTTATGACCAAGGTGGTTTGCTCACTGATGCGATTCATAAAAATCCGCATTGTGTCTTGTTGCTTGATGAAATTGAGAAAGCACATCCAGATGTGTTTAATCTATTGCTACAAATCATGGACCATGGCGCTTTAACGGATAACAATGGACGTAAGTCAGACTTTAGAAATGTGATTATTGTTTTGACTACGAATATTGGCGCGGAAAGTATTTCTCGCGCGAGCATTGGTTTCACGGAACAAGATCATAGTTCTGACAACCAAGAAGCGATGAAACGTGCTTTCTCTCCAGAGTTCCGTAACCGTTTAGATGGCGTTATTCAATTCAAAGCATTGCCAACAACAGTGATTGAGTCTGTAGTCGACAAATTCTTGACAGAATTACAAGCGCAATTGGATGAAAAACAAGTTGTTCTTGATGTTGATCAAAGTGCACGAGATTGGTTAGCTACAAATGGTTATGATCGTTTGATGGGTGCTCGTCCAATGCAACGTCTCATTCAAGAACACTTGAAGAAACCACTCGCCGAAATGATTCTGTTTGGTGAACTGGCAGATCATGGTGGTAACGTGGCTGTATCGGTGAAAAAAGAAGATGGCAAAGCTGTCGGCTTAAAACTTGAAGTGTTTGAGGATCATCATACGGCAGAACCAGCATAACTTATGTTAATTGATAGTCTTGCTATAACCCGAATACTCAGTGTATTCGGGTTATTTATTATCACGGCAATTGCTGAAATTCTTGGTTGTTATTTTCCTTATCTGATTTTAAAAGAGGGTAAGTCGGCTTGGCTGTGGCTACCTACGGTCTTAAGTCTGGCTATCTTTGTATGGTTGTTGACTTTACATCCGGCAGCTTCTGGGCGCATTTATGCGGCCTATGGCGGTATCTATATTTTTACTGCGCTTATGTGGCTACGCTTTGTTGATCAGGTGGGATTAACAAGATGGGATATATTAGGTGGTCTAATTGTGCTTTGTGGAGCTAGTTTAATTATTTTGCAACCTCAAGGGTTGATTCGTTAATGCATCATTGAATCAAATCTTAAGCGAGAAAATAAGAAGTTTTTTTCAAAAAAAAGACTTGTCAAACTCATCAACAATGCGTATTTTAGATTTAAGGAACATTTTTTAATATTTGAGATAAAGATGTTAAATCAATCTGTGAACACTAACGCTTATTATTACTTTTGGCAATTTAGATAGTTGCCTGAGCGTATTCGGGCATGAGAAAGTTGCCCATCACAGTTAATACCTGATCGGCAACCCCGATCAGGTTTTTTTATGCTTTATCTTTTTAGAATCGAGGAACTTAAAATGAACAACATGACTTATTCGTACTTTAGCAACTTTTATTGGTTTTACTTTTGCTTACCTTTACCAACGAATAGATCCAAAACGCTCAAATAAATGATCGGACTGAGTAGATTGCAGTCCCAAGGAAAAAACCAATGAATGCCCTAAATACTTTACTGACTCAAACCAATACAAAAGAAACACCAGTTAGTTTACCTATCCAGTTAAAAGCGAAATACCCGCTTGCACACTCTTTCGCACGTCAAATTGCCGAACACCGCCAAATTATTCAAAATATTCTTAACGGCAAAGATCATCGTCTAATGGTAATTACAGGGCCTTGTTCAATTCATGATCCAGTTTCAGTACTTGAATACGCTGAAAAACTGCAAAAATTACAAGAAAAAGTTAAAGATCAGATTTTTATCGTGATGCGTACATACATTGAAAAACCACGTACCACAGTTGGTTGGAAGGGGTTCATGTATGATCCGAATTTAGATGGCTCATCAAATTTACAACTTGGTTTAGAAAAATCTCGTGAACTGTACCTACAAATTATTGAAAAGGGCTTGCCAATTGCGAGTGAAATTTTAAGCCCAATGGCAACTGGCTATTTTGATGATTTATTGGCTTGGGGTGCAATTGGAGCTCGCACAAGCGAATCTCAGATTCACCGTGAAATCTCAAGTCATATGCCATACAGTATTGGTTTCAAGAATGGTACTGATGGTTCTATTCAGATTGCACTAGATGCGATTCAATCCGCGCAAAATGAACATCAATTTTTAGGAATGAATCAACAAGGCTTGCCTTCAGTGATTCAGAGTGCTGGAAATCCATTACCTCACTTGATCTTGCGTGGTGCGAATCATGGGCCAAATTACGATTTGGCTTCAATTCAGGCTATACGCGAAAAGTACAAACAGAATTTACCTGCACTGGTGATTGATTGTAGTCATGGTAATAGTGGGAAAGATCCGTTGCGTCAGCCAGAAGTTTTACAGCAAATCGTTGCTGAACGTTTAAAAACACAAGTTCGAGGTGTCATGATTGAAAGTCATTTGGTTGATGGTAACCAAAAGATTTCTTGTGATATGACTTATGGCCAGTCAGTAACTGATGGTTGTTTAGGGTGGGAAAAAACAGAGCAGCTTTTATTAAATGTCTCGAAGCAATTAAAGACAAAAGAATTAGCTCATTCCGCTTAATTATTTATGGGCTTTAAAAAGGGATCTGTAAATAGATCCCTTTGTTTTTTTAAGAAGCATGCTTGAGTTCGGATAAGAATGTAGTGATTTCATGCCCAAACTTTTTAGGCTCGGTTAATAAAGGTGTATGGCCTGAACGTTCAAAATATATTGCTTTTGCATGCTCAACGCTATGTGCAATTAGTGTCTGACCAGTTTCTGGATAAAGTGTCGAATTACGACCAATAAAGAAAGTGGTAGGACATGCTAACTGCTGAATTGCTTCTCGATAATCTTCATTATGATAAAGATAGTTTTCAACATACCAAAACAAGTAATCTAAACGTTGAATAGGTAATAAATATTTTTGTAGAAAAGGCTGTTTTAAAGCTGTTTTAAAAACTAGTGGACTAAATGGATTGCTACTTTGTAACTCAATAAAATCTACCCATAGACGGACTAGTTCTTGTCGATCTGGAAGTGATAGCTCATAAAGATATTTGGCGTTTTTATGCTTTAGCAATAATTGATAAATATCATTTAATAATTGTTTGAACTGGGTGTGAAGAGGGCCGAATAAACCATATTCCCAAGTCGAATCTACTGATATTTTTGGTGTCTGATCAATATGTAAATAGGCTTTTAACTGCTGTGCCAGTTGCGCATGTTTCATGCCATGCATGGCAGTTGTTGCGCCCATTGAATAACCCATCAAGATAAAGTTATCAAGTTTTAATTGATCTATTAAATGAGCAACATCTTGCCAATGACTAGAAATGGCATCTTGCTCGGGAATTGCACAATTCTTTGACCCACCGAAACCACGCCAGTCTGGAATAATAAACTCATATTCTTTGCGGTTTGCATAAATAAACGGTAGCCACTGCCAACTTTGCATGCCAAGGCCAGATAAAACCAAAACAGGCTCACCACGACCAACACGGCGTACAAATAAATTTTCCTGATCGGGCATGGTGTAATACGGCATGGCTATTCTCCAGATGGGTTATCTTGGGCAAAGCGTTTTAATTGAGGGATGACTTGTTCCAACCATTTGATCCATTCACTTTCCATCGTAATTCCAAGTTCTAAGATCATTTTGTGGATGTATAACACACGGTCATTTAGATCATCACTGTCTTTAAAATCTTTATCATAAATACTTTGATAAAGTTTGAGCTTCTCTTGATGTAAACCAAGATGCCTTAACAGTTCAGGTAATATCTGATTATTGCTCAATTGTGCTTCTGCACGCAATCTAACCATTAAATCATCACGAAGCTGCGCAGGTTCACTTTGTTGCGTCATCCATGAAGCCAGTTCTATACGACCCAGTTGTTCGACCTGATAGGTTTTTTTTCGGCCATTATCCATTTCATTTTCTAAAGTGGAAACCCAGCCTTTTTTAAGCATGTTATTGAGTTCACGATAAATTTGCTGGTGAGTGGCATTCCAGAAAAAGCCCATTGAGCGGTCAAAGCGGCGGGCGAGTTCAAACCCTGTACTTGGACGTTCAAGCAAGCTGGTCAATAAAACATGAGGAAGTGACATGGCAATCCAGTTTGTAAGCAAAAGTAAAGTGTGACTCATGAGATTATGCAACATGTTGCATAAAAGTCAAAATTTGATTATAAATTTATGCAACAAGTTGCATTAGCAAGCTTATTGCTAGCCATAGGAGAAAATATGTCAGCTTATCCACATTTATTAAAGCCACTTGATTTAGGCTTTACTACTTTAAAAAATCGTGTGCTTATGGGGTCGATGCACATTGGATTAGAAGAAGCACCGCAAGGATATGAGCGCATGGCTGCGTTTTATGCTGAGCGTGCAAAAGGTGATGTGGGTTTAATTGTAACTGGCGGTGTTTCTCCAAATGATGATGGTGTTGTATTTAGCCATGGGACCAAACTAGATACAGTTGAAGAAGCTGAAAAACATAAAGTGATTACCCAAGCTGTTCATGAAGCTGGGGGTAAAATTGCTATGCAGATTTTACATACGGGTCGTTATTCTTATCAGGCAAATAATGTTGCACCTTCAGCAATTCAAGCACCGATTAATCCGATTAAGCCTAAAGCTTTAAGCTCTGCCGAAGTACAACAAACCATTGATGACTTTGCTAACTGCGCCAAACTTGCTCAGTATGCGGGCTATGATGGCGTAGAAATCATGGGCTCTGAAGGTTATTTGATTAATGAATTTATTGCAGCTCGAACGAATCATCGTGATGATGAATGGGGTGGTAGTTACGAAAATCGTATCCGTTTTCCAATTGAAATTGTAAAGCGCACACGTGCTTTAGTTGGTGAAAATTTTATCATTATTTATCGTTTATCTATGCTTGATTTAGTTGAAGGCGGTTCAAGTTTTGATGAAGTGATTCAGCTTGCAAAAGAAATTGAAAAAGCAGGCGCAACAATTATCAATACAGGTATTGGCTGGCATGAGGCACGTATTCCTACAATTGCAACCAAAGTTCCTCGTGCTGCATTTACTTGGGTAACTGAAAAACTTAAAGGTGAAGTCTCTATCCCTTTAATTACTTCTAACCGAATCAATACGCCTGAAATGGCTGAACATGTATTGGCATCTGGTCATGCTGATATGGTGTCTATGGCACGACCAATGTTAGCGGATGCTGAATTTGTCTTGAAAGCAAGTGAAGGCCGCAGTGATGAAATTAATACATGTATTGGGTGCAACCAAGCTTGTTTAGATCATATTTTCTCAATGAAAATTGCAACTTGTTTAGTAAACCCGCGTGCATGTTATGAAACTGAACTGATCTTTAAAGAAGCTCAGGTGAAAAAGAGTATCGCTGTTATTGGCGCAGGTCCGGCAGGTTTGAGTTTTGCAGTATATGCAGCTGATCGCGGACATCAAGTTAAAATTTTTGAAGCAAGTCATCAAATTGGTGGTCAGTTTAATATTGCAAAAACAGTTCCTGGAAAAGAAGAGTTCTACGAAACTTTACGCTACTTTAGTCGTCAAATTGAATTGCGACCAAACATTGAACTTGTGTTAAACCATCAAGCAACTTACGAAGAATTAAGCCAAGCAAATTTTGATGAAATTGTGGTTGCAACAGGTGTAACACCTCGTCAATTACAGTTTGAGGGAATTGATCATCCTAAAGTGCTGAGCTACTTACAAGTACTTAAAGAGCGTGTACCAGTAGGACAACGTGTTGCCATTATTGGAGCAGGTGGTATTGGTTTCGATACAGCTGAATATCTTACTCATGAAGGTGAAAGTGGCAGTTTAAATCCAGAAAAGTTCTATGAAGAATGGGGAATCGATACTCAATATGAGCATGTTGGTGGTTTAAAACAACCAAAAGTTGAGGCATCTGAACGAGAAATTTATTTACTGCAACGTAAAACTGCTGCTGTAGGCGCTGGTTTAGGGAAAACAACAGGCTGGATTCATCGTACAGGACTAAAAAATCGTCAGGTCAAAATGTTTGCAGGTGTGCAATACGACAAGGTAGACGATCAAGGTTTACATATTACTGTGGATGGGAAACCAAGTGTACTTGAGGTTGACCATGTGGTGATTTGCGCAGGCCAAGAGTCATTTACTGCAATGTATGATCAATTAAAAACAGATGGAAAAAATGTTCATTTAATTGGTGGTGCTAAAGAGGCGGGAGAACTAGATGCAAAACGTGCAATACGCCAGGGTGCTGAATTAGCAGCGACACTATAAATTTTTATGGGTATTTCTTTTAAGAAATGCCCGTTACTTTTTTTGGTTAAATTATAGGATATAAAAACAATGACACTCGAAACAACAAAACAGTCTTTAGAAAAATGGCATGAAATGGTTCAGGCTGGTAACTTATCCGATCTAAATGATTTGTTGGCAGATGAAGTGGTTTTTCGCTCACCAGTTGCTTACAAACCTTATGAAGGAAAGCAGGTCGTTTTCTTCATTCTTACCAATGTGATTCAGGTGTTCGAAGACTTTACTTATCATCGTGAGTTCTACACAGAAGACGGTGAAAATGTAGTGCTTGAGTTCAGTGCCAATGTCAGTGGTAAATCATTAAAAGGTATTGATATGATTCGTTTTAATGAACAAGGCAAAATTATTGATTTTGAAGTAATGATTCGTCCAATGAGTGGTCTAGCAGCATTGGCTGAACAAATGGGTATAAGAATTGCTAAATTTCAACCTCAATAATTTTAGTAAATAGCCTAAGTAAGATAGAGATCAATAAAATGTGGTTAAAGCTTTCAACTCTAGCATTGCTTCCTGTACTGTTTGTACAGGGAACCAAGGTTCGTAAGAATACGCCACGCTTGCTAGAAGCCAGTGGTGAGAGACAAGGCATCGTTGGTAATGGAAGACCTCTATCATTACTTATTTTAGGAGACTCTGCCGCAGCAGGTGTTGGCGTAGAAACCCAAAAAGATGCTTTATCTGGTGCAATTATTTCTGAGTTGCAAGATCAATATTCGATACGCTGGAAACTGCATGCAAAAACAGGTGATACAACTAAGCAGGTTTTTCAAGCAGTACAGCATTTAGAGCAACAAAATTACGATGTGGTGGTTACGTCGATTGGTGTTAATGATGTCACGAAACTAACCTCAGCAAGTTCATGGATAAAACAACAAAAACAATTATTTCAATATATACAGGCACGTTTTCAGCCTAAGCTCATTATTGTTTCTGGTGTTCCGCCAATGCAGCATTTCCCAGCGTTACCAAATCCATTGGCTTGGTTGTTTGGAAAATATGCGGAACAAATGAATCAGGTACTAGATAAATGGTTAGAATCACAAAACCAATTTAAGTTCATTCAATATGATATTGAGTATTTTCAAGCAATGAATCTGCCTATGGCAAGTGATGGTTTTCATCCGAGTAAGGAAATTTATGCAATTTGGGGACAACAGGTTGCAGCCTTAGTGCGGCAATCATTTAACTCATAATCAGAGGTAGTGATTGAAAATGGGCATATCTACTTTAAATAAAATTAAAGCTTTCGGTTCAGAATTGTTCGATTCGGTATTAGGTGCTGAACAGCCAAAAATCTATTATGATCCAAATGGGAAAATAAAAGATATTCTGGAGAAATTGCCCCAGCTCAAGCAAAAATATCGGCCCACACCGTGGTTAAGCAACAATCATGTTCATCTTTTATATTTTGATATTATTAGAAAAAAAACCATTAAGCTTGAATATGATCGTATTGATCAGCTCACCATGAAAGATGGTGGCGTAACTGCGATCGCGTGGTATGACTATGATCTTCCTCCAGATACTCCAACAGTTGTCATTATGCATACCATTACAGGGACCCCTGAAAGTATGCGTGAACTTGTGAAAGATATACATCACTATACAGGATGGAGAATAGCACTATGCTTACGCCGTGGGCATGCTGGATTACCTATGCCTGTGCCACAGATTTCTCTTTTTGGGTCAACAAGCGATCTTAAAGAGCAACTTGAGCATATTCAAAATTTGTTTCCTAAATCGGATTTATACGCCGTAGGTTCCTCTGCTGGGACAGGACTACTGGTTCGCTACTTAGGAGAGCAAGGTACTGACACGCCATTTAAAGCTGCCTTTGCAATGTGTCCAGGCTACAACACAGAGATTGGCTTTAAAAATGTTCATCCGTTTTATAGCAAAATGATGACCAAAAAGTTATTCAAGTATTTTATTCATCCTTATCAAAATACATGGAACCAACTTTCTTCTATTGAAAAAGTTCTGGCGACCACAAGTCTGGAAGAGTTTGAGAAAGAATATTTTGAAATGGCTGGCTTTGAAGATTATCAAAGCTATTGCCAAGCCATTAATCCAATTTATGTATTTGAGAATGTCAAAATACCATTAATGATTCTTAACGCTGAGGATGATCCTGTCTGTTCTATTAAAAATTTGGAACCTTACAAAGAAACGATTCAGCAAATGAGTAATATTGCGGTAATCACCACAAAAAAAGGAAGTCATTGTGGCTTCTATGAAGGTTGGAAAAGTACATCATGGGCTGCCAAATTAATATCAAATTATTTTTTGGTCGAACATAAACAATAACGGTAATTTGCAATAAGTTAAATAAAGCCCATTCAATAGATGGGCTTTATAATTTTATTAGATCAAGATAAAAGCAATTTGGGATCTTTTAGTCCAATTTTGATTTTTGTGCTAGCCACGAGGTCTTTTTCATCTGTTTGGTTGGGATGAAAATCAAAGCGATAATAATCAAAAAATTGGGGGATCAATGTTCTATATTGTTTATTCGCAAAACTAAAGAACTTACGCCAAGATTTGAAATTTAAAAGTTGATGATCCCGTTTCATAAGAACAAATTGATAAATTGTTGAAAAACCGGTAATCAAAAATAGACTTAAAGTAAAGACTGTAATGCGAGGAAGGTATGCACTTAAGCCGCTTCCATATAAATGTTGATAGAGATCAAAGGCCACAGCTTTATGTTCAGTTTCTTCAATACTATGCCATAGCCATAAATTGCGAATAGTTGAGTCCGTCATCAATTCATTAACGGATTGCATCATACTAACCACAAGTACTGCTGTGTAATGTTCTAGACCTACTGTTACAAGCAAATTCCATTTTTTACTAAAAACTTTTTCAATAGTTTTTAAAACGATGCCAGTTACTTTTTCTAAAGATTGAGGATCTAAACCATATTGCTGTGCACTTACATGAAAAGCATGATGTTCTTTTGAGTGCATTGCTTCTTGGCCAATAAACGCACTGATTTCCCGATCTAAAATTTCATTCGACTTTGCTTTGGCGCGTAAAGCTCGAACAGAGCGAACGAAATATGATTCACCTTCAGGGAATAATGTAGATAAACCCGTAAAATAATGGGTAAAAGTGGGTTCATTATTACACCAGTAGCGAGGTACATTTTCAAAATTATAGTCCATACGACGGACTGGAAATGAGGCGGGGACACGATTTGATACTGTATTCATTCTAGGCTCCAATCTTCTTTTAATTAAAGTTCCAAAAAGGAACTTGTTAAAAAACTACATCGCCATATATCTATCGTCAATGTTTTTTGAAGTGAAAAAAGTAGATTGTCCCTAATTGATAACTAAGAAAACTTTAAAGATAAATAGAAAGAAAAGTAAAACTTATTATTGTGTTGATAACTTAAATAATATTTAAAAAGCCCAAACTGATGGTTCAATTTGGGCATATCGCATACGAACTTAGTTCTTAAGCGCTGGAGTAGCAGCCGCAATTGCAGCAGCAACAGCATCATCTTCACTTTGAGCTGGTTCAGCTGGTTTAGATGGTTTTGGCTCTGCTTTTGCTTCAGGCTTAGGTTCAGGTTTTGGCTTTGGTTCTGCTTTAGGTTGCTCAGAAACATTTGTTTGTGAATTTTGCTCAGCTTGTGCAGGGCGAGTTTCACGGCGAATTTCAGTTGTCGTATTTGCTGTTTCTTCGTGATGCACCTCAACTTGCGTTGGTTCCTGAGTTTGAGCTTCTTCAGTTTGAACACTTTCTAGAGACTCAAATTTTGCAGGTTCAGCAGGTGTAGGTTCTGAAACAGCAGTTTCAACCTTTTCTTGCTCTTCTTCTTTAGGTGTTTCTTTTTTGACACATGCGGTTAACAATAGTCCAGCAGCAATTGCAGCACAGATTAAAAGTTTTTTATTTGCCATTGTCCTAAACAACATTTAATTGAGGAGCTGGCATTATAACAGCAAAAGAGAATGAAAAAATCATGTGAGATTGACCTAAATTTTTATTAAAAATGCTGATAGAATAGCCAGTTGTTTAATGATCTTTGAATTGATGCGGTTTGACTTTGCTTTATAGGGGCAGAGTACAGTAAAATTGCCAAACATTGTAGGCCGATTTCGGCTTGATTGTACGAGAAACTTAATGACCCATTTTATTTTTGTCACTGGTGGTGTAGTTTCATCGCTAGGTAAAGGTATTTCTGCTGCTTCAGTTGCTGCACTTTTGGAAGCCCGTGGCTTAAAAGTCACAATGGTTAAAATGGATCCCTACATTAATGTCGATCCAGGGACAATGAGCCCTTTCCAACATGGTGAAGTTTTTGTCACAGAGGATGGTGCCGAAACTGATCTAGACTTGGGTTATTACGAACGTTTCTTACGTCGTGCGAAAATGACCAAACTTAATAACTTTACCAGTGGTCGTGTATATCAGGACGTTTTAAATAAAGAACGTCGTGGTGACTACCTTGGTGGTACAGTTCAAGTTATTCCTCATATTACTGACAACATTAAAGAACGTGTACTTCGCGCAGGTGAAGGCTACGATGTTGCTATCGTAGAAATTGGCGGCACAGTAGGTGATATCGAATCACTTCCATTTATGGAGTCAGTTCGTCAATTAATGGTTGAGCTTGGTCATAAAAGAACCATGCTTATGCATTTAACTTTGTTGCCATATATCAAATCTGCAGCAGAGCTTAAGACAAAACCAACTCAACACTCTGTAAAAGAGTTGCTTTCGATTGGTATTCAACCAGATATTCTTATCTGTCGTACTGAATATGATGTGGATGTTGATACTAAACGCAAAATTGCATTGTTCACTAACGTAGAAGCGCGTGCTGTAGTGGTATGTAAAGATGCGAAAACGATTTATCAAA
The DNA here is from genome assembly GCF_038562025.1 of Acinetobacter sp. D009. Lineage (NCBI taxonomy): Bacteria > Pseudomonadati > Pseudomonadota > Gammaproteobacteria > Moraxellales > Moraxellaceae > Acinetobacter > Acinetobacter sp. D009. The sequence continues at coordinate 1,725,034 of NZ_CP151886.1, forward strand.
TTCCACGTACATTCTATGAACAAAACGTTGATGATTTGATCTGTGAGCGTTTTGGATTTAATGATCTTCCAGAAGCAAACCTAGAAGATTGGGATAATGTAGTCGAAGCATTACTAAATCCTGAATACACTTTACGTGTAGCTATGGTTGGTAAATATGTTGAATTACCAGATGCTTATAAGTCTGTGAATGAAGCGTTATTACACGCAGGTATTAAAAATCGTGTAAAAGTACAAATTGATTATGTCAACGCTGAAGAACTTGAAAGCCAAGACGTATCTATTTTAAGTACAGCTGATGCAATTTTAGTTCCAGGCGGTTTTGGTGAACGTGGTACTGAAGGCAAAATGAAAGCTATTCAATACGCACGTGAAAACAAAATCCCATTCTTGGGTATTTGTTTAGGCATGCAATTGGCTGTTATTGAATACGCTCGCCATGTTGCAGGTATGCCAGAAGCTTCTTCTACAGAATTTAACCGCTCTACAAAATATCCACTCATTGGTTTAATTACTGAATGGTTAGATGAGCGCGGTGAATTACAACAACGCAGCCTTGAGTCTGACTTAGGTGGAACTATGCGTTTAGGTGCTCAAAAATCTGAATTGGTTGAAGGCACAAAAACACGTGAAGTCTACGGTAAAGCTGAAATCACTGAGCGTCATCGTCACCGTTATGAAATGAATAACCGTTTCATCGAGTCGATTGAACAAGCTGGTATGAAGATTTCAGGTTACTCTTCAGCACAACATTTAGTTGAAACTGTAGAAATTCCTGAACATCCTTGGTTTATTGCTGTACAATTCCACCCGGAATTTACAAGTTCACCACGTGATGGACATCCATTATTTGCTAGTTTTATTGACGCTGCAAAAACACAGCATCAAAAAAGTAAATAATGCGATTTTAAATAAACTGGGAAAGTTTAAATGTCACAATTAAAACCACAAGAAGTTGTACGTTTAGGCGATATACAAATGGCAAATCATTTGCCATTTGTATTATTTGGCGGAATGAACGTACTTGAATCAAAAGATTTAGCTTTTGAAATTGCAGAAACGTATGTTGATATTTGCAAACGCTTAGATATTCCTTATGTATTTAAAGCGAGTTTCGATAAAGCAAATCGTTCTAGTCTGCATTCATTCCGTGGTCCTGGACTTGAAAAAGGTATCGAATGGTTAGGTGATATTAAAAAACATTTTAATGTCCCTATCATTACTGATGTGCATGAGCCATATCAGGCTGCACCAGTTGCAGAAGTAGCCGATATTATTCAATTACCCGCTTTCTTAAGTCGTCAGACTGATCTTGTCGAAGCGATGGCAAAAACACAGGCTATTATTAATATTAAGAAAGCCCAGTTTTTAGCACCTCATGAAATGCGTCATATCCTGCATAAATGTTTAGAAGCAGGAAACGACAAACTTATTCTTTGTGAACGTGGTTCAGCATTTGGTTATAACAATCTTGTTGTAGATATGCTTGGCTTTGACACAATGAAAGAAATGAATGTGCCAGTTTTCTTTGACGTGACACATGCGTTACAAACCCCTGGTGGTCGTTCTGACTCAGCAGGTGGTCGTCGTGCTCAAATTACAACTTTAGCACGCGCTGGAATGGCAACTGGTTTGGCTGGATTGTTCTTGGAAGGACACCCAGACCCAGAACATGCAAAATGCGATGGACCTTGTGCATTACGTATGTCGCAACTTGAACCGTTCTTGGCACAAATAAAAGAATTGGATACTTTAGTTAAAGGATTCAAAAAGTTAGACACCCATTGAGTTGTTTTATAACCCTTACGCTGCTTTAACCGCAGCTCATATTCATTCAAAGAGGAATTGTTCATGAGCCAAATCGTTGACATTCGTGCACGTGAAATTTTGGACTCTCGTGGTAACCCAACCATCGAAGCAGACGTAATTTTAGAATCTGGGGTTGTTGGTCGTGCATGTGCACCATCTGGTGCTTCAACTGGTTCTCGTGAAGCTTTAGAACTACGTGACGGTGATAAATCGCGTTACTTAGGTAAAGGCGTTCGTACAGCAGTTAATAACGTTAATACGTTGATTCGTGATGCTTTGTTGGGTAAATCAGTTTTTGAGCAAAAAGACATTGATAATACAATGATCGCGCTTGACGGTACTGAAAACAAAGAGAAATTAGGTGCTAACGCAACTTTAGCTGTGTCATTGGCTGCTGCGCGCGCTGCTGCTGAAGAAAAGAAACTTCCTCTTTTCCAATACATCGCAGATCTTCGTGGTCAAACAATTTTAACAATGCCTGTACCGATGATGAACATCTTAAATGGTGGTGAGCATGCGGACAACACTGTTGATATTCAAGAGTTCATGATTGAGCCTGTAGGTTTCACTTCATTTGCTGAAGCTTTACGTGCTGGTGCTGAAGTATTCCATTCTTTAAAATCAGTTTTAAAGAAACAAGGTTTGAATACTGCTGTAGGTGATGAAGGTGGTTTTGCTCCTAACTTACGTTCTAACGAAGAAGCAATTCAAATCATTTTACAAGCAATTGAATTGACTGGTTACAAAGCTGGTTCAGACATGATGCTTGCACTTGACTGCGCATCTTCAGAATTCTACAAAAACGGTCAATACGTTTTAGAAGGCGAAGGTAACCGTGCATTTACAAGCCATCAGTTTGCAGATTATTTAGCTGGTCTTGTAAATCAATATCCAATTATCTCAATCGAAGATGGTCTTGATGAGTCTGATTGGGAAGGCTGGAGCTACTTGACTTCAATCCTTGGTGATAAAATCCAATTGGTTGGTGATGACTTGTTCGTAACTAATCCTAAGATTTTACAACGTGGTATTGATGAAAAAGTTGGTAACTCAATCTTAATCAAATACAACCAGATCGGTACTTTGACTGAAACTTTAGATGCAATCTATCTTGCTAAAGCAAATGGTTATTCGACTGTTATTTCTCACCGTTCTGGTGAAACAGAAGATTCTACTATTGCTGACTTAGCAGTAGGTACAGCTGCTGGTCAAATCAAGACTGGTTCACTTTGCCGTTCTGACCGTGTGTCTAAGTACAACCAATTACTTCGTATTGAAGAATTGACTAAAGCTGCTTACCGCGGTAAAGCTGAATTTAAAGGTTTAAACTAATCTTTAAATAAAAAGTTAAAATTAATTTTTTAACATTTGAAGGTGCTATTTTCTGTTTTTAATAGGAAATAGCACCTTTTTTTATTATCCTAATCGGCGTGTTTTTAAAGACTCAGCCCAACTGTGATGTTTACAGCGGGTACATTCTTGATCGATCTTATTTAAAATTTTTGTTTCACCACATTTCATACATGAATAAAAAGTATTAAGTTTCAGTACATCGGCTTTAATGTAGGCATCAGGGAATAGTGGCAAGCCCCATTTTACATCTTCATCTTCAAAATAAAGCAGACTAAGAATACCATCCGACTCCAACAAGGCTGTTCTTACTTGTCCAAGGTGCTCAACATTTTGTTGACGCATTTCAGAGAAAAACTCATCATGAGAATATGATTGTTTTTGGAAATCTTTGTAGACTACGAGGCCATCCTTAACAATACAAAGCGCTTTTCCTTCTAGTAAATCTTCAATTTTTTTATGCTTTACCATACTCCATGTAGCAAAGCGATAAAGAAAAAGAATAACAACAAACGCGACGAAGGCATGGGCAATAGGTAAGTCTTCGGTAAACATCGGGTCACCGGCGGCTGAACCTAAACATAAAATAATTGCGAGTTCAAAAAGGGAGAGCTGACGTATACCTCGTTTACCGGATAATCTTAAAAAACTAATAATGATGATGAACATTACGGTACATCGAACCAAAATTTCTAAAACAAATTTCCAAGTCGTGTCACCAATGAAAATATTAAAAAAATCCATTTTTTTCTCCTTATTAAAATAGTTAGAAGAGATCCTTATAAATTCTTAACAAAGTAAAAAATAAAAAAATATACTTTTTAGGTAGTTATTAGTTAAAAGCTCGAAATATATGTGACTTTTTATAAATTTATTTCAACTAATTCTCTACGAAGAAGTTTACTGTTGATAGCGTGACCAAGCTGATTTATTGCAAAGTAGATCTATTAAAAAGGTACTTTTACTTTATATGAGCTTGTATTTAAATGGGAGATAAAAGATATACTTTGTGGGTGGTTTCTTATTATTAAATAAATTCTCCTTAAGAAAGATATGACTGTGAATATAATTAATAATCAAAAATTTATTATATTTAATAAGATAGTTTAACGACAATTAGAGGTATAGGGGATGGCATCTAAACGTTTTTGAAAAGCATGAGGATCCATAATATTTTTATACATTTGTTGATAAGTTTTTTTGTGATCTTCAATATTATGATAGTCGATAATTTCTTGGAGTTTGTCTTTGTATTCTATATGACCAGCATTGAACATCGCTGCATAGTGTCCCCATAAAGCATATTGATATCTTAAAGCAGCTTTTGGGATCAAATTTATCTCGGTTAAATAACTATTAGCAGTTTTTTCATAGCATTCTTTTATTTGATAAGGGTCTCTTTTCATTTTGCTTAAAAAAATACATTGCATCTCTTGTAGCTTTGAACTATCTGTTTTAGCTAGTATTTTTTCGGTAACACTATATGCTTCATTAAGACAACCTAAATGTACAAGTATTTTGCGTTTAGTTTTTAAAATATTTAGATTGTTCTCGTTAGAAGGTATCTTTTTCAATAAGTTTTTAAATCTTAAGTGAGCAGTTGTTTGGTCTTGTTCCGTGTTTAATTTATAAATAATTTCATTATATTCATATATATAAGTATTATTTGGTTTGTGCTGCTTCTGATAGTCCTTCGTATTAATTATTTTAGAAGGACTATCATCAGTATGGTTATTACAAGCGCTCAAACCTAAGCTTACTAAAGAAAATGCTAAAACTTTATGCACTACAACTTGTACCTTTTATTCTCTCTTAAGAGGTTTGAGAAGAATAATAAAATATAAAAGAAAATACTGTTTAGTTTATTATTTTTTGAGTTAATCATAAAACTATTGCATAACATTTTATTGGCTAATTGAAAGAGCAATAAATTTAAAAGATGTGATGACCAAACAAGATCTGAAGAGAGTGAAAATATATAAGTGATTAGAACCATTGATAATTTAATTTAAACAAATAGGAATAATTATTAATATATTGTTGATAACAATTATCATTCATGTTAATTTTTGTGCCGACTTTTGCTACTGTGTAACAAGGACCAAAGTAGCAAAAGGCTAAGGAATCTCGCACAGCACATTGGTTATTATGGAATTTTCTTATGTACACTCCGCCCTTTAGAAAAGCGTTTACATCTCATCCCTTAGCACTTGCTATGGCTTTAATTGCTCCTTCAATTGTTTATGCAGATGAGACAAATGGAACAGCCACTTTAGAAACGATAAAAGTGCAAGCAGAAGAAGATTCCGCTGTTACCGAAGGTTCGGGCAGCTATACAGCAAAAAGCACAAATACTTCTACAAAATTAAATTTATCTCTTCGTGAAACACCACAGTCGGTGAAGGTTTTAACCCGTGAATATTTAGATGATCGGAAAATCGATTCTTTTCAAGATTTAATGAACAATATTACGGGTGTTTCGACGTCACGTACTGATGAGCGTCAGAAAGTTTATGCGCGTGGTTTTGAGGTAGATTATTACTTAATAGATGGAATACCGAGCACGATCAATTTAGGTACAGGGGACCTTGATTTAGATATTTATGATCGCGTCGAGGTGGTGAAAGGTGCTAATGGCCTAACCACTGGTGCGGGAAATCCAGCGATGGCGCTGAACATGATTCGTAAACATGCAAACTCAAAAGAACTTAGTGGTAATGTCAGTACATCATTAGGTTCATGGAACTCTTGGAGTAGTTCGGCAGATATTTCTGCACCGCTTAATGCTGATGGTTCATTGCGTGGACGTATGTTTGTGAAGCATTCTGATGAAAATTCATTTATGGATTTTTATGAGAAAGAACGGAATGTATTTTATGGTGCCCTTGATTATGATCTGAGCGATAAAACAAGTATGTCGCTTGGAGCTACTTATCAAGAATTGCATCGTGATGGTATCCGCTGGGGTGGTACACCTGCGTTTTATACTGATGGGACCCGTACCAATTTTTCTAGAAGCTTAACAGTAAGTGCGCCTTGGACATATTGGGATGTGAATACAACGGCAGTGTTTGCAAACTTAAAACAGAATTTGTTTGGTGATGTTAATTTAAATGTTGCTTATACCTTCCGCAAAGAAGATACGGACTCTATGTTGTTATATACAGCTGGAAAAGTAGATAAGGCCACCAACACCAGTCCACTAAAAAATATAGATGATAATAAAAAGGATAATGTTTCTGTATATGGAGCCAAAGCTGCCAGTGAAGAAAATAATATTGATGTTTTTATTAATGCCCCATTTACGCTTTTTAATCGTCCACAAGAAATTATTATTGGCGGATCTTGGAATAAGAATGAAAAGACCAAAGATCTTTTTGGTGGATCTAACAAAAACCAAGACATTGAAAAATATTTAGGTGGTCCGCTTAACTATAATGATATAGCTCAAGAGTTGCTTCAGCCTGTTGTTTTAAACGGCAAAAATGCACTCAATGAAACCACACAAACTGCTGCATATATTGCGGGTAAATTTCAAATTCTCGATCCTTTGAAAATTATTGCTGGTGCACGTTTATCTAACTGGGAATACAAGTCTGAAAATGATAAAGGTAACCGTGAATTTAACAATGAATTAGCACCATATATTGGCGCTATTTATGATTTTGCCCAAGATCATTCTGTCTATGCGAGTTATACAGAAATTTTCAAACCTCAAGATCGTAAAGATGTAAATGATCAATATATTGACCCGATTAAAGGTAAGAGTTATGAGGCCGGCTTAAAAAGTGAGTGGTTTGGAGGGCGTTTAAATACAGCATTGTCAGTATTTCGAATAGAGCAGTCTAATTTTGCTGAATTGATACCTGGAGTATTTATTGTCCGTAATGGTACACAAACTACAGAACAGGCCTATCGTGCTGTAGATGGGGTTGAAAGTAAAGGCTTTGAGTTTGAAGCTGATGGGGAAATTAACGATAACTGGGCTGTTAATTTCGGTATTGCTAATTTTGAAGCAAAAGATGCAAAGGGTACGAAGGTTAATACGACAAACTCTCGAACAACTTCAAATTTATTTGTTAAGTACAAAGTTAATCAGTGGAGTGCAGGACTTGGCTTAAATTATAAGAGTAAATACTATACGGGAAGTGGAAGCTCTCGCATTGAGCAAGATGCTTATGTTTTAGCAAGTGCGATGCTTGGCTATCAAGTAGATAAAAATATTAAACTTCAATTTAATATCGATAATATTTTTGATGAGAAATATTATGAAGGTATTGGTGAAAACTCAATGAACTGGGGAACACCACGAAATGCAACGCTGAGTGTTCGTTATAATTTTTGATACAGACATGCTCACATAAGTAACCGATTTATAAAAGCCCTCAAAAGAGGGCTTTTTTGTGCGTAGATTGATTTATAAGCAGTTGTACTTATAAATATTATTTCCCTTTCAAATTCCATTCATTTTTGACAAAATGAAACATGTCACAATGGTCAATTAAAGTAATATGCCCATTAATAATTTTGCTTAAATTTTTGCAGGAATTTCGCATGCTACTTCTTAATTACTATATAATACAATCTCTTAACGAAAGTTTTTAATTAAAAATCTTAATGATATGTTAGAAGTATTTCGATCCACTTCAAGCAAACTGATATTGCTACTGGTTATTGTTTTAGTAGCCATACTGCAATATCAATTTTGGTTAGGTGAGGGCGGTTATCTCCCTCATCAAGCTCTCATGCAACAAATTCAGCAACAAGCTGAAGTAAATGAAGAGCTTAAAGAACGAAACCGTATTTTGGCAGCAGAAGTTTTTGACCTGAAAAATGGTACAGAAGCAATAGAAGAACATGCTCGCCTTGATCTTGGTTTGGTTAAACCACATGAGACATTTGTTCAAATGAGTACCATCAGTACCCATTACAAGCCTATTTATATTGACCCGAACGCTAAAGTTGATTTGGAAACGAATGAGACACCTGCATCCCCAGATATCCCAGACTAAATTGTGGGCAGTGATTCCAGCTGCAGGGTCAGGAAGTCGATTTTCTAAAACTGAATTGAAGCAGTATCAATATATTCAGAATACGACTGTTTTAGAACATACTGTTCGGCGCATAAGTCAACTTCCATTAAATGGTTATGTTTTGGCAATTGGTACCCAAGATACTTTTGCTCAGACTCTCGCATTTCAAAATATAGATAAGGCTCATTTTTGTATGGGTGGGGCAGAACGAGTCCATTCAGTATTAAACGCATTAAATCATCTTTTAACTTTTGCTGACGAAAATGATTGGGTGCTTGTGCATGATGCAGCACGGCCTTGTGTAACAATTGAATGTTTAAATGCCCTTGTCGAACAAGCAATTGAATCAAATCATAGTGCTATCTTAGCGATTCCTGTTCGTGATACGTTAAAGCAGGTTAGGGTAGATAATTATATTAATAAGACGGTAAGTCGGGAGTCATTGTGGCAAGCTCAAACTCCTCAAATTGCTAAAATTGGGAAGCTCAAAAAGGCAATTGAATACGCTTTAGAAAATAACATTGCTATTACCGACGAGGCAAGTGCACTCGAATATATGGGTGAAACTGTGCAGGTTGTGATGGGACGTTCTGATAATATCAAAATTACTTATCCTGATGATTTAGAACTTGCACGTTTAATTTTACAATCACAGTCTTAAGATAAAAATCGAATAATAAGTTGTAGTTTTAATTGTAAAATAGCCTAAGTAAATATTTCATTTCTACATATCTATTTATAAGAATTAATGTTTTTTATATCCGAAGTCTATAAGATTAGTTGAGTAATTTACTTAGATAATGTTCGATCATCGAACAAAATATATTTATACCGAACAAAACTGTATTTAGCTTACTAGATCAAAATACGAAAATTATCAAAAATGTTTAAAAGGGAAATCTAAGGGAAACACTCGGGATTGAGTGAAATATTTATCTATTCTTCTCGCCTCAGTGTGCCTAACTCTCTTATCTCTCTTCTTCAATGAGCACAATGGAGTTGTCTAATGATTGACAAAAGTAAGTCCTCACTAAGCGAGGTTCTATCGCAGATTAAAGATGGTGCAACCATTCTGATTGGTGGTTTCGGTACCGCAGGACAACCCGCTGAACTCATTGATGGTCTTATTGAACTCGGTGTTAAAAATTTAACTATTGTGAGTAATAACGCCGGTAATGGCGATTACGGTCTGGCGAAACTGCTGAAAGCCGGTTCGGTTAAAAAAGTCATCTGTTCTTTTCCGCGTCAGTCTGACTCTTATGTGTTTGATGAACTGTACCGTGCTGGAAAGGTCGAGCTTGAAGTCGTACCACAAGGTAATCTGGCGTGTCGTATTCAGGCAGCAGGTATGGGTCTAGGTGCTGTGTTTACCCCAACAGGCTTTGGAACACTTTTGGCCGAAGGCAAAGAAACCCGTGAGATTGATGGGAAAGATTATGTACTTGAATATCCGATCAAGGCTGACTTTGCCTTGATTAAAGCCTACAAGGGCGACCGCTGGGGCAATCTGGTTTACCGTAAATCTGCACGTAACTTTGGTCCAATTATGGCCATGGCTGCGGATGTCACCATTGCTCAGGTTTCTGAAGTGGTTGAACTCGGTGGATTAGACCCGGAACACATCATCACCCCAGGTATTTTTGTACAGCATGTTGTACAAGTAGCGCCAGCACAGTAAGCAATAAGGAGAAATAACATGAGCTACCAGAAACTCAGCCGTGACCAGATTGCACAACGTGTGGCACAAGATATTCCAGATGGCGCCTATGTGAACCTAGGCATTGGCTTACCGACCAAGATTGCAAGCTACTTACCTGACGATAAAGATATTTTTCTTCATTCTGAAAATGGCCTGTTGGCCTTTGGTCCTCCGCCAGCGGCAGGTGAAGAAGATTCTGAACTGATCAATGCGGGTAAAGAGTTTGTGACCATGCTTGAAGGCGGTAGCTTTTTTCACCATGGTGACTCATTTGCCATGATGCGTGGCGGTCACCTTGATATTGCAGTACTCGGTGCATTTCAGGTAGCAGCGAATGGTGACTTGGCCAACTGGCACACGGGAGCACCGGATGCAATTCCTGCGGTGGGTGGTGCGATGGATTTGGCGGTAGGTGCCAAGAAAGTATTTATCACCACAGATCATGTGACTAAGCAAGGTGAACCGAAGATTGTGGCTGAGTTGAGCTATCCGGTGACGGGTAAAAAATGTGTTGACCGTATTTACACTGATTTGTGTGTGATTGACGTGACTAAAGATGGTTTAAAGGTGATCGAGAAAGTTGAAGGTCTTAGCTTTGATGAGTTACAGGCTTTAACGGGTGCAACTCTGATTGATGCGACTCAAGGGTAAGGAAGTAGGAAATGACATTAAAAAACGCTTATATCATCGATGCCATCCGTACTCCATTCGGCCGTTATGCCGGTGTCCTTGCACCTGTCCGTGCAGATGACCTTGGCGCTGTACCAATTAAAGCCCTCATGCAGCGTAACCCAAATGTAGATTGGGAACAGGTCGATGATGTGATCTATGGTTGTGCGAACCAAGCTGGTGAAGATAACCGGAATGTTGGTCATATGTCAGCGCTTCTTGCAGGGTTACCGTATCAGGTGCCAGCAACGACGATTAACCGTTTGTGTGGTTCTTCACTAGATGCCATTGCCATTGCTGCCCGTGCCATTAAAGCCGGTGAAGCGAATTTGGTGATTGCAGGTGGTGTAGAAAGCATGAGCCGTGCACCCTATGTGATGGGTAAGTCTGACAGTGCTTTTGGCCGTAGCCAGAAGATTGAAGACACCACCATGGGTTGGCGTTTCATTAACCCTAAACTTAAAGAATTGTATGGTGTAGACACCATGCCCCAGACTGCCGAAAACGTCGCTGAACAGTTTAACGTTAATCGTGCAGATCAGGACCAGTTTGCCTTGGTGAGCCAACAACGCACCGCAAGCGCGCAAGCCAAAGGCTTTTTTTCTAAAGAAATCGTGGCAGTTGAAATCCCTCAGCGTAAGGGTGATGCTGTTGTGATTGATATCGATGAACATCCACGTGCATCGACTACGCTGGAAGGTTTAAGCAAACTTAAACCTGTGGTTAAAGCAGATGGTACCGTTACCGCGGGTAATGCTTCAGGTATTAACGATGGTGCAGCAGCATTGCTGATTGCTTCTGATGAGGCAGTTCAAGCTTACAACCTCAAACCACGTGCCAAAATCATTGCTTCAACAGCAGTCGGTGTAGAACCACGCATTATGGGTTTTGCTCCAGCGCCTGCAATTAAAAAATTACTTAAACAAGCCAACCTGACTTTAGAGCAGATGGATGTAATTGAGCTCAATGAAGCCTTTGCTGCGCAAGCTTTGGCAGTGACCCGTGATTTAGGTTTACCAGATGATTCTGACAAGGTAAATCCAAACGGTGGTGCAATTGCATTAGGTCATCCACTTGGTGCATCAGGTGCACGTCTTGTGACTACAGCCCTAAACCAGCTTGAGCAAACAGGTGGTCGTTACGCTTTGTGTTCAATGTGTATTGGTGTGGGTCAAGGCATTGCTTTGATTATTGAGAGAGTTTAATCATGAGCCAGTTATATGCCAGTTTGTTTTATCAAAAAGACGTCACTGACATCTTTAGTGACTCATCTTTAATCAAATACATGATTGAGGTTGAAGTTGCGGTAGCGCAAGCACAGGCACAAGTTGGTGTGATTCCTCAAAATGCGGCTAATACCATTGCCCAAGTAGCTGAGCAGGCATTAGAAAAGTTTGACTTTTCAGCTTTGGCTGTCGCAACTGGCTTAGCTGGAAATATCGCAATTCCATTTGTAAAACAGCTTACAGCAATTGTTAAAGATGTTGATGAAGACGCTTCGCGTTATGTGCATTGGGGTGCAACCAGTCAGGATATTTTAGACACAGCTTGTATTTTGCAATGCCGTGATGCGTTGAACATTGTGGAAGATCAACTTCAACAATGCTATGCGACTGCATTACAGCAAGCTAAGCAATATCGCCATCAAGTTATGATTGGGCGTACATGGTTACAGCAAGCTTTACCAATTACCTTGGGGCATAAACTTGCTCGTTGGGCCTCGGCTTTTAAACGTGATTTAGAGCGTATACAAGCAATGAAGTCACGTGTACTTACTGCTCAGTTAGGTGGTGCTGTGGGTTCATTAGCTTCTTTGCAAGATCAAGGTTCGCTTGTGGTCAGTGCATTTGCTCAGCAACTGAATCTAACTGCACCGACAAGCACATGGCATGGTGAGCGTGACCGTATTGTGGAAATTGCAAGCGTGCTTGGCATGATTGTTGGGAATACGGGCAAGATGGCACGTGATTGGTCACTGATGATGCAAACTGAAATTGCAGAGTTGTTTGAGCCAACTGCGAAGGGTCGTGGTGGTTCATCAACCATGCCTCATAAGCGTAATCCAGTTGCGGCAGCATCCGTATTAGCCGCGGCGAATCGTGTACCAGCACTTATGTCTAGCATTTATCAAAGCATGGTACAGGAACATGAGCGTAGCTTAGGTGCATGGCATGCAGAATGGTTAGCAGTTCCAGAAATCTTTCAGCTTTGTGCTGGAGCATTAACTCGTACTGGTGAAGTTTTACAAGGTTTTGAAGTGAATGCTGAACATATGCAACAGAACCTTGAGTGTACCAACGGGTTAATTATGGCAGAAGCTGTGATGATGGCACTTGCTCCAAAAATTGGACGTTTAAATGCTCATCATGTTGTTGAAGCAGCTTGTAAAACAGCCGTGGCTCAAAAGCAGCATTTATCTGAGGTTGTTAGTCAGTTAGATGAAGTAAAAGAACATTTTAGTCAAACAGAAATTTTGGAAATATTTAAAGCAGAAAACTATTTGGGCAACATTCAAGCTCAAATTGATGCTGTTCTGCAAGAAGCACAAGGAGAGCCAAAGTGAAACAGACTATTAGCAATCGCCAAGGAAAACAGTTAGCTGTTTATACTGACGGCTTAAAAGACGCTCCAGCAATTGTGTTATCTAACTCCTTAGGAACAGATCATGGAATGTGGCAGCCGCAAGTAGATGAGCTTAAAAGTCATTTTAATGTCATTACATACGACACACGTGGTCATGGCGAAAGTGATGTGATCGCTGAATCATCTTTACAAAATTTAGGTGAAGATGTTGCTGATATTTTAGATGCCTTAAGTATTGAAAAAGCTCATTTTTGTGGCATTTCAATGGGCGGAATTACGGGGCTTTGGTTAGCTATCCATTACCCAGAGCGCTTTCTAAGCATTACTGTCGCAAATTCAGCGGCAAAAATTGGACAGGCTGAGGCGTGGTTGAGTCGCGCAGAATCAGTAGAACAAAATGGACTGGCTGAATTGGTTAAAACCACGCACACACGTTGGTTTAGCGAAAAATTCGACTATCAACATAATGTGGTTGCACAAACGACGATTCAAAGTCTGGCAAATACACCAGCACAAGGTTATGCCAATGCATGTCGTGCTTTAGCAGATGCTGATTTAAGAGATGAAATTACACAAATCCAAGTTCCAGTATTGCTCATTGCAGGAACGGCAGATCCAGTGACCACAGTAGCAGATGCTGAGTTTATGCAGAATGCTATTAAGAACAGTCAAATTGCTAAATTAGAAGCATCTCATCTTTCTAATATTGAGCAACCACAAAGATTTACACAGGAATTGACTAGGTTTATTCAGCAAATCTAATAGCTTAATAGTTTAAAAGGAATTGGCCTTAAGGAGGCAAATATGGCGTCTCAGGATTACGCTGCACCAAATAAAAGTATCGATGCTCAAGCATTGATTAATGATGCTCCACTCAGTAAGTATCAATGGATGATTGCAATCATCTGTTTCTTAATTATTTTTACTGATGGTATCGATACTGCTGCAATGGGTTTTATCGCTCCAGCTTTGGCTCAAGACTGGGGTGTTGATCGCTCTCAGTTAGGCCCAGTGATGAGTGCTGCACTTGGTGGAATGATTATTGGAGCTTTGGTTTCTGGCCCAACAGCTGACCGTTTTGGTCGAAAAATCGTTTTAGCTTTTTCGATGCTTGTGTTTGGTGGTTTTACTTTAGCATCTGCGTATGCAACCAACTTAGATAGCCTTGTCGTTTTACGCTTTTTGACAGGTATTGGTTTGGGTGCAGCTATGCCAAATGCCACTACATTATTTTCTGAATATTGTCCAACACGCATTCGTTCATTACTCGTGACCTGTATGTTCTGTGGTTACAACTTGGGTATGGCAACAGGTGGTTTTATTAGTAGCTGGCTTATCCCGACTTATGGTTGGCACAGTCTATTTTTACTTGGTGGCTGGTCACCTTTGATCTTAATGATTTTAGTGATTTTAGTTTTACCTGAGTCTTACCGCTTTTTAATTGTGAAAGGTAAGAATCCTGAAAAAGTACGCAAAATCTTAAATCATATTGCGCCAGCTCAGATCCAAAATGCGACTGCGTTTCACGTACCTGAAGAGAAAACCGAGACAGCTCAAAAGAAAAATGTCTTTGGAATTATGTTTTCTAAACCATATGCAAAAGGAACACTTTTACTTTGGTTGACCTATTTTATGGGCTTGGTGGTTGTTTACTTGCTTACAAGCTGGTTGCCAACACTTATGCGTGAAACAGGTGCGTCAATGGAGCGTGCTGCATTTATCGGTGGATTGTTCCAATTCGGTGGTGTGGTAAGTGCCTTATTTATTGGTTGGGCGATGGACAAATTCAACCCGAACCGAGTGATTGCTATTTTCTACTTTGCTGCAGGTCTATTTGCGATTGCTGTTGGTCAAAGCTTAGGAAACTCAACATTACTTGCAGTATTGGTGCTTTGCGCGGGTATCGCGATTAATGGTGCGCAATCTTCAATGCCAGCGTTAAGCGCTCGTTTCTACCCAACGCAGTGCCGTGCAACTGGTGTGTCTTGGATGACAGGTATCGGCCGTTTTGGTGCGGTATTTGGTGCTTGGATTGGTGCCGTACTACTCGGCAATGATTGGTCGTTTACTGCCATTCTCAGTTTATTACTAATTCCAGCGACTGCTGCGGCTGTTGCTGTATTTGTTAAATCAATTGTTGCGCATACCGATGCAACTTAATAGAGGTCTATCACAATGAATGATGAACAACGCTATAAACAAGGCATTGAGGTGCGGACTGAAGTTTTGGGTGAAAAGCATGTTGGTCGGTCTTTGCAGAACTTAAATGACTTTAACCAAGATTTTCAAAATTTTATTAGCCGTTATGCATGGGGTGAGGTGTGGTCTCGTCCGGGCTTACCCCGTCATACACGTAGTTTAGTGACGATCGCAATTTTATTAGCGCTGGGCCGTGAAGATGAACTACGTATGCATTTACGTGCTTGCTTCAACAATGGCGTAACCAAAGAAGATTTAAAAGAGTTGATCTTACATAGCTCACTCTATGCAGGTTTACCTGCTGCAAATGCTGCAATGCATATGGCTGAAGAAGTCTTTAAGGAGTTGGGAATTGAAGTCAACTCAGTTGCAGCAAAAGAACAGGATTAAGGAGATAAAGATGTCACAACATAGCTGGGGTGCTTACGCCCAACGTAATACAGATGATCATCCACCAGCGTATACGCCAGGTTATAAAACAAGTGTATTACGTTCGCCAAAAAATGCATTGATCTCTATTAACGAGACTCTAACTGAAGTTACTGCGCCGCATTTTTCTTCAAACTTGTTTGGTCCAAAAGATAACGACTTGATTTTGAACTATGCCAAAGATGGTTTACCAATTGGTGAGCGTGTCATTGTGCATGGCTATGTTCGTGACCAATTTGGTCGTCCTGTAAAAAATGCACTTCTAGAAGTATGGCAGGCCAATGCTTCTGGTCGTTACCGTCATCCAAACGATAAGTTTATTGGTGCAATGGACCCTAACTTTGGTGGTTGTGGTCGTACCTTAACTGATGAAAATGGTTTTTATATTTTCCGTACCATTAAACCGGGTCCGTACCCATGGCGTAACCGTATTAATGAATGGCGTCCTGCACATATTCATTTCTCTTTAATTGCTGATGGTTGGGCTCAGCGCCTAATTTCGCAGTTTTATTTTGAAGGCGATACGCTCATTGACACTTGCCCGATCTTAAAAACGATTCCTTCTGAAGATCAACGTCGTGCATTGATTGCACTAGAAGATAAAAACAACTTTATCGAAGCAGATAGCCGTTGTTACCGTTTTGACATCACTTTACGTGGCCGTCGAGCGACTTACTTCGAAAACGAATTGACTTAATCGGGAGCACTAGCATGAATAACTGGAATTTTCAGGAACTAAAAGAAACTCCATCTCAAACAGGTGGTCCTTACGTTCACATTGGGCTATTGCCACAACAAGCAAATATTGAAGTGTTTGAAAACAACTTTAATAACCAGCTAGTACAAGATCAGACCAAAGGTGAGCGTATTCGTCTTGAAGGCCAAGTGTTTGACGGATTGGGTTTACCGCTACGCGATGTGCTGATTGAGATTTGGCAAGCTGATGCGAACGGTATTTATCCAAGTCAGGCAGATACGCGTGAGCAAAAAGCTGACCCAGCATTTCAAGGTTGGGGCCGTACAGGTGCTGACTTTGAAACGGGTGTTTGGAGCTTTAATACAATTAAGCCAGGTGCTACAGCAGGTCGCAAAGGTTCAATTCAAGCACCTCATATTGCATTAGTCATTTTCGCTCGCGGTATTAACTTGGGTCTTCATACACGAGTTTATTTTGAAGATGAAGCTGAAGCAAATGCTAGCGATCCAATTCTAAATAGCATTGAATGGGCACCACGTCGCCAAACACTTATTGCGAAACGTTTTGAAGAAAATGGTGAAGTTGTTTACCGCTTTGATATTCGTATTCAAGGTGATGACGAAACTGTATTTTTTGATATTTAAGAAACACCTAAGGCTACACCTGATTATTCAAGGATGCGTGTAGCCTTTTTAAGGATGAACGATATGAACATGAAAACATTATTAAGCCTAAGTTTGCTTGCACTCCCATTTTTTACTGCACAGGTGAATGCTGAACCTGTTGCTTTAGCTGCTCAAACACAACCTGCTAATACAGCCGTTAAAACGATTGTTCCGATTACCGCAAAAACTAAAGAACAAGCTTTGGCACAAGCTCAAGTCATTGCAAATACAGCAGATGCTGATTTGGCAGAGTTTCGTATCGATTTACTTAGTTTTGCGAGTGATACAAAACAAGTGATTGCCT
Organism: Acinetobacter sp. D009; assembly: GCF_038562025.1. Taxonomy (NCBI): domain Bacteria; kingdom Pseudomonadati; phylum Pseudomonadota; class Gammaproteobacteria; order Moraxellales; family Moraxellaceae; genus Acinetobacter; species Acinetobacter sp. D009. The sequence continues at coordinate 1,742,470 of NZ_CP151886.1, forward strand.
TGGGCCATGAGTTGAAAAAGATTTTGGGCAATAAGCCAATGATTGCCACCATTCGTACGAAAAACGAAGGCGGCCAGCTTGAAATTAGTGATGTGGATTATGGTAAGACTTATCAAGCTTACTTAAAGAATCCGTTCATGGATTGGTTAGATGTTGAAATGTTCCGTGATCAAAAAGTAGTTTCAGAAATTGTTCAAAAAGCACATCAAAAGAAAGTGCTGATTGTCATGTCTAATCACGACTTTCAAAAAACACCAAGCCAAGATGAAATTGAAAAACGCTTGTTAAAACAAGACCAGATGGGTGCAGATATTCTAAAAATTGCCGTTATGCCAAAATCTAAACAAGACGTTTTCACTTTAATGAACGCAACTTTAAAAGTAAGTCAGCAAACCACTAAACCATTGTTAACGATGTCGATGGGGCAACTTGGTACGATTTCGCGTGTTGCGACTGCCAACATGGGCGGAAGTTATAGCTTTGGCATGATTGGTCAGGCTTCTGCACCGGGTCAAATTGATGTGACCAAGCTCAAACAAATTTTACAAACAGTTCAACCAACAAACCCATAAATCATAAGGATATGATGAAATGAATACATTACGTTTAACTATTCTTGCATTAGGTTTGATGGTTTCAGGCATAGCTGCGGCTCAAACTTATGTGGTTGACCGTTATCAAGACGATAGCAATAAAGGCTCTTTACGCTGGGCAATTGAACAAGCCAATGCAAACCCAAGCGAAGCTAGCGACATTTTGATTCAAGCAGTAGGTAAAGCGCCTTATGCGATTAAATTAAATAGTGCACTTCCTGAAATTAAAGCGCCTGTCAAAATCATTGGTACAGAGTGGGATAAAACTGGCGAATACATCGCAATTGATGGTTCAAATTATATTAAAGGCGAAGGTGCAAAAGCTTGTCCAGGTGCAAACCCTGAGCAGTACGGCACCAATGTACGTACTATGACTTTACCGGGGTTGGTACTACGTGACGTCAACAATGTCACTTTAAAAGGTTTGGACATTCATCGCTTCTGTATTGGTGTATTGATTAACCGTTCAAGCAATAACCTGATTCAACATAACCGTATTAGTAATAACTACGGTGGTGCTGGTGTTATGTTGACGGGTGATGATGGTCAAGGTAACCCAACTGCAACTACTACCAATAACAACAAAGTTTTAGACAACATTTTCCAAGACAATGGTGATGGCTTAGAACTGACACGTGGTGCAGCATTTAACTTAATTGCGAATAACCATTTTGTTTCAACCAAAGCAAATCCTGAACCATCACAAGGTATTGAAATCTTGTGGGGTAATGATAATGCCGTAGTTGGTAATAAATTCGAAAACTACTCGGATGGCTTACAGATTAACTGGGGTAAGCGTAACTATATTGCCTACAACGAAATGACCAATAACTCGATTGGTTTCAACATGACGGGTGATGGCAATATTCTTGATAGCAATAAAGTACATGGTAATCGTATTGGTGTAGCCATCCGCTCTGAAAAAGATGCAAATGCAAAAATTACATTGACTAAAAACCTGATTTGGGACAATGGTAAAGATATTAAACGCTGTGAAGCGGGTGGTTCATGTGTACCAGATCAGCGGTTGGGTGCAATTGTATTTGCTGTGCCTGCACTTGAGCATGCCGGATTTGTAGGTTCTCGTGGTGGCGGTGTGGTTGTTGACCCATCTAAACAACAAAAAACATGTACTCAGCCAAATGAACAAGGCTGTAATGCTCAACCTAATCAGGGTATTAAAGCTCCTAAATTAACTGCAAATAAAGGTTCAGTTGCTGTAGAAGTCAATGGCTTGCCAAATCAACGCTATCAAGTTGAATTTTTTGGTAATCAAAATGCGTCATCAAAAGAAGCTGAGCAATATTTAGGAGCAATAACTGTTGCTACAGATGCACAAGGGATCGCAAAAGCGAATTGGAAGCCGTCTGTAAAAGTTGCCTCAATTACAGCGAATATTACTGATCGTTTTGGTGCAACTTCTGAGCTTGGTTTTACAAGTGTTAAATAACAATAAGGAAAGCGCCTCATATGAGGCGCAGCATAGAAATATAGAAATGATAAAAGGGACTTGAAATGCCAAATTTAATGAAACTGAGTGTTTTAACGCTCGCTGTATTAGGTAGCCAATGTGCGCTCGCGAATGATCCTTGGTCACAAGACCGTCAATGGTTGCTAGGCGACTGGAACGGTGAGCGCCAACAGCTAGAACAACAGGGCTATAAATTTACGGCTTCTATTATGAGCCAAAGTGCCACAAATTTAGATGGTGGTTACAACGACAGCAATACTTTTGAAAATGCTGCGCAGCTTTCCTTAGGTGCAAACCTCGATTTAGAAAAAATCGCTGGTTGGAAAGATACAACAGCGAGCCTAGTCGTGACTAAACGTGACGGCAATGCATTAACTCTTGAGCGTATTAAAGACCCACGTTCTAGCCAATTGGGCAATGCTCAAGAAATTTATGGTCGCGGTAAAATCTGGCGTTTATCTCAAGCATGGGTGAAGAAGGGCTTTATCGATAATACTGTACAGGTCAAATTTGGTCGTATGGGAATGTCAGAGGATTTTAATAGTTCTCAATGTGAGTTTCAGAACTTATTGCTTTGTGGTGGGCAGTTAGGAAAATCAATTGGTTCAATTTGGTATAACTCACCAGTTGGTATTTGGGGTACAAACGTTAAATATCAGTTTGCGCCTGAGTGGACTTTGGGGTTGGGTGTGTATGAGGTCAATCCAGACAACATTAAAACCGAATCAAATAGTGATGGTTTTAATCTGGATATGAACAATGTGAAGGGCGCAACCATACCGGTTGAGCTGGCGTGGAAACCAAAACTTGCTGCCTTTAATGGCTTGCCGGGTGAATATAAAGTAGGTGCACTGTACTCAACCGCAGAAGCCAATGATATTAAAACTGCGGGGAAGGTTCATGACGGAAAACAAAGTTTCTGGATTAATGCACAACAACAACTGACGAATAAAGGCGAAGATCCGAAACGCGGTTTATATATCAGTTTTAATGGCGTTGTAAATGATAAAGCAACGACTTTTGTTCAAAGTACGCAACAGCTTGCTCTTTGGTATAAGGGGCCGTTTGATAGCCGTCCAAATGATTCGATTGGTTTTGGTATAGCCAATTATGTAGTTAATGACCGTGCTAAAGATAAACAGATCGCAACAAATGAAAGTCGTGGATATTACAGCTATGATCCGATTGCATCTGACTATATTCCAATTCAAGACGACGAGCTAAATGTCGAGTTGAACTATACCTATCAATGGTCTCCGGCCGTCATGTTACGTCCAAACATTCAATATATTCATCAACCTGCTGGTGTAAAAGCGGTTGATGATGCTTGGGTGGCTGGTCTTAGTATGAAAGTCAATTTTTAACAATATTGATGGCTGGTTAGACATAGTTTAACTGGCCCAAATGCTTGAACTATTCGGGTTCAGTATATGTGGAGTAGGATCTATGTCTGAGTCAGATTCTAAGTTTCATATCTTATTCAAAATATGGTGTTTTATATTAGGTCTAGTTTTATTGGCTACTGGTGTTTTTTACATCGTAGGTGGTGGAAAACTAGTATCACTCGGCGGTTCTTGGTATTTCCTTATAGCAGGATTATTTATTACCATTTCGGCAATTAGCATCTTCCGAAAAAAAGCGCTGGGTGTCTGGATTTTTGCGGCTGTTTTTGTTGGTACCGTAATTTGGTCATTTGTTGATGCTGGATGGGAATTTTGGCCGTTATTTTCGCGCTTAATGTTTCCTGCTGGTCTTTTTGCTGCCTTGCTCTTTACTTTGCCTTCAATCCGACGTTACCAATTTCAAACGAGCTTGGCATCTTCATCCTATGCGGTAGGTGGATTGGTTGTTGTAGGTATGTTGATTGCGCTCTATCAAATGTTCCAACCGCATCCAACAGTAGCAAGTTCAGGTGAAAAACTACCTTTAGTACCAGTTGATCCTGCAAAAAAACAGGTAAATTGGGAAAATTATGGTAATGATGCAGGTGGTAGCCGCTTTGTTGCTCTCGATCAAATTAACCGAGATAACGTTCATAAATTAAAAGAAGCTTGGCGCTTTAGAACGGGCGACTTTACAACGGGTAGCGGTAATGGTGCCGAAGACCAAATGACTCCGCTACAAGTGGGAAATAAAGTGTTTTTATGTACACCACATAACAACATTTTTGCCATAGATGCCGACTCGGGCAAACAACTCTGGAAAGCTGAGGTGAACTCTACAGCCGATGCTTGGGAACGTTGCCGCGGTGTTGCATACTTTGATTCAACAAAACCGCTTGTACAACCAACTTTAGCTGGTGCAAATGCAGTAACTGCGGTTGCAACCAATACGGCATGTCCACGCCGTGTATATACCAATACACCTGATGGTCGTTTAATTGCAGTGAATGCAGATAACGGTCAGCGCTGTGCTGATTTTGGTGTAAATGGAACGGTTGATTTGCTAGAAGGTCTTGGCGCTGGAACAAAAGCTCCACGTTTTGAAGTGACTTCTGCACCGACTATTGCTGGAACAACTATTGTGGTGGGTAGCCGTATTGCCGACAACGTAGCCGCAGATATGCCGGGTGGTGTTATTCGTGGTTATGACGTGATTACGGGTAAACTTCGCTGGGCATTTGACCCGCGCAATCCAAACCCGAACTATGTTCTTAAACCGGGTGAAACCTATAAACGTAGTTCGGCAAACTCATGGGCTGCAATGTCATATGATCCGCAAATGAATACGGTATTCTTACCTATGGGCAGTTCATCTGTCGACATTTGGGGTGGTAACCGTAATCCATTGGATCATAAATACAATACTTCTGTGTTAGCACTTGATGCGACAACAGGTAAAGAGAAGTGGGTATATCAAACTGTTCATAACGATTTATGGGACTTTGACTTACCAATGCAACCGAGTTTGGTTGATTTCCCATTAAAAGATGGTACGACTAAACCAGCTGTTGTGATTGGAACCAAATCAGGTCAATTCTTTGTGCTTGACCGTGTAACAGGTCAACCACTGACTAAAGTAATTGAACAGCCAGTTAAACCTGCCAATATTCCGGGTGAACAATACAGCTTAACTCAACCTCGTTCAGTTGAAATGCCTCAAATTGGTAATCAGACTTTAACTGAGTCGGATATGTGGGGTGCAACGCCATTCGATCAACTAATGTGTCGTATTAACTTCAAGTCAATGCGTTACGAAGGCCTGTTTACTGCACCGGGTACTGATGTTTCATTAAGCTTCCCAGGCTCTTTGGGCGGTATGAACTGGGGTAGCATCGCTTTTGACCCGACTCATCGTTATATGTTCGTGAACGATATGCGCCTTGGCTTATGGATTCAATTGATGGAGCAAACTCCTGAAGATATTAAGATTCAGGCGAATGGTGGAGAGAAAGTAAACACAGGTATGGGAGCTGTACCAATGAAAGGTACACCATATAAAGTGAATAAAAACCGCTTTATGTCGGCGTTAAAAATTCCATGTCAAAAACCACCATTTGGCACCATGACTGCAATTGACATGAAAACTCGTCAAGTTGCATGGCAAGTACCATTAGGTACGGTAGAAGATACTGGGCCGATGGGTATCAAGATGGGCTTAAAAGCACCGATCGGTATGCCAACAATTGGCGGGCCGATGGCAACTCAAGGTGGCTTAGTTTTCTTTGCTGCAACACAAGATTACTACTTACGTGCATTTGATTCATCTACAGGTAAGGAACTGTGGAAATCACGCATGCCAGTAGGTAGCCAAGGAACACCAATAAGCTATGTTTCACCTAAAACAGGTAAACAGTATGTGGTTGTTACCGCAGGTGGAGCACGTCAATCACCTGATCATGGTGATTATGTGATCGCTTATAGCTTAGAACAATAATTAAGTTAGGCAAAAGAGATTATTTCTCTTTTGCCTTAACCTTTAATATATTTTTTATATAAAAGAGTAAAAGTAAATTCTATATTTTTAACTAGATAGCTTTACCAAATAGTAAAAAAGTGCTTGATGTTGTTGCTAAACTTCAAATAGTCTTATGGTCAATTCAGCCTGAACGCTAGATATAGCTTAACTATTGACCAGTTCCTTAGGATGTTTTACCTATAAATAAAACCTTAACTTTTATTAAGTTTTGTTTAACTTAACATTGTGAATTTTAATTAAAAATAAACATTATTAAGTTTTAAACCTTAAAAATACGGTGTTTTTTGTTGGAAAAACGAGCTTAAATATATACTTATATTATATTTATATAATTTATTGGGTTGCGCTAGAATGGTCGACGCAGATTATTACTATCCAGTAATAATTTGTATTTCAGGAATTTAAGCTTTTATGGCTTAAGGCTCATCGAAAGATGGGCCTTTTTTTATGGGTGAAAGAAAATGTTTTTGTCTTACTCAATAGCCTAAGCAAAATTAAATAATGAATAAAATCACAAAAAATAGTCTTTAATGACAAGAAGTGTATGATTTGATAAATTAAAGCCACTTGATAATAATAGGTGATGTAATGAGATTTTTGGTTCTTGCAACTTTATCTGGTTTAGCTTTGATGGGTTGTGCTTCTGTTCAGCAAGCACCGAATACACAAGAGACAATTCGCTATGCTTCTAGCCCATGTTTTGGCGCATGTCCGATTTATTCTGTAGAAGTAACACCTACAGGTTTAATTCGCTTTGAAGGTAAACAATACACTAAGGCTATAGGCGTTAAAGAAATTCAAGGTAGCGTAAAAGATTATAAAAAACTTGCAGATGATCTAAAAACTTATCGCCCTGAAACAGGTACACAATCAAAAACTGCGGGTTGCCAGCAAACAGCGACCGACATGTCTAGCTATTACATTACTTGGATTCAACCTAATGGCACAGAAACTAAATTAAGCCATTACACAGGTTGTATCTCTCCAGCAAATAATAGATTGAACAAGGTTATGGAAAAGTTACCTGAACAATTAGGCATTAAAGATCTAATTTAATGACAAAAGCCCCAGAATCTTGGGGCTTTTTCTTGTTAAGAAGAATTATACACTTAAGAGTTTTATTTTAAGTATTTCTAAAAGAATCAGCGTATAATACAGATTATAAAAACATATATTGTTAAGGGTGGTTATATGTCAAATATTGTCTATGCCTTTTTTGGTGGTTTATTACTAGGCATCGCAACAGTTGGATATTTATATATAAATGGCCGTATAGCCGGAATCAGTGGTTTGCTTGCTCAAGTCATCAATCCTACTAAAGACACTTTTAAGAGTTCGGCATTCTGGTTTATTGCGGGACTCGTGATTACACCTTTCGTATATGGTTATTTTTATCAGCCTGAAATTGAAATTAAAACCAATACATTTGCACTTATTTTAGCAGGTGTACTTGTTGGTTTTGGAACACGATTAGGCTCTGGATGTACAAGTGGCCATGGCATTTGTGGAATGAGCAGGCTATCAAAACGCTCGATGATAGCGACAGCAGTTTTTATGTTTGCTGGCATGTTAACGGTTTATATCATTCGTCATGTGTTGGGGTAGTCTTATGAAAAATATTTTTGCTTTTTTATTTGGTAGCTTATTTTCATTAGGTTTGATGATCTCTGGCATGTCTAATCCAGAAAAGGTATTAGGTTTTTTAGATATTTTTGGGCAGTGGGATATTAGCTTAATGTTTGTAATGTTAGGTGCTATTGCTGTGGCATTTATTCCATTTCAAAAGGCTATAAAAACTCCTAAAACACTCTTTAATGAACAAATTCAATTACCAACAAATACACAGATTGACCAAAGGTTAATTGTGGGTGCTTTTATTTTCGGTATAGGCTGGGGAATAGCAGGTATATGTCCAGCGCCCGCTTTAACGCTTATTGGATTAGGGCATTTTGAAGCGCTTTATTTTATTGTCGCAATGTTATTAGGAATGTTTATTTACCGAATTTTAAATAAAGGAAATTAAGCCTATGCAACAACCTCTAGTAAAAGATTTTTTTGATGAAAACACCAATACTTTTAGCTATGTTGTTGCGGATTTAGTGACTCTTCAATGCGCTATTATTGATAGCGTGCTTGATTACGATGCTGCATCGGCCACTACAAAAACATCCAATGCTGATCTGATCGTCGATTATGTCTTGGCGCAAAACTTCAAAGTACAATGGATTTTAGAAACCCATGTACATGCGGACCATATGACTGCGGCTCAATATTTAAAATCTAAATTGGGCGGTACAATTGCGATTAGTCAAAAAATCTCGGTAGTACAAGAAACTTTTGCAGCTATCTATAATTTTGATTTTAAGAAATTCAATGAAAATCAGCCCTTTGATTATTTGTTTGAAGATTATGAACATTTCAAAATAGGGGAGATAGAAGCCTATAACATTCCTACACCAGGGCATACGCCAGCTTGCTTAAGCTATGTGATCGCTGATGCTGTTTTTGTCGGGGATACTTTATTTATGCCTGATTATGGTTCGGCCAGATGTGACTTTCCTAAAGGAAGTGCTGCTGAGCTTTATGATTCGGTCCAAAAAATTTATACACTTCCCGACAATATGCGCATGTTTTTATGCCATGACTATAAGCCCGAAGGTCGTGATGAATATATCTGTCAAACAGATATTAGAACCCAAAAACAAAGCAATATTCATTTAAATCGACGAGTTTCCAAGGACTCATTCATCAAAATGCGTCAAGAAAGAGATGCTACTTTGGCAATGCCAAAATTAATTTTGCCTTCAATTCAAATTAATATGAATGGTGGAAATTTTCCGGAACCTGAAGCGAATGGTATTCGCTATTTGAAAATCCCTTTCAATTACTTTTAGAAATAGCCTAAGCATTCATTTGGGAACGTTCAATCTATTCAAATAGCCTAAGCAAACAATAAAATTAACCCTATGAAATAGCCTAAGTAAGATTTAAAGAACTTGTCTTAAATCCCGCGAAGTCTCTTGCAATAGCGGCAGAATATGTTGAATTAAATATTCTTCAGTTGTTTTCATAGTTGGAGAAACAATATTTAAAGCTGCAACCACTTTAAAGTCTTGTCCATAAATTGGTACGGCGAGTGCATGAACGCCTAATTCGTGTTCTTCACGTGAGTAACACCAATCTTGTTCTCGAATCTCTTGTAGTAACTCTAAAAATTTATCATTTTCGACATGCGTATATTTAGTTAGACGCTGAAGAGGATATTTTTGAAGCCAATCTAATTGTTCTTCTTGGCTTAAATGTGCCAGTAAAATTTTACCCGCCGAGGTTGCATGAGCAGGTAAGCGGTTACCCAAATGCAAGCCATATGGATTTACACGGTCAGTTTGTTGGTGGGCAGCACTACGGGCAATGGTAATGGCTTCATAACCATCAAGTACCATCACCGAATAAATGAGAGAAGTTTGGTTAGTTAACAGATTTAATAAAGGCTGAGACACTTTCGGAAGCTGAGCTGCACCTAAATAAGCTCCTGAAAATTTAAGAACTTTTGGGGTTAAATAGTAATAGTGACCATCTGATTCAAGATAACCTAAATATTCTAAAGTTAATAAGTGACGTCTTGCTGCCGCTCGGGTGAGCCCGGTTTTTTCAGCCGCCATGGAAATGTTTAAACGATGTTGATTACTGCTAAAGCTATCTAAAATTGCCATGCCTTTACCAATGCCAGCAATGTAATCTTCATGACGAATCGTTTTTTTGTTGTCCTGATTCTGGATTATCCGTTCATCTTTACTCATTACTGATCCTTGTACGATAGAAGCTTAATAGATCAATTTGCTTTACTGAAAAAGTTTAATAATTTCATGTCGCAAAAATTGATGTCTTAAATTATCCCTTAAATCTTCGTGCCAAAACATACCCATTTTAATATTGGTTATCTCAAAAGGCAGAGAATGTAAGCAAATTTCAGGACTATAAGATAAATGCTGCAAAATCATACGAGGCATGGTCAATATTGCGTTGGCTTGAGCCGCCAGAACTTGTAACGCCGTTGAGTAGTTTTGACAGCGCATAAATACATTTCTTGAAATTTTTTGATGTTGGTTTAAATAAATATCTTCAAGCAAAGCACCTGTACGGCGTGATGAAACACCAATGTGTCGTCCATTAATATAACGAGATAAATCGACTTCTTTAAGTTGGCTGCAAATGACGAACTCATCTGTTACCAAATGATCAAAGGTAATTTTTGGAGATAAATATTGTTCTAGGTCAATCACGAAATCGAGCTGCTGCGTCGCCAAGTCCGCCATAATATGTTTTCGATCTAGCTTCATACTGACAAACTGCAAATCTAAATTAAGATTTTGAAAATGTTGAGCAAGCCTTGGAAGAATAATCGGTTCAATCTCATCATGAACGGCGATTTTTAAGCTTTTTAAACTGCTTGGATCAAAGACATGTTTCTGTTGGCTAATATTTTGAATCTTTAAAAGTGCTTGCTTCACCGTTGGGTAAATCTGTTCTGCAAAAGGCGTTGCAGACATTTTATTGCCTGCTCGTATGAATACATCATCTTCAAGTTGCTGACGTAAACGCTGCAAAGCATGACTTGCTGCTGACTGTGTAATATTGAGACTGCTTGCTGCATTTGAAATACTTTTTTGCTCATAAATTGCGATAAATAGCGGATATAAATTGATATCAATTCGGTGAAAAAAACTTAAGTCTAGGCCATGCAGGTTATGAATATTATTCATGATGTGTTATTTAATAAAATCATTTCATTCATATTAAGTTTCAAGTTATGTTGATGTAAAGACCAGATAATGATGTAAAGGAAAAAGAATGTTTGAACTCTCCAAGAAAGCTCAAGATTTTACCGAGCGAACAAGAAAATTTATTTTAGAAGAAATAGAACCTGTAGAAGCAAAATTTTGGGAAGAAGTTCATGAGTTAAATCCAGATGGAAACTGGAAAAAGTGGCAATGGCCTGAACTGTTAGAAACTCTGAAATCTAAAGCAAAGCAAGCTGGTCTTTGGAATATGTTCTTACCCGATGAAAAGCTGGGTGCAGGGTTAACTGTTCAAGAATATGCGCACATAGCTGAATTAACTGGCCGTAGCTTATTGGCACCAACCGTTTTTAACTGTAATGCACCAGATACAGGAAATATGGAATTGTTATGGCGCTATGGCAGTGAACAGCAAAAACAGCAATGGTTACAGCCTTTATTGGATGGAAAAATTCGTTCGGTTTTTTGTATGACTGAACCCGATGTTGCGTCAAGCGATGCAACCAATATGCAAGCGACTGCGCTCATCGATGGTAATGAAATTGTTTTAAATGGCAAAAAGTGGTGGTCGTCTGGTTTAGGTGACCCAAATGCTAAAGTCATTATTTTTATGGCACATACACCAGATGAAACCAAAGACCGCCATCATCAACACTCTATGGTTTTAGTACCGATTGATACCGCAGGTGTTGAAATTCAACGGATGTTACCTGTGTTTGGCGACTATGATGCACCGCATGGACACGGTGAGGTTCATTTTAATAATGTTCGAGTGCCTCTCGAAAACTTTATTGGCGGAGCGGGCCAAGGTTTTGAAATTGCCCAAGGCCGTTTAGGACCAGGGCGTATTCACCATTGCATGCGTTGCATTGGGGCTGCTGAAAAAGCACTAGAACTCATGATTGATAGAGGCATGTCTAGAACGGCGTTTGGTAAAGAAATTTTAAAACTCGGTGGAAACCTCGAACGCGTGGCTGATGCTCGAGTCGCCATAGATCAAGCCAGACTTTTAACCTTGTATGCTGCTTATAAAATGGATACTTTAGGAAATATGGCTGCTTTAACAGAAATATCTGCAATTAAAGTAGTGGCTCCGAGCGTTTTAGAAAAAGTAGTCGACATGGCAATTCAGCTACATGGCGGTGCAGGCGTTTCAAGAGATACACCATTAACTGGTTTCTTTGCTCAAGCACGCAGTTTACGTTTAGCTGATGGCCCAGATGAAGTACATAAAGGCATGATTGCCAAATTAGAGTTGGCCAAACGTGGTTATTTCGGTCGTCATAAGAAAGTATAAGTTTAAAGGAAGTGAATATATGTCGGTAATTGATGTAGGCGGTGAAGTACGTGAAGGTGAAGAACTTGATATTGGGGCAGTTGAAAACTGGTTAAAAAACCAAGGTGTTGAGTTGGTTGGCCCAGCGGTCGTTACTCAATATACGGGTGGGGCTTCGAACTGGACTTATCGTTTAAAGTATGAAAATACCGATTTAATTTTACGGCGCCCTCCAAAAGGAACAAAAGCGAAGTCGGCCCACGATATGGCCCGTGAATATACGGTGCAGAAAAACCTTGCACCTTATTATCCTGTTCTTCCTAAAATGGTAGCGCTTTGTCAGGATGAAACCATCATTGGCTGTGATTTTTATGTCATGGAACGCATTGAAGGCATTATTCCTCGTGCAAAATTACCGCCTGAGCTTGGCTTTAATGAAGAAGATGTTCATCAACTTTGTGTAAATGTTATTGATAAGCTGATTGAGCTACATCAAGTTCCTTATGAGAACACGCCTTTAGCTGAACTAGGCAAAGGTGTGGGATATTGCCGTAGACAAGTTGAAGGTTGGGATAAGCGCTATGAAAAAGTCCGCACAATCAACGTTCCTTCATTTAAATATGTCCGAAAATGGCTAAATGATAATATCCCTCAAGACTCGACGACTTGTATTATTCACAATGATTGGCGTTTTGATAATGTGATTTTAGATCCAGAGCATCCAACAGATGTGATTGGGGTGCTGGATTGGGAAATGGCGACCTTGGGGGATCCATTAATGGATTTGGGCAGTGCTTTGGCCTATTGGGTTGAGCCAACGGATAATATGATTTTTAGATCAACACGCCGTCAGCCGACTCACTTAAAGGGAATGTTCTCTCGCAAAGAAGTCGTTGACTATTATTTGCAAAAAACAGGTCTGGAGCCTCAAAACTGGGCTTTTTATGAAGTCTTCGGTGTATTCCGTTTAGCCGTGATTGCCCAGCAAATCTATTATCGTTATTACCATAAACAAACCCGAAACCCCGCTTTTAAAGATTTCTGGATTGTCATTCATGCGCTACATATTCGAGCTTTAAAACTTATCGCGCAGCAAAAACTGCAAGACTCAGAATTTGCTCAGCAATCTCTACAGAAAATACAGGGTATTTTAAGAAAATGACCACAATTTATCTGGTAAGACATGGGCAGGCATCATTTGGCAAAAGTAATTATGATGAGTTGTCTGAAAATGGTGAAGCTCAAGCGACTTTATTAGGCCAATATTTTAAGCAAATATTAAAAGAACAACCGTATGTGGTTGCAGGAACTATGCAGCGCCACGAGCAAACTGCAAAGCTCGCACTCAATGAATGCTTTCCAGATGCGATGATTCATCATAATAATTTATGGAATGAGTTTAATCATCAGCAGGTTTTTGCCCGCTATGAACCGCGTTTTGAACAGCCTGAACTTTTAAAAGCTGATGTTGCACAAGAACAAAACCCGCGTGCTTATCTTGCCAAAATATTTGAAGGCGCCATTGGACGATGGACAGATGGCGATTTTCATCATGAGTATGATGAGTCTTGGCCACACTTTAAAGAAAGAGTCGAAACAGCATTGCAGCAACTTTGTGATGAGTTAGCAAAAACTAAACCTCGCTATGCAGTGGTTTTTACCTCTGGTGGTGTGATTTCTGTAGCAATCGGAAAATTGCTTGAACTTAGCCCTAATCGAACTTTTGCGTTGAATTGGGCAATCGCGAATACAAGCCTCACGACTTTGCGTTTGGTTGGAAATGAAGCTCAAGTTTTAAGTTTAAATGAACATCATTTTATAAAAGCTAAGCGTCCAGATTTACTGACATGGATTTAAAATAAGGATAAAAGCATGGCAAAGACGATTTTAATTACAGGCGCAAGTTCTGGATTAGGCGCAGGTATGGCGCATGAATTTGCAGCGAAAGGTTATAACTTGGCGATTTGTGCACGCCGTTTAGACAGATTGGAAGATTTAAAAACGGAACTTGAGAATCAGTACGGTATTAAAGTCATTGCGAAAAGTTTGGACGTAACTAATTACGATCAGGTTTTTGAAGTATTTCGTACCTTTAAACAAGAATTTGGCTATTTAGACCGAATTATTGTAAATGCCGGAGTAGGCAATGGCCGTCGTATTGGTAAAGGTAATTTTGAAATTAACAGAGCCACAGCTGAAACAAACTTTATCTCTGCCTTAGCACAGTGTGAGGCGGCGACTGAAATTTTTAGAGAGCAAAATGCAGGTCATTTGGTGGTGATGTCATCCATGAGTGCGATGCGCGGATTACCAAAACATTTATCGACTTATGCGGCAAGTAAAGCTGCAGTTGCTCACTTGGCCGAGGGTATTCGTGCTGAATTACTAGATACTCCAATTAAAGTCTCAACCATTTTCCCGGGTTACATCCGTACCGAAATGAATGAAGGTGCTAAACATTTACCTTTTGAAGTTGACGCCAAAACAGGATGTAAAGCTTTAGTAAAAGCTATCGAAAAACAACCTGTAAAAGCTTATGTGCCACAGTGGCCATGGTTACCAATGAGTATTGCTATGAAGGTTTTACCATTAAAGTTGGTCAATAAATTAGGATAAAAAATACCCCCTAAAGTTTAGGGGGTATTTTTTATTTAGAATTTTTTAGTGTAATTGACAAACAAGCGATCTTCACCAAAGTCATTGCCATGTTTTACATTGTAATCAATACGAATGTATTGAAGAGCGACGCCTTTTAGGAACGGTTGCTGAAATGCGTAGTTTAAAATCACATTTGACTCGGTTTCGTGGTTTTTTTCACCATTGGCTGCTTTAAAGTCATGTCCGTAAACATATTTCACCATCGCATTTAGGCCCGGTACATAATCTTTAAAATCGTAGCCATACATGACGTGGTAAGACTTTTCATCCTCTTTAAAAAAGCCTGTAGCGTTCCAGTTAATGAAATACGTCTCTGGTAAAAAACCATCTGGTAATGGGTAAGCCGATTCACCAATAATCTGTTGGTAACCTAAACCAAAGGTATGGTTTTTTACTTTAACCGTTTCAAGTAATCCAATGTTCTGCGCATCAATATCAAAGGTATTGCCATCATCTTTTGCATTGAAGTATTTAAACTTAGAGGTGAGGGCAAAAGTTGGCTGTTTCCACGTATGTTCAAGTCCTACATAGTGTTTGTTATACAGATCTTCTAAATTACCAAAGTAGTATTCGCCCTTTAAAGACGGCGTAAATTGATAGCGCAGATCTATGTAATTTAAACCATCAGATTCTTTGGTAATGCCGTTCGCTGTAAAAGAAAACTTTTTAAAATCTTCTTCATTACGTGGAGAGACTTTTTCCACTCGACCAATTTCTGCATAGAGCTGATCTGAAAGTTGAGACTTAAGATTGGTTCCCCAATAAGAGGCAAGTAATTGTCGGCTGGCATCCACAGCCGTTACAGGCAGGTCTAACCAGAGTTCACCGACACTTAAAAGGGTTTTGTCATAACCCAGCTTTAAAGTCGCGCCGTATTTTAGATAGTCTGAAGCCTGAGATTGCGTTTCTTTATTAAAAGGCAAAACTGTATCCGCAACATGTTTGTCTGAACTCAAGCGCACGGCGTATTGGACAGAAGCATCAGCCCCAATCGTGATTGGCTTGTCTGCAATGACTAACGGGGTGTCATGCATTTTCGATTTATAAAATAATGATGCTGCCTGAGACCAACTACCAGTATCTTTTAAGGCATCATTATCAAAATCACGGTTGATATAGGCATTCTTTAGCGTGAACTTCCATTCATCTTCGGACTGCTGATTTGGATTTGCAGCCCATGAGTTGCTGTACATCAGTAATAAAGTGGCAACAGCTAAAGTGTGTGGTTTAAAGCGGTGAAATAATTCCATAATCCATTTCCCAAGTGTAAGCCAGTCCTCGGCACTACGTAATTTTGAATATTTCGGTACTCTCTAAGCGTTTAGTTAGAGAGTACATTTTTGCAATTGGTGAGACCTATTAATTTAATTTTTCAAGCTTCATGCTTTCACTAAAGAATTTGCAGCCTTTAAAAAGTAGAATTAAAGCCAGTACACAAGACAAACCACCCACAATAGATAAAGAAGAACCCACCATTAATGGGCTACCAAAAACTTTATCTGTGATAATGGCTACCAGTGTTGTACCAATACCGAGTCCAATTAAGTTACTGACTAAAAGGAAGAGGGCAGAAAGACGTGCTCTAAATTGGTTAGGTGCTAACATCTGCAAAGCAGTTGCTGAAATCACTAAAGGGAAAGATGCAAAGAACATTGCAGGAATCAGTAAGCTAACTGAAAGCCAAAGCTGATCTGTTTGGGTAAAAAATGCAATTGGAATAATCAGGCCAACAATACCAATCACACCCGTGAACATCGGTGCATCTTGGCGTCCTTTTTTAATAAACCAGTCATTTAGCCAGCCTGCACAAAATACGCCCAATGTATTTGCGACTAACAGAATCGTACCGAGCATATAGCCTGTTTCAGTCGGCGCGAGTTGAAACTTTCGAATATAAAATGCAGGTGTCCAGCTAGTTAGGCTGTAGAGTGCCATTGCATAAAAGGTAAAACCTAAATAATGACATGCAAATGTTTTCGAATGCTTTTTAATAAACTGAAGACATTGTGAGAATTTGACTTGGTCAACTTGTCCATTTTGGTTGAGCTGTTGGCCTTTACGTGCAGGGTCTTTAACGGTCAGAATAAATAGCAGACCAATAATGATGCCGGGTAAACCCACTACTAAAAAGGCAATTTGCCATGCCTTGAGTGCGCCTAATAGTGGAACTTCAATGAGTGTCACGCCTTTAAGCAAGTTAATGACATAACCGCCAACTAAGAAGGCAATACCTCCACCTAAAAAAGCACCAATTGAATAGATCCCGACGGCACGCCCCAGTTTGTCCTTACTAAACATGTCGCTAAACATTGAATAAGCCGCTGGAGATAAAGCCGCTTCACCGACACCTACCGCCATACGGCTTAAGAACAGTTGAATAAAGTTTTTACTTAAACCGCAAGTTGCTGTTGCCAGACTCCAAACAATAATCCCGATTGAAATTAATTTTGGTCGTGAAAAACGGTCAGCAATATAGGCTAAGGGTAAACCCATAACCGCATAAAACAGTGAGAAGGCGAGGCCATGTAACAAGCTAAATTGTGTATCTGAAAGTTGGAGATCTGCTTTGATGGGTTCAATCATCAGCGCCAGAATTTGGCGGTCAATAAATGAAAATATATATGCCAACATACAAAGTATGACCACATACCATGCATATGCATTGCTTTTCTTCTGTGTCCTTTCAACAGCGATATTACTTTGGTTCATACACTTAATCCTTATGTATAAAACGCTTAAAGAAATTGATATCTAACTTTTATTATTCCTCTAAAATTTTCGATATTTCCCCCTTTTAGATAAGAATAATAAATAGGCTAGAAATGAGTAATTTGGTCTCGTACAGACCGGAAGAGTGCGTCTAAACCCAATTAGGAGTTAATGGGATTTTTAAGATCATGGAATTATTATTTTCTTTTTATATGTAAAATTCCATTACTTATTGAGTATGTTAGAATACCTAAAAAGTATGTTAAGTAATTATATATAGATAAATTTGTTATATAAAAATTTGATTTTATTAATTTTTATTGTTTTAACAAAAGAGCAGCTAAAGAAAAAGAAATTTTAACTGCTCTAAAAGAGCTAATTTATCATGATGAGAAATATTTAGCTGGATGGCATCAGGTCAAATAATTTCTTTAACTGGTTATTTAAAGTATGCAGCTCGTCTTCTGAAAAAGCATTCAGGATGCCTGCCAAGGTGACCACACTAATTTGATTAATCTGTTCAACCAGCTCAATACCTTTGGCCGTTAATTTCACCATCGAGATCCGTTCATCAGAAGTAGAAGAGTAGACCTCGACAATTCCATCTTCTACCAAGCGATATACAGCTTTTGTTGCCGTCGTTAACTTTAAAGTAGAAAGATTGGCAATGTCGGTAATACTGGCTTCCCCAAGGGCATTAGTGCTTAAAATAATTTTACGGCGTGTATTATCAATACCTAGCTTTTTTATTGATTTTTCAATCAGTTGTGAATACTTTCCATTCACTTGAGAAACCCAAAAAAAAGGGAAATTTTGAATACTCGACGGTTCTTTATTAGGAAGAAATTGTTCTAAATGATCAAGCATAGCTAAGCAATAACTTAGTGAAAAAAGGGTAATCCTATTATAAACAAAATTTTGCATATTTCCTTGAGAACAAATTATAAAAAATACTTGACAATTCCATTAAATTTTCCCATATTTTGATTAATAGATAAAAATACATGGAAAAGTGAATGAATATTGTTAGCCAAAGCGTGCACAAAGGAAGTGGCAAGCTCAAGGTCATGGTCAAGGACACAATTGATATTCAAGGTCTAAAAACCATTGCTGGAAGTCGAGCTTTATTAAATGTTGAACCTGCTCAAGATGATGCCGAGGTTGTTAAAAACATCTTGAAAGCTGACTGCGAAATTATTGGCAAGACAAATTTGCACGAATTGGCTTTCGGTATTACAGGCATTAACCATGCTTTTGGTACACCCATCAACCCTAAATATCCTGAACTTATTCCAGGTGGCTCTTCGAGTGGTTCGGCTGCGGCAGTTGCTGCTAAACAAGCTGACTTTACTTTAGGCACAGACACTGGCGGCTCTATTCGTATGCCCGCTGCGTGCTGCGGAGTTTTTGGTTTAAAACCGACTTTTGGCCGTGTTAGCAGAAAAGGCGTATACCCGCCGTCAAGTTCTCTGGATTGCGTTGGTCCTTTTGCAAATTCAGTCGAGATGATTGAAAAGGCCATGCAAATTATTGATCCAACTTTTAAATCTACTGAATTTACTAGTGCACCAAAAATTGCTGTTTTAGATGTAAAAGCAGATGAGATTATTTGGAATTGTATTTATCAAGCATTTCAAAAAGCGAATTTAGAGACCGTTTTAGAAAAAGTTGAACATTTTGAAGCGGCTTATGATGCAGGCATGCAGATTATTAATTATGAAAATTGGCAAGCTTTTGGTGAATTAACTCAAACGGGCTTAATTGGTTCTGATGTAAATGGTCGTTTATTAAAAGCTGCCGCAACAACTCTAGAGCAAGTGAAACAAGCAGAAGTTGTGAGAGCACAGCTGACCCAAGAACTCGATGCTTTATTAGAAAAATATGATGCATTGGTTCTACCGACACTTCCACAAATTCCACCAAAAGTTTCTGAAGCTGAAAACACGGTCGCTTTTTTGAATCTTACAGCTTTAGTTCGACCATTTAATTTATCAGGTCATCCAGCCATTTCAGTGCCACTTGAAACCAGTGAAGGTTTACCAGTGGGCTTACAGATCGTATCAAAGCATCAAAAAGATGAGCAATTATGCGCTATAGCTAAATTTTGTGTTGATGCAATGCAATAAATTACAAGGAGTTAGATAATGAATAAGTTGTCTAAAATGGAGTTTGCTTCTCAAGACAAAGCAGTTGACTTAGATGCTTTGTGTCAAGAAATTCGTGAGCGTGCCTGTGCAGGTGAGTTTGATAATCAGGCCTACGTGAGCCAAGACATTATCGAAAAACTTAAACAGATTGGTGTTTATCGTGCCTTGGTGCCTAAACGTTTTGGCGGTGAAGAATGGTCTCCACGGCAGTTTTGCGAATTAATCGAAACTTTATCTAAAGCTGATGGTTCAGTCGGTTGGGTGGCAAGTTTCGGTATGAGCCCTGCCTATTTAGGAAGTTTGCCAGAAGAAACGCTTGAAGAGTTGTATCAAAACGGACCAGATGTGGTGTTTGCCGGAGGTATTTTTCCCCCCCAACCTGCTGAAATTACCGATGAAGGTGTAGTGGTTCGTGGACGTTGGAAATTCTCAAGTGGTTGTATGGGAGCTGACATTGTTGGTGTGGGGATTTCACCGCTTAAAAATAATGAAATGCAGGGCTTGCCACGCATGGCAGTGATGCCTGCGAAAAAAGCCAAAATTGAAATGACTTGGGACACCGTTGGCCTAAAAGGTACGGGAAGCCATGATTTGGTGGTCGAAGATGTATTGGTCGAAAAGAAATGGACCTTTGTACGTGGTGAACCTTCAAAACTAAGTGAGCCATTTTTTAAATATCCGTCCCTGTCTTTAGCAACTCAAGTATTAACCGTAGTAGGTATTGGAGTTGCCGCTGCCGCATTAGAAGAATTTGAAAAATTGGCACCGGGTAAAGCATCCATTACTGGCGGGTCAGAAATTGCAAACCGTCCAGTGACTCAATATGAGTTTGCTCAAGCTGATGCAGAGTTTCAGGCTGCAAAATCTTGGTTTTATCAAACCATGGACATTGTTTGGAATGAAATTATTGCTGGTCGTGAAGCAACAGCTGAACAGATCAGTGACATGCGTCTGGCATGTACCCATGCAGCGCGAGTTTGCGCCAAAGTCACCCGAAAAATGCAAATGCTTGCGGGCATGACAGCGATTTATACCAACAATCCATTTAGCCGTTTTGTGAATGACACCAACGTGGTGACTCAGCATGCCTTTATGGGTGATGCAACTTTACAAAATGCAGGCTCAATCAGTTTCGGGTTAAAACCAACCCCAGGTTATTTATAAGTTTTAATTTTTTAAAAAGGATATTGAAATGGAAGCTAAAAAATCATTACGCGTTTTGTTCTGCATGGGTATTAACCAAAACTTTTTTGATGCAGAACCTGCTGAAGCGAAAGCAGTTTGGGCCGCGTTTGGTGAAATGTGGAATGGCATTCATGACTTACCGGGCGTACATGTTTTTGGAAATCTTGATGATGACCAAAGTATGGTTGGCCCAAGTGCAGGTTGGCCTTGGACTACGTACTTGCTTGCAGATGTTCCGGATATTGAAACAGTACATGCCGCTTGTAACTTGTTTAGAACGACCGTGGTGGGCGAAGGGCCATACAAACTTTGGAAATATTGCAAAGTTGAAGCTCGTGTTGGGCGCGAATTGATTATCCAACGTTAAGGCGATGGCAATGAATGACAAAGTGAATATTGCAGAAATCTTAGAGCGGGTAGAACAGTTAGAAGCGCACAACGCGATTCGTAACTGCCTGAACCGTTATATGGAGATCTGTGACGAGCTTAATGCAAATACAGACCTTGATGAGCTGATGAATCTTTTTGATCAAGACTGTATTTGGGAAGGTATTGGCGAGAAATATGCCAAATCTTTTGGTCGTTATGATTCTTGGCAGTCGATTTACGACATGTTTAAAAGCTATACCCAAAAAGAATCTCACTTTGTTATGAATGCACACTTTGTCAATTCAGAACAAATTTATGTAAACCAAGGCTATGCAAATGCTTCTTGGCTGATGTTGCAAACTTCAACTTTTCAAGATGGCCGTAGTCATCTGAATGCGGCAAAGCTCAAGGTGAAGTTTCATAAGCAAGCAGATGGAACATGGAAAATTAAACAT
This sequence comes from Acinetobacter sp. D009, assembly GCF_038562025.1. NCBI lineage: Bacteria > Pseudomonadati > Pseudomonadota > Gammaproteobacteria > Moraxellales > Moraxellaceae > Acinetobacter > Acinetobacter sp. D009. The sequence continues at coordinate 1,764,050 of NZ_CP151886.1, forward strand.
TTCCAAACACAGAATATTTTCAGTCGTCCCGTATCGCATTGGCACAGTGAAGCTGAATTGCCGGTACCTTCCCAGGAATGACCCAGGACATATTTAAAAGGACTATTGATATGAACAGTATTATCCCAACGCATAACATTGGCATTGATTACGATGCTTTGGTTCAAAGTGACCGTGCTCATACTTCTCTTTATAAAGATGAACGTATTTTTGATGAAGAAATGGAGAAAATCTTTTATAGCACTTGGGTGTGGGTCGCACATGCCAGCGAAATTCCAGAAGGCGGAAGCTATAAAACGATTAACATCGGTAAACAGCCAGTGGTTGTGGTACGTGACCGTAAAAAGAAAGTCCATGTACTTTTAAACCGTTGCCGTCACCGTGCAGCAACCGTATGCGAACATAAAAAAGGAAAAACCAATAGTTTTGTATGCCCGTACCACGGTTGGAGTTATGCACTTGATGGTAGTTTACGTGGTGTGCCATCTCCGGAAAGCTACGGTGATTGCTTAGATAAATCAGAATTACCACTGGTGAGTCTACGTGTAGAAGAATATAACGGCATGATCTTCGCTTCATTTAAAGAAGACATTCAACCGCTTGAAGAGTTCCTTGGGCCTGCGAAAAAATGGATTGACCTGTTTATGAAACAAGGTGCGGGTTATCCAATTAAAGTGTTGGGCGAACACCGTTTCCGCTTCCCGGGTAACTGGAAAATCCAGCTTGAAAATACCACCGATGCATATCACTTTCCATTAGTGCACAAGTCATTCTTAAGTTCTGTTGATGAAAAAACAGAAGAACTCTTTAACTTCGAAAATCAGCCGGGCTTTGTTGAAGACTTAGGTAATGGTCACAGTGTTATGGTGATGATTCCTGAACTGGTTGATTTAGACGAAGAGCTCATGGAACGTCCAATTCAAGAGCGCTTTGAAGACTTGGCTCAAGCTTTGCGCGACGAAGGCCATGAAGAATTAGAAGTACGCCGTATTGTTCGAGCAGTTGGTGGTTCTGGCTTTAACTTAAATTTATTCCCGAATATTGCATGTTCAATGGCGTTCTTCCGTGTGTTACAGCCAATTTCAGTTGCTGAAACAGAAATTCATCACTCGGTGATTACCATGGATGGTGGCCCGCAAATTGCCAATCAATATCGCTTACGTTTGCATGAGCATTTTCAAGGTCCATTTGGTTTTGGCACACCAGATGACTCCGAAGCTTGGGAGCGCGTACAACACGGCGCCAATGCGGGTAATGATTTATGGATTATGCTCAACCGCGGTTTACCGGGCGAAGTCAAAACCGAAGATGGCTTAAAAAGTGATGTCAGTGCTGAAACAGGTATGCGTGCAGCATACCAGCAGTGGAAAAAGATGATGACGGCTTAAGGAGAGAGCAATGAATATGAATCTGCAATTATTAAATGAAGTCACTGCTTTCATCTGGGCTGAAGCAGATATGTTAGACCACAGCGAATATCGTGAATGGCTCAATTTATGGAATGAAAAAGGTGTCTATATCATTCCAATTGACCCAAACCTCACTGACTACGAAAACAACTTAAATTATGCCTATGACGATAATCATATGCGTACTTTACGTGTACAGCGTCTTGAAAATGGTGAAGCAATTTCTACAGCGCCTAAAGCAAATACGGTACGTAGTGTTTCTCGTGTACGTGTTATTCAAGACCAAGATGATGAAATCGTTTTACGCTGTGCTCAAAACTTACGTGAATTCCGTAAAGAAAACCTCAAGCATTACACAGCCGATATTACGTACCATCTAACTCGTGATGCTGATACTGGTTTCAAGATTAACCGTAAAATCATTAACTTGGTTAACTCAACCGATACCTTAGCTGGTATTAGCTACATTCTTTAGGAGCGGTAACATGAAACAGGTTGTTTTAGTGACAGGTGCTGCTTCTGGACTCGGTAATGTCATTGCTGAATATTTTGCGAGTCAAGGCCATCAAGTGATTTTGTCAGCGAGTACACTTGAAAAAGCCAAAAATGCCAAGGCACAAAGTCAGTATGCCCAAAATATGTTTCCCTTGAAATTAGATATTTCAGTTGAGGCAGATTTTTATGCAGCGGTGCAATGGATTGAAGAGAAATTTTCTAAACTTGATGTGTTAATTAACAATGCCACCGTCACCAAAGCAACGCCAGTATTAGAAATTACCGCAGCTGATTTTGATTGGGTGACCCAAGTCAACCAACGCGGCACCTTTCAGGCTTGCCAAATTATTGGCCAATATATGGCTAAAAAAGGCTATGGACGCATCATTAATATGGCGTCGTTAGCAGGACAAAACGGTGGTACTGCAACAGGTGCACACTATGCGGCAACCAAAGGCGCGATTGTGACGTTAACCAAAATTTTTGCCAAAGAGTTTGCGGCAAAAGGGGTGACGGTTAATGCAGTTGCACCGGGACCAATGGAATCTCCAATCGTTCATAGCGTGGTGCCAGACGAAAAAATGGAACAGTTCATCCAGAATATTCCGGTTAAAGCCTTAGGAAGTATGCACTTTATTGCTGAAACTTGTGGGTTGCTTGCGAGTCCAAATGCGGGGTTTGTGACTGGTGCAACATGGGATATTAACGGTGGTTTATTCATGCGTTAAGCCAATAGGCTACGCATGAAAAGGGAGTTGAATCATGACTACACTTTATGATGTTGTCGTTAAAAATCGCCATGTGGAAGGTGGAAATATTGCAGTCATGGAATTTGAATCTGCAACTTCTACAACCTTGCCAAAAGTTGAAGCGGGTGCGCATATTGACGTGCACTTACCAAATGGCATGGTGCGCCAATATTCACTTTGCCAAAATCCAAATGACGAAGGTAAGTTTCGTCTCGGAATTTTACGTGACCCTGAATCACGTGGTGGCTCAGTCTCGGCTTTTGATGAAATTAAAGATGGCATGCAAATTCAGGTCAGTGAGCCAAAAAATTTATTTCCACTTTTAAAAGCCAAACACAGTGTATTGATTGGCGGTGGAATCGGGATTACGCCGTTAATCACGATGGCCTATCAACTTGCACACGAAGGTGCATCGTTCGAGCTTCACTACTGCGGCGCTAGCCCTGAAAAATGTGCTTTTGTTGATGAAATTAAAAATGGTGAGTTAGCAAAACACACAACTTTTCATTTTAAATCGGAAGGTGCAAGCCACCGAGCATTTTTTGAATCTGCCATTAAAGATATTGACCTAGAGAGCCATATTTACACCTGTGGTCCAGTCGGTTTTATGGACTGGGTAATTAACCTCGCCACAACTCACGATTTTCCTGAACAGCAAATCCACAAAGAATATTTCCAAGTTGAAACTGATACTTCTGGAGATTCATTTGAGGTGGTGGCTGAGCGTAGTGGAAAAATCATTATGGTTGAAGCTGGCGAAACCATTTTGCAGGCTTTGGCGAAAGAAGGCATCGAGATTGAGATGTCTTGCGAACAAGGCGTATGCGGAACCTGCATGTGCGATGTAATTGAAGGTGAACCTGATCATCGAGATGTTTACTTTACTGACGAAGAAAAGGCCAGCAATGAGCAAATATTGGTGTGCTGTTCACGCTCTAAAACATCGAGATTAGTTTTAGATATCTAATGCTCTCGCGATTTATATGGATGTATGAGAAGGTTTAGGAGAAAGATGATGAATGTATTACAACAAATAGATGAGTTTACGGTCGATCCACTACAGTTCCGACGGGCATTAGGAAATTTTGCAACAGGCGTTACCATTGTTACTGCACAAAATGCACAAGGTGAAAAAGTAGGAGTCACTGCAAATAGTTTTAACTCGGTGTCACTCGATCCACCGCTTATTTTGTGGAGTATTGATAAAAAGTCTTCAAGTTTTTCGGTGTTTGAACAAGCCACACATTTTGCTGTCAATATTTTATCGGGTACGCAAATTGAGCTGTCTAATAAGTTTTCGAGACGAAATATTGATAAATTTGCAGACACAAATTTTCAACTCGGTGCAGGACGTGCACCCATTTTAGAAAATTGTTCTGCGGTGTTTGAGTGCGAACGTTATCAAGTGATTGAAGGTGGTGACCACTGGATTATTGTTGGCAAAGTGGTTCGTTTCCATGACCAAGGGCGAAGCCCGTTGGTTTACCATCAAGGTGCATATTCTTGTGTCATGCCGCATCCGAGCCTTCAAGTTAAGCAAACTGAACAGAACGGCGTAGACCAAACACATTATGGGCACTTATATAATAATGTCTGCTATTTGATGAGCCGTGCTTTTAAAGCTTATCAAACCGACTATATTCCTAAGCAAATGGCTTCTGGTTTCCGTACCAGTGAATCACGTCTTTTACTGGTTTTAGCCAGTGGTACTGCTTCAAGTAAGGAAGATTTACCGCGTGATATTGCTATGCCAATGCAAGAAGTTGAAAGATCAGCTGAAATTCTAAAATTTGAAGGCTTATTGGTTGATCACGATAATTTGTATGCACTAACCGAGAAAGGTAAACAAACGGCGCAGTATTTGTTTGATATTGCCGATAGCCATCAAAATGAGGTATTTAAAAAGTATTCTGAGGAACAAAAGGATATTTTTATTACCATGCTGCGAGATTTTGCAGGAGTAGCATAAGTCCCATTAAGCTGATAAATTGAATGGATTTATCAGCTTCTTTACATCTAGCTGACTATCAGCAAAACAATTCCAAGGATAAGGAATTTTTGGCACACAATTTGTTTATCAATAAAACAAGATTGCAAATAAGCCAAGACAGTGCACCACCACAAACGCAAAATTTTGAGCGGTGGCACATGTATAGAGAGGTAAGGGATGAACCAATATGTAAGCGATGCATTACTCACATGGACGCACCATATTAAAAGTGTGTGCGGCAATTTTGAAACCGATTTTGACGGAACCCGTAATTTATTCATTGGTGAAGTTCAGTGCTTTTTATTGGGCGATACCGAAATTGCTTTTATCAAAAACAATGCCAATAAAATTGTCCGAAAAGCTGATGAAATAGATCGAGTGAATAATCGTTTTTGTTTTTTGATTTTGCAGTATTCGGGAAAAATGTTGCTCGAATATAAAAATGAAACCTTAAGCCTAAATGAAGGCGATATTGTCTTGGTCGACCCAGTCGAAACAATTTCGATGTACCCGCAAGGTTTGGTAAGCCAGATTTCAGTGCACCTGTCGCGTGAAAAATTACTGAAAGAAAATATTAGTACCGAATATTTTGGAAAGCTCATTACGCAAAATATGAGTGGTTTTTTACTCAAGAATATTTTGAAAAATATGTCTGCTGAAAACATCAAACTTTGGTACGCAACCGAGGATGGCAATGCTTTTGAAGATGCGCTGATCGCCTTAATCAAACCTACAATCAATTATAAAAATATAAATAGCTCTAACAATCTAATGGAAAAAGCCGAGCGATACATTATAGAAAACTTAGCAAAACCAGATTTAACCCCTAAATTAATTGCAGAGCATATTGGGGTATCGCTACGTCATCTCTACCGTTTATTTCTTCAAGAAAATTTATCTATTAACAAATATATACAGCTCAAACGCCTAGAAAAAGTCAAAGCGGATTTGCTTGATAAAAAGAACAAACAGAGTTCGATTACCCAAATTGCCTTGAAGTGGGGATTCTGGGACGGTGCTCATTTTTCAAAGATCTTTAAAAAGACCTATGGTATCTCTCCTAAAGAATTTAGAGAGGGTATGCCAGTTTAAATCTTTCATCTCTCAATGTCATTTTTAGACAAATTCGACGTCATTCTTGAACAAGCTAGCCCTATGTAACTGTGTTGAAATTAAATTCATTAGAGCAGGTTAGATAAGCTTAATAACCATAAAACTATTAAGTTAGTCTAATGAATTTCACTCACAGGAAGTGCATTTTAACTGTCTGATTCAGATAGTTCAGGGATAGATGAAAAGGATGAAACCAATGCGTAAACAACGATTATTGAATGACATACAAAAAATACTGGCACTTAACTTATCAATCGCTGCAAGCTTTTGGGGACTCAATACTCAAGCGTTTGCGCATGGTGGCAAGGCCGACATGGTCTCACTTTATCAAAACATGAGTGAGCAAGGTGCTAAAGTTGTTAAAGATGACTTTACCAATACCTATACAATTACCAAAGGCTCTATGGTGGTTCGGGCCAAACCCAATTCAGATCAGGTTTTGGTGAATGGCAAACCTTTCAAACTCAGCGTGCCTTTATTAATTAAAGATGGTAAACCTGTTATTGGAAAAGATTTTTTTAATGAAGTCTTCCAGTCTGGGTTGGATCAAACCTTTAAAGTTGAAAATACGTTTCACCCACTCAATAGCCTAAACTCTGACGAAATTAAAAAGACATTTGATGTGATTAACCGCTCGAAATACGCCTATAAAAATATGCGTTTTGCCGAGTTAAAGCTTAAAGAGCCTGAAAAAGCCAAAGTTTGGGATTACTTTATTAATCACAAAGAATTTAAAGAAGATCGTATTGCCTCATTTATTTTGTTAAAGGGGAGTCAAGCGATTGAAGGTGAAGTTAATCTTAACACTCAACAAGTCACAAAATGGAATGTACTGAAAGACACTCATGGAATGGTGCTGCTCGATAATTTTGAAGCCGTACAGCGTGTAATTGAGACAAGTAAAGAATATCAGGAAGCATTACGGAAACGCGGCATTAGCGATGTGAAGAAGGTGATTGCTACTCCGCTAACTGTTGGATATTTTGGCGGTAAAGATGGTTTGGACAAACAACTCAATATATTAAAAGTCGTCGCTTACCTCGATGTAGGCGATGGTAATTATTGGGCGCATCCAATTGAAAATTTAGTTGCTGTAGTCGATTTAGATAAAGAAAAAATTATTAAGATTGAAGAAGGCGCAATCATTCCTGTGCCAATGGCAAATCGACCTTATATGTCGAATAAGCCAGTAGCAAGTAAGCTAAAACCACTCAATATTATTGAACCTGAGGGTAAGAACTTTAGCATTACAGGTCAAACCATACATTGGGGCAACTGGTGTTTGCATGTGGCCTTAGACTCTCGTGTTGGCTTACAGCTTTCAACCGTGACTTACAAAGATAAAGGTGTGAAGCGTAAAGTCATGTATGAAGGAAACCTTGGTGGAATGGTGGTTCCATATGGTGACCCTGATATTGGATGGTACTTCAAATCTTATTTAGACTCTGGCGAATATGGGATGGGAACACTTACCTCATCTATTATTCCGGGAACAGATGCACCCGACAACGCTGTTTTACTTGATGCTGTGATCGCAGACTATAAAGGCCAGCCTCAAGTAATTCCAAATGCCATTGCTGTGTTTGAGCGTTATGCTGGGCCTGAATATAAACATCACGAAATTTTTGGTAACCAAGATGCTAGTGAAGCCCGCCGTGAACTTGTTGTGCGCTGGATTAGTACAGTGGGGAATTACGATTACATGTTTGACTGGGTATTTGCCCAAAATGGTGTAATTGGAATTAATGCGGGTGCGACGGGTATTGAAGCTGTTAAAGGCGTTAAATCACGCACCATGCATGACAGTACCGCAAAAGAAGATACCAAATATGGAACTTTAATTGACCATAATATTGTGGGTACAACGCATCAGCACATCTATAACTTCCGCTTAGACATGGATGTAGATGGGGAAAACAACAGCTTTATGCATATGGACCCAGTGGTGAAAGCCAATGCGAAAGGTGGTGTTCGTACAAGTTCAATGCAAATTGACAGTAAAGTCATTATGAATGAGCAAAATGCGGCTGAAAAATTTGATCCGTCTACCATTCGCTTACTCACGAATTTCAACAAGGAAAATAGATTAGGTAATCCAGTTTCTTACCAATTGATTCCTTTTGCAGGTGGAACACACCCTGTGGCAAAAGGAGCCAATTTTTCTAAAGATGAATGGTTATTTAAACGTTTGAACTTTATGGATAAGCAAATTTGGGTGACTCAGTACAATCCAGACGAACGCTACCCTGAAGGGAAATATTCAAACCGTTCAACTCATGACACAGGATTAGGACAATTCATTGGCAACAATGAAAGTATTGAAAATAAAGACCTTGTGGTCTGGATGACAACAGGTACAACGCATGTGGCGCGTGCTGAAGAATGGCCAATCATGCCGACAGAGTGGGTGAATACACTCATCAAACCTTGGAACTTCTTTGACAGCACCCCGACTTTAAACTTGGGTGAAGAAGAGCAAAACACACAGCACGACCATCAATAAAAATGTGAATAAGCCAGAATGGGTAACGAATAGGTTACCCATACCTGAGCACGGTTAGACCGTTCGCAAAAAAGGAATTTCTCAATGAAAAATTTATTTTCTCAGGTTGTGAGAGGGACTCTCTTTGTCTCATTTTTTTCAACTGTGCATGCTGGTGAGCTTGAAATTAAACCGACTTTTGAAGCAACTTTGGGGGCTTTTAGTAGCGGTAAAAGCTATAACGGTGAAAACCTAGATGATGAAAGAATCAATTGGCAAGAAGGTCACCTTAAATATGGTGCTAAAGGACAATACACCTTTAAAAATAATCAACTCTATGCAAGCTTGAGTGGTATTAGCTCAGCAACATTTAGTGATGGCGATGCAGGCCAAAATAGTAATGGCAAAGAACGTAAAACAGATGTGAATGAATGGATCATTGGTTTTAAAGACGGTACCAATAAAGATGAGTTAACGACCTATGATTTAAGTATCGGTCGACAAAATATCATGATTGGTGATGGGTTTTTCATTGCAGGTGATGCGTTAAACCTCGGTAAAACACCTGCGGATGGCACATTAGATCGGGGCGGGGCATATTATTTAGCAGCTCGTCGAAGCTTTGATTTTACAAGTTTGCTTCAATACAAACCGCAAGAGAATACAACCCTAAAGTTGGCTTATTTAAAATCAAATAACAAAGCACAATTTTCACCTGAACTGTTTGTGACTGATCTGATGTATCAGCTTAAAGATAAGGGCGTTGGGTTCACTTACTTAAATGTATTAGACCTTGAAGATGCTGAACACGTTTCAGGACGCGAAGATCTAAAAAATTATGCTTTACGTTTGAATTATCAACCTTTGCCAGAGCTGCAAGTTAAAACTGAGTTTGTGGTTCAAGATAAAAAAGATGGCCACGAAAATGCTGGCTACTTAGCGCTGAACTATAACTTTTTATCTTCAAAATATACACCCTCATTAGGCTACCGTTTTAGCCATTTTTCAGACCAATACGACTCTATGTTTTATGGAAATACAGTCGGCTTTGGTACATGGTTTCAGGGCGAAGTTGCCGGAAACTATGCAGGCCCATTCAATAAAAATGCAGATATTCATCAAGTTTCTTATAGTCTGAATCTAAAAGAAAATTTTATGTTGGGTGCTTTGGCCTATAAGTTCAAAACAGTAAATAAGTCTTTAACCAATGTGGATGGACATGAGCTGGATGTCTTTTCGGTCTGGTCGGTTAATAAAAAATTCAACGTTATTCCTTTAGTGGGACTCTATAAACCGAAACACGATATCCATAGTAGTGGTACTCAAAACTACGATGATAAGACCAATGTATATGCGCAGTTGATTCTGCAATACATCTATTAAATTAGAGCGAAGGAGATCGTGTTTATTGGCGGTACATTCATAGAAATAAAATTAGGATATGAAATCAGATGAATCAACAATATGACTATATCGTGATTGGTGCTGGCTCAGCAGGCTGTGTGGTCGCAGCACGACTATTAGAAGCCAAGGCAGGGCGCGTTCTTGTTTTAGAGGCTGGAAGCCGAGATAGCAGTATGTTTCATACTATACCTGCAACGGTGGTTAAAGTATTCCAGCAAAAATCATGGCAATACATGACTGTTCCGCAGAAATATTGTAATCATCGTGAAATGATCCTTGCACAAGGAAAAGTGTTGGGAGGTGGAAGCTCGGTTAATGGCATGATCTATTGCCGAGGCCAACGACAGGATTATGATTTATGGTCCTCGGAATGGGGATGCAATCAGTGGTCTTATCAACATGTGCTGCCTTTTTTTAAGAAAGCAGAAAAAAATGAAAGTCTTGCTGATGAATATCACGGACAAGATGGCATTTTACCTGTCAGTGAAAACCGTTATCGCCATCCTTTAACACTTGCTTGTATTAAAGCAGGTCAACAAATGGGGATGAATTATGTCAATGATATTAATGGTTGGGATCAGGCGGGGGTAGGGTTTTATCAAACTACTACTCAAAACGGTTCTCGGGCGAGTACCTCAAAAACTTATTTAAAGTCAGTCGAAAACCACCCAGATCTTACGGTCATTACGGATGCCTTAGTACATAAAATTGAAACTCAAGGTGATCAGGTTACTGGGGTTACTTACAGTGTTGGCGGAAAATCACCGATTACGGTACAGGCTCAAAAAGAAGTCATTCTGAGCGCTGGTGCAATTGGCAGTCCTAAGGTTTTATTACTTTCCGGAATTGGCCCAAAACAGCATTTAGATGAACTCGGAATAGAATGCATTCGTGACTTACCTGTAGGTGACAATTTTCACGACCATTTGCATATGTCGGTCAATGCAACAGTAACAACCAATAACAGCCTGCTCGGTGAAGACCAAGGTTTAACCGCTGTACGACACTTTTTACAATGGTGTTTTACACGTTCAGGGTTGCTAACCACCAATATTCTAGAAGGTGGTGGTTTTATTGACACAAACAACAATGGTCGACCTGATGTCCAATTTCATTTTTTACCTGTGCTGGATAATTTCGATAATACCCCCGGTGAAAAAGCAGCGGCTCAGGCACATGGCCTTACCATTAAAGTCGGACATGTACAGCCAAAAGCACGTGGGACTTTACGATTAAGCAGTAAAGATCCAAAAGATTTGCCTGTCATTGACCCTAATTATTTAGGCCATCAAGAAGATATTGACGCAAATATCCGTGCGGTACAGGCTGGACTTCGCCTATTACAACAACCAGCATTGAAAGCGATTGTCAAAGAAGTCGTTGAGCCTGCAAATATCGATCCTGATGATATTGAAGCGATTGATAAATGGATGCGTCAGAACATTAAAACGGTTTATCACCCCGCAGGTAGCTGCAAAATGGGCAATGCTCCGCAAGATTCGGTCACAGATCAGACACTTAAAGTACATGGTTTTAAAAACTTACGTGTGGTGGATTGTTCTATTTGCCCACAAGTTCCAAGTGGTAATACCAATGCAATTGCCATAATGATTGGTGAACGCGGTGCAGACTTTATTTTGAATCAGGTCGCGTAGTTGCTGTCATAACAAAAGTTTAGAAATGAAAAGAGGAAAAGAAAATGAGTGAAGTTCAGATTTTAGAAAGCGTACAGCAATTTATGGCACGACAACACGGACATTTTATTGATGGAAAGTTAGTTGCTGCCGAGCTTTTAGATAAAGTGGATATTGTAAATCCGTCGACTGAACAAGTGGTTGCTCAAATTAGTGTTGGTAGTCAACACGATGTCGAAAATGCGGTGAAAAGTGCTGAACATGCTTTTCAAAATGCTTGGGCTGAAACTACGCCGTATGAACGTGGCATTAAATTAAATAAGTTGGCAGATTTAATTGAACAACATGGTGAAGAACTTGCACAGCTCGAATCGTTATCTACTGGAAAACTTATCAATATTTCAAGACACCTTGAAGTCGCACAATCTGTTATTTTCTTGAGATATTTTGCTGGTTGGGCAACTAAAATTAATGGTCAAACTATGCAACCCTCTATTCCTTCTATGCAAGGTGAGAAATATACAGCCTTTACTTTAAGACAACCGATTGGTGTGGTTGCAGGGATTGTGCCTTGGAATTTTTCACTCATGATTGGTGTTTGGAAAATCGGTTCAGCTTTAACAACGGGTTGTACCATTGTGCTTAAACCTAGTGAATTTGCCAGCTTATCTTTATTGCGTTTAGCTGAACTTGCCATTGAGGCAGGTATTCCAGCTGGTGTAATTAATGTGGTTACGGGTAAAGGTGATACAGGACAATATTTAATTGAGTCGCCGCTCGTTAAGAAAGTCTCATTTACAGGTTCAGTACCAACAGGTATTGCGATTGGTAAGCTCGCGATGAGCAGTGATTTAACCCGTGTAAGTCTGGAGCTGGGTGGTAAAAATGCAATAGCCGTTTTGGCCGATGCAAATATTGATGAGATTTTACCAACTTTATTACAAGCAACTTTTGTACATCAAGGTCAAGTTTGCGCATCCCCAGAGCGTTTTTTTGTACACCGTGCAAAATATGATGAACTGGTCGAGAAACTATCTAAAGCACTTTCTAGTTTCAAAATTGGATCGGCTATGGATGAAGGAAGTATGTTTGGTCCACTCTCTAATCAGCCACATTTTCATAAAGTGAAACATTATTTAGATATGGCTAAAGCCAAAAACCAGATTATTGCCGGTGGTGAGACTCTAGATCAGACAGGATATTTTGTACAGCCGACTTTGATTTCCTTAAAAAATACCGATGATCCTTTATTTTCGGAGGAAACTTTTGGTCCAGTAGTCGGGGTAATGCCATTCGAAACTGATGAAGAACTTATTCAGCTTATGAATCAGTCACGCTTTGGTTTAACCGCAAGTATTTGGACAAATGACTTATCTAAAGCTTTACGTTTAATTCCTAAAATTGAAGCAGGCACCTTGTGGGTCAATATGCATACGTTCTTAGATCCATCAGTTCCATTTGGTGGGGTAAAAGCTTCAGGAATTGGCAGAGAGTTTTCAGATGCATTTATTGAAGATTACACCGAATTAAAATCAGTCATGATTCGGTATTAAGCCAATAAAGAGGTTTGTCACTTTATAAATAACAAACCTCAGCCTTTAAAATAAAAATTGGACTAAAACATTAGTAGTTTAAAGTGATGCTTTGTTGAGTTGATTGGTCGATTTCCTTTTGACTCACCGCATCATCTTTACACTTGTAACTTTCAAATAAAGGGAGCTGATCTGCAAAGTGGGCATCAGGTTTTCCATTTTGATTGATAAAACCACTTTGTCCTGGGGCCAAAATCGAACACATGGTGACTTGATTTGGATTTAAGACCACTCTAAAAGTAGCACTTCCCGTATTTCCATAGGTGCTAAGCTGTTGTTCATACGATGGATCAGCCCAAGGAATGCCTACCGAATTTTTGCTAGAAAAGCCCATGGTTGCGACCGGAATTTTCCAGTCATTCGGGTCGGTAGAGTGATATTGATTTGAAAGTTCAGTCAGTGCATTTTCTAAAGCTTTTAATACGACCTCATCTGCTGTTTGTCCTTTTAAGAAATCAACATTCTGAGGAATGCTTGCCTGTTTTCCTTGCAGTGCATTCCAGATTAATTTTGATGCACTCGCTGGCTGTGCACTTCGTGGATCATTATTTACCGGATAAAGCGTATCGGTATAACGCTTATAAATATTTTCTGAAAGGTTTGGTTTGAGTACCAGTTCAATCATTTGATTAAGCCATGCACGTGTAATTGCTGATGCTGCACCTTGATAATATTTCGCCTCGCTATCAGGGCGTAATTTAAGATCCCAATTGGCAAGTAATGGCGCGACTTTTTTGGCTAACGGTGATGCCTTAGGGCTTTGTGCAGCTTGAATCATATAAGGAACAAAATAACGTGCATTTAAATCAGACCATGCAGCTGTTTTATTAATTTCCCAAATTTCTTGCTGACTCAGTTTTGCTTTGCTTTCTAAAGGTTCAATTAGTTCATTGACCCGATCAACATAAGAAAAGTTTGACGAATCTGAGCGTAAACCTGCATAGGCTTTGTTATTCCAGCTTGTGACATAGCCTTTTTGTGGATTGTACTCTTTAGGGTTATGTGAGAAGTCATAAAAACCTTGCCACTCCATTGAACCATCACCTTTAGCTGGAAGCTGAATATGTTGGTTTTCAGGACGAATAGGTAAACGACCTAAAGCAGCAACACCAATATTATCTTTAGTATCGGCATAGAACCAAGTGATAGAGGCTGCGACATGCTTGGCTTGAGCAAGAAACTCATCCCAATTTGAGGCTTTGGCTGCATTTGCCCATCCTAATAAGGTTTCAATTTCTACACCTTCCCAGCTACGTTTTTGCGCATACGCCGTATGATTATTTTCATCCCATGTACTTACAAAGCCTTGTTTACTCTTATAAACATCTAAAACATGGTCGGCCTGATTCTTAACTTTTATTTTTACTTGCTTGTGTTCAAATGGAATATATATCCCTTTATATAAATATTCTTTTGAATTACTTGGATTTAGGGTGAGTTGATAAACATCGTTAGTATCGAGTGAACCTACCGTCGAACCCCATGCGATTTTGCCATTAGTTCCAAATAAAATCGCAGGTAAGCCAACAGGAGTTATACCTGTCAAATTATAGCCAGCTCCATGTAAACCAATACTGTAAGTAATTGCTGGTGTATACCATCCTTGCTGTGGGCCATTATATAAAACTGCTTGGCCTTCAATGGTCTTATCACCTTTTAAGACCCATGCATTACTGGCGGTAGGTACACCATCTACCACACTTTTGCCTAAAGCAATGCGAGCTTGAGCTAGATAGGTTTTGGCTGCTTTGTTTGAAATAGGGCTAATGTCTTTAAGTATTTGCTGTTGACGCGCTATAAGCTGTGTTTTTTGTGCAGATTGAATAATAGTTGGAGCACTTGGGTCGTTTAGCCAACGTAATTGTTGATAGACTTTAAGACCTTCTTCTTGGCCTTTTTCTTTTTGCAGTTGCGTAAGCAAATCTAAATTTGATACTTCGGAACTTGCTGAAAAGAAGCGATTCAAAATTAAGCCTACCCAAACCATAGCAATATCTTCAGGTTGCCATGTTGATGGTTTAAAACCATGATCTGTGAACTCTTTAGGCATAAGAGCTGGATCTGCTAAAACCTCTTTAACACGCTTATTAAAACCTGCGGCATAACCTTCAAAAATTGCTCGGTCTTCTGGTGAGAGTGCGGCGAGTTGCTGTTTAATATTTTCCGGGTCAAAACGGCTATGTGTTGCAATATCATATTGGAGATAGTCGGGACCGAGCACCTCGGCAACTGTACCTTGTCCTGTACGTTTCGACATTTCCATCTGGAATAATCGATCAGTCGCTACCGAATAGCCATAACCGTAGAAAAGCCCATAGGTATCATTTGCATATACATGTGGTGTACCGAATTTATCGCGCTTAATTGTGATCTGCTTTTGTGTCGGTGTGGGGTCTAAACTTGATGAGGAATTACAACCCGCTAAAAGTGCACCTAAAAGTAATGTTCCATATTTAATTAAAGGGCGTGTAGGGTGAGGCCGAGAATTCAGCATAGGTATGTTCAATTTAGATATCCTTACTTTCATTATGATGTAGAAGTGAACGATTTAAGAATCTTCTTAGATTCACGTCACTGATGAACAAGCCCTGTTCATGAATTTAAAATACTGTTATTTATCCATGTAATTTTCCATTACATTTGAGGTATATATTTATACCTTCTCGAACAAGTTATTTAATTTTCTATTTTGAGAGAATAAAAAAGGCCATGATTGGCCTTTTTAGAGATGAATAAAGTTTATTGATAGCGAAATTAGTTCACTAAAAAATCCTTTAGGATTTTATTAAAAGCTTCTGGTTGCTCGACATTAGAAATATGAGAGGCATTTATTTCTGCAAGTTTTGATTGCGGAATACGTTGCTGCATAAACTCGCCATCTGCAACTGTAGTTACTGGGTCTTGAGTTCCAGCAACCACTAATACAGGAATTTTGATGTCTTTTAACTGCTCACGGACATCCGCTTTAGCCAAAGCCTCGCAACAATTGGCATAACCGATTGCGCTGCCAGCACTTAAGTCGTTACACAGGTTGTTGACGATTGAAGCATGACTTTGGATAAAGGGATCTGTAAACCATCTCGAAGCTGCTGTAGCTGCGATTGGTTGTAAACCTTGCTCACGTACCAATTTTGCACGATCAAACCATGCCTGTTCTTGTCCAATTTTAGCGGCAGTATTTGCCACAACCACATGACTAAAACGGTCAGGGTAGTGAATTGCCAGCCATTGACCGGTTAAACCACCCATAGAAATACCACAAAAAGCAGCTTTGCTAATATTCAGATGATCCAGTAAACGAACAACATCTTCACCTAATTGCTCTACAGTATATGGGCCGTTAGGGGCAGATGATGAACCATGACCACGTGTGTCATAGCAGATCACAAAAAATTGATTCTTTAACTCATTAAACTGTTTTTGCCACATACCATAATTGGTGCCCAAAGAATTGGAAAACACTAGAGCAGGGGAAGATGGCTCACCAAAAGTTTGATAGTTAATTTGTGCATCGGCAGATTGAAAAGATGGCATTTGTTTCTCCTTAAAGTGCTTCAACACGTTCAATAATCAAAGCAATGCCTTGACCTACACCAATACACATTGAACACAAGGCATAACGACCACCTGTTTGCTCAAGCTGGTTTAGGGCTGTGGTTACTAGGCGTGCACCTGATGCACCAAGTGGATGACCCAAAGCAATTGCACCACCGTTTGGATTTACCTTGTCAGAATCATCTGGTAAACCTAAATCACGGGTCACTGCCAAAGCTTGCGCAGCAAAGGCTTCATTCAGCTCAATCACATCCATCTGATCTAAAGTCAGGTTGGCTTGTTTCAGTAGTTTTTTAATGGCTGGTGCCGGAGCAAAACCCATAATGCGTGGTTCTACACCCACCGCTGTTGAAGCAATAATCTTGGCGCGGGGTTTTAGGTTGTAGGCCTGAACTGCTTCATCAGAAGCAATCAGTAGAGCTGCTGCACCATCGTTGATGCCTGAAGCATTGCCTGCAGTCACAGAACCATCTGCTTTTACAACAGGTTTAAGTTTGCTTAAAGCTTCAAGTGTAGTTGATGCACGTGGGTGTTCATCGGTATCAATCACAACAGCCTCACCCTTACGCTGAGGGATTTCAACTGCCACGATTTCTTTAGAAAAAAAGCCTTTGGCTTGCGCGCTTGCGGTGCGTTGTTGGCTCACCAAGGCAAACTGGTCCTGGTCTGCACGATTCACGTTAAACTGTTCAGCCACGTTTTCGGCAGTCTGGGGCATGGTGTCTACACCATACAATTCTTTAAGTTTAGGGTTAATGAAACGCCAGCCCATGGTGGTGTCTTCAATCTTCTGGCTACGGCCAAAAGCACTGTCAGACTTACCCATCACATAAGGTGCACGGCTCATGCTTTCTACACCACCTGCAATCACCAAGTTCGCTTCACTGGCTTTAATGGCACGGGCAGCAATGGCAATGGCATCGAGTGAAGAACCGCATAAACGGTTAATAGTGGTTGCCGGCACTTGATACGGTAAACCTGCAAGAAGTGCTGACATACGGCCGACATTACGGTTATCTTCACCGGCTTGGTTAGCACAACCATAGATCACATCATCGACCTGTTCCCAATCTACATTCGGGTTACGCTGAATTAAGGCTTTGATTGGCACAGCGCCAAGGTCATCGGCACGGACAGGAGCAAGGCCACCGGCATAACGGCCGAATGGAGTACGGATGGCATCGATGATATAAGCGTTTTTCATTCTAACTTTTGTCCTTTACTTCAGGCCTTTTTAGCCATTCTCCGTAAGTATTTTGTGGTGGCGACATGGATGTCGCCGTGTTGCTCAGCACAACAGGGAGGTTGTGTCTGAGTAACAAAGATTTTTGGTCACTTTTTTAAAAAAGTGACACGAATTAGCTACTGGTATCTGGCTTAAACAGATAAGACTCCGTTGTGATGATTTATAAATTTTCATATCAACGGATAACATCACGGCTGTAATTTACTATGATATTCGTAGGGCTTTTGCATAAGCGATACCTTACTTTTGAAAGGTCAAAAGTAACAAAAACCTTTGTTGAACAGAGGAGGCTTCCTTACCTCCCTGTCCAGCGGGCGACATCCATGTCGCCTGTCACGATAGTGAATGCTGTGTAATAAATCTTTGCTTTGCAAACCTTACTCTTGAGTCGCATCAATCAAAGTTGCACCAGTCAAAGCCTGCAACTCATCAAAGCTAAGACCTTCCACTTTCTCAATTACCTTTAAACCATCTTTAGTCACATCAATTACACACAGGTCGGTGTAAATACGGTCAACACATTTCTTGCCTGTCACCGGATAGCTCAGCTCAGCCACAATCTTCGGTTCACCTTGCTTGGTCACATGGTCTGTGGTGATAAATACTTTCTTGGCACCAACCGCCAAATCCATCGCACCACCCACCGCAGGAATTGCATCCGGTGCTCCCGTGTGCCAGTTGGCCAAGTCACCATTCGCTGCTACCTGAAATGCACCGAGTACTGCAATATCAAGGTGACCGCCACGCATCATCGCAAATGAATCGCCATGATGGAAAAAGCTACCACCTTCAAGCATGGTCACAAACTCTTTACCCGCATTAATCAGTTCAGGGTCTTCTTCACCTGCCGCTGGTGGTGGGCCAAATGCCAACAGGCCATTTTCAGAATGAAGGAAAATATCTTTATCGTTAGGTAAGTAGCTTGCAATCTTGGTTGGTAAGCCAATGCCTAGGTTTACATAGGCACCATCTGGAATATCTTGTGCCACACGTTTTGCAATCTGGTCACGGCTGAGTTTCTGGTAGCTCATGTTATTTCTCCTTATTGCTTACTTTGCTGGCGCTACTTGTACAACATGCTGTACAAAGATACCTGGGGTGATGATGTGCTCTGGGTCTAATCCACCTAACTCAACCACCTCAGAAACCTGAACAATGGTGACATCCGCAGCCATGGCCATAATCGGGCCAAAGTTACGTGCAGATTTACGGTAAACCAGATTGCCCCAGCGGTCGCCCTTGTAAGCTTTAATCAAAGCAAAGTCAGCTTTAATCGGATATTCGAGTACGTAGTCTTTACCATCAATTTCACGGGTCTCTTTACCTTCGGCCAAAAGTGTTCCAAAGCCTGTTGGGGTAAACACTGCGCCTAATCCCATGCCTGCTGCCTGAATACGACACGCCAGATTACCTTGCGGTACGACTTCAAGCTCGACCTTTCCGGCACGGTAAAGTTCATCAAACACATAAGAATCTGCCTGACGTGGGAAAGAGCAAATCACTTTTTTAACCGAACCGGCTTTAAGCAGTTTAGCCAGACCATAATCGCCATTACCGGCATTGTTACTGACGATGGTTAAGCCTTTAACACCGAGTTCAATAAGACCGTCAATGAGTTCAGCGGGTTGTCCTGCGGTACCGAAACCACCAATTAGAATGGTTGCACCATCTTTAATCTGCGATAGAACCTCGCTTAGTGAGGACTTACTTTTGTCAATCATGTGAGAAACCCTAGAGCATGAGGTAACGTGATGTATTACTACCGCTAAAAATTTATTTAAATTCTTAATGGTAGTAATAATTGGAATAAATTTTGTGAGTCAAAAGCGAACTTTTAACTCACATATACTTTCAATTAAGCACTAGCGCGACGACGTTCAACTTCAGTTGAAGGAGCAGCAGCGGCATCTTTAACAAGTTCGATGTTAAATGTGATGTGTTTGAAAGCGTGATCTAAACCACGGCGTTGAATTTCAGCTGGGTCAGTTACATCAATTGCTGTTGCAACTAAGCCGTCACGCGTTGCGAAAGCAAAGTCATCCCATAAGTATTCATCACCCTCAATGTTGAATTGAGTAGTCAGTTTGCGATAACCCGGTGCAGAAACGAAGTAATGAACGTGAGATGGACGGTTACCATGACGGCCTAATTTGTTAAGAAGGGCCTGAGTTGTACCTTCTGGCGGGCAACCATAACCTACAGGCATAGTTGTTAATGCAACATATTTACCATCAGCATCAGTCAAGATGGTACGACGTAAGTTGAAGTCAGATTGAGACTTATCAAAGAATGAATAGTTACCTAAACTGTTAGCATGCCATACTTCAACTTTGGCATTTTCAATGATATTGCCATCAGTATCGGTCACAGTACCTTCAATAATTAAGGTATCAATTTTGCCCGATTCAGTGCCATCATCCATACGCGCAAAACCAACAGATTCAGGCGCGCCAGCTACATAAAGTGGGCCTTCGATGGTACGAGGTGTGCCACCCGTAACGCCAGCTTTTGCATCAGCTTCATCTGCACGTAAATCAAGATAGTGCTCTAAACCTAAGCCAGCTGCCAAAAGACCAAGTTCGTTTGCTTGACCAGCATCTGTGAAATATTCCAAACCTTTCCATACTTCTGAAGGTTGAATATCTAAATCTTCAATGGCTTGAAATAAATCCCCGAGAAGGCGCACTACAATTTGTTGAACACGTGCATCAACTTCACCTTTTGCAGTGTCGACATTCATTTGTTTTACAAGCGCATCAATTTGTTGACGGTTCATACTAAAACTCCTTAAGTATGCAATACGGTTTTGGGTGGCAGCGCTGCGGGCATTTTGTTTTGCTAGCGAATAAGTGCCGCCACGTTCCTTGTTACCTTCTGAATAATCTGCTTGGTTTTTAAATGGACTTCAGAGATCACATTTAAAAAATTCTTTTGGTTTACGAATCATCATCACGAACAGAAGAAGGGTGGCGATTAAGTGCCATCACTTCGATGTTCATGTAAGGATAGAGAGGTAAACCCTGTAAAATATTGTGCAATTCTTCATTGCTCTCGACATCAAAAATACTGATGTTTGAGTACTGACCTGTAATACGCCAGATATGACGCCATTTGCCTTGACGCTGTAATTCTTGCGAATAGGCTTTTTCAACAGCCTTAATTTCATTTGCTTTGTCGGCTGGCATATCAAGTGGAATATGCACATCCATACGTACATGAAATAACATGGGAAACTCCTTATCCTGTTGCCTTAACGACGTAATTTCTCGACTTTATCTTCATCAATTTCAATGCCTAAGCCGGGAGCCGTTGGCAAGTGCAATTCAAAGTTTTCGTAACGTAGCGGTTCTTTCAAAATTTCTTCTGTAAGCAATAACGGACCAAATAATTCAGTACCAAACGCTAATGTTTCAAAGGTTGCAAACGCATGAGCAGAAGCCATGCTACCTACAGGGCCTTCAAGCATAGTACCGCCATAAAGATCGATCCCAGCCAAACCTGCAACCTTGGCAACTTCACACGCTTCAATCAGACCACCAGATTGTTCAATTTTTACTGCAAATACATCAGCACCATGGCTTTTTGCAATACGGTATGCGCTGTCGGGACCCGTTAAAGCTTCATCTGCCATAATTGCGACATCAAAACGATGGGTGAGGCGAGCAAGTGCTTCTGTGTTTTGAATAGCACAAGGCTGTTCAATTAAATCAATCCCGCCATCTTGAAGCTGTTGAATACCTTGAATACATTCCAGCTCTGACCATGCACGATTTACGTCAACGCGTACACTAATATCTGCACCGAGTGCTTTTTTAATTGCAATCACATGATCAACATCGTGTTGCAAAGGGCGTGAACCAATTTTGAGTTTGAACGTGTTATGACGTTTTAACTCAATCATTTTCCGAGCTTCAGCAATATCTTTTTCTGTATCACCAGACGCGAGCGTCCAAAGTACAGGTAAACTATTACGTAGACGGCCACCTAAAACTTCACTTAATGGCACGCCTAAACGTTTTGCCTGAATATCAAGTAGAGCAGTCTGAATGGCACATTTCGCGAAACGGTTACCATTAATATTCTTACGAATCAGTTTTAGTGTTTGAGCAACATTTAAATCTTTAACTGATGCGAGTAATGGTGCAAAGTAAGTATCAATATTGGCTTTGACACTTTCAGGACTTTCTTCACCATAGTTCAGTCCACCAATGGTGGTCGCTTCACCCCAACCTACAATACCATCCGTGGTCGTAATTTTAACGAGCACCAAAGTCTGAGTACGCATGGTAGTCACAGACAACTGGTGAGGACGGATAGTTGGAATATCCACAAGTATGGTTTCTATGGTTCTATACATGAAGTTTCAACTATTTCAAACTTGTTTACATACCATAGAAGAATGTAATAGCCTAAAATAGATATAGAACGGTATTTTAAGATACTAAAAAGGTATATTAATGGAATTAAGACATCTACGTTATTTTGTTACCGTTGTGGAAGAACAAAGTCTGACTAAAGCGGCTGAGAAGCTTTTTATTGCTCAGCCACCACTCACGCGTCAAATCAAAAAACTAGAAGAAGAATTAGGCATTGATCTATTTGTGAAAGGCTCACGTCCATTAAAAGTGACTGAAGCAGGGCTGTTTTTTTACCAACATGCAGTACAAATTCTAACGCATACAGCTCAAGCTGCTTCTATGGCAAAGAAACTGAAGCTGGTCGAGAATGTTGTCAAAGTTGGCTATGTAAGTTCGCTTCTTTATGGGCGATTACCACAGGTCATTTATCTATTTAGACAAAAAAATCCTGACATTCATGTCGAGCTTATTGAATGTGGTACACGAGATCAGGTCGAAGCTTTAAAGTTAGGAAAAATTGATTTAGGTTTTGGCCGATTACCGATTAGTGATCCTGCCATTAAGCGACTTCTACTTCGAAAAGAAAAATTAAAACTCGCGATTCATAAAAAGCATCCTTTAAGTGAGTTTCAAGATTCAGGAATTTATCTATCTCAAATTATCAATGAGACAATTTTTTCTTATCCAACGACACCTAAGCCGAATTTTTCGACCACTATTCAAGCTTTATTTACCAAATTAGGTCTTGTTCCTGCCAAACTGACTGAAGTCCGCGAAATTCATATGGCACTTGGCTTGGTGGCATCTGGAGAGGGTATATGTATTATTCCGGAAAGTGCCTGTGATATTGGAATGAAGAATCTAACTTATTTAAATATCTTAGACTTAGAAGCCTATAGTCCCATTTCTCTATCTATGCGTAACATGGACCAAAGTTCATACATTCCTAAAATTTTAGACTGTATTGAAGAGATCTATAGCCAAGAAGAAGTGTCCAGAAATTTAAATTTATAACTTTTTAATACGTTTTAAATTGAATTATCATGTTATTTTAAAACTTTAAGATTATAGGTAATATTTAAAAGGAATTATTGAATGAGAAAAATTTTAGGGATAGCTTCTCTCATTATGTCTACAGGTGTTGTACATGCTGAACAATTAAGTGAACAAGAACAAATTTCTCCGTATAGTGCGAATGTGACTTTTGCAAGTCAATATATTTCACGTGGTTTTCAACAAACTTGGGGCAAGCCTGCATTACAAATTGGTCTAGATTATGCAAATCCGAATGGATTGTTTGTAGGGTCTTGGGCTTCAAATGTAAGTTCTAACTATCTTCGTGATGCTTCAGTTGAGTGGGATTTTTACACAGGTTATATAAAAACTTTTGATAAGTTTTCGGCTGGAATGACGGTTTTTTATTACTACTATCCGGGAGCTAAAAGTACGCCTGAAACGGGAAGTACCAGTTATAACTATGGCGAAATTGTGCCTCAAATTGGTTATGGGCCTTTGACTCTTAAATATTTTATTACCTACACTCCAGATTATGCAGGCTATAACTCAGATACGATGGGTGGCCCAGCAGGTAAACGTTCACGAGGAACAACTTATCTAGATCTAACTTTTACTCAGCCTATCAATGAGTCTTGGACTTTTGGTGCTCACTATGGCTATGAAAGAATTAAAAATTTCTCGGAAGCTAACTTTCAAGATATGAAAGTCGAATTGATCAAAGATTTAGGGGATGGCTGGACTACTGGCTTAGCGTATGCCAAAGCTTGGGACAAAGATGGTTTCTATAAAAAATATAGTAATGGTGAACCTGATGCGCCAATTTCAAATCCGATTGATTCGACATTTACTGTCTCAGTTAAAAAGGTATTCTAATTTATAAATAAAAAAGCCTGATGACTCTATTTTGAGTGATCAGGCTTTAAATATTGAATACATAAAGATTATTTTTTAATTAAATCGTAAGCCATTTTGGTGTCGTCTAGCTGAACAAGTGAAGCATGGCGAGCAGAAAGCGGATCTTTATTTTCAATTGCTGTCAAAATTGCTTTATGTCTAGGTAGTGAATGGCCTTGTAAATTTGGGCGCAGACTGGTGACTTGAATAGATTGCTGCAAAGGTAAAACCAGCATTTTCGACATATAAGCCAGCAAGTCATTATGCGTTGCTTTGGCAATTGCTAAGTGAAATTGAATATCTGGCTCTATAAATTCTTCAACTGTTGTCGCTTTTTCCATCCCTTCATAGGCATGTTTAATGCGTTCAATATCATCTTCATTTGCCGTGCTTGCTGCAATATAAGCAAGCTCGGGTTCTAAAACGCGTCGTACAGTAGAAAGTGTTTTAAAAAATTCGTGTTCAGGCGTTGTTTGAATTAGCCAAAACAGTACATCGGGGTCGAGTAAATGCCATTCTTCTTTTGGTCTCACCACAGTTCCGATTTTGGGTCTAGAGTAAGTTAAGCCTTTAGCATTTAAAACGCGTATTGCTTCGCGAAAGACAGGGCGGCTGACTTTATATTCCTCACATAAATCTACTTCACTTGGGAGCTTTTCATTTTCTGAGATTTCTCCAGAAACAATTTTTAATCCCAATTGTTGAACAATTAACGCATGTTGACTTTTGCTTGGAATAGGATTTTTATAGTCAGCTTTACTCATATTTCACTATTACGACATGTTGAATATCCTATGGTATAGATGACCTTGTGTTTTAACAAGATCATCTTTTTCAAGAATAAATATTAATGAGAATGACGTGGAACTTCCGAGCCACGGCAACCGACCAAGAAATCAAAATCACACCCTTCATCGGCTTGTAAAACATGTTCTACATAGAGTTTACGGTAACCACCAATAAAGCTTGGAGGAGCTGGAGGCGCTAAATTCTCAAGACGTTGCTTAAGTTCTTCAGCACTCACTTCTAGATAAAGTCTTCCAGCATAGGCATCAAGTTCAATAAAGTCACCATTTTGAACTACGGCTAAAGGCCCGCCAGCCATGGCTTCTGGGGCAACATGTAAAACTACGGTGCCATAAGCTGTTCCACTCATACGTGCATCGGAAATACGAACCATGTCGGTAATGCCTTTGGCTAAAATTTTTGGTGGTAGGCCCATATTTCCAACCTCGGCCATGCCCGGATAGCCTTTAGGGCCAGCATTTTTCATCACAAGAATACAAGTCTCATCGACATCTAGCTCTGGGTCATTAATGCGGGTTTTATAATCATCGAAGTTTTCAAATACGACTGCACGACCGCGGTGTTTCATCAGTTCTGGTGTTGCGGCAGACGGTTTAAGCACCGCACCTTTAGGCGCTAAATTACCGCGTAATATACACATGCCGCCATCTTGTCGAATTGGATTATCTATTTTTCGAATCACTTCATCGTTATAAATAGGTGACTGCTGGCAATTTTCCCAAATGCCTTGACCATTTACGGTTAAAGCTTGTGGATGTGGTAAGAGATTGGCTTCGCCCATACGGCGAATTACGGCTGGTAAGCCGCCACTATAATAGAACTCTTCCATTAAAAAACGTCCCGAAGGCTGTAAGTCAACAATGGTTGGCATACCTCGGCCGACACGGTTCCAGTCATCGAGTTGTAAATCAACTCCAATACGTCCGGCAATTGCTTTTAAATGAATCACGGCATTGGTTGAACCACCAATAGCTGCATTGACCTTAATGGCATTTTCAAAGGCTTCTTTGGTTAAGATTTTAGAAAGACGTAAATCTTCATGAACCATGTCAACAATACGCATGCCAGAAAGATGAGCCAACACATAACGGCGCGAATCTACCGCTGGAATGGCTGCATTGTGTGGTAAAGAAGTGCCTAGGGCTTCAGCCATACATGCCATTGTAGAAGCCGTGCCCATGGTGTTACATGTACCAGCTGAGCGTGACATACCAGATTCAGCAGATAGAAATTCGTTTAAATCAATTTTTCCTGCTTTTAACTCTTCATGCATTTGCCAAACGATAGTACCTGCACCAATGTCTTTACCTTTGTGCTTACCATTCAGCATTGGCCCACCAGTTACTACAATGGCAGGAATATCACAACTTGCAGCTCCCATTAATAATGCAGGGGTGGTTTTATCACAACCTGTCAGTAACACCACACCGTCAATAGGGTTACCACGAATCGCTTCTTCAACATCCATACTGGCTAAGTTACGGGTAAACATGGCGGTAGGACGTAAATTCGACTCACCATTTGAAAATACAGGAAACTCAACAGGGTAGCCGCCCGCTTCTAAAATCCCTTTTTTTACGTGTTCGGCAATTTTTCGGAAATGCGCATTACATGGGGTGAGTTCAGACCACGTATTACAAATTCCAATAATGGGCTTGCCTTGAAACTCATGATCTGGAATTCCTTGGTTCTTCATCCAGCTACGATACATAAAGCCATTTTTATCCGTTGTACCAAACCAAGCAGCCGAACGAAGAACTTGTTTGTTATTCATACAAATTTCCCTATATAGTATTACTATTAGAATTAATTAATTTAAAAATACACCATAAATTTTATTTTTAAAAGGTTTGAAATTTAAATAGTATTACTATATTTTAAATTGAAAGGATAATTTACGAGCAAGATGCTCTATAAGTAAATAATAGGAAATGGAGTCGAACATGGATTTCGAAAAGGATGTAATACGGACGGTCACGTTTAAGCTGATACCTGCATTAGTCATACTATATCTGGTGGCATATATTGATCGGGCCGCTGTCGGGTTCGCTCATTTGCATATGGGTGCCGATGTAGGAATTGGTGATGCTGCCTATGGTCTAGGAGCTGGCTTATTTTTTATTGGATATTTTCTTTTTGAAGTTCCAAGTAATTTGCTTTTAGACAAATTTGGTGCTCGTAAATGGTTTACCCGCATTTTATTAACATGGGGCCTCATCACCATGGCCATGGCGCTTATTCAAGGCCCTAAAAGTTTTTATCTCTTAAGGTTTTTACTCGGTGTAGCAGAGGCGGGTTTTTTTCCTGGTGTTTTATACCTAATTACACAGTGGTATCCGGTGCGACATCGCGGAAAAATCATGGGAATGTTTGTGCTTTCACAACCGATTGCCATGATGATCGCAGGGCCTTTAGCTGGTCTATTACTTGGAATGGATGGCATTGCAAATTTACACGGCTGGCAATGGTTGTTTGTTGCAGTTGGCTTGCCCGCGGTTTTATTGGCTTTACCTACATTTTTGTGGCTGCCCGATAACATTGATAAAGTAAAATGGTTAAGCATTGAACAAAAACAATGGCTTAAAAATGAACTCGTTAAAGATGAAGCCGAATATGACCAAACCCGACATGCCAATCCACTACATGCTTTAAAAGACAAACGCGTACTTTTATTAGCACTTTACTACTTACCGGTAACTTTAAGTATTTATGGTTTAAATCTCTGGCTTCCTACCATTATTAAGCAATTTGGCGGAGGTACTGATCTTCAAATTGGGTTCTTATCTAGCATTCCCTATATTTTTGGAATTATTGGACTTCTCATTATTCCGCGTAGTACTGATCGCCTGAACGATCGTTACGGACACTTAAGTTTTCTGTATGCACTAGGTGCTTGTGCAATGTTTTTAAGTGGTTGGCTAAATTCTCCAGTTATGCAGTTGGCAGCTTTGGCTGTAGTTGCGTTCTGTCTATTTTCATCGACTGCCGTGTTTTGGACATTACCGGGTCGTTTCTTAACAGGTGCAAGTGCAGCGGCTGGTATCGCCTTAATTAACTCTGTTGGAAATTTAGGTGGCTATGTCGGGCCATTCGGCATCGGACTTTTAAAAGAATACACGGGAAATATGGCTGCTGGTTTGTATTTCTTATCTATCGTCATGCTTTTTGGTCTGATTTTGACTTACATCGTCTATGCCAAGCTCGAACGTCAAAAAACACAAACAGTGAATATTCAAAAGCCTTTGTAAGGAATAAAACATGCAAATTATTCAATTTGAAAATCGTGCAAATCAACGTGCCGTCGCGAAAGTAGAAGGCAACATGGCATATCCGGTTAAAGATATTCAATCGGTTCGTGATTTAGCACTTTTAGCAATCCGCAATAAAGTTTCACTGGAACAACAAGTTGAGGCGTTAGGGTTTGAGTCCGAAACTTATGATTATTCATCTTTATTAGCAGACTTAAAGGTATTGCCGCCTTTAGATCATCCAGATCCAACACATTGTTTAATTTCCGGTACAGGTTTAACCCATTTAGGTTCTGCATCTGCACGCGACAAAATGCATCAACAAAATTTAAGTGATGACAGCTCGGTAACCGACACCATGCGAATATTTCAATGGGGCCTACAAAAGGGCCGTCCAGCAGAAGGTCAGATCGGTGCGCAACCGGAATGGTTTTATAAAGGTGACGGTTCAATTGTGGTAAGACCGGGAGCTGAATTACCTTTACCACCATTTGCCGAAGATGGCGGCGAAGAACCTGAAATCGCAGGCCTCTATGTGATTGGCGAAGACTTAAAGCCTTACCGAATCGGGTTTGCGCTAGGCAATGAATATTCTGATCACGTGATGGAGCGTCGTAATTATTTATATCTGGCGCATTCAAAATTACGTTTTTGTAGTTTTGGTCCGGCTTTACGGACAGGTGAACTACCAAAACATTTAGTCGGAACCAGCCGCTTGCGCCGTAATGGACAAATCATTTGGGAAAAAGAGTTTTTGTCGGGTGAAGACAATATGTGTCATAGCTTGGCAAATCTGGAATATCACCACTTTAAGTATCAACAATTCTTAAAAGCAGGGGATGTACATATCCATTATTTCGGTACAGCGACTCTATCTTTTGCCGATGGTATTCAAGCACAAGTTAATGATGAGTTTGAAATAGAAATGAAAGAGTTCGGTCATCCACTCAAAAACAAACTTGCTCATATGCAACCCGAATTACCGATTGGTTCAGTTATTACTCTCTAAGGAATATAAAATGGTTATCGGACACAACTTTATTGGCGGTTCACGTAGTTCACAAAGTTCAACTTTACTAAAAAGTGTGAATGCAACAACTGGCGAAGCTTTGCCTTATGAATTTCGCCATGCAACCGAACAAGAGGTGAATCAAGCTTGTGAAGCAGCAAGTCAAGCGTTTAAAACTTACCGCCATACATCACCTGAACAGCGCGCTACCTTTTTAGAAAATATTGCCGATGAACTCGATGCATTAGGTACAGATTTTCTTGAAATTGTCTCACAGGAAACCGCTTTGCCACTTGCACGCTTACAAGGTGAACGTGCCCGTACCAGTGGACAAATGCGTTTGTTTGCCAAAGTACTACGCCGTGGTGATTTTTTAGGTGCTCGTATTGATACAGCCTTGCCTGAGCGTCAGCCTTTACCTCGCCCAGACTTGCGCCAGATTAAAATCGGTGTTGGCCCTGTGGCAGTCTTTGGGGCAAGTAACTTTCCTTTAGCATTCTCAACCGCAGGTGGTGACACTGCTTCTGCTTTAGCGGCAGGTTGTTCTGTCGTAGTGAAAGCACATAGTGGACACATGGCGACAGCAGATTTTGTAGCGCAGGCAATTGAGCGTGCCGTAGAAAAATCAAATATGCCTAAAGGCCTATTTAACATGATCTATGGTAATGGCGTGGGTGAACCTTTAGTGAAGCACCCTTTAATACAGGCTGTAGGTTTTACAGGTTCACTTCGTGGTGGTCGCGCTTTATGTGATATGGCGGCAGCCCGTCCACAACCGATTCCGGTGTTTGCTGAAATGAGCAGTATTAACCCGATGCTGATGTTGCCAGAAGCCCTGAAAACCCGTGGTGAAAAAATTGCACAGGACTTAGCCGACTCAGTTGTTTTAGGCTGTGGTCAGTTCTGTACCAATCCGGGTTTAATTTTAGGTATTAAATCAGCCGAGTTTAGTCAGCTCATTAGTAACCTAACCGAAATTATGGGTGGCAAACCTGCACAAACCATGCTGAATGCCGGCACCTTAAAAAGTTATACCGCTGGTCTTGAGCACTTAACCAGGCATCAAGGTATTAAGCATTTGGCAGGTCAGGCTCAACAAGGCAATCAGGCGCAGCCGCAACTGTTTAAAGCTGATGCTGAACTTTTACTGGCAGGCGACCAACTTCTGCAAGAAGAAATCTTTGGACCAACCACAGTCATCATTGAAGTTGAAGATAAAGCCCAACTCATTCAGGCACTACAAAGCATGAATGGTCAGCTGACTGCGACTTTAATTGCCGATGAGGCAGACTTAACCGAGTTTGCAGATGTGGTTCCTGTGCTAGAGGAAAAAGCCGGTCGATTACTCATAAATGGCTACCCAACAGGTGTAGAAGTTTGTGATGCGATGGTACATGGTGGGCCATACCCAGCCACCTCTGATGCAAGAGGAACTTCTGTTGGAACCTTGGCAATTGACCGTTACTTAAGACCTGTGTGTTACCAAAACTATCCGCAGAGTTTATTGCCAGAAGCTTTAAAAGATAGCAATCCATTGCAGATTTTAAGATTGGTGAATGGTGAGATGACCAGAGAGGCTATCTAAGCAATTTAAAAAAGAGACCACTCGCTGGTCTCTTTTTACTATTTCGAATAATAAATCTAAAGCAAAATGTATTGATTAATAGCCCTTCAATATCTAGTTTTTTTTGATAATCATTTTGTCCGATATGCGGACATTAAAATCATTAATCGGTTTTTACTGAAATTTATCTATATCAAAAGCGCTCTAAAAAAAATAATTTATGGATCAGGATATGGAGAAAATGTGATGAAAAACTTCACTTGATATTACCTATTTATTGAGTGCTTTAATTGAGTTCTATCAAAGAAATTCGACATAAGATGAGTATTCTGAAAAATGTTTGAAACGTGTTTGGAAAGTAGAGCGCTTTTCATGGCGGATGACAAATTTACTGCATCGTTTTGAAACGGAATTCGATCATAAAATTAAGCAGGCTGAACTGAACTATATTTTAGATTCTAATGCTGGGTTTACGACATTGGCCGAAAATTATGTAGGTTTACCTTATCAGGATAAAGTTATACCTAAATATGAAGAAATCATTGTAATACAATAGCATAGTCGATCTTATTTCTTCCTGAAAAATAAGATTAGACGATATTAAACAATGAAGCAGATGGATTGCTTCTTTAAAAAGGGATATACCATGAGTTTAGCGCAGAGTTTTAACCAACAATTTATCAATGGACAATGGATTAACGGTTCATCGAATAAAATTGTAACGAATACAAATCCTTATACTCGTCAGCATATTGATGATATTCAAGGAGCCAGCCAACAAGATGTTGATGCAGCATATCAAGCTGCGCAATCAGCGTTTAAATCATGGCAAAAAACCACTGTGAGTGAACGTCAATCTCTGATTGAACGTATTATTGCGGTGATTACACAACATCGTGAATCTCTTGTAGATTGGTTAATAAATGAAGCTGGAAGTTCAAGACTTAAAGCGAATATTGAAGTAGATGCGGCACTTAAAATTTCTCAAGCATCTTTAAAATATGCGAATGCTGTAAATGAGGTAATTGATTTAAAACCTGCCCATGAGGGACAAGTTAGTCAAGTATTCCATAAAGCTTTAGGTGTAATTACAGTCATAAGTCCTTGGAATTTCCCTTTCCATTTGAGCATGCGCTCGGTGATTCCTGCAATTGCTTTGGGTAATACTATTGTTCTTAAACCAGCAAGTGATACGCCTGTGACAGGTGGGTTGATTATTGCCAAAATTTTTGAATTGGCAAATGCCCCTGCGGGTGTGTTGAATGTAATTGTCGGGGCAGGCAGTGAAATTGGCGACTATGTGGTTGAGCATGATACAAGCAAGTTTATTTCATTTACTGGTTCAACACAGATCGGCAAGCGAGTAGCTGAAAAAGCTATGTCTGCCAGACGGATTAAACGTGTTGGCTTAGAACTTGGAGGCAATGCGCCATTAGTAATTTTGGACGATGCTGATTTAGACCTTGCAGTGAATTTAACGGTAATGGGACGCTTTTTGCATCAAGGGCAAATTTGTATGAGTACCAACCGCGTCATCATTGATGAAAAGATTTATGATCAATACCTAGAAAAATTACGTCCTGCTTTGGCAAACATTAAAGTTGGTGATCCAGCCAATGAAGAGACTCTAGTTGGGCCAATTATTAATAATCAGCAAACTGACAATATCCGCCGTATTATTCAGCAAGCACAAAATGAAGGTGCTTCGTTATTCTTTGACGGTGGAATTGAGGGCAATTTGGTTGGACCTCATGTGTTCATCAATGTTGAGCCAGATTTTGCTGTGGCGAAAGAAGAAAGTTTTGGTCCAGTTCTACCAATTTTAAAAGCACGTGATGAAGCTCATGCACTTGAACTTGCCAATGACACTGAATTTGGTTTATCGAGTGCGGTGTGTACTTCAAATCATGAACGTGGAGTGAAATTTGCGTTGGGGATTGAGGCAGGTATGTCTCATATTAATGAGATTTCGGTTGCCGATCATCCTAATGCCCCATTCGGCGGCGAAAAGAACTCAGGTTTAGGCCGTTTCAATGATCAATGGATCGTTGAGGAATATACGACCACCCATTGGGTTACGGCGCAAAAATAAAACTTGGTATCTGATTAAGCTTAGATACATTTTGTTTTAGATGTTATTTCACTTGGAATCTATAGCATTCTATTTTTAGGGGGCTGTTGGTCCAGACGAAAGGAACTGTGAATAAGACGCTTGTTTTTATAAAAATATAATCTGATACAGGATGTTGAGATATGACAAATTTTACAGAGATTACTGCAGCTGTGACCCAAAGCAAAGGTGCAGATTTTGAACTCAGGCAACTTCAGATTCGTGAACCCCAAGATGATGAGGTTTTGGTAAAAATCGTAGCAACAGGTATGTGTCATACCGATTTAATTGTTAGAGATCAATATTATCCTGTTCCTTTACCAGCGGTATTAGGACATGAAGGGTCGGGAATTGTAGAAGCGATTGGTCCAAATGTGAAAGATTTAGCAATCGGTGATCATGTAGTTCTTAGTTATGGATATTGTGGGATTTGTGAGCAATGTGGCAGTGGGAATCCTGCATATTGTCAGGACTTTTTTGGTCGTAACTTTGGTGGCACTGATCCCGAAGGGAATTCTGCAATTTGTACACACGATCATCATAAAGTACATGACCATTTTTTTGGACAATCTTCATTTGCAACCTATGCGATCAGCCGTGAAAATAATGCAGTAAAAGTCACTCAAGATGTGCCTTTAGAATTATTGGGTCCATTGGGCTGTGGAATACAGACAGGCGCAGGTGCAGTCATAAATGCATTAGGTGTTAGACCTGCCAGCAGCTTTGTGACATGGGGCGCAGGTGCCGTTGGATTAAGTGCATTGCTTGCTGCAAAAGTATGTGGAGCAACTACGATCATTGCTGTCGATATTGTGGAGTCCCGTTTAACTCTTGCAAAAGAACTAGGGGCAACACATGTTATTAATAGTAAAGTCCAAGACCCCATTGAAGCAATTAAGGAAATTACGCAAGGTGGTGTTCAATTTGCACTAGAGTCTACAGGCCGTCCTGAAATTGTAAAACAGGGCATTGATGCACTTGGTATTCTCGGCAAAATTGCAATTGTTGGTGCACCACCATTAGGGGTAACTGCCGCTTTTGATGTAAATGATTTACTGATTGGAGGTAAATCAATCATAGGTGTGGTAGAAGGAAATAGTGTTGCTAAACGCTTTATTCCAGAACTGGTTGCATTATATCAACAGGGTAAATTTCCATTTGATAAACTGATCAGGTTCTATGATTTTAAAGATATTAATCAAGCAGCAATCGATAGCCAAGAAGGTATAACACTCAAACCAATTTTAAAGATTGGTTAAATTTAAAAGGTCATGGCATTTATTTGATATGACCTTTTAAAATTCTTATAAACCATAATTAATTTAAATTTCTTACAATTGAATACTTCAAACTAATACGTATATCTAGCTTAACTAAATTAAATCAACCAAGTAACTGATTGTTAAACTTTAACTGGCAAATTAAGCACCACCTGAGCATCCTCAATAATATCTAAGCGGAGAATAGTTGAAGCACTAAGCTCATTTAGCAATGTACTTAACGGTCCCTCATTTTTCTCAAGTTGAACATTCTTTGGAAAAAGTTTTTGTGCAAAAGAAAGAATGTTGGACTCAACTTCAGTTTGATGCCATTTACCATCAACAACATGTAGCATGGTGGCTCTGTTGATATGTGTTTCAGAATCAACATATTTTAAAGTCGGTACAGCGGTCTTTAAGCTTAAATCCAATTTGCCATTAACATCAAAAATATCGGCTTGCACTTCTTTTGAGTTAATGTTGACGTCAATTTTAGTTAACCATTTTGGTAGCTGGTAACCATATACACCACGCACTCTGGCGATTTCAGTATCAACAGGCAAAGCTAAAACATGAGCATAAAAATGACGTTGACGCATCGATTTCATTAACTCTGCAATATGTGAAACACGAGCATTAGGCTTACGGACAACAATCGCAATCGACACTTCGTTATAAGGGTCATTGTCACAAAGAGAATAGGTAAAAAACGTAACAGCAACCAACCCGTAACCCGGAAATGGTTGTAATGGCGTTAAGTCAGCAGGAAGTTTTGCTTTAATTTGCTTAATAGGTGCAAGCATGAGCAGTTGTACATTTGCACTACGATAATAAAAATTGGGTGCCCAAACAGGACCTACTCGGGATTCCACAATTTTTTTAGGAATATGACGGAAAAAATCGATGTTGCCAACAGCAGGATCTTGCGCGACTTCATCTAAATCGGGGTTCATTCTGAAACGGTCATAATAACCACCTTTGGGTACTTTGACTTTTTGTTGCCCAAATTCAACTTCAGTAAACTGTTGTTTTGTATTCATGAAAGTTCACCTTTATATTAATTGACCGAGTAGCTAATGCTGTATATTTCAAGACGTGTTAATTTAGAATCAATACAGAAACTATAAGATTAAAGCTAACTTTAAGGTCAAGTCTTTAATTTTGAGGTGTAAAGTCTTTGATATTTAAGGGAAATAAAATAAAAACAATTAAAGATTAAAAAGATACAATGTCGCCTAGCGTCTTCATATAAATTTTATTTTTAAAAGACGATTAAGATAGTTGACCTTAAAGTTAACTTTAAACTTAGTATAAATATTCAATCCTTTATAACGAATCAACAAGCAGTTTTTCACCAGGAGAACAAAGATGGGATATGTAACCACAAAAGACGGCGTAGAAATTTTCTATAAAGATTGGGGACCACGGGATGCCCAAGTTTTATTTTTTCATCATGGATGGCCTTTAAGTTCAGATGATTGGGACACACAGTTGCTTTTTTTCCTTAAAGAAGGTTTTCGTGTAGTTGCCCATGATAGACGGGGACATGGACGTTCGAGTCAGGTGTGGGATGGTCACGATATGGACCACTACGCAGATGACGTTGCAGAAGTGGTTAAACATCTGAATATTAAAAATGCAATTCACATTGGCCACTCAACGGGCGGTGGTGAAGTAGCTCACTATATTGCACGTCATGGCCAAGACAATGTTAAGAAAGCTGTTCTTGTCAGTGCAGTTCCGCCACTGATGGTTAAAACTGAAAATAATCCTGAAGGTTTACCAAAAGAAGTTTTTGATGATCTGCAAAATCAGGTTCTCACAAACCGTGCGCAATTTTTCCGAGATCTTCCATCTGGCCCGTTCTATGGTTTTAACCGACCAGATGCGAAACCATCTGAAGGTATTATTGCTAACTGGTGGCGTCAGGGTATGACGGGCAGTGCAAAAGCACATTACGATGGTATTGTGGCATTCTCACAAACTGACTTTACAGAAGATTTAAAGAAAATCACCATTCCTGTTTTGGTATTACATGGTGATGACGACCAGATCGTGCCTTACAAAACGTCTGGCGTAAAATCTGCTGAGTTACTTCCAAATAGCCAACTCAAGATCTATCCGGGTTTTTCTCACGGTATGTTAACCGTGAACCATGAAGTGATTAATGCTGATTTGTTGGCGTTTATTCGCGAATAATTTGAAGTTCTAATCTTTTAAAAAAGAGGCACATTGAGTGCCTCTTTTTTTATATAAAATAACAAATTCAAATGTCTAAATATAGAAATACTAAAAGGTATTGACATTAAAGTTAGCTTTAATCTTAAAGTAAAGCCATACTGAATGAGGTCATTCCAATGAAAGTGTTCGAAAAATTAGTATTCCCAAATGGCTCATATGTTCCTAACCGTATTGCTAAAGCGGCAATGGAAGAAAACATGGCTGATTTAAACCACGCACCATCAGAAGAATTAATGCGTTTATATCAAGCTTGGGCAAATGGTGGTGTAGGTCTAATTATTACTGGAAATGTGATGGTAGACCGCCGAGCGATGACTGGACCGGGCGGTGTAGTATTAGAAGATGAAAAGCATCTAGATACTTTTAAAAAATGGGCACAAATTGGTCGTTCAAAAGGTGCTCAGGTTTGGCTTCAAATTAACCATCCAGGACGTCAAATGCAAGCAAATCTTGGTCAGCAGACTTGGGCACCATCGGCTATTTCACTTGATCTTGGCAAAATGTCAAATCGCTTTAATACGCCAATTGAAATGACTGAATCTATGATTGCAGAGGTGATTCAGCGTTTTGCAAATACGGCGCGTTTAGGTGAAAAAGCTGGGTTTACCGGTGTAGAAATTCATGCAGCGCATGGTTACTTATTAAGCCAGTTTCTTTCTCCACTGAGTAATAAACGCCAAGATCAATGGGGTGGTTCTTTAGAAAACCGCGCTCGCATTTTAATAGAGATTGTTGAAGCTGTTCGTAAAGTAGTTTCGCCTCAGTTTACTGTTGCAGTGAAACTAAATTCAGCCGATTTCCAACGTGGTGGGTTTAGCGCTGAAGATGCTCAACAAGTGGTTAAAATGTTAAATGAACATGCTGTAGATTTGGTTGAACTTTCAGGCGGTAGTTATGAAGCACCTGCCATGCAAGGTCAAGCACGTGATGGCCGTACACTTGCTCGTGAAGCTTACTTTTTAGAATTTGCACAAGAAATTCGTAAAGTTGCCAAAATGCCTGTTATGGTGACAGGTGGCATACGCCGTAAACAAGTGGCAGAAAAAGTAGTTGAAAGCGGTGTAGATATGGTCGGTATTGCCACAGCTCTAGCGATTGAACCTAATTTGCCAAATGCTTGGAAACAAGGCCAGAATCTTACTCCTGAATTAAAACCGATTACTTGGAAGAACAAAACACTTGCTTCACTTGCCAATATGGCGGTGGTCAAATTCCAGTTACGTAATTTAAGCTCTGGTAAAAAAACAAAACCAAATGTTTCACCAGCTTGGGCTTTAATTTTGCAACAATCAGCGATGTCATGCCGTACCCGCCAATACAAAAAAGGCATGCGTGACTATTCATTTGCTTCTTAATAAGTGAGTTGTGTTATGACAAATCCTAACGATTCAAACTGGATAATTTATGGGGCAAATGGCTACACGGGCGAGTTAATCGCTCGTGAAGCTGTACGCCAAGGTCTAAAACCAACTCTGGCTGGTCGTAACAAAGCTAAGGTTGAAACATTAGCTCAAGAGCTGGGACTCAGCTATAAAGCTTTTGAGCTCGATAACATAAATGCGGTAAGTGAAGAACTCCAAGGCTTTAAATTGGTGATGCACTGTGCAGGGCCATTTTCAGCAACATCAAAACCCATGATGGAAGCTTGTATAAAGGCTGGTGCTCACTATCTAGATATTACTGGTGAAATCGCCGTATTTGAATTGGCACAGTCACTTAACAGCCAAGCTGAAAAAGCCGATGTTGTGCTTTGTCCGGGTGTCGGTTTCGATGTGATCCCGACAGATTGTGTTGCCGCTGCACTGAAAGAAGCATTGCCAGATGCGACTCATTTAGCGCTTGGTTTTGACTCTAGAACAGGGTTTTCACCAGGTACAGCTAAAACAAGTACAGAAGGCATGGCCGAAGGCGGAAAAATTCGTAAAAACGGAAAAATTACCACCGTTCCATTAGCCCATTATGTGCGTACCATTGATTTTGGTGACGGTAAAAAAAGTGCCATGAGTGTTCCGTGGGGAGACGTATCTACAGCGTTCTATACAACAGGTATTCCAAACATTGAAGTATTTGTACCTGCATTTCCCAAAATGATTATGGGCGCGAAAATGATGAACTATTTACGCCCAGTATTAAAAATTAATGCTGTGCAGAAGTTTATTAAATCGCGTATTGAAAAGACAGTTGTTGGGCCAAATGAGGAACTCCGCGCAAAAGTACCCACCTATGTTTGGGGTGAAGCAAGAAATATGCGTGGGGAAATCAAAACCGCCCGTATCCAAACGGAAAACGCTTATAGCCTTACGGTAAATGGTTCACTCACTGTAGTGAATTATTTGCTCAAAAATACCGTTAAGGGTGGTACATACACACCCGCAAAATTGATGGGTTATAAGCTAGTGACCGAACTACCGGGTTCTGGTCCACTGGTCATTAATTAATAAAGCCTTTATTAAAACAGCACATTTATTGATGGTCCCGAATAAGGTTTTCGCTATCAAAAGATTGGCTGATTTTTTTCTATAGTATTTGCATGAAAAAACGAATTACAGCGTTGGTCCGTAATTCGTTTTTTTAGATTTATAGATTGATACTTAAACGCTTTGGTTACTTAGTTGATACCAGTACCCATCTATACAACGCGAGAGCGATTAACTCTAATTGAAATTATGGTGTTTTTGCGTTGTCAAAATAGAGATTCATCAGACGTTCTGCATTTTGCTCACATGTAATTTCATCTGGTTTGTTATTAATAGCTTCAATCATGGTATGTAAGTTTTGCTTACTGACTTTTAGCTTTTGTTCTAAAATTTCTATTTCCTGAATTTTGGTTTCAATCGTTTGAATGAGAGCATCATGGTCCCAAGCGACAACTTTCGATGGCAAAAATGCTTTAATTTCTGCTAAAGAAAACCCGACTTGTTGAGCTTGCTGGATTAAAGAAAGTTGTTTCAAATCATTATCAGTATATTCACGATAGCCATTCGATTTTCTTTTTGCTTTAGGCAAGAGTTTAATTTGCTCGTAATAACGAATAGTAGGGGTACTTAAACCACTTAATTTCGATAACTCGCTAATATTCATAGCCACATACTCTCTTGACATTCAAGCTAACTTTAGACTTATAGTAACACAAAAGCAAGGTTCATAACTTTACCAAGCACACACTTTCAGTAACAACTTTCTATGCTTTGATAGATGAAAGAATAGAATTATAAATATGAAAAATGAGGTGAGAAAATGTCTAAACGCATATTACATGTCGTGACCAATGTTTCACGCTATAAGGATGTCGATGAACCAACAGGGCTGTGGTTAGGCGAGCTCACCCATGCCTATGACGAATTTGAAAAGCAAAGTTATGTGCAAGATATCGTGAGTCCCAACGGCGGAAAAACTCCGATAGAACCAAAATCGCTTGTGCCTTTAGTGGCAGATAAATCTGTTAAAGACCGAGAAAAAGATCAGGCTTTTATTACGCTGCTGGCAAATACCTTTAAGCCTTCCGATATTAATTGGCAAGACTATGACGTGATCTATTACACAGGTGGCCATGGGGTGATGTGGGATTTTTTAGATAACCCTGAATTGCAAGAAATCACCAAAAACATTTATGAAAAAGGCGGCATTGTTTCGAGTGTTTGTCATGGCTATTGTGGCTTGCTCAATGTCAGACTTTCAAATGGTGAACGACTTATAAAAGGTAAAAAATTAACAGGCTTTGCATGGAGTGAAGAGGTTTTGGCAGGGGTGGCAAAAAAAGTGCCGTACAATGCCGAAGAGTTAGCGAAAGAATATGGCGCTCGTTATGAAAAAGCTTTTATTCCTTTTGCACCATACGTCGTTCAAGACGGCAAATTAATTACCGGTCAAAACCCTTTTTCAGCTAAAAAGACAGCTTTAGCGATAATAGAAGAGCTAGAAAAGTCGTAATTTAATGATTCAAATATAAAACCCTAAAAGTAGGACCAGCAATGTGCTTGCTTTTAGGGTTTTAAATAAATGAATTGGTGTAAAAAATTAACCTTAAGGAACAATTACAAAATCAGGGTTTGCTATTGCAAAAACTGCTTCACGGTTTGCAGCTGGTGGATAAATCCAGACAGTATTAATTTCCTGTTTAATTTTTTTAGCTTCATCACGCACAAATTGAACCTGTCGATCCCAACCTTCGCTATAAAGTGCACCCCATGGCCCTAAATCAACACAAGTGACATACTTCGGTTGGCTGTATGGATGAAGGGGTAAATCAACCAATTCTGCCGCAGCGTTATAACCCGCCACACGGCCTAAGCTCATAGCATGCTGACACGACATCACATTAAAATTCCCCAAATCATCGGTTGGAACTTTTACAGTATCGCCAGTCACAAAAATATTTTTTGCTTCGGGTGCATGTAAATAGGCATCTCCAATCAAACGACCCAAATTATCTTTTTCACCTGTAATTTGAGAAGTGAGTGAGTTAGCTCGCATACCGGCTGTCCAGATCACGGTTTCTGTTTCAATTTTTTCTCCGTTAGAAAGCGTTACACCTGATGCATCTAACGCCGTAACTCGTAGCCCAGCTTTACCTTCGACACCTAGCTCGTTAAGGGCTTCTCGAATAACAGTAGCAGCTTGGTCACCCATTGCTGCACCAATTTCTGTTGAAGAATCAACTAAAACCACACGAACATCAGTTTTACCTAAAATGCTACGCAGACGTTCAGGCATTTCGGTAACAGTTTCTAACCCGGTAAGACCACCACCTGCAACGACTACGGTATTACGCGCTGCATTTGCAGGTTTACTGGCTAAGTTTTTAAGATGTTGGTCTAGTTTTTCAGCATCTTCTAGTGTGCTTACGCTAAAGCCATATTCGGTAAGACCTGATATCGGGGGCATAAAAGTGGTACTTCCCGTTGCCAGAATAAAACGGTCATAGCTTAAGGATTGTTTGTTGCCATCGGTGGTTGAAACTTCGATGGTCTGTTGGTTTGAGTCAATTTTATTTACCCAACCTGCCAGAAATTTAACTCCCACCACACTTAATAACTCTGAAATATCAGGGTTCATGTTTTCAAGCACAGCTTCATAAAGACGAGGACGAATCCCAACATTCGGGCTAGGGGAAACCATCAGCACCTCAATGTTTTGTTCTTGCGACGCTAAGTGAATTGCTCTTTGGGCAGCGAGTGCAGCCCATAAGCCAGCAAAGCCAGAACCTGCAATAATAATACGCTTACTCATTTGATTATCCTTTTGATAGATTTTCGGACATCACATTCCAACTCATCACAAAATTTTGGGTGAGCGAATCCATTCTCTGATTGTCCGAAAAAATCTGAGAAGGCATTTAAAAAGGATTAAGGGTGTTTTATGTTAGGGAGCGAACCCCTACTAACTTATTAGTCGGGGGTATCCCGCGATATTTTACTTTTACGCATTTTTGCTGTTCTTCCTTCAATGCGTTCATTGATCC
The DNA here is from genome assembly GCF_038562025.1 of Acinetobacter sp. D009. Lineage (NCBI taxonomy): Bacteria > Pseudomonadati > Pseudomonadota > Gammaproteobacteria > Moraxellales > Moraxellaceae > Acinetobacter > Acinetobacter sp. D009. Next base: position 1,805,687 of record NZ_CP151886.1, read on the forward strand.
AGCCATTTACATCACTAAAAAACACGTCAGGTGCATAACGGCCAAAACGGTCTGCAATATCACCAAGTGTATGAGCACCTAAAGCATCTCGCATGGCTTTTTCGGCTTGTAGCATGACTGCATGTACTGCACACACACCACTGGTTGCCCAATCGGGTGGGGCATTGTTAAAGACTGCACATTTTCCACGAACTTCTTGGCACTCAAAAAGTGGTTTTTCCCCCTCAATTGCGTTCACGATATCTAAAAAACTGATTTCGTGAGCAGATCGATCCAGTAAATATCCACCACGAACACCTTCTTGAGCAATAACGAGACCTGCCTTTTCAAGTTTAGGAAAAATCTTGGCCATGAAACTCGGAGAGACTCCTTGTAATTCGGCAAGATCCTTACTACTTAAAGGTTTGTCTTCATTGTTCACAAGAAAAAGAAGACAGTGAATCGCATACTCGACGCTACTAGTGATATAAGCCATTTAATTTCATAATTGATCAATTGCAAACACAGACTAATATAGTCTGTGTTTTAAGTCAATAATAAAACTAAGACAAAGTTGGTCCTAGTTCTAAGAAAGCTATTTAAAAGTGTTAACTATAAATTTATCTAATTGAATAATTTAAATTTTATTAAATAAACGAATTTTTATAATTTATAAAAAATATTTTATTAAGTTCTCTTGAGTGTAAAAATGTCTAACAGGTGTTTAATCAAATAGTTCACCACTTATAAGTAAGATAGATGAAACGGGATAGGCATTTATCATTTATTTATAGAGTTATTTAAATTATATTTACGTAGATTGTTTTACTTAAAATATTAAATAGCTTTATCTGAATAAAAATATTTTTTATATAGCATGATGAATGAATAAGAGAGTTGTTTTGAAAACTGAATTTATTATTAGATGTATTTATGCACTTTGCCTTATCGGTGCAGGGTTCAACCATTTACAAACAGTTTTGATGCATGGTTTGTTTTGGGGCTATAACAATGCGCCTTTATTTACTTGTATTTATTGGACATCTTTAACGTTTATTGATCCACTTGCAGCAATTCTTCTATTTTATAGACCTCGTATCGGCTTAATTCTAACTTTTCTTATTATATTTAGTGATGTCATTCACAACACTTGGATTACATTAAAAGTAGGGCGAGACTTGCTCAACTATATGTATATTTCTCAATTTTTATTTCTGGTTTTTGTTTTGTGCACAATTAAGTTTCCGTGGAAGGCACACCACACAAGTTAAAATTTTAAAATTGGAGAGTAAAAGCATTCTTTTACTCTCCAAATAATTTCTTCAAACTTACGAACGCCACCAATAATTTTCGACATTTGGTTCATTAAGATTCAAGATTTCACCCATTTGCGGTGTGCTAATTGCTAAATTATTTTTTTGAGCCAAACCGACAATACGTTCAAACGGGTCATCCCACGCATGAAGCGCCAAGTCAAAAGTACCATTGTGCACAGGCAACAAATGACGTCCTTTTAAGTCGATATGTGCTTGTAACGTTTGCTCTGGCTGCATGTGAACATCGGGCCATTCTGGGTCGTAAGCACCAGTTTCTAACATGGTGAGATCGAAAGGGCCATAACGATGTCCGATCTCTTTAAACCCATCGAAATAGCCTGTGTCACCGCTAAAAAATACCCGTAGATCATTATCAATAATCACCCACGAAGCCCAAAGCGTCGCATTGCTATCGCCCATACCACGGCCTGAAAAATGATGAGCAGGGGTAGCCACCAATTTTAGTCCATCTACCTGTGTGGTATCCCACCAGTCGAGCTGCTGAACCTTTTCTGCTGGAATTCCCCATTTAATGAGTGTGTCACCCACACCAAGCGGTGTTAAGAAGTGCTCAACTTTATCGTTAAGCTGCATGACTGCATGGTAGTCGAGGTGGTCGTAGTGGTTATGCGACAAAATCACACCTTTAATGAGTGGTAATTCGGCAATACTAATTGGGGGCTGATGGAAACGTTTTGGTCCAAGCCATTGAAAAGGTGATGCACGCTCTGAAAAAACAGGGTCGGTTAACCAAAACTCATTTTGAAGTTTTAACAAGATAGTTGAGTGGCCCAAACGAAATAGAGAGCGGTCAGGTGCACTTAATAATTGTTCTTTCGACAAACTTAAAACAGGAATTGCTTTGTTTGGAACGGTATCTTTAGGTTTGTTAAATAGAAACTTCCACATAAGTTGAAGCGTTTTGCCAAACGAAGGCTGGTGTTGGTTCGGACGCGTATTTCTAAATTTGCCATTGTGTTGCTGTGATGGCATTAAGGGAGTAGGCAAGTCTGTTGTGTTTGAAATAGTCATTTTGTTTTTCCTTATTGGAACAAACCTATATGTACAAATAAGAACTTGGGCTAAGTGCTTATTTAGATTTATTTAAATGAGTATTTACTCACTCATTAATTCATTCAAAAATAAGGACGCCGTGCATCCTTACTTTTATCTATATTGAAACTGCATGCCAAAAGGCTTCAAAACCTGATTTGCGATAACGCTCGGCTTGAGAAGGGTCTTGGGCAATAAAATTGAGGGTAACTTCAGCAAGCGCACCTAAAATTGAAGCAATAAATAACGGTGGATAGTCTCTTAACTTGCCATCGTTAATACGCTCTTGAATGTTTTGGGTGAGGTCACAAAAGGTTTGCATGCCAATTTGTTTGCTTTGTTCAGTAATTTGTTCTGAGGTCGAAAGCTGTGCCATCACTTTACGTTTAAGGGGAGCTTCTAGACTCCAGTCCAAATAGCTTTGCCAAATATGCGACATTTGTGTTTGTAAGTCAGAATCGGCAGGGTAACTAAGCATCATCACCTGACGCAGTTCGGCCTTTAGCGAAAGATATAACTGGTTCAGCAGTTCTTCTTTATTACTAAAATAGGTAAATAAAGTACCTTCTGCCACGCCAGCAACTTTGGCAATTTTTGAGGTAGACGCACGCTCGCCAAGCTCTGCTAATGTTTCAATAGCAGCACTTAAAATTGCATTACGTTTATCTTCACTACGAGGACGAGCCATATACAAAAATATTAATTGAGTGATTACTCAATCATACATAAAAATATGAGCAGCGCAAGCGAAATAGAATTTTATTGTCATAAATTTACTATTTTATAAACTATTCATAAGCTGCAATATTTGGCTCTTACACCATACGATTTGGTGTTCATGGGACTTTTGCTGATCCCAATATAAATTCATTTGATATCCAACAATATCTATCGGTAGCGGATGCACCTTAATTTGAGGGTAATTATCTTTAAAGTGAGCAATTTGACATTGAGGAATCGTGAGTAAATGGTCCATTTGTGTAATTAATCGGATTGCCGTTTCATATTGTTGGCAGCGGAAACTAATCGTTCTTTTGATACCTTGTTTAGATAAGAAAAAATCTTCAAAGACACGACCTGTAGGACGAGAGGACACTGTAATGTGTTTAGCTTCTAAATAAATTTCTTTGGTTAGGTTTGTTGTGGATAATAAAGGATGCTGCTTGCGACTTATTACTACAAATTGATCTTTAGTAAGGCATTCATAACCAATGCTATCTTCAACCGAATGTTGCACATCAATCGCAAAATCGATTTTTCCCGTAGAAAGCTCATGTCTTAAGTTTTTACGATCAATGCGTACGCTATTTAACTGCAAATTAGGATTAAATTGAGTTAAGTGCTGAATAATAGAGGGTAAAAAAATTCCTTCATACTCATCATTCATAGCAATTGTGAGATGCTTTAAATCTCGTGCTGGCACAAAGTCATGCGTGCTTTGAATTGCTTGATGCATAAGTTGTAATGACTGTTCAATTTTAGGCCATAAACGTTTGGCTAAAGGTGATGGAACAACACCGTGTCCATCTCGAATAAATAATGGGTCATTAAAATGATCACGTAAACGAGCTAATGCATGGCTAACAGCAGGTTGACTTAGAAAAAGTTGTTCACTGGCCCGTGTTAGATTTTTTTCTCTATAAATTGCCACAAATACACGAAATAAATTCAGATCAATACGAGCAAGAGAGGCAATATTATTATTCATTTCATTCATAGTTTGTTATTCAAACAATTCATTTTATTCATTGTAACAAGTTAGATATGGTCAGGAAATAGCATAAGAAATAGAGTGATTAATACTGTGAATTTTGAACGTAGCGCTTGTGGTAACAGCATTTAGAAAGCGTTGATTACAACAAATTTTTATAAAACCTATGAACATAAGGAAATGATATGGCAACACATTTATTTGATTTGACTGGAAAAATAGCCTTAGTTACAGGTGCAAGCCGTGGTATTGGTGAGGAAATTGCCAAACTTTTAGCTGAACAAGGCGCACATGTAATTGTATCTAGTCGCAAGGTTGAAGATTGCCAACGCGTTGCTAATGAAATTATTGCAGCAAATGGTAAAGCGGAGGCAGCCGCCTGTCATGTGGGTAAACTCGAAGATATTGCAGCAATTTTTGAATATATTCGTAAAGAACACGGTCGTTTAGATATTTTAGTCAATAATGCAGCTGCCAACCCTTATTTTGGTAATATTCTCGATACAGATATTGGGGCCTATAACAAAACGGTTGAAGTCAACATTCGTGGATATTTCTTCATGTCTGTCGAGGCAGGTAAATTAATGAAAGAACAGGGTGGCGGTGCAATTGTTAATACCGCATCTGTAAATGCCCTGCAACCCGGAGATCGACAAGGTATTTATTCTATTACCAAAGCTGCGGTGGTGAATATGACCAAAGCCTTTGCAAAAGAATGTGGACCATTGGGCATTCGAGTGAATGCTTTATTGCCGGGTCTTACCAAGACCAAATTTGCTTCGGCACTATTTGAAAATGAAGATATTTATAAAAGCTGGATGGACACAATTCCATTACGCCGTCACGCAGAACCACGTGAAATGGCTGGAACTGTACTTTATTTAGTGTCAGATGCTGCGAGTTACACCAATGGTGAATGTATTGTGGTTGATGGCGGTTTAACTATTTAGGGAGGAATAGCAATGTACGAACATTATTCAGGTCAAGTGGTCTTAATCACAGGTGCAGCGAGTGGATTTGGTGCATTGCTGGCAGAGCAACTGGCAAAGTATGGTGCAAAACTAGTGTTGGGTGACTTGAATATTGAAGGGTTAAATACTGTAGTTGAACCGCTACGCCAAGCAGGAGTGGAGGTGGTTGCGCAAGTGTGTGATGTTAGCTGTGAAGCAGATGTACAGGCTTTGGTGCAAAGTGCAGTTACTCAGTTTGGTAGAATCGATGTCGGGATCAATAATGCAGGTATGAGTCCGCCTATGAAAAGCCTTATTGATACCGATGAAGCAGATCTGGATTTGAGTTTTGCCGTCAATGCCAAAGGTGTGTTCTTTGGAATGAAGCATCAAATTCGTCAGATGTTGCAACAAGGTGGTGGCATTATTCTGAATGTTGCTTCTGTTGCAGGTTTAGGTGCGGCTCCCAAATTGGCTGCCTATGCTGCGGCAAAGCATGCTGTGGTGGGATTAACCAAAACAGCAGCGGTTGAATATGCAAATAAAGGCATTCGAGTTAATGCAATTTGTCCATTTTATACAACCACCCCGATGGTGGTCGACAGTGAACTCAAAGAGAAACAAGACTTTTTAGCGCAGGCCTCGCCAATGAAGCGTCTTGGCCATCCAAGCGAAGTGGTGGCAATGATGCTGATGATGTGTGCCAAAGAAAACTCATATCTCACAGGTCAAGCCATTGCAATTGATGGCGGCGTGACAGCTTATTAAAACATTTATTAAATACATCTTATTCATATATTTAGGGAAAAATCATGACAATTAATTTAAGCAATCGAGTGGCTATTGTTACAGGTGCAGGCGCAGGTCTAGGGCGGGAACATGCATTGTTACTGGCTCGTTTGGGTGCAAAAGTGGTCGTGAATGATCTTGGTAGCGATGTGAATGGAAAAGGTGGCTCAACCATGGCGGCCCAAAAAGTCGTGGATGAAATTATTGCGGCTGGTGGCGAGGCGATGGCAAATGGTGCTTCAGTCACGGATATTGAACAAGTTCAACAGATGGTAGATGAAACCATTGCCCGTTGGGGACGTGTAGATATTTTAATTAATAATGCTGGAATTCTTCGAGATAAAACTTTTAGCAAAATGTCACTAGATGACTTCCGTACCGTGATTGATGTCCACTTAATGGGGGCAGTAAATTGCACTAAAGCGGTATGGAATATCATGCGCGAGCAAAAATATGGTCGTATTGTTATGACGACTTCATCCTCTGGTCTATATGGCAACTTTGGGCAGTCCAACTACAGTGCTGCAAAAATGGCATTGGTTGGACTCATGCAGACACTGGCTTTAGAGGGTGAAAAATCTAATGTTCGGGTGAACTGTCTAGCACCAACAGCTGCAACTCGTATGCTTGAAGGATTATTACCCGAAGAAGCCCTTAAAGCTCTTGCTCCAAGTGCGGTCAGTCCTGCAATCGCGACTTTGGTTAGCGAAGATGCACCTACCCGTATGATTCTTTGTGCTGGCGCAGGTAGTTTTGAAGCTGCCCACATTACCCTTACGCAAGGAATTTATTTAGGTACGGATGAAAAAGTTCCGCATGTTTTAGCACAACGTTTAGCTGATGTTTCAGACCGAACAGATGAGTTTGTGCCTGTTAGAGGAGGCGCTCAGGGTGAGCTTGAGCTGAAAAAAGCTTCATTAATGGCAGGAGAATAATTTTGACAAAAAATACATTAAGTATCGACCAACTGGTTGAGTTGCAAGGCCAAGCATTAGGTAGCTCGCAATGGATGACCATTGATCAAAACATGATTAATACCTTTGCGGATGTCACACAAGATCATCAATTTATTCATGTGGATGAAGAAGCTGCTCGTCAGACACCTTTTGGGGGCACGATTGCCCACGGTTTTTTAACACTCTCTTTACTTTCAGCGATGGCCGCTCAGGTCTTGCCGACTGTACAGGGGCAGAAATCTGGCGTGAATTATGGCATCAATAATTTGCGTTTTATGAGTCCTGTACATAGCGGTAAGCGGGTGCGTGGAAATTTTCACTTAAAAAATATTTCCCAAAAAAATAAGGGAAGTTATCAGTTGATCATGGAAGTCACGATTGAAATCGAAGATCAGGCAAAACCGGCACTTGTGGCCGAGTGGCTTACACTTGTAAATGTATAGGAATAAACCATGAGCAATGAATTAATTCTCTCTCGCCGTGATGTCGATTTTTTGCTATTCGATTGGCTAAAAGTCGAAGAACTCAGCCAACGCAATTCTTTTGCAGGACAGGACCGTTTTGAATATACGTCTGTTTTAAACGTTTACGAGGCTTTGGCAACCGATTTATTTGCTCCTCATAATAAAAAAAATGACAGTAACGAACCTGTTTTTGATGGTGAACGTGTAACTGTCAATCCTGAAGTCGGGGTAGCGCTAAAGGCCTTTGCGGATGCAGGTTTGATGAGTGCAGCGTTTCCGTCAGATTGGAATGGAATGAACTTACCCAATACCATTGAGCGTGCAGGTATGGCATATCTACTTGGTGCCAATTCGGGAACAGCGGGTTACGCCTTTTTAACCATTGGTAATGCAAATTTATTAATGGCTCATGGTGAACCTGAAAAAGTTAAACCCTATGTCAACGCTATGATAGAAGGCAAATGTTTCGGAACGATGTGCTTATCGGAGCCGCAAGCAGGTTCAAGTCTGGCTGATATTCGTACACGTGCGATTAAAACAAAAGATGGTCGTTATCGTTTGTTTGGAAACAAAATGTGGATTTCAGGTGGCGAGCACGATATCTCTGACAATATTGTTCATTTGGTTTTGGCAAAAATTCCAGATGAAAATGGACAATTACCAGCAGGTGTGCAAGGTATTTCTTTGTTTACTGTACCGCGCAAATTACTCGATGAAAATGGACAGCCAAGTGAACGTAATGATGTGGCATTAGCTGGAATTAACCACAAAATGGGTTATCGGGGAACTGTGAATTGTGTGCTGAATTTTGGGGAAGGTCGTTTCACACCCGAAGGAGAAGCAGGCGCAATTGGTGAGCTAGTCGGCGAAGCTGGTAAAGGACTGGCCTATATGTTCCATATGATGAATGAAGCCCGAATTTCGGTTGGACTTGGGGCAGCAGCATTGGGATATACTGGTTATCTTCATGCTTTAGATTATGCAAAAACTCGAGTACAAGGTCGCTCTCGTAGTGAACGCAATCCAAGTTCTCCACAAATTCCGCTCATTCAACATGCGGATGTTCGCCGTATGCTCTTGGCGCAAAAAGCATATGTCTCAGGTGCGTTGGCACTGTGCCTATATGCAGCCCGATTAACCGATGATATCCACTCGCTTGAAGATGCCGAGCAACGCGATCAAGCACATCAATTACTTGATCTATTAACGCCAGTAGTGAAAAGCTGGTCTTCTGAATGGGGGCTTGTGGCAAATGATTTAGCCATTCAAGTTCATGGCGGCTACGGTTATACCCGTGAATATAATGTTGAACAGTTTTATCGGGACAATCGACTCAACCCGATTCATGAAGGAACATTTGGCATTCAGGCGCTCGATTTATTAGGACGAAAAACTCGTCTTAATCAGGGACTGTCGATGAAGCTATTACATGAAAAAATCATGAATACGATCGAACAAGCCAAAGCAGAGCCTTCTTTAAAAGATCATGCAGATCAATTAGATCAAAAGTGGCAACTCATCCGAGATGTAACAGAGAAATTGCATGCCTTAACCGATGTAGAACTTCAACTGGCAAATGCCGCCAATTATCTAGAAGCTTTTGGACATCTTGTGGTGGGATGGTTATGGCTTGATCAGGCGGTAGTCATTCATAAACTCATGCCGAACTCAACAGACCCTGATTTTCTGCGTGGGAAGCTTGCAGCATGTGATTATTTCTTTGGCTGGGAAATGCCGAAAATTATGAGTTGGTTAGCGGTGCTTGATCCGGTAGAGACGACTCCACTCAACATGTCAGAAGAATGGTTCTAGTAAGAACCATTCCTTAACCGCACCGTTGAATGTAAAGGAGAACAACCTGATTTTATAGAAAATGCCTAATAAGAATCACTATGTAAAAACAAACATCAGGCGTTCAGTAAAGAGTGCCCTAATAAGTAAAAATAAAAATCTAGGACGGATTAAAAGATGAAAAAGAAAACATTAGTCATGGTCATGGCTTCATTTTGTACGAGCCCACTCTATGCAGCAGCATTTGATCGAACAGGACAATCAATTTCTGCATTTCTACAACCCGGTAATTATTTTGAGGCAAGTTTATCTGTTTCAGACACTTCGTTAGAAGGACAAGAAGCAGGTACAAACCCAACCCGTAATAGTATTTCTGATATTGCAAACTCTGATTATCGTCCCAGTGCAGCTTTGAAATTACAGGTAGCATCTAAGTTTTCATTTGGCTTTCTTTACGATCAGCCCTTTACTTCCGACTCAGAATATTATGGAAATAACAGCTTTGTTGCTAAGCCGAGTGATACGATTTTAGTACCAGGCATTGATTCAGCAACACTTGCCCAAAAGACCGGTAGAGAAGTCGTAACAGGGAACACCAAATCGAATTTTGTTATGCAAAATTTTAGTCTGATATTTGGTTATCAACCGGATAAGAACTGGAACTTTTATGCAGGTCCTGTTTATCAGACATTTAAAAGTAACGTCAATTTAAGAGGTCAAGTTTTCAGTTTATATAATGGCTATGACTTTAATGCCAAAGAAGTTGGAGATTGGGGATGGCTGGCAGGATTTGGTTATCAAATTCCCGAAAAAGCCATAAAAGCCTCATTAACCTATCGTTCAGAAATTATGCATGAAGTGACTGCCAATGAAAATGCGCCATTGGTTGATATGTTAAGTACGCAGCAAGGCCGTGATTTTCTTGATCAGCATTTGGCGTATATGGTTTCTATAGGACAACTCACTGAATCGCGGAAGGATGCACTCAATCATATTGTTGCGGGCTTACCCGAAGCAGGCACATCAGGCTCAACTAAGTTTAGAGCGCCAGAGTCAGTGAATTTGGAATTTCAGACCGGATTACGCAAAGGTACTTTATTGTTCGGTAACGTGCGTTGGGTTCACTGGAATGATTTTGAGTTTAAACCGTATCGTTTTGGTGAAATCTCAGAAGTTGTTGGGGTTCTATCAACGCCAAGTCGTCCAAACGGTTTTAATCTGGTTCGTTATTATGATGATCAATGGTCTGCCAATCTTGGGATTGGACAACGCCTAAGCGATAAATGGTCGGGTTCAGTTTCTGTAGGTTGGGACTCGGGAGCAGGTGAGCGCGTGTCCACAGGTGGGCCAGCTAAAGGTTATTACAGTGTTGGTCTTGGTGCGCAATATAGTCCAACTTCAAAATACTTTATTTCAGGTGGAATGAAGTATCTATGGCTCGGTGATGCTAAAGGACAGCTTGGTGCTCAAGCAGGCAGTGAATATTATGTGGGTGAATATAAAAATAACTATTCAATCGGTTACGGTTTGAAAATTGGTTATAAATTTTAATTCAACTATTTGATGGATCGCTTAGTTATATAAACAGTTTATTTCTGTACGAGAGTAAGCAGATTAAGAGATTAAAGAAAATATAAAAAGTGGAGTAGGAACAGTTCCATTTCTCCCTCTCATAAAAGGACAATAAGATGACAAAACAGATCTGGTTAGATGAATATAAGCAATGGAATATAGAAAGTACGATTACATTGCCGGATGAACAAACTTCACTTCTCGATTTTTGGGACAACAGTTTTAATAAGTTCTGGCAAAGAAAGGCTTTTATATTTGCAGACCAATCTTTTTCATATGCTGAAATTGATTTATATAGTCGACAAGTAGCAACATTCTTGCAAAGTTTAGGGCTAGAAAAAGGTACACGTGTTGCCGTGATGATGCCCAATATTATTCAGTACCCAATTATTTCACTTGCCGTCATTCGTGCAGGTTACATTCTGGTCAATATTAACCCCCTCTATACAGCCCGTGAGTTAAAGCATCAATTAAATGATGCAGGCGCAAAAGTCTTATTTATATTAGAACAATTTTTACCTGTTTATGAGGCGGTTAAAGAGCAAGTGTCGGTTGAGCAGATTATTACTACCACCATGACTGAAATGTTAGTCGAGCAACCTACTGAATTAGACAGCTTAGATTCTAAAAAATACGCTTTTAAGCAAATCTTATTGAAGACAAATGCCCAAGACTACATACGTCCTAAGCTTATTCTTGAGGATACTGTGCTTTTACAATATACGGGTGGAACAACAGGTGTCTCCAAGGGCGCAGAATTAACCCATAAAAATATTGTCGCCAACTTATTACAAAACAATGTGGTTTTTAAAAGCTATTTTGGTGATCGAGATGCTTTTGAAGATGAAATAGCAATCTGTGCCTTACCGCTTTATCATATTTTTGGTTTTACTGTCTGTTTATTGCACAGTGCAATGAATAAAGGTTATGCCACTGTTTTGGTTCCAAATCCGCGTGATTTAGACGCTCTCGTACATTGTTTTGAAAAATATCGTCCTACGGTTTTTCCTGCTGTAAATACTTTATTTAATGCACTGCTTCATCATGAAGGCTTTAATAAATTGGACCACAGCCGTTTAGAAATTACCACTGGCGGCGGTATGGCAATTTTGAAATCCACTGCCGATGGATGGGAAAAACTGACAGGACGTATTATCCGTGAAGGATATGGCTTATCAGAAACCTCTCCTGTTGCGACCTTTAACCCGCCAATCTCTAATACTTTTAGTGGCACAATCGGTATTCCTGTACCGAGCACGGATATTGCAATTTTGGATGATGAAGGTCATCAATTAGCACCCGGTGAAACTGGAGAAATTGCAATTCGTGGCCCGCAGGTCATGAAAGGTTATTGGAATTTACCTGAAGAAACGAAAGCGGTCATGACTGCTGATGGTTTCTTTAGAACGGGTGATATTGGCTTTATGAATGAAAAAGGCTATACCAAAATTATTGACCGTAAAAAAGACATGATTTTAGTTTCAGGCTTTAATGTTTTTCCGAACGAAATTGAAGAAGTTTTAGCCCAACATCCAAAAATTTTAGAAGTCGCCGTGGTTGGCATTGCAGATGAAAAATCGGGTGAAGTGCCGAAAGCCTTTATTGTCAAAAAAGATGACTCTTTATCGGTTGAAGAAATCCAAATCTATGCAAAAGAAAACCTGACTGGCTACAAACAACCGCGCTATATTCAATTTATCAATGAATTACCCAAATCGAATGTGGGTAAAATTTTAAGAAAAGAACTAAAAGTTTAATAAGAACTTTTAATTAAAAACATAAGCGTATGGGACTAGAAGCTCCATAAATAAATGAAAAAAGGAATGAGATTATGGGTTCAGGATTAATTACCGTATTTTTACCAATTGCACTCGCAATTATTATGGCTGGTTTGGGTCTAGAGTTGACCATAAATGACTTTAAACGCGTGCGACAACATCCAAAAGCCGTATTTATCGCATTATTTTGCCAACTGGTTATTTTAGTCGGTATTGCTTTTATTATTTGTAAGGTTCTTGCTTTACCACCAATGCTTGCTGTTGGATTAATGCTCCTTTCTGCATCACCGGGCGGGCCAACAGCTAATTTATTTAGCTATCTCTATAAAGGTGATATCGCTTTAAATATTACTTTAACGGCTATAAATTCGGTCATTGCTGCCTTTACACTTCCATTAATCGTGAATTTTGCAATACAGCACTTTATGGAAAATGGACAAAACGTAGGATTGCAATTCTCTAAAATCATACAGGTTTTTCTTATTATTTTAGTTCCCGTTGGGATCGGGATGTTAGTCCGTCATTTTGCGCCGCATACGGCTGAAAAGCTCAATAAACCTGTGCGTATCTTTGCTATCGTTTTTCTCGTATCGATCATCATACTAGCAGTTGCACGAGATTATCAAAATCTGATGACGTATATTGGACAAATTGGATTGGCAACTTTACTGTTCTGCGTATGTAGTTTAATGGTTGGCTATTTTGTTCCAAGATTATTGGGAGTAAATAGCTTTCAGGCAAAAGCTTGCGCGTTTGAAATTGGAATTCATAACAGTACCTTAGCCATGACCATTGCTTTTACAGTAATGGCAAGCAGTATGGCCGCTATGCCAGCAGCAGTTTATTCATTATTTATGTACATTGTTGCTGCAATCTTTGGCACATTGTTAAATCGTCTAGAAAAGAAAGACATCACCCAAATATCACCTAAAACGTACTCAAAGAATCTTCAGTAATATCTGGCAGATAAAGGTATTTAATTACCACCAGATGTTGAGAGTTTGAAATAAAAGAGGAGGCTAATACCTCCTTTTTTAGTCTCAAAATTTAAAATATTTATGGCCGAGTAAGCGCAGTCACAATAAAAAGAAAGCGTTAGAGTGCTGTTATAAAAGCAAATTGTTAAGCCAATATTTAAGGTTTTTCTTAATTATGTAATTAAATGAAAAACAATAATTTAATTAAATAATTTCTAGCCAATTTCACATTGACAGCTCAAATATTGAAGATTACCATTTGCGGGCTGGCCTACATTGCCAGTCGGTTTTGACGGACCGTTATTTGAACCACATCAGGATTATTTCTTCTGAGGAGTAGTCTTGTGTGCACACCTCGTTCCCTCCCGTAGCGGTAGGGCGGGAGTGGGACACCTTCGGGTGTGCTGGAGTTCAAACCAGTCCGTCAACCTGCTTCCGTTCTGCCACCATAATTTATAATGTTTCGGCAGAACTCCCAAAAGAAGGAGTTGGCTATGCACATTCATAAATTATTGGCAGTCACTGTCAAAATCTATCTCGACACAACTTAAAGTTTTAAACCAGTTTGATGAGCTATAGGCTTTTCAGGCTTTAAATCATTACGTCTAAAACTTAGCAACAATAAAACTTGAGATGTGCCAAGCACAGTCTTTACGGCTTTGCTGTGCCTTTTTTTCTCCCAGAAAAGGCACAGGCTTTTTAATCTCTTTTAGCAACAACAAGAATTTATAACGGTAAAACGATGCCAACTTTAGAAAGATCTTCCAAAAAATTACAGGTTATTCATACTGCAATAGAGCTATTTAATATCTATGGATTTCACAATACGGGCGTGGACTTAATCGTCAAAAAATCCAAAATTCCTAAAGCCACCTTTTATAACTACTTTCACTCAAAACAGCGACTTATTGAAATGTGCGTATCCTTTCAAAAAAGTAAACTCAAAGAAGAAGTGCTGGCAATTATCTACTCAAGCCGTTACCGAACCTCAAGCGATAAACTCAAAGAGATTATTGTTTTACATGTCAATTTTAATAGCCTGTACTATCTATTACTTAAAGCCATTTTTGAAACTAAACACATTTACCCGCAGGCCTACCGCATAGCGCTTGAATATAGAAAATGGCTGCTTAAAGAACTTTTTGATTTAGTTTTTAGTTTAGAAGCTCATGCATTAAAACCCGATGCCAATTTGGTTTTAAACCTAATTGATGGCTTGATGTTCCAGATTTTAAGCTCAAAGAGTTTGGAGGAAAGGGATGTGGTGATGGGGAGGTTTTTTGGGGTAATATTTGATAATGTTTAATTCTAAATTTTACTCACTAAAGGTTAGAGATTAATTTAAAGTTATAATTGTAGATCATGAAAACTAAACAAATAATTGAAGGGGTTTTAATGCAAGATGTGAGGGAAGGTTTATTAATACTTGAAAATAAAGAAGTTGAGAATATTGCTGAAGTCTATTCTTTTGAACAAATTAGAGAAATACTTATTTTTGCTCTATCAGATAGTACTTCAGAATATTGGACAATATTAGCTCTAAACCTATTGAATAAAAAATCCGAGTATATTTCTGATGAAATAATCTTAATACTTAATAAAATAGCAAGTATGACAAAAAGATATACACAAAAAACTAGACATGAAGCATTAAAAATATTTAAAAAACAACTTGGAAATATTAATTATTGAGTCTATATGAATTAACTTTTCAAAAATATAGTTGTTAATTTAACATAGGAGTGGCTATGTATAGATTGGATATACCGCAGTGAAAAGTATGAATGAAAACTACGTTAATCTTTTCATAGTGTTGGAGTTTTATTGTGCAGAATATTAAAATGAAAGATGACTCATGTCATTTTTTTACTGAGCAAGATATTACAAGTAAGCAAGTTATTAAAGTTTGCTTTGATATATCTGATTTTGAAGGAATTCAAGAAGTTTATGATTTTTTTGGTGATAAAATATATGGAAATAATCGAGAATATTTGAATGATATTCATCCAAATACAAAACAATTTGGAAGGAATTTGTCAGCATTTCATGATTATTTAAGAGGGTATTTGATCGGTATTTTTTCAGAAAAAAGAAATGAAATTTTATCAATAACTATAACCAATAACAGAAATAAAAATGTTGATGATGATTGGTTGGATTTCTTTAGTATAATTATGCAAACATTTTTTGATGTACATAAAAAGATAAAATATGGAATTTATATGGACTTGAATTTTTCAAGAAGCATTATGGCTAATATGATGGATTATTTTAGTTTTTTAATTTCTGATTATCATAATAGGCCAAAAGACGAGCTGGATGAGAATGGTAATTATGTGTAAAAGTTTTTAATTTGGTATACTAAGTTGTGAATATTTATAGATCTATTTTAAGGCTTCCCAATCTATAAGGTACTTTATATGAGTAATTTGGTGACTATGCTTTCTTCTATTAAAGCTGAAAAAAATTATTTTATTGAAAAATTAGAAAAGGTTAATGGATATTCAGAACAAGAAATCGCTGAAATTGAGAAATTAAATAATATTTCTGTGCATGGTCAATTGAAAGAGTTGCTAACAACTATGGGTAAATGTTCAGGAGGGTTGATTTTTGGTGATGATTTTTACATATACAGATATTATAGAAATGCGGGATTTAATATACAAAGGCAAAAAAATTTAATGGCTGATGAAGAACTTGCTATCAATTATAGAGAGAGTGGTGAGAAATTAGATTTAGCTGAAGAACAATATTTTGAGATTTGTGGTGAGAATGAACATGCTAATATTTTCTTCATGTATACAAAGGATATTAATGATATTGTTTATGAGTGGGATGAAAATAGCAATACAGTAAAAAGATTTGGAACACTATTTGAGTACTTAATTCGATACAGAAAGAGATTAGGTTCATATTCGTCTCAAGGCACAATTCGAGGTGATGAAGATCCTACTTTATTCGATGAGTTAACAACAGGAAGATTATTGCTTTCTAGCTAAATTAGAAATAATACAACTTTATTTGTAAAAAGTTTTACAAGCTATATATTAAAACTATCTTATGAATTTTAAATAATTTTATTCCGAAATATTAGTTTTTAAATTTATAATTATTAAGTTAAATATTCTTAAGAAATATTTTCTTATATTGTGAAACCTATTGAGATTGCCTGATGAAAGAAATAAGAGAATTAAATAAATTATTAAAATGTTATAAAAAATATAGTATTGGAAGTTTAATTCATTCATTAAAATTTGATCAAAAATACATACTAGATACCTTAGATGGGGAAGATATACTTTTTCCTCATCATATAGTTAGTATGTCTATATCTTATGCCCAATTGGCATTCTTAAAAATTGAAAATAATAAGGCTGATATGGATGCTTTAAATAGTTTAAATCTTGCCTTGATGTATGCAGAGGTGGGAAGAGCATTACAATTAAATGATTTTAAAATAAAACCTTCAGATAAAATGAATGTACATGAGTTAAAGAAGTATTTTTCAGAATTTTCTGCACTACTTTTTTGGGCAATTCTATTGAATAATAAAAATTTAGCAAAGAAATTAGCGCGCCAAGTGGAGTTTTGTTTACAACAAAAATTTCTATCTGATTTCCCTTTAAGTTATGACTATTTTTCATTATGGGCTTATTACAAATGGATTAATGAAGAATTTACATTAGAATCAAAGATAGATGGAAAATTTAAAGATTTGATAAATAATTGGTCATGTGACACAGTATTTTTAGAACCATTACTCATAGATATAGCAAATTTACACTGCGAAGAATTAATAGATAATGATTTACGTAAGTATCCTCCAAAATTTATTAACCCTCCATTCACTTTATTGCCACTTGAAATTCATGTGATTAATAAATTACGTGCATTAGATAAATTAGATGAAATATCTTTAAATCATCCTTTAATGAACACTCATTCAGCAAAAAATAAAGAATTTGAAGTGATAAGTGATGATTTGCTTGAAACGATACAGATAAATTTTTTGTAGCTGAATCAACCTACTCAAAAGTTTGGTTGCAAACAGATGGGGGTACAGGAGGATACAATGGCATGAATTTATATATCTACCGAATATATTGATAAATTTGAATTAATTATAGTCATTACTTAGAAATGGCTATGTATAGATGGGGTATACCGCAGTGCAAATTATGATTGAGCCATCAGTTCTTAGAACCAAATCTCCATTTTTTATTATTGCTAAAAATTTCCTTATTTTTGGATTGCTTTGGATTTTATCTTTATTCTTGTATAGTGTTTTTGACTATGAGTCATATTCTTCCCTATTTATTTATCTAATTAGTTTCTATGCTAATTATTTTTTTGGATATTTAATATCTAAACCTATTGTTGCAGACCTTGACTCAAACACTCTTAATCGAGTTAAGTTTTTAAGCCTTATATTTTTTGCTCTTTATTATGTAATAATACCTCTACGGTTCTTTCTATTTGAAATTCATGATGATTTATATGGTTTTAGACTTGGATTTGGACTCGTTTTTCCATTCTGGACACTAACTCCAATTTTTATCACTAATCTGAAGAGTAAGTTTTATATTTATTTATGTGTCTTGCTATGCGCTCTAGAAGTAATTTTTTGGGTAATGTTTTTTAAAATGAGTAAGTCTGAATTTTACAAGAGACCTTCATCTGTTGCTATGTTCACAAGTTCTCTTATATTCGCCTTAACTTTTCCTTGGTATTTATTTTGGCTAAGAGAAATAGACATCAATAAATGGGTTTTACCATTCTTTTTTAAAGAAGATAGATTTATATCTAAATTAATATCATGGGTAGCAATAGGACTTGGTAGTTGCTTTATGTTTTTATTCTATCTTTTCTTCTAAAAATGAATTCTAAAAGGAGTACCTATGAGATCTTTACATCAGGTAGCAGCTAGTGAAATAGCGGTAGTACCTTACTATCTGAAAGGGTATCAGCAACATGGCTTGCAGTACGGTATAAACGAATATGAAAGAGCTGAACCATTAGGTGCGCAATGTACAAATTGCCATATCATTCTATGGATAACAGGTCGTAATGATCCTATTTTAAATGAGACAAAACCTAAAAATATTCCAGATAGCGGGCCTATTTATCGTGAATATATTCAAGATAATCTAAAAAGGTTTTTAAACTCTTTACCTTCATGTCCACATTGCTATCAACAAGCCTATGATTTATTTATAAATAGTACAATTATGCCGAGATATCAAAATGGGGACTACTATTCATTAGAAAGTGATCTAGGTCCTAATGAAGAAATGTCAGCTAAAGTCAAAGATATATCAGTGTGGTGGTATGGTGATGAAGCCGAGGCTAAAAGACTGAGTTTGAAATTGTTATAATATTTTTAAATATATGCTTGATAATCAATAAACTATTACTTATTAAGATTTTGCACATAGTAGAATTACAGTCTTTTTATTAACAAACGAGACACAAAGAGATGAAGTTGTTTCCAATACCTGCTGATTTTATTAATGAAAAGGTGAACCTTTCATGGTGTGATATCAAATGGGGCTATGAAAATAATCTTCTTACTTCAGAAATACCAATAAAAAAAGCAGAAAATAGTTTATTAACGGGGGACTATACTAATGCTGAACTTGAGTTGTCATTCCTTATACCCACTGAGTCAAATGACATCAGTTCTTTTATTTATGAATTATGTCCAAATTTTAAAGAAGATGAATATGAGACCATCAGTCAAAAATGGTTATATGTAATTCTTAGCTGGCTCTGGCTTAATCGAGAAAGTTTTGAAGATCCTTTAGATGAAGTAGAAAGTATTTATACAGATTTTGATTGTCCAGCCGAAATGGATAATTTTATTAAATATATGCCTCCTACAGATGGATATAATCCATCATTGTATTCTTATGCAGAAAATATTAATCGCTTAATGAAGAATTGGGAAAATTACTTACAAAAAAGTGCTCTAAAGTACAAATAAAGCACTGTGTGATTTATAACACTTAAGAATATTAGGCAAATTTTTTAAATAGTGGAGAGTCTTCAAATGCTACAAGATATTGGGGATCAGTATCCAAATGGCGCAATTAATAAAGAAATTATTGAAAATTTTGCAGCTACCTTAGAAGTTATATTTCCACCAGAATATGTTGAACTTATTTCTCAACATGATGGCATCTATCCTGAAATTTCTAGCTTTGATTATGTTGACACTGATGGTGAACTAAATATCAGTACAGTAGAGTTAGGAGGATACTTGCATGAACCTAGAATAGAAGGGATGCAATTTCCCGAAGGCGATGATGACTATGAGGGAAAGTTAATTAGCTTTGGATCTACACCTGGTGGAAATTTTATTTGTTTCGATTACAGATTTCCTTGGATCAAAGATCAACCTAAGATTGTGCTTGTTTTACATGATGAATTCTATGACTTTGGAATGAATGAGGGTAAAAGAAAGGTTCTGTATCTAGCAGATAACTTTGTGCATTTTATAAATTCATTACATGAATTTATTGAGTATTAGCAATCTACGATAGTTTTTTGATTTTTAAATAATAATTTATTTAACAGTGCTCAATAGTTGAAAAATAACAATTTGGAGACAGAGCGATTGGTAAAGTAAATATGAAAGGCTAGTAATGATTTTATATGTTTGTAGTTATGTAGTAAGAACCCCATTTTTTTCAGAGAAAAGAATAGATTTAAAAGAAATGGGTTGGGAAAAATTATCAAATATAATTAAGAACGTTTTTTATTTTGGAGGTAGTGTCATTATTCATAAGACAGACGCAGATTATTCTGAAGAGTCTGAGCGATTAGCATATAGTGATATTGATAGCTACAGCATGGTTTGTGATTCTAGATATGGTTATTTGTTGGGATGTAGTATTAGTGAAAATGAAGAATATCCTGCTGGTACTTATTTACGTCTTGTGAACAGAGCCGCTAAAAATCCTGATGAAATTTATATTTTTGAACCCCATGAAGATGAATGGAAAGCAAAATATGTTAATCAAGATTTAGAATTATCATTAAAATTATTTAAAGATATTTACGAGGATGGCGAATTATCATTTGAGTCAAAAATAATGTTTGAGTAGCTAAATAAGATTTAAAAAATTAATAGCAAAAATGTAGTATTTCCAATCTCATTATATTGTTGGATATTTGGGTGACACAGTTGTAGTTATGAAATCCTAAGTGTTTGAAATAATTAGATTGTAGTGATAGAACTTCTGAAATTGAACCTGTGCAAGGTAAATACTGGATTGCTTTATAGTGGGCTAAGTATAACTAAATTGCACTTTTGGCATTAGAGAAAGTTCACGAAGATATGGGAGTTTTTTATTTTACACATTGCTTAAAAAATATACATAAACCTCCCTAAAACGAGTTGGAACACTACAAACGCGAATGATACGTTAAGTTTCACTCTTCCCAATAAGTGAGGTGAGCAATGAAATTGTTAGCTTTGATTAGTATGGGAGTTGCAGCGAGTTATTGGTATAAAACTATAAAAGATAGCAAGCCAACTCTTCTAAAACCAAATTTTGATGAAATAGTAAAAAACTTTGTATTAGCAGAATTTAACGCATAATACATACCGTTAATTTTAATTAAATAAAAAGCTCATCGGAAGGTGGGCTTTTTATTGTAGTGGTTTTTATTTATTTTATTGTTGACTGTTAAAATTTAAAAATATATTTTGTCTTTTTTGTTTTTTAATTCAACGAACTAAGAAATTATGAATAAATATCTTATGCTAACTCTTCTTGCAGCTTCTACTCTTTCTTTGACTAGTTGTGCACAAATGTTTCCAGCTCAAGCTACTAAACTTGAAAATGGAAACTATATGATTCAAACCACTTCTAATATTTTAGGTTCTAATGAAGCAATGGAAAACAAAGTAAACAAAAAAGCTGAAACCATTTGTGCTGGTAAAGGCTTTAGTGAAATAAATAATAATCATCAAACTCATAGCCAACAGATTTATACAGCTCAAGTAATTACAACAGGTACCTATAAGACTTTCAATAAGACGATTAAATGTAATTAACCACTTTTACAGATTGCAATTGAACCCACTTCGGTGGGTTTTTTTTAAGGTAATTTTAATTTGCCGAACTTCTTACGGTTCAAGAGGCTTACTTTTATTTAGTCTTGGTCTTTTTATCTTTGAACATTGGTGTCATAGTTAAGAAATTTAAAGATATTTAAATTTATCATAGTGTTATTATAAGCAAGTTCAATATTAATTAACTGTAATATGGATTATATGAATAAATTGCATAAGAATGAATCTCCAGAAATGATTCTAGCTTTTGAGAATGCTATAGGTACATTTAAATATTTTTGGCGTGAACTTTATTGGGAATTTCGACGAATTATTCCTGCTTTAGAACTGGCTTATGTGAAGTGTGCATTTATCCAAGAAAACCTTGAAGATAAAAATGAACCTTTAATTGAGTATATGTGGATTGATCAAGTAGATTTTGATGGTAGTACAATTTCAGGAATTTTGTTAAATGAACCTTATATCATTGATAATGTGCAAGCTGGTGAAAGTGTAAGGCTTCAATTTGAGTCTATCGTTGATTGGATGTTTTTATCTAATGGCACTGTTCATGGTGGGTTTACGATTCAAGAACATCGTAAGACCTTAAATGCATCAGATCGTAAAGAATATGATGAGGCATGGGGGATTGATTTTGGTAATCCTGATGAAATTTTTCTAGTTTATGAGCAGAAAAATTGTCCCGAAAACCTAGATGAACACCCCATGTGTAAGAATATTTTGGATCAGTTTATAAATATTATAAAGACAGACCCTGCAATCATTACTGAAAAAGATGAAAGTGGTAATCAATTATTACATCGTGAAGTTATAGCGGGTAATTATTTATTTGTTCAAGAGCTTTTAAGGTTGAATACGAATAAGTTGGAGGTAAATAATCAATCAATGACTCCTTTAGATTTGGCTCATAAGATGGGTTGGACCAATATTGTAAGTTTACTTAAGTAGCTTTGAATCTAGCCCTCTAATGGAGGGCTTTTTTGTTGTGATGGATCCTAAAATTACTTTACTGAAGAAGCCATCTAATTAGATGATCGATTTTTTAGTCATGAAAAAATAATACAGCTCAAAGAACGGCGTGTTATGGTATGTAAACACCTCCAAAATATGGATTAGATATGTCAGAGAATACAACGAAATGGCTTTGTGTAGGTGGTGTACTAAGTGGAGAATGGAGAGAGCAGCAATTAGAAGCTTTTGATGTTGATCCTAATGATTTAAATACTCATAGTTATGAACCAATGAAACTTATTAATCCTGTTACCAAAGCAGAACAGCACTTTTATGTATATACGGAGTTACAGGAACAGGCATATGATAGGGCAATAAATTTTGCCTTATATAAAAATCAATAAGGATGAGAGAGCACTTAGGTGCTCTTTTTAATGAGTGGGTAAGTACTGGTTAAGTAGAAATACAATTAAAAAAGCCCCTCATATCTGAGAGACTAGTCATATCAATTTTCTGGAATGAATGGCTGCAATTTCTTAAAATAACTAAACAAATCAAATTGATAAAAGTAGTTAATAGTATAATAAATCAGTGCACTAATTTATTCTTAGTAGTAGCAGGACCTCAAAATAACTTCCAAGGCACTGTTAATAAGAAATTATTTGTTATTTGGATCAGGTTGATCATTATTCTCTGGCAGATCTTTTACGGTGCCAGGAACTTCTGATGGTTGAGTTTCGGTAGGTGGTTGTGTTGCAGAATGCTTATTCATTTGGGCTTTAATGACATTAGCGTTGTTAGTTGTATTTTGAGAAAAACTTTTAAAACCTGACATTTTTATCTTCTTATCTTCACTGGGGAAAGTTCATACTACGCTTTAAATCACTTTACATTACGGTTGTTTTAAGACTGATATGTGTTGATATGTCATAGAAATGGACTTTATTTCGACTGTATATTTCGTAAATAAAATCAATTATATGTAACCTGTTGAGTCTTATCCTTTAAAACTTGAAATTATCCTATCTCAATTTCAAGTAGGGGTACATAAAGCACACATATATAAATTTTCTCAAGGTACAGATGATTAAATTTTAAAAATTAATTTAAATTAGTTGCCTACAAAATATTGATAGTATAAAAATTTTGTTAAGCATAATATGTCTAATTAAATTGGAGCATATAAATGCTAAAAGACATTACAATTATTGATTACCAAGGAAAAGAAACAAGGGCACAGGCAAACTATACAGAGGAAAATACTAATAGAATCAATCATTCATCTAGAGTTCAGAGTACTAAAGTTGAATATATTTTGTTAAGAGGTGAATTTATTTACCCTACTTTAAATATGGTTTTCAACAGTTCTGATGGCAACAGCTATTATATAGAATATAAATGACTTACTTCTGTGTTTTTTTTATGAGTGATTTTATATATAAAAAGACCAGTTAATTGATCTCTTTTACTCTATTTAAAAAATTAATTCTGCCAATACGGTGTGTCTCCATAGATTTCAGCAAAATAATCTATCACTGCTCTAATGTTGAGTGGTGGATGACGGACATTTGGATAAATGGCTGCGATATGCTGGGGTTGTGATTTAATCGCGACTTCATATTCAGGTAAAAGCTTTATTAAATCACCTTGTTTTAAAGCTTTGCCAATCAGCCAATCAGGAAATAAAACAATCCCCATACCATGAAGCGCAGCTGTCATTAAGCTCTCGGCATTATTCGATGAAAGTAAGGGGGTAATTGGATAATGTACCCATTCTTTATCAGGCTTTCTCACTAACCAGCGGTTAGGACCTTCAAAACCTTTATAGACTAGGCATTTGTGCTGATTGAGCTCTTTCGGCTGATCAAGAACACCATATTTGGCAACATACCGAGGAGATGCTGCTAAATGATACTTTTGTGTACCAAAAATACGTGCATGAAATGATGAATCAGTCAGCGTTCCAATGCGAAATATTAAATCGGTGCTTTCGCGTAACGGATCTATAAATTCATCGGTTTGTATTAGCTCGATTAAAAGTCTTGGATAACGTTCTGATAAACCCGCCAACCACGGCGCGATATGCCGTTGACCAAAAAATACAGGAGCATTGATGCGGACGAGTCCGGATGGTTCTATGGTTTTATCTTGTAAAGCCTTTTGAGCTTCATCAAATTGTTCAGTAATTCTTTTCGCATATTCAAAAAATAATTTGCCCGATTCGGTCGGTGTAATTGCTCGCGTATTTCGGTAGAAAAGTTGCTGTCCCAACGCATCTTCAAGCTGCTGGATGGTTCGAGAAATCATAGATGCAGATACGTCTTCTTTACGTGCTACATTTGAGAAGTTTTGAGCATTGTAAACACTAATAAAGAAGCGAAGCGTGCGGATATCAATCAAATTTGTTAAATTCATTTGTGCAATTTCTGCAAAAGTGATTCATGAATTATGCTGTTTTTCTGATGAATTGGCTACCTTAGTATTCGTTGCCTAGATACATAAGAGGCAATAATGTAGATGCAAATTCTATTACTACTCCTAACCATTTTAGGGGGAATGGGGCTATCGGTCGAAGCAGGGCTTCTAGGGCCGTTAGGAAAGGAAGTGGGTGAGTTATGGGCTACCTTTAGTATTTTTGGTGTGGGTGCAGCACTTACCTTTTTACTCATGCTGTTTTTTAGTCCACGTAATAGTCCTTCATTTTTTACGCTTCCATCATGGCAATTACTGGGCGGTGTTTTAGGGCCTGCTTACGTCATTATTTTGACCATTACCACTCCAATTATCGGTATAGCCATGACGATGATAGGCATTTTAGCGGGTCAGGTGTCTAAAAGCCTGATCATCGACCACTATGGTTTGTTGGGGACTCCACACCGAAAGGTAGACCGCAAACGAATTTTGGCACTCATCTTTATTGTTGCTGCACTTGTACTTGTCGCAAAAGCATAGGAGACCCGCATGACAATTTTAATGATCCTTCTCGCCGTCATTGGTGGTGCTTTATTGAGTGTACAGGCTGCAATTAATGGTCAACTTGGAGCAAAAGTTGGTGTATTTCGTAGTGCTTTTTTGACTTTCTCAGTCGGTGCTCTAATTACTGCACTCCTTATTTTTTACTTTGAACCAAAACAAACCTTAACCTTGTTAGATGTTCCCAAATGGCAGTTGTTGGGTGCTATGTGTGGAGTGCCTTATATTGTCATTATGGTACTGGCCGTGCAAAGAATCGGAGCCGCGGTTGCTACGGTAGCTGTAATTTTTGGGCAACTTTTGATGAGTATCTTGATTGATAACTTTGGCTGGTTTGGTAATGAAATGCTCCCTTTTTCACCGTATCGATTAGGAGCGCTAATCTGCCTAGGGATTGCTTTAAATTTTATCTATTCAAGTAGTAAAGACAAAAAGCTAGAAGCGTAATAGGGGGCTTAATAGGGAAATTAATATAGGTCTCATTGTTAGTGGTAAAGCCTACTAATAATGAGGCTATACTTCATATTTTAACTACTTTGATAAATGAAAGAAGTTGCTGTCGAGAGATAGAATTAAAATATAAGAAATATGGTAAAGTTAAAAACCTAATTCAATACATTAAAATTGATATCAAGCTATTGTAGGAAAAACATGGTTAAAATTAAACCTCACCCAGCAACAAGCGGAAATGCATCGGCTGATCGCCTTTTAACTTTGTTAACTGCTTTTAGAATAGGTGATAAATCTTTAACCCTAGCAGAACTCGCAGAACGAACAGAATTAAATAAAGCAACCATCATGCGCTTAATTGTTTCGCTAGAAGATTTTGGTTTTGTTAACCGTCTTTCGGATGGTAGATATACGCTTGCCAGCGAAGTTATGCGTTTAAATACAATTTATCAAGATGCTTTAGATCTAGAAAGACATGTGGTGCCGTGTTTACAGCAACTTGTTGATGAAACTGGTGAAACTGCTTCATTTTACGTTAAACATGGGGCATATCGTCTTTGCCAATACAGAGTGAACTCTACCCATCGACTGCGTGTTCATATTCAGCCGGGCGAAGTTCGACCAATGGATGGAGCAGCAGGCGCTCAAGCATTGCGATCAACACACGAACAAGTTTTAGCAAGAACTGAACCTTTTTATTCAACGGGTGTAACGGAGCCACATGCTGCTTCAATGGCATTGCCTGTGTTTGACGCTCAAAATGATGTAGTTGGCGCATTGGTCGTTTCAGGGCCATCAAGTCGTTTTACTGCGGAAATTGCAAAATCTGTGGGGGATTTTTTCTTCAAAATTGCAGATGATTTAACGAAAAGTTTAGGTGGTAAGAGTATTCGTAATTAATTCTAATATTGTAGATATAAAAAAGGGGCTAAATCGTTAGCCCCTTTTTATGTATATTGTTTATGAAGTACTTTGTGGTTGGCTAAACAAAACAGCTTTTTTTCTAGACATAACGAAAACCATAATAGCCGACACAAGGTTTAGTGCTGCAAGTGGAAGTAAGGCAATAGCGTGGCTTCCTGTTGCATCATGAATTGCGCCATAGATATTTACCATCAACCCGCCACCAATCAGATTGGCAAATGCACCAATGGCTGCTAGACCTGCCGCCGTTGTAGTCGGTGACATCCATGAGGATGCTAAAGCCCAGAAAGGACCTTTCATAGAATAAGCACCAATTAATACGACACTGAGTAAAAAGATTGTGCCAATAAGTGAAGACGTGAACAAAGCAATTAATAAACCAAATGAGATCATCAATAGTGTGATTGCTGTATGCCAACGGCGTTCATTTTTACGATCAGAACTACGACCCCAAAAAATCATTGCAATAGAAGCTAGGCCATAAGGAATCGCATTCACTAAACCGATTTCTAAATTACTCAAACCAAATGATTTAATTAATTGTGGCGCCCAAACACTCATTGTACTGCCAGCAGCAGAAGCACCAGAATAAATAATGATCATAAACCAAATATATTTATTCTTTAAAAGTTGCCATAGTGAAATATGGCCAATTGGGGTTTTTTGTTGACGTTCAAACTGTAATCTTTCAACTAACCAAGCTTTTTGTTCGCTATTAAGCCATTTTGCTTGTTCTGGTCGATCTGTGAGTGCAAATAGGCAGGCAATACCTAATAAAATGGCAGGGATACCTTCTAAAATAAATAGCCAATGCCACCCACGCATGCCCATCCAGCCATCTAGCGATAATAAAAGTCCCGATAGTGGTGAACCGATAAAGTTTGCACCCGGAATCGCCACCATAAATATTGCGACCATTCTGGCTCTATAGTTTGCAGGCAACCAATAGGTTAAATATAAAATGACACCCGGGAAAAACCCTGCTTCGGCAGCACCGAGTAAGAATCGCATAATATATAACGATGTAGAGCTTTCAACGAAAGCTGTTGCGGCTGTAATCACTCCCCACGTCACCATAATTCGAGCAATCCAAACTTTTGCTCCAAATTTTTGCATGGCGAGGTTGCTGGGTACTTCAAATAGAAAATATGCAAAGAAAAATAAGCTACTGGCAAAACCAAAAGCAGTAGCTGTTAATCCAAGGTCTTCATTCATTTGTAATGAAGCCATACCAATATTGCCACGATCAATAATAGCGATGACATAACAAAGTGTTAAAAATGGCAGTAATCGCCACGCCACCTTGCGCATTGTTTCACGTTCAATCGCACTCGGTTGAGAGTATTCTGTAGACATAAAAAAATCCTTTTTTATATTCAGTATTTTAATTGTTCTCGCATCTAAAAGCTCAGAAACAATTCAGTTCCATGATTAGCTATTAAGTAACTTCCAGTTAGCGATAGCTCGTGGGTTTAGTAATTGGCCATTCCAAATACTCACAATCTGTTCAAGTGCTAAAAGACCGACGCGATTACGTGAATCTGTTGTGTTTGCTCCTATGTGAGGAGTCACCACCAAGTTAGGTAATTCCCATAGTGGATTATCTTTTTCTGGTGGTTCTGAAGAAAAGGTATCTAAACCTGCACCAGCAATTTTATTATTTTTTAGTGCATCAACTAATGCAGCCTGATTAATTAATTCACCACGTGCTGTATTGATTAAGATGCTTGAGCGTTTCATCTTTTCAAATTGGGCATGAGAAAATAAGTGTCTATTCTCTGCTGTAAGTGGGCAATGTAGGCTAATAATGTCACTAGTTTCTAAAAGTTTTTCAAAGTCGTGTTCCTGTTCTACATAATCGAGCTCTGGCAAATTTTGTAGAAATGGATCATATACTTTTACTTTCATGTTTAAGGGAGCGACTAACTTCATGAGTATGCTACCGATTGCCCCTAAACCAATTAAGCCCAACGTTTTACCATATAGCTCCACACCATTTGCACTTGCTTTGTCCCAATGACCTTCTCGAATACGTTGGTCTAACCATATGACTTGTCGCGCAACATTAAACATGAGTGCAAAAGCGTGTTCGGCAACAGATTGTGCATTTGCGCCTACGGCAATAGTGACAGGAATTTTTCGTTCAGCTGCAGCTTGAGTGTCGATTGTGTCAAACCCAACACCATGTTTTGCAATTACTTTTAAGTTATCAGAAGCAAAAATCATATCTCTAGAAAGTTTGCCTGTTCGCACAATGATTGCATCAGGTTGTTCATCATGGATGAGTTTTTCCATTTCATCTTTTGCCATGTACGGTTCAGTTGGAATCAACTGAATATCATGGGACTGAGCATACAGTAACGCATCTGAAGTTAATGTTGGCCCCGTGATAAGAACTTTACGTTTCATTTTGACTTGCACTCCATTTAAGTATTTTGAGCAAAATACGTCCTTAATAATCCATATTATTAAAACGTCATTTCAAAAAAATAGTCAATAGTAAAAATAAAATTAAAAATTGAGTAAATATTAGTTTAAATTTAATTAAAAATGAAATGACATTTCAAAAAAATGCTGTCATATTAATTTGCACAAGAAAACTGATCTAAGGGAAAAGTTATGGCAATTGGTTTTAGAGTGCTAAAAAACGACAGAAAAGTTGAGCAAAAATGGATTGAGCAATATCGAGATCTACCAGTCGCTAATGTCAGTGACTCAATGAATCGAATGACTTCAGGTGGGGCTCAATTAAGACCAATGCATAAAAAGGGATATCTTTGTGGGCCTGCCATTACAGTTAAGGCTCGTCCGGGTGATAACTTGATGTTGCACTATGCTATTGATATCGCCCAACCGGGAGACGTCATTGTGGTTGATGCTGGTGGCGATCTAACCAATGCATTAATTGGAGAGATGATGGTTGCGTATGCAATTAAGAAAGGTATAGCTGGCATCGTTATTAATGGCGCTATTCGTGATTCGGTTGTCATTGGAGAGGGAGATTTTCCACTTTTTGCGGCAGGAGTATCACATCGAGGACCTTATAAAGACGGACCGGGGGAAATTAATGTTCCTATCGCGATTAATGGAATGGTAATTGAACCGGGAGACTTAATTTTAGGGGATGAGGATGGGCTTTTAAGCGTGCCGTATGCGGAAGTAGAAGACGTTTATCTGAAAGCAAGCGCCAAACATGCCGCTGAACAAAAGCAATTAGAGCAAATCGCCTTAGGTGAAAATGACCGTAGCTGGGTGATCAACAGCTTAAAACAAAAAGGATGTGAATTACCGGAATAAGGTTATTCAAAACCATCCAAGTTCGACGGGAACTAGCGAAGTCAATGATTGAGCTTCGTTAGCCTATCTAAAGTTAATTCAATAATCATTATTTTACTGATTGAAAAATAGGAAATTTCAATTTGGTCTATGTGATTTCGTCTAAAGGAAAAGGACATGAAATATAAAGGGATAATTTCTTTATCATTATTAATGAGTATGACTTTGCAGCAAGCCAAAGCTGAAAGCGAAGATAACTCAGCGCTAAATGAAAAAATAATTAAATTACAACAGCAAATAGATTATCTCATGGAGAGGCAGAACTTAAATCGAAATAACGGATTGAATAAAGCACCTGAATTGAGTCAAAACAAAACATCAAACACTGACAAGCCTGTTTCGACTGATCAGACTAAAATTAAATTTTATGGAAATATACGTGTTGATGCTGCATATGATTTTGAAGGTTCAACGCGTTCAATTGCGAATAAAACAGGGGCAATACCATTAGACAATTCAAACTCAACAAGTAAATCATTAAATGTCTCTGCTGCGACTTCACGTGTAGGGGTGGATATCG
The DNA here is from genome assembly GCF_038562025.1 of Acinetobacter sp. D009. Taxonomy (NCBI): domain Bacteria; kingdom Pseudomonadati; phylum Pseudomonadota; class Gammaproteobacteria; order Moraxellales; family Moraxellaceae; genus Acinetobacter; species Acinetobacter sp. D009. The sequence goes on from NZ_CP151886.1 coordinate 1,836,257, forward strand.
TTAAGCCGACCTCGAAAGGAGATTTGGTTGGAAAGTTAGAAGCCGATTTCATGGGAAGTGGTGGAGATAACGGTAATGGTTCGGTTCGGGTTAGACACGCTTATATTTCACTAGGAAATTGGTTAATTGGTCAGACGACTTCACCTTTTGTGAATAGTGATACTGCTCCAAGTTTGGTTGATTTTACAGGTGCAATGGGCACAGGAACTCAGCGTAATGTACAGGTCCGTTATCAGCACATCGTTGACGCCAAACAAAAATTATTAGTCGCTTTGGAAGGCGGGGATGTTGAAAATAAAAATGTAGAAGGTGGAAGCCGTTTTCCTGCATTAACCATGCGATATGAATTTAAAAATCCAGATTTTTTGGTTCAATTACATGGCATGCTTCATGAAAATCGAGCAGTTTCTGACATGAATGAAGAGCAAACTAAACTTGCTTGGGGTGCTGGATTAGGTACAAAGTATAAGCTTTCTGAAAATGACTCAGTTGTGTTTAATTACTATCACATAGCTGGCGATAACCGTTACATGCTTTATTCAAAAGATAATGATGCTTTCTACTTTGATAAAAATCGAATGTATTTAAGTGAATTTGATTCTATTGAGTTAGGGTATATGCGTAAATGGAATGAAAATTTACGCTCTTCTTTGTCTGCTGGTAGTCTTATCTATAAAGATTCAAATTTTTCAGAAAATAACCCTGATCAAAATAAAAGGCTAATCAATGCGAGCGTCAATTTATTTTGGACGCCTGTTGAGAAAGTCGATCTTGGTGTTGAATACACCTATGGAAAGAGAGAAACATTTTCAGATTTAGAAGGGAAACTATCCCGAATCAATTTATTAGGTCGATACAATTTTTAATGTAATCCCAGCCACTTTAATATCAGAAGTGGCTTTCTTTTATCTGAGAAGGGCTAATATTGTGGAACAAATTAATTATGCCAATGCAAGATCACAATTTTCAAAGGTCATGGAAAGAGTGCTGTTAGGTTACGCCGTAAAAATTACACGAAAAGAGAAAGATGCTGTGGTTCTAATTAGTGAAAAGGCATACCTTGAATATAAAAATGCAATGTTTGAGCTCAAAAAATTAAAAAACAAAGATTTTTAACCCGCAACAATCCGCTTCTCAAGCATCTCCATAAAAGTTTTTAAAATAATATTATGATTTTTGCCCTTGTGAGTAATTAAGCAAATGGGTGTACTGTAATACATTTTCTCCTTTGAAACAGCTTGCATAAAACCATCTTCAACCCATTTTTTTGCATAGTGGTCGGGTAAAAAACCTAAAAATTTTCCAGTTAAAATCAGAAATGCGATGCCTTCACGGTCACTTGCTGTCGCTTTACAGTCTAAAAGCTGGTGTAACTTTGCTGCTTCTGGTGTGATCGCATAATTAGGAAGGACCGCTTGCCATGTTTTTAACTCATCTAGATTCATGTTGCTGCACTGGCTGAACAACGGATGATTTTTGCCGCAGTATAAAAATGAACTTTCACTATATAAATCGAAATAGTCTAGACCAGACAAAGGCGTAACAAGTGGAATAACGCCTGCGTGCAAACGGTTATCGAGTACACGGCATTCAATATCTGACAAGGTACTCATACTAATATTAATAATAATTTCGGCATGCTCTTCGGCAAGTTGAGTCAAGGTGTTGGTGATATAGCCTCTAGGCATAGTCACAAGGTTGTTAATAATGCCGATATTAAACTCACCCTTAAGGCGGTTATGCATTTGGTTAACTTTAGAGCGGAAGTCTTCAATGGCTGCCGTAAGCACTTCGATATATTCTAAAATTTCTCGTCCTTCGTCGGTCAGGGCAAAACCTGCACGACCACGTTGACATAGTCGAATGCCAAGACGATTTTCTAAATCACTCATATGCAAACTGATTGCAGAGCGGCTAATACCTAAAATACTTTCGGCGGATGTAAAGCTATGACAGTCGCAAACCGTTTTAAATATTTTAAGTAATTTAATATCAAAATCAGTGACTTGATTTAATTTTTTAGGTTTCATTTAGTTTTGTTTTTTTAAATCTAAACTCAAGATAATTTGAATTTATCAAACTTATCACGCTATGTACACTCAAACCATAATTTGAAAATAAACAGGAATGGTTATGTTTGATACGGATAAATTCAGCGACTCTGAACATACTTTGGACGCGGTTCAAACCAATAATAATATGCATATAAATTATCAGGCACACTGGATGCCTTTTTCAGCAAACAGAAACTTTGCTAAAGACCCACGTATGATTGTGGGTGCCAAAGGGTCGTACTTAATTGATGATTCGGGCCGTGAAATTTATGACTCACTCTCAGGCCTATGGACTTGTGGTGCTGGTCATACGCTTCCTGAAATTCAACAAGCGGTAAGTGCTCAATTAGGTCAGCTCGACTACTCGCCAGCTTTTCAGTTTGGTCATCCATTGTCTTTTAAGTTGGCAGATAAAATTGTTCAGCATATGCCTGAAAAACTACAACACGTTTTCTTTACTAACTCGGGTTCAGAGTCGGCAGATACCGCTATTAAAATGGCACGTGCCTATTGGCGCATTAAAGGTAAACCAAGCAAGACTAAATTGATTGGGCGTGCCCGTGGTTACCATGGGGTAAACGTTGCGGGAACAAGCTTAGGCGGTATTGGCGGCAACCGTAAAATGTTTGGTCAACTTATGGACGTAGACCATTTACCGCATACCTTGCAGCCAAATTTAACTTTTACCAAGGGCTGTGCAGAAACAGGTGGGGTAGAACTTGCCAATGAAATGCTTAAGTTAATTGAATTACATGATGCTTCAAATATTGCAGCCGTAATTGTTGAACCTATTTCTGGTTCGGCGGGTTGTATTGTACCGCCAACGGGCTATTTACAACGTTTAAGAGAGATCTGTGATCAGCATGACATCTTGTTAATTTTTGATGAGGTGATTACAGGTTTTGGGCGTTTAGGAACGTGGACAGGGGCAGAATACTTTGGGGTAACACCAGATATTTTGAACTTTGCGAAACAGGTGACCAATGGTGCCATACCTTTAGGTGGCGTGGTGGCAAGCCATGAAATTTACTCTGCCTTTATGCAACAAGACTTGCCGGAACATGCCATTGAATTTACTCACGGTTATACCTATTCGGCGCATCCAGTCGCTTGTGCGGCTGCTTTAGCTGCGCTTGAAGCTTTAGAAAAGAAGAACCTATTAGCTCAATCTGCGGCGTTAGCACCAACTTTTGAAAAAAAGCTGCATGGCTTAAAAGGCGCACCGCATATTTTAGATATTCGTAATTGTGGTTTGATTGGTGCTTTGCAGTTAGCTCCGCGTGATGGCGATGCCACGATTCGAGGCTTTGAACTTGGTATGAAACTCTGGAAAGAAGGGTTCTATGTTCGCTTTGGCGGCGACACGCTTCAGTTCGGTCCAATGTTTAATAGCACAGAAGCAGATATTGACCGCTTATTGAATGCCGTTGGCGATGCACTTTATCAAGTGAATTAAGGCTTATAGACATTTAAAGAGCATCGGTAACATCTCTAGATGCTCTTTAAAAACCAAATGAAAAATACAGTTTGATCTGAAAACTAATTGTAGTAAGGAGTAACAACAATGACAAATGGCCTTGAAAATTTTAGCTATGACGAAGTCTCAACTGAAAATAGTACGCATAGTGAACAAGCCAAAAAAGTGCTAGGGCATTTCATTCAAGGAAGAATTGTATCTAAAACGGCAAGAAAACAGCCAGTTTACAATCCTGCGACGGGTGAAATTAGTAAAGAGGTTGAAATTGCAGATGCTCAAACGGTAAATGAAGCAGTTCAGGTAGCCGAGCAAGCATTTCCTGCATGGCGCGATACACCAGTCATTAAACGTGCGCGTGTCATGTTTAAGTTCAAACAACTATTAGAGCAAAATGCCGAAAAGATTTGTGCTTTGATTGGGCAAGAGCACGGTAAAATTTCTCATGATGCTCAAGGTGAATTGCAACGTGGTATTGAAAATGTTGAATATGCTTGCGGTGCACCAGAGCTTTTAAAAGGGGAATATTCAAAAAATGTCGGTCCAGATATCGACTCATGGAGCGAGTTCCAACCTTTAGGTGTTGTGGCTGGAATTACACCGTTTAACTTCCCAGCCATGGTGGCGTTGTGGATGTTCCCAATGGCACTGGTCTGCGGTAACTGCTTTATTTTAAAACCTTCTGAAAAAGCGCCTTCTGTGGTTTTATACCTTGCAGAATTATTAAAACAAGCGGGTTTACCTGACGGCGTATTTAATGTGGTGAATGGTGACAAGGAAGCAGTAGATGCCTTATTACATCATCCTCGTATTCAGGCGGTTAGCTTTGTGGGTTCAACACCAATTGCTGAATATATTTACCGTACTGCAACATCCACGGGCAAACGTTGCCAAGCATTAGGTGGGGCAAAAAACCACGCGATTATCATGCCAGATGCCGATATTGATAACGTAGTCACTTCATTGTTAGGCGCAGCTTTTGGTTCTTCAGGTGAACGTTGTATGGCATTGTCAGTAGCAGTAGCCATTGGTGATGAAGTTGCCGATGTCGTGATTGATAAGCTAACTCAAGAAATGAAAAAATTGAAGTTCGGCAACTATGCAGATGCAAGCAACGACTTTGGGCCACTTATTACCCAAGCACATAAAGATAAGGTACAAGCCTATATTCAAAGTGCAGAACAGCAAGGCGCAAAAATTGTGGTTGATGGTCGTGATGCAAAACCGACAGGTTACGAAAAAGGCTTCTTTGTTGGGCCAACTTTAATTGATCAAGTCACACCAAACATGACCAGCTACCAACAAGAGATTTTTGGTCCTGTGTTGCAAGTTATGCGTGTGAATACTATGCAAGAAGCCATGCAACTCATTAATGACCATGAATATGGTAATGGTACTTGTATCTATACCCGTGATGGGGAAGCAGCACGCTATTTTAGTAGCCATATTCAAGTCGGTATGGTCGGTATTAATGTGCCTTTACCGGTACCTGTTGCTTATCATAGTTTTGGTGGTTGGAAGCGTTCATTATTCGGTGATTTACATGCTTATGGTCCAGATGGTGTCCGTTTTTACACACGCCGTAAAACCATTACGCAACGTTGGCCGTCTGCTCAAGTCCGTGAAGCAAAACAATTTTCAATGCCAACTTTAAATTAATTATTGCAACAAGGGGAAAACAATAAGTTTTCCCTTTTTCATTATCGTAGGATTTTAAACATGTAATAGATTGTTTTTATAAATATATTTTTAAGGATTGAAATATGAATAATGATACAACAAAAAAATTAGGCGAAGGACTTTCAAATCGCCATATCACAATGATTAGTATTGGCGGTGTTATTGGTGCAGGTTTATTTGTCGGTTCATCCTCTGCAATTGCCAAGGCGGGCCCAGCAGTAATTCTTGCATACCTCATTACCAGCATTATGGTATTTCTGGTGATGCGAATGTTAGGTGAAATGGCCGTTTTAGAGCCGGACACTGGTTCATTTTCTACATATGCCCGTAAAGCGATTGGTCCTTGGGCAGGCTTTACCATTGGTTGGTTATATTGGTGGTTTTGGGTGCTTGCGATTCCTGTAGAAGCCATTGCAGGTGCTGAAATTTTACATTCGTGGTTTCCGAACGTTTCAGTTTCTATTTACGCATTTTGTTTTATTGTGTTCTTAAGCTTAGCTAACTTTTTTAGTACCAAAAGTTTTGGTGAGTTTGAGTTCTGGTTTTCTTTGGTCAAAGTAGTGGCCATTATCGGTTTCATTATTATTGGTATTTTGGCAATTTCAGGTATTTGGCCTTTAGCTAAAAATGTTAGCGGTGTTGCCAATTTATACAATAATGCTGGTTTTATGCCGCACGGTATGGGAGGCATTTTATCTGCCATTTTAATTACGGCATTTTCATTCTTTGGCGTAGAAATTGTCTCAATTGCAGCAGCGGAATCATCAAACCCTAAACAGAAAATCAGACGCGCTACCAATTTGGTGTTGTACCGTATTATCCTTTTCTTTGTGGTCTCAATGTTCATTGCTGTTTCACTTGTCGACTGGCGTTCACCAGACTTACAAAAGTACGGAACATTCCAATACGTTTTAATGAGCTTGAACGTACCGGGCACTAAACTCATCATTGATACGGTCGTGTTTATCGCCGTTGCGAGTTGTATGAATGCTGCGATTTATACGTCCTCTCGTATGCTATTTCGTTTGGGCACTCGTAGTGAAGCGCCTCAGGCAGTAACTAAAATCAATTATGCAGGTGTACCTGCAATTGCAGTGTTTTCTTCAACTTTTATTGGTTTAGTGTGTTGTGTCATTAACTATGTATTCCCTGGAAAAGTATTTGGCTTATTGCTTTCAAGCACAGGGTCAATTGCTTTACTGGTGTACTTAGTTATTGCGTTCTCACAACTACGTTTAAGACATAAGTTAGAAGCAGCTGGAGCGGAAATACCATTTAAAATGTGGTTATTCCCATGGCTTACTTGGTTTGTGATTATTATTATTTTAAGTGTGTTAGCTTATATGTTCTTCTCACCAGCATATAGTTATGAAACCACTTTATCTTTAGGTGTAACTTCGCTTGTGGTGGTTTGTGGTTTGTTTGTCACGCGAAAGCGTAAAGCAACCAGAGCGGTTGCCATGAATTTGGATTAATCATCCAATAAAATTAAATTATATATAAATTAAAAAAGAGACCATAAACGGTCTCTTTTTTTCTCTCATATTCCAAGATTTAGACGAACTATTTAGTCGTATCAATACAGACTAAAACCGATAAACCTGGGCGTAATAATTTAACGTCTTTTTGATTTTCAATAAGCTTAATTCGTAAAGGAAGGCGCTGAACAATCTTGGTAAAGTTACCAGTCGCGTTAGTCGCCGAGATGGGAGAAAAAAATGCGCCGGTAGATGGAGAAAAGCTATCTACCACACCTTTTAATTCAACGTTATAAGCATCTACATAGACATTAACTGGTTGTCCAATCTTGATCTTTTTTAATTCAATTTCACGGAAGTTGGCTTCAACATAAACCTGATCTAAAGGAACAACCACCATGAGTGGATTACCAGCACTCACAAAGTTACCTACGTTAGCTGACTTTTGACCAATCATGCCATCAATAGGCGCACGAACCTCTGTATAGCTCAAATTTAGTTTTGCTTTATCAAGTGCGGCTTGTGCTTGTTTAAGAGCAGCTTGTTTGGCTTGTACCTGAATCTTGTATTGGTTGAGCTGATACTGTGCATCAATCACTTTTTCTTTACTGCTGTCTAAGTCAGCATATTGTTCAGTCAATGTAGTCTTAGACTGCTGGGTAATTAATCTAGATTCCGCTCCAAGTGCTTGTAGTTGCTCATAACGCGCCGTATTGTCTTTTGTGAGCTTAATTCCAGCTTCTACTTTTCTCAGCTGTGCTTCAGTTTCACGAATAACAGTGGGTTGTCTATCCACTGCGAGCATTGCTTCACTCAGGTCAGCTTGCGCTTTGGCATAATTAGATTCAGCCTCAGCCAAAGCAGCTTGATAATCACGTGCATCAATCCTTGCTAAAAGTTGGCCTTTTTTTACGGTCTGATGATCTTTAATGTAAATTTCTTCAATATTGCCAGATACCTTAGGGGCAATAGTTGAATACTCTACATCTACACGTGCATCGTCTGTTTCAACAACCGAAGACGGTAAAAATATAAGTTTTAAAACCCACAAAATAGATGCTAAGACAATAATAAACGCAATAGCCATAACCCAATGCTTTTTGAGAAATTGCACCTTGGTTAACTTGGGTGGTTCGGTATGGGTGGTGTCTTGGGCTTCGAGAGTACTCATAAAGATTTTCCTGAGTTATGACTATTCATTAACTTAATGAGAGCAATACGTGGCGGATAAGTTCGAACTGGCAAAATCAACATCACGATGAATAAAATAGCGGTAAGGCCAGCTAAGATGAGATATTGATCGCTAATAACTAAAACTGATTGTTGCGCTTGAATCGCAGAATTTAGGGCAGATAAACCACCTGAAACACGATCTGCACCATTTGCGGTGAGCACAGGTGGAGTAAGTGGATTAATAACAGGGCCTTGAATATTTTGGAAAACATGTTGGGCTGTATTTTCAATCAGTCGTGTTGAATGGTATTCACCGCGTACTCGACTGATCCAGTCTAAAATACAAACACCCAGTACACCGCTAATAGCACGCGGGGTATTAATCATAGGGGATGCATAAATTGCCATAGTTGGGTGAACACTGTTTGTCCCCATCATTAAGAGCGAGAGCACGACACAGGTTTGCCCCAGACATGAGATTGCATGCCAAAAATAAAACTGATCTTGATTCCATGTGGTATCAAGTTGGCTTGCACCTAGGCAACCCGCAATGACCAGAAGTAAACCAAACCCGTGTACATATCGGCTATCCACCCAAGCTTGATTTAAAAGCTTCACAACAATAGGAATATAGATAAATTGCAATGCTGCAATTTGTAAGCCAATCCACATGGTCTGAGTGGGTTTATAGCCATGCACTGCACTTAAGTAATTGAGTGGTAATGTGCTGGTGGACATACCAATAATGACAAAGCAAAAGAGTGCGAAAACAGCATAAGCAAAATTTCTGATTTCGAGCATTTGCGGTTTAATGAGTGGTGACGGATAACGCCACTCATGTATGAAAAACCAAGGTAAAGTAATCGCACTAATTAAGGCTAATACACAAATTAATTGGGAATGGAACCAGTCTAAATGGTTGCCATGCAACAACATTGTGCTCAGGCTCGCTAAGCTAATAATCGCTAAAATGGCACCCATCCAATCGTAATTTTTTATTCTTGAATAATTCAATGGATCTTGGGGAATACCAAAATACACCAGTGCAGCGCTTAGCGCACAAAAAGGAATGGTTTGGAAAAATATCATTTTCCATCCAATTACATCTAAGTAAAAAGCTGAGAGTGCAGCACTTAAGTTGGGAAAGAACGTCGCAGTTAATGCATAGCAGGCGAGACCCCATAGTCGAATATCAGGTCCTAAAAATCTAAGCGCACAGGCCATGAGCAAAGGAATGGTTAAACCATTGGCGAGCCCTTGTAAGCCACGTAATAGATAAAAGATTTCGATATTTGGACTAAAAGGAATTAAAACGCTAGAAACAAGGCAAAGTCCTATGGCAAAAAGAAGAACTCTGCGCATAGAAAAAATGACTGCCCAACTCGTAGACAGGATCATTCCAATAATCATTGCACTTGCGTAAATACTGTTAACCCAATAACCCGAGTCGACACTAATGCCCATTGCACCTCGAATGTCGACTAAAGTAATGCTGGTAATTCGGTTATTAAATTCAACAGTCATTGCAGCAAATATTGCACCTGCTAAACCGATGAGTGGCTTTGTATTCATCTTTTACCTTAAATCTTAAACATCAATTCATTGCACGGAGTAGATATTTACTGTACTGTACCGATCGGTACTCTACTCTTTAATTAAATTTCCGTCAATTCTCGATTTTGAACTTTTCGATGAGTTACACTTAGAACGAAATCGCTAAAATTTTTATAAGGTCAATATGTCTGGTTCAACAAAAGCTCATGAAAAAGATCAAAAAATTCTGGATGCAGCAACAAAGTTTTTTTTGATCCACGGCTTTAGTGGCACAACGACAGACATGATTCAAAAGGAAGCGGGGGTTTCAAAAGCAACAATGTATGGTTGCTATAAGAATAAAGAAGCGATGTTTGCAGCGGTGATTGAACGTCAATGTACCAACATGCAAAAACAAATTATTTTAGTTGAGACAAAAGCTGACAATTTACGCTCAGCTCTAACTGAAATTGGGAAGACCTATCTGTGTTTTATATTATCGCATTCAGGTTTGGCTTTTTTTAGGGTCTGTATTGCAGAAGCGGTAAGATTCCCTGAGTTATCTGAAAAATTCTTTGAGTTGGGTCCACAGCGTCTAGCAAATATCATTGCAGGATATCTAGAAAAATCCGTTAAACAGGGCGAAATTGAATTAAGCTCTTCTTCAGAAGTTGCTGCGAATATATTTTTATCGTTATTAAGAAGTGATGCTCATCTAAAATGTTTGACGCATCCTGATTATTTAATATCAGAGAATGAAATTAGTACTTGGGTTGAGTATGCGGTTGATTTGTTTTTAAAAAATATCAATTACAAACCAAATTAATTTAGGGGATTTTATTCTATCTATAAGCTCTGGATGTGGAAATTAAAAAGAGACCATTTTGTGGTCTCTTTTTTTAATTGATTAGATCGCTTCTTTGGTCATCTCACCATTCACCAACCTTAAAACCTGCAATGGATTGCTGTCTTTTAAAGCTTCTGGCAATAAACTCTGCGGATAGTTTTGATAACACACAGGTCTTAAGTAACGATCAATAGCTAAGGTTCCAACTGAAGTACCTCTTGCATCTGAAGTTGCTGGATATGGTCCGCCGTGCACCATCGCATCACACACTTCCACACCCGTTGGGTAACCGTTTAAAAGTAATCGACCGGCTTTTTCTTCTAACACTGGAACTACATCTGCAAACTCGGTTAAGTCTGCCTCATCAGCAATTAAAGTCGCAGTCAGCTGACCATTCATGCTTTTTAGTGCCTGAATCAGTTGGGCTTTATCTGCCACTTCAATGATGACCGTAGTTGGCCCAAAGATTTCTTCTTGCAGAAGTTGGTCGCCTGCCAACAATAAGTCAACATCAGCTTTAAACAGTTGCGGTTGCGCCTGATTGCCTTGTTGAGTATTGCCTGCCAAGTGTTCAATACCTTGATGCTGGGTTAAATGCTCAAGACCAGCGGTATAGCTTTTTAAGGTGCCGGTATTCAGCATAGTCTGCGCAGGTTTACCACCCATAATTTCGGTTAGGTTACTAATGAGCTGAGTAAACTCGGCTGATTTAATTCCCAAAATTAATCCTGGACTGGTACAGAACTGACCACAGCCGAGCACTACTGAATCTGCCAAATCCTGTGCAATTTTTTCACCACGATTTTTTAAGGCTTCTGGCAACATCAGCATCGGGTTAATGCTGCTCATTTCAGCAAATACCGGAATCGGTTGTGGGCGGGCTGCGGCCATGTCGCATAAAGCGCGACCACCACGAAGTGAACCTGTAAAACCAACAGCCTGAATTAAAGGGTGTTTCACTAAAGGTTCACCCACGCCATTACCGTAGATCATGTTAAATACACCTTTTGGCATATTTGATTTTTCTACGGCACGTTCGATTGCCTGAGCTACAAAGTCTGCTGTCGTCATATGCCCACTGTGGGCTTTTACCACTACAGAACAACCTGCGGCCAGTGCCGAAGCAGTGTCACCACCTGCGGTTGAGAATGCTAAAGGAAAGTTACTTGCCCCAAAGACCGCAACAGGGCCAACACCGATTTTAATCTGACGCAAGTCTGGACGAGGCAAAGGCTGACGCTCAGGTAAAGCGGTATCAATACGAGCACCTAAAAAGTCACCACGGCGCAACACTTTGGCAAATAAACGCATTTGCCCACTGGTACGGCCACGTTCACCTTGTAAGCGTGCAAGTGGCAAAGCGGTTTCCTGTGAGACGATTTCTAGGAAATCTGTACCCAAAGCATCAAGCTCATCGGCAATATTTTCTAAAAAAGTAGCACGCTGTTCAGGTGATGTATGGCGGTAAGTCTTAAACGCTTGACTTGCAGCTTCACAGGCTTGATTCACCTCTTGTTCGGTTGCATGGCGAAATTCATAAGGCAAAGCTTCGCCAGTTGTTGCATTCACACTTTTTAGTAAAGTTGAACTTTGTGTGCTGCGTGAACCACCAATAAAGTTGTGTCCGATAATGGTCATAACAAATATCCTGAAATTAATGAGAGTGTCTTGGAAGGTTGTCTTGGTTTACGACTCGCATGTATAAAGTTGCGGGTTCCAAACAACCACCAGTAGATAATTGACCTACCATGTTGCGATACATTTCTTGCCAAGGTGTTTGAGATGCAGAGACCATCGGTTTCCATTCACGGCGGCGTTGTTCTAACTCTTCGTCAGAAATGAGTACGTTGACTGAACGTTTATTTAAATCAATACGTAAACGATCATTGGTTTTTAATAAAGCAATGCCGCCCCCTACAGCCGCTTCGGGTGACATATTGAGAATAGATGGGCTGGCAGAAGTTCCACTTTGGCGGCCATCTCCTAAGCAAGGCAGTGAATCAATCCCTTTTTTAATTAACTCTGCGGGTGGGGCCATATTTACAACTTCCGCACTGCCCGGATAACCAACAGTGCCAGCGCCACGGATGACCAAAATACAATGTTCATCAATTTTTAAAGCTGGATCATTAATTCGGGCGTGGTAATCCTCTGGTCCTTCAAAAACGATCGCACGTGCTTCAAAGCTATTTTCACTATTTGGGTCAGATAAATAGGTTTTCTTAAATGCCTCACCAACGACAGACATTTTCATAATGGCACTGTCAAAGAAATTACCACTCAGCACGATAAAACCTGCGCCATGTTTCAATGGTTGTTCATAAGGGAAGATTACATCTGCATTTGAGGTTTTTGCATTTTTAGCAATTTCCCCAATCGTTTTACCGCTGACTGATGCACAGTCTTCATGTAAAACACCTGCTTTTTGTAATTCATGTAATACAGCAGGAACACCACCGGCACGGTGGAAACCTTCACCCAAATATTTGCCCGCCGGCATGCAGTTCACAATGAGCGGGATGCTTTCTCCAACACGTTGCCAGTCTTCTAAACTCAGCTCAATCCCCATATGACGAGCAATTGCAATTAAATGAGGAGGGCAGTTACTTGATGCGCCTAATGCTGAGGCTACCGCAATGGCATTTTCAAATGATTGTTTGTTCATGATTTTAGAAGGGCGTAAATCTTCTAGAACCATTTCACAAATTCTTTTGCCTGTCATATAGGCCATTTGCCCACGTTCACGATACGGCGCCGGAATACTTGCACATGTCGGTAAAGACATACCCAACGCTTCTGCCAAAGCATTCATAGAAAGTGCAGTGCCCATGGTGTTGCAATGCCCGACCGAAGGCGATGCTGAAGTGGTCATTTCCATGAAGCCTTCATAGTCGATTTCACCTGTGGCAAGTAAATTTCTTGCATGCCAAAGTACCGTGCCTGAGCCAATTAACTCACCTTTAAAATGACCATCTAACATTGGCCCACCAGATAACACGATTGCCGGTATATCTGTTGTTGCGGCTGCCATTAAACATGCAGGTGTCGTTTTATCGCAGCCCGTTGTTAGTACCACACCATCAAGTGGATAGCCATGTAAGATTTCAACTAGACCTAAGTAAGCTAAATTTCTATCGAGTGCAGCAGTAGGGCGTCGAGACTGTTCAGCAATTGGGTGAACGGGAAATTCCATGGGAATACCACCCGCATCTCGAATACCCGCTTTAACGCGTTCAGCAAGTTCTTTGTGGTGACGGTTACATGGGGTTAAATCACTGCCAGTTTGTGCAATCCCAATAATCGGGCGGCCGGATTGTAGCTCGGCACGGGTCAGGCCATAATTCATGTAACGCTCGACATAGAGTGCTGTCATGTCAGCATGTGTAGGATCATCAAACCATTCTTGGCTACGTAAAAAAATCCGTTTATCTTGATCATTCATTTTTAGATCCTTCTACTGATCTTGCTCAGTAATTTAATTTTTCAAGTGCTGAATATTACGATTGAACCAGTCGATAATACGTGAAAATTATAGTAATTCACGTTGCTTCAAGTTACGCATCAAAGCATTTATTCCAAAATTCCACGGCGTTGCTTTGTCACTGGTCATGACCGTGTTGTATAGAGTGCCGAGTTTAGGTGAATGAATACGGACCACATCTCCAACTTTATGGGTAAAGCCAGCCCCAGCTTGTTCTCGATCTTGAGTCGGTGCAAATAAAGTACCTAAGAACAAAACAAAACCGTCTGGATATTGGTGGTTTTCATTGAGGGTTTGTTGAATTAAATCTTCCGGGTCACGGCTAATCTGAGACATAGAGCTCACCCCATTAAGCACAAAGTTATCTGTCCCTTCAATTTTCAGTTCAACATCGCAAGCGCGGATATCATTTAAAGTAAAAGTATGGTCAAAAAGGCGAATAAAGGGGCCGATTGCACACGAAGCATTGTTATCTTTTGCTTTACTCAACAGTAGGGCGCTACGGCCTTCAAAGTCCCGTAAATTCACATCGTTACCTAAAGTCGCACCTAAAATTTTACCTTGGCTATTGGCAACTAATACGACTTCTGGTTCTGGATTATTCCACTCAGACTTTGGGTGAATACCAATATTTTGACCCGTTCCTACGGCTGCTAAAACAGGGGCTTTAGTAAAAATCTCGGCATCTGTACCAATACCCACCTCAAGATATTGAGACCACATTTTTTGTTCAATTAAATATTCTTTGAGTTGCAGCGCTTTATCAGAACCGGGTTCAATTGTTTTTAAATTATCGCCGATTACCCCTTGTACAATTTCACGGATGGATTGGGCTTTTTGTGCATCGCCACCTGCTTGCTCTTCAATCACGCGTTCTAACATGCTTGCGGCAAAAGTAACACCTGCCGCTTTAATCACTTGCAGATCAATAGGGGCTAAAAAATATGCCTTGTTGGTATCTGGTTCAGCGACTGTGTTGGCAAACAACTCATCAATTGATCCAACTAATTTTCCTTCAATTTCAGATAAAGCTTTTAAAGGATCTGAACTTTCAAGTAACTGGGAAATCGTGTGGAACTTTTCAGAAATATCAAAAACCTGATCACCTTTTAAAAGAATTGGAGATGGACCGGAAATTTGATTTGGAATCCACGCGCGACCAATTAAACATCCTTGGGTAGCGTCGTCTGGTAATGAGTTCTGGGAATTTAACGTAAAGTTCATTTAAAGCATCCTTCTTTTATTTGAAATCATGATATGTTTCTTATTTAATAAACACCAATCGTAATAATTTAATTATTAATAACGAAAAGTTATCGAAAAGGATTTTTATAAATGGCAGATTTGACTTACACAAGTTTAAATAATTGGTTGAAATTTAAACACTTGGTGTTGTTGGAAACTTTGGCGAGAACCAATAACATGCATTTAGCTGCCGAGCAGATGAATTTAAGTCAACCTGCTGTTAGTAAAATGCTAAAGGAAATTGAGGGTCTGCTTGGGTTTCAGGTCTTTGAGCGGCTGCCTAGAAATATGCCAGTAACAGCCTTGGGTGAACATGTAATTCGATATGCCCAGCGTGTGTTAAATGATGCAAAGCATTTTGTCGAAGACATTGAAATTTTACGATTAGGTGGTCACGGTTTTTTAAAAGTAGGGGGTATTTTTGCTGCAACCGCTGTGGTGATTCCAAACTCAATTATTGAGATTAAGAAACAATGGCCGCTACTTTCTATTGATGTTGTTGAGCAGACCAGTGACCATTTAATGGAAATGCTAAGTGAGCATACTTTAGATTTAGCTATTGGCCGTTTTACCGATGTGACACAAAGTCAGTTTTTTGATTTTCAACCTTTAGGCCCAGAGCCGTTTTGTATTGTTGTAAATAATGCTCATCCATGTGCAAAGAAAAAGTTTTGTACATTAGAAGAATTATTAAATTGGCCGTGGGTACTTTATCCTAAAGGCACGCCAATTCGACAACGTATGGAAGGCGCATTTGCCCGAGCTAAAGTTAAAATTCCCTTAAATACAGTCAATACCATGTCGATGCAGACCTTTTTGCAGATCTTAAAAGGTGCGCCTATGGTAGGAATGTTGCCCGAAGCCATGGTGATCGATCAGGTAAAAGAAGGGCAATTGCAGATTTTAGAAACAGATCTAATTTTAGATGCGCAGGATTATGGAATTTTGACGCGTAAAGATGAACCAGTTTCTGATATTGCAGCAGCATTTATTAATATCTTACTTAAAAATGCGAAACGTAAATAAAGTATTCAGCCTCAAGCCAAGGAGCGGTTTGAGGTTTTCAAGTTGAAAGACAACTTGCTTTATTGAGTAAATTTATAAACACAAAACTGATATTAAAAAGTTATCAATATTTAGAAATTATTCATTGGAAATTATTGAAAGGACTCCTTATCGTTTAATTCACGACAATTACAAAAGTTTTTAAGTGAATAAAAACTAGGAAAGGACCTCTGTATGAATGTGCTAATCACTGGTGGAACAGGTTTTATTGGAAAACAAATTGCCAAAGAGATCTTAAAAACTGGCAGTTTGAATTTAGATAACAATAAACCTGAGCCCATCGATAAAATTATTCTGTTTGATGCATTTGCAGGCGATGATTTGCCGCAAGATCCGAGAATTGAAGTGATTGTCGGTGATATTACCGATAAAACTACAGTTGCTCATATTACAGAAAATATTGATGTCGTTTGGCATTTGGCTGCTGTGGTGAGCTCGGCAGCGGAGGCTGATTTTGATTTAGGTATGGATGTTAATCTGTATGGACTCTTAAATTTATTAGAAGAATTAAGAAAGAAACAAACTACGCCTCGAGTCATTTTTGCCAGTGGCTGTGCTGTATTTGGCGGACAGTTGCCAGAGATTGTGACAGATGAGACTGTGGTTACACCAAAGTCTTCTTACGGCATGCAAAAGGCAGTAGGAGAATTGCTTGTATCGGATTACTCAAGAAAAGGCTTTATTGATGGCCGTATTTTAAGACTACCGACTATTGTGGTTCGTCCCGGTAAACCTAATAAAGCGGCATCGACATTTTTTAGTTCAATTATTCGCGAACCGTTAAAAGGCGAAACGGCCGTTTGCCCAGTACCGTCAGATACTCCAGTCTTTGTTACTTCACCGCGACGTTGTGTTGAGTCGATGATTAAAGCGGCGTCAATTTCTTCAGATGTACTTCAAGATAACCGAATCATTCCTTTACCGGGATTAACAGTTACGGTTAAAGAAATGCTGGAAGCGCTTGAAAAAGTTGCGGGCAAACAAGCAACTGATTTGGTGCAATGGCAAGAAGACAAAACCATTCAACGTATTGTTCAAAGTTGGCCTGTTCAGGTGAAAGCTGAATATGCCGAATCTTTAGGTTTCCAAGCAGATAAAAATTTTGAAAGCGTGATTCAGGCACATATAGAAGATACCCAAAATTAATGGCAGTGATCGCCAGTTGATGTGAGAGTTATTATGGAAGATATCAAGAATGTAACTGCTCTCGAAGAGCAGACAATTAAACGTATTTCGAACCGAATTATCCCGTTTCTCATTATTCTATTCATTATGGCATTTCTAGACAGGACCAATATTGGTTTTGCTGCGTTACATATGAATGATGCACTTGGAATTACTCAAACCATTTTTGGTTTAGGTGCGGGTGTATTTTTTCTAGGTTATTTTATTGCAGAAGTACCGAGTAATATTTTACTTCATCGGTTTGGAGCGCGGATCTGGATTGCCCGAATCATGATTACTTGGGGAATCATTGCAGCACTAATGGGCTTTATTCATAGCGGCACGCAATTTATTGTTTTACGGTTTTTACTCGGTATTGCTGAAGCGGGTTTCTTTCCAGGCGTGATCTTTTATTTAACCTTATGGTTTCCTGCAAAATATCGTGCCCGTGTTTTTGCCACGTTTTATCTTGGATTGCCAATTGCTCAAATTATTGGAGCACCAATTTCAGTTGGTCTTATGCAATGGGGCAATACCATTGGCTATGAAGGCTGGCGTTTGATGTATGTGCTAGAAGGGATCCCATCCATTATTTTAGGACTAATCTGCCTTAAATATTTAACCAATAACCCAAAAGAAGCAGAGTGGTTAACAGCTGAGCAGCGTCAATGGCTCATGAATACGCTTGAACGTGAAGAAAGAGAAAAAGAGCAATCTGCCGATGCTGCTTTAACTAAAGGTGAACTCATTAAACAAGTATTTAAAAATCCTTTAGTTTGGATTATGGCGGTTGTTTATTTTGGAATTACTTCCGGTTCAAATGCAATGTTCTTCTTCTTACCAAGTGTTTTAGAGTCATTCCGTAACACATTTGGTATGCAAATTAGCCTTATTCAAAATGGTTTACTTACCGCAATTCCATATGCATTTGCAGCTGTTGGAATGGTGCTATGGAGCCGCCGTTCTGACCGTAAACAAGAACGTTATAAACACGGTGCTTGTGCTGCACTTATGGCGGCATTAGCCATTGCGATTGCACTGATTGTAAATCAACCATGGGCCATTATTGTCGGCTTTATTCTTCTTGCGATTGGTGTATTTAGCGCAATTAACATTTTCTGGACTATTCCTGGGCAAACTCTAACGGGTGTTGGTGCCGCAGCTGGAATTGGATTAATTAATTCGGTAGGTAATTTAAGTGGTTTTACTGGTCCATATTTAACTGGATATTTATATACCACCACAGGCACTTATACAGTGGCATTCCTTGCTATTGCTGGCTTTGTAGCAATGGGTGGTTTGGGCTTATTGTTATTAGCAAAGTTAAAATCAAATAGTTTAAAAGTAGAACAGCAGCAACTTAAAGTTCGAACTGCTACGGAGATGAAATAATGGCGACCATTGGATTTGTGGGGACAGGCATTATGGGACTACCGATGGCTATGCATTTACTCAAAGCAGGCCATCAAATTAAGGTTTGGAATAGAACTTTATCTAAAGCAGATAGTTTAAAAGAAGCTGGTGCCCAAGTTTGCTTTGACCTTGAACAAGTCGGGAAAGATGTAGAGTTTCTAATCTGTATGCTTAGCGATGGAAAAACCTGTGATGAAATACTGTTTAAAGAACACGGCGCGACTTCGAAGCTAAAACCTGAAAGTACGGTCATTGTCATGAGTTCAATACCCGTTGAAGTTGCACAAGCACAAAGTGAAAAATGCAGAGAAAGAGGGTTTAAATATTTAGATGCTCCAGTCTCTGGAGGCGAAAAAGGTGCCAAAAATGCAAGTCTAGCGATTATGGTTGGCGGTGACGCTAAAACATTTTCACAGGCTGAAACTATTTTAAGTGCAATGGGACGCCCAATTTTAGTGGGCGGGGCTGGCTGTGGAATGCTCGCAAAACTTGTCAATCAAATGATAGTAGCAACTACCATTGCAACTGTAAGCGAGGGCTTATTGCTTGCCATTAAAGCTGGAGCTGATCCTATTAAGCTCAAACAAGCACTTACAGGAGGTTTTGCAGATTCTCCAATTTTACAGCAACATGGCGAGCGTATGCTAAGTAGAAATTTTAAACCGGGAGGCACTGCTCGAAACCAGCATAAAGATATTCATACAGCCGTTAGCTATGCTAAATCACTAGAATTGAATTTACCTGTTGCCCAACAAGTCAGCCAATTATTTGAAAATATGCTTGCTGCCGGAGACGGTGAACTTGACCATTCTGGTTTAATTCGTGAACTTGAGCGAATGAACCCAGTGTGAAATTGCTTTAAATTTAGCGGTACTTGATGAATAGACATAATCAAGTACCGCTTTTTTTATGGTTGATGCTTAGATTTTGTAATAAGAAAAATAATTAGTGGTTATTGAAATTTTATTTACGATTTAGACGGAATATATTTACGCATAGCAAAGATAAACAGTGTAAATAAAATACTAAAACCAAAAACAGGTAAGCTAAGACCTAACACGAAACTCAGCAATATTAACCATATTTTTTGTGGCCCAGTTGCGCGGTTCCAAATCAATAAGCTTTGACCAACAAAATGGGTTGTCATGAGTTTTAAATTCGAGTTTTTAAACGCAGCTTTATATGCATAAATAATCATAATACACAGTGTGAAAGCATAAAGTGCCAGTACCAATTGATTTATCCAACCAAATAAAACACCAATATGCGCATCAACTCCCCAACGAGTGAGCTTTGCCACCAGTGAGTAGTCTTTAAACGCAAGTTGATCTATAACTTTGTGTTGTTCCATATCAATGGCGATACTGTCTGCTTGAGTTGGCCATTTACGCTGAATTTCGGCTATAGTCCAAGCTTGATTTCCACTAGTCGGTGGTTTGATTTGTATCTGTGCTGCATCAATGCCCTGTGCTCTGGCGATTGAAAGAGCAGTATCGTACTCAGTAGAGACAATATTTAAATTAAGATTTTCACTATGAGGCATCTCGTGATGTTCATGGTGCATCACTGTAGGTAAATTATCTGTTTGAAGAGAAGTTGCTAAAGTTGGGGTTTGCCAGTTAAGCCACTGACGAGCAACTCGAATATTATCGCCAGCCCATTCAGACCATGTAAGACCTGTAACGGCGATTATTAATAAGAGAGGAAATAAAGTTAAACCCAACGTGCTATGCCATCTTAATAATCTATTTTTTTGTGTTTGCCTGATTTTAAGATTTTGACGCCGTTTCCACCAATTATACAGTCCAGTTAAAGTCAAAATGGCTAACCAGCTTGCTGCCAGTTCACTATAAAAGCGGCCCCATTTTCCTAGTAATAAATTACTATGTAACTGGTCGAGCGTAGTTCGAAACGGTAGAACCCCGCTCGTACCATAAACCGCTAGATGACCTTGAGCTTTAAGTGTA
Source organism: Acinetobacter sp. D009 (assembly GCF_038562025.1). NCBI lineage: Bacteria > Pseudomonadati > Pseudomonadota > Gammaproteobacteria > Moraxellales > Moraxellaceae > Acinetobacter > Acinetobacter sp. D009. The sequence goes on from NZ_CP151886.1 coordinate 1,856,831, forward strand.
AAAGGATCAATAAAAACGGCTTCACTTGTAAAATCGTGGATAGGGTCTGAAAAAATTACACGTGTTGTCTGATCAGAGCTTGGGGCTGGCCTAACTTCAATTACCTGTGCAGACTTTGGCATTACTTGCTTTGCAGCTTCAATTTGCTGGCTCAGCTTATGTGGTGTTTGATTCAGTGGCTCAACATATAGAACATCTTTATAAATGGTTTGTTCAAATTGTGGTGTAATTGCATAGAGTAAACCAGTGATTGCTGCGAACAAGATAAATGGTGCAATAAAAATACCGGCATAAATATGAATTAAACGGTAAAGACTACGCCAGAAAGATGAGTGGGTCAGCATCGGAAGATAATGTCTATCAGATTTTGGGCTGGATTATAACGAGTTATTTATTTTAATGTTGATTGAGCTGTAGCCATTATTAAATTATTTAAATAGCTCTGATGTGCACTTTTTAAGCCAATAATTAAATAGTTTTTATTGCTTGGTAAATTTGGCGTTTTTTTTGCTTACTATCTAAGACCTTATCTAACATACTTTATTTGATTGTTGTATAAATGATAATTCAAACCGTCTTGCTCCCTTATGGTGTTTTTTTACATGAAAAATGCACCAAATAGACACGTCTTTTTATTTTGCACTATATTTGTGCAAGGCATGCCGTAATGAAGTTATTAGCTTCATTACTATCTTTACTCATTCTATGTGGATGTTCTTCATCTGAACAAAGTGGTAAAGCGCAAGAAAAGTTAGCGGCCCATTCGATATGTGTCTTTGATAGTACAAATACAAAAGTCTGTGTAGCCAAACCTGCCCAAAGAATTGTTTCTTTGTTTGAGTCGGGTTTAGATGGCTTATATATGCTAGGGCAAGGTCATAAAGTGATTGGCATACCGGCCGAAGTATACATCCAACCTTTATTGTTTAATGCCTATTCAAAAATAGATAAGCGTATTGCCAATAAGCAGCTTGCGACGCCTTCACAAGGAGCAAATGCAACCAATATTGAAAGTCTTGTGTTGTTAAAACCTGATCTGGTGATTGTAGGGAGCGGGCAGACTCAAACAATTGAGCTGTTACGGCAGTTTGGCATTGCTGTATATGTCATGGAGTCCAGTACTTACCAGCAAGTGAAAGAAGAACTTTCTGAAATTGCTATTCTGAGCGGTGCCCAAAAGCGAGCTCAGGAAATTTTAAATTTCTCTGATGAAATTGTGGCGGAGGTTGCAGCCAAAACGGCACGTCAGCCAAATAAACAATCGATTTACTATGCTTGGTCTGGTGGCCGAATTTTTTCTACCTCGGGACGTCAGTCGATTACCAATGACTTTATTGAGCTGGCGGGTGCTTACAACATTGTTCAGACCAATACGAATCAACCCAATGTAAATCCCGAGACTTTAATTGAATGGAACCCCGACAATATTGTGCTTTGGAATACCAACCCCCAACTAATTTATGAACGAAAAGAATTACAGGGTTTAAGTGCTGTGCAAAACCGAAAGGTATTTAATTTGAGTCCTGCATTTATATATAACCCACACACCATCAAAATTATTATTACGGCGATTTATTTGAATCACAGTATTTATCCCGAACAGTCCGATTTACCTGTAAGTGCTTTACAACAGCGTATTTTAACCAAGTTGTATAGTGAACACCTTGCCAAAGCGTTGGTGCAATAAAAATGGAAAAACTGAAATATTATTGGTTTTACCCTTTACCTTTCCTCATGATTTTTATCTCGCTGCTTATTGGGCCAACTCAAACATTGAGTGCATGGGATTATTTGCGGTGGGGTGTGCAAGCGGTGTTTGGTACGCCATATTTTGATGCTGAGCAATTTAGACTGATGCAAAACATTCTCGTAAATGTGAGATTACCCAGAATTTTACTGACCTTTATGGTGGGAGCTGCGTTAGCAACTGCGGGAAATGGTTTACAGGCATTGTTTCGTAATCCTTTAGTTGACTCATATGTACTCGGTATTTCATCTGGTGCGGCGTTTGGTGCAGCTTTAGCACTTTCTTTAAGTTGGCTTTCGCCAAATCTATCAGCCTTTATTTTTGGTGTGTGTGCTGTTGGCTTAACATATTTATTTGCGCATCAAAAACACGAAAGCCAGACGTCTTTAGTCATGGTAATTTTATCGGGCATGATTGTTTCGGGGCTGTTTTTAGCAGGTCTCACGATTATTCAATATTTAAGTGATCCATTTAAATTACAAGCGATCGTGCAATGGACCATGGGCAACTTACATCAGGCGTCTTGGCAAAAGGTTCAATATGCCGTGCTGCCTATTTGTATTGGTCTTGCTGGATTATTTGCGATGCGTTGGCGCCTAAACCTAATGGCACTCGGTGCTGAAGAAGCGCAGGCCGTGGGTGTTAACCCAAGGTGGGAACAACTTCTTTTAATTGCGCTAGTGACTGTATGTACCTCAACTTCTGTGGCTGCGGCAGGTATTATTAGTCTATATGGGCTCTTTATGCCGCATATTGTGAGAATGTTGGTTGGGCCAGATCACCGCTACAGCATTCCTGCCAATATGGTGTTGGGCGGTAGTTTTCTACTCATGATTGATAACTTTTCTCGGGTTTTACTGACGTTTGAAATACCGATTGGTATTTTTACCATGCTACTTGGCGCACCATTTTTCTTATTATTAATGAAAACACAGAGGACTCATTGGGCATGATTCAAATTGATCAGTTAAATTATGCCTATGGGCACAAACAGGTTCTCAAAAACATTCATCTGGAGTTTCCTGAAAATCAGTTTTCCGTCATTTTAGGGCGTAATGGTTGTGGAAAATCGACACTTTTTAAATTGATGGCTGGCCTAGAACCTGTAAAAGATGGCTTGATTCGTTACTCTGGAAAACTACTATCGGACTTTAAAGGGAAAGATCGGGCTGCATTGCTCGGCTTTTTACCGCAGTTTCATAAAACCGTATTCCCATTTTTGGTTAAAGATGTAGTGATTACCGGACGTGCTGCTTTTAGCCGATATCGTCCTTCAAAATCAGACTGGGAACGTGTAGACCAAGCTTTGCTTGATTTAGACATTGAGCATTTACGTGACCGACCTTATACCGAGCTATCGGGTGGCGAAAGACAATTGGTCATGATTGCCCGTATTTTAGTGCAAGCCCCAAAAGTTATTTTGCTCGATGAACCAACCAACCATCTCGATGTTTATTATCAGTCTTATTTAATGAAAAAATTGCGTCAGTTGTCGCGGCAAAATTTTACGGTGATTGCGATTATGCATGATCCCAATTTAGCTTTTTTATTTGCAAATCATCTGTTTTTTATGCGCCAACATGAGGTGGTTAAGCCTGGGTCTAAAACACGAATAACTGATCCGAAGTTTTTAAAAAGTGTTTATGATGTTGAGTTTCATGAAGCCATGATTCAAGACAAAACCATTGTGATTCCTGATCATTCGTGGCTATGAATATGTTGAATTATCAGGTGGTTGGAAAAACAGACTATGAGCCTGCGGTAGAGTTTGCGCTTTATACAAGGCAGCTCTTATTTCCAGAAATTTATCATGGGCAAGTCCCCAAAGATTTAAAAAATTTTGAACAATTTTATGTCCATGATCCATTGGGTTGTTTTATTACGGTAAGAGACCAAAACCGCATTATTGGCACGATTGCTTATCGAGCTTATGACCATCGCTTTGATTTAGATTTGCCGCTTAATACGGTTGAGGTGGTTAAGTTATTTGTATTGCCTGAATACCGACGTAATGGCATCGCAACCCAACTATGCAACATGTTGTTTAGCCATGCCAAAAACCATGCTATTACTAGTTTCTATTTGCATACTCATCCATTTTTACCGGCGGCTGAAGAGTTTTGGACTCTACAAGGTTTTGAGATTATTCAACGGGAATGGATTGATACGTATGACACCATTCACATGAGTAAATCTTTATAGCGCTTTATCATGCGTATGAAATCTTTTTTGAAAATGGGTAGGCGGATAACCCATAATTTTACTGAACATTGCGGTAAAAGCTGCCGAGTGTTCATAGCCCAAACTAAAAGCAATTTCAGTAATCGAGATATTTTCTTTTAAGGCATTTAAAGCATAGATGATGCAGACTCTATTACGCCAAGCCTGAAAGGACATGCCAGTTTCAGACTTAAACCAACGATGAAAAGTCCGTTCACTTTTATTGTGGTCATGTGCCCAATTTTTAGGGCTGCTATGAATATCAGGATGCTGCATAAACTCAGCACAGTGTTTAGATAACAATGTGTTGTGAGGCAGAGGAATAAACAGAGGTAGGGCTGGTGCAGCTTCTAATTCATATAACAATAAATCGATAAGAGCGCCTTCTCGGCCTGCACGTTGGTAGTCAATAGGTAGCTGATTTGCCTGAATGAGCAGTTGATGTAACAAAGGCGAGACTTGGATAACCTCGCAATATGTTGCCTGTCTTGGCGCATGGCCCGCTTCTATATACAAACTATAAGTACTGACTTTAGATAGCCATACCCGATGTGGTTTGCCTGCGGGTATCCATACACCGCTGTATGGTAAAACGAGCCATTGACCATCTTCAGTTTCAACTTTCATGAGTCCTTCGGGTGCATATAAGAACTGAGCACGACGATGGCTATGCGTATCTAACAAAGTATCAGCAGGATAGTCTGACCCTAACGCTAGAACCACTTGCGGTAGATGATCTACATCGATAATTGGAATATTACGCATATATTTTTGGCTGAAATAAATAAAAAGATGGCTTTTCTACGTTAGTTTGCCATAAGGCTATTTTATATCATGCCTCTATAAATATGAGGAAGATAACGATGCTATATGAGCTATTTTTATTTGGACTACTGTCAGGCATAACCACTTGGTTATTTGGCTTTGGCGGCGGATTTGTTGCTGTGCCTTTGCTTTATACAGTCATTATTCAAAAGTGGAGCAGTGAAAGTAGTGTCGGCATACATGCCATGCAAATCGCCGTAGCTACATCAGCTTTTGTCATGCTGTGCTCGGCAAGTTTTGCAACCTTTCGGCACTATCGTTCTGGATATATAGATTGGCAAAAGATCCGCTTTTTATGGGGTGGTATCGCATTTGGCGGAATTGTCGGTGCGGTAATGGCCTCATTGTTTAATGGCAGCTGGCTTCGCTGGATATTTATGGGTTATGTGTTCATAACGATTATTGATTGTTATTACCGACCAGGGTTTATTGTGACATCAAGGCAACAGCAAAATTATGGGCAGAACAGCGAACTCATTAAAGGCGGAGTTATCGGCTGGGTTGCAGCACTTCTAGGTGTTGGAGGAAGCGTAATGACGGTTCCTTTATTACGGCGGCGGGGTAGTTATATGGCAGAGGCCGCGGCTATTGCAAATATTCTCACGTTGCCTTTATCTTTAACTGCAACGCTGACCTATTGTGTATTGTCAATTTGGCAATCTGAATGGGCACCTAGTGGATTTATCGGTCTAATCTGGTTTGAAGCTGCTTTATTCTTGGTTGCTGGAACATGGATCGGGCTATATTTTTCAGAAAAATTTATTTCAAAACTACCTGATTTATGGCGGGCAAAGTTGTATCCGCTACTTTTAATAATAGTTGTACTCATCATGTTTTTTGTGAATTAATTTTTTATTTCAATTGGTTAAAGAATAATTTTTCTTAAATGTCGAATCTCTAAATGTTCTAAAACTGCAAATTTTATGTCTTAAAGGGCGTTGGAAAAAGTTTAAAAATTAGACTTGAAATATATAGTGGCTTTATGCCACTATATATTCATCGAAGGTCATCAGACAAAAAGAGAATGATATGGCTATCCAGCTTTTAGATGCGGCAAGAAATGAAATTCCAGTGAAATTCACGCAGTTTTCTGGTGGCGAGCGTCATGTTCAAATTGATGAGAAAACATTGAACTCACTATCTGGCAACGTATTGGTTCGCGCCAAAATGACCTCAAGTCATGATGTGATGGACTATTTGTTACTTGAAAATATATTGCTAAATCAAGGCTTAACCATTGACTTAGAAATTCCATATTTTCCATACGCCCGTCAGGACCGTATTTGTGCAGTAGGCCAAGCGTTCTCACTCGATGTGATGACCAAGTTACTCAACATCAATGCTGACAAAAAAGCGGGCAAACAAGGCAAGGTGACTGTTTGGGACTGCCATAGTGAAGTAACAACAGCATTACTTGCTGCCAATACTTCTTTTAGTGAAGTTGTAAACATCAGTTCAGTCGACATCATCGCAAAGAGTGAAGCGCTAAATACATTATTAAAAGATGAAAAAACAGTACTGATTTGCCCAGACAAAGGTGCAAAAGCACGCACACAAATGGTTGCAGATGCTTTTAATGTTGAGCGCAAACAACCAATTACTGTTGTTCAGTGTGATAAAAAACGTGACCCTGTGACTGGCAAAATTTTAGGTACGCATGTACATGCGACTGATTTATCAGGTCTAACAGCGGTCATTACCGATGACATTTGTGACGGCGGTGCAACTTTTATTGGTATTGCCAAAGAACTCCGTCGCCTTAATTGTCACAAGGTCGTTCTATATGTGACCCACGGTATTTTTAGTAAAGGAATAGAGGTTTTTGATGGACTGCTTGACCAGCTATTTACCTCGGACAGCTTCCCACAACAACCATCAGACAAAATTTCAGTAATTGCTTTTGCAGCAAAATAAAGAGAATAAAGATGACTATTAAACTTAATCCATTAAACGCTATCGATTTTTATAAAGCCGATCACAGACGTCAGTATCCAGCAGGTACAGAGTATGTATACGCAAACTTTACGCCGCGTTCATCTCGACTCGCAAAAATGCTACCGGACTTTGACGATAAAGTGGTGTTCTTTGGTCTTCAGGGTTTTATCAAACACTTTCTAATCGATACATGGAATGAAGGCTTTTTCAAGCAACCTAAAGACAAGGTAGTGGCTGCTTATAAACGCCGTATGGATAGTTCATTAGGTGAAGGTGCAGTACCTGTTGATCACATTGAAGCGTTACACGATTTGGGCTATTTACCATTACGCATTAAAGCCTTGTCAGAAGGCAGCCGCGTCAATATGCGTGTACCTGTGCTTACTGTAATTAATACCGATCCACGTTTCTTTTGGTTAACTAACTATATTGAAACGGTTTTAAGTGCTGAGCTTTGGAAAAGCTGTACTACGGCCACAATTGCCTATGAGTACAAACGCTTATTAACGCAATATGCTGTAAAAACTGGCGCACCGCTTGATTTTGTACCTGTGCAAGGACACGATTTTAGTAGCCGTGGTATGAGCGGAATTTATGATGCTGCTCAGTCTGGTGTGGGTCACTTAACTAGTTTTATTGGAACAGACTCGGTCGCTTCAATCGACTACGCAGAAGAATATTACAATGCAACAGGTGTGATTGGTGTATCTGTACCAGCAACCGAACACAGTGTGATGTGTATGGGCACAGAAAACAGCGAGCTAGAAACCTTTAAGCGTTTAATCTGTGAGCTTTATCCGTCTGGTGTGGTTAGTGTTGTGTCTGACACTTGGGACTTTTGGCGAGTGATTACCGAGTTTACGGTAGCTTTAAAACCTGAAATTCTGGCAAGACAACCCAATGCTTTAGGCTTAGCTAAATTGGTTTTTCGTCCAGACTCTGGCGACCCAGTTAAAATTATTTGTGGTGACCCAGACGCTGGAGTTGGCAGCCCAGCTTATAAAGGCGCAGTTGAATGTTTATGGGAAGTGTTTGGTGGTACAACAACTGAGCAAGGCTATAAAGTACTTAATGAGCGTGTCGGCTTAATTTATGGTGACTCGATTACCCTAGACCGTGCACAGCGTATTTTAGAAGGACTAGAAGCCAAAGGTTTTGCTTCAAACAACTTGGTATTTGGTATAGGCAGTTTTACCTATAACTACTTAACTCGCGATACTTTTGGGTTTGCTGTTAAAGCGACTTGGGGACAAGTGAATGGTGTAGGCCGAGAGCTGTTCAAAGACCCAATTACTGACTCAGGTGTGAAAAAATCTGCGAAAGGTCTATTACGCATTGAAGAAAGTGAAAATGGTTTTACCTTGTTTGATGAGCAAACAGCCGAACAAGAACAAGGCGGAGCACTAAAAACCGTCTTTGAAAATGGTAAACTTCAATATGAGTGTACTTTGGATCAAATTCGTGAGCGTTTATCCATCGCATAACTGAGTTTAGATGAGTCGTTACATGGGTATCGGCTCATCATTTTTATTGAGAGGCTGAACGTGACTATTCAAACTGAACAAGAATTCCTTGCCAGTTATGATCGCCGAGATTATGACGCACCTTTACTCACAGTAGATATGGCTATTTTCTCGGTATTTAATGGTCAGTTGCAGGTATTACTCATTAAGCGCCCCAACTTTCCAGCCAAAGGCCAATGGGCTTTACCGGGTGGTTTTGCCGATTTAACCCATGATCAAGACTTAATGGCCACGGCTTATCGTAAGCTGGTCGAAAAAACAGGAATTGCTTCACCTTACTTGGAACAAGTTGCCTCTGTAGGTAATGCTAAACGTGACCCGCGTGGTTGGGCCGTAACCATTTTGTATTTTGCTTTAATTGATTTTAATGCCTATCAACATCAAGCTTTGGCTGAATACAGCGAATGGGTGTCCGTAACAAAAGCACAAGATTTAACGTTGGCGTTTGATCATAATGAACTGCTTAGCTTAGCTTTAGAGCGTTTAACCAATAAAACCCGCTATACCGCATTACCAGCTAGTCTGATGTCTGAATTATTTACGCTAACTGAGCTACAAACCATTTATGAAATTATTCTTGGGCAATCCTTAGATAAAAAAGCGTTTAGACGCCGTATGATAGAAGCGGGTGCAGTTGAAGAAACCAACCACAGTAAAATTGTGGGCAAACGACCAGCTCAGCTTTACCGCTATGCACTCGATTCTTTCGATTTTATATTTCCTCGCTCACTCGAATTACCTAGAAATAAAGAGGGTGAAGATAAGCAAAACAATGAGCTTTCTGACTAGCGCATCTTGATGCACTTTGATTTATAATGCCGCGCTTATGATTGATGTCATGTTTTGATCAGCACTTTGCCTATGTCACACGTTTCTCCCTGCTTCCAGCAAAACCAGTTTTTTGTGTTGGTGGAATATCTCACTTCACTGCATGAAATTTATCCTGTGAAACATGAGATTGCAGGATATCCGGCTGCAATGACATTGGCTGATCGCGTACATTCAGATTATGATATCGCGCCGCTTGAAGCCAGCAAAAGTTACCCTGACTCAATCGATAAAGTTTTACACTTTTCAGGTAAGGCCCGAGACATACAAGACTTTGAGCGCTTTTTAGAACAAGCTCAAGCAGCCAATATTCAAAATTTGTTATTGCTTACAGGCGATAAACTCAAAGAACACCATAATGGTCGAGATGGACAACCTCGTAGCCGATACCTAGAGTCGGTAAACGCCGTAATGGCTGCCAAACAACATGGCGGATTTCGCATTGGGGTTGCTTTTAATCCATTTAAATATGTCGAAGCTGAGCGTGATGCACAGTATTTAAAACTGCATAAGAAGATTAAAGCAGGTGCTGACTTTATCATTACCCAATTGGGTTATGACATTGAAGCCTTAAAACAAGCCAAATCATTTTTAACCAAGCATGATTATTCGCAGCAAATACTGGCTTGTGTGATGCCTCTGACTTTAGGCCGAGCCAATTTTATGGTGAAGCATAAAGTCGCAGGTATTGTGATTACCCCGCACATGTTAAAAGTCTTGGCAGAAGAAAAACAGGCAGGGCATACAGACCGCGTTTATTTACGCTGTGCTTTACAGATTTTGATATGTAAACACTTAGGATTTTCAGGAATTCATTTATCTGCCTGTCATAAGCCAGAAGAGCAAATGTTGCTTGAAAGCTACATTGAGCAATACAGACATCTGGAGCTTAAAGCCTTAGAAGAGCTTTGGAATTCACTTTGGCAAGTCACGTCAGGCAAAGAGTTTTCACCTGAAATTACGTATTTTTCACGTCAGCCAACCTCTAAACAATTAATTAAATATCGTCAGCTACATGTTATGCATGAAGCAATGTTTGGATCAAAAATTGCCAAAGGCGTTGGACGGTTTATTTTTAAAGCGTCATTTTGGGAAAACTCTTTAGTCGCCAAAGTATTAATTAAAACAGAAGTGCTGAGTAAACATAGCTTAGTCGGTTGTGAAAGCTGTGGTCAGTGTCGCCTAAGCGATACTTTATATATTTGCCCTGAAACGTGTCCAAAAGGTTTAGCCAACGGGCCTTGTGGCGGTACAACTTTAGACCGCTGCGAATTTGGTGACCGTGAGTGTATTCATTCCGTTAAAGCAAGACTTGCAAAAGCAGTTGAACAAACTGAAATATTAAAAGAAAAACTCATTCCAACGGTCCCTATTGAAACCAGAGGAACCAGTTCTTGGAAAAACTGGTATTTAGCGACTGAGGCTTAAGTTTTGTATTAACCGTTGATTTGTCTTGCTAAAAAAATCAAATGATATGCTAAAGCACGGCAATAATTTAAAAATAACAATTGTTTGCCTTAATTATGTCCAATCAAAATGGCTATTGAGGAGTATACTTAAAGCAAATCTTTTGCGTTAAAGGAAAGGCTGTCTCAATGAAAAAATTGGTTGCTGTACTTACTGTAATTGTTGTTTTAGCTGGATGCGTTTACGACCCTGTTAATTACAACAAAATACACGACCAAGAGTTCCAAGATCACCTCAGGCAAAACGGTTAGTAATAAAAAGCCCACTCAATGAGTGGGTTTTCATTTGGAATAACTTTAGAAGAAATTTTTAAGGGTTTATATAAGTAAAAGATCACTTAAACCACTATTTTTAAAGGTTTGTTCGGCTTTTAAATAAAGAGTTTGAAATTATTTTTTATCTGGAAAATATAAGTTATTTTAGTCATCAGGATGGCTTATTTATCAAAAATATCGTTTATTTGTTTTATGGATATTGTTATTTTTTAAAAATATAATATTTATAACTTATATATATTTTATGTTTATAAGTATAACAACTTTGATTGTTAACTCATTTTTAAATTAAATATTGTTTTAATTAATAATACTTAATGATTACACAATAAAACTTATTCTTAATGTTAGTGAAATAAATCACTCTATTCAAACATATATCTCTATTTGTTACTATTCTTATAAATTATTTATTAACAAATACTTATATTTGTTTTTTGGGATTTTTTAAACCAAAAATTAGAATTACATAATTTTTTAATATAGTTTATATAATATGTTTTATTGACATAAATAGAAAAAAGATCTGGCAAATAGGTCAATGATATTTAATTCACTTAAGAACCATAATTTGCACCAAATTTTACGCTGTCACGATTCATTGTATAAAACCAAGTGAAAAGTTACGTAAAAAAGAAACCAATAATTTTATTGGCTTAAATAAAAAATCGAATATTACAAATAAGCGGAATGAATATGGATAACGTAGCTCAGCTAGAAACTGATACTAATTTCCAAAGCCGAAAGAAAATAACTTGGGGTGTTTTTAGTGTCCTACTGTTATTTTTATTTGCTGGCATATTATATTATTTTTTTGTATATCGTTTCTATCAATCTACCGATAATGCTTATGTGCAAGCCGATGTCACTTGGGTGATGCCAAAGATTTCGGGCGAAGTGATGGAGTTATTAATTAACGATAATCAGGTGGTAAAAAAAGGGGAAACTTTAGCGCTATTAGATCACCGCGATTATCAAGCTCGTTATGACCAAGCTCGTTCAGTAGTCAGCTTGAAAGAAGCTGCACTGGGTGTACAGCAGCAAAATGAAAAGTCTGCCAAATCTTCAATTATTGAAGCTCATAGTGGCGTAGTGGCAGCACAAGCTGATTTAATTCGTTTAAGAAAAGAGTTTGAGCGTTATCAAGATTTATTAAAAGATGGGGTGATTACCCGACAAAACTTTGAAGGGGTTCAGTCTCAATATTTAACGGCCCAAGCTCAACTCAGCAAAGCGCAAGCCGCCGTAAATGCGGCAGAAGCTCAGTTGGGGAGTTTACAAGCCAGTCGAGCGCAGCTTCTAGCAGATATTCAAAGTGCCAATGCAAACTTAAATCTGTATCAGGTCGATTTGGCTTCATCAAAAGTGGTCAGTCCTGTAAACGGTAAAATCGGTAGCCTTGCAATCCAGAAAGGCTCACGTGTTTCTCCGCAAACTCGCTTAATGGCGATCATTCCTGAAAATAGTTTGTATGTACAAGCGAACTTCAAAGAAACCCAAATCGAAAAAATGCATATTGGGCAGAAAGTTAAATTAAAACTTGATGCTTACCCAAGCCTGACCTATAGCGGAAAAATTGAGAGCTTTTCACCAGCTTCAGGCGCGACTTTCTCACTTATGCCACCAGACAATGCAACTGGTAACTTTAACAAGGTTGTTCAGCGTATTCCTGTGCGTATTGCCATAGATTCAAGCCCACATATTGATTTGATAAAACCTGGAATGTCGGTGAGTGCCACCGTTGACCTAAGAACTTAATAAGAAAATTTTAGGTAATAACCAATGAATAAGCACCTTGAGGCCGAGTGGAGATTCTCAGCAAAAACTGCATGGGCAATTTTTGCTGCCATGATTTTTGGCAACTTCATGGCGATTCTTGATATTCAGATTGTGGCGAGTTCTCTAAACGAAGTTCAAGCTGGTATGAGTGCAAGTCGTTATGAAGTTACTTGGGTGCAAACGGTTTATTTAATTGCCGAGATTATTGCAATTCCAATGTCGAGTATTGTCTCGCGGGTGCTTTCAACACGGGTGTATTACACCATCTGTGCAATTGGTTTTACGGTGAGTTCTTTACTTTGTGCCTTGGCATGGAACTTAGAAAGTTTATTAGTGTTCCGTGGCATTCAAGGTTTTATGGGCGGCGGCATGATTCCGACTTCCATGACGGCGTTGTATTTACTTTTTCCAGAACCAAAACGTTCATTGCCTTTGGTGATGTTTGGAATGATCAGTACTTTGGGGCCAGCGATTGGCCCCACCATTGGCGGTTGGCTCACCAATAACTTCTCATGGCACTGGATGTTCCTGATCAATATTATTCCGGGCATCATCATTGCTACGGTCATTTACTCAGGCCCTAATATCGATCGTGCCAACTATTTACTCATCAAAAGTATGGACTGGTTTAGTCTGGTCGGTATGGCCATGTTTTTGGGTGGGCTTGAGTATTTCCTTGATGAAGGCGCACGGCATGACTGGCTTGCAGACACAGGCGTTCGGATTGCGTTTATGATCTGCATTGTGGGTGGCATGATTTTCTTCTCTAGAAGCTTTACCCAGCCTAAGCCTTTGCTCGATTTATCCGTATTTAAAAACAAAAACTTTACCTTAAGTGCTATCACAACTTTTGTGATTGGCATGGCGCTGTATGGCTTGGGTTATATGATTCCCGTGTTTCTTGGGCAAGTCCGTGAAATGAACAGTAGCCAAATTGGTCACGTCATGATGGTGACAGGCATTGTCATGTTCTGCTTTGCGCCGTTCCTTGCGTGGCTTATTCCCAATTTTGATACCCGAAAAACCGTATTTGTTGGAATGATTTTGGCTGGCTTTGGTGTTTGGCTCAATTCGCACCTCAGCATTCATAGCGATTACGACTTTATGTTTTGGCCGCAAATTTACCGTGGTATTGGTCTCATGATCTGCCTGATTGTGGTTTCGCATTTAGCCATGAGCACCTTGCCTCTCAGCAAAGTAGCTGATGCTAGCGGTATTTATAACCTGATGCGTAATATTGGCGGCGCGGTTGGACTAGCTCTCATTAACTCATCTTTAGATTGGCTGACTGCGCTTCATGTTACCCAGATTAATCAGGGGATGACACCGCAAAACTGGATTTTTACAGAAAGACTCGACCAACTCACGGCGCAATATCAGGAAGTCGGTGCAAATGCTCAGCAAATTGCGCTGAGTGTGATTTATCGCGACATTCATTTTCAGGCACTGACCTCTAGCTTTAATGATCTATTACGCATGCTCGCAATCATCATGTTTGTGACCGCATTTTTAACCATCTTTATGGATCGGGGGAAGAAAATGAATATGTAGATATTAAAAAATAAAGGCAGCTTTCAAAGAATGAAAAACAATAGGGCATATCAAAACGTATCCCTTCATAGAAAAAGAACATTGATCTGAGTTTTCTAAAAATCGGTTGATGAGATCGGGGAACTCACAAATTAGAGGTGGAAGGTTAAAGGATTATGATTAATACAACGTATAAACTAATTTCAAAATTGAACCTGAAAAACACGACTTATGGTCAATATTTTGAAAAAGAGCAAATCGATACTGAGCGATTAAAAGTGATGTATTCCATTTACGAACAGTATTATGAAAATACGAGATTTTCTATTTTTGTAGATGATTTCCAAAATAAAAGCGGTGCGATCTTAATTTTTGATTCGGAAACAAATGAGATTGTTGGTTTTTCGACTGTGGTGGTGCAGCATTTCTACTTAAACGGTAAAGACTACACCGTGTTATTTAGCGGTGATACGGTCATTTTGAAGAAGTTTTGGGGTACGCGTAGTCTGCAAAGTACCATGCTCAAGCTCATGATTAAGCTTCGAATCAAATATCCATTTAACGAACTCTATTGGCTCCTCATTTCTAAAGGTTATAAAACCTACTTACTGCTCGCCAATAACTACTATGTTTATTACCCAAATATTAAAGACGAAAACCAGCATCTTTCGGAAGTCGTTGAGCACTACTGTGAAAAATTCTTTGGGGAGTACTACGACCGTGAAGCTGGCCTTTTAAATTTTGGCGATGACTATCAACCATTAAAAGGTGAAGTCGCACCAATTACTGCCGAAATGAGAGAGAAAAACCCAAATATTCATTTCTTTGAGCAAAAAAATCCGACATGGAAAGCTGGCACAGAACTACCGTGTATTGGCCGTCTTGGTTGGAAAGACATAGCCCGTTTCCCCGTAAAGCTGATGACTAAACCGACCAGTAAAGGAAAGTTTGAAGCATGCGTAACACATAAAACAAAACGTAGAGAGGCCATCCAATGAAATCTAATGAATGGCTAACTCTTGGCTCGCATCTGATTTTAAAAAAATGGTGTGATGCATCTGACCGTAATTTTCAAAAACAGTTTAATGCCTTAGAGACCACACAACGTCAAATTTTGCATTCGATATTACAGACCTCAACCTTTGCCCAAGATAAAAAGGTTCAAAACTATGAACAGTTTGTAAAATCATTCTCTGCGACACGTTACGGTGCATGGCGTGAAGATATTCAGCGTTACCGTGAACAAAAGCTTTTACTCTCGAGCAGTAAACTGGTTCGTTTTCAGCCGACCAGTGGTTCGAGTGAGCAAATCAAGTTTATTCCATACACCAAGCTGTTTTTAGATGAGCTTGACCATGCGATTGCGCCGTGGATGGCAAGTTTATATCGTAAATGCCCACAGCTGAGTTCGGGTACGCATTATTGGTCGGTGTCGTGGTTACCTGAAAGCCAGCGTGAAGTTTTAAAGGACAAAAACCTAAATGACGATAGTGCGCTACTTGGTGTAGGTAAGCGAATTTTATCTAAGTTTACTCAAGCGGTTCCAAGTAATGTTGCCTTTGCCGCCAATGCCGATGACGCACTGTTTGCCACCATTTGCTATTTGGTCGCAAACCGTAACTTAGCCATGATTTCGGTATGGAGCCCAACGTTTGCGCTGCAATTGCTGGAACGTTTGGAGTTGCTGCAACAAGATGTGATTGAGGTTTTACAAAGTGGTTCATGGGGCAACCGTCAGGCTTCATTAAAAGAAGTCACTGCTCCGCATAGCCCTGAAAGTGCTCAAGCCTTAATTGCAAGTTCAAACGGTGAACAAATCGACTTTAAAAAGCTCTGGCCAAAGTTAAGCTTAGTGTCGAGTTGGGATACCGCAGGTTCAAAAGCTTGGGCCGAAAAATTAAAAGAGAAATTACCCAGTGTTCAGTTTGAAGGCAAAGGACTATGGGCGACGGAAGGTGTAGTCACCATTCCCTACAACGACCAATACCCACTCGCATATCAAAGTCACTTCTATGAATTTGAGTATTTAGAAGGCGATAAACAAGGTCAAATCGTTCCATCATGGCAGCTTAAACAAGGTGATGTGGTCAGCCCGCTCATTACTTCGGGTAATGGCTTACTTCGCTACTGTTTGGATGATTGCTTACTCGTTACTGGCTTTATAGAGCAAATTCCGTGTTTTGAGTTCCAAGGTCGCCGTTTTGGGGTAGATCTGGTTGGTGAGAAACTTGCACCTGAAACAGCTCAACAGTTGTTGTCTCAGTTGAATGAAACCGAGTCAAAAGCGATTTCTTTACTGGCGATTGATACCCAACAACAAGTTAAACCATTTTATTGCGTGCTTTTTGAAGGTGACATTCATCACAGCATTAACAATGAATATATCGACAGTATTTTGCGTCAAAACTTCCATTATGAACTTGCACGAAACTTAGGACAGCTCGACCAGCCTCAAATCCGTCAGGCCAATAATGGTTGGAATGCGTACAAGAAACTAGTCATGTTTGATGGCATTATCGAAGGCAATATCAAACCTGAGCCACTCAAAAAAGTCACCCTCAATAGTTTGGAACAACTATGAAAGGGATGAAGCCATTTAACTCTCGTTTTTTAACACTTCGACACGCCTTGTATTTAGGCGTGTTGGTTGTGTCGAACACACACGCCATGACTTTAGATGAGGCTTTATCTGCCAGTTTAAGACATGAAAGTCAGCTTGAAGTGAGCCGTTTAAGTGTAAATCAATCCACCGCTGTGCTTGAACAGGCCAAGCAACGTGATGGACTCAAAGTCAATTTAGTTGGTCAACTGGACTATGAAAGAATAGATACGCCTTCACACGTCTTGTTTCCAACCGAAGGAAACCGTAAAGGCCGAAGTTTGCAGTTGCAGGCAGATTATCCGATTTATACGTCTGGACGACACCGTTTAGGAATAGATATTGCCGAAAGTCAGCTTTCTGCCCAAAACCAAGGTTTGTCAGATCAAAGATCGGAAACCATTTTAAATACCGTAATGGTCTATACCGACGTATTAAAAAAGAAAGCCATTTTAGAGCTCAGACAAAAGACCATGGCAAATTTGCAACGGTCTTTATATGAATCAAAGCGCCGTTTTGACGTGGGCATGATTACCCGTGCAGACTTAGCTCAGGTTTTGGCGCAAGTTGCTCAAGGCCAAGCCGATATCACACAAGCTCAATCTAACTTGACTGTAAGCGAAGCCCAGTTTTATCAAGTAACGGGTGTAACGCCTGAAAATCTTGTTGCGATTAAACAGCTACCTGCTATTCCCGCGAGCTTGGATGAAATATTGACGCAAACCAAAAACCATCCAGCTTTAATGCGTAGTAAATACGAAAAGCAGGCCGCCGAGAAACAATATGCTTTAACTAAGCGGGAACTGTGGCCTACGGTGATGCTCACCAGTCGTGCCGGAAAGCAAGATGAGGCAAGCTATATTGGTTCTGAAAGTAATAACTATATGGTTGGGGTGCAGCTCAATGTACCGCTCTATGACAACGGCTTAAATCGGGCCAATGTTAAAAAAGCGCAGGCCGATATCGATTTAGCTAACCAAAAAACGCGAAGTCTTGAACTAGACTTAAATAAGCGTACCCGTACCACCTATGCGCAGCTTCAAACCATTCGACAAAATAAAGAAGCACTGGCAAATGCTATAGAGGCTGCGTCTATTGCTTTTGTTTACACACGTAAAGAGTTTGATGTTGGCACCAAAACCACGTTTGATTTGCTCAATACAGAGCAAAAGTTACTCGATGTCCAAACCCAAAAAACCGTGAATGACCAAGACGAAGTGGTGTTTGTCTATCAGCTACTCGACCAAATGGGTCGTTTAAATAACTTGGTTCCCACACAGACCGCACAACAGGTGAATAATGAATAAAACAAATCCACCACTTGCTGACAATACGCTGATTACCCGAGAAGCAACTTTGGCCGATGATCAGGCTTTAAGAGACTTAATCGCCGTACCCATGACCACCAAAGGCATACAAATTAGCTTTCAGCGCGAACCGAGCTATTTTAGAGCGTCTGACATTGTCTATCGACATAAATTACATGTCGTGATTGAAGACACTGAAAGCCAAAAGAGGCTCGCTTGTTATAGCAATGGTTACCGCCCGTGTTATGTCGATCGGAACATTCAAAACTTACGCTATGCGGGGGATTTGCGGGTAGATCACAACTATCGCGGGAAATCACTGGTTAAGGTTTTAGCAAAGCATGTAAAACAAACCATGCATGAACCGAACTATAGCCAAATGATTATTTTTGATGATAACCACGCCGCGCGCGCTGCCATCCAAACGGGTAAAACGGGAATGCCTGATTATTATGATGAAGGGCTTATAGAAACACTCAGTCTGACGAGTACAGGCGCAAAACGAAAAATCACGGCTTTTTTAAAGCAGGTTGATAAACAGAGTGACATTCAAGAGATTCGTACATGTGTTGCTGAAGCTCAGCATGTAAAAGCGATGAACCACTTTATTAGTGACATGGCAGAGTTTTATAACTTTATTCCAGCCTATAACTTTGAAGAACTGGCCCAAGGTCATCAGTATTTTTCAGGGATAAAACTCTCAGACTTTTCACTTTATTTTAAAGGTGAAAAGCTGGTAGGCATGTTTGGTTTGTGGGATCAGCACAGTATTAAGCAAACCAAAATCTTGCACTACAGTTCAGTCATTGGAGTTTTTAGACCCATTTATAACTTGTTGACTCCACTAACCAAAGGCATGCGTTTGCCTAAACTCGGTGATTCTATTCAATACCACGTGCTACATACGCTTATGTGCCATCCCGAAGATTTGGCTTTGCATCATAAAATGCTCGAAGATGCCTATAACAAGTCAAAACAGCAGGGTATTGGCGTGGTGAGTTTTACGCTTTCACATAAAGACCCGCGCTATCAGTTAAACCAGTTTTATAAAGGTGAACGCTTAACGGGTATGCATGGTTTTATTAGTTATGAGGGCGACCCAAGACCACATTTTGATAAAAACCTGATTCCATATTTAGAGGTCGGACGTATTTAAAGCTTGAAATGACATTTTGAATGAAGCCCACGAGAGTGGGTTTTGTCATTTTGAAGATGAGCGAGGAAGTTTAAGATCAGTTTATAAAAGAAAACTTAGCAATAATTTATAATATAATTATTTAATTTTTAATGGAAAAGTATTTTAATTTTTATTGATGCGTAGTCACTAAACGTACATATAGCGCAACTACTATACAAATCGAAATTTAAGAACATGGTAGTTAAGTGATGAAAAAAAGTTTATTGGGCGGCCTTATTCTGTCTTTGTGTACAACTCCAGCTTTTGCTTTAAATATTTTATTGGTTAACGATGACGGTCTAACCAGCAATGTCAAAGCGCTCTATGATGAATTAAAAGCAAATGGTCATAGCGTGCTGGTGTCTGTGTCTTGTTCACCACAAAGTGGTCGCGGTGGCGCAATCGTGATGTACAGCTCAACGACGATTACCGCAGATAACGATAAGCAAATTGCGGCTGAAAATGGTTGTCACAACGGCGCTGCACCCATTGGCGCACCTGCGGCTGGAACCTTTACCAAAGCGGGTTATACCAATGGTGACTGGAACTACGCGCATGGTACACCAGTCATGGCAACAGTTTATGGTCTAGATGTAGTTGCGCCAAAGCGTTGGGGTAAAGCGCCAGACTTAGTTTTATCTGGCCCGAATGAAGGCCAAAATGTCGGAAAAGTCGTTGTGCACTCTGGCACGATTGGCAATGTACAGTTTTCAGCAGGACGTGGCATTCCGTCTATTGCCTTAAGCGCCGATACAAACACGGTAGATGACAAAACCTTAAACAACCCTAACTCTGCAATTGTGGCAAAACAAACTGTAGTGTTATTAAAAGAATTACAAGCTAAGGCAGGCAAGGGCCAGTTGTTGCCAAAAGGCATCACCCTAAATGTGAATTTCCCTAAAAATTTAACAACCAGCACGCCGTTTGCTTTTTCAAAGATTGGGACATATGACTTATATAAACTGAAGTTCCAAGTGACCAAAGATAATAAAGGCAACAATCAATTTGGCTTAGGAATAGATGCGGCACCATCGGCACCAACTGCCGCTCAAATGTCGGATGAAAGCGCCGTCATGCAAAGCAAAATTGCTGTGACTGCCATGCAAGTTGCTTATGACCAACGACCAGCAGGTCAAGAATGGCTTAAAATCCGTTTAAAAAGCTTATTTAACAAGTAAGGGGAAAGACCATGAAACGTTGTTTATTGGTTCTACTCCTTGGGCTTGGATTGGCGGCTTGTAATGACAATGATCATGATGACCAAGTCTCCACTGAAAAACCTGCACTGGCTCCGAGCTTAGACGTCGGTACTTATATTATTAGTACCGAAACTGATCAAGAGTTACCAATGGCGGGTAAATACTATTCTGGCGCAGATGGTTCTAAATTATTGGTTTTAGATGATGACGAAAATCGTGCCAAGATTGTGATGAGCTATGACGCAAAAACCAAAGCTTGGCAGAGCAATCAGTCTAATCAATCAATGACCGTTGAATTGGCACATTATGAAAAAATTGATGATCAGAAAATTACGCTGAATCAATTGGTCGGCAATTACGATTTATCTTTTCCAGATGGAACAACGGTAAATGCCGAGGTCAATGCACAAGGCAAAATTGTCTCGAAAGACCCAAATTGTGTGTTTACAGGTGTTATTACTGAAAGTGCTTTAGCGAACACTGCAAATTATCAACTGACCGATAACAAGTGTGATGCGCTAAAAAATAATTCGAAAGGTTATGTTGTGGTAGATGAAGACTTAGAGCCTATGAGTTTTAGACTCGTATCTGACACGGTTGCCTCAAAAGATATTTGGGCATTTGCACAATCTTAAAAATAAAAAGGCAACGGATTCATTTCGTTGTCTTTTACCTACCTCAACCTATCTTGAGCCGTTGAAACAGCTAACATGGTTTGAAGATAATAATCTACACGTGATTGATTATTTTCTTTATGTGAGTTATGCGCATTAAAGGCTGCGTCATGAAGTTTCACGACTCGAGCGATCGGATTCAAACCACAACGAATTAAATATTCTTCGCGTGTTTCAGTTTCTCGTTTAGTTAATGCATCAACGGCATCACGGACTTCTTTTCCAAATAAACTTTCGATTTTGGCTAGGGTAAGAGGTGTGTCCTCAACGCTATCGTGTAGAAGGGCTGTAATAATATAAACTTCTGAAAATTGGTGCTCAATTAATGAATTGACCACACCTTTAATATGGTAATCAAAGTAATCATGAGGACCATACTTTTGACCTTGATGCGATTCTTTTGATAATTTCTCTGCGAGTTCAACTTTATTTTGAGTCATTTTTTGCTCTTATCACTTTAAGTATATGACGCGGCCTAATTTGTGAGATGGGACGCTTAAGTCATAATTTTATACTGGATAGCGACTCTTAAAAACATCCCTTAATAACAGTAGTGTCTCTTTTTATTGATTTATTTTTAGTTGAAATAGGACAATTCAGACTTTAAGTTTTTGAAATTTTAAACTTTAACTTAATGATATAAGGGTAGATTAAAAATATTACTTAAGAATTTCCTTAATTATGTAATTAAATGAAAAACAATAATTATTTAAATAATTTCTAGCCAATTTCACATTGACACCTTAAATATTGAAGATTAACATTTGGCTTCTGGCCTACATTGCCAGGCAGTTTTGACAGACTGCTATAGGACCGCATCGGGATTATTCCTTCCGAGGAATAGTTTTGTGTGTACTTCTCGTTCCCTCCCGTAGCGGTAGGACGGGAGAGGGACACCTTTGTGTGTGCTGGAGTCCTACCAGTCTGTCAACCCTCTTTCGTTCTGCCACCATAATTCTAATGTCTTGGCAGAACTCCATATATAAGGAGTTGGCTTTGTACATTCATCATTTCTTGGCAACCATTGCCAAAAGCTATAACAACACAGCTTAAAACATTTAACGCAGCTTGATCGCCGTAAGGCTTTTTCAGGCTTTAGCTCGTTATTACTTAAAACTTAGACAATTAAACCTTGAGATGTGCTGCGCACAGTCTTTACGGCTTTGCTATGCCTTTTTTCTCCCAAAAGGCAGCGGTTTTTATATCTCATTTATATACAACAATAATTTTTATAGCGGTAAAAATATGCCAAAAATAGTTCTCCCAACACGTGCAGTACAAGTCGTAAATAAATCAATTGAGTTATTTCACTACAACGGATTTCATCTGGTAGGCATCGACAGACTTGTGAAAGAGTGTGAAGTGACCAAAGCGACTTTCTATAACTACTTTCACTCTAAAGAACGGTTGATTGAAATTTGCTTGATTGTGCAAAAAGAGCGCTTAAAAGAAAAAGTGGTTTCAGTGGTTGAATATGACCGCAGCACAAACGCAATCGATAAACTCAAAAAGCTCTATCTTTTACACACCGACCTAGACGGGCTGTATTACTTATTATTTAAAGCCATTTTTGAAACAAAACTGACTCATCCCAAAGCCTACCAAACCACCGTGCGATATAGAACATGGCTCACCAACGAAATCTATAGCCTGCTTAGAGCACTTAACGCCGATGTTTCTTTTACCGATGCCAAACTATTTTTATATTTAATCGAAGGCTCGATCACGCAGCTTTTAAGTTTGGGTGAAGTTGATGAGAGTGTAGCTGAGGTGTTTTTGAGGGGGATGGGGTGAGGGGGAATAATTTTGAGTAGGCGGCTTCAACCAACTATAAAAGCCCTCTAAGGAGGGCTTTTATCTTTAAATTTCTTTCTTAAGTCTTATAACTTCTCTACTTATTTTCAAAATCGTGTCATTAATTTCTTTAGTATAATCATATTTAGTTTCTTCCTTTTTTCTTCCCATAAAGTGATTGCAGTAATTATCTAATTTGTCGCAAATTTGACGCATTTCAATTTCTGATTTTATCAAGAGTGGGTCTTCACCATATTTAGTTTGGTCCAGATGAAGCTGAAAGTCATATAAATCTTCAATGTTTTTTTCTAAAGTGATACCCACATTTTCAATTATTTTATCTAGTTTTGAAAAGTCTAAGTTAGTTTCATGAAAAAGCTTATCAATCAAGAACATTAAGTCACTGAAAATAAGCATATTTTTTTCATTTTTTTTAATTATCTTTTGGAAAGATTCTAAGTTTTCTGAATAATCAGTTCCTATAATTCTCCTTGCACAGTAGTGTTGAAATAGGCTAAACCCATCATATTCTCGGCTTTTATGCCAACTGGTATGTAATTCACGTGTTTTGTCTAAAATTAACTCTATAAGTTGTTGAGACTTCTTATATGTTTCCTGATTACGCCATGATAAAAAACCAATAATAGCAATGATAGGCGTTAAAATAGTTGCTGTTATAGTTAGAATTTTATTTATACCATCTATACTAAAATTGCATTGTAAAGACTTTCCTTGACATATAGTCATATACTGAAAAAATCCGCAAACTATAAGAACACAAATATATACAAGCAAATAATATCCAACATATTTTTCAATTTCTTTCATTTGTGATTTCATAAAACTAAATTAATATCCTGATTTATGGTACTTTAATTCATACCACCTTTTTATTAAAAACTATTATCTTAGCTTATATCCTTGAATTTACTTTTGTAGCTGTCAGTTAAAGTTGGCCAAATGACGCAGTATTGGCCAACTTTTTTATTGTATAAAACTCGAAATTATTTAATATTTTTTAAAGTAATTACCAATAACTTCCGGCTTCATCTGCTCTTATGCGGTCACATCTTAATTTAGTGCAAAAATGAATTTCAACTTGTCTTAAGAATACTGCAGAAGTTCTATCGCTTATGCCTCTAAAACGCATAGTATATTCAGCCATACGTGATTGCATCCTATGCCCATCAGTTAAATAACATAAACTTATTGGATCTGTGGTAAAAAAGTTCTCAATCTCCTTAAGTGTTTGTTTGAGATCATTTTCAAATCTATCCAGTGAATCTAGTTGAGCTAATATTGCTCCCGTTTTTCGTCTTAATTCAGCAGGACTAAATTCCTGACCATCGATTATTTGGTCAAAAAGTTTTACTGCATCTCTTAAAGCTTCATTTAACCATTTTACTTTTCTATCAGGGATATCAAGCTCTCTTTTATCAAAAAGAGATAAATGGGGAATATGTCCAATTTTATGGGTTGCTTGGTAAATTAATCTTTCTTCATCATCTTCTTCAAGTTCTACCCTAAATGTTTTGACTAAAATATTTGGTTTTTGTGCTTTATAACGGCGATTTAGCTCTTTTATTACATCTTCACCCAATTCAAAATTTAATCTTGCATATCCACTATGTACACTCTTAATTAATTCCTCTAAATCTTTAATTCGTTGGATATATTCATCTTTTCTATCAAGATAATCTTGTACTCGCCCTAATTTGGATTCAGCTTCTTTTGTCTTCTTGAATAGCCTAATACTACTCATTACATTTTCATGAGCTTGAAATTTATTCTGGGCGCAGTCTTTGCCCATTATACTTAAAGAACCGTCATTCAATGCGATTACATACCCATGGAAGTGGCCTTGACCACATTTACCATGTTCATCAGTTAAGCAACATTTTAGTTCTGCATCTCTTATTTCGTATTCTGCAATCACTTTAGAAAAGTTTAATGGGGTTATTGTTAAGTTTTCTTCATAACCCGATAAACTTAGTAATTCTTGGTGAGATTTAATTGTTGGATTTGAGCTCATGTTTCTCCTTTATATATTAATTAGAAGATTGCAGTATAATTAATATACTGCATAATAAATAGATATACATTTTTTGATGCAAGCTATTGATATATAAAATTTAGAGTGTTTTATTAGAAAAATATTAAAAAATATTTTTGTCTTTAATTACCAATTGGCCCTAAAAGAGGGATCCTCTTTCGCATTAAGTTCAAACGGGAACTATGACGGCACAGCTATTTATTATAAAAGGCTTGGTTGAGGGCTGATCTAAGGTATCTATAGAGCAGCCCATTTATCACTTAATTTACATATTCAAAGTCTTTTCCAAAAATGAATCACTTTTAGTTTTCCAGACATTAGCAGGCACTGGATGTTTAGCATCCTGAATAAGTTCTAAGGTATTTGAAATATCTTTACTGTCGAGTAATTGATGTAGCTGAATACTTTGCTTTGGGTCAACAATAGGGTCTTTGGCGCTAACCAGTATAAGAGTAGGTGGATATTGAGATGAAATCGGTAGCGATGATCTTGCAGTGGATGCAGTTTCAATATTTTTTTCAGCAGCAATCGATTCATTTATCTCATTCATAACATTTGACGGTAGCGTTCTAGTGTTAGAACTCCACTGAGCATACATACCTTTAAAATCATAAAATCCAGATACCAAAATCAAAGCGTTTATCTTTCCAGAATTTGCCACAACATTCGCTATAGAAGCACCACAACTAATTCCAACCACTGCAACTTTGTTTGGATCAACATGAGGTTGTGATCGAGCAAAATTAATGGCTTGAACAAGATTATTTTGTGAAGCTTTACCACAAAAATCTGATTTTCCAGAGGTCTCACCATATCCACTCATAGATACAGCAAAACTAAAAAAGTTCTTTTTAGCATATTCATTTAACAAGCCTGAGCGTACAAAGGCTTTAGCACCTTGTTTGTCTTTCTGAATGCCATGTAAGAAAATAATTGCTGGATACTTTTTATCGGCTAAGAGGTTTGGCCCTTTCCAATAAATCTCAGTTGTTTGATTATTTGCTGTTAAAAGTTGATGCTGTGCTTGCTGGGTATAAATATAAGGAAGAATCGATACACGAAAAAAGGCATAGAAGCCAATAACTAAAATTAAAGGAAGAATGTAGGAAAGGGCTATATTCTTTTTCTTCTTAGGAAGCATGTAGAACTCTTGTAGTTATTTATAAGTATGCGTGATTCTCTAACTATTGAAATTTAAAATCAATATATAAGTTTATTAATTGTTTTTGCTAAATTGAATAATCAAGGCAAGGTTGGGAAAGTTTCCCCGCTTGGGAAACTTTCCAATTTATGAATTAAAGATGTTTTTGAAAAAATGGAATAATTTTTTCTAAGGCTTGAGCAATAGGTTCAGGTTGGTCATATAAGTCATAATGGCTTGCACCTTTAACCACAAAAAGGTTCTTATCTTTAGAAGCAGCTTTGCCATATAACTCATAACCATCGCGATAAGAACCGAATCCACCCGCTATATCACCAATCACAATTTGTAAGGGTTGAGTGAGCAAGTGTTCTGCCAAATGAAATGCATCGAACCCAACAGCAGCAGCTAAACCTGAAAAGCGAAGTTTATTTGATGAACCTTCTGCCTGACCGCGCGGAGTTTTGTAGTAATCAATCGCTTCTTTGATATCAATATCATTGATTCCAGCTTGCTCACGCTCTTGTTGTGAGTTTGGAATGTACTGGGTAATAAATGGTTCCGCACCACGCGCTTCCGCAGTTCGCTGCGCAGCAATGGCTTCTAAAGTTTTAATCGCAGCTTCAGGTGTTTGGTCGCCTTCACGCATTAAACGACCATAGTTTGCTGCAACCACAGTTGCGACTGCTTTAAAACGGCGTTCAGTCATAGCAGCATTAACAGCATAACCACCGCCACCACACACACCTAATACACCAATACGGTTTTCATCAACATAAGCAAGCGTTGTTAAATAGTCGGCTGCACAGCGGAAATCTTCTACACGTGTTGCAGGGTCTTCAAGAAAACGAGGTTCACCACCACTAGCACCTTGATACGATGCATCAAATGCTAAAGTAATAAACCCAGCTTCAGTGAGTTTTTCACCATAAATTGCGCCGGCAGTTTGTTCTTTACAGCTACTAATTGGATGCGCACATACAATGGCTGCATATGTTTTGTTTTCATCGAAATCTTTTGGAAAACGAATAGTTGCAGAAACATCGATATTTTTATTTTTGAAAGTTACAGTTTTCATCATCTTCTCTCCGAAAGAAGAACTAGGTCGATGAAATTAATATAACCGTAGTGATTTATTATGATAATCCACTATAATCAGATAGCACTTATATTGAATACTTATAAATAATGAAAGAAAATTTAAATGATTTGCATACTTTTATGGTCGTTGCTCAAGAGCGAAGCTTTACCCGTGCAGCCGCAAAACTCAGAACGTCACAGTCAGCCATTAGCCAAACACTCCGTAATTTAGAAGACCGAATTGGCATAAAACTATTATCAAGAACTACCAGAAGTGTCGCACCGACAGAAGCAGGTGAATATCTACTGAATTTGCTTCAACCTGCAATAGAAGAAATAGAAAATGGCATAAATCAAATTAGTGCTTTAAAAAATGATCCAGCAGGAACATTACGTATTAGTGCAGATGAATATGGAATACAAAGTGTTTTATGGCCAGCAGTTGAAAAAGTCATACAACAATTTCCAAAAATTTCAGTAGAGATCATATCTGATTATGGTCTTGTCGATATTGTAGAAGGGCGTTTTGATGCAGGACTTAGAAGAGGCGGTTTAGTTTCTAAAGACATGATCGCTTTACAGGTGAGTGAGCCAATACAAATGCTAACAGTTGCAACCAAAGAGTTTTTAGCTCGTTATGGTCATCCAAAGCATCCAAAAGATTTAGTGGAATACCAGTGCATTAATTTAAGATTACCCACACATGGTGAACTCTACCGTTGGCAATTTACCAAACAAGGTAAAACACAAACAATTACTGTTAATGCTAAAGTTGTTTTTACAACCTTATCTCCAGTGCTTCAAGCAGTAAGGAGCGGTGTAGGAATCGCTTATCTACCTATTGATATGGTTCAGCCTTATATTGAAAGTGGTGAACTGGAAGAAACGCTGAAGGACTGGCGACATAGCTATGAACCATATCACTTATATTATCCCCATAGACGTGAGCAAGCACCTTTATTAAATATCTTAATTGATGCGTTAAAAGAAAATTTTAATAAAAAATAGCTGCGCATAAGACTTATGGTTTGAGTCAATGATTAGAATTTTGCTGCTAGTTAAATAAACACGGATATCTCGACAACATCCGTGTCTTAAAAGACCTAAAATGAACTATGTTTTTTCTCTGCCAAGAGCATGGTCTGTTTAAGCTGCTTACGATTAAAACCTAGAAACTCAATCACATTTCTAAATAATGCGGGTGCTTTGGCAATTGGGGTATTGATTTTAGGTACAACAGTCATATCTTTACGCCGTTCTATGCTTTCAACTACACCCGAGACAACTTCTTCAATAGATACATATTTCCAAATACCCGAGTTACCTTTCCACACAGCTTTACCTGCTGGGTCATTTTGAATACTGTCCATCATTGGGGTCTTAAAGAAGGTCGGATGAAGGCTACCAACATCTATATTTGAATACTTTAATTCTAAGCGGAGACTGTCACAAAGTGCCCAAACACCTGCTTTACTCGAAGTATAGTGAGTGTTTAACGGGGAGTGAACGAAAGCTGCCATTGAAGATACAGCCAGTAAGTATCCCTGAGTTTGTTTTACATACGGTATAGCTGCGCGAAAAGTACGAAATACCCCTGTAAGGTTAATATCGATGGTTCGCTCAAAGGTTTCAGGAGCCATATGTTCTAATGCTTCTGTTGTAGCTATGCCAGCATTTGCAATTACCACATCAATTTTACCGAAGTGTTGAGCTGCATTTGCCATAGCCGTTTCTAGGCTTTCTAAAGAGCGTACATCGGCTACCCAACCTGCGGCAATGCTTTTTCCACCTAGCTGTTTTACCTGACTTTCGGCTTTGCTAAGGTCTAAATCTAGGAGTGCTAGTTTTGCGCCTTTGGCTTGTAATGCTTGAGCAATCGCAAGTCCTAGTCCACCTGTTGAACCTGTGATGACCACAACTTTATCTTTTAATTTGTACTTAGACATATCAGATTTCCAGACATTTTTATAAATGAGTTTTAAGGAAATGGATTATTTCTGGACAGGTTTAGATTCATTTTCAAGTTGTTGAAGTAATCCCTGCAATTTCTTATGGCGTACAACCATTGCATCACTACCTGCATTAAACAGTCCGCGTAATATCGAAAACGGAACCCAACGCACTGGAGCAAAAATGCGTGGCTGACGGCGCTGTACACCTTTTACAATTGCTTGCGCCATATATTCCGGAGAAATAGGTTTGCGTAACCATGCCGGAAATGCTGCTTCAATCATCTTCGTTACAGTTGCATTCCCCCCAAAGGCAACCTTGGCGATTGGTGTTGCTGTCCAGCCTGGATAGACAACGCTGGCTGTTGCACCTGTATATGCAATCTCTGTACGGAGACAGCGTCCAAGCATTTCTACTGCCGCCTTTGAAGCCGCATATGGAGCATTTGCCATTCCATTAACGAAGCAATAAACAGAAGAGGTTATGAGGATTTGTCCTTTGTTGCGAGTCACCTCTGGTAAGGCAGCACGGGCTGTGCGCCAGACACCAAGTAAATCAACCTCAACAATTTTATCGAACTCAGCTTCATCACAGCTAGCAATTGTCGAAGCACCATCACGCCATGAGATACCTGCATTGGCAAAAGCTATATCAAGGTGTCCAAAGTGTTTTATTGTTTTCTGGACTACATCTTTTGTGGCTACTGCATCAGTAACGTCTAGCGTTAATGGTAAAACACGAGACGCCTCAAATTCAGATGCAAGTTTATCTACAGCTTCCTGTTGCATATCGGTGAGTACCATGTTTGCACCTAATGCATAAAATTCACGGGCTGTTGCTGCACCAATTCCTCCAGCGGCTCCTGTAATTAAAACAACTTTTTTGTTAAGGTCATATTTCATGGTTTTTCTCCAAATATTTTAAATTTACTGTTACTTGACTGGAACGATGCGTTTAAGAAAGTCGATCTGATCACGAACAACACGCTCAAAAGCTTCTCCAACGTAAATTTCAAAATGACCATCGGCGTAGTGCTTAATTTCATGATTGGGTGTATGGCTCGCATGACGCAATGTTGTTTTTGAAGGCGCCACCGAGTCGGTATCGCAGACACAAAACAACACGGGGGCTTGAATACGTGATGTCTTACGGCCCGGGTAATAGCGTATGATGTCGAGTACAAAACGTGCAGCGACATAGTTTGGAATATTTGATCCTGAAGGCATGAGTGCGAGATAACCTGAATAAGCGTCAGGTGCATTCATTAATGCTGTATGTCCTGTTGGAGCTGCAAGAGGCACCATGACTGGCTTGGCGGCGAACATTGATCCAATCTTGTCTTTTAAAGCGAGTCCCGTGAGCTTAAGTGTCGTTATTGGGTTCATTGCCATGCTAGATGAGAAACCATCAGTGAAGGGGCATTGTGATATAACAGCAGCAAGCCGATTATCATTAGCAGCTGTTGCCAATACATGGCCTCCACCGAAAGAAGTCCCCCATATAACTACGCGGTTTGGATCAATTTTTTCTAGGCTACGTGCATAGGCAATAGCGGCTTTCCAGTCTTCGAGCTGACTTTTTATATCTAGTAATTGTCGAGGTTGTCCTTCGCTATCACCAAAATAGCGATAATCAAACACTAAACAAGCATAACCCTCTGCCACAAAGCGCTCTGCAAAAGCAGTTAAACGCATTCTTCGAGTACCACCCAGACCATGCGCCATCACAATAATTGGTGTAGTGGCTTCGGCCGCTGGACGATATAAATAGGCAGTGCATTTCATGCCATTTGAATCAAAATGAACATCCACTGGCGCTTGGGTCACATTATTTAGACTTTTACCCATCGTATTTTTCTCAATATTGGCTATAACGCTATCTTCTAAAAAATAAAGAGATAGGGCTTGATGAAAGCTGCCATATTGCTTGACACTTTGCGCCAAAATTTGGATTGAGTAGGTGTGTTTAGTCATTTGCTTTTGTTTAAAAGCTTTAAGTACACTAATTGATAATTGGCGCCAAATTAGAACTATACGGAATGAATGGATTGAATAAACCGTTGTATAGAAGAAGGATTTCTGAAATCTATGTTCAGTTATTATTTGAATATCTGGAAAAACTAGGACATGACCCAGAAAAGGTGCTGGGTGAACCGTGTCCTAAAGCAGATTCAAATCATTTAGAAGGTGTAGATATCGACCATTGGGAAAATCTTCTCAGTATTGCTAAAAATTATTTAAATGACCCTTTTATTGGTTTACATGTGGGTCAAACCATTACAGCTCAGCATTTAGGTGTTTTGGGATCTGTATTTCTTGCCTGTGAAAATCTAGGGGCAGTTTTAGATAGGTTCGAGCGATATCAGCGGCTTGTCTATGATGTTTATCCAGCCACTGTGCGTATTTATACTGAATATGTAGAGCTTTCATGGGATACAAAAGGTGAGCAAGTCGGCCCTTTATCGGACGAAACTGGCCGTACCGTTATAGTTCAATTTTGCCGTAGTCTCATTAGAGGAAAAGAAAGACTTAAAGAAATACATTTCATTCATGAACAGCCTGAAAATGTTCAGCCTTATGAGGAGTATTTTGGTTGTGCTGTGCTTTTTGAACAGCCTGTGGCACTTATGCGTTTCGATAAGGAAATCTTAAGTCTACCGCTTAAAAACTCCGACGCGGCCTTAGTTGCCATACTAGAAAAACATGCTGACAAGTTACTGGCAAGCCTGCCACATATTGATGAAATTACAGACCAAGTCCGTAAACAAATTGCTTACTTACTTCATCAAGGCGAGCCAACTATTGAACAGCTTGCAGAGCGATTAAATTATTCACGTAGAACCTTGCAACGCCGTTTAACCGAGGCAGGTACAAATTTTCGGAAAGAATTAAATACTGTCCGTTATGAATTAGCAAAATCGTATTTAAAAGATCTAAGGCTACAAATTGTAGAAATAGCCTTACTGTTAGGTTATGCCGAGCACAGCCCATTTACACGGGCTTATAAAGAGTGGTCGGGTAAAACGCCACAACAAGCCCGTGAGGAAATGAATAACTGAGGGTAGAGCTTCTTAAAAGAAGATGTGCATATATTTTTGAGTTTTCATTCATCGTTTAATGCACATTCAAAATTACTTGGGTTTTCTTTACATCTTACTTTTTTCAAAAAATTCATCATTTTAGGGTCGTAAATACCTGCCTTGGTTAGCTGTATACGTGCCTCGCGCATCATTTTCATATAGTTTAATTGCTCATTTTTAGGAATATCCATCCAATATTTTGAAGGAATATCACTTTCATATTTGGCAATAATGCCAAAGGTTCTATTTAGTTGGCTGGCTACCCAAGTCCGCGACTTTTGCCCAAAACCTGCTGGAAACTGGTCTTTACGAATAATAAAGTTTGCTGAAATTTGAGTTAAAGGAAAACGAACAATTGCTCCTTTCTCACCTAAACCTTTGTGTAGTTCAAAAGGTTTAAATGCCACAATAGGAGCGGGCACAATATCAATTTCATGATTATTAAACTTCGCACCGGCATTGGTGACGTCTACCGATACAGCCTGACCTCCAACATGTTGAACAAGCTTTGGTTGCGCTTCATCATATTTAAATACCCCAATTTTTTTACCGGCAGCTTTAGCGAGTGTATTGATACTTCTATCATTTACAAATAAATATGCAGGGCCAATTGTGCCTAAACCTGCAATTTCATAAGGACCGACCACCATGTTTTTTGCGGCCATTGGTGAAGACAACAGCTTATAGGCATTAATTGCCGTTTTCATACTTGTTAATGCGCCAACTGCATCTAAAGATCCTGTATATTTATTAAACTGACGGCCACGTAAACCACTAATAATAGCGCCATCACACTTACCGACTTTTAAATCTTCAGCCGCAATGCGTTCATCTACATATGCTTTTAAAGATAGATCAGCTCCCCAGTTTTTAGCTTCAAGTGCATAGTCTTTGGCTAAAGCGAAAGCATCTCCCGATTTACCAATTGGGTCATACACACAAACGACTTGTCGTTTGGCATAAATAGTTGTTGTTAAACATGTGCTTGCAATAAGTAAAATAGTTTTAAAACGATCCATATTTAATTGTCCATTATTTAAATTATAAAAATTATTTTATGAATCTTGCTTAGATTAGATATGACATTTAAATAAGAATTTAAAGAGAAAAGGTCAAAAGGTAGCCTTAATTAGCACCTTATTTTTTTAATTGTATGGCTATGTTGTATATGAATAGAGATCTAAAGTGAGCTAAATTTAAAGAACAGCTGTATACACGTACTATACCTTTTTTTCAAGCATGCAAAGAGGTTTTTAATATATTTTATTTAAATTTCAATAATATACACAATAATTTGAGTTTCGGTTTTTAATTTTAACAGGCTAAAAGTTTTGAGGCTTAAAAGGAGATTTAGAAAAAGAAATCTGTATAGCAGCCAGTAGTCGCAAATACATCTTGTAAGTAGCTCAGCTCACTAGGGTAAATATAAAAGTGTAATGACAACTTACAGGAAGTTGTCTAGAAAATTATTCTGGTTAAGATTAGAAATAGGGTTTAATACATAAGCATCCAATAGAACCAGCTTAGGCGTTTAGTAAGTTGCTTGAGCAACAGATGCAGTTGAAGAAGCCTTTAATAATTTAGTGTAGTGAAGTATAAACGGCGTAGTAACAATGCAGAGTAGCCAGAGCTTTATATATGGTAGGTTTCCAAATCTTTTATTTAACATAATATACATTATACGAACAGTTGTATAATTCAATATTGCCCCATAGCTTGGTAGCTATCTTTCATTTGTTTGTAGTGCTTATTTCTTTCTAGCTATTGCGGCACTTTTAGCTATGTGGAATGAATTTTTATTCTAATTAAATTCAGCACTAGCATCTTCTGACGTTGCTATTGATAGATAATAAATAGGATTTATAAAATCTAATTAAATAGAAATTATGATTAGGTTTGGCTAATAATCGCTTGTTTGATTTTTATTGAGCTTTTTCTCTACCTAGCGCTCCTAGAAATTAAAACTATATTTCGCTAGACCATTTTCCTAAAATCTTTAAAGTCTATGCTAAATTCTAATTTATTAACTCTGATATGCTCCAATCCGCAATATAAAGCAAATTTAATTACAGATTGGTTGAATAATGTATATTTAGTCACATTTTTATTGAAATCTATATTTTATTTCTCAGTAATAATTTTGAAATATAAATTATAAATTAAAAAATGAATTATATTTTTATTAAATATTTTAATGTATATCATGCTGTTTTAATTTGCAGTCTGTTTTTTTATTAATCATTATTTTATAAATTTTTATAAATAACAATAACTTAATATTGTTTTAGTGGTTTTATTATTAATAAATTTTTAGAAATTATAACTATTACATTATTTAAAGTATTTAATGTGATTTATATCACGTATAAATTAATGATTTTTTATTATTTAAAGCTTAATGATTGTTTTTAAATTAAAAATAAGGTATCACATATATATAAACTATTTTATAAATAGGTATATAAAATGAAAAATAATATATTTAAACTTCTTGTTTTGATGGTGCTTTCCTCTTCCCCACTATTTTGTTATGCGAGTAACACAATAATGATAAGAGGAAATATTGTTGAAGATACATGTTCAAGAGAACATAGCGAGATAGAATGTGTTGAGGTAAATAATTTAAATATTAAACTTGATAGTGAATATTTAAATAAAGATAGTCTTTTTAAATTAGCTCAACATACTGAGAAAATGGACACAAGCATTGAGAGCATAAGTTCTAACCACAAAGTCGTGCTTATTAATTACCATTAATATCCCAACTTATTTCTGCAGTAAGTTTGATGAAAGAGTGATTTGTCGAATTGACCGCATTTTTTGATCAATTAATTGATGAGTCACTCTTTTTTCATAAAAAATGACTATTTGTATATTTTTTCTGTATACATATGCATAATTTATTCTATATAATTATATTCTATGAATTTAAGCTTATTTTTCACATAATTTGTTTAATTCTTTTTTATTTACATCGTGTTCTTATGTAATTTTCTTCTCTTCATAGCTTTTCTTTTTTATAAAATAAAAAAACTTTCATAAACAATAATATAGGCTATTGATGGTCGGCCTGAACTTCAAATACTAAACGTGATTTAATTAAAATTATGAAAAAATAATGTGATCTAGTTTGCATTTTGTTTAAGAAGTGTTAAGATCGCCGCATTACTTTTCAAGATGTCAAACACTGGAAAAGTAAGGAAATAAACTTTTATCCAGACTTTTGAGAAAACACTATGAAAAAACTTGCTTTGATCGCTGCTCTTTCGGTTGTAGGGATTGCTAATGCTCAAGCTGCTGATGGTACAATTACAATTAATGGTTTAGTTACAGACAAAACTTGTGACATCGTTACCCCTGCTGGTAAAGACTTCACAGTTACTCTTCCAACTGTTTCTAAACAAACTTTAGCTGTTGCTGGGGATGTTGCTGGTCGTACTCCTTTCCAAATCAACTTAGCTAACTGTTCACAAGGTAAAGTAGCTACTTACTTCGAACCAGGTGCAACTGTTGACTTTAATACTGGTCGCTTACTTAACCAAGACGCTACTGGTGCTAAAAACGTTAACGTTCAACTTTTAGGTAGCAACAACAACTTCATCCCAGTACTTGCTGCGGGTGCAAACGGTGCTCAAGCTAACTCTCAATGGGTTGACGTAGCTGATGGCGCAGGTGCTGACCTTAACTACTACGCTGAATACTATGCAACTGGCGCTTCTACTGCTGGTAAAGTAACTACTTCTGTTCAATACACAATTATCTATCAATAATTAATTGATAGCGGGGTTTCTATGTCCGCATGGAAACCCTGTTTTGTGTAACGCTTTCCTGAATCTTTCTTGGTTGAGAACTCGAAAATGAAATTGAACAGTTATAATTTTTTGTTAGGTTTAGCATTTGCTTCAGCAGTTATTGCACCTGCTACTCAAGCAGAAATTGTAATTCATGGCACTCGTGTAATTTACCCGTCAGATGCTAGAGAAGTTACGCTACAAGTTAGCAATAACGGTTCAAAGCCAGCACTTGTCCAAGCTTGGATTGACGAAGGTGACCCAAAAAGTACACCGGACCAATCAAAAGTTCCTTTTATGATTGCTCCTCCTATTTCTCGTGTTGAAGCAACGAAAAGTCAGACTCTTCGTATTACAGCTTTACCAAATGCTTCTCAGTTAAATCAGAAGCAAGAAACAGTTCTGTGGTTGAATATTTTAGATATTCCACCAAGACCTACTTCAAAAAGTGAAGATACGACGCCTGATAATTTCTTACAACTTGCAATTCGTTCACGTATTAAATTCTTCTATCGTCCTTCATCGATTAAAGAAGATGCGAATTTAGCATCAGATAAGCTTCAATGGATTAAATCTGGTCAAAATTTAACGGTAAAGAATCCTACCCCTTTTCATATCACAATGACTTCTGTTTACCAAAAGGCAGGTGATAAAAAAGTAGATTTATTACCTCAGGGGCTAATGATTAAGCCTTTCTCTGAAGCGTCAGTTCAGCTTAAGAATGGCAACCTTCAAGATATGAGTTTTATTAACGTCAATGACTACGGTGGTCGCGTTGAGCACCCGATAAAACTTCAGTAATCAGATTTATCTTTTTAATAAATTTAAGCACCTATATGTGTAGGCGGACTTAGCTATGCCAAAAAAAAGGCAAGAATCTTATAAATTATTAAAACGCCATATTTGTTACTACTTGGCTTCTGGTGTTGTCACAATGACAATGCCTGTATTCGTGCATGCTGAAGAAACAACTACGAGTGCTCCAGTAGAGGCTGAATTTGATTCTGCTTTTTTAATTGGGGATGCTCAAAAAGTTGATATTTCTCGTTTTAAATATGGAAACCCTGTTTTACCAGGCGAATATAACGTTGACGTATATGTAAATGGTCAATGGTTTGGCAAACGTCGTATGGTCTTTAAAGCATTAGACCCTAATAAAAATGCAGTAACGTGTTTCACAGGAACAAACCTGCTTGAGTACGGCGTTAAACAAGACATTTTGTCTAAACACACTACCCTTCAAAAAGAAAATAATAGTTGTTATAAAATTGAAGAGTGGGTTGAAAATGCATTCTATGAGTTTGATACCTCTCGTTTACGTGTAGATATTTCTATTCCGCAAGTTGCTTTGCAAAAAAATGCGCAAGGTTATGTCGACCCAAGCGTATGGGATCGTGGTATCAATGCTGGTTTTCTGTCTTATAGTGGTAGTGCTTATAAAACATTTAATCAGTCGAATGATCAAAGTGAAACAACAAACGCATTTATGGGCGTTACGGCTGGTTTAAATATTGCTGGTTGGCAATTACGTCATAATGGTCAATGGCAATGGCAAGATACCCCTGCTGAAAATCAATCTAAGTCAGATTATCAAGAAACAAGTACATACTTACAAAGAGCTTTCCCTAAATACCGTGGTGTTTTAACGCTTGGTGATAGTTTTACCAACGGCGAAGTATTTGACTCTATTGGTTATCGTGGTATCGATTTCTCAAGTGATGACCGAATGCTACCAAATAGTATGTTAGGTTACGCCCCGCGTATTCGTGGTAACGCAAAAACCAATGCAAAAGTTGAAGTTCGTCAACAAGGCCAACTTATCTATCAAACAACTGTTGCACCAGGTAACTTTGAGATTAATGACCTTTACCCTACTGGTTTTGGTGGGGAAATTGAAGTTTCTATTATTGAAGCAAATGGTCAAATACAAAAATTTTCGGTTCCATATGCTTCAGTTGTACAAATGTTGCGTCCAGGTGTAAACCGTTATTCTTTAACTGTAGGTCAGTTCCGAGATCAGGATATCGACCTTAACCCTTGGGTAATTCAAGGTAAATACCAACAAGGTATTAACAACTACCTAACAGGTTATACAGGCATACAAGCTACAGAAAATTATGCTGCTGTATTGTTGGGGGCTGCTTTTGCTACACCAATTGGTGCTGTTGCATTAGATGTGACGCACTCAGAAGCTGACTTTGAAAAACAGTCATCACAATCTGGGCAAAGTTTCCGTTTAAGCTATAGTAAGTTAATTTCTCCGACTAACACAAACTTAACTCTTGCTGCATATCGTTACTCGACAGAAAACTTCTATAAATTACGTGATGCTCTACTTATTCGCGATTTAGAAGAAAAAGGTGTAAACACTTATGCGGCTGCGGGCCACCAGCGTAGTGAATTCCAAATTACTTTAAACCAAGGACTTCCTGAAGGTTGGGGAAACTTCTATGTAGTGGGTTCGTGGGTTGACTATTGGAACCGTAGCGAAAGTACTAAGCAGTACCAAATTGGTTATAGCAATAACTACCATGGTTTAACTTATGGTTTATCTGCAATTAACCGTAAGGTTGAGTACGGTTCAAATGATGCGACGCATGATACTGAATATCTAATGACGCTTTCATTCCCAATTAACTTTAAAAAGAATTCAGTCAACGTCAACGTTACTGCTTCTGAAGACAGCCGTACTGTTGGTGCAAGTGGGATGGTTGGCGATCGCTTTAGTTATGGTGCCTCTGTTTCACATCAAGACTATGCAAACCCAACGTTTAACGCTAATGGTCGTTATCGTACGAACTATACAACTGTTGGCGGCTCTTATAGTATTGCTGACTCTTACCAACAAGCAATGGTTAGCTTAAGTGGTAGTGTGGTTGCACATTCAGATGGTATTTTATTTGGACCTGAGCAAGGCCAAACAATGGTACTTGTACATGCACCTGATGCAGCTGGAGCAAAAGTTAATAATACTGTTGGTTTAAGCGTAAATAAGGCTGGTTATGCGGTTATCCCGTATGTAACACCTTACCGCCTAAATGATATTACGCTTGACCCACAAGAGATGTCGAGCCAAGTAGAATTAGAAGAAACAAGTCAACGTATCGCACCTTTTGCTGGTGCAATTGCGAAAGTGGATTTTGCGACCAAGACAGGTTATGCAGTCTACATTAATAGTAAAACTGCTGATGGCAACAGTTTACCATTTGGAGCTCAAGTCTTTAATCAAAAAGATGAAGCTGTAGGTATTGTTGCGCAAGGTAGTATGATTTACTTACGTACCCCACTTGCTCAAGATAGTCTCTATGTAAAATGGGGCGACGAAAGCAATGAGCGTTGTTCAGTTAAGTACAACATCAGTAATCAGTTGCAAAATAAGCAACAAAGCATGGTAATGACTGAGGCTGTCTGCAAATGAAAAGAATATTATTAACAGGTTTCTTATTTACGGCTGGTCTTGGTGTATATGGTGAAGCTAATGCCGCTTGTACCCCTGAAACTGGATATAACAAAGTATTTAAGACAGTAGATATTCCTATGGCAGTTGGACGTGTGGTAGTTCGTCCAACTGATGAAGTTGGAAAAGTATTAAGAAAAGCTACCTTCCCAATTACTCCTAATGGTTCAACTTACTGGTGTGATTCATATGGAGGATATTTAGAAGCTAATCTTACACAAAATTATGCTATCAGCCCCATAGGAAATAGTGTCTATTCAACAAATATCCCTGGGATTGGTATTCGCCTATATCGTGAAGCAGAAAATGCTACAAATTTCTCTGGTTATTATCCTTACCGAGCAGCCACTCAAAGGAACACAAGATATACGCTAGCAACTGGATATTTTGTTGTCGAAATTGTGAAAACTGCTGCGCAGACTGGTTCTGGCACCTTGGTACCTGGCCGTTATAGTACTTATAATGCTTCTGGTTATTCAGCTGTTCCATGGTTAACAAGTACTGTATATGGTAATGCAATTACCATTGCTTCTTCTTCATGTGAAATTCAAGGTAATATCAATAAAGTTGTACAGCTTCCAACCGTTACAAAGGCGGGATTCAAAGGCGTTGGTTCTACTCAAGGCGAACAAACCTTTGATATGAATATCTTATGTAATGGTGGTATCAACCCAACAGGTTATGAAGAGAAAAACCTCATTAGTTTAACTTATGACTTTACCCAAGACGGAACAAACACTCAGGTACTCGCAAATACTGCTCCAACATCTGAAAAAGCAAACGGCGTAGGTGTACAGTTACTCTGGAACTATCAAAATAAAAATCAGGTCATCAAAAAAGGTGACAAATTAGCCTTAGGTACATTGTCTTCTAACCAGACAATTCAATATAACGTACCAATGACTGCCCGCTACTATCAAACTGCAACAAATGTGACTGCTGGTAAGGTCCGTGCAATGGCTACTGTAACTATTGAATATGATTAATCATATTCAATAGTTTTTTAAACCTAATAATTTTAAATATTAATAATAAATTTTGTTTTATCACTACTTTCTAAGAATTTTATACTTAACTTAATAGGAATATTTATGAAAAAAATAGGTATAGTTGCTGTTAGTGCAATTACATTATGTTGGGCAATGTATGAGGTATCTTCTGATAATACGACTACCGTATCGCAGAATGAATCTAGCCAAAAAGTAGCATCTAAAAGCATTTCGTCCACTACAAAGAATGAAAAGTTAGCGTCTCAAACCCTCTTGGCTAAAACTACCGCCCTTAATTCCTCTGCCCCAGTCTGTAAATATAATTTTGATGCGACTCAAGAAGATTATGATCTCTGGAACAATGAACATACTGACTATTGGCCAATTAAAATATTCCCATTAATAATTGGCCAAAAATTTAGTCTTAAAGTAGAGCCTATGCCAGAAAATGAGTATGGTACTGTAGAGTATGTAGCTAGAAGTAAAGCTAGTCTTAATTCTACTAATGACATTGGTGATTTAATAATACCTCACACAGGTATTATTGCATTTGAAATAGAGCTTAAGATCCCAACCTCAGCTCTTGGGAGGTCATCACTTGGTAATTCTGCTTATTACTCTTCTGGCATTGGTTTTAATGGTGTAACAAATAATGGCTATACAGTCAGATCCAATTTTAGGTTTAATATGGGTACTTATGATCCAGATTTTGGTGAGAATCCTGCTAGATTAAGCTATTCTGTAGCTTACCGACTTAGTGATGAGACTGGCCCTGACAGTCGATATTCTAAAGGTCAAAACATGACAAATAATGCAAATGGATACCAAAGATTAGGTATTTATATTAATCAGAACACTAAGCAAGTTGGCTTTATTATAAATGGTGTTGATCAAGGATATAAATCTACTTTGCCTGCGCCACTTGAGAATATACGCTTTTTTGTTTCAAGTGATATATCAATAGATGCCGAACAATTATTTGGACAAGAGTTGTCGAACGAACTGATTACTGACCGTAATGCGCTACAGTTTAACTACCCTCAGGGTACCACTGACATGTGTGGTAATGTAATTTAAGATATAAAACTATAAGTCATAAAGAAGGGCTGAATCACAGCCCTTTTTTCTTTCATTTAGAAATGAATGACAGTACGAATTGATTTACCTTCATGCATTAAATCAAAAGCAGTATTAATGTCTTGTAGAGGCATTGTATGCGTTACAAAAGGCTCAAGTTGAATCTCACCTTTCATAGCATCTTCGACCATTTTAGGAAGTTGTGTACGACCTTTTACCCCACCAAAAGCAGTACCCAACCACTTACGGCCCGTCACTAACTGGAATGGGCGTGTCGAAATTTCTTGGCCTGCACCAGCTACACCAATAATAACAGATTGCCCCCAGCCACGATGTGCACATTCTAGAGCCGAGCGCATAACATTGACGTTGCCAATACATTCAAATGAATGATCTACACCCCAGCCTGTCATTTCTACAATCACTTGCTGAATCGGTTGGTCATAATCTTTTGGATTTAAGAAATCAGTAGCACCAAACTGCTTAGCAAGTTCAAATTTATCTGGGTTTGTATCTACGACAATAATGCGCCCTGCTTTAGCTTGACGTGCACCTTGTACAACCGCCAAACCAATACCGCCTAGACCAAATACAGCAACAGAATCACCTTTTTGTACTTTTGCTGTGTTATGCACGGCGCCAATACCAGTTGTCACACCACATCCAAGTAAACAAACTTGTTCGTGATTCGCTTCAGGATTGATTTTAGCCAAAGAGACTTCTGCAACTACCGTATATTCACTAAAGGTTGAGCAGCCCATGTAGTGGTAAATTGGTTCGCCGTTATATGAAAAACGTGTGGTGCCATCTGGCATTACACCTTTACCTTGAGTAGCACGTACCGCAACACACAAGTTGGTTTTTCCAGATTTACAGAATAAGCATTCTTTACATTCAGCCGTGTAAAGTGGAATCACGTGATCACCTGGTTGAACGCTTGTTACGCCCTCACCTACTTCAACCACAACACCTGCGCCTTCATGACCTAAGATAGCAGGAAAAACACCTTCTGGGTCATCGCCAGATAATGTAAAAGCATCGGTATGACATACCCCTGTATGGGTAATTTTTATTAAAACTTCACCCGCTTGAGGTGGTGCAACATCAACTTCAACAATTTCTAAAGGTTTTCCTGGGGCAAAGGCGACAGCTGCACGAGATTTCATCTTTGGGTTTCCTTTAAATCATTCGGTATTTATAGTCGAGCAAAATAGATTATATATTGATAATACAAGAGCTTAATTTTGCTTAAATTAAAATTGGCTTTCATGACAATCTATCACAGCATAGCCAGTCAAATACATCTAAGCAAGCCTACATTCAAAAAAGTAGAAAACCTCTTACTTGAAGAGGTTTCTTATCAAATCATTATCTTATAAGCAGCTTATTTTTACTTAGAGGTAAATATCTGGTGGATATGGTGTGTTATCACTAATTGGTGAGTAAAGCGTATTTTCAATAAAGAAGCCATTTGGGGCTTGAGTGGTATCAATCGTAATTGAATCATACATAACTTGTGGATATGCCCAGATAAATTGCTTCATTAACCCTAAAGAAACATTGTTTTTCATGTCACCAAA
Organism: Acinetobacter sp. D009; assembly: GCF_038562025.1. Classification (NCBI taxonomy): domain Bacteria; kingdom Pseudomonadati; phylum Pseudomonadota; class Gammaproteobacteria; order Moraxellales; family Moraxellaceae; genus Acinetobacter; species Acinetobacter sp. D009. Next base: position 1,899,907 of record NZ_CP151886.1, read on the forward strand.
AATTCGTTGCCAAATAGGTGTTCGATATGGCTTAGTTTTATCAAAACCATAGATATAAGCAATAGAGGCATCGGGAACAAAACCAGATAAATAAATGACTTTATTGGCAGGGTAGCCTAACCCTTGTATAGGTATTTGGGAAACTGCCTGATGTGCCAAGTCTAAGCGAGCTTCTAGCAACCAGTCATAAGCTTCTGTCATCATGTAATCAAAATTAGGATATGAATAATGTTGGCTTGGATAGTTAATATAAGTAGCTAATGTCTGAATTGGGGACTGAATGGAAGGAAAGAAAATGAGCGGACTAACTTTGGCACTGGAATATTTTGCTTTGATCACAGTACGAATGTTTTGACAGGTTTGTCCTAATTTATTTCTAAGCCATGTTTTAAACTCATCATAAGGCGTTCCTGTTTTATTCATTGCCTCATAGATTGTTCCCAAATCTGGTGCATATAATCCTGTATCTGCATTAAAAGCCAATTTTGTTGGGTAGTCATACACACAAGGTAGATTGGTGTCAGTGTTATACCACCACCAAGGTTCACCAATCTGCATATTTACATCGCATCCACCCACTACCATTGCATCTGCAAACTCAATAAAGACTTTATGTAGATATGCCAAAGCATTCTGGTGACTTAAACTAAAAAAATAGCTCGGTGGTTGGTAGCCTGTTTTACCTAAATTACTGTTCCAGTCACGCTGTGCCCAATATTCATTGGCGCCCAAGGAATACATTTCAAAGCTGACCCCAAAAATGGGTTGCAAACTGGCACTATGCAAAGCCTGAGCATATTTCTCATGCCATTTACGAGTGCATGAGTTAACGACCGCCTCGCCTGTCACCAACGTATCAGGTATTTGCCATTTATTAATATCGCTTTTCCATGTCATTTCTGGATAATGCGACATTCCACAATAGTGGTTAACGAAACCCTGGTATCCCAAAGCGACCATATTGTTGACTAGGCGTTGCGGGTTTAAGTCATAGTGGTCATCATAGCTGGTGCAGATGCCATAATTATGCTGTGGCACAACTACACGGCTCAAATTTAACTTTGCATTTGTTCCAGTTACAACGGAGTTAGTGAGGCGAATGTAGCCATCTTTTGGTTGACTTAATGGTATAGCGGTTTGACCATTATAGTCACTGGTAAAGCCAGAAAATGAGATTCGCTGAATATTGGTTACCGGAAAGCTATCTGTAGCAGAGAAGCCTGATTTTACTGTATCCCAATTAATACGAATATGCGCCGTTCGCGAGGAAGGATTATTTGCGTAATTAAATAGAACAATATATGCAATTTTATTTACGCCATTTTCATTGTAGTACACCGTTAAAGTGGGCGTTAAACTTGGATTGTTAAGCACTGGCATCGTGGCAGATAGCTCAATATCGAAGTCCCAAACCACCCCTGCATAGCTATATTTGGTTTGATACGCTAAAAATTTATGATCTTTAGTGTCATAAGAATCCCAAGTAATTCCTACCAAATCATTTGTCATACGTGATCTAAAAGATGCTTCAAAACCATTTCCATAGTTCGTAATGGCGAAAGACATCGTTTGCGGGCCGTCTATTCTCCAATAAATAGGGCTAAACCGATCAATAAGTGTATTCTGAGTGATTGGGCGAGGTGATGTATTAGTATTATTTTGTACATTTTGTGAGTTAGTTATCATGTCTACATTCTCTTAATGTATTAAGAGGTTTTATATTAAATAATAATTCCTATTTTATTGTTCAGATAAGTAACAATGACGTTTAAATTATTTACAGTTTATATTTTTCATAAAGTTCAAAATAAAATTAAACATGAAATCTTAATATTATCCTAAAATATTTTTACACTGAGGAGTTAATAAATGGCAACTTTTATACAGCCTATAAATTTTAAAGGTTTGTTTTTATTTACTCCTCTTGTATTTGCATTATCAGGTTGTACTGAAACTGTATATTCCAACACAACGTCAACTGCAAAGAGCTTTTCGGAAAGTAACGCTTATCCAGAGATCGACACAGCATTAGGAGAAAAGATACAGCCTAACGAAGAGTTGCTCGCTCAAAACATAGCTCAAGTCATTGAAAAGTCAATTCGGGAACAGTATACGGCTGGAAATGCTTTACGTGATGCACATCCTAAGGCGCATGGTTGTGTTCGTGCCGATTTTCATGTCTCAAAAAATATACCTGCCCAGTTTGCTAAAGGAATGTTTATTCCAGATCGAAGTTATCAAGCATGGATTCGATTTTCTAATGCTTCAAATGATGCCTCTAATGCCGACATTAAAAAAGATGCACGTGGCATAGCAATAAAAATTTTAGGTGTGTCTGGACAGAAAATTTTAGAAAGTGAAAAGCAAGCAACTACTCAAGATTTTATTATGATTAATCATCCAGTCTTTTTTGCGAATGATGCTAAACGATATCTTTCTTTTATGAATGACGTGAATAGCCATAATATGGTCAGAAAACTTCACATTCCATTTGCGTTAGGTTTTAAGGGAACAATGAATGCTCTTGGAGCACGTAATTCACAAATTGCAAATCCATTATACGCACGTTATTGGTCTATGGTTCCCTATCAGTTAGGACTTGGCAATGATCGACAAGCAGTTAAATATTCAGTACGTGCTTGTTCAATGCAGCCAAACAATCTACCCAAGAATCCTAGTCATGATTTTTTAAGAGAAGCTTTAAAGAAAACTTTGCAAAGTACAGATGCTTGTATGGAATTTCTTATTCAACCACGAACTTCAAATCAAATGTTGGTAGAGGACTCAATGACAGAATGGGATGAAAAAGCAGCTCCTTTCTATCAAGTAGCAACTATTCATATTCCCAAGCAGAACTTTGACACACCCGAGCAAAATAAGTTTTGTGAAAATCTGTCTTTTACACCATGGCATGCCCTATCTGAGCATAGACCATTAGGCGCAGTAAACCGAATGCGTAAAGTCATTTATGAAAATATCAGCAGAGTTCGACATGATATGAATTCAGCTCTTAGACAAGAACCTTAAATACTTTAGCCATTGTAGTTTGGTGTAAAAATTTTTCTAAAGATGAGAGTTTGCAATCGCTTCTTTCAAAAGAGATTTTTGCTTGTATCGATAGTGATTCGATCAATAAAATCTGCCAACCATAAAATAAAGTCATCTTCGCTTTTATGCTTTGGAATCAAACTCATATCTAGCCTAATAGGAAGTTCATTTTTTACACTAATAACAACACCTTCGAAGTTCACAAAGTTATATAAAAACTTTAGTTCAGTGCCTGCAATAGCTTTTTTTATTTCTACAATAAGATTATTTAAATTTCTAAAATGATTGTTTGAATAAGAACTTTTAATATTTTTATTAATTTTTTCTGCTAATAGTAAGTATTTTGGCATTTCTATCTCCTTATTAATTATTTGTAAAATATAAGTATAAGTTGAAAGCTATAAAAATAAGTTTTTAATTTTTATTAAATTGTTTCTGTATTTTTAATTTTTATTGATAAGTTATGTGTAATATAACTATTTTATTGTTTTAAAATGTGATTTATTTGGGGTTTTATTCTGATTAAATTGGTAGGTATTCTTTAATCTCATTTAAGTGTAATTAATTAAATTTTATATTAAATAGGCTCAATATTTAAAATTTTGAGCCTATTTAATTTTTAATATTCACTTAAGACTAAAAGTAAAAATTTACATCTTAAGTCAATTTGGGAAAACTCTTGATTTTATGAATTTTCCCACATTTTCTGCATTCTTTAATTTCGTCATGAGTAATATCAAAGTCATATTCCCAGACATGAATACAGAAAACCTGTCTAAGGTTATGGAGCATAGACACCTCCTTATAAAAAACCAACTCATTAGTAAGTTCTTTATGAATGCACTTCGCTTATTTTGATGAGTTTTCCTCTTTAGCTTTATCCTCCTTGTGTTTACAGCAGTATCCGAAAACAGCACCAGCACTAAAGAAAAACATAGCCTTGAACATACTTATCTCCAAACGATAGTTAAGTAAATTTAAAATTAACATTGAAGGTTGTATCTGTTTTTAGGCCAATGAGACTGATTCTGTGCGTTATGCAAACTTTTGTGAAAAGTTATAACAATATATTTTTTATGAATAAGGTGGATAAAATTAAAAAACCGCCCCAGTAGGCGGTTGCTGAATTTACAGCGAGATATAGAAGTGTAGTGGACGATCACTTCTATATTTTTTATGTACTTATTTTTCTTGGCTTATAATTTTATTAAATGCATCTGATTTGAAATAATTAATGATCATCTCTCCACCATCTTGTGTAGAAGATGATACTTTGGGTGGTTCCTCATAATTAAACTTATAGTCTGGAGGAATAAATTTTGAGATTGGTGGAAGCTTTGCCTCACCTCCTGTTGTAATTCTTTCAATAAAACCTGCAAGCCAGAGTATATATTCATCTTTATTTTTATAGTTAGGCATAAGGCTCATGTCTAACTTAATGGCACACTCCTCTAAGGGCTTAGTTAGGCATTCCTCAAAATCTATAAAATTGTATTTAAGTTTAAATTTGGTGCCTTTAATTTCATTACGAATTACACCAACTAATTGATTTAAGTGTTCTGCCGAGCTTTCTGAAAATAAATTTTTGTCCTCAATCTTTTTATATACATTCTCAGCGATGATTAAATATTGTGGCATCTCTATTTTCTCCCTTTTATTATTAAGCTACTCACTCAGCCCTTTAAGGAAGTATGATAGATATCATGTTTTCTAATGTAATTGTTGTACTGCCAATTGTAATTAGTGTGTTTTTGTGAAACCTGCAAGCATAACCATCCGAAAAAATTAAATTTAATGCAAACTAAGTCTCATTTTTAAAAAATTCTTTAGTCAAACAATATGTTTAGTTCATTCAGAGTTGGAAGTTCATCGTAAGATTCATCTGCATCTACTGTGTTTACCCAATTCGACTTTGAAACGATACAAAAATTAAGCTTTTTTAGCACAACAATATCTTTGTCTAATAAACCTAATGGAATCCACATAAAATCAGTAGTGCCTACTAAGTTAGGTACTGGTGATCCACATTGACTACAAAATGAAGATGTGAAGCCTGTTTCTTTTTTATAGGTGCGGACAAGTTCTAAACCTGATAACCACTCAAATTTATCCTTATTTACTAATGTTGCTGCGTTTGCCCCGGTTCCGGTTTGTTTACGGCAGAGACTACAGTGGCAGTGATAGACCGTGTTTATTTTCTTAGTAACTGAAAATTTGACTTCATGGCACAGACAAGAACCCACGTGACTCATCTCAAGTATCCTGAAAAAATAATGTTGAATATAGCATTAGGCATAAAAGGGTTAAATTTAACTTTATATTTTTAAATAGATATATCTCTATAAAAATAAAGAATTGCTAGCGTTGAGGCTTGGCAGAATGCATTTATAACGTTTAATATGAATTTTGACATATAAATTGAATATAAAAATGCTGTGATGTGCTTATCTTGGATGCGACTTTAAAAGCTTACATGATTAATCAAATTTATCAGCAGTATAGTAGTATGGCATTAAATGCTTGGGGCTTTACACATACACCTTCGTATAACGGTACATACGACCCTGATGAGAATGATATAGTGACGAATAGCTTTAATTGGTTGAATGATGAGCAAGCTACAAAAAAAACAGAACAAGGACTGACTGCTTTTGTGGCATTAGATGATGCCTTTATCAGTATCGCTTCTCGTATGTATCTAATTAGAAATGCAAAAGAAAAAATCGATTTACAATATTATATTTGGACCAATGATTTTGTTGGAAACTTAATGCTGCACGAGTTACTAACGGCGGCAGATCGTGGCGTAAAAATCCGCTTACTTATTGATGATCAAAATGGAGTAAAGCTGGATGGAGTTCTTAGAAGCCTTCTCCACCACCCCAATTTTGAAATTCGATTGTTTAATCCATACAAGTTTAGATATTTAAGAATTTTAGACTATATTTTTCGGTTCAAAAAAGTAAACCATCGCATGCATAATAAGTTAATTATTGCAGATGGCGTGATTGCGGTAACAGGCGGTCGAAATATTAGTAGTGAGTATTTTGATGCAAGTAGTAAATTTCAGTTTACAGATCTAGATATTTTATTTTATGGACATACCGTACAACATGCACAGTCTGTCTTTAATGATTTTTGGCAAAGTGATTTAAGTCAAAATGCTACTGAGCTGGTGGGAACATGTGCTGTTCACCATTTGCAAACACTAAGGCAGCACTACCATGATTTAATTCATGAAAGTGAAAATCATACTCAAACCGAAGATAAACTCTACGATGCTCAAAGCTATTTAAAAGAACTTTTAGAGCACTATCCAATCCAGTGGTCAAAAGCATATTTTGTTGCCGATTCACCTAAAAAGATCTTAGGACTGGCCGCTAAAGAAGAAATGCTTTATGGGCAAGTCCTAAAGATTATGGGTGAACCAAAGCAGCATATCGAATTAGCTTCTGCTTATTTTGTTCCTACCCAACAAGGCACTTACTATTTAAAGCAACTCAAGGTACAAGGTGTTAAAGTCAGGGTTTTAACCAACTCATTTGCTGCAAATGATGTAGCAATTGTGCATGCCTTTTATAGTCAATATCGAGTTGAGATGCTTAAAAGTGGTGTAGAACTATTTGAGTTTAAGCCCTTTTTAGAACGCAGACGCAGAACTTGGTATGAAGTGGTGACTGGAAGTGTGATCCCTGCTAAAGGTAAAAATAAATCGAGCTTACATGCCAAGTTTTTTGATGTAGACGGTAAAGTATTTATTGGTTCGTTTAACTTTGATCCTCGTTCGACTTACTTAAATACTGAGGTCGGTCTGGTTATTGAGTCGAGTCAATTACAAGCGCAAATTTCAGTCATGCTCGATCAGCACTTACCTCAAGTTGCTTACCAGCTTAAGTTAAATAGTGAAGGCAAAATTGTTTGGTTAGATTATCAGTCGGATGGAAAGATTGTTGAATATGAAAAAGACCCAGATACGAGCCTTTTCCAACGTACCATGATTAAAGCTGTTTCATATCTACCAGTTGAATGGATGATGTAACAGCATTTCAAGTTTATTTATAAAATGCCAATCTCTTTAAAGAATTTTTGATAAGCCTCTGCTTTCTTCTCTAGCGCTAATGGATATGCTCTAGAAGAAGATGGTAGACGGTATAAATTAATATTTCGTCCTGCAAAGTAAGTCGAGGTAGACATTCCTATAAGCGGTTTTTCGGTGTGCTCTGGTAAAACTGAAATTAAAGTATCAGTCGCTTTATCGCCTGTGGTCATAATGGTTTGACATAGAGGAATTTGCTGAAGTAAAACTGCAAGATCTGTTGGTGTTACTATTTCAAGAAATTTATCTGCGGCATTCCCTTTCAACCGCTTAATTTGATAAGCGGTATCAAAGATTGCAATACCAGTTTCAATCAAGAAGTTTCGAATACGTTCTTCATTAAAATTTTTTTGGCTTTCACTTAAAAAGTAAGTTTTGTCTTGGAAAAAGATCAAACCGAAAATACGCCACATATCATTTTGGAAATTCGGATAGTAAAAATCCATCTTCCATTTATTACGTGGTGGTGGAAAACTGCCTAGCATTAATAAACGGGCATTCTCAGGTAAAAATGGCTCAAGTGGATGGGTTTCTATCTCAATTATCATAAAAAATCAGTATTTACTTAAAAATTTTATAAACAAATTAACCTATTTTTTAGTTAATCACGAGTCATGAAATGCAATTTCTCTTAATTAAAGCGTTAAAGGTTATACAAAAGCGATCATTATTGGGGAATGCTTATTCTAAAAATACTATGTGAATGTTGATTTAAATAATCGACTTGACCTTTATGGGCAATCACAAGGGCTTGTACAACCGAAAGACCTAACCCAGTGCCGCCTAACTCTTTATTTCTTGATTGTTCTAACCTGAAAAAAGGGTTAAATAAATCTTTGCGATGCTCAGCTGAAATGCCAGGTCCTTCATCTTCTATTTCAAGAATCCAGTTAGTTTGTTCTTGTCTCGTTGAAACAATTAACTTTCCCGGATTTGCATAACGTGTAGCGTTATCCAGTAAAGCAATTAAAATCTGTTCAATTCGCCGTTGATCACACTCAACTTTTGGCGCTTCAATATCGAAAATGACTTTAAGCTGAGCTTTTTCTAATTTTTCTTCAAACATGTGCACGACTTTATGAGCAGTTTCATTAAAACAAATCGTTTCGAGGTTAAGTCTAAGCTGTTGGTTTTCAAAAAGACTCAATGTACGTAAATCTTCGACTAGGTTTGAAAGACCTTCTACTTGATTCAGTAAGTTTTTAAATAAAATAGGATCAGCTTCAAAAACACCATCAATAATCCCCTGCAACCTACCTTGCAAAATGGTGACTGGCGTTCTTAACTCATGTGCAATTGCAGCATTCCAGACATGAGCATTTTCAACTGAAGTCTCTAGTTTTTGAGCCATATCATTAAAATTATCCATGAGCTCACCAATTTCAGAAGAATTATGCATCGGTTTTTCAACTCGTGCGCTTAAATCCCCATGACTAATTTTCTTAGCTGCATCGGCTAATAGATTAATAGGCACAATAAAACGTTGAGCAAGCTTGATGCCTAAAATAATTGATAATGCTGTGCCAAACAGAAGCACGGCGAATAACCATATACCATCTAGATAGTGGAAAAACTCATCACTTTCTTTCAGCTTTTCGAGAGATATAAGCCCTACTTCAATTGCAACATAGTAGGTGCCATAACCTAAAATTAGCGAACTCAGCGTAACACTTAGGCTGGTAAAGCTCAGTGCAATAATCAGTTGCTTACTAATTCCCGTTTTATTTTTCATGTGGATGATCCAACCTGTAGCCTACACCACGAACATTGATGAGCATATTTCGTAAACCCAGATCTTCTATTTTCTTTCGTAGCTTACTGACATGACTATCGACCGTACGTTCTAATGCATCTCGATCTGGTAGACACTGATTCATGAGCTCTGAACGAGTAAAGACTTTATGAGGATGCGGTAACATCAGTAATAAAATTTTGTACTCAGTTAGAGTTAAATTGAGTGTTTGTTTTTGATCGCCCGAATGGATGTAAGCAGTATGAATTTCGGTATTCACCTCAATATTTTTATAAATCAGATTTCGGTTAGGAGTTTGCTGGTTTTGTTGAGTACGTCTTAGTACTGCTTGTACACGTGCGACCACTTCATTTGGGTTAAAGGGTTTTACGACAAAGTCGTCTGCTCCAATTCTTAAAGCCATGACTTTATCAATTTCTTGATCTAAAGCCGTAAGCATAATGACTGGTGTCGCTGCTTTTTGCCGAATTTTATTCAGTACTTCCCACCCGCTCAGTTCCGGCATTTTTATATCGAGAATCATCAGATCAATAGGTTGCGCTGCGTGTATTTCAATTGCCTGCTTACCATTCATGGCCCGTACAACACGCATACCTTCACGCTTAAGATAATGTTCAATAATATCGCCAATATCATACTCATCTTCTACCACAAGAATAAGCTTATCCTGACAATTAAACGTAAAGGTTGACTCGAACATAGCAATAAGACGCGGGAAAAATTTGATTTATCATACGCGTATTTTTTGATAGATCTCCACACTTTTTCCACATATTCGTGATTTTGGTTACACACACATCAAAAATAATGCCAGCATCTAGAAGTCCATTAGGTGTTATAAAAGTGCAAAAGCATTTTTTAGTTCCATTCGTTTTATCTTTCGGTCTTGTATTACATGGCTGTGGCAATGAACAAGTAAGTGATCAAACACAAGTATCTACGGCTAAGGTTACCGTTATTTCAATTCAACCGCAGTCTATTAACTTTAGTGAAAATCTACCGGCGCGTGTTCAAGCTTTCAGAACTGCCGAAATTCGTCCTCAAGTTGGCGGTATTATCGAAAAAGTTTTATTCGCTCAAGGTAGTGAAGTTAAAGCTGGACAACCTCTATACAAAATAAACTCAGAAACATTTGAGGCTGATGTAAATAGTAATCGAGCGGGTTTAAATAAAGCTGAAGCAGAAGTAAACCGCCTAAAAATACAACTGGAGCGCTACCAGCAACTTTTACCAAGTAATGCGATTAGTAAGCAAGAAGTAAGTAATGTCGAAGCGCAATATCGACAAGCGATTGCAGATGTTGCTCAAATGAAAGCGTTATTGGCTCGTCAAAATCTTAATTTACAGTATGCGACAGTGCGAGCACCGATTTCCGGGCGTATTGGTAAATCATTCATAACCGAAGGCGCTTTGGTTAGTCAGGCTGATAGCAATACTATGGCGACCATTCAACAAATTGACCGCGTTTATGTCGATGTAAAGCAGTCTATTGGAGAATATGAGCGCCTACAGGCGGCCCTTCAAAGTGGTGAGTTATCTGCCAACAATCAAAAAGCTGTACAGATTTTGAATAGTTTGGGACAGCCCTATAACGTTACAGCAAAAATGCTGTTTGAAGATATTAATGTAGACCCTGAAACTGGGGATGTCACCATCCGTATTGAAGTGACCAATCCTGAAAGAAAATTACTGCCGGGTATGTATGTCCGCGTTAATATTGAGCGTGCTTCGGTTCCTCAGGCCTTACTCGTGCCAGAACAAGCTATTCAGCGCAATATGAATGGCGATCCTCAAGTTTATGTAGTGAATGCCAAAGGTGGCGCAGATGTTCGCTCAGTAGAATTAGGGCAACAATATGAGCAGTTTTATCTCATCAATAAAGGGCTGAAAGCAGGCGAAAAAGTTGTTGTTGAAGGCATAGAGCGTATCCAACCCAACCAAAAACTGGCAATTTCAGCATGGAAAGCAGCCTCAACAAAAAATACGGTGAAGCAAGGAGATGCTAAATGATGTCTCAATTCTTTATTCGCCGTCCTGTTTTTGCATGGGTAATTGCAATTTTTATTATTCTATTTGGTGTACTGAGTATTCCAAAGTTACCTATTGCACGCTTTCCGAGTGTTGCGCCACCCGAAGTGAACATTACAGCAAGTTATCCTGGCGCTACTCCAAAAACGATTAATGATAGTGTGATTACCCTCATTGAACGCGAAATGTCAGGAGTAAAAAACTTACTCTACTATAGTGCTACAACGGATTCGTCAGGAACCGCTGAAATTACCGCGACATTTAAACCCGGTACCGATGTGGATATGGCACAAGTCGACGTACAAAACAAAATTAAAGCGGTTGAAGCACGCTTACCCCAAGTCGTCCGTCAACAAGGCTTAGCTGTAGAGGCATCGTCCTCAGGTTTCTTAATGCTTGTGGGGTTAAATTCACCCAACCATCGTTATTCAGAAGTCGATTTGAGCGATTATCTGGTTCGTAATGTGGTCGAAGAGCTTAAACGTGTTGAAGGTGTCGGAAAAATTCAGTCTTTTGGTGCCGAAAAAGCGATGCGAATTTGGGTAGATCCAAATAAATTAGTTTCTTATGGTCTATCGATTAGTGATGTAAATAATGCGATTCGTAACAATAATATCGATATTGCACCAGGACGACTTGGTGATCGCCCTCTAGTTAATGGTCAATTAATTACCATACCTTTATCCGCTCAGGGACAGCTTGAAAATGTAGAGCAGTTCAAAAATATTAGTCTAAAGAGCAATATTAGTGGTGCCACTATTAAGCTGTCGGATGTAGCCGATGTAGAAATGGGAGCTCAGTCATATAATTTTGCGATTTTAGAAAATGGTAAACCTGCAACAGCTGCGGCCATTCAGTTGAGCCCTGGTGCGAATGCAGTAAAAACAGCAGATGCGGTAAAACAGAAACTCGAAGAACTAAAAGTAAATTTACCTGAAGGCATGCAATTTAGCGTTCCTTACGATACTGCACCTTTTGTTAAAATTTCGATAGAAAAGGTAGTTCATACATTAATTGAAGCCATGGTTTTGGTCTTCATTGTGATGTATCTATTTCTTCATAATGTTCGCTATACCTTAATTCCTGCCATTGTCGCTCCAATTGCCCTGCTTGGCACATTTACCATCATGCTTTTAACTGGTTACTCAATTAATGTATTAACCATGTTCGGCATGGTGCTTGCGATCGGGATTATCGTCGATGACGCGATTGTAGTCGTTGAGAATGTAGAACGAATTATGGCAACCGAAGGTCTATCTCCTAAAGAAGCGACTTCCAAAGCCATGACAGAGATTACCAGCCCGATTATTGGTATTACCTTGGTGTTGGCAGCCGTATTTTTACCCATGGCTTTAGCAAGTGGTTCGGTCGGTATTATTTACCGCCAATTTACCATTACGATGTCAGTCTCAATTTTATTCTCGGCATTTTTAGCTTTAACACTCACCCCTGCACTTTGTGCAACCTTATTAAAACCAGTTGATGCAAATCATCAAAAGAAAGGTTTTTATGCATGGTTTGATCGTAGCTTTGATAAAGTCACAAAAAAATATGAAGCGATTTTACTTAAAGTCGTTAAACATACTATTCCGACTTTAATTATTTTTGTGGTGATTACAGGTTTAACTTTTGCAGGTATGAAATATTGGCCAACTGCTTTTATGCCCGAGGAAGATCAAGGCTGGTTTTTAACGTCGTTCCAATTACCTTCAGATGCGACTGCTGAACGTACGACAAAAATTGTGAAAGATTTTGAAGGCCATTTAAATGAGCAGTCGGATGTTAAAAGCAATATTTCAATTATGGGTTGGGGTTTTAGTGGCGCTGGCCAAAACGTTGCACTCGCTTTTACAACCTTAAAAGATTTTGGTGAGCGTGATAAATCTACTACTGACTATACCAACTTCATAAATGCAGAAATGGCAAATAGTAAAGAAGGTACAACTATGTCTGTACTTCCTCCAGCAATTGATGAATTGGGTACATCTTCAGGCTTTAGTTTGCGTTTACAAGACAAAGCAAATTTAGGAATGCCTGCTTTAATTTCGGCCCAAGAAAAGCTTATGGAAATGGCGGCACAAAACAAAAAGTTTTACATGGTTTACCCAGAAGGTTTACCTCAAGGTGACAATATTAGCTTGAAAATCGACCGCGAGAAATTAAACACTCTAGGAGTTAGCTTTGCTTCTGTTTCGGATATTATTTCGACTTCAATGGGATCGATGTATATCAATGATTTTCCAAATCAAGGCAGAATGCAGCAAGTTATTGTTCAAGCCAATGCAAAATCACGAATGCATTTAAAAGATATTTTGAACTTGAAGGTTGCAGGCGCAAACGGACAACTGGTGTCTTTATCTGAGGTCGTGATTCCTCAGTGGAATAAGTTGCCACAGCAATATAACCGCTACAATGGCCGACCATCATTAAGTATCGCTGGAGTGCCTAACATAGGGGTATCTTCAGGTGATGCGATGCGAGAAATGGAAAAGCTAATTGCTAAACTTCCTCAAGGTATTGGTTATGAGTGGACAGGTATTTCACTACAAGAAAAGCAATCTGAATCTCAAATGGTATTCCTTATTGCTTTATCAATGTTAGTCGTGTTTTTAGTTCTAGCTGCACTTTATGAAAGTTGGTCAATTCCATTATCTGTCATGCTTGTTGTTCCCTTAGGAATCTTTGGTGCAATATTAGCCATTATATTAAGAGGAATGCCAAACGATATTTTCTTCAAAATTGGTCTCATCACTATTATTGGTTTATCTGCCAAAAATGCGATTTTAATTGTTGAGTTCGCAAAGATGCTCAAAGAAGAAGGCATGACTTTAATTGAAGCAGCCGTTGCAGCAGCAAAGTTACGCCTCCGCCCAATTTTGATGACTTCCCTTGCCTTTACTTGTGGTGTTATCCCATTGGTCATTGCAACCGGAGCAAGTTCGGAAACTCAGCATGCATTAGGTACAGGGGTATTTGGAGGTATGATATCTGCCACCATCTTGGCCATCTTTTTTGTTCCCGTGTTCTTTATTTTTGTGTTGGGAGCCGCAGAGAAACTATTTTCAAAAAAGAAAATTAATTCTTAGTTAAATACATTGAGGCAAAACGTATCTATGTTTCGCCTCAATGACTTAGAAATATGAAAAGTCTACTGACAGGAAAACGATTAAGAATTAAGGACTTTAAAGACTTTACCTGTTCTTGGATGAGCAAAGGTATTATCTGGATCTAAATTGATGACTTTATCCGAAATCACAATTTTAGAAAGTGGTAACCAGCTCTGTTCCAGTTCAACGTCTACAAAGTTTTTTTCATTGATATTTTCATAAATTTGTTCGACAACGATTTCCATACCACACATACTTTTAGCATTCACTTCTTTTAAGATATGGCGTTTTGACATACTAGTCTCCATTTTTTTATTATCCGCATCGACAATAATAAAGACTCCACTGATACAGTATGTAAATTTTAATAATGAAAGTGTTTTCTTTGTTCTAATCATATTTTTGTAATAATTAAATGAATAGTTGAGTGATTATTTAATTTAAATATTATTTTTAAGTTAATCTATTCAATGTAAATATTACTTATTAAAAAATTTACTTTTAATCAAAATTAAAGGGTTCATTAACTGAACCCTTTTTATTTAATTCTAAACTTGTACTGCGTTATCCAGCGAACCATCATCTTTATTTTCAGCAGTGTCTTTACTAATCAATGAGTCTGTATCACTATCTGTGGTAAAGCTTTTGCTATTTTTCTGCTTTTTCTTGTACATACACATCCCAATCGCGATACCTGTTCCCAATACTATAATTGACTTTAACATTTTGCACCTCTTCGATTAACGGAGTAACTTTTGAGAAATTAACTTAAATTAATAGCACAAAATTTGTTATTTAACGGCTTTCATTTGCGCCGCTTTTGTAAGGTGTTTATTTTTTATGTTAATTAAAGAGTAAAATCATCCCGAAAAATAAATTTTGATACAAAGCAAAAAGCCTATTCTAAAAAAGAATAGGCTTTTCACTGTATTTCAGGATTAAGCAGTATTATGAATCGCTTTAGGCAATCTTATTATCTTTAAAAATACATTACAAATGTATTTAATGCAGAACTTTTAGTCAAGATGGGATTGAGGTATTTTACCAATAATTAGTGATTATTGTGATGATTGTCACGTTTATTTAATTAAAATAAGAAAAAACCCATTTCTACTTCTCATAAAGAAATGGGTGATGTGAAAACCACAAAAGACCTGAAATACCAAATGTTCTTACATTCAGTAAGGTTGAGTGTAGTGAATATACCGAATGGTTGACAATTAAACTATTTGTATTTTTTTTAGTCATTTCGGCCAATAAAAAAATAGTTATGGTTCTGTAGATTAACTCTGTTTAGTCATTCATTATTGACCAAAAATTCTATAAAGCACCCTCACCCAATTATTAATACATATATTTTCAATCAGTGTTTTAGAATAACCACGCTGTTGCATACGTTCAATTAAGCGATGTAGGCCCGTTACATCTTCAAGTTCATTGCCAATAAGTGCACCGTCAAAGTCCGAACCAAAACCTACATGTTCTTCGCCCAAATGATCCATTAAATATTCTAAATGTTCCAAAATTACATCAATCGATGTATCTGCATTGCGTTGTCCATCCGACCGTAAAAAAGCGACATCGAAATTTACCCCTACCATCCCTTTACTTTCGCGTATTGCTTTAAGCTGTGGGTCAGTTAAGTTGCGAGCTTGAGGGCATAAAGCATGTGAATTAGAGTGTGTTGCTACAATTGGCTGCTGCAATATATCTACAGTATTCCAAAAAGCTTTCTCATTCATATGTGAAACATCAATCACCATCTTTTTATTGGCACAGCGTTTTATAAAGTCTTTGCCATCACTCGTGAGACCTGCTCCAGTGTCAGGTGAGTGCGGAAACTTAGCATTTAAACCATGTCCAAAGCGGCTAGGTCTATTCCAGAGTGGGCCAATACTACGCAAGCCTCTTTCATAAAATACATCGAGTAAATCAAGATTTTGTTGTAAAGCTTCTGCACCTTCCATATGCAATACAATTGCTAGCTTTTTCTCTGCTCTGCAATCTTGAATATCTTGAACCGAGGTGCAAATTTTAATATTTTTAGAATACTGAGCAAGTTGGTGAGCTAAATCAAGTTGTTCCAAGCAAATTTGTTCAATTTGCTGTTGCGTAAAATCAGAAGCATTCGGATCAAATAATTTATTGGAATGATGCTGTTGCACATAGCTATATGGCGGTAAAAAAATCGCAAACATTCCACCAATAAAACCAGCTTCTTGACAGCGTTTTAAATCAAGATGGCCTACTAAACGTTCATGAATAAAAGCATGTACAGGATCTGGATGGTCACTTAGCCATAAACGTGTTAATGCGTCATTATGTCCATCAAAAACTGGAATATGGCAAGGCTTCATAAGTATTCCTGTTAATTGCTATATATCTGTAATTGTGTGGACTGGAATATTTTGTGTGGCGCTTAAAGATTTAGAGTTTCTACTATTACGGAAGACTAAATTTTGTAGAGGTGCAACCAACTGACTTTCTGCCCGTGCTTGTTCAATCATTTGATGATACGGCGATTTCCCACATACAGGATCGGCATTAGCCGCATCTCCAGTCAACATATAGGCCTGACAACGACATCCGGCAAAGTCACGATCTTTATCGGGACAGCTACGGCACCCTTCTGGCATCCACGCATCGCCACGGAAATGATTAAATCCAGTTGATTTGTACCAAATATCTGACAATTTATGTTCGCGGACATTCGGAAACGAAATGGGCAGTTGTCGTGCTGCATGGCAAGGTAGCGCCATACCATCTGGAGCAACCGTAAAGAAGATTTTACCCCAGCCATTCATACAGGCTTTTGGTCGTTCTTCATAATAATCAGGCACTACAAAAATGAGTTTGCAAGGGTGATTTTGCGCTTTTAATTTTTCTCGATATTCATTGGTAATCCGTTCAGCTCGTGTCAGTTGCTCTTGTGTGGGTAATAAACCTTGGCGGTTTAGAAAAGCCCATCCATAAAACTGACAAATTGCCAACTCAACTGTGTCTGCATTGAGCTCAAGGCAAAGTTCAATGATTTGTTCAATCTGGTCAATGTTATGTCGATGAATAACAAAGTTAAGCACCATCGGGTAATCATATTTTTTAACCAGTCGGCACATTTCATATTTTTGTTCAAAAGCATGTTTTGAACCTGCCAAGGCATCATTCACCACAGGATCGCTAGCTTGAAAGCTCACTTGAATGTGGTCTAGGCCCGCTTGTTTTAGATCCGCAATACGTTGTTCGGTAAGGCCCATACCCGAGGTAATCAAGTTAGTATAAAACCCTTGTTGATGAGCATGTGCAACGAGTTTTTCTAAATCCTGACGTACCAGTGGTTCACCGCCAGAAAAACCCAGTTGAACAGCACCCATTTGACGTGCCTGATCAAAAACGTCAAACCACTCTTGGGTGGTTAGCTCATTTTTATGCTGAGCATAGTCCAAGGGGTTTGAGCAATATGGGCACTGTAGCGGACAACGATAAGTTAACTCCGCTAATAACCATAAAGGTAGACCAACACCTTCTGTCATACTAAATCAATCCAGTGTTGCTGCTTTGCGACCAGCATGTAATCCACTACATCCTGATCAATCTCAGCAATATCACCAAATTTTTGCTTTAACTGAGCAATAATTGCAGAAACATTTTGCTGCCCATCAATATATTGCCCGATTGCTCCTGCACTTTCATTTAACTTGATCATGCCTTCAGGATATAAAATCACAAAACCATTTTGAGCTGGCTCGAACTGAAAACGGTAACCTTGTCGCCATGTCGGCACAAGGTTTAAATCAAACTGCTCTTTATTCATTTAAATAGTCCTTTGTGCCAAACTCGTTTGCTTGTCACGCTGTGATACGGTGCTTCATTGTGAACATATGCCAAAGTTAAAGCATCTAAAATGCTCCATAAAATATCCAGCTTAAACTGCAATATTTCAAGCATTCGTTCTTGTTGCTCAAAAGTTGTAAATGAATCAAGCGTAATCGTTAGACCATGTTCAACGTCACGGCGTGCCTGACTCAAACGAGAACGAAAATACTCATAGCCTTTATCATCAATCCATGGGTAATGTTGTGGCCATGAATCAAGTCTTGATTGATGAATTTGTGGAGCAAAAAGTTCAGTTAAAGAGCTGCTTGCTGCTTCACGCCATGAAGCACGGCGTGCAAAGTTTACATAAGCATCTACCGCGAAGCGAACGCCCGGTAAAACTAACTCTTCAGAAATAACTTGTTCACGACTCAAGCCCACAGCTTCAGCTAACCGTAGCCATGCTTCCCGACCACCGCCATCTGGATATTCACCATCTTGATCGATCATGCGTTGAATCCATTCTTGACGGACTCGTTGATCAGGGCAATTTGCCATAATCGCCGCATCTTTAAGCGGAATATTAATTTGATAGTAATATCGGTTTGCAACCCAAGCCTGAATTTGTTGCTGGGTGGCTTTACCTTCATACATCATCACGTGAAATGGGTGATAGATATGATAATACTGGCCTTTATCGATAATGGCTTGTTTGAATTGTTCAGTCGTTAAAGCTTCAGGTGTTTGAGTCATGTTTCACCTTAGAGTTCAATCTGCATGCCATCATAGGCAACTTCTACACCATTTGCTTTAAGCTCAGCAAACTGACTAGAGTTTTCATTTAAAATTGGATTGGTATTGTTAATATGAATCAGCACTTTTTTAGGTGTACTCAGCTGGTTTAAATAAGACAGTGAACCACCTTCACCACTAATATATAAATGCCCCATTTCACGGCCAGTTTTAGTTCCAACCCCTGTTTGTTGCATTTCATCGTCTGTCCAAAGCGTACCATCAATCATGACGCAGTCTGAACTCTGCATAATCTGCATGATTTGATCGTCAATTTTTCCAAGACCCGGTGCATAGAATAACTGCTTTTGTGTTTTATGATCTTTGATAATTAAAGCGATATTGTCGCCGTCATGTGGGTCATTTCGATGCGGTGAATATGGTGGAGCTGCACTTTTAATAATTAAAGGCAAAAATTCTAAATTTTCGAAACCATCAATTTTAAAGGCTTGTTTAGGATTAATTTCATTATATTGAAGACCGCCATTCCAGTGTTTGAGCATATTAAATACTGGAAAGCCGCTCGTTAAATCTTGGTGGACCATTGCTGTACACCATACATTCATTGGGCAACCTTCACGTAAGGTTAAAAGCCCAGTGGTATGGTCTAACTGACTGTCCATTAAAATAACGCTTGTTATTCCTGTATCACGCAATTTACGCGCTGGTTGCGCTGCTTTAAATTCGAAGAGTTGCTGACGGATGTCAGGTGACGCGTTTAATAAAACCCAGTCTGTTCCATTTTCAGAAACAGCAATCGATGATTGAGTACGGGCTTTGGCTTGGATTGTACCTGTGCGCACACCATGACAATTCGGGCAATTACAATTCCACTGCGGAAACCCGCCTCCGGCAGCTGAACCTAAAACATAAATATACATAAAATTAATATCTTATTAGAAAGAGATAAGCCCTAGAACAAGACTAGGGCTTATGACATATTTGATGAAACTGATTAACGTGCTTCAAAGTACATTGTAACTTCAAAACCAATGCGTAAATCAGTAAAAGCTGGTTTAGTCCATTGCATAAATTATCTCCGGTTCATATTAATCTTATGAAATGAATCACTTGATTAAGATTTATAAGGCAATTAAAAATTTATTCTAAATAAAAAAATTGGGTTTGTAGACCACCCCTAGCTAAGATATTGTTCGATAATTGTGTTTTTTGTCCAAATTTTAATATTTCGAACATATTTACTTATTGGGTCTTTCATCAAACATTCATACTAAAAGCGTATTTTTTATCCGTCTTAATTGATCAAATGATAAAAAAATGAAAAATTTAACAATACTTTTTAAAGTAACAACACTTTCTCTGGCTGTAGCATTATTGGCGGGATGTAATGACGATGATGATAATGACACAGCACCACCTGCCCAAAGAAGCAATCAAACCGTAAATATTTTAGCTTTTAATGACTTTCATGGAAATCTTGAGCCACCTAAGCGTTATGTCGAGGCACCAAATCCAAATGATGCTGCTCAATCTGTTCGTATTCCTGTGGGAGGAGTGAGTTACTTTGCCGATGCAATTAAAAAACTTAAAGCAGAAAATCCAAATAATGCTGTGGTTTCGGCAGGTGATTTAATTAGCGCCTCTCCTCTCACCTCTTCTTTATTTTTAGATGAACCAACCATTGAAGTCATGAATGATATTCAAATTGACTTTAATGCTGTGGGTAACCATGAATTTGATCGGGGTACAGACGAATTACGCCGTTTAAAAAATGGTGGATGTCAGCAATATACCAGCACTGCACCTTGTCAAATTAATAAAAACTTTAGCGGTGCAAAATTTGATTTCCTTGCTGCTAACGTCGCAATGAAAAATGACACCAGTAAAACGATCTTCCCAGCCTATAAAGTCAAAAGTTATGGTGGAATTCCAGTCGCATTTATTGGTTTAACTCTTAAAGCGACGCCAAGTATTGTTTCTGCGGCAGGCATTAAAGACGTTGAATTCCGTGATGAAGCAGATACAGTAAATGCGTTGATTCCTGAATTAAAAAAACAAGGAATTGAAGCTATTGTAGTCGTTGTCCATGAAGGTGCAGCGCCAAGTACGAAGCTCAATCAAAAAACATGTGATGGTTTAAGTGGTCCGATTTTAGGAATTTTGGATAAGCTTAATCCAGCAGTTGATATTGTTGTTTCAGGTCACACACATCAATCTTATATTTGTGACTATGCAACAAAAAATCCGGCTAAACCATTCTTACTTACTTCAGCTGGACAATATGGCACGCTCATTACTGACATCAAGATTGAATTAGATGGTAAAACTGGTGATGTCATTAAAAAAGATGCGAAACAGGTTCCTGTACAAAGTGAAGCATATACATCCGGTACAACCACGGTAAGCCTTACCGATCTCTATCAAAAATTTAACAAAACCCCAAGCATTGAAGCAATCTTAGATAAATACCGCCAAGCTGTGACCACCATTTCAAGTCGTGTGGTTGGTACATCTACTGCCGTTGTGAGCCGTACTCAGGTCGAAAGTGGTGAAAGTCCGCTAGGTATTATGATTGCCGATGCTCAGCAAGCGGCTGCCTTAAAAGCAAGTAATCAAGGCTCAGACTTTACGCTAATGAATCCAGGCGGTGTGCGTGCTGATCTACTTATTAATAGTAGTAACCAGATTACCTTTGGCGATGTTTTTGCGGTTCAACCATTCGGTAACTCTATTGTGACGTTGAGCTTAACCGGTAAACAGATTAGAGATGTGCTTGAACAGCAATGGTCTGGTGCAAATGCAAATTCACCTAGAATTTTACAGCCATCTAAAGAGTTGAGTTACCAATATGCGGCAAATACATCTGTTTCACCACGAGCAAGTAACATCATGGTTGCTGGTTCTCCGTTAGTTGACACTAAAGTGTATCGCGTGACGGTAAATAGCTTCTTGGCAGATGGTGGTGACAACTTTACGGTATTAAAAGAAGGCCAAAACCGTGTCGGTGGTGGTCAAGATATTGATGCTCTTGAAACTTATGTTGCTAACAATTCACCTTTAACTATTCCAGCTACGACTCGAATTAAAGTTATTAAGTAACTGATTTAATGAGAATCAAAGGACAGTATGATGCTGTCCTTTATTTTTTATGGCAGTTTAAAAGATTTTTATTCGGTATATAGATTGAGCTCAACACTACTGATATCGACTCCGGTATTTGCAAAAATAATATCAGTAACCTCATGAAGTAATTCTTTAACTTTGTCATGTTCAAAGTTCAAGGCTTCAGAGGTTTTGAGCGAAATAAGGTTACAACTCATCTTGTCTTTTCTAAGCTTATAAATACTTTTGCTTTTTCCTAGAAATACTCTTTTGATGAGTTTACGGTTTTCAAATTCTGACAAGATTCGATAAATCGTTCCTAGCGTTATTTTATGTTCATTTTTAATTTGCGTATAAATACTCACAGCACTTAAGCCTTGTGGATTTTGATTTAAAATTTCAAAAACCTGTATTCTCGATTTTTTTATTGGTAGTCCATTTAATAATGATTTTGAAGTTGCTGTCATGATTAATTAACCTTAATGTTGAAAAAATATAGAAATTTTTTAAAATTATTTTGTCTATACTTACTTGAAAATTATGGAAATGATTTGATGTATAAATCAGAGCTTATTACCCTATAAATAAGCTTTGAGCTGATTATAAGATTCTGAATAATTTAATATTATTCCTACCTCACTATCTACATGTACGCGCTTGGCGAATAAAAGCATTCTTGAGCTGAACCATATTGCGACCCTCTTCATTAAGTCATTTTTCGACCTTATTATATATAATGATTAACACATGATAAATATTATCATTTGTGTTTAGCGGTGTATCATATACATATAAGTTTTAATATTCAATATTAAGTAATTATCAAATACATAATGATAACCATTATATATTACTAAATAAGTATTCATTTCCACCCATATAAAAAGCAGATCGATGATCTGCTTTTTATATTTTAAATAGAATAAGTTAAATGACTATTATGCTAAGGATAGTGCATCTTGTTCTTGCATCCATGCATGAATCACTTGTTGTGTTGTCATGACTTGAGCGCATCGTGTACTGGCATATTTTAATGCCATATCGTGCTCTTCGCGGCTAAAGTCAGCTAGTGCATCACCACATAAGAATGGTTGGATGTTTAGCATAAAAGCTTCAGCAGCACTCATAAGACAACCAATATGTGCATATACCCCGCAGATAATCAGTTGATCGCGACCAGATTCTCGCATGAGTTGTTCGAGAGGTGAAAATTTAAAAACACTATATCTCCACTTGGTAAGAACCGTATCATTTTTTTGAGGTGAAATTTTTGGCAAAATCTGCGTAAAGCTCGGCTCGTTCTTTAAACCAGGTCCCCAAAAATCAGTTAATAATTGTCGATGTTCAGGTGATTGATTGCCCGGTTGTGCTGTATAAACAACCGGAATATTAGATTGACGAGCGGCATCAATTAATGCTTTGGTGTTTTTAATGAGTTCTGGAATAGGTTCCTGAGTTAAGTCATAGAAATCTAAAAAATATTGCTGCATATCATGAACCAATAAAACAGCTCGACTGGTATGCAATGGCCAATTTGTTTTGTTGGGAGTAAATTCATGGGCTTGAGGCATACTGTAACTTGCAATCTTTGGAATACTCATTAGTATTTTCCTTTTCTATCTTTCAAAATATTTTTAATTTCAGATGGTTATTGTGCGGAAGTAATCTTTAGACCCCAAGTGTAGCTCCCCCATCTACCACTATTTCTTGCATCGTGATTTGGGCGGCTTGGTCCGAAAGTAAAAAGCTCACGGTATTGGCAATATCATCTGGTTGCGCGAGTTTTCTTAAAGGAATACCTGTTCGGTACTGACTCAAATCACCATCAATTACTGCAGGTGGAGGTGTATTATCAGTCCAGAGTTGTTGCTGCATTTGAGTGAGAGTAGATCCAGGTGAAACGATATTCAGCCTGACTTGATAAGGTGCGATTTCAAGTGCCAAATTGCGACAAAAATGACTTAGTGCAGCCTTAGTGGTGGCGTACATACCAAGTTGCATACGTGGCATACGCGCACTATTTGAACTAATAGTGATAATGCTACCCCGCCTTTTTGCACAAAAATGTTTAGCAACTTGTTGGCTGATCGCAATAGGCGCCATGACATTGACCGCAAAAAGTGTTTCCCAATCTTCCGTTTTGGCTTCAAGCATGGAGCGCATAATTAATACTCCTGCTGCATTTACTAACCCCGTAATTTCGTATTTTTCTAACAGCCCTGAAATTAAAGTTTGTGTTTCTTGTTGATGGGTAATGTCTTGTGAGATGCCTTGCCATTGTGAAGATTGATCTGACGTCATTGTTTTGCAGATATCCCATTGTTTAGGATTTTCTTGTCGGTCAATACCAATAACATGATAGCCCTGATCTAGTAGTTGCTTGGCAATAGCCGCTCCTATCCCTCTTGCAGCACCTGTGACCACGATGGTAGAGCGCATGTGGATACTCCAATTTATATTATAAAGAAATCTATAAATATAATTGCAAATAATTATCATTCTTATCAAGAGCAAATTAAGATAAAAGATTAATTTATGATCGTATACAAATGAGTTACAGCTTAGGATTGTGAATTAAAATATTGTTTTATATTGATTTTATTAAATTTAAAGGTCAAGAATATTTTATTATTAATAATCATTTTCAATAAGGCAGGTTTTGATTTATTCGGCTAGAATCAAATTTATGGTTTATCAAACCTAGTAACTTTTTAGGGTTCAATCTCCCGCAGGCCCAGAATGAGTTCTCTATAACTCCGACTCTTGTAAGTTTGGAAATGCATATAAAAAATGAAAAATTATAAAATCCACATTGTTTCAGTCAGTTGTTTAATTTCTTGAATATCATGACTCACATAAATCATTGGAATTTTTATTTCCTGTTTTACTTTTTGAAAAAAAGGAATAATTTCAGCTTTATGATTCGCATCTAGTGCTGATAATGGCTCATCAAGTAGTAACAGCTTAGGTGAATATAGCAATGCTCGACCTAGTGCCACGCGCTGTTTTTCCCCTCCTGATAGTTTGATAGGCATACGTTGTAATAAGTGGTCTAACTTTAATAACTCAATAATATAATCTGCTTCAAAGTGACATTCTTGTTGGGAAAGATGCTTAAGACCAAATAATAAGTTTTGCTTTACCGTTTTATGGGGAAAAAGCTGAGCATCTTGAAAAACCAATCCAACGTGCCGCTTTTGCACGCTCAAATTAATTTTTTGATCTGAATCAAACCATGTTTGGCCCTGTATTTTAATGAGTCCACTACGCGGAGTGTTCAGCCCTGCAATGGCATGTAAAATCGATGTTTTACCTGACCCAGAGGCACCAAATAATCCAATAACAGAAGCATCTGACTGAAAACTAGGTTCAATATGAAATTGGCCCATTTGTAGCTGGAAACGGCAATCAATCAACATAATTTCACCGTCCTAAACGCTTCTTTTGATAACGATGAAACCACTGTGCAAACCATAGCGCTAAAAAAGCCACACTTAACGATAAAACAATAAGCCGTTGAATAGCCGTCTCTGTATCAGGTTGTTGCATTAGGCTATACATAGCCAAAGGCAAAGTCCGTGTTTCATTTGAAATATTACCCACAAAGGTAATGGTGGCACCAAACTCACCTAAACTGCGACAAAAACATAAAATAGCACCAATTAAAATACCACTACTGGCAAGAGGTAAAGTGACATGAAAAAATGCCCCTAAAGATGAGGCACCTAATGTCTTTGCTGCCATTTCTAAACGCTGATCGACCAGTTCAATTGCTAGTCGAATAGATTGCACCAATAACGGGAAACCCATTACTGCTGAAGCAAGAACGGCGCCTTTCCAGTTAAATGCAAAATCAATTCCGAGTGGCGCCAAATATTGCCCAATGATACCGCGGCTGCCAAAAACTTGTAAAAGCAAATAGCCAGGTACAACAGGAGGTAGCACCAAAGGTAAAAATACCAATGTTTCAATGAATGACTTGCCCCAGAACTCTTTACGTGCCAAAAACCATCCCACACAAATCGCAGGAATAATACTGACCACAAGACAACTTGCTGCAACCTTACAAGAAAGTTGTAGCACGCTGAGTTCTTCTGGAGTTAAAGAAAACATCATGGTTTTGCTGGAGCCAACACGCTAAAGCCATATTTTTTAAAGACAGCTTTAGCTTGGTTGCTTTGTAAAAATTGATAGAATTTTATTGAGTTCGGATTCTTTTTAATCAAACCTACAGGATAAATAATTGGTGAGTGCGTATTTTCTGGAAATACACCAGCTACTTTCACGTCTTTGCTAATCGCCGCATCGGTTGCATAGACAATCCCAGCCTGACATTCACCACGCGCAACAAAGTTTAGTGCTGCTCGAACATCTTCTGTTTCAACTAACTTTGGCTTAATACGGCTCCACCAGCCTAAATTGGTAAAAGCTTGTTTAGCATATTTTCCTACAGGCACACTTTTGGTATCCCCTGTACAAATCTTGCCTGTAAACACTTTGTTTGGATCGTTGGTTTTGTCTAGTTTTACATTTAGTGACTGCCCTTTAGGGGTAATTAGAACCAGACGGTTGCTTAATAAATTTATACGATCATTTGTTGCAACTAATTTTTTGTTTTGCAGATAATCCATCCACTGTGTATCTGCTGAAATAAAAATATCGGCGGGTGCCCCAGCTTCAATTTGTTTCGCTAAGGTTGATGAACCCGCATATGAAGTTTTTACTTCTACTTTATTTTGTTTTTCGTAAATTTTTTCTAAATCGTTAATCGCATTCGTTAAGCTCGCTGCTGCATAAACGGTAACCGATTCAGCCTTAGTGGGAACATTAATGACCAATCCTATGCTGAGCACCGAACAGGCTAAAGCCAACTTTTTTATCTTCGTATCACTTACCATTATGCTTTACCTTTTTGTCGTTTTTTGCAGCGATATATACCCAAGAATATAGCGATAACCATAGACGATGAAAAGTAGAAATTATTTATAAAGATGGATATTTTTTCTGAGCAACTGAAAACTATTGGTAGATAAAACTGATTCGCGCTTAAATTCTTTGATTTATAAAGTATTCCTCATCTTATTTCTTTAAATAGCTACTCATAATTTGATAATCATGTTCTAAAGCTTGTCGAGCATTGATTTCCATTTGACGGTAATGCTGTAAGACTTTCTGGCCCAAAGCTGTAACGGCTGCCCCACCGCCATGTGTTCCGCCTGTTTGAGTTTCAACTAAAGCTGTTTCAAAGCACTGGTTCATCGTATCGACCAACTGCCATGCACGGCGGTAGCTCATATTCATAGATTTTGCAGCTTGTGAGATCGAACCCGTTTTCTCAATTGCTTCAAGTAAGTCTGCCTTACCCGGACCGAACGCAATGCTCTGCTCTAAAAGAATTCTAATTTGTAATTTTAAGTTTTGTTCTTTCATAGACTTAGTTCACAAAAGTTTATTTTATGCTCGCTAACATTATAGGGAAGTTTAACAAGCTAAGACATATACAAATTTAAATCTCGATTAGCTCTTAAAAAGAGTCTTATTAAAAAATCAAAACTGCACAAAGTGGATAAAGATCTGGAAAAAACGGATAGAGGCCAAAGTCTAATCGCGGTTCAATCAGTTAAAAGCTGATTGATTGGAGGATTGAGCAATGACCTCATCTAATTTAAAACAATGGAATGATTTTATAGATGGATGTATCGACTTCCGTCCTAACGAAGGCGTGTTTCGTATTGCACGAAATATGTTTACCGAGCCTGAGCTATTTGACTTGGAAATGGAACTTATTTTTGAAAAGGTTTGGATTTATGCATGTCACGAAAGTGAGATTCCAAATAATCATGATTTCCTAACAGTTCAAATTGGTCGTCAACCGATTATTGTGAGCCGTGATGGTAAAGGCGAACTACATGCCATGGTTAATGCTTGTGAACACCGCGGTGCGACCTTAACACGCGTTGCTAAAGGCAATCAGTCTACATTTACCTGTCCCTTCCATGCTTGGTGCTATAAGTCAGATGGTCGTTTGGTGAAAGTCAAAGCACCTAGCGAATATTGTGAAGATTTTGATAAATCAAGCCGTGGCTTAAAACAAGGTCGTATTGCCAGCTACCGTGGTTTCGTATTTGTCAGCCTTGATACTCAAGCAACAGATTCTCTTGAAGACTTTTTGGGCGATGCAAAACTGTTCCTTGATTTAATGGTTAACCAGTCGCCAACAGGTGAACTCGAAGTATTACAAGGCAAGTCATCTTATACCTTTGCAGGTAACTGGAAGCTGCAAAATGAAAATGGCTTAGATGGCTACCATGTCAGCACAGTTCACTATAACTATGTCTCTACAGTTCAACACCGTCAACAAGTCAATGCATCAAAAGGTGAAGAACTCGATACGCTTGACTACAGCAAGTTAGGTGCCGGTGACTCAGAAACTGACGATGGTTGGTTCAGCTTCAAAAATGGCCATAGCGTATTGTTTAGTGATATGCCGAATCCAACAGTTCGTCCGGGTTACAGCACAGTTATGCCGTATATGGTCGAAAAATATGGCGACAAATATGCTGAGTGGGCAATGCATCGTTTAAGAAACTTAAACTTGTACCCTAGCCTATTCTTTATGGACCAAATTAGTTCTCAGCTTCGTATTGTTCGCCCTGTGGCATGGAATAAAACTGAAGTCATTAGTCAATGTATTGGCGTTAAAGGTGAATCTGCAGAAGCGCGCCGTAACCGTATTCGCCAGTTCGAGGATTTCTTTAATGTATCGGGCCTTGGTACACCGGACGATTTAGTTGAATTCCGTGAACAGCAAAAAGGTTTTCAGGCACGGCTGGAACGTTGGAGCGATATTTCGCGTGGTTGTCAATCTTGGGAATATGGCGCGACCAAAAACTCACAAGACTTAGGCATTCAACCCGTCATTACTGGCCGTGAGTTTACCCATGAAGGACTCTATGTAAATCAACATGGGCACTGGCAACGTCTAATGCTCGACGGCTTAAACAAGAAAGCCTTGAAAATGCAGGATATTACTTTTGAAAACAATACTGTAATGGATGAGGTGTAACCATGTCACAAGAACTATATTTTGCTGTATCTCAGTTTTTGTACAAAAAAGCAGAGCTTTGTGATGCTTATGACTGGGATGCCTATCTAGAGCTTTACGATGAAGATAGTGAATATCATATTCCACAGTGGATTGATGACCATAACTATGTTCAAGATCCAAATCAGGGCTTGTCTTATATTTATTATGCAGACCGCACTGGACTCGAAGACCGTGTATTCCGTATTCGTACAGGAAAAGCAGCCTCGGCAACACCTTTACCACGTACTTTGCACAGCATAAATAACATTCGAGTTAAAACACTGGATGATGGATTAATTGAAGCAAAAGTTGCATGGCAAACGCTTTATAACCGTCAAGGTTTAGAAGGCTGTTTTTACGGACACGCTACTTATCTTTTACGCCAAACAGCAGATGGTTTCCGCATTCGTCGTCAGCATAGCATTTTGCTGAATGACAAAATTGATTCCGTTTTAGACTTCTATCACGTTTAAGGGGAATGAAAATGGGACATTCAGTTGCACTTAACTTTGCCGATGGCAAAACCTTTTTCATTTCGGTAAATAACGATGAATTGCTGCTTGATGCAGCGGTTCGCCAAGGAATTAACCTCCCGCTAGACTGCCGTGAAGGTGTTTGTGGTACCTGTCAGGGACAGTGTGAAACTGGAATTTATGAACAAGAATATGTCGATGAAGATGCATTAAGTGAACGTGATTTGGCTGAGCGAAAAATGTTAGCCTGCCAAACACGAGTGAAATCAGATGCAGCTTTTTATTTCGATCATAATTCTGCTATCTGTAACGCTGGTGATACCTTAAAAATTGAAACCAAAGTGACTGCGGTTGAGCTGGTTTCTGAAACAACAGCAATCTTACATCTTGATGCGAGCAGTCATGCTGAACAGCTTCAGTTTTTGCCGGGTCAATATGCTCGTTTGCAAATTCCAGATACTGAAGACTGGCGCTCTTATTCTTTTGCAAATAGACCAAACGCAACCAATCAATTGCAATTCTTGATTCGTCTCTTGCCAGACGGTGTTATGAGTAATTACCTACGTGATCGTTGTCAGGTTGGACAAAGCCTACTTATTGAAGCGCCGCTTGGTAGTTTTTATTTACGTGAAGTAGAGCGACCACTGGTTTTTGTGGCAGGTGGAACTGGTTTATCAGCTTTCTTGGGAATGCTTGATAACTTAGTTGATCAACCTAACTCACCTGCAGTTCAGTTGTACTACGGCGTAAATAGTGAAACCGACTTGTGTGAACAACAGCGTTTACATGCCTATGCAGAACAGCTACCCAACTTTAGTTATCACCCGATTGTGACTAAGGCAACGGAAGCTTGGCAAGGTAAAGCTGGTTATATCCATGAGCACTTAAATAAGGATCAACTGGCTGAACAGGCTTTTGATATGTATTTATGTGGCCCACCACCAATGATTGAAGCTGTGAAAAATTGGTTGGATGAGCAAGCTCTGCAAAACTACCGTATTTACAGCGAGAAGTTTTTACAGAGCAATACATCACGTTGAAGTATAAAATAATTTAAAAACCACTAAACCTGAAATCATTCAATATACTCTTATAAGGGGTATATTGAATTTTTGCATTTAAATTAAAAGTTTTTATATATCAATAATATAAAATAATTAATTCCGACAAAATAAATTGACCAGTTCGCTCGGATTTGCTATAAATTTTGATGGATCTTAAGGAATAAGATCATGATGAGATTAACTTATAGCACCTTTTATATCCCCCTATTCTATTTCTCGAATTTACTAAATTGATGGACAAAATCCGATGTAAAAATTTGAGAAAATCACATTAACTAGCGGTTAAATTGGTCTGTATTTTGCTTATATCTCATTGTAATTTGCGAGTAACTTAATTTTTTAAGTGCCGTATTTACTTGCTGTGCAGCGAAGTTTTAAAGCTTTCGCAATACAAGTAAATACAGGAGTGAGCCAAAAGGGATAAATATGAACCAAGCCAACTCCCCAGAACTCAGTGGGCGTCATTTTCAAAATGAGTCTATCTTTACCAATCATAATCTGGTGTTTGATCACCACGATTTAAGCGAAACTTGCCGAAATGTAGGCCAAATTTTTAAACCGCATGATCTTAAAATCTCTCAGCAGAAGCGAGATTTCAGTGCAACCATGCACCATGTTAAAACAGGCGCATTGTCTATTAGTCGCTTGGAATATGGCGCGGATGTCATTATTGAACCAGATCATCTGGATAACTTTTACCTAATTCAAATTCCAACTCAAGGCTACGCAGAAATCGAGTTTGGTTCACAAAAGTTTATTTCTTATTCTCAAGTTGCTTCGCTTATTTCTCCACAGCAATCTTTACGCATGCGCTGGCATGCGAACTCACCACAGCTCATTCTAAAAGTTTCAAAGGATGATTTTACGTATCATTGCCGTCAGCATATTGCTGATTCAGAAAATAACTTACTCGTTTTCGACCCAAAATTAGACTTTTCTACACAAAGTGGAGCCTATTTTTTACAGCTCGTTAGAACCTTGATGGATGCTTTAGCCTGTGATCAACACCCGCTTCATCATCCTTTAGCCTTTAAACAATTTGAGTCAAATTTGTTTAATGCACTTATTTATGGTCAACCCAATAATGCGTTGCATAAAATAGACCAGCATAAAGAAAAAACAGTCTCTCCTTATTTCGTAAAGCGCACAGAAGCCTATATTAAAGAACATTTACATGAGCCGCTTAATGTCGAAATTTTGGCTGAACATGCAGGCGTGAGTGTGAGAACGCTATTTACCGGTTTTAAAAATTATTTGGGGACAACCCCAATGTCTTATTTAAAAGAGTTACGCTTTGAGCAAGCCCATTTAGAGCTGATGCACAATGAAAATCTATCGGTCACAGACGTTGCATTTAAATGGGGATTTAGCCATTTAGGCCGTTTTTCTCAAGAATATAAACGCCGTTATGGTGAGTTACCTTCGTCTACTCGCCGATCTGGTCACAGTGAAGGCTTAATTACTTCAACTTTTTCTTAAACTAAAATAGATAAAAGCCTTTTATATTTTTGATATAAAAGGCTTTTTTATGAATTAAAAATGATGGACATAACGAACTTGTAGTCGTGTTCCCTCTGGTCGATTTTCAGCATCTTGCTCAAAATAAGCATTTGCAACCAAGTGATCATTTTTAGAAAAACTATACATCGCACCCAGACCAATCGCCCAGACTTGTTCACGTCGGCCTTTGACTTTTTCACCATCAACTTCGGTGTCCGTGACTTGTTTTAGCCAATAACCATTTAGTCCTAAGCGGAACTGTTCAGTAATGGCATAGTCTGTTGCGAAGTTTGCATGAATTGCTTGCCCTGCCTGCATATCATTTGCTCCAGCAAATGCATAGCTTGGGTCATCATTTTTAAAGTTATAGAGGTAATGGATACGTGTGGATGCGGTCCATTTAGGATTAAACCAATACGTTGCAGCCCAATAAGGGTCAAATGAAACAGCGTTATTACTGGGGTTAATATCTTTTTGCCGATCGTATTCGCCCGTAGGTAAATTCACCTGAAACTCAAAACGATGTACAAACTTCGGTCCTTGTGCACCCATGACTGGATCGAACTGAATAAAAGGTCCGATCATAATGTCCCCAAAGCCGCTTTGGGCCTTAATGGCAGCATTATTCAAGCCATCATCCATGTCCATTTTACTGACAAAAGGAATTAAAAAATTCATACCTAGACTGGCTTTATCTTTTACTCGGACATTCGATAAATAACTAATCTGCTCAACCAGTACTTGATAATTTAAATCTGTTTTAGGTAAACCTAATTTTTGTCCATTGGCATCAATCAGTTTATTGCTATCGTAATTTTGAAAGTAGGTTTGAGCATACCAGCCAGGCCCTGCGGGTAAACCACCATCGAGAAAGCTGGTCATACCTAAGTTTACGGTCGGTAAATCATAGGCATGTGTAACCCATGGCAAACCCAACAATGTCCCTGCTAAAAATCCATGCTTAATTAAAGTGCTTTTCATCTTCTTATTTCCTATAAAAAATCACGACCGGATTGATCGTGATTGTGGTGAATTAATGTGCTAATTCTGGATGCTCTGCGGCAATCCGATACTTTCCTGCGTGGAATACCAATGGTTCACCTTGGCGTTGTTGGTATTGTTCAATTTGACCAATAAAAATCAGGTGATCTCCACCTTCATACTGATTTACATTGCGGCAAACCAAGGTTGCGAGTGCATCGGATAAAATTGGAACGCCTGCATTGCATTGTTGATGTGCAATGCCTGCAAATTTGTCTTCAGCACCTCGAGCGAAATGTCCCGAAAGCTGATGATGCTCCTGCGCCAACATGTGAATGGCAAAATATTCTGCTTCAACAAAATCAGACAAACTTGGCGCTGTTTTTGAAAGGCTCCACAAAATTAATGGTGGGTCTAAAGACAGCGACGAAAATGAATTGGCGGTCATTCCTATTTTTCGACCATCTTTACCACGAGTTGTAATCACGGTAACGCCAGTTGCAAACTGACCAAGTAAATTACGGATTTCTCTTGGATTTTCAGCATTAATCTCTTGTAAAGCTAAAGTTTCAATTGTGTCCATTTTTAATTCTCCCTTTGATATTTTGACCTTAAGCCACTTTTGCTGCGGTTTTTGAGGCCAAGAATGCTTGAGCTTGATCTGCATCAAACCACCAAGGGGCAAAAGAGCACGGGTCATCAAAGTTATTGGCCATAATTGAAGCAATGCTCTGGTTTTGGCTTGCGGCTGCTAATAGTTCAACAACATGAGGCTGTGGTGGCAATAATAGGCTATTCGTCCAAGCCACGACTTTTTCTGCATAGGCCCAATAACGCTCAAAGGTTTGAACCATCCATTGTTCGCTAAAACTTTGATTATCATTGGCTAAAATGGCATCGAAATAGATTTTGCTACACTTAGCAGCATTGTTTGAGCCCTGACCTGTAATCGGATCATTCACCACTAAGGCATCTGCCATCCCAAAAATTTTCTTGCCAGACGGTAATGTCAAAACGGGTTTACGTACGGTCGGTGGGAAACGTCCAGCCAAATATCCGCCTGCATCGGTCAACTCAACATTTGTGCAACGTTCATATTCCCAAGGCACAAATTTCTTGAGTAAATTCAAACTGCATTGCAGATGCTGTTCGGGTGTTTTGACATCTTGCCAGCAGTCCATTGGACCGTTTGGAATACCTTCAAACACCATGATGTCGCAAGGCCCATTAACGGTAAGTGCTGGAAATGAAAAGTATTCGCCGACTTCAGGAATAATGTTAAAAGTCACACGTGAATAAGGTGAAATTGGCTTCATGTTTTTGACGTAGGTCAAAGCCAAAGCGCGTTGAGGCTTATCAAAAACACTGCGCACATCATCACGTTCAAACTGTTTAACGACTTCACCTTTACCAGCCGCGAGTAATACAAGCTCGTAGTCGTTTGCGAGTTGTTCTAACTCTTCTATTCCAACATCCTGAATTACCAATCGACCGCCACGGCGTTCAAATTCTTCCATCCAATATGGCATTTTGACGCGTTGATCGACCGATTGAGCGTAACGCTCAAGACGAGCACTCCATTCAAATGCTTTACCACCATTTTCAGGATTGACTAAAGCCAGCCCAATGCCTTCTACTGCTGGGCATTGTTCTTCCCAAAAATTCAGTCCCAAGTCACGTTCAGTTTGTAAAGCGGTATGAAACATACACTGGCTTGACATGACTTTACCTTGGCGGATTTCATTGGCAGTTCGGTTGGTGATCATTGTCACGTCATAGCCTGTATCTAATAAGCCTAAACCAAGTTGTAAACCAGACTGTCCTGCTCCAACAATTGCGATACGGCGCATAATCTTCTCCATAATTTTCTAAATGTGCTTTTAAAACGCTGTGCTATTCGGCTAAACGTGGAATAGCGGGCTGTGATCCTTCAGGGCCCATCACTGAATATCCGCCATCGACCGCATAATCTGCTCCGGTGACAAAACTCGCAGCGGGTGACACTAAAAACAAAACCACGTTGGCGACTTCTTCGGGATGACCCAATCGGCCTAGCAAGTGATAATCGGCTGCCACGCTATCGGCTTTTTCACGGTTATTACCACTGACTTCTGCAATGACACGTGACCATATCCAACCCGGTGAAACGGAGTTGACGCGAATACCATCGGCAGCAAAATCCATTGCCATGCTTTGTGTGAGTTGACGTATCGCGGCTTTAGACACGGGATATAGCCAGCGCCCTGTTTGTGCCACTTTGGCCGAGATTGAAGTAAAATTAACGATTGAACCTTGCTGCTTTTTTAGGTCATGGTATAAAGCACGGCTCAGCTCAACTGTAGAGACCAAATTAATATCTAGTGCTTGTAACCAGTCCTGACGTGAAGATTTAAAACCATCATCTAAATAGGTACATGCCAAATTCACCAAGTAACTCACTTCACCTAAATGTTGATGAATATCTGCCACAGCTTGTTGAATAGCCGCATCGCTGGTTAAATCGGTTTGAATAAACATCACGTCATGGTTAAAGCTTTCTGCAATCGCTTTGCCTTTGGCATCGATATCTAAGATAGCGACATGAGCACCAGCACATACCAAAGCTTGTACAACAGCTTTACCAATGAGTGTTGCGCCGCCGCTCACCACAGCGACTTTTCCTTTTAAATCTATATTCATTGCAAATACTCCTTAATTGACTGGCTTGCCTTCACTACTTGACCAAGATGGCATCAACGTATTTGAAGGAAGATCTTCATCAAGAAGTTTTCGTGCTGTCTCGACACCTGCAACTGGTAAGCCTGTCGGATCTAATAAACCAATTTGAACGAGTACCGACGCTTGGTCCCAGTAAATATGCTCATGGCATAACTTTGAACCTCTGAACTGAATTACACCTAACATTGGAATTTCGACGTATTTACCAGTCGGTTTTACACCAGGTAATAACCAGTCAATTTCAGCGTCGTGGGTAAAGCTCATAATGAACTCGTCTACCACTTGCGTTGAGCCAACCGTACGAGAGATCGAAGTGATCTTCATATCTTTCGGGTTTTGATGAACAAAGTGATATTGATAAAAACGAGCAAGCTGGCTTTGACCCACACCACCAGTTAAAGTTGGAATATGGTTGACATAAGGTTCTGCGACCATCGTTGCCAAGGTTGCTGGGACATCACGCGTATCGAACTCATGCCGAATATGCTCTTCCCATAGTGCAACTAGGTCATATTTCGGCCCAATCGTTTCATGCAGAGCTGTTACTGTACGCTCGTGGGCAAAGCGCGCTGAAGGTTTGTGATAATGATTGCTTTTTGGGCGTGCAAAAGCATGATCAACACTTTCGTAAACATAGGCTTGTACATTTGAATATTGGTTGGCTGCATTGACAATCGCTTGCCTCGCATCTGGCGGTGTAAATTGGTCCAGTTCTGCAATATGTAAAACCAAACGCCCCTTTACGTTGGCTAACTCATCTAAGGCTTTTTCAATGCCTACACCGTAATAACCTACGGCACATGCCACTTCAGAAAGTCGACAGCCTGCAAGATATGCAAGCTTTCCTCCTAAACAATAGCCCACTACGCCGAGACCTGTAGAGGTGTCACATTCTGGTCGAGTCTTTAAAAAAGCTAAGCTGTCCTGAATGTCTTCAACCCCAAGATTTTCATCATATTGCTGATAAAGCTCGAAAGCCTTTTGAAAATCTTCTGGTGTGTAACCCAGTTCTATATTAGGTGCTACACGCCAAAATAAATCAGAAACTAAAACGGTATAGCCTTCTTCTGCAAGAAATTCTGCTTTTTCTCGCATGGCCGCATTCACCCCAAAGATTTCCTGACAAAGCACCACTCCAGGTCCTTTTCCTGTTTCTGGTGTCGCTAGATATGCACTGAACTGCTTTCCAGATGCTGTTTTAATTTGAACGGTTTGACCAGCCATAGTGTCAACTCCTGACATTGTTATGGCTTTATCTTCTATCCGAATATTTTTTTAGGCTGTCCAAAAGCTGCAAGCACTATCCAATCTCTGCGCAATTATCAAAATCAATAAAAATGGATAAAACACTAAAAATAATAAAACTAATAAATTTCATAACTTTAAATTAAAAAATTAAATTAATACTTTTTATCTAATTTGGAAAAAATGGATGAAGATTAGGACTTATTGGATAGTGACGATTGGCTAAAAATAGTTCAATCAAGTCATGTAATTCGTTTGATTACATAAAAAAAGCCCAGTCATTTTCTAAATTAAGGCGTTTTATTTATGCATCGACCATGGCCAATTTATGGACAACAAAAAACGTTAATGCTCATCAATATTTTATGTTGTAGTGCATTTTCTACTCAGGCTTATTCAGCGGATGAAGAATGGAAATTTACATCAAAAAATGCATATATAGACAGAAACTATGACAATCCAGATGTAAAAGACACAGGTAGCTGGTCACAATCAGTTTCTCTATTTTACAACTCAAATATGCATGATACGCCGTTAGAAATTGGTGGAACCCCAATTCAAATTGGCGCAAATGCTTCAGCACAATATGCGGTTCGTTTAAGCCAAGATAAACATGTTGCAGATACGGTATTACCTTTTGATAAAGCCACGCAATCACAAGCACCTGATTATCTAAAATATGGCGCGACCTTAAAGTTAGGCTATAACAAGACACTACTCAGCATTGGTGAACTATGGCTGGATTTACCCGTAACCACAGTAGATGCAAGTCGGCAACTCCTGACGTCTTATTGGGGAGCTAATCTTAAGAGCCAGCTAAACGATAAGCTTTTCGCAGAAATTGGCCGTATTGAAAAAGTATCACCGCGAAATGAAGAAGACTTTCATCGATTTTCTTTTACTTCAAAAGGTGTGACTGGTTACTCCGATGGACTTAACTACATAGATCTTCGCTATCAATTTACGCCTACGTTGAAGGGTGAATATTACTTTGGAAATATGGAGGATTTATATAACAAACATTATGTCGGCATTGACCACCTATGGAAAAATTCTAATTTTTCAGTTAATTCAAAATTCAAATATTTCAATGCCAAAGATAATGGACACCTTTTTGACATCGATGCGCAAAATGTAGGTTTATTAGAAACGCTCAAAATAAAAAATCACAGCTTTGGTTTGGGTTATCAACAAATTATTGGCGAGTCTGCCTACCCACTACCTGATGGTTTCTTGCCTGAAACTTATTTCATTAACTGGAATACGACTGGTTTCTTCAAACAAGATGAAAAGTCTTATCACTTCATTTATGGCTATGACTTTAAAGATCATGTGCCGGGCCTAAATACCACTTTGAAGTATGTATACGGCGATCACTTCAAAACAGCAGATGGCTTAAAAAACAAAGAAAGTGAAGCAAACGTTATTGTCAATTATGCCCTTCAACAGCCTTTTCTCAAAGGTTTAGCTCTTCAGTACATCTTCATCAATTACGACGTTAAGCATGGAAACGATTTCTCAGAAAACCGTTTCTTCGTCAATTACAGCAAAAAATTTTAATGAATAAGGAATACCTATGAAAACGATAGATGCAAACACGATTATCAATCGCGAAAAACTGTCTCCATTACAGTGGATGGTTTTTATCCTAGGCTTTTTTGTCTTCTTCTGTGATGGTCTAGATACAGGAATTATTGGTTTTGTTGCTCCAGCATTGCTCGATGATTGGGGAATTACCAAGCCTCAGCTTGCTCCAGTTTTAAGTGCTGCTTTAGTCGGTATGTCGATTGGTGCAATTATTTCTGGGCCTCTATCCGATAAGTTTGGCCGTAAAGGCGTTATTGTTGTTACAAGCCTTTTATTTTCCATATTTACGATTTTGTGTGGCTTTGCTAATTCAACCCAAGACTTAATGATTTATCGCTTTATTACAGGTGTTGGTTTAGGTGCAGCCATGCCAAACATCAGTACGATTGTTTCTGAGTATATGCCTGTAAAACGTAAAGCATTCCTTACAGGCCTTGCTGGCTGTGGTTTTATGCTGGGTATTTCTTGTGGCGGTGTCCTGTCAGCTTATCTGTTAGAAAGCTATGGCTGGGCCAAAGTGATTATTATTGGCGGAAGCATTCCCTTAATTTTAGTGGTTGCTTTGTTGTTTAAATTACCTGAATCAACTCAATACTTAATCACACGTCATCAACAAGACAAAGCACAGCGTATATTAGAGAATATTCAAGGTCATTCTTTTCAAGAGCCGGTAAAACTTGTTTTAACTCAAGCTGAAACTGCATCAGATGAAAATCCGGTTAAAGTGGTTTTAGGAAAATATCTGTGGGGTTCAAGCATGCTTTGGCTTTGCTGCTTTACCAGTCTTTTGGTGTTCTATCTTTTAACAAGCTGGATGCCAACGATTTTAAAAACAGCAGGTTTTAGTACTCAACAGTTTAGTTTAATTGCTGCGATTTTCCCTTTTGGTGGTGTGATTGGCGCAACCATTATGGGGTGGTATATGGATAAACTGAATCCAACCACAGTCATTAAATATTCATATCTGATTGCCTTCGGCCTATTCATTGTTGCAGGTCTAGTAAGCTCAAATATTTTATTATTAGGTCTTACTATTTTCTTAATTGGTGCATTACTCGCAGGCGCTCAATCTTCATTACTGCCACTTGCAGCTATGTTCTATCCAGCAGTGTGTCGTGCAGTTGGTGTTTCATGGATGCATGGTATTGGTCGTATCGGTGCAATTTTAGGCGCTTTCTTTGGCTCGCTCATTTTCACTTTTAACTTAAGCTTAAGCGGTATTTTCTTTATTCTCGCACTACCAACCTTCATCTCATTTATTGCACTTAGCCTGAAAGTGATTTATGAGAAATCTAAAAACAAACAAGTGTTAAAGCTAGAAGAAAGTCTATAAATATCAATCGATAAATAAAAAAACTGATTTAGGCAACTAAATCAGTTTTTTTAATGGGAAAATTAAATATCAGAAAATTTTGCCTTTGGTCTCACTTGGATTTTCACCAAACTCTTCACGATATTCTTGAGAAAAACGACTTAAATGGTTAAAGCCCCAGTCATACGCAAGCTTTGAAATAGAAACCTTTCTATCTGCACCTGTGGTACTCAGGATTTTGTAAATTTGTTGGAGGCGATATTTTTTTAAATATGACATTGGACTGGTGCCGTAGTATTGTTGAAATTCATCATACAATTTTGATTTTGAAACCCCAGCCAAACGCTGCAAATCTTCTGCACAGATTTCCTCGTGCGCATGTTCAATAATAAAATTACGAACCTTACGTATATAAGCTGGCTCATCTTGATGTGACAGCGACTTTAAGGCTTCCGAGTAGTTGTTTTCTTGAGATAATAGTAAGGCTTTAATTACAAAATTTTCATAGTCTTCAGATAACATCTGCAAACCATAAAAATTGCTATATTGCGATTTTAGCTGTAAAAAATTTTGAATATTCTTCCACCATGCACCAATCAGTTGCTCAGAGTCCAAATGCATTTCAGGATTAAAAATAATAGGTACTTCTACGGGTTTATTGAGTAGATCTGCAAGGACAATCTGCATACTTCGCTCAGGAATAACCACCTGAAATTTTCTACAATCTTTATCAATAATCAAATCTTGCTGATCGTTATTAGAAACAATAAGGCCTCTGTTTTCATCAGATTGATAATGAGCACCACGAATGTTGAGAGCTTGTCGACCTTGTATAGGCAAACTAATGCTATAAGCTTTTAAATTTGAGATGTTGATGGCAACATTTGCACCATAACTGATTGTTCCGATCGCCATTTTTTTATTAGGCAAACGCATTCCGTCATAGTGAAAATCGAGAGTGTCTTTGTAAATTGTATCTAGACGGTGTTCACCACAAATTGTGGACATCAAATTCTGCGCAAATTCAGCTTTGCGTGAATAATGATTGAGTTCCATCTGTTGGCTGAGTGATATCATATCCTTTTCACCTAGCTAAATAACTTATTGCTTAAAAAGCAACTTGTATGCCAATTAATATCCTTTAATTGACGAGTTTTCGTGAAAAATATCGAATCAAGAAAGAGAGTAAAGATTACTTTCTCATACTCTATTAAATTTTAAAAATAGAAATAAGTTAAATACCTTTAAAGTATAATTTCATACTTTAATAAACTTATTTTATTAGATTTTTTATAAAGAAATAGAGTAGAGATAAATCATTATTTTGAACAGCAGACTATCATAAATTTTTAATGAATAAAAAAACCGCCTATTTTAAATAAGCGGCTTTTATAAAATACTTAAATTATTGAGCGGTGTAACCACCATCCATAACAACAGCTTGGCCGGTTACCCCACCTGCTTTGCTACTCGCAAGGAAAATCGCATAGTGAGCAATTTCTTCAACAGAGAGCAAACGCTTTTGAGGAACCATTGCCAAAATCACATCTTCAAGTGCGCTGTCTAAACTTACATTACGGGTTCTAGCCAAATCTGCAATTTGCCCACGAACCAACGGTGTATCTACATAACCCGGGCATAGAGCATTTACCGTAATACCATCGCGTGCACATTCTAATGCCGCAACTTTTGTTAGGCCAATTACGCCGTGTTTAGCACTGTTATAACCTGCCTTTCCAGCGAAACCAATCAAGCCATTAATTGAGGCCATATTAATAATACGACCATATTTTTGAGCTTTCATAATTGGAAAAACATGTTTAATACCAATAAACGCCCCAGTTAACATGACTTGAACTAACTTTTGAAAAACAGCAATTGGAAACTCTTCAATAGGTGCAACATGTTGGAAACCAGCATTATTAATTAAGATATCAACCGTACCAAAAGTCTTTTGAGTAAGCTCAATGGCTTGTTTATAAGCATCTTCATCGGTTACATCACATGGTGCAGATAATGCATCAAAACCTTGCTCTTTAAGTGAGTTCGCTGTTTCTTGGCACTTTTCGGCATTCATATCAGAAATGACAACTTTGGCACCTTCTTGAGCAAATTTCTTAGCAATCTCTAGACCGATACCACTTGCAGAACCTGTAATAAAAGCGACCTTACCGTCTAAAAGTTTTGTCATTTATTTACTCCTTAATACTTATAACGCGCTGATTTAAACAATACCCGTTACGGTAAAGACTGTAATCACCACAAATACCGCTAACGTTTTAATTACCGTAACCGCAAAAATATCTTTATACGATTGTTTATGGGTTAACCCAGTAACAGCCAGTAAAGTAATAACAGCACCATTATG
Organism: Acinetobacter sp. D009; assembly: GCF_038562025.1. Lineage (NCBI taxonomy): Bacteria > Pseudomonadati > Pseudomonadota > Gammaproteobacteria > Moraxellales > Moraxellaceae > Acinetobacter > Acinetobacter sp. D009. Next base: position 1,941,942 of record NZ_CP151886.1, read on the forward strand.
CGGAAGTGTATCCATACCGCCTGACGCCATCGCAACCACACGGTGCATGACTTCTGGTGGAATACCCGCAGCTAAAATCGCGGCGTTATATTGTTCAGCCATCGCACTTAAAGCGATACTCATACCGCCTGAAGCTGAACCGGTAATACCTGCTAAAACGGTTGTCGTTACGGCCCCATTTACTAATGGATTTGTAAAGGTACTGCTCATTGCATGGCTAATCAGAGCAAAGCCCGGTAATGACGCAATAATTGCACCGAACCCATACTCAGAAGCCGTATTCATCACTGCTAAAAGTGAGCCTCCAATACTGGCATTAATGCCCTCTTTGAAGTTCGTCACTACACGTTGATAATCAAATAAAATTGCAGAAATAATTCCAACAATCAGCGCAAGACCCACTGCCCAGATCGCACCAGTTTTTGCAACATCTACGGTGTAATCCGCTAATCCAACTGCGGCAAAATCAAAACCATTTGGATACCACTCTTTGATTGCTTTAGACAAATATTTGTTCATTACAGCAACAAGAATAAGAGGTACAAAAGCTAAAAACTGACGCGCCGTACTTCCGTTATTTTGTAAGTTCATATCGGCTTCAATTTCTTGAGGCTGTGTATTGTCTGCGCCAAAACCAGAGTACCCTTCGCCTGCTTTTGCAGCAGCTCGGCGACGCCATTCTAAGTAAGCCAAACCCATGCATAAAACAAAAATAGCGCCAATAATTCCTAGAAATGGTGCAGCATAAATATTGGTGCCAAAGAATGTAGTTGGAATTACGTTTTGAATTTGTGGCGTACCCGGCAATGCATCCATAGTAAATGTAAATGCACCAAGCGCGATAGTTCCCGGAATTAAACGTTTTGGAATATTAGCTTGTCTAAAAAGCTGGTTTGCAAAAGGATAAATGGCAAATACAGCAACAAATAAACTTACACCGCTATATGTTAAAATTGCACCTAACAATACAACGGTTAAAATTGCTTTTTTTGCTCCAATCCATCTCACAATGGTTCGTGCAATAGACTCAGCAATTCCTGACATTTCAACGACTTTACCGAAAATTGCTCCGAGTAAAAATACAAGAAAGTAATCTTTAATAAAGTTCACCATTTTGGGCATAAATACACCCGAATAAAATGGTAAGACATTGGCTGGGTTAATGAGTAAAACAGCGAGTAAGGCACAAATTGGTGCCATGAGAATGACTGAAAAACCCTTGTAAGCTGTATACATCAACAGCCCAAGCGAAAGTAGAATTACAAATAATTCCCACATATATTCCTTCTCCCTAAAGAATAGATATTAGGTTCAATAAAATTACCAAAAGATATTTAGGTTATCCCAAACCTATAATGATAAAAATCACAATATCCATGTGTGGTAAGAGGTAAATGAGCTTAAAAATAAAATATCACTAAAATATTTAAAAACAATGTAATTTATTTAAATTTTAAAATATACATATAATACAAATATTTAAGTTGGTTTGTTGGTAAAATTTTATTATTTAAAAGCTATTATTATTTTATAAAACTTATTAATTGTTGAGCAAATTAAATTAATACCCAACATATTATTTAATAAAGATAATTAAATAATATGTTTTTTAAAATAATTTGATAAATATTTTCTTGGCTTAGATTAATATCTATTAGTAAGTAAGAAAAACCCACTTAATGACGAGTGGGTTTAATTAAAATCTAATATTGCTTGTTTGCTTTAGATAAAAGATCTTACTTTCTTATTTCATTCGAGTTAGTCTTAAATTAAAGTCGGATGGAAGTAAAATGCGATATTCTATCTCTGCCCCTGATTTGACTTCTGTTTCTTGGGAAGTTGCAATATTTGGACACATTCCGCCACCAGTTTCTAATCTAAAGATATAATATTTAGGCTCAAGATAAATGGTAGCTATTTCGTTTGAGCGAATTGAGAATGCTTTTTCGTTATTTACATAAATATCATGAGTACAGCCAGATCCTAGAAAACCTTTATCTCTTAAGAATGTAACTTTTGCTTGTTCAGGAGTCTGTTTCTTTAAGTAGTTCTGATTGTACACTCTCTCATTAGGTATTGGTTTCGCTGTATTCGAAACAACTGGAGCTGTTGAACACCCAAATAAACCAAGAACTAATCCTAAAAAAATAATTTTTTTCATGAAATTATCCATTTTAATAATGTGTAAAATTTAACATCTTAGAAAACGAAAAACCATCAAAAGGTTTTTTCAATTGTTATTACAATTTTTTTAATCCTGACTTACTCTTTATTTTCTGAATGGCCGCCCTACCAATGCGACGAGTACAATGATTATCTGCAACTCCAACTACAGGAATAGGTCCATCAGCGATCGTTACTCGACACCACAAACCTGCTTTTGAAACCTTAAGATCTGGTGCATTTGGATACTGAATCCTTTTTTTAAGCAATATCAGTAAAAACTTGTATATGATTGACAGTTACTTGTCTTACCCAATCTAAAGTGATTGCCATTAGACTAAAACTAGTCGGCTTCTTTCTCTTCCACCCTATAAATTTCTCCATAAAAAAACCACTCAGATGGGAGTGGTTTTTCCTTTTAAAATCGTTCTTAACTCGCATTTCCACAAATATCAGTGGTACCTGTTGGATACGTAAACTGCATATTTGCTTTATTAGTAATTAACTGGACTGAAACAGTTTTACCTAGAAATTTAGAATTAGGATTTGGGGATTGTATCCCCGCCCCTTTAAATCCAATACTTTTTAAAGAGTTTTCAGTAAGTAAGTTAAGGTATCCATAATTTGTACCATTGATGATATATCCCATTTGTTTACTAACCTGATTAAAATAAAGCCCAACTCTAACTTTGCCATCTGTTGGCACAGTAACAGGGATTACCTTTCGATCAAGCTCCTTTGCAACTACTGAACCAGAACTATCTCTTCTAGTACTTGCTCCCGTGAGTGTCACATAACTTCCATCAGCATAATTTGCATCTTTATTAATTAACCCATAACCAAGATCTAAACTAATTTCATTTTTTAAATTAGAAGCTCCTAATATATTGAAGGCTAGCTGTTGAATTTCATGGCTATCTCCTAATGTGATGTTTTTAATATTTAAAACATCAAATATAAACTCTGCTGCTATAATATTTGTTCCTCCTACTGATTTATCAACTAAAGTAGTCTGAATAGAAGGTAGACTTATCATTTTACCCGAAGTTACAACTTGGTCAGCTGGTGTACTTCCTATATAACCAATTGTTGCCGTACCTTTTTGCTCAGCAATACTAATTGGAGACATTAATTTAATCGACCTTCCTCCTGCTGCATTTGCCGCATCGATTTGAGCCTGAGTTGCATTAAAACTATAAGTACAGGCAGCATAAGTATTTACTGAAATTCCACTGCCGATTAATAAACCCAAAATAATTTTATTCATGTAATCTTCCTTTTTATTTGCGCAAACAGTATAACTAAGCATATAAAAAGATTGATTAAAAACTGATAAACGGTAACTTTTAATTCTTTAAAAAATTTCTATTATGTAATTTCAATATTTAATTTCTACTACAATAATATGAACGATATAAATTAATATATAGATTAGCACTGCTAATACACCGCCGATTACTAGCGCGATCTCCATTGAATTAGAAGGATTATTTTCTGGTTTTCTAGCAAAAATTACAGGATATTTCGCATTCTTAATTTTTTCTTCAGCAATTCGATAATGCTTTTTACCTATTCTTATAAAAATAAGGATACAAATAATAGGTAAAATAAATGATGAGTAATAAATTAATGAATCTAAAGCTAATTTGTTATTGATTGCATCATCACATTTATAAAAATACTTTTGATCTTCTTTACTTAATTTACTGATTTTTTCAGGAGTAATTTGACTAAAATCAAAATTATTACGACAATCAGTTATAAATACATCTTTGGCATCTCTAGAACTACTTGACCCACTACTTGTATGCCGCATATGTACTGTTGTATAAGACATATATACTATTAGAAAATAAAAAAACGATTTTATTAGATTAAAAATAATTGGCAACTTAAATCTTACTTAACTTAAATTTGCAACTTGTACTGATGATACTGAGTCTTATCATACTTTTGCTAACAACACAGATGTGCTCTGTTGGGAAAATTTACTGAAGTAGTTGATAAGTTAAGTAACCTAAAAGCTTTGAGCATCTATATGTATACGCAAGTTTCGCGCAGCTTCAACCTTTATTCTAGATAATAAGAAACCCACTTGATGAGTGGGTTAAATCAATCAAAATTTGAGTTTAAATAGCTTCTATAACGATATACTTTCCTTCATAGAATAGGCCGTCGGTGCTTGTTTCTTTTAATTTGCAATAAATGGCAATCGAATGTATAAGTTTTTGATTTTCCTCACTAGGAATATGAGTAAACCCAGATAAAAAATTTGAATTGTTATTTTCTAATTTCCAAGAAGTACCTTTGTTATCATGCCATTTACTATTTGGATATTTAGAATCTAACCATTCAATGCATTGCTTCATTGTTGAAAAATTTTTTGTTTCCTCTTTTTCAATTTTCGATGCGGCACTTACCGAGGCTCCAAACGTTAAGAATAAAGCTCCAATTAATGTTGTTCTCATGAAATTACCCTTTATTATTAATAAATAAAATTTAAAGGTTTAAGATATAAAAAAAATATCCTTAGATGGATTAGTTTTTAGGAAGAGTTTTGTTAATTTTAGCACTTGTGTTTTGATCAAATTTTAATAATTTGAAACTTTCACAGTTAGCAAAAATACAAAATAGAAGAGCAACTATCAAAATTCCGGCTATCTTATTCATTCAATTTTACCTGAGAAATTTTAATTATTTTTTAATCAAGTAATGGTATACGAAAATATTATCAAAATCTTAATTATTAAAAATCTACCACAATTCATTACAAAAGTTGTTTGTAATTCTTACCTCACTTTTCTACATCTCTTAACATTAATACCACTTATGGATTAAAATACTAAGATACAAAAAAGCACCCTAAGGTGCTTTTTAATTTAAAGAAATATCAAATGCTTAATGAAAGTTACTGACTTTGTTTAGAAAGCTCGACAATCAGTTTCTTTTCGTAGTCATTGAGCACGTTGTCAATATTCTCAACCCACTTTGACTCGTTCGCTACTTGAGCTGATCTAGTTACCTTACTATAGATTTTAAATGGCGGACGGTTAGGGTGTTTAGCATCTAAAATCTCGGTATCAATTTCAGAATGAATTTTTATTGAAGCAAATCCAGGTTGGAACCACGACCAAAATTTATTAATTTTAATATTGAGTATCAGATCAGCATTAGCTTCATTATTGGTATTATTATCGAGAACTTTATATCCAGACTGTTGCAATGCTTGAGAAACACGTTTATCAACCAAATGCGATACAGTCTCATCCTTTAAAAGGATATCCCCTAAAGCTTTTCCATAACCATTTCTTTTACGGGCAACAGCTCGAGCTTTTTCTTCTGCTGTAGCATGAGATTGCTCACCTTTTAAAGATGGAATATCAGCAGATGCAGGCTTGTCTTGAAATTTTCGATCATCTTCAACATTGACTATAATCGATTTGCCTTGTGCTACTATTTCTTGAGATTGATTTAGTTTTTGGCCTTGGGGTATTTCAATTAGACCTCTTGAAGTTGCACATCCCACTAAACTTAAAGCAATTAAAGTAGTAGCCAATACTTTCTTCACGGTTTTTACCTTTTGTTATAAAGTTCACTTAATTTAACAAAATAGTTACTAAATGTCACATAAAGAAATATATCGTTTGAAAATTTATCAATATTAGAATAATTTTAAAGTGTGAATAGCAGAGGTAGAGTTACATTGAAACGAACATATTTCCCATTTATTTTATAAGGTTTCAACCTGGCCAACTGAACAGCAGCAATAGATTTTTTATCAAGACTTGGTAGCCCAGAGCTTCGATTTAAAACAACATCCGTAATTACTCCCCACTCATCAGCTTTAACATCTAAAATTACAAGTCTATTTCGTCCTGCAAGCTCTGCACTTGAAGTAGTGAGTGATGGAGCTTTTACCCAATAAACTTTAAAAGTTTCAGGAACTCTATAGTAAGAATTTTCTGAATCAATTTTTTGTGGAATTTTAAGAGCTAAATTACTATTTAAACTTTCTATAGATTTACTCGCACATCCCAATAAAATAAACAATAAGCTAGTTAAAATAATTTTTTTCATAATGTATGCAATTTAATAATTAGTAAAATTTAAAAGTTCAAGAAACATACTATAGCTATGTAGCCCTAAAGCTAATTGTTAGGTTTCTTGCTCTTTCTCTAATATGGGTATTTTCAGGTAAAATAAATGGGGTAGACTTTTTAATCGCTTGTTCAATACTTAATTTAAATTCTTTAGATACCTCATTCAAAAATACTATTTGATCTATCTCACCATTATCTGTTAATAAAACTTTAACACTTGCGCTTGTTCCTTGTGAGTTAGGAGGAACATTCCAAGCTTTTAAAATTTTTAGTTGGTATGACTTTTTATATTTTTCTGCATCACTTGAGGAGAATGTAGATAGAGGAAAATAATAAGTAATAGTTTTACGAATAGGATAAGGTTTTCCATTAACATTTAATGGAAAAAATTTTGCACCTTTACGGAACTCATCAAGCACAAAGTTATCTAATTTCATCAGCCCACTACTTTTTTGAATTTCTGCTCTAATTATAGTTCCATTCACATTAGCTTCTGTAAAAATAGATACTGATCTATTCTTCCCATTTAGATTTTCATTATTTACTTTTATTTCTGGATAAACCTCAAATTCAGGCTCTCTCGATGCTTGTAATTCAAATGGTTGTACAAATCTGACTGGATAGAAAACCCCATTTTCCTGATATGGCGAAAATCTAGCGTTTTCCACTGCATTTATTAACTTTAAATCTAAACTCCTAATCCCACTACTTTGTATCAATTTAACAGCTGTAATTTTACCACTTATATTAGTTTCTGCTGCTATTACAATATTTCTATCATATCCTTGTAGCTCATCATTACTGATGCTAATACTTGGGGATTTAATCCACTTAACCTTTTGATATTGTAAATCTTTAAAACTTTCAGGTTTTTGTGCATACGTATTTAATTCAAAGCAGAATAAAAAGCTTAAGATAAATTTTATTAAAGTTTTCATAATGAATTTCAGTTAATCCTAATTAATAATCAGCTAATAGAATGATTCCATAGTAAACTTCTATCAATAAATACCCCTGTTACATAGATTGCATTCAATTTAGAACAACAAAATATGATTAATTACATCATGAGACTTATGAAAGATTTAGAAAATTAAATAACTATTTTTTAGTACGGTGAATTAAATAATGAATAAGAGAACCCAGTTGGAGTGTTATTACTAAAGCAATAAAACTAGAAAAGATGCTAGTAATATCATTATTTTTCCTTACAGAAAATATCGCCAGTATAAGTGAAAGAATGATTGAAACATAAAGAGCATTTTTATACCTATTTTCAGTTGCTTTAGCAGTGAAAATATAACCTGAAGTAGTCAGTGCCACTATTCCAAATAAAGCTATGAAAAAAGGATTCATTATGTTAAGAACATGGCTTGCACTGAAAGCAATTATCATACCTACGGTGCATACACCTAAGAGCATAGAGAAACAATAGAAAAAATATTTTAAGTTCATTTTTTATATTTTAAAGGTATTAAAAAACGATTATATATCAATAACACTATATAAATAAAGAGAGTATTAAGATGATAGAGAATTTAGGTGAAGTCCAATCTAAGAGAGGAGAAATATAATTATAAATGCGGAAAGTAGTATCTATATTTCTTTAGCGCACTTTAATGAAGCTGCCTTTAAGTCATTATCAGCTTTGTAGATCATATTTGAACTAGAGGCACTTAAAATTGTTCTAGCTTCAATTATATCTTTATTCAGAATCTTAACGTCTAGAACCATACCATTTTCAATGTAAATCATATTATTTGCATACTTAACTTTGTTGAATACAACATGTCCACTCGTATCATCACAAAGTATTCCATTGCCATCTGCTTCAAGTCTTATTGTTGATGTATTGGGATGGATCGAAAACGTCCACATACCTGATACCGATGGTATTGATGGTTGTACTTCACTAAATTTATTAGTAATGATTTGAGTTGTTGGGATTACACATCCATTCAATAAAACTGTCGACCCTAAAAAAATAATCTTTTTCATGAAATTATCCATTTTAATAATGTTTAAAATTTAACAGCTCAGAAAGTTAAAAACCACCCGATGGTGTTTTAAAAGTTTTAAAAATAGCATTTATTTAATTTAAATTATTCAATAGAGTAACAATGTAAGATATTGATAAGAAAACAAAATATAATGTGGATTAAATTTATAATATATCCTTTGGGGATGTTTGTACTGTGGCAAATTATTTTCTTAATTTTTTTAAAAAAACATCATATTAGACAAATTTTCGTATAAATTACCCTTCTAGGTGAGTTGGGCAATCTAAAGGAATGAAATGACGCTTAAACAACTAAAAGCTTTTTTAGCCCTTGCGCGTACACTCAACTATGCCAATGCATCTTTAGAGCTACATCTAAGCCAATCTGCTTTAAGTCTCACCATCAAAAGCTTAGAGGAAGAATTAGGCGGAAAACTATTTAACCGTAATACTCGCCGTGTTGAGCTTACACAAGAAGGTAAATCCCTCATTCCCTATGCTAAAAAATTACTCGCCAATTGGGATGAAATGGAAAACGATGTTAAACAACGTTTTAAGCTCAATCGTGGAACCTTAAGTATCGCTTCAATGCCCTTTGTGACCCATGCAATTTTGCCTGAGGTGATTCATCAATTTTTAGAACTTCATCCCAATCTTAACTTTTCAATTCACGATATTCCCAATGAAACCATTATAGAAAAAGTACAAGATGGTATTTTCGAGCTTGGTATCTGCTTTGAACCTGATCTCACCGAAGGCCTAGAGTTCAAACCACTATTTGAAGAAGATTTCTTAGCTCTATTACCAAAGACTCACCCACTTGCTCAATCATCTTCTATTACATGGCAAGAGCTTTGTTCAAATCCATTCGTGACATTGCAAAAACCTTCAATTGTTCGATATTTGGTTGAGCAGAATTGTTTGCGAAATAATATAACGCTCGATTTGAAAGTTGAATGTCATCAAATTTCATCACTTTCAAGTTTTGTGGCTTATGGAATTGGGGTAAGTGCAATTCCAAGACATTTTGCTAAACACATTGATAAAGAACATAACGTACTCATTGAGTTAAAGGATGAATCTATCCATAAGACTGTAGGAATTGTTTATAAAAAGAACTTTGAAATTTCAAATATTTCGACTCAATTTATTGAAGCTTTGATTCAATATAAATTTTAAAAAATTAAAGACTGCTTTTTAGGATGAGCTAAGCATACGCTTAAGCTAAAATTATTAATTATAATAATTTTCAATGATATGAGGTGGTTTTTTAAAGTATTTTGCTTTATGTTCGTCTGATCTTTTGTAGACGATTTGAAACCATTCATTGATTATACTTATTAATCATTTAAAAAAATTAACTTCTATAACGCAAAATGTGATGCTAAAACTAAGATTACTAAGGGATATAGGATAACAATAGAATGAATAAAGTTTATGCCAATGCAGAGGCAGCACTAAAAGATGTTATTGCAGATAATCAAACACTTGCCGTAGGCGGTTTTGGTTTATGTGGAATTCCGGAAAAACTGATTGTTGCAGTTAAGCAAAGTGGTGTGACTGGTCTCACATGTATTTCAAATAACGCAGGTGTAGATGATTTTGGTTTAGGTATTTTGCTTCAAACAAAACAGATCAAAAAAATGATCTCTTCTTATGTTGGTGAAAACAAAGAATTTGAGCGCCAATATTTAAATGGTGAACTCGATGTAGAACTTACTCCACAAGGTACATTAGCTGAAAAGTTACGTGCTGGCGGTGCTGGTATTCCTGCGTTCTATACTCAGACTGGCGTCGGTACACTCATTGCCGAAGGTAAAGAAGAACGTACCTTTAATGGCAAAAACTACATTTTAGAGGAATCTTTAACAGCAGACGTGGCTCTTGTTAAGGCCTATAAGGCAGACAAGGCTGGTAACTTAGTGTTCCGTAAAACTGCTCAGAATTTTAACCCTGAATGTGCAATGGCTGGAAAAATTACAATCGCCGAAGTTGAACAGGTTGTTGAAATTGGTGAATTAGATCCGGATGAGATCCATTTAGCGGGTATCTATGTAAACCGCATTGTACTTAATGCGTCACCTGAAAAACGTATTGAGCATAAAACTTTAAGCACGGAGGCAGTATAAAATGGCTTGGTCGCGTAATGAAATGGCACAACGTGCTGCAAAAGAACTTGAAGACGGTTTTTATGTCAATTTAGGTATTGGCTTACCTACTCTAGTTGCTAATTATATTCCTGAAAATATTAATGTTTGGCTTCAGTCTGAAAATGGCCTATTAGGTATTGGTGAGTTTCCAACCGAAGAAACTGTCGATGCCGATTTAATTAATGCTGGGAAACAAACGGTTACTGCTCGCCCTGGTGCTGCTTTTTTCTCAAGCTCAGAATCTTTTGCCATGATCCGCGGTGGCCATGTCAACATTGCAATTTTAGGTGCAATGGAAGTTTCTGAAAATGGTGACTTGGCGAACTGGATGATTCCTGGCAAGAAAGTCAAAGGTATGGGTGGTGCAATGGACTTGGTTGTTGGTGTCCAAAAAGTTGTAGTGCTTATGGAACACTGTGCAAAAGATGGTACGCCAAAGATCGTTAAAAACTGTAGCCTACCTTTAACAGGTAAAGGTGTGGTTCATCGCGTCATTACTGACTTAGGTGTAATGGACATTACACAACAAGGCGTAGAGCTGATTGAACTTGCTAAAGATGTCACGCTTGAACAGATTCAAGCTGCTACAGGTGTTGAGTTTTATAAAACCTTAGTCGCTTAAATTTTAATTTTTAGTAAGCCAGATAAGACTTAAGTTAGAAAGTGAGCTTAAGTCTTAGCCCTTTTAAGCACCGGATGTGCTGTCTATAAATAAGAACGAGAAGGATTTTTTCAGCTATGGAAAAACAGCAAGGAATTTTTGAAAGATTTGCTCTTCGGATTAGTGACTGGTCTGAAAAATGGTTTCCTGATTCATATATTTTTGCATTACTTGGCGTCATTATCGTTTCAGTTGCCGCTTTAGGTATTGGTGCACCTATTCACGATGTCGCGACTTCCTTCGGTAACGGTTTCTGGAGTCTTATTCCCTTTACCCTGCAAATGACGATGCTCATTATTGTAGGTTATGTCGTTTCTGTATCTAAGCCCGTAAAGTTCCTAATCCAAAAAATGGCACGTATTCCAAATTCTGGACGTGGTGCTATTGTTCTAGTTGCAACCGTCAGCTTGTTAATTTCACTGGTCAATTGGGCAGTAAGCACGATTCTTACTGCACTTTTAGTGATTGCATTAGCAAAACGTAAAGAGCTGAATATGGATTACCGTGCAGCGGCAGCGGCAGCAATTATTGGTATGGGGGCAACATGGGCACTGGGGATTAGCTCTTCGGCAGCACAGCTTCAGGCAAATAAAACCAGTTTACCTGAGTCAATTTATAACTTAACTGGCGTTATTCCATTTACTGAAACGATTTTCCTTTGGCAATCAATTGCGATGACCATTATTTTGGTGATTGTTTCAATCGCAATCGCTTATTGGTCAGCTCCAAAAGGTAATAATGTTAAAACGATTGATAGTTTTGATGTTCAGTTTGAAGAAGATAAACCACATGATGTGAAATCTAATCGTCCAGGTGATTGGTTAGAAAACTCGCCTATCTTAACGATTATTGTGGTGGCATTAGGCTTAATCTGGATGTTTTTTGAATTTTCAAAAAGTAATCCAATCATTGCCATTTCAAGCCTTAACACCTACAACTTTGTGTTTTTAATGCTTGGACTAGCATTGCATGGCACACCACGAAACTTTTTAAATGCTGTTTCAAAGGCAGTTCCGGCTGTATCAGGAATCTTAATTCAGTTTCCACTTTACGGAAGCATCGCTTTTATTATGACGCAAGCTTTAAACAGTCAAGATTTATCGCTGTCGCATTATATAGCTGAGTTTTTCGTTTCAATCGCCTCAAAAGAAACCTTCGCAATTGTGATGGGAATTTACTCTGCCATCCTTGGGTTCTTTGTGCCATCTGGCGGTGGAAAATGGATTATTGAAGCCCCATATGTAATGCAAGCAGCAAATGATTTGAAAGTTCATTTAGGCTGGTCTGTACAAATTTATAATGCAGCCGAAGCTTTACCGAACTTAATCAATCCGTTCTTTATGCTTCCAATGTTAGGCATTTTAAAACTAAAAGCAAAAGATGTGATTGGTTTTACAGTCACTCAGCTCGTTGTGCATTTTCCGTTAGTTTTATTTTTATTATGGTTCTTTGGAAGAACACTTAGCTACACCCCACCTACTTTTTAATTTACTGGCGCCTTTAGTTTCGGCTAAAGGCAAATTTAGCAAATACATCAATAAGAGATATTAAGATGAGTTCAATTGTTATAGTTTCAGGTAGCCGTACTGCAATGGGCGGTTTTCAAGGCAGCCTATCGGCTTTAACTGCACCAGAACTTGGCGCTACTGTTATCCGTGAATCGATCCAACGTGCAGGTGTTGCACCTGAACAAGTAGATGAAGTTATTTTTGGTTGTGTATTGAGTGCAGGCATAGGCCAAGGTCCTGCTCGTCAGGCGATGCGTAAAGCTGGTGTACCTGATCATGTCGGCGCTGTCACCATTAATAAACTTTGTGGCTCTGCCATGAAAGCGGTGTTAATGGCATCTGATACTCTAAAAGCAGGCGGTGCCAATATTATTGTAGCTGGCGGTATGGAATCTATGACCAATGCGCCTTATATTTTACCTAAAGCTCGCGGTGGTTACCGTATGGGTCACGGTGAAATTAAGGACCATATGTTTTTAGATGGTCTTGAAGATGCAGAAACAGGCCGCTTAATGGGTTCTTTTGCTCAAGACATGGCAAATACCAAAGGCTTTACCCGTGAGCAAATGGATAACTTTGCGATTTCTTCACTTAAAAAAGCGCAAACTGCGATTACGGAAGGTTACTTCAAAGAAGAAATTGTTCCTGTTGAAGTAAAAACACGTAAAGGTGTTGAAGTTATCGATCAAGATGAACAGCCATTAAAAGCTAATCTTGAGAAAATTCCAACTTTACGTCCTGCTTTTAGTAAAGACGGTACAATTACAGCAGCTAACTCAAGCTCAATTTCTGATGGCGCTGCTGCATTAGTACTCACCACTGAAGAATATGCTCAAAGCCATGGTTTAAATACTTTAGCAAAAATTGTTGCAACTTCTACGCACTCCCAGCATCCAAGCGAATTTACCATTGCTCCAATTAGTGCAATTCAAAAAGTGCTTGAGCGCGCTGGTTGGTCAGTTGACGAGGTAGATGCTTGGGAAATTAATGAAGCTTTTGCAATGGTCGCAATGGCGCCAATTCATGAACTCGGCATTGATGAGGCAAAAGTAAACGTCCATGGTGGTGCTTGTGCTTTAGGCCATCCAATTGGCGCAACTGGTTCAAGAATTATTCTTTCTCTTATCTATGCTTTAAAACGCCTTGGTAAGAAGAAAGGTGTTGCTGCATTATGTATTGGTGGTGGTGAAGCTACAGCTGTTGCAATTGAAATCTAAAAATTAAAGTGCACGGAAGATGTAAGAATTCTTTTTACATCTTCTTTTTTTAGACTTTAAAAAGTTCATAACAGGTTTGACGGAACCATTTATGGCTACTTTTATGATGGCAAGACATATGCCAATGTTGTTTAACATCATAAGTTGGGAAGTCTAGAGGTGCTGGTAAAATCTGTAAATTTTCTCTCACCAATAAGACTTGGCTTAAATAATACGGTACCGTTGCGATCGCATCTGTTTCTTGAACGACTAAACCCACTCCAAGATAGCTCGGTAATCGAATTAAAATATTTCGATCTAAACCTTTGTTCTGCAATTCATTTTTAATATGGTAGTGCCCGATTCCCGCATCAATGTCGATATGATACTCGCGCATATAATCATCTAAAGTAAAATTATTTGGGTCTAAACGAGGATGACTCTTAGAGCTAATCACCACATAATGCTGTTTAAAAAACTTTTGTTGATAAAAGCCTTCTTCTAATTGGGGTAAAAAACCAATTGCAAGATCAATCTCACCATTTGCCATTTGATAGCTGGTTTCTGGTGTAATCGGCCTAATATTCAAGCGAATTAAAGGTGCTTTCTCTTTTAAATAGTTTGTTAATTGCGGTAATAAAACCAGATGAGATACATCTGTCATGGCAATTGTAAAAAGCTGATCTGAAGTTAGCGGATCAAAATTCACGCTAAAATTATTAATGCTTTCTACTTTATCAATAACTTCACTAATGAGTGGAAAAATCTCTTTTGCTAATTCGGTTGGGATCATCTCATTCCCAACACGAATAAAAAGTGGATCATTAAAATGCTGACGGATTTTGTTCAGTCCATTACTAACACTCGGTTGTGTAAGGCCAATAGCATCAGCAGCCATTGAAACACTTTTAAACCGATAAATATGATAAAAAATATTTAGTAATCTACTATCTAGATCAAACAAAATTGTCTCCGTCTGGATCAAATAATCCATTCAAAAGGAATGAAATCAGGCACAGCATATATAAAAATGCTCACTAGATTTCTGAATTATTGATATATGGTCTAAATTAACAAAGAATCTAGACCATGAGCAATGCTTTATAAAGCCTTTCATCATAAAGACAAAGGTATGAACTCTTTAATTGATTACTTTGTATGTAAATACCTTTAAGACATCACATATCATGATAAATTTTAATCATGCTGAGTTTGAAAGCCCTTCCAGATTTGCTGAACTGATTTGTTATCACTCAAGTTATTTTTAAAAATATAAATATCCTGTGGCAGACAATATTCGTTATGGTCCAACATGACCAATTTTCCGGTAGCGAGATCTTCCTCTACATTAATTTTTGGAATCCATGCTACACCTAAACCTTGTAATACAAGCTCTTTCAAGTTGGTGGCATTGTCAGTTTCATATAAGGTTTTATAGATCAGTTTACCTTCAATCAATTGATCGACCAATTTGCGCAAATATGCATGTTTACTATAAGCAAGTAATGAAAAATTACTCTGAATTGTATGCTTAGGCGTATGATCTGCTTCGGTAGCTGACACTGGAACAATCTCTGTTTCAGCGATCTTGATACCACTTAAAATATCATCGCCAACTCGATTAATATTAGATCGATCTGCATAGCAAATCATAAAATCGCAGGCACCTTCTTTTAAGAGAGATAAGCCTTCACCACTATTCGTCGCGACAATTTCGATTTTTAAATCGCGCATAAATGTTGGGAATTTTTTTAAAAAAGTGGTTAAAAAACCTGAGGCTAATGAGTGTACAACACAGAAACGAATCGTAGATTCGGTTTCATTTTTGATGTTTTTAATCAGCTTTGCTGTTTCTTCTACCTGCTTTTCAATATTTTTAGACATAACCAGCATAATCCGCCCAATGTCTGTAAATTCAATATTATTTTTATTATTTCGAATAATAACTTCAGCTCCGATCATCTCTTCTATTTGCTGAATTCTACGCGTAAACGCGGATTGACTAATAAATCGTTTTTCGGCTGCTTTTGAAATAGAACGCTCACGCTCAAGTGTCAAAAGGTCTTCTACCCAACGTACTTCTAAGTTCATTTTATGCATTCCCTTTTTATATTTATGTCCTTAATCTGTCTGGTTGGGAAGCTGAATAAATAACTGAATAGATGAATAAAAACTATAAAACATGGGAGTACCTGCAAAAATGCGATGGAGGGTTGGCAAAGCCAAACAATAAAAGTAAGTATTTAAATAATTCTGACATAGAAAAGAGCGTAAGAGAATAAAAGACTTTGATTTAACTCAACAACTCATACAAATATAAAATTATTACTTTAAAAATTATTTTAAATCAAAAAGTAAGGAGCATATAACGCAAGTAAATAACAAGTTTTAAGTTAATAAAAAAAGAAATAATCCTATGCTTTACTCATGTTTTATTTTTTATAAAAAAAGTCCGCACCTTGGGGAAGAATACGGACTGTAAAACTGAAAATGACTATCTAGCTTATTTCAGGAATTAAGCTCTCTGACTCAATAAATTCATTTAAATCAGAAGATATGCTTGCAGTATAGCTCAGTCCATAAAACCTGACTATTCTACTAAAGTATTTAACTTAAGATTGAATAAAAACCGAATTTCTAATATTCGCCAATGAGGTAATATAATTTTCTTGAAATTTCAACCATCATATTAGAAGTATATTGAGTAATTTCAAAAACTTGCTTTTTCTGGGGATTGAACACCATATTGTCATTTTCATCACTAAAAAAGATATAAGTGGTGTATTTATCCATATGGTGGATATGCTCTTTTAAGCTTAATTTTTCCCCAGAATTGGGATCATAGGCGATAAACTTCATTCTCATGAATTTTGTCTCTATACATACAGTCTTTTACCCAAATTCTAAGAAAATCTAGATAAAACAATATTTTGATGGATAATATGGAATGGTTAACCTAAGAACTGAGGCTACTTGTAAGATATGGGCACAATACTATTAGCCTTGTTTACCGAGGTTTCAGCAGAAGCGATTGATTGCTCTGCTTCTTTAAGCAGACGAGAAGTTTTAGACTCACTTTTCTCTTCACCGTGGAAAAGCACATAGTATGTAAAACTTCCCAAAATAATTAATGCGGCTGTGACTTTTAACATAAACTTAAAACTAAGATTTTTTCGTATTATAGTGTTTTTTATGTGAAATGCATCACATTTTATATGAATTTGTTAGATAAGCTTCACTTTAAAAGCTAATAATAAAGATAATTAAGTTGATATTTCATTTAAATTAATCAGTCTTAATTTTTACAATGGGTTTCTTTCAAAAATTAGATGACCATTCATTGTATCAAGCAAATTTTGAAATCAACTTCATCTCAATATTAAGTTATTAATTTATAAAGTTAAATTAATAGTTAAAAATGAACTCTCCTAGTTAGTTGACTATAAAATTAAAAAATTGATATGCAAAAAATGCATAATTAACTTGATAAATGCATTAGAAGTGAAGCATTTCGAAATCTAATATGAATTATCTTCTTTACTAATTCGAAGTTTAATGATGAACGCTGAAATTACCACCCGTATTGAGAAGGATCTTATTGGTTATAGAGAGATCAATAATAACGACTACTACGGAGTTCAAACATTACGTGCTCTAGAAAACTTTAATTTAACTCAAAGCAAGGTCGGAAATTTCCCTCACCTTATTAAAGCTTTAGCAATGGTAAAGCTTGCTTGTGCTGAAGCGAACTATAATCTTAAAAGCTTAGATCAGACTAAATTTGAAGCGATTGAATACAGCTGTAATCAACTTATTCGTGGTAATTTTCACGACCAGTTCCCGATTGATATGATGCAAGGCGGTGCTGGTACTTCAACCAATATGAATGCAAATGAAGTATTAGCAAACGTCGCTTTAGAATATATGGGACATGCAAAAGGCCAATATCAATATTTGCATCCTAATAACGACATTAACATGTCACAGTCAACAAATGACGTGTACCCTACTGCGATTCGCTTAGGTTTGTTATTAAGCTTAGATGAACTAAATCTTCCTTTTAACAATTTAATTTTAAGTTTCCGCAATAAATCTCAAGAATTTGCTCACATCCTGAAAATGGGCCGTACACAGTTACAAGATGCTGTGCCAATGACATTAGGTCAAGAGTTTGGTGCTTTTGCAGTAACTTTACAAAAAGACCTTGAGCAAATTAATACGCTTATTCCAAATGTTTTAGCGTATATGAACCTTGGTGGTACGGCGATTGGTACGGGAATTACTACTGAATATAGTTACCGTGAACTTGCTATTCAAGCACTTGCAAAAATTTCTGGTAAGAAAATTAAATCTGCTCCTGATCTAATCGAAGCAACTTCAGATATGGGTGACTTTGTTCTTTTATCTGGTTTATTAAAGCGTACCGCAACTAAACTTTCAAAAATTGCCAATGACTTACGTTTACTTTCAAGTGGTCCACGTACTGGCATTAATGAAATTAATTTAGAAGCTCGTCAACCGGGTAGCTCGATCATGCCGGGTAAAGTAAACCCAGTTATACCTGAAGCAATGAACCTTGCTTGCTTCCAAATTATTGCAAATGACTTGGCTGTAACTTTAGCTGCTGAAGCGGGTCAATTACAGTTAAATGCAATGGAACCACTTATTGCATTCAAACTGTTTGAATCTATGGATTTGCTTGGTAAGGCAATGGCAATGTTCCAAAGTAAGTGTATTGATACAATTACGGCGAACCCTGAGCATTGTAAGGCTTTGGTTGAAAACTCGATTGGTATCGTGACTGCACTTAACCCATATCTAGGTTATGAAACTACAACTCGTATTGCTAAAACTGCAAACGAAACTGGACAAAGCGTATTGGCTTTAGTTCAAAATGAAGGTTTATTATCGGCACAAGTGCTTGATGATATCTTGTCGATTAATAATATGGTTAAACCAAAAATGTCGGCTTAATTCCTGAAATAAAAAAGGAGCTTTTATAAGCTCCTTTTTTATTTGTTTTATATTTTAAAAACTGAAAGTTGTAGAGAACTGGGCTGTACGTGGATTACCTAAGAATAAATAGTCATCACCCATAAATGCCCCTACATCACGCCAATATTTCTTATTAAATAAGTTATCAATATTGAATCTAAAAGTTGTGTCATGCCCAGAAAAATTTGTTTTATAGGCAGCACCAATATTAAAAACGCTGTAACCGCCTACTTTTGCAGTTCCCTCTTTGTTTGCATATTTACTGCTACTGTATTGCATGCCACTCAATAATCTTAATCCTTCAACTGACGGAACTTTATAAGATAACTGTGCAGTTGCGCGTACTTTCGGTACATTTTGAGTTTGATGACCTTTGTAGCTGTCACTCTCAATATCAACAAGACGTGATTTGGTGTAAGTAATGCCAGAGCTTACGTCAACTGTATCGGTTAAGGCACCAGTTAAACCTAATTCAATACCTTGATTGTGCTGTTCACCTTGTTCAATAAAATCGAAAGTTCCATCAGCATTTACTTTGCTATATTGATTGTCTTGTTTTAAATCGAAAACTGCTGCCGTTACCAAGAAGTTCCGAATTTGTTGCTTAACACCAACTTCATATTGTTCAGAATTTTTAGGAGATAGAACTTCTAGAGCATTATTAGCGAACCACGGAGCTTCACCACCATCTGATAATCCTTTGGCATATGAAGCATAAAGATTAGTTTTAGCAGTTGGGCTATACATGAGTGCTAATTGCGGTAAAAATTTATTTAAATCGGTATCTCGGCTTTGCTGTCCATCTGACGTATAGGCTTGCTCATCAAGATGAATAAGTTTTCCACCGAGTAAAGTTGACCATTGATCATTAAATTGAACTCGGTCAGATATAGTAAAAGCAGTCTGATCGCTTTCTAGAGCTTTAAAGCGATTGCCTAATTTTTCAGGTGGCATTTTAAAATCTGATGAATCAGTATAAATATTGCCAATTTCATTCTCAATAAGTTGATTACTCGGATCATAACGCTTCAGGTTTTTACGTGTATTTTGCAATTCAAAAGCTACCTGATGCTCAATATTGCCAGTATTGAATTGACCCTCTAACCCAGCAGAAAACTGATTAGTTATACGTGTGTCATCTGGGCTACGATAGTCATAAAGATCATAGTTTCCATCTTTGTCAAATACTGCAAGTGGATTACCCGATGAATAATAACTTCCATAAGGAAACACAATATAATCATCAATCACAACACGGCTTTGCGATGCACTTAAACTAGCATTCCATTGATCATTAAATGTATATTGATATTTCAAACTTGCATTTACACTGTTATTTACAACAGGTTTACTCCAAGACTGATAACCCAATAAACGGTCTTGATCTACATTTGTTGGTACTTCTTGCCCATCAAGCAGTTGATAACCTGGTACTGAACGTTGACTTTGATGCTGAGCTTCAATATCAAACAATAATTTAGAACGATCATTAATTTTCCAGTCTAAAGCAACTGAACCAAACTCTCGTTTACCATTTGCGTGATCAACATTTGGATGGATGCTTTCATGGGCTAAATTGATTCGATAACCAAAACTATTATTAACAAAGCCGCCAACATCTGTTGCCAGTGTATAGCCGCCTTCTGAATTTGCATCTACAGTAATGTTTTTAACATCGGCAGGCCTTTTGGTGACATAGTTAACAACACCACCTGGTGTCGACATTCCACTTTGAATTGCAGAAATGCCTTTTAAGATTTCAACTTGTTCTTTATTTTCTAAAGCCACGTTTTGTTCGCCACGTATAGTATGGCCATTAATGAGATAACTTGAGCCTAAATCAAGCGCAAAACCACGTGCTACAAAATTTGGATAGTAGCCAATCGCAGCATAGCCATCCCCTAACGAAGAATCGTTTTTAATAACATCAGTTAAAGTTTTTGCGTGTTGGTCTGCTATACGCTCAGAGGTAATGGTTGTAATAGATGCAGGAACTTTCTTTAAATCATTAGTTTGAAAACCAGCTAAATTAACTTTTTTAGACGTATATAGTGCATCATTATTTTGTGTAGCATTCACAGTAATGGTTGGGAGCTGCGAAACCTCCGCTTCATTTGCATAGACGACAGATGTTATGAGTGCAATAGATGAAGCCAATGCTGTTTTAGAGCATGTCATGAAGTGAAGATTTATCGAACGTCTTTCCATTGAATAACTACCTGCCATACCGTGCATAATTCTAAAGCGCTAGAAATGAGTGCGGAGTCTATTTTTAGCCACGCAAGAATACAGCTACATATATTGAGAAACAATACATTCTGTACTTTTTCGATTAAGTGTATTTGATACAAATTTTATGAACTTATCATTATATAAATTTCATTTATTTTATTAGGAATTGACGCTATAACTTTTTAAGTATTACCAAATATTCGAAATAAACTTAAGCTCGAAATGAAACTTAAAAGGAGAAATAAAATAGAAAAGTACCGTTGTAAATTAGCTCACTGATTTTAAATAGAATTAATTATTAAGTTAAATGAAAGGAAGTGTTCGATCATTGTTAAAAATCTCTTTAAATCGAACAAAAGGACGTAATCTTACTAGAATCGAATTTTAAAATTAGAAAAAATGAATGGTTAGGAATTTAAGGAAGTGCTCAGGATTGAGTGATATTTAAAGTTTCATTCTATTTTCTATCCAGCATATCTAAAAATTCCTCATTTTTGTCTGCAAAATGATGGAAGAAATATGACATACACTCAGGAAGAAAAACGTAGCAGAATACGTGGGATTGTAGGCGCAGCCTCTGGTAATTTAGTTGAATGGTTCGACTTTTATATCTATGCAGTATTTGCTGCCTACTTTACTCAAGCGCTAACAGCACCTGATATGGATAGTACGACTAAATCTATCTATGTGTGGGGCGTATTCGCTGCAAGCTTTTTTATGCGTCCTATTGGTAGTTGGGTATTTGGACGAATTGCAGACCGGCATGGTCGAAAAAAGTCGATGGTCATCTCAATTTGTCTGATGGCTTTGAGTTCTTTTCTATTTGCAGCCCTACCTACTTATGACCAAGTTGGCTTATTTGCCCCGTTTCTTTTACTGGTAGTGCGCTTACTTCAAGGCTTATCGGTTGGTGGTGAATATGGTGCAGTAGCAACATATATGAGTGAATTGGGTTTAAAAGGCCAACGTGGTTTTTACTCATCTTTCCAATATGTCACCCTCTCTGGTGGTCAGTTACTCGCAAGCTTACTTGGTGTAATTTTATTAACGTTCTTAAGTGAACAACAATTACATGATGGTGGATGGCGTATTCCGTTTGTTATTGGTGGCATTGCAGCAATTTTTTCTTTGCTTGCACGTAGTCGCTTAGAAGAAACGCTTTCTCATCAAGACAGCGAACGAAAAGAATCTGGCAGCTTAAGAGAACTCTTTAAGAAACATTGGAAAACCTTTTTATTGGTGGTTGGATACACTTCTGCTGGTTCATTAACGTTTTATGTAGAGACCGTTTATTCAAAAACCTATTTAACCAATTTAGGGATGGATGGAAAAACCGTTGGTTATATTATGACCTTCGCCCTATTTGTCTATATGTGTGCTCAACCTGTATTTGGTGCAATTTCCGACCGTATTGGGCGACGCTCTTCAATGCTGGCCTTTAGCTTATTGTCTGCGATTTTTATATACCCAGTCATGGTGATCGGGATGCGTGCCTATATAGATTCTCCGATCATCATTACCTTGCTACTTATTTTTATGATGATGTTACTCAGCTTCTATACTTCTATTAGTGGCTTGGTAAAAGCTGAAATGTTCCCACCTCATGTGCGAGCTTTAGGTGTAGGATTTTCTTATGCGGTAGGTAATGCGCTGTTTGGCGGTTCTGCTCCTTCAGTTGCCCTACAGTTCAAAGCTGCCGGAATTGAAAATACCTTCTTTATATATGTCATTGTCATGCTGATTATCTGTTTCTTATGTAGCCTTGCGCTTCCGAAAAAACCAGATTATTTAGAACATGATCATTAATTAAACAATATGCCTTCTGTCCCAAGCAGAAGGCATCTTTTATCCCATAGCAAATTCTTTTAAAAAAGCCCACGGAAAAATCCCTTTATCATGCCCATCACTAAAACAAATTTGGGCACCATAACCTTGATCAAACATAGCTGTCACTTCAACATTTTGATGCTCTATTTCAATTTGTTTAATCCGCTTCGCTCGACAAAAGCTGCATGGGCAAATTTCCCTTAAACTTTGATGACTCAGACATACGCTTGAGCCATCGGTCCATATAAAGTGAACCTGCTTATTTATAGTATCGACACGAATATCAGGTCTGGTTTGCATATTTCACCTCCCCAATTTGATTTAACCCAATACGAATCGCTTTTCGTACTTCTGGGTCAGAGTCATGTTGGTGTTGTTCTAATAGGTGATGAGCTTCTGCTGTACCAATTTCACCTAGTGCTAAAGCGACCTCTTTACGTAAATTGCTAATTTCATGATTAAAGTTATCAAATAGATGACTAACTGCAATACGCGATTTGAGTAGTCCTAAGCTACGTACAGCTGCAATACGTACTTGCCAATATAAGTCAGATAAAGCATGAATTAAGAGAGTTTCAAGCTGAGTGATATGTAATTTTCCAATCGTAAGTGCGGCTTCCACTCTTAGTTGCCAACTTTCCGAGGTTAAAGAATGTTGAAGCGCTTGGATAACATCAGCGTTTATGTCCTGGCTATAAGCCAAACCACCTGTTGCAATGCGGCGAACCTCATCATCTGTATCTGTTTCTGCAATTTTTGCCAATATCGTAATCGCTTGGTCTTGTTGTAACCAACTTAATGCACTGACTGCCTCACGGCGCACTAAAGCATCTTCATGATGTACCAAAGCAGATATCTCTGTGAATAATTGCTGTGGTCGTAAAGGTTTTAAAGCACGTAAAATTGCACTAAGAGCAAAAGTATCCGTATGCTTTAAATAAGGCGCAAGGATCTGGGCTGATGCCGCATTTTTTACTTCACTTAAGCTTTGGCTGGCAGCTTGTTTTACATTCAGATCAGTATCAAATAAGGCTTGTGCCAATACTTGCAAACTGGTTGGATCTTCCCAACTTTCTAGTTTTTTTGCCGCCTCTTCACGGACTAAAGCTGAAGAGTCGTGTTGCAGTGCTGTATGCAACCAAGGAAGTAAATCCGGATTTTCTTCATCACCAATATTCATTAAAGCGACAAAGCGGAT
This sequence comes from Acinetobacter sp. D009, assembly GCF_038562025.1. Classification (NCBI taxonomy): domain Bacteria; kingdom Pseudomonadati; phylum Pseudomonadota; class Gammaproteobacteria; order Moraxellales; family Moraxellaceae; genus Acinetobacter; species Acinetobacter sp. D009. Next base: position 1,965,971 of record NZ_CP151886.1, read on the forward strand.
CTTTTCATCTGCATGATTGAGCTGCGCAAGAAATTCCTGATTATATTCATCGAGGTCATCTAAAGCTTGATAATAAAAACTCATTCGTATTCCTTAATTTGTGATTTCTTTCCAAGCCCTAATGGATTTAAACGGCTAAACTCTTCTTGTTGAGTGGCATCTTTTAAGGTCTGGATGCAATGTTTTTTAATGGCGGTAAATTCACTACTTGTTACAAGCTCAACGTCTCGTGGACGTTCAAACTTAAGCGGAATTTCTTCAATAATTCGTCCAGGTCGATGGCTCATAATCAACACTCGATCGGCTAAAAAAAGTGCCTCATCAATATCGTGGGTAATAAATAAAACCGACGTTTGGATTTCTTGCCAAATTTCGAGTAATAGCATTTGCATTTTTAGACGAGTTTGAGCATCTAACGCACCAAAAGGTTCATCCATTAATAAAATACGAGGTTGATTAATCAGTACTCTCGCAATTTCAACTCGTTGCTGCATGCCACCAGAAAGTTCAGCTGGAAATTTATGTTCAAAACCTTTAAGCCCGACCAGATCAATCATTTTCTGAGCTTGTTCAATACGCTTTTGCTTGGCGATGCCTTTCATTTTTAAACCAAAAGCAATATTTTCAAGCACGCTTTTCCATGGAAATAAGGTATGTTGCTGGAACACCAAACCTCTGTCTGGATGCGGTTCGAGGATAGATTCATTATCGACCGTTAAAGTCCCAGAACTAATCGATAAGTGCCCTGCCAAAGCACCTAATAATGTGGATTTACCGCAACCAGATGGGCCAAGTAGACATATAAAATCGCCCGGTTGTATTTCGAAATTAACCCGATCTAGTGCCTGAAAACGATTTTTAGCTTGTCCTAAATGTAGCGATAGATTTTGAATACGCACATGGCCTTGTGTAATTGACATTTTAAGACTTCCTCAGTTGATACCATGGAGTAAATCGGTTTCCAATCACGCGCACCAATGTACTGCTAAACATACCTAATGCTCCGATCAGCACCATGCCAACCACGATATTGCTATAATTTTGCAAGGTGAAAGACTCCCATGTGAAATATCCAATTCCGTGTTGTCCAGAAATCATTTCCGCAGTCACTAAACAGAACCAACAAGTGCCCATTCCAATAGATAAACCCGTAATAATGTTCGGTAATGCGCCCGGAATAATGACTTCATGAATAATGGCGAGATCAGAAGCACCCAGACTTTTCGCTGACGCAACGAACCTTGGGTCAACTGCACCAACGCCATGTACCGTATTTAATAAAATTGGAAATAAAGCCCCAATAAAGGTAATAAAAATCATGGAAGCTTCTGATGATGGAAAAATCAGAATTGCTAAAGGAATCCATGCAACTGCTGGAATTGGACGTAGTACTTCTAATGGCGGCATTAGAAATGCAGCAAGTTTTTGATAACGTCCTGCTAACAAACCAATACCTACACCAATTAGAGCCGCAAGCACAAAACCAACTACTACGCGAAAAACACTAGATTCAACATGTTCAAATGCAGTGCTGAGTTGAAAGAAAGTCCACAGTGCATGAATAACATCTAAAGGTGTGGGTACATTGCTAAAGTTCACAATACCTAAATTTATTTTAAACTGAGCTAGGCCTTGCCAAATGACTATCCAGAAAACTATCGATATAAAAGCAATCGCGTAGTTTTTTAGATGCGTCGGATATAACCTCAATTGTTGGAAAAATTTAATCAAAAATGTACTTTGGTTTTTAGGTTTTGTTTGGACTAAACTACTCATTCGTCACCTCCTGCTCATTAGGTAAGACAACACATCAGCTCTGTGTTACAAGCTGAATAGCTTTAAAGTCATATACTTTTCCGCCCTGTTGTTTAGCCCATTTTTCAGCATCATCTTTTAATAAAAAGGCGTGAATTTGTCCTGCTTTATCTGTGGCATACCATGCCAGATTGGCAAGTAACTTAATGTCGGACTGATGATCTTGGCTATAAACCACACGCACCGTTTTTCCAGCTGCTTGTATTTTCTTTAAATCAGAAAAAGCATGCTCAGGCGTTTCGTAGCTACGAACTTTTTCTTCACCCTTTACCCAAATTTGAGTCACCCGATCAAATGTTTTGATGGGTTGGCCCGTTAAAGCGTCATTGGCAACCAAAGGTGATTTTGCATAGTCAGCCAGTTGCTGGCTGTAATTAAGTCCAGATGCTTGAAATGCATCCTTAATATATTGGTCATCAATAAATTTATTTACATCAAGCTTACCGTCGTTTTTGCCTAAAACTTTTAAGGTATCTATCGCAATTTGAGTCGCTTTTCGATATTCAGGTTTCCACGTTAAGTCACGAGTTTGCAGACCTAAAGGGCCATGAAATAGATAAACAACTTCGGCAGGAATACCTGTTTTTTCAGCAATAAGTTCACTATATTTTTCTGGTTGTTCCCAATCAGACGATTCGCTTCAATAGTTGCCTGTAAATAAGCCTTTATAACTTCTGGATGCTGCTGTGCATAATCCTTGCTGGCAAGCGAACCATGAAATGTGGGTGATTTTGCTTGAGAACCATCATAGATTTTTTTAGCAAAACCTTGGTAAGCAAATAACTCTCCAAATGGTACGAAGTCGGCATGTGCAGCAATCTTATGACTTTTTAATGCAGGTCCCGCCACTTCAGGCGCCTGAGCAATTACTTTAATATCTTTATCAAGTTGCCAGCCTTCTGCTTGAATCGCTCGTAGCAACAGTCCATGAGCAGTTGAGGCAAAAGGTACGGAAATGGTTTGTCCTTTTAGTTCTTTGAGTGATGTTACTTTTGAGTCAATTGGAACAACAATCGCATTACCGCTACCATTGATACTGCCTGACAATGGCGCTAAAAATATACTTTCTTTTCCAGCTTTTTTAAATGCCGCTAAATTATTAACAGCAGGAAAGTCAGCCATTGCTCCCAAATCTAGACGCCCTGCCACCATCTCACTGGTAAGTGGTGCACCAGAGGTAAAGTTTTTCCATTGAATGTCATATTTAACATTCTTGTATTTACCATCTTTGGGTAAATATTTTGGTAATAAATTCAATTCACGAATCAACAACCCACCTGTTGCACAGTTAATGGTCGTGTCTTGCGTGCCAATCGCTACACGAACAGTTTCTGTTTTACTGCCGCACCCCAAAGTGCCAAGTACAATGGCACCAATTAAGCTACTGAGTAATAGTTTTTTATTGATCAATTTATTTTGTATCATGTTGAGTATTCCAAATTAATTATTTGAGTAGGTATGGGATATTTACTTTGACTGCGTCCGTTGGGCAGTCCTTTTCACAAGGCATGCAGTACCAACATTCATCAAACTGCATGAAAGCTTTTTGAGTTATTGGATCGATCGCCAATAAGTCCATTGGACAAACATCTACACAGACTGTGCATCCTTTATCAGCAATACATTTATCTTCATCGATAATGACGGGTGCGACAGTACGGTGCTGAACTTCTTTAAAAATAAAAGCCATGATTTAAATTCCTGATTTATTTAGTCTGCTAGAGCAACGTCTTTTTGAATGCGTAAACGGTCATAAGACACAGCTTCATCTTGATTAATCGGAACCACATAAGGCTCGATTTGTTTTTTGAAACTGACCATGTTGCCTTGTTCATCTTTTTTCAAATGCGTGTGACAGAACCAATCCGAGTTATTTTTTTGAGGGAAATCTGCTCTATAGTGGTACAGTCCCCAGCGGCTTTCTTCTCTAAACAGTGAAGCTCGGGCTGCCATTTCCGCACAGTCTCGAATAAAAGAAACTTCAGCGGCACGCATCAGCTCATGCGGGTTTCTTGCAGAAATTCGCTTAATATCCTGTTTGATTTCTTCAAAACGTTTGAGCCCAATTTCCATTTTTTGGCGAGTTTTAGGCGGTTGCAAATAGTCATTTACAAAACGGCGCAGCTTATATTCCACTTGTTCTGGAGGTAAACCTTCTGAGCAATCCAGTGGCGCAAATATTCGAGCTTTTTCTGCTTCTATTTCGCTTTGGTTTAATTCGCTATCTTCAATTGCATTTACGTATTGCGCAGCATTTACACCCGCAAACCATCCGTAGGTAAATGCACCAAGCATATAGTTATGAGGTACAGCCGCCATATCGCCAGCACTATATAAGCCTTTAACCGAGGTCTCGGCTTTTTCATTGACCCATACGCCAGAAGCACTGTGTCCACTACAGAAACCAATTTCTGAAATATGCATTTCCACCATATCTTGACGGTAATTGGTTCCTCGGCCCTCATGGAAACGACCACGGCTTGGGCGCTCATTGGTATGCAAGATTTCTTCGATGGTTTGAATGGTTTCTTCGGCCAGATGATCTACTTTTAAATAAACAGGACCATTACCACTTTCCAATTCTTGGTAAAATTCCCACATCATTTGACCACTCCAGTAGTCACATTCAATGAAACGTTCACCTTTACTATTGGCCGTATAACCTCCTAAAGGTCCGGTCACATAGGCACAAGCCGGACCGTTATAGTCTTTAATCAATGGATTAATCTGGAAGCATTCTAAGTTGGCAAGTTCAGCACCTGCATGGTATGCCATTGCATAGCCATCACCTGCATTGGTTGGGTTTTCATAAGTGCCCATTAAATAGCCGGACGCTGGCAAACCTAAACGCCCTGCGGCACCACAACATAAAATGGCAGCTTTCGTTTTAATGACATAAAAGTCACCACTACGACAGTCAAAACCGAGTACACCATTGATTGCACCTTGCTCATTTTTTAAAAGCTTTGTGGTGACAATCCGATTATTAATTTTGACTTGAGCACGCTTTAACTGACGATATAAAACTTTTTTAACGTCATGGCCTTCAGGCATTGGTAAAACATATGCCCCCATGTGATGTACTTTTTTTACTGCAAATTCGCCTGTCTCATCTTTTTCAAACTTAATGCCCCATTGATCGAGCTGTTGAATGGTTGTGAAACTATGCTTTGCATATGCATATACAGTGGTTTGGTTAACTACCCCATCATTAGCAATGGTAATTTCTTTGGTGTATTGCTCAGGTGTTGCGTAGCCCGGAATGACAGCATTATTCAGCCCGTCCATTCCCATTGAAATCGCTCCACTGCGTTTTACATTCGCTTTTTCAATGAGCAAGACTTTTAAATTGGGGTTTTCTTGTTTTGCTTTAATCGCAGCCATTGGTCCAGCAGTTCCACCACCAATCACCACAATATCGAACTCAAGATATTTAGTTTCCATTGTAAAATCCTTATTTTTATCTGAGCTATTAACGATGAATACGTAAACGGTACTGGAAGGTATCGCCTGAGAAATAGAGATATTCATAGTCAATCGGCTGGCCATTTGCGTCATGAGTTAAACGTTCAACCCGTAATACAGGAGTTCCGATTTCGACTTGCAGTAAAGCCGCCAATTCTTCATCCGCCACCGTGGCATCAATGCTTAAATCCGCATGTCCCAAAGGGATGTCACACTCTTGTTCTAATGCCTTGAAAATATCGGTTGTACGTAAATCAATCGCTTTTTCTTTAAGCTTCAAACCAATATGTTCTGGCAAATAAGTCAACTCATAAGACACTGGCTGACGGTTGAGTAAACGGACACGTTGAATTTCATACACATTAGCTTTAACAGGTAACTTTAATTTGGGTACAACGTGCATTGGGATCTGCTTAAGCTCGGCCGAGATGACACGGTTTAAAATTTCGTGACCAGCAGATGACATTGCTTCTGCAAAACCTTGCAAACTTGAAATGTTCTGGAATGTTTTTGGCTTACTTACAAAGGTCCCTTTACCTGGCACCTTAAAAATATAACCTTCCAACTGTAATTGGTTGAGTGCTTGGCGAACTGTGATTCGGCTTACACCAAACTGTTCAGCAAATTCGTTTTCAGATGGAATTTGACTCAATACGGCATATTCACCATTTACAATTTTGTTAAGGATGAGTTCCCTTAACTGATCGTAAAGAGGCTTATGATTTTTGGGATCTTGGGGTAGCTGGCTCACGGCTCACAACCTGTTATAACAACTTGAGCAAATAATGTTTAAAATGTTTCAGCTTTGGAAATAATTTAAAGCGATAACTTTAGTTAAAAAAATAATTTCATTTAATATCAATAAATTAATAAATAGTTATCTATAAAAGTTGAATTTTTATCATAAAAAATACATTTGTGTTTGTTATGCTATAAAACATACTCCGTTATGCCATAAACGTAAAAATTAATATTATTTTTTAGGGGATAATATGCAACAAAAACAACAAAATACCCCTGATGATTCAGTGGTACAAGTCACCTTCTGGCAAGCCTTTTTATTTTGGCTCAAGCTCGGCTTTATTAGCTTTGGGGGACCAGCTGGACAAATTGCTGTGATGCATCAGGAACTCGTTGAGCAAAAGCGCTGGATATCTGAAAAAAGATTTTTGCATGCCCTGAACTACTGCATGTTATTACCTGGTCCTGAAGCACAGCAATTAGCAACCTACATTGGTTGGCTCATGCATAGAACTGCTGGAGGATTAGTTGCAGGTATTCTATTTGTATTACCCTCCTTATTTATTTTAATTGGACTGTCTTGGGTTTACATAAAATTTGGAGATGTTCCCGTTATTGCAGGTATTTTCTATGGAATCAAGCCTGCCGTTACCGCAATTGTTTTCCATGCAACGTACCGTATAGGTAGCCGTTCGCTTAAAAATAAGTTTTTATGGATCGTCGCGATTGCGGCGTTCTTTGCCATCTTTGTCTTAAAGCTTCCTTTCCCGCTTATCGTTTTATCAGCTGGTATTGCTGGCTATTTAGCGAGTAAAAAGTACCCAGAACTATTTTCCTCCGCGGCTGGACATAAAGCCAGTCAAAACGATTATGGTCCGGCATTTATTGATGATGAGACCCCAACACCAGAGCACGCTAAATTCCATTGGTTGCGTTTAGCTAAACTTATTTTTGTAGCAATCGCTTTATGGCTATTGCCAATTTTAGCTTTAGGCGCATATTTTGGATGGCATCATTCTTATACTCAAATGGCGTGGTTTTTTACTAAAGCTGCATTACTCACTTTTGGTGGGGCCTATGCAGTTTTACCTTATGTCTATCAAGGAGCTGTAAATCATTTTGGATGGCTTTCACCTACACAAATGATTGATGGTTTAGCTTTAGGTGAAACTACACCGGGTCCACTGATTATGGTAGTGGCTTTTGTTGGCTTTTTAGGAGGCGTCAATCATTCATTACTTGGCTCTGAGCATCTATTTTTTGCTGGAGCACTTGGTGCAGTCATTGTGACTTGGTTTACCTTTCTCTTTTCATTTGTATTTATTTTTGCGGGTGCGCCTATTATTGAATCTACACATAATGAAATTAAATTTACTGCGCCACTCACTGCAATTACCGCGGCTGTGGTCGGTGTAATTTTAAATCTCGCACTATTTTTTAGTTATCACGTGTTATGGCCACAAGGCTTTTCAGGGCATTTTGACATTGTTGCAGCCTTCATTACTGTTGGTGCATTTATTGCTTTATTCCGCTTTAACGTGAACGTGTTATATGTGATTTTTGCATCAGCGCTGGTTGGACTAGCTGTCACTTTTTTTAGTTAACTATTGATTTAAATATTTTTTAAATTCAGAAAATCTTATCAATAAGGCCGAACAGTTTCTTTTCTGTTCGGCTGTTTATATTTTTAACCCGCTAATTGTGCGATTTGTGCTGCTGCATTATCTAAGGCAGCTTGACGTGCTTCTGGGCCGAAAGCGATCCCTTCCGCGCGCACAAAAGTAATATCAGTCACACCAATAAAATTGAAAAACGCTTTGATATAAGTTTCTTGATAGTCTAAAGCTTCGGCTGGTGAACCTTCTGAGTACACACCACCACGCGAAGAAGCAATAATGACACGTTTACCTTCTACTAAACCTTGAGGGCCGTTTTCCGTATAACGGAATGTTTTTCCAGCAACAGATAGTCGGTCAAGCCACGCTTTTAACTGTGATGGAAAGCTAAAGTTATACATTGGCGCGCCGATTACAACGATATCTGACGATAAGAACTCGTCCAAATATTGGGTGTTTCGTGCAACATGTTGCTGCGCTATTTTATTATTAGGTTCAACACCTTGCCATGCCAAAAACTCAGCATCAGACAAATGAGGAATTGGTTCTAAAGCAAAATCGTGATGAATAATTTCTGCATCAGGATAAGCTGCGCTGAGCTTTCCAGTAACAGATGAGGTGAGTTGGCGGCTAACAGACTGCTCACCTAAAATACTTGTGTCAATTTGAAGTAGTTTCATCGTTTATACCTACAGTATAAAATTGTTACTTGAACTAATTATGTTACTACTATTATTCTGATGCACAAGAAGGCACATTTAGGGAACCAAGTAATATGACTGTAACCATACCTCACGATATCCAAAGTTCAGATTGCCAAAGAGTCAGTCAAGTATTGGCTAGAGTTGGCGAGAAATGGAGTATACTCATTGTAATGACACTTGCATCACGTTCTCATCGCTTTTCTGAAATTAAAAGAAGTATCAATGGAATATCGCAGCGTATGCTTACATTATGTTTGCGTGGTTTAGAAAGAGATGGTTTAGTTAAACGTACGGTTTATCCTGTAGTTCCACCTCATGTTGAATATGAATTAACTCCACTCGGTCATTCACTTACAGAACCTGTAATTGCTTTAGGCCAATGGGCTCAGCAGCACATTGCGGATATTGATGCGGCAAGAGCTGCGTTTGATGCAGCTCAAGATAAACCAATTACATTAGACACTTAACGTAACTGCGAAGGGCTTATGCCATAAAATTGTTTAAAGCGATGACTTAAATGACTTGCTGAACTAAACCCACATACTAGGGCAATATCTTGCAAAGAAAGCTGAGATGACTGAATTAGCCCCTTGGCCTTGGTTAAGCGTCTTTGCATGACATATTGGTGAGGCGCCATATTCATGGACTGTTTAAACATGTGAGCAAAATGGTATTCGCTTAAATTTACAACATTTGCCAAATCAGACAAGGTAAGTGCTTGATCTAGATGCCCTTCAATCCAGTCTTGAATATATTTGAGTTTATGAGGAGCGAGCCCACCTTTAATGATAGGTTGCTGCCACTTAACATTGCTATATCTTCGAATTAAATGGTTCAGCAATAAACTGGCAGTTGTACTCATTTGTAAATGGTTTGCTGAATCTTTCCAATCACAATCTAGCAAGAAAAACTGATAAAGCGCTCGAATCTTTTCGTCATCGTTAAAAACAACTTCGTTTAGTTCAATTTGATTAGGTTCTTTGTCCCATATTTTTTCGGCAACATCACGCAAATGTTGGTCGGTATAATATAAGTGAACAAATTTAAGCCCACCACGTATATCCCAAGTCGACTCCTGATGTTCAGGCAATAAGCAAAAACGACCCGGCCCGCCACCATTTTTCCAGCCTGCAGGGGTTTTTTGATAGCTTTCATAGCCATCTTGAATATAGAGACTTAAAGTGTGGTGATCGCTACAGACACTTACACGATCTTGCTGATTAGACCAAAATGCAAGTTGCATATTCTCATCAAGCACCACAGTTTCGTGAAGCTTGGCTTTAGATTGCTGTAGCTGTTCTAAAGTTTGATAGGCCATGCAAAATTAAAACGAATATCATTGAGCTTAAGTTAACCATATTCCGCAAAATTCAGCTAGTTCAGTCATATAAAAAACGCAAGATCTTGCATGTACAACACAAGAATATATACGTGAAAAAATGAAGCATTCCTAGATACTTAAGCTTGGTAATCGAGGATGAAGTTATGAATATTTTACTCTATGTTGCGGTGGTGTTGATTTGGGGAACAACATGGATTGGAATTGCCGTTCAAAGCCATTATGCAACACCAGTTGTCGCAATTTTATGGCGTTTTGCTATTTCAGCCTTATTACTTTGGGTGGTTTTACTATTTTCAGGAAAATTACAACGAATTGCTTTAAAAGATCACTTGTTTTGTATGCTGCAAGGACTTTGTGTTTTCGGCCTAAATTTTATTTGTTTTTATACTGCGGTTAAATATGTAAATAGCGGTTTAGAGTCTGTCATTTTTTCGATGGCTGTTTTCTTTAATGCTATTAATGCACTTATCTTTTTTAAGCAGAAACCTTCCCCAAACTTTGCGCCAGCTTCACTTTTGGGTCTAAGTGGTATTGTTCTACTGTTTTGGCATGACCTGATTAATAGTCAGTTTAATGCACAGTTATTAATGGGTATTGGGTTATGTGCAATAGGCACTTACGGTTTTTCTTTAGGGAACATGATTAGTGTTAGACACCAAAAACGTGGCCTAAATATTTTTTCAACAAATTGTTATGCCATGACTTATGGGGCATTGGTGATGTTAAGTCTAGCTTTATTTACTGGCCAAGATTTAATGCCTCCAATGAATTTCCCATTTTTAAGCTCGGTACTTTACTTGGCTGTATTTGGTACGGTTATTGGGTTCTCTGCTTACTTTTCTCTTGTTGGGCGAATTGGTGCAGCCAAAGCAGCCTATAGCACGTTGCTCTTTCCTTTAGTTGCTTTAACAGTTTCTACTTTCTTTGAAGGATATGTATGGACTTTAAATGCGGTATTTGGAATTTTATTAATCTTACTTGGTAACTACTTAATGTTTAGTAAATTTGAAATTGGAAAAAAGTTATTTAATAGTCAAAAAAGTTGTGAGAAGCAGGCTTAATAGCCTGCTTTTTTATAAATCATAATTAATTTCAGCAGTAGCCCGTTTTTAGCATCAACTCAAAATCTTTTAAAGCTACAGCTGCCGTAGCTAAAGGTGCAGAAGCCCCTCCACTGACAACAAATTCCCCCATTTCTTGGGTTAACGCCCGAATGCATTTATTGGAACCTTGCAGATGAGCAAAAGGATGATTTGCTGAAACTAAACGTAATTCAACACCGGTTTGAATTTGCTGATTCTTAATATGAATAAAACCGACCAGACGAGGAATTACATTTTCTTTTTTCCAACCACGAATATGTTCAGCCGTAACGTGACTGATTCCTTGTCTTGGAATATCCTGAATTTTTACATCAGCTCCCAAAACAGTATTGGCTAGTATCGTAATTTTGGCAGCAGTATCCCATCCATCTACATCGAAAGAACTGTCAGGTTCAGCAATACCTTTTGCTTGAGCTTTTTCAAGAGATTCTGTAAATGCGCATTCATGTTGCAACATATCATTTAAAATAAAATTCGTGGTACCTGTAAACACACCTTCTATTTCTAAAATTTGACAGCCAGCCAAGTTATATTCAAACAAATCAACAGTTGGTAAGGCTGCAGCCGTCGCACCGCTAAAAAATAGTTTTTTATTATGTTGATGCGCCAAGTTAATTAATTTTTTACCTTCTATAACTAAAGCACCTTTAGATACTGCTATCGCATTCATGCTATGTGTTAAAGCATAATTTAAATAAAATAGGCCTTTTCCACCTGTCACATAGTCACTTGGCCCTGCCTCAATAATGACATCCGCCTGAACCTGTTCTAAAAATTTTTGCTCAGTTAGACCTGCTTGATATTGTGTTTTATCTAGCCACTTTGCAGCTTGTAAACCTTCTTGATCAATTAAACCTGATGATGATTTACAGACACCCACTAAACGGGCATCAATTTGATATTTTTGTTGATAGTATGCCGATCGATTTAAAAGAAGCTCTGCAATTTGTTGCCCAATCCGTCCAAAACCACAAATTGCCACATTAACTCGCTTCATTTCGCTTTCTCAAAAATTTATATGGTTTAAATCAAATTTCCAAAGAGAATTTTAACATCTCGTCTTTGGAAAATTGCTAACTACAGAGATAGTTAAAATACTATATTACTTAGATATTTGTTAGATTAACTATCTTAATGACCATATAAATTGCGACAGCAAAAACCATTAAAGCAAAGACTTTTTGCACAATTGCAGAGGGAATAAAACGAATAGCTCTGCGCCCTAATAACATACCAACTGCACATGCGAGCGCAAACGCACTAGTAATGCCTACTGGATAGTGAAAACCCTCTGCAATATGCATCACAATACTAATTCCACTAATGAGAAAAATAATCATAAGTGACGTTGCAACAATACTATGCATATCCAAATTTGTGACTTTTCTAAGCGCTGGCACAATTACAAAGCCGCCACCAACCCCTAGCATGCCTGTTAAAAGCCCAGCAATAATTCCGATGCTGGCAAGAACGCTTCCCGTTTTAAAATTCCAGATAAAGCGTCCCGTACTTGGGTTAACCTGACACGGCGGGTTATGAAAGTCTGATACTCGGTTACTAATAAGTCGATAACCCACTGTAAACATGACCAAGCTAAACATTAACATGAGCCAAATAGGTGAAATCGTGTTAGCTATTAAAATGCCGATATGTGCCATAGGAGCACCAATTAGGGCAATCCAGATTGCAGCGCGATAACGCACAATCTTTTTAAATAAGCCTTCAATGGTTCCTATGAGAGTAGATAGCGCAACCGCCAACAACCCAATCGGTGCAGCTTGCGCCACACTCCAGCCTTGACTGGTCATGAGCGCGGGTACAGCAAGAATACCCCCACCAGCACCAGTAAGACCAAGTAAAAAGCCAATCACGATGCCTTCAACGACAAGTAATAACATATCAAAAGCCTAAAATTGCATATACATTATTTGCAGTAGACTGCTGGTTAATCAGTGAGTAGATCTCGTCTTCTTGCGAAGCTTTAACCGCTTCTCAGGATAAAGCGTTGCTTTGTTTATCCTCTTAACTCGAACATAGTTCTCGTCTTCTTGCGAAGCTTTAACCGCTTCTCAGGGTAAAGCGTTGCTTTGTTTATCCTCTTCCACTCGAGCATAGCTCTCGCCTTGCGCTCGTACAAAGCGTTGCTTTGTTTATCCTCGCTCAGGTTTGACCATCCACTCGCGGCCTTTGAGCATGCCTTGCCAGTAAATCGGCGGTAAAATCTGTTCTTTAAGTAACCAAGCCAAACGAGATGGTTTTTGCCCATCAATCACCCATTTTGGAAAACTTGGAAGAAGCTTACCGCCGTAACCAAACTCAGCCAGAACGATTTTTCCACGCTCGACAGTGAGTGGACATGAACCATAGCCGTTGTACTCGCAGAAGTTTTGCTCACCGTTCAGTTGTGCTAGAACATTCACAGCAACAATCGGGGCTTGTGCCCGTGCCGCCGCAGCAGTCTTGGCATTAGGCGCATTCATCACATCACCTAAAGCAAAAATATTGGCATGCTGTGTATGTTGTAGGGTTTGAGGATTCACGCTCACCCAGCCTGCTTCATCAGTGAGTGTGCTGGCACGAATAAAGTCTGGGGCTTGTTGCGGTGGAACAACATGCAACATATCGAAATCAGTCTCGACCAATGCTGCATTTTCATTGTTCACTACCTTAAACCATGCTTTTTTTGCAGGCCCATCTACTTTGACAAGTTGATGGTTAAAATGCAGTTCAGAGCCATATTTTTCGACATATTGCATTAGTGCAGGTACATATTCCTTCACACCAAATAAAACAGCGCCAGTGTTATAAAAATGGATAGAGATATCTTTGAGTTTGCCTTGTCTTAACCAGTAATCGGCTGAAAGGTACATCGCTTTTTGAGGAGCACCGGCACATTTAATCGGCATAGGCGGTTGGGTAAAGATTGCTTTTCCACCATTTAGCTGTTGCACCAATTCCCATGTATACGGCGCTAAATCATAACGATAGTTAGACGTCACCCCATTTTTCCCTAAGGTTTCGACTAAACCTTCAATTCCATGCCAATTCAGTTTTAAACCAGGACAGACGACCAAAGCTTTATATTGAATGGGTTGGCATCCTTCCAAAATAACTTGATTATGCTCAGGGTCGAATCCGGCAACAGCAGCTTTCATCCATTTCACTTTTGAAGGGATCACACTTGCCATTGACCGTGCGGTTACTTGTGGTTTAAAAATACCGCCACCAACCATGGTCCAGCCCGGTTGATAATAATGGGTATCTGCCGGATCAATAATGACAATATCTAAATTAGGTTCCCGAGACAGTAAGCTTGATGCAACAGAAACTCCTGCTGCTCCAGCGCCCACAATCACAACGCTATAACAAGGAATTGTGGCTGGTTCATGATCACGTTTTAAAATACGTGGCACTAAGCCTTTTAAGTTAAAACCAAGTTTGTTACCTGCTTCTACTAACAGTGCTGCATCTTTTGGAGCAACTTCAGCCAAAGCCCATAAACTGATTGCACGCATACCAGAGCGACAATATGCTAAAACGGGCTTCTGAGCATTCTGATAAAGCTGCTTAAACTCGGTAACTTGTTGATCGGTAATTTTACCACTGATAACAGGCTGATAGATTACGTTTAGGCCATGTCGCTGAGCTGCTTCTTCAATTTCAATTACATTGGCTTGGTCTGCACCTTCTCCATCTGGACGGTTACATATCAGAGTTCTTAATCCCTGATCTGCAATTTTTGAAATATCGTTGGCAGTAATCTGGTCAGCAACATAAAAATCTTGATTAACTCGTTTAAGTTCCATATTGCCACCTTATAATTGTGAAATTGAGCCGCAAGCCTGATTGGCAGGAAGTGCTTTATCGATTTGTTTTGGATATGGCAGATTTAAGTTATTCATTAATTCAATAAAATCTTCTCGTGAGCGATTCTGACCTAAACGTGAGTTATTTAAACGTTCATTACCAATTGTTGAAGACAGGCGACCTTTATAATCGTGTCCCGGATACACAATAGTGTCGTCAGGTAGGCTAAAAAGTTGTTTATGGATACTGTCATAAAGTGTGCCCGCACTACCTTGCTGGAAATCGGTTCGACCGCAGCCGTCAATTAATAATGCATCACCAGTGAAAATCATGTTTTCAACTAAATAACTCGTACAAGCATTGGTATGACCTGGTGTATAACGTGCTTCAATACTGAGGTTGCCAACTTTAAGCATGCAACCATCTGTAATTAAAATATCTCCGCAACTTACATCTGAATTACGGTGTAAAACCGATTTGCAATCGAGACGTTCCCGAAGCAAATTCGCAGCGGTAATATGGTCTGCATGAACATGGGTATCTAAGGTATAGATGAGCGTAAATTGATGCTGCTCTAATTCTTTTGTATAAATCTCTATATCTGATGCGACTGGGTCAATTAAAACAGCCTCTTGTGTTTCTTCACACCCAAGCATATATGTATAAGTCGAACTTTCTTTTTCAAAAAACTGCTTAAAGAACATGATTTATACCCCAATAATTTATTTCTTTCCTATATTTTGCAAATAAGATGCCAATTATTTAAAAATAAATAATAAATATAAAAATCAAATATTTAAAACAATAATTTGAATTAAATTTAGAAAACAAACTAAACTTGATGTTCCTTTGAAACTCAAGTATGTTTCAATGAAACGATTGTGAAACACATGAAATGGCAAAGTTAAATTTTCAGTCAGAACAAGATTTTTTTACTTTATTTGAGCAATTAAAAGCTTTATTCCCAAATGCGAGTCTATTTTTAGCAGAAACAACGACTCAAGCAATTCACTATAAATTTAATACAGATGACATTTCTGTTGAGAGCATGGCAGCGCTTACTCAAGACCATCACAATCAATATCTCGAAATCAATACTTCTAAAATGAGAAAGCGATTTATCTATCAAGAAAATGATATTTACATCGCAGAGCATCGCATTATCGGGAAATTGCATATTCTACAGCCCGTTAGCATAGAGAATGATATTGCTGATCAAGGAGAGCTAACAGAACAATTGCAAGACTTGGCTAAAGTTTTTAATAGTTGTTCACCAGAAATGGCGCGTATGTTTTCAATTATTCAAAGAGTGGCAATTACTGAGTTTCCAGTACTCGTCCGCGGCGAATCTGGTAGCGGCAAAGAACTTGTAGCACAAGCAATTCATGATTATAGCCAACGTAAAAACAAGATCTTTGTGGCAATTAACTGTGCCGCTCTTAATGCCAATATTTTAGAAAGTGAACTCTTTGGGCATGTGAAAGGTGCTTTTACAGGAGCAATTCGCGACCATAAAGGCGTGTTTGAACGTGCCGCAGGCGGAACGCTGTTTCTAGATGAAATTGCCGAGATTCCTTTAGAGCTTCAGGCTAAATTATTACGGGTGTTAGAAACAGGTGAATTTACCCCTGTGGGTGGTGAAAAACCGATTCAGGCCAATGTCCGAATTATTACCGCAACACATAAAGCTTTACGCGAAGAGGCTAAGGCTGGGCGTTTCCGCCATGATCTACTCTACCGTCTACGCGTAATTCCAATTTTTATACCACCACTCAGAGAGAGAAAAGTCGATATTCCTCTTATTGTCGATCAGATTTTAAAAGAGAGCTCCACTCAACTCGACACGATGCCTCGCCATGTTAATCAAAAAGCCATGCAAGTTTTATTAAACTATGACTGGCCAGGAAATGTTCGTGAGTTAAAAAACACCCTGCTTTATGCGTTAACTATGGCGAATGGTAAAGATGAAATTGAAGTCGAAGACTTACCAAATGAACTATTAAATGCAGAGGATTACGTTAAATTACCCGAGACAAATACAGAGCTTAGTCCAGAAAATGTGCAAGCTGCTTTAGAAAAATATAACCATAACTTGAATATGGTCGCGAATATTTTTGGAATTAGCCGCACCACGCTTTGGCGATATAGACAAAAGCATAAGCTTTAGTTAGGTATTTGGCTCGTCTAAGGCGTATCATATTGCACTTGGTTAGGTTCGTTAGTTCAAAGGCTTTATATGATTGTCCGTGATAAAAGCAATGTATTTAAATTATTATTTGCTTGGAAAGGAACAATTTTACCTAAGGTCTTGCCAGCACTGAGTTTTGTTGTCTTTATTTCAGCATGTGTGGTCTGGCTCTCTTATTATCATTGGATTCAAATTCCTACCGTACCCGCGATTGGATTTACAATATTTGGTGTGATTCTTTCGATTTGTACTGGTTTTAGAAATAACGCGTGTTATGACCGTTGGTGGGAAGGCCGGAAACTTTGGGGGGCTTTAATTGCCAATGCCAGACATATTGTTAGAGATAGCCATGTTTTATCTAATGAACAACGTGAACATTTAATTCATCAGGTCTTAATTTTTAGTAATTTGTTGCGTGATCGATTGCGTCAACAAACAGTCGAACCCACAAAATTTCTTGAGCATGCCTATTTAAATAACTCTTCACTTAATTATTTAAATGAGCATATTAATGCACCTCAATTTGTACTCGAAAATATTCAAAAAGATTTAGTCAAAGCTCTAAAAGACGGCGAAATTAGTGACATTATCTATAGCACGCTAAATCGACATATTGTTGAGCTAGGTAATATTCAAGCGGGTTGCGACCGAATTGCTGGCACGCCTTTGCCCTATTCATATTCAGTACTTTTACACCGCGCCGTTTACTGTTTTTGTTTCATCTTACCGTTTAGCCTTGAAGCAGCTTTAGGTATTTGGACACCGCTGATTGTGGGTTTAATCGCTTATATATTTTTAGGTTTAGATGCTCTAAGTGCTCAAATTGAAGAACCTTTTGGTTTGCAAGAAAATGATTTACCGCTCGATTCAATTGTGCGTTTGATTGAGCGAGAGTCTCTAAGCTCTTTAGGACAGCCATTACCACCCATTATTGAAGCCAAAAACAACAATTTACTTTAATAAAAAAGAGCGAATCATCGCTCTTTTTTATAGGTTTAAGTGTCTGTTTATGGATGTACAATAATCTTAACGGCTGACTCATTGTTATGAATTAAGGTTTCAAAACCTTGTGAAATCAAATCATCAAGTTGAATGCGCTGCGTAATAAAAGGTTCCAGATTTATTTTACCTTCTTCAACCAATTTAATAGTTTCTTGATGGTCATTTACATAGGCAATTGTGCCTCTTACATCAAGCTCTTTCATTACTACACTATGCACATTAATTGATGCTGGATGGCTCCAAATCGAAACAATAACAATAACACCTGTTGGTTTCACTGCCGCAACCAAAGTATCTAATACCTTGTTAACGCTGCTACATTCAAATGCAACATCAACACCATCGCCATTGGTAATTTTCATGACCTCAGAAACAACATCAACTTCTGACGGGTCTAAAATATAATCTGCAACACCCGACTCTTTGGCTTTTTCTTTACGTTTGGCACTTAGTTCGGTAATGATGACCTTAAGACCTTTCGCTTTTAAAATTGCCGAAAGCAATAACCCAATTGGCCCCGCACCGCCAACCAGTGCAATATCATCAGCCTTTGCACCACTACGTACGAAAGCATGATGACCCACCGATAACGGTTCAATTAAGGCTGCCTGATCTAGCGGAATTTTATTGGAAATTGGATGTACCCAACGGCGTTTAACCGCAATTTTTTCCGATAGGCCACCGCCACGACCGCCTAAACCAATAAAGTTCATATTTTTGGAAAGATGATAATTATCGCCCGGTCCAGTCGGTACATCATCGGCCACAATATAAGGCTCTACCACCACATGTTGACCAATTTCAATATCATTAACACCTTCACCTACGGCATAGACCACCCCTGAAAATTCATGTCCCATCGTAATCGGCGCAGATTCGCCTGAAATAGGATGCGGATGTCCGCACGGTGGAATAAATATTGGCCCTTCCATAAACTCATGCAAATCTGTGCCACAGATTCCACACCAAGCTACCTTAATGCCTACAGTGCCGGGAGTGACTTCTGGTTCAGGGATATCTTCAATACGAATATCTCCTCTGTCATAAAAACGCGCTGCTTTCATTATTATCTCCCTCAAATCAGGATGTTGTTTTAGCGATAGACTATTCCACCGTCCGTTAAAATGGATTGACCCGTAATATAGTCCGAATCTTCACTTGCCAGAAAAGCAACTAATGCGGCTACATCGTCTGGTGTTTGGGCTCTACCTAAAGCAATACCTTCCACATACTTTTTATAAGTTTCACCAATTGCGGCACCGGTAATTTCAGCAAAACGTTTATCGATTTCAACCCACATATCAGTTCCGACAATTCCGGGGCAATATCCATTTACCGTAATACCGTGACTGGCATATTCTTTTGCCGCAGCTTGGGTAAGTGCTCGTACCGCAAATTTGGTTGCCGAGTAAATACCGAGTAAAGCAAACCCATCGTGGCCTGCAATTGAGCAAGCATTAATGATTTTACCTTTATGTTGGCGTTGCTTAAATTTTGCAGCAGCAGCCTGTATTCCCCACAGCACGCCGCCAATATTAATATCAACAATTTTTTGGAATTCATCAGGTGTGATATCCGCAATCGCTTGTACTTGTGCAATTCCAGCGTTATTAATCATGACATCAAACCCACCAAGTGTCTGCTCAGCATGATTTATAGCGGCATACACTTGCTCGCGGTCACTTACATTAGCAATAAATGTGCTCGCATTTACACCTAAAGCTTGAATTTCCTGCTGCACATCATTCAGTCGATCTTGTTTCATATCCACTAATGCAATATGTGCCCCTTCTTGCGCCAAGCGCAGGGCAATCCCACGGCCTATGCCTTGAGCTGCCCCAGTCACTAAAACGACTTTATTTTTTAATCCATTAACCATGTTCAACTCCTGTAAATGTAGAATTTCTACATATGAATCGCTCGTTGCATTGAAGCCAAAATAGATTCATGCATGGCTTCTGATAAGGTTGGATGTGGAAAAATCACTTGAGCTAAGCTTTCATCAGTTGCTTCTAGATATTTGGCAATCGCAAATCCTTGGATATGTTCGGTCACTTCATGACCGACCATATGTGCACCAAGTAATTCACCCGTTTCTGCATGTACCACCGTTTTAACGAAACCTGACGCATCTCCAATTGCCAAAGCTTTGCCGTTTGCAGTTAAAGAAAACTTACCAATACGTATAGGTAGATTCTTAGCTTTTGCTGCATTTTCCGTTAAACCAATACTCGCCACTTGTGGATGTGTAAAAATACAACCCGGTATCTGGCTACGATCCAGTGAATGTACGTTTGCTACACCAGCGATTTTCTCGACACATATCATGGCTTCATGGCTTGCTTTATGGGCAAGACACGGTGCACCAGCCACATCACCAATCGCATAAAACCCTGCTACGTTGGTTTTACAATAGTCATCAATTGTCACAAAACCTTGTGGATTGAGTTCTACACCTAAACGTTCTAATCCTAGCCCCGTGGTATTCGGCTGCACACCAATTGCTGAAAGCACTCGGTCAAAAACAATCGTTTGAACGTCATTTGCCGTTTCAATCACACAGTGAACTTGACCATTTTCAATTTGAATACTTTGAACGACAGCATCGGTTAAGACTTTCATTCCTTTTTGTTCAAATTGCTTTCTAACAAATTGAGCAACTTCGGCATCTTCAGTTGGTAAAATCTGCTTGGCTAAATCAATAAGGGTGACTTGACACCCCAAGTCTTGATAAAGACTAGCAAACTCACTACCAATTGCACCTGAACCTACAACCAGTAAACTTTTTGGTAAATCCTCTGTCACAAGCGCTTCTTTATAGCTCCAGACATATGTTCCATCGACAGGAAGTTGAGGAACATGTCGAGCTTTAGCTCCAGTTGCTAAGATGATATGTGGCGCACTTAAAGCCTGACTGTTACCTTGAGCATCTGTCACTTCAAGTTTTTCTTTAGCCGTAAGTTGAGCACGGCCATTAAAAACCGTCACCTGATTCTTTTTAAGTAAATAATCGATGCCTTGTACTAACTGAGCTGACACTTGTCGGCTATGTTGCACAAGCTTTTGTATATCAAAATCGAGTTGAGATACCTGAAAACCAAACTGTCCAGCATGTTTAAACTGAGTTGCAAGCTCTGCCCCTGCAAGCAAAGCTTTGGTTGGAATACAGCCCCAATTTAGGCAAATTCCGCCTAAATGTTGCTCTTCTACAATTGCGGTTTTTAATCCGAGCTGGGCTGCACGAATTGCAGCCACATACCCACCCGGTCCCGCGCCAATCACAATTAAATCAAATTGAGCTTCTGACATGCGGGTTCTCCTACACCAAAATTAAAGCAGGGTTTTCAACAAACTGCTTAAAGCTGGCCAAGAATTTCGCCCCAACTGCACCGTCAATCACACGGTGATCGCAAGACAACGTCGCTGTGACAATCTCACGAACCACTACATTGCCATTTTCAACAACAGCACGTGATTCAGAAGCACCTAATGCCATAATTGCACCTTGCGGTGGGTTGATAATGGCATCGAACTGTTTAATGCCTAACATTCCTAAATTTGAAATGCTAAAGCTGCCGCCCTGAAACTCGTCAGGTTGTAACTTGCCCGTCTTAGCACGGGTTGCTAAATCACGCATGTCATCGGAAATTTGTGCTAAAGACTTCTGATTCGCAGCTTTTACAATGGGTGTAATTAAACCGTTTGGAATCGCTACAGCTACCGAAATATCCGCTTGAGAGAACTGTAAAATTGATTGAGTCGCCTCATCAAATTGAACATTCACCTCAGGTACTTTAATCAGTGCGGCGGCAGCTGCTTTAATTAGCATGTCATTAATTGAAAGTTTGACTTGAGGAACAGTCTCATTAATCTGCTTACGTAGTTTTTGCAAAGCCTCTACGTTGAGATCGACCACTAAGCGGAAATGCGGTGCATTACGTTTTGCAGCCTGTAACCGTGAAGCAATCGCTTTACGCATCCCATTCATCGCCACCATCGTAACGGTCGATTGTGGTTGAGCTGCACATTGCAAAGGTTGATCATTTACCGACGTTGGGTTATTACGATAGTAAACTGCCTCAACATCTTCTTTACAGACACGGCCACGAGTACCTGAAACACGACAGTCATTTAGGTTAATGCCCCATTGTTTTGCTAAACGACGTGCTACAGGTGTCGCTAAAACTTGGCTATCATCGGCCGTAGATTTAATCACTTTAGCTTGAGTTTGCTGTTTAATATCAGGCCATTGACCACCAGCAGCTTGTACAGCTTTCTGGATGTCTTGAACACTAATGCGGCCTTCACGACCAGAACCTGTGACTTTTGCCAAGTTTACATTGTGCTTTTCTGCAAGCTTCAAGGCATGCGGTGTTGCAAACAACTCATTAGATGTTTGATAACCTTGTAATGACTCTGGTACAGCGTAGTCACCTTTCGCTACCTTTACAGAAACTGGAGCGCTAGCTGTTGAAGTCTGTGGCTGTTCTGCTTTTTCAGCAACAGGTGCAGATGTTTCCGCCTTACTTTGCTCCAAAGGCGCTTCCGGGGCTTTAGCTGCTGACCCACCTAGTGAGGCAATAAACTTTTCAATTTCTGCATCAGAAATTTCACTATCAGCACATACGGCAATAAGGCCACCAACAGGTAAAGTATCACCATCTTTTGCTAAAATTTTACGGAGCGTTCCTGCAAAAGGTGCTTCTAATACATTGACGATTTTTGTGGTTTCAATTTCACAAATTTCATCGCCTTTATTAAAGCTATCACCCTCTTTAATCAACCATTGGGCGATCGTGCCTTCTTCCATGGATAATCCCCATTTCGGGATCTCCAGCGTTTTAATTTCGCTCATCCTAAGCCTCCAATGTTTTTCGCACAGCTTGCTCAATACGCTCTACACTTGGAATCCATTCTTTTTCTAAAACCGGAGAGAATGGAACAGGCGTATGTGGTGGCGTTACGAGTTCAACAGGTGCTTTTAAATAGTGGAAACCTTTTTGGGCGATCAGTGCAGAAACATCATGACCAAAGCCACAGCGTGCCGCTGATTCATCCACAATAACTACACGCCCAGTCGATGCAACAGACTCTAAAATTCCTTCCTCATCCAGAGGTGAAATTGTGCGAGGGTCGACCACTTCAACCGAAATACCATCTTTTGCCAATTTGTCTGCCACTTCATTAGCACGATGTACCATCAAGCCTAAAGCAATAATGGTCACGTCTGTCCCTTCACGGGTGTAATTTGCTACCCCAAAAGGAATGGTATAGGCATCATCTGGAACTTCGCCTTTAATGTCATAGAGCATTTTATGCTCACAGAACACCACAGGGTCGTCATCACGAATGGCCTGAATTAATAGCCCTTTCACATCATATGGGCTAGATGGAACCACAACTTTTAAGCCCGGAACCGCGGCAAATACGTTATATGGTGACTGAGAATGCTGAGCTGCCGCAGAAAAACCTGCGCCAATCATGCCACGTACAACCATTGGCGCTTTTGCTTTTCCGCCAAACATATAACGGAATTTAGCGGCTTGGTTATAAAGCATGTCATGACACACGCCATAGAAATCCATAAACATTAAATCAGCAACAGGACGTAAACCTGTTGCAGCCGCACCGGCGGCCATACCGATAATTGCAGACTCGGTAATTGGTGTATCAATCACACGTTCTGAACCAAACTCCGTCCATAAACCTTTGGTTACACCAAGTACCCCACCGAAGCCTTCAAGCTCGTTCTCTTCGGTATTTTTACCACCATGTCCACCGCGAACATCTTCACCAACAACAAATACGGTTGGATCACGGCGCATTTCTGATTCAATGGCTTCTTTAATTGCATTACGAAAACTTTTATTTGGCATCTTTACTATTCCTTTAGTAAGAGACATAGACGTCGGTAAGGAGTTGTTCTGGTTTTGGGTATGCCGCAGCACGAGCTTTAGCAACGGCATCATCAACATTTGCCTTAGATGCTGCATCAATCTCGTCTAGTTTGGCTTCATCAATTTTGCCTTTGACTTTTTCTCGGAAAATTTTCAAAGGATCTTTATTTTCTTTAATGAACTCGACTTCTTCCTTAGAACGAATCAAACCAGGGTCACCTTCGAAGTGGCCATAAAAACGGTTTGTAATGGTTTCAATGACACTTGGCCCTTCACCACGGCGTGCACGTTCAATGGCAGTTTGAGCGGCTTCATAGACGGCAAAGAAATCGGTCCCATCAACTTTAACTGCAGGTAAACCAAAACCTGCGGCACGACCAGCAATGTCTTTGCTTCCTACTGCGTAATCATGCCCTGTTCCTTCACCAAAGCCGTTATTTTCGAAAACGAAAATGACTGGAAGTTTAAGTACAACAGCCATATTCATCGCTTCAAAAGTAAGGCCTTGGTTTGAGCCACCGTCACCTGTAAAAGACAGTCCGACCCCACCAGTCTTTAAGGTTTTCGCTGTCAACGCCGCACCAATTGCTAAAGGAGGTCCACCACCCACAATCCCGTTGGCACCGAGCATACCTTTATCTAAATCGGCAATATGCATAGAACCGCCTTTTCCACGGCATAGCCCGTCATCTTTACCGAAAATTTCCAGCATCATGGCGTGAATGTCACAACCTTTTGCAATACAGTGTCCATGTCCACGGTGTGTTGAAGTGATATAGTCTTTGTCGGTTAAATTTTCGCAAATCCCGACTGCTACAGCTTCTTCACCACTGTATAAGTGAATAAAGCCAGGAATATCACCATTGGTATTTTCTTCGTGAAGTCGATCCTCAAATTCACGAATATCGCGCATGCGTTTATATGCTGCGAGTAATTGCTCTTCCGTTAATTGCATATCCTTTTCCTTTATTATCTTGATTATTAAAAATCAACCAAGTTTCAGCGAGAGTTATATATTTCGCTATAAATAATAAAGCTCAATTTAATTTAATATGCTATTAGACTAAAAAGTTTTAAATGGTTTTTATTGCTATTATTTTTTATTTTTCAAAAACTTGCATAGCAAAAATAAAATTAAAAAATTTTAATACATTTCATTGGTTTGCGAAACAAACCTTTAACCAACCTTTATTAATTTATAATATTAGTTGTGTACTATGCTCATTAATAAACTCCATATCCTTTATTTAAATTATAAGGATTTTTATTATATAGAGTCTAGTTAAATATTATTTAATATAAAATGGAATTCCATATATGGACTTAAAAAGGCAAATAGAAACTGGTATTAAATTAAGAGGAGCGGATAAAGTTGCTCGCATTCCAATTAAAATTTTACCTACAGAAGAGTTACCGACTAAACCTGACTGGATTAGAGCAAAAATAACCGATTTTGAAGAAATTAAACGCATAAAAAATTTGCTACGCCAACAGAAGTTACACAGTGTTTGCGAAGAAGCGGCGTGTCCAAATTTACCGGAATGTTTTGGTGGAGGTACGGCAACATTTATGATTATGGGCGATATTTGTACTCGTCGCTGCCCATTTTGTGATGTCGCTCATGGTCGTCCAAAACCGCTAGATGAAGATGAACCTAAGCATCTGGCAGAAACAGTCGCAAATCTAAACTTAAAGTATGTCGTGATTACCTCTGTAGACCGCGATGATCTACATGATGGCGGCGCTGCACATTTTGTAAAGTGTATTGAAGAAATTAGAAAACGTTGTCCAGAAACATTGATTGAGATTTTAGTACCAGATTTTCGCGGTCGTTTAGAGACAGCGCTTTCAACTTTGAGCTTATCGCCTCCAGATGTGTTTAATCATAATATTGAGACCGTTCCTCGTTTATATAAAGCGATGCGCCCCGGTTCAGATTATCAACATTCGCTTGAGTTACTTAAACGCTTTAAAGCATATTGTCCCGATATCAAAACCAAGTCTGGCCTGATGGTTGGATTAGGAGAAATAGAGGCTGAAGTGCTTGCCCTACTCAACGATTTAAAAGACTATCAAGTCGATCTTGTCACGATTGGTCAATATCTTCAGCCTTCAAAATCACATGCGCCTATTCATCGGTTTGTAAATTTACAAGAATTTGAACGATATACCCGACACGGTAAGCGATTAGGTTTTAAAAATATTTGGAGTGGACCTATGGTTCGTTCTAGCTATTTTGCTGATCGACAATATTTCGGAGAAGAAGTGCCAAAGCCTTTTAGCCGACAAGATGTCTTATCTTAATGATTAGGCAATTAACAAAACTTATCCAATAGGATAATGGTCAAGCCTTATGAAATTATTTAAGGTAAGGAGATAACTAGGAAATAGTCACAATAAGAAAGTTATAACTATTGAGCGGCTACGGATACGCCATTTCAATGATAAAGGAATTTCGATATGGATATGTCAGAACAATTATCATCGCCTTTAATAGATACTACCCCGTCCTTATTTCGGCCGGAATCCTCATCTCATTCTAAACAATTAGGGAAAAAACCATCACTTGACCTTGAGGCAGCGCCTTTGTTTGATCTGGGTGAGGAATGGGAACATTCATTATTTGGTCGTTCGATTCACGAGTGCCATCGCAACTTAATGCATATTGCCGAAGATGCCGATATGGCCATTGGTGTGACTGATCCTCATGGTACTCTACTTTGGACATGGAGTAGTCACCCTATGCGCTCATCGGCAGAGCAAGTACACTTTGTCGAAGGTGGCCAGTGGTCTACTCAGGCAGTAGGTCAAAATGCCATTGGTTTAGCATTAAATACACATTCTGCAAGCTGTGTTTACTCACATGAAAACCAAATGAATAGTGTCAGAGACTGGGTCTGTTATGCAGCACCGATTACCGATGCGAATACAGGTCAGTTTTATGGAATTATGAATTTATCGACCAAATATCAAAAACATAATTCACTTGGAGTTTTAGCAGTAGAGCGTTGTGCTGACATTGTTAAACAAGCAATTCAGCTTCATCAGAAAAATATCTTATATATTAAAGCCTTCGGCACTCCTAAAGTTCAATATAACCAACACAGCCTTACATTGACTCAACGTCAAATTGAGATTCTGTGCATTCTAACCCTTTGTCCCGAAGGGATTAATCTTGAAGAACTTCATTATGCTTTATATGGTGATCGGCCTGTAAGTACTACCACTTTAAAAGCAGAACTTTCTCAACTCAGAAACTTAATACCTGACGTTATCGAGTCGCGACCATATAGACTTAACTGCGAAATTCAATGTGATTTTTTAATGGCCGAACAAGCCTTAAACCTTGGTTTTACATCAACTACGCTTACACTCTATAGAGGGAGTTTCTTAGCTAAATCAGAAAGTCCTTTTTTATGCGCATGGAGAGATTGTTTTGATGCTCGTTTGAGTCATGTGATTTATCAAATTGAAGATATTGATCAATTATTGCGAGTAGTCAGTCGTGTACCAGACCGTGTAGATGCTGTTGAACGTTTACTTGAATTATTACCCGAAGAAACACCTTATCGAACTAAACTCTTAAAGTTGCTCGAATAAAATAAAAGGGAGAATATCCACACGATATTCTCCCTTTTTAAGGCTAGATCAAGCAGAGGCTTGAAGTTGTACCCTATAGCAGTCGTCCAAAGCTAATTCATAATATCGCAGCCCTTCTTCAGCAGCATGAAATGCTTTTTGCTGCCAGTCAGGACGGTCATTACATAAGCGCTTAATCAACTCCATAGCTTCATATGGATGAAGATCATCGTAATGTGCATGAGCGCGCAACCAAGCTAAAGAACGTTTATCAATCGTGACTTCAGGATGATTAGTATAGGTATGAATACCTTTATACACCTGAATAGACCAATCTCCAGTTGCCCATTCAATCGCCAAATTTGTTGCAGCCAGACATTCTGCCAAATTGCCTCGATGACTCATATTCCATAGAAAATGGTTTACAGCATTCATAGCAGCTGGTGGTCGTACATGATCAAGTTCTTCAACTGTTAAGCCAAAACCTCCAGCCCAATCGCGATACCATTTTAAGTGTCGCTCTTCTACCTTAATATTTTGAATTAACCAATCTCGCGCTTCAGTAACTCCCGGTTCAGAAAATCCAGTCGCTTTCCCCAATGCTCCAGCCATATATGACGGGAAATGGGCGACTAATGGATAGAAATTAAGTAAAGCATAACGGAAACTATCTAGGCTCAATCCCCCATTGGCCATTTCCGTAAAAAACGGATGTTTACTCACCCGTTCTTTAGCTGGTAACAGGTCGTCCCAGAACCGTTGTGACCATCCATTATGCGGCGTAATTTCTAAATTCATTCCATATTGATTTAGAGCAGTCATTGCTAATTTTCCTATTTATATGACAGCAATCATCTGTATTTCACGCTATAAGTCTATCCGAAAATGATAAAGATACAATCGTTAATCGACCATTTGTAACTTTTTTCGATGGATTGGGGAACTTTAGATAATTATTAGGCTAATCATTGAAATGTCGTGATTTTTATCACATTTAACATAGATAAAAATCATTACTTTTTTAAAAAATCTGTATTATTATTTTGAATAAACCACACATTATATAATCAATATTTTTAGATGGAACTTTACTTAAAATAAGTCTCATTTTATGACAACTTCCAATATAGAGAGCATTAATTATGAAGTTGCAGGGTTCCAATATATTGGGACAGGAACAAATAGATTTATTAACCACACGAGGATTAAACTTTGTATGGTTTCCAAAGCAGCTTGAAACGATTTATCGTTTTCAATACCAAAATGGTGCTGCCTATGAGTTCCGCTACAGAGCGCCTATTATTTTAATATTATATATATTTTTAAGCTTTGGTATATATCAAGTTTTACCAAGTGAACAAGTTTTATCCTGGTTTAGCTATTATTCTTGGGTTGGTGTAATTGTTCTTATCGCTTGGATTTTATCATTTATTAAAAAATTAAATCAGTATTTTGATTATTATGTAGGAGTTGGCTCGGCTTTAGCGGTAGCAATTACTTTTATTTTAATTAACGTTATTGAGAATGGACAAGATAATGTTCTTTTTCATGCTGCGATGATGTATGCAATCGTTATTATTTATGGTGCTGTTGGTATGCGCTTTTATACCGCCATATTTGCTGGATGGATGGGGGGGCTGGTTGGAATTTTAGTAAGCAACTACTTAAATGGTGTGATCGACTGGACGTTCTTAAACCGAACTTACACTTTTAGTAGTTTTTTGGGAATGACCCTCGCCTATGCAACGGACCGTCAACATCGAGAAAACTATTTACAAAACTGTATGATTGAGCTGAACCGCATTGAGCTCATGCAACAAGCGCAGCAGTTATCCTTACTTTCTCAGCAAGATGCACTTACTGGTTTAGCCAATCGACGTTATCTAGATGAAACCTTGGATAATGAATGGCGCCGTGCATTACGACATGAAACCCCACTCACTATTATGATGGTCGATATCGATTATTTTAAAGCATACAATGACACGTTAGGACATCTCAAAGGTGATGAATGTTTAAAAGAAATCGCAATTGCTATTTCTTCTATTGCTGCTCGTAGTGGTGATTTAGTTGCTCGTTATGGTGGTGAAGAGTTCTTACTACTATTCCCGATGACAAATTCTCAGCAAGCTTTGATACAAGTAGAACGTTTAATGAATGCGATTAATAAAATTGCGATTAAACACCCATGTAGTGATGTTTCACCACATGTCACTATTAGTGTAGGAGTCGCAACCACAATTCCACGTCTAAACGATTCTATTTCTGCTTTTGTGGCACGAGCTGATCATGCATTATATAAAGCAAAAACCAATGGACGTAATCAATATAAGATTGCTGTAAATGAAGAACAAATTGTAGATTTAACTTAATAATGGCAAATAACAATTGAGGATAACTTTTGGCTAGTGATTACATTATTTGTTTTTTGATATTAATCTTTTGAATTAAAATAATGAAAGAATTCTCTATTTAGCTTTTCCATCCGTGGTAAAGCTAAAATGTAATCTAGATTTAATATGTACTAAATATTGTTGTTTAGTTCTTAATATTAAATTAAGAATGGTTTAATTAAGATTAATACATACCTACTCTAAGCTAAAAAATTCCAGTTCATCAGAATTCTCCTTTTAACTTCTTCCAAAGTTTATTTATAAAATAGAGCAATAAGTTTTGCTCCATCCTTGGAGGTGTTGTCTGAACAACTTCATTTGAAAACGGCAATATCGAGACAATATTCTCATGTATCGTTTCATAGTTCGGATAAGCCTCTTTTTTAATAATCTCTATAATTTTTTGTATTTCATCTACAGATAAGTTCAAGAATTTTTTAATTTCTTGGACTGTCTTTGATTCAATAGATAATAAAGCACAAACTCTAGTGACATTAACAATCTGCTCTGCATGAATATTTTTAAAGTTTGGATAACAAACAAGTTTGTATAGAATTTTTGTCTCAAACGGATCTGTAGCAGTTATATTTTCTATTCGTTCTCGATAAGATTTTTTAAAATATTCATTATTTTCAATTTCTAATAAAATTTTTAAAAGCTCCTGATACCTTAAGGGCCTCTTTAATCCATATTGATAACCTTTTAAAAGCTCAGGGTTATTACTTAATACAATTTTAATTTTTTTAGGAATAAGAATATTTGTATAGCCACTGTCTAAATCAATAATATATATATCTGGATTATCATCACTATATATCCAGTTTTCAGATAGCTGAGAGGATAAAGATAAGTCATGAATAACTTTTATCATTGCCTCTAAGTTTTTAGGCAATAGTTTATCCTTTGACATACAGCCAATTCTATATGTACATTGATTCATTGATATTTCCCCAATTTCAATGATGACTTTGAAAATTATTTGTTTAAAGTAATAAAATTTAAATATGTAATAAACTTATATAAAACTAATTTGAATAAAATTAGTTTTAAGATATAAATATCTTGAGTAAGTATAAAATTAATAAGACTTTAATTTCTTACTTAAGCAGATAAATATATTCAGAAATAAATCGCGGGTATTATATTTATATAGAGATTATAAGACAAGGAAATAATTTAAAATTTAATAGAGCCGAATATGATAAAAAAATTAAAGCCCCCAAGTTTAAGTTAAATATGGGGGCTTAATTTACTATAGTCAAAATTATGACTATGGTTCAATTGGTTCAAACGGTGGAACAACATCTGCATTTTGTGCACGATGGCGTAGGAAGTGATCCATTAGGACAATAGCCAACATTGCTTCTGCAATTGGAGTTGCTCGTACACCTACACATGGGTCATGACGACCTTTAGTTAACACATCAGTATCTTCACGGCTTAAATTAATCGTTTTACCTGGTGTTGTAATACTTGCAGTAGGTTTTAATGCAATGGCAACTCGAATCGTCTGACCACTCGAAATACCGCCTAAAATACCACCTGCATGGTTCGCTAAGAAGCCATTACTCGTCAACTCATCACGTGTTTCATGACCAAACTGCCCAGCAACTGCGAAACCATCCCCGATTTCAACACCTTTAACCGCATTAATGCTCATCATGGCATGAGCAATGTCAGCATCTAGACGGTCAAAAACAGGTTCACCCCAGCCTACAGGAACTTTTTCAGCTAAAATTTCTAGCTTAGCCCCGCAGCTTGTACCTTGTTCACGCAAAGACGTAACCAATGCTTCAAAACGAGGAACAGCATCTACATCACCACAGAAAAATGGATTATTTGGAACTTCATTCCAATCCAGTTTTTCAGCAACTTCATTACCAATTTGAGTGACATGACCACGAATCAAGACACCAAATTTTTCTGCTAAATATTTTTTAGCAATAGCACCCGCTGCAACACGCATAGCAGTTTCACGTGCACTCGAACGACCGCCACCACGGTAGTCACGGAAACCATACTTTTGTGTATAGGTGTAGTCCGCATGACCCGGTCTAAAAGTTTGCGCAATATTTCCATAATCTTTCGATTTTTGGTCAGTATTACGAATGAGTAAACCAATTGGCGTACCAGTAGTTTTACCCTCAAACACACCAGAAATAATTTCAACTTGATCAGGCTCTTTGCGCTGGGTCGCAAATTTTGATGTACCCGGCTTGCGTCGGTCCAGATCTTTTTGTAGATCTTCTTCGGTTAACTCAAGACCAGGTGGCACACCATCAACAATTGCCATTAAGCCAACGCCATGAGACTCGCCACATGTCGTTACACGAAAGAGTTGTCCAATACTGTTCCCTGCCATATGTACAACTCCTTATGCTTGTTGCTGTTCAAATAATTTTCTATAACGACGACATTGTTCTGCGGTTAAAGCAAAAATGCCAGAACCACCTTTTTGGAAAGTAAGCCAGTTGAAATCAATAGTATTGAAGTTTTGGCGCATAGCCCATTCAGAGTTACCCACTTCAATGACAATTAAACCATCTTCAGTTAAATAATCTGCCGCTTGAGCAAGCATTTTACGCACTAGGTCTAAACCGTCTTGGCCTGCTGCCAATGCAAGCTCAGGTTCGTGTAAAAACTCTTCCGGTAAGTCAGCCATGTCTTCAGCATCAACATATGGAGGGTTACTTACAATTAAATCATACTGGTTTTCAGCTGGAATCTTGGCAAATAAATCAGATTCAAGTAACGCAACTTGATATTGCTTATTGTGGTGTTCAACATTAATCGATGCTACTTCTAAGGCTTCTTTAGAGATGTCTGTTGCATCCACTTCCGCATCTGGGTAAGCATAAGCCAAAGCTACAGCAATACAACCAGAACCTGTACACATATCTAAAATACGCTGTGGAGTTTTAGGTTTTGCATTTTCTGGCAGGTTGTTAAGTGCTTCACGCATTTGACCATTTTCATCTAAGCAATATGGTGCAAAACGTTGTTCAATTAATTCTGCAATTGGTGAACGCGGAATAAGTACACGCTCATCCACATAAAATGGCTTATTAAAGAAGTAAGCTAAATTTAATAAATAAGAAGTCGGTATACGGTCATTAATACGACGTTCTAACAAACTTAAGAATTCTGCTTTTTCACTTGGCAAAAGCTTAGCGTCTAAAATCTCTGAGTCTGCTGACCATTCAAGAGATAAGGTTTGTAAAACTAATGCAGAGCTTTCTGCAAAATAATCTTCAGTACCTTGTCCTAAATGTGCATCATGTTGACGTAATGCTGATACCCCAAAGCGAATAAAATCTCGAATTGTAGATAAATTTTCAGCAGCTTCCTGTAAATGTTCAGGGCTAATCGTCGGTCGCTCCACTTAGGCGTCTCCAAAGGCAAATTTTGCAAAGTGACTATTCTACTGAGTGAGACAAAGCAACGCAACGCTTTGCCTTGTGAAGCAGTGTTTTACACACCTATCTCTAACAATCACAGCTTAAAATCAGAATACTTTGTTTTAATTAAGAAATAATGAACTTTTAACAAAGGATAAATTTCGTCTATGAAATAAAAAAGCGATCTTTAAATATTGACCGCTTTTTGTGTTTAGTTGGTTTAAAGCTTAAGTTTTTCTGCCACATAATCCGAATCTTTGTCTCCACGACCAGAAAGATTAACCACAATCATGGTTCCTTTCGACAGCTTTGGTGCTTCTCGTATTGCCCATGCGACAGCGTGTGAGCTTTCAAGCGCAGGAACAATTCCTTCTACACGAGATAAGCTCATAAAAGCATCCAAACATTCTTGATCAGTTGCAGTGCTATATTCCACACGGCCTAAATCTTTTAAGAAACTATGCTGTGGCCCAACACCAGGATAGTCCAATCCTGAAGCAATAGAATGCACGGGTAACGGTTCACCAGCTTCATTTTCAAGTACGTAGCACGCCATACCATGAATTTGGCCTGGTTTACCTAATGTTAGGGTAGCCGAATGCATTTGAGTATCTAAACCATGCCCAGCCGGTTCAACCCCTACAAGTTTCACATCTGGATCATTTAAAAATGCTGTAAAGGCACCGATTGCATTTGAACCGCCACCCACACATGCCACAACATAATCCGGATTTTTTCCAAATCGTTGTTGCGTCTGCTCTTTAATTTCATTACCAATAATCGATTGAAAATCTCGAACCATTTTTGGAAATGGATGTGGTCCAACCACAGAACCAATTGCATAAATAAAGTTTTTAGGGTCTTTTAAATATTCTTCAAAAGCGCTATCAACTGCATCTTTTAAGGTTGCTGTACCACGTGTTACTGAAACTAAATGAGCACCCAAAATTTTCATTTTGACCACATTAGGGTGTTCTTTTTCAATATCGACTTGTCCCATATGAATTTCACATGGAATACCAACTAAAGCACAAGCCGTGGCTAAAGCAACGCCATGCTGTCCCGCACCTGTTTCAGCAATAACTTTCTTTTTGCCCATATATTTGGCAAGAAGAGCCTCACCTAAACAGTGATTAATTTTATGGGCACCCGTGTGATTTAAGTCTTCACGTTTTAAATAAATTTGTGCACCGCCTAACTGCTCAGAAAGACGTTTTGCGTGAAATAAAGGACTTGGACGACCTACATAATTTGTAAAGAGGTCTGATAGTTCATTTTGAAATTCTGGTGTATGGCGAATTTCCTCATAAGCAACATTAATTTCATCCATTGCTTCTTTTAAATGCGGAGGAATAAATTGGCCTCCATATTCACCAAAAAATCCCTGTTCATTTGGCAAAGCAATACCATTAATTTGATGTTGCATATCATCCCTCTTTTTAAATTATTAAAGTTATCAAGTTTATCGAGAAAGGTAGCGTGTTAAGTCCTCAATGCCTTTTAAGGTCATTGGATA
Source organism: Acinetobacter sp. D009 (assembly GCF_038562025.1). Classification (NCBI taxonomy): domain Bacteria; kingdom Pseudomonadati; phylum Pseudomonadota; class Gammaproteobacteria; order Moraxellales; family Moraxellaceae; genus Acinetobacter; species Acinetobacter sp. D009. Next base: position 2,000,537 of record NZ_CP151886.1, read on the forward strand.
CATATGGTTTTCAAAAATCTCTTTAATCCAACCAATGGTTTGAGTGTAATGCCAATACCCTTCAGTTTCAGGGTTTAACCATGCTGTTTTATCAAAATGTTGACGTAGGCGACGTAACCAAACCTCACCTGTTTCATCATTCATATATTCAACCGAGCCACCTACCGATTTCAGCTCATACGGTGCCATACTGGCATCACCTACGACAATTACACGATAGTCGCGTCCGTAAGTATGGAACAAATCCCACGTATTCATGCGGGTTGCTGTTCTTCGGTAGTTATCTTTCCAAACATAGTCATAGAGACAGTTATGAAAATAAAAGTATTCGAGTGTCTTAAACTCACTTTTAGCAGCACTAAAGAGTTTTTCACACTGGGCAATGTGCGCATCCATCGAACCACCCACATCAAACAACATGAGTACTTTTATTCGATTACGACGCTCTGGCACCATTTGAACATCCAAGATACCTTGTTTGGCTGTTTCTCGAATAGTTCCATCAACGTCTAACTCTTCAGCTGCGCCTTGGCGAGCAAATTTGCGTAAACGTCGTAACGCAATTTGCATCTGACGAGTTCCAAGAACTTGGTCATCATCTAGATTTTGGTATTTCCGCTGTTCCCAGACTTTAACCGCCGAACGTTTACGCCCCGGCCCACCAATTCTGACGCCTTCTGGATGGTCACCAAAAGCCCCAAAAGGTGAAGTACCACCAGTACCCACCATTCGGTTACCACCTTGGTGTTTCTTATGCTGTTCGCGTAAACGCTCTTCTAGCATTTTCATCAGTTCTTCTAAAGAACCTGCTTTTTGAAGTTCAGCTCTTTGCTCTGGTGTTAAATGCTTTTCGAGAAGTTCTAAATCGAACCAGTCTTTTGGTAATTTATGAACTTGCTTAAGCAACTCATCGATATCAAAAGTTTCAATGCCATCAAAGTAATCTTTCATGGCACGATCAAACTTATCAAAAAATCGCTCATCTTTAACTAAAATAGTTTTAGCAAGCTGATAGAACTCCTCTTGGTCGGCAAAAACCAAACCTTCACTCACCGCACGGTTTAGATCAATGAGTTCACGAGTGGTAACTGGAACACCATATTTACGTAAGGTGTAAAATAACCGCACAAACATGGGTTACTCCCTCCCTTAACGTCGAGACATGAAAGCCAAGCGTTCGAGAAGTTGTACATCTTGCTCGTTTTTGATGAGAGCACCATATAAAGGTGGAATAGCTTTAGAGGTATCTCGATTACGTAATACATCTTCAGGCATATCATCTGCCATGAGCAAGCTTAACCAATCAATTAACTCAGAGGTTGATGGTGGTTTCTTCAAATTAGGAATTTCACGTAGTTTAAAGAAAACCTGTAAAGCTTCGTTTACTAGTGTTGCAGAGATATTTGGGAAATGAACCGCAATGATTTCTCGCATTGTGGCTTCATCTGGAAACTCAATATAGTGGAAGAAGCAACGACGCAAGAATGCATCTGGTAATTCTTTTTCATTATTTGAAGTAATAATTACAATTGGGCGTTGCGTTGCCGTAATTGTTTCATTCGTTTCATAAACATAAAAAGACATTTTATCGAGTTCATGCAACAAGTCATTTGGAAACTCGATATCGGCCTTATCAATTTCATCAATTAATAATACGCAACGCTCTTCACTGGTGAAAGCTTCCCACAATTTACCGGGTTTAATATAGTTCTTAATATCGTAAACTCGGTCATCACCTAACTGGCTATCTCTTAAACGAGAAACCGCATCATATTCATACAACCCTTGCTGTGCTTTAGTTGTAGATTTGATATGCCAAGTAATCAGTTTTAAACCTAAACTTTGTGCTACTTGTTCAGCAAGTAAAGTTTTACCCGTGCCCGGTTCACCCTTAATCAGTAAAGGCTTTTGCAAAGCACGAGCTGCTTTTACAGCAAGCTTAAGACTATCAGTCGCGATATATTGATCTGTACCGGTAAAATGTTGGGTATCAGCAGACATGTAAAGACCTTATTTTTCTATTTCAATGGTTAGATGGAACGCATGCTTTTGTTTGTTGAATATTTTGACCAACAATATCCAATTACCAAACCTAGACCAACTACAAACAGAATTAAAGATAAATTTGACCAAATTAACGGACTATCTTTAGTTAAAATACCAAAAAGAAGTCCAAAAATAGCAGGTGCTACAGATGCATTCGGTCCTTCAGACACTGTTGGTGTAACTAAAATAGCAAATACAATCAACCAGCTAATTGCACCAAAAGTGGTAGGAAGACGGCGCATTAATCGCCACCAACACCACAAAGCAATAATAGCGCCTATTCCATAAGCTGTTAAAGCAATAACACCTTCAGGAATAACATCCAAAAAAGAGAATAACTGATTCATTATTCCAGTTTGATCTTCACGCACCACGTAAGCCCTCTGGTTCAACTGCATTCGGGTTAATTAACCCTTCTGGCGGCATCTGAATAAAGAAACCTTTTGTTTGTAATGAGTCTAAAACATGTAAAACATTAACACGCGCCAATTTACGTGTTGGAGCCAACTCTAAATGCATGACAAACGTTGCACGACCAAACGCTTGTAAAACAGCTTCAGGAACATTTTCAAACGGATCAGCTTGTTCCGTATTGTCAGGATAGTTTGGACGAGCAATATACATGTACATTTCATCTTTTTTGCTCGATCTATAAATATCACAGTGCATTTCAAATCAACTCTTGAACTAAGGACAGCATACATGAAAAAAAACGACACACACACGCAGGTTTGTTTACGCATCAGTCGTTTTTTTAATTCTTGAGAAATATTAACCTACAACATTGATTAAGGTCGATAATAACTTTGTTCCAAACAGGAGTTAGATTTCATAAAAACAATATAAGTTTTTGATTTTAAATACCAAAACACAAAATCTATTTTATTAAAATAAAAGCAGTTCTTGGATTTTAAAAAAGTATTCATCATCAAAGATTTGATAATAGTGTTCTTGCAAGATTTATACTTAAGCTATCAAAATAATAAATTTCTTTTTCACTTATTTAAGAATACACATTTGAGTAAAAGTTTTAACTACTTCACTACACATCACCAGATGTTACTTAACTCGTTTAATAGCGAGATATGATTCAATAATAAGTATCTTGTTCATAGATATGGAGGACGAAATTATGCCTCGTGGTGATAAAACTGCTTATACAGCAAAGCAAAAACGTCAGGCCAAACATATTGTTGAGAGTGAGGTAGATAGAGGCCATTCTCAAGAAGAAGCCGAACGAATTGCATGGTCTACCGTCAACAAACAAGATGGTGGCGGTAAGAAAAAGTCCCATTAATTTATAAAAATAAATACTTCTTTAGCCCAAACTAAAGAAGTATTTTTTGTTTAAAGACGTGTTAATTTTTTTCTAGAAGACGCGAGAGCTTTTTATATAGTCATCGCTTACTTGATTTAACGCACTCAAAATAGCGCTATCATCTTGACTTAATAAAGCTTTATTAAGACTTTCCATATAAGCAATGAGTTGGGTTTTAGAAGTATGGGCGAATTCGGTCGTTACAGCTTCATCTTCATATAAGATTACATAACTGCGTGCAAAACCGTAGATTAGGTAAACTGCTGCTTTTTCTTTTGTATCTTGAGATTCTTTAAGAGACTGCTCACATGCATTTTTTAAGTCTTTAAATGCATCTGTACCAGTAGATTGATTTTTGAAAGATAAAAGTATTGTTTGGAAGTTCATATCCATATTCCACTTAAAAAGTAAAGCTACAGAACAAGATAGAACCTGTCAAATAATATCCTGATTAATATAAATTTAATTGTAAATAAATTTATATTTAATTTCTTTTAACTCACAATAAATCATGCAATAAAAAACCACTCCTTTTTAAGAGTGGTTTAGTTAAAATTATCATTCATTAGAAGCTTATTTCAATTGTGATCGTGGTACCGGAGTGCTCAATATCAGTTGAGACATTAAAACCTCTGCTTCTAAGCTCCTCTTCAACCAGTGTAAGATGATCAGGGCTTATAGCATCAACAGGAAACCAGAAAGTTGCTTTTCGTTTCCCCTCCTTAGATTCAGACTCAGTACCAGTTAAAATTTTTTCCAATATGACGTCTTGATTTATTTTAAAGTTTTTAGCGTTTTGACGAGCTTGTTCAGCATTAAAGTTGTTAAGCATATTTATCTCTCTAATTATTAATTTATCTAATTTTATATCATAAAAACGCTATATAAGTTTTAGTGTTGTGTAGTTAAAACCAATCAGAGATATAAGTTTATTGATTGAATAAACTTTCTACCCATTCAATAAATTTTCTGGCATTTCTATTTTTAAAATCGTCCTTATTTGGAATGTAGTAACATAGCTTTGATTGAACGGCTTTAGTTTTAAACTCCTGTAAAAGATTCGTCTTAACAAACCTTTGGGTAAGTGTAGTAGAGCAAAATACTAAACCATTGGCAGATAAAGCCTCGTGTATCCCAAAAATTTCCTGATCAAATTTCTTAATCGTCACCCTATCTTGGTTCCATTCATTTTCCTCAAGCCAAGCCTCTAGTGGTGGGCTTGGTAATGCCTTATTTTTCCATTCTGTCGTAAATAAAGTTATTGGTTCACTAGAACATTTAAGCAGATCAAGTTTGGATGAACCAAATACATTAAAAGACTCATATTTAACAATATCTTGAGACTGGGCCAAAGATACGTCGCCATATCGAATAGGTAATGTATACAAGTGATTATCTAAAGTTTCACCTGTAGAAAACTCAACAGAGATATCGGGGTACAATTGATAAAATTCATTTATTGAAGGAATTAGCAGCATTGCAGCTAGTGAAGACGTACTAGCGACTCTTACTATGTTTCCATTTACTGTTATTTCATCTAGTGCATCTTCAATTTTACGAAATCCTTCAGAAATTGCTCCAGCAAGTCTTTCCCCTGTCGTTGTAAGCGTTATTTTCCTTACCTGTCGATGAAATAAATCAACATTTAATCTGCTTTCTAGATTCGCAACATGATGTGAAATTGCAGTCGGTGTAAGCGAAAGTTCTTCAGCAGCCAACTTAAAACTACCCAATCGAGCGGCTGATTCAAATGCTTTAAGTGCTTGCAAAGAAACTTGCATGCTTCCTCCCCATTTACATTTATGAATGAATTAAAATCATCTATAAATGTAATTTTCTCGTTTGTCTACTTATGTTTTAAAACTCAAAATAAATTAAATCCTAACCTTTTTGGAATTAATGATGAGTAAAATATTACATATAGATGCTAGTGTCAGAGCTGCAATTAACGCTAATCCAAACCATAATTCTATTTCAAAAAATATTGCCAGTCGGTTGATCGACTCATGGAAACAACAACTGCCTATACATGAATATATTTATCGTGACGTAGGAATGAATCCACCACCCTTTATTAATCAAAACTGGATTGATGCTGTATTCACACCTGACAATAAAAGGACCGAAGCTCAACGTGATGTTTTATCTATATCAGATCAATTAATAGCAGAAGTTTCACGCTCAGATATTCTTGTAATTTCTTCACCTATGTACAATTACGGCATGCCTGCTCAACTGAAAGCATGGTTTGATCAAATTATTCGTATCAATAAAACCTTTGATTTTGACCTAGCTCGTGGAGACTTTCCCTTACAACCTCTTTTAGCTGGAAAAATTTTAATTATTATCACTTCCAGCGGTGAATTTGGGTTTGAGAAAGATGGGATTCGGCATGATATGAGTCATCTTGTACCCCACATTCGTACACTGAGCAAATATTTAGGCGTAGAAAAAATTTATGAAATTACTTCTGAGTATCAAGAGTTTAGAGATCATAGGCATATAGAGTCATTAGAAAATGCTTTTCAAAAAGCTGAAGAAGTTGTTTCTAAACTTGCTGATTCATTTAGATAATATCTGTAGATTTTAATACTCATTTTTAAATTTCATAAAATTAAGTTACTTTAACTAAGCCATATCATTAAAAATAAAAAAGCCTACCCAATTGGGTAGGCTTTTCATTTCTGCACCGAAACAAACTTATAGTTATATATTATATAAATTGAAGTTGTTTTTCTTAAATCCAAGAATATACAGACCTGTATGTTTAATCAATTGAATTTTTCTCATTATATAAGTTAATTTAATTCATTATTGAAATTTCAAATTATATTTACTTTATTACATTATTTTATGAATTTTATCAGGTTAAATAATTATTTAGATAAACTACAGAAAATCTATTTTTTGTATACTTAGATATTATAATTAGCTCATTTTAAATAGTAATTAATTAAAAATTTAACAGCATGATTATGCTTTAGTTAAAAAGGCTCATCATATGATGAACCTTTAAATTTCTAATTATTTATTGCATTTTAAATAGATAAACTTTGTTTTTCTTCTTGAAACAACTGGATTAATGGTTGCGTTAATAACTCATAACGCCATCCTAATAGATAGTCAGGTAAATCCTGTTCATCCCCTTGACATAGAACATGTTGATGAATGGCGTTTAACCATTTTTTTCTCAACAACACTTCTTTAGGAATAGAAGTCTCATTTATTGCATGAGCAAGTACCATATCCATTTTATTTAAAGTCTCTTTAGACGTAATCTTAAATGGTTTTGCAATCTTTGATGGCCATTTGCTTTCGACTGGCAAATCTTTAAGAAGTTCTAAAATCGTTTTGCCGTACTCGCGAACTACGTTTGGACGAATATCTTTAACTTGCGAAAGTTGAAAGCTATTGCGTGGGTTCTTTTCAACCATATCAATCATGGTTGAATTTCTAAGAATAAAACTGCGTGGCTGATTCGTTGCTTTCACAATGTATTCACGCCATTCACTTAAATTTTGTAATTGCATTAGCTGACGACGTGAGTGACGATAATTTCCCACATCGGTATATAGTAATTCGTTAGGGGTTTCACTAATGATTTCTTTAGTTAGACTACTACAGTCCTCAAGAACATAGTTATAAAGCCCTTTCTGCTTAAGCTGTTCTTGAATATGATGAGCTAACTTCATTAAATACAAAACATCGTTAGCAGCATAACAAAGTTGTTGAGGCGATAAAGGTCTAGCTAACCAATCAGATCTGGTTTGATCTTTTTCAATATCAATATCAAGACAAAGTTTTAAAGCACCTTGGTAACTCACTTGCAGGCCATGACCTAAAAAAGAAAGGCCCACTTGAGTATCAAACACATTAAGCAAATCTTCTTGATCAGCATAATGATAGATTAAATCAATATCTTCTCCACATGCATGAAAAATGTTTTGCTGCGCGAGAAAAATCTTTTTCCAAAACTGACTTAGATCTAATGAAACACCATCCAACAGATAGACATCACCATTTACATTGACTTGGCATACTCCAAGTTTAGGCCAGAGTGTGTCAACCTTAATAAATTCTGTATCAAGTCCATATATTGAACATTGATCCATTTTTTGAAGAACATCAACCAATTCGGTTTGCTGTTGGATAAACTGAAACATGCTTTCTCAAGTATTGCAAAGAGTGCTTTAAACTCTGGTATATATAACATAGAAGCAGAAAAATGCCACTTAAACCTTTATGAATACTCTATTTTTGAACAATTTTTCGAAAATAGATAATTTTTTGATCTTTTATTTGTACTTTTTAAATTTATCTCCAAATGTTCTTTATTTAAAATTTATAAGATCTTTTTCATTCTTATATTCATATTTTATTTAAACTATCTTTAATAATAAAAGACAGAATAATATTTATGTTTAATAACTGAATTTAATTAATAAATTTAATCAAATTGATAGTACATTCATTAATGAAATAAGCATCGGAATGCTTATTTCATTCTCATGCGGTTATGCACTGCCTGACTTAAAGTATGGCTATCTACGTATTCGAGTTCACCACCCTGAGGTACACCTTGAGCAATACGCGTCATTTGTATTGGTAAATGTTTAGTCGCCTCTACCAAATAATGGGCTGTCGCTTGTCCTTCTACCGTCGCATTGGTTGCCAAAATGACTTCTTCAATAGTACCTTGGCTTAGACGCTGAATGAGATAAGGAATACCAATTTCTTCCGGACCAATACCATCTAATGGAGAAAGATGGCCACCTAAAACATGGTATTTTCCACGAAAGCTACCGCTTTGCTCAATCGCCATCACATCCGCTGGTGATTCAACCACACACAATAACTGATCATCTCTGTCAGTTGAGGCGCAAATATCACAAATTTCATGTTCAGTCAGAGAATGGCAGACACTACATTCATGTATATAACTTGAAGCCTCATGTAAAGCATGCGCTAATGCAAATGCCCCTTCTCGATTTTTCATCAAAAGATGTAAAGCCATACGTTGAGCCGACTTCGGACCAACGCTTGGCAATATACGTAAAGCTTGAACGAGTTGTTCAAATCTATCGCTAAACACTGAATTTCCTTAGAACATGCCCGCTAAGCCAGGTGGTAAACCCATACCAGAATTTGCTTTTTGCATTTTTTCTTCAGAAATCACTTCTGCTTGACGCACAGCATCATTTACTGCAGCAGCAATTAAGTCTTCAATCATGTCTGGTTCATCTTGAAGTAATTCTGGATTAATTTCGATGCGTTTTACGATATAACGGCCAGTCATTGTAACTTTAACTAAACCACCGCCCGCTTCAGCGTGTACTTCAGTTTGAGCAAGCTCTTCTTTAGCCTTTTTTATATTTGATTCCATATCTTTTTGCATGCGCTGCGCTTGCTGCATAAGCATATTGATATTCATAAACCTAACTCCGTATCTCTATCAAATATTTCAAGTAATATTGATAGTCACATAACACTGCAAAACTTAAACTCTTTCTACTACCCCTATAGATCATCAAGATCATTGAGGTTAGTACGTTTAAATCAAAATTAATCCGTAATTCTGACACAATAAATCAATGTTTTCTATTGGTATCTATGAAACTATTTTCTATGGTCAATCCACTATAAAGCTTTTATGTAGAAAACTTTTGATGAGTAGAAAAAAGTAAAATTTAGAAAAGTTACTGGGCAGCCTGTAGACTTTTATTGTTTGTTTTATATTCACTTAAGGGAACTTTCTTGAACGAAGTATTGGCTTTTTCTATTGAAAGATCAGCATCTTGAACAGATTTGTTTGCATCATTAATTAATAATACAGTTTCACTCATCTGTGTTGGTTCATCTTTTTGGGCAAATACTCTATATCCAACCAGACCAACTACCCCTATCGTAACTAAAATAATTATTGGTTTAAGCATGACTAAAGACTCTCTTTGTTATTTTTATTAAATTTAGAACTTTTATACGTTGAAATTTTAGACTGATTTATAACAAAACGTAGACTTTTTATTGCTATTGTTGTTTATAAGTAACAAAAAAGCCACATTAAAATCTATGTGGCTTTTCCATAACAAACATAACTTAATTAGATTAAATCTAACCCACGCGAGATATCGCCAATAATATCATTAATATCTTCTAGACCAACAGAAACACGAATTAGACCTTCTTGAATACCAGCTGCTTCTTTTGCTTCAACAGAAAGTTTGCCATGAGTTGTGGTTGCTGGATGGGTAATCGTCGATTTCACATCACCTAGATTACCTGTAATCGAGATAAACTTAGTATTATCAATAACCTTCCACGCACCTTCACGCTCGCCTTTAACAACGAACGATACAATACCGCCAAAGCCATTTTGCTGTTTAGCAGCAAGTTCATGACCGTCATGAGCTGGTAAACCAGCGTAGTAAACCTTCTCTACCTTTTCATGAGTAGATAACCATTCTGCAAGAATTTGAGCACTCTCACAGTGTGCTTTCATACGTAAACGTAAAGTTTCTAGACCTTTTAAGAAAACCCATGCATTAAATGGGCTCATTGATGGTCCAAGCGTACGAACAACACCAAAAACTTCTTCTAACAACTGATGATTGCCAACAACAGCACCGCCTAATGCACGGCCTTGCCCATCTAGGTATTTAGTCGCAGAGTAAATCACAAGATCCGCACCAAACTTGAGTGGTTGCTGCAAAACAGGTGTACAGAAACTGTTATCAACCGCAAGTAATGCGCCATTCGCATGGGCGATATCTGCTAGTGCTTGTATATCTGCAATCTCAGCTAAAGGGTTAGACGGTGACTCAACAAAGAAAAGTTTGGTTTCAGGACGTACAGCATTTTTCCATTCGTCTAAATCACATAAATCAACAAATGTAATGTCTACACCAAACTTGGCAATATATTTTTCAAATAAGGCAACAACTGAACCAAAAACTGCTCTTGAGCAAATAACATGATCACCCGCTTTTAGATATGCCATAGCAACTGACAAGATTGCGCCCATTCCAGAGCTCGTCGCTACAGCTCGTTCAGCACCGTCTAAAGCTGCTAAACGTTTTTCGAACATCGATACAGTCGGATTAGTAAAACGAGAATAGATATTTCCTTGAACCTGACCAGAAAATTTTGCTGCAGCTTCAGCCGCATTTTCATATACAAATGATGAAGTCAAAAAAATCGGTTCGCCATGTTCGCCTTCAAAACTACGAGTATGTCCGGTACGAATGGCTAAAGTATCAAGTTGGTATTCTAAATCATCAGACTGGTGCATTAAATGTTCGCCTTTACTGGTCATGTACTAAAAAACTATCATCATTTTGAGTGTCTAGGGTATTTAAGGTCAAGGTAAACCTTAAAATTATCGCTTAGACTTTATTCAACTTTAATAAATAGTTGGTAAAAGTAAGATGAAACGCTTAAAGTCCCTTGTCTCTGAACAAAGTCAAATCAAGCATCTCTCTACCCGACTATTTCGTCCTCAAACATTAGTATTGTCACAAAGCACTCCGTTCGAAGTGATTGGTGAATTTAATCAAACCCGTATACGTTATTACGCAGCTACTCAAAAACAATTTAAAGAACCTTTAGTATTCGTTGCACCACTCGCTATTAATATGGCGATATATGATTTATATCCTTATCGTTCTCTTATTAAATACTTCCAAAATGCTGGTTTTGATGTCTATTTGGTAGATTGGGGCCGTTTAAAGTTTAAGGACAGACATCTTAACTTTTTATCATTTATTGAAGATTTCATTCCTAAAGCCATACAACTTGTCAGAACACACTCCAGAAGTGAACAAATCTCGCTTCACGGATGGAGTATGGCAGGTATATTCGTCACTTTATATACAGCGCATAATCATCCAAATTATGTTAAAAATCTTATTGTTCTTGGTAGTCCAATAGACAGTTATGCTTCTGGTTATATTGGAAAACTCTACCGAGCCATAAACAACGCGATTGGTCGCAATAAAAAAATTCAAGACCGTATTTATTCTGGATTGCCAAAACGTTTGATTCATAGCCCAGGAATTTTAAATTCTTTAGGCTTCAAAATTCTCGACCCTAAAGGCTGGCTCGATGGTCATATTCAATTACTTAAAAATCTTAATGATCTTCAGTTCGTACAAGAACATGCCACACTAAGTAGCTTTTTAAATAATATGATTGATTACCCGGGGGGAATTAATCAGGACATGTTGTTCAATGTTTGGCTACAAAATCCATTAAGACAAGGTTCTATTCAATTAAAAGATAAAAAAATCGAATTAAAAAATATTGACTGTTCACTCTTAGTTGGAGCTGGTCGTAGTGATCAACTGGTTACGGCTGATGCAGCTCAACCATTAAGTCAGTTAACCAGTAGCCAAGATGTCACATTTACTCTCATCCCTGGCGGTCATCTGGGCCTCATGTCGAGTCAGGCAAGTGCGCTGGAGTTCTGGCCACAACTAGCGAAATGGCTCACCGAAAGATCAACGCAAATTTAAGAATAAGGTCATGATTCAATCTATTGCTTTTATTCGCTTGGGTGGAATAAACCCTCGTATAACAGTGCATTTACCAATAATATTATTGTTTTAATAGAAAATTATTATTTTCATTATGAAGGCACTTTATTAACTTTTTTATAATCGGATGATTTAAAGTAATTTACAATCATCTGTGCACTTTTTTCAGAAGAGGCCTTGGCCTGCTCCAGTTTTGTTACATAAGGATTCGTCACTATACAGCTCGGTAGTAAACTATTTGTAAGCGGTGGAAACTTTTCCCTACCACCTAGAGTAATTTTTTCGATAAAACTTGCCAACCACATAATGTACTCACTTTTATTCTTATAAGTTGGCATTAAGCTGATATCGAGTTTAACTGTACATTCCTTTGCAGGCTTATTTAAACATTCTTCAAAATCAATAAAGTTATATTTTAGTTTATATGAAGTGTCTTTTATCTCTAGTCGAATAATACTAACTAAGCTATTCAAATGCTCGATCATATCCTCTGAGAAAAGCTTTTGCTCTTCAAATTTTTTATAAACTCTTTCAGCAATTAGTAAAAATTGTGGCATCACCTATTCCTTTAATATTTAGTCTTAACGAATGACTAGATCCTTTAAGGAAGTATGATGGATATACTATTACTATATGTAAGGGTCTGATGCTATAAAGTAACGACTAGAGCAATTGTGAAAGTGATCCATCTATTTGATCACAAAAATACAATATCGTGTATGATAATTATCATTATAAACCGTTTATTTTTCATGATTTGAAATGACTTTAATAAAAAAAGCCTATTTCATTTGGAGAAATAGGCTATAAAAACAAAAAACTATCAAACGCAGCAATTATGGGCCATATAATAAGACTTTAAATATGTAAAATCAATGCATCTTTCAGGTGAATTTTAGTCTTAAATAAAAGTCGAAAATAATTTTGTCTCTGTTTCAATAAGAGAAGCCCATTTCCGTCTAAAATAAATGGGCCTAGTGAATTTCACCTAATCCTAAAATACAAAATGTGATAATTATCACGCTTTGTTTTTTGATCATGGCATTAATATCTTTCTTTTCCATTAAACAAAATTCAAACTAAAACTGTCTTTTCAGCAAAAGATGAGTCATAAATATGGCTTTTCTACGAACTTTTTGATTTTTTATTTAATAGAAGCAAGTCCCCTATTTCATTCATTATGAGCAATTACAAGGTATTAGAGAGTAGTTGAATTATGGAAAGATATATAAAAATTTAGTTAAGTTTTTGTTTTTATTGTTTATTTTTAAAACATTGATATATAAAGATTTTATTCATTTTTTGCCCAAAATTCAAACCAAAATGACACTTGAGTAATTAATAGTCATTGAAATATTGGTAAGAAACCTTATATTGAGTACAGGTTCATACCTTTAACTGAGGAAAAGCTCATGAATAAATTTATGGTTGCAGTTTTTACTGGCATGGTGAGCATTGCTAGTTTAGGCGTACAAGCTGCAACACCTGAGCAAGAATGTCAAAAATTGCAAGATGATTACAATTTGATTTATGCGTCAAAAGGCTTTTGTTTTAAAGATCCTGATGCTAAAGAAAAATATGGTAATGAAAACTGTCATACGACAAAACCAAAGTTTTCTGACAAAGAGCAACAACGTCTTGACGCTATTAAAGAACGTCAAAAAGAATTGAAATGTAAATAATTTTAAAGGAATAATACATGGCATATGATGATCAAAATATCTTCGCAAAAATTTTACGTGGAGAACTTCCAGCGATAAAAGTCTATGAAGATGATCAAGTTCTAGCTTTTATGGATATTATGCCTCAAGCCGATGGTCATACATTAGTTATTCCAAAAACACCTGCTGTAACACTGCTGGACTTACCTGCTGAAGTAGCAGCCTATACTATACAAATTGTTCAAAAGATTGCTAAGGCAATGGAAAAAGCACTCAATTTGGAAGGTATTGTATTGATGCAACTTTCTGGAGCAGCAGCAGGACAAACTGTTCCACATGTTCATTTTCACCTAATTCCAACAAATGTGCATCATCTTGGACGCCATGCTGTTGAGTTAGGGGATCAAGAAAAAATTAAAGAATTAGCTGAAAAAATTAAAGCAGCTCTCTGATTTTTATATGGTTAAAGCGGAGTTTAGACTCCGCTTTTTTTCGTCTAAAAACTATCAAAAATGAAAACAATTAATTTATTTCTAAATTTTAAACGTCATAAAACTGTCATTTATTCTTCACTTCTCTGTCACAAATTTTGCCGATACTGCTTAGCAAGTTGGTGAGCTTTTGTAACTTTTTGTACATAAGTCAACTACAAAATAAATAGTTAGCTAGGCATACGCCATTTTTAAATACCTTTTGGAGAAATCTCAATGAAGAAATTGCTACTCGCTGCCGCAGTTGCAACTTTGAGCGTAAACGCGGTGCAAGCAGCGCCAACTTTGTATGGCAAACTAAATGTTTCTATTAACCAAGTTGATAATAAAAATTTCGATGGTAAAAGTGACGTTACCGAAGTTAACTCAAACTCTTCTCGTATTGGGGTAAAAGGCGAAGAGAAATTAACTGACAAGTTATCTGCTGTTTATTTAGCTGAATGGGCAATTTCTACTGATGGTTCAGGTTCTGATACTGACCTTAGTGCTCGTAACCGTTTTATCGGTTTAAAAACTGAAGGTGTTGGTACATTAAAAGTAGGTAAGTATGATTCTTACTTCAAAACAGCTGCTGGTGGTAACCAAGACATCTTTAATGACGATACACGTTTAGATATTACTAATATCATGTATGGTGAAAACCGTTTAGACAACGTGATCGGTTTTGAATTAGACCCTAAATTATTAGCTGGTTTAACATTCAATATCATGGCTCAAACTGGTGAAAGCACTTCTGATAGCAAACCGGGTGAAACTGGTAAAGATAGCAAAAATGATAGTTTCGACTCTGTATCAACTGCGCTTGGCTACGAAAACAAAGATATTGGCTTAGCAGTAGCTGCTGCTGGTGACTTTGGTATTAAAGGTAAATATGCGGCTTATGGTCTGAAAGATGTTTATACAGATGCTTACCGTGTAACTGGTTCTTATGACATCGCAAAATCAGGTTTTGTTGTAGGTGCTTTATGGCAACATGCTGAACCTACTGATGATTTGACTGCATATGGTCAATCATATAAATCAGATGGTTCAATCGATAAAGCTGGTAAAGCTTACCGTGGTTTAGAGGAAGAAGCATATGCAGTAACAGCTGCTTATAAAATTCCTAACACTAAACTTAAAGTGAAAGCAGAATATGCTTCAGCTGAAACACAAGTAAGTGGTCAAGCAGATCGTAAAATCGACTTATATGGTTTAGGTCTTGATTACCAAATTAACAAGCAAGCTCGCTTCTACGGCATTGTTGCTCAACAAAAACGCGACTGGCTGAATGATGACGACAAGCAAACTGTAGTAGGTACTGGTATCGAATATAACTTCTAATCAGTTATGTTTGATTCATATCTAAAATAAAAGGGCTCATGCCCTTTTATTTTATGGTACTAAATATAAAAAAGCCGATATAAAAGTTATCGGCTTTTTTGAAGTTTATATCTTATTTTAAGAAACCACTTACAAGGTTCATAACGTTTTGGATATCTTGATTTGCTTCTTGATGATCTGTACTGTCACCCTGAGGTGTTAATGAATCAATAACCTGAGGTAAGACTGAAGCAATTGCTCCGTAAACTTGCTCTTTTGGTGCTTGGGCTTGCTCGGCAACTTGTTCAATATCGGCTGGATTAAATAAACTCTGTAATTGCTGAGTCGGAACTTCGCTATTACTTTGATTTGGATCAACCCAGCTTTGAACCTGACTTCCTAAACCCGCACCTTTCAACTTTTCTAATGCAGCCTGTAAACCACCTTGTTGCTGCACCCAACCCAAGATTAAAGGCACAACTGCAATTAATAAACTTTGTACGCCGCCACCTGCTTGAGGTGTGTTGTTATTGCCAGTGACTTGTCCTAATACAGAACCTAGTACGCCTCCCAAGCCACCTTGAGTACCAGATGAAGTATTACCGCCCATTTGTCCGAGTACTGAACCTAAAATTCCACCTAAACCACCTTGACCTGCTGCTTGCTGATTCCCACCTAAAGCTTGCTTAGCCAAAACTTCTACAATGTTGCTTAAATTTGTCATGTGTAACTCTTATGTATGGTTTATACATGAGCATACGCGGATTCTTGTTAAGACAGCAAAAGCCAAATTGTTAAATTTTGAAAGAGATTTAGTGCTCTTTTACCAACGGAATTTATTCCAGTTTTCTGGATTTGCCCAAAATTTTGAATTAAACCAATCTGGCACATGTTTATAGGTCAAGATGTTAAATTGCCATAAAGCAAAATCACTATCATGTGAAGTTTTATCAATGAGTTGCGTAAAACCTAAAGAACGTAATAACTGTTCATCACTGCGCTTGCTCACGACAACAATGCGTTTTGCTAATAAATCTCTTAGCTTCACTAATAATTGTGATTTTTGCATATCGCTGATGTTCTGCATTTCCTCAGTATCGAACAATACAAAACCCAAATCATAACGCTGAGTAAAAGGCAGACTTAAAAGCTCAGTTACGGTAAAATAGTGCCATTGAATTGCGTTATTCTGGTCAATTTTCTGGCCAATACAAAGTGCAGTATGAATGGGCTGTTCGTTTGTTAAATCGTCTAGCATAGAAGTGATGACATTTTGTTCAGCCATAACTGCAACCCTTAATTGAAAGATGTGAGTTTAAACTTTATGGAACTACAAGGCATTTGCCATAAAATGCATGCAGGCCTAAAAGATGCTAGTGTAACTGATCAACAGACAACCAAGGCAAATGTTGAATACAAATTTGTATTAGACCGTTCAGAAATTGATCTTCCTTTTAATTTAGGACAAGAACTAGAAATCGAATGGACAGGTAATATTTATTGCACGTCATGTGGCACTAAAACACCGAAATCTTATTCTCAAGGTCACTGCTTTAAATGTTTTAAAACGAAAGCGGAATGTGACCTTTGCATTATGAAACCTGAAACATGTCACTATCATTTAGGCACATGCCGTGAAGATGATTTTGCCCATAATGTTTGTTTCCAGCCTCATATTGTATATTTGGCAAACTCTAGTGCTTTAAAAGTGGGAATTACCCGCGTTAGCCATATGCCAGGTCGTTGGTTAGATCAAGGCGCAACTCAAGCCTTACCTATTTTAAAAGTTGGATCACGCCGTTTATCTGGTCAGCTTGAAACCATGTTTGGCTCTTTAATTGCTGATAAGACAGATTGGCGTAAACTTCTCAAAGGCGAAGCTGAACCGTTAAATATGGTTGAACAACGTGATCAATTAATTGAAGAGTTTGCACCTAAAATTCAATCTATTCGTGAGGAATTCAGTCAAAACCTTGAATTTAACGAAACTGTTGAATTATTAGAAAACGAATTACCACGTGAGTTTGTTTACCCAGTTGAGCAATATCCTGAAAAAATTAAGTCTCTAAATCTGGATAAAACACCAAAAATTCGCGGTGTATTACAAGGTATTAAAGGCCAATATTTAATTTTTGACATTGGTGTTATCAACATTCGTAAATATACGGGTTATGAGCTCATCGTACGTGCATAAATAGAAAAGGCATTCATAAGAATGCCTTTTTTTACTTTTCAAGTACTTTTAGGATTGCCTGTACTGGATCTTCTGTATTTCCAGAAATAAGCTGTTTATGCATAGTTAAATGTTGCATCACTTGAATTTGAGCAGTTTCCACATTCATCAGTTTTTCTATTTCAGCTGCTAAATTTTCTGGTGTTGCATCGGCTTGAATAAGTTCTTCAATTACTTTTTTACCCGCAATAATATTGGGTAAAGAATAATAAGGAATTTTCACTAAAAACTTGGCAATTAAGTAAGTTAACCAATGCAACTTATAGAAAGTGACCATCGGTCGGTGCATTAACATTGCTTCTAATGTCGCCGTTCCAGATGCTAAAGCGATAATGTCACTCGCATTCATGACCATACGGCCAATTTTAGATTCACTATCCGTATTTTCTAAAATATGAATTTTTGCTTTTAACTGAGGTGCTAATTGTTCGACACCCTGCTCAATCTGTTGTTTACGAGCATCGTTAATCGCGGGAATCAAAAATTGAATGTCTGGATGTTTCGTATTCAAAATATTAGCAGCCCCCAGCAGCATAGGAAGAAGTCGTTCCACTTCTCCTTTTCGGCTACCTGGTAACAAAGCAATATATTTCTGATTTTCATCAATACCTAATTGTTGTTTGGCAATTTGAATCGGATTCTCAACCGGTAATTGTTTAGCTAATGGATGTCCTACGAATGCTGCTGGAACTTCATATCGTTCATAGAAGACTTTTTCAAAAGGAAATAAGCACAGTACTAAATCGACACTCTGTTTGATGCCGTGAACACGTCCTTGGCGCCATGCCCAAACCGAAGGACTCACATATTGAACAGTTTTTATTGGAAGATTCTTTTCCTTAATACTTTTTGAAAGTCTGAGGTTAAAGTCAGGTGCATCAATTCCAATAAAAATATCAACTGGGTTTTGAGTCCATTGACTGATTAGACCATCCCTCACGGCAAATAGCTTTTTTAAGTCTTTTAAGACCTCAACAATTCCCATCACAGACAGAGTTTCCATTGGGTAATAACTGTTAAAACCTTCAGCAATCATTTGAGGACCACCGATTCCCTCAAATTCGGCATCGATTCCTTGTTCTCGGAAACTACGCATAAGCTTAACGCCGAGCGTATCTCCAGAAACTTCCCCAACTACAATGCCTATTTTAAGTTTTCGATTTGCCAAGGCGACTTACCCAAGAATTTGAAATAACGCATTCTAGCATATAGGTTTCCCAATCTTGAACTCGAAAGAAATCTCGGTATTAAAAGTAAACATGGATTATTACTATCTAAAATTACATTCATCACCTACTTTTTAATCTAAATTAACAATGTTATTTGAATTGTAGCTTACATTCACAAACAATAAAATAAATGAGAATTATTTACATTATCTTTAATCTTATGAATATCCCACCTCGACCATTTAAGCTTACCGTAATCGCCTGCGCGATTTGTTATGCGAACCTCTCTTATGCTCAAGACTCAGAGGTACAAGCTTTACAGACGATTCAAATTAAAGCATCAAATGCTGAACAGTCTTCTGAACAAACTAAAGCATATAATGTTAAAAATTCGAGTAGTGCAACCAAGCTTAATATTGAGGCTAAAGAAACTCCTCAAACCATTAACGTCGTTACTCGTCAGCAAATAGAAGATTTTGGTCTTACTAGTACTCGCGATGTTTTAAAAAACACCCCTGGTGTAACAGTATCTAATCAAGAAACTGAGCGAACTACCTATATGGCTCGTGGCTTTGAGATTTCAAATATATTAACTGACGGCGTGGGTTTTCCCCTCTCAGGTTATAACTATAACAATACGAATCCTGATACTTATTTCTATGATCGTGTAGAAGTGGTTAAAGGAGCTGACTCTTTAACTAATGCATTTGGTGATCCAAGCGCTACAATTAATAATATTCGAAAACGCCCGACTCAAGAATTCCAAGCAAGTGGTGGCGTAAGTTATGGCTCTTGGGATACGCAGCGTTATGAAGCTGATGTCTCTGGCGCAATAATACCGAGTGGAAAAGTACGTGGCCGTATTATGGGCTATGAACAAACTGGTGATTCTTACCTTGATCGGTATTCTTCTGAGAAAAATGGTTTCGCAGGTATTATTGAAGCTGATTTGACAGATAGCACTTTACTTACCGCAGGTTATAGCCAAGAACAAAATAAACCTAATGCAAATAACTGGGGTTCTCTGCCTTTATTAGATGCCAATGGTAAACAAATTTCATATGATCGCTCATATAATCCAAACCCTGACTGGGCACACTGGGATAATGAGACACAAAATGCTTTTGTTGAATTAAAACAAAAAATTAATGATCAGTGGACTGCTAAGCTAACTTACAACTATCTTGATACGAAGCATAATAGCCGTCTTCTCTATTACTATGGTTATCCAAAAGCTGATGGATCAGGCGTTTCTCTAACCCCGTGGGGCGGTCAAGAGCACCAAGAAAAACATGCTGTCGATTTTAATCTCGAAGGAACATATAAACTTTTCAATCGAGAACATGAGGCATCCTTAGGCTACAGCTATGTACGTAGTCATCAGCAAGATAAACAATCTACAGGAACGATTAACGATAGTAAGGTTATAAAATCAACCACTATCGATTGGTCAAGTTGGACACCGCAATCTATAACTTGGTCAGATTTCACAGAAGCTGCAAACTATAAGCAGAATATTAATTCCATCTATGCTGCGACACGCTTACATCTTAATGAAGATTTAAAACTTTTACTTGGTGCAAACTATGTCCAAGCTGAAAGTAAAGGTGAAAGTTATGGTTCACCAATGTCATATAGTGAAAGTAAAGTCTCACCATATGTTGGACTAACTTATAACTTTACACCTGAATATACAGGTTATATGAGTTACACCTCAATTTTCCGTCCTCAAACTGGTATTGATAAAGATACGAATCAAGCTTTAAAACCTATTGATGGTAAAAGCTATGAAATGGGCGTAAAAAGTTCATGGCTAGATGACCGTTTAACAGGCACACTTTCAGTATTTAAAACTGAACAAAATAATTACCCTCTACGCAGCTCTGATGGAAATCCACTTAATCGAAAAGTACCAACGAGTGATTTAGAGTCACAAGGTGTAGAGGTCGGTCTATCAGGTCAAATTACTGATAACGTAAATCTTTCTTTCGGTTATGCTCAATTTAGTATTAAAGATACTAAAAATGGTGGCGAGGCAAGAACCTACAATCCAAACCAGACACTTAACTTGCTAACCACCTATACTCCGCCAGTTTTACCTAAACTGAAAGTTGGTGCAGGTTTACAATGGCAAGATGGGATAAAGTTATATGATTCAAATGTAAACAGTACGATCAAACAAGATGCATATGCTTTAGTCAATTTAATGGCAAGCTATGAAGTCAATGATTATATTACGCTTCAAGCAAATGGTAATAATATTTTTGACAAGAAATATTTAAATAGTTTCCCCGATGGGCAAGCTTTTTATGGCGCTCCAGCCAACTATACAGTTGCTGTAAAGTTTAAATATTAATACCGTAGCCAATCCCAATTTAGGGATTGGCTTTACTTATTATTCTTTGTGTATGTGTCAGTAAAGATGTCCAAAACTGTAAATCTCCCTGTGTCATATCGTATAAAAGTTTTCTATCGATTCTTGCTAGTTTTCGGTATGGGCTTTGCCTGTATGGCCTATTTAAGTCTTGGACTCACTGGAATTTTCCTTTTGAATCTGGACAAAGCTGAGGCTATCTATCTTTCAGCATTTATAGCGATTTTATTTTACGTAGTCTTTGTGATTGTTGGGTTCTGCATTCAATCATTAGTACGACTGACCATTTTATCAATCGCACTATTTGCCCTTTTCTTTATTGTGACACGGACGGTGGGTTATGCATAAAGGTATACGTCAATCTATGGCATGGCTACACTCATGGACTGGCTTAATTTTTGGATGGCTCGTATTTGCCATTTTCTTAATGGGTAGCCTATCTTATTACCGCCACGAAATTAATTTATGGATGCAGCCTGCACTTGCACAATATGAAGTAAAGCAAGATATTGCTATTAAAACAGCATATCAATATTTACAAGAAAACGCTCCAGATGCCAAATCTTGGTATTTAACAGTTGCTACACCAGAAAGTCCCGTCAACACTATGTATTGGGAAAAAGCTGACGGCGGTTATGGCAATGCCACACTTGATGCTAATACGGGAAAAGAACTTCAACTTTCGGAAACTCTAGGCGGCGATTTTTTTTACCGTTTCCATTACCAACTTTTTGGCATTCCAATAATAGTTGGGCGATTAGTCGTGTGTCTTGCAGCATTTATTATGCTGATTGCTTTGGTTTCAGGCATTATTACCCATAAAAAAATATTCACTGACTTTTTTACTTTACGTACATTTAAGTCTCAGCGTTCATGGCTAGACTTTCATAATATTTCTTCAGTCGTTGCTCTGCCCTTCTTTTTAACCATTACATTTACAGGCTTAGCTATTTTCTTTTATTTATATCTACCTTGGGGAATGCAAAAACTTTACCCTGAAAACCCTTATCAATATTTTACCGAAATACGTACAAAGACTGTACTTGAGAACCAATCAATTCAGCCTGCTCAAAACTTAGCTATTGATAAGCTATTGAACCAAGTTCAACAAAGTTGGGGCAACCAACCCTTATCAACAATGAGTGTAAAAAATCCAAATACCAATCAAGCTCAAATTACATTTATTCAAAAAGAAGATCGCACTATTACTCGTAATCAACCTCAAATTACATTAAATGCTTCAACTGGCAAAGTCTTGGCAGATACACGTAATAATAGTCCTATTGCCACGCTAAATGCGGGTGTTTATGGCCTGCACATGGCAACATTTGCTCAGCCTTTACTTCGTTTAGGATTCTTTTTCTCAGGCATTTTAGGCTGTGTAATGATTGCCTCTGGTTTGTTACTTTGGAGTCTTAAACGCCAAATTCAAAATAAAAGTAGTCAGTTTCATTTCGGACACTATTTAGTTGACCGTTTAAATGTTGCAGCATTTGTAGGATTGCCGTGTGCAACTGTCGCCTACTTAAGCGCTAATCGATTATTTACAGTTACTTCAACCACAATCAATTATGAAATTTATAGCTTTTTCTTGGTTTGGCTAATCAGCTTAATCATTGCTTTCATCACTAAAAAGCAGCATTTGTGGCGAACTCAACTTTGTGTTTTTATTATGCTGTGTCTTGCACTTCCAATCTTAAATCTAATTTATTTACTTAAACATGAGTATGTTCAAAGCCTCAGTGATTATTGGACCTTTGCACGTGTAGATGTATTTTTGTGGATCTTTGCAGCATTAGCTATTTTTATATTCTTCAAAATTCAACCTATTCAGCATAAAGCTGTCGCAAAAATTCAAAAAAAGCTGAATAAATTAAATACTGAGGTGAGCTCATGATTCTTATAGCTTTCATCTTAATTTTATTAGGGATGTATTTGTTGTTTATAGCGAGCGAGAAATATCGATCGCCGAAATCAACAGGTCATTTCAAATCATTAGCTCAAAAATATTACCGGCACTTTAAAATAGCTGCATTCATGCTATTTGGTTTATGTGCATTTATTCTTATTCAACAATATAAATTTTCAATTGGTTTTGTCAGTTGGTGGATCTTTGCAACGCCATTAACTTTTATTCTTATACTTTTAATTAACCCACTAAAGTCATTAAAATAATCATTTTCTTTAAAAAATGATGAAAAATAGTACAAGCTAAGCAAAATTTTCGTTGCTTAGCTTTTTTTTGCATAAGTAAATCATTATTCATGACAACTGTTTATCTCTAAAAGGAATAAGATATCTGCGTTTCGTGATAAGTGGCGATAAAGATGTCTGGTGCTTTTGAATTTATCTTAGCGGGTATGTTAGTTGGTTTCTGTGTAGGGATTACGGGAGTTGGTGGTGGATCATTAATGACACCAATTTTAATTGGTCTTTTTAGAATTGAACCTCATATCGCGATTGGTACCGATTTACTTTATGCTGCAATCTCAAAATTTTGTGGATCAATGGTTCACGCTAGAAAACTCAATATTGTCTGGCCAATTGTTTTATGGTTGGCTGTAGGTAGTATTCCTGCATCTTTCGGTACTTCATGGGTACTTGAGCATTATTTAAGCCAGTCAACACACTATAAAGCTGTACTCACCATGGTATTAGGCTTTATGTTGACGTTAACTGGTGTTTCCATCATTTTCCGTACGCGCATTGAGAAATTCTTTAATAAATTCAGAGCTAAAGAAGTTAACCAAACTGAAAATGAGCAGTTAGCAATCCATAAAAAACGTAGCTTTATCGTGATTATGGGCATCATTTTAGGTGTATTCGTAACACTTTCATCAGTTGGTGCAGGTGCATTTGGGATCATGGCACTTGTGATTATGTTCCCGAACTTACCTATGATCCGAATTATTGGGTCGGATGTTGTACATGCAGTATTGCTTACCTTAGTGGCTGGCCTTGGACACATGAGTGCTGGTAACGTCGACTTTACACTTCTGATGTGGTTATTGGTGGGTTCAATTCCAGCAATTATTATTGGAACATTAATTAGCTCTCGTATGCCTGAACGTTTAATCCGAAAAATTCTAGGGATTACCCTATTTGCCCTCGGTGTTAACTTTATGGTTCATCCAGTCAAAGCAAAACCGAAAGCACCTGTGGTACAACAACAAGCAGTAGTTGCCGAAAAAACAGGCAACTCGACTGAAAGATAGTAAAATCAATAGGATTTTTCCAATCTGAAATACCATGAGATGTAGTATTTTCATAATTATTTCATGGTATATTCAGTACACAAAACAACCTTTAGTATGATCGAACCAGTGACAGCAATGACTACACATTCAAATTCCGTTTCAAAGCCAGATATCGACGACGTTAATATTAAAAGCATTCAAACTCTTGTAACACCAAATGAGCTTAAGTCAGAACTTCCTTTATCTGATGTTGCTTCGCAAACTGTTCTAAAAGGCCGCGAAACTATTCGTAATATTTTAGATGGTTCAGATAAACGTTTGTTTGTTGTTATTGGTCCTTGCTCTATTCACGACCCAAAAGCTGCTCACGAATATGCTGATCGCTTAAAAGCGCTAAACGAAAAGGTTAAAGATACCCTATATCTAGTTATGCGTGTTTATTTTGAAAAACCACGTACAACAATTGGTTGGAAAGGCCTAATCAATGACCCAGATATGAACGACTCATTTAACATCGAAAAAGGTTTACGTATTGGTCGTAAACTCTTGCTTGAGTTAAATGAAAAAGGTTTGCCATGTGCAACTGAAGCACTTGATCCTAACTCTCCACAATACTATCAAGACTTAATTTCATGGTCTGCGATTGGTGCACGTACAACCGAAAGCCAAACTCACCGTGAAATGTCTTCTGGCTTATCTTCACCAGTTGGTTTTAAAAATGGTACAGACGGTGGCTTAACTGTTGCAACCAATGCGATGCAATCTGTTAAATATGGCCATAGTTTCTTAGGCCTAAATGAAGATGGCCAAGTTTCAATTATTAATACAAATGGTAACCCTTATGCACACGTTGTATTACGTGGTGGTAATGGCAAACCGAACTATGACGCAGGCTCGGTTGCAGAAGCAGAAAATGCTTTAGCAAAAGCTAAAGTGAGCAACAAAATTATGATTGATGCAAGCCACGCTAACTCGAATAAAGACCCGTACTTACAGCCGCTTGTTCTTAAAAATATTACTGAACAAATTTTAGATGGTAATAAGTCAATCGTAGGTATTATGGTTGAAAGTCACTTAAAAGGTGGACGCCAAGATATTCCTGACAATCTTTGTGACCTTGAATATGGTAAATCAGTAACTGATGGTTGTATCGATTGGGAAACTACTGAAAAGACCTTGCTTGAAATGCATGAAGCTTTAAAAGATGTTTTACCAAACCGCTAATTCATCTTTTTAAGATTGGAAATTAAGCCCTCATTTTTTGAGGGCTTTTTTATTTTTGGATGAAACTCAAAATTAAACTAAATAAAAATAACTCAAAACAAAAGCAAAGAGCAGCACGGTTTCACTTAGTTCAATCGCTGCACCAACTGTATCCCCCGTAATACCACCAATTCTTTTAATAAACAGATGTCTTAAATAAACGAGACTTATTAAAAAACTAATGATGGCAATAAGCCCTTGCAACTCCCAACACAAAGGTAATAGCAGAACGAACCCAATGATTATCCATGAGGCTGTTTTAGGTAAGTGATCTGTCAAAGAACGCCCTAAACCTTTTTCACGTACATATGGTGTGGTTAAAAACAAAATAGATGGCACCACACGCCCAAGGATAGGAACAAAGACTAAAAATAACGTTTGATGTTGTTCAATCAATACATAAACCAATGCGAATTTGAGCAAACATATGATAACTAAGCTGAGGACTCCAATTGGACCACAACTTGGATCCTTCATGATTTGTAAAGTTCGTTGTTTATCACCAAAACCGCCTACCCACGCATCGGCTGTATCTGCTAGCCCATCTAAATGCAGCCCACCTGTTAGCCAAATCCATAAAGTGATTATGATAGTTGCAAGCAAAAGAACGGGTAATTTGGCAAAAAAACAGGCAACAATAAAAAGTATGCCGCCAATAATCAGACCGACTAGAGGATAAAATAAAATAGCTCGACCATTTTGTTGCGCCGTTGGTATAGTCTTTAACTCAATAGGCAGAACAGTTAAAAATTGCAATGCAATCCAAAAAGGTGTCATATCCAAGTCTCTAACTGGTCTATATTTAAAAACAAATTGAATTATGAAGAAATAAAAATGGGAATAGCAATCCCTATTCCCATTAAAGACTTCAAAAACTGAAAAACTATTGCATTTGATAGCACTGTTTCAATTTGATGTAGTCGTAGTAAAAACTGGTTGGTGTATAACGTGCATAGTTACATGCAGATTTGAACAAAGTTTCTTTTTCGTTATAAAACATTTTTACCAAAGTATTGCCTTGGCTATTTTGGTAAATATCCCATTGGACATTTGCCGCCATAGGTGAAACTACGTCACCACGCCATGCGCTGGTTGAGTAATTATAAGTCTGACGTAGTGGTAAAGGCTGCATCATATTATGTAAATCCAGGCTGGTTGCCAAAGGAATAATAATTTCAGCATGGGCAAACCGTAAAACTGCTTTGTAAGGCTGAGCTTTATTCACCACGGCGTCAACTTGTTGGAACAGGTCCTGTTTAAGTCCTTGAGCAATTTCACTTGTGACTTGATTTGACTCTGTAAAACTTGGACCTTTTTCGTAAAAATCGTTTGCATCATTAAATTCAGCGTAGAATTTCGCAGCTTCTAACGGCATATATTTATCAAAATCGATACCTTTTAACTCATCTTTCATGCCACCAGAAATTGAATAGAGCTCATAAATATAAGCTGCTGCATCAACTGCACTGGCAATTGTATTTTTACCCTTACCTTTTTCGGTAATTTGCTCACCTTTAGGTGAAGTGACTGTAAAAGATCCAGTGTTGCTAAAACTATAACCTGTTGTACCAAGTTTTTTAATAAAGTCTGCTTTAAAAATCGGGCTGAGCACTGTTTGAGCTGTTTTTTCAGCCTCGGTATTTTTCGATAACTCATCTAACTTTTGTGCTAAATCTTTATTATTTTCTTCAAAATCTTGATAGGCCTGACTAGCATCATAAATTTTTTGTTGGCTAGCACTCAAGGGTTGAGCTAAGTCTTCGTCTGCATTCAAACTATGAAAATAGAGTTTGAAACGATCAACGCCACCATCTTCAACACTTGGCACGCTTTCCCTCGATAAATTGGTATAAGACAATGGAACAATTTTATCTTTCAGTGGCGGTCGTTGTTTGATGAGTTCAGCAGTGAAGAATTTTGCACTATCTACCGCACGATCCACCCCAGAACTCTGTACCAATATAGATGCTTGCGAGTTTAAAAGATTTGGTAAGCGCTGTAATAAGCGATCGGCAATGCCGCGGTGTTCTAAAATACCAGTCATGGTTTCATTCCCATAACCGTACTGGCGGATCCCTTCCACGCCATAACCTAATAAGATATTTGCCTTCATCATGGCTTCTAAACCAGCACCTAATTGCTCACCTAATGGTGTTAAGGCATTTTCTGATTTTGCCTGTTTCCATAAATTATAAAGTGCTAAATCATATTTCAGACTTGAGAGACCTCTTGAACCGTGACGTGCCACTAGCTCTGTAAAAACTGGCTGGAATCCATTCGGTGCTTGTTCATAGTTTTTTATTTCTTGTTGAGGTTGATAAGGTGTTTTCGTTTGATAATATTTTGATTGGTTTGTAGATGGTGTAGTTTGAGCTCCTTGATCATCATTATCGTTACACGCAACGAGTAATAGTGATGCAGCGAGTATAGTTGTTTTAAATAAAATATTCATAAGCCAGATGTGTGATTAATAAGAAATGCCAATAGCTTAGTTTTTAGCAATGACAGTTCTATTACATAGACTTAAATATCTTTATAAAAATAATAACTTACAAGTGTATAAAAATATAAAACTACTATCTAAATATAAAAGTTAACTGTCCATCTGTTTCAGAAAATTCGAGTGAATATAATTTTCCAAGCTCTGCTGGCATTTTAAGTAAGTCGTCTAAAGGTTGTTGTCTGGCTAAACAAGCCAATAGCTTAATCACACCGCCATGAGTAACAACTAAAGCATGCTGTAAGTTTTGCTTTTGCATATGCTTCAGCAAATCCTGAAAACCTTTAAGAACCCTTGTTTGAAACTGGTTTAATGTTTCTGCGCGAGGTGGACAATATTGGCTCGGTTTTTGCCAAAAATTTGCAAGTAATTCAGGTGAGGTTTCATAAATTTGCTGAGTTGAGACGCCTTCCCAATCACCAAAATACATTTCTTTTAAGTCATGATTTAGAAGTAAAGGCAGCTGAGTTGTCTTCGCAAGTTGCTCAGCAAAACAAGCACAACGCTTTAATGATGAACTTATAATGACATCCCATGGCTGATTAGCCACTTGCTCAATGGTTGACTGCATTTGCTGCCAACCTTTTGCTGTTAACTCATCATCTAAATGACCACGTAAAGTATGGCTATATTGACT
Organism: Acinetobacter sp. D009; assembly: GCF_038562025.1. Lineage (NCBI taxonomy): Bacteria > Pseudomonadati > Pseudomonadota > Gammaproteobacteria > Moraxellales > Moraxellaceae > Acinetobacter > Acinetobacter sp. D009. Next base: position 2,029,259 of record NZ_CP151886.1, read on the forward strand.
TTCGCCATGTCTAAGTAAATCAATTCTAAATTTACCCAATTTTATCCCCGCTTACGGCAGCTTGAGCAAAGGTAGCCATTTGGTTGTGTAATACACATGCCATTTTAACTAATGCCAAAGCAGCGCCAGCACCACTACCTTCACCTAAACGTAAATTCATTTTTAAAATTGGCTCAGCATTGAGTTCTTGTAAAATACGTCGGTGCCCATATTCTGCCGATTGATGGCCAAAAAGCATCCAGTCACGCACTTTAGAGTTCATCCGCACTGCGCATAAAGCAGCGACCGAACTAATAAAACCATCGACAATGATAGGTAAGCCCACCTGCGCACAGCGAATGTAAGCACCGACAATTGCTGCAATTTCCAAACCACCTACAGCACATAGTGTTTTGAATGCATCACCAACAACATGTTTATGGTGAAGTTCAATTGCCTTTTCAATTACTTCAATTTTATGTCTTAATTGATCGGCACCAATTCCTGTACCAACTCCAGTTAATTGCTCGGCAGTATCATTTAATAAAAGACAAGCTAAGGCAGAAGCAGAACAGGTATTTCCAATTCCCATTTCACCAGCAATATAAATATCTGCACCTTTAGATTTGGCCGTGTCTACACTGTTTTTACCTAACTCTAAAGCAGCACGACATTCATCTGCATTCATTGCGGCTTGTTTAGCAAAATTTGCCGTACCAACACGAATACAATGACGTTCAACTCCATTGTATTCGTATGTTTCACCTACTGTACCGCAATCAATCACTTGCAAATGAGCTTGATGATATTTGGCAATGACACTAATTGCTGCCCCACCAGTCGTGAAGTTTTGCAGCATTTGACGAGTTACGGCTTGAGGATATGCAGAAATATTTTCTTCAACCACGCCATGATCGCCAGCAAAAACTGTAATCCATGGATGGTTAACATGTGGATGTGCATTTGACTGTAAACTAGCAAGTTTAACTGCTATCAGTTCTAAATCACCTAAGGCTCCAGTAGGTTTAGTGAGTTGAAGCTGGTGTTGCTCAGCTTGTTGTTTTGCGTCCACATCAGGTTGCTGTACAGATTGTAACCACCAGTTCATTTTATTTCTCACCTTTTAAAATCATTGGAAAACCAGCCACACAAAACACAACCTTATCTGCAATTTGCCCTAAACTCTGATGCAGTCTACCTGCTTCATCGACAAATCGACGACTAATCTCACCGAGTGGCACAACGCCTAAACCCGTTTCATTACTTACTAAAATAATTTCTGACTGAAGCGTGGGTAAAACTTTTAATAGTTGCTCACACTCAAGTTGTTGAACATTTTGATCTTCTAAAAGTAACAAATTGGTTAGCCAAAGTGTTAAACAATCCACAAGAATAATTTGATTAGGTCTATCAATTTTTTGCAGCATTTTTGCTAAATATAAAGGTTCTTCAACCAAGGACCAGTGAGAAGGACGCTGATTTTGATGATGGGTTATTCGACTTTGCATTTCAGAATCTAGCGCTTGCGCCGTTGCAACATAAGTGACAGCTAATTGCCTGTCTATTGCCGTTTGTTCAGCCAGTCGGCTTTTGCCAGAACGGGCTCCACCCAAAATCAGTTGCAACATGCATCACCTAAAAACAAATGCTGATACGGATATAACTTACCTTGTAAAGTTTGAGCTTGATAATAACCAAATGTTAAATGCTCAACTTTAAGGTCAAATTCAGCCTGTTTATATTGTACAGGTAATTCAGAAATTTTTTGTAAAATCAAATCACTACTATAGTCTGTTTTATACAACCCTAAAGTGATGTGTGGGCAATAATCTAAAGCCGCAATTTCATTAGAAACTAAACCTAACTTTTGGCGTATCTGAAATAAGATATTTTCGGTATCTCCTATTTCTACAAATAGAGCACTACTAAAGCTATCGATTGAACCAATTTTTAAATGAAACGGAGCAAAATCTTCTTTTTTTAAGATTTCTCTTTGCTGCTCAAATTCACTCAAATTAAAGTCATCACTATAAACTCTGGTTTCGTGATCTAAAAATCCACATATAAACAGCGTGATGTGATATTGACGACTATTAGGTTCTAATAAGAATTCTGAAAAATGCGCGCGCAAGGCATCTAAATAATCAACTGTTTTTTGATTATTAATTTCTAAATACCACAACGCATAATTTTGCCGTCCAAGATGCCACTCAGGATAATCTCGTATAGATGTTGGCACCATGAACGTCGAGGGTTTTAGCAACACAGCTTTAATTCAAAATCATTCAATTCTTGTATTAAAGCATGTTTGCCTTTCAGTTGTAGAGCATAATTAAAAGGATTTAGGCATATTGAGTACGCGCTTTTTCTGAGTTGACAATATTCATGTTTAAAGGCTGTTTGCCTTGTTCAGAAAATAAATATTGAACTAATTGCGTTAACTCAACTTCAAGTTGTCTTTTTTGGGCAGTACTCATATCCAATTTCTGAATTTGCTGCTGTAAATGTTTAATCGCATCAGCCTCTTCAATTTCTAAATATTGAATCGCATAGGCATACCCTAGTGCAGCACCTTTTAATAGATTTTTATAAGGCAAATTATGATCTATATTCACCTCAATTGACGCAATTACTCTTTCATTATGAGTTAATTTGCGAAGTGGATCTCTAGCAACTCTTTGACAAGGGTCTTTAAAAGCATATTCACATGAGTCTAGGAAGCTTTGTGCCATGCGATCCAGATCTTTTGCATAGTTAGGTAATACAATTGCAAGCCCTTGCTTTACTTCTCTTATTAAGTTTTCTGCAAATGCTTTAACTGAATGATCACCCATGGCAACACCAATAGATTCATAACCTAGTAAAGATGCGTACCAAGCAAGCATGGCATGCACGCCGTTCCATAGACGGTTTTTGATTAATTGAATGTCTGTAATCTGATTCACCAAGACAACTTGACGCAACTTTTCAAGTAAAGGGCTGCCTTTTTCTACATAAATTGGCATATCCGTTTCGCTATGAAACAGAATTAGATCCATGCTTTGTAATATATGGCCTGGCTGAAAATTACGGCGCATGTTATCAACATATAAAGATGCCTGATTTTGCTGATCTTGAGTCAATTTATTACAGTCTTCAATTTCGATTTGTTCCTCGTTTTCCACATCTTCTAAATGCTGTTCAAGAAAATTATGCTTAATACGAAGTTGGCGATATAAATTTTGATTAGATAGCTTTGAAACCATGCGGTTTACAACGGTGTCGCAAAAGTAATGTTCTTTTAAAATATGCTCAGTCACATCTTCATCGTTGGTCAATTCTAGTAGAGCTTCTCTAAGATGTTTCATAACTAAATATTTCGCACCGACTTTATTTAAAATAATTAGAAAAGTTAACGGCTCAATACATGTTTCAAGTGATGAGTTAAAACGTGCATATAGCCCTTTTGCAATTATTTTTGCCTCAACTTCGATGGCCTGTTCGGGTAAACACAGTGCGATCAAACTTGAATGGGTATACATCTCCAACATTTGTTGTTCGTTGTCAGAATCAACAATGGTCATATTCTCAATACGTTCATCATAAGAAAATTGCCCATAGCGAATGCTATATGTTCCAAATGCATTTACGGCTTCTCGAAAAAGACTATTACGTGTTGAAGCAATAATTCTTTTTGGTTTTGTGTACCCATCCCAATGTGACAAGATTTGCGCTACATAACCACCGCCAATAGCACCGAAACCATGTATTCCCACTGTCAGTTGATTCAGACTTTGCGGAAAAGGTTCCTGCATTTCTGGCATGTCCATAACAGGGATAAATTGGTCGAGATCGGTTAAAAAGTCATACATCTGATCATAATAAAAATGTGCTTTTTCCAGCATTTCGTCATTTGGTTCTTTAATATCTTTTAATAAAATCGTTAAACCTTTTGAAGTATGAGCTGAAGTTAAACCATTTTCAGAATCTTCAAACATAAGACACTGGTTAGCGTCCAAGTGAAGTTGACTAGCAGCTTTTAAAAAGATTTCTGGATGTGGCTTTCCTTGCTCTACTTCATCACCACAGGTAATCACATCAAAAAATTTATAAACATTCGCATTAATTAAATATTCTTCGGCAATTGCCCTACGGCTTGAAGTCGCAACAGCCATTCTTAAACCCGATTTTCGTAAACGCTCTAAAACCTGAACTAAACCCTTTTTGATAGGTACGCCGTGTTTTCGAATATATTCGAGTTCCATCTCATCAGCTTTTTTTCGAATTTCTTTATAGGGAACATTTACCCCATATAACCGTTGAGCCAATTGCTCAGCAGTAGTTGCACTTAAACCTAAACATTGCATTAAATATTCGTGTGAAAATTCCTGTCCAATGAGTTCTTGAGATGCCTGTTGCAATGTTTGAAACCGCAATCGCTCAGTGTCAAACATTGTCCCATCCATATCAAATATAGCTCCGTGAACAGGTTTTCCATGAAAAATAAGCACGTTTTTACCTCTTTTTTTGATCATGTTTTATTCAGGGTATACAAAAAAACGGCTAAAAAGGCAGAATGTTAATAAATGAAACATTAGTGGTTGTTTTTTGATCAAAAATATAATTCATCTGTTACTCAATAGAGTTAAAAGACGAAAAGAGTTGAAATAGATAAATAATTATGAAATTAACTTTAACTACAAAAGCAGCAGGCCATCCTCGCCTGCTGCTTTTGATTAGTTCTTTTTGTTGCGCTGATAATGTTTATTTTTCTTTGTTCCATTTACCGCCAGTTGAACCTGCCTATTTTTATAATATCCTGCAGGCGCTCACATACCAGAAATCAACTCATCTTTTTCAACACCATTGTTATTGGAGTCTCTGGTATAACTTTAAATCGCCTAAAACTTAGCATTACAGTAGTAGACGTTAACCTTAATTACTAGAACGTTTCTCAACTTTCAATATAGTTAATGATAATCATTTGCATTTAATAATGCAAGTTTATTTTATTATTTTTTTAAATTTATTAAGGAATACCTATGATTTATAGATATTCCCTATCTCACTTCACATTAATAATTAAATGTATAACTGAGGCCGTAAGTACGTCCTTCAGCTGGAATACTCTCTACCAGCCCATATACTTTTTCTGCTTGTTGACTATAGACTGTTCGATAGTCTCTATTCCAAACATTATATACACCAAAATCTATACGTCCTTTCCAAGCTGGAAAATGTGCCAAAACATCCATCGTGCTATAGCCTTTAATTTTTACAGCTGAAAGTGAGCCATCTTTTACTGCTTCATTTGTACCTTTTATAGCAAGCATTTGCACACGAACACCATATTCCTCATCACTGTTCCACTCGGCAAAAACAGTACCTTTTATTGGTGAAACTTGAAAAGCATTCAACTCTTTCCATTTACCATCCGTATCTTTATATTGACCACGTGTATAACCCAGTGTTCCCCCAACTTTAAACTCTTCCATAAATGGGTAGGTCGCCGTTAGTTCAGCACCATATACACGCTGGTCTTTGTCCATAACCTCAGCAACAGTTTCTTTATTACTGTTCTTGTAGAATTGAACAACTTTATCTGAGGTATTATAGAAACCCGTTATACCTAGATTTAGGCTTTGCTCCCCTTGTAAACGCCAGCCTAGTTCATAGCTGTTTACACTAATAGGTTGGATATTCGCTTTTGAGATATTAAATGCATCACGCATCATCCGTTGTACATCTGGAAAGCTAAAACCTTGAGAAAAATTAGCAAATATTTGCTGCTCATCTGTTAATTTATATATTGTTCCCAAATTGAATAAAACAGCATCGTCATTTACAGATCCGCTTGGCTGTATCCCATTTTTAGTCGAGTACTGTTCTGTTTCAGCTTTAATATATTGGTAACGAGTACCAGCCTGGACATTCATACGGTCTGTTAAAGCGTAATCACCTTGTAGAAAAACGCCAGCACTTTGAATTGTTGTATTTGGACCGGCATCGGAAGTTTTACCTGTAGGTTTATAGGTCAAACCTGTATTAAATGCTGTTAAATGCTCGTAGTGTTGATGATCTTTTTCGTGTTCATAATCTAAACCATAAGTTAGATTAAGATCACGATTCATAATATTTAAATCACTTTGTACTGTTGAACGCAGACCAACCACTTCGATTTCAGATTGAGATTGCTTTGCTTCTGTACCTTTCCCTCCTAAAAAGACTGGAAAGAAACGAGCATCTTCTTTACGGTAATATCCTTCTAAATTTAAGACCTGACCTAAAATATCTTTATTTTGGTATTGAGTGTTGAATGCATAGCGCTCTGTAAAAGGCTGATTAGATATTTCTAAACCCTTTTTCCCAATATATGAGTTAGGCGCTCCTCCATAAATATAATTTTTCCCATAATCAGGACCATAATTCGTATCTTGTTCATCCTTATAATACTGTGCACCCAAACTTAGTGATTGGTTATCAGTTAAATCTATATTTATACGACTATTAACATCAATTGTATCAGTATCAGGACGGCTACCTTGCATAGGTGCTATAGCAATACGATCACCATGGCTATCGAACTGAGATCCGCGACTAGTGAAATTAGCCCCTAAGAAACCATTTATATTATCTTTATTAAATGAAATAGATTGGCCAATTTCATAAGCTAGACTATCACTTCGAAATGTATCGGAAGACGTAATACCAAGTTTAGTTTCAAAACTTACTGGTTTAGTCGAATCAGCACGTTTCGTAATAATATTAATAATCCCGCCGGTAGAACCTGATCCATAAATACTTGTTGCTCCTGAAAGAACTTCAATACGTTCAATCATGCCTGGACTAATACTATTTAGCTGCCGAGCAACATCGCGTGAGCCATTTTGTGATACACCGTCAATCATAATCATGACATCACGACCACGCATTGTTTGCCCATAGTTGGTAGTCGTTCCACTACTCACCCCAAGTGATGGAACCAACTGAGCCAGAATATCGGCAATTTTTCGTCCAGCAGTTGCCTGTTGTTCAATTTGCTGCTTTTCAATCGTTTGAACTGTGCCGGCAATTTCAGCAATATTTTTGGGCGTCCTTGTCGCCGTCACTATAATTTTTTGCAATTGAGCTACAGGCTTTTGTGTCGGTTGATTATTAAGGATTTCCTTTTCAATATTTGTATTTGCATAAACCTGCTGCGCAAATACTGCTGCTAGAGCAATACAACAAGGTTTTAATTTAAAATACTGTGATTCAGCACACATCAGATGATTTGAGTTAGCCCCAACCTTTTTGTATTGATGCATTTTCCCTTTCTCCAAACCCAAAAGTTATTAGATAGTTATAAGGCTCGGAATAATACTAAATATAAATAATAATGAGAATTGTTTTTATTAAAAGAACTTGATTTAATACTACCTATCTTAAAATTAATTAATTTAATGAGATAAGAAAAAGATTTATTTTACTCATCAAGTACATCAACAAATTGAGCATTTAAGAGTTGTGCTAGATCTTTCGGGTTTAAGCCAATATCTAGTCCCCGTTTTCCTCCACTCACATAGATTTTGCTGAACTCTTGTGCAGATGCATCAATAACGGTTTTTAAGCGCTTCTTTTGACCTAACGGACTAATCCCTCCGACCAAATATCCTGTTAAACGTTCAGCGTCTTTAGGGTTCGCCATTTGCAATTTTTTACAGCCAAACGCCATAGCCACTTTTTTTAAATTTAATTGGTGATTAACTGGCAATACTGCAACAAAAAAATTCTTATCATCGCTAACCATCAATGTTTTGAATACTTCCCTTACATCTAAATTTAGTTTTTCTGCTGCTTCTAATCCAAAACTTTTAGCATTTGAATCATGCTCATATTCATGGATTGAAAATTCAATTTTATTGCTTTTTAACAGTCTACATGCAGGAGTCATAATAAGTAGTGTTATAGATGAAATTATTTGGATTATATTTTTTTTAGAAAAATTTTTAAATTTGCTTAGGCTATTTACAAGAATTACATAAAAAATCAAACAGCAACTGAATAAAAAATAATCTCAACTTGATATTCATGGCTCGACTCCATATATTTTATTTAGATTTAAGTCTGAGCTGACAATTTTATGAGTTATAAACACAACAATCTGATGGCTATGCGTCACCGTTTTTGGGATGAATCTTCAGATTATGTCTTAAATGAAAAGCAGTTTTTACAGCAGACGTTAATTGAACAAGGCATCTTTAATAACGCAACACTCGAGGATGTTAAGTATTTTTTCTATACCTTACCCAGCATTATTATTGTAAAAGCTCATGCACTTGGTTTTATGCATGATTCAGTCAAACAAATGTTATTACAGCATATTCAGTCCAATCGCCTTCACTTAATGCAGAAGTCTGAATTAAAGATCCAATTTAAAATGTAATTTAAGTTTTTGTGAAAGATCCGTTTTTTACCCTAGTTTTACTCACCTGAACGCTGTAAGTTTCTTAAATTTTAAAATTGCTTAGGCTATTTTAAAGTTAATGAAATAAAGATAGCCATTTCGACTGATCATTCAGTCTGAGAGAACTATTTTAATACGCTCAAAACATGTAATATTCGTTACAATTTTAGATCACCAGCGTTTGGCTGCATGATGCGCATAGGATTCTATTTTCATGTCAAATCAGAAAGATAAGCTTAAGAGTTTAAAAACTTCTTCCATGGATCGACGCTTATCAATCGCGAAAGCTTCTTTACTTGCAGGAACACGTTGGGCAACTGCAAGTGCCTCTTCTTTATTTTCTAATGAGGAAGAAAAAGAAAAGAAACGCAAAAAAGCGATGAGCGAGCAAGCTAATTATCTGGTTTCTGAAATAGGTAAACTTAAGGGTTCTATTGTTAAGATTGGCCAAATGATGGCCCTTTATGGTGAGCATTTTTTACCTGAAGAAATTACACAAGCACTAAACACCTTAAATAACCAGACAGTTGCTTTAGATTGGCCTGCAATTAAGCCACATCTTCAAGAGCAATTGGGCGCTAAATTAAATGATTTAACAATTGATCATGAGCCAATTGGTACGGCCTCTCTCGCACAAGTACACCGTGCAACGCGTAAATCAGATGGTTTAGAGTTAGTTTTAAAGATTCAATATCCGGGCGTTGCAAATGCTATTGACTCCGATATGAGCTTGTTTAAAAACATGCTTAAACTGACGCGTATGGTTCCACAAACCCGTGAATTTGATCAGTGGTTTGATGAAGTACGTGAAATGATGCATCGTGAAGTTGACTATGATGTTGAAGCTGCCACTACTCGTCGCTTTGGTGAACGCTTAAAAGATGATGAGCGCTATATTGTTCCTACAATTGTAGATGAATATTGCACAAATCAAGTGCTCTGCATGACTTTTGAACGTGGTGTGCCAATTAATAGCCCTGTGATGTTGTCATTACCTCAGGAACGTCGTAATCAACTCGGTGAAGCGTCATTAGAGATTGCGGTTCGTGAAATTTTTGAATGGGGTGAAATGCAAACTGACCCTAACTTTGGTAATTACCTTGTTCGTTTAGGTAATGGCCAAGACATTCAAGACAAAATTGTATTATTAGATTTTGGTGCTATTCGCCAGTTTGATGAACACTTGCTATCAGTTGCCCGTCAACTCATTCAGGCAGGTTATCAACATAATAAAGATGCAATGGTCAAAGCCATGACTGGTTACGAGTTTTTTGATGCGATGCCTGAAAGTATTAAACCAGGTATGGCTGATGTCTTTTTACTTGCAACAGAAGCATTCAGTACTCCTGCAAATAACCCAGATATGCCCGCTGGTCTTATGGATGAACACGAACGTTATGACTGGAAGAAAAGCCAGCTCCATAGCCGTGTTATGCAACAAGCTAGTAAATCAATGGCTTCACGTTATTTTTCGGTTCCGCCAAAAGAGTTTATGTTTATTAGCCGTAAATTCATTGGAGCCTACACATTTATGACGGTTATTGATGCAAAAACCAATGTACGACGTATGATTCGTAACTTTGCTTGATTTAATGAAAGACTAGAATGATTCTATGTCATTCTAGTCAATCCTTCTCGACTCCCCCAATATTAAAATCACTTTAAATAAATAAAATCAAAAACTTATAATTTTATTTTTTTGTATTTACCATTTATCTACTCATTTTTCGAATGTCAGTAACGACATAGTTTTTTAATATAAGGCGTGTCAGCATAAAACAATAACAATGTGTTAGGACACCATAATCATGACAAGTATGATCAATAAAGCTCAGGGTTTGGGTTTATCGCTGATCACCAGATTGGCTGGAAGCGATGTACTTGATCAACTCAAGTTGCGTAAATTTGTTGAAAAATCTCTTTATCAAGGTTCAAAAGCTGGCTTTAGAGCATTAACACAGACTCAAAAAGCATTTAAGCCCAAGCAAATCTCTCAACAACGTTTACCTCGCCAACAAAAAAATTTATTTGATTTAAGTTTAACCGAAGAACAACAAATGACTTCTGAAGCAATGTCTCAATTTGCTCAAGAGGTTTTATTGGGGTTAGCTCATGATGCCGATCAGGAAGCTCAGTTTCCTGAAAGTCTTTGGCAATATGTTGAAGATTTAGGACTTAACTACTATGCACTTCCAGAAGCACTCGGTGGAGTAGCGGCCGAACAAAATATCGTTAGTAACTTGTTAATTGCTGAAAAACTAGCTGAAGGTGATTTCAGCCTTACAGCAGGATTACTCAGTACATTTAGCGTTATTAATGCAATCACACGTTGGGGTTCTGCTGAAGTTCAGTCGATGTACCTACCATGTTTTGCAGAAGACTCAGACATTACAGCAACTTTTGCTGTTCAAGAAACAACTCCAGCATTTAATGCTTATGCTTTAAAAACAAAAGCATCACTTGAAAATGATAAGTTTTTTATTGATGGGGAAAAAACATTAGTGATTTTAGGCGATTTAGCTGATGTATTTTTAGTAAGTGCAGACTTTAACGGTAAACCAGATGTATTTGTCGTGCAGTGTAATGAAACAATTTCAATAAAAAACACTCCGGCCATGGGCCTTAAAGCGACAGAAACAGCAACTCTTCGCTTTAATCACACTCCTGCTCTACGTTTAGGTGCAACAGATTTTGATTATACTGCTTTTTTAGATTTGGGCAACTTAATGTGGTGTGCAATGGCTGTAGGTACATGTGAAGCTGTAAAAGCTTACTGTATTAAATATGCCAATGAACGAACTGCATTCGGTGAACCTATTTCACATCGTCAAAGTGTCGCTTTCATGATTGCAGATATGGCAATTGAAATTGATGCAATGCGTATGTTGATTTTAAATGCAGCAAGCCTTGCAGAGTCAGGCAAGCCATTTCACCGCGAAGCTTACTTAGCTCATCTACTTTGTGCTGAAAAATCCATGAAAATTGGTACAGACGGTGTGCAAATTCTTGGTGGACATGGTTTCACAAAAGAACATCCCGTTGAACGTTGGTACCGCGATTTACGGGCTACTGCAATTTTACAATCTGGCTTACATGCTTAAAAGATCAATCAGAGGATACTTTAATGAATTTACAAAATCCTAAAAAATTCAAAATGATGATTGATCAGGCACATGATGTTGCGATCAATGTTTTACGCCCTATTTCTCGCAAATATGATAAAGCTGAACATGCATATCCAAAAGAACTTGATATGCTTGCCTCCCTCATTGATGGCATGAATGAAGGTGGTGAAGGAATTAATGCTGGTGCTGCGGGTGCTGGAAAGCGCGGTGATACCGACAATGAAGGTATTCGCAATGGAACCAACATGTCGACCGCTCTTGGAATTATTGAGATGTGTTATGGCGATACAGGCTTATTACTGAGTATGCCTCGTCAGGGTCTTGGAAACTCAGCAATTGCTGCTGTCGCAAATGATGAGCAATTAGAACGGTTCAAAGGAACATGGGCAGCAATGGCCATCACAGAACCAGGTTGTGGCTCCGACTCTGCCGCTATCCGTACCACAGCAACCAAAGATGGCAATGACTACATTCTAAATGGTGAAAAGATTTTTGTAACTTCAGGCGAACGTGCAGACTCTGTCGTTGTTTGGGCTACACTTGATCGTAAACTTGGCCGTGCAGCGATTAAATCATTTGTAGTGCCTAAAGGTACGCTTGGTATGAAGGTCGAACGCCTCGAACATAAATTAGGAATTAAAGCATCAGATACAGCAGTCATCAGTTTTATTGACTGCCGTGTACCTGCTGAGAACCTTTTGGGTAATGCCGAAGTGGATGTTGCTAAAGGTTTCGCCGGAGTAATGGAAACTTTTGACAATACTCGGCCTTTAGTTGCAGCAATGGCAATCGGTTGTGCAAAAGCTTCACTAGAGCGTATTAAAGAGATTTTTAAAGATCAACTTGATCCTGACTACTCGACTCCCTATCTGCATGCTTCTAACCTTGCAGCACAAATCTACCGCATGGAGGCTGAATGGGAAGCTGCTCGTCTGCTCATGTTAAAAGCAACATGGATGGCTGATAATAAAAAGCCAAATTCTAAAGAAGCTTCTATTGCAAAAGCAAAAGCAGGTCGTGTTGGTAACGAGATCACTTTAAAATGTGTCGAGTTAGCAGCAAGTCTAGGCTATAACGAAGATGAATTACTTGAGAAATGGGCACGTGATTCAAAAATTCTTGATATTTTTGAAGGTACTCAGCAAATTCAACAATTAATTATTGCGCGTCGTGAGCTTGGTAAATCTTCAAGTGAATTAAAATAAGAGCATCGCAAGGGAGTTTAAATTCCCTTGCTGCTTAGTACTACCATCTATAGGCAAAATAAAAACCCTCTAATCACATGATTAGAGGGTTTGGTATTTCAGGAATATATATTATTTATTCAATTTTTATGTTTCTAATGATTTATCTACTGCACCAAATTTTTTGAAGATTTTTGCACGTCTTTTTGGTGAAATATTCGCTTTATTCAAATCACCTTTATAGTGATCAAAAACTCGCTTATCCATTATTTTGAACCACAACGAAGGAATTAACGCAGGTAATAACATACTTGCATAACCACTTGGTAATTCTGGCGCCTCATCAAAATGACGTAATGCTTGGAATGGACGAGTCGGATAAGCATGATGATCTGAGTGACGCTGCAACTGGTACAGAAATAAGTTTGTTACTACGTTATTGTTGTTCCAGCTATGCTCTGGCATTGTGCGCTCATATTGACCATTTTCTTTTTTCTGACGCAGTAAGCCATAATGTTCAATATAGTTAATAATTTCAAAAAGACTAATGCCATAAAATGCTTGTGTCGCTAAATATGGAATTGTGCTTTTACCAAACAGTCCCACCATAGAAGCATGGAAAGCAGCGCTCATTCCCCAGCCCTGTAATAATTCATTATCTGCTGACCAGAACTCTTTTCTTTTACGTTTTAAACGATTTTTCTCGATTTCAATTGCAGATTTAAAAGAACCTACAACTGTACGTGGCCAGAACTCGTAAAATGTTTCGCCCATCCGTGAAGAAGCAGGATCTTCAGGAGTTGCTGCACGTTTATGATGACCATAAGGATGTTCGATACGGAAATGGTTATAACCTGTAGGAACCAAAGCAAGATGAGATAAAATATGATCAATACGATCATGCTTATGGCTTAATTCATGGGCTGTATTAATCGCAATACCATTAATCGCCCCCATTGAAACACCGAGCAAAATTTTATCAATGAATGATGTAGTTTTACGGCTTGTTAAATAACATGCATAAACATTTGCAGCATATTGCAGTGGAATAAAACTCTTCACAAGACGTGAATAATATGGATCTTTTTCTAAAAGCTTAATTTCTTCATCAGTCGGATTACGTGCATCCTTCCCAATAACAGTATCAATTGCAGGGATCACAACATGTAATAAAAGTGGACCACCTAAAGCGAAAACTTTTTTTAATGGGCGTGGACCAAAATGGTAACCAGCTAAAATACCTAAACCGATTACAGGTAGAGCTGGACTAATCATCCATAAATAGCGCTTACGATCTATCTCACGCATAGACGCTGGCACTGGCATAAGTTCTTGCTGAACATTTACTGGTGCATTCATAGTCATATTTCCTTTTTCTATATGTCTATATAGTTAAAGAAATAGTACTTACTTAACAGTAGTAACCGTCCAAAAAACCTATTTCAAAGTCTTTGGCATTTTCTTCCACTTTTTTGTCCTAAAAACACATGTTGATCTATTCTCATAGCTCACTATAATTTTATTAAAATAATGATTGATCATTTAAAGATGGATGCACTAAGTAAATTTTTTGATGATATTCACCTTAATAAGTCTGAATACATCTATTTAAAAGCACAAGGAGAATGGGCTTTTAAAACACAAGATCAATCTGCTTTACTTGCCTATATTGTTTTAACTGGTTCAGTATATATTCAACTTAATGCGTCAGAAAAAATAATTGCGACAGCTGGTGATATTATTTTAATTCCTTCTGGAAAAGCACATAATGCCACCGACTCAAAATCAACAGCAACTAAATTAGTAGATTCTCTAGATATTACTTCACTTTTTAATGGCCATAGACAAGACGCGATCGAGTTTGGTACTTCTTCTCCAGATAAAACATTATTACTATGTTTACGCTGTCAGATCGATACTCATATGGCAGGTCCTTTGATTAATGCATTGCCTTCTATCATGCATATTCAGCACGAAAATCAAACCAACCCACCAGAATGGCTACAAATTGGGCTTTATTTTTTAGCAATTGAAACTCAAAAAATCAGGCCGGGACATGACAAAATTATTGATCATTTAGTCAGTATTCTTCTCATTGAGTGCATTCGTGATCATGTTCAACAAATGACTGATCAACAAAACTGGCTAAGTGCGTTAACCCATCCTGAATTGAGTAATGCCCTATCCGCTATTCATAGCCAACCAGAAGTCGCTTGGACAGTTGAATCTTTAGCAGAACGATGCTGTATGTCACGGTCCAAATTCGCAAATCTATTTAATAGTATTATTGGGGAACCACCTCTAACTTATTTGCAACATTACCGTTTTCGTTTAGCAAGTCAGTACTTACGCACAAGTAATTTTTCAATTCAGCAAATATCAAACAAAGTCGGCTATTCATCCGAGACTGCTTTTAGTCAGGCCTTTAAAAGAATTTTTGATTTATCACCTAAACAATATCGACAGCAATATATCGAACATCATCTTGATTAATAGAAAATAAAAAAAGCGCCGAAGCGCTTTTTTTATTTGATCAAATTATTATTTAATTTTTGCATGTGATTTTAAATATTGGCTGTAATCTTCCAATATTTGTTGACCACGAGATTGACGATAAAGTTGTTTTAGCTGTTGTAATTGATCAGCAGGAATAGCATTAGCGGCTGATGAATTTACATTTGAAACTGCAACGACTACCAGCTCATTTAGTAAGTTTGCCGTTGTAACAGACCACATACCCGGTTTAGGGGTAGCTAAACTAAATGCTGCACGTTCAATTTCACGCTTTAAACCCTGTGAACGACTAAATACGCCTGCTGATTCAAATGCGACTTTATTTTTAGCAACTACTTGTTCTGCTGGTTGAGTTTTAAACTCAGTCAACATGGTAGCAATTTTTGCTTGGGCTGCTTTACGCGCTTTTGCATCGATAACTTTGGCTTTTGCTTCATTCATCGCTTGCGCTAATGGTTTTACACCAGCTGCGTGGTAATCACGTACTTTAACCCATACCGTATCACCATTTGCTAATTGAATATTAGATGATGCATTACGGTCACCATTTTTCACATCATCATTAAATAGCTTAATTTTGACACTTGGATCACTTAAATATGGGTTTTGAGTTGCTAAAGTTACACCATTCAATGATTCAACTTTTGCACCTTTTACTTCTTGTACAACAGCTTCTAAAGAATCATTACCAACAATTGTTTCATTCAAACTGTTTACGGCATCTGAATAAACCGTAGCAACTTTATTCTTTTCAACCTCAGCCGTTAAACGCGCTTTCTCAGCTTCAAATGAAGGGATTTGGTTAGCTTGAGTTTCTGCTTCAATAATATGATAACCATATTGTGTTTTTACTGGCTGCGAAACTTGTCCATTTTTCAAACTTAAAACAGTTTTATCAAATGTATCCGAGAAAACACCTGGAGCATATGCTTCAACTAAACCACCTTTTGCTTTTGAACTAGGATCTTCAGAGAACTGCGATGCAGCTTGTGCAAATGAAAGACCGCCCTGAATTTTAGCATAAACTTCTTTTGCAAGTTTTTGAGCGGCTGCATCATCACGAGCATCAGTAGTAATTAAAATATGCTTTACAGTTCGTTTAGCATCTTTTTTCTGAGTTTCAACAAACTTTGCATAAGCTTGCTGAAGTTCAGCTTCAGTTGCAGGAGCTGGTTTAGCCATCATTGATGGAGATAGGACAACATAATCAACATCAACCGAAGCCTGTTGCTTAAATTCATTTTGATGCTTGTTATAGTAATCTGTAGCTTCTTGATTAGATGCCGTTAAACCTGTTTTGTAAGCATCTAATTTAATACTAGCTAAATGTAACGTACGTTGTTCAGTTTGCAAATTCGCAATTTGCATTAGATCAACTTTGCTTACTAAAGAGTAATCAGCAAAGGTTGACGTTAACATTTTCAAAGCATGATCTTGACGTAGGCTTGCTATTAAACCCTGACTCGTCATGCCAATAGAACGTAAGTAATTTTCATAGAGTTTTTGTGAGAATTGACCATTCTCTTGCAAACTAGGCTGCTGAGCTAACATTTGCTCAATTTGAGCATCACTCAAAGAGATACCTAATTTTTCTGCTTGCTGTATTAATAGATTACGTGACACCAAAATATCGAGTGCCTTAGCCTGAATGACAGGTAAATTAAGTAAACTTTCATCTCCTTTAACAGCAGCTAAATATTGTTCTTTGTAAGACTGAGTTAAAGTTTCAAGGTCTTTTTTAGATATTTCTTGGCCGTTTACTGTTTTTGCAACATCAGCCTTGTTTCCCCTATTAAAATATCCTTCAATACCTACAAGTGCTAAAGGGGTCAAAAACAAAATTAGAAGGACTTTGCCGAGCCAACCCTTAATGACTGTACGAAACGATTCCATAAGTATTCCAATATTTTATTTCGAGGAGAATTTTAACTGAAAAACCACAATCAATGAATGAGCAATATTGGTCAATTCAGATATTTAATAAAAAACGCGCCTATATTGGCGCGTTTATTCATCTTAAAAGATTAAGCTACTGAATCTTTAAGACCTTTACCAGCTTTAAAGCTAGGTACTTTTGTTGCTTTAATTTGAAGCTCTTCACCAGTTTTAGGGTTACGACCAGTGCGTGCAGCACGTTCTTTAACACTGAAAGTACCAAAACCAACTAAAGTTACTGTGTCACCTTTTTTAAGTGCTTCAGTAATTGACGCAATTGTCGCATCGAGTGCCTTGCCTGCATCAGTCTTAGATACTCCCCCTTTTTCAGCAATTGCATCGATTAATTCTGATTTATTCATGAATAAAACATCCTCTTAATATCGTTTGTTTAAGGTCCAAGGCTATAGTTTAAAAGGCCATGACGCCTTTATAGCAATGCTTTAGGGGAAAACGCAATACTAGAGCAGGGCTTTTAGCAAAAATAAATGCTAAAAAACTGTTATATATTTGCTAAATCCCAACATTTTTTTACTTTTTATTCAATTTTTCTTTCAACTGTTGATTTTCTTCTATTAAAGCATCCACCTTAATATGCAGTTGTACAAGCAGCTGTTCGATGTGTTGCAAATCCTTCGGCGTCACCAATCCAATACGGTTTAAAGAGTGATTAACACTCGTATCAAGAATCTTTTCTACTCTGTCTTTTGTTTCAGATACAGATTCTTTTGCTTTTTCTGTGACCTTGCCAACAGTATTGTCTGCCAAGTCTCCAGTTTTTGATTCTAGCTCCTCACCCACTTTAACCAAAGAATCAAAGAGCTTATTTCCCTCTTCTTCCGCACGTGAAAAAGCACCAAGTCCTGCTAGCCAAATTTGCTTAGTATACTTCCTAAAATCTAAAGCTGATTTTCTTGAACTTTTTGATTTTAATTTATTTTTTTCCTCGGACTCTTCTATCTGGGTATCTGTATTTGCATTATCCATTAATCTAAACTCCTAATCAGATGAGAGAAATGATGACTGATTTGACCACAAAATATTTCTATAATAACAAAGTAAAGACTTGATCCATTTACAAAACTGTTCTACAAAGCAAATAAGTCATGTAAATATATTTAACACGACATTGTGTTAAGTTTGGGATAGGATGTCCCATTCTTCGGTTAATTGCTATTTCTAAGGATAAACTTTTATGAGTGAAACGCAACAAAGACAAAAACATCCGCGTCTGTTGCTGAATATTGTTCTAATTATTTTAGAAACTTTTTTTTCATTTATTCTCACCCACGATGGTGCCCTTCGCTTACAAGCGAAAAAGTTTATTTTGAACAAAACAACGATTCGTATTAATAGCTATTTACCTTTCTTTGACTTCTATGTTCAATTTACAGAAAAAGGTTTGTTATTCGATATTCACTCTTTTGATAGACGTATTGATCTTGAGATCAATAGTACGCTTATCGATTTAATTAAAATTTTTGGTTTTTCTAACCAACGCAGTCTTAAAAATATGCGTATTGATGGTGATGAGGAAACGAAAAAGGAACTTCTAGATTTAATTTCTCATTTAACTCTTCCAAAATTGCTAGTTGACTGGAAACAGTGGTTTAACACTTCAGATGATGAAGCTGAAACCCTTGCTTCACGTAAACGGATCGCTCCATTACTTGAGAAAATTGATCAACAAAGATCAGAGATCAACTCCCTTCACGTGGAAATTAAACAGTATCAAAATCGAATTACTCGCTTACAACGACGTCAACGAAATATTAACTTCTCCTTTGGTATAATTAGCCTAATATTTATTGTTTATTTCATATATAATTTGTGGGTTGCCTAATTTATTTTTCTATTTTGTTCCTACACTTGAATTAAAAATAAAAAAACTTGACTATTTTAGTCGGGATTCATAAAATCCTATTATCTAGTCTTAACATGTGTATCGAATCATGCGCCTTACAACTCGCGGTCGCTACGCAGTGACTGCTCTACTTGATTTAGCTTTGCAGCCAACTGAACAAACGATCACGCTCGCCGAAATTGCCGCACGCCAATCCATTTCAGTTGCTTATTTAGAACAGTTATTCGCAAAACTTAAGCGTCATGGGTTAGTTTCTAGTGTTCGTGGTGCAAATGGTGGTTACCATTTGGCTCGAAATGCTGATGAAATTACTGTGTTAGAAATTATTGAAGCTGTAAATGAAACGGTTGATGCAACACGTTGTGACCATAAAGGTAACTGCCAAAATGGTGCAATGTGTCTCACTCATGATTTATGGCAAGAACTCTCTCATCATATTGCCGACTATTTAGCAAAAATCTCTCTTGCCGACCTCATTAGCCGAGACAACGTTCAAACTGTTGCATTACGCCAAAATGTGACTGGCACAGATTCAGCTCTTTTATCGGGTACAGGTATTTGATATGAAACGTCCAATTTATCTTGATTACGCAGCAACCACTCCAGTAGATCCGCAAGTTGCAGAACGTATGATGGAGTGTTTAACTTTCGACGGTACCTTTGGTAATGCTGCGTCTCGTTCGCACGCTTATGGCTGGCAGGCAGAAGAAAAAGTTGAATATGCACGTGAGCAAGTAGCAAATTTAATTAAAGCTGATCCACGTGAAATTGTTTGGACTTCTGGTGCAACTGAATCAGATAACCTTGCCCTTAAAGGTGTAGCTCAATTCTATGCATCTAAAGGCAAACATATCATTACAAGTAAAATTGAACACAAAGCTGTTCTAGATCCTTGTCGTGAATTAGAAGAACAAGGTTTTGAAATTACTTATTTAGAGCCAGAACCACAAACAGGTTTAATCACTCCTGAAATGGTTAAGGCTGCCCTTCGCCCAGATACTATTCTTGTTTCTCTTATGATGGTAAACAATGAAATCGGTACAGTTACAGATGTAGCGGCGATTGGTGAATTAACACGTGCCAACAAAACATTTTTCCACGTAGATGCAGCGCAAGCAGCTGGTAAAGTTGATATCGACTTATCTACGATGAAAATTGACCTTATGAGTTTCTCTGCTCATAAAATTTATGGTCCAAAAGGTATCGGCGCATTATATGTACGTCGTAGCCCGCGTGTTCGTCTAAAAGCACAAATTCATGGTGGTGGTCATGAGCGTGGTATGCGTTCTGGTACTTTGGCTACTCACCAAATCGTTGGTATGGGTGAAGCTTTTGAAATTGCAGGCAAAACAATGCATGCAGAACAAGAGCGTCTCCGTAAACTTCGTGACAAACTTTGGAACGGTTTACAAGACCTTGAACAAGTGTTCTTAAATGGTCACCCAACTCAAAACGTTGCAAACTATTTAAATGTTAGCTTCAACTTTGTTGAAGGTGAATCTTTAATGATGTCGCTTAAAGATGCTGCAGTATCAAGTGGTTCTGCTTGTACTTCTGCAACTTTAGAGCCTTCATATGTTCTTCGCGCATTAGGTTTATCTGATGAGCTAGCACACAGCTCAATCCGCTTTAGTTTTGGTAAATACACAACTGAAGAAGACATTGACCACGTGCTTACAATTACCAAAGCCGCTGTTGAGAAATTACGTGAACTTTCTCCGCTTTGGGATATGTACAAAGAAGGTATCGATCTTTCTACAGTTGAATGGGCAGAACACTAATTATTGAAATTAGTGTTTTAACCCTCATATTAATATTAGGCTGACCCCGAGGTTTGGAGAAGCGAAATGGCTTATAGCGAAAAGGTAATTGATCATTACGAAAACCCACGTAATGTTGGTGTTTTAGATAAAAACTCTGAAAATGTTGGTACAGGCATGGTGGGTGCACCTGCATGTGGCGACGTGATGCGTTTACAAATTCAGGTAAATGATAGTGGTGTGATTGAAGAAGCACGCTTCAAAACTTATGGTTGTGGTTCTGCAATTGCATCAAGCTCACTTGTAACTGAATGGTTAAAAGGTAAGACTCTTGATGAAGCTCAAGCGATCAAAAATATTGATATCGCAACTGAGCTTGCTCTTCCTCCAGTAAAAGTTCACTGCTCTGTACTAGCTGAAGATGCAATTAAAGCTGCGATTGATGATTACCGCAGTAAAAAATCTAAAGCTTAATTTGTTACCATTGTAAACGTTGGAGTTTTCATGATTCATTTAACTGAAAATGCTGCGACTCATATTAGCAATTACCTTAAAAATCGAGGTAAGGGTGAAGGCATTCGCGTGGGTGTGAAAACTTCTGGTTGTTCTGGGTTGGCTTATGTTCTCGAATTTGTTGATTCTGTCGATGAACATGACCAAGTTTTCGAACAATTTGGCGTTAAGGTTTTTGTAGATCCAAAAAGTCTTGTCTATTTAGAAGGCTTAGAAATGGACTACGTAAAGAATGGCCTTAACGAAGGGTTCGAATTTAACAATCCCAATAAAAAAGGTGAATGTGGTTGCGGTGAGTCTTTCACTGTATAACTCCCTCTTCTCCTTCCATCCTTTTCATTAAAACAGTGACTTTTTATAGCACTGTTTTAATGTATTTAATTAACGTGGACCTCCTTTCTAATGAATCATTTTGAGTTGTTCAATTTACCCGTAGAACTCGATATCGATTTGGCGAGCTTAAAATCTAGTTTCTTAAGTTTGCAACAGCAATATCACCCAGATAAAGCAGAAGATAAAGATCAGGCATTGATCAAATCAAGTGAAATTAATCAAGCTTTTAAAGTACTTTCGCAAGTAGATAGCCGCGCTGCTTATCTATTAGCGTTAAAAAAGCAAGATCATCACCTTGATCAATCCATTAGTGATTTTGAGTTCCTACAATCAGCTCTAGAACTTCGTGAGCAACTTGATGAAGCAACTTCACAAGAGCATTTAAGTACTCTTAAGCAAGAAGTTTTTCAGTGGATTGATGGCTTAGTTCGCGAATTTAAAATTGACTACTCAGATGAAGATTGGGGCGAAGCTCGAGATACTGTACGTAAATTACGTTTCTTTCAGCGCGTTCTTAACGATATTGAAAAAGCAGAAGATCAACTGTTGGATGATGAAGACAACTTTGATCTAGACGATGATTTTTAATTTGCTTTTTCCAATTTATATTCAAAGGATTTAACTCATGGCACTTTTGCAAATTGCTGAACCGGGTCAATCCAGTGCCCCACATGAACACCGCATTGCGATTGGTATCGACCTAGGAACAACACATTCTTTAGTTGCGACAGTGTTATCAGGCAAACCAAAAGTCCTTAACGACGAAAAAGAAAGACGACTTCTTCCTTCTATTGTGCATTATGGAAATGATGTCACTCATTATGGTGAAGAAGCAAAACCTTTCATTATTGCTGATCCAAAAAATACAATTGTTTCTGTAAAGCGTTTTATGGGACGCTCAAAAGCAGATATCAAATTTCAACACCCATATGAATTAGTGGGTTCTGAAAATGAGATGCCAGCTTTCGAGACACGTTCTGGTCGTAAAACGCCTGTTGAAATTTCAGCTGAAATTTTAAAACAACTAAAAGAACGTGCTGAATCTAGTTTACAAAACCCAGTAAATGGAGCCGTAATTACTGTTCCAGCTTATTTTGATGAAGCACAACGTCAAGCAACACGCGATGCTGCACAGCTGGCTGGGTTGAATGTACTACGTCTTTTAAATGAGCCAACTGCTGCTGCTGTGGCTTATGGTTTAGATCAAGAAACGAATTTAGCTACAGATCATAACTATGTGATTTATGACCTAGGTGGTGGTACTTTCGACGTATCAATCCTACGTTTTTCACAAGGTGTCTTTGAGGTATTAGCTACAGGTGGTCATACTGCTTTAGGTGGTGATGATTTAGATCGTCTCATTGTTAAGTGGGCTAAAAAACAATTAAATATTGATATGCTAAGTGATGAAAACTATGCAGTATTTATTGTTGCTGCTCGCCAAGCAAAAGAACAGCTCTCTACACAAGAATCCGTTCAGTTAAAACTACTTGAAAATGTACTAACACTTGATCGTTCAACCTTTGAGAGCATTATTCAAGTTGCTTTAGACAAAACAATTAGTGTTTGCAAACGCGTTTTACGTGATGCAAAACTTGAATTATCAGATATTCAAAATGTTGTTTTAGTAGGTGGTTCTACCCGTTCGTATGCTGTTCAGCAAGCAGTTCGCAATGTATTTAACCAAGAACCACTTTGCACAATTAATCCTGATGAAGTAGTAGCGATTGGTGCTTCTATTACAGCCAATCAATTAATTGGAAA
The DNA here is from genome assembly GCF_038562025.1 of Acinetobacter sp. D009. Taxonomy (NCBI): domain Bacteria; kingdom Pseudomonadati; phylum Pseudomonadota; class Gammaproteobacteria; order Moraxellales; family Moraxellaceae; genus Acinetobacter; species Acinetobacter sp. D009. Next base: position 2,052,655 of record NZ_CP151886.1, read on the forward strand.
CAGCCAAGACGGCTCACTACTTTTAGATGTTACTCCTCTTTCTCTTGGCTTAGAAACCATGGGTGGATTAGTAGAGCGTCTTATTTCTCGTAATACAGCTATTCCAGTTGCTCGCCGCCAAGAGTTTACTACTTATCAAGATGGCCAAACTGCCATGCTTATTCATGTAGTTCAAGGTGAAAGAGATTTAGTCGAACACTGTCGATCATTAGGAAGATTCGTTCTTCATGGCATTCCTCCAATGACTGCTGGTCAAGCACGTATTGAAGTTACCTTTCAGGTAGATGCAGACGGCTTACTTACTGTTTCAGCTCGTGAAACAACTTCAGGTGTACAAGCTCAAATTGATATTAAACCATCTTATGGTTTATCAGAGTCTGACACTGAACGCCTATTAATTGAAGGTTTCCAACATGCAGAAGAAGACAAAAATCTGCGTCATTTAAAAGAAACCAAAGTTGAGGCCCAACGCGAGCTTGAAGCATTAGAACAAGCTTTAAAAGTTGATGCCGATTTACTCAATGATGAGCAACTCGAAGCACTTAAAACCGCTGAAAATATGCTTAAAGTACAACTTGAAGGCAATGATATTCAAGCGATTGAAAAAGCTGTAGAACAACTTAAAGTACATAGTGATGCTTTTGCTGCACTACGTATGAATCGACATATTGACCACGCCTTAAAAGGTACAAAACTTGAAGATTGGTCAAATTCAAATTAAAGGTATAGGTGATCAATATGCCCCGCATTAAAGTACTTCCTCACGCTCAATTTTGTCCTGAAGGTGCAGAATTTGAAGTTGAACAGAATGCAAATCTTTGCCAAAGTTTGCTTGATCGAGGAATTAAAATCGAACATGCATGTGACATGTCCTGCGCTTGTACAACATGTCACGTAGTAGTTCGTAAAGGTTTTGATAGCCTAGAAGAAATGGATGATGTTGAAGCAGATCTTTTAGATCGCGCTTGGGGTCTTGAACCAGATTCTCGCCTTTCATGCCAAGTAAAAGTTGTGAATGAAGATTTAGAAATCGAGATTCCTAAATATACAATTAACCATGCTTCAGAAAATCATTAATCGTGTTAATAAAAAAAGCTGCTTTTAAAGCAGCTTTTTTTATGTTTTATAAACTCTAAACTTGATCTTGTTGGTCTATTTCTAAAGGTTTAACTTCATCTTCAAGTCTTAACTGCGCTATACCTTGAGTATTCACTAAAGTTTGTTGAACTTTAATTCGTTGAATCATTTTCTCAAGCACTTCTACTAATTCAGGATATTCATAGTTTTGTACTTCTTCCAAATTAAGTACCAAGTGAAAGCCTTTATACTCATAATCGAACCATTGCTGATGATCCGATTTATTGCCTGTATATTTCTCCATCACTTGCCATGTCTTTACCGCACCTTGAATACCTTTTAGATAAATCGGTGTTTTAGGAGCGCACAAGAAATCACTTTTAATTAATTGATAAGTATCGTCTGAAATTAAGATTTCATCTATTTCAGCAGCATATTGCAAACGAGCCGCTAAATTCACATCACGACCTACAATCGTATAAGCCATACGATGTGTTGCCCCATAATTTCCTACGTGGCAATAACCAGTACTAATGCCCATTCGGATATGCAATGCTGAGTAACCCATTTTTTTCCAGCGCTCGCGCAACAATTTCATTTGCTGACGCATAGCGATTGCCATTTCTACACAGGCTTTAGCATCTTGCTCCACACCTTGTGAATTCGGATCACCAAAAAATATGAGAATGGCATCCCCCATAAATTTATCGACAGTAGCCTCATACTGTTTAGCAATTTCAGTCATATGGCTTAAATAATCATTAAGCAAAAATGCCAAATCATCTGGAATCAAAGTTTCTGATAACTCTGTAAAACCCTGAATATCAGAAAAAAACACTGTCATTTTTTTACGCTTATATTCAATCTTTGCTTCAGCCTCACCGCGCATAATAGACTGCCACAACTGTAGTGGCGCATAACGGCTTAACTGATTAGCAAAAGCAATATAGCGGGTCATTTGGTCATAGTAATGTTGACGCTGCTGACTGATTTTTTTAACCCAGCGATGCTGGTAGTAGTTTCCGATGGTAATAAACATAACCAAACCAAGAAGTGTAATTACAGTCAACTCTTGGCTAGTAGGCTCAAAATATGTATAAAAACCAAATAAAAAGAAAGTACTTAAATAAAAAATAATCGCGCCTAACAAACTGGTCAAACAAATGACTGCGAAAGAAATACGACTATTAATTGCTGAATAAAATAATGCAAAAATTGCAATAAATGTAGGCACCAAATTAAGATGCAGACCTGCTAAGGTAACGGCTACAACAATTGCATCGATTGCAAAGAAAACACTTTTTTGAGTTTTTTTATCGAATTGGTACTGAAGCCAGTGTTCTAACTTCGAACTAATAAAAAGTAGGAATAGGAAAAAAGGTGGAACATAGATCTGATAATTAGTATTAGGTGAGGTAAAAGCATAGATCACTAAAATTAATGACAGAATTGAATATCCCATCAAACGATGAAAATATGCAAACTGCTTAGGCTCTCTATCGATAAACCTCTCTAATTGCACCCTATCCTCCACACCTCAATGTAGCCACATTCATATAAATGTGGCATTGCATTGATTTAGTCCATGCGCCAATCAAATGGCATATCACCTTGACCACGTAACGCAAGCATAAGAGTTTGACGCATATGAGCCAGCACATCATTTGTATAAGGAACCGCAGGTGTCCCCCATACTGGTTTAGGCCATGCAACATCATTCTGATAACGTACCACATGATGGAAATGCAATTGAGGCACCATATTCCCCAAAGCTGCAACATTCATTTTATCAGCACGGAATACGCGAGATAGCTGGCTAGATAACCAACTTGATTCACGTAAAAACTGTTCTTGGTCAGCTTGGCTCAACTCATATAGTTCTGTGATTCCCGGCACACGAGGGATTAAAATCAGCCAAGGGAATTGCATATCATTCATTAAACGACATGTTGAAAGCGGAAAATCGCCTACAAAAAAAGTATCTTGAGCAAGTTGTGGATGCAAACTAAACATATCTTTTATAAATGACAATAAACAATAATGGCTAATACTATCACATCAGTTTTGATGTGAGTATTGCTAGTGTCTGGTTTGATTACAAATAACAATGATTTTATGCACTTATTCCCCTAATAGACCGAGAAATCGTGCATAAAATTCTGTTATCAACATACAAAGGATTTATATAGAATGAAAATCACTTTAAAACACTATTTAAGCATGTAATTCATTCAATAATTTCGCTAATAAATCATTAATAAATTGGATTCGTTTTTCCTGCTCTTCAAGCTGAACCATAACCTTTAAACGTTGACCACCTTCCATACGATAATAGGTTGGATGCTTTTGCATGAGTTGAATAATACTGATGGCCTGAACAGGTGTATCAGGCGAGAATTCAATATTGCCACCTTGAGTATTAATATCGATTTTAGTAATACCTAACTGTTCAGCTTTCAGGCGAATTTGGTGAACACTAAATAAGTGTTTAACTGATTGCGGTGGAACCCCAAAACGGTCAATCAGCTCCATACGTATATTGTCGAGCTTTTCTTGGGTATCTGTATTACTAATACGCTTATAGAATAATAAACGCTGATGTACGTCACCTAAATACTCATCTGGAATCAGTGCAGGAATGTGTAAATTAATTTCTGCTGTTAATGATAAAGGTGCATCAAAATTCGGCGTTTTCCCTTGCTGAATCGCTTTAGTAGCTTTTTCCAGCATTTCCATATATAGGCTATATCCAATTGCCTGCATTGAACCACTTTGCTGTTCACCTAAAAGCTCACCGGCACCTCGAATTTCTAAATCTTCTGTAGCCAGCATGAAACCAGCACCAAGAGTTGAAGCACGTTGAATTGCATCTAGACGTTTTTCAGCATCACCTTTTAAATGCTTTATGGAAGGAACCAATAAGTAGGCATAAGCTTGGTGGTGTGAACGTCCTACACGGCCACGTAATTGGTGTAATTGAGCTAAACCAAGTTTGTCAGCCCTTTCTATTAAAATAGTGTTGGCATTTGGAACATCAATTCCAGTTTCAATAATGGTTGAACATACCAATACATTGTATTCTTTGTGGTAGAACTGTTGCATGACTTGCTCAAGTTCTCTTTCCCTCATTTGCCCATGAGCTACTGCTACACGAGCTTCAGGAACAAGCACACGAATATTTTCAGCTGCTCTCTCAATCGTATCAACTTCATTGTGCAAGAAATATACTTGGCCACCACGTAGTAATTCACGCAAGATCGCCTCTTTAATAGACGCTTCGGTATGTTCTTGTACAAAGGTTTTAACAGCTAAACGACGGGCTGGCGGTGTAGCAATGATAGATAAATCGCGCATTCCCGAAAAAGCCATATTAAGCGTACGAGGAATTGGTGTAGCTGTAAGCGTTAACATATCTACATCTGCACGTAATGCTTTAATACGCTCTTTATCACGTACCCCAAAACGGTGTTCTTCGTCGACCACCATTAAGCCTAGATCTTTAAACTGCACATTTTCTTGTAAAAGTTTATGGGTGCCCACCACAATATCGACTTTACCTTCAGCAAGATCTTCAATATTTTTCGTATGCGTTTTATTTGAACCAAAGCGTGATAGTACTTCGATACGAACAGGCCAGTCGGCAAAGCGATCTTTAAAAGACTCATAATGCTGTTGAGCAAGTAATGTTGTCGGTACTAAAACAGCGACCTGTTTACCATTTTGCACCGCAACAAATGCTGCACGCATCGCAACTTCAGTTTTACCAAAACCAACATCCCCACAAACAAGTCGATCCATCGGTTTAGCTTGTTGCATATCATAAAGCGTCGCTTCAATAGCATTGGCTTGATCAAGTGTTTCTTCATACGCAAATCCACTCGCAAATTGCATATAAAGTGACTGATCGACTTCAAAACCAAAGCCAGGTTTTGACTGACGACGTGCTTGTATATGTAGCAACTCTGCTGCAACATCATGAATTTGTTCTAAAGCTTTACGTTTAGCCTTACTCCACGCGTCAGTTCCAATTTTATGTAATGGTGCTAAATCTGGATCTCCGCCACTATAGCGACTAATGAGATGCAAGTTAGTCACAGGCACGTAAACTTTTGCCTCTTCAGCATAGTCTAGTTGCAAGAACTCATAATCTTGCCCTTCAATTGCCAAAGTAATTAATCCAGCGTAACGCCCTACACCATGGTCAATATGAACAACAGGAGCACCTATGCTTAATTCGGTCAAACTACGTATTAGGAACTCTTCTGAAACTTCTTGCTGACGTTTACGACGACGTTGAACTACGCGGTGCTCATATAACTGATTTTCTGAAATAACAGACAATTCATCAGTTAAAAGCAAACCACGGTCTAATGGTGCATTCGTAATCGCAATCGCAAACTGACTTTTCTGGAATTGCTCAAAACTATCTACACTAGGAATATCTCCCAGACTGGCACGCAAACCATCTCTTAAACTTTCTCGTCGACCAGCACTTTCTGCAACCAATAAAACAGGATGATTTGCTTCATCAATATATTTTTTAACCACGGCAAATGGTTTGTCTTTTTTCGGATCAACTGGCAACTTAGGTGGTTGCTCAACCTTAAGATTTAGAGCCCCAGCTTTTTCTTCAACTGCTTCAGTGCTTACAAGCATACGTGGGAACTGATTTAAAGCACTTAGTAAGTTATTTGGTGCAATAAATAACTCATCAGGTGGGAGAATTGGCTGGTCTGCGTTATGACGTCTATCTTCATAGCGACGGAAAACTTCTTTCCAAAAACTGGTTAAATCAGTATCAATATCATTATTTGTAATTACAATGCAATTCTTTGGAAAGTACGTTGTGAGTGTACTTTGAGATTGCATGTAAGTTTTATCAAAAAATAACGGTAAATAAAACTCAATTCCCGGAGATGCAATTCCATCAAGAACATCTTGGTAAATTGGGTTTTTCTTAGGATTTGCAGTCGGAAAAAGTTCAGAATAACGGTCTCTAAAAATTGAACGAGCTTCTTTTAATGGGAACTCTTTTGCTGGTAAGACGGTAAAACTTTTTAAAGTAGTTGTTGTTCTTTGCGTTTCTGGATCAAAGAATTTTAAAGTATCAATTTCATCATCAAACAGGTCAATACGGATAGGTGCATCCTGACCAGATGCAAAAATATCCATAATGCTACCACGTACAGCAAACTCACCATGGTCATAAACCGTATCTACTAAATGATACCCAGCTTGTACTAACCGTAGCTTCTGTTGTTCTAAATCAAATTTTTGCCCCACACGTATATCGAAATGCTCACCTAAAACCCAAGAATATGGTGCAACTCTTTGAGCTAAAGTGCTTGCTGAAACGAGCAATACACCTTTTTGCGGCATATTGGATAAAATCGCGAGTCGTTCTGAAACAATATCTTGATGAGGTGACAAGCGGTCATACGGCAAAATTTCCCAATCAGGGAAAATTGTCGGTTTTATGCCATAAAATTCAAGTTCACTTTCTAACTGAGCAACATGTTGATTATTTCGAGCTACTACAACAAGCAAAGATGAATGCTGAACGGCAATTTCTTTGAATAATAATGCAGCAGATGAACCTAATAACGACCCTACCCAACGCTTTTCACCGGCTTTGAGCTGTTGTAAATTCAATTGAGAGATTTCTTGTTGAAACATGTATATGGCTTTTATCAGCTAAAAAGATATGAGCTCAATAGTAGCATGATGTTTTTAGTGAAATGAGTTATTTTTTTGAAAATCAAACTACTAGTTGGCCCTACTTTTTATATTTTTTAATCAATCAACTATGATTATTTATCACGCAAAAACAAAACGTAATATTGATTTAATATTTGTATAATCGCTTTGAGTTGGAGTAGCTTTTCTTGAGTATTTTCCAATCTTACAACATAGCGCTGTGTTGCGATTTCTAAATCAATCTTTTCATTAATTTGTGGCGTAATTTGAAATAGCTTTTGAAGATTATCAAAATTCTGTAATTTACGGTTTGAGAAATATTCAAGATGCTCTGACCACTTTTGATTAATCACTACATCATTAATGATAGGCCCACGTTCAGAATCAAATTTTAATTGACTCTCTTGCAAGTAAAGTTGTTCTGGCGTTTCTTTTGAGCCTTGAAAAAGCTGCGTTATCTTTTTAAACATTTCATCACATCATATTTATTTCAATTTAAATAATGGAAGTAATCTAGTCACTCCCATCATTTGAGTCTTCTAAACTAACGACTATTCATCGCCTAAATCATCAAGAAAATCTACAGTCGGTACAAAAAATAAAGTACCTGTTTGAGCAGTACTAAAGTCAAGTAACCGATCTAGGTTACCATGCTCATTGCCTAAAAACATGTTCTCAAGCATTTGTCGGGTTGTACTAAATTTACGCGAGTAGCCAATAAAGAATGTGCCATATTCATTTCTAGACGGATTTGAAAAAGGCATATTAGCTCGCATAATTTTAAGTTCATTACCTTCTGCATCATGAGCTTTACTAACGACATTATGAGCCGTTAAAGGTTTTTCATCATCGCCGAGCTCAACATCATTGAACTTTTTACGGCCGATCACTTTTTCTTGCTCTTCGTCAGTTAATGAACGCCATTTGTCCATATCATGTGTATATTTTTGGATAAAAGCATAACTTCCCCCGATAAAGTCAGGGTCTTCATCGCCTACTAATGCCCACTGTGCTGCAATAACAGGTTCAGGGTTCTCTGTTCCATCTACAAAGCCAATAATTGCACGACCGTCAAAATAACGAAAACCATGTACCTCATCAATTGGATACGTTACTTTACCAAGCTGTTGATTAAGTATATTGCCCAGCTCGTAACATAAAGTCTGACGATCAGCACGTATATGGAAAAATAAATCACCCGGAGTTGAGACAGCCGTGTATTTCGGACCTCTAATTTCTTGAAATGGCTCTAACTCTTGAGGCTTGGATTGCTCTGGAAATAATATATCCCATGCATTGGAGCTAAAACCTAAAGTGGCATTAAATTTACTATCTGGGTAACGATTAAAGAGACTTCTGGTTAGTGCTGAAAAATTAGCAGCAAAATCTTTTACTTTTTCTATTACAGAATCACCTTGAGCTAGCCCCAATACAATAAATAATGCATTTTCACCAGGAGCACTCGTTACAGGTTGAATTCTCATACATTCCATAAAATATGCCTTTTTAGGTATTTAAGTTTATTAATTTAGCATACTCATATTTTTTTCATACAACCTGTTAAGAAATCTGATGTTGATAAGAGTTTAAGTAAAACGCCTTAAACCCTTACTCAAATTAACCTTAATCAACGTCCATATTGCTTTTTTAAATACTTTACGATTTGAGCCGACTCAAACATCTTCACTCCCGTATTTGGATCTACCAAATACGGCACCTGCATTTTATCTTGCATAATAGGCAACAGCTTTTCCCTTTTCCCACCTTCTAAAGGTATATATTTCCCTGGTTTTAAGCGAAGAATAGCAGGTCCCATATCTTGCCATCTCTCTTTTGCTACATTATGCAAAATATATGGAAGCTCAAGTTCAGAGAGTAGACTTCTTACAATTCGTGAATACGGACTTGCTTCAAAACTCCATAACTCAAGTTTTTGTTCAGGTGCAGCTCTATTAACAATTTTTTTATTTATCCATATTCCGCGAGCTCCATTTAATAGAGTTCCAGCAACTGCAGCATAAGGCATGTTTGGGTAACTCGAAAATTTCTGCGGCGTTTTCCCTGTCTTACCATAATGTTTAAATAAATGATGAATAATATCCTGTGATTCATATAGCTGATCGCCAGTATTTTCATCAATTAAAAATGGAAACTGTAATTTACCGCCTTTTTCTTTTACAACTGAACGATACTTTGTTCCACCTTTAGGACATGGATAAATTTCAACGTCCAGATTCAAAAGTGTAATCACTTCACGAACACGACGGCAAAATGGTGAACCTTCAAATTCATATAATTTCAAAGCCTTTACAGGTTGTTGTGGAAATGCTGTTCCTGAAACACCTCTACCACCTTCAGCAATTGCAGATACAACTGCTTGAAGTACTTTAATTTGATGAATCACCATCATGCCTTCCTTTATATTAGAGAATTAGACTAATTTTTCTTTTGCTATCACAATCCCATTATTATCAGCATAGATAAAATCACCAGATTGAATTGTGACTCCACCAAAATACAAATTAATATCTACTTCACCAATGCCTTTACGATTACTTTTTTGTGGAATTGCAGCCAATGCATGTACTCCCAAATCTAAGGTCGCAAGTGCATCAACATCTCTTACACAACCGTAAATCACTACACCATTCCAGTTGTTTTTAACTGCTGACTCAGCAATCAAATCACCCATGAGTGCACAGCGCATAGATGCACCACCATCCACAACTAATACTTTACCTGTACCATCTGTTGCCAATAACTCTTTTACACGTGAGTTATCTTCAAAGCACTTTACTGTTACAACCTGTCCCCCAAAAGTTTTACGAGCTCCATAACTTTGAAAGAACTTGCCATCCATTGATGGGATTACAACCTGTAAGCCTTTTTCAGGGTTATCATCTAATAAATCACATGTTACAAATGGTACTGTCGACACTTTAATACTCCCTTATCGAGTTTGTTGTATGCTCAGATTATCATATCGTTTAAAGGCTTCAATTTGCGTTAGCGCCGCTACGACCATCGTATGAGCCAATTGCTCGGCAGTTACTGGCTTATATTTGAATGGCTTTTGAAATTTATTCTCAATAAGTTTAAATAGACTCTGCCCTAAGTCTTCAATAAACCGTACATCGCTGCGTTTACCAATCAGTAAAGACGGTCTAAAAATAGATAGTTTTTCGAGTTCTAAGCTCTCAATATAATCTTCTAACTGTCCTTTCACTTTATTATAGAAAATTGGAGAGTTTGCATTTGCTCCAAGGGCACTCACTAGCAGTAAATGAATGTGCTTATCTTGCACTAGATCTGCTAAATGGGCATTGATTTCATAATCCACGGCATAAAAAGCCTGTTTTGAACCAGCCATTTTTAATGTTGTTCCGAGACAGCTAAAAGCATGGGTATGGCCATTCACATCTTCATCATTGAGTAATAAAAAGTCCTCTATAACAAGTTGAGTAACTTTTTTATATGTATTAAGTAGTTGTGATTCTTTTCTTACCACAACAGTAATCGCTTCAAATTCTGGTGTTTGCACAAGCTGTTCGACAAGCGCTAAACCCACAAGTCCCGTAGCACCTATCACAATTGCTTTTTTAGTACTTATAGTCATTTTTTATCCAACCCTCTTTAAGTTTGTATCAAATTTAACCTTTTCTTACCGTTTTAGCAGCCCCTAAAACCGCTTAAAATGCTCGCAAGGCTTGACTTCACGGTGTTGATTCATCACAATATGGCACTTGTTTACGGGCTGGTGATGGTTACACCAGTTTACTGAATTGACCACAGCCCGCCCAGACCAACTTATTTTCAAGGAGTGCAAGAGTGGCAAACTCTGCTCAAGCTAAAAAACGTGCGCGTCAAAACGTTACAGCGCGTAAACACAACGCAAGCTTGCGTTCTATGGTTCGTACCTACATCAAACGTACTTTAAGTGCAATCGCTGGTGGTGATTATGCTGTTGCTACAGAAGCTTACAAAAAAGCTGTTCCTGTAATCGACCGCATGGCTGATAAAGGCATCATCCACAAAAATAAAGCTGCTCGTCATAAGAGCCGTTTAAATGCTCAAGTTAAAGCGTTAGCTAACTAATTTGAACATGTAAAAAAAGCCCAATAGGGCTTTTTTTATTATCTATTGTTTTTGAGCTTATAGCACTTTATGAAATTTAGCTACATTCAGCTCATAGGCCTTTCCTCTCCAAATCCACTTTAATTTACAATTTGGAAACTCTTCACCTTCAAACCATACAAATAATCCTTCCATCATTTCCGGCCAGTCTTCTTTCTTAATTTTATTCTCACCAGAAATTACAGCAACAATTGCTGCAATAATCGTGTCATGACTCACGGCTAAACTAAGACCGCCTTTAGTTTTTGGATGAGTCCGGTAAATAAGCTCTAGTACATCTAAAACACCTGTAATGGGATGTTTCATACCAGGTAATGCATTATTTACAAAACTATTAATAAAACCTAAAGCACCCTGCTTTTTAAAATAAGGAGCAGCTTGTTGTATATCCAACACAAAGCTACCCGGTTCAACAAGTAGCCCTTGCTCAATAATTTCAATCGTATGAGTATTTGATTGGGGACTTACATCGTCAGCCCCTTCAATCATGAGTGCCGCCGTATCGACACAGCGTTGTATTGGACTTGAAATACAATGCTGAATAACACGATCTGTATTTTTGATTAAGTAATTACCCCATGCCTGCGCAAGCTCACGTCCTTGAGGAGTAAGTTGGAGATCATAACCAGCCAAGCCCTGCCCATCTACAAGTTCTCTTAAAGAATGGCGCGTAAATAAGGTTACAGGAGTTGAAGCATCGGGCAATAAATCAATTGCTTCAAACATACTTTTAGGCAATAAATCGAGTGCCATTTTTATCTTGTCATCTTTTTTCAATACTTTGCCACTATAACATGTCTGGCATAACTCTCAATCTATAACACCTGATTGGGCTAATGCTTCAAATGCTATTTTTTTGCTTTCCTGATCACGAAAAGCGATAAAGCCCTTATTTAAAACCGTGCTTCTTTGGTTATATTCAAAAGGTTTTCCATCAAGAGTAAGTAAACCACCGCCTATACTTTCTAAGAGACCTTGACCAGAACTGGTATCCCATTCAGAAGTAGGATGAAAGCGTGGGTAAATATCTATTTCACCTTCTAACATCATGCAAAACTTATAGGCACTCCCAGCTTCTCGTCGAATAATACGATGTTCTTTTTCTATAGGTTGAATAAATTTTTGGTATTTTGGATTTTTACTACCGTGACTAAGTCCTATTTGTATAGGTACATCTAGCGAAGTTGAACTAACCTGATATTGATACCATTGTTGTTGGCTAAAGCTATATTTAAAAGGTAAATCTTGTAGATATCCTAAGTACACAACTTGTTCACATGGCACAGCAATAACTGAGAAAACTGTTTCTTTGCCGTTGATCAAGCTTAGATTGATCGTAAATTCATCACGTTCATGTATAAATTCTTTGGTTCCATCGAGTGGATCTAACATCCAACAAGTAGACCATTCATGACGGGCACTATAATCACTTTCTTCAGACAATACAGGCAACTCTGGAGTAATCTCTGCAAGATGCTTTAATAAAAATCTATTTACCTTTAGATCTGCTTGGGTTACAGGTGAATTATCATTCTTTTCATGAATAGTAAACTCATAACCCGCTGAATAGTTTTGATATTCTTCTAGTAAAATCTGGCTCGCCTGTTCCAAAATCGGCAGAAGTTGATTAATTAAATTATCTTGTGGGCGTGTAGTTGTTATAAACATAAATATGCTCTACATAGTTTCATTTCTATTATAGGTGAATTATGAACAATTCCATATTCGCCAACAGTTTGATTTACTAAAATAGTAATTTATCTTAATCATTAGGCCGTTGCTTTCCGCCTATACTATTTAGTTAATATGCATAATTATATTATTTATAAAAGCCTTTATTCCGTACAAAAAACAATCTATAAGTTATGAAAAATAAACAACTTAAATCAGATTTATCCATTTCCTTTTCATATATTTCTTGGTATGTTCAAGGACACAATAACAAGATGGAAGAAAGTGCACATGATGCTATATGGATATCATTTCTCGACAATAGAACATAACTGGGAAGACCTTAAACCCTTAAATGAGTTTCTACAAACATTTGCAGATGATGATGGTGATGTCTCAACACGAGATAAAGAATCACTCAAAGAAATCATAGCGAAATCTGATACAGCGTTGGCTCTCGCTAGAGAAATGGGTTGGGATGGTAGCTATACAGGCTGTCCTTATCTATTCTGGTTACCAAGTAAAAATAGCCAATCTTTTGAATATGGTTTTGTATTTAAACAGACCTCAGATAATGCAACTTTTGTGATTTCACCGATTGAATTGAGCTATTTAGCTGAAGACTCTGAGGTACAAACATTAAGTAAAAATATTGAATAAGTGATATAGGTTATTGATTCAAATTTGAGATCAATAACCTCATCTTAATCTTAGATAGATTAGTCAAACATACTTAACTGAGGTGTAGGTTTTATAATTTTTTCTTTTGGGACATGAGAACATTCAAACTCTTCAACTGGAAAGCCTTCGATAAAGCTGGAAATATCTGGTGTTTCTAAACTTAACCATTCATCTAGTCGGTCGTGTGGAATCACAATAACTGATCGTTTAACATCGCCTGGCTCGTGAAAGTCTTTCATCATTGGATGGTCTATAGCGTCCATGGTCAACATACTTGCAGAACGAATAATCGTTTCATTCATTTTGCAAATTTCGTAGATTGCTGCGATGAAAAAAGCCTGCCCATCTTTACGGCGAACACCCCACCGCTCAGGTTTATCATTTATATACTTACTTTCATAAAATTCGGTCACTGGAATCACACCAAATTTACATTTAAGTGCAGCTTCTTGAAAACTCGGTTTTTGGAAAATAGTCTCATGGCGGGCATTGTAGGTATGTTTTGCTATGTTTGTATCTTCAGCCCATTTTGGAACCAATCCGAACATCACTTCACGCCACTCAAGCCCTTGTGGTGATTTAAATAATAGTGGCATTGTTCCTGCAGGATAAACCTCTTCGGCATAGCTAAAGCCGACCACAGGCAACTGAAGTTGCTGTAATTGGGCAAGCGTTAAAGGTTTAAAATTAGCGCACATAACAAGAATAAAATACTCTACATTTACTTCTTTTATTTTATAAGCATTTACCACATAAACCAAATAAAAAGGCACTCGAAAGTGCCCTTAACGACATAACTTTACGCTCATGAAACGTGTTGAATCCCTTGAGGAATCGCCTTTAATAGTCGTTTAGTATAATCATGTTGAGGATGTGCATAGAGTTCATCTGAATTGGCTATTTCTACAACCTCGCCATGATTCATGACCATGACCTGATCAGAGATATATTTCACGACCGATAAATCATGTGAAATAAAGATATAACTTAGTCCAAACTCATCTTGTAAGTCTTGCAATAAATTAAGTACTTGTGCCTGAACTGAAACATCGAGCGCAGAAACAGATTCATCACAAATTAAGATTTCAGGCTTTAGCGTTAAACAGCGTGCAATGGCAATACGTTGACGTTGTCCACCTGAAAACTCATGCGGATATCGGTAGTAAGCTTGTTCAGGTAAATTGACTCGCTCAAGCAGTCTGAGAGCAATTTGCTTGCGCTCAGCATCATCTTTACCAATACCATGAATTTGCATAGGCTCTAATAAAATCTGCCCGATGGTAAAGCGCGGATTAAGAGACGCATACGGATTTTGAAAGATGATCTGGATTTTCCGTTGATATTTAGCAAACTCTTTTTCAGTTAATGAAAGAATATCTTTACCTTCGATGAAAGCCTGCCCACCAGATGCCTGATGTAAGCGCATGAGTAATAGCCCAACAGTCGTTTTACCTGAACCTGACTCACCAACTAATCCTAAGGTTTTTCCTTTAGCCAGCTTAAAAGAAACACCTTTTACGGCCTGAAACTCTTCTTTGCCAAATAGACCTTTACGGCTATAAAAGCTTTTTTTCAGGTCTTTTACTTCTAAAATGATTTGTTCATCACCATTTAAGCCACGTTTGCGCTCGGGAATTTCTGAAGCATCAAAACTTTGCTCGACCAATACATCGTCTTCTTGACGCATAAAATCGCTGGTCACTGGTAAACGATAAGGTCTTTGTGACATTTGCGGGCGGCAATATAATAAAGCTCTCGTATATACATCTTTAGGCTGTTCAAGAACCTGTTCAGCAGCACCTTGCTCTCTAATCTCGCCATGACGCATTACAATGACTTTATCTGCAATTTCACCGACCAATGCTAAATCGTGGGTAATAAAAAGCATCGACATTTGACGGCGCTTACGCAATGACTCGAGTAAATCAAGAATTTGCTTTTGAATCGTGACATCAAGGGCCGTAGTCGGTTCATCGGCAATGAGCAGTTTAGGCTCACATGCAATCGCCATAGCAATCATGACACGTTGTTGTTGACCACCCGAAAGTTGGTTTGGATAGGCATCAATTTTAGTTTCAGGTGACGGAATACCTACTTCTTTAAGCAACTCTAAAACGCGTTGTCGGGCCTGTTTACGGCTCAATCCCATATGCAAACACAACACTTCTGCAATTTGATTGCCAACCGTAAAAACTGGATTTAATGATGACATCGGCTCCTGAAAAATCATGGCTATGTCTTTACCACAGATTTTGCGCATATCTTTACGAGATAAGCTTAGTAAATCTTTGCCTTCAAATATAATTTTACTTTGCTCATCAATTTTACTCTGACCTACAGGCAGCAATCCCATAGTTGCCAAAGAAGTAACCGATTTACCACTACCCGACTCACCTACTAAAGCAACCGTAGTATTTGTAGGAATATCAAAAGTAATTCCTTTTACGGTTTCAATATATTGCTTATCTTGACCTTTAAAACTTACTCGTAAATTTTTAACGTGCAATAACGGCGCATTCTTATTTTCTTGTTCGATCATTTTGATCTTCCTCTTATTTTAGTTTTGGATCTAATGCATCACGGAGCGCATCAGTAAACATTGAAAATGCCGTTACCAAAACAGCCATTGCGACAGAAGCTGCGACAAGCTGCCACCACTTACCTAAAAGTAGTTCACTTTGTGCTTCATTTAACATGCTCCCCCAAGACACTACGCCTACTGGCACACCAAAGCCCAAGAAACTCAAAATAACTTCAGATTTAATAAAAGAAACCACCAAAATTGACATTTGGACTAAAGCGATATGGCTGACATTTGGGAAAATATGAATGAACATACGGCGGAAGTGACCAACACCAATTGCTTTGGCAGCAAGAACGTATTCACGTGCCGTGTGTTTCATATATTCAGCACGTATTAATCGATAAACACCCGTCCAGCCCGTTAAACCTAAAATCAGAACAATAGACAAAATACCTTTTTGTTGAAGTACTGCAGCAATCGCGAGAACTAATAATAAATATGGAATTGAGGTAAAAATGTTATAAAACCAGTTGAGAATATCATCAACCCAACCACCGAAATATCCAGAAATTGCGCCTAAAAGTGTACCAATCCCTACTGCGATTAAAGCCGATATCACCCCAACAATAATTGAAGTTTCAGCACCTTTAATAGTTTTCTTTAAAACGTCCTGTCCCCATTTATCAGCTCCAAACACAAGGGTACTTTTCAGTTCTGCTTGTTGATCAAGTAAATGTCCTCCAAGTTGCTGATCGATCGCTTTCATATCATCGGCTAATGGGTCAACTACACCATAATAATCAATTGCACTTCCAGAGCTCTTTTCTTGTTTAATTTCAGCCTTAAGCTTGTTAATTACATCTTTTAAAGGATCAACTGGATTTTCTGGTAATTCCTCCCCAATTGCTGCTGCATTTTGTCCAGCTTCTGTTGTCTTGTCTGCCCCTATAAATGTGGGTGGCGCATAACTCACAGCAACTTCTTTATTCCAGTCAGATGCAATCACGCCCGTCATTGATAGAACCAAGATAATAAAATAAAGCAATACAATCACTAGCGATGACATTGCGATCTTGTCGGCCCGAAGACGACGCATGGCAAGTTTCCACAGGCCAGATGAATGAGCTTCGGCTTTTGTTTGTTGTTTTCTTTTTGATAAAACGCTCAGCATAGCCCACCTACTTCAACTGTACACGTGGATCAACCACTTTGTAGACCAAATCGGCAATCAGGTTAAAAATCATAGTTGCAGCTGCGATGTAAACTGTAATTGCTTTAATAACAGGAAAATCACTCCGCTCAACTGCAATAATCACCTCTCGACCAATCCCGGGAATACCAAAAAAACGTTCAATTAAAAATGCTCCTATGAGCAATGCAGGTAAAGTTGACATCACGTCGGTAATAATCGGAATTGAAGCATTACGTAGTACATGTACACCTAAGATTCGGCTTTCACCCACACCTTTAGCCCGTGCTGTTCGAACATAGTCCTGATTAATTTCATCAAGCACGAAACTACGATATAACCGTAAAGTCGGTGCAATACTCACCACCAGCATGATTAGAATTGGCAGTAAGGCAAACTTAAATAAGTTATCAGTAAAAGTGTCGCTCCAGCCTTGCACAGGAAACCAACTTAGCTGATAAGCCAGAACATATTGAAAAACGATAATGTAAACTAAGATGCTGATCGACATGCCAATAGTACATAGCATCATGACCATACGGTCGGTTAGAGAACCACGTACCGCTGCAACAGCCAATGCCAAAATAATTGAAATAACCGTCTGTAAAATAGTTAGTGGGATTAGAAGCGTGAGCGAGGGTCCCAATCGGGTTAAAATAATTTGAGAAACAGGTTCGCCAGTACTCCAACTCGCCCCATAGTCAAAAGTGAGAATCTGCTTAATAAAAATCCAGAGCTGAACGTAATAAGGCTGATCTACACCTAACTGCTTACGAATGTTTTCAATCTGCTCAGGATTAGACATCTTGCCCGCTAAAATATAAGCAGGATCGCCACCTACCCAGTTAAAAAGAATAAAAATAAGTAAGACTACCCCCAACATAGTTGGAATCATCTGCCATAACCGCCGAATAACATATGCCAGCATAGTGATAATTCCTTATTTAACCCGTTGTCCGGTAATTTCGTTAAAGAATGCTTTATTGTCAGGATCACGGCCAAGGAAATCTTTAACTAATTCAGCTGCTGGTTTTTGGCTACCTTGCGATAAGATCGTTTGACGGTAACGTTGCCCTACTTGTGGGTTATTAAGGTTATCCCCATAAGCAGAAAGCATGTCTAAAGCTAGAACCTCAGACCACATATAGCCGTAATAACCTGCTTGATAACCGCCCATCAAATGCCCAAACTGCCCCGGAAATTCGGTTGTTGGTACATAACCTAAAGCTGTAGCAGCTTCCATTTTTTGCCAATTTTCTAAAGGTTTTACTTTTAATGCATCAGCAGTATGCAATGACATATCGTACTGTGCATAAAGGGTCTGACGCGCATAACGCAAGCCACGACCATAGTTATGTACAGCTTTTAAACGGGCAATTAACTCATCGTCAACACGTGGGCAGGCTGGATCGCAATAATCGGCCACTTTAGATAAGGTTTCTTTACGGCGTGCCCACTCCTCATACATTTGAGATGGCGCTTCTACAAAATCACGTTCTACGGATGTTCCAGACTGACTCGCATAACGTGTATTTGACAAAATGCCGTGTAAAGCATGACCAAACTCATGGACAAAAGTTTCAAGCTCGTCACTGTTTAGCCCTTTACGATTAAAGTTCGTGACTAGGGCTGAAACTGGTAAGCGGTTTGTTAATGTACTACCACCATATACTCCCCAAACAGCGGCATGGCCATACTTCCCTTCACGAGGGAATTTATCCATATATAAGCCACCAAGGAGTTTTCCTGTTTTCTTATCAACTACATCGTAATATTCAACTTCATCCTGCCATGCTTTAACTTTGACAGGTTTAAAATCAATACCATAAAGATCAGATGAAATAGCAAACAACCATTTTTGAGCAGCTAAGGTTGGAAAATAATCACGAAGTTTTTCCTGATCGATCTGATATTTACTCTTACGAAGCTTTTCACTCCAGTAAGCTTCACTCCAACGTGTGATCTCGGTTTTTTCTAATGGTGTTTTTAATGTTTGTGCTTTAAATTCACGGAGTTCTTCTACTTCTTTACGTTCAAGTGGCGCTACTGTTTTTTGGACTTCTGCTAAAAATTGATTTACAGCCTCAGGCGTTTTAGCCATACGGTCTTTTAAAACCCAATCTGCATAACTTGCTTTTCCAAATAACTGAGCAAGCTCATAACGCAAATCAATTGCCTGTTTAAGTAGTTTTAAATTTTGTTCAGTACCCCGTCGCGTAAAGGCAATTTGATATCTTTTTCGGGCATCATCATTATCTGCCAACTCCATAAAAGGACGATATTCCGGATATTCAAAACCTAATAAATAGTTGCCTTTAGCATTTTTCTTTAATGCTGAAATATAACTTTGAGGTAAGCCTTTCATCTCTTCAGGAGTAAACTCAAGTTTCTCTGGATTATCACGGACGTTACGGGCATATTCTTGTTCGAGTTTGGTCAACTCATCCAGAATAGCTTTCATTCGTGCACGTTTTACTGGCTCAAGTTGAACGCCTGTGTCTTCAAACTGATCTAAGATATCTTGACGATATTTTTGGTCTATCGGATCAGTAGCTTTTGTATTCTTAATGACGTTATATAATTTTGAATTTTGAAATATATCAGTATGAAACTGATTAATTTTGATTTCACAGTCTTCTGCGGCCTTACGTAACTTTGCATCTGGGTCTACGTTACTATATAGACTTATAGGACCTGAGAAATCTTCAAAATGCGCAAAAACTTTATCCCATTTTGCCAATATAGGTGCCGCTGCTGCATTATCTTTAACAGGTGTTTTTTCAAAATTTGAAATCTCTTTCTGAATCTTTTTTAAATTCGCATCACACCATCCTGGAAGTTGTTGTGCTTTAAGTAATGGCAAAGTAGGACGTGTTGTTTCTGCCGTTGCAAATTGACTTATACCCATGGTCAACACACATAAGGTTGTCATTTTCAGTACATTATTTTTCATCGTATCTCCAATTTTTTTCATTTAATGATTAGATTTAGTATTTGTATCAATATCGAAATACATCCACTCTGCATGTAAAATTGGATGCTTCTTATATCCAATGATTTTTGGTTGAGCCAGCATATTCCGGTAGCGTGCATATGAGATTTGAACAGGCATATAGACTTCTAACAACCGTGTCATTTTTCGATAAAGCGCATCTCTCTCAGCACCTGCTTGCATTTGTTGCGTTTGGCGATACAACTGATCAAACTCTGGTGTAGAACCACAAGACCAGTTCGTCATATGTGTATTGGGTCCATAAAAATTTTGCATAAAATTATCCCCATCTGGATAATCGGCTATCCATGCAGAAGACCCGAACATCCCTTCACATTGTTTTTGCGCACGAATAAGATCTGCAAAAAGCATGGGTTTAAAGACCATACGTATATTCAAACTATCAAAATTTTTCTTCCAAAGTTCAGCGCTTTGCTGGCCAATACTGTCACTACGCGCCATATATTCAATGACCAGAGGTTTCCCATCTGGTTGTGTACGCCAACCTGAGGCATCTTTTTTATAGTGATATCGATCTAATAGTAAATTTGCTGCTTTCACAGAATATGGCGTACTAGTTCTGTATTGAGGGTCATTACCCACTACACCTGGTGGAATTGGAAAATGTAGACGCTGTGCATCATCGTTTCTTACTAGTTTAATTTCTTGATCTATTGAACGAGACATCGCTATCGCACGGCGTAAAGCAATTTTCTCCTTACTCATTCCCCCAACGACTGGATTTTTAAGATTCCAATAAATATAGCTAATTTCGGGGTCAACAATGCGAGATAACTGCACACCTTCTTTAGCAAGTTCAGGTCTTAGTTTGCCATCTTTAACCGCTTTTGCGACCAGTTGGCCTTCAAGCTGAAATATATCAACCTCACCACGCTGAAATGCTAGCCACCGCGATTGGTTTTCTTCCATCACCTGAATATCAATTGTGCCGATTTGGGGCATTTTTTTACCTTTAAGTCGCTTCACAATTGCCTGATCTTCAGGGCTGCTGGCAGTAAAGTTCCAAGTAAAGCCGCGATAATCAGGATTCGCTTTTAAAACAATGCGCGATGCTGGTACCCACTTGCTCAACACATAAGGACCTGTACCTACAGGGTGGCCCATTACATAACCGGCTTTGTCTTTATACTTTTCGATGACTTCACGTGCCACTGCACCTGTCGGGTCATGGGCGAGTAATAAAGGAAAGTTATAGTCTGGCTTAACTAAACGAATCACCAAAGTGTATTTATCAGGTGTTTGTAAACCACTTACCTTTTGATCATAGTTAAATTTTCCGGACTTATTGGCTGCTTTGACTAACGCATCCATACCTTCAATTTTGTTTTCTAATAACCAGCTATTTGGAGAGCGCAGATTCGGGTCCAATAAACGCTTAAAAGAGTACGCATAATCATTAGCTGTTAATTCTCTAGGTTTGCCTTTAAAAACAGGGTCTGGCGTAAAATAAATTCCCTTTTTAATTCGAATGGTATAGCTCAGACCATCGGCACTGACTTCTGGCATAGCAGTTGCTATTTGCGGAATAAGCTTTGCCGGCCTTGCTAAATAATCATAGGTATATAGAGTTTCAAATATCGATGTGGTTACATGCGCCGAATATAAATCATGGATATAAGCCGGGTCGAAACCTGTCTCAGCTGTTGGAAATACGTAACGTAAAACTTTATTCGGATCGGCTGGGCTTTTCGCAGAAATACTTGTAGATCCCGTTAAGGCCATACTAGCGAATAGCAAGCTGATACTACAGTGCTTGAGCTTTTGTTTTAAATTTTCAGTCATCATGATCTTTATCTAAAATTATTTTTTAATAGGAGTAATATCAAGATATTGCCAGTTTGTATTCATCATAGGATGGGGTTTAAAACCTTGAACTTGTGGCCGTACTAACCAGTTACGAATTCGAGTTACATGAACAATCCATGGGTTATCAGCTTCAATCTGGCGATTGAGCTTTTCATAATATGGTAGACGTTGTTTCGGTGGTAAATGAATGGCCTGAGTATAAAGAGCGTCATATGTTTTAGACTGATAACAAGCATGGTTTCCCTGACCAGCATTAGGTCCATAAAGCAACTGTGCAAAATTATCTCCTTCAGGATAGTCAGCAATCCATGCCCCACTCCAAATCATATATTTACATTGAGTTGCGGCTTTTAAGTTATCTGCAAAATTACTCACCTTAAAGTCAGCTCGAATGCCAATTGCATCCAGATTCTTTTTCCAGAGTTCTGAGTGGATAACTGAGGCGGAGCTATTTTCTGTATTAATTTTTAAGATCAAAGGTTTCCCGTTTGGCTGGGTTCTATAACCATCAGCACCTTTTTTATAACCATAATAATCAAGTAATTTATTTGCTAGTAGCGGGTTGTATCCTACGCTACTTTTATATTTCGGATTATAGCCATTCACACCTTCAGGTATAAACATTTCAGCCCGAATAGCTTGCCCTTTATAAGCTTGTTTTATACTTTCTTTTTGGTTGTACGACAAAGTAATTGCTCTACGAAGAGCTATCTTTTCTGGGCTAAAACCACCCATCACCGGATCACGCATGTTCATCATGGTATAGGTAATCTCAGGTTCTTTATTTGGATAGTGCTTAATTCCTCTCTTCTTAAAAGAAGCTTTAAGCTGATTTCCATCTAAAGCTTGAGGAACTGCACTCGCTGTAAGTTTGTCAAAGTCGAGTTGACCCGACTGGAAAGCTAACCATCTTGACTGCTCTTCTTCAATAATACTGACCACCACCTTTCCAATTTGTGGCATTTTCTTTCCAGACATTTCCTTAACAAGCTGGTTATCCCAAGGTGTTCCTGTCGACTTAAAGTTCCAGACAAAACCACGATAATCAGGATTGGCAACTAACTCGACCTTACTTCTTGGTACATACTTACTTAACATGTAAGGGCCTGTACCTACGGGATGCATACCAATACGGTCGCCGTAATAATCGACAACCTCTTTAGCAACTCCGCCAAAAGTAATATAGGCAAGAATATAAGGGAAATTATAGTCTTGGCGAGTTAAGGTAAATTGTAAAGTATATCGATCAAGTGCTTTGACTCCTGCAATTGGAGCAGCATAATCAAATTTTCCAGTTTTCTTTGCTTGGGCTACAACCGCATCGGCACCTAGTAACTTACCATCAATGAATGAAACAGACGGTGCTCTATTTTTAGGATCTAGAATCCGTTTAATTGTATAGACGTAGTCTTCGGCTACTAGCTCACGGCGTTTACCTTTAAAAGCGGGATCATTGGTAAAATAGATACCTGGCTTAATTTTAAAAGTATAAACTTTACCGTCTTGTTCCACTTTAGGCAGACTCTCTACTGTATAGGGAGCTAACTGTAATGGACGTGCCAGATAGTCATATTTGAGTAAAGGCTCAAAAATTGCCTCAGCAATATTAGCACTATAGAAATTGGTAGTTTTAACCATATCGAAACCATCATCTGGAGCTTCATAGGCAACATGCAAAATTTTGTTTGGTTGTGCTGGTGTAATTGCGTAAGCACAAGGAACTGATGTAATAGCCAGACTTAAAATGGCGAGCTTAAAAAATTTTAATTTCAAGTTCATACCCACGTAATTAGTTTTTTAAAAGATATTATCCTTTTGAGTAACATCTAAATCTGCATAAGAAAAGTTCTTTTTCAACAGATAAGCCTATTTGGGTTTAATTCTTTACTTTTCTATAAGCGTTTTTATTTGAACAAATGGAAAAACAAAGTCAAAAAACCCAATCTTTTGTAACTACTGAAAATAAAGCGAATTTCATGCCATTTATTAATATTCATCACAAAATAATTAATAATATTAGAAATTCATATTTTTATTAGGTACTTAAAATGGTTTGAACTATATAAATAAAAGTAACTTTTTGCCAAATATTATATTTGCATATGTTAATCATCTAATACCTTAAATGCACAAATAAAATACATTAATGACACATTATGATTCATATTGAGACAAGCCAAATTAACAAATAATTACAAAGTAAGTAATTGATTTAAAATAAAAAACACCACAAAACTCGACATTACAAATAGTATAACATTACATATAGAAAGGTTCTAAAACGATACATTTTTATTTATTAAGCATGTGAAGAGTCCAGTAATGTATATTTTTTATACAAAAAAATTTGAAACTTTTGGCCAGCGTTCAAAAATTTTCCAAACGGAAAATTTATTTTTGTTTAATAAAAGATGAATCTTTATGCTGAACCATAATAAAATCAATATATATCAATATTTTGCATAAACTAAAAAAAGAAAAATATATAGTTGGCACTTGCTTTGCTTAAAAACTTTCCAGCAATATCGCTAACGACAACAAAAAGGGATCAAATCCACGATGAAAAAAAAATACAATGTTCGATCTCAGGCAACCCCCAAGATCAGCAAAACAATTCTTAAATTAAGCACCCTTAGTTTGAGTATGATGTGTCTTACCCTGGCACAGGCAGCAGAAACTGAAAAATCAAGCACTGATGAAAAACCAACAAAAGTCGTAAAAGTTGCCGTTACAGGTTCTTCAATCAAAGGAGTTGCGGCACAAAGTGCTTCACCCATTACCATCGTAAAAGTTGATGAAATCTTAAAACAAGGGGTAACAACAACAGAGGAAGCATTAGCAAAGATCAGTGCAAACCAATCAAGTTTTGTTACTGCTCAAAATGTAGGTGCTAGTGGAACGGTAGGCTCAGCAGCTGACCTCCGAGGAATTGGTGCCAATAAAACCTTAATCTTACTTAATGGTCGTCGTTTAGCTGCAAATGCTTATGATAGTGGCGTTACCAACTTAAATATTATTCCGCTAGCTATGTTAGACCGTATTGAGGTCTTACGAGATGGCGCATCAGCAATTTATGGTACAGATGCAATTGGTGGTGTAATCAACTTCATTACTAAAAAACAATTTACTGGTTTAAACATCAGTGGAGGTTTGACACAACCAGAGCAAAATGGGGGGGATACACAAGATGTAAGTGTATTTGGTGGTTATGGTGATCTTGATGAAAATGGCTTCAATAT
Organism: Acinetobacter sp. D009; assembly: GCF_038562025.1. Lineage (NCBI taxonomy): Bacteria > Pseudomonadati > Pseudomonadota > Gammaproteobacteria > Moraxellales > Moraxellaceae > Acinetobacter > Acinetobacter sp. D009. The sequence goes on from NZ_CP151886.1 coordinate 2,077,686, forward strand.
CTTTGGTGTCGTTGATTATCGACATGGCAACGATGTTATGGCTAAAGATCGTAAAGTTAGTAAACGCGGAGGATTATTACCAGAGTTAGGTATTACAAAAGGTAGCAGTGGTAGTTTTCCTGCTAACTTTTATGACACAAAAACTGGTACCGAAGGAAACCCATATGCAGCTACAGGCTGTGGAAGTAATCCGCTCGTGTACGCTCAAGGTGGATTCTGCCGTTATAACAGTCAAGCAGTGATTGGAATTGTTCCAAAAACTGAAGATATCTCAGCATTGGGGCGTGCTACTTTTAAGCTAAATGACAATTTAAATGCTGTAGCAGAATATGTTTACGCACGTAATGAAATTACTACTTCTGTCGCTCCAGACGTTTTCTTCGATTTAACATTGAATCCTGATAGTAAATATTATCCAGGTAATGGAATTACACCTGCTATGAATAAAGTCAGTGGCCCACTTGAACTTTATATTCGTTCTCAAGCTGGTAATCGTGTTAGTTCTAGTATTAATGAGTCACATCGTGTATTCGGTGGTCTAGAGGGTGAAGCATTCGGTTGGGATATTAATACTGGTGTTACTTATGCTCATAGCGAAGCGGAAGATCGATTAAACAGTGGGTATCTTAACTACAACAGAACTCAAGAAGCTTTAAATAATGGTATTTTAAACCCATTCGGTCCACAAGCACCAGAAGATGCAGGCTTATGGGATACACTAGGAGTAACTGGTGCTTATTTAAAAGCAGATGTTGATTCAACTACTGTTGATTTCACTGCTAGTCGACCTATATTTACATTACCAGCAGGTGACGTTGGTTTTGCAATAGGAGCTAGCTATCGCCATGATGAATGGACCTCAAACGTGGTGTCTGAAGTGGCTAGTCAAGCACCAAGTACAGGGGTTGATCCTGATGAACCTACAAATAAAGGAAAAAGAGATATTAAAGCAGTCTTTACTGAACTGCATATTCCATTACATAAAACATTAGAAGCTCAACTTGCAGCCCGTTACGATGATTACAGTGATTTCGGAGATACGTTTAATCCTAAATTCGCACTTCGCTGGGAACCAATTAAACAATTAATGTTTCGTACCTCTTATAGCACAGGATTTAGAGCACCAACTTTATGGGAAGTAAATGCTCCTAACTCTATAACAAATACTTCAGCTTACTATAATGATCCTGTACTTTGTCCGAATGGCCCTCCTAAAAAACCGGGAGATACTCTTCCACCTGGTGGTGTTGCCAGCCGTGATTGCGAAACCCAATTTGACCGCAAAAATGGAGGAAATAAAGATCTTGACCCTGAAGAATCAAAATCATTTACTGCTGGCCTAGTTCTTGAACCAATTAAGAATTTAGTTCTAACCTTAGATTATTTTAATATTGAAGTTGAAAATCAAATTGCTGCATTACCTGAGAGTGATATTTTTAACAATCCAACAAAATATGCCGACAAGTTCGTACGCAACCCAGATGGAACGCTTAACCATATCATTACTACACAAGACAATATGGGTGATTTAAAAACTTCTGGTGTCGATGTAAGTCTAAATTATATAACCCCAATGACAGCAACAGGTCGATTTGGTTTTGGAATTGATGGAACTTATGTCATTAAATATAAATATCAAAATGAAAAAGATGGAGAATGGATTAGTAGTTTAGGAGCATATGTTGGAGATGCTCCAATTATTCGTTGGAAACATACTGCTAATTTATATTGGAATTACCAAAACTGGGGTGTAAATTTCCAACAACAATTCACTCGTGGTTACGATGACCAAAATTCAAGTTCTTCTGTTGCGGAAGGTTATCGTGATCATAAAGTAAGCGACTATACAATTTATAATATTTCAGGCACATACAAAGGCTTTAAAAATCTAGAAGTTACAGCAGGTATTAAGAATATCTTTGATGAAGACCCTCCTGCTTCAAATGTTGGTGACAACTTCCAAATGGGGTATGACCCACGTTATGCAGATCCTTTAGGACGTACTTACTTTGTACGAGGTACATATAAGTTCTAAATGGTTGTTCTGCAAACATGCCTTTAAACATTGTGTTTGCAGAACAAATACTCATTCTTAGCCAAACAGTCATTTTAAAAATTGTTTGTCTACAGTTTCAGGAGTAACTATGGGCATGACTTTTACAGACATAGAAAATAAATCTGCCAAACGCCTAATTGGTATTGCTGCAGTTATTTTTCTGCATCTTCTTGTTGTCTATATTCTGATGTCAGGTTTAGCAAACAATATTCAAAAACCAGCAGAAAAACCTGTGGAATTACAAATTATTCAGGATATTAAGCCGCCTCCTCCACCAAAGCCGGAAGAGCCGAAACCAAAGGAAAAACCGCCTGAGCCACCAAAAATGGTAGAAAAAGTTGCCAAGGTTCCTGAGCCGCCTAAACAAGTAGAGAAAGTAGCAACACCGGTACAAAAAACGACACCAGTGGCTCAACCGACTAAAGCGGCTACCCCAGCTCCTGCGGCACCTAGTACCCCATCACCAAGCCCCGTTGCCGCACCTGCTCCAGTGGCTGCTGCGCCAGCCCCCAAACCAGCTGGTGTAAGTCGTGGTGTTTCAGAGGGTTCTGCTGGCTGTGAAAAACCAGAATATCCACGAGAAGCACTTATGAATGAAGAACAAGGGACAGTGCGAATACGTGTTTTGGTTGATACATCCGGCAAAGTTATTGATGCCAAAGTAAAAAAATCGAGTGGCAGCAAAATTTTAGATAAAGCGGCAACTAAAGCTTACAGCTTATGTACGTTCAAACCAGCAATGAAAGATGGTGTACCTCAGCAAGATTGGTATGAAATTGAATATCCATTTGTAATTGAATAAACAATTGAATTAGCAAGAAATTAAAAAATATTGGAGATATATGATGAAAAAATCAACTCAACCTTTAGTTCGTTTCGCTTCTGCAAGTCTAATCGCAGCTTGCTCGTTACTTCCATTAAGCTCAGTTTTCGCAGAAGAAACAAGCAATACTCCTGTGGCCACAGCAACTACTGAAGCTACGTCAAGTACAAATATTCCAACTCCACCACCGAAACCCGCAACAAGCGAAACTGTCAAAAATCCTTATGGTCTAGAAGCCCTTTGGCGCGAAGGTGATTTAGTTGCTAAGTCTACCTTATTTATATTAGTACTCATGTCGATTGGTACTTGGTACATCATCATCTCTAAACTATTGCAGCAAGGTAAAGTCAAACGCCAAGGCAAAGAAGCTGAAAAACACTTTTGGGAAGCGACTTCCCTTGATGATGCTGCAGAAGGTTTAGAACAAAGTAGCGCTTATCGCTTTATTGCAGAAAAAGGCATTAATTCAACTAAATCACATGGCGGTTCTTTACTTGAACGAATCGATTTTAATACATGGGTGAGCATTTCAATTCAACGCGCAATTGAGAAAATACAAAATCATTTAGGTGGTGGTTTAGCCTTTTTAGCAACAGTAGGCTCTACTGCACCATTTGTTGGTCTTTTTGGTACCGTTTGGGGAATTTATCACGCATTAACAGCCATCGGTATCTCAGGTCAAGCATCTATCGATAAAGTTGCAGGCCCTGTTGGTGAAGCTCTCATTATGACAGCGATTGGTCTTGCAGTCGCAGTACCTGCTGTACTTGGTTATAACTGGCTTACACGCCGTAATAAAGCAGTTATGGAAAATGTCCGTTCATTTGGTTCAGATTTACACGCGGTTTTATTAAGTGGAGAAATTAATACCAATAATTCAGTTAATCGCAGTATTAAATAATCGGGAGCAAACATTATGGGTATGAGTGTTGGTTCTGAAGATGATGATGAAATGATTGGCACAATTAACACGACACCTTTGGTTGATGTCATGTTGGTTTTACTTATTATTTTTCTTATTACTATTCCGGTAGTCACACATACGGTTCCAGTGAAACTACCAGAAGAAAAAAATACTCCCTATGCAACCACGCCTGAAAATATTCAACTCTCAGTAAATAAGAAAGGCGATATTTTCTGGAACGAAAGTTATGTGCCTAGTAAAGAGATATTGCTGGCAAAACTTCAAGCAGTTGCACAAAAAAGACCTCAGCCAGAAGTTCATATTCGGGGTGATCAGCTTACCCATTTTGAAGCGATAGATCAGGTCATTAGTACGACCAAAGAAGCTGGTATTGGCAAAATTGCTTTTGTTACTACCCCTCCAGCCTCCCCGTAATTAACTTAAGGAGAATTTTATGGGTATGAATGTCGGTTCAAATAATGATGACGATGTGATGTTAGAAGTCAACATGACACCTCTTATTGATGTCATGTTGGTACTCATTATTATGTTTATTATTACCATACCTGCACCAAACAACGCGATTAATATTAATTTGCCAAATGGCACACCGCCACCAACAAATGAAAAGCCACCTGAAGTGATTGATGTAAGAATTGATGCAGCAGGCAAAGTATTTTGGAATAACCAAGAAGTTTCTGACCGAAAGGCACTAGAGACTTTATTTCAAGGTGTGGTTGCTAAAAAAGATCAAGACCAGATCAAACTCAAACCAGACCAGATGGCTGAATATAAGAATGTAGCGATGGTCATGGCTACAGCACAGCGTTTAGGTGTCACTAAAATTGGAATTGTGAGCAGTAACTAATATTGCTTTTCAATCTATTTAATTCTATTAACTCCTGCGCTAACTTGAATCCTCAGTTAGCGTTTTTTTTAAAACTAAATATTCAACTCTAAAATAATATCTCCACACTCATCATATTCTCCAGTTTCTTGAAAACCCTTTTTTTTATAAAGTTTCCAGCCACATAGTTGGATGATTTATACATTGTTCGAATACGCTTAGCTCCTTTTGCAGCTATTTCATCAATTGCCATTTGCAATGCCTTGGTACCATAACCTTTGGCTTGATGATCTTTGCCAATCATAAAACGAAACAACCAAAATAATGTCTCATCAGGTGGGTCAACTTCGACACAGTACATTAAGAATCCAATGACTCTATGATTTGAACAAATCACTCGTGGACAGTAATGTTCTTCCACTTTAGACTCAGCAATAGAATATACATTTGGTGCAACATAGTCCTTTTGAGATTCATCCAACGACAACTTTGCACATAGAATCCAATTCTCACGATCAAGATCTTTTAGACTAATCAAATTCAAAACCTTTTAGCTATAAATTCCCTTCCTATAAGCACAAAATATACCGAAAATAAAAAAGCCTCCGAAGAGGCTTTTTTCAAAACAGGATGAAATTAATCACCTGTATAACCTTTTAACTTCAAACGAGCAGCATGAAGTAACGGCTCAGTGTAACCAGAAGGCTGTTCACAACCTTTGAAGATAAGATCAGAAGCTGCTTGGAAAGCAATATTTGTTTCAAAGTTAGCTGCCATTGGTTTATACAATGGGTCATTTGCATTTTGCTCATCAACAATTTTTGCCATGCGTTTAAGCACTTCTTCAACTTGTTCACGAGTCACAATACCGTGACGTAACCAGTTCGCAACGTGTTGAGAAGAAATACGTAATGTTGCACGGTCTTCCATTAAGCCCACGTTGTTAATATCAGGAACTTTCGAACAACCTACACCTAAGTCAACCCAACGAACAACATAACCTAAGATACCTTGGCAGTTATTTTCAAGTTCATTGTTAATCTCTTCCGCTGACCAATTTGTATCAGGTGCAAATGGAGGTGTTAATAGGTCATCTAATGACAACATTTCTTCAGCTTTTAACTGATCTTGACGTGCTTTTACATTTACTTGATGGTAATGCATCGCGTGAAGAACAGCACCAGTTGGAGATGGAACCCAAGCACATGAAGCACCAGCATTTGGATGAGCAGCTTTAGTTGCCAACATATCTTTCATGCTATCTGGTTTTGGCCACATGCCTTTACCAATCTGTGCTTTACCTTGTAAACCACATTTCAAACCGATTGCAACGTTTCGATTTTCGTAAGCAGCAATCCATTTTTGTGTTTTAACAGCTTCTTTACGAACAACTGGTGCAGCTTCCATAGAGGTATGGATTTCGTCACCCGTACGGTCCATAAAGCCAGTATTAATAAAGATTGTACGGTCTTTAGCAGCAGCAATACAGTTTTTCAAGTTTACAGATGTACGGCGCTCTTCATCCATAATACCGATTTTTAACGATTTAGGTGGTAATCCAATCGCCTGTTCAGCACGTTCAAATAACTCTACAGCAAACGCAACTTCTTCAGGACCATGCATTTTTGGCTTAACAATATACATAGAACCTTTACGAGAGTTTTTATTTTCGTTTGTACTACGGATATCAGCAATTGATAACAATGGAGTTACCAATGCATCCATAATACCTTCAAAAATTTCTTCGCCGTCTACCAAAATAGCTGGGTTAGTCATTAAATGACCTACGTTACGAAGTAACATAAGTGAACGACCATGAAGTTTTGTTGTACCACCAATTAAGTTTTTAATTTCGCGATCTTTATTTAGATCACGAACAATCGTTTTACCATTCTTTTCAATAGATTCTTGAAGTGTACCCTTCATTAAACCTAACCAGTTACGGTAACCTTCAACTTTTTCTTCTGCATCTACAGCCGCAACAGAGTCTTCCAAATCTTGAATTGTGGTTACTGCCGCTTCAAATGTTAAATCTTTAACACCCGCTAAATCAGTTTGTCCAATTGGGCTATTTGGATCAATTTCGATAATGACATGAAGACCATTACTTAAAAGTACAACTTCTGAAGGATTTGCTTCTTCACCGTTGAAACCAACGAACTGAGCTTCATGGGCTAAACTTGTTTTTGAACCATCTTTCAAAGTTACAACAAGTTTATTTTGCTCAATTGCATATTTTGTTGCATCTGCATGTGAACCTTGAGCAAGCGGGAAAACTTCATTTAAGAAATTCTTAGCGAACTCAATAACTTTTGCACCACGAACAGGATTATATCCTTTACCCTTTTCAGCTCCACCTTCTTCAGAAATTACATCGAAGCCGTAAAGTGCATCATATAAAGAACCCCAACGGGCATTTGCTGCATTTAAGCAATAACGTGCATTACGTACAGGTACAACTAACTGTGGTCCTGCCAACAACGCAATTTCTTCGTCTACGTTTTCAGTAGTAATTTGAAAATCTTCAACTTCTGGTAATAAATAACCAATTTCAGTTAAGAACGCTTTATAAGCACCTAATTCAAATTTGTTGTTACGGTGCCATTCATCAATTTTTGCTTGTAATTCATCACGCTTAGCCAATAATGCTTTATTTTTTGGGCTAAGATCGACAACAACTTGCTCAAAGTTCTTCCAGTAAGTTTCACTATCTAAACCAGAACCTGGTAAAGCTTCATTTTCGATAAAATCGTAAAGTTCTTTAGCAATCGCTAACTTGCCTTTTTGAATACGTGCAGTCATTGTCTTTCCTGAAGTTGCTACTTTTTATACCAAGAGAATCCTAGTATACCGATTTAAATTAAGCTGAATACTAATATCACATTCCTAAATAGTAAGCATTTTCCCTTGCAAAACTATTGACAAAGATAAATTTTTCTATATAGGAAATATTAAAATTCTAACTAGGATTCCCATCAATTTATTCAATATTTAAAGATACTGAAACTAGACTTTTTGTTAACAGACAAAAAATTTCACTATCTTGTTTTTCTAAAGCGTATTTAGTTATATCAAACTTTGCCGCGTGAAAAAGCACTATTTAAATAAATTTATCTATTTTTTGTTATAAAAAAGCGCTCAATCTAGAGCGCTTTTCATATCTATTTTACTTAAGAGGTTTTTGTAGCATCAATATGACGATGTTCAGAATGTAAATATTCATCAGATTGCATTTCTAGCAAACGTGAGCGCGTACGTTCAATTTCAAATGCTAATTTTTCACCTTGATAGATATCAATAATACTATCTTGGGACGTTAAAAGTAATTTCACACCTCGATCGTAAAACTCATCGACTAGATAAATAAAGCGACGAGTACCTTCAGATAAGAAATCCGTCAAATGAGGAACATTACTCACTAGAACCGTATTATAAATATTCGCAATTTCAATAAAATCGGCTGGGCTACGTGGTTTAAAGCAGAGTTCAGAAAACTCACACCACAACACATCTTCTGTATGTCCCAAAGTCTCGACAACACGATTATTAATCACAATCGGCTCTTGAGAATGAGCTTGTGTATGAGTTAAAGCACTAAAACGTTCAGCCATCCAGCTTTGTGCTTCATTCGTTAATGGTGATTTGAATAATTGAGCTTGTTTTAGTACACGCAAACGATAGTCCACACCTGCATCTACATTTAAAACAGCACAGTTCTTTTTAACCATTTCAATGGTTGGCAAGAAACGATCACGGTGAATACCGTTTTTATATAAGCCATCTGGTGCAATGTTTGATGTTGCGATTAATGTCACACCACGAACAAACAATTTTTGGAATAAATCGCTTAAGATCATTGCATCTGTTACGTTTGATACAAAGAACTCATCGAAACAGATAACGACAGCATCTTTATAGATTTGGTCAGCTACGATTTCAAGCGGATTACGCTGGCCTGAAAGCTTATTTAGTTCTTTATGAACATGTTGCATGAAATGATGAAAATGCATACGCGTTTTACGGCGAAATGGCACAGACTCGTAAAATTGATCCATAAGCCAAGTTTTACCACGGCCTACTCCGCCCCACATATATACACCTTTAGGTGAAGTTTGGCGACGAAAACGACGGAAAGCTTTTTTTGAGGCTTTATAACGGTTTAAAAGTTCTTTCCATACGCGATCTAATTCTTGCACTGCCTGTGCTTGCGCTTCATCTGCCATAAATTGACCTGAAGCTAAAGCCTCAGCATAGCGTTCTGCTGGGGAAGAAGGTGTGAATGCAGTACTATGAGAAGATTTTAAATTTAACATATCGTTTTATTTCAATTTTAACTGATGAGAGTATAGCGAACATTTTGTTCAACCACATTAGCTTTTAGCATCAAGAGTTACGACGATGACTCTTTTGCATATTGTCGAGGACTCTGTCCAAACCATCGTTTAAATGCATGATTAAATGCCGCCGGTTCAGAATAGCCGAGTAATTCGGCAACAACTTCTATTGAGTATTCCCTATATTCCATAAGCTTCAATGCCTTATTCTTGATAATTTGTTCACGAATTTGCTTATAACTCGTATTTAGCTGTTGCAGTTGATGCCTCAATGTCCTTTCAGGCATTTTCAATGCAAAAGCTGTTTCCGCCATGCTCGGGATAATTCCTTGTTGCAGTTCAAGATAATCTTGCACACATTGTATGATATGTGGAGTTTGATGATCTTGTTGATTTAATCTTGTTATTTCTGCAATACATTTTGATTCATAAATACGATGTGTAATGATATCAGCAGAAGGAATCTTGATTTCAAGTACATCCTTACTTAGGCTAAATGCCGCATATTTACCATTAAAATGCACATCTTCGCCATAATATGCAAAATAGCATGACAAAGTATCCATATCAGTAGGCTTTTCAAATGGAAGTTCTATACGCATCGTAGGCATTTGTAATCCCATCATCGTATAAATATCTTGAATAAACTTATAAGTTCCAGAGACTTCACATTGTGCCCGTAACTGACCAATTTCCGTTTTTAAATCAACCGGCAAATAATTTAAAATGGTCCGCTCATCAGTTTCGTATAAAGCTAAGCTACCAAATAAATGTGTAAGCTTTTGATATTTTATACCTTTATTTAAAGCAGTTTGAATATCATTACTTGTAACAAGTAACATAAGCAATGGGCCGTAACCCGCTAAAGCGTAATGCTGTCCAATAAATAAACCCTTTTCAGGCTCTACATTTTTACTAATTATTTGTTGAATGTCCCATTCAAGACGATCATGAATTGTGGAACTCGGGTCTAGAGCATCGACTTTAATACCTATATCGGCCAAACGTGAGTCGACATCAATGCCAGCATTGCGCATTCCTTGAATTAAATAGATTAAACCAAGTATCGACCGTTTCATTCTTCTATCAATTTCCCTAGACTGAAATGTTTTACTATAAAGAAGCAAGAAAATTAATTGCCGAATCTATCAATTTTCACGTCGATACAATCATGTTTAAACTGATTAAAAAACGTTACTCTTGCGTGCAATCCTCTTTTCAGCTTATGCAGGGTTTCCAATGCTAAACGCAAAGCAAGATGCTATTCAAAAAACTAAAATCGCTATTATTGGTGCTGGCTTTGGTGGCTTAGCAATGGCAATCCGTTTACTACAAAATCAACAGCAAGACTTTGTTATTTTAGAAAAATCAAATGATGTCGGTGGAACTTGGCGAGAAAATCGTTATCCAGGTGCAGCATGTGATGTTCAATCTCACATGTATTCATTGTCTTTTGCACCAAAAACAGATTGGACAAAACGCTATGCTGAGGGACCAGAGATCTTTAATTATATTCAAGACATTACACAGAAATATAAAATTAAGGATTACTGTAAATTTAACCATGACGTAACTCATGTCCAATATGATGAAACACGTCATGTCTGGACTCTAGATTTTAAGGACCAACCTTCTATAGAAGCTCAATTTGTAGTTTTTGCATCTGGTCCCCTACACATCCCACAAATTCCTCCTATCAAAGGAATTGAAAAATTTAAAGGAAAAGTATTTCATTCCTCAAAATGGGAACATGACTATGACTTAAACGGAAAGTCAGTCGCATCTATTGGTACAGGTGGTAGCGCAATTCAATATATTCCTGAAATAGCCAAAGATGTTAAACAGCTCTATGTATTTCAAAGAACAGCTGCATGGGTAATACCACGAGATGAGCGCAAATATTCAAGCTTAAGTAAAGCATTATTCAAATCTTCTAATATTTATCGCCAGATTCATCGTAGTCGTCTTTACTGGAGTAATGAATCTCGCGTTGTACCCATTGTTCAACCTCAAATCATGAAGTATGGCCAAAAATTGGCAGAAGCATTCATCCGTTTTCAAGTTAAAGACAAAGAGTTAGCAAAAAAACTCACACCTGACTTCGTTATGGGATGTAAACGTATTCTTATCTCCAATAAATACTTCCCTACCTTTAACCGAAAAAATGTTGAGCTAGTAACTGATAGTATTCAAGAGATTAAAGAAAACAGTATTGTTACTAAAGATGGTCGAGAACGACCTATTGATTGTTTAATTTACGGTACAGGTTTTATTACTGACCCACGTATTTATTTAAAACATTTCACATGTATCGGACGTAATCAAATCGAGTTAAAACAAGCATGGAAAGATGGTGCTGAAAGCTATTACGGCATTATGACTAAAAACTTTCCCAACCTATTCCAACTGGTAGGCCCTAATACAGTTCTAGGTCATAATTCGATTATTTTTATGATTGAATCTCAAGTGAATTACATTTTACAGCTTATTCAGTTAGTAGAAGAGTCTGGTCAAAAAGCAATTGAGATCAAGCCTGAAATTCAAGACGCTTTTAACGAACGTGTCCAAAAGCAGCTGCAAGGAACCGTATGGCAAGCTGGTGGCTGTAGTAGTTGGTATCAATCTGCCGATGGTAGAAACTTTTCACTATGGCCAACTTACACATGGAAGTATTGGTTAGAAACACGTAAAGTTAAGCCCAAAGACTACTTACTTTTAAATAAAAGCTCACAGAGCTATGCAGCTTAAAATGTTCAAGACATAATAGGTAGGTTGATAACAATCTACCTATTATATGCAATCTTTTTATCTCATCATTCAAATTTTTTTAGCACTGGCTTTCGGTTATTTCCTAGCACCCAAACTATCTCTAAATATCCGACACTTTATATTTAAAATACTGCCCTATTTTTCTTATATTCTTTTAGCTAGTGTAGCTTTTGAATTAACCTTGGCACTTGATCAAATCGAGAATCCTTCTGCCATACTCCCACCCGCTATTATCATTGCTCTTACCACTTCTTTTGGTTCGTTCTTTACGTGTTTATTTGCTTATACAATTTTTGATAAACAAAGTGTTAAAGGCAAAATCTCCCTACAACTTTTTGTAAATGCTTTAAAGAATATTGCGAAGGCTTTTCTTGCACTAGGTGTCGGTGTTTTATTCGGCGCTATCGTTACTCAAGTCACCTCTCATATCGCATTTAATAGCTGGTACTTGTTATTACTTTTTATTTTTTTAATTGGTATCGAACTTGCCTTCACCCACTTTAACCGCACATGGTTAAGCTGGAAAATTTTAATTGTACCCTTAGCTGCTTTTATAGGGTCATGTATAGCAGGTCTTTTGAATTACTATTTGCTCAACAAGCATTTTACACTTAATGAAACTTTAGCTTTAGCACAAGGCTATGGCTGGTATTCAATGTCGGGGATTTTATTTACGCAATTACATTCGGCAGAGTTGGGTGGAATCGCCTTATTAACCGACTTATTTAGAGAAATTGTTGCTATTTTTCTAATGTATACCATGGGTTGGCGTTTTCCACGCCCTGCTATTTCAAGTGCTGGTGCAACCTCAATGGATGTTACCTTAGCCATGGTAAAACAGTCATGTGGCACACATTATGTACCACATGCCATGATGAGCGGCTTATTATTAAGCCTACTCGCCCCGTTATTAATTAGCTTATTCCTAAATTTTTAGGCAATCGAAGCAAGAATAGACTTCAACATTTCTGTTGGCTTTTCTGCTTTAGTAATTGGTCGACCAATTACCAGATGCGTAGAGCCATCAAGCATAGCTTGCTTTGGAGTTACAATACGTTTTTGGTCGTCTGCATTAGAACCTTCTGGACGAATACCAGGTGTTACTAAAGAGAAGTCTTGCCCAATTAATTCACGAAGAATCTTAGCTTCTTGAGCTGAACAAACCACCCCATCCAAGCCACTTTCTTTCGTTAAATTAGCCAAGCGCTTTACATGCTCTACAGGTTCAACATCTAAACCAATATCTTTTAAATCTTCACGACCCATTGATGTGAGTACTGTCACAGCAATAAGTTGGGTTTGATAGTTACCTGCTTTTAAACGCTCCACACAGGTTTCCATCATTTTACGGCCACCTGAAGCGTGAACATTTACCATCCATACACCTAAATCAGCCGCTGCACATACTGCTTGAGCTGTAGTGTTTGGAATATCATGAAATTTAAGATCAAGAAAAACTTCAAAATTTTGTTCTTGCAGTTTTTTTACAACAGATGGGCCTTCATGAGTAAAAAGCTCTTTACCTACTTTTACGCGGCATAAAGCAGGATCAAGCTGTTCAACAATTTTTAAAGCGTCATATTGGCTTTTTGCATCTAACGCAACAATGATACTCAAGAGACTTTCTTCCATCATATAAAATCAGCGTTATTATAATAGACAACTCATGAAGGAATAAAGGAATGTAGAGAGCTGCTTTCCAAAATTAAAGCGATAAGAACAAAAGCGTTTATATTTAGAAGAATAAAAGAAGAGATAAAATTTAGAGAGATACTACTCTTTACTCATTAATAAAGAGTAGTACGGGGATTATAGCGGAGTAGAATTTTTATCTTGAGGATAAATATCTACAACGGTTTTTTCATGTCTTACATTTGCAGCTGCTTCAGCCGCTGCTAATTGAGCACTTTGGATTTGTTCTTTTCTTAAATGGTCAATATCTTTACGCAGGCGTTTAATTTCCCAGCCTTTTTGGAATACTCTGAAAACTTGCACACCTAATAAAAGACCAACCACAGTTCCTAGTACTAATGTGAGTAGCAATAATAAGCCTAAACGCATAGCTGGAACTTGGGTAAATAACAAATCAACAGAAAGCTCTGTTGGATTTTGCAAAACAAGTGCTAAAGAATAGCCAAATACAACAATAAGCAATGCAATTAAAATATAACGCATAGGCACCCCGACTTATAAATTTTATTTATTTCCCAGATTCGTTTACTGCGTCACGAAGGGCTTTTCCGGGTTTAAAATGTGGAACAGCTTTAGCTGCAACTTCAACTGATTTTCCTGTTTTAGGATTACGACCAACTCTTGGATCACGGTGGTGTAAAGCAAAGCTACCAAAACCACGGATTTCAATTCGATTATCAGTTGATAGGGCTTCTATCATTTGATCAATCATAATTTTAACCGCCTCTTCCACCAAAGGTTCAGCTAAGTGTGGGTTTTTTAGCGCAATGCGTTCAATCAAATCAGACTTATTAAGAGCTTCAGTAGTCATCTACGACCTCGTTATTTATTGCTACTCTATGTCGTTCGATAATAACCTGTTTAAATACAAAACGGTAGCGCAGTATGTTGAATACTAGGCTACCGTTTACAGTAATTTGTATAAAAAGTACAATTCCGTTACATGAAACTGTACTTTGTTAACTTATTACTTCATTTGTGCTTTGATCAAGTCACCAATAGTCTTAGGACCATTGTCTTGACTTGTAGTTGCAGTACGCAAGCTAGCAACTGCTTCTTTCTCTTCAGCTTCGTCTTTCGCTTTGATAGACAAGTTGATAGAGCGAGATTTACGATCAACGTTGATGATCTTCGCTTCAACTTCTTGACCAACTTCTAAGAATTTAGTCGCATCTTCTACGCGGTCACGGTTGATTTCAGAAGCTTTAAGAGTTGCTTCAACTTCGTCAGCCAACTTAACAGTTGCACCACGAGCATCAACTGCAGTTACAGTACCTTTAACTAAAGCACCACGTTCGTTAGCAGCTAAGAAGTCATTGAACGGATCGCTGTTCAATTGCTTGATACCAAGGCTGATACGGTTACCTTCAGCGTCTACTGACAAGATAACAGCTTCAACAGTGTCACCTTTCTTGTAACGACGAATAGCTTCTTCACCTTGCTCGTTCCAAGAAATATCAGACAAGTGTACTAAACCGTCGATACCGCCGTTCAAGCCAATGAAGATACCAAAGTCAGTGATAGACTTGATAGTACCAGATACTTTTTCGCCTTTCTCATGAGCTTTAGCAAACTCTTCCCATGGGTTAGCACGAGTTTGTTTGATACCAAGGCTGATACGACGACGTTCTTCATCAACTTCAAGAACCATAACATCAACTTCATCACCAATCTGAACAACTTTAGATGGGTGGATGTTTTTGTTAGTGTGGTCCATTTCAGAAACGTGAACTAAACCTTCAACGCCTTCAGCGATTTCAGCGAAACAACCGTAGTCAGTTAAGTTAGTTACGCGAGCTTTAACGATAGAACCTTTAGGGTAACGGCTCATGATCGCTAACCATGGATCTTCGCCTAATTGTTTAAGGCCTAAAGATACGCGGTTACGTTCACGATCAAATTTAAGTACTTTAACAGTAACTTCTTGACCAACTTCAACAACTTCTGAAGGGTGCTTGATACGCTTCCAAGCCATATCTGTGATATGTAGAAGACCATCAATACCGCCAAGATCAACGAATGCACCGTAATCAGTAAGGTTTTTGATTGTACCTGTAACTGTTTGACCTTCTTCAAGTTGAGCAAGTAATGCTTCACGGTCAGCAGAAGATTCAGCTTCCATAACAGCACGACGAGATACAACAACGTTATTACGTTTAGCATCAAGTTTGATTACTTTGAACTCTAACTCTTTACCTTCAAGGTGAGTAGTGTCACGGATAGGACGAGTGTCAACTAATGAACCTGGTAAGAATGCACGAACAGGACCGATGTCAACAGTGAAACCGCCTTTAACTTTACCAGAGATAACACCAGTAACGATTTCGCCATCTTCAAAGATTTTTTCAAGTTTAGTCCAAGTTTCAGCACGCTTAGCTTTTTCACGTGATAAAACTGTTTGACCCATACCGTTGTCAAGAGCTTCAACAACTACGTCAACAGTATCACCAACCTGAACTTCAAGTTCACGTTGTTCATTTAAAAATTCAGCACGGTCAACAATGCCTTCAGACTTTAGGCCAGTGTCAACAGTTACCCAGTCGCTATCGATGTTTACAACAACACCTTGGATGACTGCACCCTTTTCAACGTTGAGGTTTAATTCACTTTCTTCAAAGAGGGCTGCAAAAGATTCGGTCATGATATACCTGATAAATTCAGCGGTCTTGGATCAGACAAGGCCGGTTTAGTTAAGTATCAACATAGTCTTTATAGACTGATCAAGCTATGCTTCAACTGATAATTCTATTTACTAAATAGTACGGCTATCGACATAATCAACCATTAACTTAAATACCTGATCGATCGTTAATTCCGAACTATCAATGATATAAGCATCTTTGGCTGGCTTGAGCGGAGCAACTTCTCGCTCCATATCTCTTTTGTCTCGTGCCTGTATATTAGCTAAAATGTCGTTTATTTTAGCATCTAGCCCCATACCCTGCAACTGTTTTACTCTTCGCTCAGCGCGTGACTCTGCCGAAGCTGTCAGATAAATTTTGGCATTGGCTTCTGGGAAGATAGATGTTGCCATATCACGGCCATCTGCAACTAAACCAGGACTTTGCGCAAAAGCTCTTTGTCTTTCAAATAGTGCCTGTCTAAGCTCTGGAACCACTGCAACTTTTGAAGCGTACTCACCAACACGCTCTGTACGGATTGTTTGAGATACATCTTCTCCATCCAAAAAGACCAAAATCCCTGAGGTAGACGTTTCAAATTTAATGTCCAGTTGACGTGCATATTGGATACACTCATCAAGCTGACTGTCTAATTTCTCTAATAAATCGTGTTTATGTAATGACAACCCCAATAAACGATATAAGGCACCCGAATCAAGTAAATGATATTGATAATGTGCTGCAAGTTTTGCGGCCAATGTTCCTTTACCCGAACCACTCGGACCATCAATAGTAATAATTTGAACTGTCATTGAACTCTCACTAAGAAGCAAATGCTTTAGCTAATCTCGAAAAGCCTAGTGTAATGGCTAGTTTTAGCTGTGCAAGGATTAATTTACTGACCACTGGCGCTTTTGCCGTTAACTCGATGCGGTATGTAACTAAAGTAATGTATGGTGTGATCTCAGAAAACTCGATTCTGCCTAAATGGTGTTTAATCAAAGGATTGTCTATTAATTTATACTCAATACTTTTATTTTCTTCCAACAATGTAATTTCTTCTTTAAGTGGCTTAATTGGACCAAATCCCATACGTCGAATTGAGCCTAAACCATCAGGTCTTTTAGAATCTGCGGAGTCTTTAACACGCACAACTTGTAAAGGTGCAAAAGCAGTATTGTAAGTTGAATGCTTAGAGAGCAAATTAAATAAATCAGTAAGAGGTGCATTAAATTCTTTTTCTACGGTAATTACATTACGCATTGGATCGTCCTTATTAAATAGAATCATGACATTAAAACTGCGTTAGTTTGCCATAAGAGTATGTTAATTTTTAATCATTTAAGGACGTTTTTTGTTGTTTCTCTTGTTTCTTTTGCTCACGTCTTTGTTTAAAAAAATGGCTAAGCTGTTGAGCACATTTTTCTTGTAGACAACCATCCTGAAATGTAAACCTATGATTATAATAACCTTGCTGTAATAACTGACGTGCACTCACCAAAGAACCTGCTTTAGGTTCTGGCGTACCAAAAACTACATGTTTAATTCTTGCATGTACGAGCGCACCTACACACATAGTACATGGCTCAAGAGTGACATATAAAGTTGTATCTTCGGGTAATCGATAATTTTCTAAAGAGGAACACGCTGCACGGATAGCTTGAATTTCTGCATGTGCAGTTGGATCTAATAAAGTAATTGGAGCATTATAACCAGATCCAATTACTCGATTTTGGCTCACCAGAACCGCTCCAACGGGGATCTCACCCTGCTGAGCAGCTAATTCAGCTTGCTCGTAAGCAAGCTGCATCCAGTATTCATCACTATATTCAGTCATTTATTTTAGGTGATCACACCGTGTTGTCTAAGTAAGGCATTCCAGCTATCAATTGAAGTTACTGGTGGACAATCAGCCAATATACCTCTCAAGCTTAGATCGTCACATGGTTTCCATTCAGGTGATAAATCCTTATCAACTAAGCGTGCGCGAACACCTTCCACAAAGTCAGGATGACGTATTTTCCACTCAGAAATCTGAGCCTCTAGATCAAAGACCTCATCCCATGAGTGAATTTGTTTGCCCCATTGCCACAGTAACCAAGTAATTGCCGCAGTACTAGGAGATCCTTTTTGCAAATTCTCACTCGCTTGACGTAACCAATCACTGCTCGCATCACGTAAGCTAACAATAGCTTGATAGTCTTGTTCAAAATTAAAACCACGGCAAACGCTATGAATTACATCAAGTGAGTTTTGCAATGGACCTGCCGCAACAGGACGGTGCAAACTATTTAAAGTATCATCAATTGCTCGGAAATCCCCTGCAGGATAATGAGCCCAATTAATATTTAAAACTTTTTGCAAAACATTATCACGCTGAGCTTCACAAATATGTGTTGCCCAACCGATGCTATACGCCCCAGCAGCAGTCATGATTGAACCGGTTAAACCCGTAAACAAACCTATTGGACCACGATCTGCCAAGAAACGGCTCGCGCCAACATCAGGATATAAACCAATATTAATTTCAGGCATTGCTAAACGTGAATATGGCGTCACTAGACGGAATGGTGCAGCCATAAACAAGCCTAAACCACCGCCCATTACATAACCTTCTCCCCAAACCACAACCGGTTTAGCATAATTATGTAAAAGTAAATCTAAAGCATATTCCTGCTGGAAGAACTTATTTGCGGTATCGACTTCTTGATTTATAACAAGTTGGCGTAATTTTCTAACATCACCACCTGCACAAAAAGCTTTTGGTGTAGTTGAGTCTAACCAAATTGCTTTAACCTGTTCATCGTCACGGAAATCTTCAAATACACGCAATAATGCCGTTACGATTGATTCGTCTAAAGCATGTAACGATTTAGGACGATTCAAACGTACTATACGCCAGCCATTTTTTGCTTCTTCAACCACCAAGTCCGGGTGATAGTTATTTACATTGGGAGAGTTCATCATGCGTCCAATTGCCAGTCTATGGGCTCAATGCCATGTTGTTTCAAATATTGATTTGTTTTTGAAAACACTTTGCATCCAAAAAATCCCCCTCTATTTGCAGCAAGAGGTGATGGATGTGCGGCTGTTAAAACCAAGTGTTTATCTCTATTTATACGTTGTCCTTTGCGCTGTGCATAAGCACCCCACAAAATAAATACTATATGTTGTCTCTGTTCATTTAGAACATCAATAACTTCATCAGTAAAGGCTTCCCAACCCTGCTTTTGATGTGAAGTCGGCTGTCCAGCCTCAACGGTAAGCACACTGTTGAGTAAAAGCACGCCTTGTTTAGCCCATTTTGTTAAGTCACCATGGCGAGGAGCTGGAATACCCAAATCTGTATGTAATTCATGAAAAATATTGCGCAAAGATGGTGGTAATGCAATACCTTTTTGAACAGAGAAACTTAATCCATTCGCTTGGTTTGGCCCGTGATATGGGTCTTGCCCTAAAATCACAACTTTCACATCAGCCAGTGGTGTGGTATTTAAAGCATTAAAGATCTGTTTACTAGGCGGATATATTATTTTCTGAGCTTGTTTCTGTTGAAATAAGAAATCGCGCAAGCTATCCATCTGAGGACTTAATAGAAAAGGTGCTAAAGATCTTTTCCAACTTTCTTCTAATTGAACTTTACTGAGTTTATCTTGCTGTTGCTCAGTTAATTGCATTAATGTCATCCTAGATCAATTTTCAATTCTACAAATAAAATAAGTAATTCGATTTATACTTCGACTTGCAAATCAACTTGAGGATTATTAAATTTAATCCCTTTTTTCAAGTCTTCATACATTTGTGGATTTGCCCACTCTATCTGAATTTGTTCTGAAAAAACAATTCCATCAAGACTTAAAATACCCATTTGTTCGTTTTGAATATCTTCAATAAAGCTTTGAGCATATCCAGTATCAGTCTCATGAACAATAACAGAATATACTTCAACATCACCTTCCCCATTTTGAGTGACTGTTGATTGTAAAACTTGCTGAGCTAGATAAAAGAAAATACGTGAAAACTGTTCAGCCGACGGTGAAACAGGTAAAGAAATCCAACGAGCACTAAAAGTCTGACATGCATCAATATATTGAGAATCATCTTTTTCCCAAAAACAGATTGCGTGATCAAAGCTGTCGAACAGGTCTTTTATTACTCCTTTTAGGAGTCCAAAATCATAAACCATTTGCCCATGATCTAATTTCGAAGCTTTAAGCAATAACTCAACTTTATAGCTATGTCCATGAATTGATCGCTTACAACGATCCGATGTACAGTTACGTACAACATGTGCATTTTCAAACTTAAATAACTTACGAATTAACATGTGCCAAATCGATCATTCCTTCTAAGAACATTATTATAAAGCAAAAGACGAAAATTTCGCACCACTTTTCAATTAGAAACAATTAGCAAAAAGTATGATAAGACTGATGAAGAAATATTGAATATAAGCATATAGAAAGTTTATATTTACTTTAATATTTAACTTCAGAAAAATTTATAATTACAAACTTCAAAAAAACATCCAAAGTAAATAAATCATAAATTTTCAATTAGTTAAAAGGCGCTATATTTCTAGAATATATATAAACCTGCTTATCACTGCGTATCAAGGCACTTGTGAACTGTCTTTTTCTATTATTCAACACAACTTCAATTTGTGCTTGAAAAAAGTTCGACTTCACATCTAAAAGGCTATTAACTTCAGTTTTCTTTTGCGCATCAACTGCTGAAAAAGCATTCAATTGCCATAATTCATCAATATTTTGAAAGAACTTTAAATTCTGTTGACGTAATTGAAGTTCTTTTTCTATAGTCCCCAAATCTAATTTTTGATCAATACTGGCTAATACTATTGGCGATGCGGTATTAATATTCACTTTTGTGTTTTCAGGTAATGCCGATATGTATGGTGCAATTAAATCATATTTCTTGCCTTCAAAACCTCTTACCAATTTCAACTCCTCTATACGATGAAATTTAGCATTTGAAGCTAAATAACCAGGATCAAGGCCTTCATAATAATTACTTTCTGCCCCCATAGGTCCAGATGGTTCGTCATCTGGATCTTGCCAATCAATAACTGCTTGACTTAACTCTGCTGGCAATCCTACACGTACAAGCAATCGCTCAAACCAATTTTTAGCAGCTTCGTTTATCTTGCCTTCATTGGTCGTTAAATTGTTTAGATTAAATTTTCCAGACTCATCTAGTAAACGCCCCGATACAGCTCCATCTTCTATTGGAAAAGGTGGCATTGGCTGAGCCCAGCTTTCCTTTAAATGATCGATACCACCAGCATTATTTGCATCTTGAATTAATAATTCAGAAAAAAAAGCTTCTGCACTTTTTGCATAGAGTAATGACTGATTTTGACGCATCAAATAACCCGTATTTTCCATCGTATTAGTTTGATGCTTTGCGATAGAGGCAGCTAAAATTGTAGCCAAAGCAACCATTATCAAAATTGTGAGTAACGCTACACCTTGCTGATTTTTTTTATAGAGTAACATTTATTGACCTCCCTGTTTGGAGAGCGATAAGTCCCCTTGGTTTAAGCTATAAATCCACTCATAACTTACACCTGCAACCGTGAGTTGCATTTTTATTCCTTTTGGCAACTTCCTAAATTCATCAGGTTTTGTAGGGTCAATATTAACTTCAGGCCACTTTGTTACTTCTTGAGGTGTCAAAACCATAATTTGAAATTGTTCAACTTGGCTCAACAGCGTACTTGATAAGGGCTGCTCTCTATTTGAAGTATTTAAGTTACTATATTTAAGACGATAAAGCTTTTTTTGATCAGGATCATACCGATATTCGATACGCTCAAAAGGTGATAATCCTTGCTTTAATGGATCAGTAACACCCGCCTTACTAAAGCGGAGAACTTGATTATCAATCTCTAAAGCTGGACGTAATTGCCCGCCTTGATTGGCTGATAAAGGTATAATTTGCAATGTATCACGCAAAACTTGTTGATAAGCATCTTGTAATTCAAATAGCTGCACTTCATGTTGAGTATTACGATCGCGAACTTTTAATAAATAGTCAAAAACCTTCCAACCCAACAAAGATAAAATAGCAAAAATTGCAATTGAAACTAAAAGCTCAACTAAAGTAAATCCTGAGGCACGAGTTAATCGAGCACTGCTTGATCGTACCGCAAGACGGGAAGCTGAGCTTGGAGAGCGAAAACTTTTATTCTTTATCATTATTTTGCTTTCATTGGATAATTAAAAAATACCAAGTGAGTAATACCATTTTGAACTTTGCCCTTATCAGAATCATATAAGCTAATTTGTAAATCTACTTTCTGAACATTCGGGCTAATTGTAGATTGTGCAGATTTGTCAATCTGCCATGTTTCGCCTTGAGAAGTAACTTGCTTACTTTGAGTACCTTCAAGCCATTCCTGATTTATCTCCATTAAAGCAATTTCATTCATTGCTACAAACTGAGCTTTGGTTCTAAGAATTGCATTTGAGGTAGATTGAGTATATTGCATGGCTACTTTAGTTAACGCGACAGCCGCTACTGCAAAAATTGCTAAAGCAACCATTACTTCTAATAGAGTGAAGCCTTTAGATTTCATTTATTTTACCCAAATGATCAATTTGTATTTCTGAACCAATTGGTTTTTGTTCAAAGTAAAACTGTATTTTCACAGTTTTAGCTTCACCGTTACCGAACCAGATTAACTGGGGAGCCTGTCCTCCAATTAAATCGGTATTCGTAGCTTTTGAATAGTTTTGCTCATCTAAAGGTTGTATTGTAAACGATACATGTTTAGGCAACTGGCGTGTATTAAACTCAGAATATTTCTGCCAGCGATTTTTTAAATCTTGGACCTGTAATTTACTCTGGTCGTGATACTCATACAATTCATAAGAAAATGGTGAAACATCTGTTTCACTGACAGTAGATAAAGCTAAAACACGAGACTGATCAAGCGACTCTTTACCAATTTTATGCATATCCAGCAAAAATAACTCTCTTGCTTGCATCGCTTTCTTTTGGTCAACCCCACCTATGTTGAGTAGAACTAAAGAAGTCATAATCGTCATAATAACAATCACCACCATCACTTCTATGAGAGTAAAACCTTTTTGGGATTTAAGTGGTGATTGAGATTTCATATCGACCTAAGCATATTGCTCAATAGCTTGTTTAGGTAAGGCTAAAGCCTGATCAATATAAGCCACTCTTAAAGTGTCTCTTGAACCTAAATATCGTTGATAAAAACTTGAATTGAGAATAGCTGCTGCACCATGAGTTAATGACCAAATAGAAGCAAGATAATCTCGTGTAGGCATATTGCTTTGAATAGATTCCAGGTAATGGTCTGTCATCCGAATGATAATTCGCAATCTCTGTTTACGCACTTGATAAAGTTCATGAAAAAGATGATGAACGCCTTGAGCAGTGATTGAGAGTTTTTCTTCAATTTGATGAAATAAAACTGTTCGTTCAGGATGATGTAAATGATGCAACATGAAAAAGGCCAAATGCTCTGGAAAGGCTTTTTCAGTATCTTGAACCATTTCAAGTAACATACGCTCATTACGAATAATCAACAGCATGTACAACTCATCTTTACTTTGAAAGTGTTTGTACAAAGTTCCTTTTGCTAAATCAAGCTCAGCAGCCAAGACATCGAGTGTCATTCCGGCTTCGCCATTTTCTAGCAACAATTGTTCCGCAACCTGAAATATTAATACTTCTCTTGCTCGGAACTGAGCCTGACGATCCATCTTCACGCAATTACTCTCTTATATAGTTTCTATAACCTAAATCGCTTTTAGCAAGTTCTCAAAATTTTGTGAGGTGATCATTGCAATTTCCTCAACCGATTTATCATATACATCACTGAGCGCTTTGGCTACATAAGGCACATATTTTGGTTCATTTGTTTTACCACGATATGGGACAGGTGCTAAATACGGGCTATCTGTTTCAATTAAAAGGCGATCTAGTGGGACCTGTTTAGCTACATCGCGCAAATCCTGTGCATTCTTAAATGACACAATACCGGAAAAAGAAATGTAATAACCACAATCAAGCACAGCTTTAGCAGTTTCCCAATCTTCAGTAAAACAATGCAGAATCCCATGTGTTGATTGTTCAGCACGGATAATATCTACCGTATCATGCTTTGCTGATCGGGTATGAACGACAACTGGTTTTTTTACAATTTTTGAAGCTTGGATATGTCTTGCAAAACATGTTTTTTGCTCTTCAATAAAATCTGTACTGTGATAATAGTCCAGTCCAGTTTCACCTAAAGCCCATACTTTTTCTGATTGACCCAATTCAACCAAATACTCAGTTGTTGCACGTGCCATTGTGTCCACATCCTCACAAGGGTGTACACCTACCGTATAACCAACATCTGCATGTTTATTTGCAATTTCAGCCAATGCAATATGGTCATCGAGATCAACGGAAATTGCCATAAACTTAGACACTCCTTCTGCTCGCGCCGCTGCAAGCGCAAGGTCCAGATCACCGTGATAAGGCGTTAAATCTAACATCGTTAAATGGCAATGCGTATCAACAAACACTTTTCTTTCCTATTTAATTACATCGTATAACTTGGACGGTCTAGAGACATACTACCAGCCAAAACTCGTTCTGCCTCAGTTTTATAGTAAATTCCCTTATCTCCACTTAACTGAATAGCAAAACCTTGAGGTTTAAATCCACTTTGCTTATGGGAGATCCAGATTACTTTTCCTGTTAGAGGAATTTTTTGAGACTGCTCAGGCAAAGTCGCTAAAATGAAAATTTCTTGTCCCATCTTTACCTTTTGTTTTGATGGTACGAATAGGCCTCCACCTTGCACATATCCCATATAGCTTGCTTGCAAAGTAGCTTTATCAGGAATATTTACCTGAATAATCCCCCCCATTTGCGGCTGCATAGTTTTCCCCTTAAATATTCATTAACGTTATAAATAATTGATCAATAATAAGTTGGCTTTGTACATTTTGTTCAACAAGCTTTTTTGCTTGCTGTAATTCACTATAAATATTAAATAAGCTTTCTAAATCATAATATGGGCTTAACTGATCAAAATCTAAATCAGTATTTTTCTGTGGTTGGTTTAGCTTGACACAAATTAAATCACCCAACAAGTATTCAAAAAGCATTATAAAATCATTAAAACTTAATTCTTTTTGCCATTTGCCTGAGAAAAATAAAGGCATATTTTTTTGAGCAACAATTTTAAGCCAATCATTTAAGAAAACTTGCCTTTTCGCAAACCAGTCACTTTGAGCAATTTCTATTGCTTGTAAAGGCATATCATTAGATAAGCCAAGTAGTAAATCAGGCTGCACTTCCGCAAGTTCAGATAAATGCTCATTCAAATAAGAAGTAGCTTGCTCATATGAAATACGATCTAAAGCGAAATGTTGCAATCGGCTACGAATAGTGGCCGGTAGTTTAAGATAGTGATCAGCTAATAAAATTAAAACAACACGCTCGCCTGGTTCTTCTAAAGTCTTTAGCAAAGCATTTGAAGATGCCAAATTAAGTGCTTCTGCAGGCTCAATCACAATAACGCGCCAACCTTCTCCCGTTTGTTGTACGAAAGGTAGTAAGTCACGAATCTTTTCTATTTTAATTTTTGCATTCTGTTTTTTATTTTCTTCATCCGTTGTGATATGAACATAATTGGGATGAGTGTCTGATTTTAACCATTGGCAACTACTACATTCACCACAAGGGCCCTGCGGCTGCTTATTTAAACAAAGTACCCATGCCAAAAACTGCTTAGCAAAAGCATGTTTTCCACAACCTTGCTTGCCGTAAAATAAGAGACCATGTCCAATATTGGGAAACCTTGTTGTCAAGGTGTCCCATGTTGTTTGCTGCCAAGGATAAACCTTTGAAGTTACATTCGGATTCATTAAAAATTAACGCTTATTCAAAAGATTCAACAGGCATACTATTTAAGCGATCAAGATCAGCTTGAGTGTCCACACCTGGTGGCAAATTGGCTTCGGCTACAGCAATTGCAATTCGATGACCATTTTCCAAAACACGTAATTGTTCAAGGCTCTCCAACTTTTCAAGCTTCCCCATATCCCATGTTACGTATTCTTGTAATAAGTTCACTCGATAAGCATATAAACCTAAATGACGAAATGCTTGTGAATGTAAAGTCGGTTCATCATGCTTAGCCCCATCTCGATCATAAGGAATGGTAGCCCGACTAAAATATAAAGCTTCATTTTGTTTAGACATGACTACTTTTACAATACTGTCACGCTGAAACTCATCTAAAGTATGAATCGGCTCACACAACGTCGACATTGAACAATTTGGTTTATCAACCAAAAGTTTTGCAACTTGCTGAACAAGTTGAGCTGGCAATAAAGGTTCATCACCTTGAACATTTACAATAATATCGTCTGCATCCCAGCCTTTAATACGAGCAACCTCACTTAAACGGTCTGTACCCGAAGGATGATCAGCGCTGGTAAGAACTACATCAATTCCATCTGCACGGCAGATCTCAGCAATACGTTCGTCATCTGTTGCCACGCATAAATCATCAAAACCTTCGACTTTTTTTGCCTGGTCCACTACACGTAAAATCATAGGACGATTATGAATAAGCAACAATGGTTTACCTGGCAAACGCGAACTTGAGAAGCGTGCTGGAATGACGATGTGTTTCATTTTTTCTTCCTAAGATAATTGAATATCAAGTTCTTGCAATTGCATTTTTAAAACCTGATAACACTGTGTAGACAGGACAGCTTTAACAGGAACTACCCAAATAGATTGTTTAAATTCAGGATGTTTTTCAAGTAATGGTAATAGTTTAACTGCATCTTTTTCAGTTGTAATAAGTGGCAGCTCGTCATTAAAAATTAAATCATTGATTGTGTAATCATGATGATCGCGAAATGCATGCTCTTGGAATTGCTTCAACCCTAGATCTTTAAGTGTTTGATAAAACCGTTGAGGAAAACCAATACCAACTACAGCATGATAATTATTCTCAAGATTAAAGCTTGGTTTAGAATTAGATAAAGGGTTAAGTAAATATGGCTGTCCTGTCTCAAGATGCATGTTTAATTCTGTATCAGGTTTATGAGTATGCTCAATCACTGTTCCAGTTTCTAAACGTTCAACAGGTTCTCGCAGATAGCCTTCAGGTAATAGTTTTTTATTCCCTAAACCACGATTTTGATCCAGTACAATCCACTCGATCTGTCGATCTAATGCCCAATGCTGCAACCCATCATCACTAATAATCAAATCTATTTCTGATGACTCAAGCAATAACTCTATTGCGGCCTGCCTATTAGGACCTACTGCCATTGGTACACTTGTAGCCTGAACAATTAATGCTGGCTCATCCCCAGCTTGAGCTACTTGGCCGCCCGAGGTAACTAGCAGTGGAAAAGGACCATTACCCCCATATCCCCGACTAATTACCCCTACTTTTACATTATGCTGCTGTAGATAATTCACCAGTTGTATTAGCAAGGGAGTTTTTCCACTTCCACCTACTGTGATATTACCAATAACCATCACAGGTACAGGCGCTTTATAAACTTGCTTAAAACCTGAATTATAAAGATTACGATTTAGTAAAAACCCAGCCCGATACAAGCAAGACAATGGACGTAAAGCAATCAACCAACTCGATTGTTTATTCCATGCATTCTGGATCAGCTGGGCTAATGACATGCTTAGTTATCCTCAAAATTACGCTGATGTAATTGATAATAAGCACCATGTTTTGCGAGGAGTTCTTGATGAGTACCTTGTTCAACAATTTGTCCTTGATCCATCACTACAATACGGTCAGCATTTTCAATTGTTGATAAACGGTGAGCAATGACGATCGTAGTGCGGTCTTGCATCGCTTCATCAAATGCTTGCTGAATAAAATGTTCAGATTCATTATCAAGAGCACTTGTAGCCTCATCCAAAATTAATATTGGAGCATTCTTTAAAATTGCTCGAGCAATAGCAATTCGCTGACGCTGACCACCGGATAAGTTTAGGCCCTGTGCCCCTAAAACAGTATCATAACCATTTGGTAAATTCATAATGAAGTCATGTGCATATGCAGCTTTTGCAGCGGCATAAATTTCCTCATCTGATGCACCTTGCAACTGACCATACGCAATGTTTTCACGAACAGTACGATTAAATAATACAACTTGCTGATTTACCATTGCGATTTGTGTACGCAGACAAGAAAGCTCAATGTCATTAATTGGCAAACCATCTAAGTAAATTTGCCCACTTGATACTTCTTGGAAACGTACCAACATATTAACTAATGAGCTTTTACCAGCGCCTGAACGTCCAACTAATGCTACAGTTTGACCAGGAAGAATATCTAAAGAGAAATCTTTAATAGCCTGTACGCCATCAGCATAATTTAATGCCACATGATCAAAACGAATCGCACCATTTAGTTTAGGTTTCAACTGACCATTATTTTGCTCTTCAGGCAAATCCAATAGTTCAAAAACAGAATGAGCTGCTGCTAAACCACGTTGTAACTTTTCATTAACGTCAGTTAAGTTTTTTACTGGTTTTGCTAATAAACCAGCAGCTGTAAGGTAAGCCACGAACTCACCAGCACTAGTATTACCTAAAATCTGTGGTCGTAAAGCTAACCATACAATAAGGGCCATCGCACAAGCCATTACTACCTGAACCACAGGACTATTCAGGTTTTGTACAATTACCATTTTTAAACCACGTTTTAAGTTTTCTTCTGATGACTTATAGAACCGTTCTTGTTCAGACTCTTCACCAGCAAAAGTTTTTACTACAGCATTACCATTGATACTCTCTTGAACAACGTGGTTCACGTCACCCATCGTATCTTGAACCTGTAATGAGAGTTTTCGCATACGTTTTGAAGCTTTACGTACCAATACACCAATTACAGGTAAAAATACAAAAATACATAGCGTAAGACGCCAATTGGTATAAAACAGGTAGCCTAACAGTCCCAGAGTAATCATCCCATCCCTAACAATGGTTCTTAATGACTCCGAAGAAGCTGCCGTTAGCTGCTCAACGTTATACATAATCTTGGCAGTAATATGGCCAGATGAATTATCGAGGTAATATTGTGCCGGTAGTCTTAAAAGTTTGGCATAAACTTCTTGGCGAATACTAAAAACTAAACTACGTGAAATCACCGCAGTATAGTAACCTCCCATAAAAAGGCCTAAACCACGGAAAAAAACCAATAAAATGATTAATAATGGGAACCAATCCAAATCACCTCTACTGCCATTTTGGATTGCATCAATAATAAATTTAATCAATTTAGCAACGGAGACTTCTGTTGCTGAGTTAATACCGAACCCGATAAGAACTAATAAGGCCACGCCCCAATAAGGTTTTAAATAGGCTATGAGACGCAAATAAACCTTAAAATCTTGATTCACTCAGAAAAACCTCTAGAAGGAACTTTGGTACTAATATTGATGTTAACAAAACCGAGTTGTCCTGCTACATCCATAACGCGAATTACATCCTGATGAGACGCTTTGGCATCCGCAGCAATGATGAACATAAAATCACGGCGCTCTTGAGCAACTTGCTTAATCGCAGTACTCAGATCAGCAACCTCTTTAGACGAAAGTGCCTGACCATTTACAGCATAATGACCAGAAGAGTCTACCACGACTTCAATTTTGTGATCGTACTGTTTTGGTGGAACACCTTGTGCATCTGGTAACGTTAAATTGAGGCGACTTGGCTGATTAAAAGTAGTCGATAGTAATAAAAAAACCAAAATGAACAACAAACAGTCAATCATAGGCGTTAAATTGATATGGATGTCTTCAACCTGAGAACGTTTAAATTTCATCTGGCTATTCACCCATCACCCAACATGACGATGTTCTGCTATAGACGAGGAACGTTTATAGAACAATGAGGCATGAAATAAAGTCGATTGCTGCTCTAGTTCAGCAATATAATCTTGTACTAATCTTTGAAAATAGCGATAAGCAACTAAAGCAGGAATCGCAATTAACATTCCCACAGCTGTAGTAATAAGCGCTTTAGAAATACCCGGAATCATTAAACTTGGACTACCTGCCGATCCAAAATCTATCACAAGGAATGACTCAATAATCCCGACTACTGTACCAAGCAGCCCTAATAAAGGCGCCACAGCACTCAAAGTCCCCAAGAAATTAATATTTTTTTCTAAATAAGAAATTTCTTGAGAAGCGGCTACTTCCATTTGTGCACGTGCAAATTGCTCACCATGCTCACGATGATCAAAACCTGCTTTTAAAATGTGAGCCAATGCGCTGTTTTGCACTTCTACATTTTGTTCCAAATTTTCCACAATATCTTCAGTTCTTAACGAACTATCATCAATTAATGCTTTGGGTAGAACTTGTGAACGTCTTAACCGAACAAAACGTTCAATGCTGATCGCAACAGTTAAAATTGAGCATAGAATTAAAGGCAGCATCAACCAGCCACCCGCTCTCACAAGTTCCCACATATCTTCTTCCCCAAGAATATAAAATTAGAAATATATGACCCAAAATGTAAATTAATCAGGCAAACAAATATTTAAAATGCCATCTAACTCATCTAAGGTATGGTAATGAATAACAAGCTTACCCTTACCTTTTTGATTATGATCAATTTTCACATTAGCGCCAAAACGCTCTGATAATTTTTGTGTCAATTGTTCAATATCTGGTGCTACAGGTGCTTTTTCCTTCTCCTGCTTAGGCTCACTTCTATCACGCACCAATTGCTCTGTTTGACGAACAGATAGTCCTTTTTCAATTACGATTTTAGCAACGTCTAATTGATCTTTACCCTTTAACGTCAAGATAGCTCGAGCATGCCCCATATCAAGCTGGCCTTGCTGCATGAAATCTTTAATTTCATCCGCCAAACTCAACAAACGAAGTAAATTACTTACCGTAGTACGTGCTTTCCCTACTGTGTCAGCAATTTCTTGATGGCTCAAACCGAATTCATCATGAAAACGCTGCAAGGCTATAGCCTGATCAATCGGATTTAAATCTTGACGCTGAATATTCTCAATAAGCGCCAGTGCAATAGCAACCTGATCATTTAAATCACGAACAATTGCAGGAATTTCAGTTAAACCCGCAAGTTGCGCTGCACGCCAGCGTCGTTCACCCGCAATGATTTCGTATGGATGTGCTTCATCATCAACTGGACGAATTACAATAGGTTGCATCACTCCATGTTTTTCAATAGAAGATGCTAGCTCTTGCAAATCATGCTCATGAATAAAGCGACGTGGTTGATATTCACCACGTTTCAATAAATTTACATCAATTTGTTTCAACTGTCCGTGGTCAAGTGCCTGTGCTTCCAGCTGTAATTTTTCTTTTTGAATTGAACCAAGTAATGCATCTAAACCACGTCCTTTAGCCAATCCGCGTTTTTTGATGCTCATACTTTACTTCCTTTCTTCACTTTACTTTTCTTCAACATCTCAGCTGCAAGATTTAAGTATGCAACTGCACCTTTAGAACTTTTCTCAAAATAGATAACAGGCAAACCATGCGCTGGTGCTTCTGCTAAGCGAACATTACGTGGAACGACAGTATCATAAAGTTTTTTACCGAAATACTGTTCTAACTCAGCAGATACATCACGTGTTAAAGCATTCCGTGCATCGTACATTGTACGTAATACACCAATAATTTCTAAATCAGGATTTAATGCCTTTTGAATACGATCTATAGTCTGGGTTAAATCAGCTAAACCTTCTAGCGCATAATATTCGCATTGCATAGGAATGATTACACTATCTACGGCTGCCAAAGCATTGACAGTAATCAAACTCAAGCTTGGCGCACAATCCACAATGATAAAATCAAATGAGTTTCGGATTTCATTCAAAGCATTTTTTAGAATAAATTCGCGCCCTTCTTGCTCTGCAATAGAAAGCTCAACACCGGAAAGTTCACGATTAGACCCTAAAACTTTATATCCAACTTCTGCTTTTTGAATGGCCGTTTCAATTGGTACTTCACCAAGTAGAACATCCGTAATGGAATACAAAAGATCGTTCTTTTGAATACCAGACCCCATCGTAGCATTACCTTGTGAATCCATATCTACAAGTAATACACGTTTCTTTAATACAGCTAGAGACGCTGCAAGATTTACTGCAGTCGTTGTTTTACCAACACCACCCTTTTGGTTTGCAATCGCAATAATTTGAGCCATGGTAACCCTAATACTTTTTATTTAAATACGTTGAAGTAAAAGTAAATGACGTTGTTCATCAAGTCTTGGTACGCGCAGCTCAATCACTTTACATGAAAAGTCCTGCTTAAGTTGCTCAATTTCCTCAACTGGCACAACTCCTTTCATTGCTGCAATTATACTGCTCTGATGCAAGTATGGCTGAGCTGCATCCACAAAATCCGTTAAAGAAGCAAAAGCGCGACTTGTAATCACATCAAATTGACCAAGCTCATCAATTGTATCTTGATTTTCAACACGTGTTTGCACGGCTACTACGTTTTTTAACTTAAGGTCAGCAATAAACTGTTTCAAAAAACGAATTTTCTTACCATTTGAATCAAGTAATACACATGAGCGTTCCGGCTGACATAAAGCAATGATCATGCCCGGCATACCACCACCTGTACCTACATCAAGCAAACGGCCTGTTGGCAAATCTTTCAAAATACTTAGGCTATCTAACAAATGCTTCACTAACATTTCTTTCGGATCACGAATCGCTGTTAGATTATAAGCTTTGTTCCAAAGTACCAAAGCATCTTGATACTTCAACAATAATGTCAAAGCTTCATCGCTAAGCGATAAACCTAATTTTTGACTACCCTGTTGTAACTCTTGAAAAAACGGATGCATAAACAGATAACATCTAAGTAAAATTTAAAACAAAGTATACCCATTTATGCATCGTGGAACACTAGTTAACGATTAGGGATTACACACTTAATCGTAGAAGCCTTCACGAATTTGCAAATCTAGCTCCATTAAACGCTCAGGCGTTCCCACATCTACCCATGCACCTTTAAGCTTTTCACCAGATATTTTCTGATTATGCATCGCTTGCTTCAATAGTGGAGCTAAAGGACGCTTACCCGCTTCCAATCCGTCAAAAAGTTTAGGATGAATAACTGATAGACCGCTAAAAGTGAGGTTTTCGCCCGTCACATCTTGATCGAATGTAAAAGCGCGCCCATCCAATAATGTAAAGTCGCCTTCAGGATGCTGTTTAGGATTATCAACTAACACAAGATGTGCCAAATCATCATTTAGTTTAATATGGCGCAGACCTTCAAAATCCATTGTGGTCCATACATCCCCATTCACAAGAATAAAAGGATCTGTTCCAAGCAGTGGTAAAGCATTAATAATTCCACCAGCTGTTTCTAGCCCTTCATCCTCTCGTGTCCAACGGATATCCACACCAAATTGAGAGCCATCACCTAAACTACTGATAAGTTTGTCGGCCAACCATGCAGAATTGATGACTATTTCAGTCACACCAATTTTCTTAAGTTTTTCAATATGCCACACAATAAGGGGCTTACCGCCTACCTCGAGCAAAGGCTTTGGTGTATATAGCGTAAGTGGACGCATACGATTGCCCAAGCCAGCAGCAAGAATCATTGCTTTCATTATGCTGCTACCTCATAGCTACCATATTTCTCGATAAATTTAGGCATCACGTTGTTATTCATAAATACCATAAACTCTTCAAGCTCAGCGTAACCACGGCTTTCTTCAAGCAGATACCACATGACACGTGGTAAATCCTTCAAATAACCCGACTTCCCATCACGTTCAAACAAGCGAACAAAAATACCTAGAATTTTAATATGGCGTTGGATGGCCATTAAATCTGCATCACGTTTAAATTGATCAAAGCTACGGTTCTTTTTTGTCGACGCTGGTAACAGGTCATAAAACACTTTAAACCATTGATAAACACGATCAGCGTTCCATTGAACATATGCATCACGAGTAATCGAAATTAGGTCATATGTATCAGCGCCAATAACAGCATCTTGGAAGTCGATTACCCCTAACTCTTGCTCATCGGTAATTTTCATCAAATTTCGACTATGAAAATCTCGATGTACAATAACTTGTGGTTGGGCTAATGCAGCATGAGCCAAGAAGTCAAATGCATTATCAATCGTTTTTTTCTGTTCAGCAGTCGGCTGAATAGAAAGCGACGGTAACATCCAGTCTGTGAGTAGATGCATTTCCGACATTAATTTTTCGTAAGAATAAGTTGGGAACTGATTAGTCCCGTCAATAGACTGCAATTGAATAAGTTGTTTAAAACTTTGTTCGTAGTATTTATCAACAGTTTCATTAGTTAATAATGTCGACAAAAGCACATCACCAAAGTCTTCTAACAATAGAAAACCTTGAGCCAGATCTTTCGCGACGATCTGAGGCACACGTACGCCATGGCTCGCAAAAAACTCGTCAATGGTCACAAACGGAACACAGTCTTCTTTTTCTGGAGGGGCATCCATGAGCATATACGTTTTATTTTGTAACTCGATACGCGCATAACGGCGGAAGCTTGCATCACCTGCTAAAAAAGCGATCTTAAATTGATCATTTTCAAGAACAGATGTAAGCCATGTATATATCAATTGTTCACGTTGTGTATTCATTTGCAATAAAATCTAAAACAAGCTGAGATTTTTGAAGGGTTAAGTGTAGCCACTTATAAACTTTTTCTCTATGATGCGACAATAATTAATTGTGAATTAGCATACTTGGTTAATGAGACAATGAAGCATCAGTTTAAATTTAATCCTTTAGCGACAGCTATTTTTACGCTCTTATGTGGCTCCATACAATCAAGTTATGCTGAGTCAACTGATGTTGTCTCCAATATAGACAATAATCAACTTAAAGCGAGCATCAAGGAAGCTTACCCAGGTCAAGAATTCTTTCAGCAATATTATGTTGATAAATCTGCACCTGAAGCCCAGCTTCGTGACAATAAATATTTAAGCTCGGCATTTTGCCAAGGCACATGGGTTACACCGATTAACCCTGAGACCAAAGCTTTAGACGCCGACAAAGCGACTTCTGTCGTTACGGCTAACTACGGACATTACAATCCAGCGGGTGACTCTGTTTTAGAAGGTGATGTCGTTATTGATCAGGAAGGACGTACAGTTCGTGCTGACAAAGTAACGATTGATAAGACCCAAACCTTTGCGCATGCACAAGGTCGAGTACAGTTAGCTCAAGGCGGGTTACTTTCACAGAGTGATGAAATTAATTATAACCTAAAAACCCAAACCGGGAATTTAGACAATAGTTTTTATATTTCTGAACAGCAACATGCCCATGGTCATGCAGGAAAAATCGAAAGAACCTCACCAAATGTTATGGTTCTTAATGATGCAACCTATACGACTTGCCCACCAGGCCAAAAACCCGGTTGGAAAATCCAAGCTAATAAAATTGAGTTAAATCAGGAAACAGGACGCGGCGTAACTCGTGGAACAAAATTATATGTTAAGGACGTTCCTGTTCTAGCTGTTCCCTATTTTAACTTCCCGATTGACGACCGCCGTACTACAGGTATTCTTAACCCACAATTTGGTTTCTCAAATGATGGTGGTGTTGAGCTTTCTGTTCCGGTTTATTTAAATCTTGCACCTAACTATGATTTGACACTTACTCCGCGATATTTAGCAGACCGCGGTGCAATGCTAAAAGGTGAATTTAGATATTTAACCGATGGCTTTGGTGCTGGGGAAATGTGGGGTGGCATCTTGCCATCTGATAAAGGTTATGATGACAAAGATCGTAAAGATTTCCATTTTTTACATAATTGGGATATCAACGATCAGTGGTCTACTAACCTCGAATATAACTATGCATCAGATAAAGATTATTTCTCTGACTTAGACAGCAGTCCTAACTCTAAAACAGATCTTAACTTACGTAGAGCTTGGGAACTTAACTACCAACATGGTATTCCGGGTTTAAAAGCACAGCTTAAGGTCGAAGATTTCCAGACACTTGATCCTGAAGTTGCAGATGCAGATAAGCCATACGCGCGCTTACCACAATTCTTATTAAATTACGTCACTGGTAATCCACTAGGACTACAATACGAATTTAATAACGACACTGCTTACTTTAAGAAATCAATTAATGATGATTCTGCTCAAGAAAGTAGTGGTACACGTATTTATAACCAGTTCGCAACGCGTTATAACTACCGTACACCAGCAGCTTTTGTGATTCCTGAAGTCTCTGTACGTTCTATTCAAACGTTTTATGATAAAGATACTCAGTTAAATAACCCTGGCGGTTCTGAAAATAAATCAGTCGTTGTACCTCAATTTACTTTAGACACTGGGCTGAACTTTGAACGTGATGGTAAGTACTTACAAACACTTACACCACGTGCTTTCTATGCATATGCGCCATACAAAAATCAAGATGGTTATCCTAACTTTGACTCAACCACTGCGTCAGTAAGTTATGATCAATTATTTAACCCTTACCGTTTTTATGGTCATGACCGCCTAGAAGACAATAACTTTTTATCATTGGGTGTAAGTTATAGCCTCTTTGACACAGTAGGTTTAGAACGTTTACGGGCAAGTGTAGGTCAAAGTTACTATTTCGAAGACCGTCGTGTCACCTTACAACGACAACAAGATGAAATTGATACTGAACGCAACACAGGTCCTGTGGTGAGTCTATCAAGCCAGCTTAACCAAAACTTTACCATTGCTGCCAACTCAGCTTGGATGTCGAATGGTGACAATGCTCAACGTGACTTCCAACTTTACTATACTGGTGATAAAGGAAATCTATATAACTTAGGCTATTTCTATCGTAAAGATATTCCTGGTCGTCAAGATACTTATGACCAAGTTGTTGCATCGTTTATACAACCAATTAAAGACAATTGGCGTATTATGGGCCACGTACAATATGACATGGACAATGATGTTGCCCGTGAACTCTTGCTAGGAGTTAACTATGAGTCATGTTGCTGGGGTATTTCTGTCTATGGCCGTTCATACTATAACGATCTAGACGATCCAAAATCTCCAGATGTTAGTGAAAAGCGCGCGATCATGGCCGAAATTACATTAAAAGGTTTAGGTGGTTTAAACAATAAACTCGCGTCTTTACTTGAAAATCGCGTTTTAGGTTTTAACAAAATTAATCAATCTTGGACACAACGTTAATGAAGACAAAGCATCTTAAACAGTTTTTTAAAGCAACTACACTTGCTGCCCTAATCTCTTCATCAATGCATAGTTTTGCCCAACCCGCTGATGAAGTTGTGGCAATTGTGGACAATAGCGTAATTTTAAAAAGCGATCTTCAACAAGGTATGGCTGAAGCAGCTCATGAACTGCAAGCTCAAAAGAAAGAAGTGCCACCTCAGCAATACTTACAGTTTCAAGTATTAGATCAACTCATCTTGCGTGAGGCACAACTTGAACAAGTTAAAAAATATGGCATCAAACCTGATGAAAAAAGCTTAAATGAAGCAGTCTTAAAAGTAGCAGGTCAATCTGGCTCTAAAAGTTTAGAAGCTTTCCAGCAGAAATTAGATGCTATGGCACCAGGAACTTATGAAAGTTTACGTGGCCGAATCGCTGAGGATTTAGCGATTAGTCGTTTGCGCCAACAACAAGTGATGTCTCGTATTAAAATTAGTGATCAAGATGTAGAAAACTTCTTAAAATCACCTCAGGGACAAGCTGCGTTAGGTAATCAAGCACATGTAATTCATATGCGCATTTCTGGTGACAATGCACAAGAAGTTCAATCTGTAGCTAAAGAAGTGCGTTCAAAGCTTGCGCAAAGTAATGATATAAATGCTTTGAAAAAACTTTCAACTGCAAATGTAAAAGTTGAAGGTGCTGACATGGGTTTCCGCCCACTGTCTGATATTCCTGCTGAACTTGCAGCTCGCATTACTCCATTACAAGATGGTCAAACGACTGACTTAGTTTCAGTACGTGATGGTGTACATGTTTTAAAGCTTCTTGAACGTAAACAAAATGAGCAAAAAGCTTTAGTACCTCAATTTCAAACCCGCCACATTCTTATTCAACCATCTGAAGTAGTCACTCTTGAGAATGCTAAGCAAATTATTGATAACATCTATAAACGCTTAAAAGCTGGTCAAGAT
This sequence comes from Acinetobacter sp. D009, assembly GCF_038562025.1. NCBI lineage: Bacteria > Pseudomonadati > Pseudomonadota > Gammaproteobacteria > Moraxellales > Moraxellaceae > Acinetobacter > Acinetobacter sp. D009. The sequence goes on from NZ_CP151886.1 coordinate 2,115,924, forward strand.
TTTGCAACACTTGCAGCAACCTATTCAAATGACACAGGTTCAGCACGTGATGGTGGAAGTTTGGGTTGGGTAACACCTGGAATGATGGTTCCTGAATTTGATAAAAAAATGCAGGAAATTCCTGTAGGTGAAATTAGCGAACCTTTCCAAACTCAGTTCGGCTGGCATATCTTACAAGTAACGGATAAACGTGAAAAAGACATGACGCATGAATATCAAGAGCGTATGGCACGTCAAATTTTAGGTGAACGCCAATTTAACACTGAGATTGATAGCTGGTTACGTGAAGTACGTGCAAACGCATATGTAGAAATCAAAGATCCAAGTCTAGATAAAAAGAACTTACAAAAGTAAGTCTTTTTCTCTTCATCAAAACCTGTGACAAACACAGGTTTTTTTATGCATGAAATTTTCCTAATAAAAAACCGGTTATATAAATAACCGGTTTCTATAAATTAAACCCTAACGGGAATTATTTATAACGATCAACCATTTTCTCTAGAGAAATCGGGCGAATCTTGTCAGCATTTCCAGCTGTACCAAACGCTTCATAACGATCAATACAAATTTGCTTCATTGAATCTACAGTTTTAGCAAAGTATTTACGTGGATCGAATTCAGCTGGGTTTTCAGCCATAAACTGACGAATTGCACCAGTAGATGCTAAGCGTAAGTCTGTATCGATATTGATCTTACGCACACCATGTTTAATTGCTTCTACAAGCTGTTCAACAGGTACACCATAGGTCTCTTTAATATCACCGCCAAACTCATTGATTACTTTCAACCACTCTTGCGGCACAGAACTTGAACCATGCATAACAAGATGAGTATTTGGTAATGCCGCATGAATTTCTTTAATTCGGTCAATTGCCAAGATATCACCTGTAGGTGGACGAGTGAACTTGTAAGCACCATGTGAAGTACCTACAGCAATCGCTAATGCATCTACATTTGTATCGGCAACAAACTGAGTTGCTTCTTCAACAGAAGTAAGAAGTTGTGAGTGATCAAGTACACCTTCTGCACCAACACCGTCTTCTTCGCCAGCCATACCAGTTTCAAGGCTACCTAAACAGCCAATCTCACCTTCGACAGAAACACCACATGCATGTGCTAAAGCAACAACATTACGAGTTACATCAACGTTGTATTCGTAAGAAGTAGGTGTTTTACCATCTGTACCTAATGAACCGTCCATCATCACTGAGCTAAAGCCAAGCTGAATTGAACGCTGACAGATATCAGGGCTTGTTCCATGGTCTTGATGCATTACCACTGGAATATGTGGCCATTCTTCAATTGCAGCCAAAATAAGATGGCGTAAGAATGGAGCGCCTGCATATTTGCGAGCTCCAGCTGATGCTTGAACAATTACAGGTGAATTGGTTGCATCCGCGGCAAGCATAATTGCACGCATTTGTTCTAAGTTATTTACGTTAAATGCTGGTACGCCGTAGTTATGTTCAGCAGCGTGATCCAAGAGCTGGCGCATTGAAATGAGTGCCATAATATCCTCCCAGGTAGTGCGGCTTATTCTACCCTGTCATTTATTTCAATTCAGCAACAAATCACAGTATTTCAAAAAAAATCCCTGCATTTGCAGGGATTTTTTAACAAAAAACAACAAATTAATGTGTTTCTGAAGCAGCAGCCTCACTTGGCGCACTACCTTCAACCACATCTGTATTCTTTTCATCTAGAACTGGCTTATCGATCGCATCAATTGCTGCTTGTTGCTCAGGCGTTACTTTTTCAGAAACAGCAGTAGATGCAGCTGATTCTTGCCCCGCTTGAGATGCTTCATCTTTCTTAGCACAAGCAGTCAACATCATCGGTACAATTAACATAGCAGCAAATGTAAGCTTTAAATTCATCACTATTTTCCACAGTTGGTGATTTAATACTCGACATTTTATTGCAAATATATGACAGTTTAATGACTTATCAATGAAAAAGGGATTGGTTACCCAATCCCTTCTTATTTCTATATAACAGTATTAAGCACGTTCAAGCAAAACAGCAACTGCTGGCAATGTTTTTCCTTCAACAAACTCAAGGAATGCACCACCACCTGTAGAAATATAACCAATTTGGTCAGCTACGTTATATTTATCAATCGCAGCTAATGTATCTCCACCACCAGCGATCGAGAATCCTTCCGATTGAGCAACCGCAAGAGAAAGCGCTTTAGTACCTTCACCAAATTGATCTACTTCAAATACGCCTACTGGACCATTCCAAAGGATCGTTTTTGATGTTGTTAAAATATCAGCAAATGCTTTAGCTGTTTCTGGACCAACGTCTAAAATCATATCATTTGCAGTCACATCTTCTACTTTCTTCACAACAGCTTGAGCTGCTGCTAAAGAACCTAAGAAATCTTCAAAATTAATTTGCGATGCATCCGCAACTACAACATCTGTAGGAAGTGGGACACTTACTTTAGCAGCAATTTGTTTAGCAGTTTCAACCAAGTCAGCTTCATATAATGATTTACCAACGTTAAAGCCAGCAGCTGCTAAGAATGTATTTGCAATACCGCCACCAACGATCAGTTGATCACAGATACTAGAAAGTGAGTTTAAAACATCGAGTTTAGTTGAAACTTTAGAACCAGCAACAATTGCAACCATTGGTTTTTCAGGAGTTTGCATTGCACGGCCTAGTGCATCTAACTCAGCAGCCAACAAAGGACCAGCAGCAGCAACTGGAGCGAAACGAGCTACGCCTTCAGTAGATGCTTCTGCACGATGAGCAGTACCAAATGCATCCATAACAAATACGTCACATAATGCAGCATATTTTTGAGCGAGCTCTGGATTATTTTTCTTTTCGCCATGGTTAAAGCGTACATTTTCAAGCAATACAACTTGACCAGCTTCAACTTCAACGCCTTCTAGATAATCTGTTAATAATTTAACTTCTTGGCCCAATACTTCTGTTAAATAAGCAGCGACTGGTGCAAGTGATTGTTCTGGCTTTGGTTCACCTTCAACAGGACGACCTAGATGTGAACATACCATCACTGCTGCGCCTTTATCTAAAGCAGCTTTAATAGTTGGTAATGCTGCACGTAAGCGAGCATCGCTAGTAATCACACCATTTTTGACAGGAACGTTTAAATCTTCACGAATAAGGACACGTTTGCCTGTTAAGTTAAGGTCAGTCATACGCTGAAAATTCATGTAAAGCTCTCTTTATGATTTTAAAAACGCGCCAATTTTAAATGATTACATCAAAAAAGGTTAGTTTTTTTGCATAAAAGCTGTAGAAAGCCCCAGTTTTGATTATGATAGAGGTAGTTATTTGATATTTCACCCATTATGTCTATTCATCCAGATCCACAAATCAATCGCTTAAATGTTTTAGGGGAACCTTTAGCAAGTTGTTGCTTTGACCCTATTACAGGCTATTTTAGAAATGGTTTCTGCCACACAGCAGTAACAGACCTTGGTCAGCACACCGTATGTGCACAAATGACCTCTGATTTCTTAAATTTCTCTCAGAAAATTGGTAATGATCTTATTACTCCTTTGCCAGAAGTAGGTTTCCCTGGTCTGAAACCGGGTGATTTCTGGTGTATCTGCGTAACTCGCTGGGTAGAGGCTTATCAAGCTGGTGAAGCCCCTCCTATTAAAATACATGCATGTCATCAAGCTGTATTAAGCTATGTACCTTTAGATGTATTAATGGAATTTGCAGTGTAATGGTTCAGCCACAAATTATTTTGGCTTCGAGTAGTCAAACTCGCAAAGACTTAATGGACCGTCTTGGAATTAATTATATTTGTATTAGTCCCGATATTGATGAAAGTCCTCGCGATGAAACCCATGCCGATGAACTTGCAAAAAGGCTCGCTTTCACAAAAGCTCAGGTGATTGCTGAACAGAACCCATCAGCCATCGTTATTGGTTCAGATCAAGTTGCTTGGCGAGAACATGCTCCGCATGACTTTATTGGCAAACCGATGACTAGTGAAAATGCTAAAGCACAACTAGCCGAAAATTCTGGTCGAACTGTTTTTTTTAGTACAGCACTTAGCGTGCAATGGCTCGATAGAAACTTTGAACAAACGCTCGTTGAACATTATCAAGTTAAATTTCGAAACCTGAATCAAGCTGAAATTGAACGATACGTTTTATTAGATCAGCCACTACATTGCGCTGGCAGCTTTAAGTGTGAAAGTTTAGGAATTAGCTTGTTTGAAAAAATGATAGGCCAAGACCAGACCACACTTATGGGTCTTCCTATGATTCAACTTTGCCATATTTTAAGGCAACTTGATCTACAAATTCCTTAATTCTAGATATTTTATAAATAGGTTATTTCCATGACAGAACCTTTAACAGTTTTAGGCGGTATTACTGCCGAGCAATTTTTAGCAGAGTATTGGCAGAAAAAACCTTTACTGGTACGTAACGGATTACCAGAAATTATAGGTCTTTTACAACCTCAGGATGTGCAAGAACTTGCCTTGGAAGAACATGCAAGTGCCAGACTGATTCGCCAAAAAGATAAAAATCCAAATGAATGGCACGCAAAGTCTTCACCTTTAACCAAAGGTGATTTTCAAAAGCTACCAAAATTATGGTCAATTTTAGTACAGGCAGTAGATCACTACTCTTTTGATCTTTCTGAACTTTGGAAAAAATTTCCTTTTATTCCTCAATGGCGCCGCGACGATATTATGGTGTCTTATGCACCTAAGGGTGGTTCAGTTGGGAAACATTTCGATTTTTATGATGTGTTTTTAGTTCAGGGTCATGGTCATCGTCGCTGGCAGCTAGGTCAAATGTGCGATGCAAATACTACATTTGTACCCAATCAACCATTAAAACTTTTGCCAGAAATAGATGTGCAATTTGATGAAGTTTTAGCACCAGGTGATTTACTCTATATTCCACCTGGAATGGCACATTATGGGGTTGCCGAAGATGACTGCTTAACTTTCTCATTTGGCTTTCGCATGCCAAACATTGCAGGAATGATGGAACGCATTAGCGATCAATTTTCAGCTAATATTTTACTTCAAAATCCTGTTGTAGATATCGCACGCAAACAAATGAGTCAAATTGGTGAAATTAGCTCAACTGAACTAAGTTATCTAAAAGAATTAGTTTTAGCTCAGTTGCAAGACTCTACAGCACTTGATGCAGCAATCATGTCATACATGAGTGAACCTAAATATCCAGATAATATTCCAGAACCTGATGAGATCGAAGCCGATGATCTTCAAGAGATCTTACATGAAGGTTATGAAGTTCTATTAGAACCTGCCTCTCGCCTACTTTATACAGAAAATAACGGAATTCTGAGCTTCTGGGGAAATGGCGAAGCGCTATGTATAGCTGAAACTTTCGCACCAAAATTAAAAGCTATTGCTGATGGAGAAAGCTTAGCTTTCGATAGCGAATTTAATGAGCTTGAAATCCTTGAGAATGTTGCTTACTTACTCAATGAATCTATTTTGATGCTTTTACCTCCTTCAGAGTAAGAAACTTTAATAAAAATGGACTTTTCAAAGCAACGGGAAGTCCACTTTTAAATTAGCCGACAAATTCAAAAATAGATTTGTTTTTTTGTTTATTAATTTTCCTTTTTAAATTTTAAAATCGACTTATCGCAAAAATATTGGAGTTAAAAGATTTTGAAAAAGGAAGTATGATTATTTAAATATATAGCCTAAAACTCTTTGCCATTCCCCTAAAAGTAAAACTTCAGCGTTTAAAAAAATAATATCTTTTTTCTATCAATAACAAACAATACCTTGTAAAATTAAATTATCTAGATTCTCATTGATAAAGATCACCGTTCAAGCTAATAGCAATTCATTTGTGAGAGGCTAAAATATGTCGAAAAAAGATGACATTATTAACACCGCATTAAGACTTTTTAACTCGTATAGCTATAATTCTATAGGTGTAGATCGCATCATTAATGAATCTGGCGTTGCAAAAATGACTTTCTATAAGCATTTTCCATCAAAAGAAAAATTAATTGAAGAGTGTCTACTTCTTCGAAATACGCTTCTACAAAACTCTCTTACTTCTGCCTTATCAAAACATGATGAGTTAGACCCTCTTGCGAGAATTAAAGCAGTATTTTTATGGTATTCCGACTGGTTTAATAGCGAAGATTTTAATGGCTGTATGTTTCAAAAAGCCTTGGAAGAGGTTTTAAAACAATACCCTTCAACACATCAACCTGCCACTTTGTATAAAGCTTGGTTGACCCAACTCATGCAAAATCTTCTTAACCAGTATGATGTAAAAGAGCCAGTTCCCCTATCTTTACTACTCGTTAATATTTTGGAAGGTATGACCATACAGGCTCAAGTCGAACATGGTTCAATAAAAATTAATGATTACTGGACTCGAGTAGAAAAATTAATCGATTTCGAAAGAGCAGCATAAAAATAAAGCGTGATATTCTTCTTCTTATATTTAATGATTCTTCTTATGTATCACGCTGCGTCTGAAAGTCATTTTGGTTCACAATTAGACGTTTTTTTCGACCTTACTGAACCAAAATATACAGACCTGTCTGTACAAAACAGATTATATATTTAAAAAATAAAAACTCAATCCTTTTTTATGATTTGTCTTAAGATAAATTAGATTTAACTATTTATTGAAAGCAAATTGAAATTGTTTTAGGTTGACTTCGTTTCACTTATACTTAACAATTACACTTATAACACAAAGCAACATTTTAGACACAAAAGAAATACAAATAGTTGTTTTTAATTAGAAAGACTACTTATTTATCAATTCCTCTTATATTGCTTTTCAACAAAAACAATTGGATTGATTAGTTTTGCTACATTCATTTTCATAAGATCAATCTATACTATGCCCGCTATATTGATATAGGTATAAAGTATGAAAGATGGACTCCAAATCGAAGAAATGAAAAATGCGGCTGATTCAGTCGTTGGAATTCTTAAATCTTTGGCTAATACAGATCGTTTATTAATTTTATGTCACTTAGCTTATGAGGAGTTAAATGTTTCTCAAATTGAAGAGAAGACCCAAATTACCCAGCCCACTCTTTCACAACAACTTATGATGCTACGCAAAAGTGATGTTGTATCAACCCGTCGTGATGGCAAGCAAATTTTTTATTCAATTAAGGATGACAATATGCATTCAATTTTAAATACGCTTCATCAGCTGTACTGTGCAAGTAAATAATATTTTTTAAATTATAAATTTATAATAATAGTAGTAACTTCCTGAAATATGCGATTTTTCAGCTTGAAAGCTTAGAGTCCAATCCAAGCACAAAGTTTTGAAAATTCGCGTAGCTTTTCTAAAAAGCTCAACCATATTTAACTTTTTGCCCCTATATTGTCTTTAGCCTATTCCATGCTTTCACAGCTTTTTGATATACCTAGTTTTTTAATGAGCAATTAACAAGCAAAACCACCAACTATAAATTTTAAAATATTAAAATAAGACCAATAAAAACAATCATTTAATATTACCATCAAGTATAAATACTTATAGGTGCTATAAAAAAGCTTAAGATTCACATCACTTAAGTATAAAATACTCCGCTTGTTCAACCTTTAGCCATGATTAGGTTAATAAGGCCTTTATATGCTTGCATTCTTTTCTCGATTAAGCTTAGTCACTAAGATTATTATCGCCATTATTCTAGGGATAGGCGTTGCATTACTATTTCCGAACGTTACGCCTTACTTAAGTTTATTTGGTGAGCTTTTCATTAAAGCCTTAAAGTCGGTTGCCCCTATTTTAGTTTTTGTATTGGTGCTTTCTTCTATTGCCAACTTCCAAGTGGGTCATAGCGCCAATTTACGCCCTATTATGATTCTATATGTGGCAGGTATGTTGCTTGCAGCTTTCACAGCTGTGATTGTCAGTCTTTCTTTTCCAAGCACATTATTCCTCAATACAGTTTCACATAATGACTTACAAGCGCCTGGTAGTCTCGCAGATATATTAAAAAACTTGCTCTTAAGCTTTATTGCAAACCCTGTTCAAGCAATTAGTGAAGCCAACTTTATTGGTATTTTAGCTTGGGCAATTGGCCTAGGTTTAGCTATGCGTCATAGCTCAGACACCACAAAACAAGTGATGCAGGATGTTTCACATGCTGTAAGTGCTATTATTCATAAAGTAATTGCTTTTGCACCAGTCGGTATTTTCGGATTAGTTGCAGTGACTTTTGCCGATGCCGGCCTTGCAACACTTGAAAGCTATGCACAATTATTAGTGGTATTGTTAGGTACCATGTTCTTTGTTGCTTTGGTTATCAACCCTATTCTTGTTGCCCTTACTATACGTGGAAATCCATACCCTCTCGTATTTAAGTGTCTAAAAGAAAGTGGTATTACAGCTTTCTTTACTCGAAGCTCAGCAGCAAACATTCCAGTTAACTTAGATTTGGCAGAGCGTTTAGGTGTTAACCCATCTACAGCTAGTGTGTCTATTCCTTTAGGTGCAACAGTAAATATGGCAGGTGCAGCAGTCACGATTACTGTACTTACATTAGCTACTGTACATACGCTTGGCATTCATGTTGATTTTGCGACAATGGTTATTTTATCAGTTGTTGCTACCGTTTCAGCTTGTGGTGCTTCTGGTGTTGCAGGTGGTTCTTTACTACTCATTCCAGTCGCTTGTAGTTTATTTGGTATTTCAACAGAAATTGCTATGCAAGTTGTAGCTGTTGGTATGATTATCAGTGTATTGCAAGACTCTACAGAAACAGCCCTTAACTCATCTACAGATGTATTATTTACCGCAGCTGTAGATATTCGCTCTAAGCAAGCGTCTTAAGCAAAATGCCATTTCAACGCCTACCAAACTGGTTCCAACTTGGAGCCTTTTTGCTGGCATTTAATGCCGGAATGATTAATGTCTTAGGATTAATTACTCTTTTGCATCAATCTATTTCACATATGACTGGCAACGTTAGTATGCTGGCTATGAGTTTGGTAGAGTGGCAACCAGAACATATCATTTTTTTACTTCTGGTGATTATTTGTTATGTTTGCGGTTCATTTTATAGTGGTTTTATTTTAGGTGGCAGTCATTTTCGACTAGGTCGTCGTTATGGCTTACCTTTGAGCCTTGTTGCCTTATTCATTTTCCTTTGCTGGCTATTGCTTCCTTATTTTCCACGCTATGGATTATTATGGGCTTGTACGGCAATGGGGTTACAAAATGCGATGGTAAGCCACTACAAAGGAACGATTATTCGCACTACTCATCTATCTGGTGTGCTGACTGATATTGGTTTAGCACTTGGATATAAAGCCAGAGGCTTAATTGTAGAAAATCGACGTATTGTTTTACATTTACTTATTCTTGCTGGCTTCCTGCTGGGTGGAATTCTTGCCGCTTCAGTACATCCATATATGAAACTACAATCATTTTTATTGCCAGCAATTTTAAGCTTAGCCTTAAGTATTTCTTACTGGATAGTTTATCTCTATAGTACTTCAACTTCACAAAAGGACTAAGACATGGTTAAAAATGCCTTACAAGCACAGCTATTAAAAGCTGGTTTAGTTGATAATAAAAAAGCAAAAAAATTAACAAAGCAAGCTCATCACGAACAACGTCTTGGGCTAAGTAATGAAGCTGAAATCAAAGCAAATATTGAAAAAGCTCAACAAGAAAAGTTAGCTAAAGATCAGGCTTTAAATTTAGAAAAACAGAAACAGCTTGAAGAAAAAGCACTTAAAGCATCAATCATCCAGATGATTAAGCAGCACAAGATTACTGATTTTGCTGGAGATGTGGCTTATCAATTTATTGATGAAAATAAAATCAAAAAAGTTTATCTATCTCAACAAGTTTATAACGCACTTGTTGCAGGTAGCCTAGTTATTGCTAAAGATCAAGATCAATATGCCTATCTTCCAAAAGCTTTAGGTGAAAAAATTGATCAAAAAATGCAAGGCTTCATTTTAATTAATAATGCTGAGAAAAACGAACAAGCCACAGATGAGGAAGATCCATATGCAGCATATGTTATTCCAGACGACCTAATGTGGTAATACAATACTTAGGCCTTTAGGATATAGATCTAAAGGCCTTTTCTAATTAATGTATAGCTGTAATAATTTAACAAATGTTCAAAATACTAAGAAAAAATACTTAAAGAATAAATTCCTTCACCCTTTATCTATTAATCTCGATATAATGAATAATACTTTTAGTCCTCGCGACGTTCTTGAAGGTTTCTTCAAGTCTCCTTTTTTGCGTCATGTATTAATTTAAGACGTACAACATTATCAGTTCATGTGTATTTGCATATATTCACAAGATCGAAACCCTAAGTGATATTGATCTAACTGACTTTTTGCAAATTAAATTGCAAAGATTTAATTAAGTGGCTTTTGTGTCAAAGGTAGTAATTCATGCTGAAGTGGTTTGAAAAACTTGTAGATCCCTACCCAACTAAAGGTTTAGATGAACCTTTACCGACTCGTTTTTTTCCATTTGTTTGGCAAGCTACGGAAGGCCTACGCCCTTACTTATTCTTACTTATTCTTTTTACAGCAGGTGCTGCAAGCTTTGAAGCCTTACTTTTTTCAAAGATTGGACAACTCGTAGACTGGTTAAGTAAAAGTCATCCGGAAAGCTTTTTAAGTCAGCATGCTACTGATTTACTCATTTTAATTGGTGTTTTATTTACCAATATCTTTTTTGTAAATATTCAATCTATTATCAAACATCAAATTTTATATAGTACCTTCCCAATGCGTTTGCGCTGGCGTTTCCATAACCTTTTATTGAAACAAAGCTTGGACTTTTTCCATAATGACTTTGCAGGACGACTTTCTGCTAAGGTTATGCAAACAGCGTTAGCGATCCGTGAGTTCTGGATTATTTTGGGTGACATGTTGGCATACGTCAGCATTTACTTCATTACAGTCAGCATTGTTCTTGGCGCAATTTCACCAATTTTACTTATTCCACTTTTAGTTTGGTTAAGCCTATTTTTATTAAGCGCATGGTTCTTTATCCCCCGCTTAAGTAAAGTTTCTCAGCAACAAGCCGATGCTAGAGCGATCATGACGGGCCGTGTAACAGATGCATACACCAACATCCAAACGGTAAAACTATTTGCCCATGCTGGTCGTGAAAGCCAATACGCAAAAGCATCTATGAAAGAGTTTATGACTACAGTCTATGCTCAAATGCGTTTAGGTACCCTATTTGAAGTCAGCATCAATATGTTGTCTGCTGTTTTGTTTGTAGGTGTTATTGGTACCTCTGTTTGGCTATGGACCCAAGGTTTAGCAGCATTAGGTGTAATCGCAGCAACTACTGCAATGATTTTAAAACTTAATAGTATGGCTGAATTTATGATGTGGCATATGTCAGCCTTATTTGAAAATGTTGGAACCATTCAAGATGGTATGCAAACATTAGGTAAAAAAATCAATATTCAAGACAAACCAGATGCGAAACCACTTGCAGTGACCAAAGGTGAGATTGTATTTAAAGATGTAAGCTTTGCTTATAACAATAAAAATGTGATTGATCACTTCAACTTGCATATTAGAGCAGGCGAAAAAATAGGAATTGTGGGACGTTCTGGCGCAGGAAAGTCTACGCTGATTCAGTTGCTTTTACATTTTTACCATCTTAAGCAAGGTGCTATTTTAATTGATGGCCAAAACATCGAAGATGTAACTCAAGATAGTTTAAGAGCTAATATTGCTTTAGTTACTCAAGATACGTCTTTATTGCATCGCTCAGTTGCAGAAAATATTAAATATGGTCGCCCTGATGCATCTGATGCAGACATGGAGAATGCTGTAAATAAAGCCAAAGCTGCTGAATTTATTCCGCAATTGGTTGATTTAAAAGGACGTAGTGGTTATAACGCTCAAGTAGGTGAACGTGGTGTTAAACTTTCTGGTGGTCAAAGACAGCGTATTGCCATTGCACGTGTATTCTTAAAAGATGCTCCTATTCTTATTTTAGATGAAGCAACTAGTGCATTAGACTCGGAAGTTGAAGCAGCAATCCAGTCAAGTTTAAATGACCTGATGGTTGATAAAACCGTTATTGCAATTGCACACCGTTTATCTACTATTGCACAAATGGACCGTTTAATCGTTCTTGATGAAGGTCGAATTGCTGAGCAAGGAACTCATGAAGAGTTAATTGCGCAAAATGGTATATACGCACAGTTATGGAAACGTCAAACAGGTGGTTTCCTAATTGAACAAAAAGTATTACAGGGTCAAGATTAATGCTTTATTTAGAAGATTTGAAAATTGGTGATCGTTTCATTAGCCGTGAATATGAAATTACCTTAGATGAAATCAAAAAATTCGCAAACTCCTATGACCCTCAACCCTTCCATATAGATGAAGAACAAGCTAAGCACGATCCAATTTTTCAAGGAATTGCTGCTAGTGGTTGGCATACTTCTGCAATTACTATGCGGTTATGGACGGAATGTATGCCGATTCATGGCGGCCTGATTGGTTCAGAATCTAGCTTACGGTGGCCACGCCCCACTCGACCAGGTGATAAAATTCATGTTGAAGCAGAAATTTCAGCGATCACACCATCCAAAACAAAATTAGATCGTGGTATTGTAAGTTACGTTACGCAAGCCTTAAATCAAAATGGTGACGTATTACTCATTTCAACAACAAAAATTGTTGTCTTTAAAAAGAATGTTTAAAACATGGTTGATATGATTGTCTAACAGTTTTTATAAACTCAGATTATATTTCATGACAAGATGTGTAAGAAATGCATGTGACAAATTGATGAGAGCAATGGAACGCATATGAAAATTACCTCAGCTCGTCAAGATCAAGGTATTCCGGGAGTCTATGGCTTATTGCTATTAGATGTTGTTTCGCGTTGGGGATATAACGATGAAACATTATTTGCTCCATTTCATCTTACTAGTGAGCAACTGGCCGATCCTGATTATCGTATTTCTACACCTGTAGCAAATGAACTAGTTAAACACGCGCTTAATTTAACTGGTGAAACTACATTGGGTTACCATCTTGGTACTCAAATGCGTATTTCGATTCATGGCTTCATTGGCTATGCGATTATGACAGCCAAAGACATTACTGAAGCAATTGCCCTTGCAGCACGTTTTATTCAGCTACGTTTGCCTTTTTTACAACTCTATTTTTCAACGTTTGGGCCCAAAGCTACCCTACAATTACAGTGTGATATTGAACTTGAACCTCTAAGAACAGAAATCGTTTTAGGTTTGACCATTGGTATCATGAGTATGGCCAAAGCGATTACGGGTATCGAAGATTTAGCTGGTGATGTAGATTTGGACTTTCCTGAACCAGAAGGCTTTGAAAAGTATAGAAATAAACTAAGCAGCACAATTCGCTTCAACCAGCCACATTTGATTTCAAGTTTTGATAAAAAATACTTAGGAATTAAGTTAGTTAATGCTGATCCTATCGCAAGTCAGGTTGCTATTAATCAGTGCGAAGCCGAACTTTCCGCTTTAGGTGAGCGCCGTCGTTTAGCAATGCGAGTTCGTGATATTTTAAGTAATTCTGAACAACATTATTTAAGCATTGAAAATGTAGCTGAATGTCTACATATGTCAGACCGCACACTTAAGCGCCAATTGGCGGCTGAAGGAACTTCATTTTCTACATTGGTTGATGAAGTGCGCTATCGACATGCAACATCTCTACTTTCACGTACAGATTATAGTCTGGAACAAATTGCAGATGAACTTGGCTATTCGGACGTTGCAAATTTTAGCCGAGCTTTTAAACGTTGGAGTGGTCGCAGTCCGAGCAACTGGCGTAAAGACCCATACTTATAATGTTAAAAACTATTGGACACAAGCTTAAGGAGTTACCATGAATCATCCTTCAGAACTGAAGTATGCACGTACACATGAGTGGGTAAAGATTGAGGGTGATCTTGTTATTACAGGGATTACCGATCATGCACAAGATGAACTTGGCGATTTGGTTTACGTTGAAACTCCAGAAGTTGGGAGTAAAGTTACTGCTGGCGAACAAGCTGGTGTGGTTGAATCAGTAAAAACTGCTTCTGACATCCATGCTCCTGTTTCTGGCACGGTAGTAGAAGTAAATACTGACCTTGAAGATGATCCTGATTTTGTAAATGACGATCCATATGGAAAAGGCTGGATTTATAAAATCAAACCAGACAACATTGCAGATGTTGAAAAACTTTTAACAAATGCAGAATATGAAGCTGGCTTATAACAGATAGCTATAGCTTTTCATATTTAATAAAAACCAGTTTAGTCTTAAACTGGTTTTTTCTTTATCTATTCAAAATCTATTCAAATTCAGTTTTACGAATCGGTGACTTCTATGACAAAGCTTGTTGTATTCTCTGGCGCTGGCATAAGTGCTGAAAGTGGAATTAGCACTTTTCGTGACAGTAATGGTCTATGGGAAAATTACGACATCCAACAAGTTGCCACACCTGAAGCATGGCAAAAGAACCCTGCTCTAGTTCAACGCTTTTATAATGAGCGACGTAAAAATATTTTAGAGGCTGAACCCAACGAAGCTCATCACTATATTGCTAAACTACAAGACTACTTTGACGTACAAGTGATTACTCAAAATATTGATGATTTACATGAACGGGCTGGGAGTTCTAACGTTTTACATTTGCATGGAAACATTCGTTTAGCGAAAAGCTCTGGCCCGAATGCACAATTTACAACACAGTTTTACGATATTAATGGCTGGAAGCTAGATTTAGAACAAGACTTTTGCCCAGATGGCTATCCCCTGCGTCCACATGTAGTCTGGTTCGGTGAAGCTGTACCCGCTTATGAAGAAGCAATTCAATTAGTACAAAGTGCAGATATTTTTATTGTGATCGGCTCGACATTAAGCGTATATCCTATTGCGGCTTTAGTTCATGAAACTTCAAATCAATGTAAAGCCTACTATATAGATCCAAATGCAGATCATCTGCGTGTTCCTCATCAATATGAATTATTAAAAATGTCAGCGACTCAAGGAATGCATAGACTTTTTGAAAATTTAATCTGCTAATTGCTATTTTTAGACACTAAATAAGCCTAACTTGAATAAAAAAAATTATTAATTGAACAAAAAATTGTCGATTTTTTTAACTTTATTCTAAATTTCTATAAATTTTTTTTGGCCAATAGCCTATTTATAACTCAATATCGATTTATTTTTTTAGAAAATGACATTTTTTTGCTGAAAAAATTTAAAAAAATAAATAATAAAAAATTATAAGTTGATGATTAATATTGTAATTTTATATCTTTAAAATCAATTTATTTTAAGTTACACAATGATACAAAAGTACAATATAAAAATAACAGTGCAAAAAAAATCTTTTGTGGTTGAATCTCAACCTCTTGGATGCCGTACAAGAAAACAGCGACCTGGATTAGGTTACAATCACGGATTATGGATATAAGGACACACATCCATTATGAGTTATTTTGATCCCACCCTCATCATGTTTATGGTGTACATCGTAGCAATGGTACTTATTGGCTTATTTGCCTACCGTGCTACAAGCGACTTCTCAGATTATATTCTCGGTGGTCGTAGTTTAGGCAGTTTCGTAACTGCATTATCCGCAGGCGCATCAGACATGAGCGGTTGGCTGCTCATGGGTTTACCGGGCGCAATTTATCTTTCTGGTTTATCTGAAGCGTGGATTGCAATTGGTCTCATTATCGGTGCTTGGCTTAACTGGCTACTGGTTGCTGGTCGATTACGCGTTCATACTGAAATCCAAAATAATGCACTGACTTTGCCAGATTATTTTACAAGCCGTTTTGATGATCAGAAAAAAGTACTTCGTATTTTCTCTGCCGTTATCATCTTGGTTTTCTTTGCAATTTACTGTGCTTCAGGCATGGTAGCAGGTGCCCGTCTATTTGAAAATTTATTCGGAATGTCTTACAACACGGCTATTTGGCTCAGTGCTATCGCGACCATCAGTTATGTTTGTATCGGTGGATTCTTAGCGATTAGCTGGACAGATACATTCCAAGCTGGCCTAATGATTTTTGCTTTGTTATTAACACCAATCGTAACTTATCTTGCAATTGGCGATACAACACAATTTGTGACACTCATTGAAACTGCTCGTCCACATGCATTCAATATTATTTCAGATTTAAGTGTAGTGGCAGTTTTATCTTCCATGGCATGGGGTTTGGGTTACTTTGGTCAACCACATATCCTTGTACGTTTCATGGCTGCTGACTCTGTAAAATCAATTCCTGCTGCGCGCCGTATTGGTATGACTTGGATGATTTTATGTTTAGCTGGTGCAGTCGGTGCTGGTTTCTTCGGTATTGCTTACTTTGAGCAACACCCTGAACTAGCAGCAGTTGTAAGCAAAAACCCTGAAACTGTATTTATGGAATTGACTAAAATCTTATTCAATCCATGGATTGTAGGTATCATTCTGGCTGCGATTTTAGCAGCCGTGATGAGTACATTGAGCTGTCAGCTTTTGGTATGTTCGAGTGCATTAACAGAAGATTTATACAAAGGTTTCATTCGTAAGAACGCATCTCAGAAAGAGCTTGTATGGGTTGGCCGTGTTATGGTTCTTGCGATTGCTGTTCTTGCGATTGCTCTTGCTGGTAACCCAGACAGTAAAGTTCTTGGCCTTGTTGCTTATGCATGGGCTGGTTTCGGTGCTGCATTTGGTCCGCTTATCATCTTGTCATTGTTCTGGAAACGTATGAATTTACAAGGTGCTTTAGCAGGTATGATCGTTGGTGCAGTTGTAGTGATTGGCTGGAAAAATCTTTTCGCAGACACTGGTGTTTACGAAATTATCCCAGGCTTTATCCTTGCATTTATCAGCATCATTGTAGTGAGTCTCTTAACTAAAGCGCCAAATACGACAGTAACTGGCCGCTTTGAAAAAGCAGATGAACTCTACAAAGAAAGTGTATAAGTTATTGAAATAAACCAAAGGGGCTTCGGCCCCTTTATTTATTTTTAGTTTTGATTTTAATTTTTGAAGTATCTTTTACAACTTGCATGACAGGATAACTACGAGTCTCTTTTACCCCTGGTAATTGCCACAGTACCTGCCCTGCAATTCGTCTAAACTCTTCCATGCTGCCACTTCGTAATTTAATTAAAAAATCAAACCCACCACTCACCATATGGCATTCAACAATTTCAGGATAGTGAACCACAGCATCAATAAACTCATCTAAAACATTGGGTGTTGTTTTATCTAATAGCACCTCTACGAACACCAAAAAATTTGCATTTAACTTGATTGGATTCAATTTCGCTTCATATCCCAAAATAAAATCATCCTTTGTCAACTTCTGCACTCGAGCCATAACAGCAGTTGGCGACAAGTTAACAAGTTCGGCTAATTTACTATTAGAGATTCGCCCATCTGTTTGAAGAATATCCAAAATTTTTAAATCAGTACGGTCAAGGCTTAATATTGGGCCATTCATCTGAATTTTCCTCTAAAAAATGGGCTAAATATAGTGAGTTATTCGGTGTTTCTTCTGTAATGATAAATTATCTAAACCTCTCTACTCAAGATGAGTTTACGAGAGCTGGTTGGCGGAAACAGATATGAACACAATGGATACTTTTCATCAAATGGATAAATCTCACCAAGGCTATATCACCGAATTCAACGATAAAAGTGAGTTTGAACAACGCATCAATACAGCTTGGCGACGTGCTGAACCAGAAGCTGTAGAAGAGCTATTACAAGCTGCCACGGTATCTGATGATTTAGATCATAAAATTTATGATCTTGCTTTTAATCTTGCCAATAATTTACGTGAACGTAAGACCTCTTCAGGCAAAGCAGGTATTGTTCAAGGGTTATTACAAGAATTCTCTCTTTCTTCACAAGAAGGCGTGGCGCTCATGTGTCTAGCCGAAGCTTTGCTTCGTATTCCAGACTCAGCAACACGTGATTTGCTTATTCGAGATAAAATCAATCAAGGTAACTGGAAAGAACATGTTGGCCAAAGCAGCTTAATGTTTGTAAATGCTGCAGCATGGGGCCTCATGTTAACTGGTAAGCTCATGGAAACTCCTAAGCAAACCAGTCTTTCAAGTGTACTTACTGGCCTTTTAGCACGCAGTGGACGTGGCATCATTCGTAAAGCTGTTGACGTTGCAATGCGTATGATGGGTGAACAGTTTGTAACTGGTGAAACCATTGAAGAAGCTGTAGACCATGCGAAAGTACTCGAAGACAAAGGTTTCCGCTATTCTTACGATATGTTAGGTGAAGCAGCCTTAACCGAACATGATGCTGAACGCTACTTTAACGATTATACACAAGCCATTCATGCAATTGGCAAAGCGTCTAATGGTAAAGGTGTTTATGATGGCCCGGGTATTTCAATTAAGCTTTCTGCTTTACACCCTCGTTATCAACGCGCGCAAATTGAACGTGTTCATCAAGAACTTTACGGCAAAGTATTTGAACTCGCTCGTTTGGCTAAAAAATACAATATTGGCTTAAATATCGATGCTGAAGAATCAGAACGTTTAGAAATTTCTCTTGAGTTACTAGAACGTCTTTGCTTCGAGCCAGAACTTGCAAACTGGAAAGGTATTGGCTTCGTTATTCAAGCTTACCAAAAACGCTGTTTCTTCGTGGTTGATTATATTATTGACCTTGCTAAACGCAGCCAAAAGCGTCTCATGATTCGCCTTGTGAAAGGTGCATATTGGGATAGCGAAATTAAGAAAGCGCAAATCGAAGGTATGGATGACTACCCTGTCTTTACCCGTAAAGTACATACGGATTTATCTTATATCGCGTGTGCTAAAAAACTACTTGCAGCACCTGAGTTCATCTATCCACAATTTGCAACTCATAATGCTCAAACATTGGCAACGATCTATCATTTAGCTGATCCAAGCAAATATTATGCCGGTCAATATGAATTCCAATGCTTACATGGCATGGGCGAACCCCTTTATGAACAAGTTGTTGGTCCACGCGAGCAAAATAAATTAGGCGTACCATGCCGTATTTATGCTCCTGTTGGTAACCACGAAACTTTGTTAGCTTATTTAGTTCGTCGTTTACTCGAAAATGGCGCGAATACTTCATTCGTTAACCGTATTGCCGATAAAACACTTAAAGTTGAAGATCTTATCCAGTCTCCAATTTATGATATTCGTCATGCAGCTAAACTTGAAGGTTCAGTTGGTTTAAAACATCCATCAATTCCTCTACCTTTAGATATGTACGGAACACTTCGTAAAAACTCTAAAGGTTATGATTTAGCAAACGATACTCCACTTGCAGCTTTAGACAGCACAGCTCAAGAATTACGTAATCGTATTTGGCAAAGTCATCCATTATTGGCAAATAACGAGTCGTTAGAGCAAGGTCATTCTGTTGCAATTACAAACCCAGCACAAAATGATGAAATTGTTGGTTATGTGCAAGAAGCTGATCTTAAGCATGTTGAAATTGCGCTTAATGCAGCTGAACAAGCTCAATCAGAATGGTCAAATACGCCTAAAGAACAGCGTGCTCAACACTTAAAACGTGCAGCTGATCTAATGGAAAGTCGTATTCAAGAATTGATGGTTTTGCTTTGCCGTGAAAGCGGTAAAACCTATGCTAATGCGATTGCAGAAGTTCGTGAAGCTGTAGATTTCCTACGTTACTACGCAACTCAAGTTGAGAATCTTCCTGCAAATACAGCTATTCAGCCTTTAGGTACTGTACTTTGTATTAGCCCGTGGAACTTCCCTCTTGCAATTTTCTCTGGTCAAATTGCTGCAGCATTAGTCAGTGGTAACTGCGTTATTGCTAAACCTGCTGAACAAACCCCATTAGTCGCAGCTCAAGCAATTCAGATTTTATGGGAAGCTGGTATTCCACATGGTGCTGTACAGTTACTTCCTGGCCGCGGTGAGACAGTCGGTGCTCAGCTTAGCCAAGATAGCCGTATCGATGGCATTATGTTTACTGGCTCGACTGAAGTTGCAAAAATTTTACAGAAAACTGTTGCGAAACGTTTATCTGAAAATGGTCAATCTATTCCTCTCATTGCAGAGACTGGCGGTCAAAACGCAATGATTGTAGACTCATCAGCA
Source organism: Acinetobacter sp. D009 (assembly GCF_038562025.1). Lineage (NCBI taxonomy): Bacteria > Pseudomonadati > Pseudomonadota > Gammaproteobacteria > Moraxellales > Moraxellaceae > Acinetobacter > Acinetobacter sp. D009. Next base: position 2,136,019 of record NZ_CP151886.1, read on the forward strand.
TTAACTGAACAAGTCGTACTTGATGTTGTAAGTTCTGCTTTTGATAGCGCGGGTCAGCGTTGCTCTGCTTTACGTATTTTATGTGTACAAGAAGACAGTGCTGCAACCGTTATTAAAATGCTTAAAGGTGCAATGCAACAGTTAATTGTAGGTAACCCTGCAATTTTAAAAACTGACATTGGTCCTGTTATTGATGACGAAGCAAAACAAACGATTGATCAACACATCCAGAAAATGAAGTCGAAAGGCTATCCAGTACATCAGTTGATGTTCGGGGCAACAAGTCAGAATGAACTAGATAAAGGAACCTTTGTTGTACCAACAGCAATTGAACTCCCTAACCTTGATGATTTGCAGCGCGAAGTTTTTGGTCCAGTTCTCCACATCATTACCTATAAGTATGGTGAGCTTGAGCAGTTGATCTCACGTATTAATGCCAAAGGTTATGGTTTAACAATGGGTCTGCATACCCGTATTGATGAAACCATCCAAACAGTCATTCAACATGCTGAAGTTGGTAACCTTTATATCAACCGTAATATTGTTGGTGCTGTCGTTGGTGTACAACCATTCGGTGGTGAAGGTCTCTCCGGTACTGGTCCGAAAGCTGGTGGTCCGCTTTACATGTATCGCTTGATGCAGCAGTGTTCAAACAAAGTATTGGCAACACCATTTGCTATGAAGACTGAGCAAACTGCTTTTGAAGGCTTTAACCGTGAGGTTTATCAGAGCTTACAAAATTGGGCGAAACAGCATTTACCGCAAGCAAATCGTGATATCGAACCATTTGGTGTTGGTAAATTTTATGAGTTACAAGGCCCTACTGGGGAAAGTAACCAATATATTATTTTGCCACGTCATCGTGTTCTTTCAATTGCTGATACAGAACAAAATCAGTTGCATCAGTTACTCGCAATCTTTGCAGTTGGCAGCCAAGCTGCTGTAATGCCAAATAGTCCGTTATTGGCAAAACACAAACAAACGTTACCAAAAGATGTACTTGATGCGATTACTACCATTAAAAACATCACTACAGATGATTTTGATGCAGTTTTACATCATGGTAATCGCGAAGAGATCTTCTCATTACAGCAAGAGATTGCTACTCGTTCTGGTGCAATTGTCGGTATTACCCATGTTGAGCCGAATGAAACTATTCCACTTGAGCGTTTAGTGATTGAACGTGCAATTAGTGTGAATACAGCTGCAGCTGGTGGTAACGCAAGCTTAATGACAATGACTGATTAATTGATAATTTTTCTAAAAAGCCCGAATCTCAGTATTTGGGCTTTTTTATTTAATAAAGTAATCTATTCTTAACTATATAAATTTTATCAAATTGAGATTCTAATAATGGTCTTTTTAGAACCAGAACAATATCAACAAAGATGCGCTCAGCTTTTTAATTCATATCAAAAAGATATTTCCACACTTCTACCATTTGCCAAAATTGAGCATATTGGTTCATCTGCAATACCGAATGCAATTTCAAAAGGTGATTTAGATATTTATATTGAAGTTATGTCTGAGCAATTCGAATTCGCAATAGAACAATTAAAAACACTTAATTTTATCGAAAAACAAAATACATTAAGAACACATGAGCTTTGTATGCTCGAATCACTCAACAATGATGATGTAGCATTTCAAATTGTAGTCACGGATTCAATATTCACATTTTTCTTAACATTTAAAAATAAGCTTATAAGCTCACCCAAGTTGGTTAATGAATATAATGAATTAAAATTACAGTGTAGCCATTTAGACCCCGATCAATATAGAACAATAAAATCAGATTTTATTAATCGTGTTTTAAATTAGCTCTAGTTTAGGTCCCTGCTTTCTCTTATGAATATCTGGTTAAAATTGGCTCCTGTAAGTTCAATTTTTTTGATACCATTCACTATTTGATTCTGTCTAAATTTTCTTTGTCTATGACCTCTTCTTATCGTCAACAACTTCAAGCTAAAATTGAACGCATTACTACTCAATTTTATGAATTTACACCGCCTACATTAGAAGTGTTTGAATCACCTGAACAACATTTCCGTATGCGTGCTGAATTTCGTATCTGGCATACAGAAAATGATATGTTCTATGCCATGTTTGAGCGTAACGATGACGATAAGCAAAAAACCGTTGTACGCATTGATGAGTTTCCAATTGCAGATCAAAGCATCAATGATTTAATGCCAAAACTTTTGGAAGAACTCAAAGCTGAACCTAAGCTTTCTAATCGTTTATTTGAAGCTGATTTCCTCGCAACACTTAGCGGCGAAATGCTAGTTACCCTCATTTATCACCGTAAATTGGATCAAGAATGGGAACAAGCCGCTAAAGCGCTTGCCGATAAATTAGATATTAAGATTATGGGCCGTAGTCGTGGCCAGAAAATTGTTATTGGCGATGATTTCGTCGTTGAAGAATTCGAACTTTTAAATCGTTCATTTAAATATAAACAAATCGAAAGTAGCTTTACCCAGCCTAATGCACAAGTTTGCAAAAAAATGCTTCAATGGGCATGTGATGCAGCTGAAGGATCAAAGAAACACTTGTTAGAACTCTATTGTGGTAATGGTAATTTTACACTTCCACTCTCTTTAAAGTTCGAACGAGTGCTTGCTACTGAGCTTGCAAAATCATCTGTTTATGCTGCTCAATGGAACATAGAACAAAACCAAATCGATAATATTCAAGTAGCACGCCTATCGGCTGAAGAGTTTACTCAAGCTTATCAAGGTGAGCGCGAATTCCGCCGTCTAAAAGAAGCGAATATTGATATTCAAAGCTATGACTTTGACACCGTATTTGTAGATCCACCGCGTGCAGGAATTGATGATGAGACTTTAAAACTTCTACAAGGTTTTGAACGTATTATCTACATTTCATGTAACCCTGACACGCTATATGAAAATTTAAAAACTCTCAGTCAAACTCATCGATTGACTAAATTCGCCTTATTTGATCAGTTCCCTTATACGCATCATGTCGAGTCTGGTGTTTTACTTGAGAAGATTTAAACAAAATCTTTCATTGTAAAGTTTTAAATAAGGAGGCTACATACCTCCTTATTTTTTAACGTTTTATTAGTTAAGTATTTAAATTTTCAAAAAATATCAAGTCATCTATTCGTCATAATTTCGTTTAACTCAAGCATTCCCATCGAAAATTCTCGAGTTCAAGTGGTGGATTTATCACTTATAGAGTCTTGTATTTTATTTTAAATTGGCTATATTTCGAGCTATGTTAGGTTGTATATGAAGGCTCTATGAGTTTTTGGCAAAAGCTGTTCTTGGCAGATCAACAGCATAACGAGCATAAAAACCAAACTGCTTGTGTTGAAAATGACTGCTCATGTAAAACTAATGAACAACTTCTAAGTGCACTTGCACAAGCAACAGATGAAGATGTCATTAAGGGAATTAAAAAAGTTCTTATTTCCCGTGGTTATAGCCGAAAAGAGTTAAATGAACTCACTCAAAAACCGTCTATTCATTAATTAAAAAGCCAGTCTTGTACTGGCTTTTTTATATTTCACTTTACTACACAATTGGACTCATCTACCCAACCGACCATTGGTCCCATTTGAAATTGCTGATCGTTCCGATTGTTCTTTTGCATATATAAACTAGAAATAGAACCATCGAGATATAAAGCCTGCTCTACTTTAAGATTTCTTTGAAAAAACTTGGCAAAATTGTAAAAACTCACACGATTCTTAGATATCACAAAGTAGAGTTTATTATCTCGAATACCAACTCCATTACGAATTTTCTTTGATTGAGAGTCTGGTAAAAAAAGGGAATTTATGTTTCCATCAATAACTAACATTGGCCCAGATTGGGTTGCATAATCAACTTTCAAATTTTGTAGGCTATATTGTGGCGTAGTTAAAACAAAGGCCTGTTTTTTATTCCAAGCTACTACCCCATTCGGCTGTAAAAAGAAATTTCCCAATCCTTTATGCTCATTTAAGGGCTGAACTACCTTAGCTCGTTCAATATACAACCCTACTGGAGAAAATCCTAAATGAAACATCCCCGCATTCATTGCAAAGCTAAGCTGCTCACACTGCTTTAATTGTTCCTCAATATTGTTAAAGCTTTTATAGTATTGCTGATTATTAGGATTCTTTAAAAACAAGTGTAATGCTTTAAAATCGCTGATCGAGATCACATCGTATTGGTCACCTTCCACCGTTTTAATCTGCTGATGCGCTATAGCATATGCAGTCTGAAACAAAAGCCCATATAAAGCTAAGCACCCGACGACCCATTTCATTTAACATCACCTGACATGACATTTTCCCTTCATATTAAGTTCTTAAATTATATACAAGAAATATGAATAGATTGGATATGCATCAAATTCCTTCATTCGACGTAATCAATACACTCCAAATTGCTGATATTGGTTATAATGTTTAGCAGCTTTTCAATAAAAGCCATTTACACTTTATTGGATCAGCGTAAGCATGCAACAACCGAATAAACGCTACCCTTTAGGGGCTCACCTCATCGTAAAGCATCTCGGCTATAGCCATCATGGTATATATGCAGGGAGAGGTCGAGTTATCCATTATTCTGGCTTAGCTCATTTCATCAAAAAACGCCCGATTGAAATCACGTCAATAGATGCTTTCTCGCATGGCAAAAAAATACACGTCCGTTCTTATGACAAACCTCGTTATAAAGGAAAGATTGTGGTTCGCCGAATGCGTTCACGTATGCATGAAAACCACTATCATTTGATTATTAATAACTGTGAACATCTATGTAGTTGGGCAATTACCGGTATTGAAAGTAGCACTCAAGTTGAACGTATGATGCATCGTTTAACGACTATTGGCTATGTAAGCTCAATCATGAGCTATATGAATGGTATGATGCTGACCGTTGCAACTACATGTTTTGCTCTGGTTCTATATATTAAAAAGAAACTGCGCGATCAGGCAAAAAGAAAAGTTCCTACTTACCAGTTTTTAAGAGAAAAATCGCAGAAAAGAAATATCGATCCTTCAGCACCCCTAGTATTTATAGATCCAGATAAAAAAGAGCCAGTCTAAATAAAAAAGCCCTCATATTTGAGAGCTTTTTAGAAAACTTATAACTTATTTTTTAGCTGCATTAGCGGCAGTTGCTTCTGTCGTAATGTTTACAGTGATCTTATCACCAACGTTCGGTACATAACTTCCTAAACCAAAGTCAGAACGCTTGAATGAAGTTGTAGCATTAAAACCAATCGCTGGAACTTTAGCCATTGGATGCTCGCCCTGCTTGTTTAAAACAGCATCAAGTACAACTGGCTTAGTTACGCCTTTAACAGTTAAGTCACCAGTAATTTTAAAGTGCTTTTTGTCTTTGGTTTCAACTTTAGTACTTTTAAACGTAATATTTGGATATTTAGCAGCATTAAACCAAGCTTCTTCTTGGAACTCTTTATCCAAAGCAGGAACGTTTGTATTTACACTGCTTAAAGGAATAGTCACATTTACAGATGAGTTTGCTGGTTTAGCATTATCAACTTTAATTACGCCTTGGATATCCGAAAAGTTAGCGCTTGGAGTAGAGAAACCAAAGTGATTCCATGAGAAAACAGTAGCTGTATGTGTTGGGTCAATTTTGTAGTCTACTGGCGCAGCTAAAGTAACTGAACTAGCCAATGCTACTGCCAAACCGAAGCTTAATGTTTTAAGATGCATTTTTCGTATCCTTTATTGATATAGTCGTTAGTGTATACATCAAGTAATTTAATTCACTATTCTTTATAAAACGATATGTTTCATCCATGCAACAATAAAAGCGTTACAGTTGTTATTCAAAAACCATATTATAAAGTATAGATATTCTTCTATTTGAAGCTTCAGATTTATTAATTTTTATTTCAAATTTATTGATTCATAATAAGGTAAAACATGGCTAATACTGCTCAAGCACAAAGTACTTCCACTCCATATCGGGTAACTCTCACCGATCCTTCAGGTCATCAATGGTTTGCAGATGAACCGACTGATAAAGGTGGACAAGATACAGCTCCGAATCCGGTTCAGATTTTATTATCCGCTTTAGGGGCTTGCACTACAATTACTTTAGAAATGTATGCGAATCTTAAAGGAATTAAGCTAGATCATGTTCAAGTGGATTTAGCATTAAACCCAAATGGCGAACCTGAGAAAGGCCAAAATAATATTGAACGGAAAATCACACTCAAAGGCGAGTTTACTGAAGACCAGCATAAGCGATTACTAAAAGTTGCAGAGAATTGCCCTATTCATAAGTTATTAACCTCTCAGATTAATATCCAAACAGAACTCACTATTTAACTTCTCAAATAAAAAAGCGCTCTATCTAGAGCGCTTTTTTACACTACTTTAATATTTAAGCAGTTAATTCTTTTACAGCTGCAACAACAGCTTCAGTCGTAATACCAAAGAATTGGAACAAATCTTTTGCTGGTGCTGACTCACCATAAGTTGTCATACCAATTACTTTGCCATCAAGACCAACGAACTTCCACCAATAGTCAACATGAGCCGCTTCAACAGCAACACGCGCACGGATATGAGCTGGCAATACTGCTTCACGGTATGCGGCATCTTGCTTCATAAATTCTTCTGCACATGGCATAGAAACTACACGCACACCTTCAAGTTGTGCATAAGCTTCCATTGCTAAAGAAATTTCTGAACCAGTTGCAATAATAATCGCTTTTAATTCGCCTTTTTCTTGAGCAAGTACATAACCGCCTTTTGCAGCGTTTTGAATTTGCTCTTCAGAACGTGTTTGGAATGGTAAGTTTTGACGAGAGAAAATAAGTGCTGTAGGGCCATCTTTGCGTTCTAAAGCAGATTTCCAAGCAATTGCAGTTTCTACAGTATCCGCAGGGCGCCATGTATTTAAGTTAGGTGTACCACGTAATGAAGCAATTTGTTCAATCGGTTGGTGAGTTGGACCATCTTCACCCAGACCGATTGAGTCATGTGTATAAACATGAATTACACGTTGTTTCATTAATGCAGACATACGTACTGCATTACGTGCATATTCCATAAACATTAAGAATGTTGCAACGTAAGGAACGAAACCACCATGCAATGCAACGCCATTAGCGATCGCAGTCATACCAAATTCACGTACGCCATAGTAGACATAGTTACCAGCTGGGTTTTCTTGAACACCTTGGCAACCTTTCCAAAGTGTTAAGTTAGAACCTGCTAAGTCAGCGGAACCACCTAACAATTCAGGTAATAAAGGACCAAATGCTTGTAATGTATTTTGGCTTGCTTTACGAGTTGCAATTGTCTCGCCTTTCGCATTTGTTTCACGAATGAAAGCATCTGCTTGCGCTGCAAATTCTGCTGGTAAGTCACCACTGATACGACGAAGTAACTCAGCCGCTTCAGTTGGATATTTTGCTTGATATTGTGCAAATACTGCATTCCAAGCTGCTTCAGATTCACTACCTTTTGCTTTTGCATCCCATGCAGCATATACATCAGCAGGAATAACAAATGCTTCTTCGTTCCAGCCTAATGCTTCACGAGTTAAAGTAATTTCATCTTTACCTAATGGCGCACCATGACAGTCTTCTTTACCCTGCTTATTCGGTGAACCTAAACCAATAATCGTTTTACACATAATGATTGTTGGTTTCTGAGTTTCAGCTTTTGCTTCGATTGTCGCTTGACGAATCGCATCAGCATCATGACCATCTACACGAAGAACTTGCCAACCATAGGCTTTGAAACGCTCTTCTGTATCGTCGCTGAACCAGCCTTCTACTTCACCATCAATTGAAATGCCATTATCATCATAATAAGCAATCAATTTACCAAGTTGTAAGGTGCCAGCTAAAGAACATACTTCGTGAGAAATACCTTCCATTAAACAGCCATCACCTAAGAAACAGTAAGTGAAATGGTCAACAACTTTTAAATCATCTTTATTAAATTGAGCAGCCAATGTTTTTTCTGCTAAAGCAAAACCAACAGCATTAGCAATACCTTGACCTAAAGGACCAGTTGTCGTCTCTACACCCGGTGCATAGCCATATTCAGGATGACCAGGAGTTCTAGAATGCAATTGACGGAACTGTTTTAAATCTTCAATTGAAAGATCATAACCTGTTAAATGAAGCAAAGCGTATTGCAACATTGAGCCATGGCCATTTGATAAAACGAAACGGTCACGGTTTGCCCATTGTGGATTTGTTGGGTTGTGATTTAAAAACTCACGCCAGACGACGTCAGCAATATCTGCCATCCCCATTGGAGCACCTGGATGCCCTGAGTTTGCTTGTTGCACAGCATCCATTGCCAATACACGAATTGCATTTGCAATACGACGTTCGTTTAAAGGGGTCGTCATAGATCAGAATCCAATTTTAATAGATTGATGAAAAGAAGAAGATGAATAACCATTCAATGCCGCTATATTGTCTTAAAAAAAAGGCCTAGGGTAAACCCCAACACGGTATATTTCTTTATTTTTAACCGTTTCTTGGTTACACAAAAAACATTTGAATCTTTAAGTTATACAAAACAGTGTTCATTTTTCTGCACAACGACTAAATGTAAGAACATTAATCTTGTTAGCTTTTGATATATAGATAAAATATTTAGCCAATCTTGTATGCGTTGATCATGTTTCTTTACTTTAAAATTCAAATTTTGATATTTAAGATTTTTATTAAGTTATATGTTTAAAAAACACACTAGCAACAAGTTGTTAAAATATAAATACTTTAAATTAAAGCTTTCTATATCAATTTTGCTAATACACTTATCAATTAAAACACACTATAAATGAAATAAATTCATGCTTTTTAGTCAGTATGAACTGGTCCTCAAGCTCAAGTCGATGTAACATATTATGTCTTTTGAAATAACCAAGATAGGACTTTCATGCGCGAGTACGCTGTTTTTACCTCGGAATCTGTAAGCGAAGGTCATCCCGATAAAATGGCCGACCAAATTAGCGACGCTATTTTGGATGCAATCTTAAAAGAAGACCCATACGCACGTGTTGCTTGTGAAACACTGGTAAAAACAGGCGCTGTTGTACTTGCTGGTGAAGTAACAACGACTGCTAATATTGATGTTGAAGCTGTTGTTCGTAATACTGTTAACGGTATTGGTTATCACCACTCTGATCTTGGCTTTGATGGATCAACGTGTGCTGTAATCAATATGATTGGTAAACAATCTCCTGAAATTGCTCAAGGTGTAGACCGTCAAAAACCAGAAGATCAAGGTGCTGGTGACCAAGGCCTAATGTTCGGTTATGCAAGCCGTGAAACAGACGTGCTTATGCCTGCGCCGATTTCTTATGCTCACCGCTTAATGGAGCGTCAAGCTGAACTTCGTCGTTCAGGTGCCCTTCCATGGTTACGCCCAGATGCAAAAAGCCAAGTTACTTTTGCCTATGAAAATGGCAAACCTGTACGTCTAGATGCTGTTGTTTTATCTACTCAGCACGATCCTGAAATTTCTCAAAGCCAGCTTAAAGAAGCAGTTATTGAAGAAATTATCAAACCGATCATCCCTGCTGAAATGTTCCATGCAGCTACTAAGTTCCACATTAACCCAACAGGTATGTTCGTTATTGGCGGCCCTGTAGGTGACTGTGGTTTAACGGGTCGTAAAATTATTGTTGATACATACGGCGGTATGGCTCGTCACGGCGGTGGTGCTTTCTCTGGTAAAGATCCATCTAAAGTTGACCGTTCTGCTGCTTATGCTGGTCGTTATGTTGCAAAAAATATTGTAGCCGCTGGTCTTGCTGACAAATGTGAAATTCAAGTGAGTTACGCAATTGGTGTAGCAGAACCTACTTCGATTTCAATTAATACCTTTGGTACAGCAAAAGTTTCTGATGAGTTGATTATTCAACTTGTACGTGATCATTTCGATTTAAGACCGTTTGGTATTACTCGTATGTTGGATCTTCTTCAACCAATGTACAAACAAACTGCGGCTTATGGTCATTTTGGTCGCGAAGGTTCCGACTCTGCATTTACTTGGGAAAAAACTGATAAAGTTGATGCCCTTAAAGATGCTGCTGGCCTTTAAAATAAAATCGTAAAAAAGCCCGCCATTGAGCGGGCTTTTTTATTTATAGTTCAAATTTTATGGTATGCAGGGTTTAATCTTCTAGCAATCATCCTTGACGCCATATCTTTTGTAGCTGTAATCAAAATCTATTGTCTTGTCGTTTTATCATCCTGATTTAATACATCCAGTAAAGTTGACTGCGTTGGAGTATCTTGATGGTTCTGGATATAAATATGGACAACTTTAAATACAACGACAACAGCTAGACAAGCCATCACACAAAACATCCATAAGCCATACGGGCTTCGAATATGTTGTGAACCACAATATGGACATGATTTATCAGTCGATGCCACAACTTTGTCGCAACACGCACAATGGTATTGATATAGCATAGGTAACCCTCCTTCCCTCATTTCAACCGTTGTTGTTTTAATAGGTTTGCTACATTTTTTAATTTATACATCCTTTATATTTATCCTATGTGAAATGAATAGATAATTCAATCTGGATGAACAATTGAGTCAATTAAAAAATATTAATTAAAAACATATATATAAGTTAAATATTATTTTTATAGGACTATTTTTCTTATTTTGATATTTTGCCAAATTTGTTAAAATAAGCAAATAATCTCACATTTTAGGCAAATGCATGTCACATACAAAGCTCATTAATAAAGGTGGCTTTCGCGAACGAGCCAACCGAAGCCGAGGTTATCAACAATCTGAGAATAAGCAAACAGCCTTAGCTTCAAACAAATACCAACCTCAAACAAAACCACAAGAAAGCCCAACTGAATTGGCTCAAACAGATTCTGTTGTGACTGAACATCTAACTAAATAATTTATATCTTCTTAAAATAAAAAAGGCCTAAACTTTAGAGGTTTAGGCCTTTAGATAAGGTATTTATTAATCCTTATTTTTATGTTCAATTTTCTTGTGATCTGGAGTGACTTCTCGCGCTTCTCCGTCAATAATGCTTGAATCACGGTATTGACCTTGGCTACCACCACCTTGTTGATTCTGCATATCTTGCATTTGGCGCATTAGATCAGCAAATGGATTTTGCCCACCCATATTACCGCCCATCATTTTATCCATCATAGCTTGTTGGCGTTTTGCAAGAGTTCTCATGGCTATATTACGGAAAGCAGTTTGAACACCAGGGATCAAAATTAAAACCGCTAACACATCAGAAACAAGGCCTGGCAACATTAATAAGAAACCTGCAAAAGCATAAGCAAGTTTTTTAGTTACTGTTGGGTCATTACCGAGTTGGCCAGTCATCTGCATTTGCTGTAATTGAGGCATAATACCAGCAGTACTTCTGCGAATAAGCCCCAAACCAATAAAGAAAGCAAGAATGAACCAAAAGAACACATACCATCCACTGATGAACTGTGCTACGCCAATCCATACGGCAATTTCAACAATCGCGCCCAGAACTACAATAAGAAGTAAATTCATGTAAAACTTTATCTATCTCAAAAAGAAAATTCATTGCAGTTTATTTGCCCCAACCCTATCGAAACAGCCAGAGTCTGCAATACTAGAGTACATTTGATTTTAACTCGATAAAAACAAACATGCTTTATTATTAATGAGTGCTGTATCAAGTTTATCAAGTGCGACTTCAATTAGATTTTAATTTTTTTACTCTAGTTAAACGAAAAGTCCTTCAAGAAAGCAGTTTTTTAGTCTAGTTGAAAACTTAGGTTCTTAGAAAAATTGGATATATTCCTTTATTTATATAGTTGTTTTATAAAATTTAAAAAAGTAGTGCATAGATATAGAATTTCCTAAATAACTTACATTTTCTCTATCTAAAAGTACCTCTATTCAAGTTAAATTAAAGAATAATTCTTTTAAACCCACATAAACTCATGACTAAAAAAGCTCTTTTCTTTGCCATTGGTACGATGTTTTTGTCGGCATGTTCTTTTAATACCGTACAACAACATCAAATACAGTCAATTTCTACCAATAAAAACTCAGAGAAAATTAAATCATTGTTTGATCAAGCACAAACTGAAGGTGTTTTAGTTATAAAACGTGGGCAAACAGAGGAAATCTATGGCAATGATCTTAAAAGATCATCAACTGAATATGTTCCCGCCTCTACCTTTAAAATGTTAAATGCTTTGATTGGACTTGAGCATCATAAAGCAACACCAACTGAAGTGTTTAAATGGGATGGGCAAAAGCGTTTGTTTCCTGATTGGGAAAAGGACATGACTCTAGGCGATGCGATGAAAGCTTCTGCTATTCCAGTTTATCAGGAACTAGCTCGACGAATTGGCCTTGATCTTATGTCTAAAGAGGTAAAACGCATTGGTTTCGGTAATGCTGATATTGGTTCAAAAGTAGATGATTTTTGGCTTGTTGGTCCACTTAAAATTACACCTCAACAAGAAGCCCAGTTTGCTTATGAACTAGCCCATAAAACTCTTCCTTTTAGCAAGAATGTGCAAGAACAAGTTCAATCTATGCTGTTCATAGAAGAAAAAAATGGACGGAAAATTTATGCCAAAAGTGGTTGGGGATGGGATGTGGAGCCTCAAGTGGGCTGGTTAACAGGCTGGGTCGTTCAACCTCAAGGAAAAATTGTAGCGTTCTCACTCAATTTAGAAATGAAAAAAGGCATACCTAGTTCTATTCGAAAAGAAATTGCTTATAAGGGATTAGAGCAGCTAGGTATTTTATAATTTGGACTTTATAGCCCAGCTTATATTCATCCTTATAAACTGGGTTATTTTAAAACTTGAAATTTGAAAACCTTATTATTTATCCGTCAACTGGGGTATGTGGTGTATTTAAATTTAACTGATAGAAAGCAGCATCTAACCATTGACCAAACTTAAAACCGACTTGCTTAAAAGTACCTGCATGAATAAAGCCCATTTTTTCATGTAAACCGATACTTGCTTGGTTGGTTGCATCAATACAGCCTATCAATACATGTAAGTCTGCCTCTTGAGCACGCTTAATCAATTCTTGCATTAAAATTTTGCTTAATCCGCCGCCACGATGTTCATGATGAATATAAATACTATGTTCGATCGTATATTTATAGGCAGGAAAAGCTCTAAAAGTTCCCCAACTTGCAAAACCTAATAACTTGTTTGTCTCATCTACAATACCAATTACAGGAAAATCATTTTCTCTTTTAACCCCGAACCAGTTTTTCATCGACTCTTCAGAGCGCGGCAAATAGTCATACAAAGCAGTAGAATTGATAATTGCTTCATTCAAAATATCTAATATAGCCTTTGCATGTGTAGCTTCATGACAATCGATTAAACGTAAATTTGGATTAAGATTTTTAATCATGAAGATTCCTTAAGAATAGAGACGAGCTCATTACATACAACTAAAATATATCGAGCAGCTTTAGAAGAAGGATTGCTATATATGATCGGTTGATCTAATTGCATCGCCAAACAATCCCCCTCTTGTAAAGCATAAAAGTTTTCACCCAATTGAATATCAATTTGCCCCTCTATTACCCAAATTTGCTGTAATACAACTTTAGAATTCGTACTTGTTTCATAAGTAACTCGAGATTGAGCTGGAAATTCAATTTCAACGATCTGAAATGGAGATTTCCAATTTGGAGGCGAAACTTGACGGCGAATATATCCCGTTTCTGGATCTTTCCATTCTGCTTGTTGAGTACGCCGTACCATAGGTTGAGGCGATTGAGTATTCTGGGGCGAATCAAATAGCTGAGTCAAAGGCACCCCTAAACCATTTGCTAGCTTTTCAAGAACAACAGCTGTAGGGCTCGCTTCTCCTCTTTCAATGAGTGAAATTGCAGAACGGCTTACCTGACATCGACTAGCAAGAATATCTAGGGTATATCCACGCGCTAGACGTATTTCACGCACTTGCTGCGCAATGCGGATATTAATATCTTCCATCTACCGATAAACTTTAATTCCAAAATTATAGATAAGTATTCCACTAAAATAGAATTACATCAAATGATTTTAAAGATATAAATTGGTTCGATAAAAAACCGAAAAATAACCATTCAGCGCAGCATTCTTTAAATTACGCATGCAGAACCTTTTTGGCTATGTAACAATACTCTCTAAACTATTTATATAAGTCTTCACATGGCATTGATTATTGGTATTGATCCGGGTTCACGCTTAACAGGTTATGGAATCATTGAAAAAGATGGTAGTAAACTACGTTTTGTTGATGCCGGTACAATCCGAACAGAAACTCAAGAAATGCCAGAACGCTTAAAACGTATTTTTGCTGGCGTTGAGCGAATTGTGAAATTCCATGGTCCAACTGAAGCTGCGGTTGAGCAAGTCTTCATGGCTCAAAACCCAGACTCTGCCTTAAAACTAGGACAAGCCCGTGGTGCTGCCATAGCCGCATTAGTTAATTTAGATTTACAAGTTGCAGAATATACTGCTCGTCAAATTAAACAGTCAGTGGTTGGTTATGGCGCTGCCGATAAAGAACAAGTCCAAATGATGGTCATGCGATTACTTAATTTGACTATTAAACCTCAATCCGACGCAGCCGATGCCCTTGCTGCTGCTATCTGCCATGCACATGCATCGGGAAGTATGAGCAAACTGTCTGTTTTAAATGCTTTAGGTGGTATGGCACGTGGACGCAGTCGTTCTAGCAGTCGTAGACGTTAAAAATTTATTGATTTACAATCTGAGTAATTGCTTCATTCATTTGGTAGGCCTGTAAACCACGCATACCATGTTTTGCAAGTTGATCACCAGCCTGAGCATGAAGGGTAACAATCTCATGTAATGCAATACCTTTGTGGAACTGAGCTTTTAAGCTTGTAATCATTCCTGCTAATACATCCCCCATTCCACCCGTTCCCATTCCAGCATTACCTTGCGTACAGATATACAAATTATCTTCTAAAATTAAGCTACCCGCTCCTTTAAGTACCCACTGGCCTGCATATTTTTGTTGTAAGGCATAAATTGCAGCAATTCGGTCATTTTCAATTTGCGCTGTAGAGCAACCAAGTAAAGTAGCAGCTTCTCCAGGATGAGGTGTGGCATAAATATGTGTATTTAACTTTTCAGGCTGTTTAGCCAGAAACCATAAAGCATCTGCATCTAAAACAATTTCTAAGCGTGTACTTTGATTTAACAAATTAAACCATTGTTGGTAAATCTGCTTTGCCCAATCGTCACGGCCTAATCCCATTCCAAAGCATATTGCATCGATCTGAGATAGAATCTCTTTAATATTGTTTTCATCTAAAGCATTAATATCACGAAGCATAATATTAGGTGCCCGCGACAAAATGGCCTGATGATGGTTGCGATGACAAACCACTGTCACTTTGCCTGCACCTGCATGAAAGGCAGCTTCAGCAGCCATAATGACTGCTCCACCCATTTGCTCATGTCCACCAATCACTAAAACATGCCCGTAGCTTCCCTTATGCCCAAATGCCATACGCTGAGGAAGTTTAATGTTTGTGAGTGACAAATAAGCTAAGGGTTTCAACTCGTTGTCTATAGGAATTAGACTAACTAAACGAACTTGTCCCGCATATTCTTTTCCTTGTCCTGTAAATAATCCAGCTTTAAGTCCTAAAACAGTAAAGGTATGATCAGCTCTCACTGCGCAAGGTAAGACTTGCCCTGTATTTGCTTGTAACCCGCTAGGTATATCAACTGAAATTTTTAGACCAGATTGTTCATTAAACTTTTGAATTACTTGTTGCCAATCTATATTTAATTCTCGGTTTAAACCTATGCCAAATAAAGCATCAATATGACAATCAAATGTTCTTTTAATATCAAAATTTGGATGAATTTGGGCTTTCATTTCTCTAGCAAATTGCGCTGCACAATGTAAATCGGTTGACTCACCCAATTGAGCCGCAAATATTTCAACCTGAAATCCAGCTTGTTTAAGGTAACTTGCTATAAAGTAACCATCACCTGCGTTATTGCCTTCTCCGCACCAAATAGCAATATTCTTAATAGCCCGATCGTTAAAAAGCTCAATAAGTTGCTGGGCAATTGACCAAGCCGCTTGCTGCATTAAACCTAAGGAGGAGTTTTGCGCAGCAAACCAGCGCCGCTCCCATGCTCGAATATCATCGCTATGGTAAACTACCGCCTGCATATTATTATCCTCTTGCATTTTGGTTTATGACATCTTCCGACACATCACGCATTACAGTGCAACAAATTGATCCACATGAATTAAAAGCATGGATCAAAGCTCAAGCATTAGACTTGGGTTTTGCTGATTGTGTCATCGCAAAACCAGATGCTCAAGAGCAAATGCCACGTTTTTTAGAGTATCTTGAACGTGGTTATCATGCAGACATGACCTATTTAGAAGAAAATCTAGAAAAGCGAGCTGATCCAACACTATTAGTGCCTGGTACAAAAAGTATTATTTGTGTCCGCATGAATTATCTTGTGGAATCTCCAAAGCCTCGATATGTACCTTTAGAGCCTAATTCTGCCATTATCGCCCGCTATGCACGTGGCCGTGATTACCATAAAGTCATGCGTGGTAGATTGAAAACCCTAGCAACACGAATTCGTGAAAAAGTTGGTGACTTTGAATCTCGTCCTTTTGCAGATTCGGCGCCTATTTTTGAAAAATCATTAGCTGAAAGTGCTGGAATGGGTTGGACAGGTAAACACACTTTGCTCATTCATAAAAAGTCAGGTTCTTTTTTCGTATTAGGTGAGCTATTTACGTCACTCGATTTACCTTTCGACGAGCCTGCAACAGCACATTGTGGTTCTTGTAGCGCTTGTATTGATATTTGCCCGACGCAAGCAATTGTCGAGCCTTACATGCTAGATGCAAGACGTTGTATTGCTTATTTAACTATCGAATATAAAGGAATTATTGCTGAAGAATTACGTGCAGGTATTGGAAACCGAATATTTGGTTGTGATGACTGCCAGTTAATTTGTCCTTGGAATAGCTTTGCCAAAACAGCATCTATTACTGATTTTAATCCTAGACATGGATTAGATAATATTAGTCTACTTGACATCTGGCAGTGGGATGAAGCCACTTTTTTAGCCAATACGGAAGGTAGCCCTATCCGCCGCACAGGTTATCAATCATTTAAACGTAATATTGCAATCGGATTAGGAAATGCTCCTTATTCAAAAGAAATTGTAGATCAACTACAAAATGGCAAAAATTTACATGACGAAATCGTCAATGTGCATATTGATTGGGCAATTGAACAGCAACTTAATCAACTTCAGCTATCAAATTAAAAAAATGATGTTTTTTGCCCTATAGCTTTAATACGAATTCTGTATGATTATGTATAGTGAATTAATGCCATCATCATGGATATGACAATGACTCTACGTAATGATTGGAATCGTGAAGAAATCCAAGCTTTATATGAACAACCTTTTTTGGATTTAGTTTTCAAGGCTCAACAAGTACATCGTGAGCACTTCACTGCCAATTCAATTCAGGTCAGTACCCTTTTATCTATTAAAACGGGTAAATGTCCTGAA
The DNA here is from genome assembly GCF_038562025.1 of Acinetobacter sp. D009. Lineage (NCBI taxonomy): Bacteria > Pseudomonadati > Pseudomonadota > Gammaproteobacteria > Moraxellales > Moraxellaceae > Acinetobacter > Acinetobacter sp. D009. Next base: position 2,153,581 of record NZ_CP151886.1, read on the forward strand.
GATTGCAAATACTGCTCACAATCGGCACATTACGAATCAAAACTAGAAGCAGAAAAACGTATTGCTGTTGAAAAAGTGATTAGTGAAGCGAAAGCTGCAAAAGATTCAGGTTCTTCACGTTTTTGTATGGGTGCTGCTTGGCGTAACCCACATGAGCGCGATATGCCTTATGTTTTAGAAATGGTACGCGAAGTTAAAGCATTAGGTATGGAAACCTGTATGACTTTAGGGATGCTTAACCAATCTCAAGCAGAACGCCTAAAAGTTGCTGGTTTAGATTACTACAACCACAATTTAGATACATCTCGTGAGTATTATTCTCACATCATTAGTACTCGTACTTTTGATGACCGTTTAAATACCCTTGATTATGTTCGTCAAGCTGGTATGAAAGTTTGTAGTGGCGGTATTGTGGGTTTAGGCGAAAGTCGTGAAGACCGAATTGGTTTATTACATGAACTAGCTACCCTACCAATTCATCCTGAATCTGTGCCAATCAATATGCTTGTTCCTATTGAAGGAACACCTTTAGCTGATGTTGAAAAGCTTGATGTTATTGAGTGGATTCGTACTATTGCTGTGGCGCGTATTATCATGCCGCATAGTTATATCCGTCTCTCTGCTGGCCGAGAATCATTAAGTGATTCAGACCAAGCATTAGCATTTATGGCGGGTGCAAACTCATTATTCTCTGGTGATAAACTACTAACCACACCAAATGCCGGTGAAGGTAAAGACCAAGCTTTATTTAATAAACTAGGTTTAACGGCTGAAAAACCAAAGCCAACAGTTGCTGATTTATCAGTAGATGCAATGAGTGCTTAACTCAAATTAGAAAATTTAAAAGCCCTGATTATTCAGGGCTTTTTTCATTTATATAGAAGTTACTAATATTCCGTAAGTAGCATTCAGAAAGGTTCCGACTCGAATAATATCTTTTCCTGCTGCATGTGTTACTGTGAATTCTTGGTTCAACACATCAAAATTAAAAGAATCAAAAACATCTTGATGGTGTAAAAGCCAAGTCACTGTATCTGCTACATTTTCATCCGCAATATAAGTTAAGGCCTTGAAGTCTTTACTCATAAATAACTCTTAAAAATAAATTTTATGAATTTTATATGAGTTCACTCTACCTTAAAAGAAAATCTAAGCTGCTTTAGGATTTACTAACGAATGACCTGATAATAGACTTGACAAGGCTTGAGGTGTAAATTCTAAAGAAAGTACATGATTTTTGAGATTGACTGAATGCTTGCTAATTAATGGAAGTAAGCCATCTTCTGTTTCAAAGACATATTCATCTGCAATATTTAAGATACCTTCAAGGTTTGTCGTACTTGAAGCAAGATCATGGCTAAAGATGTCATAAATCGTTTGCAAGTTAAACGTTGTTTGCTGCTCCGTCGGATGCTTGATGAGATAATCCTTTAAAAATAAAACTAATTTATGAGCAAAGAAAAAGTAATTAGGTTTATAGCTATACTTCATAGTATTCATGGAACTGAACTCCAGATTATCTTTTATTGAATTACAACTAAAACAGTAGGAATTGAACCTTAAAAAATTCTTAAAAAATTAAATATATTTATAAGATACACACAAAACAATTTTATCATTTAAAAACAATGGCTTAATCAAAAATATTAAATATATATTATCTTAAATATTTTAAAATTTCATTAATTCAATAGAATACAATTACTTAGATATTACTAATTTTTAAATTCTATTTTAAATAGAAACTAACCAATTATTTTACCAACTGATAAAAAATATTTTTTTTAATTTTTATTAATAAAAATAATTGATCAAAATATATATAAATATAATGTTTTTCTTGTTTTTTGATTGAAAAGTGTTATATTTCCTTCGCCTTACTTAATCAGAATAAACTTACTGAAAAGTAATGGATTTTATTTTAAAAAGCTATTCTGGGGATTTTATGAAAAAATTTATTTTAGTGGCGGCAGTTTCTCTTTTAAATATAGCAAATGCACAAGCAGCAGATGGCACAATTACTATTAATGGTCTTGTCACGGATAATACTTGTACTATTGATACTGGAGATAAAAATTTAACAATCAATTTGCCTACTGTTTCATCTCAAACCTTAAAAAATGCTGGTGATGTAGCTGGTCGCACACCTTTTCAAATTAATTTAACGAACTGTGCCGCTGCAGGTAAAGTCGCAACTTATTTTGAACCAGGCGCAACCGTTGACTTTAATACGGGTCGTTTATTAAACCAAGCAACCTCTGGTGCAGCAACAAATGTAAATATTCAGTTACTTGGCAGTAATAACGCTGTAATTCCTGTACTTGCTACAAGCACAAATGAAACTCAAACGAATTCACAATGGGTAAATGTTTCAGCAGGCGGTAGTGCTGATCTTAACTATTATGCCGAATATTATGCTACAGGTGCTTCTACTGCTGGTACGGTAACATCACAAGTAAAATATACGATCATTTATCAATAAACTTAAAATTGAAGCTTCTATTCATGAATAGAAGCTATCTCCTTCCTATTATTTGTTATTGAGAATATGACTGATGCTTTTTCGTGGTCGTAAATTTTTTTGGGGATTAGTTTGTCTGCAAGTAGCGCTCACTACTACAGGTCATGCTGAGATTGTTTTACATGGTACTCGTGTCATTTATCCTTCAAATGCCCGTGAGATCACATTACAACTGAGTAATAACGGCACGGCCCCGTCTCTTGCTCAAGCATGGATCGATGATGGAAATGCAAAGTCAACACCAGATGAAACAAATGTACCTTTCATTATTACTCCACCAATTTCAAGAGTAGAAGCAACTAAGGGGCAAACCTTAAGGATTACAGCGTTGCCTACTACATCTCAACTAAGCCAACAACAAGAATCTATTTTTTGGCTTAATGTTTTAGATATCCCTCCTAAACCTGAAGGGAGAACTCAACAAGGTCAAACCACAACAACCTCTAACAATTTTTTGCAACTCGCTGTTCGTTCGCGAATTAAATTTTTTTACCGCCCTATAGATCTAAAAGAAAATATTGATCAACTAAGTGACAAAGTCGAGTGGAAAATAAATGATCAATATCTAATGATAAAAAATCCGACACCTTTTTTTCTTACCATTACCTCCATTTTTCAAGGAAGTGAAGGCCATAAAACAGACTTATTGCAACAAGGCTTAATGATTGCCCCTTATTCAGAGGATAAAATTAAACTAAAAAATAAAAACTTAGCAGTTATGAGCTTTGTGTATATCAATGATTACGGTGGACGAGTTGAGCACCCAATAAAATTCTAACCTCATTGTATTACTTAAAAAAAATTTAAAACCTATCATGAATAGGCTCTAGAACTATGTCTAAATGGTTTATACCTTATATATGTTTAAAAAGCCCCTTTACTTGGCATGTCGTCTCAAGTATTACGCTATTCATGCCTATGGCTATATATGCTGAAAATACTAGTGATGTTCCACATTTTACAAAGGCTGAATTTGATAGCAATTTCTTAGTAGGTAATGCACAAAAAATTGATATAGCTCGTTTCAAATACGGCAACCCGATCTTGCCTGGTGAATATAGCTTAGATGTTTATATTAATGGTCAATGGCTGGGTAAACGGCGTATGCGATTTACTGCCTCAGCTCCTAACACAAATGCTGAAACATGTTTTACAGAAGCCACGTTGCTTGAATATGGCGTAAAAGCTGATGTTCTAAGTCAACATGACTCTAATTCATCTCTTTCATGTAAAGTTCTCGCTTCATGGATAGATAGTGCTTTTTATGTATTTGATAGTTCCCGTTTAAGAATTGATATTTCGATCCCGCAAGTCGTCTTAGAAAAAAATCCGCAAGGCTATATCGATCCACATTTGTGGGATCGCGGTATTAATGCAGCTTTTTTAAGCTATAACGCCACAGCATATCGAATAGTCAATGAACAACATGAAAATAGTTATGCTTTTATGGGAACCAATCTTGGAGCAAATTTAGCAAGTTGGCAGTTTCGCCATAATGGACAATGGAAATGGCAAAGCCAATCTAATTCTCAATCTAATAATTCTTCTTATACCTCGACAAATACATATGTACAAAAGGCATTTTCCGATATCCATGGTGTTGTTACTTTAGGAGATTATTTTACTAATAGCGATTTTATTGACTCTTTGCCCTATCGTGGAATGAATATTTCAAGTGATGACCGAATGCTTCCAAATAGCATGCTCGGTTATGCTCCAAGAGTTCGAGGTTATGCCAAAACCAATGCAAAAGTCGAAGTTAGACAACAAGGTAATTTAATTTACCAGACCACCGTTCCACCTGGGAACTTTGAAATTAATGATCTCTATCCCACAGGATTTGGAGGTGAGTTACAAGTTTCGGTACTTGAATCTAATGGAGTAGTTCAAAAATATTCTATTCCATATGCTTCTGTAATTGAAATGCTACGTCCTCAAATGAGCCGATATTCATTCACCTTAGGACAATTTCGAGACCCAAACATTAAGTTAACTCCATGGCTAATACAGGGTAAATATCAACGCGGAATCAACAATTACCTTACAACTTATAGCGCAATTCAAGGAACGCAGCAGTATTTCTCTGTATTGTTAGGTACAGCTTTTTCAACGCCTATTGGCGCTATTTCTTTTGATGCAACACATTCAAATACCAATTTTTCCCATCAACCTAAAATGACAGGGCAAAGTTATCGTCTAAGTTACAATAAATTATTTTCTCCAACACATACTAACCTAACACTAGCAACTTATCGTTATTCAACACAAAACTATCTCAAGCTACGTGATGCAATTTTAATTCGGGACTTACAAGAGCAAAATATTGATAGTTTTTCGGTAGGTAAGCAAAAAAGTGAATTCCAGATTAATTTAAATCAAGTTCTTCCAAATCAATGGGGAAATTTCTATTTAATAGGTTCGTGGACAAACTATTGGAACCAGCCTACTACTAATAAGCAATTCCAATTAGGCTATAGCAACCAATTTAAAGATTTAACTTATAGTTTCTCTGCAATTAATAGTGAAACTATTGAAGCTGGTGGGCGAGCTAACCAAGATACTCAATACCTCATTTCTCTATCCTTCCCCTTAGATTTTAAGAAAAGCTCTTTAAATTTTAATAGTCTTATAAGTGAAGATAGCCAAATTCTGAGTTTTAGCGGTTTTACAGGAAACCGGTTGAATTACGGCGCATCAATTTCCAGTCAAAACCATGGTCAAACGAATCTCAATATCAATGGCAACTATAAGACAAACTACACAACATTAGGTGCTTCATTTAGTTACGCTGACTCATATCAACAAGAAATGCTTAACTTGAGTGGCAATATCGTTGCTCACCCCCAAGGAATTCTGTTTGGTCCAGATCAAGCTCAAACAATGGTTTTAGTTTATGCACCAGATGCAACAGGAGCACAAGTCGGTAATACACCAGGCCTCAGCATAAACAAAAATGGATATGCGGTTATCCCCTATGTTACGCCTTACCATATGAATGACATTAGCCTTGATCCGCAAAACATGTCCACACAGGTTGAGCTAGCTGAAAGTAGCTTACGTATTGCTCCCTATGCAGGCTCAATCACTAAAGTTCAATTCACAACAAAAAAAGGTTACGCACTTTTTATCAGCCCAACCACTTTAGATGGCTCACATTTACCTTTTGCCGCACAGGTATATAACCAAAATAACGAAGTGATAGGTATTGTTGCGCAAGGCAACCGTATTTATTTACGAACCCCCTTAACCCATGACCTTTTATATGTGAAATGGGGAGAAAGGAGTACTGAAAAATGCGAACTTGAATACGATATCACGGATCAAATAAAGCATAACAATCAATCAATTATTATGACAAAGGCAGTCTGTAAATGAATAAGATTTTAAAAAAAATTGGATTTTTGGCAGTGAGTCTATTTGCTTATAGCCATACAAATGCAAATTGTAATTTAAGTAAGGGATTTACCACCGTCGATATCCCGATGAACATTGGTAAAATCGTCGTAAAGCCGACTGACCCTATAGGGACTATCTTACAAAGGAATACTTTTACAATTTCTCCCAATAATTCCACTGCAACATGTAGTCGTGCTAGTGATCAAATTATTGCGGCTCTCCCCTTAAATTATCCAGTTAGCCCAATAGGTAATAATGTATATGCAACCAATATTCCCGGTATTGGTATTCGTCTTTATCGTGAAGCAGCAGATGCTTCAGATTTTTCTGGGTATTATCCATATAGACGTACTTTAACCCCAAATACTGCATATACCCTTTCACCAGGATATTTTGTTATGGAAGTTATTAAAACATCCATGACCACAGGTTCAGGAGCATTAGTAGCAGGACGTTACAGCACCTATTATGTATCAGGTCAACAAAACCGACCATTTTTAACTACTACAGTATTAAGTAATGCTCCTATTCTGATCGCGTCTTCATCGTGTGAAATTCAAAATGGTGTAGATATACCTATTCAACTCCCGACTGTTACAAAGTCAGGTTTTAAAGCGATTGGTTCAACACAAGGTGAGCAGAGTTTTAATCTATCGATTTTATGTAATGGCGGTGAAAACAACTCGGGTATAGCAACAAGTAACACCATCAGCTTAAGTTTTGACTATAATTCTGATCCCACAAATAATCAGGTCATTAATAATAGTGCATCAAACTCAACCAAAGCCAATGGTGTCGGTGTAGAACTATTATGGAATATGAATGGTGCCACTACCCCAATTCAAAAAACAATAAAACAAAATATAGGCACAGTCAGCTCTAATCAGACTATAGAGTACGATATTCCCTTAACTGCTCGTTACTATCAAACAGCGGCTAATGTAAGCGCGGGTGAGGTTACGGCAACAGCAACTGTAACTATTCAATATGATTAATTTGTCTCTAAAAATTTATTAAAAATAATTAAGCTTAGCTCAGCTAAATAATCTTAAAATTTAACGATTCAAAAATTTTGTAGTTATATTAAAAAGTCACATAAAAAAATGCTCATAAGCAAAAATAGCAAATGAGCATTAGTGATATACCACTTAACCTGAAATACAAATTGTGGGAAATAGATCACAATTTGCATAACTATAATTCCAAAATTTAGCTTAAAAATCAAGTCTTTTTTTTAACAAAAATTTAAATAATCACAGTAAGCTATTGTTTTATATTATTTAAAAAATTAAATTTATTTTTTACATTCCTATTTTATAGTGTTTCTAAAGAATTATCATTCTATTAATTAATAAAAACTTAATTTTAAGAAAAAAGAAAGAAATCGATATACATGACCTAAAAATAATTTATTTTATTTTTCAAAAGCTTAATAAAAAACGAATTTTATAGAATTATAAAGAATTACATAATCTATAATAAAAAAAACATAAATAAATTTAGAAATCCCCTTCAATTACAAACAATATTCTTAGGCTTTTATCAGAACGTAACATGCTCATTTTTTGGAAAATATTATGTATTGTTTTACTAAGTCTAGGAGCTATAAGTATAGGTTACGCGATCAGTAAAATTGATCTTTTTCTTTTCCTCATAGGACTACTTTTACTAATATCTTTTATTTTAGCTTTAAAACAGGCACGTGAAGATGCAGGCTTTTTTTCTGATAACTAGATGAAAACCACTTTGATATAATTATCTATATTCACCTTGTTTATTAAAGAAAATTTATATTTTGAAAGGCTCGAAGCAGCTTACTAGAAAATCCATTACTGCACGTATTGCAGGGCTATGCCGTAAATCTTCGTGTGTGACTAACCATATTTCAGCACTCATCGGATAATCATCTTGTAATCTGACCAAATTACTAAGAGCTCCTAAAAAATCTGGTAAGACCGCTAAACCAATTTCCCCACATGCAGCTCTCCACTGTAACTCGGGATTATTAGTAACCATTATAGGTTCTTTATGATTTAACCTTTCTTTTAACTTTTGCTGTTTTTGACCATGCACTCCCCCCACTTCTACACTAATCCAATCATAATTTTCAGGATCTGTTGAAGCTAAATAATTTGGACCTGCATATATTCCAAAAGGTATTTCACCTACTTTTCGAGCAACTAAATTTTCATCTTTGGGACGTCCAAATCGTACCGCAATATCAGCCTCACTATGCTGTAAAGAAACATAATGAACATCACCGAGCACCCGTAATTTTAATTGCGGATAATGGCGATAAAATTTACACAAATGGGGCATGATGAGATGTGCAGCAGTTAAAGGGGGCATACTAATAGAAACACTTCCTATTACTTCTTGCTGACCTGCTTGTGTTAAACGTTCAATAGAAAAAGTTTCTTCCATCATACGAGCAACTACTTGTGCAAGACGTTCCCCATCAGGAGTCAGAATGTATGTCCGTGGCCTACGATCAACTAATTTAAGTTTTAAATTTTGTTCTAGCTGGGCAATTCTTCTAGACACGGTTGCATGGTCTACTCCCAATTTTCTGGCAGCAGCGGAAAGAGACTTTTCTTCGGTAAAAACTGAAAAGTAATGCAAATTTTCCCAATCAATCATTGTGCAAATTTTCACATTAGAAGTGTATTAATATGGAATTGTACACCTTTATAGATTTGTCGAGAATAAAACCTTTCTTAATGGGAGCCTGTCCATGAACAGAACGGTGGCTTATGCCTATGCTGGTGTTGTCTTAACGATGTTTTTTTGGGGATCAGCATTTAATGCAATGTCTTATATTATTCAACATATGCCCCCGTTATCTGCTGCGTCTGAACGTTTTTTTATTGCAAGTCTAGGCTTACTCTTAATCTTTTCAATAACACGCCAGCTTAGATGGGCAACCTTAAGACAGAATCTAGTAATCTATTTGATTATTGGTATTATCGGAATTGCGGGTTTCAACATCGGCTGTTTTTATGGACTTCAAACCACATCAGCTGTTAACGGTGCTTTGATTATGGCAACCACGCCATTAATGACTCTATTAATGACAATCCTTTTAGATGGTGAAAAACTTACTACGAATAAATTCTTAGGCGTTTTATTTGGCTTAAGTGGCGTGTTACTGGTGATTAGTCAGGGACATATAACGACTTTGCTGCACCTCAAAATAGACATTGGAGATCTATTTATATTATTGGGCGCATTTGGATTTTGCTTAGCAAATGTACTGTCTCGCCGTTATGTAAAAAATGCTACTCCCTTAGAAACAACAACTTTTTCTATGTTGTTCGGGGCAATAACACTTGGTTTGTTGAGTGTGATATTTGAAGATCCTCTTACAGCAATTGCATCTGCACCTTTAAATGCACATTTAGCCATGGGATATGTTGTTATCTGCTCTACCATGATTGCTTATTTATTCTGGTTTAATGGTATACAAAAGTTAGGTGCTGGTCGTGCTTCTGTCTTTTTTAACTTTGTGCCAGTGTTCAGTATGATAATTGCTCTACTTACTGGACAAGCCCTCAATATCTGGCAGTTAGTAGGAACAGTTTTAGTGATGCTTGGTGTAATGAGTAGCGGAGGTTTTTTTAAAATTAAAAGCACTCCACTTATGGCAAAACATTGTACAAAATAAGAAATATGCTGCTACATTAAAAATCTATTCTTAATATGTAGCAGCATTTCAAATATATAAATTATTCCTCAACAATTTCTTTAAATTCTTATATTTTCAAAATATTTTTTTACAATTGTGATGGTTTATACAAAAGCTCATCTTAATTATTCCGTTGTAACAAATACTGTATGTTTCTTTAAAACTTAATAAAAGATTGCCATATATAGTTTTAAAACAACCAAAGGAGATATTAAAATGAAGCTGGATTTTACAACAATTGAAAAGCAAGCCAAATTGCTACAAGAAGAGCAAGAAAAGATCAAGCAACGTGATCATGAATTTCAAGTTGCTTTAGATAAACACAGAGAATCCCTAAAGAATTTATTTAAAGATCTTTTCTCTGACCGAGAAATTAAGACTGAAAATGGAGGTCACTTCTGTGTAACCTTCGGAGATTTCAAAATTTCCTTATTGATTGAAACTGCTAAATTTGAAAATGGCGTTCCTGTAAAATTAAACTCCGTAAATCCTGTTATTATTAAATGCAAGAAAGATAAGCCGATTGCAAAAGCACAGTTTACAGATGCAACCCAATATCTAGATAACCATTTAGACACTCCAAATTATCAGTATTATTTTAAGCAAGAAGATAAGACCCAACTGGTACAATTTTCTGAACTTCCCACTTATTTCCAACTAGTTTTAGACGCAAATGCATAAAATAGAGCCCTCTGCAGAGGGCTTTTTCATATATTATTTTTTTATCATTTAAATTTTAAAAAATAAAATTAGTCAAATACTTTTTCTACTTATCTATGAATTATTTAACTCAATTTTAACGTCCAATACTTCAAAAATATTTGATTCTTCTTAAAATTACTTGTATATACATGTTTATATTTGCTTATACAAATATGAATAAATAAGAATAGGATGGTTCTTAAAGGATAAGGAGAGTGAAATGGACTCATCGGCTGGGAAACCTAACAGTAGTTTTATAGAAAATCGAAGTATTGATTTTATTCCTGAAAATGAAAGACATGGCGGGGTATTTGCTCAATTCACCCTATGGTTCGGTGCCAACTTACAAATCACAGCCATTGTGACAGGCGCGCTAGCCGTTGTGTTAGGCGGAGATGTTTTTTGGTCTATTATCGGCTTATTAGTAGGACAATGTTTTGGTGCTGCCGTCATGGCACTGCATGCTGCCCAAGGTCCTAAACTTGGTCTCCCTCAAATGATTTCAAGCCGTGTGCAATTTGGGGTTTATGGCGCTTGTATTCCAATCATACTCGTTTGCCTTATGTATATTGGTTTTACCGCAACTGGAGAGGTATTAGCGGGTAAAGCAATTGCACATTTGGCACATGTCAGCAATACAACTGGTATCTTAATTTATGCAAGTTTAATCATTTTATTCGCAACGATTGGATACCGTTTAATCCATTTGGTAGGCAAAGTAGCCAGTATTATTGGTTTGATTGCTTTTGTGATTATTTTGACTCAGATCTTCGCACTTTCTGATTTTTCTGAACTCCTAGCAGTACGTCATTTCAGCTGGTCTTCATTCTTGTTAGCAGTTTCCCTTTCTGCTTCTTGGCAAATCTCTTTTGGTCCCTACGTTGCAGATTATTCTCGATATCTTCCAACTAAAACATCTTCATCTCGTGTTTTTTGGGCTGTCGGCTTAGGTTCTTTAATTGGCTCACAAATTTCTATGAGCTTAGGCGTTTTAATCGCTCAGGTTGCAAACGGCAATTTTGTCGGAAATGAAGTTCAATATGTTGTGGGTATGAACCCAATTGCCCTTGTCGTAACCTTTCTATATTTTAGTATCGCTTTTGGGAAAGTTACTCTAACGACCTTAAATGCCTATGGCAGTTTTATGTGTATTGCTACGATTTGGAATAGTTTCAAATCGACAAATCAAATCTCAAAAATAACAAGATTACTGATTGTCCTTGCTATGGTTGTAGTCTCAACCTTTATTGCAATTATAGGTGAACATACTTTTTTAAGCGCCTTTAAAGCATTTATTTTGTTTTTGCTTACCTTTTTTATTCCGTGGAGTGCCATTAATCTTGTTGATTACTACTTTATCTCTAAAGAAGAATGTGATGTAGATGCACTGTATGATCCAAATGGTAAGTATGGCCGTTGGAATCGGATTGGTATTACCTGCTACTTTCTAGGTATTTTGATTCAATTACCATTTATTGATAGTAAATTTTATACCGGACAAATTGCGGCAATGTTAGGAGGAATCGATTTATCATGGCTTGTAGGACTTATCTCTACTGCATTGATTTACTACATTTTCGCCAAGAAAGCTCAACTCAAGTTTTCAAAACAATTAGTGATTGATCAAATTAAATAATTGAACTAGATAAGCTATCAAAGTCGATCACCTTGATAGCTTATTAAAATTAAAATGATTTTACAGTTATTCTGCTAGCGCTTTAGCCTGTGCTGAAATAGGCAATCCAAATAACTTATCAAAGCTCCAATTAAATATAAAAGTATAGATAGGAATAATGATAATAAAGGCCACATCTAACCCAAAAGCAGCAATCAGGGAAATATCCATCCACCATGAAATAAGAGGAATTAAAAATAGAACCAAAGTAAGCTGAAAACCGATGGCATGTCCAACTCTACGCTTAACTGTACGGATATGACTGCTTTGTTTAGCTTCCCATTTCTCATATAAAATATTGTAGATAAAATTCCAAGTTACAGCGATGGTCGTAATCATGACAGATAGTGGCCCTGTATGTTCAACACTATCACCTGCCAAAATCGCTAACCCTACTGATGAAATAACCATTCCGATTATTTCATAGAAAGAAACATATACAATTCGACGCTTTATACCTTGCATAATCACTAAACTCTGCTTAATTCCTTATATTTTAATTTCAGTCAAAATCATATATAAAGTTAATAGCTTTCAATTCAGCTGATATCAAAATGAATTTTAACAGTGAAAATATTGAACTTTTCATAACCGTACTCGATACAGGTTCTTTCTCTGCGGCTGCTCGTAAACTAAATCGAGTCCCCTCAGCAGTAAGTATGGCCGTTGCAAATTTAGAAGCAGAATTGGGTTACACATTATTTGAACGAACTCCCCGAAAGGTCATTCCAACCGCCACAGCATTAGCCTTGGAACCTCAAGCACGGATCATTTCTGAACAACTTAGGCTATTTAGCACTCATGCACATGAACTTTCTTTAGGCCTTGAAAGTAAATTGCGTATTGGCGTTGTTTCTGATGTAAATACAAAATTATTATTCCATTCAATAAAGAAACTAGCCGATAAATTCCCTTTACTGAACATAGAAGTTATTACTGCTCCCCAAGACGACATTGTTAATTTACTTTATACGGAGCAAATCAGTCTTTGCTTAGCGGGTTCAGACCTCAATATAAAAATGCGCGAGAATCTACAATTGGTAATGACTGAAACAGTGGCGGCTACGATTTCTTCTAACCACGCTCTTCTACAAGATAGAACAAAGCAGTTTTCTATTGAGGAATTAATTAATATTAGACAAATTGTTGTGGCGAGTAGTGAGCATGAAATGAAAGATCCCCGTTCAATTATTGGTGCAATGTACTGGAAAACCAATAGCCTACAAACAGCAATTAATATGGTTGAAGCTGGACTTGGTTGGGGAAATTTTCCGTTATCACTAGTACAAGATAAAATTGATCAAGGTCACTTAGTCCTTTTAGATTTTAAAAATACAAAAAATCATTTACCTCTATCTATTTATTTAATTTGGCTCCAAGACCGCCCTTTACCTAAAGCAGCTAGAGAGTTAATTCAAATTATTCAAGAAAATTTATAAAACTTTATAGGATAGTTCTGAAAGTCTAAAGATTTTTTATAATTTTTATTCTTGTTAAATCTAGTTTATTTAAAGCTTAAGCTTATTACTCTGTACCATCTCTCTAAATACTACTAAAAACAAAAAGCCTACTTAGAAAGTAGGCCTCTTGTTGTATTTCAGGATTAAGCAATAATATTTTGTTTTGTAAAAAATACACTTATACTTTATTAAAACCAAGTGTTTTAGTCAAGAATAAAGCTTATAAGATACAAATATTTGTATTGTTGTGAAGACAATCACAATTTAGGTTTTATATAGAAAATACTTTAGAGAAGGAAAGATATTTTAATGATAAAAATTTCTATTACCGCCCTTAACAGCTTTTTTTAGAAAAACACAACAACACCTTAAGAAAAAGTATTATATTTTAATTAAATCTATTTGCATCAAAAAATATTGAATCCCTTTATTCGTTACTTTTATGTTTCATTATTAAAGTTGCTAACTTTATATCTCAGTGTTTACTTTTTAAGTTGAGTTTAAATTTTGACCTACTCTAAAAATTAATGATGCTATTTTCTAAAGTCATTTAGCCCTATTAGTCTATGTTCTTTACTATATAGACTAGAACTTATTTAGAGAATTATTGCAACTATTATTTTTCGAAAGATATAATTAAAAGACGATTTATTATATATCTAAAGCTTAATTACAATATGAAAATATTGAAACTTTTATATAGTATTTTTAATCTCCATTTATATTATCTTAAATAAATTTTTCTAATTCTATATTTTCACAACACACAAACAGCACATCTACAATCCCTGCTTATATTTTAAACAAAATTTATTTTATATAAATTAATGCCTCAAACTACAAATACAATTAAGTCATCGTCACAATAGATTGTTGGAATAAATTCTAATTGATCGATAAATAACTTCTCCCACTTTACTCTTGAACTACACATAAGCTAGAATCACTATCGCTTGAAATATTAACCAATAAGACACAATATTTTTGGGTTTAGTTTGCGTCTACTTCAGAAAATGACTTGTGTTTAATTAAAAAATTGATTAGTATTGCACGCACTGAAAAGCATTGAGATTAAAAGCTTTTCTGACTTATAGGGCCTATAGCTCAGTTGGTTAGAGCAGCGGACTCATAATCCGTTGGTCCACAGTTCAAGTCTGTGTGGGCCCACCAAATACCGAACCTCATAAACAAAAAGTTTATGGGGTTTTTTAATATATATCCAAATAGAATATGCTTTACTCTTATAAAAAATACTCAAAATTTAAATTTATTTTATCCCTAAATTTTAGATGTTTTAAAATACACTTACGTTCCGTACTAAATATCCATCTTTCATCTATTAAGCCAAGATTTGCTTTCGCATTGGCTCAGAATTCTCTAATTGTGTATCCCAGAACTTTTCCCATAAATCACAATACTCTAAGCACAATTTTTCAATATAGTTATAGTCTTCTTCTGTACAAGCTTGCATCAAGACATACCATAAATCTTCTTCATGATCGTCATCTGCTGCTTCGGCACTTTCATCCTCAGAGATACCATGTACATGATAATAACCACCACCCTCCACATCTAGACCAACTGCTTTAGTTGCTCTACGTAAAGGTGGACTATATAGAATGACTTCTTCCTCTGCGACTGCTAATAAGGCTGAAACAGCTTTATAGTCATCATAAGCATTTTCTAAAAATACTCTAACCTGATCTGCAATTTCAGTCGGATGATAAGTTAGACGATCTTGTTCTGTAATACCAAAATCATTCAATATATCTTCAAATAAGGGATAATGAGCATATTCAGGATTTCCCTGATAGTAGCCGTCTTTATCTAATCCTGGCCGAAATCCAAATTCATCAAAAATATTTAAACTTAAAAGAAAACGCGGGAACATTTTTGCACCAGCATGCAATCTCGGCTCTAATTGTTTAGTTTGAAATTGAGCCATGAGCAATGCATCAGTAAAAGTTTGCACAATTGCATGGCGATACTCTAAATGAATTTTTTTTAAATCTTCTTTATTAATTTCGCCATTATTTAAAGTATCGATTGCAGGATGATGAGATACAGGATGTTTCGCAATCTTTGCTCTTAATCGGGTCAAAAACTTTGAATTTTTTTCCCATAGTTCAGCTGAAATGCTTTGTTTCATCCCTGCGAGTGCTTTCTTTCTAGGATTATTAAAATTCTCAAATTTCTTAGGCATATCCGCTCTCATTAAACTTATTGAAGCATGATCGATTTTTACATATTTTATTATAAAAACAATGACTTAAATTAATATTTAAATATGTTCCTTCATTGATTAATATTAGAATTAAAATCGTACGAAATCAAATAAAAAATTTAAAAAACTCCAATTAATGATAATCATTATCACAATCTCAACTTGAATCAAAATCAGTTTTTTATTATCATAATTTGTATTAAAAATTTAATATTTTAGATTAAGTTATAATTAGTTTTAACTATATGGAATAGTAATGTCAAAAAAAGAAGATATTATAAATACTGCTTTAAATTTATTTAATCAGATTGGGTACAATGCTACTGGTGTTGACCGTATTATTGCTGAATCAAATGTTGCAAAAATGACTTTTTATAAATATTTTCCGTCAAAGGAAAATTTAATTATGGAATGCTTGCAACATCGAAATATAAATATTCAAAACTCAATCAATGAACAATTGAGTTTACATCAAGATGCTAGTCCTCTTGAGCAAATTCATATTATTTTTAATTGGTATATTGAATGGATCAATAGCGAAACATTTAATGGCTGTTTATTTAAAAAGGCATTTATTGAAGTATCTAAACAATATACTTCAATTCGTGAACCATTTTATGAATATACAAAATGGTTGACTAATCTGTTACATGAAAAACTTACTCAGTTAGGTATAGAAAACCCAACTCCCCTTGTTCATATCATTATTTCTATTATTGATGGGATGATTATTGATGGAACGACAGATAAAAACCTTATTAACCCTGAAAAAATTTGGAAATATATTGAATATTTAATTAATGAAGAGATACCACAGCCAGTATCTTAATTTTAAAATTATCTAGGTTTATTACTTTCAGACGAAGTTTGAGAAAAATGAAAAAAGAACTTTTAAAGTATTTTAGAACTTAGATAATCCTTAACTTTTGTGCTCTACTTTAGCTTTCATAATTTTTCTAGGCTTTTTTACAAACTCATATTAGAATCCTGAAAATTTATCAATTTGCACTGATGTATGAAAAAATTTCTAGGTAACTCTATCTTTAAAGCCGTTGGTTGGACCTACAATGTAGACCCACAAATTCTTGAGAAAAAACAAGTTATTATTGGCTTTGAACATACCTCAAATCTAGATGCAGTGCTCTCGATTGCCCTCTTCCAAATGTTAGACATCAAAATTCATACTCTAATAAAGAAAGAACTTTTCAAAGGCCCCCTTAAGCCAATTTTAGAAAAATTGGGTGGCATTCCTGTTGATCGTAAAGCAAGTAAAGATATCGTTTCGCAAATGGTTGAACAATTTCAAACCCATGAAACTTTTAACTTAGTGATTGCTCCAGAAGCTACACGTGCTAAAGATGGCTCTGAACGTAAGCCTATCCGTACAGGTTTTTGGCATATTGCAAAAGCAGCCAATGTTCCTATTGTTTTAATGTATGCCAATGCTCGAAGTAAACAAGGTGGGATTTTAGGTAAAATTTACCCGACTGATTTACAAAAAGACTTGGAAACCATTAAAGAGCTGTACGCTCAATTTGGTATAGATGTAAAAATTAACTAAATCAAATTGGACTTGATTTGACCTAATCTCAATCATTAGGTCTTAAGCTTATTGTTCTTATTCAATTGGCTAACAAAACGCAGGGCAACAGTTTTCAACAAAACCAAGCCTATGCTAATATTCCAGCACTTTTGCATTTTCTTTTTTTGGAGTTCACGTCCATGGCGGGTCATTCTAAATGGGCCAATATTAAGCATCGTAAAGCTAAACAAGATGCAAGTCGCGGTAAGGTTTTTACTAAATATATTCGTGAAATTGTGACTGCTGCCAAACTTGGTGGTGGAGATCCTGCTAGCAACCCTCGTCTGCGTGCAGTAGTTGAAAAAGCTCTCTCAGTTAATATGACACGTGACACCATTAACCGTGCTATCCAACGTGGTGCTGGTGGTGAAGATAATGATGATCTAAAAGAAGTAACTTATGAAGGTTATGGTGTTGGCGGGGTTGCTGTTCTTGTTGAAACAATGACAGATAACTTAAACCGTACAGTACCAGACGTACGTCACTGTTTTAGTAAAACAAATGGTAACTTAGGAACTGCGGGTTCTGTATCTTATCTATTTACTAAACGTGGTGAGATTACTTTTGAAGATGTTTCTTTAGAAGATAAAATCATGGAAGTTGCTTTAGAAGCTGGCGCTGAAGATATTGAAGTTTCAGAAGATGAAATTTTGGTAATCACTTCACCTGAAACTTTCGGTGAAGTACAAGATGCCCTTACTGCTGCAGGTTTAAAATCTGATAACGCAGAAGTTGTGATGAGTCCATCTACAAAAGCTGAAATTACAGATGTTGACCAAGCAAAACAAATTCTTAAAATGATTGATATGTTTGAAGATCTTGACGATGTACAAAACGTTTATACTAACGTTGAATTCTCGGATGAGGTTTTGGCTCAACTTGATGCTTAAATCAAACATTTGAATCAAAGAAAACGCACCAAATGGTGCGTTTTTTTATAGTTTATTGAGCAAGTTATAGCAATTAAACACATTATATTCTTTAATGACAAAGCTAGAATGCAAAGCAACTACATTGTCGATTTTTCCAATACGTCTTAATAAAATTTCACTGTAGTCATCCATGTTGCGTGCTACAAGCTCTAAAATAAAATCAGCACTCTGCCCCGTTACCAAGAATGCATTAGTTACTTCTGGAATTGCTTCTATTTCAGACAGAAACTTATCAAATGTTTCACTATCATGTTTACTCAGTGAAACTTGCAATAAAATATGTAAAGTAAAACCAAGCTTACTAAAATTAATTTCCCTTTTGAGCTGTCCCATGATGTTGGCTTCAATCAGGTGCTTAATACGGCGATGTACAGAACTGACTGACAGATTGATCCGTTCTGAAAGTTCATTCAAATTTAAGTCTTCATGAGACAAAATTTCTAGAATTTGTTTATCAAAACGATCTAACTCCACTCTTATCTCCAGTCAGAATTTCACAGTGAAGACAGTATAACCCTATACCACTACCTCTGCATTGAAAATACAAAGGTTTATGGCCAACAAAACCATATTTCTTCTATAGAGCTTAAGTCTTTTATGCCTTTTAAACGTGCAAGTACTGTCATGTGCGGTTCATTTTAGAGAGTCAGCTTTATGCTTAAATCTGATTTATCGATGCAAAATTCTTATTCTCACTACCATTTGAGGCTAAAAAGGAAGTAATCATCAAAATTTGACTATTTTTCAAGTTTCTTAAAGTTGGCATCATTTTTGTTATGTATTTGCAGGAAAATTTTTATCCATGTCGGGGGAGTTCCTGTGAATAAGATCAAAACACTAGTGTTAGCAATGAGTTCTTTAGGTGCAATGAGCGTGACGATGCCTGTGCATGCCGCTACAGATGCTGAAGTTAACGCCTTACGTGATGAAGTAAAGGAGTTAAAACAACTCGTCCAGAAACTATCTGATCAACAAAAAACAGCTTTAACTGTCATTGCTCCAGCAACAATTCCCGCAGCATCTGCCACCCCTACACCCCCTGCATCAAAACCAGGTTGGATGGCTATGGCCGATGGGCAAACTCAAGTCAAGCTTTATGGTAGTGTTCGCGCAGATGCAACCTATGACTTTAAAGGTTCAAATGGCAGTATTTCAAATGGTGCCAATTATCCACTGAATAAAGATGATCCAAAACAAGACTCACTCAATGTATCTGCAGCAACTTCACGAATTGGCTTAGATATTACTCGTCCAACTCAATATGGAGATTTAACAGGTAAAATTGAAGCCGATTTCATGGGTGGCAATGGAGATAATGGCAATGGTACTTTCCGTGTTCGTCATGCCTATATGTCTTTAGGAAAATGGTTAGCTGGTCAAACGACCTCACCTTTTGTAAACACAGATACATCACCAGAAACAGTAGATTTTAATGGTGCTATTGGTACAGGTACTACACGTACAGTACAGGTTAGATACACCCAGCCAATTAATGCACAACAAAAAATATTAGTTGCCTTAGAAGGCGGTGATGTTGAAAAAGCTGGTAATGCTGCCGGTGGAAGCCGTTTTCCTGCTTTAACAGCACGATATGATTTCAAAACTACGGATAACAAAGGCCTATTACAGTTACATGGTCTTGCCCATGAAAACCGTGTAGCTCCAAAAGATAGCACTTCTGAAGAGAAATTTGGCTGGGGTGTTGGTGTTGGTGGTAAATATGATTTAACGCCTCAAGATAGCGTGGTTGCTAATTACTATCATGTTAAAGGCGATGGCCGTTATTTACTTTATAGCAATTCGGCTTATAACTATGACACAACAACACAAGATATTAATTTAGGAGAATTCGATAGCGCAGTAATTGGATATCAACGTAAATGGAGCCCTATTCTGCGTTCTACTTTTGCTGTAGGTGGTATTCAATATAAAGATGATAATGTCTATGCAAATAGCAATTTAACCAATACCAGCTATAACAAAGAAATTTATAACGCTTTAATCAATTTAATCTGGAACCCAGTTAAAAATATTGATTTAGGAGCAGAATATACTTACGGTCAACGTGAAACTTTTGCAGGTGACAAGGGTGATTATTCACGTATCAACCTGCTAGCAAAATATAGTTTCTAAAAATTAGATATAAAAAAAGAGCCTTTAATGGCTCTTTTTTTATTAGGGTTATTAGTGCATCGCCTGAATTTTTTCTAAGAAAAGTTTAGCACGCTCATGACGAGCTTCTAAATTATCAAAGAACTCATGGGTTGGGCAATCTTCTAAAATTTTACCTTCATCCATAAAAATTAAACGGTTAGATACTCTTTTAGCAAAGCCCATTTCATGCGTAACACACATCATGGTCATGCCTTCATGTGCGAGCTGTACCATAACTTCAAGAACCTCACCGACCATTTCAGGATCAAGTGCAGAAGTTGGTTCATCAAACAACATACAGATTGGGTCCATAGACAAGCCACGTGCAATCGCTACACGTTGCTGCTGACCACCCGACAACTGCCCCGGAAATTTATCTTTATGAGCAAGTAAGCCTACACGCTCTAAATATTTCAAACCTTTTGCACGAGCATCTGCAACTGAACGCTTTAACACTTTAACTTGAGCAATTGTCAAATTTTCCAAAACAGTCATGTGCGGAAAAAGTTCAAAGTGTTGAAAGACCATCCCCACTCGTGAACGGAATTTAGCAAGATCTGTTTTTGGATCTTTAAGCGAAATTCCATCAACAATAATGTCACCTTGTTGAAATGGTTCCAAAGCATTTACTGTTTTGATGAGTGTTGATTTTCCTGAACCAGATGGTCCGCAAACAACAACGACATCACCTTTTTCAATACTCGTCGTGCAATCTGTTAAAACCTGAAAATCACCATACCATTTAGAGATATGTTGGATGTCTATCATTGGCATTTAAAATCTCCAATTAGCGAATGATGGCAATTTTTTGCTGTAAGCGTTTGACTAAATGCGACAGCACAAACGAGCTACAGAAATACACTACAGCGACGATTAAATAGAATGTTGCTTTTGTTTCAGGTCCATAAGTATTAGCCAATGTATCTGCACGGCCTAAAAAGTCTGGTGCACTAATCACATAAACTAAAGAGATGTCCTGAAATAGAATGATTGTTTGAGTTAACAATACTGGGAGCATATTACGGAAGGCTTGAGGTAATACCACGTAGCGCATTGATTGACCGTAGGTAAAACCTAGCGCATAGCCTGCATGTACCTGACCTTTTGAAATAGACTGAATTCCAGAACGTACAATTTCCGAGAAAAAAGCTGCTTCAAAAATGGCAAAAGTTACAACACTCGAAAACAACGGTCCCCAATAAGTATCAGATTGAAACTCAAATACTTTCGGCAACAAAAAATAGAAGATAAAGATCACCTGAATCAGTGGAATACCACGAAACAGATCAACATAAAATTTTGCAAAATTACTTGCGATGGCATTACTAGATAAACGCATCATTGCCAATGGGGTTCCAATTAGGATACCGCCCATCATTGCTAATACCGTTACGGTAAGCGTAAAAATGAAACCTTCTTTGAGTGCCGCGATCACATCAGGGTTTTGTAATAAAGAAAAATCCATGATTACTTCCCTCCTGAACCTAAGCCAGGTACAGCCATTCGTTTCTCAATCCATGCCATCACAAACTTAATGCTATAAGTGATAATCAAATAAACAGGTGTAGAGAGAATAAGAATGATAATGTCCTGAGAAGTTTCTTCACGCATGGTTTTCGTGTAAGCAAAGAAGTTCAACACACTCAACGCATATAAAACAGCTGAGTTTTTAAAAACGTTCATTGCTTCAGATGTAATCGTTGGCCATACGGTACGATATGCAACCGGTAAAATGACATAACGATAGCTTTGTGCAGTAGTAAAACCCATAGCGGAAGCTGCGAACTTCTGTCCACGAGAAACGGTATTAATTCCGGCACGTATGTGCTCAGATACACGGGCAGCCGTGTAGAGACCTAATGCAAAAACACCAATAACCGCAGGTTGCTGATTTAAAATATTTTTCCACCAACCGCCAGCAACTACATCCCCACTACCTGCACTTAAGCTGTCCGGTAAAAACTCGGGAAAAACAAAAGCCCAGAAGAATAGTTGCACAATAAGTGGAATATTACGGAAAATTTCAACGTAACAATTGCCGATAAATGCGAGAGGTTTGTTGGGTAATGTACGAATTACCCCTAGGAGAGAACCTAATAAAAATGCGATAAGAAAGGCTATAATAGCTGTCCAAACCATAGTGAACACGCCTGAACCTAACATTTGTAACCATGTGGGTGCCTCAGCATAAGCATTGTAGCTTGAGCTACCAATAGCTTTACAAACTGATTCTGCCCATGCGGCTTTATCGACACCATATTCATTAGACTCCGCACAGAATATAGTCCAGTTTAGCGAGCCGACTGACATGTTTGCCCCTTAAATTAATATCTTTAGAAAATAGACCACTTGTGCAAATGAATCTTTACACTTACACAAGTAAATTTAGGACAAAAAGATCCAGTTAGATTCCTGCATCTGTTGGGTTAGCTTTTAATTTCTTATAAGATGAACTTTGTTGCATGTTCAAATTCGTGTTTTTTGGTGGAATTGGAGATAAGAACCACTTCTTATATAAAGCGTCCATTTTACCAGTTTTCCACAAGTTATTTACAGTACGGTCTGCAACCGCTTTAAATTTTGGATCATCTTTAGCAAGCATAATTCCATAAGGTTCAGATGAAAGTACCGGACCTACAATTGCGAAAGCTTTAGGTGTAGAAGACTTCGCAATCAAGCCTGCTAAAATATTATCATCCATTACAAAGGCAGCAGCACGGCCAGATGCCATCATGGCAAAAGAGTCAGCATGATCTTTACCATAAATATTTTGAACATTAACTGCCTGACCTTTTTCATTCATCTTGATGTATTTGTCAGATGTAGTTCCTTGAGTAGTAACAACTGCTTTACCATTTAAGTCCGCCAAACTCTTAATGCCAGAGTTTGCTTTAACAGCCATGCGCACTTCTGTTGCATAGTAGTTAGTTGAGAAACCAACTTGTTGCTGACGTTGTTTAGAGTTTGTAGTGGTACCACATTCCATATCGATATTGCCTGCCAAAAGCTCAGGAATACGTGTTGATGAAGTTACTGCCTTGTACTCAACTTTTAAGCTAGGCATTTTCAATTCTTTTTTAATGTCATTTGCAAACTGGTTACAGATATCGACTGCATAACCTACTGGTTTACCTGCAACAACATATGAAATTGGATCTGAGGATTCTCGATGACCAATTACGATTTTTCCGGTACTTTTAATTTTAGCTAATGTATCTGCTGCTTGAATTTGAGAAGTAGCGCCAACCGTACAAAGCATAACTGTTGAAATAATGAGAGAGGTTGCAGAACGTTTCATAAGAACTCCTTGATGATCATTCTCTCTATTTATCTATAGAATCATTCATATAGAGCAATAGAGTGATTTTTTATTAAATTGCAATTATCGAGCCAACTTTTCCAAGTCGGACCCATCCATTTGCTTCACTTATTCTATTCAATCTGTTTTGCAGAATTAATACCTTTAAAACTGCTCACATGTTTCTACTTTAATCTATGTTTTAATCTTCTGTCTATTATTAAGCTCATCTATTTACACTTAAATGTGGCAATTATTGATTACATTGTAAACACATGCACAATAAAGTGGCTTAACTTTGACTAAAAATAGTATTTAGAAAAATTGTATTTTCCAAAAAATCATAAAAATTAAAGTTATTAGTCATTTAGATAAAATGGAATTTATATTGTAAAAAGTAATTTTGGCATCAAAATAATATAAACAAATGGCTTAATAAAAATCATTTAGAAAATTGATAGTAATATCTACATTAATAAAATAACTAGCAAAGATAAAAATAAGCCCCGATTTTCTCAGGGCATTTTATAATTTTAAATTCCGCGCCAATCTACTCGCGCATTACGCTCAGTTTGATATATTCTTAAAACATACTGACCTAGAGGTAAATCGAGTAAATTTTGCTGATAGTTATTCCATTCTTCCGAAACACCTTCAGCTTCTTCCCGCTCCCATGGCGTGCCCTTTATTTCTAATAAAGGAGCAAGCATAGAACATACAGAAATATCAGCAAGACTTAAGCGATCACCTACCATATAACGTGCCTGATTTTCGATTAAGCAGTTATTTAGTTCATTTATGAGTTCATCCATACGTTCTTTTGACTGGTTGACTAGCTCTTCTTCAAGTTTATAGTTCTTCTTTACCAGTGTTTTGAGGAATGGCTTCGATATTTTTTCAAACTGACGTAAATAGCCTTGTTCACCCATCATAATTTCTAAAGCATGGTCTCCATGCGCCAACGTGTGAGCTAGAGCCCAACGACGGACATGAATACCCAGCTCATCAGCCAAGCTATCTATTTTTAATGTTTGCTGTCTTAATTGTTCATCACGACGTAACAGTGAATGCTCCGGATAAGTATCATCCAGATAAAGTGCAATTTTAGTCGATTCAGCGATCCATTGATGATCATCTTTCAAAATAGGCAGTAAATTTTGGCCTGTTTTGAGTTGTGCAAAAGCACGATGAAAGCCTGGAATTAAGTTATGAGCCACATAATCAAGTTCTTTATGGTCTAACAACCAGCGAGCTTTTTCACAATAATGGGACAAAGGAAACTGATACAAAACCCGCATAAAATCTCCACGTTTATTTTTATTTGACTATTTGTACAAAAATGGTCGTCGGTAAGTAGATACTTTAGAAGCTATTTTTAGTTAAAACAATGTATATTGTGCTCATTTTTCACTGACACTTAAGTCTATTTTTTTTATATCTTTTTTTACCGTACTTATTGCTCTTTTTCATATTAAAACTAATTTTATTATCAATTTTTCACATAAAAACAATAATTCATTGATTTATAAATACTTTTAATATCTCTATTTCTACATTAAAAATCAAAAAAAATGCTTTGCACTTTATTTCATAAGCTGAGCATAAGTCCTCGTTTAGTGGAAAAATATTTCTTTTGTAAGGTAATGACAGCAATACAAGGTGTCATTATGTCTAATTCTCTATCTAAAACGACGGCATACGTCCAAATCATTCAAAATGATCAACAAGCGATTAATGCTGCTTATCAAGTGGCTGATTATGCTTTAGAGGGTCGTAATGCACGTGATCAACAACGCTTATTACCGCATGAGCAAATCGAAAGCTTTAGCCAAAAAGGCTTAGGCGGTATTCGCATTGCGAAAAAATATGGCGGCGCTTTTATTTCCAATAAAACTTTGGCTCAAGTTTTCCGTATTTTGAGTAAAGGTGATGCGAATGTTGGTCAGATTCCTCAAAATCAGATTAGCCTGTTAAACCTGATCGAAATCATGGGCACAGAACAACAAAAACAATTTATCTTTTCAGAAATATTAGCAGGTAAACGTCTTGCCAACGGTGGGCCAGAACGTAATACCCATGATTCAAAAACCTTAAAAACCACTCTTACTGTTGAGAACGGCAAATATATTTTAAACGGCGAAAAGTTTTATTCTACAGGTACGAGCTTTGCGCATTGGCTCGCGATTAAAGCAATTCATCCTGAAGGTCATGTGGTTTTAGTCATTGTTAACCGAGATGCTCAAGGCATTGAAGTCATTAATGACTGGAATGGGTTTGGTCAACGTACTACAGCGAGCGGTACAGTTAAATTAAATCAAGTTGAAGTTAAACCTGAACTTATTTTTGATGAGCGATTATTGACCCAAACCCCAACCTATCGGGGTGCCTATTCGCAGTTATTACAAGTAGCAATTGATGTAGGTATTGCTGAAGCTGCTTTTGAAGATACTTTATCAACCATACACAAAGCACGTCCAATTATTGATGCAAATGTTGAAAAAGCTAGCTTTGAACATTACACCCTGCAAGAGGTAGGTAAGTTAAATATTTTGCTCGATGCTGCAATTTTACTGCTTGATGAAGCTGCTGAATATTTAGATGAACTTGACCAACTTGAAACTGTGACTGATGAACAGGTAGCAAAAGCTTCGATCCTGGTTGCCGAAGCGAAAGTCTATGCCAATGATGCTGCCCTACAAATTTCTGAAAAACTACTAGAGCTGGGCGGTAGCCGTTCAAGCTTAAGCCAACATAATTTAGATCAACATTGGCGAAATGCCCGTGTACATACCTTACACGACCCTGTTCGCTGGAAATTACATGCCATTGGCAATTATTACCTTAATGGTCATTTCCCTGCCCGCCATGCTTGGATTTAAGGAGAAATTGTCATGACTTCATATCAATCGGTTCAAACCAAACAAACATCGGCATCTGGTCAAGCACATATTATTCAAAATGATGCTGAAGCATTAGAAGTTGCCAAAGAGTTTGCTGAGCAATTTAAAAAAACCGCAGTTGAGCGAGACGCTCAACGAATTTTACCGTATACCGAAATCGATGCTTTGAGCCAATCTGGTCTTTGGGCAATTACAGTGCCAAAGCAATATGGCGGTGCCGAAGTTTCAAGCCATACAGTTGCTAAAGTGATTGCGATTTTAAGCGGTGCCGATGGTTCAATCGGACAAATTCCACAAAACCATTTTTATGCTTTAGAAATATTGCGTAATACAGGCACAGAAGCTCAAAAGCAACGCTTATATAGCGAAGTATTAAATGGCACTCGCTTTGGTAATGCACTTGCCGAGTTTAAAACTAAAACTTCAACCCATAAACAAACCAATATCCGTCCTCACGAAAATGGATATCTCATTCAGGGTGAAAAGTTTTACTGCACAGGAAGTTTATTTGCTCACCGTATTCCAACCTTAGTTTTAGACGATGCGGGTCGAGAGTATCTAGCCTTTGTAAAAAGTGGTTCACAAGGATTAAAACTTGTTGATGACTGGTCTGGCTTTGGACAGAAAACGACAAGCAGCGGCACGGTCAAGTTTGATCAGGTTTTTGTCGATGCAGATGATGTTATTCCTTTTGATACTGCATTTTTGCAACCAACCTTAGTGGGTCCTTTTGCCCAAATTATGCATGCATCGATTGAAGTAGGCATTGCACGTGCAGCCTTTGAAGAAAGTTTGCAAAGAGTACATCAAGCTCGACCATGGATTGATTCAAATGTAGAAACAGCCAATCAAGATCCTTTAACGATTTATGAGCTAGGACGCATTGCTGTCGATGTACGGGCAAGCGAAGTGTTATTAAAACAAGCTGCGCAATCAATCGATGCCGCAAAAATTGAGACCACACCTGAAAGTATTGCTAAAGCTTCAATTGATGTGGCTAAAGTGCGTGCTCATAGTACAGATATCGCCCTAAAAGCATCGTCTAAGCTGATTGAACTTGCTGGTAGCCGTGGTAGTCAGTCTCAAGATGGCCTAGATCGTTTCTGGCGTAATGCGCGAGTACATACCTTACATGATGCCGCAAGATGGAAATATTACTTTATTGGGAACTACGTTCTTAACGGTGTGCTTCCACCTCGTCGGGGGACATTGTAATGGCAGATTTCAAAGCGAAAGAGATTTTACTAAATGCTTTTGATATGAACTGTGTTGGACATATCAATCATGGCTTATGGACACATCCACGTGATGAATCACACCGCTTTAATGAACTGAGCTATTGGACAGAACAAGCAAAAACTCTAGAAAGTGGTTTATTTGATGGTTTGTTTATTGCAGACATTACAGGTGTCTATGACGTCTATCAAAACGGTATTGATCTGACTTTAAAAGAGTCCATTCAGCTTCCGAGCCATGACCCATCTACACTCATTTCAGCTATGGCAGCAGTCACTCAAAACTTAAGTTTTGGAGTCACTGTGAACTTAAGCTATGAGCATCCTTATCAATTTGCCCGCCGCTTTGCGAGTCTCGACCATTTAACTCAAGGTCGTATTGGCTGGAATATCGTGACAGGTTATCTAGATAGTGCGGAACGCTTAATTGGTCAAAAAGGTTTAAAAGACCACGATGCTCGCTATGAACAAGCCGAAGAATTTTTAGAGCTTTGCTATAAATATTGGGAAGGTTCATGGGAAAACGACGCAGTTAAAAAAGATAAAGTACAGCGTGTTTTTACAGATCCATCTAAAGTTCACACCATTCACCACCACGGAAAATATTACCAAAGTGAAGGTGTTTTTCAGGTGTCTCCTTCTGTGCAACGCACCCCAACACTCTTTCAAGCAGGTGCTTCACCCAAAGGTATGCAGTTTGCGACTCGTCATGCTGAATGTGTATTTATTGGAGGCGACAAACCTGAAAAAATACGCGAACAAGTGAAAAAGATTCGTGCTCTTGCAGAACAGCAAGGCCGTTCAGCGGATGACATTAAAGTCTTCGTTGGCATCACCGTTGTTGTTGCCGAAACACATGATCTGGCTGTACAAAAACTTAATGAATATCGTCAGTATGCGAGCCCTGAAGCAGGCTTAGCGCATTATGCGAGTTCAACTGGCATCGACTTAAGTAAATTTGCCGACGATGAAGCGATTCCTTACCAAAAAAGTAACAGTATTGTTTCGATTACCGAAAAATTTAAAGAACAGCAAATCACGAAAAATGACTTAAAAGCTCAGCATGTTTTCGGTGGCCGTTATCCCCTCATTGTGGGCAGTGGCGAAGAAGTTGCTGAATATTTAATTCATCTTTTAGATGAGACTGATATTGATGGCTTTAATTTGACACGTACTGTTGCACCTGAGTCTCACCACGACTTTATTCGCTTGGTCATTCCTGAGCTACAACAACGTGGTCGCTATAAAACTGCATATAAAGCGGGTTCACTACGGAACAAAATTTTTAATCGGGGTGATCAATTACCAAAACAACACCCTGTTCAAGCGTTCCGATGTAGTCCCTATAACAACAGCAAAAACCTAACAACAATTGAAGAAATAACCGCTTAAATTTGGAGATAGACATGGCTCAAACAGCCTCAAAAAATTGGCTAGGCGTAGGCTTAGTCGTTGTAGTCCTTATTGTTGCTTTATTCTTTTGGAATAAACATCGCCAAAGTGGCTCAAATGAACTTGTGATTGGTATTAGCCCACCATTTGCAAAAACTTTACAAGCTGCTGCCGATGAAGCAAAGAAACAGGGTTTAAATGTAAAACTGGTCGAATTTTCTGACTGGAATACACCAAACATTACTTTA
Source organism: Acinetobacter sp. D009 (assembly GCF_038562025.1). Classification (NCBI taxonomy): domain Bacteria; kingdom Pseudomonadati; phylum Pseudomonadota; class Gammaproteobacteria; order Moraxellales; family Moraxellaceae; genus Acinetobacter; species Acinetobacter sp. D009. The sequence goes on from NZ_CP151886.1 coordinate 2,182,985, forward strand.
AATCACGGGGATATTGATGCGAACTTTTTCCAGCACCAACCTTTCTTAGACAATGCAATTAAAGAAACAGGCTTTAAATTAAAGGCATTTGCAGTGGGTGCAGCATCACATGTGGGACTTTATTCAAAGAAATATAAAAGCCTTGATGAATTGCCACAAAACGCACGTGTAGTCATTCCAAATGATCCAGTCAATCAAGGTCGTGCCCTGCTACTTTTACAGCAAGCTAAATTAATAACGCTTAAAGATTTAAATAATCATTTATCTGCACTAAAAGATGTAGTTTCAAACCCTAAAAATTTGCAATTCGTAGAGGTTGAAGGGCCACAGACTGCTCGTGCAATTGATGATGTTGACTTGGCTTTTGGCTATCCACATTACCTACGCTTAGCAAAAACAGCTGACCCTGAAAGTGCACTTTTACTTGATGACAATACCAATAAACGTTATGCAATTTTGTTTGTAGTGCGTGATGACTATCAAGATAAGGGCGACAAATTAAAGAAATTTGTTGAGATCTATCAAAACTCGCCAAAAGTTAAAGCTGTGTTAGATGCTGAGATTGGGCCAACACTTTGGTTCCCTGGTTGGAAGTAATAACGGAAAAATTATGGCGATTCAGTTTAAACAACATAAGCCTTGGTTACTCGGAATTACGATTTTAATCGTAGTTCTTGGCCTCGTCGGTTACCGTTATATTAAAAATAAACAAGCCAATGATGTTTTAACGATTGGCATTAGCCCACCTTATGCTGAGCTATTACAAAGCGTAGCCAATGAAGTAGAAAAGCAAGGCGTTCATGTCAAACTCGTTGAATTTTCTGATTGGCGAGCACCAAATGTTGCCGTACAAAACGGCGATATTGATGCGAACTTTTTCCAGCAAAGCGTATTTCTACGTAATGCTGTTAAAGAAACGGGCTATGACCTACATGCATTTGGTGTGGGTTCAGGAAGTCATGTCGGTTTATATTCAAAAAAATATAAATCACTTGAAGAATTACCTTCAAAAGCACGTGTAGCTATTCCAAACGATCCGGTCAATTTAGCCCGTGCTTTAATTTTATTGCACCGTGCAGGTTTAATTCAGCTTAAAGACGTTAATAATGAACTTTCAACCACTCAAGACATTATTGCTAATCCCAAACAGCTAAGCTTTGTTCAGGTTGAAGGCCCTCAAACAGCACATGCATATAACGATGTCGATTTAATTTTCGGCTTCCCTCACTACTTAAAAATGGCAAAGGTAACCGATCCACATAGCGCATTATTTTTAGATCCAATCGATAAAAAATATGCAATTTTGTTTGTGACCCGTCGCGATTACCAAGATAAAAACCAAAAACTTGCAACCTTTGTTAAAGCATTCCAGAACTCAAAACAAGCACAAGACATTCTGGATAAAGACTTTGGCCAAGGTATGTGGTTTCAAGGCTGGAAATAAGGAGAATGATGATGGTGAGTTTTGGATCGCAAGTTGATTTTTCTCTACCCCATATCAAAATTCGCGGTTTAAATAAGTTTTACCAATCGCAAGGTCAAAAACTGCATGCTTTAAAAGAGATTAACCTTGATATTCCTCAAGGTAAGATTTTAGGCATTATTGGTAAAAGTGGTGCGGGAAAATCTTCCCTACTCCGCACTTTAAATGGCTTAGAACAAGTTAATACAGGCAGTATTCATATTCATCAACAAAACATTGCTGAATTGAGTCATGCCGAGCTTATTCAAACTCGCCAAAGAATTGGAATGATTTTTCAACATTTCAATTTAATGTCTGCAAAAACAGTCTGGGAAAATGTGGCATTGCCTTTAAAAGTTTCCAATTACAACAAAGCAGATATCGACCAACGTGTAAATGAAGTTTTGGCACTCGTAGGTCTTGCAGATAAGTCTGGCTACTACCCATCGCAACTTTCAGGCGGACAAAAGCAACGTGTCGGTATTGCACGTGCACTTGTTCACCATCCAGAAATTTTACTTTGCGATGAAGCCACCTCGGCACTTGACCCTGAAAGTACCGCCACTATTTTGGCTTTACTTAAAAAGATTAATCAGGAGCTGGGTCTTACTATTGTACTCATCACTCACGAAATGCAGGTCATTCGAGAAATTTGTGATCAAGTGGTGGTGATTGATCAAGGTGAGATAGTAGAGGCTGGACAAGTTTGGTCTGTATTTTCACGACCAGAACAACAAATTACTCAAGAATTGTTAAACCTTGAGCAAATTACCCTGCCTTTTAAAATCAGTCCTCTACCCGATGAAGATTCGACTCATATTATTGTAAAACTGAAATATGAGGCTGAAGCACATCAGGTTCCCGATATTCAAGAATTACTTGCCAGATTTAAAGCACCTGTCAATTTATATCAAAGTCAGGTCGATACCATTCAAGGGCACATTATTGGCTCACTTTTAGTCGGTATTCCTAACGTAGAAATTGATCTTTCATCTCTACGACAAGACGCATTAACTGCAATTGCACAATTTGAGGTACTTGGCTATGCACGACCAGCTCATTGATTTATTAATTACTGGAACTGTAGACACCTTACTCATGGTAGGTGCATCTGCGTTTATTGCTTTTTTAATTGGCTTACCGATTGCTGTTGTTTTAGTTAGCACTTCTGAGCACGGCATTCATCCGTCACAAAAGATTAATCAGGCTTTAGGTTGGGTCATTAATATTACTCGTTCTGTTCCCTTTCTTATTTTAATGGTTGCGCTTATTCCGCTTACTCGCTGGATTGTAGGTACAAGTTATGGCGTTTGGGCAGCGGTTGTTCCATTGACGATTGCGGCAATTCCCTTTTTTGCTCGTATTGCAGAAGTCAGTTTACGTGAAGTCGACCAAGGCTTAATTGAAGCTGCACAAGCCATGGGTTGTAACCGTAAACAAATTATCTGGCATGTGCTTTTACCAGAGGCTTTGCCGGGTATTGTGGCAGGTTTTACCGTGACTATTGTGACTATGATTAACTCCTCTGCGATTGCTGGTGCTATTGGTGCAGGTGGTCTAGGAGACATTGCTTATCGTTATGGCTATCAACGTTTTGATATGCAAATTATGGTGGCTGTCATTTTAGTGCTCATTGTTTTAGTCATGTTAGTACAAGCGGCTGGCGATGCATTAGCCCAGCAACTTGATAAACGTAAAGTTTAAACGCAATACAACCCTGCTCTAGCCATGACTTTGTCATGGCTTTCATGTAAAATCAGCGACAATTTTTAATTTACACATTTGTGAGTGGTTTTCATGGGTTTTAATTGCGGTATTGTTGGTCTGCCAAACGTAGGGAAATCTACCCTTTTCAATGCATTAACGAAAGCAGCGATTGCAGCGGAAAACTTCCCTTTCTGTACCATTGAACCAAACACAGGTATTGTTCCTGTACCAGATCCACGTTTAGACAAACTTGCTGCGATTGTTAAACCACAGCGTATTTTGCCAACTACAATGGAATTTGTGGACATTGCAGGTCTTGTTGCTGGTGCATCAAAAGGTGAAGGCTTAGGTAACCAATTCCTTGCTAACATTCGTGAAACTGATGCAATTGCACACGTTGTACGTTGTTTCGAAGACGAAAACGTGATTCACGTAAATGGTAAAATTGATCCGTTAGACGATATCGCAACCATCAATACTGAACTTGCGCTTGCCGATCTTGAAACTGTTGCTAAAGCAATTTTACGCTTAACTAAAGTTGCTAAAGGTGGTGACAAAGAAGCTGTAGCAACTAAAGCAGTTTTAGAAAAAATCCAACCATTACTTGACGAAGGTAAACCAGCGCGTGCAGCTGATTTATCTGATGACGAACGCAAATTAGTGCGTGGCTTTGGTTTAATGACTTTAAAACCAACTATGTATATTGCAAACGTTGCAGAAGATGGTTTTGAAAACAACCCGCACTTAGAAGCAGTTAAAAAACTTGCGGCTGAAGAAAATGCAATTGTTGTTCCTCTTTGCAATCAAATCGAAGCTGAAATTTCATTATTAGAAGATGAAGATCGTGCTGAGTTTTTAGAAGCAATGGGCATGGAAGAACCAGGCTTAAATGTGGTTATTCGTGCAGGTTATGCGCTTTTAGGTTTACAGACTTATTTCACTGCTGGTGTACAAGAAGTTCGTGCATGGACAGTAAAAGTTGGCGCAACCGCTCCTCAAGCAGCTGGTGTGATTCATACTGACTTCGAAAAAGGCTTTATCCGTGCTGAAGTTGTTGCATACGATGACTTTGTACAATACAACGGTGAAAACGGCGCTAAAGAAGCTGGTAAATGGCGTTTAGAAGGTAAAACTTACGTTGTTCAAGATGGCGATGTAATGCACTTCCGTTTTAACGTATAAGTTAAAGCTAAAAAAGCCCCAATATGTTGGGGCTTTTTTACATTTAATGATTAACATCCATCGCCTCTCGTTTACTGCGCGCCTCTTGTAAAATACGTGCATGCAAAGGCTTTCTAAAACCTAGCATAAATATAAATTCTGCCAATACAAATAACGGCCCTATCGCAAGTCCAATCACATCATCAACAAAAGCCGGTTTTTTCTTTTCAAAATAATGTCCCACAAACTGAAAGACCCAACCCACCACAAAGAAACCAATACTCGCTGCTAACCATTCTCCTAAAGACAATTGAGCAATTTGGCTGGCCAGTGGATACACAGCAGCTAAAAGAACGAGCATGAGTAAGCCAAATATTTTATCTAAAATAAAATAATAGATCGTACTAGCTGCAATCAGAACTATGGCTAAAGTCAGTTTAAAACTACCAATATCGACTCCAGCTCTTGCGGTTAAACACAAAATTGAAAACACGATGAGCGGAATACCGATAAAGTGCGTCAAAATATTTTTATGATTTAAGTGGTAAGCCGCATATTTGCTAAGCTCTTGCTCCAGATTTGACATGAGTTATTCCCTATTCACTTACATATAGTCATACTGTACATATAAGGAAAACGTAAAGTTGTCAGCTATTTGACAAAGTAATGAATTTTTTCATGGATGACCGAATATTGGACCTAATTTATATTAATCGACTAAAAGAAAACACATGGTTTAGCGTGCTTCCGGAAACATTCCAAAATTTTATTTTAGAACATGGCAAACAAATCACCTTTGAGAAAAATAGCTATGTTTTCCATGCTCAAGATCTATTTGATGGCATTTATACCGTACTTGAAGGCTCGATTAGCTTGGGTTATGTCGATGTAAATGGTAATGAAGCTCTTTCTGCTATTGCTGAGCCAATCATGTGGTTTGGTGAAATATCATTGATTGATCATGAACCGCGCTCACACGATGCGATTGCATTGAAAAAAAGTACAGTTCTACATATTCCTGCAAAACCATTAAATGATCTACTCAAGGAAAATCCATATTATTGGTACTATTTTGCACGTTTAACGAGCCAAAAACTCAGGTATGTTTTCTTAGAACAGATTGCTATCCAAACATGTAGTATTTCTCAAAGGCTGGCTCAGCGTCTTCTATTCATTTTAGAAGGATATGGGAATCATATTCTTATTCAAGATCGTCAAATTCATATTTCTCAAGAACAATTGGCAAATATGCTGACCACATCTAGACAGACGATCAATCATGAACTGAGCCTGCTCGAAAAACAGAAAATCATTAAAATTGCTTTTAGAAAAATTGAGATTCTAGATATTGAGAAATTGAAAGTAGTTGCTAAAGCACAATGCTAATTTTTTAAAAGCGGCTAAATAATAAAAACTTAAAATTAAATTAAAAAATTAGATAACACTGCAAATCAAAACATAGTTCAAACTCTATTTACACAAAATAAATGTGTTAAAGCAGATATTTTCACCCTACACTCAAGCTGAGCAATAATATTTAACAAGGCGCTGATTAACATGAAAAAATTATCAACAATTCTTACAGCAGGCGTATTGGCTATGTTAAGTGTTTCGGCATTTGCATGTCCAAAAGGGACTCAACTACAAGGCGGTACAGGACCAAATCACAAAGGTGGAAAATGTGTAGCGGTACATGGAAAAGCTACCGCTCAAAAAGCCAAGAAAGAGGTAACTAAAACTAAACAGGATGTTAAAAAAGACTTAAGCACTCAAAAACATGATGCTATGACCAGCGCGACACATGCTCAACATGAATCACAGCAAATGACTCATCAAATGAAACAAGATGCTGTGAAAACTGCTAACACCGCTAAAGCTGCCACAAAACCGTAATTCACATTCACTCATTATTGTTTAAAAGCAAAAAAAGCGAGATTGATCATCTCGCTTTTTTAGATTCATTAGTTTTATTTTGGCGAAGTATTTCCAAGATTTGGTGTATCGATCGCATCCTTACATTGAGCCTTATCTCGCTCATAGTCCGCTTGTTTTTGGGCAGCTGAACTATTGTTTTCTAGCGTTTCGCGTGCCCATATATCTAAACTTGTCAGGGCCTTACGGCAGAGTGCATATTTCCCTTCTGTCACTGAATCCGTCATTTTTACATTAATGCGCCAGTCTGTACTCAATTGACGTAAAGGTTTACGAACTTTGTCATCAATTTGGCTGAGTTGTTTTTCATAAACTAAATGCTCAACCGTGTTAATTAATGTCCATGCTTTTTGAGCATAAACAGTTGCATCATTGGTTAGTTTCGGTGCTGGCTTAATTTCTACTTTTTTTTCTGCACCTTGATTACCATTATCACAGCCCTGCAATGTAAAAATACCTGCACTCATCATGGCGATATAAACTAAACGAATCTTTGCCTTGAACATATCAAACTGCCGATTAAACATTTCGGCACTATGCTATTAAATTCGGCTACAATACTCAATCTTTCAAGTATTTTTATCATTTGGTTTATTGCCAAGGTGTATTGTGTCCGAACAACAATTGATGCCTGCCCAAACAGCAACTTTTTGGCAAGGCGCCAAAGATAGCCAAGCTATCGTACTCACCTATTTACCCGTTTCTTTTGCCTTTGGCGTTTCTGCATCCCAGTTTGGTTTTACACCATGGGAAGCTTTTTTTCTATCTTGTTCAATGTATGCCGGCGCTAGCCAATTTTTGGTTGTCGCGCTTTTGGCTAGCGGTTCATCCATTTGGCTAACAGCATTAACAGTTATTGCCCTTGATATTCGCCATGTCCTTTATGGACCTGCTCTATACAACCTGATTCCAAACAAATTAAATCTTAAGAAAACGGCAGTATGGGCTTGGGGCTTAACGGATGAAGTTTTTGCCAGTGGAATGATCCAACTTTCACAGCGCAAACAACAATGGTCCGAGTCTTGGATGCTTGGCCTAAGTCTATTTAGTTGGATGGCTTGGGCAAGTGGCTCTTTGTTAGGTGGATTATTTGCCGATCAAGTTGCTCATTTACCAAAGTTTTTACAAGCAGCTTTAGACTTCTTATTACCTGCTTTATTTTTAAGTTTTTTATTAGCTGCATTTGAACGAAAGCATAGCCTTGTCGTTGCTGTATCATTAGTGGTTTCAGCTTTGGCATGTTATTGGATTAACTTATCAGCGGCTATCTTTATTGGTATTTTTTCAGGCATTTTAGCTGGTCTATTTAAACATTATGTGCTGAAACAGCATGATGAGGTTGAGGCTTAATATGAACCTAGAAATTATTCTGGTCGGCATTATTGTAGGTATAGCCAATTTTGCTTCACGCTTTGGACCTTTTTTTGTAATACAAAAATTACAGGGTTCGCAGCAAAGACGCGGCTCAATCTGGATAAAAATTGCTTTGGGAAGTATTGGAATATCTGCAATTAGTGCCATGCTTGTAGTTGCTACCCTTCCACCTCTCCTTGAAACTCCCAATAAGAGTTTCGCAATGCTTATCGGTTTTTTAGTTTTAGCAGGTCTTTATTTTAAATTTAAGAAAATCGTACCAGCAACTTTAACTGCCGCAATTGTTTATGGTCTGATCTATACTTATTTACCTTTATAAATAGATAAACTTATCTTCCTTATATAAAATAAAATCTGGCCAGAAGTGTTTAAGATTGAAACTTCAGGCCTGAAAAATCTAATTTTTGAATTTGAATTGATTAAAAAGATAACCTTAGCTACTTAATAGAGATAAAAATGTCACAAGTTAAAATTTATGCAAATGAACAAACCATTATGCAGTACCGAGAATTACTTTCTCATGCAATCCATCAGGCGCTTATTGAAGAACTGAAATATCCTGTTGAGAAGAAGTTTCAACGTTTTATTAGCCTTAAACCAGGAAATTTCATTTACCCTTCTGACAGAAGCCAGCATTACATTATTATTGAACTTTCAATGTTTGCAGGCCGCAGTGCAGCCACTAAAAAGCAGCTTATCCAAACCTTATTTCGTAATATTCAAGAACAATGTAGAATTTCTCCACAAGACATTGAAATTACTATTTTTGAAACACCTAAAGAAAATTGGGGCATCCGTGGTAAAAATGCGGATGAATTGCTTTTAAACTATCAGGTTAATATCTAAAAACCACTTTTTTAATTGTCCGACAAAATTACTTTTTTATGCATGATAAGGCTTAACTCCACCATAAGTTCTGCTATGCTTAAAAAAATAATTTTGTCAGGATGATTCGCATGAGCGTAACACTCGGTACCCCACTTCAATCTTCTGCATTTAAAGTTTTATTGTTAGGTTCAGGAGAGCTTGGCAAAGAAGTTGTAATTTCCTTACAACGCCTTGGTGTAGAAGTACATGCAGCCGACCGTTATGATCACGCACCAGCAATGCAAGTTGCACATTTTTCTTATGTATTAAACATGGCAGATCCTGCCCAATTAAAACAACTCATCGAGAAAATTAAACCAAATTTAATTGTTCCAGAAATTGAAGCAATTGCGACAGAAGTTTTACTTGAAATTGAAGCGAGCAAAACAGCAACTGTCATCCCTTCTGCTAAAGCTGTAAACCTCACAATGAACCGTGAAGGCATCCGCCGTCTTGCGGCTGAAGAACTTGGCCTACCTACTTCTGCTTATCGTTTTGCTGATACGCTCGAAAGCTTCCGCGCCGCTTGCGATGACATTGGTTATCCAAACTTTGTAAAACCGGTCATGTCATCTTCAGGTAAAGGTCAGTCTCGTGTAAAAAGTTTCGATGAAGTCGATGCAGCTTGGGAATATGCGATGCAAGGTGGCCGTGTTAACCAAGGCACGGTTATTATTGAATCTCAAATTGATTTTGATTTTGAAATTACATTACTTACCGTTCGCGCTAAAAACCCTGAAACTGGTGAAATCGAAACTCATTACTGTGACCCAATTGGTCACCGCCAAGATGCCGGGGATTATGTAGAAAGCTGGCAACCTCAACCAATGACGGCGGCGGCACTCGAAGAAGCAAAACGTATTGCAAATAAAGTGACAACTGCACTTGGTGGCTGTGGTATTTTTGGTGTAGAACTGTTTATTAAAGGCGACAAGGTTTGGTTTAGTGAAGTCTCACCTCGCCCACACGATACAGGACTCGTAACTTTAGCATCTCAGTTTCAAAGTGAATTTGAACTGCATGCACGTGCAATTTTAGGTTTACCTGTAAACACAGCACGCCACAGTGTTGCAGCAAGTGCAGTAATTTATGCTGGAGTTGATGCCAGCAATTTAAGTTATAGTAATCTCAATGTAGCTTTAACACACCCAGACACCGATTTACGCCTGTTTGGCAAACCAGAAGGTTTCAAACGTCGTCGTATGGGTGTAGCAACCGCTCGTGCTGAAAATACTGATCTTGCTCGTACTTTAGCGAAAGAAACCGCTGATCAAGTAAGCGTTCAAACAAACTCTTAATTTTTACTTATTGGTAGACCCATTTTCATGATCAATATATCGCCATTGTTGAACTATGTCTCAAGTCATCATGATATTAAAGCCATTAATCAGTGGCGAACGGATGTAGAAAAGCAGTTGCAAGATTCATATGAAAATGGGCAATCTATTCGTGAAATCATTAAAGCCCGTTCAGATTTAGTAGATGAAGCACTGATCTTTTTATGGAAACATGCTGAACTCGATCAGACAGAACTGGGCCTTTTTGCTGTAGGCGGTTATGGGCGCCGTGAAATGTTGCCCTATTCCGATGTCGATATCATGATCCTATCGGAGCATGAAATTAACGAAGAAAACGAAAAACGTATCTCTACATTTATTTCTTCTTTATGGGACGTGGGGAATTTCAAACCCGGCATTAGTGTTCGCACGATTCAAAGCTGTGTTGAACAGGCTGCTACAGATTTAACCGTTGCAACAACTTTAATTGAAGCGCGATTAATTACGGGTAATAGTCAGCTTGCGAAATGGCCTCGCCGTATTGTTTCACAGACATGGACAGATAAAACATTTTATGACGCAAAAATGGCAGAGCAAGCCAAGCGTTATCACCAACACAACAATACTGAAAGTAATTTAGAACCCGACATTAAAAATGCACCGGGCGGTATCCGTGACATTAACCAAATTGGCTGGATTGCCAAACGCCACTTCCGCGTAAACCGTATTTACGACTTAGTGCATTTAGGTTTCATTTCAGAGTTTGAATTAGCAGTTTTAGAAGAAGCTGAAAGTTTTCTTTGGGAAATTCGACATCATTTACACCGTTTAGCTAAACGTGATGAAAACCGTTTACTCTTTGACCATCAAAGGGAAATTGCCGCTAAATTTGGTTATGTTCGTCAAGAAGGCCAACCTGTAAATTATGGTGTTGAGCAATTCATGAAACGCTACTACCGTACGGCGCAGCAAGTTTCAACACTCAATGAAATGTTGCTTGCGTATTTTAGCGAGTCAGTGATTACTCCTCGACTGCCCAACTATGAACGCAAAATTGAAGTTGTTAACGATCACTTTAAAATTGTTGATAATAAACTTGCCGTACAGCATCATAAAATATTCGCAGAACATCCAAGCGCAATTTTAGAGCTGTTCTATATTTTAGCCAATCGACCAGATATTGAAGGCATTCGCGCTCGTACTTTACGCTTACTTATTCTTGCGGCGAAACGAATCAACCAAAGTTATCGCGATAATCCAGAGCATCAAGCACTGTTTATGTCGATTATTCGCTCACCATATCGTTTATACGATACCTTGGTTGCGATGAAACGATATGGTGTTTTAGGAAACTATATTCCTGCTTTTGGCCAAATTATGGGCCTTATGCAATATGACTTGTTCCATATCTATACGGTCGATGCTCACACATTATTATTGCTGCGTAATTTAAATCGTTTTAGAGAACCAGAATTTGCCAAAGAATTCCCTGTAGTAAGTTCAGTTTTCCAACGTCTTGCCCGTCAAGATATTGTCTTTATTGCTGCTTTATTCCATGACATCGCAAAAGGACGCGGTGGCGATCATAGCGAACTTGGCGCAGAAGACGCAATTGAGTTTGGCCGTGCACATGGCTTTACAGAGCGTGAATGTAAATTAATTGCATGGCTTATTCAAAACCATTTGCTCATGTCCTTGACCGCTCAGAAAAAAGATATTTCTGATCCTGATGTCGTGAAAGATTTTGCAGAAAAACTGGGCGATATGGAGCATCTTGATTATCTATATACCTTAACGGTTGCCGATATTAACGCGACAAATCCAAAACTATGGAACACATGGCGCGCTTCTCTCATGCGTCAGCTTTATACGCATGCTCGTGATGTAATCCGTACAGGTTTAGGCCGTCCTGTTGACTACCAAATGCTGATTGAAGACACCAAGTTTGCAGCAAGTGAATTGCTGGTAAATAACTTCGCATTGGCAGATGTCGAAAAAGTATGGCAAGAACTAGGTGATGAATACTTCATTAAAGAATCGGCGGATGAAATTGCGTGGCATACACAAGCAATTTTAAAACATGGTGATAATCCAGAGCCATTAGTCCTCTTGCGTGCTCACCGTAAAGCAGCTCAAGATGCGGTGCAAATCTTTATTTATACGCGCGATCAACCTAACCTATTTGCCACCACCGTTGCCGTTTTAGACCGAATGAACTTAGACGTTCAGGACGCAAAAATTATCACGGCAAGTACAGCATTTAGCTTAGACACTTATGTGGTACTGGATCGTTTCGGGACATTGCTTACCGACCCAGAACGTGAAGAAACTGTTAAAAATGCATTAGTGAAAGCCCTTAGTCAACCAGACCAATATCCGGGACTCATGCAACGTCGTATTCCACGTCAATTACGTCACTTCGATATTGAAAATACAGTCGATGTAACATTAAATGAAGCCTTACAGCAAAATATGGTCGAAATTTCAACACTCGATCACCCCGGCCTACTTGCACGTGTGGGTGGTTTATTTATGATGCAAGGTTTAGACATCCATTCAGCGCGAATCGCAACTTTAGGTGAACGTGCCGAAGATATTTTCTTTGTCACCAAAAAAGATGGAAAACCGCTGAATAACGAAGAGGTCAAACTCTTCTCGGAAAAACTGAAAGCTGCATTAGATGAAGCATCTAATCAAATTTGTCAGCACTGAAACTCAACTACTTGGTAACTGTTTAATGAACTCTAGCTTGTCGTTATTACACCCGTATCCATTTGAAAAGTTAAACCAACTTTTTAAGGATACTACTCCTGCTAACCTTCCCTTGATTCCTCTATCAATTGGCGAACCTAAGCATCCAGCACCAGAGTTTGTTAAACAGGCTATTATTGATAACTTTAACCATTTATCAACTTATCCAAACAGTAAAGGCTTACCAGAGCTTCGCCAAAGCATTGCAGATTGGTTAACTAAGCGCTTTAAACTTAACAGCATTAGTGCTGAAAACCACATCTTGCCTGTCTCTGGTACACGTGAAGGCATTTTCTCTTTTGTACAGGCATTAATTAATCGTGAAGATGCACCTTATGTGGTGATGCCGAACCCGTTTTATCAAATTTATGAAGGTGCGGCTTTACTTGCAGGTGCAAAGCCATACTTCATTAATTGCACGGAAGAAAATGGCTATTTAGGTGATTTTGATGCAGTACCAGCAGAAGTTTGGGAAAAGACAGCCCTACTTTTTGTATGTACACCGGGTAACCCAACAGGTACTGTGCTTTCCAAAGAACAATTTAAAAAGCTAATTGCCTTATCTGATCAATATAATTTCGTTATTGCTTCTGATGAATGCTATTCAGAGCTTTGGTTTGACCAAGCACCTACTGGTCTATTAGAAGTTTGTGCTGAGCTTGGACGTGATGACTACAAAAACTGTATCGTATTTCATTCACTTTCAAAGCGTTCAAACTTACCGGGTTTGCGCTCAGGTTTTGTAGCGGGTGATGCCGATCTGTTAAAGCCATATTTGCAATACCGCACCTATCACGGCGCTGCAATGCCAGTACAACACCAGCTTGCTTCAATCGCAGCGTGGAACGATGAAAACCATGTTGAAGAAAACCGTAAGCAATATCGTGCAAAGTTTGACTTATTCCAATCTGAGCTAGGTCATTTACTGCCATTACAAAAACCTGATGCCGGTTTTTATTACTGGTTAAAAGTCGATAATGATGAAACTTTTGCCAAGATGCTGATGGAAAAAGCACACATTAAAGTTTTACCGGGTCGTTATCTATCTCGTGATACCGAACAAGGTAACCCTGGTGCCAATCATGTGCGTATGGCTTTAGTAGCAGATTTGGCACAATGTGAAGAAGTTGTTAAACGTTTAAAAGCGATTCTTTAAACCCAGCAAAATTGCATAGCCTTCATTTTGTTTAGAAGGCTATGCGATCTGCTTTAACTATAGGCAACCAATAACACTGCGAAAAAAATGAAAGCCAGACTGGAGCAATAATATATTCCTCTAGCAGAGCGTTTAATCTGTGCTAATACACGCTCTTGACGCAATAAACGAACTAATAATAAATTCCACCCGAAAACCACTCCTGTCATCCATATACTCATTAGTAATTTTTGAAATAAGCTAAATTCCTGTTGAATAAGTAGCATTAAGCTACTATAAAACATAATATTTTTAGGATTAAGAAGACTGGATTGCAAACCCAGAGCTAAGCTTTTAACTTTACTATTATAACTAGACTCTTGTTCAACCAAACTATTTTCAGCAACAGTAATATTTAAGTTTGTTCCTTGAGTGGCTCTAAAACAAAGAAAACTCAAATAAACTAAATATCCAGCCCCCAGCCATTTAAGTACTAAAAGAATCGTTGTGCTTAAATTGCCAAGCACCATAAATCCAAATATACACACCATTAAGATAACAGCATTACCCAAAGTAATTCCCAGAATAACGCCATAGGTATAACGCGCTCCTTTTTGCAAAAGACTGGTCAAAATAAGAAAAAAATCTGGACCTGGAGATAGTAGTGCTAAAAAGTGAGTAAAGGCGATAACCAAAAAAACTTCCATAACGATTTCATCTTTAAAATTGTATGGAGTAGCTTAAAAATAGAGAAAAATAATTTCTTGTAAATTATTGCGCGGCTGCAAGTTGAAACTGTCGAGGAGTAATTCCCGTATGTGCTTTAAAAGCTTTATGAAAATGGCTTTGATCACTAAAGCCTAAATTGACAGCTAGCTCTGCGAGTGAAATCCCTTGCTTTAATTGAGCTCTGGCTTGATTAATCTTTAAATTAATTTGAAATGCATGTGGAGTTAAACCAACATTGGCCTTGAATAAACGAATGATTGCATATCGACTAAGACCAACCTGCTCTGCAAGCTCTTCAAGAGAAATAAATCGTTCTGACGATTTAATAATATGAATTAAGTCCAAAAAATCTTCATACAAATATTCAGTTTTTTGTATTTCTTCTAATACGAAATGAGGGAGTAACAGCTGGGTAAGGCAATAGATCAGCGACTGTTCTTTTTCAATAATTAATTTTTCAGGATCAAATAAAGTTTCATTCATATCAGAAAAAGCCTGATATAAAGTTTCTTCTTTTATTATCAGAGGCCTATGCTGTGGCAAATGCAAATTCAGGCCTTGCTCTCGAAATTCTGAATAAAGCTGATTTAACCACCTTATATCCAAATGTAGCATTTGGTAGCTCCAAGCCTGATCCAGCAAAGGGTTACATGAATGCTCAATATGTGCGGGTACGACAACCAAAGTACCAGCATCAATCTTTTGGGGCGTACCAAATGAACTTTGAAAAACGCTATTCCCCTCGTCTATAGCCCCGATAGAAAACGTTGGATGACTATGAGACTTATAACAGGTTCGGCTAAAACAGGATCTTCTGGTTTCAACATACGGCATTCGCCCATCTTGCCAAAACTCAAAAGCCTGAGGAATAGCGTTCATTTAAACGATTAACTCGCTAATGCTTTTTCAATATCAGCTTCTAAAGCTTCTGGCTTAGTCGTAGGTGCATAGCGATTTAAAACAGCACCATCTTTACCTACCAAGAATTTGGTAAAGTTCCATTTAATGCTACTACTACCTAAAATACCTTTAGCTTCACGTGTTAAATATCTAAAAATCACATGGGCTTCTGGGCCTTTTACATCAACTTTAGCAAACATGGGAAATTTCACCCCATAGTTACGCTGACAGAAGCTACCAATTTCTTTATTGCTTCCTGGATCTTGCCCACCAAACTGGTTGCAGGGAAAACCTAAAACTTCTAATCCTTGATCTTTATATTTTTCATAAAGTTTTTCGAGGCCAGCAAATTGTGGTGTAAAACCACATTTACTGGCAGTGTTTACAATTAGTAAAACTTTACCTTTATAATCAGCTAATTGCTTAACTTCACCCTCTAACAGCTCAGCTTCAAACTGATAAATATTACTCATGGATAGGTTTCCTCATCATTTTTTTCTTCTGTTTTCAGTTGTAATGATGCCGAGTTTACACAGTAGCGCAAACCAGTCGGCTGTGGTCCATCTTCAAATACATGCCCTAAATGAGCTTCGCAATCATGACAAACTATTTCAGTTCTGACCATACCATGCGTTAAATCTTCATGTTCATCAATGACAGCACCATTGATCGGACGGAAGAAACTTGGCCAACCGCAACCGCTATCATATTTGGTATCCGATGAGAACAACTCTGCGCCGCAACAACGGCAAACATAGGTGCCATGTTGCTTAGTATTCCAGTATTGCCCCGTAAATGCAGGTTCAGTGCCCTTTTGTCGTGTAATCCGATACTCTTCTGGTGATAACTCTCTTTGCCATTCCCGGTCTGTTTTATTGACTTTTCCCATGACATACACCTTTTATTCTGAAGTAAACATTTCTGATGATCGAGTTTTATATTTACGCCATTCATCACAAAAACACTAGTCTCTGAACGTAAAATTTGTTGGAATTTAAACATATAAAGAACAAAAAGCAAAAAGTAAGCAAAATACAAAATCAAAAGTAAGCAAATTTATTACTAATCTTCTTTAAAGCAAGCAAACATAGTGCTATTCTAAGTGCGCACGGTTGTATAGGACAGAACATGTCTCAGAAAAAAAGTGTGGTTTTCCAACAACTACTACCAATTATCAAACAATATCAACAATCGGGTTTTACCCATGAAAAAATTGTTGAACTATTGAAAGATCAACATGATCTAAATTTGGTAACAGTTAAAACATTTAAAAGTTATTTATACCGATATGCAAAAGTGAATCCCGTTATGTCTAAAAATACTGCTACCATCCATTCCATGCCATCTACTCGAGAAATCAAAAAATCATCGAAGCTTGAGCATGTTTGTTATGACATCCGTGGGCCAGTTTTACGAGCCGCCAATGAAATGGAAGAGCAAGGACATAAGATTATCAAGTTGAATATTGGTAACCCAGCTCCTTTTGGATTTGAAGCACCACAAGAAATTATTAATGATGTTGCTTTAAACTTACCAAATGCAATTGGTTATGTTGACTCAAAAGGTATCTTCCCTGCTCGTAAAGCAATTTGTCAGTATTACCAGCAAAAAGGAATTCTCAATATGCATGTCAATGACGTGTATATTGGTAATGGCGTATCTGAACTCATCGTAATGGCTATGCAAGGCCTATTAGATGATGGAGACGAAATGCTGATTCCAATGCCGGACTATCCGCTTTGGACAGCAGCAGTTAATCTTTCAGGCGGAACAGCAATTCATTATAAATGTGATGAAGAAAATAGCTGGTATCCAGATATTGCTGATATTGAAAGTAAGATTACTCCGAATACTCGCGGTATTGTAATCATTAACCCGAACAACCCTACGGGTTCGGTATATCCACGCCACATTCTTGAACAGATTGTAGCGATTGCAAAAAAATATGATCTAATTTTATTTGCTGATGAAATTTACGACAAAATTATTTATGACGGTATTGAACATGTTTCAGTAGCGTCATTAGCGGGCGAGCAGCTTTGTGTATCTTTTAATGGTTTATCAAAAGCTTATCGTATTGCAGGCTTCCGTTCAGGTTGGATGGCAATTACGGGTGATAAAAGCCGTGCTGCCGACTATATCGAAGGATTAGACATGTTAGCGTCAATGCGCTTATGTGCAAACGTTCAAGCTCAATATGCGATTCAAACTGCCCTAGGCGGTTATCAATCAATTAATGACTTGATCCGTCCTGGTGGCCGTTTATATGAACAGCGTAATATTGCTTGGGAAATGCTTAATGAAATTCCAGGCGTAAGTTGTGTAAAACCAGAAGGAGCAATGTACTGTTTCCCGCGCCTTGACCCGAACATCTACCCAATTGAAGATGATGAAAAGTTAATGCTTGATTTGCTACGTGCAGAAAAAGTTTTATTGGTGCAAGGTACAGGCTTTAACTGGCCAACACCTGATCATTTCCGCGTGGTTTTCTTACCTGCTGAAAATGAATTACGTGAAGCAATTACCCGTCTAGGTCGTTTCTTAGCCAATCGTCGTTAAAAAAATGCATAACAAAAAAGGCATCTCTAAATAGGTGCCTTTTTTATAATTCTATTTTTTCATTTTTATAAAAGAAAAGCCTCCCAACCACACAACAACTTTACCAACACAAAATAAATTATTGTATTTAAATTATTTTTATAAATTTTATGATTATTTGACTTTAAGAGTTAGTTAATTTTTTGATTTATATATTTTTTACCATACGTTTAAAATCACTTGATTTTCTGCAATCTACTTAACCTTTATTATGCAAAAAATGCATGGATCAATATTTTTTTGCATTTCACACTGCTTCAAAATCGAGCAACAATCCATCTCCATAACAACATCGCCATATTCGATTCGGTTAAAACAGATACAGATCTAGGAAGATAACATCGTTAGAACAACCGAACTGAACTAACAAGGAAAGCTTTCAATCATTCAAATCCCATCAAAGGATGATTGAATCAAATGGATAGAGGTTCATATGAAGCAAAAGAAATTGCTCAAGTATATTGTTGTTGCTATTTTACTTGGCATACTGACAGGTTGGATTTGTCACCACTTCTTTAATGAGGGTGAACAATTGAAGCAAATCGCTTCTTATCTCAACATACCTACAGATATCTTTTTACGCCTTATCAAAATGATTATTGCTCCATTGGTATTTGCCACTATTGTTTCAGGCATTGTATCAATGGGGAAATCGACATCAATCGGCAGTATTACGCTTAAATCAATGACTTGGTTTATTACTGCTTCGTTCGTATCGCTTGCTATCGGTATGGGTTTGGCAAACTTTTTCCAACCAGGTGCAGCTTTAGATTTAGTATTGCCAACTGCGCAACAATTGAGTAGCTCTTCTGCTCCAGCGACTACAGGCTTCACTCTACAATCATTTTTAAGCCATGTTTTCCCACGCAGTATTGCCGAAGCAATGGCAAACAATGATATTTTGCAAGTCCTTGTTTTCTCTATTTTCTTTGGCTCAGCCCTTGCTTTTGTAAATCAAGGCAAAGAAAAAGATTCAGTTATCATTCGTTTAACTGATGAACTCAGCAAAATCATGTTCCGTATTACTGATTACGTCATGATGTTTGCACCTGTTGCAGTATTTGCAGCAATCGCTTCAGCAATTACAGTACAAGGTTTAGGCTTGATTGTTGATTATGGCATCTTAATCGCAGAGTTCTACTTCGGTCTTTTATTACTGTGGATCATCTTATTCTCTGTAGGTGCAATCGTACTTAAAAAAGATATTTTCCGCTTAGGTAAATTAATTCGTGAACCTGTAACGCTTGCTTTTGCTACAGCTTCAAGTGAATCAGCTTATCCTAAAGTTATGGATGCACTAAATAAATTTGGCGTGCCTAAAAAAGTAACGAGCTTTGTATTACCTTTAGGTTATTCATTCAACCTTGATGGTTCAATGATGTACACCACGTTTGCAGTGCTCTTTATTGCTCAGGCCTACAATATTGATCTTAGTTTCACTCAACAAATCTTAATTTTGTTAACTCTAATGGTAACAAGTAAAGGTATTGCAGGTGTTTCTCGAGCTTCTATTGTAGTTATTTCAGCGACGCTCACTATGTTCCATTTACCTGAAGCTGGCATCCTTTTATTACTCGGTATCGATCAGTTCCTTGATATGGGCCGTACTGCAACAAACGTAGTAGGTAACAGTATTGCTACCGCAGTTGTTGCCAAGCTTGAAGGCGATAAAGTGGCTGATACTGAAGAACTACCAGAGCCAGTATTAATTAAATCAACTCAAGAACAAACAATCGCATAAGTTTCTCTTTTCTCCCACTCTCCCAACTTAAGAGCAATTTTATATGACCTTATAAAATTGCTCTTTTTTTATTTTAAAATTGATGGCAGAAATTCACCTATATTTTTATATTAAATAATGACTTTAAACTGCTATTAAATTTTCTTAAACCAAACCTTAAAAATAGAATAAAAATGATTCAAACAAATTTTATATTTTTAAAAATAAACACCAAGTGATTAAATTTTAATTCAATTTACAACAATTAAATTATATTAAATTAATAGAATTATTTTTTAACTTACACTGGGAAATTTAAAATTATCTTGATATTAAATTATAATAATAAAAATCAACAATATAAAAATATCATATAGCAAAAAACCAATTAAAAATGCCTATTATTTTTTAATTTTATACTGATAAAAAAATCATTTGTTTTATTTATATTAAAAAGCAAACAAATCAAGATAAATTAGAAAAACTTAATAGATTTTTTATTTTATTCATGTTATTTATTATCGCTAAATAAAAGCAATGATTAAGCGATTGTTGGTGAAACAAAATGCTATTCAAGGATGCTTCTTATTCAAACAAGTTATGAATATGTTTTACATGGTATGTATTTTGCTTAGGAAAAGCAGTCATATTCAACAAACTTTTACTTCGTCACTTCATAAGGATATTTTCGATGTTGACTAAAACTGTTAAATCTTTAGGTTTAGCGATGGGCTTATTAGCCTGCTCTCTCCCACTTTATGCAAAAAATAATGTTGTTGTAGTTGCGACTGGCGGTACTATCGCTGGTGCTGGCGCAAGCTCGGCAAATAGTGCAACTTATACTGCTGCAAAAGTTCCTGTTGATACGCTAATTAACGCAGTTCCACAAATCAAAGATTTGGCAAATGTAACTGGTATTCAAGCATTACAAATCGCTTCTGAGAGTATTACTGACAAGGAATTATTAGAAATTGCTCGTCAAGTTAATGAGCTTGTTAAAAAGCCATCTGTTAATGGTGTCGTAATTACACACGGTACAGATACTTTAGAAGAAACAGCATTTTTCTTAAATTTGGTTGTTCATACTGATAAACCGATTGTACTTGTTGGCTCAATGCGTCCATCAACTGCTCTTTCAGCTGATGGTCCACTTAACCTTTATAGTGCAGTTGCTTTAGCAGCTTCTGATGATGCGAAAAATAAAGGCGTTATGGTTCTCATGAACGACTCTATTTTTGCTGCACGTGATGTAACTAAAGGTATTAACATTCATACAAATGCTTTTGTAAGCCAATGGGGCGCTTTAGGTACATTAGTTGAAGGCAAACCATACTGGTTCAGACAGTCTGTAAAACGTCATACAAATGCTTCAGAATTTAATATTGAAAATATTAAAGGCGATGCACTTCCGACTGTACAGATCGTTTATGGTTCGGACTCTATGCTTCCAGATGCATATGAAGCGTATGCAAAAGCTGGTGCTAAAGCGATCATTAATGCAGGTACTGGTAACGGTTCTGTACCAAAATATATCGTACCAACCTTACAAAATCTCCACGACAAAAACGGTATTCAAATTATCCGTTCATCACGTGTCGCACAAGGTTTCGTATTACGTGATGCAGAACAACCCGACTCTAAATATGGTTGGGTAGCAGCACATGATTTAAACCCTCAAAAAGCGCGTCTTCTTGCAGCTTTAGCTCTTACTAAGACTAATGACACAAAAGAAATTCAGCGCATGTTCTGGCAGTACTAAGTTTTTCAACCAGCCCAAACACAAAGTTTGGGTTGGTCTTATTTCTTAAAAATAAGCTCTTTTATATTAAATCTGTATAATAGATATTCAAATCATTCTTCTTAAATAATAAAATCCTTAACAGTTTGCCAAAATATTAAGCATTTCGTTTTAACTTTGCGTGCTAAACTATGCTGCAGTCGTATTAAGGATTGGTTTATGCAGTTTGTTCATCTCGGTATTTATACAGAATTTTCGATTACAGAGTCGATAGTTCGCATACCTGACTTGGTCAACGCTGCGGTTAAAGACCAAATGCCTGCGCTGGCATTAACCGATCTATCAAACCTTCATGCTGCGGTAAAATTTTATAATTCTTGTTTAAAAAAAGGGATTAAACCGCTTTTAGGTAGCACAATTCGCCTTGACGATGCTCAACATCGTGCAACTTTACTTGCAATGAGTAATGTAGGTTGGAAAAGTCTCACCGAAATCGTTTCACGCGGTTTTATTGAAGGGCAACAACTTAGTATCCCATGTGTACAAAAAGAATGGGTACTTGAACAACATCAAGATATTATTGTTTTACTTGGTCAACATAGTGATGTGGGTCAGATGCTTTGCTCATCTAACCCTCAAAAAGCAGCTCCGCTTTTAGAAGCATGGATCGAAAAATTTGGTAACCGTGTTTATCTGGCTTTAACACGTACCGATCGTCCCGGTGAAGAAGACTTTATTCAAGAAGCCGCTAAACTTGCTGCCCAATATAATGTCGGTGTAGTTGCGCATAATGATGTGCACTTTGTAGAAAAAGAAGATTTTGAAGCACACGAAGCACGTGTTTGTATTGCTGATGGCTATGTATTAGCAGATGACCGTCGTCCACGCTTATATAGTCCTGAGCAACATTTTAAAACCTCGGACGAAATGATCGAGTTGTTTTCAGATATCCCAAGTGCTATCGAAAACACCTATAACATTGCAAAACGCTGTAATGTTAGCCTACAACTAGGCACCTACTTTTTACCTGACTATCCAATTCCAGATGGCTTTACCATTGACACTTACTTTGAGCATTTGTCAAAAGTAGGTCTAGAAGAACGTTTAGATTATCTCTACCCTGTCGAAAAACGTGGCGAAGACTGGCCAGAGATTCGAAAACCTTACGATGAACGAATTGATTACGAAGTCGGCATTATCCTCAAAATGGGATTCCCGGGTTACTTCCTTATCGTCATGGACTTCATCCAGTGGGCAAAAAATAATGGCGTTCCTGTAGGACCTGGACGTGGTTCAGGTGCGGGCTCACTCGTTGCCTATAGCTTAAAAATTACTGACCTTGATCCTCTTCGTTACGATCTACTTTTCGAACGTTTCTTAAACCCAGAACGTGTTTCGATGCCTGACTTTGATGTCGACTTCTGTATTGCCGGACGTGACCGCGTCATTGATTATGTTTCCCGTACCTATGGACGTGAAGCCGTATCACAAATTGCAACTTTCGGTACGATGGCAGCAAAAGGTGCAATTCGTGACGTTGCGCGTGTTTTAGGTAAATCTTACGGTTTAGCTGACCGTATCTCAAAAATGGTGCCTACGAAACCACTCGGTGTGGACTTAGCCACTGCTATCGAGATGGAACCCCAGCTTAAAGATATCGTTACCAATCCATCTAACCCAGATAATGATGATGCGAGTGAAATCTGGGAAATGGCTTTAAAATTGGAAGGTATCACCCGAAATACCGGTAAACATGCCGGTGGTGTTGTTATTGCACCCGGTAAGATTACCGATTTCTCGGCTGTGCTTTGTGATGAAGATGGAACAAGCCGTGTTGCTCAATATGATAAAGACGATGTAGAAGCAGCAGGTCTCGTCAAATTCGACTTCTTGGGTTTACGTAACTTAACCGTTATTGAAGATGCAATTCAAAATATTAATAAAAATCGCGATAGTAATGATCCGCTCATTATTTCGCATGTTCCACTTGATGATGCTAAAGCATATTCAGTCTTTGCCGATGCAAATACAACCGCGGTATTCCAGTTTGAATCCGTCGGCATGAAACGAATGCTTAAAGAAGCACGTCCAAGTAAATTTGAAGAGATTATTGCATTCGTATCATTGTATCGTCCTGGTCCAATGGATCTTATTCCTGACTTTATTCACCGTATGCATGGTGGAGATTTTGAATATCTTCACCCACTTCTTGAAGGTGTATTAGAGCCAACTTACGGGATTATGGTTTACCAAGAACAGGTGATGCAGACAGCACAGATCTGTGCGGGTTATACGC
This sequence comes from Acinetobacter sp. D009, assembly GCF_038562025.1. NCBI lineage: Bacteria > Pseudomonadati > Pseudomonadota > Gammaproteobacteria > Moraxellales > Moraxellaceae > Acinetobacter > Acinetobacter sp. D009. Next base: position 2,206,632 of record NZ_CP151886.1, read on the forward strand.
TCGGTGGCGCGGACTTACTACGTCGTGCAATGGGTAAAAAGAAACCTGAGGAGATGGTTAAGCAACGCCAAATATTCTTGGCAGGTGCTGCTGAAAAAGGAATTGATGAAAGTACAGCCAACCATATCTTTGACTATATGGAGAAGTTCGCAGGCTATGGTTTCAACAAATCTCACGCCGCAGCTTATGCCCTCGTTGCCTACCATACTGCATGGTTAAAAGCACATTATCCTGCTGAGTTTATGGCAGCGGTAATGTCATCGGAAATGCAGAACACCGACAGTGTTGTATTTTTAATTGATGACTGCCGAAATAATGGCCTAGAAGTTTTACCACCATCAGTCAATATGTCGACTTATCATTTCCATGCGAGCGATGATAAAACTATTGTGTATGGTTTAGGTGCAATTAAAGGCGTTGGCGAACAAGCGATGCAGTCAGTTATTGACTCTCGTCGACAATTTGGTCCTTATACAGATCTATTCGATTTTTGCCATCGTATTGATTTGAAGAAAATCAATAAGCGTACTCTTGAAGCATTGATTCGTGCAGGTGCACTCGATTGCTTGGGAATTGAACGTGCAAGCCTAATGGCACAATTGCCTGAGGCGGTTCAAGCTGCCGAACAAGCGCGCAGCAATCGTGAAAGCGGTATTATGGATTTATTTGGTGAGGTTGAAGAAGTTCAGCGTAAGCCTGCTAAACCCGTTAAACCGTGGAGTGATGAAGTTCGTCTAAAAGGCGAAAAAGACACGCTTGGTCTATATCTCACTGGTCACCCAATTGATGTTTACCGCCAAGAGCTTAAAGCTTTTATTCCTGTAAAACTTAATGAAATTACGGCTACACGTCGTGGTGTTACAACAGTGTATGCAGGTTTAGTCATTGACGTCGCAAACTTCCCAAATCGCGTAGTTATTGTACTAGATGATGGTACAGCTCGTATTGAAGTAAGTTGCAACCATGAACGTTTCCAACGTTTTAAAGATATTATCCAAGTTGAGCGTGTTGTCGTCTTTGAAGGCGAAATTTATGAAAGAGAAGGCTTTGAACGTCCGATGGGCCGTTTAACTAAGGCTTTTACTTTAAATGAAATACGACAAAAACGTGCTAACAGTATTCAGATCAAATTAACAGAAGAGTTTATGCAAGCCACTTTGGCAAAAGATTTACAAAACATAATCTTGCCATTTTGCAATGTAGATATGCATCAACATATCACTTTACAACTCCTGATTGATCAACCTTATGCTCAAGCCGAGCTTCAACTTGGTCCGCAATGGAAAGTTGCTCCTCTCGATGAATTACTTGCTAAACTCAGAGATTATTTTGGTAAAGATAATATTTATATTGAATATCAAGTAAAGTCGAAAGCAGCTAAAGCAGCAGAACCTGCTCGTCCGCAAACCGTTGCTTCCCCTCCCGCGGACATGACTATGGACGATGCATTGGATTTATACCAAAGCGAAGTTTCTCAATATTCGTAATTTCTGGAAATCTTATGAGTTCGTTTGATCACAACACTGTGTCAAAACAATTAGCACAAGTGCGTATTGTCATGGTAAACACTACCTTGCCTGCCAATATTGGCAGTGCTTTACGTGCCATGAAAACAATGGGGCTAATTAAATTAGTTCTTGTTGCACCTAAAACATATCCTCACCCAGACATACAAGCGCTTGCTGCTGGTGCTCAGGATTTATTTGAACATCTTGAGATTGTCGATACTTTAGAAGATGCTATTAAAGATTGCCATCTAGTGTTTGGAACAAGTGCACGTAGCCGCACCATTCCTTGGCCTTTACTTGACGTAAGACCTGCTGCCAAAGAAGCCATTAAAGCCACCTCTCAGGGACAGCAAATTGCGATTGTTTTTGGCCGCGAAGATCGTGGTTTAACTAACGAAGAATTAGCCCTAGCAAATTATCATTTAACAATTCCTGTCAATCCTGACTATGGTGTATTAAATGTTGCGCAAGCAATTCAAGTGGTATGTTACGAGCTTCGCATGTCAGCTCTGGAACAAGAAAACGTGGATCAAGATGCAGATGAAATGCCATTAGTCCAAGGTCAAAGCATGCAATGGGATGAACCATTGGTGACTCAAAAACAAATGGAAGAGTTTTATCCTCATCTAGAGAAAATGCTAACCGAAATTGAATTTTTAGATCCAGATAATCCACGTTTGTTACCTTTACGCTTGCGTCGTTTATTTGGTCGTATACAATTAGATCGTATGGAATATCATTTACTTCGCGGTATTTTTAGTCGTGTACAAGCCCTAACCAGTGGTAAATGGAAAAAAGCATTATCTGACAAGGAGGATCAACCCAATGCTTAAACAGCTGAAAGAAGATATAAAGGCTGTATTTGCGCGAGATCCTGCTGCCCGCAATACACTCGAAGTTCTCACGACCTATCCTGGCATTCATGCGATTATGATGCATCGTGTTGCTCATGAATTATGGCAAAAAGATTGTAAAGGTGCTGCTCGCCTTCTTTCTTCATTTAGTCGTTTTGCAACAGGCATTGAAATTCACCCAGGTGCCAAAATCGGTAAACGTTTTTTTATTGATCATGGCATGGGTGTTGTGATTGGTGAAACTGCTGAAATTGGTGATGATGTTACGCTTTATCATGGTGTGACCTTAGGTGGTACAACATGGAAGACTGGCAAACGTCACCCAACTTTAGAAGATGGTGTGGTTGTTGGCGCTGGTGCAAAAATTTTAGGTCCATTTACGGTTGGTAAAGGCGCTAAAGTCGGTTCAAATGCTGTAGTGACCAAAGCAGTCCCTGCTGGTGTGACCGCTGTAGGAAACCCTGCTCGCTATATTTATAAAGATGCATCCGACAAGAATAAAGATGAAGAACGTCGCCGTGATTATGCGCAAAGTATTGGCTTTGCCCCATATGCGACAACTGCTGATCAGTCAGACCCTATTTTAGAGGGTATGCGCGTTTTACTTGATCGTATTCAGCATAATGAAACGCGTATGAATAATTTATGCCAGCGTTTATCAGAGCTAGATCCGAGCTTCAAAAAAGAAAGTCAGGATGAACAGCCTTTTAGTGATGAAGAACTGAAAATTATTGAAGAAGTTCGTCGTGAATGCGGTGCGCAAGATAAGACATCAAAAACGTAATATTCTTGATTCATAATGTAACACGCTTACCCTTGCATGTCTGTTTAGCTTTTCCTAGACTTACCTGTACCAAATCTGACTTTACTAAAATGAACGGAAGATCCTATGAATTTTAAGCCTTTGGCATATATAATCCTTGCGACCTCAAGTTTAACCGCTTGTACAATGGCACCCGTAAAAGAACAAAAAATTGAGCCTTTTGTTTTCAAGGAACCAGAGCTTACTCCTCCTTTTTATGCGCTAAACCCTTTTAACTATGATCAGCCACCTGCATTTGAAGTTGCATTAAAAGACGCTGCTGCACAGCCTGTAACCAAAATGGTCGTTAATCGTCAAGATGATCCAACCAAACAGCTTACTCTCGACGTCAATAAACTGATCGTTCCGACTGTCAATAATTCACAACGTTCAATGAAATACGCTGTTTTAGCCGGTGAAAATGAAATTGACGTGACTACTATTGATGACTTTTTACAGTTAGTAGAAGGTAAAGCACGTCATTACCCACCTCGCTTTACTGACCGTCAAGAACGTAAAGGCTTTGAAAGTAAACTTAAAGAAGTAACACAACAACTTGATACACTTGCTGCAAATCCAAATGCATCATTTGATATTTTAATTCGTGCTTTTAAAGCAAGTGTTCTTGCACGTAACCTTGATTTAGGTACTGTTCATACCACTAAATCTTTAGAATATGCTCAAAGACTTTTAAAGATTAATCCAGATGATGCGGAAACAAATTTCTGGTTCGGTTTTGGTTTATCTGAAGGTGGCGGTCAACGTGAAGCGATTCCATACTTAGACAAAGCCATTAAAGGTAATGTTCAAGAAGCATATTTAGCTGCTGCAAATAACTATATTGCAATGGAGCAAAAGAAAAACGCGATCCAGACTCTAAAGAACTATAAAGTTAAATATCCAGATGAAGCGGAAATTGCTGACCGTTTAATTCAAGAAATTGAAAAACAAGGTCGTTGGAACGTATGGCAAGTTTTAACTAACCCAGCAATGTCAGCAACTACTCCTGCTGCTGCACCTAAAAAATAAGCTTAATTCTATAAAAAGGGCTGTTTTGACAGCCCTTTTTTATATTTGATCATTTGAAAAATATTTTAAAATTTGTATGATCTACCTACCATTGAGCCACTATATTTTGACCAAATGTTTTCAATAAAAAGAAGTAAAACACTGTTGACGGTCATACTACTCGGTTCAATTCTGAGTGGTTGTCAGGTCGTAAATGTTAAACAGCAAGCTTTGAATGTAACGATTGCAAATGAACGTAATAGTATTCTTACCCAAGATAAACTTAGCGAAGCGAGTCTGAATGTTTTATCAATGTCTGGTCAGGAAGCTAAAGTTTGTACAGATACACCTGAAACCTGTGTAAATCAACTCAAAAACCTTCCTCAAATTTTAGATGAACAGTTCTTATCAGCAGCAAGCGAGATGTATCTCGCAAAAGCAATGGCTTTATCAGATACGTCTGACTGTAAAGTAAGTAGATTTACTAAACATAAATCTGAAGAAGAACAAAAGAATATTCTGAATAGATATGATGATTGCTTAGACCAGCAATTGAGTCTATTAGATAAAAGTATTCGCTATAGCTATGCCTATCTATTTTCCACAAAGCGTAAGCCTAACGACCGTATTTTTGATAACAGACAAGTTCAAATACGCGACTTTTATAATCAAGCCATTGCCAAAATGGTCGGTGTTTATGACTTAAGACACCCAAAGAAAAATGTTGTTGAACCACAAATTCATATTGGTAAGAGTATTTATTCAATCGATTTTGAATTTCATAAACAATTAACGGGTCAAAAACTAGAAAAATTAATTTCAAGTTATAACCTGAATTTTTCTGGCTTAAGAACCATTAACCGCCGCGATGGTTTTGGCTCCGAATTTGTGGCTGTTTTTCCAAGTTCAGGAAATGAAGATATTAATGAATATATTCTAGATCCACTTAAATATAATTATAAAAATGGTGTTAATCCAAATATTCATAATGCACGCTACTTAGCTGCGACTATTGTAGCTGAACCCAAGCACGCGACCACTGTCGAAGAAATTATTAATAATCCAGAATTCGTGATTCGAGTTTATGACCCATATCGAACAGATAATATTAATGTAGCAGGCAAACAATATCCTCTAGCAGCTAACTTTTCAGCACCTTATGGCCTATGGTTAGCCGAAAACAATTTAGGGGTTGCAGCTTATTTAACTCTGATTGACCGCGATCAGCATTTAACTATGCCGCATCTCTATATGCTTGAACCATATAATCCGAACAAAAAAATTATCGTGTTGGTACATGGTTTAGCAAGTAGCCCCGAAGCATGGATTGCACTGACCAATGATGTTATGGGCGATACGGTTTTAAGAGACAATTACCAAGTTTGGCAAGTTTTCTATTCGACCAATATGCCAATTTTGGAAAGTCGTTTTCAGATTTATGCACTCTTGAAACAAGCTTTTGGTTCATTAAACCCAAGTGACCCTGCCGCGCATGATGCGGTCCTTGTTGGACATAGTATGGGAGGTATTATCAGCCGTTTACTGGTCAGTGATGGAGATATTACTAAACCTGCCTTAGAGTTGATGACGATTCGTCAGCAAAACCGCTTTAAAAAACATCCAATGGTTACTGAACGATTGCAAATGCATTCAATCAATAATTTTGATCGTGCAATTTTCTTGGCTTCTCCTCATCGCGGTACAGATTATGCGGATCGTTGGTTTACCTTGGCAGCACGTAAAATTATTCGTTTACCGGGTGCATTTTTGTCGGCTGTAGCGACTTCACTGACAACTGAAAATTTAGATGTTAAAGATTTCTTAAGTAATATTGATAATGGTTTGATTCAAAATGGACCGAGCGATCTAAGTCATCAATCTAAATTTATGGAACTCACAAAAGATATTAATCCACACCAAGGATTAGTTTTCCACTCTATTATGGGTAACATCACCAAGAGTGATGATCCAAATGTGATTACCGATGGTATTGTCCCTTATAAGAGTGCTCACTTAGAAGGTGCAAAATCTGAGAAAGTTCTTCCAGGTGGTCATTCAATCCAACTGACACCACAAGCTGTATTAGAGTTACGTCGTATTTTACGAGAGCATTTAGTCGAACACGGTTTATATAAACCATAAAAAGAAAAAGAGCCAAAGGTTATCCTTTGGCTCTTTCGTTTTGGACTTAAATTTTATTGCCCAGAACGGATGATGTAATCAAACGCAGAGAGTGATGCTTTAGCGCCTTCACCTGTAGCAATAATGATTTGCTTGTAAGGTACAGTGGTACAGTCACCCGCAGCAAACACACCTTGCACATTGGTTTCGTTGCGGTCATTCACAATAATCTCGCCTCGGTTGGTTAACTCAACTTCACTGTCTTTCAAGAAGTCAGTGTTTGGCAGTAAACCAATCTGTACAAAGATCCCTGCAAGCTCGACCACATGCTCTTCATCAGTCGCACGGTCTTTATATTTAAGACCAGTCACTTGTGAACCATCACCTAACACTTCTGTACTTAAGGCATTCATAATCACCGTTGTGTTTGGCAAGCTATGCAATTTGTTTTGCAACACTTGGTCAGCACGAAGTTTGGTATCGAACTCAACTAAAGTGACATGCTCAACAATCCCTGCAAGATCAATCGCTGCTTCAACACCTGAGTTACCGCCACCAATCACGGCAACACGTTTGCCTTTGAACAATGGACCATCACAGTGTGGGCAGTACGCGACACCACGGGTACGGTATTCTTGCTCACCCGGTACATTCATCTCTCTCCAACGTGCACCTGTAGAAAGGATTACAGTTTTCGATTCAAGTTTTGCACCGTTTTCAAGTTCAACCGCAACCAAGCCATTTTCAGTCTGGTTTGCACCTGTGATTTTGCTGACACGTTGCAGGTTCATGATATCGACATCATATTCACGAACATGTGCTTCCATCTCGGCAGCAAACTTAGGACCTTGCGTTTTTTGCACAGATGTGAAGTTTTCAATGTCCATGGTGTCCATGACCTGACCACCAAAGCGTTCAGCCACGATACCGGTATTAATACCTTTACGTGCAGCATAAATTGCAGCTGTTGCGCCCGCAGGACCACCACCAATCACCAATACATCAAAAGCATCTTTGGCATTCAGTGCTGCTGCGTCTTTTTCAGCAGAGTTGGTATCAAGTTTCGCCACTATCTCTTCAAGGGTCATACGACCTTGACCAATGTGCTCATTGTCTTGAAATACCATTGGCACAGCCATGATTTTGCGTTGCTCAACTTCGTCTTGGAAGAATGAACCGTCAATCATGGTTGCCGTGGTGTTCGGGTTATAAATGGCAATCAGGTTAAGCGCCTGTACTACATCAGGACAGTTATGACAGCTTAATGATACAAACACATCAAAGTTTGCTTTGAGGTTTAAACCTTTAATCTGGTTGAGCACTTCATCAGACACTTTAGGTGCATAGCCAGAGACCTGTAACAGTGCCAAGATCAAAGATGTAAACTCATGGCCCATTGGCAAGCCTGCAAAGAACACACGAGGCTGTTCACCTGCTTTAGCCACACCAAAGCTTGGACGACGTGTATTGTTACCGTCAAAACGGGCAGTCACCTTGTCAGAAAGTTCGGCGATTTCAGTGACGAGTTCTTTAATTTGAGCTGCTTTATCTGATTCATCTAAAGCAGCAACTAATTCGATTGGACTTTCTAGACGTTCTAAGTAAGCTTTTAATTGAGTTTTAATGTTTTGATCTAACATCTGTTTTTACTCCAATGCATCCAAATTCTTTCAATAGATGCATAGTACGTGAAAATATAAAATAGGTGAAACAGTATGTTTTTATATATTTGATCGGTTTTTTAGATTTAATTATTATTTACTTCAAATCAAATAAAGCCAACCTGAACTCATCCAGCGCAGGTCGGCAAACTGGTTGAACTATAGTAAGACCACACCAAATACAGCCCCAGCAATCAAAACATGTAAAGGATGAACCTTTTTAATTAAAGATAATAAAGTTGCAATGACTACCATAATAATAAGTAAAGTATTTATGGCAGCTGCCTCAGAAATAATCCACGCACTAGCAAGTACAGTTCCGACAGTGACAGGTTGTAAAGCAAGTTGTAAAACACGGCGCCATTTCTTATCTTTAAATTTTGACCAGCCTCTCATTACAAACACAGTAATAAGAGATGAAGGTAAAAATTTAGCGATAGAAGTCACAAGTAGACCTGACAACCCTGCTACATGCCATCCCACCAAAGGTACAATCATCATGTTCGGACCAGGTGCAGCTTGAGCCATGGCGAACAATGCACTGAATTCTTGTGCCGTCATCCAGTGATGAATATCAACTACTTGGCGTTGCATCTCAGGCAAAATTGTATTGCCGCCACCAAATGCAATAAGAGACAATTGAGTAAAAATGATCGCTAAAGTAAGTAGAACTGCACCCATTACACACGTCTCCAAATGATAGCTGAATAAAATGCCAACAAAATCAGCATCGTCACAAGTAATGGAACTTTCAGAAAAGCTATACTGATAATTGCAGCGAGAACTACGCAAATCGCTAATGGATTACGTAATAATGGCTTAAGCATTTTCAAACCTGTTGCAACCAGAAGTCCAGCTGCCGCCGCCGCTAAACCTTCGAAAAGATGCTTAACCATTAAATTATCTTGGAACTGCTCATAGACATAATGTAAAAGTACAACAATTATCGTAGGTGCAAGGATCAGACCAATGATTGAGCTCACTGCCCCACGAACACCGCGAAACTCCATGCCAATCGCAACCGATAAATTAATAATATTGCCGCCTGGTAAAAATTGACACAGACCAAGTAACTCAGTGAATTTTTCAGGGCTTAACCACTGTCTCTGCTCTACAATAACTTTACGGGCTAAAGGCAGCACGCCACCGAATCCAATTAAACCTAATGTTAAAAAACCTAAAAATAACTCTGTGCAGGTCGGGACACTCTCCTTCTGCACAGCAATCTCAACATGGTTCATTTTCGTTACTTTTCACTTTATCTGACCAAGATAGAATGATACTTTTGTGATATATCTACAAATGCTTTTATTTTCATTAACCATACCATAAAGGTATTCCTATGCTCGATTTACATAAGCTCCATGCCTTTGTTGTGGTAATTGAAGAAAGGAATATTACGCATGCCGCAAACCGATTGTTTATTCAACAGCCGCCTCTAACGCGTTTACTTAAAAAACTCGAAGAAGAACTTGGTACACAATTACTTATTCGCCAGCCTCGAGGAATTGAACCAACTGAGGCTGGTTTAGCCTTATTTAAAGAAGCACAACTTTTATTAGAACATGCGCGCCATATTCCAAAATTAGTCCAAGATGTTAGCCAAGGTAAAACTGGACAACTCAATATTGGTTTTACAAGTTCCGCAGGTTTGCATCCGCTTATTTCACTAGTATTGCGCTCATATCGAGAAATATATCCAAACGTACAAACCAAACTTGAAGAAGCAGGCAGCCAAAAACAATTAGATCGATTAATCTCCGAGAAACTTGATATTGCTTTTTTAAGAGCACCGATCAGCCGTGATATTGGGTTAAAACATCACCATATATTAGATGAACCAATGATGGTGGCATTGCCTATAGGCCATCCACTTACACGAAAAGAAAAAATTAGTTCAAATGACTTATCAGATGAAAATTTTGTTTTATACCGTCGTTCTTCAGGACAAGGTTTATATGACAATATTTTATATAGTTGCTACCAAGCAGGTTTTAGTCCACGCATTATTCAAGAAGCGCCTCGACCTACCGCTACATTAAATTTAGTTGCTGCTGGAATTGGTATAACGATTGTGCCGGCCTCAATGCATAATTTTTGGGAACATGAAATTGTATATCGCGAGTTTGATGATTCAATGAAACTAAATGCGCCTCTTTACCTGATTACTCGGGAAAATGAGAGTTCTGCCAAAGTTTCAAACTTTATTGAACTATTACAAAAACTTTTGCCCACAATGGCCTGAGTGTAAAAGCTAAACAATAAAAAGTGCCTATATAAAGGCACTTTTTTAAAGTCATTTTTAACAAAAAATAGTATAAATTTTGCTACGTTTTTAAGAGTAATACTTTTTCTTCAGCCAAAGCGAAACTGAAACCAATGAAATCAGCACAGGTACTTCAACCAATGGTCCAATCACTGTGGTAAATGCCACAGGTGATGCCAAACCAAATGTTGCAATGGCAACCGCTAAAGCTAATTCAAAGTTATTACCTGCCGCAGTAAATGAAATAGCGGTGGTGCGTGGGTAATTATTCCCCATACGTTTACTCATAAAAAAGCTAATGAAGAACATCACCACAAAGTAAATCGTGAGTGGAATCGCAATACGTAATACATCTAAAGGTAAGCTCACTACATCACCACCTTTTAGGCTAAACATCGCCACGATGGTAAAAAGTAAAGCAATTAAACTAATTGGGCTGATTTTTGGTAAAAATTTAGTTTGATACCATTCCAACCCTTTCGACTTGACTAAAATCAAACGCGTCAAGAACCCCATTAAGAATGGAATACCTAAGTACACCAAAACCGCGTGTGTAATAGTCCAGAAATTAACATCAATGACTTGCCCTGCTACACCAAAATACGGAGGTAAGAAAGTTAAGAAAAGCCATGCGTAGGTACTAAAGAACAAAATTTGGAAAATACTGTTAAAGGCAACCAAAGCTGCAACGTATTGGTTATCACCACAAGCAAGACCATTCCAAACCAAAACCATTGCGATACAACGTGCTAAGCCAATTAAAATAAGGCCAGTCATATACTCTGGATAACTATGCAGAAAAACAATCGCAAGAATGAACATTAAAACTGGAGCAATAATCCAGTTCTGTACCAACGATAAAGTTAAGGTTTTCTTATCTTTAAATACTTCTGGTAACGCAGCGTAGTCAACCTTTGCTAAAGGTGGATACATCATCAAAATTAAGCCGATTGCGATTGGAATATTAACGTTATCTACACTTAATTCATTTAAAGACCCAGATGCCTGAGGAAAGAAAACTCCAATGGCTAAGCCTAAAGCCATCGCAATAAAAATCCATAGCGTCAGGTTTCGATCTAAAAAGGAAAGCCCTTGTTTGGTCATGTTCTACTCGAAGAAAGAATTGATTAATTTTGCTCAATACACACAAATGACTAATGCATTTATGCTAAAAAAATCCGAATTTTTAAGACAGAAATCTAGGAAGATTAATCACAGCACGTTGTCGTGATGAAAGGCTGATCCTGTTGTTTTACTCTTGTCTCAGTCTCATCATTTCCGATCACTTTTAAAATATCTAAAGCCCAAATAGGTAAATCAGGATTTAAGCTGTAATAGACCCACTGGCCTTTTCTTTCATCCAGTAATACGCCATGAGTTCTTAATAAGGCCAAGTGTCTGGAGATTTTCGGTTGGCTCAACTCAAGCTGTTCTGTTAGCTCACAAACACAAATATTTTGTTTATTTAGAACTAATTTAAGAATATTTAACCGAGTTTGGTCAGATAGACATTTAAAGAAATCGACTTGGTTGATCATATCTTCAACAGAATATATTCGTTATTGCAAATATACGGATATCCATATATAAATGCAATATCTTAATTTGACAATAAATTTACCATGACTGAGCTAGTGAAGATTTACCATAACCCTGCTTGCGGAACCTCACGCAATACATTGGCGCTTATTCGTCATGCAGGAATTGAACCTATCGTTATTGAATATTTGCAAACACCACCAAGTAAAGATGAATTGATTCAACTCATTAAGGATTCAAACCTAACTGTACGTGAAGCAATCCGTAAAAATGTTGATCCCTACAAAGAGTTAGAGTTGGAACAAGGCCATTGGACCGATGAACAGTTAATTGATTTTATGGTTCAGTACCCAATTTTAATTAATCGCCCATTTGTGGTTACACCAAAAGGCACGCGACTTTGCCGCCCTTCTGAGATTGTATTGGATATTTTAGATACACAAAACTTAAGCTATTTTGCAAAAGAAGATGGTGAAGTAATCATTGATGAACAAGGCCGCCGTATAAAGTAATTGAAGATATTTATTAATATAAAAAGCTAAATGGCATGGCACCATTTAGCTTTTTTGAGTGAAATGGATTAAAAATAGGATTTGATAAAAGGAAGCAGTTGCTCTCCTATTACCATGCCTAATAAACCGACTAATGCAACAAGAGGTGGAGCTGGTGACTTAACATTTAAGACGTAATATAAGACACCAACAAGCAACCCTACAGCCAAAGATAACAAGTACATTTTCATCGTACATACCTTAGAGAATCAAGCCATTTAATCAGCAGGTTCCCATACTGTTTTATTTAAAATGCAAAACACGAGCACCCAAGTGCGCCCCAGAAAGATTTTTTATCCTTATCATTTACAGGAACATCAAGCATCCAAGCATGGCTATGCCCATGCATGCCACAACTGCTAGCACATTCACACAATGCACTTTGTGACTGTAATGATTGATTCGAAGGTGCATTACGATTTTCGGATAAACGCCACTGACCACCAAAGCGTTTTACCGGCGACCATGTTGGAGATGCTGGCGGTAACGGCGGATCGTCGTGCTTAAACTCAGCCCCTGCATATACCACTTTTCCACCCAATACAGTGAGTACAGACTCAATCCACTGGATATCTTCCGCTTCAACTTTGAAGTAGTCATCTGACAGCACAACTAAGTCGGCAAGTTCCCCTGCTGTGAGTGAACCTTTGACATCTTTTTCACCTGAGAACCAAGCTGAACCTTTAGTCCAGAGTTTGAGTGCTGTTTGACGGTCTAATAGATTTTTTTCCTCATAGAGAGGTAAACCGCCGACTGTTTTACCTGTACTTAGCCAATACAAACACACCCAAGGGTTATAAGAGGCAACACGAGTCGCATCTGTCCCCGCACCCACAGGAACACCGAGTTCTAACATTTTCTTAACGGGTGGCGTTGCCTGAGCGGCTTCGGCACCATAGCGTTTTACGAAAATCTCACCTTGATATGCCATACGGTGTTGAATGGCAATACCACCACCCAACGCGCCAATACGTTCAATATTACGCTCAGATACAGTTTCGGCATGGTCAATAATAAATCGTGTCGCAAATGGCTGTTTTGAATTGACGCGCTCAAATACATTCAGTAAGCGATTAATACTTTCATCATAAGTTGCATGAATACGGAATGGCCATTTCTTTTCAGCCAAGTGTTCTACAATAGCTTCGAGTTCGCCTTCCATTTTGTCTGGTAAATCTGGACGTGGCTCATAGAAATCTTCAAAGTCACCCGCTGACCACGTCAGGTTCTCTCCTGCTCCATTCATTCTAAATAGCTCATCACCATCACCCGGAAATGTCATTTCTGTCCAGCGACGATAATCATCAAGCTCTTGGCCTGCCTTCTGAGCAAATAGGTTATAAGCAATACGTACGGTCATTTGATTTTGATCGTGTAATTGCTTAATCACATCATAATCTTCAGGATAGTTTTGACCGCCACCGCCCGCATCAATTGCTGAAGTAATACCTAATCGGTTCAACTCACGCATGAAATGACGAGTTGAATTGACTTGATCTTCAACTGGCAATTTTGGTGCTTTCCCTAAGGTCGAATACAAAATCATAGCCGATGGCGTAGCAAGCAAGAGACCTGTTGGCTCACCTTTTTCATTTCGTACAATCTTGCCGCCAGGCGGGTCCGGTGTGTCTTTGTTAAAGCCCAATACATCAAGTGCAGCTCGGTTCAACAAAGCACTGGCATATAGATGTAAAACGAATACAGGAGTATCTGGTGCAGCTTTATTAATTTCTTCTAAAGTCGGTAAACGCTTTTCGGCAAACTGGAATTCAGTCCATCCGCCTACGACACGAACCCATTGTGGAGCTGGAGTATTGTCTGCTTGTTCTTTGAGTAAGCGTAACGCATCGGCAACAGATGGCACACCTTCCCAGCGCAGCTCCATATTGTAATTTAGGCCACCACGAATAATATGCAAATGACTGTCATTTAGACCTGGTATAACGCGACGGCCATTTAAATCTACAACTTTGCTTGTTGGAGTTGCGAGTTTCATTACCTCATCATTTGTACCCGTGCGTAATACTTTACCGTCTGCAATCGCAATTGCTTGTACTTCGGGGTTCTGAGGATCTAGTGTTGTGATTTTACCGTTTATGAGTATGAGGTTTATTTCGGTCATTCTGAACTCCATTCTTGTGAATTATCGTTCTAAAAAATAAAGGCATATCTGTATTAATATCACTTAAATATTGAATACTAGACATGCCTTTACCTAAATCAGTACTGTTTTATTTTGCAGGAACTGGTGCAAGTACTTCGTGTTTTGATGTTGTACGTTCAGGAGCCTTATGTACCATCGTATAGGCATAGTCCACACCCATACCATAAGCACCAGAATGCTCACGTACAATTGCCATAACTGCATCATACGTATCACGATGTGCCCAATCACGTTGCCATTCGAGTAAGACTTGTTGCCAAGTTACCGGAACAACACCAGCTTGAATCATACGTTGCATGGCATAGTCATGTGCCTCTTTCGATGTACCACCTGAAGCATCCGCGACCATATAAATCTCATAATCCCCTTCAAGCATCGCACCAAAAGCGAAGGTGTTATTACACACTTCTGTCCACAAACCTGAAACAATCACTTTTTTACGATTATTTTTTGCAAGCGAATCACGTACTTTTTGGTCATCCCACGAATTCATTGAAGTACGTTCTAGTAATGGAGCACCTGGAAATACATCTAAAAGTTCTGGATAGGTATGACCAGAGAAGCTTTCAGTTTCAACCGTTGTAATGGTGACAGGAATATTGAATGTTTTAGCTGCTTTTGCTAATCCTACAGTATTATTCTTTAATACTTGGCGATCTATTGACTGTACCCCAAAAGCCATTTGTGGCTGATGATCAATAAAAATAACCTGACAATTGGTTGGTGATAGTTGTTCTAAAAGTGATTTATTCATGGGTAAACTCCATTATTCCTTATGAGTAATGCATCAAAATTGCTTACTGGTTATTATGAAAACAGATAAAAATGTAAAAGCATAGACAGCAAATCAGCACGAATCTGTATTCTGTACGAATACAATCAAAACAATGATTGCTTTTTAATTTTTATAGTTTAATCATTGATATATATTTTTTTACCTTTCGCTTATCCATGGATCGATTAGACTGTATTTCCACTTTTGTAAGTGTTGTAGAACATGGGAATTTTAGTAGCGCAGCCAGAGCACTCGATATTTCTCGTGACTTGGTTGCCAAACGTGTTTGCTACCTCGAAAATGACCTCAGAACCACACTTTTAACTCGAACAACAAGACAGATGAACCTCACCTCTTGTGGGGAAAAGTTTTATCAACATAGCAAAGTCATTTTAAGTGAGTTCGAATGGGCTGCCTATGAAATTAGCTACAATCAGCAGTACCCAGAAGGCGAACTCAAGCTCAATACGCCAATGTCTTTTAGCAACATTTTTCTTCAACATATCATTTCGGACTTTATAGAGAAATATCCCAGCATAAAAATTGATTTATTCATGACTGATCAGCTATTAGACATGAATAATAATAAATTTGATTTAACCATTCGTGTAGATGGCTCTCCTCCTAATTTGGCAAATAGTAAAATATTAAATACCTATCAACGATATTTATATGCTACACCTGAGTATTTTAATCAGCATGGATTGCCAGATTCATTAGAAGAACTTAAAGAACATAAGTTTCTAATTTACTATCAGGATAGCCGACATAAGAAGTTGATCTTTCAAAAAGATCAAAAAGAAGTGTCCTTTAATTGCTTCCCTGTGATGACCTGTAATAATGGTGAATTATTATTAGATATGTGCTTGAAAGATCACGGTATTGTTTTTCTTCCAGAGTTTATTGCAGAGCCTTACTATAAAGAAGGTAAATTACAGAAATGTTTGGAGGACTACACCAGTCAGCCGCTTCACCTATATGTTACATGGCCAAACCGTAAGATTTTATCGAAGAAAGTAAAACTATTTATTGATTTTTTAACACGTCAAATCGTTCCTATAAAATAACCAAACCGGGCCTTTTCCATAGGTAATTGGCCCATGATTTTCAGTTAGTTTGACTGGTTTCAATCTTCTTATTTTTAAATAAATTTAATAAATTTTGTTCTGCTGACGCTGTGCTGTCTTCTTCAATAAAGGTCGTCGCGTAGTGTTCTAAATGTTCTTCCATCAATTGAGTTGCTCGCTTTTCATCGCCTTGCTCAATGGCATTTAAAATTGCACGGTGTTCATCAGCCGAACAATTATTATGTTTTGGAATTTCATATAAGCCAATTAATAACGAAGTCCTTGCAATAAGCGTCTGCAAATAACTAGTCATAATCGTATTTTGATTTGCTTCAATCAGCTTTAAATGAAATTGCCCCGATAGCTTAATCCACTCGGCCCAATTGCCAGCTAAACGCTCATGAGACTCTTGATCTACTAAGCCTCGAAGCTCACTAAAATCTAGGTTATGTGACTTTTGAGCTAACTTTTTTACAGTGGCGATTTCAAGCATGCTGCGTGCTTCAAAGACCTCTTTTGTCTCATGAGCGCTATGTTTTGCGATGAGTGCCCCACGATTGGGCTGAATTTCGATGACCTTATCATGTGCAAGTTTGACGAAAACACGTCTTAACACTCCTCGCGTTACCCCGAATGCTTCACACAAAGGTGCTTCAACTAGACGTGCGCCAGGGGCAAGTTGTCGATTTAAAATAACATCTACAATAGCGTTATATATATGGTCATCAATTTCATCATTGCTCATTTCTAAGGCTTTTTTTGGTGCATTCGATGGCATTGATTTCTCCATTTTTATTAACGCCTTCTCTTTCTAAAACTTTGTCTAATAACTGTAGTGTAAGTTTAACTTAAGCGTTTTGGAATATTGCTCTCATTTCCAAAACACTAATGTTGAGCTAAACAATTCAATATTAGACTTCTAAATATCCACTTATACACCTAACTTTACTTACTTTTTATAAAAAATTAAGCACTTCTCATTTTATAAATTTGTCTCTTCATATCCAAAATTCATACCAGTTTAAATAACTCATAAGCGCTACTTCTTAAATTTGGCATAACTTTTGCTCAATTAAAATTGTGCACAATATAAATATCACATTGTGCACAATTTTAATTTCATTCTTTTAGACAGAAAAACAATGCTGCTGAAAGTGCCTCCATCTTAAGGAAGTGAGTGTTCAAGATGAATAATACCGAAGCAATAATTAAACCCTCTTATGATGCAAAATTGACAAATCAAGACTTAGCTCCTTTAAAAAAGCAAACATGGGGCGCTTATAATATTTTTGCTTTCTGGATGTCTGATGTTCATAGTGTCGGCGGTTATGTCATGGCTGGGAGCCTTTTTGCACTCGGGCTGAACAGCTGGCAGGTACTTTTATCTTTACTCATCGGCATTGCCATAGTTCAGTTTTTTACAAACCTCATTGCCAAGTCTAGCCAACAAACAGGCACGCCCTATCCTGTTATTTGCCGCGCAACCTTCGGTGTGCTTGGTGCAAATATTCCTGCTGTTATTCGGGGTCTTATCGCTGTCGCGTGGTATGGCATTCAAACCTATTTGGCCTCAAGTGCATTCTTATTAGTCATTTTAAAGTTCTTTCCAGAATGGTCACCCTATGCTGATGTTTCAACTTACGGCTTTCTTGGGCTTTCCTATTTAGGATGGGTTGGCTTCATGCTGCTTTGGCTACTACAAGCGATTGTTTTTTGGTCTGGCATGGACAGCATTCGTAAATTCATTGACTGGGCAGGTCCAGCTGTCTATGTTGTGATGTTTGCGATGGCAGTATGGCTCATCTGGAAAGCTGGCTGGCAAAATATTGATTTAAACTTGAGCGGTGTTCAATACGACGGCTTTGCGGTTGTACCTGTCATGATTGGTGCTATTGCGCTTGTTGTTTCATATTTTTCAGGGCCGATGCTGAACTTTGGTGACTTCTCTCGTTATGGCAAAAGCTTTAACGCGATTAAAATGGGTAACTTTCTTGGACTACCGATTAATTTCTTAGGCTTTTCTTTACTTACTGTAGTTTGTATTGCAGCAACGCTTCCAGTCTACGGTAAGCTCATTACCGACCCTGTCGAGATGGTTGGAAAACTTGATAATACTTTTGTGGTTATTTTAGGTAGTTTGACCTTAATGATTGCCACCATTGGGATTAATATTGTCGCTAACTTTGTTTCACCTGCCTTTGATTTTTCCAACGTTTCACCGAGCAAAATTAGCTGGCGCATGGGTGGAATGATTGCAGCAGTTGGTTCGATTTTCATTACCCCATGGAATTTGTTTAATAACCCTCAAGTGATCCATTACACCATTGATATTTTAGGCGCATTTATCGGTCCACTTTTTGGTGTATTGCTCGCCGATTTTTACCTCGTTAAAAAACAAAAAATCGAAGTAGATGATTTATATACCTTAGATCCCAAAGGTTCGTATTGGTACAAAAATGGTTATAACCACTCTGCGTTTTATGCCTTAATTCCAGCTTCATTAATTCCTATTCTCTGCGTACTTTTACCACAATTATCTGCACTTGCTAATTTCACATGGTTTATTGGGATGGGATTCGGTTTTGTCATTTACCGATTTCTTAACCAACCGCTTGCCCATGCTAAATCGGCAATGACTAAGGTAAAAGTACAATGAAAATTAAAATTATTAATCCTAATACCACCCAAAGTATGACTGACAAAATTGCTGCATCAGCAAAGATAGTCGCAAGTTCTGGTACTCAAATTATTGCAGTGAGTCCTCAAATGGGCCCTGCAACAATTGAAAGTTATTATGATGAAGCTCTAAGTGCCGTAGGTGTCTTAGAAGAAATACGCCAAGGTGAACAGCTAAATGTAGATGCCTATATTATTGCCTGTTTTGGTGATCCTGCGCTTTATGGTGCACGTGAAATGACTTCAGCTCCTGTGATTGGGATTGCAGAAGCAGCTATGCGAACTGCAAGTTATATCAGTACTGGTTTTAGTGTGGTCACAACCTTACAACGCACAGTAAATATGAGCTGGCATCTGGCTCATCGCTATGGTGCTCAACCCTTTTGCAAAAATGTTCGGGCATGTGATATCGCAGTTGAAGAGTTGGAGCTTCCTGACTCAAATGCCTATCGGACCGTACGAAATGAATGCAAAAAAGCGCTCGCTGAAGATAAAAGCGATGCGATTGTTTTGGGCTGTGCAGGTATGAGTGATATATGTCTAAAGCTACAAAATGAGTTAGGCGTAATCGTTATTGACGGCGTTGCTGCAGCCGTTAAACAAGCTGAAATGCTAGTTCAATTAAATTTAAAAACCAGCAAAGTCGGTGATTGGGCCTCACCTCCTGTAAAGAACTACACAGGTATATTGTCGGGTTTTGGAGCACAATAGAGATAACTTACTGTTTCAATTCCAACTCAAAACGCTACGTTGGAATTGAAACAAAGAATAATTAAAGGAATTAAGCCTCTGCTAACTCTGGCTGTTGTTCTTCTTTATAAAATGGCACATCACCGTTAATAGTTGCACGGTGCATGATGCGATGAGCATCGCCATAATCAAATAATGCTTTATGTTGTGTGCAACGGTTATCCCAAATCGCGACGTCACCATCTTGCCACTTCCAACGCAAATGAAATTGCTCTTGGGTCGCATGTTCAAACAAGAAATCAAGTAATTGCCCACTTTCTTGTTCAGGTAACTCATTAATGCGAGTGGTAAAGCCCTCACTTACAAACAACAAAGGCTCACCTGTAACAGGATGGGTACGCACCACTGGGTGAACCACTGGTGGGTTACGCTTAAATGTTTGCAAAAGCTTTTCACGTTCTTCTTCGTTATGAGCAAAACGTTCAAGCGGAAAAGACTTACGAATATCGTGGGTTGCAGTTAAGCCACGTAGTTTTTGCTGTAACTCAAGCGGAAGCCCTTTAAAAGCTGCTGTGTTGCTCGACCATAATGTATCTCCGCCTACAGGTGGAATTTTAATGGCTTGCAACACACAACCTAAAGGCGGGGTTTTACTAAAAGTCACATCTGTGTGCCAAAGTTCATTGTCACGCAAATCTTGTTTCCAGCTATCGAGTACCATCACTTCAGGTACATCTTCAATTGAAGGATAAATCGGGTGCACATGTAAGCTACCAAAACTGCGTGCCAAGTCTGCTTGTGCTTGCGGTGCTAATTGTTGCTTTCGAAAAAAAATGACCTGATGATCAAGCAAAGCCTGCTGGATTTGTTGCGTTGTCTGTTCATTTAACGCATTCAAATCAATATCGTGAATAATTGCGCCAATGGTAGGCTTGATCACTTCAATATTTAAGTTTGCTACTACTGTATTCATCTTCTTTACTACAACTGCTGACCATACCAAGGAGAAAACTGTTTTTGTAACGAACGTAAAAACAGCTCAAAACTAACTGCGACAATCGCAATCACAATAATGCCCAGAATCACCGTATCGGTAATTAAGAACTGCGCTGCCGATTGCACCATAAAACCAATACCACGGTCCGCTGCAACCAATTCTGCTGCAACTAATGTTGACCAGCCCACCCCGAGACCGATACGGATACCGGTAATAATATGAGGTAAAGCTGTTGGTAAAATGACATGCCAAAATACTTGTGTCTGACTTGCCCCTAGCGACAATGCTGCACGCTCACGATTAAGTTGATGGCTTAACACACCATGCGCACTACTAATGATGACAGGCGCCAAAATCGAGAAGAAAATCAAAAGTACTTTTGTGGTTTCGCCAATACCGAACCAAATCACGAGTAAGGGTAAATAAGCTAACGGTGGGATTGGACGTAATAATTCAACCAAAGGATCTAAAACAGCGCGAACCCATTTGTTCAGACCCATCCATAAGCCTAGCGGAACTCCAATCACTACGGCAGCAATCAAAGCTAAAAATACACGTGAGATACTGGCTGCCAAGTGTTGCCACAAAGTCGCCTTCATAAAGCCTTCTTGGCTGACCGATATAAATTTTTGCCAGACTGCCTGTGGGCTTGGTAAAAACAATTCAGGTACAACATGCAAAGCAGTAATAAGAAACCAGAGTGCAACCACACTTCCCACACTAATTATGCTGACCGCCAAAGTGCGATGCTTTTCAAAAAATGACGATAGAAATGAAGCATTTTCTGTTTGCACATTTAACTCAGGTTTAAGTTCTGCTTTGTCATACTCATAGACGTTATCTTTAGTGTTCATGTAGGTAACGCCTCCCTACCGCTTTGTTTTTGTGCCCTTAAACTTTCAAATAACTGTTCTCTGAGCTGAATAAATTGAGAATCTGATTTAATCGAGCGAATAGACTCGCCCTGACGATACCGTTGAGCAAAATCGAGATGTAGAGTTTCTACAATTTTGCCTGGATGTGCCGTCATCAGAACTAACTGATTGCTGAGCAATAATGCTTCTTCAATGTCATGAGTAATTAAAAAGAAGCTTTTATTTTGTTTAATCCATAAATCGAGCACTAACTGCTGCATGTTTTCACGCGTAAAAGCATCTAAGGCAGCAAAAGGTTCATCTAACAAAATAAACGGCGCGTGGCTGATCAAAGCTCTGGCAATACCAACACGTTGTTTCATACCACCGGAAAGTTCCCAAATATTGGCTTTTTCAACGTGACTTAAACCTACAATTTTTAAAATTGCGTTTACTTGTTTCTCAATCTCTGCACGCTTTAAACCTTTTAACTGCAAAGCGAAGCCAACATTATCTGCAACATTCAACCAAGGAAGTAAGGCATGATCCTGAAACACCACAGCGCGGGTTACATCTGGACCAGTTACGACCTCATGATTTACAAGCACATCACCAGAACTCGGCTTTTGAAATCCTGCCAAGATATTAAGTAAAGTTGTTTTGCCGCAACCTGACTCGCCTAAAATCACGGTTAAAGAACCTTCTTCAATGGTTAGGTTAATGTCTTGTAAAACTGGCTTTTGCTGTTTAGGAAAAGTCAGATGAATATGTTTGGCTTCTAGTACACTCATGACAACTCCTTAAGGCTGCAAAAATGAAGAATTCACATTGCCTTTATAATCGGCTTTCAGTTGATCGACTTTGCCCTGACCTTTTAAGAACTTCGCCGTATCAAAAATATTTTGTGCAAATTCACCATCTAAAGTTTGTTTTTGCTGAGCGTGGTCAAGGTAAATATTTCCACTTAATAAAAGCGGGATATCTTTTGGATAAGAACCTGTGAGCTGCGCAATTTTTTGCACGTTATCGGCATCTTTAACGTAAGCGGTTGGGTCTTGGTTATATTTTTCAAGCTGCTCAAGCGTGGTTTGGACAAAAGCTTTTAAGAAATCAGGATTTTTCTCTGCAAAGTCTTTACGTACAACCCATAAGTCATAAGTTGGAGCGCCCCATTCACCCACTTGTTTCGAGTCGGTTAAAACCGTACCAGATGCTTTGGCTTTACTTAAAGCAGGTTCCCAAACATAAGCAGCATCAATATCACCACGTTCCCAAGCAGCTGAAATTTCAGGTGGACGCAAGTTGATAATTTTTACTTTGTCTTCTGGAATGTTCCAATGTTTAAGTGCAGACAAAAGGCTGTAATGGGTTGTTGAAACAAAAGGTACAGCAATGGTTTTGCCAATTAAATCTTGAGGGGTTTTAATGCCTGATTTATTACTCACCACTAATGCTTCAGACCCACCAAGTTTTGAAGTAATTAAGAATACTTCAATCGGTAAATCACGGCTTGCCGCAGCAGCAAGTGGACTTGAGCCAATATTGCCAAGTACGACATCACCTGAAGCAAGTGCGTTTACAACATCTGAACCCGCATCAAATTTTTTCCATTGAATATTACGTTGGCTATGTTTTTCATATTCCCCATTGGCCTGCGCAACTTTGCTTGGGTCCACCCCTGTTTGATAAGCAATCACGACAGGTTTGTTGTCACGAACTGAAGCACTTGTATTATTGTCTTTCTTATTTTGCCATACGATAAATGCAACAATTGCTACAACCACAATTGCCGTGATAATCAACGGTTTGGTCTTTGTGCTCATAATTTCATGATCTTTCAATAATATAAGCTCATGGTATGCAGCTGGCTTTATAATGAAAAATAAAAAAATATGAGTTGCTTATCTATTTTTGATAAATAACTTTTTCATATAAGTTTTTATCTTTTGGTAAAAAGCAAATATCAACCAAACTTACAGATTAGCCATAAAATTAAAATACTTATATATCAATAATTAAAAAGGATATTCAAAAAACACATGATAAGAAAAACCTGACATACCTACTCTAATTATTTTATCCTACTCATTTCGTCATTTTTATTTTCTGCTTATCGCATCCAGAGTTTTGTATCTAATTAATTTTCATTCTTTTATATAAAGTTCAGATTTTATTATCTTTTTATCTTAAAACTTCTGCAAATATTAAGATTTGAACAAATCTTTTTCTGGTTTATACATGACGCAAATTTAATTTTTATTTTTAAGAGGAGAAAAATTCTTTTGTTTAAACATTCTCAATTTTTGAAAAAAACATTAATTACAGCGTCTTTAATTACATTTAGCCTCTCAAGTCATGCGGCTCTCACCTTTGGTAATGCTGAAGAAGGTCAACTTAAAGTAAGTGGTACTGTTCGAGCTAAATATGTTTATGATTTTGACTCTGATCCCACTACCAGTAAATTTTCGTTTAATGACGCGGTATTATGGCTAGATTACAACTCCCCGAAATGGATTGGTCGCCTAGATTATCGGGTTTATGAATATTACGGGCGTTTAGGCGATGCCAATTGGCTTACCGATGCGTGGTTGGGTTATAAAATTAATGACAACAGTAAAATTATTGCTGGCTTAAACCCAGTTCCTTTTGGCTTGGGCCGCTTTTGGGGAAATACTTATTATTTAGGCATTGCCAATAGTGCAGGTTGGGAAGATGTACATAACCTTGGGGTGAAATATGATTTCAATGATGGAATTAATGAAGCACAACTCGCCTTTTATCCTACCGATGGTGGCACCTATAGAGGTAAAAGCAAAGACTCGAGTCGATTTAGTATCAACCCTGTCAATGCGGATGACTCAGTACCACAAGGCACCAACACTAAAGAAAAGAACTCGATTGTTGTTCGCGGTGCTCATACATTTAAGAATGTCTTAGGCCAAGAAAATTTCTCTACCCAACTGGGCGCCTCTGCATGGTATTCCACCATTGAAAATAAACGTTCAGGGCAAGATGGCGATCGCCAAGTCTATTCAGTTTTTAGCAATACCAATTATAACCAATGGAATTTACAGCTTTTGGCTGGTTATCAAGACATTGATAATGCCGACAATGAATATAAAGATCATCTGACTTTGGGCGGTTTCGATTATTCATTTAATTCGGCAACCAAAGGTCAGATTTATTCAGCCGAACTGAGCTATCTATTTCCTCAGCAGTTTGGACCAATTACTTCTGTTCGCCCGTATTTAAACTATAGTTCTTATCGAAAAGAGCAAGATGGCTTTAAAGATTCAACCCGTTTTATTCCCGGCATTGCCTTTAACTATCAAAAATTGACAGTACAAGCTGAGTTACTAATGGGTAAACATGATCCATATCTAGGAGACAGTGAAGGCCTTGCGGCTGGTGGAACTAATGATAAATGGAATAAAAAAGCATTTGTAATTTTTGCTTATTACTTCTAATTCTAAAAATAAAGGCCAACAGATGTTGGCCTTTATTTTTATCTAGATATTTATTTTTATCTAGATATTTATTTTTACTTTAGTCGATTACTGGTGAATTATTGAGAGGAAGTTCTGTTTTATCCTCATCGATAACATCGACATCTTGGGCGGTAGGCTCAAACTTAATCAGTAGTCCAATCACAATTAAAGGAATAAACGCAAAGATAGAAATAATCAGGTAAACATCGGTTTTATATCCCGCCATCCAGATCGGTAAAACAAACAAAGCGATTGCTTGAGCAACACCCGTTACCGCACGGTTAAAGCCAACACCAACGCCACGAATCGAAGCTGGATAAGCCATAGTCGGATACACCATCATTTGTGCCCCAGGTCC
Organism: Acinetobacter sp. D009; assembly: GCF_038562025.1. NCBI lineage: Bacteria > Pseudomonadati > Pseudomonadota > Gammaproteobacteria > Moraxellales > Moraxellaceae > Acinetobacter > Acinetobacter sp. D009. The sequence goes on from NZ_CP151886.1 coordinate 2,232,011, forward strand.
AAAGCCTTCGGCAAAAAGCCACAAACCTAGCATGCCAATTGCGGTGTAGAGTAAAAAGCTATTACCGGGTTCACCAATTAATGCTAAGGCAATGAGGGCTATAAACTGGAGTAAAAAGCCTGTAAGCAACACATGACGAGATTTAAATCTGCTAGCAACAAATACACCTAACAGCCCGCCCGTAAATGCAAACAGCAAATTGAGTCCGAGTGTTGTAGTAATGGTCGTCAAGACATCTGTATGAAAGAATCGCGTTAAAATAGAAGGTAAAAAGAAGGCAATGGTCGTGTACTGAAATGCCACCGAAATGTGAATCACAATTGCCACAATCGTTCTTGGTAAATAGGTTTTATTAAATAAAACTGCAAAACCCTCGCGCTTTTTCTTTTCAGCAGTTCTTTCTACTTTTTCAACTGTAGCGACTGCATTAATTGCATAGGATTCTTGTAGAACTTTAGCTGCCCCCTTTAAATCGCCTTGGTTCGCAAGCCAGATTGGTGACTCAGTTAAATATTTACCGCGAATAAAAATAATGAGTAACGCTGGCACTGCTCCGAAAATTAAAGATGCTCGCCATAACCAATTGCTATGCTCAGGGGGTAAAAGAAAATAAAGCGCCAGAACTAGACCAAAACAGACCGAAGAAGCGGCATACCACATTGGGCACCATGCAGCTAAACGCGCTGCCTTGTTGCTACTACCGTTAAATTTGGAAAACTCAGATAAGTATGACATTGCAACAGGCAGATCAATACCGACACTAATTCCCATGATAAATCTGGCTAAAATCAAAACCCAGACATTCGGTGCAAAACCAGCAACAATTGCAGCAATCACAAAGAGCACCATGTCCGCCATAAAGACCCGATAACGGCCGATTTTATCTGTCAGCCAACCACCAATCAGGTTACCCACAATGGTTCCGCAGACAATTGCTGAAGCCACCACACCAGTCATCACAGGGCTTAAAGAAAACTCTGAGATAACTTGCTCAATACCAAAGGACAGCGTTGTTAAATCATAAGCATCAATAAACACCCCAATTAGTGCTAACCAAATAACTTTATTCGATTTACCCTTCCCTGCAAATTTTGAAATTAATTGTGAAACATCATCGGGAGATTTAATTTCATAACGATGGTTATGATCGAGTTCTTGTGTGCTCACTTAATAATTCCTGAATTTTAATAACAGGAACAAAATAATGATTATTCACACAATAAAAAAACAAATTAATCTGATGTTTTAATCTAAATTATAGAATTATTTTTTCATTATTAACTCAGCAGTAAAATCGATATAAAAAGACAAAATAAAAGCTGGTATTTAACCAGCTATTTATTTAAAGGTTTTCTAAAATATTAACTCGCCTCAGCAAGTCTTAATTCCTTTAGATTACGATATTTTGCACCGCGGTGATTTTCAGGCAAATATGGCCCAGCACCAAATAATTTTTCTCTTAATGTTCCTTGTGCATAAGAGGTTTGATATACCCCACGTTTTTGCAACTCTGGAACAATAAATTCGACCACATCGGCAAAGGTTTGATGAGCCAAAATATAGGCAAGGTTAAAGCCATCAATATCGGTATCTTCAACCCATTGCTGTAGAGCATCTGAAACTGTTTCTGCCGAACCCACCAATACTGGCCCATTACCGCCTAAGCTGTTCCAGTTTGCAATTTCTTCAATGGTCCAAACACGTTCTGGGTCTGCATTCACATAAGAATCTAATAAAGATTGAATCGCATTGGTTTGAATATATTCAACTTTGTCGTTCGGTTGATATTGTGAAAAATCGACACCAGACCAGCCAGACAGCAAGGTTAAAGCGCCATCGTAGCTTCCATAGCTTTGATATTCTTTAAACTTAGCCTGAGCTTTTGCATCGGTTTCATCAGTGACAATCGACAAAAGTGCATAAATTTTAACAGAGTACGGGTCGCGGCCTTCTTGAGCCAATTTCTGGCGAATGCCCTGTACCACTTTTTTAGTGGCGATTTTAGATGGCGCTGCTATGAATACACACTCGGCATTTTGACTAGCAAACTTCTGTCCACGTGAAGATGCACCTGCTTGATAAAGTACTGGTGTTCGCTGCGGTGATGGCTCACAAATATGGATACCCGGTACAGTAAAGTATTTACCTTCGTGCTGAATTGGATGCACTTTTTTATGGTCAGCAAAGATACCGCTTTCACGGTCACGAAGTACCGAACCTTCTTCCCAAGAACCTTCCCAAAGTTTGTAAAGGACCTCTAAGTATTCATCAGCAATATCATAACGATTGTCATGATTAACCTGAGTTTTTAGGCCCAAGTTTTTCGAACCACTTTCCAAATAAGACGTCACGATATTCCAACCAACTCGCCCTTTGGTTAAATGGTCTAGTGTGCTAATACGTCTAGCAAAAGGATAAGGATGTTCAAAGGAAATAGAAGTTGTGACACCAAAGCCCAAATGCTTTGTGACTGCTGCCATCGCTGGCACGATCTGTAGTGGATCATTGACCGGAACTTGTACCGCACCTGTTAAGGCATGTTCAGCACTTTGATGATAAACGTCATAAATACCAAGCACATCTGCAATAAAAATACCGTCAAAAAAACCACGCTCAAGAATTTGTGCTAAATCTGTCCAATATTCTAAATCTTTATATTCAACAGATCGGTCTTGAGGATGTCGCCATAATCCAGGAGATTGGTGGGCAATACAATTCATTTCAAAAGCATTAAAACTAATTTTCTTAGTCATAAAATATCAGCCAGCATTTTATTTAATTTTTATACTAAAGCAATTTTTATGTTTTCTTTATAATATATACCCCAAACAAAATATAATTTTATTCTAATAGGTTTTTATAATTTATTTAAAAGAACAAATAGTATTAAGCTGCTAAAAATAGCAGCTTAATATCTATGATTATCAATTATTGTTTAGCTACTTCACCAATACGCCATTGATAAGGTGGTAATGTGCCGTTTACACTAAAATCACCAATAATTCGATTTTTAAATACTCTCGGGTTATGTGAAGCTAAAGTTCGTACGTTACGCCAGTATCGATCTAGGCCTAAATCTTTGTCCGTTGCAGAAGCACCTAAAGCGTCAAATAAAATCGTAGAAGCATTTAAAATTAGATCGGTAATTACCGTTTGAGACTGCGCACTTTCAAGTTCGGCAAGTGCATTTTGCTCCTCTTCAAGCTGCTCATTATTTTGAAATGCAGCTAAGTAAGCACGCTGTAAGCTTTGTGCAACTTTTTCAACAATCGCCCCTGCACTATAAGCTGCGCCACGGATTTGTCCTACGACTTGTAAAATTTGCGGATCCTGTTTTACAAATTGAGCATTTGCATGCGTGTAGTTTCGTGTACGTTTTGCCACAGCTTGAGAAACTTCATAGGTTGCAGCACGCCCTAGACCTGTAATGATTGCCAGTTGGACCAGTTGATAATAAGCCGCTGAATATTTAAAACGGTCATCGTCAGGTAAAATTTCAGTTTCATCGACCAATACGTCATGGAAATATGCTGTACCGCTTGCGGTGAGTTGCTGACCAAAGCCATTCCAGTCATCAACAATTTCCACCCCTTCATCTTCACGGCGAACAACGACCGAGCCAGATTCACCCTTTAAATCTGTTACACCAACATCCACCCAGTCTGCATATAGGCTACCAGTGGTGTAATATTTTTTACCCTTAACACGAATTTTTCCGTCACTGTCTCGATACAAATGAGTTTCGAACTGATCAATTGACTCTTTCCCACCTTCAGACCATGCACTGCCTACTGTTTCCCCATTTGCAATTCGGCTAAGCCAACGCTGTTGAAACGCTTTGTCTTTACTTACTAAGACATCTTCAGTGAAACCAAAATGCACTCGCAAAGCTTGCGGTAAGTTTGAATCGGCTTCTGCAAGTTCAATGAGTAAGGCAAATAATTCAGGAATGGTTGCATCAAAGCCACCATGAGCTTTGGGAAGTCTTAGCCGTGTAAAACCAATATCCTTAAGCCACTGAAGTTGTTCATAAGGCAAAATATGCTGTTGCTCACGGATTAAAGCCCCTTCTTTAATACGGGCAAAAGTTGGTCTGAAATGTTGTGCCAACTCATCATAACGTGATGTAGGCCCTTCTCCCCACACGCGAGAAATGATTGAAGCTTGACTAAGGGCAGCGTGCGTTAATGAACCGAGATGATGCTCAAAATTTAAATTTGTCATGTAAGTAAAACCAATATTGCTTTGCTTTTACCATAAAATATTTATTTCACATGAAAACGATTATTTTTTTATAACTGTATTCATTCTTTATATAAGAACCTAAACACAAAGATAAAAAGCTCGTATCTCAAAGACTAAGACGCCTCTTTTTGCCGAACGCTCTGCTGGCTTTGGAGAAGTGTTTGTATATATTCTGAATAGACGGATAACTTTTCAAAAATATGTTCTGAATAAAACATATCATCAATTAGATGCGTCATTTGATGTGTCGTAAAAGTGTCACATAAACCAACCAACGCTGCGTTCATTTGAGCAAATTTCGCGCATAATTTGACATAAGTTTCATCTTTATTTTTGAATAATAATTTCCGCATTTCTAAGCTATTGAGATTTTTTAAGTCATCATCTTTTGTGGTTTTAATCCAATAAATTTTGACCTTTAAAAATTGCTCCAGTGCTTTTAAATGCTCGACATCTACGTCTAAACTCGTAATTAAAAAAACGGTAGAGAGGTCACTTCGACACAGAGCTTTGAATAAGCTTAAATAAATAAACTCAACTTCATTAAGCTCTGTAAGTTCCAAATCTATATAAATTTTTAAGCTGTCTAAAACATCATCTACTTTGAATAGTGCTTTTTTCTCAGCTTGGTAATATTTATTAAGAATAGAAAGCACAGGCGTAGTTGCAGGTGTTGTATAGATAGCGGCCTTGTTTAAGTTGGCAAAAATAAATGGTGAAAATAGATAAGCCACACTACTTTGCTGTGCCTCAATATGAGATTGAATTAAATATACTGTTTCAGATTTAGAAAAGTCTCTGAGTACTTTTGCTCTTAATAAAGTAGCTTCAAAATTAACGTAGGTTTGCTCTAATTGAGCCAATATAGAAACAGGAATAGGCTGATTTTTAATAATTTTATGCAGGACATTGAGTTGAGAAGTAATAAACATTTTTTAACATCCAAGCTATTTTAGAAGAGCTACACTTAAATCAGGTCTTTAATAACCTACGTAACAACCAGACCTCACGCAAAACAACAAAGGAATAAAAGAGAAGAAACTATTCTGCGCTTATTACCCAAAGTCGCATTCGCTGTATTTTGGAGAGTGATTTTGGCCATTCGTAAATCTTGTTCATTTATTTTGGACTTTTGAAGAATGGATACATAGCTACAGATATTTGAAAAAAAACTATAGCACACCTCATGAGTGCTCCAGACTGTTATAGTTTTATAAAAAATTTCTGTATCTACATATACAAAATTAGTAAGTGCATGATTAAGGAAACTTCTTAAGGTAGGTAGTTTTCATGAGACGATCTATTGCATATCGCCAGATATTTCATCAATGTTTCAATGCAACATGCATTTTTACAAATGCAACATCAAGCATAAACTTTGTTAACAGATTGAGAACAATCAATCAGTCTATTCTCTTGAAATATCAAGCAATTATATTGCTTAACCCTGTTGGCATTTTACTTGCTAAGAACATTTATCACAGAAGTAAGTTTAATCGCCAAAATACTTTGTTGCCTGAAAATAAGTATTTAACTCATTCAATCATCATCAGCTAGTTCACAGGGGGAAAGTTTATGAGCCTCGGTCTAACCGCTCTAGAATTAGCGCGAATACAATTTGCTTTTACAGTATCCTTCCATATTATTTTTCCAGCCACTTCCATCGGTCTTGCATGCTTTTTAGCAGTCTTAGAGTGGAAATGGTTACGAACCCAAAACCCGATTTATAAAGATCTATTTAAGTACTGGATTAAGATCTTTGCCGTTGCCTTTGGTATGGGTGTGGTCTCGGGCGTAGTCATGAGTTACCAGTTCGGTACGAACTGGAGTGAATTTTCACGTGTCGCCGGAAGTATTACTGGTCCTTTACTTACCTATGAAGTCTTGAGTGCCTTCTTCCTAGAAGCAGGTTTCTTGGGCATTATGCTGTTTGGTTGGGGACGCGTTGGTCCTCGAGCCCATTTCTTCGCAACACTTATGGTTGCCATCGGAACATGTATTTCCATGTTCTGGATTCTATCTTCTAATAGCTGGATGCAGACCCCTCAAGGCTTTGCTATCGAAAATGGCATTATTGTGCCAAAAGACTGGTTTGCAATTGTCTTTAACCCATCCTTCCCTTACCGCTTTGCCCACATGGGTGCTGCCGCCTTCTTAGTTTCATCATTATTGGTGGTCGGAACATCTGCATGGCATTTAGTAAAAGGCCGTCGTGATGAATTGGTGAAAAAATCGTTCTCGATGGGTCTCTGGATGGTGCTTGTGACTTCATGTTTACAAGTAGTAATTGGCGATAACCACGGTTTAAATACCCGTGAACATCAACCAGCCAAACTTGCAGCAATGGAAGGTCACTGGGAAACCAATCACAATGAACCTATGCCATTATTGCTTTTTGCAATTCCAGATATGAAAGAAGAACGTAACCACTTCGAAGTGGGTGTTCCTTATTTGGGTAGCTTAATTTTAACGCATAGCTTAGATGGCCAAGTGACAGGTTTAAAAGATTTCGCACCTGAAGACCGTCCAAATTCAACCATCGTTTTCTGGAGCTTCCGTGTGATGGTTGGTCTTGGTGTGCTCATGGTCACTCTATCTTTAATTGCGCTTTGGTTACGTAAACGTGGAAAACTCTATGAAACATCATGGTTTCATAAATTTGCTGTAGTGATGGGGCCTGCGGGTTATGTGGCAATGCTGGCTGGCTGGATTACTACCGAAGTAGGCCGTCAACCATGGGTTGTATATGGCATTATGCGCACTAAAGACGGGCTTTCACATACCGTTTCGGCAGATCAGGTTGGACTTAGTCTCTTTATTTTTGTGGTGGTCTATACCATCGTTTTTGGTAGCGGTATTTACTACACCTTAAAACTCATTAATAAAGGCCCTGTATTTATCGATACTCCAACTATTGAATCTGGTGGTGTTGGACACTTTAAAACACCAATGCGTCCACTCAGTGCTGTCGATGAAAACATTGACGATAATCAAAAATCTGGGGAGAAACATCATGATTGATCTTTCTTTAATATGGGTCGGTATTATTGGTTTAGGTGTTTTAATTTACGTGGTCATGGATGGTTTTGACTTAGGAATCGGGATTATGTTCCCTTTCATTAAGAACAGCCAAGAACGTGACGTCATGATGAATACCGTGGCCCCTGTCTGGGATGGTAACGAAACGTGGATGGTGCTCGGCGGCGCTGGTCTATATGCAGCCTTCCCACTGGTTTATTCAACAGTTTTATCAGCACTCTACCTGCCTATCATTTTCATGGTCATTGCCTTGATTTTCCGTGGAGTTGCTTTTGAATTCCGTTTTAAAGCTCATCGCACCAAACACCTTTGGGACTTGGCTTTTATTTGGGGTTCAGTTTTAACCAGCTTCCTGCAAGGGATTATTTTAGGTGCCTATATCCAAGGGATTAAAACTGAAAATGGTATTTATGCTGGTGGTCCATTTGACTGGTTATCTCCATTTACGATCTTTACAGGTATTGGCGTAGTGACCATGTATGCAACTTTGGGTTGTGGCTGGCTTATCTTAAAAACTGAAAAAGGCTTACAGCAACGTATGTATGAGCTTATGCCAAAGCTGATTATTGCATTGCTCATTATTTTTGGTGGTGTGAGTTTATATACGCCGTTGACTCATCCTGAAATTGCGGATCGCTGGTTTTCTTTACCAAATCTGTTCTATTTTAGTCCTGTACCGATTTTGGTCTTGTTATTTGTTGGCCTGATTTTATCGGCATGTAAAAAGCAGGATCATGACCTTAAACCATTTGCATATACATTAGCGCTCGTTTTCCTTGCATTTACTGGTTTTGTGATTAGTTTATGGCCATATATTATTCCTCCATCAGTCACAATCTGGCAAGCCGCAGCACCGCATTCAAGCCAAATGTTTGCTTTGGTCGGTGCACTTATTTTAATCCCGATCATTATTGCTTACACCATTGTGTCTTACTGGGTATTTAGAGACAAAGTTCGTGTAGGTGACGAAGGTTATCATTAAGTATGGAGGGTTTTATGAAAAAGTCATCTGTTAAACTCAATCAAACCCAATGGTTTATTCTGCTATGGATCGGTGGTTTTTTAGCCTTAGCTGTGATTGCGGGATTGTTTAAAGTTATCTTGATTTATGCAGCCCCTTACTTAAAGTAAATCTATTGTTCTAAACAAATGCCGTTTGTAGATTCTGCAAACGGCATTTATTATTGATTAAGTGCTTCTTTCATTTTGTTATTTCGTGCAGCTCATACATGTATAAATCAGAACAACTCGCTCATAGCATTCGCCAACTCATTGAGAGCGGCACTTTAAATGCACATGAAAAATTACCGTCATTGAGAGATCAGGTACAACGTTCTGGTTTTAGTTTAATGACCGTCATGAATGCTTATCAGGAGCTTGAATCACAAGGTCTGATCTATTCAAAAGAAAAATCTGGCTACTTCGTTGCCGAGCAAATTGCACTAAAGCCACTCGAACAATATTCAGTTGTTTCACTGAACTCTAAAATTGAAATTAATTCATTAGTTTTTAAATATCTTAAATCGATTCAACATGAATCTGTCGTACCTTTTGGTTCAGCTTTTCCGGACAGTCAGCTTTTAACAGCACCTAAACTTATTCAAATTATGGGGCAACTTGCGCGCCAAAGACAAAGTTATGACCAGACAACCAGTTTGCCTCCCGGTAATTTAGCCTTAAGAAAACTAATTGCTCAACGCTACTGTATGCAAGGCATACAAACAGACCCAGATGACATTGTCATTACATCTGGAGGTTTAGATGCACTGAACCTTTCGCTACAAGCTGTCGCTCAACCCGGCGATTATATTTTATTACAGCAAACCGTGTTTTATGGGGCTTGGCAAGCCGCCGAGCGTTTAGGACTTAAAGTGATTACCATTCCTGAGCATCCACAACATGGTTTTGACCTAGAGGCTTTTGAACAAGTCATTCAAACCTATCCAATCAAAGTGTGCTGGCTCATGCTCAACGCCCATAACCCGATTGGTTTTACTGTTAGTGATGACATTAAATATAAAATTGCCAAGTTGCTTCACGAACACCAAATTTATTTGATTGAAGATGATGTGTATGAAGAGCTTTTTTATGGTGGCCGAAAACCACTTTCAATGAAGTATTTTGACCAACAAAATCTGGTGCTTCACTGCTCTTCTTTTTCTAAAACATTAGGTGCAGGTTTTCGGGTTGGTTGGGTTTATGCGGGTAAGTTTTCAGATCATATTCAACACTTGCAACTCATGAGTACCATTTCAGTAAATGCACTTATTCAAAATGCATTGGTTGAGTTTTTATCTCATCATCATTATGAAAAGCACTTGCGTACACTTAGACTTTCACTTGAGCGTTATAAAAAGCAGTTTTATCACTATTTAAAGCAACATTTACCTAGCTCTTGCGAAGTGTATTACTACCCAAGTGGTTATTTTCTTTGGGTTAAACTTCCTAGTGCGTTAGACAGTATGCAAGTTTATGAAGAGTTGATTCAGCAAGACATTGGCGTTGCGCCAAGCCCTCTGTTTAGTGTTTTACCTGCACAGCAGCATTATTTGAGAATTAACTGTTCTTTTGAATGGAACACTAAAACTCAAAGCGCATTAGATCAGGTTATCAAAACCATTCAACAAAGAGTTGAAGCAAGTCTCTAAAGAAATGCTTCGACCTAAGCACAATTTTATAGACTTTATTTTGTGGTAACTTTATAGCTCAAATCTATAGTTTTTAGGGAAACAGGTTCAAAGGATTAATATGGAAATTGATGAGGAACTCACCCTTAAAAAAATACAGATTTTTTTAGCTTTTATGCGCTGTGGAAATTTGTCTAAAACAGCTACAGAAATGCAGTTGAGTAATGTCAGTGTTCATAAAGCCTTACATTCTTTAGAAAGTGCTTTACGTTGCCCTCTTTTTAAAAATGAAGGCCGTAACCTCATTCCTTTAAAAAGTGCTTATGTCTTTGAAGAACGGGCACAAAAAATCGTACAAGACATTTTTATTACCGTAAATAAAACCAGAGAAGCCGCAGGCTTTGCAGCCAAGGTTTTACATTTAGGTTCTCTTTATTCTTTAACTGTAAATACGATTCCAAATGTGATTAGCGGCCTTAAAATCAGACGCAGTGAGCTTGATATTCAACTGTTGCTGAGCTCGAATCAGGATTTGGTGAAAAAGCTTAAAGCAACTGAGCTGGATGCCATTATAGTGGCTTTAAATGAAACCACTCAAGATGATGACTTTGAAATTTTGCCAATGTTTTCAGACGACATTTTTTTGGCAGTCAATAAAGATTCAAAATATGCCGATTTTAAAGACATTGATTTAAGCCTTTTAAAAGAAGAAACTTTTTTAACTTTAACCAAGGGTTTTGCAACTCATAACGACAGTGACATCATTTTTAAAAAAGCTGGTTTTTCACCTAAAGTTGCTTTACAGGTCAATGATATTTTTACCTTAATTAGTATGGTCAGCTCAGGTGTAGGTTTTGCCCTATTGCCTGGTCGCATTTCTGCGGTTTATGAAAGTTCAGTTAAACTTATTCCTCTAAAACGGCAATATCATATGCAGCAAGAAATTGGTCTGGTCTTTTTAAAAAGTAAGGAACGCGACCCAAACTTACTTGCTCTTATTGCTGAATGTCGAATGTTTGCCTCTAATTTTAAAAGATAAATATCGGCAACTTATTAAAGAATAATGAGTTGCCGTTATAGGATTTTCAAAAATTTATCCAAAAATCGCATTAACCGTTAAGAAAAAGACCGAAGGCCCAAGTAAGCACCCTAGTCCTGTATAGAAGGTTGCAACTAAAGCGCCATAAGGTACCAATCGTACATCTGTACCTGCCAATCCCGCAGCTGTACCACTGGTTGTTCCTGCCAAACCGCCAAAGACCATGGCAGAGCGTGGACTTTTTAGATACATAAATTTCGCAAGAAGTGGCGTACCGACCATAAAGAAAACTGACTTGATTAAACCAATTGCAATAGAAAGTGCGATGACATCAGAACTCGCGCCAATTGCAGTGCCAGTAATTGGACCTACAATATAAGTCATTGCGCCTGCACCGATCGTTGTCATCGAAATTGGATCTCGATAGCCCATGCTCCATGCAACCAAAACTCCAATTGCAAAAGGCACAACACAACCAAGCATTAATGCAATTAGACCAATTTTGCCTGCTTTCTTCACTTCTTTCACATCAACTTCAAATGCAGTTGAAGCAATAGCTAAATCACGAATCATGGCTCCGCCCAACAGCGCAAAACCAGAAAAAATAGCGATGTCAGAAACGCCTTTGGTTCCTTGCGTATAAACCCCTGCGAAGTAAGCAACAACCAAACCTAAAGTAATCGCGATTGCAGAGCTTTGTAATTTTCCCTTCGTCAAATATTTTGAGAGTAGATGGGAAACGAACATCATTAAACCCGTTACTGCAAGAGCAGTAACTAATGCATTTTTTGTTAACACAGCAATTATAGCGTCCATCATTTAAATCCTTTTTGATTGAACTTTTTTTGTAGTTTATGTTTGCTTAGGCTATTTTTTCCTTGGGTTCTATCGTCCATTCATATGTTTCGTAGTCACCACTAATTCTATTTAAATAACGGATGACTAAAACCGTGCCAATTAACGATGCAATAGAGACAATCAGCCCTAACATGCCACCCGATAATGCTGCAACCACATTTTGACCTGCTGACATCGCAACTACGATCGGAATATACATACCTGACCAATACAAGACGCCAAATTGTGTGACTTGAGGTAAGTAACCTTTTTTTGCCAATAACTCTTTAGATAAGATTAACAGAATCATCGAAATAGCCACTCCACCGACATTGGCTTTAACGCCTAATACCATGCCTAAGGTGTTGCCAAGATAGTCACCTAATAAATGGCAGATCGCTAATATTGCTGTTCCATAAATAATCATTGTAAATCCCTCATATCCTTGGGTTATTACTCAATTTTTAATTTGTATTGTAATTACAAAGAAGCATTATTTTCGTTTTGCATTGCCAATTGAATGCTGTCTAAACGTGTTCCCTGAAATGACAATACAGTTCCTTCTTTAAACGTTCGACGTGCAAGTGTAGTAAGTACCGTTCCCGGCAAAGCTTCGATCTGTAACCTCACACCTCGCTCCCATGCAGCTTGGATGGTACTTTCCCAATCTACAGTTCGACTCATATTAAAAGCCAAGTCATCACCAATCTGTTCTGGCCTGCTAAGCGTACGAGCCGTTGTACCACTTAAATATCGTATTTTAGGCTGCTTTAAAGTCACTCCCTCCATAGACGCTGCAAGTTGCTTTGCTTGCTGACTTAATAATTCACAGTGCGATGGCACCGATACATCTAATTTTTTTGCCACCACGCCTTGTTGCTTTGCCAAAACAGCAACTTGGTTCATGGCTTCAAAGCCTCCTGAAATAACGATCTGGTTATATGCATTAATATTTGCGACAAACACCTCTGGCGTTATTTCATAAATTTGTTTGACCCATGTTTCAACAGCTGCACGGTCTGTACCAATTAGGGCCGTCATGCCATAGCCTGTTGGATAGGCGTTTTGCATGAGTTCACCTCGATAGGCAACCAAATGAATGGCATCTTCATAAGCTAAAACTTCTGCTACAACCGCAGCCGACCATGCACCAATTGATAGGCCCGCTACATAATCAGATGTTAAGTTTTCCGCTGTTAATAAAGCTGAACTCACTACACCTGAAATAAGTAAACAAAGCTGTACTGAACGTGTCGATTGCAATGCTGCCGGACTATCTAGCATCAAGACATCTTCTTTGAGTGCATCCGATGCACGCTCAAGGTATTCTTTGACCAGAGCGGTTTGAGGTAAGTCGTGTAGCATATTGCTTCGTTGCACACCTTGTCCCGGATATACCCAAATTGAAGCCATGATATCTATTCCCTAATTCCATGGGTTTTCTACTAAAACTGCACCTTCAGGTCGTTTCAATAGAACTTTTTCGCTATTCCTAGCCCATTCTTTTAACGCCAAACCACCTTGTGGTAGTTGTAGCTGTATATCCACATTCAGCCCTGCTTGCTGAAAATTTTCGAGTAACTCAATTGCCTGCTTTTTGGCAAAAGGTTGTTCAGCTCGGATCAACAAATCTATGTCACTTTGCGGGGTTACTGTTTCAATACCAGTTGCCAGTTCAAATCCGAAACTTCCTGTATATCCCCAACATCCTGAAAAGTTTTTCATAATGCTAGAAATGCTCTTTAAACGTTCTGCCAAATGCTCAAACTGTTGCGTATCTATGCGAGTCAGCGCTTCTGGCTTGAGCTGTCTGCTAATAGCGAATCTTGGCATTTGAGCTGCATATCGTTGATGACGAAATTGCCCTCTTACCCCCACAGCCACCTGATCTACAGGAGTAATTGCCCGTCGAACTACAACAGGATCACCTCGTTGCAATACTTCTTTCACCCAATGTGGAGCATCATCGGCCAAGCAATCGACCATCATGCCCCACAACAAATCATGGGCTTCAAGCTTAAGTTTCATGACCATTGCTCACGCAATAATTCACGGACTTTTTTAGACATTTGACGGTTTTGGCCGTGAAGTCTTTGTTCCAACCCTCTCGATTGATCAGCATTAATTTCTTTAAACGCTTGAGCAATTGCCTGCTTTGCTAATGAAAGATCAGCGGTTGTCGGTTGTTCAGGGTTTTCAACAGATATCAGTTCAGATAACAAACCTAGAGTTGCATAACTTTCAATATCATAAGCCATTGGCGGAATACTTGATGCCAATTGCTCTAACTCATCAACCGATCGCAAGGTAACGCGTGCAGCAGATTCCTTACCCATCGCATGCACCATAACACCTGAATCTTTTAAGGCAATAATACAATTGGCTTGGTATCCATGCGCCAAGAAAGCACCCGACATCGACTTACCAACCAATAAACTCACAATAGGATGGCCTACCAATCTGGCTCTGGCATAACTATCTACTGCACCTGCTAAAGCTTGATGAATACCTAATAATTCTTCACGGCGCCCATAGGCCTGACTTGGGACATCAACCAAACATAAAATAGCGCGTTTAGTTTCAGCATGTGCATCGGCTTGAATCACGTCATCAACTGCTTTTGCCAAACTCCAGCCTTCCAGTAGCCCAACCTCACCTTGTCTCGCGCGTGGGAACAGATTATTGCTGTCTTGGACAACTGCAATCACACGTACCACTTGCTGGTCAATCTGACCATCAGCCACCCAAATAGAAGCTGGAAAACCTTCAACTGTCTTAAATCCCTGCGTGAGTGCTTTAAACCAATGTGCACCACGTGTAGATGCTTTTAATGTATCAACGGCGATATTCATGCTTGCTCTCCTTGATACAAAGCTTGAACTTGTGCTGGGGTAATCTGCTCAGCAGTATCAACTTGTTGTAGCTTTTCTAAATAGAATGAGTAATTTGAACTACGATGCTGATGAGGTACGCCTTGAGTTAAATAAGCGATGACTTGCTGACGAATTTTCTGGCGATCATCGTCTACATAAGCATCTGCCAAACCACTAGTGAAGCGCTGATTACCACCCGTAATACTCCATATAAATGGACGATCTTTAGCGTTATATTCTTGTACACCAGCTTCTTGTTCTATCACTTGTGGGCCATTTAGACCTAAACGTCCTTCTTGTGTCATTACAATATAGCTACATAGTCCAGCTGCAATTGACATACCGCCGAAGCACCCTACACTGCCTGCGACCACAGCAATTACGGGTTGATACTGCCGTAAGTTCACAATTGCAGCCTGAATTTCAGCAATTGCAGCCAAACCCAGATTTGCTTCTTGTAAGCGAACGCCACCTGTTTCCAACAATAAAATTGCAGCTGTTGGAATGCCTTTTAGATTGTCTTCAACCGCAAGTTCTAAGGCACCCGCAATTTTGGCACCGCCCACCTCACCTAAACTGCCACCTTGAAATAAGCCTTCAATAGAAATTAAAACCACTGGGCGTTCTTGAATAGATCCTTTTGCAATCACCACGCCATCATCGGCTTGCGGCACAATATTCTGTTTAACGAGCCAAGGTGACATAACACGGGCAAATGGGTCGAGTAACTCTCGAAAAGTCCCTTCATCTAATAATGCTTTAGCACGCTCTCTTGCACTCAGCTCAATAAAATCTTGTTTATTTAACAAGCTCTCGATATCAGTCATGAGCAATCTCCTCCAATGCTTGTTCCAGACGTAAGCGAACGACACCGGGAGTTGCACCAAAGTCATGAATATCAATATTGACCGCTGGCGGTATTTGAGCAGTAAAAATCCGTTCAAAAAGATTGTGCCAACGTGCTGCACTGCCATCTACAGAGGTAACGACATGAATAGAGGCTTTTCCCTTTTCACCAGGTTCCATCAAAATTTCTAAATCGCCCGAGCCAACACATCCTACCAACGCTTTTTTTACAGGTGGCTCTGTCGCCACAAATTCAAAATGAAGTGTTTCCATAATCAAAATCCTTCTTTATTTTTTGACAGATGTCTGCTCAACACGATCTATAAATAGTGTTGCTGCCAACAAATCTGCGGCACCACCAGCGGAAGCTTTCATCCGAAGCAGATCAATCTCTAAAAGATGCAAAGCACGTCGACCTTCTAAGCTTGAGCTACCGCCCAAATCCAATACTTGCTGTGCGCCTTGTTGCATACGCTTTAAACCAGATGTGCCAGAGCGATAAAGCACACAGGTATCGGTCAAATCTGTCATCATGGCAAGTAAGGCATCTAAGCGAGCGAACTCTTCTTTCATGGGTTTACTACGACTTTGATAAAGTTGCTTTAACCCAAAATTCACAATAGTTGGAAAGCCTTGTTGAGCCTGTTCTTTGGCACCTAAGATGCCTAATTTCTTTTGTACTTGTTGACCATGACTTAAAGCCTGCTTTGGAATAAAACGATCTTCAAGCTGAGCAATCTGGCCTGCTAAATGGCATAGCTCAACAGCCGATAAGTACTGTTGATTGGTGCGCGCTAATGCTGCTGCGGTAACCATTAAACCCAAGGCCCAAATTGCACCGCGGTGTGTATTTACACCACCTGTTGCCAACATCATGGTCTTTTCACCTTGCCGGCCAATTTCACCAATGTCTTCACGTAAAGCTAAACAAACCTCACCATGATGTATGGCTGCTTGAGCCATTTCTTCAAACATGGATCCTAAACTTTTTGCAGAGCTCTCCATTAACTCCAATGTCAGATCATCATGAGCACCACTACCACGACGATCAACCAGCGCCGGTTTTGGTGTCAGATTGACTTCATCAATCAGAGCCTCTACCGCTAAACTTGCCAAAAGCTGACTATCGCTGAGGATTTGATATTGAACTTGTGCCATCATTACCAACTCCTGAATTTTGCAGGGGGTTGATATAAGCCATCTGACCACGTCACTAAGTCGGCAATATTTTTTGCCGCTAACAGTTCACGTGTGGCATCGGTACGGCGAATACCTAAATCCTCAGGAAATGCCACCAAGCCTTCACTTCTTAAACGTGCTGTTGTTTTTGGGTCTTGAGTTAAACCAATACTGGTCACACCTGCTACAGCAGCAATCATGGCTTGGCGCTCTTCTTGGCTGCTTGCTTTATATAGATAAGCAATGCCTTCTTCGGTCAGTAAATGGGTCACATCATCGCCATAAATCATGATCGGCGCTAAAGGTAAGCCTGCGGTTTTAGCCACATCAATCGCATCAAGACGTTCTACAAAAGTTGGCTTGCCACCCTCTTGGAAGGTTTCCACCATTTGTACAACTAACTTTTTACCACGTGCCAAATAGGTTTCAGTTTCACTGGTACCTTGTAAACGCATATCTAGCCATGCTGGCGTATCGTGACGACGTCCGCGTGGATCATGCCCCATATTTGGTGCACCACCGAAACCGGCTAAACGACCTTTGGTGACAGTCGAAGAATGGCCCATACCATCAACTTGCAAAGTTGCACCAATAAACAAATCAACGGCGTACTGACCTGCAAGCTGACACATCATACGGTTGGAACGTAAAGCGCCATCACGACCTGTAAAGAACACGTCGGGACGAGCTGCAACATATTTTTCCATACCGAGTTCGGTACCAAAACAATGCACGCTTTCAACCCAACCTGTTTCAATCGCTGGAATTAAGGTTGGATGCGGATTTAGTGTCCAATTTCGGCAAATTTTTCCTTTTAAACCTAAAGATTCACCATAGGTCGGTAAAATCAATTCAATTGCCGCAGTGTTAAAACCAATACCATGGTTTAACGATTGCACATTATGCTTTTCATAAATTCCGCGAATTGCCATCATGGCCATAAGCACATGCACTGGCTTGATGTGTTTCGGGTCACGGGTAAATAACGGTTCGATATAAAATGGCTGATCTGCGACCACCACATAATCAACCCAAGAAGCAGGAATATCGACACGTGGTAACTCTGAGACGTCATCGACCAGTTCATTCACCTGAACAATCACAATACCGTCACTAAAAGCCGCAGGTTCAATAAGGGCTGGAGAATCTTCGGTACTTGGCCCTGTATAGATATTGCCTTGACGGTCCGCCATAAAACCCGCTGAGAGCACCACATTTGGAATGAGGTCGACCACCAAACGTGAATACAACTCGATATAGGTATGAATCGCCCCGATCTCTAGCAGTCCATCTTCAATTAACTGGCTAATACGTAAACTTTGTGGGCCAGCAAAAGAAAAATCGAGCTTACGCGCAATGCCTTTTTCAAACAGATCGAGATGTTCCGAACGTCCGACGCTTGGCATGATCATATGTAAATCATGTAAAACATCTGGATTGGTTTGTGCCAAAGAGCGCGATAAAAAATCTGCCTGCTTTTGGTTATTCCCTTCGAGTACAACTTTGTCACCCGGTGTAATTAAGGTTTCCAAAACTTTAATAATGTCTTGAGTTGGAATCACCACACCATCGGTATATTGGTTTACCATCTCTAGTTTTAATTGTTTGGCATGACGCCGCTTTGTCCATAACCGTTCTTTATTCTGAACTGATCCTTCCATGTACTTACCTATAGATCGCAGTTTTGTTCTGAATCTATAAAAACGCTTTATGGACTTTTGATCAATCAACCTAGATAAGCTGTTATTAACCTCAGGTTAATGATTTAAGCATGGCTTTAATCCCGTGGTTATTAATTGCCATATGTTCATCATGATTAAGCAAAAAAATAAGCTTTCGCTTTATGCAGAGTTTATCTTTCTATTTCTAATAAATGATCTTTACTACAATTTGGCGCGCTTTGATTAAACATTGTCGCCATTCGATTTGGATAAATATCATTCAAATTCCTATGATGTCTCTATCGAAAAGCAATTTCCTTAAAACTTTAGTTGAGAGACAGAATATGAACACAGTTAAAGAAAAAATCGTTCTCATCACAGGCGCATCATCTGGTATGGGAAAAGCATTTACCAAAGCATTACTCAAAGAAGGTGCAACTGTTTATGCCGTTGCTCGTCGCGTTGATGCTATGCAAGAACTAAAAGCCCTGGGTGCTCATACATTAAAAATGGATATTACCAATCAGGATGATATCGACCAAGTTGTGAAGACTATTGAAAAAGAAACCCATGGCGTTGATATTTTAGTTAACTGCGCAGGCTTTGGTATGTATGGTGCTATGGAAGATACGACCCTTGCCGATGCACGCTATCAATTTGAAGTGAATCTGTTTGGTATGGCCTATTTAACCCAAAAGGTTCTGCCTAGTATGCGTAAAAAAATGCAGGGTCGAATTATCAATATTTCATCAATGGGTGGGAAAATTTATACACCACTTGGTAGTTGGTATCATGCCAGTAAACATGCAGTTGAAGGTTGGTCTGACTGCCTACGTTTAGAGTTAAAATCATTTAATATTGATGTTGTTGTCATTGAACCGGGTGCTATCGCAACTGAATTTGCAGATGTAATGATCCAACCTATGCTGGAACGTTCAGGGCAAAGTGCGTATAGCCATATGGCAGCCGCGGTTGCTAACTCAACAAAAATTACAGTAGAAAAAGGTGAACTTTCAGACGTGCAAGTTGTCGTCGATATGCTGATGAAAGCTGTTCATGCATCCTCACCTAAAACACGTTATGTGGGTGGCAAATATGCCAAACTGATGATATTTGTACGTAAATGGTTTGGTGACCGTGTGTTTGATCTTATGGTGATGTCAGTTATTAAATAAATGAAGTGACCCATTAAGTTTAATGTTGAGATGCTCAAATGAAATATGCTTCAAATTTTGCCCTAAATACCAATTGGAAGTTATTACTGAATGACCTAGGCATAAATCTTGAAGATGCATTACGTTTGGCATCTCTACCGCTTGATTTATTCAACCGTAAAGATGCAAGCCTTACGCCCGTTCAATATTTCAATTTTTGGCACGCAATTGAACAACTTGCTGGAATAAATGACTTACCTTTAAAAATTGGTCAAATGATTACAGTTGAACTGTTTGATCCAGCGATTTTTGCCTGTATTTGTAGTCCCAACTTCAATATTGCGATACAGCGTCTATCTGAATTTAAAAGACTCGTTGGGCCAATGCAGTTACAAGTCGCAATTGATAACGACACAACAACGCTAGAACTCAAATTTTATAATGTATCTACGCCAACACCGCAAAGCCTTGCCATGTCAGAACTGGTCTTTTTTGCTCAATTAGCAAGAATATGTACAAGACATCCAGTTATACCTTTGAAAGTTACGCTGCCCGATTTACCTAATAATCTGGCAGAGTACAAAACATTTTTTGGCGTACTTCCACAAAAAAGTGAACACATTTCAATTGTCTTTTCACGCCAAGATGCTGAACGTCCTTTTTTAACAGCCAACCCGACCATGTGGTCTTTTTTCGAGCCAAACTTGCAACGTAGTCTTATACAGCTTGATGAAGATGCAACAGTTAGCGAAAAAGTTAAAGCTATACTTTTAGAAAACCTACCTGCTGGACTATGTACGATAGAAGATGTTGCTCAACGACTCGCGATGAGCAAACGTACGCTACAACGGTTACTTTTAGAAGAGCAAACTAATTTTAAAACGCTTTTAGATGCGACTCGTCAATCTCTTGCCCAACATTATTTAGAAAAATCATCAATGAGCACGGGTGAAATTTCATTTCTATTGGGCTTTCAAGAGCACAACTCTTTTAGCAGAGCATTTAAAAACTGGACAGGTAATACTCCGCAAGAATATAGACTTATGCATTAATTCCTAACGCGGTTTGTTCAACATCCATTCCAGATTTTGGCGAACCGCAGGCCACTCATGTTTCAAAATGCTATAAACATGGGTGTCCCGCAAAATATCATCTTTCACAATTTGATGGCTTCTTAGCACACCGTCTAGCTTTGCACCCAAGCGTACAATCGCGGCTTGACTTTGAACATTTAAAGAAGATGTACGTAACTCAACCGCAATACAGTTCAATGACTCAAATGCATGCGCCAACAGTAGCTTTTTACACTCGGTATTTACAGGTGAACGCTGTGCAGACTTGCGATACCATGTTGAGCCAATTTCTACACGGCGATGGGCTTCTTCAATATGCATTAAAGTTGTCATGCCCAGCGCTCGCCCCGTTTTTCGGTCTTCAATATAAAATGGCAACATAGAGCCGGATTTTTGCAAATCAAGACGTCTTTCAATTTCAGCAGTCATCTGTTCAGGTCTTGGCACACGGGTATACCAAAGATTATAGAGTTCCCCATCGCAAACGGCCTCTTTGAGCGCTTCAGCTTGAGTTACATCTAGCGGCTTTAAAATAACGTGTTCACCCAATAACTCAACAGGTGTAGTCAAAGACATCTTTATCTCCTCAATTGATATTAAGCTTTTATATTTTCAAAATTATTTATTTAACTCAGCCACACTGTACATGGCATTCGCTATAGTTTGATGACCAGATTTCGATAGGCCATCTGCCGCGCCTAAAATGTCTCGGCGTTCTTTGTTTTGCCCAAGTTTTGATTTTCCTTGCAGCTTAGTAATTTCAATTTCCATTCCCACAATGGCTTTTAACATCGGTTCAAGATAGTCTTTTGGTGCATCGGACATTTTCCATGGTTCAGGTTGAGATGCTTCATGAGTACGAGTTAAACGAGCCACAACCCCACGAACGTAACGTTCATCATCTTGAATGGTTACTTTGCCATAAGCATGCACAACCCTATAGTTCCATGTCGGTACTTGTCTGTGCTGTTCATGTTTGGATGGGTACCAGTTTGGTGAAATATAAGCATCGCCCGCTTGAAACACGACCAACACCTCATCTCCATTTTTAATATCCTGCCAGACAGGATTAACTCTAGACACATGCGCACGTAGTACACCCAATTCCCCTTCATTTGCCTGTAATTCAAATGGAAGATGGTTTGCATCTAAACCATTACATCCATGAGTAAAAAGCACACCAAACGGATATTCGGTAATAAGAGAATGCAATACATCCAAACGGTTTTCTGCATAATCATCGGGGATATACATGGCTCAAAACCTCACTGTAAATATCAGGGTTATTTATATTTTGTGTTGTAAATTTTCTGGTTTATGTGGTTTATTAAAAAGAACCACTTTGTATTTTTTTAAGTAGACCAGAATTATGGCCAGAATGGCAAAAGTTGTTGAACTTCCATCGATTGCGAAGATTGATAAAAGCCAAGGAAAAATAAGTGCTCAACTGACCCAAGCTTTACGCGAAGCTGTACAAAGTGGTGATTTACAACCCGGCGATCCGTTGCCTTCTTCACGCGAACTGGCTCAAACACTTGGGGTCGCTCGCGGAACGATTATTGAAGCTTATGATCAGCTTTTAGCTGAAGGTGTGTTTGACTCTCAACCACGAACTGGCACTTATGTGTCTCATGCTTTGATTAAGACATCTGCAATACAACATTCATCAAAAGAAAATAAACCTAACTCGATACCTCTGACCAAATCAGCACGTTCTTATGCCAAAGTGCTTGATGAATTTAAGCCACTTCCCCATGTTCCTTTTGCGGTATCTGTCCCCGTCGGTCGTACTCAACCAAGTGATATCTGGCGTAAATTTGGTAATAAATATAGATCACGGGGAGCAGGTGTTCCTTCAGGATATGGTGAACCTCAAGGGGTATTATCACTAAGAATTGCTATAGCCGACTATGTACGTCGATCCCGCTCTGTCCACTGCGAACCTGAACAAATCGTGATTACGCCTGGCATCCAGCAATCACTTTATATTTGCAGTCAGATTTTATTTGAAGCAAAAGATGAAGTCTGGATTGAGGATCCGGCTTATCGGGGTACAACGGCTATTTTTGAACATGCTGTACAAAACATTCGGATGGTACGTGTTCCTGTTGATGAAGAAGGCATTCAGGTTGAAACTGGAATTAAGCTTTCTAAACATGCACGTGCTGCTTTCGTGACACCCTCTCACCAATATCCACTTGGCATGCCGATGAGTCTAGCAAGACGTACGGCCTTATTAGAGTGGGCAAAACAGCAAAATGCATGGATCATTGAAGATGACTATGACAGTGAACTCCGTTATAACGGTCAACCCTTCCCATCTTTACAAGGTATGGCACCCGACCAAGTGATTTATCTTGGGACTTTCAGCAAAGTTCTATTTCCATCACTTAGACTTGGCTATGCAGTATTGCCTAAAGAATTGGTAGCACCTTTTTGTGGGCTTAGAGTCTTAATTGATCGACACCCGCCTGCTGCCGACCAACACGTTTTGGCTACTTTTATTCAAGAGGGCTATTTAGAGCGGCATATTCGACGTACTCGAAATGTCTATGCAGAAGTTCGAGAATACATTATTGATCTGATTGAAAAATACATACCTCAAGAACTGGCTTGGTTACAGCCGGGCGATCAAGGCATGCATATGGTGTTATGGCTTGCTCAACATATTAATGATATTGACGTTGCAAGCTCGGCAGTCGATGCAGGTATTGCCATCAAAGCAATTTCACCGACATTTTCAAAAGAGCGGCGACGTTCGGGTTTAATTGTCGGCTTAGGCGATTTTGAACCCGAACTGATGAGGCAAGCCATAAAAAAATTATCAAGAATTATTCAACAACATGACAAATCAAGTTAGATAAAATCTACAACAGCAACCATAGATGAATCGCAAATGGCCCAATCAGTACCATTAAAATACCTGCAATGACCATAGTCAAACTGGCAATTACACCTTCTTCACTATTGCGCTGCTGTGCTCTAACTGTACCAAAACCATGGGCTGCATTTCCGAAGGCTGCCCCATTTGCCACGTTAGAACGGATTTTAGTAATCGCTAAAATCGCATCGCCGCAAATCATGCCGACCAAACCCGTAATAACGGTAAATAGTGAAACCAAAGCTGCCGAACCGTGAATATCTTCCGCTAAAATCATGGCAAATGGGGTTGAAATAGAGCGTGCCATCAAACTGTTGGTGACTTCAGGGCTAAAGTGAAACCACTGTGCCATTTCATAGGCAGACATCACACCTACACTCATCCCCACAATAATCGCAATTGAAAGGACCCCAAGGTTTTTACGAATCGTTTCCCGATAACGATAAATCGGTACAGCAAACGCAACCGTTGCTGGTCCTAATAAATTAACAATCCACTGCGTATCTTCAGCATAAGTTTGATATGAAATTCCAAAAATCGTCATCAAAATGATGGTGAGTACAGGCACGCTAATCGCAGGTGATAACCAAAGTTTCGGATTTTTCTGATAGATCCGCTTTGCCACAACATAGGCTGCCAAAGTCCAGATCAGACAAAGAATTGACCAAATATTCATGTCGTTTGCTCTTTAGATATGCTTATGTTGAAGACGTTTTCGAGCCTGTAAATAAGCTTTCAAACGATTGTAATAGTGAATCGTCAGGCAAGTACTGAGCATGACTGAAATGGTCCCAACCGCAATGCTCAAAACAATTTGCCAGCCTTCAGTCATAAACAAAGTTTTATACTGAATTACGGCAACGACTACAGGTACGAAAAACAGCAACAGTTCACCTAAAACAACGGTTGCTCCTATTGCCACCTGATCCATTTTGATAATTTTAAAGAACAGACATAGAAGCAATAAAAACATACCTAAAATACCCGCCGAGACAGGTACGCCAAGCTTTTGATGTAAGAGATATCCGACCCACCAAAATCCAGCCAAAATCAAAATTTGTTTAACTAAAACTAAAAGTGAAGGTTGTGTGGGTGTGCCAGAAGCAGATTCAGTACTCATTTTGCGAAATTAAATGGTTAACTACACCATTATGCTATCTTGGTAAAAGCTGCTAAATATGAATTATTCATGTTAATATTATTCCAAAATGGAATAATTTATTCTTTATTATGCTTTCTCTAAAATCATTACAGTGCTTCGTTACACTAGTTAAAACTAAAAGTTTTACCCGTACTGCTGAAGAGTTGCATCTGACTCAACCGACTATTAGTAAAATATTACAGCAGCTTGAAGAGCAGCTTCAGGTACAGCTCTTAGTTAAACCTGATCATGGACGAAAAAGACAAATTGAACTAACTGAAATTGGAGAGCGGATTTATCAACATGCGATTGAGCTTCTTCAGGCAGAACAGAACATCTTTCTTGAAATTGAAAACTATCAACAATTAAAAACAGGAACTTTAAAACTCGGCGTTCCACCTTTAGGTTCACAGCTCCTAACCACTGCCCTGTTTGATTATCATCAGCAATTGCCAGATATTGAATTGGCTTTTATGGAGGTTGGTTCACGCGGTATTGAACAGGCTTTACTCAATAATGAGCTAGACGTTGGCGTTTTATTGCAGCCTTTTGATGAGCAAACTTTTAATAGCATCGAGTTATGTAACTACCCTTTAATGGTACTTTTACGTCGTGATGCGACTTGGGCAACCCGCAAAAAAATAAATCTAGAAGAGCTACAACACCAATCATTTTTAATGTTTCCAGAGAATTTTTCTTTAAACAGTATTATTCTCAATGCATGTAAGCAGCATGGTTTCTACCCAACCATTGCGTGCCGGACCAGCCAATGGCACCTCTTAGCAGACATGGTGTTACAACGTATGGGGATTGCACTTCTCCCACAGTATTATACTGACATGCTTGACCCGACTTTATTTGCAGCAGTGCCACTTGAAAAACCAAATATTCAGTGGCACTTAGTCATGGCTTGGAAAAAGAATCTTCCTGTCTCACCAGCAGTACAAGCTTGGCTTAGTATTGTTCGTCAACATTTTCAGCACATTAAACCCTAACGTTGACCACCGAAATAGCTTAGTTCAAAAACCGATAAAGCTTTTCCACAAAAAAGCTACCCAATCTTGGCTTAGCTCACTTAGACTAGACCCATCTGTTTATCACACGGACAATAACAATGAATAACGAGCATTTTAAGCTGTATACAGATTCACAATTTCTAAGTCCCTATGCATTTACAGTTTTTGTAGGACTACACGAAAAACAAATTCCATTTGAAATAGCAACCATCGACTTAGCTCAGCAAGGCCAGTTTGAAACATCTTTTGTAGAAAAGTCATTAACAGCTAAAGTGCCTGTACTTGAGCATAACGATTTTGCCTTATCAGAATCTTCTGCCATTTTGGAATATTTAGAAGAACTTTATCCAGACACAGCTATTTTTCCAAAAGATATTCAAGCACGCGCAAGAGCAAGACAAATTCAGGCATGGCTCCGATCGGACTTAGTTGCACTAAGAACTGAGCGTCCAACCGATGTTATTTTTATTCAGCCCACCTCCACTCCGCTTTCAGAAGAAGGTCTAAAAGCAGCCGAGAAACTTTTCTTTGTTGCAGAAAAACTTCTTGCGTCTGATGCCGAATTTCTTTTTGGTTCATGGAGCATTGTAGATGCTGAACTCGCCCTTATGTTGCAACGCCTTATTCAAAATGGTGATGCTGTACCAGAACGTTTAAAAAACTATGCATTACAGCAATGGCAAAGACTGACCGTACAAAAATGGCTTGCCTTACGACATAAATAAATCCTTATATTTACACCAAACACGAGATAAAAAATGAGTGATTCAAACTATATTCCTCCACAAGTTTGGCAATGGACTGGAGAAAAAACCGATTTAAACCAACCTACTTCAGGCCCTCGCTACGAACATACACTTCCTGTAGGAAAACATCCGCTTCAGCTCTACTCTTTAGCAACGCCTAATGGTCAAAAAGTCACTATTTTGTTAGAAGAGCTTTTAGCATTAGGACATAAAGATGCTGAATATGATGCATGGCTGATTAAAATTGGTGAAGGACAGCAATTCGGCAGTGGTTTTGTAGAAGTTAATCCAAACTCTAAAATTCCAGCATTGGTTGACCATAGCCAAAACCCGCCATTAAGAGTATTTGAGTCTGGCTCAATTTTGCTTTATTTAGCTGAAAAATTTAAGGCTTTCATTCCAACTGATATTGCTGCACGTACTGAATGCCTTAATTGGTTATTCTGGCAAATGGGCAGTGCACCTTACTTAGGTGGTGGTTTTGGACATTTTTATGCTTATGCCCCTGTTAAAATTGAATATGCGATTAACCGCTTTGCAATGGAAACAAAACGCTTACTTGATGTATTAGATCAGCATCTGGCAAAGCATGAATATTTAGCTGGTTCTGAATATAGCATCGCTGATATTGCAGCATTCCCTTGGTATGGCGGTCTTGTTAAAAACTGGGTGTATAACGGCGCGGAGTTTTTAGGTGTCGATCAATATAAAAATGTTCAGCGCTGGGCAGATGCGATTTTAGCGCGCCCTGCGGTACAACGTGGCCGTATGGTCAACCGTACCTTTGGTGATTTAGCCACACAGTTGCATGAACGTCATGATGCGAGCGATTTTGAGACCAATACTCAAGATAAATTACAGAATCAGTCTTAAAAATATCATTCAGTTTTTTGACTTACCCGCAAGATATTTCATTTTTGCGGGTATTCAAAGTTAGCAAAATAACCCGTATATAACTCACTCAGCCAAGCGACAAAAACTCGTACGCGTGGCGAGAGCTGCCGATGCTGCGGATATAAAGCAGAAACTGACATCTTCGGGATTTCCCACTCAGATAAGACCTCAACCAGTTGCCCGTCTTTTAATTCATTCGCCACATGATAGCGCGGTACTTGAATTAAGCCTGCCCCACGTAAAGCAGATAATACATAGTTTTCAGCGTCATTTACCGCTATCCAGCTTTTTAAAAAATAATCTTGTTTTTTTCCGTTCACCATCAATTCAAATGGATAATTCCGTCCGCCTGATGTCGAAAAGAAATTAACACAATAATGTGATAACAAATCCTCTGGTTGCTGTGGCATTCCATTTTTATTTAAATAGTCAGGACTTGCACAAATCACTTGTGGCATATCGACCAAATGTCTAGCAATTAAAGTGGAATCATCCAAACGCCCCGCTCTCACCACACAGTCTATCCCTTCCCTAATCAGATCAACCAAGCGATCACCTGTACTAATTACCAGTTCAATGTCGGGGTACAACTCGTGAAATTGATCGATATTGGGTAAAACAATTTTAGTCGCATGTGCGCCTGATAAATCGACACGTAGTAAACCTCGGGGCTGTGCAATTACATTACGTAAAGATGATTCGGCATCATCGAGTTCCGATAATATTTGTGTGCAGCGTTCATAAAATGCCTGTCCATCTAGTGATGGCCTTACATGCCGAGTCGTCCGTTCTAGCAAACGGCACTGTAAATTATTCTCTAACTCTTTAATGGCATTACTTGCTGTAGCACGTGGGATATTCAGCTGATCGGCTGCCTGACTAAAACTACCCAGCTCTACGATGCGGGTAAAAAGTTGCAAGGTATCAAATTTATCCATGGTGCTCGCTTTTAACCCTATCTATTATTAACAAATATGGAATTATCTTATCCAATTATGAAGATTTATCCCATATTTCTATATTATTAAAATAAGCCATACCTACTCAAACAGGCAATCTAAAAATGAATATTTCAATAAAAACAGCTCTGGTTACTGGCGCATCACGTGGTATTGGCCGTGCTATTGCAGAACGTTTAGCTCAAGATGGTTTTTATGTGATTGTTAACTATGCTGGCAATAAAGTGCATGCCCAAGCCACTGTAGATCATATTATTGAGCAAGGTGGTCAAGCCTCAGCTATTCAAGCGGACGTTGCAAATGAACATGAGGTGAGCCGTTTATTTCAAGAGGCAAAGGCCATTAATGGTCAAGTAGATGTGGTAGTTCATAGTGCCGGTATTATGCCTATGGCAAAAATTACACCTGAAAGCCTGCAAGATTTCGATAAAGTGATTCATACCAATTTACGTGGCTCGTTTTTAATATTGGCGCATGCGGCCGAAACAGTGCCAGATGGTGGTCGGATTATTGCGCTTTCAACCAGTGTAATTGCCAAATCTTTTCCGGCATATGGTCCTTATATTGCTTCAAAAGCAGGTGTCGAAGGTTTAGTACATGTGTTAGCAAATGAGTTACGCGGACGGAATATTACTGTAAATGCAGTTGCACCCGGCCCGACAGGTACTGACCTTTTTTATAATGGAAAAACTGAAGAGCAAGTGGCGGCTATTGCAAAACTTGCCCCATTGGAAAGAATCGGAACACCTGAAGAAATTGCCAGTGTAGTTGCCATGCTAGCTGGCCCAGATGGGCGTTGGATAAATTCACAAGTCATTCGGGTAAATGGTGGATTTGCTTAATGTTTAAAAACGTGTGGATTATTTTAATCTGCACGCTTTTTACTAAATAATAAATTTTCTTAAATCTATTTTATTTTAATAACTTTATAAGATTAACTAATACTGTTTTATATAAAATATTCGCCGCTCTTATTTATAAAAATAATATATATAAATAGATATTCCTTATTTTTGCTTATATTTAAAAACGCGTAAATTGAACCTTAACAATCTGAATCAAAGATAAGGATATATTCAATGAATGCTAAATTAAATACAGAAGCTCCGCAAAGCTTTATCTCAAATGGTTCAAATGCATCCTTTTCAGCCGAAGAAATTCTTTCTAAAGCACAGCAATATGCACAAGAACACGAACTAAATTTTAGTGGCAGTTTATCACCTGTTGATGCATGGCAACTCGTACAACAAGGAGAAGCCGTTTTAGTTGATGTACGTACCAATGAAGAACGTAAATTTGTAGGTTATGTCCCTGAAAGTGTTCATGTCGCTTGGGCAACAGGCACATCGTTTAACCGTAATCCACGCTTTTTAAAAGAACTTGAATCAAAAGTTGGTAAAGACAAAACCATTCTTTTGCTATGCCGTAGTGGCAACCGTTCAGCACAAGCTGCCGAAGCCGCATTTAATGCAGGTTTTGAGCATATTTATAACGTTCTTGAAGGCTTCGAAGGCGATCTAAATGATCAGCAACAGCGTAATCAGAAAAATGGCTGGCGCATCCACCAACTTCCTTGGCAACAAGACTAATACTTCAATCAATTTTCAGTGAATCAAGGAAAGCTTGTGACTCAATGGAACATTAATGCGGTTGTACAAGGTTTACAACAAGCAAGGCATGACTGGCGTCAGCAGCAGCACAGAACCAAAGAATTTGGGGGTCGTGAACTTCCATCTAAAGAAGCTTTAAAAGCCATTTTAGATGACCTGTGCGGAATTTTATTTCCAATGCGTTTAGGCCCTGCTGACTTACGTCAAGAAACTGAAGATTCTTATATTGCCTATACTTTAAATCGGGTACTCACAGCCTTACATGCTCAAGTGCAACTGGCTTTAAATTATGAAGCAAAACGTCATTTGAGTCATTCGAACACAGTCCAACAGCCAGACGAACTTGCTCAAACTATTGTGCAGGATTTTGCCAACACATTGCCCTCTATACGGCGCCTTTTAGACGGCGATGTCCGTGCGGCCTATGAAGGCGATCCAGCGGCACATAGTGTGGATGAAGTATTACTTTGCTATCCGGGCATATTTGCGATTATTTATCACCGAATTGCGCATCAACTGTATGCCCAAGTGCCTTTATTGTCTCGCATTATTTCCGAGTTGGCTCACTCTGCTACGGGTATTGATATTCATCCGGGTGCGCAAATCGGCAAAGGATTTTTCATTGATCATGGTACGGGTGTGGTGATTGGTGAGACTTGTGTGATTGGGGAACGTGTTCGTATTTATCAGGCCGTGACCCTTGGAGCAAAACGCTTTGAAACCAATGATGATGGTGGTTTGAAAAAAGACTATATACGCCATCCGATTGTTGAAGATGATGTCGTGATTTATGCAGGCGCCACTATTTTAGGCCGTATTACCATTGGCCGAGGGTCAATTATTGGGGGTAATGTTTGGCTAACCCATAGTGTTGCTGCAGGTAGTCAGATTTTACAGTCACCGAATGAGTCTTATCAAAAAAATCATATTGCCAGTTAAAAAATATAGATGTGAAATAAATAGATAAGGAGATGAATAAACAAAAAACTTATGTATTAACTAAATGCTTATTTCTAGTTTAAATATATTTTTATTTAGAAAATAGATAAATCATTAATAAGCTCAGTATTTAAAAAATTTATAACGCGATTTTAATTTTAAAACCAGAACTAATTCTAGTTTATATGCATCCTAGAATTTTTATTTTTAAAAAGCCAATGTAATAAGGAAAAATGATTCATGGCGAAAAATACAGATAAAGCCCAACTTGCACTTGGGGACCACGCAGCTCGCCAACTGGCCAATGCAACAAAAACAGCTCCGCAACTTTCTACAATTACTCCCCGATGGCTGACTCATTTACTGCAATGGCTTCCTGTTGAAGCAGGTATCTATCGCCTAAACCGTGTCAATAATACCGATGATATTCAAGTGGCTTGCACACAACGAGATGAAGCAACTTTGCCACAAACTTTTGTCGATTATGATCCAGAGCCGCGTGAATACTTTTTAAATGGTGTATCTACAGTTTTAGATGTACATACACGCGTTGCTGATCTTTACAGCAGCCCACACGACCAAATTAAAGAACAGCTTCGCTTAACCATTGAAACCATTAAAGAACGTCAAGAAAGCGAGCTTATCAATAACCCTGAATATGGTTTACTGGCAAGTGTGACAGATGACCAACGTATTTCGACTTTAAATGGCCCACCTACTCCAGATGATCTTGATGATTTACTACGTAAAGTCTGGAAAGAACCGGGATTTTTCCTAGCACACCCTGATGCGATTGCAGCATTTGGACGTGAATGTACACGCCGTGGTGTACCACCTCCAACGGTTAGCTTATTTGGTTCGCAGTTCATTACATGGCGCGGAATTCCACTCATTCCATCTAATAAAATTCCTGTAGAAGATGGCAAAACTAAAATCTTGCTGCTTCGTGTTGGTGAAAAGCGTCAAGGGATTGTTGGTTTGTTCCAACCAGGTCTTGCTGGTGAACAGTCACCAGGGCTTTCAGTACGCTTTATGGGAATCAACCGTAACGCGATTGCGTCGTATCTAATCTCGTTATATTGCTCACTTGCAGTACTCACTGATGATGCGTTGGCAGTTTTAGATGATGTGGAGGTGGACAAATATCATGACTACCCAGTTAACTACAAGTAATCTGCAAGGTAGTCCAACGGGGCCTGAAGTGACTGGTATTAATCCACCAGCCAACTTCCCTGATGAGTCCACCATTGCTCGACTTGCTAATGAGTTTTTTTCAGCATTACCAAGCTCAAGCAGTTCAGCTTCTCCATCGGGCCTTAACTTGGACTTACCTGTCGGAGCGCCACCGCATCCACCACAACCGGGTGAACCATTTTCTGCACTCAGTGGTCGTGCGCCCAATATCGCCTTTCAGAAAAGTCTCAATCCGGAATATCCTGAGCATATTCCAAATTTGCCAGACTACCCTGAACGCCGAATTGTAGCGTCTGCGCCTGTGGTTGGTGGAGCTAATTTGCCACGCCCACCATTTGAACCACATTTGCCACAAGCTGCTCATAGTGAACCCAATGTGCCACGCATTGAACCAAACTTACCCACTGGTGCAGGTGAATCACCTTATTATTTTTTAAATGATTTTTCTGCTCCCAATACAGCAGAACCGTCTGTTAAAGGTGTTGAAGATAATTATTCAGTTGCACAGTCTTTTCAGTTACCACATGGTGATCAGCTGAAATCATTGCTGACAGAAGATCGTTTTGCAACGAACACGCCTCCCCAAAGTTCGGCAAGCTCTGCATTTTATTTTTTAGACTTGCCTCAAACTGGACAAAGTTATAGTCACTATCAACCATCGCAACCCACTTTTGTAGCAAGCAGTGCTCAACCACTCGATGTACATGCCATACGTCGCGATTTCCCAATTTTACAGGAACGCGTCAATGGTCGCCCTCTAGTTTGGTTGGATAATGCTGCGACCACACAAAAACCGCAGCGTGTGATTGACCGGATTGCTTATTTTTATCAGCATGAAAACTCAAATATTCACCGTGCTGCCCATGAGTTAGCGGCTCGTGCAACCGATGCCTATGAGCATGCAAGAAATGTAGTTGCCCGATTCATTGGTGCACCCTCTTCTAAAGAAATTATCTTTGTTCGAGGAACAACCGAAGGCATTAACCTGATTGCAAAAACATGGGGTGAGCAAAATATTGGTGAAGGTGATGAAATTATCGTTTCTCACTTAGAACACCATGCCAATATTGTGCCTTGGTATCAACTCACTAAAAAAACTGGAGCAAAATTAAGAGTCATTCCTGTGGATGACACAGGCCAGATTATTTTAGAAGAGTTGCCAAAACTGATTAATGAACGCACTAAACTGCTGTCGATTACTCAAGTTTCGAATGCTTTAGGAACAGTCACACCTGTTGCTGAAGTCATTAAAATTGCGCATGCCAAAGGTGTACGTGTTTTAGTTGATGGCGCGCAATCTGTTTCGCACATCCCTACTAATGTACAAGCTCTTGATGCAGACTTTTTTGTATTTTCTGGACATAAAGTGTTTGGGCCAACGGGTATTGGTGTGGTCTATGCAAAACCAGAGTTGCTAGAAAGCATGCCTGTTTGGGAAGGCGGCGGTAACATGATTCAAGATGTGACCTTCGAACAAGTAGTTTACCAACCTGCACCCAACAAGTTTGAAGCTGGAACTGGAAACATTGCCGATGCTGTTGGCTTAGGTGCTGCACTTGAATATGTAGAAAGTCTAGGTATTCATAACATTGCTCGCTATGAACATGATCTACTCGAATATGGTCAAAATGCGCTGAGTAGTGTGTCAGGTTTACGCCTGATCGGAACCGCACATCACAAAGCCAGTGTGATGTCCTTTACCTTACAAGGTTATTCAACTGAACAAGTCGGTAAAGCTTTAAATCAACATGGTATTGCCGTACGTTCTGGGCACCATTGTGCACAGCCAATTTTACGCCGTTTTGGTGTGGAACAGACCGTGCGTCCGTCTTTGGCTTTTTATAATACGACTGAAGAAATTGATTTATTGGTGTCGGTGTTACATCAACTGACGCGTAATAGGCGTACTAGTTAAATTTATTTTTTTGAGAAAAGACTGCTTTTGGGCGGTCTTTTTTATGGATTATTTATTAAAACTACTTGAGCTCAAAAGTTATATATGAAGTAACAAGTCAAAGTAGCTATTACAGTGGAGTCTTATTATTTTAAATTCGATTTCTGAATTAGCCTTCGGCTAGACTTACTTTGGTTTCGCCCAAAGTAAGCAAAAGCATTTTCATCTGCAAAACCTGTCCTCTTCTTATATCTAATCGATATATCGCAGAAACATAAACTATTTAATACCACGCAGGTTGCAGATGATTTTAGCTCGAATTAAGAGTCATCAATAGTTCGGACAACTCAAAGTAGTTATCACTGCGGAGTCTTGTTATTTTAAATTCGATTTCTGAATTAGCCTTCAGCTCGAGCTAAGAGTCATCTACAGCCTGCCCATAATTTATAAAAATAATGTTTTCGCAACATTTCCTGATAGATGAAAACAGTGAACAGGTTCTGTAGATGACAAAGTTTTTTGGTTACTTTTTCCAAAAAAAGTAACAGAATTAGCTACTTTATTATGACGTATAAACGGTAAGACTCCGTCGCGCCACCCCATCCACTTATAAATAAAACCAACTTAATTAAACAATCCCCAAATCAATCTCAATGCAATTCCAATCAACAACAATCCCATTACCCTCTCAAAATAAACCCCAAACTCCAAAAATCTTTTACGTACGATAGGCTGTGCAAACAGTACACTCACCACCATAAACCAAATGGCATTGACCATACACATCCACACACCATAAAAAACCTGAACTTTCATTGGTGTGGCCGTACTTACAATCGTCGTAAAGATTGCCAGAAAAAAGATAGTGGCTTTGGGGTTTAATGCATTGGTGAGAAAACCCATGGTAAACGCTTTAAATAAACTCGGCGTATCACCGTCTGCTTGGCCATTTATCTCAATATTAGTATTCGGCTGGCTACGTAAACACTGCCATCCTAAATAAATCAAATAAGCTGCCCCTGCTGTTCTGATCAGTGACATGAGCCATTCACTTTGCTGAATCAAGAAGCCAATCCCAACAAGGGTATAAAAAACATGTACTGAAATTCCGACACCAATACCAATCGCGGTCAGACATCCAATCAGGTAGCCATAACGTACACTTTGCCTTACCGTAATCACAAAATCTGGTCCCGGTAAAATCACCGCCATAAAGTGAATAAGAGCTAGCGTTAAAAACTCATGTCCATACAACTGCCACATAACAATTTAGTTTCCTGAAAATTACCTAAAAGATTGTATTGCGATTTTTTAGACGCGATAATCCAATTAAAATCCAAATAACTTTTGCCTCATGAGCACAAATCAAAGTCTGGTTCTGTTAAATGAAATGGCGACTTTCGTTAAGGTTGTCGAGTCGGAAAGCTTTTCTGAAACTGCACGCCAGCTTGGTACAACACCTTCTGCTGTGAGCCGCGCGATTGCCCGTTTAGAACGTGCTTTAGGCACCCGCTTACTCTATCGGACTACACGAAAACTTCGTTTAAGTGAAAGTGGACAACAGGTCTATCAACGTTGTTTAGATATGGTAAATGCGGCACAAGCAGTCATGGAAAGTTCGGGTCAATTTCATGTCGAGCCAGAAGGTATTATTCATATGAGTGCTCCCAAAGCTGTGGGACATTTTATGATTCATCCGCATTTACCCGAGTTTTTAGAACGCTACCCTAAAATTGATATACAAATGCTTTTAGAAGATCGTTATGTAGACCTGATTGATGATGGAGTCGATTTAGCACTTCGAATTACAGAGCAACCACCCGGTGGCCTTATGGGTCGAAAACTCATTAATATTGATCACTTGGTTTGTGCTACGCCTGAGTATTTGGCCAAGCATGGCATACCGAACCACCCTCATGATTTAAAGCAGCATGAATGTATTTACTTAGGTGAACAAGCCAGTGACTCAAAATGGAAATTTCAACAAGGAAATAAATCGATAAGTGTTGCCGTGCGTGGTCGTTATGCTGCAAATCATACGGGTGTGCGTTTGAGTGCTGCATTACAGCATTTAGGTATTGCGAGCTTGCCGTACTTCGTTGCACGCCATGCTCTACAACAAGGTACCTTAGTTCAGGTTTTACCCGACTGGTATTTTAAGACCTATTATAGCGGTGGGCTGTGGTTACTCTACCCACCGACACGGCATGTTCCGCCTAAATTGAGTGTGTTGATTCAATATTTGGCAGATAAATTAGCAGCAGAGCCGACTTTAAAAATCTAGTCCAGCTCCTAACTCGAGCAAATCCTATCTAGAGTCCTCTTTATTAGAATTACTCAACCAATAAATCTTTTGGATTAATCGTATCGCCATAGACTGGTTTTAAAGTCTTTTCATAAGCTTGATGAATCACACCTTCTTTAGCCAGTTTCTCTAAATCTTGGTTCAACCAATCCAATAACTCTTTATCACCCTTTTTCACTGCTGGTGCAATTAAGTCCTGTTCACCTAAATTGGTAATGCCAACGGTGTAATTTGGATTTTCTTTAGCCCAAGCTAAAACCAGCAAGTTATCATGTGCAAGCGCAGCACCACGACCATCTTTTAAAGCATCAAAAGTTTCAGTGTTTTGTTCATATTTTTGTAGTTTAATTTCAGGATGAGTCTTGGTGAAGAATGAATCAGCCGTTGTACCTTTGTTTACCAATAAAGTTTTATCTTTAAGTTGAGCAACATCGGTAATCGGATGGCTTTTAGGAGAAACCACACCTAGTGCCACTTTTAAATAAGGCTTTGCAAAATCGACAACTTCTTTACGTTCTGGTGTAACAGTAAAGTTTGCGAAAATTATATCCACTTTATTGGCTTTTAAGTATTCGACACGGTTAGCCGCTTCAGTTAAAACAAACTCAACTTTGTTTTCATCACCCAGCAGATCTTTAGCAACATGCTTGGCAATCTCAACATCAAAGCCTTGGTTTTTACCTTGAGCATCTAAATATCCAAACGGCGGTTTATCACTAAATACGCCAATTCGTACCACGCCATTCTTTTTGATCTGTTCAATACTCGACACAGTTTGTGTGGTATCTGCTGTTTTTTCAGTAGACTGAGTTCCTTTGTCACATGCAACTAAACCTAAACTCAGTAAAGACGCAGCTAAAATATGCTTCACGTTTTGAAATGTTAATGTTGTCATTATTTCACCCTATCGTTCTTGTAAAAGTCTTATTTAAAAATAGCAGCGCCTACTTTTAGCCACTGCTCTAGCGATATCGAAAATTATTGGCCTACATCTAAAAACACATTCGGATTGACCGAGTCGCCGTAAATTGGTTTCAAGGTTTCATCATAAATTTTCTTAATTTCACCGCTTGTTCTGAGCTGCTTAATTTCAGTATTGAGCCAATTCAATAGTTGGGTATTGCCCTTTTTAACCGCTGGTGCAATAAACTCTTGATCACCAATAGACTGAATACCTGCAACATAACTTGGGTTTTTCGCGGCCCATGCCAAAGCATAGGTACTATCTTGTGAAATCGCGTCACCACGACCATCTGTTAAGGCTTTAAAGGCATCCGAGTTTCTTTCAAACTTGAGTAAATTCACTTTTGGATAATGCTTGGTAAAGTAGGTATCTGAACTTGTGCCTTTATTTACGATTAAGGTCTTACCTTCTAATTGGGCAATGTCAGTAATTGGCTTGGCTTTAGGCGAGACAATACCAAACGCACCTTTTAAATAAGGCTCGGCAAAATCGACAACCTCTTTGCGTTCAGGAGTTACCGTAAATGTCGCGAATACAACATCAGCTCGATTTGATTTTAAAAACTCCACCCGATTTGAAGCTTCAGTCACAATAAACTCAACTTTCTTTTCATCACCAAGCAAATCTTTAGTCACTCGTTTTGCTAGAGCTACATCGAAGCCCTGATTATTCCCCGCACTATCTACATAACCAAACGGCGGATCATCGGCAAAAACAGCAACGCGTAGAACCCCATTTTTTTTGACTTGTTCTAAAGAATGGTCTTCTTGAGCATTACTTGCCTGTTCAGTTGATGGCGTTTTACTACATGCAGTTAATAAAACCCCAGCTACCGCAAGACTGCTTAATATTTTTATTGAATTACGTTTAAACATTCACTTCCTCATGATTCAAATAATAAAAAATTAATACGACAAAATATTTAGAAAGGCTCTCGCTCGTTCTGTTTTCGGCTGTTCAAAAAATTCTTCTGGTGAAGCCTGTTCAATAATCTTGCCCTTATCCATAAAAATAATGCGGTCAGCAACCTTACGGGCAAAGGACATCTCATGTGTCACAATCAACATGGTCATTCCTTCATTCGCTAACTTGAGTACCACATCAAGCACTTCCCTAACCATTTCTGGGTCAAGCGCAGCGGTAATTTCATCAAGCAAAATGACTTTAGGTTGCATGACCAGTGAACGAACAATGGCAATACGCTGTTTTTGTCCGCCAGAAAGTTGTCGTGGATAATCAAGTTTTCGCTCATATAGCCCGACTCGCTTTAGCAACTCATCTGCTACTTGTTCTGCTTCATCGCGGTGACGTTTTTGTACTTTAAGTGGCCCGAGCAAAATATTATCAATGACGTTCATATGCCCAAATAGCTCATAGTTTTGAAAAACCATGCCAATTTTTTGACGAGCATTAGTCCAGTCCACATCTTTGCCCAAAACACCTGAGCCAGTTAAACGAATTTCGCCACCCTGAATCGGTTCTAAGCCATTAATACAACGCAGTAAGGTACTTTTACCGCAGCCCGATGGACCTAAAATAACAACCACTTCTCCTTGTTCTACATCCAGATCAATGCCCTGTAAAATATGACTTTGTGCAAATGATTTCTGTAATTGTTGTATCGATAACAAAGGCATAATTACTCCCAGACCTTTTCTAAATGTGCCGCCAAACGAGATAAGGGATAGCAAATCAGAAAATACAAAATAAAAATAAAGCCATAAATCCAAAGAGAAGCGCTCGGCACGGTTAGCAGCGAGTTTTCAATAATTTGCTGGCCAACTTTAATGACCTCAACCACGCCAATCAGTACCGCCAAAGAGCTGGTTTTCACCATTCGGGTAAATAAATTAATCGCGCCTGGTGTTACTCGTTTTAGACTTTGCGGAAAAATGACGTAGATCAAAGCTTGAACGTGGGTAAGTCCGAGCGCATAGGCCGAATCGCGTTGATGTTGATCAATTGAAGTAATGGCAGCACGAACCAAATCGCCCATTTCTGCCGTACCCCATAAAACAAACACAACAACACACACCCACATTGCTGAAAACTGCCAGTTAAACCATGTCGCAAAGCCGAAATAAAACACGAACAGCAAAACTAAAATTGGAATGATTCGAATGGCTTCTAGATACAGGCGGCACAGCGATTTAACGACTATGTTTTTAGAAGTCATAATGACGCCGAAAACTGTGCCAAAAATTGCAGAGAAAAACACTGAAATAAATGCAATTTTTGCAGTTGCCCAAAGTCCCCACATTAATCGTTCGAGATGACTCGCTTGAAATAGATAATCAAGTTCCATGGCTCACCTTCCGACTTCTGTGCTCCAGATAACTGGTTAAAATAGACACAGGCAATAAAATAATCAGATAAGCCATGATGAGTAAAAACAAAGCTTCGGTAGTTTTATAGTCCATACCAATTAAGTCTTTGGTGACAAAAAGCAGCTCAACAACAGCAATGGCACTAACCACAGAACTTTCTTTAATCAGAAATAGACAATTTGCCCCTATTGCCGGAATTGAAATGGCAAGTGCTTGAGGAAAAATGACATATCTAAAAATTTGAGTCGGTTGCAAACCAATACTTTTTGCAGAATCAATCTGCCCTTTTGCAACAGATTGCAAACCTGCTCGGAAAGCTTCGGCCATATAGCTTCCACCTAAGAAGGTCAGTCCGATCACACCACAGGCGAAACCATCGATTTTGATGCCAAGCTTTGGCAAACCGTAATACAAAAAGAACAGTTGAATTAATAAAGGGGTATTTCGAGATAACTCAATATAGAACTGGGCAATTCTATTTAGCACCCGCACGCGATATGTGATTAAAATGCTGCAAATTAGCCCCACAATAATTGCCAAAATAATGCTGATAATTGAAATTTTCAGCGTGGTCAAAGTTGCAGAGAAAAATTGCGGCAACACACTATGGATATACTGCCAGTTCAAGGAAAATTCCAAAAAAATAATATTAAAACGCTATAAATATTTAGCTTTCGTCAGCTATTAAATATTTGTGCAACGAGTTTATTTTTTTCCCAATTGGTCTAAAACTATTTTTATTAGATAAGCTTTTCTATAAGTTTGATAAATTCGATCTGGCAATCGAAAACCTTCGAATCAATTGAATACAACCGCTCAAAACATATTCACTAAAACAAAGATGAATAATAAAACCAATAAAAAATCGGACACCAACGCCCGATTTTTATTAAATAATTTTTAATCTACTGCTTATTTTCTAAGTACATCGCCAATGCTTGGGTCTTTATCAAAAACCGATTTAGCATATGGGCAAAGCGGAATTACTTTTACGTCTTTTTCACGAACAAAAGCCACCAAAGCATCCAGTAATTGGCGACCTACGCCTTGTCCCCGATAATTTTCATTTACATCTGTAGCGTCAATAATCAGCATGCCTTCGCCTGCCCATGTATAAGTCATTTCACCCGCAACGGTTTCTCCATCAAGTAAGCTAAAGCTGCCGTGTTTTGCATCATCTTTTTGTTGAATATTCACAATGAATTCCTCGTATTATGGCTCAAATTTATTTAAAAATGACTTTATATATCTTTATCTATAAGAACAAATTTAAGTGTAAAAAAATAGACTATTTTTAGCAGTGAGTCTGTATGCTTTTTAAATACAATCGTCAATTAAATTAGTGAAACTCTTGCACCAGACTATTAATGTGCGCCACAGCAGCAGTTCGGTTTTCAACGCAAAGTTTTTCAAAAATATGCTCCAAATGCTTGTTTACCGTCCGTGGACTAAGCTCCAAAATTTCTGCAATGTCTTTATTGGTTTTTCCTAACAACAACCAGTGCATGACTTCTGCCTCACGTTGAGTCAACTGCCGGCAATATTTTAAAATATCAGCTATTTCCAAAGCTGGCGTAGAAGTCTTAATCTGTATCAGATAATTTTTTGCCACACTTTGTTCAGTTTGCCACGGCGTAAGCAATAAAAGCTGTAATTGCTGAGATGGTGTCGAATAAGAACAGCTGGTTAATTTTTTGGGGTCTTTTTCATGTTCCAAATCTGAAAACCAAGCTTTTAAGCCTGCTTCAAAGCCCTCTAATTCAGGTAAATATTGATTCAGTAGATCATTAGCCTTTTGGGTTTTCCAAACAATTTTACCGTGAACATCTAGCGCAAGAATGGCTGTTTCCGTTGCATCAATTACCTGTTTCTGTTGTTGCAATAGTTTGGCATGTACCAAATGTGTTTTTACCCTTGCTAATACTTCTTCAATATTCAAAGGTTTGGTTACATAGTCCACCCCACCGACCTGAAAACCACGCACAATATGCTCTGTCTCAGACAAACCTGTCATAAAAATGACGGGAATAAACTGTGTAATTGGGCTCGCTTTAAGCTGTATACAACTTTCAAAACCGTCCATATGTGGCATATTGCCATCGAGTAAAATCATATCTGGTAAGCATCGGTGGGCAATTTCAATTGCACTCAACCCATCGGTTGTGACAAGTACGCGATAACCTGCCTGATCCAGACTTTCATGTAACAAGCCTAAATTTTCCGGCACATCATCCACAATCAGAATAACAGCCTGCTCGTTTGGCGAAGCTTGCTGAAAAGAAACATGTTGCGTACTCATTGCTTATCCTGAATTAATCGTTGGGCGTGTTTTAAATCAAACTTTTGAATAGCCTGTTCCAGCTGTTCCCATAACTCTTTATGCTCCGGAAAATTCTGACGGCATTGCGTTAAAGTCTGTTGAATTCCACGAATATAACCCTGCCCAATCAAATCATTTAACTGTTGCAAGCTTTGCGGTAAATCAAGCAAATTATTATCTTCTGGTTGTTGGATTGGTGTATGAACAGCAGCTTGCTCCTGCTTAAACACGTTTAAATCAAGCGCTTGAACTTCATTATTTTCAAGGTGTGCTTCCGATTTAAAATCAATCCATACCAAGCCCAACTTATCTCCAATTTTACTCAGCAACAAATTAAGATCGATTGGCTTTAACATAAAGTCCTCACTTAAGACCGCATCTTGTGGATTGACTTCACGCTCGCCTGCATTCGCTGAAATAATTAAGATCGGCACATTGGTAATATTATTCTGACGCAATAATCGTGCTGTTTCCCACCCGCCCATCAAAGGCATATTTAAATCCATCAAAATCAGGTTAGGTTGAAAAATAGGTACTCGTCTTAAACAGTCAATGCCCGACTCGGCTTCTTCAATCATAAATCCCAAAGGTTTGAGAAAATTAGCAACTAAACCTCGGTCCACAGCTTCATTATCGACAACCAAAATTCGTTTACGCTCGCCTTGATAACCCGTAATTTGGTTGGAGTAGACATTAGAAATTGGATGAACTACTTCTTTTGAAGGTAAGTAAAACTTAATCTTAAATTGTGAACCCTGATTGAGCTGACTAGTCACAGATAACTGGCCACCAAGTAAATCGACTAATAATTTTACAATTGGTAGTCCGAGTCCTGTTCCGGTAAATCCGCCTTGAACCACATTACTGCCCCGTTCAAACGGATTAAAGATTCGCTCTAAATCTGCCTCGGCAATACCACAGCCCGTATCTCTAATTTCAAAATAAGCCGTTTGAAAACGGTACTCAACCTTCAAAGTAATTGTGCCGCTCATTGTAAACTTTAAAGCATTGCCCAGTAAATTGATGAGCACTTGTTCTAAGCGTTTTTTGTCGGTACGCACATAATGCGGTAAGTTCTCTCCAATTTCATAAACAAACTGTAAATTCTTCTGTTCAAACTGAGGCTGAAACATTTGAATAATCTGTTCAATAAAATTGGGGAAATGAACATCCACTACATTTAAAGAAATTTTGCCTGTTTCAATGCGTGCTAAATCTAATAAACCATCAATCAGTGAAGTCAAATGCTGCCCACTACGGCTGATCACCCCGAGCGCCATTTTGCCTTGTTCTGAAAGCTGCTCTTGTTTTTGAAGTAATTGGCTATAGCCTAAAATACTATTTAGAGGCGTTCTTAGTTCGTGACTAATGCCAATGACATAACGGCTTTTTGCATCATTTGCCCGTTCTGCTGAAATTCTGGCATCTTGTAAGTCTTTTGAAGTGACTTCATGGGCAGCAATTTCATCAATCAATAATGCTGTTTGCTGGTGTGTTTCGATTTCAGCATTACGACGGCTTTCATCGTTTAATACGAGCCACCAAGCAGCAACACTCATCAATAGAAATAAAATGGTATAAATTTTGACAAATAGCGTAAATAGCTGAGGAACGGCTGCCGCATTAATGGTTTCTAAATAGGTTTTTTCTTGGATATAAACCAGACTTAAACTCACTGCCAGAACAATCGACAGCCCTAAAGTCAGTAATAAATATAAACTGACTCGACTATTTAAACGGCTCGCCCAGCGTTCTGGTAAATAGTGCCAGATGGCTTTTTTAAGTTGTACCGACCAACGTGCATCAGGTTTACATAAATCGTGACAGCGTGCTTCAAGTGAACAGCATAATGAGCAAATCGTACCGTTATAGGCAGGACAGCTTGCCATATCTGCAAGTTCATAGTCCCGTTCACACACCACACAATTAGCAACCGACGTCGCCTGAATTTTTTCAGGCTGGCGTGCAATGTAATATTTGCCTTTGGTTAGGTAGGCAATAACAGGAACACATAACACCGCACTCCCCAAAGCAATAAAACTCGCCAATCCTTTTGCCATGAGTCCGAAAAAGCCCAAATAGCTAAGCATAGATAACACTGAAGCGATGAGTAAGGCACCCACACCTACGGGGTTAATGTCATATAAGTAAGCACGGCGAAATTCAATTCCCTTTGGGCTTAAACCTAAAGGTTTACAGATAATTAAATCGGCAACAACGGCACCAATCCATGCCAAAGCAATATTGCTATATAGCCCCAAAATGCGCTCCACTGCATGGCTAATGCCCATTTCCATCAAAACAATAGCAATAAAAACGTTAAAAAGAAGCCAGACAATTCGCCCCGGATGGCTATGAGTTAAGCGAGCAAAAAAGTTTGACCATGCCAGTGAACCAGCGTAGGCATTGGTCATATTAATTTTAATTTGCGCCAAGCAAACTAGTGCTAGAGTCAATATTAAAGCAAGCTGAGGGTTTGGAATAAACTGTTGATAGGCGACCCAATATAGATAAGTCGGATTGTCTAGT
Source organism: Acinetobacter sp. D009 (assembly GCF_038562025.1). NCBI lineage: Bacteria > Pseudomonadati > Pseudomonadota > Gammaproteobacteria > Moraxellales > Moraxellaceae > Acinetobacter > Acinetobacter sp. D009. Next base: position 2,276,303 of record NZ_CP151886.1, read on the forward strand.
TCAGAGATAGGAATAAACAGCTGAAAAGCCAACACCATCAGCAGCATGCCCATCAAGACTTTTAGAAATCCAAAAATAATCCAAGATGGGCCACCTAAAAAAACGGCAAAACGCCATGCAGTTCTGTTTTTTTCTTGCTGGGGTAAGAAACGTAAATAGTCGGCTTGCTCACCAATTTGGATCACAAATGAAAAAATAAGAGTGCACGCCGCACCAAAGTAATACAGATTAAAATCGGTTGAGTTTGAAACTGCCCCAACAAAATGCAAGCTACTACTTAAAATTTGTGGTTGTTTCCATAGTACAAAAAACCACGGTAACAACAGCAATAAGAGCCAGATTGGTTGTGTGATCGCCTGAACTTTATTAATAAAACCAATGCCTTTGACTACTAAAGGCAAAATCACTAAGGCAGAAATTAAGTAACCAATAACTTGCGGAATGCCTAAAGCAAGCTCAAGTGCCATTGCCATAATTGCGGCTTCAAACGCAAGCAAAATAAAGGTAAAGCTGGCATAAATCAGAGACGTAATGGTCGAGCCAATATAGCCAAAACCTGCACCACGAGTAAGCAGATCAACATCTACATTATATTTTGCGGCGTAGTAACTGATCGGCCAACTGGTCAAAAATATGATGGTGCATACGACAATTGCTGCCCATAACGCATTGCTAAAGCCATACTGCCAAAGCATGGTCGCCCCAATGGCTTCCATAGCCAAAAAGCTAACGGTCGAAATTGCGGTGTTGGTCACCGTCCAAGGCGACCATTTACGTACTGAGGTGGGTGCATAGCGGAGCGCATAATCTTCAATACTTTCATCTGCCACCCAAATATTATATTCACGGCGTGTTTTGATCACACGTTGCGGCGCTTGTTGGGGACGTGAAGAATCTGGCATAACACTCATGTTTTGGATGGGGCTGCATTAAACCCAGCAATCCTTATGCCAAAAGTCATTTATCATGGCGATTTTCTCTAATACGTACATATACGCAAAATAACGTATTTTCAATTTTTCCCAAAAATCACACACTCAAAAACATCAAAAAACAATGATCAATATTTGTGTTGATTGACCGAAAATGATTGGGAGATTGATGTTATGAGTGTATCTGAACATCCAAATCTGGACACTGTGCAAGGTACAGATTCACAAAAAGCAGTGAATGAAACCTTAGAAGATTATACTTTACGTTATGCTCCACACAGCTTTCGGCGCTGGAGTCCCAAAGTTGTCGCTATTACTGCACTTGGTGGTATTGCCTATCTTGCTGACTTTTCTATTGGCGCCAGTATTGGTATGTCTTACGGAACAACCAATGCTGTTTTCTCCATTTTATTTGCAGCGATTATTATCTTCTTAACCGGCATTCCTTTAGCCTACTACGCAGCGCGCTATAACATCGATCTTGACTTGATTACCCGCGGCGCAGGTTTTGGTTATATCGGCTCAGTCCTGACCAGTATCATTTTTGCCAGTTTCACGTTTATTTTCTTTGCCCTTGAAGGTTCAATCATGGCGCAAGGGTTATTGCTCGGTTTAGGCATTCCGCTTTGGGCAGGTTACCTCATCTCAACAGTTATGGTCATACCGCTGGTGATTTACGGTATGAAAGCCTTAAGTAAATTACAAGTCTGGACTACCCCGCTTTGGCTCGTTCTGATGATTGGTCCTGTGGCCTATCTGATTTATCAAGAACCTACCTTAGTCAGCCAGTTTGCAACTTTCACAGGTAACGAAGGTTTTGCAACTGTAGACATGGCTGCAATCATGTTAGGTGCTGGTATATGTTTATCGCTAATCATGCAAATCGGTGAGCAAATTGACTATCTACGCTTCATGCCTGCTAAAACAAAAGAAAATAGCAAAGCATGGTGGGCTGCGGTTATTTCAGCGGGTCCGGGTTGGGTAATTTTAGGGGCGATTAAACAAATTATTGGGGCATTTTTAGGTTTCTATTTACTTACTAAAATACCGGGCGTAAACAGCACTGAACCTGTTCAACAGTTTAATGCAGCGTTTCATGACATGCTTCCGGGCTGGGCAGCTTTAACACTTGCAGTGATTTTGGTAGTTATTTCTCAAATTAAAATTAATGTGACCAATGCTTACTCTGGTTCCCTTGCATGGACAAGTGCCTACACACGTATTAGCAAACATTATCCTGGTCGTATTGTCTTTGTGATGGTGAACTTGGCAATTGCGCTTGCTTTAATGGAAGGCAACATGTTCGCGGTACTGGGTAAAATCTTAGGGTTCTATTCAAACTTTGCGATTGCTTGGGTTGTGGTTGTTGCAACAGATATTTCAATTAATAAATATGTATTAAAACTTTCACCGAAAGAGCCAGAATACCGCCGTGACATGCTATACAACGTAAACCCTGTCGGCATGGTTGCGTTCCTTGTATCAGCAGGCTTATCAATTGCAGCATTCTTCGGATTACTGGGTAGCTTCTTGGCGCCTTACTCACCGCTTATCGCACTTGTACTTGCCTTTGTATTAACACCAATCATGGGCTTATTAACCAAAGGAAAATACTACATCAAGTCACACGATGACGGCATTAAAGAACCACGTTATGATGCTGAAGGTACTCCTGTAGCAACTGTTTATCACTGCCGCGTATGTGAGCAAGGTTATGAACGTCCAGATATTATGTTCTCTCACAAACATAACGGTACAATCTGTTCTTTGTGTAAAACACTCGATGCTTAAATATTCTTAAAACTAAAAAAGAAGCTTTAAAGCTTCTTTTTTTATATCTGATGATTCTTAGCCAATCGGGAATAAACGTTCAGGCACTACATCTTTCATCACAATGGTTGAGATGAGTCGTTGCACACTTGGAATAGCTGATAATTTTTCATCGTATAAACGCTGGAAAGCAGGTAAATCTTTAGCCACCACATGTAGTAAATAATCTGGCTCACCAAACAAGCGCTGCGCCTGAATAATTTGCGGGATGTCTATTACAGCATTTTCAAATTTCTCGACTGCCTGTTTATCACCTTCTTTAAGCGTAATAAAAACAATCGCTGAAAATTCAAATCCCACTAAATTCGGGTCGAGCTCTGCCCGATAACCTTTGATAGCTCCTGACTCTTCTAAAGCCTTCACTCGTCTATGACAAGGTGAAATGCTCAAACCAACTTTTTCTGCCAATTCAGTAATAGATAATCGGCCATTCAATTGCAATTCAGCAAGAATCTTTTTATCTGTGCGATCCATTTAGAAAAATTTACCCCAAATGAGTGTGATATGAGCAAACATTTAAAAGCACATTCTAAATACATGAGCATATTATTTTCAACAAGCTCGAATAAATAGGGATTTTTTCTAAACCACGAGTGAAACCTTTGGAAAATAGTTTGCCGAGATAAGCATATGGCTTTTAACATTTTTATTGCATTTTGGAGCGTCTCCATTCTTTTTATTATTACGCCAGGGGCAGACTGGGCCTATGCCATTTCGGCAGGGATTAAAGGCAAAGTCGTCGTACCCGCTGTTGCAGGTATGCTGTTTGGGCACTTTATTACGATTTTATTAGTAGCGGCTGGTGTTGGTCTACTTGTAGCAAATAATCCAACTGCTCTGATGATCCTAACAATTGCAGGTTCTGCTTATTTGTTATGGATGGGAATAAACTTATTACTTACCCCTCCTACTCCGAACGAATCTGGTTCTGAAAAAGCTCAGTCATGGTTGAGCTGGGCAACCAAAGGAGTTTACGTGAGTGGATTAAACCCGAAAGTTTTTTTGCTCTTTTTAGCACTGCTTCCTCAATTTATTGACACTACTGCTTCATGGACAGTGACAACACAAATTCTTGCCTTCGGTGTTGTCCACATGATTAGCTGCGCGATAATTTACTTAATAGTGGGTTATGGTTCAGAGGCTATTTTGAAAACCAGACCACAAGCAGCACAATTAGTCGGCCGTTTTTCAGGTGGTTTGATGGTTGTTATCGCAACGTGCTTATTGATTGGGCAAATTTAAAAGTCATTCAGCAAAAAGTTACTGGCCTCGATTTCAGGTCAGTAACTTAAATAATAAATATAAGAAAAAATTATCTCATTCGTTTGAGGTTATACGTCACGACTCCCCAAATAACCAGTTCTTGCCCCTCTTCAATATAAATATTCTGATAATCAGGATTTTCTGCTTTTAGCCAAACTTTAGGTGGATGAAATTGACTATCAATCATTAAGCGCTTCACAGTGAAATCATTATCGATGAGTGCAATCACAATATCACCCGATTTAGCGGGAATGCTACGATCCACAATAAGCGGATCATTAATATCAATTCCAGCATCTAACATTGACAACGAATTGGCTTTGACAATAAACGTGGCATTTTCATTTCTAATTAAATATTCATTTAAATCGAGTGCTTGCTCAATATCATCTTGTGCAGGTGAAGGAAAACCTGCCGCAACACGTTCAGTTGCCAAAGGAATGTGGTAAATTTTATCGTTATTCGGGTGGACCTGCTGAACATTAAGTTTTGAGTTAAAGTCGGTCAAGTTATTGGTTTTGACATTATTCAGTAACCAATTTTTGATAAAGTTAACTTGAGACTCGGGGACACGAATGACTTTGGTGGGTTCATTGAACTGTGCTTTACGTCCGGCATTTTCTCGTACACCGCCATGCTCGAACTCTTTTTTCTTTGGCATATTGCCTCCATTCCACTGTTCAAATCCTACACAAACAATGTAACTTGAAAAAGTTACATTTTCAAGTTGACGAAATATTTTTTTTGCATAACAATAAATCTCATGATCAGATTTTAATCCATTTTGCTTTTAACAGGGATGTTTTAACCAAAATGGCAATTTGAAGAAAATCAAAACCTATTTCGAAATAGTCGTTATCGCTGACTGTTTTTTGATTTTTATCAAATGAGATTCTGAACACTTAACATTCTGGTTAAATTCAGTTTTTGGTATGGAGACATGCGAAATGAAAAATCAACGTGATGCGGTTTTAGGTTATGCAAATGAGCAACATGCTTACTATATCCGCCTAATTGAAAATGATGCGGTTTTAGGTGAAAGCTACGGATTATTTTGTGAAAATCCGGATAGCGAAGCAGCCGAAAGTATTATGACGACACTTTTTTTGAAAAAATCTTTTTGGTTAAACGGTTCTGAATACCTTGATATTGTAAAAGGCCTACAACCTCTCCCTCAGTAAATACAGTAAGTAAGCTAAAAACAAAGGAGGCAAAAGCCTCCTTTGTTTTTAAAACATTCTGCTTAAGACGTAAAACGTCCGTAGGCATCACGTTTTTGATTACGAGAGTTTTGACCACGGCCATCATCGTCATCGTCGTCATCACGGCTGCGACCACGACCTCGTCCACCTGAGCGGCCACGATCGTCATCATCATCGTCATCACGACTGCGGCCACGACCTCGTCCGCCTGAACGGCCTCCGCGATCATCATCATCGTCATCACGGCCACGGCCTCGTCCGCCTGAACGGCCACGATCGTCATCATCATCGTCATCACGACTGCGGCCACGACCTCGTCCGCCTGAGCGGCCTCCGCGATCGTCATCATCATCGTCATCACGGCTGCGGCCACGACCTCGTCCGCCTGAGCGGCCTCCGCGATCGTCATCATCATCGTCATCACGGCTGCGACCACGGCCTCGTCCGCCTGAACGGCCTCCGCGATCGTCATCATCATCGTCATCACGGCTGCGACCACGACCTCGTCCGCCTGAGCGGCCTCCGCGATCGTCATCATCATCGTCATCACGGCTGCGGCCACGGCCTCGTCCGCCTGAACGGCCTCCGCGATCGTCATCATCATCGTCATCACGGCTGCGACCACGACCTCGTCCGCCTGAACGGCCTCCGCGATCGTCATCATCATCCTCGTCATCACGGCTGCGGCCACGGCCTCGTCCGCCTGAACGGCCTCCGCGATCGTCATCATCATCGTCATCACGGCTGCGACCACGACCTCGTCCGCCTGAACGGCCTCCGCGATCGTCATCATCGTCGTCATCACGGCTGCGACCTCGGCCTCGTCCGCCTGAACGGCCGCGATCGTCATCATCATCGTCATCACGGCTGCGACCTCGGCCTCGACCACCTGAACGGCCTCCGCGATCGTCATCATCATCGTCATCGCGACTGCGACCTCGGCCTCGACCACCTGAGCGGCCTCCGCGATCGTCGTCATCGTCATCATCATAACGGCTGCGACCACGGCCACTTGAGCGGCTACCGCGATCGTCATCATCGTCGTCATCATCACGACTGCGACCACGACCATTACGGCCATCATTTTTATGACTTAAGGCACCCGCTTCACGTGCTTCTTCAGACGTAAATTCATGAGCGTTACCACTTGCATGGGCTGCTCGGCCAGCTTCACGAGCTTCTTCAGAGGTGAACTCATGTGCATTACCACTCGCGTGAGCAGCTCGCCCACCTTTGCTAGCTATTTCTCGTACTCTTTCAGGATCCATACTTGCAAATCCACGATTTGAAGTACCTGTTCTATTGTTATCATCATCTTCATATCTAGTATTAGCCATAGTTATATCTTCCTATATTTAATTATAGTCACTACCGCTTTTGGTTAACGGATTTAATAACAATAGAATATTTATAATATTTTCCCACCTAAGTGATGTATCAATCCTTTTAAATGTATATCAATCAAAAAATGAAATTTCCTATAAAGTCATTATTTTTAAAATATTTTAAAAATTTTAATTATTAATAATTTTACTCTTTAAATAATGAACATACTCATTATTACCTAATAGCACACTATAATATAGTTTTACAAACATAGTTAAAATAATTTAACTGATAACAAAAAATTTCAAAATGTACAAAACAGTAAAATAACACAACATCAGATCTATTGAGAAAAAAACAGGTAAACAATTATTTTAATTAAAAAACAATAACATATATCATTACATTTTCAGAATCAATTTACTTGAGAGATTAATATAAATATTTAAAAATAATTTTAATAAGATGGTTTGAGTAACTTAACTATGCAATTAAAAAATCAACAGTCAGCTCTACAATATATCCATATTTCTATCCCTGAAATTTTACTAGGACATATTAAGTCGAAAAACTCATGGCAGGACTATGACAAAGAATGGAGTTATAGATTAGACCCACCTCATGCAAGTCATCCCTTCCAAAGAGACTTATATATTATTAAGTCAGAAAATATAGAACATGAAGATATAAAACTGTTGCTAGATAATATAGCTATTAAAAATAATAAAAATTCAGAAAATATAGATGGAGCAAAAGAAATTATTAAAAAAATATTAGATTTATCTAATAATATACCGATAGAAAACTGGTTAGAGGATACAGGAAATAGATCTATTATTGAAAGCATGATTGATAAAAACAAAATCAAGTTAATCGATATTATTTAGCCCTCAAATATAAAATATTTTTTTACATCCTTACAAATAAAATAACAAAGACAACTTATTAAAAAATTCATTTTACTCACATTTACGCGGTAACAGCTCACTATATGAAAATTAGATATTACAACCGAGGTATTTAAAAATGGAAAACTCAACAAACCAGTATCCAACATCTGCCCCCGCACAAGTTCAATCTCATCAACCAGGTGATCAGGAAAAAATGCACCCTGAACCTGAGATAATAAAAAGTACCCATAAAGGTAGCGATAAGCTAAAAGGCAAAGTTGCGGTAATTAGTGGGGGTGATAGCGGTATCGGTCGCTCTGTCGCAGTATTGTTTGCTCGTGAAGGTGCCGATATTGCGATACTTTATCTCGAAGAAGATCAAGATGCCGAAATCACTAAACAACTCGTTGAAAGAGAAGGACAACATTGCCTTTTATTAAAAGGTGATATTTCTGACCCAGATGTTGTAAAACTCGATATTGATAAAGTTCTACAACATTACGGCAAAATTAATATTTTAGTGAATAACGCTGGTGTGCAATATCAACAAAAAGAAATTGAAAGTATTAGTAATGAGCAATTAGAAAAGACATTTAAAACTAATATTTTCCCAATGTTTTATCTTACTAAAGAAGCCATTCCTTATATGGAAGAAGGTGACAGTATTATTAACACCACCAGTATTACCAGCTATCAAGGCCATGATGAGCTCATTGATTATGCAAGTACCAAAGGTGCGATTACGACTTTTACGCGTAGCTTATCGAACAATTTAATGAAACAGAAAAAAGGAATTCGGGTAAATGGTGTTGCACCAGGACCCATCTGGACACCATTAATTCCAAGCAGTTTCGATGCAGAAACCGTTAAAGAATTTGGTAAAGATACCCCAATGGGAAGAATGGGGCAACCAAGTGAAGTTGCTCCCGCCTATCTTTTTCTTGCCTCAGATGATGCAAGTTATATTACAGGTCAGGTCATTCATGTAAATGGTGGTCAAATCGTAAATGGTTAATTCCTAAAATATAAAAAAGCCCTGAAAGTTAAAACTTTCAGGGCTTTTTGTTTTTTAAGCTGGTATGTGGGCAGCTATTGGTTCTCGTGACCAAACACGATGAGCCATAATCAGGTTTTTGAACTTTTCAGCAATCGGCTGGAATTCATCTCCAACTAGAGTGCCTTCATCGGGAACTAAACCTAGCGGTTCAAGTAAATCAGATTTATTACCTAAAAATGCAATTGGTTTTAAATGCTTGTAGGCTTCTAATAGATAATGGCGAGTCACTCCGTCTTGCATGACAGCGTTTAAGTTATCGCCATCAGGAATAATCACTGCATCATACGCAATTGACGGTTCAGCCATTTGCATCCCATCTGCCGTAATAATATTGTCTTGATGATCTTTTACAGGAGCTAAGCTTGGCGCTAATAAATGAAGAGTCACCCCTTCTTTAATTGCCCAGTTTTTCATAGCTTCTAATGCATCAGATTTGACTAAATTATGGATGAGTACTGCAACTTTTCGACCTTGAATATCTTGGGGTGGGAAAGCTAAGAAAGATAATTTAGCCGATTTTTCAACTGCGGTTTTTTTATAATCTAGCGTTAAATCAGGCACTTCAATTCCTAAATTAGCACCTACTTGTCGTGCTAAGTCGAGATCAATATTTGCTAAAATTTGTTGAACTTGACGCTCACGGATGTGTTTTCGTTGCACTTTACTTAACTCAAAAGTATAGGCATCGACCACATGCTTTTGCTCATGAGGGGCAAGGCTCTTGTAGTAAAGGCGCGGTTGTGAAAAATGATCAGAAAAAGTCTCGCTTCTTTGACGAAGTTTATGTCCGCTAATCTGTTCAGGATAGCTTTCAAAACCACCATTTGAAGCAGCAGGTGGCGTTTCGGCTGGCCAATCATTATCAATTGAGTTGGGTTGATATGAAGCCTGCCCTTTATGAATCGTATGCTGGTGAATACCATCACGTTGATTATTGTGGAATGGGCACACAGGTTTATTGATCGGAATTTGATGGAAGTTTGGTCCACCTAAACGGCTTAACTGTGTATCGGTATATGAAAATAGACGTGCTTGTAGAAGCGGGTCATTTGTAAAGTCAATTCCTGGCACAATATGTCCCGGACAGAAAGCCACCTGCTCTGTTTCTGCAAAGAAGTTATCTACATTTCTGTTTAAAACAAATCGGCCAATTGGTGTCACTGGAACCAACTCTTCAGGAATAATTTTTGTCGGGTCCAATAAGTCGAAGTCAAAGTTCATCTCGTCTTCTTCTTCAACAATTTGTACACCGAGTTCCCATTCAGGATAAACCCCATTTTCAATGGCTTCATAAAGATCGCGACGGTGGAAATCTGGATCTTTACCAGCAAGCTTTTGAGCTTCATCCCAAACTAACGCACTTAAACCTTGTTTAGGGGTCCAGTGGAATTTCACAAAATGTGATTTTCCTTCGGCATTAATGAGTCGGAATGTATGAACCCCAAACCCTTGGATTGAGCGTAAATTACGTGGAATTGCACGGTCTGACATAGCCCAAATCACCGCGTGTGCTGACTCAGGTACTAAAGACACAAAATCCCAAAAAGTATCGTGTGCAGTTGCTCCTGTTGGTATTTCTGTATCTGGTTCAGGTTTTACTGCATGAACAAAGTCTGGAAACTTAATCCCATCTTGCACAAAAAACACAGGCGCATTGTTGCCGACTAAATCAAAATTACCCTCTTGAGTATAAAATTTAATGGCAAAACCACGAATATCACGGACCGTATCAGCAGAACCACGTGGGCCCTGCACTGTTGAGAAGCGTACAAAAATTGGAGTTTGAATGGTTGGGTCAGTCAAAAAACCAGCTTTTGTTAAGCGCTCATTTCCTTCATAAGCCTGAAAGTAACCATGAGCACCCACGCCACGTGCATGCACAATACGCTCAGGAATACGTTCATGGTCAAAATGAGTAATCTTTTCTCGTAAAATAAAATCTTCTAATAGTGTCGAACCGCGAATACCTGCTCTTAAACTATTCTGGTTATCAGCAATTTTAACCCCTTGATTTGTGGTTAATGCTTCATTGGTTGCATCGTCTCTGACTGAGTCTAATTGTTCAGTTTTTTGGGTAGTATTGGCTTTATTTGCAGCATCAGCACCAGCCATTTCACTTGTTTTATTTGTTGATTTAACATTATCAGTCATGTTCATTACCTATGTTTTAAAGTTAAACGTGGGGTGAATTAAAAACTTCAAGAGTTAGTTTTGTTAAAGGAACTTAAATATGGAAAAAGGAGCTCGACATATTTACGTGTGCTCCAAAGCCCAATGCTTTTATGGTGTGAATCTGGAGCCAAAAACGGAGTCAGCTTGCATATTTTTATGGCAAGATCAGGTGTCTGACGTATACGCTCTTGGAGCGCATCAAGTTCGCCATCAGAAATATAGCTAAACAGATAATCTTGAATACGCTGGCTATTCTTAAGTTCCCTGCTGTAGGCCAAGTAGTTAGAAGAATGATCAGTACCAGCAATCCAGTCATGAATAATTTGTCGTTCTACAGGGTTAAATACCCCAAACATTTTTCCATTTTCTTCATTAATCATCCGCCAGAACACACTCTGCTCAGGGTCGGTATTCAATTTAATCCATTTGTGATCAATAAGATGTGTGACCAAACCTTTAACGTCTTCTGGGTTTGATAACCATTGGTTAATGGTTTTACATCCAAACTGTCTAGTTTCGTTATGAATAAGCTGCCCCACGAGCGCTTTTCTTTTTAAAATTTTAAGGACTAAATCTTCAAGATTTAAATTTTTAATAATTTTTGAAGAAGAAACACCATGATTATTAAGAGCAAACCCACGTTTTAATTTATTAAAGAAAGCTTCTTTATCTCTGTATTTATCATAAATATTTTCTATAACTTTAATTGCTTTATCTGCATGTCCGTTATCAATGTTATCGATAGTGATGTGCAAATTAAAATATTTAGAATCAATACCCAGTTCAGCAAGTTCATAATTACTGATGAGTAGATGCAGCGGTAGTTGCTCATAACCTAAATTGAAGCCGACAATTTCGGGAATGAACTCTGGTGGAGCATAGCCAAGCGCCAGCTGAATCACAGCATTATGATAGTATTCATCTTCTAAAAGCAGATCAAAACTATCAAGCCCCAGACTACGTAATAAGTCATCATAAATACAGACATGGTTTGCTTTCGGCTCACCGAGTCCCAGCTCTTCTAGATAAGTAATAATAAGGTCATGAAAAACCGGATCGTTCCAGTAGTGAACTGAGCTATAGAGCCATGCACCGTCGACCTTTTTAGTTGGAGAGACCTTAATCAAAAATTCAAATGCCTGTCCGACATTCTGGAAATACTCTCTCTCACCCCCACTTTGTCTACGATTTAGATAAGCCTGAAATAACTCACAATTTTGTTTATTGTCATTTTCACACCATTCTTTAACTGTATTTATAGTTGCAGGAAAATCAATTTCCTTTTGATCTATTTTATCTATTTCTTCATTAAGAAAATCTCTTGCTTTCTTCTCTTTTTCAAAACTAGAAATATCAGGATCAAGGAAAAAAACAAATAATTCGTAATAGTTCTGTTGATTATCTTGTAATAAGTCTAATAATCTTTTTTTCACTACAACAGGCATTTCTATTCTCCTTTAGTGAGATATAAATTACCATACTTTAACTGAACAATAATCCCAGCCTATCTTTGTTATATTACGTTATTAAGAAACAACTCATAATTTTAAAAACTTTATATTTCAACAACATAAAAAATAACACAAACTTACATTCTCATCTTTAGAATAATTTAACTATATGTTTTTATAAAAAATATATAAACAATAAACTATATTTACAATTAACTTACCTTTAAAATTATAAAGACTAAAAACTTAACAAAAAGAAATTAAAAATAATCTTATAAATAAATTAAAAACAATTGTAAGGAGAATACAAATGTTTAACTCATGTTGTAAATTACTAGCACAAGAAAAAATTAAAATCGCTTTTTTTGAAAGTGCTTCGGCAGGTTATTTAGCTTATCGCTTTTCTTTGAGTCCCTATTCAGGTGATATTCTTATTGGTAGCTTGGTCAGCTACGACCTACGTGTCAAAGAAAATACACTTCATATTTCACCAGAACTCATTGAAAAATATACGCCTGAGTCGATGCAAGTCACTGTAGAGATGATCAAAAAAGGTAAAGAACTCTTGAATGCCGATCTTTATATTGCCTGTACCGGGTTATTAAAAAAAGGAGGTTCTGAAACTCAAGAAAAACCTGTAGGTACCTTTTTTTATTCCATTTATTATAAAGATAATTTTTATAATTTCAGACGTATATTTAAAGGATTACCCTATCTTAAACTTAGACAACTGCTTTATTACATTACTCAAGATATAGAATATATAATATTAGATAATAAAAAATAGCTTTCCTTCATAAAAGATAACAAATACATATTTAGAAATGATCATAGCTTTTATTTAACCTCTATGTACCCAAATGTAATTTTAACTATATTCATATTAATTATGTTTAATGATTAAAATTACATTTTATAGAAATCAAGGTTTTATTTAATTTTTAAATTTACATTTAAATATAGGGTAACACCCCAAAGCTATACATTAAAAAATTTCATGTTTAAATGAATCTATCTGAAGCTCTCAGATAAAACACACATCATAAATGATATGAGGTAATTAAAGATGAGCACTACTAATAATCAAGGCAATCAACGCGATAATCAACAGCAACAACAACAGCAAAACGACAACCGTAACAACCAGCAGCAACAAGGCAACCAACAGCAAAACGATCAACAGCAACAAAACAATCAGCAACAACAGCAAAATGACAACCGCCGCCAACAACAAGGCTCTAATCAAAAAGATTCAGGCCAACAAAACTCAAATAACAATAATCAGCAACGTTAATCCGTTGCTGACTTAAATGTCATTTGATGCGGTCATTCATTTTATTTAGGAAGGTGCTCTCACCTTCCTAAATTTAACATAAGCATAAAATTAAATAAGAGAAGAGGAAAAACTGATGACAGATCAAAATACAGACCATACTCGACTAGTAGCTGGCGACCATAATTATTCTGACTCTCGCTGGCGAGAAAGTTATCTTACTCGACCTTATTATCAAGAAGCTCAATTAACTACGCCAGATCTGGATTATGATCGTGACTTTTCTGCAGCTTATGAACTAGGTCACCGTGCCCGTTCAGAATCTAAAGAAGGAACTCAGTTTGAAGATATGGAAGGTAGCTTGCAACAAAAGTGGGAAGAACTCAAAGCTGAATCCCGATTAAAATGGGAACATGCAAAACAAGCCATTAAAGATGCATGGGATGACATGTGACATCCTTAATTGCTCCAAAGCATATAGCTTATTTCCTATTGGCTCTGGGAAATAAGCTTTTTTTTATGGATGTGTGTATTAAACAATACTAACCAATTGATTAATTTTATATTTTAATTTTTTATTATGTTACATACTTTATAGAAAAAAGTTAAGGAAACCCACATAACTATGAATTTCCTTAAATAAAAAATTATGAATTTTTATCTATTTGTTGAGAAGTGGTTGGATCATTAGAGCCATGTGTTCCATCATCATCTGTTGAATTTCGATCTTGGCAAGCGCTCATACCCATGGCGATTGCAACAACCATACTCACTGCACAAAAAATTCTTAACATTGAGGTCACCCTTATAAATCTTAAGATGTAGGCTTATGAATAACATTATCTTATGTTGGCCTACCGCTGTGGTTCTCTTAAGTTTTGTAGGTTGTGCAAGCTTTTGTAAAAATCTAAATAAAATAAATGTTAAAAAATTACTTTTCTTGCAATTGATATTTTAATTAAAATTTGGCAACAGCTATTTATTTAATTACACGATATTCATAAAATCAAAATTTCCCGCTCTTTTTTGACTTATGTTGAAATAAGTCATTACTTGCAAACACTATATAAATAAACAATTAATAAATATTTGATATATAAACATTAAAAATTATTTTTCAACCTCTATTGAACCATTATTTAATATTTTCAATTCTAAATAACTCATTATTTTATTAATGAAAATTTAAAAATATTAATATTTGTTTATATAAACCAATCTTTTATTTTTGCAATTGACCCGCTTTAAGGCTCAGCTTATGATGCTCCGGCTGACCTATTTTGTCAGTCGGTTTTAGCAGACCGTCTACCTAAGCGCACTAAAAACAAGTTTTTTGGTGTGTAGCCCCTCGTGCCTTTGACGGAGGAACGGGAGTGGGACACCTTCGGGTGTGCTGGTTTCTTAGGTATCAGTCTGCTAACCCTCTTTCGTTTCACCACCATAATTAATAGCAGTGATTGGGCGCAACTTCTTTCATCAAGGAGTCTCTAATGACTATTATTTTATATCGTGTTTTTTCTTCTACTCTTCATCACGTTATCTACTTCACTGAAACTATTTTCAAGAAAATATCCTACAGTTTTATGTTTCTGCTTTCCTATCTTTTCAGAGTAAATATTTCCATATTTAACGCTCGATAAAGACTAGAAAATTTCTATAAACATGACTTAACGATAACAACAACCAATGAAGAGCAATAATGATGTTTTTTTTATATCGTATTGTTTTAATCTGCACCCTATTAATAAGTTCTATAAGTTTATTAGGTTGCAGGTCTATCAGTAAAAATGAATTTAATACACATTGTGTTTGGGCAGGTCGTGCACTTTCACAATGCAACTGTATTTATAACTCTTTAGAAAAACATTATTCGCCGCAGTTTGTAGAGAACTTACCCAAAGTAAGCTTACAAAATATTAATGCGAATATGCACTTTGTGGAAACTATGAATGAAACTATGCACCAATGTCAATTAAGCGCAAGAAAAGACTCCATTAACTAACTTTTGCATGCTCTACCAAGAAATCTAAAAAAGCTCTTACGCGCTTAGGGACATATTTATCATGTCCGATCCAGACGGTATGAAATTCTTCTGAAGCCTTGATATTCCAGTCTTCAAGGATTTTGACCAACTGTTTCTGTTCTAAAGCTTTTTTGACTTGGAATTGGTTAAGCTGTGCAATACCAGTACCTGCAAGCGCTAACTGTAAGATGGCTTCTCCATGATTTACCCTTAAAACCTTAGTGGGAGCAAGTGTGATTTCTTGATCGTCTTTTTTAAAAAGCCACGTTTTATTTTGACGTTGGTAACTTACGTCTAAAAGCTGATGTTCGTATAACTCTTCTGGATGCTGCGGACAACCATTCTTTTCAATATATGTAGGTGAACATACATAATGTTTCTGAGTGCTTCCGAGTGAGCGAGCAACCAAATTTGAGCTTTTCAAAGGTCCTGTACGAATTGCGACATCAATTCTTTGCTCAACTAAATTAATGATTTCATCACTCAAATGAGCCTCTAATTCAATTTGTGGATAGCACTCGTTAAATAGAGAAATACAAGGTAATAAAAAGTGTGTCCAATATGAAAGACTGGTATGAATTCTAATTCGCCCTTGCGGTATATGGTTTGCCGTAACTGATTGTTCTAGTTCATCCAGATTATTAAGTATTTGAATACCTTGCTCATAAAATTGGCATCCCTCACTGGTGAGTTGAAACTGACGTGTTGAGCGATTAAGCAACCTAACGCCAAGTCTTTTTTCCAACCGAGAAATTAACTTACTCACCGCAGACGGCGTCATGTCACAAGCTCTTGCGACTGCCGAGAAGCTTCCTAATTCAACTACCCGAATAAAAATTGTCAACTCGCCAGACCGATTAATATCAAAATAGGACATAACAAAATCTATTTATGAATTTCATTCACAAATCTTATTCCGCTTAGGTCGCTATAACAAGCCAGCAATTTGTTTCAAGATAACTTTAATTCGTTTTAAAGAGTTCACGAGATGAAACTTTATCAACCCGCCCTATTCTCTCTTGTTTTATTTACGAGCTTTGCACAAGCAGAAGTACAAAAGAGCCAGTGGGTTACCACTTGGGCAGCTAGCCCACAAAAAGTCTGGAATAAAGATTTCGTTTTCCCGACAAATATTCCAGATCAAATCTCGAATCAGACCATTAAACAAATTAGTCAAATTAGTTTAGGTGGTGAAGCTATTAGACTCGTTTTTACAAATCAATATGGTGATCAACCGCTTTATATTGATAAAACTACCGTGGGGCTAGTCAAAGGACAAAGTCTTAAATCAAAGAGTGCTTATCCAGTTTATTTCTCTGGAAAGCTTAAAGCACAAATTTTACCAGGCAAACAACTGATGAGTGATCCAATCCAGCTCCCTGTTCCAGATCATGCACAGTTAATGGTAAATAGCTTTATTCAAAAGCCCACTAAATTTAAAACTTTTCATTGGGATGCGAAACAAACCAGTTGGCTCATTACGGGTAACCAGACTGCGAACTTAAATACGCCTAGCAGTGCCAAAACCACAACTGCGCGATTATTATTGTCGGCTGTAGAAGTAAAACCGAAGCGTAAAGCCCATGTTGTTGCAGTCATTGGAGACTCCATTACCGATGGAGCAACTGCAACTTTAGATGCAAATACGAGATGGACCGACTTTTTAGCTAAGCACTTATCACCACATCAAGTCGCGGTAATTAATAGTGGAATTTCAGGGAATCGGTTACTTAACGACGGTATGGGTGACAGTGCTTTAGAACGCTTACAAAAAGAAGTATTTCAATATTCAGGTGTGAAAACATTAATTGTTCTGGTGGGTATTAATGATATTTCATGGCCCGGTACTGCTTTTGCACCTAAACAACAAATACCGACTTTTGAAGCACTTACTCAAGGTTATAAACGTGTTGTAGATGAAGCACATCGCCAAGGTATTCAAGTGATTGGAGCAACCTTATTACCATTTTCAGGAGCTTTACCAAATACTCCTCTTGATAACTACTATCAACCGAATAAAGATGAATTACGTCAGCGCATTAATCACTGGATCAGAACCAGCCATACATTTGACGGCGTACTTGATCTTGAGCGAGGTTTAAAAGACCCTAAGCATCCTGACCGATTAAATCCAATTTATGATTCGGGAGATCATTTACATCCGAATGACCGTGGGAATCAACAAATGGCAAATCTGGTTGATGTAAACCAGTTACTCCATAATTAATGTCTAGATACAGGTAGGAATTTGCTTCCTACCTGTATCAATATGGATTAATTCCCCTCTAACTCGACATTAAGTTTTGGTGTAATAGGCTGTTTTTCAGCTGCATATCGTCTTAAAACCATGACGGCGAAAAGCGCTAAAATTGCAGGGATTGCGATCATCACAAAATTCATCTTATGTGGTAACTCTAAACCCAATAACAGGCCCGTTAAGATAGGTCCAACAATAGCCCCAATTCGACCTACACCAGAGGCACAGCCAATCCCAGTAGAACGCACACTTAGTGGATAATATTGTGCAACATAGCTATAAAGAAGAATTGAAGTACCAATCGTTGCAGCTCCTGCAACGGTCACCAAACCATATAAAACATAGGCGGGTGACTTAAAGCCTAAACCGACTAAAGCTAAAACTCCCGCCAATAGCATTCCCATAATTACCGGTTTTAAATGGAATTTATCAGACAAAATACCGCCGCCGATTGAACCGATCATTGCGCCAACATTTAGAGCAAGCAAGAACAAAATACTCTTTCCGAGTGAATAACCTGCTGCCAGCATGAGTTTTGGTAACCAGCTACTTAAGGCATACACCATGAGCAAGCACATAAAGAACACGAGCCAAAACATGAGTGTATTGAAAGCACGGCCTTGTTGAAATAATCCCTTTACAGAACTACCTGTTGGAACATTATCTTCATTAAGCACTAATTGCGTAGTGATCGTTAGGTTTTGTTCAGGCGAAATTTTTTGAATAATGCGCTGTGCTTGCTCAGTCTTACCCGTCTTAACTAAAAAGGTTAAAGACTCAGGTAAAAACTTCCAAATGACAGGTAATAAAAATAATGGAATACCGGCAATTAAAAACATAATTTGCCACCCCTGACTTTCAACCAAATAACTACCGATCAATGCTGAAAGTATTCCCCCAATTGCATAACCACTAAACATACTTCCCACCAAAGTACTTCTTATACGTTTAGGCGCATATTCTGATGTAAGTGCAACTAAATTTGGCATAACCCCACCAATGCCTAGTCCCGCCAAGAACCGAAGTACCCCAAACTCAAGTGGGCTTGATGCAAAAGCACCTAAAAAGGTAAAACCACTAAAAAAAGTCACACAGATTAAAATTACCTTTTTACGGCCTATTTTGTCTGCCAATGTTCCAAAGAACATTGCCCCAAACATCATTCCGCATAGTGCTGTACTTGCTAACATCCCCGCCTGTACAGCTGTTAACGACCACTCTTGCATTAGCAAAGGCAGTACCACGCCATAAATCACCAGATCATAACCATCAAAAATAATAATTAATAAACACCAAAGTAAAATACTCCAGTGAAAAGGGGTAAATCTGGCCTGATCAATAACTTCATTTACATTTAATTTAGATGTTGTCATTTACTCACCTCCTTTGTGAGATAAATTCATATTCAATTTTTTAAAACGACATACTGCACCCTAAAGAAAAAACAAATTATTCAAGGTTTTATTGAATAAATTAAAAGTCATAACTCGCCATCATATTGAAGCGGTTATCAATCCCGTTACGTCCATCAAAAGTTTCTCGTTCGCCATACACATATTCGACGCCCAAGGTAATTGGTTTGTATGGGTTATAAAGTGCATTCACCCAGCCCTGCCAAAGCTCTTTATTTTGGGTGGTGCTATTACGTTGTAATTCGGCAAAACGGTTATCATCTTTGGCTTTCATATAGCCGTAGCCTAAAGTCGAGCGAATTTGCGGTGTAAATTGATGAGTAATACCTAAAGAAACGGTGTCAAATTCATTGCTATGCATATTGTTTTGATCATCTATTGCATAGCCGCTGTTACTCCATAGCAGGAAACGCCCATCTCCTTTGACATGGTAATAATCGGCTTTGAGTAATGTATCGGGCGTAATTTGGTATTTACCGCCCAAGCCTACGCCCCAAGACATTTCTTCATCATTATTCGTTCTCTTTTCGGCAACAAAACTACGTCCGGACAACATCGAGCCATTGGCAAATTTATGATTTAAGCGACCTACCAACGCTGGTAAACGCATTTTATTATCTGGGTCTGAGGTCGCAGTATATTTCGGATCTTCAACCGATATTGCAAAGCTTGTATTTGCCGTTAAGTTATCGCTATAGCGAACTAGCGGTGATCTTAATAATGCACTGCCTACAAATGTGCCTGCATCAATCGTTTCTGGGTAATATTCGGGTGCAATAAATGTTGACCACGTTTGACCGATAAGCCATTTATCAAACGTTAAATAAGCATGGCGTATCCGAAACTGATCACGAGTAGCTGCCCCAAAGAAGTCCATTTCCAGTTTCCCGCCCACATCACCCGCAGCAGTTGGGGTTTTAAAATTCAACCCGAAACGTGTCACATTAACCGTACTGTGCAACTGGTCTTTTTGTGCAGATTCTTCCGGCGTGTTCTCAAGTGGAACACCGCTAATATTGTTATACATCGTAGATGCGCCCTTCATTTGATAAGAAGCATCTGCCCGTATATAACCATATAAGTTAAATTCTGCGCCAGACTTAGTTAACCCTTGTTTTGTAGGCTGAATAGCTTGGGGCGTTGCAGAAGTTGCTAGCTCCACTCGTCCTTGCGATAAAGATTTTTGCGCCTGCATATTGGCTTGTAACATAGCCCGAAGTTCTTTCATTTCTTGGCGAAGTTGTGCTATTTCAGGATCTGTTTGACCAGCCAAAGCGGAAGACATAAACAGGGTCACAGAAACAGCCAACAGGCTTTTTTGAACCGTTGTATTTAAAACTTTCATCATGAAATTTTCCTTTTGATCTTTAAATAGACTTAAAGATCTCGACGTCCTTTTTGTTATGTACCTATCTAAAATAGGTGCTTAAAATTTGCCTTTCTTTCACAAGAAAGACCTTCGATCATATTTTTTTAGACAAAACCTCCCTAAAGCGGCCTGAAAACCACTTTTAATTTGTTTTAAGTAAAGCTAAATCTTCTAATTCTTTTCAGTTTTTATATTCTCTTCCTCATTGAGAATATGCAGGTTTTATATCCGTATTAACGCTTTCCCAAATCCATTATTTTTTTGCAATAAACCCTTGATACGTCAAAATTTGCGTATAAGGATGCACACTTTCAAAACCAGTTTTTTCTAAAAGTTTTATATATCCTTCAGTGGTTAGGCTAAAAAAGTCTTGCGCCATACGCTCTAACATTTTTTGACATTGTTCTTCTGTTAAGCCTTGTGCCAAACATAAATAACGTAAAGCTTGAAGATGCTGTGGATTTACACACGTCATTAAATCGTAGGTCAGCAAAATCGCTTTTTCTTTTAAGCGATCATAAATATCCTTAAAAAAAACAGGTTTTATGTCATCTGCAATAAAATGAGCCACGAGAATAGAAAGTGCAGCATCAAAGCAATTCTCAAGAGCTAAAGCTGACGTTTCACCGTGAACAAAGGTGACTTGAGAAGATTTATCTAAAAGTTCAACCTGTTCCTGAGCTTTTTGCAGCATAGTCAAAGATGGATCAACTGCTGTAAATTTCCAGTTTGGATGACGTTTAAGTAAATATTCGAGTTCATACCCCGTGCCACAACCCACAATTAAGATATGAGCATTTGGCGGCAACACTGATTGCAAAATGGCATCCACCTGTTGATGGATCACTTCATAACCCGGAATTAATTTACGAATATGTTCGTCATATCCTTCGACTACCTTTGGGTTATTAAAGTCTTTTGCCATTTTGCTTATCCTCTATTTAAACTGCCTTTCAACTTATAGTTTGCTGCACTTTGAATGGGCTTACGACTTCTTTAGTCAAAGACATTTCCAGTTAAATTAAGTTCAGCTCGCATAATTTCCTGCAATTTAAACTTTTGCGCTTTGCCTGAAGCAGTCATTGGAAACTCATTAAAGAATCGGACATAACGCGGTACTTTATTATGAGAAATGTGCTCTTTGCAGAATTGGCGAATACTGTCTTCATCAATTTGATGATGGTCATGCAAAATAATACAAGCACAAAGTTCTTCGCCATATCTGGCATCTGGTAAGCCAATGACTTGTACATCGCTTACATCTGGATGGGTATATAAAAAGTCTTCAATTTCTTTTGGAAACAGATTTTCCCCACCACGAATCACCACATCTTTAATACGGCCTTTAATTTTAATAAAACCATCTTGGTCCATTTCGGCAATATCACCCGTATGCATCCAGCCAGCTGAATCAATGACCTCTTTGGTCTTTTCTTCTTCGCCCCAATAGCCAGCCATGACTGAATAACCGCGAACACATAGCTCACCCAAAGTTCCTTGCGGAACAATCTGGCCTTCTAAATCGACAATTTTAATTTCAACATGCGGATGAACATGCCCAACTGTACTTACTCGTTTATCAATCGAATCATTTACCGAGCTTTGCACACTCACTGGCGAGGTTTCAGTCATACCATAACAAATGGTGATTTCAGACATATGCATTCGGTCTATGACACGTTGCATAATTTCACGTGGACAAGGACTACCTGCCATAATGCCTGTTCTTAAGCTCGACAGGTCAAATTCATTAAACTGTTCATGTTCTAAAGTGGCAATAAACATGGTCGGCACGCCATAAGCTGCCGTACAACGTTCTTGATGAATCGCTTTTAAAGTTTCTAAAGGATTAAATACCGCCGATGGATAGACCATGGTTGAACCATGTGTCACACATGCCAGATTCCCCATGACCATGCCGAAACAATGAAACAACGGCACAGAAATACAAACTTTATCTTGAGGGGTTAAACGAATGCCTTCCCCCACGAAATAACCGTTATTTAAAATATTATGATGGGTCAACATGGTCCCTTTAGGGTTACCTGTTGTACCTGAAGTAAATTGGATATTAATGGTTTCATCAAACTGATGTTGCTTCGCTAATTGTTTTAATTGTTCTAGCTGTTCAGAAGTTGGTGTAGTAACTAAATCACTAAAGCGATAAATACCCGTATGTTGTTGATCATCGATTTTAATGACAAATTTTAAATGTGGCAGTCGCGCTGAACTGAGCACTTTATCTGGACTGTTGGCTAACTCAGGGGCAATTTTTGTCAGTAATTCTTGATAATCAGTCGTTTTGAATTGAGAAGCAATAATCAATCCTTTGCATGAGACTTTATTCAACACATATTCAAGTTCATGGCTTTTATAAGCTGTATTTAGATTGACTAAAATAATCCCTGCTTTAAAAGCTGCAAATTGGGTTACCGTCCATTCCACACAATTAGGCGACCAGATCGCTAAGCGATCTCCTTTTTTTAATCCCAATTTTAAAAGGCTACACGCAAAAGCGTTTACTTCATCCTGTAAAGCTTTGTAGGTTAATCGTCTGTTTTGATGGAAACTGACGATTGCTTCCTTTTCTGCATATTGCCAACAGGCCTGATCGAATTGTTCACCAATGGTCATACCCAATAAGGGCTGTGTGCTTGGTCCCGAGGCGTAGCTTAACCGTTCTTGTTGCATTGAATCATTCTCCTTGATTCTTTTAATTCTCTTCTTACCTGATCTAATTGTTGTTACTGCAACTACTTTTCCAAACCGCCTACTTTGTAATGTTTATCCTTTATATGCCCTATTTCTTCTGCACAGCATCTACACAAAAGTCAGCAATCTGTTTTGAAAAATAGTCTTTGTGCGCATGATCAAACTTTGTATTTTGAGCTGGGTCTAGGGGTTCAACCACCACATAGGTCATGGCACCGACAACACACAGTGCTGCTGTATTTAAATCGTCCAAGACAAACTCACCACTTGCATTTCCATCCGCAAGTATTTTTTTAATACTTTGTTTAATCAATTGCTTCACACGAAAACGCTCATGTTCAACCGTTGAATCGACGGGTTCAAACATGAGTGAATATGCAAGCTGAGGACTATTCAGTGCCCGTTTTACAAAGGTTGCCACCGCCTTGTGTAATTTCTGCTTTGCCGATAACTCACTTTCGGTAATCGAATCAATCACCAATAGTTCTGTATTAATAGCCTCGGACAAAACCTCAATCAGCACTTGGCTCTTATTATCAAAGTAGCGATAAACCAGTCCACTAGATACACCCGCTTGCTCTGCAATTGTTTGTATTTGCGCGTCTTTAAATCCTCCCTCTGAAATTATTTTTCTGGCTGAATTCAAAATCGATTTACGATTTTGCTCCATCCGCTCTTGCATTAAAGATGATCGTTTATAGCTCATAATTTATTCTCTAACAAATAAAATGAATTGTAAATCATTTTATGAATCTGTATTCACTTTTTCAAAAAATCATTGTATGGTAATTATCAAATACCCACAAAATATTTTATGGACAACAAATATAACCAATAGGATGAAAATATCATGAACCTACGCAGCTTGAATTTCGGTCTAGATGAAACTTTAATTGCGCTTCAAGATTCGGTAGCCGCTTTTTGTGCAAAAGAAATTGCACCAATTGCCCAACAAGTTGATCAAGACAACAAATTCCCTGCACATCTCTGGAAAAAATTCGGAGATATGGGCCTTTTAGGCATGACGGTTTCTGAAGAATATGGCGGTGCCAATATGGGTTATTTAGCTCATATTATTGCCATGCAAGAAATTTCCCGTGCTTCGGCAGCCATTGGTTTGTCTTACGGTGCTCATTCTAATTTATGTGTAAACCAAATTAACCGTAACGGTAACGAGCAGCAAAAACAGAAATATTTACCAAAATTGATTTCCGGTGAATATGTGGGTGCCCTTGCGATGTCTGAACCGAATGCGGGTTCTGATGTTGTTAGCATGAAATTACGTGCTGAGCAAAAAGGTGATCACTTCGTTTTAAATGGTTCAAAAATGTGGATCACTAACGGCGGTGATGCAGATGTACTCGTGGTTTACGCTAAAACTGATCCGCAAGCTGGCGCGAAAGGCATGACAGCTTTTTTAATTGAAAAAGGCATGAAAGGCTTTAGTCACGGTAACCATTTAGACAAACTCGGTATGCGTGGCTCTAACACTTACCCTCTGTTCTTTGACAATGTAGAAGTACCTGCTGAAAACGTACTCGGCGGCGTGGGTAACGGTACAAAAGTACTGATGAGTGGTTTGGACTATGAACGTGCAGTTTTAAGTGCTGGCCCTTTAGGCATTATGGATGCCTGTCTGGATGTGGTAATTCCTTATTTACATCAACGCGAACAGTTTGGCCAAGCTTTAGGTGAATTCCAACTTATGCAAGGCAAACTTGCAGATATGTATTCAACTTGGTTGGCATGTAAAGCACTCGTTTATGCTGTTGGTGCTGCATGTGATAAAGCCGACCATGACCGCAGCCTACGTAAAGATGCCGCAAGTGCCATTTTATATGCTGCCGAAAAAGCAACATGGATGGCGGGTGAAGCAATCCAGAGTCTAGGCGGCAACGGTTATATCAATGAATTCCCTGCTGGCCGCTTATGGCGCGATGCAAAACTTTATGAAATTGGTGCCGGAACTTCTGAAATTCGCCGCATGCTGATTGGCCGCGAACTTTTCAATGAAACCAAATAATAATTATAAATAAGGACGCATCTTATGAACCAATTACAAAGCAAGATTAATGTTCGAAGCGAAGACTTCAAAACAAACCAGCAAGCCATGCAAACATTGGTCACAGATCTCAAACAAGTTGCCCAGCGTATTGCTTTAGGCGGCGGTGAAAATGCCCGCCAAAAACATCTGGCTCGAGGTAAACTTTTACCCCGTGAACGTATTGATCAACTGATTGATGTCGGCACGGCATTTTTAGAAATTGGTCAATTGGCAGCGTACAACGTTTATGAAGATGATGTTCCTGCCGCAGGTGTGATTGCAGGTGTTGGTCAAGTCAACGGCATCACTTGCATGATCGTTGCCAACGATGCAACGGTTAAAGGCGGAACGTATTATCCCCTTACAGTTAAAAAGCATCTACGTGCACAAGAAATTGCTGAACAAAATCACTTGCCTTGTATTTATTTGGTGGACTCAGGCGGTGCCTATTTACCAATGCAAGATGAAGTCTTCCCAGACCGTGATCACTTCGGGCGTATTTTCTATAATCAGGCACGCATGTCGAGCCTAGGGATTGCCCAAATTGCTGTGGTGATGGGTAGCTGTACCGCAGGTGGTGCTTATGTTCCTGCCATGTCTGATGAAACCATTATTGTCCGTAATCAAGGTACGATTTTCTTAGGTGGCCCTCCTCTTGTAAAAGCTGCAACGGGCGAAGTGGTGAGCAGTGAAGATTTAGGTGGTGGTGATGTTCACACACGTCTTTCAGGTGTGGCAGACCATTTAGCCGAAAATGATGAACATGCGATTGCCATTGCACGAAACATTGTCGCGAACTTAAATAAAAAGCCAAATGAGTTAAACAAGCAAATTGAGGAGCCACTGTTTGATGCATCAGAACTCTATGGCGTAGTTCCAAGTGATGCACGTAAACCTTTTGATGTACGTGAAGTGATTGCCCGTATTGTAGACGGCTCTCGTTTTGATGAGTTTAAAGCACGTTTTGGTTCAACACTGATTACTGGTTTTGCCTCACTCTATGGTATGCCAGTCGGGATTATTGCCAATAACGGGATTTTATTTTCTGAGTCTGCGCAAAAAGGTGCGCACTTTATTGAACTATGCACACAGCGCAATATTCCATTGTTATTCCTACAAAACATTACGGGCTTTATGGTTGGTCGCCAGTATGAAAATGAAGGGATTGCAAAAAATGGTGCAAAACTGGTTATGGCAGTTGCAACCGCAAATGTACCAAAACTTACCCTAATTATTGGTGGTTCATTTGGTGCAGGTAACTACGGTATGTGTGGCCGCGCTTATTCACCACGCTTTTTATGGACTTGGCCGAACTCTCGTATTTCAGTGATGGGCGGCGAACAAGCAGCGAGCGTACTCTCGACTTTAAAACGTGATCAGATTGAGCAAAAAGGTGCCCAGTGGTCAGCACAAGAAGAAGATGAATTTAAACAACCGATTCGTGAACAATATGAACGTCAAGGCCATCCATACTATGCTTCTGCCCGCCTTTGGGATGACGGTGTCATTGACCCAGCTCAAACTCGTCAGGTACTTGGTTTAAGCCTTGCCGCCGCTATGAACGCTCCAATCCAGCCAACCAAATTTGGCGTGTTCCGCATGTAAGAGGTGTATATGAGCTATCAATTTTTACAACTCGAACAACAAGGTCAGGTTGCCTATATTTGGCTGAACCGCCCTGAATTGCACAATGCATTCAACACCACAGTCATTGAAGAGCTGCATGCTTGCTTTAAACAAATCAATACACGTGATGATATTCGTGTTGTAGTTCTAGCTGGTCGCGGCAAAAGCTTTTCGGCAGGTGCCGACCTCAACTGGATGAAACAGGCAGGTCAGGCATCTTCAGCAGAAAATGAAGCAGATGCATTAAAACTTGCGCAAATGTTGGATGCACTTGCAACGCTAAAACAACCGACTATTGCTCGTGTACATGGCATTGCCTTTGGCGGCGGTATGGGCTTGGCATCGGCATGTGATATTTGCATTGCCAGTACTGATGCTAAGTTTGCGACATCTGAGGTTCGTTTAGGACTTGCTCCATCTACCATTAGTCCCTATGTAATTCGTGCGATTGGCGCAAGACAAGCCTCTCGTTACTTCTTAACTGCCGAGCGAATTTCAGCACGTGATGCCAAACACATTGGTTTGGCGCACGAAGTAGCAGATGCCGAAGACTTAGATAAAAAAGTTCAAGAAATTATTGATGCTCTATTACTCGGTGGCCCGCATGCTCAAGCGGCATCAAAACAACTCATTCAAATGGTAAGCAACCAGACCATGAGCAATGACTTGCTACAACAGACAGCACATCATATTGCTCAAGTTCGTCAAGGCAGTGAGGCCAAAGAAGGTCTGAGTGCCTTTTTAAATAAGCAACAGCCTGCTTGGGTTTCTAATTCGAATAACAACAATTAAGGACGGTCATCATGTTTGAAAAGATTTTAATTGCGAACCGTGGCGAGATTGCTTGCCGTGTGATTCGTACAGCTAAAAAATTAGGGATTGCAACGGTTGCTGTTTACTCAGATGCAGATGCAAACGCGCAACATGTCAAACTTGCAGATGAAGCAGTTTATATTGGCCAGTCCCCTGCAACCCAAAGTTATTTACAAGCTGACCGCATTATTCAGGCAGCAATTGATACGGGCAGCCAGGCTGTTCACCCGGGCTACGGCTTCCTTTCTGAAAATGACCAGTTTGCACTCGCTTGCCAACAAC
Organism: Acinetobacter sp. D009; assembly: GCF_038562025.1. Lineage (NCBI taxonomy): Bacteria > Pseudomonadati > Pseudomonadota > Gammaproteobacteria > Moraxellales > Moraxellaceae > Acinetobacter > Acinetobacter sp. D009. The sequence continues at coordinate 2,304,237 of NZ_CP151886.1, forward strand.
ACAATATTTGCTTTATTGGCCCACCAGTGGATGCCATTTTAGCAATGGGCTTAAAAGCGACCTCTAAAGCTTTAATGGAAAAAGCAGGTGTTCCTTTAACACCGGGTTATCACGGAACCAACCAAGATGCCGACTTTTTAAAACAACAGGCAGACCGAATTGGCTATCCTGTTTTAATTAAAGCCAGTGCCGGCGGTGGTGGTAAAGGCATGAGTCTGGTTGAACGCAGTGAAGATTTTCTGCATGCCTTAGCCTCTTGTAAACGTGAAGCCAAATCGAGCTTTGGTAATGATGATGTCTTGATTGAGCGTTATGTGATTCAACCACGCCATATTGAAGTCCAAGTTTTTGGCGATACACATGGCAACTACGTGCATTTATTTGAACGTGACTGCTCTGTACAACGCCGTCACCAAAAAGTGCTAGAAGAAGCTCCTGCACCACAAATGCCAAGCGAGAAGCTCGATGCAATGCGCCAAGCTGCAATTGATGCTGCACGAGCGGTAAATTATGTCGGTGCCGGTACGGTTGAGTTTATTGTGGAACAAGACGGTACGGCGTATTTCATGGAAATGAATACCCGCCTACAAGTCGAGCACCCTGTCACCGAAATGATTACAGGTGAAGACTTGGTTGAATGGCAACTTCGTGTGGCTTATGGCGAACCTTTACCTAAACTACAAAACGAATTGCAGATTCACGGACATGCGCTCGAAGCACGGATTTATGCTGAGGAACCTGAAAAAGGCTTTTTACCTGCCATTGGTAAAATTGACTATCTGCACTACCCAACGCAAAACCAATATGTGCGTGTAGATAGCGGTATTGTTGAAGGCGATGAAATCACGACCTATTACGACCCAATGATTGCCAAACTGATCGTATGGGGCAAAAACCGTGAAGCTGCGCTTATTCAAATGCAAAATGCTTTAAGCCAATTCCATGTGGATGGCTTAGGTAACAACATTGCCTTTCTTGAAAAAATTGTACGCAGCGAATCGTTTAAACAAGCCAAGCTTGATACCAACCTGATTCAACGTGAACAAAACTTCTTGTTTAATCCTGAAGAGATCAAACCTGAACTTGTGGTGGTAGCAGCATTTATTGAGTTTCTAAGCAAACTTAATAACAACAGCTCAAGCCAAAAACAGCTTTGGCAGGCTCAGCCGCTTTGGCGTTTAAATATTGCCTATCAGCACAGTATTAAACTGAATTACTTAACTCAAAATATCCAAATCAAGTTTGCCTCAAATGAAGATGGCTTCACCGCAGAATATAATGGGCAAAGCTACCCGATTTCTGGTCAATTGCTTGATGCGCATACGGCGTCTGTTCAAATTGGTGGGACTCAGCAAAAACTGTCTTTTAACCAAAGTCAGCAAGGCATTACCTTGTTCCAAAATGGACAAAGCTATAAGTTTGCTTATATTCGCCAAGACTTTAATCAGGCAGATAGCCAAGCCGATGAAGGCCACCTAAAAGCACCAATGCCAGGTGTGGTCACTCAAGTACTTGTGAGCGCAAATCATAGCGTGAAGAAAGACGATATTTTAATGACGCTTGAAGCCATGAAAATGGAATATACCATCCGTGCCCCTAAAGATGGCGTAATTGTAGACTCCTACTTCCAAGTTGGTGATCAGGTCAAAGCTGGCGATGAGCTTGTAGAATTTCAGCCTGCTCAGGAGGAAGTTGCATGAGTGAGTTTGTCAAAATCGTGGAGGTCGGTCCCAGAGACGGCCTCCAAAATGAAAAGCAGGCTTTGACTGTCGAACAACGCTTAAACTTTATTAATGACCTTATTAATGCAGGTCTGAAATCGATTGAAGTCGGTTCATGCGTTTCGGCAAAATGGGTACCTCAAATGGCTCAAAGTGATGAGCTATTTAAGCTGTTACCCCAAACAACTGATGTGCAATTTAGCCTGCTCACTCCAAATATTAAAGGTTTTGAAACTGCTCAAGCAGTAAGATGTAAAGAGGTTGCGGTGTTTACCGCAGCTTCTGAAAGCTTTACCCGTAAAAATATTAACTGCTCAATTGACGAAAGCTTTGAGAAATTTAGCGATGTCATGAGCGCGGCAAAAGCACATAACATCCGTGTACGTGGTTATGTCTCTTGCGTTGTCGACTGTCCTTATGAAGGTGCAATTGCCCCTGAGCAAGTGGTGAAAGTTGTGAAACGGCTCTATGACATGGGCTGCTATGAAGTATCTTTAGGTGAAACCATTGGTACAGCAACACCAGATCGCGTTCAAAAGGTTTGGCAAGCATGCCTCGCTGAACTCGACAGCAAGGTTTTGGCTGGGCATTTTCACAATACCTACGGCATGGCGATTGCCAATATTTATCAGTCTTTACAACAAGGTATTCGTGTTTTTGATTCGTCTCTTGCAGGACTTGGCGGTTGCCCTTATGCCAAAGGAGCCTCAGGTAATGTATCGACCGAAGATTTGTTTTATTTGCTGTCGCACATGGGGTTTGAAACGGGCATTGACTTAGAGAAACTGATGCAAGCCAGCCAAAATATTAGCCATGTATTAAACCGAAAAAGCTTGTCGAATTATGCAAATGCTTATTGGCAAACCAAGTGTGCGTAGTCATAAATTAAAATAGCTCAGCATCTGGTATAAAGCTTAATATTAGGCTGAGTACCAGATTATCACGTCTAATCTTTATCTCATTCTGTTCAGGATTTGGGATTAAATCCCTCATGCAATTTTTTTAAAATCTATTATTTATCTCTGTATTAAATGCCTCTTTCAAAAGAAGCATTCTCTACCCTATTTTTGTTCTAAATCCGTATTATTCTTCATCCTTTTTCAATTGTAGTCCTTAAAAATTTATCTGATTATTTATAAAAATAAGATGCATCCATTTCAATTCTTGGGGAAATATATTCTTCCACCCAATCTAACCATGCACGTGTTTTGGCATCGATAAAATGGCGTGAAGGCAACAAGGTATAAACTCCGATGTCGGGTGAACGCCACTCTGGCAAGATATGACATAATCTTCCATTTTGAACCGCATCTAAAGCCGAAAACATCGGTAATAACGCGATGCCCATATCCTGTTGCACCACATCTAATAATAACTCAGGGTTATCTGCGATGAGTTGCCCGCCAATGTCGATTTGGTAAGACTCACCACTTGTATTTAATAAGTGCCAATCTGGTGTAATAGACGGGTTTACCAAGCGTAAACAGGCATGATCTTTTAAGTCTTCAGGGGACTCAGGCACACCATGTTTTTCTAGGTAAGCAGGTGATGCACATAAAACAGAAAAAATAGTGCCAATTCTACGTGCAACAAAACGAGAATCTGTTAATGATTCGGTCAGATACAGACTGACATCCACCCCTTTTGCCAACAAGTCTGGAACGTACTGTGAAGTCGTATATTCCACGGTTAGTTCAGGGTAATGCTTACAAAACTCGGCCATCACTGGAAAAACATAATGATGCCCAAAGCTTCCCATGCTTAATACACGTAAACGGCCTTTGGGTTTAGATGCTGTTCCTGTTACTTCCGACTCCGCTTCATCCACCATTGAAATGACTTGACGACAGCGTTCTGCGTAAGTCGCACCAATATCGGTCAGTGCCTGCTGGCGCGTTGAGCGTTGTATTAATTTTGTACCTAAGCGTGTTTCTAGCTCGCTGATAAGACGTGAAACCTGTGCTGTGGTCAGATCCATCTGCTCAGCTGCTGCTGTGAAACTCCCGCTATCAATCACTTTCAGGAATGCATGCATTGCATGCAATAGTCCACCATCGAGATTTTTGCGCATAACGTAAATATGTTTTCCTAAATTACGGATTGTTGCACCAGTTTAGATCAACCACAATGACTAAATGTACATACATTGGCACTAATTCTTTTAAAGAAGAGGAACCGATCTTTTTTTATTTCGTATGTCACTTGCTCCAAATATTCAACTGGATGTTGAAAAAAGAAAGTAGTCCGAGCTACTAAAAATTCTAAGGAGATATAAATGAATATAGCTACAAAAGTCACTCCAAATATTATTGCAACAAAGGATGTGTCACTTGAAGATAAATATGTAAGTGATAACGGTACAGCATATATGACTGGCATTCAGGCGCTTGTTCGGTTGCCTCTTGCCCAAACTCGCCGTGACGCGATTAATGGTTATCATACTGCTGGTTTTATTTCTGGTTATCGCGGTTCTCCTGTTGGTAACTATGATAGTTTCCTTTGGCAAGTTCAAGGATTACTTAAATCCCATAATGTTGTATTTCAACCTGGTGTAAACGAAGACTTGGCTGCTACCGCAATTTGGGGTACCCAACAAGTTAATCTTTCAGGCCAAGGTAAATATGATGGAGTGTCTTCATGGTGGTATGGTAAAGGCCCGGGTGTTGACCGTTCAGGCGACGTACTCCGCCATGCTAACTTAGCTGGTACCTCTGAACGTGGTGGTGTCGTTGCTTTATTTGGTGATGACCACTCATGTAAATCTTCTACAATCCCTCACCAGTCTGAACATGTCATGATTGGTTGCGGTATTCCAATTTTCTACCCAACATCCGTTCAACAAATTTTAGACTTTGGTGTTCACGCCATTGCTGTTTCACGTTTTTCTGGCCTTTGGTCTTCAATGAAGCTCGTCAGTGAAATTGTAGAAACTTCTGCTTCTGTTCATGTCGACCTAGACCGTGTTACTCCGGTTATACCAGAAGATGTCAATTTCCCAGAGGGTGGCGTCAATATTCGCTGGCCAGATCATGGTATTCAGCAAGAAGAACGCCTTTATAAATACCGTTTACCTGCTGTTTTGGCTTATGCCCGCGCCAACAAAATCAACACTGTTACATGGCCTTGTGAAAATGCCCGTGTCGGTATTGCCGCAAGTGGTAAAGGTTATTTAGATACCATTGAAGCCTTACGCATTTTAGGTATTGAAGATGAAACTGCTCAGCAGCTTGGTCTACGTGTTTATCAAGTTGGTCTGATTTGGCCTTTAGAACCTCAAGGCGTTCGCGAGTTTGCTGAAGGTTTACAAGAACTGATCGTTATTGAAGAAAAACGTCCAATTATTGAAACACAAATTAAAGATGAGCTGTACTCACTGCCTGATAGTAAACGCCCACATGTGATTGGTAAAGCAACTGACGGCAAAGGTGAATGGAGTACTTCTATTGAAGAAGCACCACTCATTGGTCACTATGAGTATCAGCCTGAACCCATTGCAAAAATGCTGGCTGCTCGCTTCTTAAAACTTGATATTCCAGAAAGCTTAAAAGCACAAATCCAAAGCAGAATCGACTTACTGCTAAAAGCAGAGCAAGAATCAAAACGTGTTATTGATCTTGCAGAACGTAAACCATATTTCTGTAGTGGTTGCCCACATAACTCTTCAACCGTAGTTCCCGAAGGTAGCCGTGCACTAGGTGGTATTGGTTGTCACTATATTGCAGTTTCACTTGACCGCGGTACCGAAACATTCTCTCAAATGGGCGGTGAAGGTGTAAGTTGGGTGGGTGCATCACCATTTACTAATGAAAAACATATTTTTGCTAACCTTGGTGACGGAACTTACTTCCACTCAGGTTATTTAGCAATTCGTCAGTCTATTGCTGCAAAAACCAATATTACCTACAAAATCCTCTACAACGATGCAGTCGCTATGACAGGTGGTCAGCATGTAGATGGTCATTTGAGCGTTGCGCAGTTAACTCGTCAGCTTGCTGCCGAAGGCATTAAAAAACAAGTTATTGTTACTGATGAAGTTAAACTATTAAACGAAGAAGATGGCATTGCACCGGGTGTCGAAATTCGCCACCGTAATGAACTCGATACAGTTCAACGTGAGCTTCGTGAAGTTACAGGTGTCACCGCTTTAATTTATGTACAAACCTGTGCCAGCGAAAAACGCCGTCGTCGCAAACGTGATGCGTACCCTGACCCAGCTGAGCGTTTATACATTAATAGTGATATTTGCGAGGGCTGTGGCGACTGTTCGAAAAAATCAAACTGTTTATCTATTGAGCCAGTAGAAACAGCATTAGGTACTAAACGTCAAATTAACCAAAGTAGCTGTAACAAAGACTTCACTTGTGCCGAAGGGTTCTGCCCAAGTTTTGTGACAGTTCATACACGTGATATGAAACGTCCAGCTAAATTTGAAGGCATTGGCGCAGACTGGCCAACAGCACCAGTCATTCCTCAGTTATATGACGTTCCAAGTCGTATTATGGTTGGTGGTATTGGTGGTACAGGTGTTGTGACCATTGGTGCACTTCTTGGTATGGCAGCTCATCTAGAAGGTAAAGCCACACGTGTTATGGACATGGCAGGTCTTGCTCAAAAAGGTGGTACGGTTTATTCATACGTTCAACTTGCGGCAAGTGATGAACAAATTTCTTCTACCAAAATTCCGGCAGGTCAATGTGAATTATTGATTGGTGCAGATGCGGTAGTCGCTGGTGGTAGCGCTGCTCTATCTCGCTTAAAAGATGATGCTTTAGTTATTGTGAATGAAGACAGTACGCCTACTTCTGAGTTTATTAAATCTCGTGACTGGTATGCGCCTATTAGCGATTTAATAGACCGTCTTCGTGGTCGTGTTCGTCAAGGTCAACTGGTTTCTCTGCCAGCGGCTCGCATTGCAACACAGCTTCTAGGTGATTCAATCTATACCAACCAGTTATTACTCGGTATGGCATGGCAATCTGGTCGTATTCCATTACTGCGTGAAAGCATTGAAAAAGCAATTCGCTTAAATGGTACTGCTGTTGAAAAGAACCTCGAAGCTTTCCGCGTGGGTTGTCATCTTGCAAGTGATCCAACTTTAGCTGCACGTTTAGTTGCGGCAATGCCAAAAACCAAAACTCCGCAAACTTTGGCTGAACTTGTTGAAGATCGTTCTGCTCGTCTAACAGACTATTGGAATGAAGCTTACGCAAGTAAATACCGTACGCTTGTAGAACTTGCAGCTAAAAAACTACCAGAAGAGTTAACAGGTACGATTGCAACTCAGCTTTATAGAGTTATGGCGTATAAAGATGAATATGAAGTTGCTCGTCTACTAACAGGTAAGAGCTTCAAAGAATCAATTGAAACCCAGTTTGGTAAAGGCTTACGTTTAACGTATCACCTTGCCCCACCAGCATTACTCGGTGGTCTAAAAAATGTCCGTAAACGTGCGTTTGGTTACTGGATGCGCTTCCCAATGATGATGCTTGCTCGCTTACAATGGCTTCGTGAAACTTTCCTTGACCCATTTGCACGTCAAGAAGAGCGTCAACACGAACAAGCTTGGCGTGACCGTTACATCTCATTTGTTGAAGCACTTGTTGAAGCACCAGACAATCATAACTTGGCTGTTGCTGAACAAATTGCAAAATTACCAGCAGAAGTCCGCGGTTATGGTCATATCAAAATGAAAGCAATGGATGCTGCAAAACAACGTTGGGATGAACTTACACCAACACTGCTAAAAGTCCGTAACTAAAATTAAATCTCAAAATAAAAAAGTCATCCTTAGGGATGACTTTTTTATTGGCTCAAAAATTTATTTAGTCATTTTACGCAAAGTCAAAATCTGCTCGCTTCGTCCAAATGGACCATACACATCATGTAAAACTGCACTGGTTAAACCAATACCATCCGAACCATATTGCTGAACGGTTTCCAAACCTAGCCATTTCCCTTGCGGATAACGGTGCATGTGGATTTGTAAATCAAGATTTGGAAAGCCCCAAGTAAATTCGCCTTCTTGTCTTGGGACAATGCCGTTTGCCGCATCTACCATGCCAATTAAATGGGCAAAATCTGTGGTCGGCTGCCCTTCCACGATTTCTTTATCATTATTGAGCCAAACAATGCCTTTACCCGCACGATGCTGATCATCCGTTTTAGTGACTAGCGTTTGAATAAAGCCACCTGGCCATCTTTTCATACCCGTCCATTCTGTAAAAGTATCTGGATGGTGAACTGGCTGATCTTCAAGCCCAGCAATATCGGAACTGTCTTGAGTACACATGCGCCATGCTCTAGCCACAATACAGGTTTTACCTTGTGCTTGCATTTCAGCTTCAATCAATTCAATGGTTTTACCGGCACGAATGACATGTGTCTTAATCGTAAACTCACCAAATGCAATCAATCCAAAAATATCAAAACTAATTCGGCCAATTCGCATATCTTGTCGTGGTGAAAACTGCTCTAACTCAGCTGCGATTACACCACTTGCAGGGGCCATATGCTGTTCATGAGGGTTCCAAGCTCCTTGTGCATGAACAGTTGAGCAATAATGAGCAATAACTTCACCTTGAGGACCAATTGTTCTATTCAGTAATTGATAATAAGCATTCATGATTTTCTTTCCGTAGTCCTTATGCAACATCTATATTTGATGAAAATTCACGTTTTAATGCTTATGTTAACCCTCTATTTCTTTGGCTCAACTGGTTTTTCCTACCAAAAACTGATGAGTCTAAAATTACAAATTTAATCACTAGGTAAAATTCCGCATTTCAATTTCACCCAGTGATTCTAGAACTTACCATTCACTAAAATGCAAAAGCATCTTGATCGAGCTCCATCACAGATTCAGCTCCAGACTCAATAGAAGCGGCATGGCTCTGTGTACGATGTAAAAGTTTTTGATAGAAAAACTTAGCTGTCGTTAATTTTGCTTTATAAAAATCTTCCTCTTGTGTACCCGATTCTAATTTTTCATGGGCAACTTGTGCCATTCGGGCCCACAAATACGCGAACACAACGTAACTGGAAAAATAAAGATAATCTACTGAAGCGGCTCCTATTTCTTCTGGGTTGTGCTTGGCTTTGTCAGCAATCGTTTTGGTCAGTGACAACCATTGTTGCTTAAGCTCAGCTAATTTTTCTAAATAAGGTGTCAGCACTTCATTTGATTGCTGTTGACCAATAAATTGATCAATTAAGTCCGTCATATTTTTTAGAAGTTTGCCTTCTGACTTGAGGACTTTACGTGCAAGTAGATCTAAAGATTGAATTTCGGTCGTTCCTTCATACAATGTTGAGATACGCGCATCACGTACAATTTGCTCCATTCCATGCTCAACAATAAAGCCATGACCGCCAAATACTTGAATGCCATGCTTGGCAGACTCATTACCTGACTCGGTTAAAAAAGCTTTGGCAATTGGCGTTAAAAAAGCCAGTAATTCATTGGAGTGTTTTTGCTGTTCCTGATCATTTGAGCTTTCAACAATATCGACATGCTGAGCTAAAAAATAAGCCAACGCACGGCCGCCTTCAGAAAACGCTTTTTGCGTCATTAACATCGAACGTACAGCGGGATGCACAATAATTGGGTCGGCATTTTTCTCAGGATATTTAGGACCAGATAGCGAACGCATGGCAAGGCGCTCTTTGGCGTAACTTAATGCGCCTTGAAATGAAATTTCAGAAGCAGCAAGCCCCTGTACTGCCGTTCCAATGCGTGCAGTATTCATAAAGGTAAACATACAATTGAGCCCGCGATTTTCAGGACCAATCAAATAACCTTTGGCACCATCAAAATTCAGTACACAGGTGGCATTTCCATGAATCCCCATTTTATGTTCAATCGCACTACAAACGACTTTATTACGGTCCAGCACCTGACCATCATCACTCACATTAAATTTAGGCACAATAAATAAAGAAATGCCTTTGGTCCCTGCGGGTGCTTGAGGCAAACGAGCTAAAACAATATGAATAATATTTTCTGAAAGATCATGCTCACCCGCCGAGATAAAAATCTTTTCACCCGTAATGGAGTAGCTACCGTCCGGATTTGGTTCTGCTTTTGTTCTAATTAATCCAAGGTCCGAACCCGCATGTGACTCGGTTAAACACATGGTTCCAGTCCAGACACCACTAATGAGCTTAGCCAAAAACTTCTGTTTTTGTTGCTCAGTGCCATGATGCTCAATGGTTCTCATTGCCCCATGAGACAAGCCCGGATACATCGCCCAAGCCCAATTAGAACCACATAACATTTCAGAAATAGCGATCCGCAACAATGTCGGTAAGCCTTGTCCACCATATTCGGGGTCAGCAGTTAAAGAGGTAAACCCAAGCTCAGCATATTTTTGGTAGGCTTCTTTAAAACCTTTCGGCGTTGTGACTACGCCTTGATTTAAATGACAGCCTTCCTGATCGCCATTTTGATTTATGGGCGCCAATTCATTTTCACAAAAATCTGCTGCTGCCTCTAAGTATTGATCAATTAATTCTCGATTTACGCTTTCCTGATATTTGCTTAAACCTTGATAGTTCTGTTCTGTTTGAAGCATTTCATGCAGTACAAATTGCATATCGCGTAATGGAGCTTTATATAAAGGCATAGTTTTTTCCTTTCACCTCTCTGCCTGTGTCATGGGCAGATATCGTTTTTCCTTAAAATGGACTTTTATTGTTTCAATCTCACCAAAATATCAAAAAATTTCTTATAGCAAAATATATTTTCACTAATTCAACAAATTATCGTAACTCAAAAATAGATATAAAGCATAAATACCTGTTTTAAAAAAATAAATATAGAATGGAAAGTAATTAGCACTTATTAATAAGAATAAATTTAAATTTTGTATTGCAAAATTTTATTCCGTAAAAAATCAATTTATAGTATGGTGATTAGATTGCTTAATTATCCAAGGACGATTCATGGAAAGCCCGAAATACACAGGTCTTGAGTTTTTAACCGCTTTAAAAAATGGTGAAGTTTCTCCATCACCTATGGCTCACACCATACCAATGGAACTCGTTGAAGTTTCCGAAGGTAAAGCAACTTATAAAGTTACCCCTCGCAAAGAACATAGAAATATTCAAGGCGGTATACACGGTGGCTTTTGCGCCACAGCTTTAGATACAGCTACTGGCAGTGCAGCTCATACATTGCTCGAACATGGCGTCGGCTATGGAACCATTGATTTAAATGTAAAAATGATTCGTCCTATGCAAATTGATACGTCTTACTATGCGACAGCCGAATTAATTAATGCGGGCCGCAATATTATTAGTACCGAAGGAAAAATCGTAGATGAAAGCGGCAAAGTGTATGCTTTTGCCTCGGCAACCTTAATGATTATTCGCAAATAATAAAATATTGAAGCTCCTGTTTATGGAGCTTTTTCTTGCTTTGCAATTTTGTTCATTTCATAAAAATCTAAGCGATCAATCATAAAACTTAATATTGCCATCGCTAAACCTAAAGCAGCACACGCTTCCCATCCCCAGTGTTTCCATGCATAAACTGCAATAAAAGAACCTAAGGCGGCTCCACCAAAATATAAGGTCATATAAATTGAGTTAATACGTGAACGTGCCTCGGCCGAAATTCGATAGACCAGATTTTGATTAAGTACATGAAATGCCGATAAACCAAAATACGCCATAATAACCCCTACAGCGTAGGCCACCAGAGACTGCTGCGCAAAAAATAGTGGTATCCATGCACTTATTAATAGGCCCATGCAAATCACTGCAATTTTATTCTCAAGCCCTGCCGCAATTTTCTTACCTGCCCAAGGGGTCGCAAACACACCTGCCAGTCCAACAATCCCAAATAAACCAATCTGGAAATCGTTAAAGTGATAAGGATCATTCGCCAAAATAAAAGTCATGGTGGTAAAAATCAGAGCCAAAATTCCAAAGCCAATTCCCCCAGCCAAACCACGGCGCAGTAAATGAGGCTGATGAGCTGCTAATGAAAATAATGAACCATAAATCTGTAGAATATTGAGTTGGTGGGATTTGCGCGCAACTGGTAACTTCACCCACATTACCCATGCAAACACCAAAATGACGATTCCACTAATTAAATAAACCGCATGCCAAGACCAAACTGTAGAAAGCAAGCCTGCAATAGAACGCGCCAACAATATTCCTAAGAACAAACCGCTCATGAGAGTGCCTACAACTTGAGGGCTTTTTTTCGGACTAGCTAGACCTGCGGCGAAAGGAACTAAAACTTGAGTTGCAATCGAAAAGAATGTGGCTAAAAAGGTAAAGCCATATAAAGCTGGCAAGGTTTGACTTAAGGATAACCCTACTTGTGCAAGCCCCGTACAACACATGAGCAAGCAAATATAACTGCGCTTTTCAAAAAAGTCGCCTAGGGGAACTAATATAAAAAGGCCAACTGCATATGACAGTTGGCTAATGACAATGGTTAAAGCGACTTGATCAGCATTAACTTTTAATGCTTCTGCAATTGAATAGATTAAGGGCTGGTTATAATAGTTTGAACCCGCACAAATTCCACATGTCATTGCCATGATAAAAATAAAGCTTTTTGACAGTATATTTTCTGCATTGGGCTCAACTATTTTTTCCATTTTTAACTACGCCCTATTTTAAAATTTATACATCGATACAAAGTTTACACGTGATACATCAGCGGTTCTGCCATCAAACACTTCTCGTTTGCCTTGATGATATTCCATACCAATATCCATTTGCTCAATCGGTGAATAAAAGACGTTAGCTGCGTAGTCCGTTAGACGTTTGTTGGCATCTGGATTGAGTTTGGCATAAGCAGTGTCGTCATCATAATCAAACATCGAAGCCGATAAGTTTGCACGCCATTGCTCATTGAATTTATATGAATAACCAATATTGATGCTATTCAACTTATTCATAACCAAATCTGTTTTGTCTTCGTTTAAAGAGAAATCACCCGCGGCATTTAAACTTGTTGAATTTGCCAAACCACTTTGCGTGGTATAAGGCATAAATTTTTGATCACCAACAATATATTGATAATTTGCTTGTACCGACTGCTGAGGGGAGAGTTGATATTTTAAGCCGCCTCCAGCGCCCCAGCTTACTTTCTTCACCGTGGCAGTTGCGACATCTGTAGATTTTTCATTAATAAAGCCTTGAGCAAGTGCCGTTAAAGGGCCTTGTTTAAAGCTATAGCGACCCGTTAAAGTTGGAAATGCCGAGACTCTCGAACCTGTATATTCTAAGGCTACTTTTAAATCATTATTGGCATCGATTTTCCAGTCATAGCGAATTTGAGGAGTACGTGTATAAGAAGTTCCCACAAATTGAGTGTAGTCAACAGCTTCAGTACGGGTTTCCATGTTGGACATGAGTGACCATGTTTGACCAAAGGTCCAGTCTTTATAGGTGAAAAAAGCATGACGTATACGGAATTTACCATCCCCCGTTCCCATGTTAGAGCTATCGAAGAAATCGGCTTCAATATTTCCAGTAACCGCTTTATTACGACTATTAAAATAAACACCTAGTCGGCTTGCATTAATCATGGCATCCGAACGTGCATGATTTGAACGTTTTTCACTTTCAAAAGGTGTTCGATACAGGCTGCTGGTCGTTCTACCGCCCGAGTCTGGTGATGATTTGAAATCAACCGCTGCATCAATACGGGCAATACCGTAAACCTTAACATTATCCGTCCAAGTGACCCACGAAGGAGCAACAGGCTTCTCTGTTACAGTCGCTTTAGTTTTTTCAATGTTCTCTTCGATCTTTACCTGTTTGACCTGTAAATTATTTTGAGTTTGTTTCTGAGCAGCAAGTTCTGCTTTTAATTTTTGCAGCTCGGTTTCTAGCAAATTAATTCTTTGTTCTGTCGTATCTGAAGAATTTGCAAAAATAGTCCCTGAAGCCGCAGCGCAAGCTGCAGCTAAAATTAATTTTTTCATCTTTTAATCCTTAAAGAAGCATTTTTTCCGTGTGTATTTAGGCTACACGTGCATCGATTAGTTCACAGTCGGTGACTGCTTGTAATTCATCAAAACTTAGGCCTTCCACCATTTCTGTGACATAAGCTTTTTGGTCTTTGAGCTCAATAATGCATAAATCGGTATAAATACGATTGACACACTGCTCACCAGTCATTGGATAGCTCAGTTCTTTTACAATTTTGGACTCACCTTTTTTAGTGACATGTTCCATATAGACATAAATCGTTTTTGCGCCGACCGCCAAGTCCATAGCACCGCCGACTGCTGGTACATCATCTGCCTTACCTGTATGCCAGTTTGCCAAGTCTCCATTTACCGCAACTTGGAATGCACCAATCACACAAATGTCCAGATGGCCACCACGCATAATGTCAAACGAGTCGCCATGATGCATAAAGCATCCACCATCTAACAATGTGACGAGTTCTTTTCCAGCATTAACTAAATCTTGGTCTTCTTCACCAGATTGTGGTGGTGGACCAAAAGCTAAAACCCCATTTTCCGAATGTAGAAAGATTTCTTTGTCTTTAGGCAAAAATTTAGCAACGTTGGTTGGTAAGCCAATCCCTAAATTGACATAAGAACCTTCAGGAATGTCATTGGCAATGAGCTTGGCAATATCTTCACGAGAACGCTTTTGAACTGACATTAGATATCTCCTACTTTTACAACGTGCTGAACAAAAATTCCCGGTGTAATAATGCACTCCGGGTCAAGCGTTCCTAGCTCTACGGTGTCATTCACTTGAACAATCGTGGTCTTAGCGGCTTTTGCCATGATTGGCCCAAAGTTACGAGCTGCTTTACGGTAAGTTAAATTGCCCCAGCGGTCGGCTTTATCGGCATAAATCAGTGCAAAATCAGCTTCAAGTGGATACTCAAGCACATAGTTTTTACCGTTAATGGTTCGGGTCTCTTTACCCTCGGCAACTTTGGTGCCATAACCAGTCGGCGTAAAAATAGCACCGAGACCTGCACCTGCAGCCTGAATACGACAGGCCAAATTACCTTGTGGAACCAGTTCTAACTCAATTTTTCCCGCTCTATATAAGTCTTGAAAAACGGTTGACCCCGCAGATTTCGGAAATGAACAAATCATTTTTTTAACGCAACCGGCAATAATCAGATTTGTTAAACCACGATCACCAGAAGCCGCATTGTTATTTACAATGGTCAGTTCTTTTTTCCCTAAATCGATTAAGGCTTCAATTAATTCAGCAGGTTGCCCCGTTACACCAAACCCGCCAGTCATGATGGTTGCTCCATCAGGAATAGCTTTTAAAATCGGTTCAATGTCACTGGTGATTTTATTTATCATCTCACTTGTCCCTTTTCATCCTTAATTTAAGGTGACAGATTGATCTGTCACTCTGCCTTTTGCGGGTTAAATAGTCGGTCTTTAATAAATAACAATGGAATTACACCGCAGATAAAATAAGCCGCAGCCATCACCAAAAGCCCTAAGCCAATAGAACCGTTCTGCGATAGAAAACCAATTGTTAATGGAGAGAAAATAGAAAGTACTTTGCCAATGTTATAAGCACCGCCCACTGCCGAACCTCGAATCGAAGTCGGGAAACTTTCCGTCATATAGGTAGCATTAATGGCGTACGGAATACCGTAAAGGAAACCAAAGAACAGCATCATCCATAAAATATTGGTTGGTGTATTTAAATAGACAATGACCGGAATAAATAAGGCTGTACCAATGGTTCCGAAAGCGAATACAGCACGGCGCCCTAATTTATCGGCAACAATCCCTGCAATCACTTTGGCAAACATCATAATCAGGAAAGTACCAACCATATACATGGCCATTTCTTTAAATTTGATGCCAAGATCAGACTCTAAATAAGCCGGTAACCAGTTACTTACGCCGTAATAACCAAACTGCAATGCACCAGTACTAATAATCCAAAGAACAAACATGGTGCCGTGTTTCTTATCTCTTAAAATTTCAAGATATGGGTTTTGACGTTTTTTAAGTTGATTACTTTGAGCGACTTCTAGCGCATTTAATTGACGTGCTTTTTTCCAAGACTCAGGTTCAGGTACACAAAAGTGCATTAAAATTGATAACACCACAGGCGTAATTGCAATCCAGTATAGGAAACGCCAGCCATGCTCAGGAATAATATGTCCTGCCAATAAGGTCGCTAACAAAGAACCTAAGGTATAACCCGTCATGAGAGTAGCCAAAACAGTCGAGCGATGTTTGGTTGGCACCATTTCTGACATTAAAATATTACAAGCAATATAGAGCGCACCTAAACCCATCGCTCCAAAAGTTCTTAAAACTGCAAATTGCATATAAGAATCAGTAAAACCCAGTGCGCTGGTTAAAACTGAAGAATAAGCAATAAAGAACACGATAATGCGGACCCGCCCAAAACGGTCACACGCCCAACCACCAATCAGGCCACCAATTGCTGAACCTAAAAGTGTTAAACTGCCTAATGTTCCAGCTTGTACACCCGTTAAATGAAATTCTGTTTTAAGACTGGTCAGGCTTAATGCCAAAAAACCTAAGTCTGCCCCATCACACAACAATGTTAAAAAAGCGAATATAAATGCGGTAATCCAAATCTTTTTTGGTGTCTGGATAGCTTCACTGCTAGCCGTATTTTGTGCAACTGTTTCTGTTGTCATGTCCATATCCTCAGAAGGAACATGAGGCATCCAATGCCTCATGGCATTTGTTTTTTATTAGGCTGTAGCTTCCCTAATCATGTTTTTAGCAATAATAATTTGTTGAACTTGCGTGGTTCCTTCATATAAGCGGAACAAACGCACATCACGATAAAAACGCTCAATGGCATATTCACTGATATAGCCCGCACCACCGTGAATCTGTACACAGCGGTCAGCAACACGTCCGCACATTTCAGTCGCAAACATTTTTGCGCAAGATGCTTCTGTACTAATATTTTCGCCATTGTCACGGCGGCGAGCTGCATCTAGGACCATACATTTAGCTGCATAAATTTCAGCTTTTGAGTCGGCAAGCATGGCTTGAATCAACTGGAAGTTTGCAATAGGTTGACCAAACTGTTTACGCTCAATCGCATAGTGCAATGCGTCGTTTAACATGCGTTCGGCAACACCCACGCTATAGGCACCAATGTGCAAACGACCTTTATCAAGTACTTTCATGGCCGTTTTAAAACCAACACCTTCTACGCCACCAATCAATGCAGAAGCAGGCACACGGCAATTTTCAAAAATCACATCACAGGTGTGCGAACCCTTTTGCCCCATTTTTTGGTCAATTTTGCCTAACGTAATGCCTGGTGTATTTGCCTCGACTAAAAAAGCTGAAATGCCACCTGACCCTTTAATTTCAGGATTGGTTCGCGCCATTACGGTAAAAGTTGCAGCATGAGGTGCATTGGTAATAAAACGTTTGGTGCCGTTTAACACATAAAAGTCGCCATCTTTCATTGCACTGGTTTTTAAAGAGGCAGCGTCAGAGCCAGATTCAGGCTCGGTTAAACAAAATGAACCAATAATTTCGCCACTTGCATAACGCGGTAAATATTTTTGCTTTTGCTCTTCTGTGCCATCAATCAAAATTGCACTTGAGCCAATACCGTTATTAGTACCAATTAAAGAACGAAAAGCCGGTGAAGTTTGTCCAAGTTCAAATGCAACTCTGACTTCTTCTTCCATGGTGATACCTAAGCCACCATATTCTTCGGGAATTGTGAGGCCGAACAAACCAAGCTCACGCATTTGCTGCACAATGTCATCTGGAATTTTGTCTTTCTCTACCACTTCGTTTTCACGAGGGATCAATTCATTTTTTACAAAATCTCGAATTGTTGAAAGTAACTGCTCCAACATCCCTTCATCACGGATCATCTGTGATCTCCCTTTTTATGTATTTCCATCGCACCCATCAGCCATCTCCAGCTTGTCTGGATACCATGTTTTAAATCTTGTTTACTGCGGATGTGTTTCATAGTACGAGAACAAAAATACAAATTTCAAGCTTTTTTGAAAATTAATTTCGTTAAACGAAATTTAAAAATACACCATTACGAAATATCAAATACTTAGCTTATTTAATAAATCATAATTGCTCTAATGGACTAAATAAGACTTGAAATAAATTCCAAAATAAGCATCATAAAAGGAATATAGTTTTGATGTGCGAAACAAGGAATTCAAAAATGAGTGTATCAATAGGGAATAATTTCGTAGAAGTCGACTTTTCTATTCAAAAAATAGCGATTGTAAAAATAAACCGACCTGAAGCAAAAAATGCATTGAATACAGAGGTTCGCAAACAACTAGCACAAGCTTTTACCGAATTAAGTTTTAACGATGAGATCAATGCGGTTGTGCTCACAGGTGGTGAAGAGGTCTTTGCCGCAGGTGCAGATCTAAAAGAAATGGCAACCGCAACTTCAACAGAAATGTTATTGCGCCATACCGAACGTTATTGGAATGCGATTGCTCAGTGTCCTAAACCCGTGATTGCTGCTGTAAATGGCTATGCATTAGGTGGTGGCTGTGAACTTGCAATGCATGCTGACATTATTATTGCAGGTAAAGGCGCAACCTTTGGCCAACCAGAAATTAAAGTCGGTTTAATGCCGGGTGCTGGTGGTACACAACGTTTATTTCGTGCTGTCGGTAAATTCCATGCCATGCGCATGATTATGACGGGTGCCATGGTGAAAGCTGAAGAAGCTCATATCATCGGTCTTGTTTCACAAGTCACAGAAGATGACCAGACCATCCCAACTGCAATTCAAATGGCACAAAGCCTAGCCAAAATGCCTCCTATTGCTCTGCAACAAATTAAAGAAGTTGCACTGATGAGCGAAGATGTTCCATTAAATGCAGGCTTAACGCTAGAACGAAAAGCATTCCAGTTACTGTTTTCTACCGAAGATAAAAATGAAGGCGTTCAAGCTTTTATCGAAAAGCGTAAACCATCTTATCAAGGTAAATAATTTAAAACCATAATAACAAAGGAATGAAAATGGCCAGAAAAGTATTGATTAGTGCAGGTGGTTCAGGGATTGGACGATGCATTGCCGAAGCATTTTTAAACAATCATGATGAAGTTTTCGTTTGTGATATCAATGCTAAAAGCCTAGAACAGTTTCAGAAAGATTATCCAAAGCTGCATATACATACGTGTGATTTAGCTGATCATGAACAAATTAAAGTGATGTTTAATGAAGCAATTCAGAAACTTGTCGGTATTGATATTTTAGTCAATAACACAGGCATTTCAGGCCCGACCGTTGCAGCAGATGAGTTAAGTTTTGAAGATTGGAACACGGTGATTAATTTAAACCTGAATAGCACTTTTTTAATTACCCAGTTAGCCATTCCCTATTTAAAGAAAGCACAGGCAGGCGTGATTATAAATATGTCCTCTATTGCCGGACGCTTAGGCTATCCATACAGATTAGCCTACTCCACTTCAAAATGGGGACTGATCGGTTTTACCAAAACACTTTCTATGGAACTCGGTGCAGACAATATTCGAGTTAACGCTATTCTTCCGGGTGCAGTCGATGGTGATCGGGTTCAACGTGTATTGCAGGCCCGCGCCGATGTAGCAAATACCTCACTTGAAGAAGTGACTCAAAATGCACTGAAAAATCAGTCACTCAAATATTTTGTCAATCCAAAGCACATTGCAGATTTATGCCTATTTTTAGCGTCAGAAAGTGGTCGCTCAATTTCAGGTCAAATCTTACCAATTGATGGTGATAAACAATGCTTAAGCTAAATCACTCAACCCTATTTTTCCATTTAATTTCAAATATAGATTAATTATCAGGATGATCGACATGACTTATGATATTAAAAGCATGGCTGTGATTGGTGTCGGTATTATGGGCAGTGGTATTGCTCAAATTGCTGCACAGTCAGGTCATACCACTTATTTATATGATGCCAAAGCAGGTGCAGCAGAACAGGCTAAAGAAAAACTGGCTGCTACATTTCAAAAGTTAGTCGACAAAAATAAAATTACATCTGAGCAAGCAGCAGCGGCAAATAACCATTTAATTGTTGCTCATCAACTTGAAGATTTAAAAAATTGTGACCTGATTGTAGAAGCAATTGTTGAACGCCTTGATATTAAACAAAGCTTGATGCAACAGCTTGAAGACATTGTTTCGGATAATACTATTTTAGCCTCAAACACCTCTTCCCTTTCTATTACAGCCATTGCTGCAAACTGTAAAAAGCCTGAGCGTGTTGTGGGCTATCACTTCTTTAACCCAGTTCCACTCATGAAAGTGGTTGAAGTCATTCGTGGTTTAAAAACAGATCCACTTATTATAGATGCTTTAAACGATCTGTCTCGTGCATTTGGTCACCGCCCTGTTGTAGCGAAGGACACCCCTGGATTTATTATTAATCACGCTGGTCGAGCTTATGGCACCGAAGCGCTCAAAATTTTAAACGAGAACGTCTGTGACGTCAGTGAAATTGACCGAATTTTACGTGACGGCGTTGGTTTTAGAATGGGTCCTTTTGAATTACTTGATTTAACAGGTCTTGATGTTTCTCATCCAGTTATGGAGTCGATTTATCACCAATACTATGAAGAAGCCCGCTACAAACCAAACCCGCTCACCAAGCAAATGCTTGATGCCAAGCAACTTGGACGTAAGGTCAATCAAGGTTTTTATAACTATGAAACTGGTTCAAAAACAGGTGAACAACCTGCAAAGTTTGTAGAGCGTTTAGCACAATATCCAAAAGTTTGGATTGCGGCAGATTTTTTAGACGATAAAAAACAGCTCCAAGATTATTTAACTCAACACAATATTGCTCTAGACATCAACCCTGAACCACAAACAGATAGTTTATGTTTACTCGCTTGTTATGGTGAAGACACAACCCAAGCGGCGACCCGTCTAGGGGTTAACCCTGAACATGCTGTTGCTATAGACATGCTTTATGGCATTGCAAAGCATCGCACCTTGATGCCTTCACTCATTACTAAATCTGAATACCGACAAGCGGCTCACTCTATTTTCAATCTAGATGGAAATCTGGTCAGCATGATTAATGAAAGCATTGGCTTTGTTGCTCAGCGTGTTTTAGCGATGGTGATTAATCTAGGCTGTGATATTGCGCAGCAAAATGTTGCCACGGTAGATGACATTAATGCCGCGGTACGTCTGGGCTTAGGCTATCCATTTGGCCCAATTGAATGGGGCGATCAAGTCGGCAGCGAAAAAATCTTACTCATTCTAAACCGTATAACAGCACTTACGCATGACCCACGTTACCGCCCTAGTCCATGGTTACAGCGTCGAGTCGCACTCCACTTACCTCTTACTTTTACTCATGAGTCTTGAAAAGGAATTTCTCAATGTTAAATGCATATATTTATGATGGTTTACGCAGTCCATTTGGCCGTCATGCAGGTGAACTCGCCTCAATTCGCCCTGATGATTTAGCCGCAACTGTCATTCAAAAACTACTAGAAAAAACTGGTGTGCCGGATGCGGATATTGAAGATGTTATTTTAGGCGACACCAACCAAGCGGGTGAAGATAGTCGTAATGTGGCACGAAATGCATTATTACTTGCAGGTTTACCTGTCACTGTACCGGGACAAACTGTAAACCGTCTATGCGCGAGTGGTTTAGGTGCCGTAATTGACTCAGCACGTGCCATTACTTGTGGTGAAGGTGAACTGTATATTGCAGGTGGTGTAGAAAGTATGTCACGTGCTCCTTTTGTAATGGGTAAAGCCGAAAGCGCTTATAGCCGTGATGCAAAAATTTATGACACCACAATTGGCTCTCGTTTTCCAAATAAAAAAATTATTGCTCAGTACGGCGGACATTCAATGCCTGAAACAGGTGATAACGTTGCAGCCGATTTTGGGATTAGCCGTGAGCAAGCAGACTTATTTGCCGCTCAATCACAAGCTAAATATCAAAAAGCCAAAGAAGAAGGTTTCTTTGCCGATGAAATTATGCCAATTGAGGTTTTCCAAGGCAAAAAATTGCCACCTAAACTCGTTTCAGAAGATGAACACCCTCGCCCAAGTTCAACTGTTGAAGCACTTACAAAGTTAAAACCGCTCTTTGAAGGTGGCGTGGTCACTGCGGGTAATGCCTCAGGTATTAATGATGGTGCAGCAGCACTTTTGATTGGTTCAGAAGCGGCAGGTCAAAAATATGGCTTAAAACCAATGGCTAAAATTTTGTCAGCAGCAGCAGCGGGTATTGAACCACGTATTATGGGTGCAGGTCCGATCGAAGCCATTAAAAAAGCTGTTGCGCGTGCGGGACTTACTTTAGATGACATGGATATTATTGAAATTAATGAAGCCTTTGCTTCACAGGTTTTATCTTGTTTAAAAGGCTTGAATGTTGATTTTAATGACCCGCGTGTGAACCCGAACGGTGGTGCGATTGCAGTTGGTCATCCACTTGGTGCATCTGGCGCTCGTCTTAGCTTAACAGTAGCTCGCGAGTTAATTCGCCGTAAGAAGAAATATGCCGTGGTGAGCCTATGTATTGGTGTAGGTCAAGGTCTTGCAATGGTGATTGAAAACGTTTCATAACCATGAACCAGATATCCATTCATCACAACAGCGCAGTGATGAATGGATTTATTTTGCAGAGCGAAATATAATGGCAAAACTATTGCTTTAATTATATTTGAGGATCGAATGTCTCAAAACACGGAAACTGAAAAACCAATAAATTTTGATGAGATACGTTTAGATCCTATTTCGCATATACATCGGGAAAATAACCCGCAATTTATTGCTTCTTTAGCGCGCGGTTTAGAACTTTTAAGATGCTTTTCTGCAAACAATCAGGTGCTTGGTAACCAAGAATTAGCAAAAATGACAGGTTTACCTAAACCGACCATTGCACGTATTACCAATACCCTTGTGTCATTAGGTTATTTAAAACAATTGCCTAACTCGACCAAATACACACTAGATATTGGTGTCTTATCTTTAGGATATGCAGCATTATCTAACATCTCGATTCGTAATATTGCTCATCAATATATGGAAGAGATGAGTCAGTATGTTCAAGCGCCTGTGGCGATGGCAACGCGTGACCGCTTAAATATGGTGTATATTGATGTTGTGCAAATTGAAACAGCCTTGAATATGCGTCGTCCAATTGGTTCTACTTTGCCAATCCATAGTAGTTCAATGGGACGAGCATGCTTGGCTGCGACCCCTGAACGTGAGCGCAATTTTCTACTTGATGCGTTGAAACAAAAAAATCCAGAAAACTGGCCAGCCATAAAACGTTCTTTAGAACGAGCTTTCCGTGATTACCAAGATTATGGATATTGTTTGTCTTTAGGTGAGTGGCATAAAGAAGTGAACTCGGTGGCTGTACCTTTGGTCAGCTCGAAACACGGTCTTTATGTTTTTAACTGTGGTGCGCCAAGTTTTCATTTAAATCCGGAAAAACTTGAAGGTGAAATTGGACCACGTTTAATCCACATGGTGCACAACATTCAAGATGCTTTGAATGAAACGCATTAACAGTCGTGCTTAAAATAGTCATGGTTGTGTTGATTAAAGGTCTACTTTCATTATGACTAAGGCATGATGAAAAACGCACTCTATACCCCAACCATTATTTTAATGGCGATTGCCGCAGGCATTTGTACAGGTGGAAATTATTTTAGTCAGCCACTTATTCATTCAATTAGTGTAAGCCTAGATTTAACTGAAACAACTACAGCGTGGGTGCCAACTCTAGCCCAAATCACCTACGCATGTGGCTTACTCTTTTTAATGCCGTTGGGTGACATATTAGAAAAGCGCAAGCTGCTATTTATCTTTATGTTATTGGCTTCAAGTGGATTAATTATTAGCGGTTTTTCGCACAATATCTATCTTTTATTGCTTGGTACTGTCATTACTGGTCTATTTTCTAGTGCAGCCCAACTGTTGTTACCACTTGCTGCAAGTCTGGTTCCAATTCAACAAAGCGGCCGTGTCGTTGGCTTCCTACTGAGTGGACTGATGATGGGGGTTTTACTCGCCCGCTCTCTTTCAGGGCTGATGTCTACGCTTTTTGCATGGAATATTATTTATCTGGTCAGTGGCTTTCTGTTACTTATCATTGCCATTATTTTGCATCGTAATATCGGGTTATTTCCACCAACCAAATCTGAAAACTATGCAAAAACTATTCGCTCTTTACCACAGATTTTTATTCAAAGCCGACGGTTAAGAACCAGAACTTATATTGGTGGTTTTACATTTGCTTGTGTAAGTTTAACCTTTACCACCATGTCGTTGCTTCTGGCTCCAGCGCCCTATTTTTTTAGCGACTTTACCATTGGCCTTTTCGGTTTTGTTGGCGTGTTAGGAACTTTCGTTGCCAATTTTTCAGGCAAATTTATTGATCAAGGCTACATTCATAAAATTTCAATTTATTGCGGCATTGGCCTTATTTTAAGTTGGATTCTTTTTTCACTTTTACCCTACCATTTCGCCTTTTATATTATTGCCTTACTTATTCTCTACGCTTCACTTTCTGCGGTACATGTCACCAATCAAAGTATTGTATTTAAACTTAATCAAGAATTACGTTCGCGGTTTAATGCCATTTATATGACGGGTTACTTTGCTGGCGGCGCTTTAGGCACAACGGCAGGAAGTTATGCTTGGAAACACTTCGGATGGACAGGTGTCTGTATTTTGGGCTTAATTTTTGCCGTGCTATGTCTTTATTATTGTGTGCTTGATGCAAAAAATCAGCACAATTAAAGCTTGTGCTGATCTTATATAAAGTAGGCTAATGGTTCGTTATAAAAGTCCTAATAACCGACCACGAATAATATCTTCTGCTTCTTTGACAATCCGGCTAACCAGTTCATCGCATGTCGGAATATCATGGATTAAGCTTGCCACTAACCCACATGACCATGCGCCAGCATTGACATCACCGTTAATCATGACTTTGGGATAGACGCCCGCAACTTCTTCAATAATATCTTCAAATTTAATGTTATCGCCAAGTGCTTTTTCTTTTGCCACGATTTTTTCTACAGCAGCATTATTCATGACACGTTCTGTATTTCGCAAAGCACGCATAATTAAACGTGTATCTCTTTCGGTTGCATTCAGAATCGCCTGCTTCACATTTGCATGTACGGGAGCTTCCTGAGTCGCAATAAAGCGCGTTCCCATATTAATTCCATCTGCTCCCATCGCTAATGCAGCAGCGAGTGAGCGTCCGTCTGCCATTCCACCTGAAGCAACAAACGGAATTTCTAATGCATCGGCTGCTAAAGGCAATAAGATCATATTTGGCACATCATCTTCACCGGGATGACCACCGCACTCGAAACCATCTACAGAAACCGCATCGCACCCAATTTGCTGAACTTTTAAGCTATGTCGAACCGAAGTACATTTGTGAATTACTTTAATACCAGCAGCCTTTAAATACGGCATGACTTGTTCAGGATTACGCCCTGCTGTTTCTACAACCTTGACTCCACCTTTAATAATTGCCTCTACAAAACCCGGATAATCAGGAGTATTCACCGTAGGTAAAAAGGTTAAATTTACCCCAAAAGGCTTATCAGTCATTTCACGGCAACGTGCAATTTCTTTTGCTAGATTTTCAGGTGTACGCTGAGTTAAGCCAGTAATAATGCCTAACCCGCCTGCGTTAGAAACCGCAGCAGCAAGCTCTGCAAAACCAACATAATGCATACCGCCTTGAATAATTGGATGCTCGATTTCAAATAGTTCTGTAATTTTGGTCTTCATATTATTTCCACTCACCGTTCTATAGCTAGCTTCTCATTTCCTTAGCAGAGCTAGATGCTTATTTACGCATAAATTCTATCATCATTTAAAGCAACTTAAGTTAAAAATTTCACAATACAAAATTATATACCACAATATAAAACAAAATAATTGATAACGGAATTATTTTTCGATAGCATTATTTTAATAAGTTTAATTTTTAGACAGAAAGTTATTTAAAGGAATGAATCATGCAGCAGGACAACAAAACTCAAAACCAGCTTAAAACAGGCACAATTTATGAATCTTTTGATAGAAATATACTAACGCTCACCATGAGTAATCCCACTAAAAAGAATGCAATTAATTACGAAATGTATGCAAGCCTAAGTCAGGCATTAGATGAGGCTGCAACTAATCAAGACATTCATGTGGTTGTGCTGACTGGTGAAGACTCCGCATTTACCAGCGGCAATGATGTAAACGCATTTGAAAAACGCGATACCACCACTTCAGAACCACCCGCTTCGATTGTTTTCTTAAAAAGCTTAGCAACGTTTCCAAAACCGATTATTGCTAAAGTAAATGGTGTGGCAATTGGTATTGGCAGTACTCTGCTTCTACATTGTGACCTTGTGTATGCGAGCCAAAACTCTATTTTCCAATTCCCCTTTGTGAATTTGGGACTTGTACCTGAAGCGGGTTCAAGTTACATCCTGCCAAGACTATTGGGCTTTGCTCGAGCTTCGGAAATTATTTTACTCGGTGAAAAGTTTTCGGCAGACCAAGCAAAAAATTACGGGCTGGTAAATGAAATATTTGAAGCAGATAAGCTAGATCAAATGGTTGAAGATGCGGCCATTAAACTCGCTCACAAACCCAGCCAAGCGTTACAACTGAGTAAAAAGTTGCTAAGAGATATGCCAATTGATGATCTACTCAATCGTATTGATCATGAGTCGACTATTTTCTCGCGTTGTTTACAAGGTTCCGAGTTTAATGAAGCATTAAATGCTTTCAAAGAAAAACGGAAACCGAACTTTCACAGCCAAACAGCCTAAAACTCACCCACTAAAAAGCCAGCATTGAAGATCAAAGCTGGCTTTTATAAATAAATCAAATAGGTTTAGCTAATCTCGGTACGAATATTATTCACCATGTGTAAAAGACGCGGTGCAATATCTTCTTCAAGTTTTTCACGGTTCATAATAAAACTTGGACCACCACAGTTGAACACCAGCAAACCATGTTGTTCATGAATAAGTGGGACTGCAACCGAATTTACATCTTTATGCCATTCGCCGATTGAAAAACAGTATCCAAAATCTTGGTAGTCTTTAAAAGCTTTGTCTAGATCACGGTTAATTTTGATCCAGTCTTCTTTGTGTTTGCTACGGATGGCATCAAGTAAAAATTCTCTTTCGTCTTCAGGCATTGCAGCTAAACATGCACGCCCCATAGAACTTAAATGAATCGGTAAATAGGTTCCAACTTGACGGCGCATGGTCATATTGCCTTTGCCTTGCACCACATCAAGGTAAATCATATTGAGTCGATCGCGTGTTGCCATGGCTACAGCAGCGCCAGCATAGTCTGCCAAATTTTTCATATATGGATGAGCAATAGAGCGAATCGATACGTTAGACAACATGGAATAACCAAATGCAAGAACACCTACTGAAAGCTGGAATTTGCTTGAATTAGGTACTTGTTTGATATAACCCAAACGCGACAAGGTATGTGTAAGGCGAGTAATGGTTGGTTTTGGCAAACCGGTCATTTGAGCAAGCTCTTGGTTGCCCAAATGCTGATGCTTAGGCGTAAAACAACGTAATAGCTCTAAACCACGTGCTAATGCAGTAATAAATTGGCGATCATTTTCATCCTGCATGTCTTCAATCGGATGTAATAATTCATGCCTTAACGGCGCTAATAATTTTTCTGTCTGTTCCGCATCAACTGCATCATTCATTGTCATACCAATCCATATTTTTGTTTCGCACTGCGAAAATTATAATCTATTTTTTCTATAAATAGCAAAAGAGCAAACATCCGAGTCTGCAACTAAAAGATAACTTCATTTAACTCATTAAAGCGAAAGATTAAATATTTTATTTTCTGATTTTAAATATAATTTTAACCTTCCGCTTTTAAGCCACCTACCCAATTACACCTTTTTCTTTGAGCTCAGCTAGTTTTTCAGGAGAAACCACTCGGCCCAAAATGGCTTGCGTATGTTCTCCCAGCAGCGGTGGTGCTGTTTTGTATTCAACGGGTGTTCTAGAAAGTTTAATTGGTGAGCCAATTACCTTCAATTTCTCACGTTGAGGATGATTCATCTCGACTAACATTTCTCGGGCAATTACTTGCGGTTCTTGAAAAGCTTGTTCCAAGTTATTGATTACACCTACGGGAACTTTAGCCGCATAGATTGCATCTACCCATTCATCTGCTGTTTTTGTTAAAAAGTGAGTTTGTAGAATCCCGATAATTTCATCACGATGCTTAATGCGGTCTGCATTTCTGGCAAAACGTGCATCATTTGGTAAATCGGGTAACCCGATACTTCGACAGAGCTGAATAAACTGAGTGTCATTTCCACACGCAATAATGAAATCACGGTCAGAAGCTTTGAACACTTGATAAGGCACAATATTGGCGTGTGCATTGCCATAACGTTTAGGGATATTACCCGATGAAAGATAGTTCATTCCCTGATTCGCCATTGTGGCAATTTGAACATCAAGCAAAGCCATATCAATGTATTGGCCTAAACCCGTCACATGGCGGTTGAGTAAAGCAGCTTGTATGGCAATCGTAGAATAAAGCCCCGTGGCTAAATCAGAAAATGCGACCCCTACTTTTTGTGGACCGCCGCCCGGCAAATCATCGCGCTCACCTGTGACCGACATGAGTCCGCCGATGCCCTGAATAATAAAGTCATAACCGGGCTCTTCTGCTCTTGGGCCAGTTTGACCAAAACCTGTAATCGAGCAATACACCAGTTTAGGGTTAATCGCAGATAAAGACTCGTAGTCTAAACCGTATTTTTTTAGAGACCCCGCTTTGTAGTTTTCAATCACAACATCGGTGTCTTGAATAAGAGCTTTAATCAATTCTTGACCATCAGGGCTAGCAATGTCGATAGTAACAGATAGTTTATTGCGGTTGGTAGACTGATAATATGCAGCTTCTTGAGTATCTTGGCCTGAGTCATCTTTCATCCAAGGTGGCCCCCAAGAACGGGTGTCATCACCGACTTTCGGTCGTTCAATCTTGATTACTTCTGCGCCTAAATCGGCAAGAATCTGCCCACACCAAGGTCCAGCCAATACCCGACTTAAGTCAAGCACCCGAATTCCATTTAAAGCACCCATCTTCATCCCACTATATTTTGTGACTCATTTCCTATAGGAAAACTTATCCATTTAAAATTTCGCATAGCGATATATATTTTTAATATACACAGCTCTTTTTAAAAATCAAACTTTAATTTTCCACTAAAAATAATGATTTTTTATAAGAAAATATAGCTCAAATAAATCAATAAATTAGCCAAACATAAATCAAAAACAAAGTATCGCATTGCGAAATTAATTTTCAAAATATATTGTTTTGCATTCATCCTTTGATTACTATCGCTTCAAATATTGGTGATTTTACGAACATCACATTGATGTTTTCTGCATGTAGTAAAAGGACGAGACTATGATTCGAGATCAGGAAACCTTAAACCAACTTGTTGATATGATTCGACAATTTGTTGAAGGTGTATTAATTCCTCATGAGAATGAAGTCGCTGAAACGGATGAAATTCCTCAAGATATCGTTGAGCAAATGAAAGCGCTGGGCTTATTTGGTTTAACCATTCCTGAAGAGTACGAAGGTCTTGGACTGACAATGGAAGAAGAAGTCTATGTGGCTTTTGAATTAGGTCGTACCTCTCCTGCTTTTCGCTCTCTCATTGGAACCAATAATGGCATTGGCTCAAGTGGCCTGATTATTGATGGAACCGAAGCACAAAAATCATTTTTCTTGCCACGTTTAGCACGTGGTGAAGTGATCAGTTCTTTTTGCTTAACCGAACCGGATGCAGGTTCTGATGCGGCATCTTTAAAAACCAGTGCAGTAAAAGACGGTGACTTTTACATTTTAAATGGTACTAAACGCTTTATTACCAATGCTCCTCATGCTGGTGTATTTACAGTCATGGCACGTACAAATCCTGATATTAAAGGCGCTGGTGGCATTTCTGCTTTTATTGTTGATAGTCAAACTCCGGGCATTTTTCTTGGCAAACGCGATAAAAAAATGGGACAAAAAGGTGCCCATACCTGTGATGTGATTTTTGAAAATTGTCGTATTCCTGCTTCGGCACTCATTGGTGGTGTTGAAGGTGTTGGCTTTAAAACGGCCATGAAAGTACTCGATAAAGGCCGTTTGCATATTGCGGCTTTAAGCGTTGGAGCAGCAACACGAATGCTAGATGATTCTTTAAATTACGCCATCGAACGCAAGCAATTTGGACAACCGATTGCCGAATTCCAACTCATTCAAGCCATGCTTGCTGACTCAAAAGCTGAAATTTATGCAGCTAAATGTATGGTCTTAGACGCTGCACGCCTACGCGATGCAGGACAAAACGTTAGTACTGAAGCCTCATGCGCAAAAATGTTTGCAACCGAAATGTGTGGCCGCGTTGCTGATCGCTGCGTACAAATTCACGGCGGTGCGGGTTATATCAGTGAATATGCCATTGAACGTTTTTATCGAGATGTTCGTTTGTTCCGCCTCTATGAAGGCACGACTCAAATTCAACAAATGATTATTGCCCGAAACATGATTCGCGCTGCGTCTTAATCAAATTTTAAGCGCTTTAAAACGACTTGAAGTGCTTTTTATCAAATGTAGGTAATGGATTATGGCTACAAATTACAAAGAAGGTCTTTCTCGTATACAGCCTCATACGTGGAAAATAGCTTTTATTTTTGCTTTTCTAGCACTGTTGGTAGATGGTGCAGATTTGATGTTACTGTCTTATAGTTTAAATAGTATTAAGGCAGATTTTGGATTAAGTTCAGTACAAGCAGGTATGCTTGGCAGTTTCACATTGGCAGGTATGGCTGTTGGTGGAATTTTTGGGGGATGGGCGTGCGATAAATTTGGTCGTGTGCGCATTGTTGTTATTTCTATTTTAACTTTCTCACTCCTCACCTGTGGCTTAGGTTTCACTCAAAGCTTTCTTCAGTTTGGTATTTTAAGATTTTTTGCATCACTGGGTTTGGGTTCACTTTATATTGCCTGTAATACCCTCATGGCCGAGTATGTCCCAACCCGTTATCGCACAACAGTACTGGGCACACTACAAGCTGGCTGGACCGTCGGCTATATTGTTGCGACCTTGCTTGCAGGTTGGATTATTCCTGATCATGGCTGGCGTATGCTGTTTTATGTTGCGATTATTCCCGTCATTATTGCTGTGCTCATGCATATTTTGGTACCCGAACCAGAAGCATGGCAAAAGTCTCGACTACAACAACCAGTTGTGACTCAGAATGCTCAAAAAACTTCGGCATTTAAGCTTATTTTCCAAGATAAACGAAACCGCAATATGTTTATCTTATGGGCTTTAACTGCAGGCTTTTTACAGTTTGGCTACTATGGTGTAAATAACTGGATGCCGTCATACCTTGAAAGTGAACTGGGTATGAAATTTAAGGAAATGACCGCTTATATGGTAGGTACATATACCGCCATGATTTTAGGTAAAGTTCTTGCGGGCATGATGGCCGATAAATTAGGACGTCGCTTCACCTATGCCTTTGGTGCAATTGGTACTGCTATTTTCCTACCTCTGATCGTTTTTTATAACTCACCAAGCAACATTCTATATTTACTGGTCACTTTTGGTTTCCTCTACGGCATCCCTTATGGCGTAAATGCAACCTACATGACCGAAAGCTTTGCAACAGCAATCCGCGGTACAGCCATTGGTGGTGCTTATAACGTTGGACGTTTAGGCGCTGCGTTAGCCCCTGCAACGATTGGATTCTTAGCCTCTGGCGGGTCTATTGGTTTAGGTTTTGTCGTGATGGGCGCTGCCTACCTGATTTGTGGTGTGATACCAGCCCTATTCATTAAAGAAAAATTATATGACCCTCAAAAGTCGTAAAAGATCCATCACAAAAAATCCTATAGGTCATATGCCTATCTGGTTGATGGCGCTAACGATCTAAACATTAGTTTTAAATCATTAGCCAGAAATAAGGAATTTACTCCTCAAAGTTACTCCTTATTTCCACGTATGTAGAGTTTATTACTCTTCATTTTAATTTTTTAGGTAAGCTTAGCTCCCAAGGGAGCTAAGCTTAAAAATATATTGACCTAAACATTTGTTTAAGGTCGTTCACCCTGCCCCAAACGGCGTTCAATATCATCGAGTACTTTTGGCAAATCAGCGACACTATCAATCACATAGTGAGCGCCCGACGCATTCATTTTTTGGTATGCCTTATCTTTTAGAACAATCTGTTCATCGGCCGATAGCGAACTCCACTCTTCATAGCTTAAACCGACTTCATTACCACTAATCGCAAGTCCTACTGTCCAACATCCCGCATTTAAACCTTCATCAATACCCACCACGGTATCATCTACTTTTACAACAGTTTTAATATCAGACACGTCGAGTTGAATTAAGTTCTTCCATAGCATTTCAGGATATGGTCGGCCAAATTTCACGTCACTTGCCGTAACGATACAGTCCGGTCGATAACCCTGATCGGCAGCATCCTTAACCAAACGACCAATCATCATGGATGCATAACCCGTATTACTACCAATTTTTGCACCACGCTTTTTAATATTTTCAAACGTTTCCAATGCTCCCGGAATTAAAGCAGAACATGTTGGAATAGAATTTAACTGATACGGAATAAAGTCTTTATATAAACGGTCAATATCTGCTTCAGTTGCCGCCTGACCATATACTTCCTGCCATGCAGCTGCGACACGCGGCATTTTTAAAACTGCTGCAATATGGTCACGTTTTTCTAAACCCATTGGCTCTCGAGCTTCTTCAACCGTAATTTCAACTTTATTGTCTTTAAATAAAGCCATAAAAGCCAAAATTGGTGCACGTGAGCCAAAATCTACAGTTGTGCCAGCCCAGTCAAAAACCACAGCCTGAATTTGTGTATTGTTGGTCGTCATGGTGTATTCCCTTTAATTTAAATGTTTTAATAAAAATTATGCTGTTACAGCTTGATTTAGATGGTTTTCACAGTAGCTCGCAATCGCAGCAAGAAGCCCTTCAATGTCATGAATATAAACTTCGCCGATATTGCCAATACGGAAGCAGTTGAGATCGGTGACTTTGCCCGGATAGATCACATAGCCTGATTTTTTCAGGGTTTCGTAGAAGGACTGAAAGCTAAATGACTTGGCTGTTGGGTAAAGAAAAGTGGTAATGATGGGTGATTGTGGGCACTCTTCACCGAGTACCAATTCAAAGCCCAGTTGTTGCATACCTTGCGATAAGGTTTGCTGGTTTTGTAAATAACGTTGATAACGTGCAGCAACACCTCCTTCAGCCTCAAGCTCAAGCAATGCTTGATAAAAAGCATGTACCACATGGGTTGGCGAGGTAAAACGCCATTTGCCGTTATGCTGCTCCATCGTGTTCCACTGATCATACAAATCGAGACTGACCGAACGAGCCAAGCCTTTACATGCTTCTAGGCAATCACGCTTTGCTAAAATAAAACCAAAGCCCGGAACACCTTGAATACATTTATTTGCACTTGAAATTAGAAAATCAATTTCAAGCTCAGCGATATCCATGGGCACACTACCAAATGAACTCATGGCATCTACAATCCAGATTTTTCCTGCTGCTTTTACTAAACGGCCAATGTCTTGAATCGGGTTTAAAATTCCTGTGGTGGTTTCACAGTGTACACAAGCAACATGACTAATCGTTTTATCTTCTAAAACGCGCTCAATCTCTAGTAGATCTGGTGACTGAGTTTCTAAATAGTTCAGTTCTACAACTTCAATATTTAAGCAACGTGCCATTTGCAACATACGTGCACCATATGCGCCGTTATTAATAATTAAGATTTTGCCATCACGCGGAATAGCTGAACCAAGCACAGACTCCACTGCAAAACTACCACTGCCTTGCATTAACACAGCCGTATATTTTTCAGGTTGACTGGTTGCCAAGTTGACTAGACGAGAGCGGATATCTTGTACCAGCGAGTTGTATTCTTGGTCCCAAGTACACCAGTCTTTTTGCATGGCACGGCGTACTGTTGCCGATGTTGATAATGGTCCTGGAGTCAAAAGCAGATATTTGTTTTCTAAATCTATATCGAGTTGGGGTTGCATGTTCATAATGGTACTCATTTCTTTCACGTTCATTTCAATATACATCAATCTGGTTTAAACCAGATGACAAACTAGTAAATATTTTCTTCTAATATTTCTTTCATAAATCCGGCCCCTGTGGTCATACCTTTGCCAGCAATTGCACTCACCAGAAAGATATTTTTTTCGGCTTCAGTGACACAGGCCAACTCATCTTCATGAGTCAGGTAATAACCATTCCAACGTTTTTGAATTGGAGGTAAAGTCAGCCCTAATTTTTCATGGCAGTAAGCTTGAATAAATTCATTAATCTCTTCACGCTGCTCGAACTGAGGCGCTTCATTAATCGAATGATATTCGTGGCTATCACCTACGATGAGTTCGCCAAATTCGTTTTGTTTAATCAGAATATGAATACCGAATTCTTTAATGAAACCTTGTTGTGACGCTTTAACCAACTCCGCATGACTTGGGCAAATTTCAAAAGCCGGATAACGTGAAATAGATAAGCCTGAATAAAGAGAAGCATTTAATTTTTGGTGAAACCGTTGAGTCAGTGCCATTTGTAAGCCACAACGTTTCAGATTCAAGCTTCGTAAGAGATCTGGATATAAAACATCGATGATTTCACCGTGGCAGATCAAAACTTTATTTGCCCGATATACCTCGCCACTTGCCAAGCGAACCTGACAAATTTCATGTTGATATTGGGTTTGAACGACACAAGCATTGGTATAAATCTCTACACCGTTTCTTTCGGCATATGCCAATAGTCGCTGCCCAATCACATGCGGTTCGACCGAATAATCTTCTTCAAAAACCAAACCACCTTGAAAATGCTGCGAAGGATTTAAATAAGAAAATTGGGTGACCAGTTCATCATGACTTCGTAAATGCACAGGTATTTGATAGTTACTTGCACGCTCGGCAAACTCATTTAAAACCTGCCATTCAAGTGCAGTGTTTGCGAGATAAACACCTTGTCGTTGAGCAAACGAAATATCGGTTTCAGCTTGAATACGCTGATAAAAAGAACGCGTTTCAAGCGCGTACTTTCGCCACTGTTGCTCTGGATGGGTTAATGTCGAAGTTCCGACCATGCCGAAATTACGACGAGTTGCCCCCACTGGTTTGGCATTTTTCTCGAAGATACAGACTTTTAAACCTTGCTCTTGTGCCTGTATGGCAGCGGATAGACCTAAAATACCGGCTCCGACAACAATTAAATCAAACTGTGCGTTATTCATAAGACTTCCAATTTGCGAAATTTAGGATGAATAAACCCTTGCCTTGTTGAACAAAGCATTTTCATTTCAGTCGGTTAAATAAAAATTGTGTTTACCTAAAACTTAGTGAGCGCTTTCACGCCATTGCTGACTTCTTGCCATAATTTTTCGGGTAAATAACCAGTGAATGAGTTTTACAACACATGAGGTGGTTAAAATTAGAATGCTCATGGCAACAGCAGCAACCGTGTCTCCCGCATCATCCATATTTAAAACGGCTACCGCCGCTAAACTGGTGTCTGGTGAATAGAGGAAAATGGCAGCCGACACAGTGGTCATGGCATTCACAAAAACATAGACCGACACATCACATAGCGCTGGAAAACACATGGGCAAATATACTTTCCAAAAGGTTTTCCACTTCGATGTTCCTAGAGTTTGTGCTGCCTGATCGAGCTGTAGCGGAATCTGTTTAATGGCATTGGTTAAAGTCAGGTGTGGGACGGTGTAATAGTGCACGATGGTTGAAATCACCAAAATGGTCATAGTTCCATACAGCACATTTAACGGATTACTTTGCTGGTTAAAAAACAAAATATAAGCAATACCTAGCACCAACCCAGGCACAGCAAGGGGTAATAAAACTAAAGCCTGTACATAATTTTTAATGAGTGGATGTGCCTTAAAACGTTCGGTTAATAGTGCCACCATAAAAATGAGTGCTGTTCCAAAAACCGTACTAAAGAGTGCCATGCGAACCGAGTTAAAGTACGCTGCCCAACCGCCGCCATCGACATATTCAAAACTGTAATGTGCTAAGGTCAAAGACAAATCATAAGGCCAAGACTGAATGAATGAAGCCAGCACTGCCGTAAAGATAATCAGTAAAATCGCACCTGAAACTAAACCACAAAATAAGCTCAGAACGACTTCAAGTTTTTTATTCGATGCTGAAACATAAGGTTTAGCCTGAAAAGCTTGAAACCGTGCATGGCGTTTGCTTTGAATACGATCGCAAATGAATACAAAAACTGCTGGTAACAACAATAAGATGGAAATCACTGCACCCATGCTCATATTTTGCTGACCAATAATCTGTTTATAGACATCAAGCGCCATCATGTTAAATGAACCGCCAATGACTTTTGGAATCCCAAAATCGGTCAGTACATAAATAAAAGCCACCAGACTTGCACTAATAAGCCCATAGCGAATTGCAGGTAATGTGACGTGATAATGCGTCTTCCAGATATTTTTACCGAGCGACAAAGACGCCTCAATTAAACGCTGATCGACACTGCGAAAAGACACCATCATCAACATCAAAATTGCTGGAAATAGCCAAAAGCAGTAGCTGATTAAAATACCGATTGGACCATAAATTTGTATATCGCCCAGCAAAGGTTTAAACACACCTTGCTTACCAAATAAATAAACCAATGCCAAAGAAGGCAAAAGTGATGGCGCTAAAATCGGTAAAAAAGCCACCAATTTAAAGAAGCCTTTACCTTTTATATTTACATTGGTGAGTGCAAAAGCATAAATACTGGCAAGAAATACTGTAATGACAGTAGCAGCACAAGCAACCCACACCGAGTTAAATACAGAGCTGAGTAAAGCTGGGCTTGCAAAATAATGATAAAAATTTTCAAGACCAACAAAATTTTGATTTTCATCAAAAAATGCAGTTTCGAACAGCATTATTAAAGGAGCAATAATCGCTAAAGTCAAAGCGATTGCGACCATAGCCAAAGCAATATTTGATCTTAATGAATATTCAGTTTTTCGACGCGGCTGTGTTTTTAAAACCGCTGAAGCAGCTTCATTTAACATAGTGCGTATCCTTGTTCGTCAAAGACATGAATGAGCTGATTAGGCACTTTTATAAACATGAGTTCTTGCAAAGATTTGAACTTGGTATTTTCAATTTCAATTTGCAACAGGTGTTTTGCCTGCTCAATTCCATCGATATGAATAGTGCAAAACAAACGACGTTTTGCGCCTAAAAATTCAGTGCTTATTACTTTAACTGGCAAATACAACGATTCTTTATCACTACCAAAATCATCAACTAACTCGACTGCTTCGGGTCTAAAACCAATGCTGTAATTTTCCCCAGCTTTAAGTTTTTGCTGTTCCAAATTTAGAGCAATAAAACCTAAAACCTCGAGCTGATTAACTACCGAACAAGTGGCTGCCAAAAAGTTCATGGTGCCAATAAACTTGGCAACGAATTGGGTTTGTGGCTTGTAATAAATATTGTGCGGCGTATCAATTTGCTCAATGACGCCATGATTCATGACAACCACACGGTCAGAAATGCTTAATGCTTCTTCTTGATCATGTGTGACCATAATGGTTGGCAAATTAAGCTGCGATTGAATCGAACGGATCTTTTGTCTTAGGTTTAGACGTACCTGAGCATCGAGTGCAGACAAGGGTTCATCCAGCAGTAAAATATCTGGATTCGGTGCAATTGCACGAGCAAGCGCAACACGTTGCTGCTGACCGCCCGACAATTGGTTTGGATATTTTTTAGCAATATCGGGTAGTTCAATTAGTTCCAATAACTGTTGAACCCGTTGGCTACGCTGTACCTTATCCCACTTTCTTTTATCTAAGCCGAAAGCAATATTTTCTTCAACGTTTAAGTTTGGAAATAACGCATAGTTCTGAAACACAATGCCACAGTGACGCTTTTCAGCACTTAACAACGTAATATCTGTACCCTTTTTTATGACTTTTCCATAATCAGGTTTTTCTAGACCCGCAATTATGCGTAGCAAAGTGGTTTTACCGCATCCAGAAGGTCCCAAAAAGCTCACGAACTCGCCAGCTTTCAGGTCTAAATTAATATGCGTTAGGGCCTGAAAGTATTGGAACTTCTTTTGAATATCCACCACTTCTAAAACCGAAGGGCCATGTTCAGGATATTTATAGGTCGTTAAGGTCGACAATAAATGCCCTGCTAACTCGCCCTTTTGGTTTTGATCTAGCAGCGATGATTGCAATGACGAAGGTATTTGCATAATGAGGCCCTTATCCAAAAGATCACTTTTCAAAACGCTTTGACCATTCAGCCAAAATACGTTCACGCTGCTCAGCCGCCCAATAAAAATCATTCTTTACGAGCATTTGAGAAAGGTTTTTCGGGAAGTCCATAGTGGTATTTTCAATGCCTTTGTAGGCCACCATTGAAAAGTTATGGGCATAGGCTTCGTTTGCCGCTTTGCTTACCGACCAATTTATAAATTTTTGTGCGCTGCTTAATTTCTTGGTTCCTTTCACAATTGCTGAGGCTTCCATTTCCCAGCCTAAACCTTCAGTTGGATAAACTACTTCTAAAGGTGCACCCTCTGCTTTTAATTTAAATGCCGGATAACCAAAAGAAACACCAATTGGAATTTCACCCTGTGCTGCCATCTTGCAAGGTTTTGAGCCCGAATGAGGATATTGTGAAATGTTTTTATCTAAAGCCTGCATATAGTCCCATGCCTGCTTTTCACCCCAAATTTGCATCCAAGCTGTGACATCTAAATAGCCTGTACCACTCGAAGCCGGATTTGGCATCACAATCAGGTTTTTATAAATCGGGTTGGTTAAATCTTTCCAAGTTTTTGGAATCGGTAATTTACGCTTTTCTAATTCGACTTTATTGACACAAATTGCAGATTCCCATGCATCCATACCCGTCCAAGTCGGTACAGGTTTTTGACTTACAAATTCTGGTTTTAAATTTTGAACACCTTCAGGTTTGAAAGGCTCAAGCATGTCTTTCTTTTCCATGACCAGTAAACTGGTTAAAGCCACACCAAAAACCACATCCGCTTGTGGGTTTTTCTGCTCTGCCAAAAGTTTAGCGGTGATCACCCCTGTTGAATCACGTACCCATTTTACTTTTAGCTCTGGATAGGCTTTGTGTAATTCCTCTTGGTACTGTTTGAGCTGGTCGGCTTCCACTGCCGTATAGACTGTAATTTCTTCTGAGTTTTTTGATGTTGCTGATGAACATCCCATTTGAATAGCGACCACTACACCTAAAACTGATGCAGTGCCGAGTTTGATTGTCTGTTGAACATACTGTTTCATCTGCAAACCATCGAATGCAATTATTTGATGATCGTATTTCAACAGCTTTATATGACAGTTTAATTAATCTGGTTTAAACCAGATTATATTTTTATGCTCGCGCTTCGAAATGTAAATCTAAAACATCATGTAGCCAATATTCTTGGTCAACATCGGTAATCACGCCTTCTTCATTTCTATTACTACGACGAATATATAAACCCAGTGCGCCCACATTGACATGCAGTGCTTTGGCCTGCTGTTCCGATAAAGCGGTTGGATACAGATTAA
The DNA here is from genome assembly GCF_038562025.1 of Acinetobacter sp. D009. NCBI lineage: Bacteria > Pseudomonadati > Pseudomonadota > Gammaproteobacteria > Moraxellales > Moraxellaceae > Acinetobacter > Acinetobacter sp. D009. The sequence continues at coordinate 2,343,636 of NZ_CP151886.1, forward strand.
TGTCGGCTCTAGTGATATGGCAGTCATATTGTTTTGCCATCAGTAAAGTAATCGATTGCTTAAGATCATGAGTTAAAAACTCAGGGAAAAACTCGGCGTTAACACGTAAATGCTCCACCAAAACAGGTCGACCATTAATACAACGACGTCGCCAAACTGAATAAATCGGATGCCCTTTTTCAACTTTTAAATGCTTGGCATCCCAAGAAGTGGCCTGTGTCAGTTCACTCGAAATCACTTCTGTCGAAGGTTCATAGCCTTGTTCAATCACAAACTGATTAAAGTTTTTTGTCGATTGCGGGTGATAAATAATACGAGGAGAACGAACATACCAACCACGGCGGTCTAGTCGATAAATCAAACCATCGGTTTCCAAAGCCAGCAAAGCTTCACGTGCAGCCACTCGAGTGGTTTGGAATTGTTCCGAAAGCACCCTTTCCGAAGGGAGTTTTGCGTGGGCTTTTAATACGCCAGATTCAATATCGTGGGCAATTGCATCGCGGATAGGAATATATTTAGGTATGCGAGCTTGGTCCTGTTCCATACAAACTTAGAATTTATAAATAAAGAAATTAATAGCAATATACTGAAAAAATATGACAAAAGCTTTTATTAATGCTGATCTTTTAAGCAAAACGCGTCCTATTCCCCGCTTTTTCCAATTCATTTTTTCATAAAAAAAATCGAGTGTTCACGCCTACAATAGCTTCTGAAAACTTTCCTTAGCTCATTTGTTCATCAAGAAAATCGGCATCGCATAGCCATTACATCATATTTAGTTAGACATTTTTTAAGATAAAAATTCATATTTCTGTACGGACTCTTACACAGGAATTGACGGTTTGCACTAAAAATCAATATCACGCCTCCTATATTACATTCTTGTAGAATTAGAATAACATGATCAAGAAAAACCCAAATCATCCTAAGCAATAAAAAAATACACTCATCATCTTATATTTATAAAGTCTTAATACAAAATTATCATTTAATAAAAACTAAAATATTAAGAAAATTACTCAACCTCAAAACAAACATAAAATTTTAATTCCACTAAAACCTTAAACAATAAATCCAATTAAAAAAAGAATATAAGACATACTAGCTCATTTATTGAACAAAACAAAAACTAAAAACTTGCGGTTAAATACCATCCAATTATTCATTCAATCTAATTAATATTTTATTTATAAAATTTAAATTAACTTATTAAAAACTATTAAACATGACATTAGATGCTTAAAAATTGACATGACATAATCCAAAATTTTAAAACAGCTTTAATAAAACAATAAATAAGATTATGAAAAATATAGTAATTTTAATTTTTTATGTTCTATTGAATAAAATTACGGCTATTTATTTTACCATTTTTTATATTTTACCAACTGATAAAAATCATAATCCAATGTATTTAAAAAAATAAAAAAATCTTTTGTAATAATAAAGTTAATTATTTACCAAATGTTATATTTTAAAAAATTTTATTAAAAACAGCACCAATAAATAGATTAAAAAAATAACATTCAAGAAATTATAATAATTTTTCTTCTTGTTTTTTTATGAATGTATATTTAGATTTAATTAAGATTAATTGAAATTAGATTTGTATTTTTTCAATTTAGTTTAAGCAAAATTAAACTTTACTTAATAGCGACCATAATATTTTAAGGAGAAAGTATTATTACAACCAAATCGTGTAACATTTTAAATCAATTATATTTTAGTACTTAACCATAAAAATCCACCCAGCGTTAAATTATATTCAGCCAGGAAAGATTAAAAAACTCATAAAACTTAAAACAAAATTTTCTCATCTCGCTTATAGCTGTGCATTAATATTATTCGGTTCGGTGCAATTTGCTCATGCAGCTCCCTTACTTACTCCCCATGTTACAAATGAAGTAAGCCCTGCTCCTACAGCAAATGCATGGATAGAAATTGATACTCAAGCTTTTGAAGATAATATTAAAAGGACAAATCAGTTACTTAATGGCAAAACTCAACTTTGTATAGTCATGAAAGCTAACGCATACGGCCATAGTATTGATCTACTTATGCCAAGTGTTATGAAGTTAAACGTATCTTGTATTGGCATTACCAGTAATGCTGAAGCGGCTATGGTGCGTAAGCATGGCTATAAAGGCAAAATTACACGTTTACGTACCGCCACAGATAGTGAAATTATCAATGCACAGGCGTTAAATATTGAAGAGCTTTTAGGTAATTATGACCAAGCTGCTCGTATGTCTAAATGGGCAGAAGCGAACAATACAACTGTTCATTACAGCTTGGCTTTAAATTCAGGCGGTATGGACCGTAATGGTCTTGAAATGGCTACGGCTCTAGGCAAAGAACAAGCTGTTGCGATCACCAAACTTCCCCATCTTAAAATTGATGGCATTATGACCCACTATGCCGTAGAAGATGAAAAATTTGTCCGTGAGCGTCTGGCGCAATTTAATGAACAAACCGCATGGTTGATTAAAAAAGCCAAACTGAATCGTAAAGAATTAACATTACATACAGCTAATTCATTTGCTACTGTAAACGTTCCTGAATCACATTTAGATATGGTTCGTGCAGGTGCAATTATATATGGTGATTTTCCTAATCACCCTGAATTTAAAGGCATGATGGCATTTAAAACACAAATTGCCGCGGTTAATAATTACCTGAAAGATTCAACTGTAGGTTATGACCAAACCTATACTTTAAAACGTGACTCTAAACTTGCAAACCTTCCTGTAGGTTATTCGGATGGCTACCGTCGTAGTTTTAGTAATAAGGCTTTTGTATTAATAAATGGACAAAAAGCGCCAGTGGTGGGTCGAGTATCAATGAATACTGTTATGGTTGATGTAACAGATATTCCAGAGGCCAAAGCAGGTGATGAAGTTGTATTATTTGGTCATCAAGGCAATGCAGAAGTTAAAACGAGTGATTTAACCAGCCTTACAGGCCATATTTTGACAGAAGCCTATATCCCTTGGAGTAACTCTAATCCACAAGTGATTAAACCCCTTCAATCTCAGCAACAAGTGATATTAACCAATAATAAAGTTACGGCAAACACCAACTAAAATTTAGGTGAATTGATAGGTAGCCCTGTATTTTGAATAGTATTGGGGCTACTTTTAGCCGAATCACATCTTTTAAGCGATCTTATTCCAGCTAGTTTTTATAAAAAAAAAGGACATTTGCATGCCCTTTTTATTTTTTACTTAGTCTTTAGCTTGCGTGCTTAAAACTATCAATTTGCTTAATCTCATAAGGCAAACCGACATAGTTTTCGGCCAATGTGGTTTTACCTGCAATCGAGCCAAGCACATAACTTAACTCGGCTTGTTTAATCTTGTGATCAAACTCACTTTCAGTTTCAAAACGATGCAATAAATGAGTCATCCACCAAGAAAAACGCTCCGCTTTCCATACACGTTGTAGGCATTTTTCTGAGTATTCATTTATACCTTGCTCGGAACCTTCGACATAATATTCAACTAGCGCACTTGATAAATAAGCAATATCAGAAGCCGCGAGATTGAGGCCTTTTGCTCCTGTCGGTGGAACAATATGCGCAGCATCGCCAGCTAAGAATAGTTTTCCGAAACGCATTGGTTCGGTCACAAAGCTGCGTAACGGCGCGATACTTTTTTCAATAGAAGGTCCTGTGACTAACTTTTCACGACTTTCAGGGTCTAGACGGTTTTTTAACTCATCCCAGAACTTTTCATCCGACCAATCTTCGACGTGATCTGTTAAAGGGACTTGTAAATAATAACGGCTACGTGTTTCTGAGCGCATACTACATAAAGCAAATCCACGCTCTGACTGTACATAAATGAGTTCATCGGCTACAGGTGGCACATCGGCCAACACTCCTAACCATCCAAACGGATAAACTTTTTCAAAGGTTTTAATTTTATCTTCTGGCACGCTGGCACGGCAGACACCATGGTAGCCATCACAACCAGCAATAAAGTCACACTGAATTTGAAAGGCTTTACCTTGGTATTCAAACTCAACTTTTGGTGCAGTGTAAAAATCTTTTACTTGTACATTTTGAGCTTCATAAAATGAAGTGAGCTGCTCTGCTTCACGCGCAGTCATTAAATCTTTAGTCACTTCGGTCTGACCATATACGGTTACTTGTTTGCCACCCGTGAGTGCAGCCAAATCAACGCGATGCAATTCACCGTTGGTTAAGATTTCAATGCCCGAATGCGGTAATCCTTTGTCTTTTAAATTTTGGTCAACACCTGCTTGTTTCAGTAAGTCGACTGAAACTTGCTCTAAAATTCCTGCACGAATCCGTGAAGCCACATATTCAGCACTACGTTGCTCAACAATAATATGATCGATGCCAGCTTTATATAGAAGTTGCCCCAGCAATAACCCTGCTGGTCCAGATCCAATAATTGCAACCTGTGTCTTTAAAATATCCATAACTTCATCCTTGTTTCATCCTGACTTTTAAATTACTGGCTTTAAGTTTTGTGCACTATGTATCCAAGACGAAAATAACCGTTTATCATTTAGTTTGTCCGAATAGCGGACAGAAACAACCAAAATAACAGGAATGAAAGGATGCCTTCTCTCGATGCTTTTTTAGAGCACCCAAACTCGCATGAGAAAATTCGTCAAGAAGACTACATTGCAGGCTTAGCAAGAGGCTTAGCTTTACTCGAAGCTTTTGGAACAGATCGGCAACGGCTCAATGTCACTCAAGTGGCTGAGCGAACCGGTATTAGCCGTACAGCAGCAAGGCGTTATCTTAAAACTTTAAAATACTTAGGCTATTTAGAAACTGATGAACATTACTTTTGGCTCACGCATCGCGTGTTGCGCTTTTCAAGTTCTTATTTAAGCTCTGCTCATCTGCCTAAAGTTGCTCAGTCATTTTTAAATCTTTTGTGCGTGCAGACATCTCTGACTTTCTCAATTGTGGTGTTAGACGATAACGAAGTGGTACCGATTGCCCGTAGTTATTTACCGCAGCAAGATAATTTACGTGTAAGCCCTTACGGCATGCATTTAGGAAACCGACTCCCGGCCCATGCTACGTCTACAGGTAAAGTATTGCTGGCAGCACTACCCGAAGAAGCTCAACACGCATGGGTAAAAAATTATGGTTTAAAACGCTTAACGCCATTTACCATAGTAGATGAGTCAAAGTTTTTTGAAGTGCTTAAGGGTATTTCGTTATCGGATTATTGTCTTTCGAAAGAAGAACATGAGCTTGGCGTGATTGCGATTGCAGTGCCCGTATTTAACGCCCAAGGTCAAGCCATAGCAGCGCTTAACTGCATGTCTCAAACCAACCGAGTACAAGAAGACTATTTGGTTCAGCAAATTTTGCCATTGCTGCGCAACACGGCAAATGAGCTTAGAAATGTGATTTAAATCGTCTTAGAAACTCTTGTCATCAATTAGAGATACAAGAGTTTCAGCTCATGATTTTAAATGGCGAATTCTTTGACTTGCTGGTTTGCCAGATCTAATGCATTGCTACGATATGCCTGCATGTCTAAGCCTTCTGCATAGATAAAATCGACATCATGAATGCCCATTAGCCCTAACACAGCTTTGAGATAAGGCGTGACTGCCTCAGTTTCTTGGCCAACATGGATACCGCCCCGACTACTTACCACCACCGCTTTTACCCCTTCAACCAAGCCTTGAGGGTAAGTTTCGGTGTAGCGGAATGTTTGTCTTGCGCGTGCCACCAAGTCAAACCAGTTTTTGAGTTGAGTCGGCACATTTAAGTTATACATGGGTGCGCCTATCACCAATAAATCAGCACTTTTTAATTCAGCAATTAATTCGTCCGACAAAGCAACAATTTGCTGAATGTCTTGATTTATATTTTCAGCCCCACGAAGCGCCTGAAAGATTTCTAAATCTAATACAGGCAGATTCATTTCAGCTAAATTGCGTATGGTGATGTCATCTTGCAAACCTTGGTCTTTTCGATGTTCAAGCATGATATCGATTAGGCGATTGGTTTGTGAACCCTCACCCATAATGCTGGATTTTAATACCAATATTTTAGCCATAACCGTCTCCACGTTTTTGATGAAGCCATATTAACTCCACAATAAATTCAACAGTGGTGATATTATTTCTTTTAATTGGTTCCTTTTAGGCAACAATCATGCAACATGAGCTAAGTGCAATTTCTATATTTGTGACTGTGGTTGAAGCTGGAAGTTTTGTAAAAGCTGCCGAGCAATTGCATTTAACTCGCTCAGCCATAAGTAAAAATATTGCTCGGCTTGAAGAACAGCTTGGTGTAGTTCTATTTAAAAGAACAACACGTTCACTCAGCATGACTGACGAAGGTGCTTTGTTTTATGAGCATAGCCGCCGAGCGTTAAGTGAAATACAAAATGCAGCGGCTTTATTAGACCAAGGGAAAATTAATGCAACAGGCCGTTTACGAATGTCTGTGCCAGTGCTGTTCGGGCAACTCTTTGCTACCCCGCTCATGGTTAAATTTGCTCAGCAGCATGCGGACTTACAGCTAGAAATTTCATTTAATGATCGAACTGTAGACTTGGTCGAAGAAGGTTTTGATTTATGCATCCGCATCGGAGCGTTACCTGACACCACTCAGCTCGTTGCCAAACCGATTGGTGAGCATCGAATGCTACTTTGTGCCTCACCTGACTATTTAAATGAAGCAAGTTCCCTAGAAAATATTGAAGACTTAGACCAGCACGCCACGATTGCCGATCCGCATTTTGGTCAAATGCAAAAATGGCGACTTCAAAAAGAAAATAGCGAGCCTTTCTTTATTAAGCCCAAAGCAAAACTTCTTTTAAATGACTTACAAGCCATTAAAAATGCAGCGCTTGCTGGAGCTGGTATCGCTTGGCTACCCGACTGGCTCATTCAAAATGAATTACAGGAAGGTAAGCTCGTACAAGTGTTAGAAACCATGTCGAGCATTGCTTTTCCAATTCATTTGGTATGGCCTACGCTGCCTTTTATGCCACTCAAAACCCGCCTTGCAATAGATTATTTGGCGCAGCATTTACCACCTGAACTGAACAAACAAGCTTAAAATAAAAAAGGCCTCGTCCACTTGAACAAAGCCTTTTTAAATATTCAAAGCCAATGTTTATTGCTTATATTAAAATGCATTGACCGCCTTATTCGCATTAAGGAAACAATCCAGCACCTTTTCCCGATCAATTGTCCCATCTGAGCTTAAAAGCTGAATAATTGTGCCCTCCACTATATATAAAAATAGTTTTGCGTCCTGAAAAGTCGCATCGGTTTTTAGTTTTATAAGCTGGCTATAAATTTCATTCAGCAGCCATGTGCGATATCTCACTGCGGTGATATAGGCTTTTGGATAGGTCAGTTTCGTTTCGAACATGGCTTTAAATAATAGGTAGTACATCCCCTCTACATCGGTATGTAAGAAATAAAGCTGTTTGAGTTTATCGGCCGCGCTTGTGTCTTGGGCATACTCAACAATTGAGACCACTTTTTCTTTTAATCGTTCTTTCTGGACGATCAAGCAGATTTCAATAAACCGTTCTTTTGAATGAAAGAAGTTATAAAAAGTCGCTTTGGTAATTTCACATTCTTTGACGATTCGATCTACCCCAACGGTATGAAAGCCACGATGATGAAATAAATCAATCGACTTGTTGATGACTTGTATGGCACGGGAAGAAAGCACTAACTTTGGCATAGTTTTACCGTTATAAATTCTTGTTGTTTCTAAATGAGATAAAAAACCTGTGCCCTTTTTGGGAGAAAAAAAGGCACAGCAAAGCCGTAAAGACTGTGCTTGGCACATCTCAAGTTTTGTTGTTACTAAGTTTTAAATAAAAATGACTTTAAGCCTGAAACCTTAGGGCGATCAAGCTGCTTTAATTTTTAAGCTGTGTCGTTATAGCTTTTGGCTTCGAGAGCCAAGAAATAATGGATGTGCAAAGCCAACTCCTTTTTATGGGGAGTTCTGCCGACATTTAAATTATGGTGGCAGAACGAGAAAGGGTTCGCGGACTGGTACAACAACCAGCACACCCGAAGGTGTCCCTCTCCCGTCCTACCGCTACGGGAGGAGACGAGGAGATGCTCACACAAAATTATCCCTCAGAAAGGAATAATTCTGATGCTGTTGTAATCGGTCCGCGACGACCGTCTGGCAATGTAGGCCAGCAGGCAAAGAATAGTGCTCAACCTTATTGCAGTCAAGCACACAAAATGCCATTTGTTTTAAATTAAATCATTAGAAAAGTAAGGCTAAATAATAGGTGGGTTATTGTTAAGTTGGGGCGTTATAGAGAGGTGAATTTTATATAGATATATTAGTTTAGGTGGATAAATATAGAATATAAAAGAATGGAAAACGATGAAATGAAAATATCTTTATTAGATGTACAAAAAATATTCAATGATCTGTTAAACCATAAAATCAGCCGAGACGATGCTGAAGAATGGGCAAGAAAAAGAATGAATGCACTGGATAACCAAGACTTACTTTTTGATCCTCCCATTGACGAAGAGCTTCTTTGGAAAGCAGTAATATATTTAAGTGGTGTTGGACTAAAGATATCTCCTGATAAATACATGGAGGATGAAAAAGGCATTAAAGAAGTGTTTAATATTTATTGGAATAAATAAATTATATTGGCGAATTTCTTTAAAAATAGAAAGTTAGCTATATTGTTTTAATAAGTATTTATCAACACTTGGCAAGGGGTATAAATAAAAGCAGCCGACCTATGACAGACTGTTTGCATAAGGTATATTCTATTAATTCTAAATGAAGTGAATAGTATGAAATGAGTGATGCAGAAAAATTTCAGCTCAAACTGGAATTAACATTAAACTTAAAATCTGCTAAAGATATTCAAAACTGGGCTATAGATAAATTAGATAAAAATCCAGCAGACTTATTAGCTTTAGAAATTTGTTTTTTCTCTAAAGATAAAGAAGTCTTAGATTATTTTAATAAGATTAGTATTGCCCAGTGCAACATAGAGTCTACTCTTAAGAGAAAAATTCTTTGTGAAGTATTAAAGAAACATGTAGAGACACTATCATCTAGCAAATATTCAATAGAATTAATCTCTAATTTGTTTGCAATATTACTAGAAATATCCAGATATGCTGACGATGAAGATTTATACAACTTCATAAATTATTATGATGATGAATTATATTTGGCTTTAGAAGGTATTTCTAAATTAGAACCAGAAGATATATGGCCTATCTTTTTAAATGATCTTAAAAATTAGCTTCATTTAAGGCAACTTGGTCGTATTTTTCTAATAATTTTCTAATTCAAATTCTAAATCCTTTAGTACCTGCCCTATCTCTGGAGTTACCCCATTGTCTAAAGGAGTATAAAAAATACCTATTAACACTTCATCATCTTTTAATGTAGGTAACAATTCATTCATAAAGTCATCTAGAGGAAATGGCTCAGCTTCATACCCTACCCATTCATTTTCGGCACATAACTCGGCATACTCTTTAGCGGGCCACACTGGAAATACTTTTTGATTATCCTCTGTTCCAGCTAACGCCCATCCATCCTTATATAAGCCCCAAACTTCTTGCGTATCAGCAATAACTTTTATGAAATGCTTATATCTTTTAGTACCTTCTAATGCAATTACAGCATCTATTTGCTTTTGACTAATTCTCATAATTTTTATCACTGAAACCCAATTAAAAAATTTATCAACTCAGTTTTCTCTTGCTTCTTTGCTCTTTCAAATGCTGTTTCTTTATATTTATTTTTATAATTCATATCTACGCCATATTTAGCCAAAAATTGCAATCCGTGCAAGTTATTATAATCTACAAAAACATGCGGCATTGGAAAAGCAGGGTCTTTACCTAATGGATCACATCCTAAGTCTATCAATAACTTATAAATTTCAATATTCTGATTAAGTCCAGCAATAGCTAAGCCCTTTTGCTTTATTGTATTAATAAAATACTCTTTGTAGTGATCAAAAAAATACCATACCATTTCATCAGAATATCTAAATGCCAATTCAAGTGGTGTATATACAAATGATTTTTTCTTTGGATCTGCACCTAGTGCCAATAATTTCGTGGCTAAATCAAAATTATTCTGCTGAATACTCAGCCCTAAAGGCGTTCCAATGCCTTTTAGATTCCTATTTAATTCACTTTTACTAACTTTCTTAGTAAGCAAAAAATCTATCTCATTCCTTAAATTTAAGTAGCAGGCATAGACAAGCGTTTTCTTTATTTTTTCTTGCTGAAGACTTTCCCCTAGTTGAGTTTTTCTTTCTAGATCAACTGGACTCACCCCATAAGTTTGATATAAGATTAATTCCATTGCTGCATCCCAAAATAATTCAGGATTATAATTAGTATGATGGATTATTTTTTTATCAATTGAATAATAACTATAAATCCCTGAATCTAATTCATCGCTATCCATAAGATTGTACAGTTCAAGAAAAAAGTTCTCAGGAGCTTCTAGATTTTTGAATTCTTTTTTATCTGTTTCATAAATTCTTGCATACCTTAAATGAATAGTTTTATTCATAATAAAGAAAACGTCTTCGGTGATCTTTAAACTGTCTAATTTTCTTAAAATTTTGTCTATTATCGGATTCATATGCTTGAGTAAATATCATAAATTTTAATTTAGTATAAAATAATTGAGTTAAAATCTTAAGAAATCTATAGCCTATTAATTATCTTTTTATTCTACGTATTATTAAGTTACTGGCATATCTTAAAAAGATTAAAGTACTGACAATCTTTAGGTTAGATCCATCGAACCAAAGAGTTAAGCGGAATTAATATGAGTATTTTTCTCATCAGACATGCTGAAAGTGAAGCCAATATCAATGGAAAAACCCTTTCGCATGCTTCAATTGCTTTAAGTGAAAATGGGCATAAACAAGCTCAAGCACTGTGTTTAAAACTGCCTAAAATTGATCATGTGATTGTGTCTCAATATTTACGCACACATCAAACCGCCGCCCCACTATTGGAAAAATATAATCTCACTTTTGAAGTAGATGAGAATTTGCATGAGTTTACCTATTTGTCTGAACGCAAGTGTGCCAATACTAATATGGATGACCGTAAAGCTTGGGTAAATGCTTACTGGAAGAAAATGGATTATCAGCACAAAGATGCCGATGATGCAGAGTCTTTTGAAAATCTATATATGCGGGTACAGGCTTTTCATGAGAAGTTAAAGGTATTAGCTGAAAATTATGTTCAAAAGAATTTGGCTGTATTTAGCCATGGACAGTTTTTACAGCTTTTGATGATGCAAATACAACAACCTCAACCAATTTCAAAAGATTTAATGCAGCAATTTAGATACAATCTGATCTATCAGCCAATTAGAAACACTCAGGTTTTTACTTATTGAACTGATAAATTTCATATAAGCTCTATTCAGTCTTTTATAAAAACGTTAAAGAACAAAATTTATGTGTGAATGTCAAAATGTCGGTGAATTTTTTGTATGCCCTGACAGCTTTTCAAATATTTTCAGCAATAACTATGAAATGAAAAATAGGTTCCCTCACTACATCATTGAAGAGGCTCCATGCGAAGAAACTCGCCCAAAATTTGACTATAGTGAGTTTTATTATGTCTGCTCTGAGTGTGAGCAAACATGGTATTTTGAATGCTATCCAGATACACCGACAGCACCTATTTTTGGAATTAAACTTGCAAATGTGAACCAAACATTAAGCCAAAATCGAATAAACAGTATTAAGCAATTCTTAGTTGTTTTAGCTCATGAAGGCTTTTCAGAAAACAAGTGCATTCATAAAGGTTGTACGGACTACTCACTTAATGGAATTAACGTATGCCTTAATCATTTTGGTTATAAGTTGAGTACCTGATAAGTTTTCCTTTCAACTTAACAGGTACTAGGCGAAATACCCAAGGAGAAAATAATCTGAATTTATAGACTTAAATTTTTTGATAATTTTCATCGATAGAAATCAAAAGATCCTGCGCTGGAAACCATCCATTTGCTTCTGCTTTTTGCAACCAATATTGAGCTAATGGAATGTTTTGATCCACAAGATCTCCATTGAAATAAAGCAATCCTAAACTCCACTCAGCAGCAGCAATACCTTGTTCAGCAGCAATGTTATAAAGTTCAACAGCTTTATTAATGTTCTGTTCAACACCAGAGCCGTTTTCATATATATCAGCTAAATTATTTATTGCTGGATAAAAATTTTCTTTTGCCGCCTTTTGATAGTATTCAATAGCTAATATAGGATCAGGTTCTCTGAAATGAACACCTAGCATGTAAATCGCTGCCAAATTATTTTCATTTGCCAACATTTGTAATTCTTCTAAAGAAATATCTTTTTCAACTTTATAACAAGGCTTACTTGTCCATGTTAAAGCCCAATTATACTGAGCAATAAAAGACCGATAATATGTAGCTGCTATCCACAACCATGCTCGCCCCTCATTAATGTCTTGTTCATGTCCATTTAATCCTAAACAATAATTAATCCCTATAATCATTTGTTCGTGGACACTAAAATGCTGTGCTTTATCAGCTACTTCTTTTACAGATACAAAAGCCACTCTGAACCCTTAAATTAAAAAATAATTAAATATAAGTAAATTTAGCTATTAAATATAATTCAATGTTCTATAAAACATAAGCACAATAGAGTTAAAAAGATGATTTAAGTCGAGGGAACTAGATAAAATAAAAGCAGCATACTGATAATAGGCTGCTTTTATTTGGGCATATATGGTTATTTCACATAAAGTGGCTAAGTCTAAAAATTAATGACCTATGACAGATGGTCTATTTCGATCACTGAGTTGACCAACCCCTGCTTCCATGAGCTTACTAGCTAATTCATTTCGTCCATTTTTCATAGACCATTTCATTTCTTCATCCGTAATAACTATTGCGACTAGAAACTCCATTTTCCCATTTGGAAGTTGTGTACCATGAGGTAGAGGTTTTTGGGCTTTGGTGATTAAGACATTAATTTTGTCATTCTCATTTTCTCCAACTGATATGGCTTCTACAGTCAATCCATTATACTTTTCAACTCTTTTGAGAAAGCCTGCATCATTTAACAATTCAGCTTGTACTGCCCATTGTAAAAACCAAAGTGGCCATTCAGCATTTTTATCTTTAGTCATTAATATTAATTCATATCCATAACCTGCTGCACCAGGGAGAGCCGCGGTTTGTGTTTTTGATTTTATATTTGCTGAACTTGAAACAACTCGCCCTAAATTATCTTTCTCAACTTTTACATCCGAAACAGTTGCTTGAGCTGGCATATCAGAGTTTGTAAGTCCAAAGGTAGAATAAACAGTAATATCTTTGCCAATTTTATCCGCTGGAATTACATATAAACCACCACCAGGCCAAACACCAGCCATGTGAGCTATTTTTAGAATATCATCCGGTAATTTACCTATATTTTCTTCATAATATTGAGTTCTAGTGTTGTATACATTTTGCCAGACAGCTTCTTGATCTTGTTGAGCGCAACTTACTGTAGAAAGTGATGTTAAGCCGACAAGTCCTATTAACTTCTTTAATTTATTAAGCATTTAAAAATTTCTTTTAGCATTTTCTAGTTTTATTATTTTATTAGTCAATGATAGATAAAGCAAAAAGAATCTATTTAATATAATGAAATTTATAGAAAATCATAAAGGGGATAAATTAAAATCATTATAGTGGTTATAAGCTGTTTTTAGGGATTTAGCAGAAGCTTCTATGTTAGTTTTATATTTTCTTAAAATCACGGAGCATAAATTTTAATGAATCAACTAGAATTAATTCTAAAAACCTTTCATGAGTATGAGTTTAAGGAGGGTTTAGATGATTTATTCTATTTATCGGGTAACTTTCTCAAAGAAATTTATCCAACGATTATGCTCGAATATGACCAAGATACAGCATTCTTCATGGCTTTAAAAACCTTATTAGAAAGTGGTGATATTTCTCTATTTTATAATCTAAACTTTGAAGACCCATCTAGAGATGGCGAATTGCTAACTGGATCAGCAGAAGAACAAATTAAGCAGTTAAAACAAGTCTGGATCGGCAGTGATGCTATCAATAAGATGGATGAGGTAAATAATTACATAGGATGGTACTTCTTAATACAGTGCCCTTATGCATTAGCTCACAAAATTTATGATAAAGATGGAAACTTCGAACGTTGGTTTTGTACTGGCTAGTTATCTTTAAATCTCTAACCAGCAAACAATCGCCTATCACGGCGCAAAAGTCTGTAACACGTAGATGTAAATAAAGCGACTCTATTATTCAAACCGTCTGTTATTAACACTTCATAATGCGCGAATTTTTTACTACTTCCGACCTTGGTTGCCGTTGCAAATAACACCCTATCCTTCGCACCGCTCATATAGCGAATATCTGCCTGTAAGCCAGTATATGGCGCATCCCCTGCATTACAAGCCATCGCAAAAGCGATATCGGCTAAAGAAAATATGACACCACCATGCACGCCGCCCAAGGCATTCATGTGCTCGTCTTTTACATTAAGCTGGCAACGCGCTTCATCAAAACTGCGATGCAGCACTTGTACACCCAATAGCTCTGCGAATTGATCAACCGCTGTAGTTTCCATATTTTGCACAAACGTCTCCCTACTCGTGCGAGTATTCCTTAAGTGTTATGAATCTATCTGTATTGAAATCGATTTATTGAAAGCCGTTAAACACTATCTTGTTTAATCTGATAGTTTGAAGAGCTAAAGTCCTTATAGGTCAGGCGGTCACCCAACTCTGAGCTTAAAGGCTGAACTTCTTGCATTGAATTTAAGCAGCGCTGTGCAAGCTCCATGTATTCTTGCGTGCCTCTAGTTTTCCATTTTTTTTCTTGTTCTGATAAATCGCGTGCAACTTTGGCAGGACTGCCCATTGCCAATACATTTGCCGGAATAATATCTTTGGTTTTAACCAGACTATTTGCGCCAATAATGGTGTTTTCACCAATTTCGGCATAGTCCAAAATTACGCTGTTCATGCCGACCAAAACATTTTTTCCAATGCGGCAGCCATGTAAAGTTGTGCCATGCCCTATGTGACCCATTTCCTCAACTAAAGTCACGCTTTGCGGAAAGCCATGTACGGTGCAGCTATCTTGTATATTGGCATTTTGCTTAATATGGATACGACCAAAATCGGCACGCAATGAAGCAAATGGCCCCACATATACGCCCGCTTCAATAATCACATCACCAATTAAAACAGCGGTTGGGTGTACAAAAGCCTCTGGGCTAACGACTGGAATAACACCATCAATACTATAACAAGGCATGATTTAACCTCTCATTTGTCGCAACCAAACCTCCGAAACGGCGCCAATAGTGTGCTGTGGCATTTGGCATAGGCCCTTCTGCTGTTGCAGCAACAGACAAGAAGTATTCATCGGCAGGTTCAAATACTTTTTTATAAATATTCATTGATAACGTTCGTGCACTAATCGCGGGCCAGTCAGTTGGCAACAATTCAAGCGGTAGTGCTGGGTCTTTCAACAAAATCCGTCGATAATAATGAATCAGCAAAGTTCGAATTTGAAAGGCCTGAACAGGTTCGAGTTGTTCGTTTTCCTGCATCAGCAACACGCCAATTTCTCTAAAAATATCGAGAAACTGTAAATATCTTTGGCGTAATTCATCGATGGGCCAGTTGGTTCTGAGCATACGGCCAATGGTATCGACCGAATTATTAAAGAGCTGCAATGTTTCGGCTTTAAACACCACCACTTGCTCACTCATATTTAAGTCAACCAACAAGCGTTGCAGTTCAATACGGTTACAGCCCGGATAAGCCATTAAGTTTGTCGAAATATTGGCAAACCCTAACCATTCGAGTTCTTTCTTTAACAACGCTTTATTTTCAGTGTCGAGGCTAGACATCAGAATAAGATCCCAATAATGGTCCCACTCTTTCATCTGATCGTTATAAATGCGTTGCTCGGCCTGCAAATAAGTCGAACGGCTCGAATCTGTAATTCGATAAAAACTGGTTCTGCCGATTTTGTCCGAACATAACCAATCATTTTTAACTAAACGAAAAACAGAGGTTCTTACAGCACGGTCATTAAAACCAAACAGCTCTAATAACTGAATCAGGCTCGCAAGACTAATGTTTCCACCCCGATGAAGTACTGAATCTCCAAAAATTGTCGAAATAAGCGAAGTTCCACTTAAGGTTTCATTCTTTACAACAGAATCAATTATTTGCTGTATTTTTGCACTCATACTCATGTCTTGGCGTTTAGTTTCAGGGTATAGATTCTATACCCTGAATGATCTTGATGTTAAGCAATCTGACGCATATCGATTACCCGCTTTGCCTTACCTTCCGAACGAGGTAAGGTCGCTTCTGTCACAACCTCTACAGTAACGCTAATCCCAATCATGGTTTTAATGCGTTTCATCAACTCCTGAGCAAGTTGATTGGCCTGTATAGTACAGTTATGACACATCTCTGTACGAATATGCAAAGTATCCATATGGCCTTTTTTAGTCACCAAAATTTCATAATTCGGTACTAAATGCGGAACTTGCAAAATTTGCTCTTCAATTTGGGTCGGGAAAACGTTCACGCCGCGAATAATCAGCATGTCGTCGCTACGGCCCACAATTTTATCCATTTTGCGCATTGCCAGATTTTCTCCAGCGAGTAAACGGGTCAAATCACGAGTACGGTAACGAATAATCGGCAAGCCTTCTTTGGTAATGGTCGTAAAGACTAGCTCGCCAAGTTCGCCATCTTTACAGACTTCACCCGTTTCAGGGTTAATAATTTCTGGGTAGAAATGATCTTCCCAAATGGTTAATCCCTCACCCTCACCTAAGCACTGCATCGCAACGCCCGGTCCCATCACCTCAGACAAGCCATAAATATCGAGCGCTTTAATATTTAAGCGCTCTTCAATTTCACGGCGCAGTTCGTTGGTCCATGGCTCGGCACCAAAAATACCCACTTTTAAAGAGGTATTACGTGCAGTACCAAATTGTTGCTCGAGCTTTTCAATAATACTCACGCAATACGATGGCGTAACCATAATTGCAGTCGGTTTAAAGTCTTGAATAAGCTGAACTTGCTTTTCAGTTTGCCCGCCAGACATTGGAATAACGGTTGCACCTAAGCGCTCAGCGCCATAATGTGCACCTAGTCCACCTGTAAATAGTCCATAGCCATAAGCCACCTGAACCATATCCTTCGCGGTTAAACCTGCCATGCGTAAGCAACGCGCAACAATGTCCGACCAAGTATTAATATCTTTTTGGGTATAACCCACCACAGTCGGTTTACCCGTTGTGCCTGATGATGCATGTAAACGTACAATTTGCTCTTGCGGTACGGCAAACATTCCAAAAGGATAGTTGTCTCTTAAATCCTGTTTGGTGGTAAATGGAAACTTTGCCAAATCGTCTAAAGTCACGAAGTCATCAGGATGTACACCTGCTTCATCGAACTTTTTCTTATAGACCGGACTATTTTCATATACAAAAGTCAGGGTTTGCTTTAACCGTTTCGTTTGCAGCTCTCTAAGCTCTGCAAGTGTTAATTGTTCAACATTATCCATTGTAAGGCTGTCCATCGCCTCTCTCCTCATTATGTAATTTTTAAAACCGTCTAAATTAATTTAAGTTTTCCAAAATCAGTGCGACGCCTTGTCCAACACCTACACACATCGTGCAAAGTGCATAGCGTCCACCGCGTTTTTTTAGCTCACGTGTTGCCGTAATCACCAAACGTGTACCACTCATACCGAGCGGATGTCCGAGTGCAATTGCACCACCATTTGGGTTAACCCGTTCATCGTCATCTTTTAAACCGAGTTCGCGCATACAAGCTAAAGATTGGGCTGCGAATGCTTCATTCAGCTCAATGACATCCATCTGATCTAGCGTTAAACCTGTTTGCTTTAAAATTTTCTGCACAGCCGGAACAGGACCTATACCCATATATTTGGGTTCAACCCCTGCACTTGCAATGCCAATTACACGTGCTAAAGGTTTTAAACCATGTGTATCTGCAAATGTGCGATTAGTAATTAACACACACGCAGCGCCGTCATTTACACCAGAGGCATTTCCAGCAGTCACCGAACCACCTTCTTTTTTAAAGGGCGCTTTTAGTTTTGCGAGCGCTTCAAGTGTCGTTTCACGCGGATGTTCATCGCGATTCACCACATTCACATTTTTCTTACGGTCTACAATCTCGACAGGCAAAATCTCTTCGTTAAAGAAACCGTTTTGTTGTGCCGCAGCCGTTTTTTGCTGGCTACGCAATGCAAACGCATCTTGGTCTTCACGACTAATCTGATATTTTTCAGCTACATTTTCCGCAGTTTCCGGCATGCTGTCTGTGCCGTATTGTGCTTTAAGTTGCTTATTTACAAAGCGCCAACCAATGGTGGTGTCATAAATTTCAGGGGTACGGCTAAACGCTTCGGTTGGTTTAGCTTGTACAAATGGCGCACGGCTCATCGACTCAACACCACCTGCCAACACAAACTGCGCTTCACCTGCTTTGATTGAGCGTGCAGCAAGTCCTACCGCATCTAAGCCAGAAGCACATAAGCGATTGACGGTCATGGCTGGAACTGTATCAGGTAAGCCTGCCAAGAGTGTTGCCATACGTGCAACGTTACGGTTGTCTTCACCTGCTTGGTTGGCACATCCTAAAAACACTTCGTCTACCGTATTCCACGGCAAGTTCGGGTGTTTATCTTTTAAATATTTGATGGGCAATGCAGCTAAATCATCTGCACGTACAGCACTTAGGGCACCTGCATATCGTCCAATTGGGGTACGAATAAAATCGCAAATTAAAACGTCTTCCATGTTGACTCCTGATTATGCAAATTCGGTCATATCACGTGAATATTGAGTAGCAATGTTTTGAGTTTTTGCTACATATTGCTTGAGGTAGATACTCGCGCGATATTTTTCCTCTCCATACAGTGCATATAAGTTATTTAAGGTTTGGAGCACATAAGCACCGCCCATTTGTGTCAACCACTGGTAAGGACCCTTAGGATAATTCACTCCATATTTCATGGCATTATCAATATCTTCCAGACTCGCAACACCATGTAAACTTGCTTCGCAGGCTTCATTAATGAGTAAAGCGATGGTGCGTAAGGTTAACAGTGCCGGATGGTCTTTAATCCACATCACACTGATACCAAACTGTGCAAAATAAGCCTCAACTTTAGCCAGATCACTTGCTTCACATAGTTCGTTATGGCTGAGTACCAAAGCCTCTGCCTGTGCAAAATCATGGTGCCAATCCATTAAAACCACTTTACGGCTCAGGTAATGAATATTGGCTGACTCACCTTGGCTTAAACGTAAGTCGATATCATCAATTTGAAGGATATTGTCGTCGCTCGCAGATCCGCCTTTTAAACCTAAACGCGTTAAACATGCAGGTAGCTGAGACCAAGCTCCTTTTAGCTGTACATGTGCATCAATTAGCTTGGCAGTCACAGTTTGAGGCTGAAATGTCTCGTACTGATTTTTTTCGTTATAGTGATAAAAGCCCTGTTTAGACTTACGGCCCCAAGCACCTGCATCGACTAATTCTTTTTGAATGAGGCTTGGACGGTAGCGTGGTTCGTAAAAAAACTCTTGGTAAACACTTTGGGTTACCGAAAAGTTAACATCTTGCCCAATGAGGTCAGTAAGTTCACACGGCCCCATCGCAAAACCGCCACACTGCTTTAAAGCATAGTCGAGCTGGTCATAGCTGGTGACTTGTTCTTGCAATGCTCTAAAGCCTTCTGCATAAAACGGACGTGCAATTCGGTTCACAATAAATCCGGGGGTCGACTTGGTGAGTACAGGAATTTTTTTCCAGCCCAACATCAAGTTTTTTAAAGCCAAACATAAGCTGTTTGGGGTTTTTAAGCCTTGTACAATTTCAACCAGTTTCATCACTGGCGCAGGGTTAAAAAAATGTAAACCCACTACGCGCTCAGGATGAGCAATGCCCGCCGCAATTGCAGTCACTGAAATTGAAGATGTGTTACTTGCAAAAATGGTTTTCTCACTACAAATTTCAGCGAGTTGCTTAAATAAAGACTGTTTAACTTCTTTTTTCTCAACGACCGCTTCAATAACTAAGTCAGCGTCTCTTAAAGCTTCAATTTGATTGACTACAGTTAAACGCGCTAAGGCTTCATCAGCTTGCTGTTTTGTAAGCTTGTTCTTTTCAACCAGCTTTTTAAATGTCTGCCCTAAGCCTTGAGCGGCTTGTTGCGCTTTTTGAGCATCTAAATCATATAAAACAGTCGAGTGCCCGTTTACGATGGCTAACTGGGCAATGCCAATGCCCATGGTGCCAGAACCAATCACGGCAATTCGGGCACGAGATAAGTCTAAATCTGTCATGCTTAGCGCCCTTTAAAATTTGGTTCACGTTTATTCATAAAGGCTTGTACACCTTCACGATAATCTTCGGAACGTCCTGCAATACGTTGTAAGTCACGCTCTAACAGCATTTGCTCTTCAAAGGTGTTATTGCTTGATTGATGAATGGCTTTTTTAATAAGAGATAGACCAAAAGTAGGCTGTTTCGCTAAACGTTCAGCGAGTTCAGTCACTTTTGTTTTAAGCTCGGCGTCTTCTACAACATCCCAAATCATGCCCCATTCTTTTGCGGTTTCTGCTGGGAGCTTGTCACCTAACAAAGCCAATCCCATCGCACGTGCATGGCCTACGGCACGTGGTAAAAACCATGTACCAGCCGAGTCCGGAACCAAACCTAAACGGCAAAAGGCTTGTACAAAGTTTGCCGATTTAGCTGCAATCACTAAATCACATGCCAGTGCAATATTTGCCCCTGCACCTGCTGCCACGCCATTTACCGCGCAAATGACAGGCTTTGGCATATTTACAATCGTTTTAATGAGCGGGTTATAGTAAGTTTCAATGGAATATCCTAAATCTGGTGCTTCAGCGTTTGGGTCTACTACACGGTCACCTAAATCTTGCCCTGCACAGAAGCCGCGGCCTTCGCCACTAATCACAACACAGCGAACATTCGGATTTTTGGTCCACAGGTTTAAAACCTCAGCCACTTCACGATGCATATCAACGTTAAAGCTATTCAGTGCTTTTGGGCGGTTAAATGTCAGGTAGCCAACACCATTTTTTTCTTCAGCAATAATATTTTGATAGTCCATCACTCACCTCTAAACACTGGCTTTCTTTTCTCAAAGAAAGCATTAATCCCTTCGTTTCGATCTTTTGTAGCCGCCAGCCAGACAAAGTTTTGACGTTCAAACTTGAGTCCCTGACTTAAAGTCGTTTCATGAATATTTTTAATTGATTGTTTAATCACGCGAATCGCTAAAGGCGCTTGTTTGGCAATTTTGGCTGCAAGTTGAACCGCATATTCAACGGTTAATTCGGTCGGCACCACTTGACTGCAAATGCCGTGTTGCTCTGCCTGTTTTGCCGAAATCATTTCACCAGTCATACTCCAGCGCATGGTAAGTTGTTGTCCAACCAAGCGTGCTAAACGCTGTGTTCCACCTGCTCCCGGTAACATACCAAGGCCAATTTCAGGTAAAGCAAAACGGGCATTTTCACCGCAAATTACCATATCTGAATGCAAAACCAACTCGAACCCAGCGCCTAAGGCATAACCATTGACTGCACTAATCAGTGGCTTACTAAACGCATCAATTTTTTGCCAAAGCTTCGGACGAATATCGAGTTGTAAAGTCACGGCGTCCATTGCAGCCAGCTCGCTAAGATCTGCTCCAGCAGCAAAACATTGAGCATTACCCGTTAAAACCACCGCTTTGACTTGAGCATTATGTTCAGCTTCTTCGAGCAACTCGCATAAACACTGCAATGTTGCATTGTTTAAGGCATTTCTTTTTTCTGGACGGTTTAAGGTTAATAACAAAACACCTTCAGCAGCTGTACTGGCTTTGATCAACTCTTGCATGACAGCCTCTATTCATCAAAACTCAAGCGAACATTTGAGCCTTTTGGTAAGGTCTGACAGCTCAGCACATAGCCCTTTTCAACTTCATCTTCTTCAAGACTATAGTTAAGGAACATATCGACTTCGCCAGAAAGCACCTTACAACGACAGGTCGCACACACTCCACCTTTACATGCATACGGTAAGTCGGCACCAGCACGTAAAGCCGCATCAAGAATACTTTCATCATCTTGAGCCACAGAAACAATCAATTCACGACCATCTAAAATGATGTTTACTTTTTCTTCTTTACGGTTCGCATCCGCTTCAACACTACGCTTACGCGCTTGTCCCGTATGGAAACGTTCAGTGTGAATGCGCTCTTTGGCAATACCAAAGTTCGGTAAAGTATTTTCTACGGCATTCATCATTTCGTCTGGGCCGCAGGCAAACACATGGTCAAAGTTTGTTTCAAGCACTTCAAAATCAAAAAGTTGCTTAAGCTTTTCTGCATCAATACGACCGTTCATTAGCTCGCTATCGTTGAACTCACGAGAAAAAATATTGATGAGTTGAAAGCGCTCTTTAAACTGATCTTTCAAATCCATAATTTGCTCGGCAAACATGGTTTGTTTCCATGAACGATTGCCATAGAGCAACGTAAATTTGGCTTCAGGTTGCTCAAACAAAACTTGCTTAACAATCGATAAAATTGGGGTAATACCACTGCCCGCAGCAACACCTAAATAGTTTTGTCCGCCCATCTTGGCTGCTTTTTGAAAAAACACGCCTTGTGGTGGCATAACTTCAAGCACATCGCCCACTTTTAAATGGTCATTTGCCCAGTTTGAGAATTGACCCTGATCAATTTTTTTAACCGCAATACTGATGTCTTCTTTGCCCGCATAGCTACAAATTGAATAACAACGGCGGATTTCACCAGCTTCAGTTAAATGGCGAATGGTTAAATGTTGCCCCGGTTGAAATTGAAATTGTTCTTGTTGTTCAGGTACAACGTCAAATGCAATACAAATTGCCTGATCGGTTTGGGGTGTAATACTTTTTACTTTTAATGGTACAAATTGGCTCATGGCTGATTTCCTTATCTAAAGACTTAAATACATTTGAAGTAATCAAAAGGCTCAAGACAGTCCTGACATTTATAAAGTGCTTTACAGGCGGTAGAACTAAACTCTGTTAACAGCCGGGTACGTCGGCTTTTACAACGTGGGCACTCGACACCATCATTTAAATGAACGTGAGTTCCACACTGATGCGCCAATCCTTCAGGTGGTGCAATGCCATAAACTTGCAGTTTCTTTTTACCCGCTTCAGACATCCAGTCCGTGGTCCATGCTTCTGACAAATCGACCATGACTTTGACCGGTGTCAAAGCTTCTGCGGTAAATGCCTCAACAATTTGTGCTTTCAACATGTCTGTTGCTGGGCAACCGCTATATGTCGGAGTTAGACGAACAATAATTTCTTGTTGATCGTTAAGCTCTACACCGCGAATCATGCCTAAATCGACAACTGATAAAACCGGAATTTCAGGGTCACTGACCGTTTGTAGAACATCCCAACATTGGTCGATGCAATGACGAATCATTTGCATGGCTCACCTCCTTGTCTTACCAGGTCATGCCCGGATAAGTTCTTTGAATACATTGCATTTCAGCCAACAAATAACCCAAATGCTCGGTATGCAATCCTTGTTTCGCACCACGGCGATAAGCACCGTTCACAGCAACATTTAATTCAAAACGCTTAAGCTCATCTGCAATGGTTTGGTTCCATTGTTCTTTTTCATTTGAAAAATCTGGAATCACGCCTTCTGCAACTAGTGCTTGTTCGTCTGCACTCAGTTCAAATAATTCAGCGGTAAAGCGCCATAAATTATTTAAACCGTCTTGTACACGTTGATGCGCTTCATCTGTGCTTAAACTTAAACGCTCCATCCAGCTTGTCGAAAAACGAATGTGATACTTCACTTCTTTTAAAGATTTCACAGCAAGCGCACTGACTTCAGGAAGCGAGCTTTGGGTTAACGCCGTAAATAAATGAAGATGGTAATGGTCCATCAACCACTGGCGCACAATCGTTTGAGCAAAATCACCATTGGGTTGTTCGCACAACAATAGGTTTAAAAATTCACGTTCTGTACGGAAATACGCAAGCTGATCTTCATCACGCTTAGCTTCATCATATTGACCTGCCAACGTCAAAAAGTTTCTTGCCTGACCCAACAAGTCCAAGCCGATATTTGCTAAGGCAATATCAATTTCAAGCTCAGGTGCATGCCCGCACCATTCAGCCAAACGCTGAGATAAAACCAGTTGGCTGTCGCCAATATGTAATAAGAATTTAGATAAAACTGAATGATTCATTTGCCATTCCCCTTACATGTGCTCAATGCCATCTGGGATATGGTAAAAAGTCGGATGACGATAAACCTTGTCTAAAGAAGGATCGAAAAATTCTGCTTTTTCATCTGGCTGTGATGACTTAATCAGTTCTGAACGAACTACCCAAATGCTAATTCCTTCATTACGGCGTGTATAAACATCACGAGCATGTTGCAGTGCGATTTCATCATCAGGTGCTCTTAAGCTGCCTACATGACGGTGGCTTAAGCCTTGTTTACTACGTACAAATACTTCGTAGAGCGACCAGTTGTTTTTATCTTCCATTTTGATTTCCTCAAATTTTTCCATAAATCTTGTTAAGCCACTTTGTTTGCTTCAAGCTGCTGTTTTTTCGCGTAGACCACTGCTGCATCACGAACCCATTTGCCGTTTTCCCATGCTTTACGGCGTGCTTCGATACGCTCGTGATTACATGGTCCACGTCCGGCAATCACTTCATTAAATTCGTGCCAGTCGATCTCGCCAAACTCGTAGTGACCTGTTTCTTCATTGAACTTTAAATCTGGGTCCGGTACTTCCAAGCCAAGTTGCAGTACTTGTGGTACGGTGTTATCGACAAACTTTTGACGTAATTCATCGTTACTAAAGCGTTTGATTTTCCACGCCATGCTTTGTGCGCTGTTTGGAGAATGCTCATCACTTGGACCAAACATCATCAGTGCTGGCCACCAATAGCGATTTACCGCATCTTGTGCCATCTGCTTTTGTTCTGGTGTACCGTTTGCCAAAGCCATCATGGCTTCAAAACCTTGGCGCTGGTGGAAACTTTCTTCTTTACAAATACGTACCATCGCACGTGCATATGGCCCATATGAAGTACGGCAAAGCGCAACTTGGTTCACAATGGCTGCCCCATCGACAAGCCAACCAATTGCAGCGACATCTGCCCAAGTCAAAGTTGGATAGTTAAAGATTGATGAGTATTTCATTTTTCCATCAATCAACTTTTCCATCATGTCATCACGGTCAGCACCTAAGGTTTCTGCTGCACTGTATAGATATAAACCATGACCCGCTTCATCTTGTACTTTTGCGAGCAAAACCGCTTTACGTTTTAAAGTTGGTGCACGAGTAATCCAGTTTCCTTCAGGCAACATACCTACAATTTCAGAATGGCCATGTTGCCCAATTTGACGAATCAATGTTTTGCGGTAGGCATCGGGCATTTGATCCTTAGCCTCGATCGTAATTTCATTGGCAATATTTTGTTCAAATTTCTGGTAATTGTTTTCCATTCTTTCATTCCCTGTAGGTATCACCCTTGAATCTATTTTTCGATACACTAAAAACAAAGTCAATCACTTTTTTAGTATCAAATTAAATCCAACCAACAAACAAGAAATAAGTATTTGAAATTAGTAAACATTAATTAAAAACAAAAAATCTTTTTACGTTTACAAATCAAAATAAAGTTGACTTTTAGACAAATTAATCTGAAATTATGAATCATATTTTTGCAATTTTTATAATTGATGTATCAAATAAAAAAGGAGTTTGGTCATGCTTGAACAAGCACACCTAGAAGGAACCTCAACTGACACAGATTTTCATCAGTCTGAGCATCAACTGCCTCATCTTGCTTCTTATGTCTATGGAACATGGCATTCGACGAGTGAAGAACTGCGCCCTGTTTATCATGCCATTACAGGTGAATCGATTTATGCCGTAAGTGGTCATGGCATTGATATGAAACGTGTTGTTCAATATGCCAAACAAAATGGTACAGAACTGGCTAACTGGACATTTCACCAACGTGCCAATGCATTAAAACAAATTGCCCAATATTTACTTGAGCGCAAAGAAGAGTTCTACAAACTTGCTTATGCAACAGGTGCAACTCGTAGAGATGCTTGGATTGATATTGAAGGTGGGATCCAGACATTATTTGCTTATTCGAGTCTGGTTCGCCGTGAACTCAATGACGAAAAAATTATTACCGAAGACAGCTGGATTCAACTCTCTAAAAATGGAACTTTCGGTGCTAAGCACATTTTAAGTCCTAAAGCAGGTGTTGCAGTTCACATTAATGCATTTAACTTTCCAATTTGGGGGATGCTTGAAAAAATTGCACCGACGCTACTTGCTGGTGTGCCATGTATTGTTAAGCCTGCAACCGATGGCTCCCAATTAACTCAAGCGGTTGTCAAAGCTATTGAAGAAGCACATGTGTTACCAAAAGGCTCGCTACAACTCATTTGCGGTCAGACTTATGACCTGTTAGAACAGTTAGGCCCACAAGACTGCGTTACGTTTACGGGTTCTGCTTACACAGGTCAAAAACTACGTAACCACCCTCACCTCAATAAATATTCAATTCCATTTAGCATGGAAGCCGACTCGGTAAACAGTGCAATTTTAAGCCCAGAGGCAAATGAAGAAACTGTCGATTTATTTGTGCGTGAAGTCTTCCGCGAAATGACCACAAAAGCAGGCCAAAAATGTACTGCCATTCGTCGCGCATTTGTTCCTGAAAACTTGTTAGCGACTGTGCAAGAAAAGCTAACTGCCAAACTCGCTAAAGTTGTGGTGGGCGACCCTCAAAAAGAAGAAACCACCATGGGGGCTTTAGCGAGCATTAAACAAAAACATGACGTTGCAGAAAAAGTTGCTGAACTCAGCAAAGATGCAAAAATTATTTTTGGTGGCAACGATAGCTTTACATTTAATGCCGACCATCCTAAAAAAGGTGCTTTTTTCGCTCCAACTTTATTGCTCTGCGAACAACCTTTACAAGCGACGAATGTTCATACCACGGAAGCTTTTGGTCCGGTATGTACACTCATGCCATATCAAGACATTGAAGAGTTGGCTGACCTTGTTTCACGTGGTGAAGGTAGCCTAGTAGCTTCTGTCGTTAAAAATAACGATGAGAATATTGAGCAGATTATTCAAAAAATTGCACCTTGGCATGGCCGTGTGCATGTACTCGATGCAGAATCGGCAAAAGAAAGTACAGGACATGGTTCTCCACTTCCGCATTTAGTACACGGCGGGCCTGGTCGTGCAGGTGGCGGTGAAGAGTTAGGTGGTATTCGCGCTGTTAAACACTACATGCAGCGTACTGCAATTCAAGGTTCTCCAAATAGCTTGACCCAAATTACCAACTCGTGGACTGCTGGCTCGAAAGTTAACGAAGACCGTGTACATCCATTTAAAAAGTCTTTTGATGAGTTAGTGATTGGTGAACGTTTATTAACGGCGCGTCGCACAGTAAGCGAAGCAGATATTGTCAACTTTGCTGGTTTAAGCGGTGACTATTTCTATGCGCATACCGACAAAATTGCAGCTGCCGAGTCTTTCTTTGGTGAACGTGTGGCACATGGATATTTCATTGTGTCTGCCGCAGCAGGTCTATTTGTAGATGCAGCACAAGGCCCTGTGATTGCCAATTACGGTATGGACAACTTACGTTTTGTTGAACCTGTTAAAATCGGTGACTCGATTCAGGTTGAACTCACCTGTAAACAAAAAACACCTAAACCACAAAAAGACCCGTCTCAGCCTGCGCATGGCGTTGTGGTATGGGATATTAAAGTCAAAAACCAACGCGGTGAACTTGTCGCAACTTACGACATTTTAACCTTAGTTGCTCGTGAGGCTTAATGTTTAAATTGAGATGGGGTCACCTCGTCCCCATCTCATTTTTTTAGCACTCAATGGCGTTAACAGCAAGGCCACCTTTTGAAGTCTCTTTATATTTCTCAGACATATCTTTACCTGTTTCCTTCATAGTCTGAATGACTTTATCTAGTGTGACAAAGTGTTCATCGTCATCATGAAGTGCCATTTGGGCTGCATTAATGGCTTTTACGGCTGCAATTGCATTTCGTTCAATACAAGGCACCTGAACCAAACCACCAATCGGGTCACACGTTAAACCTAAATTATGTTCAAGCCCAATTTCAGCCGCATGTTCCACCTGTTCAGGCGATGCTCCTAAAATCTCGGCTAAACCCGCCGAAGCCATTGCACATGCCGAGCCGACTTCTCCCTGACACCCTACTTCTGCACCAGAAATAGAAGCATTGAGTTTACATAAAATGCCGACGGCTGCTGCACTTAAAAAGAAACGAACCACTTTATCTTCGGAAAAGTCTTTAGAGAAAGTCACGTAGTAATATAAAACCGCCGGAATAATTCCTGCGGCCCCATTTGTAGGTGCCGTCACTACTCGACCGCCAGCAGCATTTTCTTCATTTACCGCTAAGGCAAATAAATTGACCCATTCCATCGCATGAAAAGTCGTCACAATCAGGTTTGAGTTTTTCTTATTTAATAACTTATCGTGAATTTTTTTAGCCCGACGTCTTACATTTAAACCGCCCGGTAATATGCCTTCATTAATTAATCCGTTGTGAATGCAGTGCTGCATTACTTTCCAGATTTCCATAATCTTGCTACGAATTTCAGCTTCACTACGCCAGCTTTTTTCATTTTCAAGCATTAACTCACTTATTGATAAATGATGAGTCTTACATAAGCTTAAAAGTTCAGCCGCACTGTGAAATGGATATGGAACCTTAACGTCGTTAGTTTCAGTTTGAGTTGTTGCTAATTGCCTTTGGCTAACAATAAAACCGCCACCAACCGAATAGTAAGTTTCTGTATATAAAATTTCTTGAGCCTCGTTATAGGCAATCAGTTCCATTGCATTGGGGTGATAAGGTAAAGATTCATCTAAAAAAAGCACATCATGCTTATAGTCAAAGGAAATAGTCTTTTGCTGATTAAGCTGGATTGCCTTATTTTCAAGAACATCTTCAATCAAGCTTGTACTTACTTGGGTATCAATATGTTCAGGGTCAAAACCCATTAAACCTAACAGAACAGCCTTATCTGTCGCATGACCAACACCAGTTGCCGACAGCGAACCGTATAACTTCACCTGAACTCTAACCGTTGCTTGTAAATCGTCTTGCTTCAATAAATCATCCACAAAACTGTACGCCGCTCGCATTGGTCCAACTGTATGGGAGCTAGATGGGCCGATACCAATTTTAAAAAGATCAAATACACTAATAAACACGTGGTCCTACCTTCGATTCATTATTATTCGTATGTTCGTCATTATTGTGTCCTTTCGGATAGCTCTAAAATTATCATTAAGCCATCTATAAAGCACTGAAAATAAATGGCTCATAGCCTAAAAACAACACAATCAACTTCTAATTCAATATTTTTTAAAAAATGGAATTTTCCATTAATTTAAATGGTAAATGACTCAACCAATATTGAAGAATTGTTCTTTTGAGCAAATAAAATCAAAATCCTTTGCCAATTTTTATAAAAAATATTTAGTTTTCAGTTTATTTACTTGAAATTTAATCCATTTAAAATCAATTAAAAACAAACATTTACATAACATTTAAATCATTCATTTTCCATAAATAGAATAAAAATTCCCCTATTTACCAATAAACATATATCGTATACGATATATGAAAGAACAATAGTTCTGTCGTTAAGGAAAACGTAATGACAAGTCAGTTTAAAAAACAGTTATCTCTAATGGATCTTACATTCATTGGCTTAGGCGCCATTTTCGGTTCAGGATGGTTATTTTCAGCAAGTCATGTGGCCTCTCAAGCCGGCCCTGCGGGTATATTGTCATGGATTATTGGGGGCTTTGCCGTTTTAATTCTGGGAATTATTTATTGTGAGTTAGGCGCAGCCTTACCCCGAGCAGGCGGTATTATCCGTTATCCCGTATTTTCACATGGCCCATTACAAGGATATTTATTGGGTTCTGTGACCGTCATTGCCTTTTCAAGTTTAATTGCAATTGAAGTCGTCGCTGCCCGCGAATATGCAGCAGCATGGTTCCCTTCTCTTACCGCCGTACATGATGGTGTTCGAACTCCAACTACCATTGGATGGTTGTTTCAGTTTGCACTTTTATGCGTATTTTTTGCATTGAACTATTACAGCGTAAAAACCTTTGCAATTGCCAACAACCTGATTAGTGCATTGAAATTTGCTGTTCCGGTTTTAGTGATGGTTGCTCTTCTATACCATTTTAAACCTGCAAACTTCTCAATGACCGAGTTTGCCCCGATGGGTGCTCACGGCGTACAAGGTGCCGTATCTGCTGGCGGTATTATTTTTGCGTATTTGGGTTTAACGCCGATTATTTCGGTAGCAAGTGAAGTAAAATGTCCTCAATTTACGATTCCTTTTGCACTCATCTTATCTGTCGTTTTGGCAACGATTATTTATGTAGTGCTTCAAGTTGCTTTCTTAGGTGCAGTACCTACCGATATGTTAGCAAATGGTTGGTCAGGACTTAGTGACAAGTTCCCATTACCTTACCGCGACATTGCCATGTTATTAGGTTTGGGATGGTTAGCACTCTTAGTTGTTTCAGATGCCATTATTTCTCCGTCTGGCTGCGGCAATATCTATATGGCTGCAACTCCACGTGTCATTTATGCATGGTCAAACAGTAATACATTCTTCCGTATTTTTACGCGTGTAGATCCAAAATCAGGTATTCCTCGTTATGCATTATGGTTAACGTTTGCACTTTCAGTATTTTGGACCATGCCGTTTCCATCTTGGGATAAATTAATTTCCGTAGTTTCAGCAGCGTTAGTTTTAAGTTATGCCCTTGCTCCTGTCACAGTGGGTGCTTTACGCCGTAATGCTCCTGAGCTTGAACGTCCATTCTATGTAAAAGGCTTTACTGTTCTCGGGCCGCTCGCTTTTGTCATTGCGTCTTTTATTGTGTATTGGTCTGGCTGGAATGTCATTTCATGGTTATTAGGCGCACAAATCGTGTTGTTTGCACTCTATGTCATTTTTAAGCGCTACGTGCCAACCCAAGAAGTCAGCTTAGCCCAACAGTTAAAGTCATCAACATGGCTCCTTGTTTACTACATTTTAATGATTCTTGCCTCTTACCTTGGCAGCTTCGGTGATGGCGCATCACACCTATTAGCCGCGCCTTTCGACACCTTATTCGTCATGGTGATTTCTCTTGGTTGCTACTACTGGGGTATACGCTCAGGTTTACCAAAAGCACTGATTAAAAATGACGATGAAGCTTAGCGATCGTTTGCTTAAACACATATAAGTTAAGGTTTTCTTTTGATTAATACCGTATACAAAATACAATATTTTCAAATGTAAAACCTTCGCTTTGATAACTCTCCAACGTCATAAGAACCACTTTTGACGTTCACTCTCAAGTGAGGTTGATAATGTTAAATATTACTGGTCAAAATTTTATTGCAGGCCAACGTTCAAGTGCAGGCAGTAAGTTTGTATTAAGCTACGATGCTGCAACAGATGAAGCATTACCCTATCAGTTTGCTCAAGCAACTCCTGAAGAAATTGATCAGGCAGCTCAAGCAGCTGCATTGGCTTATCCGGCTTTTAGACAAACTATGCCAGAACAACGCGCTATTTTTCTAGAAACGATTGCCAGTGAAATTGATGCGCTTGATGACCAGTTTATTGCAACAGTCTGTCAAGAAACTGCTTTGCCGGAAGCGCGTATTCGCGGTGAACGTGGGCGGACTACAGGTCAATTACGCCTATTTGCTCAAGTATTACGCCGTGGTGACTATTTAGGTGCCCGTATTGATTTGGCTTTGCCTGAGCGCCAGCCACTTCCACGTCCAGATTTACGTCAATATAAAATCGGTGTTGGACCAGTTGCCGTATTTGGTGCAAGTAACTTCCCTCTCGCCTTTTCTACTGCTGGTGGCGATACCGCTTCAGCACTTGCGGCTGGATGTCCAGTTATTGTGAAGGCTCATAGCGGTCACATGGCAACAGCCGAATCAATTGCAAATGCCATTTGTAGTGCGATTGAGAAATGCGCCATGCCAAAAGGTATCTTTAGCATGATTTATGGTCAAGGTGTCGGTGAGCCACTGGTAAAACATCCTGCAATTAAAGCCGTTGGATTTACCGGTTCACTCAAAGGTGGTCGTGCTCTATGCGATTTAGCTGCTGCACGTCCTGAACCCATTCCTGTTTTTGCCGAAATGTCGAGCATTAACCCAATGATTTTATTACCCGAAGCTCTAAAAGTGCGTGGTGATAAAATTGCGACCGAACTTAGTGGTTCAGTGGTTTTAGGCTGCGGTCAGTTTTGTACCAATCCCGGTTTAATTATTGGAATTAAATCACCTGAATTTAGCCAATTCCTTGAGCATTTCAAGGCTACAATGGCTCAGCAACCGCCACAAACTATGCTTAACAAAGGTACTTTAAGAAGCTACGAGCATGGTCTTAAAGAATTACTCGCACATGACAAAATTGAGCATTTAGCGGGTCAACCTCAACAAGGTCCGCAAGCCTATCCTCAGCTCTTTAAAGCCGATGTATCTCTTTTACTAGAGCATGATGAATTACTTCAAGAAGAAGTGTTCGGCCCAACGACGATTGTGATTGAAGTTGAATCGGCAGAGCAGCTCGCTCTCGCTTTAAATGGTCTACGTGGTCAACTTACAGCATCTTTAATTGCCGAGCCACAAGATTTTGAGAACTTCGCAACCCTTATTCCATTACTCGAAGAAAAAGCAGGACGTTTACTTCTAAATGGTTACCCAACAGGTGTGGAGGTCTGTGATGCCATGGTTCACGGCGGGCCATATCCTGCAACTTCAGATGCACGTGGCACATCGGTAGGAACCTTAGCAATCGAACGTTATTTACGTCCAGTATGCTACCAAAACTATCCAGATCACTTATTGCCACTCGCCCTTCAAAATGCCAATCCGCTTGGTATTGCGCGCTTGGTCAATGGTGAAATGAGTAAAGCTGCTCTTTAATTTTTTTAAAGGAGTTTATCCAAGAGATGAACTCCTTTTTTAGTTCAAAGCCACCAGCATAACCGCACATTATTTAAATAAAAAAGTGCAAAAAATGAATAGCACGATGCTCCATCAAATCAATGCGTAACATATTTTCAAATAAGGATATTGGTATATGACGACAACACTAAAAAAGGTTGTAGCGGCCTCCATGGTTGGCTCCGTAGCAGAATGGTATGAATTTTTCCTTTATGGAACAGCCTCAGCCCTTGTCTTTGGCGAACTTTTCTTTCAACAAACTGGCAATGCTATAGATGGCATTTTGGCGGCCTTTGCCCTGTATGCCGTTGGCTTTTTAGCAAGACCTCTCGGTGGCCTCGTGTTTGGGCATTACGGCGATAAAATTGGACGCAAGAAATTATTGCAAATTAGCCTGATTATTGTCGGTATCACTACTTTTTTAATGGGCTGTATTCCGACCTTTCATCAAATTGGCTATTGGGCACCTACACTCCTAGTGATACTGCGTTTAATTCAAGGTTTTGCTTTTGGTGGTGAATGGGGCGGCGCAGTTATTTTGGTTTCAGAGCACAGTCCAGATGATCGCAGAGGTTATTGGGCAAGCTGGCCACAAACTGGTGTACCGCTCGGAAATTTAGTAGCCACACTGGTTTTATTATTACTTTCAAAAAACCTCTCACCCGAACAATTCCTAGACTGGGGGTGGCGCTGTGCATTCTGGTTCTCAGCAGTCGTGGTACTGATTGGATTATGGATTCGAAAAAATGTAGACGATGCCGAAGTGTTTAAAGAAGCACAGGCCAAACAACAGCTTCTTGAAAAACAACAACTCGGGATTATTGAGGTTTTAAAATATCATAAGAAATCTGTTATTGCGGGTATCGGTGCCAGATTTGCAGAAAATATTTTGTACTATATGGTGGTTACTTTTTCGATCAGTTATTTAAAGTTAGTCGTCCATAAAGATACTTCACAGATCTTACTGCTCATGTTTGGCGCTCATCTGATCCATTTCTTTATTATTCCTTTTATGGGGCATTTAAGCGATATATTTGGCCGCAAACCTATTTATCTTATTGGAGCTGTACTCACTGCTTTTTGGGGTTTTGTCGGCTTTCCTTTAATGGATACAGGCAATGACTGGCTCATTATGTTAGCAATTGTGCTTGGTTTATTTATTGAGTCCATGACCTATTCGCCTTACTCTGCCCTAATGACTGAGTTATTTCCTACTCATATTCGCTATACGGCGCTTTCATTTTGTTATCAAGTCGCACCAATTATGGCAGGTTCCCTTGCTCCATTAATTGCCTTAACCTTACTCAAAGAATTTAACAGCTCAATTCCGATTTCTTTATATTTGGTTGCCGCAAGTCTGATCTCTATAATCTCTATTTTGCTGGTAAAAGAAACCAAAGGCCGATCATTGGCTTTTAAAGATTAATCTTTAATATACAAATTCAGCACTTAATAATGATTTGGGTTGTTTTATACAGCCCAATTTTTTATCTAAATATTTTTGATAGAGGCCCGATACAAAGTAGGTGACATGCCTGTATGCAACTTAAACTGACGACAAAAAGCACTATGATCGGTATAACCACAACGCAAACCAATTTGAGTGATTGGTAAATCTGTCGCCAATAGTTCAGTGGCGACTTGCAGACGAATTTTGCTAATCATTTGCCGAGGCGTTAAATGGTATATTTTTTTGCAATAACGTTCTAACTGAGCCACCGACACACCAGCAATTGCAGTCAAATGC
Source organism: Acinetobacter sp. D009 (assembly GCF_038562025.1). Lineage (NCBI taxonomy): Bacteria > Pseudomonadati > Pseudomonadota > Gammaproteobacteria > Moraxellales > Moraxellaceae > Acinetobacter > Acinetobacter sp. D009. Next base: position 2,378,573 of record NZ_CP151886.1, read on the forward strand.
GCCAAAGTAATGGTTTCGGCATAATTCTTTTTAATATATTCCTCAACCTGAACCATTTTATAAAAAGCAGGATGTGTATTTTCAGGCACATTTAAATCATTAGAAATTCCAGCAATTCCTACTAACTTTCCATCCGCATCAAATAAAGGTTCTTTATAAGTTAAACACCAACCCGACTGATTTTTTGCATATAAATGCAGCTCTAATTGCTCTGTTAACTTTTTACCGCGGCGAATAACTTGCAAGTCTTGCGATGTATATATTTTTCCAAGTGAATGAGGAAAAACTTCAGAAGAGGTTTTTCCCAATATTGCAGTTTTATCCTTTAGACCGCAGCGATTTACTAATGTTTGATTGACAAAGACATAGCGTGCTTCGGTATTTTTGATGAAAAAAACCACCGAAGATAAAGCATCAAACAATGGTTCTATACTTTCCAGATTTTTTAAGAAATCTTCCAAAGTGGTAGTTAGTTTCGGAATTTGAACCAAAGTCATGAGCTAGAGCGGACAAAGTAATAACTTGTCTACTCTAGAACATTTCATTTTTGATTTAAAGGAGAAGTAGACATCGCCATGAGGCTTTTTACACGAGTAGGAAGTAATGGTGGTCGAGAGTTAGGCAACTGCCAATCAAATAAGCAAGCTGCTGCTGTTGCACATGTGCTTCCTTGGCACGCTCCCATTCCACAACGTGTATGTAATTTTGCATCAATCCAACTACTACGCTCAGCAACTTTATCAAAAGTCACATCTTCACATCGACAAAAAATAGTTTCTGGGCGTGCAAGCGTTTTTAACTCAGCACGTAACTTGAAGCTTTTCTCAAGGAGATGTGCAAATAAACGATACCGTTGTCTTTGAGCAAATAATTGACTGGCTTTTTCATTTTGACCTATAGCTGCATAACCTGCGATGCTACCTTCAACCATCGCCAGCTCACTTCCGCCAAAACCTGTACACTCACCTGCTGCCCACACCTGTGGTTGTGATGTACGTTGATAGTCATCAACCGTAATCGCATTGTCCTTAATTTGACAACCCATTAACTGCCCTAATTGAGTATTCGGGACTAAGCCAAATCCGCACGCGAGTCGATCACACTCAATTTCAATGATTCCCTTCGGCGTTTGTAGCCTTACTCGTTCAAGACGCTCCTGACCAATCGCCTCAACCACATAACTGTCAGGTTGATATAAACGATAAGGCAAAGATAACGCCTGTATTATTTTCGCAGGCCAACGCCAAAGTTGCAGTGCAAATTTACGAACAGAAGATGAAGCCGCCTGTTCGGCAACATAGAGAACTTGAGCCTCTGCTTTTTTTGCTGTATCCGCACTTGCTAAAAGTAATGGCCCGGAACCTGCAATCACAATACGTTCATTTTTGACAGGTGTGCCTGCTTTAATTAAGGCTTGCAAACCACCTGCACCTGTTACACCAGGTAAAGTCCAACCGGGAAAAGGCAAAAACAGTTCTCTTGCACCCGTACACAATATAAGCTGGCAATAAGACAAATTTAGGCTGTCGTGAGGTCGCTCAACGAGTAATTGGCCTACAAAAGGTGCAGCGACAATCTTGGCACCAAACATAAATTCAATATTAGAATGAGTCTTGATTTGTTGATATTTCTGCTGCGCCATTTCAGGCACAGGAAAAGTCGGACCGGCCCGCCAGATTTGGCCGCCCGCCTGTGGGTTATTATCTAATACTAAAATTCGTCCGCCACTTTCGGCGGCTGCAATAGCAGCTGACAACCCTGCAGGCCCAGCACCGACAACCACCACATCGTATTGTTTTTCCATTATTGTGTTTCCACCTTCATGTCTTGCTGGCACAGCGTCTGACAAGCAAGCACTCTGAGTCCATTAATATTGACACGACATTCCTGACAAACTCCCATTCCACAAAATGGAGTACGTTTTTCACCACAGACAGACAAACGACTATAAGATTTCGCTTGTGCTAAAGCAGCAGCAACACTCGTACCTTCAATCACAGAAACAGATTGTCCGTTAATAAAAAGCTGAATCATCTATGCAGCTCCTATAAAACGATGAGGTAAAAAAGGATCAGGATCTATATCACAAGTTAATCCACACACATGTGAAGCAATAAGTCTTGCTGTCCCTGTTGCTGTGGTTACACCTAATCCTTCATGGCCTACTGCTAAATAAACCGATTGAAATGCAGGATGTCGTCCAATTACCGGAATACCATCCGGAGTGGCTGCACGAAAACCAGTCCATGCCCGAATAACATTAAGATCAGCCAAAGCTGGAAAATAATCCGCAGCCTCTTTAAGCACCCGAGTAAACACTTCTGGCTCTACAGTCGGATCAACTGTATTAAACTGACGAGATGACCCAATAAAAAGCTGGCCCGTCGGTCTAGGCTGAATATTACAAGCCACCGAAATACCACTTGTCGCTTGAGTGCTGGCCGCATAAGCCAAAGCCACTAACGTATGTTTTACATTTAATTCAGGGTAACGGTCAGTAATCGCCAAATGACCTTTTTTAGGTTCAATCGGTAGCTCTGGAAAAAAATCTGTCGCATGAATACCGTTAGCCAAAACGATATGCGCAGCTTCTAGCCATGCTCCATCACTTAACTGAACCCGATTTTCTTCAATATGAATAACTTTAGCTTGTTGAACCTGAACCTTGTGGGGAAATTTTTTTAATAACCATTCAGCAGCACAAGGCGCATATAAAATTCCATCATCAAAAACTTCTAAACCACCATAAAGACCCTGCTTTAAGTGAGGTTCAAGCTGATGAACTTCATCTGCGTTTCGAAGTTGGCAACGGACGCCTTGTGCAGTGAGACGTTGATATTTTTCCTCAGCAATCTGCATTTCTTCTGCGCTACTTGCCAGCCATAAAGTTGGCGTTTGGCGATAGGCACATTCTTCTGAAAGCTCGTGTCCTAATTCATGCCATAGCTGAACTGACCAATGACTAAGTTTTAATTCGGCTTCCAAGTCATCCATAATGACCAAATGCCCCATGCCCGCGGCTGTTGCACCACCGATACGAGCATCTAAAACTTGCACATTTAACCCTTGTCGGGCTAACTCATAAGCACATGCCGCACCTACAATGCCTGCCCCAATGACGATGGCATCGGTTCTCATAGCTGAATACCCCAAGCAAATCGGTCATTTTCATCCATAAATAAAGTTGCTTCGGCACTCATGTAAGCTTCACCACGAATGGTTGGAATAACATATTCCCCTGCTTGCTCATACGAGGCAATAAACTGGCTACCAATAATGCTGGCTTGTTTCCATAACTTTCCTGGTTCAAGTTTGCTATCTGCAGCTAAGCAAGCAATTTTCGCACTGGTTCCGGTTCCACATGGTGAACGGTCATAGGCCTTGCCTGGGCAAAGTACGAAATTTTTACTGTCTGCTTCGGTGTCACTTGCAAATAATTCGATATGGTCAATTTCTTGCCCATCTTTACCAGTTATTCCTTGTGCCGTAAGCGCTTGTCTAACCGTCCACGCATAGTCAGTCAGTTGATCCAAATTATCACTTGCAACACGTTGACCATGATCATTAATTAAGAAGAACCAGTTACCACCCCATGCAATATCACCAGTAACTTTTCCATATTTTTCAACATCAACTTCGACCGCTTTTTTATAACGATATGCTGGTACATTTCGCACACTCACTGAATGATCTTCATGCAATGTCGCCTCAACATCGCCCACAGGAGTTTCAATTAAGTGTGTACCAACTTGTATTTTTCCCAAGTGGGCTAACGAAGCTACCAAACCAATCGTGCCATGACCACACATGCCTAGGTAGCCCGTGTTATTAAAGAAAATAACGCCCGCGCTCGCTTTGGGATTCACTGGCTTACACAATAATGCGCCAACCAACACATCATTACCCCGCGGCTCTAACATGGTTGCTCTACGGAAATGGTCATATTGTTCTGATAAAATTTTTCGACGGCTTTCCATATCTCCTGTACCTAAATCAGGAAAACCTTCAAGCACTAATCGTGTTGGTTCACCACCAGTATGAGAGTCCAAAATTTTTACTGTTTTCATAGAAGTATCCTTACATTTTCCTTTAGGATGACTGATCTCAAAACAGCAAGCTTGATCGTTTTCTTATAAATCTATGACGAAATCAGCATAGTGAAAACTTGCTTCAGCTAAAATAAAGACAAAAAAATTAGGCCATTGGCCTAATTGAAATGATAAAGAATGCAGCGCTTATTTTTTCACATTTTTATGATGAGGTAAGTGCTCATAAAGTGATTGGCAAACACCATTAATATGCTCTTCAATTAACTTAACCGCCAAATCAACATCTTTGGCTTTGCAGGCTTTCACAATTTCTTTATGCTCATCGTTTGCACGTGATTTGCCTTCTGAAACATTCATCTGCAATCTTAAATAGCGCTCAATCTTATCGTAAATCGAACGAATTAATCCGAGCATATAAGGCCGCTGTGCTGGTTCATAAAGGCAGGCATGTAACTGCCAATTTAGTGTGGTCCAGCTTCCAATATCCATGTTATCGATAAAGGCATTACAAATTTGATCTGCCTTTTTATAAGTTTCTTCTGTCATATTCGGCACGGCGAGCTGAATCAACTTCGTTTCTAACATAACCCGTACTTCAAAAATCTGAGCTAATTCTTCTTCAGAGATTCGGGTCACAATTGCACCGCGATTTTTTATAAACTCTACTAAGCCTTCGGCTTCAAGTTGCTTTAAGGCTTCACGTACCGGAATTTTGCTGACATTAAATAGCTTGGCAATTTCATCCTGACGGATAGGCTCACCTTCAGCAATATGCCCTGCAATAATTGCTTCTCTAATATATTTGACAATAACTTCAGATACCGAAGGCATTGCACCAAGATTTGATACATTAAAAGATGGTAGCGTCACGAATATTCTCTTAACCTCAAAATATGACACAAACAAAAGGATGATAATTTTAGTCATCCACCATAATGAAATTATTGCTTTGAAAGCATCATTTTCGGTACGGTTTATCCTTCATACAAAGCTTTTAAAAACTATTTTTATATCACTATAAATCAATAATTTTTAAAATCATTCATATACAAAGTATACTTTATACCATTTAATTCACAAAACTATTATTAGACTATGCTGAAATCGTCATCATTTTATTGTATCTAACCAAGCAAATCATAATAAATAGCAGCATACTACCCTGTTCTCTTGACGGGTAACTGTCAAAAAATTCTTATTCATTGCGCTGAGTTATTGCCTGCAAGATAAAATTTTTGTCTTGTAAAAATTATGCTGCATAAAACTTTTAAAGTCTGAGTCACTTCATATGAGTACGCCAACAGAAGCAAAATTTTCCCTGCATTATTATACGGGTTTCTTATCTGTACTATTTGCTGCTTTTCTATGGGGTACAGCAGGTACAGCGGCATCTTTTGCAAAAGGCATTAGTCCACTTGTAATTGCTACCATTTCTGTGGGCTTCGGTGGATTAATTCATACATTTTTAAGCTTAAAAGCCATTAAAAAAAATTATCAAAAACTATTTAACTATAAGTCTCAAATCTTTATTGCCGTTGTCGTTTCAATTCTTTGTCCTTTTGCATTTTATTCATCTGTCTCTTTGGCTGGTGTTTCTATTGGCACAGTAATTTCTATTGGCTGTGCACCTTTGTTTTCAGTGCTTTTAGAATGGATTTTAGATAATCGAAAACTTTCTTTGAAATGGCTCATCAGTTTTATTCTCGGCTTTTTAGGAATTATTTTACTCTCTTATGCCGGTGATCACACACAACATCAAGTCATACAATCTGATCGTATTTTAGGGGTATTTTTTGGCTTACTCTCTAGCCTGAGCTATGCAACATATTCTTGGATAATGAGAAACCTAATTCGCCAAGATGTCGACTCAAGAGCTGCCATGGGTGTGATTTTTGGTATCTCTGCAGTGCTGTTACTACCTACATTATTCATTACAGCACAAAACCTTTTTGATTATCCAACTAACATTTGGGTTGCGATCTATATTCCAATTGTTCCTATGTTTTTGGGCTATTTATTTTTTAGCTTTGGTCTTAAACGAATTCCAGCAAGTCAAGCTATGACACTAGCTTTGGTCGAAATTCCTGTTGCAGCATTATTAGCGGTTGTTGTAGTAGGCGAAAGTTTAACAATGCATAGTTATTTAGGTTTAATTCTCATTTTCCTATGCGTTATTGTTCTAACAAAAAAGTAATTAATAGAAATAAAAAAAGAGGCTCAATTATTAGCCTCTTTTTTATAGGTATTTACTTAGATTTCAGCTGACCAGTTACGGTACCAAGTACGGAATAGTTCATACTGAGTTTCAACATATTTACGTTGTGATTCACTTAATGCATCCGTCTCGTTAAAATGTAAGGTATATTCTTTATCGCCGTTAAGTACCATTAAATATTTATAGTAAAGAACTAAATCAGTTCCTTCATCAAAAGACGATAAAACTTCTAATGCACTTGATAACTCTTGTGCTAAACGACGAGCTTTGGCATCACCTGCTGCAGCTTTCTTACTGAGGTCAACCAACTGTAGCACTTCTTTAGGCAAAGCATTACCAATCCCTGTAATCGCACCCGTTGCATTGCAGTTCACGAAGCCATGAAAAACTTGAGTATCTACACCTGCCATTAAGGTAACTGAATCATCTTGTGAAGTAATGAACTCAGCTGCGTAACGCATATCGGCAGCACCGCCAAATTCTTTAAAACCAATTAAGTTTGGAAACTCGCGGCGTAATTCAAAAAATAAATCTGCACGAGTCGCAAATCCATAATACGGGCTATTGTAAATCACCGCTGGTAAGCTTGGAGCTGCTTTTAAAATTGCAGAAAAGTGAGCTTTTTGTGCTGTTGGTGATGCACCGCGTGATAGTACACGTGGAATAACCATAAGCCCTTGTGCACCGACTTTTTCTGCATGAGCTGCATGAGAAACCGCTTCTTTTGAATTAACTGCACCAGTACCAACAATTGTAGGAATGCCAGCAGCAACAAGTCGTGCTACACCTTCTTGGCGTTGAGCTTCGGTTAGTAAAGGCCAATCACCCATAGAACCACAATACACTACCGCACTCATGCCCGCTTCAATCAGCTCATGCCCTTTTTTCACAAGCGCGTCAAAATCTGGCTCACGGTTAGGAGTACATGGGGTCATTAGCGCCGGGATACATCCTGTGAAGATATTACTCATAATTATTCCTCAGTAATACAAATAAAACTCTGGGTAGTCGTACTTTCGAGTTAATCCATCTCAAAAGTTATGGAATGGGATTAATAGCTGTTTAATCATTCTTCATATATCGTATACGATATACAACAAAAAGAATAGTCCTGTCCCTTAAATTCTTTAACTGAGTAAATATTCATATAAATCAAATATTAATTTTATTAATAGAATTTAAAATAAAGTCTGGCGTATATTTTTCAAAAAATTTAACCTAAAAAATTAATGAAATTTAAAATTTAGCGCCGAGGATAGAAATTAAATTCGAGCTTATAAACGCTCAATAAATAGCCGCAGAACATTAGCCATTAGTCGCACCTCCCTATTTTTATTCATTTTTGCTGGTAAAGTGCTTTACATGGTTTGATACAACCTACTTAACTCAGATGCATAATTCACCTGTTCTTGCATCTGATGTTTTTCTGCCTCTAGTCCGCTAGGGGCTTTTTTTATTATTGATTTAAATACTGATATATTAAATTTCTAGACATAATTAAAGACAAGAAAAATGGATCGAGTATTCAAATTAAGTGTTTTAAGTTGCCCGCTTTTATTATTAAGTGGTTGTATTGGTTGTTATAACCCGACAGGCTGTAGCCGTGATGATTCGCCTTATTTCTATACAACACAAATAACTCAAATCAAAGGTGTAACAGTTCCTGTTGGAACAAAACTGGTTTATAAATCTCAAAAGTCCAAACAGAAAGATGAGCAAACTGCACCACTTAAAGAAGAACATATAACAGGAATAAAGCTACCGAAAGATACGGCTATACTTTGGGGAGGAATGCCTACCAATCATCTCCTTCAATTTGCTAACTCTGAAATGCAAGGATTTACAGCCTACCGAGCACAAGAAGCTCCAGGTGTATATTCCAATCAATTTTTAAAACTCTGGAAAGAATGTGATAGTGATTTAGATATCTCGATCAAGAATGCAAATGACTGGAGCTTTAATCCTGCAAATATGAAAATTATTGGATGCGGAATTAACTATCAAGAAAGAGCATCATACAACACCGACAATCCAAGCCAAGACAAAGTGGATATTTTTCTCATCAAAATTAATCAGGCTTTGCAACAACTGCCTCAACAAAAAGAGTATCCAGTCATTCATTATTCCGAAAATTAAAGTAAAAAAAGCCTGCATTTTCAGCAGGCTCTTTTCTTTAAAATTTGATTTAGCAAACTTTAATTAAACATATTAACCACAAGTTGCCTGAGTAATTTTCTTAGAAGCAGGATCAATAGTAACTGTAACTCGGTTTGTACGATAATCCATAGTCATTGGTTGACCTGGAGCCACTTTGCGCACAATTTCTGATTTAGTTTTTTGTTTAATTTGATCATCAGTAAGGCCAGATTGACCCACTAATTTTTGAGCTTCTTCTGCTACACAGTTTGCTTGATTATCACGGAATAATTTCCATTCTTCCACGACTTGGCCGTTTGGTAAATGACAATACCCAACCTGACCATTTGCTTCATTTCTAATTTCTAATTTCCCACCTTGTTCAACACAATATTGACTAGCTGGGTTTGGTGAACCAATTTTTGGTGGAGTTGGATCTTTATGTTGTACAGATGAACAAGCCGTTAACGAAACAAGCGCTAAACCAAGAAAGATAATTTTTTTCATAAATTTTTGCTTCTTAATAAAAAAACTAAAGATATCAAAAAAACTCATGTTTCATGTCACTTGATTACAATAAAAAACTCACTTGGAAGTTCTATTCACCATTTCTTTAATTGATTGGAATTTAAGATTTTCCTTTCTAAAAATAATTATCAAAATATTGCGATCATGGCCTTTCCAAAATTCGTGGTCCAGATCCCTCTTGCCCCAAAACATCTTCTGGATTTCTTAAAGGGCATTGCTCTAGTGATAAGCAACCACAACCAATACACCAGTCCATTTCATCCCGTAGCCTCGTTAATTTTTGAATACGATCATCGAGATCTTTTCGCCAATGGCTTGATAACTCTTTCCACTGTTTAGCTGTTAATTTGCTCCCCATAGGATAGGCGCTAAGAGCCTCTTTAATTTCATTTAAAGGAATTCCTACTCTTTGAGCAACTTTAATAATCGCAATATACCTTAAAACGATTAATGGAAAACGGCGTTGATTACCATTGGTTCTTATACTTTTTATCAGCCCCTTCGCCTCATAAAAATGTAGGGTCGAGACAGGAACTCCACTCCTTTTTGCAACTTCACCCACAGTCAAAACTCGACTAGAGTCAACTTTTTTATTTTCACTTATCATGATTAACCTCAACTTTACTCGAGGTTTATAAGAGAGCCTATTGGTTTTGTCAAATCAATCACTCAACCATTCAAAGTCATTTTTCTGACTTTGTTGGTCTTAACTTTTCTATAAAAGCTGAAAAAATAAATTTGATACGATTATTAATTCAATTAAATTTAAGAAATTAATTTTGTAGGGTACATGGACACCCGCAAATCCAAAACATGTTATAAACAAAAGGCATTGGTGCTCCTAATGGATAGACCTTAGCCTGTTCGATCTTATAAGTTTTTTTACGTGACTCAATGTGAAGTATATTATCGTAGCGAGCAACTACAATTCCCTTTTTATATAATTTTTTTCGTTCATTCTTTGCATCAAATTTATATACCAAAAAGTAAACTTTTTCTCCTACGCTGATCTTTGAATGATTAACCATAATGTAACCATTACAATACTTACATTGCCAATCTTTCATATCTCAAATAATCACACGCTTAAATTTAAAAACACATCGAATTTTATAGTATAGATTTATTAAAGCTACAAATCTAAAGAAATATTTTAATTGAAAAAATAAGGTTTATTTGTGACATACATCACAATAAAACATAAAAAATTTCAAATTATATCTAGAAACATCAATCACTTAACTAGCTGTTTTTTAATATTATTATTTTAAAAAATATTAAATTTATCTATATTTTATATTACTATATAGTATTTCGTTTAATAAATTTAAAAGCGTCTATATAAATAATTTTAGTATTTAATAATCTAATTATTTCATTATATTCAACTAAACCTCAAACAAAGTAATAAATAAATTTTAAGATATTAAATTAATTTCATGTTTAATTGAAAATAATTCAGTTCACATTATACAAAATAAAAATATATAATTATTAGAATTGCAATTTAATTTTTTATTATGTCAACTCAACGTTTAAAATTAGAACTCCCATCTGGACATGATCAATTATTACTTCATTCTTGCTGTGCTCCTTGTTCAGGAGAAGTTATGGAAGCATTAATTGATTCTGGAATTAAATTTTCAATATTTTTTTATAATCCTAATATTCATCCGATAAAAGAATATCTCATCCGTAAGGAAGAAAATATTCGTTTTGCAGAAAAGCATAATATTCCATTTATCGATGCCGATTATGATACGGATAATTGGTTTGCTCGAGCTAAAGGTATGGAAGATGAACCAGAACGCGGTATTCGTTGTACCATGTGTTTCGATATGCGTTTCGAGCGAACTGCCCTTTACGCACATGAACACGGCTTTAGTCTCATCAGTAGTTCCTTAGGAATTTCTCGTTGGAAAAATATGGCTCAAATTAATGATTGCGGAATTCGAGCAGCATCCAATTATCCAGATATTCAATATTGGGATTATAACTGGCGAAAAAATGGTGGCTCTAGTCGAATGATTGAAATCAGTAAGCGAGAGGAATTCTATCAACAGGAATATTGTGGTTGTGTATACTCTTTACGTGATACCAATCGTTGGCGTATGAGTAATGGTCGAGACCGAATTAAACTGGGTGTTAAGTTTTATAGTAATGCCATGGAAGAAGATTAAAAATTATTCTCCTTAAAAAATTAATTCATTCTAAGCTATATTTATTCCTAATAAAAAGAGGCCACATCTGGAGAATGTGGCCAAAAGGTGTACTGTACTGAGCTTTGATATTATTAGAATAATGAAGTTAGCTTAAAATAAGATTAACAAATCTTTTAAATTTAAATTTTTTAAAATTTCATCAAATATTTAAATCGAATAAATACTTTGCCCTTCTCATTAAAAATAAAATCACTCTAAAATCCAGATATAATTTTGAAAAGTTTAGCTATTTTACTTTTTGATACTGATGGCTAGTCTCTTAATATTTTCCACCATTTCCTCAGGTTGATGTGCAGCATAGCCCAACAGAACTGCTGCTTTTTTCGACTCAAGTTGACAATATCTTGATAGAGGTTGAATCTCCAAATCTAATGCCGAGCAATGAGAAATAAACTCCTGCTCTGTCCATGGTGCTTTTAACCAACATATAAGATGAATGCCTGAATCTGTTGGCTGAACGTCGAGTACATCTGAGAGGTGTTCATTAATAGCGTTAATCAATACTTGTTGACGCTCATAGCATGCCTTTCGAACTTTACGTACATGTCGAGCATAGTGGCCTTGTTGAATGAATAAAGCTAAAGCGACCTGCTCTAAATATGAACTTCGTACATCAGTATAGTATTTAGCTGCACTAAAGGTTTCAATTAATGCTTCAGGTACAACCATGAACCCTAAACGAAACTCTGGAAACATCATTTTGGTAAAAGTTCCAGAATAAATGACTCTTTGCTGCTGATCTAAACCTTGTAGTGCTTGAATTGGGTGCGTGCCATAACGAAACTCACTATTATAATCGTCTTCAAAAATCCATTTTTCTTCTTTGTTTGCCCAATCTAATAAAGCAAAACGGCGAGCTAAACTTAAAGTTCCTCCTAAAGGAAATTGATGTGAAGGTGCTGTATAGACCAGTTTGCTTTTGAAGTAATGATTTGTAATGTCAGAAATTTGCATTCCCTCCTCATCACTCTCGATCAAATTTACCTGTGCACTAAAACTTCGAAAAATCTTAAAAGCTGCATCATATCCTGGCTCATCCAAACACACTTCATCATTTGCTTGAAGTAAGGCATAGGCCGTTAAATGAATAGCTTGCTGCGTTCCGTTTACGATAATAATTTGCTCTTCGTTGCAGTTTAGCCCCCGGGTAGAGCGAACATATTCACAAATTGCCTGACGCAAAGGTAGATAGCCACGCGGGTCGTAAAATTGACCAAGCTGATAATACGACTGCCGCCAAGCTTGTGTTAATAACTTGCCCCACAGTTGATGAGGAAATAAATCAATACAGCCTACCCCTACATGAAACATCTTTTTCTTTTTACTTAACCATGACTGCTTTCGCCATGAATCCAATAAAGCTTCAATATTTGGATTAATATTTAAGGAACGATGAGTATTTTTAGACGTTTCTTTTGAATTTTTTTGAACGTGTATTAACTGATCTGGCACAACCTCAGCAACATAGGTACCCGAACTTGGTTTAGTAAATAAATATCCCTCATCCAGTAATCGTTCAAGAGCCGCCAATACAGAATTCCTTGAAATTGACATCATCTCTGCCAAAGCACGACTTGAGGGTAATTTTGTTCCGGCAGTCAGCCTTCCATCTAAAATTGCATCACGTAAAGCCGTATATAATCCATCTTTAATCTGGCCTTTTGGCAAAATTAAATGGGGAAAAGATGCAGAAATCGGAGCTGCCATATCAAAACTGGTACTATGAAAAATATCAAAAGTGTATCTTATAAAAATACCACTATCAAAACTACACTCTAGTTGTCGATTTTTTATTACTTTAAAACAGAGTGTAATTATTATGCAAAATCAAGGTCTTCAAATCGTTCCTGTTGAGCAGCAAGATTATTCACAATGGGAAAAATATTGGCTTGCCTACCAAAATTTTTATCAAGTGAATTTACCCCTTCATGTCACAAAAGTAACATGGGAACGTTTCTTCGATGAGAATGAACCTATGTACTGTGCCATTGCTAAACAAGGTGAGCAGGTTTTAGGAATTGTGCATTATGTTATTCATCGTTCAACATGGGCAGAAAATAATTACTGTTATCTAGAGGACCTTTATGTTTCACCTGAAGTTCGTGGACAACACATTGGTAAGCAACTCATTGAATATGTGCAGAAGCAAGCTATCGAACACAACTGTGACCGTTTATATTGGCATACTCAAGAAACCAATCTAACAGCGCAAAAGCTTTATGACTGGATTGCACAAAAACCAGGAATTATTGAATATCGTATGCCTTTAAACTAAAAAGTGAAAACACCAAAAGCTGGAGTGCTTTTGGTGTCTAAATTTTAGTACGAATACGCTGAATCACTTTGTCATTAATAGTTGAGCATTGATTAAACGCAGCAAAACGCTTGAGCTCTTGTTCCAGTTCGAAGAGGAAGAGCTCCTTATTTTTTACTGTTTTTTCAAGATGCAGGCTAATCACTTCTAATTCTTTGATAGACCGATGCGCTTTACAATCTACTCGGCCTACTAACTCATCTTGATATAGAATCGGCAAACAAAAATAACCATATACACGTTTGGCCGCTGGTACATAGCATTCAATGCGGTAATCAAATTCAAATAAGGAAGCTAGACGGTCACGATGAATAAGAGAATTATCAAAAGGCGACAGTATTTTTAAACCGAAATCAGTACTAACCTTTTGTTCTATTGCAGCAACATCAACATATAAAGTTTGACCATTCTCAAGTTTAATTGCTGATACAACACCTGCGTCAATTTGCTCCTTCAGAACGACACGCATAGTTTCTTTTAAATCATTTTTCTTTAGATGAACTAATTGTTTCCATGTAAATGCACCATGTGCTCGAAGCGTATTATTAAATAAATACTGCGCATATTCATAAAGTGTAGGCATACTTAAATCAATATTTTCTGGCAAGTAGCGCTCGGTCAAATCAAAGACCTTTTCTATTCCGTTACGTTCACAGATCATCAGGTCACCCTGCATATATAACTGCTCAAAAGCACGGCGGCCTGGTCCGGTATTCCACCAGTTTCCCAAACTCTTTTTATTATTTTTATCAATATCACGTAGACGAATTTTTCCTTCAGCACGAACACGTGCCAAAATTTCATTCATAAGGTGTTGATCACCTCTATTGAAATAACGGCTTTCTCCGTTTCTGACAGACATCATGGCAGGCAATGCATAGCGATAATCTTTCATAGGAAGATAAGACGCGGCATGATACCAATATTCAAAAATCTGCCGCTCACCAACCAAACTATTAAGATGACTTAGCTCATAATCAGGCACTCGGCTCCACAATATATGGTGATGAGCTCGCTCTATAACCGATATGGTATCAATCTGCACATATCCTAAATGCTCAATAGCCTGTAAAGTTCCATCCATGCCTTTTGCAAATCGACTGGTTTTTCCTAAGCCTTGATTAAATAAAGTGAGCTGTTTCAAAGAAGAAGTCATAGAAATCAAATATTGTTGTATTCATTTAGAAGCGGAAATTTTCAGTTCTATCGTATCACTATTTCCTCATTTGCTTGTGATTATAGGAGTAGCAATTTTTAAAAAAGAATCTTGGCTAACTCAACTTTTTACAGACTTACTTTGAAATAACTTTTGGGATTCAATCTAATTACTAAAATAATGACTAATATCACACTGACTAAATGAAAAAGCCATCCTGCTTTGTAAGCCCCCGTAAGATCATACAAAATTGCAATAATCCACGGCGGGATTGCTGCCAGTAAAAAACCACCACCCTGCATCAGTGCAGATAAAGCACCTGCATGAGTCGGATCATCAAAATGGTCTAATGCAACGATAAGCGTTAAGGCAAAACATCCCCCTAAACCCGCGCCTAAACAAATTGCCCAAAGCATAGAGGCGAACTCAGGCATAAAAGCCATTCCAGAGAAACCGACTAGTTGCATGGCTAACGTAAACCATAACCATGGACGTCGATCTTTATATTTCCTAGCTAAAACAGGCAAAATGAGTGCTGAAGCTGCTTGGCTCAAGGCCAGTAAAGCAAGTAGTTGTCCACTTTGCGCTACGCTCCGACCCTGATCTTGAAAAGAAGGTGCTAACC
Source organism: Acinetobacter sp. D009 (assembly GCF_038562025.1). Classification (NCBI taxonomy): domain Bacteria; kingdom Pseudomonadati; phylum Pseudomonadota; class Gammaproteobacteria; order Moraxellales; family Moraxellaceae; genus Acinetobacter; species Acinetobacter sp. D009. The sequence continues at coordinate 2,393,818 of NZ_CP151886.1, forward strand.
AAGCTACGACTGATGAGTAGCCACCATTTACAAGCCCGAAACAAGCCATTAATAACCAAGTTCGAGGTTGCTTTAATAACTTTCTTATAGGCGCGCGATGGATGGATGAGCGAACTTTTGATGGTAAAAAAATAAGTGCCAATATAAATGTAAATAAAGCTGGAATAGCAAAAAAAGCTAGGCCAATCGACCAGACACCCGTTATATTTGAAATTATGGGAGCTAACCATGCTCCTAACGCCCCACCGCCCATGAGCATAGCCGAATAAAGCCCCATCATCGGACCTATGTATTGGCTAAATTCTCGTTTAATCATGCCCGGAAAAGCCGCTTGTATCATCGCAACTCCGAATCCAATTACTATTGCACTAAGAATTAATCCTTCAGATGTAGGCAATAAAAATCGGACAGCACATCCTCCACAAATGGCGAGCAATGCACCGAGAATAGCTTTCCGTTCGCCCACATAGTTCTGCAATATTGGGCCAACAAATGCAACAAGCCCCATAAGCATCATCGGTAGCAAAGTAAGTAGTGCCATTCCTTGTAGGCTTAAGCCAGTGGCTGTTCGAATATTGGCAATTAATGGTCCAATACTTGTGATAAATGGTCTTAAATTAAGGCCCACCAAAGCTACCGTTACAACAAGCATGGGACGAGTCAAAAAAAATCCAGACTGCTTCATTCTTCTGAACCTGAATTCTGGGCCTGATAATTCTTCCAATGCACATAAAGATCAGTGCGGTTTTCAACTCTGATCGGTATATATTGAATTTTCATTGATTGTTCAGAAAACGGCTTGGCAAACTCAATATATATTTCGGCTGTAGACAAACCAAATGGTGTTCCGTCTTCATTAGAATATGCATAGCTCACCGACTTGATACCTGCTAAACGCATTGCAGCCATACACATTGGGCATGGATGACCACTTGCATACACAGAGCAGCCTTCTAAATTGGCAGTTCCTAAAACTTGGCTGGCTGCACGAATCGCCAGTAATTCGGCATGTGCAGTTGGGTCATTCGTTGTCAGAATCTGATTTACACCTGAAGCAATAATTTCTCCATTCTTTACAACTACTGCTCCAAATGGTCTGCCACCTTTTTCTATATTGTTATAGGCAAGCTCAATCGCCTTACGTAAAAAATGTTCACCTTTTTCCATCACATACTCTCACTTTCTATTTTGCACCAGCTGCAAGAAGTCTTTTTTCAATTTCGCGATATCCTCTTGACCGCGCATGGTGTAAGGGAGTTATGCCGTCTTTATCAGCCAAGTTCGGATCAGCACCTGCCTTTAATAAAAGCTCTACAATGTGTTGATATTTGGGCTCTCCATTTCCCAAAATGATGGCCTCAAGTAATGCCGTCCACCCCAAATTATTGACATGATTAACATCTACACCGGCCGCAATTAATGTACGAACTGTTTCAACATGGCCTCGTTCCGCTGCCGGAATGAGTGCAGTCCCACCGTAACGGTTAATACTTTTTAAATCGGCACCATGCATGAGTGTCATTCTTAGAATTTTTAAATATCCCTGTGCACTAGCATATAAATATGGACTGTCTTGAATATTGTCTTTTGCATTTACATCGGCACCAGCCTCTATCAGCATATGAGCAGCATGTACATTATTTGCTCTTGTAGCGACCATCAAAGCAGTCGAACCAGTTTCATCTCGCTCATCAATTAAAGCTTTTTGAGATAAAATCCGTTTAATAGATTGTGTATCATTATTTATCACTGCCTGATGTAAAGGATACTCACCCATTGCATTCGTCATATTTGTAAAACCCGAAGTCCCTAATGCGACAATCAGATTCATCCATATTAGTGACTTACGCATGGTGGCCTCCCAATAGAATTTTTTGGCAAAATATTTTGTAAATAGAATAAAGATCACCAAAAGTATTTGGAAATTAAATTATTGAATCGATAGTATTAAGATTATAAATATTTATCTTATCGGCTTTTAAGTGTGGCGGTACCTAATATGTTTGATCCTCGCCTTTTACGTGCTTTCGTCACTATTTTTGAAACTGGCGGTTTTACCGCAGCTGCCGATCGATTACACCTGACTCAATCAACAGTTAGTCAGCAGTTAGCACGACTTGAAGAATCTGTCGGTCATGCCCTTATAGATCGGACAGCAAGACCTTTCAAACTGACGGCATCTGGAGAATATCTAATTGGTTATGCGCAAAGGATTTTGACTCTCCAACAGGAAGCTGAGGCCCTACTTAAAGATCCGGCAGGAAGTATTCCCATTCGTATTGGTTTACCAGAAGATATGATGAGTCCTGCAATGGCTGAAGTTTTCGGTATATTTGCCAAAGAGCATCGCTCCATTCGTTTAGATGTAACCTCTGGCTTAAGTCGGAACCTAACAGAACGTTATCGGAATGGTGAGTTCGATATTATTATTGTCAAAGAACCTGCTGCTAGTGCTGATCACCACGCTACATTCCCAGAAGAAATGGCATGGTTTGAAAGTTCGAATTCAACAACTAAATGGTCTGATCCCATGAGTTTAGTGACCTTTCCTCAAGGCGGACTTTATCGGGACGAAATGTTCGCAACTTTAGAGCACGAACGGCGACGTTGGTATATTGCCTTTACAGGTAGTAGCCTAGAAAGCGTGTTAGTCAGTGTTGAAACAGGATTAGGATTATCTTTATTGCCTGTAGCGACAACCAATGGACGGAGAGTACGTCGATATGATTCATTAGGAGATGTGCCTCCTATGGCCGTTTCAATTTACACATGGGAAAAAGCTGGGATAATTTCCCAGCTTGTAGATAAAATGACGTCTGTTTTACAAGAACGTTTTCAATCATCAATCAATATTTAACTTATATCATTCGAACTTTCAGCAATCAGTTTTTCTGCCATTTCTTGAGTTTTTCTTAAGCCCGGCATACGGAACTCGGTATGCCCATAATCTTGGATAGATTTCCAACGTCCACCCCAAGTCAAACCAACCGATTCGGCGACTTGACCATATAATCGATAGCCTTGCATTGCCCACGGATCTCGCTCAGAAATAACCACTTTTCCATTTCGCTTAAATGCTACATCAGCAGCTAAACCAAATTGGTGATAGCTTTGATAACCCCTCGCTCTAGTCGTATTTGGATTGCCCGCCAACATATTCTGACGTGCTGGGCTACGATAGCCTTCTAATAGAACCAACTCATAACCATACTGTTCTTTCATGATTTTAAAGACCATGAGTAAACGCTGTTTATATCGTGGGTTCATTTTGTCCCATTTACGATCAACTAAATTTGTATCCAAAATAGCTCGACCATCGAAACTGGCGTTATCAATCGGTGAAGAATTAATAGCTCCACTATTTTGAGACGAATATTGCTGCTCTAACTGCGTCGCCTCAACAATTGCGGCTTCAATTAGGCTTTCATCTACTTCTGGCGGTGGCGATAATATTTCACCATTCAAAAGTGCATAAATTTGAGGATCTGTTTTTTTCAGATATTCAGCTTCAATTCGGGTTGAACTAATCGGACGAGTAAAAGCAAAAACTAATATACTGGCAAACAAGAAAAAGCCTGCAATTACAATCCACCATTGCTGTAAATGCCAATGAGATTGTAATTTTTCAGGAGCAGCTGCCTGATTCATGGTTTGAGCAAATTGTTTAACCTGATTAAGCTGTTTACGCCCTTGGGGCAGTAATGACAAAACAAAATCTTTGCTTCTACTCCTGAGTTCATAAGACATTAAAAACGCTAAGCCAATTGCCAAACATGTAAAGCAAAAGAAAATGAGAAAGATCATCATCAGTTCATTAATTCACGGCAAAAGGACTTCGTGTAATTTTAATATCTACCGATGCCTTAGGTGGCTCAACCTCAGGTTCTGGTTCGGCTGGAGCTTTACTCTCAACTACGGGTTTAGCTTGCACCACTTGTTGCTGCTGCGGCTTACTCACAGGTTTTTGCTGAGTTGGCTGTATTTTAGGTTGAGTCGCTTTAGCTGTACCTGTCTGCAGTTGAGGCACAATCTGAACTTTCTTTTCACCTGTTAGCTGCTCATCAAACGGCGAAACTCGTTGTTCATTCGTAGCAATAGATTTATGTGGAGCAGGTTTAAAAATATTGCTTAACTCATTATCTTTTGGCTGTTCAAAGCCATCACGGCTCATTGAGTCCGTCTCATTATCTTGACTTACAACAACCTGATTTTGTTCATCTGAAGAATGTACAGCATCTTGATTTAAAATTTGCTCTTCCGTTGATTTACTCTCAATTGCTGCTGAATCTGGCGAATTCGGTTGAGACAAGAACAGGAATAGCGAGATGCTGACAAACACCCCTGCAATCACACCAATCACAATATAAAGTACTGGTGATTTCGGCTTTTTTTTATTCGATTGTAAAACTCGAATAGAAGTTGGTTTTTCCTGAGCCATTTCGTTCCATCATCAAGGTAAATAAATTGTAATATGTGCTTGCTCTTGAGGAGCAGAAATCACATTTTGATAGTTAGATAATGCTTTATCATTTTGATTGTTCAGCATAAATCTTAAACCCGCAAAGGTAAGTAATGCAAAAATCAATAAAAAGATCAAAATCCAAAAGAAAGGTACTTCGCGATGAATAATATTTCGTATTTGATCGGGAATTGCCGAGAATGGCGAAAACGCAACTTTTTTCCCTTTTAAATAGTCAATTTCATCACCCACTCTTGATACTAGGTGGTTGAGACTTTCAATAGATTCAATTCGGTACTTACCCTGAAAACCGAGCAAAAGGCAGTAATGAAATACCTCTAAAGCAGCTAGACGTTCTTTTCCACGACTACGTAATTGTTCCAATATTTCAAAGAAACGATACCCGGCTAACTGAGAACCAAACAAGCTCAATTGCAATGGGCTAATTAACCAAGCATTTTGTAAATTAAAATAGCTTGGGTCTTGTTGCGTTACGATAGTTTCATCAATCAAAGCACAAAATGCATATTTAGCATCATGAATATCATCAGCTGAAAATTGCAACTTTTTAGCTTGTTGCTCAAATTGATTGAGTAAATTTAAGATTTTTTCACGAAACTGCTGAGCATCTGCCGGCACATACTGATTTCGAATCAAAAAAACCAAATAAAAGCCATCATGCAATAAATCAATAAGATTGATTGCCTGTAGTTTTGCCTGAGACTGGCTATTATTGTTCCCACCCGTTCCAATTTGCCCATCGTCAAATAAAGAAGGAGCACCTGTGGATTGTGACATTTTTCTCTCCTTTACCCTTAAGCGTTCATAACCGCAATCAGTTCAATACTGATATCTTGGAAGCCAGCCGGAACATAAATACAAATCGTCTCTGAATCTAACATGCGCTGGTATAATTCATGATGCGGTTCAACTTCAAAATAGCTCACACCAGAACGTACAGGGATCGCTGTTGGAACCTGAATCAAGTGATGCAATGGAATTGCAGGTAATGCAGCAACTACACGTTGCTCTACATCTAAAGTACTACCAATCTTGAATCGTAAAGGTACAATCTGAATCAACTCATGTGTCTGCATTGCACTACTTGATACTGCAATATAAAGTCGAGTGTCTCGAGTAATCTTATCGGTCTCAAGACTTCCCACCCAATATGAAGGGCGGATTTCTTTAAGTGCAATACTGATGTAACGGCTCGAAATAATTGTATCGAGTAAATCACGTAGAATCGTGTCTAACTGCGAAAAACTTTCTTGTAAATTATGGTGTTTATAGGCAGGCAACTGGTCGACATCATACGCCGTCGAGAAGGTTAATAAAGAACCTGCTAAACGTAACAATTCGAAGAACAAACGTTCTGGATGGATTTGTGGATATTGCACAAAATGATTCAGGCCAGCATGAGCTGTGTTTAAGGCATTTACTAACCAGAATGAAACGATATCACCTGAACGGAATTCAATTAACTTCTGTTCATTTTCTCGGTTATTGGTTTGAATCGTCTTAATTTTTGCCTTAATCACATTCAGTGTTCTTTTTAAGTTTGAAATGAGTGATTCTGAGGCATCCACGTGCAAAATTGGCGGAATAAACTTTCGATCAATTTCAAAAGCGCCGGAGCTTTGACGCTTAATCTTTCCAATCGGCAGATATAAGAAACCATCTAGATTGTGGTCTGGATTACTATGTACATCTAATAATTTAAAAACAGCACGGCGGCGTAGCAAACTAATATCTGCTTCAGTAGCATTAGTAAACAAATCATGCGTTTCAACAAGGTGTGATTGATATCTACCCTTTTGCGCTTGGTTTTGATCAATTAGATTTTGCTTATTTGCTTGTAAAAGCGGCAATGCTAAATAGATTAGCATCTCACCACGTAAATTAAGATCGTCTAATAAAATTGGTTCAGGCAATAGATCATATGCAGGTGCCTGATAAATTTCACCGTCTTGCCAGATCATCTCTACAGACTCAAGAGCAAGAATATGCGTACTCAACTGAGCTTCATCGAAACTTAACTTTTGAATGCCATACGAAAAAGGCACAACTGCGCGAACCGTATGATTTAGGCGTTGTTCATGATACGTATCTTGAATTTGGAAATGTTGAGGTCTTAAAAATAAACCTTCGCCCCACAGGACTTTTTCAGCTTTAAACATATGTCTTTACCAATCTTTATTCATATTCATTTTTAGGCTGCACACCTAACATTTCCTGAACCATTTGTAATGGATGCTCATCTTTGATGACTTGCGCTAACCATTCATGTAATGGCATTTGACTCCATTTAATCGTTTTTTGAAGCATATAGCTCACAGGGCTATGAGGTTCATTTGCTTGGAAGTAATCTGCGATTTCTTGCAATACTTTCATTGCTTGCTCACGGTTAGCCAAGTGCGTTTGTGCTTGAGGCTGAAAAGCTGGCTGATCTGAAACAACTTGTACAGGCACTTGGTTTTCCATAGATGAACTCGTGATAACAGTAGCTTGTTCTTGGATTGGCGCAAGCCCTGTACCAAAAGCTTCTGCTTTATAAATCTTACGTAATGTGCTGTGAATAGTCTCAAATGCCGAATCAATAGCAGCAAAACTCGGCGAATCTAATCCCATTAAATGATCAAGAGTCTGTTTTAAAACATCCCACTCGGTTAAGACTGAACTAAAATCTTGATAATTAGAATATTGAAAAGTTTTAGAAGTATTAAAAATGGCTTGGTCGAATTGTTCTAATTCAGATGGTCCTGACTGGCTGTCATACTCTTCAGTTTGTTTACGGCGAACATTTTCGTGATATAGAAAATTATCGTAATCAAGCAAATTATAATAAGGAGCTGTATTGGTTAAAGAAACTTTCTTTAACAACATCGGAAGCTGATTAATTAAACCCTGTAATAAACCAATGCGTTGATCTAAGTCATCATCTTCAATAACAGGGTGAATTTCCTGCCAGTATTGATTCAGCATGGTATGGCTTAAAGTTAAACCTTTAGCCATACCTTCAAAACCATAAAGATGAGTCCAAGCCTCTAAGAGCCAAGTTAATAGACGAATATCTTTCGTTTTATCTTTTAGCAAAACACTCGTGTTCTTTGCTACAAAGTCCCAATCGGCTTGTTTGCGCTCAGCAACCCAATCACCTTGATCTAGTAATAGATCATCTTGTGTCTTCGCTTTTTTTATTTCATGAAATTCATTAGAAAACGAAAAGTCATCACCACAAGGTAAACTATCACTAATGGGTTCGAGTAGTTCAGAAATATCAATATTCATCTAATTTTAGCTCTATTCAATTTTAAACTTCTGACTTCAATTTTTTACTAGTCCTTTTTTTAGCAGCTTTTACAACTGGGTCTAGTACATATTGAATTTCGTCATCTTTAGCATCAATCATGATAACTTTTGGTAGTTTTTGCTCTGCTAAAGCCACCAAAATTTCTGTAGCTAATGCAGGTAACACTGTAGAATTTAAAATATTATCAACGTTACGCGCACCACTATCGACTTCTGTACAACGGCTTAAGAGGAGCTCTACCAAATCATCAGAATACTGGACTTGTGTTCCGTATTGTTTCTCAATTCTTGCTGTGATTTTGCCTAACTTATGCTTAATGATTCGTACAAGTAAATCGTCATGCAGTGGGAAATAAGGTACAACTCTCATTCGGCCTAAAAATGCAGGCTTAAATTGTTTATATAAACTTGGTTTTAAGTGCTCAATCAACTCTTCAGCTGTAGGCCACTCTTCTACAGGTCTATTTAAGCAAGCCTGCATAATGGCACTTGAACCAGCATTTGAAGTTAACAAAATAGTCGTGTTTTTAAAATCAATTACTCGTCCTTCACCATCTTCTAAAGTACCTTTATCGAATACTTGATAGAACAGTTCCTGAACATCGCTATGAGCTTTTTCAATTTCATCAAGCAACACAACACTGTACGGGTTACGGCGTACAGCTTCTGTTAAAACCCCACCTTGGCCATATCCGACATATCCTGGAGGCGCACCTTTCAATGAAGATACCGTATGCGCTTCTTGATATTCAGACATATTAATAGTGATTAAATGCTGCTCACCACCATATAACTCATTTGCCAAAGTTAATGCAGTTTCAGTTTTACCTACACCACTTGGTCCGACCAAAAGAAATACACCTTGTGGCTTATTAGGATCTTCAAGTTTTGCTTTTGAAGTTTTAATCCCTTGAACTAATTGTGTGAGTGCATAATCTTGCCCCATTACACGCTCGCCCAATTTATCTTCAAGCGTTAATATCTGTTTAATTTCATCATTGACCATTTTTCCAACAGGAATACCAGTCCAGTCAGAAATAATTTCATTAATAATCTGAGAGTTTACTCTTTCAAATACTAATGGTTGCTGGCCTTGAATATCGGCAAGATCTTTACGCAGCAGATTAATCTGATCGAAAGCTTCAGACTCATTAGCATGATTCTGTGCTTCTAACTCTTGAATTTTATGAACAAGTTCTAATTCTTTTTGCCACTGCTCTTCGGTTTCTTGGATCTCTTCTTGTAAAGATTCTAAATTAGCTTTTAAAGTTTCCAATCGTTCATGATGAATTGGAATCTGACGATGCTCATTTTCTAAAATTTGCTGCTCAAGCTTTAAGTTATGCTCTTGGGCCTTTAACTGATCAAGCTTTACAGGTTGAGCATTTTGAGTCAAAGCAACACGTGCTGCAGCCGTATCAAGCACACTAATTGCTTTATCCGGAAGTTGGCGACCACTAATATATCGATGTGAAGAATGAACCGCAGTAACGATCGCCTCATCATCAATTTGCAATTTAAAATGCTGCTGCATGACTGGAATCATAGCCCGCAACATATCTACTGCAACTTCTTCGGTTGGCTCTTCTACTTTTACTACCTGAAAACGTCGGCTCAATGCAGCATCTTTTTCAAAATATTGTTTATATTCTGCCCAAGTTGTCGCAGCAATCGTACGCAACTCACCACGTGCAAGTGCTGGTTTTAAAAGATTTGCAGCATCATTTTGCCCTGCTTGTCCACCTGCACCAATTAAAGTATGTGCTTCATCAATAAATAAAATAATAGGATGAGTAGAAGCTTGAACTTCTTGAATAACCTGTTTTAAACGATTTTCAAATTCGCCTTTAACACTTGCACCTGCCTGCAACAACCCCATATCCAGCACATGTAAATGGACATTTTTTAGGGCGTTTGGTACTAAACCTTGAGCAATTTTTAAAGCCAAACCTTCCACTACAGCTGTTTTACCAACACCTGGCTCTCCGGTTAAGATCGGATTGTTTTGGCGTCTACGCATTAAAATATCGAGCATTAAGCGAATTTCATATTCACGTCCAATAACTGGATCTATACCGCCTTTTTTCGCTTTTTCAGTGAGATTAATCGTATATTGATCAAGTGCAGGTGTTTTAGCTACTTTGGTAGCTGCTGCAGTTGTGTCTGTAGGTTCAGCTTCATCTGAAGGTGTTTTTGTTTCATCTTGTTGTTCAACACTCTTCTCACAAATTTCAAGAAACTTATGCTTCATTGAATCAATTGGTAAAAGATCAAATAAACTCGAAGCTCTTGTTGCAATTTGATATAAATCAGGTGCAGTTAATAATGCAACTAATAAATGACCACTACGAATAACGGGATTTTGTTCAGCCGAAGCTAATAACCAAGCTTGTTCAAACAAACGAACAATAGATTTAGCAAAAATAGGAGTTCGAGTATTACCCTTTGGTAATTGAGAAATTGTTTCTTTTAAATCATCAGCTAAAGCTTCAGATGAAATTTTATATTTCTTTAATAAAATTTTTAAATCATTCTCTAAAGATTGATTAAGTAATTCTAAAAATAGATGCTCAATTTCAATTTCGTAATTTTGTTGAATAACACAAGCATTAGCCGATTTTTCTAAAGCAGTTCGTGCAACTGTAGAAAGTTTTGTAATTAAAATTTTTAAATTACTCATCATTACTCTCAATATTTTTAAATAATTTAATGCTTAAAATCATAATGCCTGTATATTAACAAAATTCAGCTTTATCAGACAAACTACTCATCATTTCAAGCGTTAATATGTTTTAGTAGATATTTATATCTATATAAAAATATCTCTACCCTTATCCTTGATTAACTAAACTCTGTTTTGGCAATAATTTACAGCCACATGATAATGAATCATTTACACGTGCTGCAGATTTTCCCATGACAAGCATATTTGGGTCTCCCGATACAATCGTAGAAACCGTTTTGTGTAACGGACAAGTAGCCTTATCTCCTACACAGGCAATTGCAATTCCATCAATTAAAAATGTACTGTTTCCTGAAATGACTTGCCCTCCACCAGTTGTTGGGCATCCAATCGTAATGTAAGGGCTAGCCATGTTCTTCTCCTTATATTTATAGAACAGTAAACTCAATCCGACGGTTTTTCTTTCTTCCTTCTGGAGAAGTGTTATCTGCAACTGGCTTAGATGAACCTAAACCTTCTGTAGATAAATGGTCGGCAGGAATACTCTTACTAATCAAATAGTTTTTAACTGCCAATGCTCGATCTTGACTAAGTTTTAAGTTTTTAGTCGCATCACCAGAACTATCTGTATGTCCTACGATTTTGACTTTCTTACCACCTACTTTATTTAAAGCAATAGCCATCTCATCAAGAATTTTTTGACCCGCATCAGTTAAAACTGCGCTACCAGATTCAAACTCAATAATTCGATTTTTAAGTGCATCATCAATGATTTTCTGCTCAGCCTGATTGACTGATAACTGTGAATACAGTTGATACGGTGGTTGCACTAATCCTTGAAAAGATTGAATTGTGGGCTGGATATCTGCTGGGTTCAGCATTTTTCCACTCAACTCAAAACGTGTACCGTTTACACTCAACTTGCCTTGTGAAACCTTTTTAAGATCAGGAGTAATCACTCGAGTCACGGAATCACTCCATCCATTTGGAGCAGCTACGGGTCTCACTTGTATTTTATCTACAACCTGATCAGCACCATAAACAGATTGCATTTTTAATAAGATGGCCTGTTTACTTGCCTCGTTAGGAACGACTCCTTCTACAACAATCGGCTGAGCTAAAGCATAGTTAGCGATTGCATAGATAAAACAGCCTTTTATGAGCTGTGAAAGTTTAGTTTGATATCGTTGATTCATTATTATTCACCCAAAAAAGTCTGTCTAAATAGTTTTAAACCTTGATTTAAACTTAATTGGCGTTGGCATAATGATTGTTCTAGCGTAGCTAAACCAGCATTCTGCTCCAAATAAGTATCAATCCATTGTGCTTCTATTAAAGAAACCCAGTGTTTACTATCCATATTCTGAGTAAAAATATCGCTAAGGGCTAAAATATCCGCCCCTTGAAAACCGAAGAATAATACGGGTTGCTCTCGATGTAGCAAACCTATCAGCACCTCAGTATTATGTTCTTTTAAAAAACGGCAAATAATACTGACCCAAAATGCTGCTATTTCATAACTGTAAGCAGGATTATTAATAGGTAAGATTAAAACTTTATTTAACCGACTGGTTCCATTTTGTAAAATTGGCTGCAGTAATAATCCTAGACCAATCATACTTTGAGCTAATTCATAAATACTTAACTTCATTAATTGAGCAAATGAGTGCATCGTATGATTTTCATAGAAACCTACACACTCGCGTTCAGTTAAAACCTGAATTTGATTTTGTAAGTGACCTAATTTTCCAAGTAACAGATCGGAATCTTTAATTCCTTTTAAAGCACGATTGTTTTGAAACAAATCAACGAGTACATGTTTATAGCTATAGGGCGCATACAACAAATTATCATACGGTAAATCAATTTCTAACAAATGGCTCAGTACCATTGGAAAAGATCGACCTGAACTATCTTCACTTGCGAGTAGATTTGCCGCTAAAAACATATTTTCTTTCGGATTCGCAATAAAGAAATCCAGTGAAGGTAACGTGTTATAAGCTTCTTTAAAGCTGCCTGATTGCATTGCGTATTCCAATGCTTCAGCAATCCACTGATCAAGCAACTGTATTAGAGCATTCTGACCTTTTGTTTTTAAAAAGTCGCCTCGTGCAGGACTTTTGCCGTAATACAAAGGAGTTGTTTTTAATGTTTGCATTATTGCTCCTCCTTTCGCATAGAGGTTATTTTCCATGTCATGGTTTAACTCCCGCAGAAGGCTGAGCAAGTGCTGAAACAGGATTTTCAGTTCTTGCTGGAGTAGCTTGAGCTGGAGCTTGCTGAGCAGACACCACACGAGCTGCTTTGTCGGCAGTGACTTTATCAACCAGTTGCATACCTGCATAACCACGGCTTGAACCAATACTGCCTGAATTACTGCTAATTAGACGGAAATTCATTTTTACAAATAATGATGGATCAGTTTTACTACGCCAAAGCATTTCAAATCCGCCATTTTGTTCCTTACGTTGAGCACTATCAATTAAACGGTTAATACCGTACTCACCTGGTTCATCAAAAATTGTATGTGTTTGGCCTTGTAAATCTACAGCGGTAATACGAGCACCTGGAATACTGCCTTGGTTTGGCCAAATGAAGTTAACCCACTGCTGAACACCGTTTTCATAGGTCATACGCTGACCATCAATATCAACGGTATATGAAAGCAATTGCGGGTTTGGAATTGGGTAGAACTGGAAGTTCGATTGGTTGGTTGCTGGAGCAGCTTGCGCTTGAGCATTCAACTCACCAGTTGCCATACCATTGGCTGGTGCAACATATCTTTGGAAATTCATAACGAATTGAGGATTTAAACTAATGCCTAAATCTTTCCAAGTTTTAGACGTTAACGTATACCCACGACGAATCACAAATGGATCAAGACTTTCTTTTACAAAGCGAGAAATACTACCGTTCTCACCCAAGATTTGACCAATTTCACTACTTGTTGCTTGTAAAGAAGCTGATGAATTAAATGGATATTTCTTAGCAAGATTTGCTGTAAATGGTTGATAGGCTTGCATTACCCATAATTTATTAATTTCGTCTTGTGTAGGTATAATTAAACTCTCAAAAGCCTGCGTAAGTGGGCTAACTACTAATTTTTGCAGTAACCGCTGATCAATTTCATTGAAACCAACCGCCATTTTTTCATCTACAATTTTTTGAGTTTGGTTAAATACTGACGTTTGCTCATTAAGGGTTTGCTTGACTAATGTCATTGCATTAGGTCCAATTTCACCCGCATTTTTAAGCTCATTAAACTTACTACGAACGAGTGCTAAATTTGTCATATATTCATCAAGCAATGATTTACCTTGTTGATCATCGCGTTTGCGAACCAACTGGTAGAACATTTGGTATTCTTGAGAAATAGCGCCTTGGGCATTGTTTGCCACTTGATTAGCAACTTGCTTGTCATCATGATTTAAAACTTTACGTTTAAACCATGCAATAAATCCTTTTTGTGGAGCTGCAAGCTCAGCTTGAACAACCGGATTATCCCAATTTGTTTCGACTGCAACTCTTTCAATTAATGTTCTAATTGGAGAGTTTTGCGGTTCACCTAAAACATCAATATTTTTTACTTGCTGAGCAAATTGGCCAGCTTTAGCATAATGAATACCACTTAAGAATTTTCTCCATTCAGCAATGTATTCTTGCTTATAAAGCGCTGTTAGCTGCTTTCTAATTTGCTCTGGACTACCCGAGAAAGTTAAATCATCAGATTGTCGACTATTTAACACCCAGTCTTTACTGTCTGTTGGCTTATCTGCAGCTTCCTCAATTGCTTTTTCTACATAGTCATTCCAAGCTTTTTGGGTAAATACGCCAGGTAATGCATAACTACCCAATACAATATTTTTATTTGCCTCACCCACAATCTGACTTACAGTCAGCGCTGGGAAACGTACCGCAGCACGCATTTTTATTTCGTTATAAACACGATCACGCGCTGGCATCCCTCTAACAACAGAGAGCAATACTTGACGTGTTTGATCAACAATTTGCGAATCTGCTTCTAAAACTGGGAATTGTTTATCATTTGCTAAGGTCATTGCATACGACAAGATCTGTTCAGCTTCTTGAATCATATCTGCACGCGGCATTTGACCCTTATTTGCATCTAACCAAGAACGCCAGAAACGCGTAACCTGATCGCTTAGATGACTAGCATCCATATATTGCGGATTGCTCATCATTAAATATGCTTTTAATGCATTATAAGCATCTTGAGGGTTGGTATCTGAAGGTTCCAAATATTGTTGAGATTGAGCAGTTTGCTTGATCTCAACATTCGTGTGGTTTGCTTTTAATGTTGCTTCATTATTTTTTACACGTTGCAAATATTGAGCAATATTTTGCTGTGTTGGTGTTAACACAATCTGTTTAACACCTTTTAAATATTCAGCTTTTAACTTTTCACGAAGCTCATTGCCCTGATATAAACCAAAACTAAACTTAAGTGGTCTATTTTCATCAAACTCATCTAACTGCTGTAAACGTCTTTGAAGAATCAGCAAAGCTTCTAATTGGGTAGACAGTTGCTGACCAGAGGCTCTTTCTAATTGAACGACTTTATTTAAATCTGCTTGAACTTCACCAATTAATTGCTGGTTATTACGATAAGACCAAACCCATACACCCAAAATTATTGAAACACCTGCTAAAGCACCAATAAATGCAATATAACGTTGACGTTTTCTGCCCGTATTTACATGCTGCTTAACAAGATCTTTATCTTTTAAAATAACATCTGAAAATAGACCATTTAAGAAATAGCCATGGTTAGGAGTAATTTTTGAGTGGTCTTTTAAATCATTTTGAGCAATTTGAGTCAGCTGGAATTCTTGTGCAATTTGTTCAGTCATTGGACTTTCAATTACACCTTCCTGCAAAGCACTGGTGAAGTAAAACCCACGGAAAACAGGTTGAAATTGATATGGGTTATCTTCAAAAAGTGTACCAATAAAGCTTTTTAAAGCTGGTTTTAATGTTTTAAATTCTAATGGGAAAGTCATTACACTTGGTGAGATATTTTGCGAATGACGGCGACTTAAATGAGTCGAACTTACCCCTTTTAGACCATCATAAAGAATAGTGTAATGTTTTTCGAACAAATCTACTGCGTTATGAGAAGAATTTTGCTCATATGGAAGCGTTGCTCCCCAAGCTTGGTTATATTCTTGAGCTTCATAAAACTCAAAAAACTCAGTAAAACCTGCAATCAAATCCATTTTTGAAAAGACTAAATAAACAGGTACAACCACTTCTAGACGTTCGGTTAGATCTTGAATACGAGCACGTAAATTTTTAGCAAGCTTTAATGAGTTTTCAGGACTTTGACTAATTAGCTCAGCAATACTAACAATTAGAATCAAACCATTAACTGGTGCTTTAGAACGGTTCTTTTTTAAAATATTTAAGAAACCTAACCACTCAGAATGATCTTCGCTATAAACAGAATAACGGCCCGCTGTATCGAGCAAAATACCTTCTGTAGAGAAGAACCAGTCACAATTTCGAGTACCACTTAAGCCAGCAGATACCATTTTCTGATGTGTTTCTTCAAAAGGAAACTTTAAACCAGAGTTATAAATAGCTGAACTTTTACCTGCGGCTGGGTTACCAATAACCATATACCAAGGAAGCTCATATAATGCAGCATTCCCTTTTTTATCACCCAACTTAGATTTACGAATCAGTTGAATTGATTCTTTCATTTGTTGACTAACTAGCTGAAGCTCTTCTTTATCTTTATTTTTGCCATATTCAGCTTGGTTATCTTTTTCGATCGCCTCAGCTAACTCTTCACCTTGAGCAGCATGCTTTCTTCGTTGAATAAGCCAATAGATACCATAAACAATAAGACCCAAAGCATAGGCAGTTGCTAAAGCCCAGAATATATGACGAGGAATTGAAGTATATGAAGACATCAATGCCACGAACAATGACAAGGCGATAATTGCTTTAGGATTCGTGATGTACTGCCACAAGTAGCCTAAAATTGTATGCATTCTATTCTCGTTCTAAGTCCAAAGTTTAAATTAGTTATTCAACACCATCGCATCATCTTCTGAGTTTTCAGTGATACTCTGCACAAACGTATGTGCTGACACCGTATTTTCTCCAAAGACAATAGGAATGATATGTTCAGGGAAATGCATGCTCAGCATAAAGCCATAAATATCAGCTAAATTTTGGGTATGCCCTAATGAAGATTTCACATAAATATAGTGATGCGGTTCTACAGGCGTTTGAAGAAAGTGTTGCTGCAATTTCTTCGAAACTTTTATATCGGTCTGATCTGACAAAATCAGTACATAAGGCTCATCACCTTCATGCTGAGGTAAATCATTAAATTCAAAATTATTAAAAAGCTTCGCTGTATCTTGTTGACCTACTACCACTTTCAGTGCTTTAGTCGGTTCTAATTCTTGAATTTTTACTAAAGGATCTGCGAGTAAACAGCTTGCTGCAAATTCAGCAGGAATATAATCTTTAATCATCCAAGATTTTTCATCAATTAGATCTTGATCAATTTCCGAATCGGCCACGACCAAAAAGAACATCTCATGCTCTCTTTTATGAATACCCTTTAATAAATGCATTAACTCTTGGTAAGCCAGTTGCTCTCCAAAAAAATGATATTCAATATGGATTTTTTGAGCAGAAATACCAATTTCAGTAAAAAACTCTAAAATTAATTCATTACTGTGGTCATCATTCCAGATATGTAACAAATCCTCCGAAAGAAGGATGTGAAGATTTAAGCGATTTAAGCGATAAACTTCTACGATCGGCATTTCAACATCGTCATATTCAGAGTCGGGATCTACCCATGCTGGATGCATATGATATTCACGGGCTTGTTGCAACTCATAAAATAATGTTGAACGCTTTAAATGCTCAGCTAGAAGATATAAATTTTCTATATTTTGTTCGAGTTGCTGTCTTATTAATGACATCATACGAACTTGTCGTGGAGAAGCATATTCGCTCTCCTCACGATTCTCTTCATCCAAATCTTTAATACGGTAAGATAAAATAGGCAATCCGTAAGAATTTAACAGTTGATCATCCAGCTCTGGGCTTTTAAAGTTTTGTAGCTGCTCAATAATGCTTTCATTCTCACCTAATGCATGTAAAGCAAAAGCAGAGTAAATATTAAAGTCTAGCTGTTCTAATGGTTGATCAGCTACTGTGTTTTGTTTTTGACTAGCATCATCTTTATCTTGATTTATAGCTTGCTCTTTTTTGTCTTTATACGTTGTATAAGCGCTATAAATTAACCATGGCGATAAGATCACCAAGGTAATAACTGCAGGTAGCAGCAAGAAATAAAGAAAAAAATCTCCTTTATCGGGATTATATTGAACATCACGCCAGTAGAAAATAATAATTCCACTAACCAATGAAAAAATAGCAATGAATGAGAGTAATATTTTTTTAATCATATTTTCTCTCCAATAAGGCTATAGCAAGTTTCATGGTTATGTACTTTTGGTTGTCGTGATATGAGAAAAGAACCCTGCCCTAAACCACTCTCGTTATTGAGAGTTAAGCAGATGGGTTGTATTTCTGATTCATCCAAGATAAGCCGTAAATCTATTGATAAAGTTGGACTACACCAAGTTTCCACGAGCTTTTTAAGCTTTAAACTTAACTCTTGATTTGGTAAGAAACTGAGATATTGCTGACGTTTTAATGGCCCAATTTGAATTTCAATTTTTCCATCAATCTGCTGAATGGTTTCCCCACAAAAAGTATTAACACCAAGTAGACTCGGCTGACTTCCACCTAAAGTTGTTAACTGATCACTCGCTAACTTAAAGGATTCTTGTACAAATTCTTTAATCGTAATTTCATGTTTAAAAATACACGACAGCATCGTTTTTAATGCATGAACTGTATTATTTTGCCCCTGCATTAATCCTGAAAATTCTGCAAAATATTCATCAAGATCAGCTTGTTGATGCTGCGAACGCACATAACCATTCAAAGCATGCAGAATATCTAAATAGTCATTTTTATGTTCTATCTCATATCTAATCGGTAGATTATAAGTAATACTAGAATCTACATATTGAGCAGTAAGCTTATGATTAAATAAGCTTAGAAACTCTTTAGTCTCAGCTCGTTGCTGACGCGGAGCTTGCTTAATCTTATTCGTATACGTATAAGGTAAAGCACCTTGTATGCCCGTAAGACCAACGATTAAATTCGTAATATAAATCCGCTCGTCCGTTAATTCTAAATTTTCAATCTCTGTAGCAGGAAAATTTAAATTAAAGGATGTCTCAAACTTAAAATGATCACTCCAAGATGAACTAACTGTACGACTTGAATCATGTCTTAATAGCCGTGTTGCTTGGATAAACTCAAAAGACTTTGGCTTTGTAAAGAGCTCAGCTGTTACAGAAGAGTCTTGCCACCAACGTTCTGACTGCATTGGTATAACTCCTGCTGAGATGAATAATCCTTAACCACCAAATCAACAAAACTATTAATTTGAACCTTTAAATTAAAAACACGACTCAATAACTGACTAAAAATGTATAGGCTATGACCTCTAAATACCGATGAATCAATTTGTAACTCTGCCTTTACTCCTCTTACAAACATTGGAAATGGCTTTCCATCAACAAGTTTGTGAGTAAGTGAAAATTCCAGATGTTTGATTGATTCAATAATTAGATAATTTTCTTTTGATAAAGGTAAATTATATAAAGCAAGTAACTCTTTAATATGAGATACCGCATCACCTTTCATTAAAGCTAAACTATTTAATGAAAGGTGTGAAATAACACGCCACTGCTCACTCTGACTTTGGCCAAATTGATAAGGTTTCGTAGGTCTTTTTAAAACAATAGCGCGGCGAGCCAAACTACTATCATTAAGGTTTAATATATTATTAGATTGCCCTAATGCTTCATGTGGTAAGTCACGATTTGAGCATAATAGTTTTGTGCTAATAAAATCCGAACGTGTTGACGAAGGATTTAAATTTTTAGAAATAATTGAATACCCCATTTCGACAAAATTGGGCTGCAGGTTTTGATAGTTTACAGAATAGAAAAAACGTGCTGTGTCAGCATGATAATGACTCATGGCAAAAAAAGGCAGCACCGGAACATAGCTTTCTTCTTGACTCGTTTTTTCACGAACCATATTCATTTCAGTAATTGAATACACCTGATAAAACTCAGGATGATGAGCATCTGTAATTAGCGGATATTCTAATTGCTTATGTACAATTTTTTGTGGTTCAGCGTATTTTTCAAATAAATTAATAACTGGTGTAGTAAACAATTTAAAATTAGCGACATTTAATTCAGAATAATTTCGCACTACAGCTTGATCATTTAAATTTAATTTAAAATGTATAAGCAGCTCAAAATTACTATCTTCTAGAGATAAGCGCTTTAAAAAACCTAAATCAAGTTTTAGATAATTAAATTTTTCAGGAAAACAAAAATACTCCATCAGCAAACGATAAGCATGATGAGTATGCTGATCCAGTGGCAACAAACTTTCTTGCTCGGAAAAACCTGTTAACTCAAATGGATTTTTATCTAGTTCAACAATTTTCTGCCCTACTTTAATGGCAAAAGATGTTCCCTTCTTAAAAATACTGTCTAGTACTTGAAGTGGAAAATTAGAAATTGCATCTAAATAAATAGGTAGTTTTTCATTTATTAAACATACATGAGCATGATTAAAAATTTCAAATTTAAAAGTTAAAGTCGCATTTTGACTTAAATGCATATGGGCACTAGGTGTACTTTTGAATTCTAGCGCTTGCAAGCTTATCGGGAGTAATTTGACTTCTTGCGTGGTATTAAACTCACACTGAACGCCTTTAAAACTGCGAGACTTCAAAACTGTGTGTGCAGGAACAATATGCGCTTCTGTGAGCTGTTTTATTTTATTTATATCTTCAAAGCTTATTACTGAACAAGCCGGAAAATGACGTAAGTATTGAGGGAACATCACCTCAAATAAAGAACGTGTAAATACGTCATAACTATCAGCAAGTTTCTTATCAATACGAGCAGAAATTAATGAAAATGCCTGTATAAGACGTTCGATATGCGGGTCATCAATCTGCTCTTGATTTAAAGATAAACGCTGAGCAATTTTCGGATATTTTTGAGCAAATTCACGAGATTGCTGACCAAATTCCTGTAGTTGTTTTTCGTAAAAAGGTAAAAGCTCTTCTATCACAACACACCCACTATGCCTAGGTTCTCGCTGAAATTACATATTGCTGCGTTGTCGGTTTTAACAATGCATCAAAAACGACAGGTTCATACAGTGGATGAATATTTAGATACGCCTGAATGCTTAAACACAATGCCCCCATATTGTGCCCATCCAACAACATCTCTACCCGTATTTGTCTTAACCGAGGTTCATGAGCTGCAATTGACTGTTCAATAGATTGGCAAATCTTGTCACGATCTAGCGGATTGGCTGTAGATAGCCCCACAAAATCAATAATACCGAACTGAAGTATAGATTTTTTAACTAGCGGGTAATCATCAACTACATGATCCAATTTAGCGACTCGACTGTTAAGTAAGTCTTCTAAATCTTTTGCTACCGATTCTCTTAATTGCTGAATAGAAAGACCTTTTGCATAATCTTCACTTTCAGGAATTAAGCGGTCAAACAAAGTTGAACGAAATCCATATGGATAAAGCCGATCTAAATTCATTCGAGTTCACAACAAGCATGCTTAAAGACAGCAGAGGCTAACTTTAAGTCAGCCTCCACCAAATATTCACTTAAACAATTACGCTGCGTAAGAAGCAGTATTGTTAGAAAGTGACCATTTCTTAGTAACAGCACCTTTAGCAGTACCGTTAATATCTTGTTGATTGTAAGTCCATTCAACAGCTGCGTATTTCAAACCAAACGCTTCTGTTGGAACACCTTCTTCATTAACTGTTGGAGTTACACTAGAAACTAGAACATGCTTCAATTTGATTTGTAAGTACTTGATGCGCTTATCACCATTTGCACGGTAGAAGTCAATTTGTACTTCATCAAATGTATAACCAGCTGAACATGCTTCCCATAATTTCGGGCTAGTTGCATCTAGATCTTTAACAAAAACCATATCTGAATGTTCAACACGTTCAGCAGTATGACCACCAACACTACTTGAAGTAGCAGATTTAGGTTGACGAATGTTATGAGACCAAGAGTTAACTTCTAACCAGCCTTTGTGCTCAGAGTCACGAGACTCTCCATCAACTTTGTATTTACCGCGAAACTCAACGTATATATCTTTCATTTAGAACTTTCCTATTTGTAATTTAAAGTTATTCTTTCGCTGACCTTTATTAATTTGAGGACTGAGGTAACTCAGTGACAAGTCGTAAAGAAACTGACAACTCGTCCAGCTGGAAGTGTGGTCGCAAGAAAACCACAGATTTGTAGTGACCTGGTTGAGCAGGGTCTTCTACAACTTTTACAGACGCTTCACGTAGAGGGTATTGAGCTTTTGCTTCTTGAGAAGCGCCATCGTCAAGTAATACATACTGTGACAACCACTCATTTAAGAATGCTTCAACATTTCCAGCAGAAGCAAAGCTACCCACTTTATCTCTCATCATTGCTTTTAAATAATGAGCAATGCGTGAAACGGCCATGATGTACTGAATTTGACTCGATAAAGCAGAGTTAGCATTTGCTGTATCATTGTCATATTTTTTAGGTTTTTGAGTTGATTGCGCGCCAAAGAAAGCAGCGTAATCAGTGTTTTTACAATGCACTAAAGGAATAAAGCCTAAATCGCTTAATTCTTTTTCACGGCGATCAGTGATTGCAATTTCGGTTGGGCATTTAAATACCACTTCGCCATCTTGTGTTTTAAAAGTGTGTACAGGCAAGCCTTCGACTAAACCACCACCCTCAACACCACGAATTGCAGCACACCAACCATGCATATCAAATGCATTTGTTAAACGAGTACCGAAAGCATAAGCAGCATTCATCCACAAATATTCATTGTGGTTTGCGCCTGAAACATCTTCAGCAAAGTTGAAGCCTTCAGTAGCTGTTCCTTCCTTTGGATGATAAGGAAGACGACCAAGCACATGTGGCAAGGTTAAAGCAACATAACGAGCATCTTCACTGTCACGGAATGAACGCCATTGTACATATTCAGCTGTTTCAAAGATTTTTGAAACATCTCTAGGACGATCAATATCTGTAAATGACTCTAGACCAAGAATGCTTGGGCTAGCGGCCGAAATAAATGGCGCATGAGCAGCTGCAGCAACATGAGAGATTTGCTCAAGCAAATACATATCAGAAGGCGTACGGTCGAATTCAAAATCACCAATGAGCGCTGAATATGGTGCACCACCAAAAGACCCGTATTCTTCCTCATAGATTTTTTTGAACAAGGTGCTTTGATCGAAGTCTGTAGCGCCCTGGAAATCTTTTACCAACTCTTTCTTAGTCGTATTTAACATACGAATTTTAATAAGAGGGTTAGATGGTGTCTCTTGACAGAAATAATAGAGACCACGCCAAGTTGACTCAATTTTTTGGAATTGTTCATTGTGCATGATCTGACTTAATTGACTTGAAATCAGCGCATCAATTTCTGCAATACGCTTATCAATTGATAAAGTCATATTTTCAGAAACGGTAATTGTTCCTGCCATTACTTCTTTAGCAAGCTCACCGATTAAGCTTTTTGCACGTGAATGTTCTTCTTCATTTCGGGCAATACGACTTTCTTCGACAATCGAGTCTAAGAGATTAACCTGTTCATTTTCAACAAGAGGCATTGCTGCAGATTGAGTATTATTCATGATCAGCCTCCGCACTTAATTTACGAATCTGATCTGTATTTTTAAGAACTTCATCAAGTAAGTCTTCTAAACGTTCACTGTTAGAAATTTTGTTTCTTAAGTCAGTTAAACGCTCACGAGCTTCCACAAGTTTCTTTAATGGATCAACCTGTTGAACTACATTTTCTGGACGAAAATCTTCCATTGACTTAAATGTTAAATCAACAGCGATCTTACCGCCCTCTTCTGTCAACGTATTATCTACCTGAAAAGCAGCTCTTGGAGATAATGACTCCATAACTTCATCAATA
This sequence comes from Acinetobacter sp. D009, assembly GCF_038562025.1. Classification (NCBI taxonomy): domain Bacteria; kingdom Pseudomonadati; phylum Pseudomonadota; class Gammaproteobacteria; order Moraxellales; family Moraxellaceae; genus Acinetobacter; species Acinetobacter sp. D009. Next base: position 2,417,395 of record NZ_CP151886.1, read on the forward strand.
TTATCTAAATCAACATTAATGAATTTTTTATCTTTTAATTTTGTACGCTCAAGCTCAGATGCAGCCGAAAAATCACCCATCACACCCACAACGAATGGTAGTTCTTTCGCTTCTTTTGCATCACCAATTTCGACATCATATGTAAGCTGAACACGTGGAGGTCGAATTCGCTGAAGCTTCTTTTGTACGCTCTCTCTCTTAGCCATAAGATTCTATTCCGGATTATTTAATTAAAGGGTCAAAAGGCGAACTTTTTGATTTATTAACAGTGGCTGCAGGTGCAGCTTTAGGTTTTACTGTAGTCGTCTTTGCTGGGCTTGATACTCGTTTATTTGACGTTCTAGAAGTACTCGCTTTATTACGCGTTACATACTGTTTTTTATAACTTCTTTTTTCGTTATCATCTGAGCTACTTTCTGAACTAGCTTTAAAGCTCGATGGGTCCGGGGCAGGCATGGCAGTATGAATATTTTCAATTAACTGCTTTGCAGGAGGATAAGTCACATCATTGCTTAAATATCTCAGTTCCTGAGTACGCATTTGCTGTAAAGAGTTATTTGCAATGCTCACACCGGATAAAAACAAGACATCTGTTATTAATGAACCGCGTATATTTTGACTTTGCAATTGACTTGCTAAATTCAATGCTTTAACTGGTTGATTGGTTTGATAAAACCGCATAGCAGCTTTAGCTAATAAATCATTTTTTTGAGTTGCATTATCGCTATCACAAACTTGTTTAAAAATATTCAATAGCTCAGGATCATTTTGACCTTCTGCTAGAGGGTTCTTCTTAATACAACTTTTTTTAAGTTTTACAGGCTCTAGTTCTGCTGCTTGAGCATATGATAGACCGATAATGTTTCCAGTCAGAAAAAGTATCAAAATACTTCGTTTCAACACAACTTTCATTCCTCTGTTTTCTTATTTATTCAAGGCTTTACCGAAAAGTTAATATTCTTAAAACATTAAAAAATCAGTCTAAAAACCTTATATTCAAAAAATTTAGGCACAGTTTATCATATAAACAAACATATTTTATATAAAAATCATATCAACTTAAACTAAAAGTAAATAGTTAAGATGCTTATAAAATATAGCTTAATAAAGTTATTCTTATAAAAACATAATATTGTTATTTTTTGTAATTAAAAATAAGTTGTTGAATTTCAACAATTAAATTAAAATTAAAACTAAACCAAAAATTATCATAAATATCACTTAGTTAAGATTTATGAAACATTTTCTTAAAAAGATTTTATTTAATTTAAAAGATAAACGAATTAAATGATTGTAAAAGATACATTTCAAATTTATGAAAGTAGAAACTCAAAATTAATAAAAATAAAATTGTCAAGACTAATCGGTCTATTTAGTATATTTTTCATTTCACTTTGTGAGAGCAAGTAGAACCAATAAAGCCCATAGATTTGTAAATAACCATCTTTCCTTTAGGGTCAAGCTCTTGCATAACCCAAAACCATATTCGATATCAAGAAAATTAAACTATTTGACTTTATATTTTTAAAGGATATTGCGATTTTTAAGTTTGTAAAGGCTCTTCTATTCAAAAGAGCCTTTTATTTAAGTATAAATTTAGATTTTAGACTTCCAATAATTAGCTTTCTCAGGATTATATCTTGAACTACTATCATCCGAATAAATATTAAATAACAACTCTATTCCAGCCTTATTTCCATTGCGTACAGCCATTTCTGCATATCGTATTGACTCATCTAAATTTTGTTTCATACCTGCACCATTATAATATTTAAGAGCAGTATTATATTGCGCTAACGCATGTCCATGATCAGCCGCACGCTTAAACCAAACAAGTGCTTTAAGTGGATCTTGCTCTACCCCCTCACCTCGCTCATAAGCCAAACCTACATTGTTTTGTGACTCAATATCTCCCTGTTCAGCAGCTTTTAATATCCATTTAAAAGATGCTTTGATATCCTTTTTAACGCCATCCCCACCATATAATTGAGCAGCAACTACTGTCTGGGATTGTATGAGTCCTAACTCAGCAGATCGAATAAAATATGTAAACGCTTTTGCTCTATCCTGTTTTACATTTAAACCTTTGTAATATGCCAGCCCAACATTGTGAATTGCGGAAGGGTTTCCTTTTTTAGCTCCTTCTTCAAACCACATTAAAGCTTTTTGATCATCCTTTTTTACAACTTGATTGCCATTTCGATAAATCAGTCCTAATTGAAGCATGGCATTTGAGGAGCCTAATTGTGCAGATTTCTCAAATAGTTCTAATGCTTTCTTTTGATCAAATTTTTCACCTTCGCCTGTGGCATACATAGATGCCAATACAAAAATAGCCTCAGCATCATTTGCTTTTGCAGCCTTTTCTAGTTCATGTTTAGACTTATATTCAGACACATCTTTATAATCTTTAGTCAAACCTCCGTGAGTGTATTCTTCTTTCTGTTGACTGCATGCAGATGTGACTAATATTAAGGTAATGACAAACAATCTAAGCTTCATTAAACAACCTTTTACTTCAAAAATTTTTCTTATCAAAATAATCTTCTGGGTATGGATCTGAGCCTTTTAAATTTTTTCTATATTTCATTACACTAATCTGGACACCTTCATCAGTTAAAAAATCATTATAGAAATCTTGTTCTTTGGGATATTCAAATCCTAGCTTTTCAAATATTTGCTCCGATAATATTCCAAAATTTTCATAACTTTTACGATAACCAAAGTAATTCACAAAAGCCATTAAAGCTGCTATCCCAAATACCCCCCCCAAAACTCCACACAATTAAACGTAAAAAAGAATCCCAAGAATAAGAAAATCTAAATATATAAAATAATAAAAGTGAAATTGATATCACCGCCCATGACAACAAGGTAAAATAATAGGTCTGCATAAAAATAGCTTTATAGCCTTTTTTTACAGATCGCCCCATTTCATAAATCATATATAACAAGCCAGACTTAGGGTCGAGGATTGCATAAACTTGATAGTGACCATCTACAGGACTGTCACTAATTACAGCTATCAGTTCATCATTTTCTTTAAAACGAACCGTCGTAAATTGCCCTAGTAAAGAATGTTCTTCTATTTCGCCCGTAAAGGTGATGCCATCTTTAGCTTTACCTGCCATTACTAGTATAGGAGCGCTGGTAAGCAGCGAACTACTTTCAGCGAGTACACCTGCAAAAGCAGTTCCAGCTGCAATTCCACCAATGTTCTGATTTATGGGAATTTTAGTCTTTGCTTTTTCTAAAGAATGTATTGGACCTTTAACTAACTTAAGGTTTAATTTATGTTCCACTACTTATTCGCTTGTTGTATTCTTACTAAAATAATCTTCTGGGTATGGATCTAGACCTTTTAAATTTTTTCTATATTTCATTACACTAATCTGAACACCATCATCAGTTAAAAAATCATTATAGAAATCCTGTTCTTTTGGATATTCAAATCCTAGCTTTTCAAATATTTGCTCCGATAATGCTCCAAAATTTTCATACGATTTCCTATAACCAAAATAATTAACAAAACCAGAAATTGCTACAGTAACAAATAAAGTAATGCCAACAATCTCTAGAAAATATAAAATGGTATTCACAGAATAAGAAAAATTAAAAATAAAATAAAATAAAATAAAAATTAAAAGAAAACCCCATGACAACAATGTAAAATAATAAGTTTGCTTAAAAATGGCTTTATACCCCATTTTTACTGAACGCCCCATCTCATAAATCATATACAATAAGCCTGATTTAGGGTCGATAATTGCATAGACCTGATAACGTCCATCTACAGGTTTTTCGCTAATTACAGCAATCAACTCATCATTTTCTTCAAAACGTGCTGTCGTAAATTGTCCGATTACTGGATATCCCTCTACTTCACCAATAAAAGTTATACCATCCTTAGCCTTAGCGGCCATTACTAATATAGGTGCACTGGTCAGCAACGAACTACTCTCAGCGAGCACACCAGCAAAAGCGGTCCCAGCCGCAATTCCACCAATATTCTGATTTACTGGAATTTTAGAATTTGCTTTTTCTAAAGAATGTATTGGACCTTTAACTAGCTTAAGGTTTAATTTTAAATTTTCCATTTAGACACTCACTACTGCATTATTAAACTCTTTTTCTTCTTCTTTAACATCTTTAAAAGCATCTTCACCATTTTCCTTTTTTAGCTTGAATGCACATTTTTGACACCAGTCTTGCATTGCATTGTCCAAAACATAATTTTTTAAATAAATTTCCAAAGCAACAAGTGCAATCCCAGCTACACTTAGCATAGCTCCAGCTTGGACAGCCCGTATACCCAAAATCGCTCGTCCAAGTGCATAACGTTCAACATTATAATATAACGACGTATTTTTCATGAGTGGTAGATTTAGAAGAACACTCACACCTACAGCAAGAGTTAAAAATGAAACTACAGATTTACCAAGCCCCAACGCTATAGCATAATAATTACCTTCTTGAATAGACTTACCCAAATTCTTTAAATCAATAATCAATGAAATTGTTGCACCTGCAATCGCGAAATATGCGCCAGTCCTAGCAATATAGGCAGCACGTTCTGCAAATGAAAACTTCTCCATTGAGCTACTACCCACTTCTAAAATAGCAGCTGTTGTTGCTATCATGCCTGACATAAATGACAAAGTATTATCTACCGATGGATCGATATTAAACTTGGAAATTTGTGTTCCAAAATTAATCAGTTCAAAAATAGCTACCACACCCGCCACACGTAAACTCGCACTTGGCGAACTATTCGCAATAATTCGATCAATTTGACTAGCGGTTTTTCTCGGATTTGTTGCAGGCGAAGAATATTTTTTCCAATTATTTTGAACCATTTCAGGTGTCAGCTTAATACGTTCCTTCAAAGTTTGATCTGGGATAATATAATACAGTGTATTTTTTTTAACGTTTTCTGCCAACATATCACTATGGGCAAATGTATAAAACGTTAAGCGTCCAAGTTTTTTTGCAAATTCTGAACTTGGCGTATATTTCATACTCCACTTCACTGCAGTTTGGGTCAGTTCAGACATCCAGTAAAATGTTTTTAATAGGCTAAATTTTTGCCCATGTAGCATATAACCGTTATTGGTTTTATCTGCCGCCCATTCTTGCCAAGCTTTATCCGCGGCAACAAATGCTGCAATCGCCGTTTTAGCTGCATTTTGTCCGTCATCCCAAGAAATATCGATAATACTTGGCGCCGCTGCATTATATTTATTTTTTAAACTTTCTTGGTTATAACAAATTGCCCTCATATAAATATTTTCTTTGGCAATTTTTTCCACCCCTAACCAAGTTTCAAGCAATGCCTGTCCACTTGGCACTCCACTCATACCATTAATCATATCCATTGCATGAACATAAAAAATATTTCCAAATGGAACTTGCACTTGATCATCATAAGCATGAAGGGCATTGATTACAGCCTTAGACAATAACCATTTAATATGATCATCTCCTATAGCTCTTGCTCCAGCTAAACATTCTTGAATTAAAGCGTTAATTTTTTTATCAAAATTTGATTTAGCCACCATATCCAAATTTGGCTTATATTTTTTAACCCAAATCTGTTCTCCTTCTCCTCTACTTAATTTCCCCATATCTTCAGTATAAATACCTTTATTTGCTCTTTGTTTCTCTTGAGCCTCCTTTAATAGTCTCTCTTGTTCTGCTTTTGACTTTCTTTTATATATTTTTTCTAGCTCATAATTAATATCATCAGCATCTGTTAAGTTTTTTGGTAACTCATTCCATAGCCCCATTAATACTATACTTTTAGTTGCCTGTGCACTAAATTGGCTGCGTTCATTTAACAATTTATTTTCTAAACAGATTTTAATACTATCAATACATTGAGAACTATGTAAACGGTGCTCGTTTGTAAAATCCCCATCTTTTTTTGCTAAAAAATCCATTACTTTTTTAAATTCTGAATTACGCAATGTATTTAATTTTCTTGTAATTCCTACAGGATCATATAATGCCATACAGGCAAGTGATTTAGGCTCATCTTTGAATTTATTTAATGTCGCATCGATACGGTTTTTACCAAAACTGTTTAGTTTATAAACCGTAGTTTTAAATTGGCTTGCAGCAATACAATGTTCTTGCGCACTTCCACCATTAATTAAAATTTTCTGCCACTTTCCTTCTGTTACAAACTTATCGGCATTTTTCTCATATTCAGATATTTTGGCCTTACTCATAGGCACATGCGTATGAATAATATATGCAATCTTCGCCTCATCTTTAGGGTTACTTTCTACAGCTATCACAGATGAATTAAAACTATGACCTGCTCCTTTACATGCGAACTCTGGAACACTTTTAGGTGCTTCTTTACCCACAGGAAAATAAGACAAATGTCCATTTGGAGTAACTTTATATCCAGCCCACTCCAAAGCTCCAGATGTTCTTTTTACTAAGCGATAGATATAACCAGTATCAATCATCTCAACTGCATATTTGAGATGGCTTAACTGAATATCTTTGACATTTTTACCCAAGGTTGCAGGTAAAGCAGGTGGATTATCTTTAACAACGGTGTATCGTAAAGGTAAAATATTGAAGCCTTTTTTACGACAAAAATTTGAACACTCTTTCTGGGCCTGCCCCGCACTACTATTTTGCATGTTTGCAGCAGTTGACTGTTTCGCTGATTTTGCAATTTCACTTTCTTCAATCTTCTTATTAATATTTTTAGCAACTGTTGGGTTGCGCATATCGCCCACTGCTTTGGTTTTTCCTATAACAGGAATTTGACTCTGCTTCTGTTTTTGCTGAGCAATAATCTCATTCAATAAATTATTTGATTTTGACTTACCCAATATCATTTTTTGATTTTCTGACATCTTTTTATCCATTCAATTCTTTAGCTATTTGTTCATATAAGTCTTTCGTTACATAATTCATAGCGTCCGTAAAAGACATTTTATTCATTACACAATGGTCGTAGAGCACATTGGTTACCAAGGGATGCTCTATAAAATTTTTATGTATAATTTGGCTGTAAAGACCATATGTAACTAAATCTAAATAATTTTGAAGACCATAATCGTAGTAAGCCTCTTTAAGATTTTGATGGATTTCAACTGGATGAATTTTTATTAGATCAACTTGTTCAAATTCATTTAATTGTTGAAATACATTATTAGCAATTTCAATTAAATCCAATTCTATAGATTGCTCAAGGTTCACTTTTGTTAGATTCAAGATTGATTGCGACTCATCGTAAGACTTAAAGCTAAATAGACCTTTTGGATGCAAAAAATGCCATTCTTTAAAGCCATTTAATAAGCCACCTACATATTCTGTTTTAAAAATCTCATCCAAGTAGATCATGACTCTAGGATCATACCAACGGAAAAGAATTTTTTTACCTTGATCAGAAATCACTAATTTAGTTTTTATCTGATCTCGCAATTCCTCAAGTGAGCGTGTCTTCGCCACGCCAAACCCATGAACAAAATAGCAGTCATTCGTAATATTTTTATTTCTCGATAGATTTTGCAATAAATCCTCTTTGATCTGCTCAAATACTTTTTTATCATCAATACAAATAAAAAAGAGATTTGACTTTGCAATTTCTTTTTTATGCGCTAAGGGAATATATGCAATATTTTTGTTTGATAAATTATCTATTACACCGTTAAAAATAGAATCATTCAGTGTAGTATCTAATAAAAAAATGATCTTGCCATATTCATTCAGAATTTGGATGCATTGTTCTTCAACTTTAGAAGTTATATCTTTTAAATCATTATATTGAGTTGTATTAAAAATTGACAAACTCATGATAAATCTACCTTAGCCGAACCATTTTGAGCAGCTTGAGTTTGCTTAGCCGAACAGTCTGGTAAATCTAATGCAGGTGGATTTATTGATGAGCCTCCCATAAACAAATGCTGCCCTGCTTTCACCTCAAGCTTACCGCCCGTAACAGGAAAAATACCTGAACCGTTCAGCTTAACTTGAGATCCGTTTGCTGTCAGATTAATCTCAGTTGGGCTAGTAATAAAGACCGTGTCTTCAGTTGAAGTAATCTGTACACCCTTTCGAGCAATGACATCTAAGGCATCACCTTGTGCCTGAATTTCAACTTTACCTTGACCAGCAAAAAGCCGAGCACCTTCTTGCGCGGCAAACAGACTTATTTTTTGACTCGCATGACTCACTATATTCTTTTGCGTACTAATATTAATACTATCTCCAGCACTTTGAGTGAGCTGTCCATTTGCACTAAGGTGTATATCTTCATTACTACTTACAGCAATACTTTTTGGAGATGCCAGCAGCATCACTGCTGATTGAAACTCAGCAGCTTTTTTAGGATCTTCTTGTTTGAGAGCTTCTAAGAAAGTCTGAATATTCTCAAGCATATCTAACGGGTCGGTTTGCTGATTTTTAGCAACTTCACTGAGTGCCTTAGCATTATTTAGGCTGCCTTCTATTTGTTGTTTGGCCTCATTTGCATCGAGATGTAGGCCTTGAGCTTGATCCTGTTTGTGGGTACTAACAAGTAAGCCATTTCCAGCTCTTACCGCACCCCATTGGTCTGTTCTGAGTTCGAAGCCTTCACCTCGACCTTCACTCTCCGCCTTGTCTTTTGGATGGCTTAAGTTACCTAAGTTTAGTTGGCTTACCGCATGACTACTTTGTAGCTGAGCACTGATCTGGCCTGTGGTGTCATCAAAACGTAGTTGGTTAAAACCTTTGCCATCCACTTCTTCTGAGCGGATACCACTGAGTTTTTTAGTGTCGGGGAGCTGACCTTTCTGGTCGAACTGGGTTGGATGGCGTTCAGCTTCGTGAATACGCCCCACCACAAATGGACGGTCAATGTTGCCGTCAAAGAAGTCGATGACAACAATCTCACCGACACGTGGTAAGAAGCGTGCACCATAACCTGCACCTGCCCATGGAGTCAGCACATCAACCCAAGCTGAGTCAGTGTCATTGTCATTACTGCCTGCTCCACCATCATGGCTGTGGTCATCTGTTCGGGTAAACAGGAAGCGGACTTTTATGCGTCCCCACTGGTCAACATGAATACTTTCACCCTCTAATCCAACCACTCTAGCGCGCTGCGGGTAAGCGGCTGGTCGATGTTCAAACGGGTTATACTCAGGAACAGTTTTTATATTTCTACGCGATAAGATGAGCTCATTACCCTGACGCTCGGTTTGATCATTTAACTCGGATTGATCTTTTTGCCATTGGCTTTGGCTAAAAAGTTGATTGATTTGCTGTTGTAAATCTTTGGGCAAATTATTTTGTAAATAGAAGCTTTTACCAACAATCAGAAATTCTTTGTCTGATCCGCTATGGGTATCTATTTCAGGATGTTCATCCAATTCAAACCAATAGCCAACTTGCGTATCACGTACCGTAGTTTGTGCACGGAAATATTTTGATTGAGACGCATAATAATCAGATAGATTATTGTTGAGTTTTTCTAGCTGCTGGTGACCCGATGCAGTGGCTTGGTCTTCACCCTTTAAATCTTGCATCCAAGCAGGGCTGACATGCCATGCCTGCTCTAGACTTAAACTCGCATTATCCTGATTAGCACTATGACCATGCTTTGACTGAACACTGCCCATGCCTTCTTCTTGACTTAAAACATCAGCTTGCCAGCGTTGCACATACACGGCTGTAGGTTGCAAGCTTCGAGTTGGCACAAGACTCGCCATACTGTCTTGTTGTTCAACTGCGCTACTGCGATGATAACGGATATTTCTTCGGTCTAATGCTAAATATGATTCATTATTATCAATTAGACGTAACTTTTGTGATTGAATCTCATCAGAGCTATTAGTGACAAACAACTGAGCTTCATCAACTAACCAGTTAATACCTTCACTACGCCAAAGTCGGGTTAAAAATTCATAATCCGTTTCATTACTTTGCATGATAAAAGGTCGAACATCGTAGTCTTCGGTTAGACCTTTTAAATCCAATGTTAAACCAGAAGTAAACAAGGGGCTTTTGTTCTGCCATTCTGTAAATAGAATTTCAGTAATGTCCCGTACACTCTTATTCATAAACACACGACTATTGCGGCGTTTATGCCATAGTGCGGTTGGATCTTGCAATCTCAGTTTATACAATGTTAATGAACCATCACTCTGCCCCTGACTGGCTTCTGTAATAATTCCTGTAGTTCTAAATAGCTGCCCCTGATCAGTGACTTGATCGACTGCAACCTGACAACCAATAAATTGTTTTAATGAAATATGGGCATTGGTAGAAAGACAAAATAAATCGGCAGTCAGTCCTTCATTTAGCTGATGCTGTCCTTCAATACTTTGTAAAAAGACTTGAGTATTCAACGATGGATTAGAAAACTGAACATGAAGCACGCGCTTTTGCGAGCTGATACCCAAATCTTCTAGAATTCTATGTATATGAGATAACATCTTTTTTATGAAAACTTTGTCAGGATTGGCATTATTTTATAAAATACAGAAACATCTGTCTATTTTGTAAAGGAAAACTTAACCATATGAATACAAGAATGGATGATGATAATGAACGTAATAAAGATATAAAGTGAAATAAAAACTTACGCTATTAATTCACTTTTAAAAATTGTTAATATTTTAGTATTCTAATAAATCTATTAACACCTCTACTAATTATTTAAAAATTCAATTTTGATTTTTTCAAAATTTTCAATAGGAATGACTACTTTAAAACTTCCTATAACTTTAAAAAAAGTTTTAAATTTACTTTCTTTCAAACCATATCCACTGCTATTACCTTCTCTCACTTCATACATAAAATCACCAAAATCTGTAGAAGGAATATAAACTCCATTTTTTACATTTAGTGTATCTTTTATATTTTCAATAGATAAAAAACATATACCATCACTTTTACTCGAGAAACTACTAAAAAAGTTTTGAAAAGGAAAAGTGATACGGATAATTTTATCAAAATAATCATGAGCTATAGTCAACATAATTTCATGTTGATCACAACTCAAATCCAATAACTTTGAATTATCGCTGTTTTTAATTATCTCTAATAGACTGATCGACATCCTCAAGTCCTTTCATATTTACTATAAAAGCTATTTACCATATCTGAACTTTCAATTGTGCATATAAATAAAATATTGAAATTACTTGATTACTTACAATTTCATCTTATAGAATTTTCATAAAAAACTAATAAAGATTTTTATGAGTTAAAAAATATAAATTTAGTCTATATTCTTCCTTCCATACATCTTCGTAACCCTGTTTATCTATTACAAATCTAAACCCTTCTTCTAACGCCAAATAAGGAATAACTTCGGGAAGATAGTTTTCTAAATGAGATATATGTATTGGTTTAAAGAAATCATCATCTTCAGAAAATTCTCCACAATAAAAAAACCATGAAATATTTTCCCCTTCCTCTAGTACATTACGTATACCTGTATTTGGTATTTTTCCTAATGAATCCAAAGCTACAGCAACCATTTCATTCTTTGAAGGTTGAACAAACTTAGAATTAAATTTCATACAATTACACTTTTGTGCATCTATTACTGAGTTCAAAAAATTCTCTGCTTTTTTAAATTAAATTCAAAAAATCACCAAGTAATACAATATCAATCATTAACCTAAAACTCACCTTCCTTAATATTTTTCATGGACTCAATATTTCCCCATTCATACTTAAACTCAATAAGCCCATCCAATTTAGTTTTTATTGAAAATATATTTTTTTCTATAAAATAACTTTCAATAATATTTGAAAAACTTATATTTTTAATTAACAGCTCATCCACTCCAATAAAACTAATATCTATATATAATGAAAAATCTTCCCTCTTAAATACAAATCTAACTTCAAGAGTCGGATCATTATTAGAAATTATAACTTTAGTAATTTCTATATTTTGACAATCTAAATTATGACTTCTTAAAGCCATTGGATTTAACAAATTAATTCTTTCTATCATTTACTATTCCTGCAATCAAAATAAAAATGATCATCCATTCCGTCAACCGTACCCGTACGTGTATTTTCAGCGGGTCTAACATTATGATGGGACGGTTGATTACCTTTTCCACCTGCTTCACCAAAATCATGTCCAGCTGAATGATCCTGAATTACAATTTCTTTTCCTTTAACATTATATGTCAACTCTCGAGTCATTATTGGCATATTATTCTGATTAAGAATTCTTTTACCATTTTTGTCTGTTAAAGGAACCATTTTTTGCCTAATAGGTTGCTGGCTCATTGGAATACCTAGTTTTTTCCTAATATCTCTTAAACTTGCTCTTCTATATTTACTACAAGTTAAACCTAACTGATCAACCCAATTATTAGGATTCGGTGCATACGCATAAACATTTAATCCACCGAATAAACCAATAGGATCTTTGGAAATAAAACGTCCAACATAAGGCGAATAATAACGATAACGGTTGTAATGAAGTCCTGTTTCCTCATCAAAATATTGACCTTGGAAACGGATATTATTGCTAATAATTTCTGACTTTTCAAAGAAATCTGAGTTAGTCTGTTCTAGCTTACATTCACCCCAAGCTTTATATTCAGCCTTCCAGATAATGGCACCTGTTTGGTCACTCATTTCTTGCGGTGTGCCTAAATGATCACAGTGATAGAACCATACATCATCAAAACCTTGGCTTTGTTTTACCGTATTCCACAATGGGTCTTTATAAATACTATATGTTTTTTCTGTCCAGTCTTGGGTTTGATGTAGTTCAATTGAGTGATGATACGCCGCCTGCAACAAAGGCACGAAACTATCTTTTTCGTAGAAATAGTGTTTTGTTAAATCAGCACTAGATTCATACGCTAAAGTATCACCATCCCAACCATAAATAATGTTCTGCTCTTGCCCTGTATGGTGATGCTTACTTCTTTTTTGAATACGTCGGCCTAAAGCATCATAGCGATATTCTGCCGTGTATTGATTGTTTCTACTACGAACAAGGCGTCCCAACACATCCCACTCAAGATTTAAATCACCTTGTGATGACTTTTGTCGAATCAGTTGACCAAAAGCATCATATTGATATTGTTGGTCAAGATATTCCTGCACGACATTATTAACTAAGCGGTTATAACCAAGACCTTTTTCAGTGACAGCGGGTTGTGAGGATTGCTCTTTGGTACTGTTATATCGATCTAGAATATTACTTGCCGGGTCAAAATTAAAAGTCTCTTTCCCAAGTTTACTAGTTGCCTCTAATAAACGCCCAACAGGATCATATTTATAATGAATAGCCCCACGACGAGTATCCTTAATGAGCGTTAACTCACCTGTTTTATCGTAGTGATATAAGCGTTCAATCAATTGATTGGTATGCTGGATAGCATTATTTTGAGTTTGGGCCTGATAGCCTTTGTCATGCCCATTCAACATTAATTGCTGAGTTAAGCGCCCGACTTCATCATAACGTTGTTGTTGGCTAAGACCATTTGCATAGTGGCGTAATGTCTCTCTATGTAAATCATCACGTTCAAAGCTAACAACATCTTCACCATTTAAAGCCACACCATAGACATGTCCACTTCCATAAGTCAGCCAATCTATTTTCTGTCCATCAGGTCGGATGGTTGTAGTTCGATTATTTAATTCATCATAGACATGTTTCCATACAGCAGTTTTCTGTGTCACAACGTCTTGATGATGTTCTTTAATTAAATTGCCTGCTGCATCGTAAAACCACTGTAAGTTGGTTTCAGCATTTTTAGCTTGAACTAAATGACCTAGGCCATCATAAGAAAATTCTTCTATTTGCTTTTCTTCAAGCTCTTGCCCTTGATAACCATATCCTGCTGTACGTTGTTCTAAACGTCCCATGCTATCAAAAATAAATTGCTGAATACGGTCTTTAGGAGCAGCGCGATCTTTGAAATCTTGACCATAAGCAGAAGCGACCTCAATGCTACTAGTTAAACGACCATTATATTCATCGTACGTATAAACAGTTTCTTTGCCATCAAAATCAATTTCTTTTACTAATCGACCCGCCGCATCATAGACAAACTCGTAACTTGCGCCATTTTCATTAGTTAAACGTTTTAAGCGACTCAAGCGGTCCCATTGATATTTTAAGGTTTGATTTAATGGGTCAATACGCTTAGTAATTAAACCAGCCGCATCATATTCATAACGTGTCTGCTGACCTTTAGGGTCAATATGAACTAATAATCTACCTTCTTCATCATGAATAAAATGCTCTTCAGCTCCATCAGCGTGTTTAATTTTTTCGAGCTGTCCAAAAGCATTCAGCGGTAAGCCTTTTGCTAGAGGTTTTCTTGGTTCAGCAGTTAATTCCGTATAGAAATATTCAACTTTTTGCTTTAAAGCATTTTCAATAAATTTGACACGCCCGCGATCATCATAATGCCAGTGAGTTTCTTTACCAGAACAATCCGTATAAGTAACCAAGTTCCCTTGATCATCATATTTAAGTGTCTTCTTACCGCCTTTAGCATCTTTAATGGAGGTTACCAATCCCATCGCATTATAGGTATAGGCTGTTTCATGCTTCAGCGGATCAATTTCTTTAATTATATTCCCTGAAGCATCGTATTCTTTAAACCAACGCCCCTGTTCAGCATCAACAAAACCAGTCAGATTATCTTTTTCGTCGTATTCATAATAAAAGGTTGAGCCATCGGCCTGAACCATACTTAAGACATTACCACGTTCGTCGTAGGTATACGATGTTTCTGTTCCATCGGTAGCAATATGCGATGTTATATTTTTTGCTTGGTCTCTAAAGAACCATTCTTGCAAATTGTCTGGATAAATAATTCGATAGGTATAACCAGTAATACCATAATAGTATTCAGTTACGTTACCATCGATATCCATGACTGAAGTTACGCGAATGTTTTCATCCCAATCTAATTTAGTAGCGGAACTATAGTCATCGGCCCATTCTTCAATTGCTTTTGAGCTAGGTAGAATACCATCCCACTTTAAGTTCATTCCTCTTTGAGTAAGATCAGTATAACGAGTCAATAAGTGAGCTTGGTATTGATATTCATAAGAAGCAGCAAACTCATTGGTTGCCTTAATTAAATCGCCTTGCTCGTTATATTGATATGCTGATAGTTGTCTAATGAGTTGACCATCTTCAACCAACCAAGCTGCAACAACTTTTTGCACATCATTAATTTGTAATGCAACATGCGCCAGTGTTTGTTGTTGCTGTTTAAATATAATGTCGGATAAATAGCTATCACCATTTTCTAATGCATGGTCATAACGCAGCCCAATACTAAATCCATTTTGACGTTCAATGGAGACTAAACGAAACTCATTTTTATATTTTTGATAGAAATGAGTTTCTGAAGCTCCATATGAAATAGCTCTAATTTCAGGTGAGACAACTGTATAAGTAAAAGTTTCTACTTCGTCATAGTAACTCTGTCCAACTTTTAGATCTGGTAAACGAACTGGACGACCATCACCGCCAATATACTCCCAGCCCTCTTGTTCAATCGGTTCTTTTGGTTCATTAATGTTGTAACGAGAACAACGAGCAATCTTGGTTGTAAAAGGTGTAATCCACCGCGCTCCGAAAATCGATTGATCATACTGATATAAGTTTGATACATACGTTCTCGAAAATTGCTCTATCAATAATGGATGAATTTGTGCATCGGTATGATTTAAAAATTCAGTACCCATGGCAAAGGTAATCGATCGTTTAGTCGCCCCCCCTTTACAGTTTTTACATGCATTCGCATTATGAGTCGCAGCATGTTCAGTATTTGCCTTTTCTAACTTATCATTCTTCTTGTCATGTCTAACTTGTGTGGTTTGGGTTGGCTTAACTTGGCCGGAGGCTTTTTTTCTAAATCTGGCATTACTTAAACGTAATATTTCAAATAACCAGCCAATTGTTTGCGGCTGCGCTGTATTTCCCAAGCCCTTAATTTTAGTATTGGCAGTGATACCAATTTTATTAATCGTTGCACCTACATTTAATATCGGCTGCTTTAGATGTGCAGGAACTAAAGAGGTAACAACTTTAGCATTCGAGTTTGCTCCTGTTTTAATAAGAGCTTTTCCCAAGTTTTCGGTCATGTAAACCAAGTTTTTTCCAGCTCGTGTTAAGTCACCACTTTTTATTCCTTTAATAACACCAGCAGCTTGCTGTTGAGCTCGATTTGTATTTGACCCCGCATTTGTAAATACTTGGCCTTTTGTTACAACTCGAACAATACCACCATTAATTTGTGTTGTGGCATTTTGAACGGTTCCACCACAAGTGGCTAAAATTGAATTTAACTGTTGAAGGCCTGTTTTACAGAATTTATCAATTTGTCCCGCAACCTGATCATTTAAATGATTGGAGATCACTACGATAACTGCTTCTCCCAAAGCAGCTTTACCCACACGTTTAACTTCTTGACGGACTAGAAACAGGGCTGGACGAGCAGACATACGAATTGCTGTTGTTCCTGGTACAGGTGCAATCCCAATAAGGTCAATACCCATTGTGGACCAATCCATAATATCGGCATTTTGAAAACCTTTATCGTAGATATAGCAAATGTCGGAGACCACATCGATAGCAGCCATCACATTTCCAATAATTGGAACTGTCCCCATTACACTGGCTAGCAAATCTAATGTCACAATTTGATGTGTATGACTCTTTAACCAATTATCTATTTTTTGTTTTGAATGACTAACATCTTTAATAGCAACTTCTGTTAATGGCTTAACAACTTCTGTTTTTCCAGACATTTTCTTTCTCTATGAATTCTTTTTAAAAGGACTTTGCAAATATTGAGGAAGCGCGTTAGTCAGCAAACTACCGCTATCAACAGAACTTAATTTGCTGATGTCATTTATTTTCTGAATTGATGCAAGATCAATATTGTTCCCTATTTTTCGACCTACTTCTGAAATAGGTAAAAAGCTTTTCACTTGATCAGTCACTAATCCCTGCACTTCTATTTTTAATATTGGCATTAAAGCCTTTGCTCCTTCAGATTTTATGCTTTGTGCTGTCTGAATATTTTTCATAATATTCGCAGGATTGGTTAATTGTTTAGATAATTCACCAAGTTTGGACTGGGCTGTTTTACTCATTTGTGCAATTAAGGAATCTGATTGCTCATTATCCGCATCATTCTTATTTGGCCACTCAACTGGACGTTTAAAATCACTTGCTGCATCCCAAGGATCACGGTGATCTGGTTCAAAGAAGACTTTTACTGCACCTGTTGCTAAGCCAGAAACTCTTGCAAATCCCTTATCATCCAGCTTGCCAGTGACTTCTTTTCCTAAGTTGTCGACAACCGTATAGCTTCCACCTTTAACAAACTCACCATGCGCATAATCGTGGATGAGCTCTAAATTTCCTGGACTACGTTTTGGCGGAGGCGGTAGTGAAGAACTAAAATTCGCACTTCCTCCCCCCATAAACAAATGCTGCCCAGCTTTTACCTCAAACTTGCCGCCAGTGACAGGGAAAATTCCTGAACCATTAATCTTGATTTGAGATCCACCCGCCGTGATAACGATTTCTTTAGAAGCACTAATCTCAATTTTGTCTTCAGTTGAAATAATCTGAACCGCTTTACGGGCAATTAAATCTGCACCATCGCCTTGTGCTTGTATCTCAACTTTGCCTTTGCCTGCATAGAGTCTTGCCCCTTCTTGCGCTGCGAAAAGGCTAATTTTATTTTGGGCGTGTGCAATCAGGTTCTTTTGCGTAGTCAGGTTAATGCTATCACCAGCAGTTTGACTTAACTGAGCATCTGCGCTGAGGTGAATGTCTTCATTACTGGCTAAAGCGATACTGTTAGGTGCCGTTAATATCATCAAGGCTTGCTTAAAAGCGGCAGATTTGTCTTGATCTTTTTCTTCAATTTGCTCTATGAACGTTTTTAGGTTCTCAAGCATTTCCAATGGATCAGTTTGCTGATTTTTAGCAACTTCACTAAGTGCCTTGGCATTGTTGAGGCCCCCTTCGATTTGTTGTTTGGCCTCATTTGCATCTAGGTGTACGCCTTGAGCTTGATCCTGTTTGTGAGTACTAACGAGTAAGCCACTGCCCGCACGTACCGCACCCCACTGGTCTGTTCGTAGCTCAAAGCCTTCACCACGGCCTTCACTTTCAGCTTTGTCTTTTGGATGGCTTAAGTTACCTAAGTTGAGCTGACTGGCCGCATGGCTACTTTGTAGCTGGGCACTAATTTGCCCTGTGGTATCATCAAAACGGAGTTGGTTAAAACCTTTGCCGTCGACTTCTTCGGAGCGAATACCACTGAGTTTTTTAGTATCAGGTAATTGGCCTTTCTGATCGAACTGGGTTGGGTGGCGTTCAGCTTCGTGAATGCGTCCCACCACAAACGGGCGGTCAATATTGCCGTCAAAGAAGTCGATGACAACAATCTCACCTACGCGAGGCAAGAAGCGTGCGCCATAACCCGTACCTGCCCATGGGGTCAGCACATCCACCCAAGCGGAGTCGGTGTCATTGTCGTTACTTCCCGCTCCACCGTCATGCCTATGGTCATCAGTTCGAGTAAACAGGAAACGGACTTTAATGCGCCCCCACTGGTCGACATGGATGCTTTCGCCTTCCAGTCCTACGACTTTAGCACGCTGCGGGTGGGCAGCTGGATGGTGTTCTAGCGGGCTATATTCAGGGACAGCTTTAATGTTGCGTCGAACGACATTCAGCTCAGCAAAGTGGCGCTGCTCTGGGTTTTGGCTGTCGAGTTGAGCTGCTTTGAGCTTGTCTTTTGGCAACAGACGCTCAAGTTGCTGTTGTAATTCTTTCGGTAAATTATTTTGGTTATAGTAGTGCTTGCTTAAGATTAAGAACTCTTTATCAGCACTGTCATGTTGGTCGAGTTCCGGATGGTCATTCAGCTCAAACCAGTAACCTACCTGTGCATCCCGAACATTACCTGAAACCGTAAACTGTTTCGAACTTAGGTGATGATAAGCATTGATGTGCTGGTTAAGCTTTTCAATCTGGCTATTGCCTGAAGCGGTGGCTTGGTCTTCACCGTTTAAGTCCTGCATCCAAGCGGGGCTAACGTGCCATGCATCTTCAAGATTCAAGCTCGCATTGTCATAGTGTTCGCTGTGCTGCTGCTTACCTTGTACACTGCCGCTGCCTTCTTCTTGTTGCAAAGCATCGGCTTGCCAGCGTTGCACATGAACCGAGGTTGGTTGTAAGCGACGCTCAGCTTTAACTTGGGTAATGGTATCGAACTGTTCTGTGGCACTGCTGCGTTGGTAACGTAGGCTACGACGTTCAAGCGCCTGATAGTTTTGGTTATCGTCAATTAAACGTAAGACTTGTGGCTGAATGGAAGCATTCGGGTCAGCGACAAAAAGCTGTGATTCATCGACCAGCCAGTTAATGCCTTCACTACGCCACAAACGGGTTAAAAAGTCATAATCGCTTTCGTTTGACTGCATCACAAATGGACGCACATCGTAGTCTTTGGTTAAGCCTGCTGTGTCGAGTGTTAAGCTTGAGGCAAATAACGGGCTTTTCCCCTGCCATTCTTTAAACAGAATTTCGCTAATATCGCGCACGCTTTTGTTCATAAACACGCGGCTATTACGGCGTTTATGCCAGAGTGCAGTTGGGTCTTTTAAGGTGAGGTTATAAATAGTGAGTGAGCCGTCGCTTTGCCCTTGGCTCGCTTCGGTAATAATACCTGTTGTTCTAAAAAACTGCCCCATGTCAGTGACTTGATCGACGGCAACCTGACAGCCAATAAATTGTTTTAATGCAATATGTGCGTTGGTCGATAGACACAGTAAGTCAGCAACGCTGCCTTGGTTGAGTGTATGTTCGCCCTCGATGCGTTGCAAGAAAACTTGATTGTTTAATGATGCGTTGGAAAATTGCACATGAAGAACGCGATTCTGTGCGACCAATCCTAAACTATCTAAAATTTGAAATATTTTATGGGACATCATTATTATAAAAACTGAGTCATAATCATCGATATTTTATAAAAAACAGACAGAATTGTCTATTTATATAAAATAGCTTATCTTCCCCCAACTTACATACTTTTTAGTTTATCTAAAAGAAAGATAAGGTTTTAAAGGAGAAAACCCATGTCTAAACAAATGGATCAAGCCATTCAAAGTGTCATTGACCTACATATTTTAATAGAGAACGTATTTACAGGAAAAAATGCAGAGCAAAGTCTGAGCCCGCTTTTAGATAGCTTTGATCAAAATTTTAAGATGGTCAACGTTCAAGGGCACAGCATTGGTTTCACAGAAGTGAATAGTTTATTTAGTCAGAATATCGGAAAAAAACCTTCTTTAAAAATCAACATTATTAAGAATACAGCTTTATACGAATTTGAAAATTATTGTTGGGTGCAATATCAGGAACATCAGCAAACTAATGAAACCGAGACAGTACGTACCTCTACAGCCTGCATTAAAGTAGAAGACGAAAAATGTTATTGGGTTTATTTACATGAAACTTTAGTTCCCTCATCTTCTTAACTCATCTAGAGCACTTAAAGATGGCACCTATTTTGCTTAACAATATTACGTTTTATGAAAATCGTAATACTGATCAAAATGGGGAGCTGTCGATATGGGTTATGTTGCAAAGGAATTTACGCGAAAGAACAAGCTGATTCTCAGTATTTGTTCTTTCGTGATTCCAATATGTCTTTGGTGCGCAATCAGTTACTTACCTTTTGTTTGGCATCCTCAAGTACAAATCACGAGTTCGGGAAGTGTTGCTTACTTACAAGTAGGAAGTCGCATTGATAAAAATGTGTTCTATCTCGAAGCACAAAATGCAGTTAATCGAAATTCTGCACCACCACAAGGTATTTTGGTCAATCCGATTTATTTACCCGCTCCCCATGAAGTCGCTAAGGCTTTGGTCACCGCATTTACCACACCACCAGAACAACCTGATTCACCGTGGTTTCATCAAAGTTTATGGCACAGCATTAAACTGGTTTTTTCAGCCTTTTTTATCTCTTCCTTGATTGGGATTCCACTGGGTATTTTGTGTGGTTTTTCTAAGCGGATATCTCTGTTAACAGAACCTTTTGTTGAGTTTTTCCGTTACTTACCAGCTCCTGCCTTTGGCGCACTTGCAGTAGCAATTTTAGGGATTAATGACGCACCTAAAATTGCAATTATTGTGATTGGTACTCTCTTTCAGCAAATTCTGATTATTGCCAATACCACCCGAATGGTAGATCGAAGCTTAATTGAAGCTGGTTATACGCTTGGCACCAATAAGCTCAAAAGTTTATTTCATGTGGTAATTCCTGCTGCCCTACCTGATATTTACCGCGACTTACGTGTGCTATTGGGCTGGGCATGGACCTATTTAATTGTTTCCGAGTTGATCGGTACGACCTCGGGTATTACATGGTTTATTACCCAACAGGCTCGCTATCAAAACTTTGACAATGTCTATGCAGCTATTTTGATTATTGGCGTGATTGGTCTGGTCTGTGATTGGCTATTAATGAAGTTAGGTGAGCGGATGTTCACTTGGAAAGTAGGAGCAAAATAATGAACGATTCAACATTTAACGCGCATGAACACTTTCAAAAAATTTATGAACGTCCTGTTATTTTAGAAGCTAAACAACTGAGCCAAGTGTTTAAGCATGGTCAAAGCGAACGCACTGTTTTAAATAAGCTCGATTTAAAAATTCATAAAAGAGAATTTATTTGCGTGATTGGTCCTTCTGGCTGCGGTAAATCAACACTGAGCCGTGTTATTGCAGGTTTAGACCCATACCATAGTGGAGAAATTTTAGTAGACGGCGAATGCATTACGGGCCCATGCCCTGAACGTGGCATGGTATTTCAGGGCTATACCCTTTTTCCGTGGAAAACTGTAAAAGAAAACGTGATGTTTGGTCCGCAAATGCGCGGCGCTAGTCAAATGACAGCAGAGGCGCAAGCACTTGAATGGATTAATATTATTGGTTTGGAAAAGTATGAAAATCAGTATCCACACCAACTTTCTGGTGGTATGAAACAGCGCGTTGCAATTGCTAGAGCACTGGTTAATCAACCAAAAATTTTACTCATGGATGAACCTTTTGGTGCACTCGACCCACACACACGTCAAAAAATGCAAAAGCACTTGATGGATTTATGGCAAAACATTGATATCACCATTATTTTTGTGACCCATGACATGGACGAAGCCATTTTACTTGCTGACCGAATTGTGGCACTCAAAGCCAATCCCGGTGAAATTAAAGAAATTATTGAAGTTAATTTACCTCGCCCACGCTCACTCGATTTGATGAGTACACCTGAGTTTAAACAGCTCCGTTCACGGGTAGATTATTTAGTTCACGCTGAAGAAGATGAGCTTGACCCAGCTTTACAAGACTTACCAAAAATTCCACGTATGACTCAGGTCAGTACAGAAAAATAAGAAAGACATTAAAAAGCCCAAGTTGAACTTGGGCTTTTTTATTTATGGGGTTTATTTAAGTTGTTCGATGAGTGTTGGATAAATCAGCCCATCTACATTTTGTTCAGTTTTATAAATACCGTTTTCAACGTTAAATTTATTGACGTGATAGCTAGAACCATAAATCGAGTCAAAGCCTTGAGATTTAGCAAATACTTTTTTATTGGCATTGATATCTAATAAATGCGTACCGCTGACCATCAACTCATATTGCTTTGGATCAACCCCTGAACGGTTTGCCATGATTTTAACTGCATCTGCATGGGTTGCAGGGTCATTAATATATTTAACTGTTTTATCCCACACCTGAATGACTTTTTTCCATTCTTCTTGATGAGCAGTTAAATGACTCATGTTGACTGTTAAGGTGTCGTAAATTAAACCTGGCTTGTCTTTAGAGGTGTAGATAATTTTAGAGCCTGCCACTGCTTTTAATGCCTGACCTGCAACAGGTTGCCAAACAGCAATAGCAGAAATATCAGGGCTATTAAACACTTGAGGTAATTGGTTCGTTGCTGAATTTACCAGCTTCACCTCGTTCGCTTTAATGTTATGGTCGGTTAAAGCAGTTGCCAATAAAAGATGGTCAACCAAGCCTTTTTCGACACCGATCGATTTTCCTTTTAAGTCTTGAATGGTATTAATGCCCTCTTTTGCAATAATGACATCATTGCCCGCAGAATAATCCGTTGCCATGATCATCATGCCTTGTGTACCGCCCGAAGCAGTTACCAAGTTATCGCCATTGGTGACCAACACAGCATCGAGCTGATTTGCGGAAAAGGCTGACAGAGAAGCCGAATAATCAAACCATTTAAACTCTACATTTAAGCCTGCTTCTTTTAACCAGCCTTTTTCAATAGCCACTTGCCAAGCCACCCAGCCCGGCCAATCACTATAGCCAATCGTAATTGGTTTTGTATTTGTGGATGCCTGAGCATCTTGTTTAGCCTCGGGCACTTTAGCGGTATTGTCACACCCACCCAATACAACTGCCGATAAAATAGATACGGATAACAACGCTTTTTTAATCATATAGAAACTTCCCCAACATTTTTACTAACAACACTTTGAGCGGTTTGATTGAGTGACTGTATATAAGCTCGCCAGCCTCCAAAATGGCTAATATCGGTTGCATCTTGAATGGCGTAAGCTTCGCAAATAAAGCCTTTGACCCATGTTCCATCTTTTAGTTTCAGGTTCCCAATACCAAGTGGTGCGGGTACTTCAGCCACAATGGCTCCAAAATGTGCTAATGGAACATCCCACACCTCGACTTCAATTGAGGTCCCTGCTGCATCACATTGCAGCCCCGGTTTTGGTGGTGTGGTATTTTTTAAAGCAAAGAGTTTATAAGTGTCTGCTGTCTGGGTTTTCTTAAGCAAAGTGGCATTGCGGCTAGTGAGCTGAAAATTAAGTGGCATACCTGTTAAGTGTGCTCCCACCACAGCAAGCTGCACTGAATGATTCGACTGGATCTCTAGACTTTTTTGATAATGCTGAGTTGATTTACCTAAACTCAGCGATGTTTCGGTTTGCCAAAGCTGCGCGAAATTGGCCAGTGCCTGATCGTGCCAAGCTGGTGCAATAAAGGTTACGCCGCTTGGTAGGCCGTCTTCACGGAGTACGTTAGGTAAAGCTAAAGCCGAAAGATCAGCAAAATTGACAAAGTTAGTATAGGCCCCCATGTGTGCATTTTTAGTCAATGGGTCGGCTTCAACTTCGGCAATGGTATAAATGGTTGGCGCTGTCGGAACCATCAATGTATCAAAAGGGTGTAACGCCAGATTAATTTTTCGAGCCAGAACGGCACGGTTATATTCGGCTTGAAGTGCATCTGTTGCCTTGAATTTATCTGCCTGCGCAATAATTTGAGCAATGACTGGATGAGCCTTTTCACGTGTTGTCATGCGTTCAACGACGACTGTTCTTTCCGCTACCCATGCATCGTTATACAGTGCAGCAGCAAGCTCATTAAACGCACTGAAATCAATACTCTCAACTTCATAGCCCAGTTTTTTTACACGCTCGACTGCAACTAAAAAGGCTTTTTCAGATTCAAGATCACCATAAAACTCAAGTTGAGCTGGAATGGCAATTTTTCGTTTAGAAAACTGAGTCGGTACATTGGCTGGATGCATTCGTGAATATTCATCTGTTTCATCGTAACCCTGCATTAAACTGGCAACTGCCCAAGCATCATCAATATGCATCGCAAAAATAGAAATGACATCAATAGTCCGACATGCAGGAATTAAACCTGTGGTAGAAAACCAGCCCTTTGTCGGCTTAAGACCCACAATATTGTTATGGCCCGCAGGAACACGCCCTGACCCCGCCGTGTCTGTCCCCAAACTAAAAGGCACAATACCATTGGCAACCACCACTGACGAACCAGAGCTTGACCCACCGCTAATATATTCAGGGTTAAAACTATTTTTTACTGCACCGTATGGAGAGCGAACGCCAACCAGCCCCGTTGCAAACTGATCGAGGTTAGTTTTACCAATCACAATCGCCCCTGCTTTTTTCAGCTTAGCAATTACGGCGGCATCTTGGTTCGCTAAATATTGAATCTCTTTACAGGCAGCAGTCGTGTGAAAGCCAGCGACATCAATGTTGTCTTTAACTGCAAATGGCACACCATATAGAGGTAAGTCAGCAATATTTTGGTCTTTTAAAATATCAATTTGCGATTGAATCTGCTCGTTCGATGCAATTTCAATCCACGCATTATCATCATTTTTAATTTCTGCAACGTAGCCAATCAGATCTGCAAGATGGATTTGCCCGTTTTGATATGCTGTTTTCCAGTCTTGAATTGTCCATAAATTTTTCAACACGCTACTCCTCATTTAGTCATTTTGCTGTATAGGTGGCATGACGGCATCCATCAGTTCTAAATGCCCTTTAATCACCCCTTTCAACACAATAAATTGCTGACTAATTTGTCTGAGTTCAGAACTTGCGCCCTGCATTAACATGACTTGCAATATCTTTTGTTGGTCGAGCTGGATATGAAGTGAGCTAATCACCTGTGCTAAAAACTGTTGTTGTAAATCGACCAATTGATTGCGCAAGGTCATTTGGCTAGCGTCATAAAGTAGCGTCAACGTGCCTACCATGACTTCATTGGCCTGTGCTTGCTCTGCAATCAGGTGTTTATTAATCATGTCGACAATGGCTTGCGAGCGGCTTTCATAGTTCTGCTCGACAATTTTTTGGTCGAGTGCGTTAAGTGTCGTTTCAGGCACGGTAATACTGATTCGAGCCAACTTTTGTTTTGCCACAGTCTTATCCTTTTGTTTTAGGCGGCTGATTGTTTTGTTTGATATATATGCCTGCGCGTACGCTGAGCAATTCGACTAAAAAGGCTTTTAAAGTTGGCTTTGGTTGAACCACAGGTTTTACATCGTTCATATCGCACCTCTAGCTTGGTATTACCAAATTCAGTTTTTGTATTACTGATAAGAGATGCAGAAAATGTGCCAGTTTTTAAGCGCGGTTTTGATGGATTGGGCGGGTATTTATGAGTGATTTTTGGGCAGCTTCTTTAAAATTGTGCAAAATCAGGGCAACTATGAGTTTTGCTACGCTAGACAGAAAGTTGAACCAAAAACGCTAGTCTGGTTGAGTAAATAAGTTTTAAATTAAAATTATTTTGTAATATCATAATATTAACAATTAAACCCTTATCACTTTTAAAAATATGAATAACAAATTATATTATTGGTCTGAAGACATAGTTAGTTATACCTCTGACAATTTAAAAGAATTTGATAAACTCATTGAAATAAAAAGATTAAATTTTTTTATTGGTAAAAATAATGCAGGAAAAAGCAGATTTTTAAGAAATCTTTTTAGTACTACAACCACTTCACATCGCTATCAAATCAAGTTGTTTAGACAACTTTTATCTATTTCATATGAACTTGAATTTAATAAAGAATATGAGTATTTAAAAACTAGACAACCTTATCATGATTTTCATGCCCAAATAAAAGCTTTACAAGATACTATGAAAAATTCTGTAGAAAGTTCAGCAGATCAGTATAAATATTGTCTTGAACATCTAAATAAGATGAACTTATTAAATACCTTCGAGATAAATGAACATCTAAATAACTTAAGAAATAATTTTAGAGAACAATATCAAGAAAGTTTAGAGGTAAATATAGATTCAGAAAAATTTTATCTTCCAATACTTAGAGGGATGCGTCCTGTTACTGAAATAGATAACAAACAACCATATATCGAACGAGCGCAAAAAGATTATTTTAAAAATATACAAAAATTTAATGCAAAAAATATCATTACTGGAGAATGTCTTTATCATGAACTAAAAGTTCATTTACTTGGGGAACCAGAGCAACGTGACCTTATAAAAAACTATGAAAATAAACTTAGCCAGTATTTCTTTGATAATGATCCAATATCACTTATTCCTAAACACGATCAAGATGTTGTTAATATAAAAATAGGTTCTGACAAACAATTCCCTATTTCAGAACTTGGTGATGGTTTACAACAAGCTATTATTTTAACTTATGAAGCTTTTACCAAAAAAGATGAAGTCTATTCCTTTTTTATAGAAGAGCCTGAGTTGCACATGCATGCTGGAATGGTTCGCCAACTCATGAACTTTTATTTAAATGAAACTAAACACTATTATTTTTTTACTACGCATTCGAATCATCTTTTAGATATGGCAGATGAATCAGACCAAGTTATTATTCAAAAATTTGTTAAACAGCCTAAATCTGAAGAGCGAAAAGAATTTGAATTTAAAATTTACCGTTGTGGCAGAGACCGAGACTTACTTGCTTCATTAGGCGTAAAACCCTCCTCCGTCTATTTAGCCAACTGTACAATTTGGGTTGAAGGCATAACTGATCGTCTTTATATCACAAAGTATATGGAGAAATACTTAAGTGAATTAGAAACGACAAAACCAGAATTATATAAACGGTATCGCCGTTTTATGCCCAACTACCACTACACATTTGTAGAGTATGCAGGAAGTAACTTAACCCACTGGTCTTTTAGTGATGATTATGCTGATCAATTAAAAGATAAAGGCTTAAGCGCAAAAGCTGTTGCAAGTGAAATGCTTTTAATCGCAGACGGCGACATTCATGGAAAAGCAGATCGTGTGAAAATCTTAAAATCCGAATTAAACAAAGAAAATTATTATATTTTTGAATGTAAAGAAACAGAAAATACTTTGCCAAAAGCATCAATAGTTCGAGTAGCAAAAGTCCGTTTTCCTCGCATGAAGCCTGAGACTAAAAAGAGCTATGATATTTCACTTATTGACGATATTACTGATGAAAATTACTTTGATCATGCAAATTATGGGATTGGAAGATTAATTGATACCCAAATAAAAAATGCAGCATCTACTGCAAAAGATCCTGCATTTGCTGATGGTACGGGTGTTGGGACTATTAAATATAAGTTAGATTTTTGCCGTGAAATAATTAAAGATTTTGATGAAAACCCTGACTGGCAGCTTACCCCTAAGGCAAAGGCACTTTGTGAAAGAATTTTCAAGCATATAGAAAAATGTAATCAATAAGCTAACCCTATGATGACTGATTAATCATCGTATGTGCCCATAGTGATAAACACTCTAAAACAGGTTTAAAAGATTGACCTAATTCAGTCATTTCATAGACAACTTTAATCGGTGCTTTTTCACCATAAACAGTTCGAGATATTAAGCCGCTTTGCTCTAGCTGTTTAAGTTGGAGGCTTAAAGTCATTTCTGTGATGGTGGGCATTAATTGATTGATTTCATTAAAACGTTTTGGCCCATCTTTTAGATAATACAAAATAACGCCTTTCCATTTTCCACCCACCAAATCCATAGCCATACTGATATGGCATGGATAAGTTTTTCCATTCATGATGATTTCACATTTATTTTCATTATTTGCCATTTTTAACGCCACCTATCAACTTTGATAGTTATTGTACACATATACTATAAAAATTATAGTGACTATGATTTTTATAGCTACAAGGCATTATTATGGCTTTACTTATTTTGGCCCATCCCTACTACGCTCAATCAATTGCAAATAAAACGATAGTGAATGAACTTATAAAAACCTATCCAGACCTCGAAGTACGAGATATTTTCCAGCTCTATCCGGACTATCAAATTGATGTAAGTGCTGAACAAGAAGCGTTGCTATGCCATGACACCATCATTCTGCAATATCCAATGTTCTGGTTTAATATGCCGGCAATTTTGAAATTATGGTTTGATGAAGTTTTTACTTATCAGTTTGCGTATGGTTCTCAGGGCGACAAATTAAAAGATAAAAAAGTCATTATTAGTATGACGGTCGGGCAAAAAGAAGCCGACATGGTAAACGACCGAGAAAACTTAGCCGATAGCTTTATAAAAGCAGTTCAATATTCAATTCAATATACACAAATGCAGTTAAGCGCCACCTACTTGCTTTATGACGTTTCGCCTTTATCAGGTAATCCAGAGTCGAAAATTAAATTAGAAGCTGTTGAACATGGTCATAAAGTATTAAAGCATTTGACCGAAGCATAATAAAAAAAGAGAGCATCAATATTGATGCTCTCTTTTGGTTTAAGCAACAGGTGCTAAGGTAAATAGCACTTGTCCTGTTTTTACGGTTTGCCCTTTTTCAATGGTAATAGTTTCTACCTTCATGCGTTCCGGCGCAATAATTGGAATTTCAATTTTCATTGCCTCAATTACTGCAAGGGTTGCACCTTCTTCAACAATATCACCCGATGCACATTCGATTTTCCAGATTGACCCCGGCATGTGTGATTCGACTGTACAGCCTCCTTCAGGAATAACTACGGTTTCACCTTCATCAACCGCATCTAGGCTTTCAGAAATATATTCTTGCAAGCCCGCTTCATGCCAACGGCGGCGTTCAGCCTCAAAGTTAGCTTGCTGTGTATCTTTAAAGGCTTGAATGCTGTCTTGATGCGTCTTTAAAAACTCGTTGTATTCTTTTAAGTTGAGTACACCATCTTCAATACGAAGTTGTAGACGGCCTGCCTTAAAGTCTTCACGCATTTGCAGAAGTTCAGGCTCAGAAACTTCATAAAACTTAACTTGGTCAAAAAAGCGTAATAACCACGGTTTGCCATCTTCGAAGTCGGCATTTTTACGATAACGACTCCACATTTGAGTGGTACGACCAACGAATTGATAACCACCCGGCCCTTCCATACCGTACACACACATATACGCACCGCCAATGCCGACCGCATTTTCAGGTGTCCAAGTTCGCGCAGGGTTATATTTTGTGGTGACTAAACGTTGGCGTGGATCGAGCGGCGTCGCAACGGGTGCACCTAAATACACATCGCCTAAACCCATCACCAAATAGTTTGCGCTATAGACCACATCTTTAACCGCTTGCTTAGAAGCTAAGCCATTAATACGGCGAATAAACTCGACGTTATCTGGGCACCACGGTGCATCTGGTCGAACAATTTGTGTGTAGCGCTCAGTTGCAAGTTGAGTCTGCGAATCTTCCCAAGCCAAAGGCAAATAGACCGTCCGTGAAGGCACCTGCATATTTTGAATATCGGGTAACTCGGCTTCTGCCTGTTGAAGTTTCTGTAAAAGCTCAAGTTGATCGAGTTGAATTGAATCAAAATGAATTTGCAGTGAACGAATACCCGGTGTTAAGTCGATAATACCCTGAATGTTTTGATCTTTGACCCATTGCATGAGTGCATGAATACGGAAGCGTAAATTTAAATCGAGTACTAACTCACCATATTCCACCAACAAATAGCTATTTCCTGCTGGTCGATAGGTCACGCTTGGTAAGTCAGCTTTACCGTCTAAAGTTGCCAAAACTGCATCTTTTAAAGTGTCGGGTTCTACTTGAATGGCTGGGTTAAAATCGATCTGAGTTGTATCAGCCGCAGTTAAGTTTTGATGATATTTTTGATCGAGTGCTTTTGCTTGCGCGTAACTCACAGGTACAAATTTAACTTTATCGCCTGCTTTAAGCTGCCCGATTTTCCAAAGCTCGGAATGAATCACTACCGCAGGGCAAACAAAGCCGCCTAAGCTCGGACCATCTGGTCCCAAAATAATTGGCATATCGCCCGTAAAATCAATTGCCCCAATCGCATAAGCATTATCGTGAATATTGGATGGATGTAAGCCTGCCTCACCGCCGTCTTCACGTGCCCACTCAGGTTTTGGCCCAATTAAACGAATGCCTGTACGACTTGAGTTATAGTGAATTTCAAACTCGTTGGCAAAGAACGCATCAATATCTTGTTTGGTAAAAAAATCTGGTGCGCCATGTGGGCCATACATGACTGCAATTTCCCAGTTTTGGGTAAAGCTAGGAATTTGCGCTTGAGCTAGAGCTGTGGTCGATTGAGCGGAATATTCAGTAATCGGCAGCATATCGCCAATTAATAAATTACGGCCTGCATGCCCACCAAACTGCCCTAAAGTGAAAGTCGCCTGTGACCCTAAATACTCAGGAACATCGAAACCACCTTTCACGCCTATATAGCTACGGCAACCTGAACGGATAATCCCACATTTTAAAACTTGGCCTTTTTTTACATTGATGGTTTGCCACATCGGCACCAGTTCACCATCAAGTTTTGAAGGCATATCACCGCCTGTAATGACAATTTGGCTATCGCAGTGAAACTTTAAAGTTGGCCCTTGCAAGGTACATTCAAGCCCTGCCGTATTTGGTTCATTGGCTAGAAGCTGGTTTGCCACCGTTAAACTGAGTGGATCGATCGCACCTGATGGCGGCACCCCAACATCCCAATAACCTAGTCGACCTGTTACATCTTGAATGGCGGTTTGAATGCCAGCCTGCAACAGCTCAATTTTTTGAGTTTTCCATTCAAACGTATTTAAAAATCGGGTGGTTTGAGTGCCCAAAGCAAATACATCGCAAGCAATAATGTTTTGTAAATATTCCAGATTGGTTTCGATGCCAGCCACCTGCGTGTTGGCAAGACTAGCGCTCATTGCCTGTATGGCTTGGTCCCGTGTAGTAGCAGTCACAATGATTTTGGCAATCATTGGGTCATAAAAAGACGACACCGTTGAACCTGTTTCTACCCATGTTTCGACTCGGGCTTGCGGGTCAAATTTAACATGGGTGAGTAAGCCGGCACTTGGTTGGAACTGTTTAATTGGGTCTTCGGCATAAAGACGAACCTGAATGGAGTGTCCTGTTGACTCTAACTTTTCTGTTGGTGCTGACCAATCACCACTTGCTAAGGTAACCATCCACTCGACTAGATCAACACCAAACACTTGCTCGGTCACACCGTGCTCGACTTGCAAACGAGTGTTGACCTCTAAGAAGTAAAATTCTTGGGTTTCGGTGTCCATGACAAACTCAACTGTGCCTGCCGAGCGGTAGTTCACTGACTGCATCAGTTGAATCGCAACTTTTTGCAGGTAGTCACGTTGCTGTTCATTTAAATGTGGTGCGGGTGTTTCTTCAATCACTTTCTGATTACGGCGTTGTACCGAACAATCACGCTCACCCAACGCTAAAACTTGTCCTTGCCCATCACCAAAAATTTGTACTTCGATATGGCGTGCATGTTGTACAAATTTTTCTAAATATAAACCTGCATCTTTAAAATTGACCTGCGCTAAATAAGACACTGTTTGATAGGCATCTTTTAACTCGGTTTCATTCCAGACCAAACGCATGCCAATACCACCACCGCCCGCGGTACTTTTCAGCATGACTGGATAGCCAATACGAGCTGCCTCAAACAAGGCCTCGGCTTCATCGGAAAGTAGCGAACTGCCCGGAAGTAAAGGTACATTGCTTTTAATAGCCAGCTCACGCGCGGTATGTTTTAAACCAAAATCGAGCATTTGGCTTGAAGTTGGTCCAATAAAAGCTATACCTTGGCTTTCGCACAAATCACAAAACTCGGCATTTTCAGACAAAAAACCATAACCCGGATGAATGGCTTCTGCTCCCGACTGTTTTGCAACCTCAAGGATTTTTTCAATATTTAAATAGCTTTGATGCGCAGGTGCAGGACCAATCAGAAAAGCTTCATCGGCCAAAGTCACGTGTAAAGAATCACGGTCGGCCTCGGAGTAAACTGCAACCGAAGCGATCCCGAGTTTCTTAAGGGTGCGAATGACGCGGCAGGCAATTGCACCGCGGTTAGCAATTAGAACTTTTTTAAACATGCTTACACCCCTTCCGCTTCACGGACAACCAGTTGAATTTTGGTTGGGTTATAGGCATTACATGGGTTATTGAGCTGCGGACAATTGGAAATTAAAACAATTAAATCCATTTCTGCCCGAACTTCTACATATTTTCCTGGCCCTGAAATTCCGTCATCAAATTTAAGCTGACCGTCTGGTGTAACAGGCACATTCATAAAAAAGTTAATGTTTGGCCCGATATGACGGACATTTAAGCCATGCTTTTTTGCAATGGGATGTTTTGCCAAGGCATACATAAAGTTGTTACGGCAACTATGCATAGGATACGTTTCATGTTCATAGCGAACCGTATTACTTTCACATGAACAGGCACCGCCAATAGTGTCATGGCGCCCGCAGTTATCATCATGAATAACGGCAATTGGACGACCAAAGTTACTATAGAGCTTGGTGCCCTTTTCTAAATAGATTTGTTGGTTGATAGCCAAAGTGTCCATTGCGCTATAACGCTCAGTCGGGTTTTCGGCACTCATAAACAAAGTATCGACCGCTTGGTTTCCCTCAAGGTCAATAATTCGAAAATATTGGCCCTTTTTAACCTCGCACATCCACGCTTCACCCGCAGGACAAACTTCATTTAAAACTGCTTTTTCAAATGATTGTAAAACTGTCATGATGCTTCTCCTGATTTAAATATTGCTAAGCGCGTAGTAGCGGGCTGTGTTTTGAAACGCACGCTGATTTTGTGAACACGCATCACGACAAATATCGTTGTCTGTTAGTGAATTGGCTTTAAATAAACTGAGTTGAATATCAGCAGGTTGATAGATTGGGCTGGTGTCTAAACCATGCGGCGCGGCAGATAAAAATAGTAGGCAGTCCATTTCAAAACGCAGTTCAAGGATTTGATCGGTGTTGTCAGAACTGACATATGACAAAGCGCCGTTTTCATCTGGTACAACTTTAGAAAATAGGTTAACGGCGGCACTCAGGTCTTGGCTGGCAAGTCCGTATTTACACATTTCAATGAGTAAACTGTCTAAGCCGTTTTGGTACATATCATTGCGGGCATCTTGAAATGTGCGATGGCCGAATTGCTTTTCAATTTGCTCAGGTCGGCTTGGGCCACAAAGCGCATCATTCCAACCATGGTCATCATGAACAATGGAAGCCATGACACGGCCTAGGTCTGAGTACAGCACATTGGAAGCTTTTAAATAGGCGGTGTGTTGCCCTTTTAAACTGTCGGGCATGTTAAAACGCTCAAGCACATCGGCAGCATTTACACAAAACGAAGAAACATTTGCCTGAGCGCCAAGCGATGTAAATCTAAGAATAGTTCCTTTTTGAATACGACCCGACCAGTGATGTCCGCCGGGTAAAAGTTCGGTCCAAATCGCCTGATTGTTATGATAACTTGCAGTGTTCATAGCTACTCCTGTCGGATAGTTTTAGACTTCCTCCCGGGCTTTTATCCCTCCGTGTAGTTCGCTAGGAACCGTGAACTCTCGGTCCAGTCATACTGTAAGTATCGGAACCCTAGATCACTTTTGATTGTTTAAGACTATGCAAAGGACATGCCAGCTTAGTATTACGTTTTTGGTTAAAAGTAATACCAAACTTGAGCCGTTTAGGTGCGATTTAAGTTCAAAAATAAAAAACTGCATTCAAAATTGTGCACTTCAAAATAAAAAAGCCCCTTTTACGAAGAGGCTTAAGACTAAATTATAAGAGAGCGTATTAAGGAAGCAGAATCACCTTACGGCAGTCCTCTTCTCTTTCATTAAAAATACGATAACCCTCTGCGGCATCTTCTAATTTCATTCGATGGGTAATAATCGTTTCAGGTGTTAATTCGCCACGCTCAATCAATTCCAAGAGTTGCGGCAAATATTGATGCACATGGGTTTGTCCCATTTTAAAAGTTAAGCCTTTATCAAAAGCATCACCAAATAAGAAACCATGAATCGGGCCTGCGTATACACCTGGTACGCTGACCACCCCACCACGGCGAACCGCCGCAATGCATTGACGCAGTGCTGCACCACTTGAACCTTCAAGTTTTAAATTGGTCAGGAGTGTTTCAATCACACTGCCTTTTGCCTCGAAACCAATGGCGTCAATCACAGCATCGACACCGCGGTAATTGTCGGTATGTTGAATAATAAATTCGGCCGCATCGACTTCATCAAAATTAACTGGAATGGCACCGTATGTTGCCGCTGCATAGTTCAATCGATAGTCATTGTGATCGACCATAAATATCTTTTCAGCACCAAGCATCTTGGCACAAGCGGCACTTAATAGTCCGACTGGCCCTGCACCATAAATTGCAACGGTTGAGCCACGTTTCACTTGTGCATTGGTCACGGCTTGCCAAGCGGTGGGTAAAATATCAGTCAAGAAAAGTACTTTTTCATCTGACAATGAGGTTGGCACTTTAAAAGGGCCTTTATTGGCTTTTGGCACGCGCACATATTCTGCTTGCCCACCCGGTACACCGCCGTAAAGATGACTATAGCCAAATAAAGCTGCGCCTGGTGGAATCTGCTTTTTATTAATAATTGCGCCGCGCCCTGTATTCGTGGTTTCGCAAGCAGCAGTTAGGTCAAGTTGGCAAAAGAAACATTCCCCACAGGCAATCACAAAAGGAACAATGACACGATCACCCTTTTTTACTGCGGTGACAGCTGGACCGACTTCTTCAACCACGCCCATAAATTCGTGCCCAAAGATATCACCCTGTTCGGTTCTAGGGATTTTGCCTCGATATAAATGTAAATCAGAGCCACATATCGCTGTGGCAGTCACGCGTAAAATAATGTCATCTGGTTCTTGAATAATAGGGTCTGCTACTGTTTCTACTCGAACATCTTCGGCACCGTGGTAAGTTAGAGCGCGCATATTGTTATTCCTCTATTTTCTATCATGTCCTTTGATTATGAGGAGGCTTTCTTTACGGTTTGCAACGATTCTTACTTTTCACGTAAGGCATATAGTTCAAATGCAACGCGATAGGAATTTCAGTAACATTTAATGAATATAGGATTGTTTCAGCTAGGAATGTTTTTGTTATTTACCCCAACAAAAAAAGCCAATCATCTCTGCAATAAAATGATTGGCTCTATTCTAATATTTTGAATTAATCTAACTTAAGTTGTTGTCTAAGCTTTAAGATATCGACCAGACCTTTATCTCTGGTTTGGTATAAATCGATATCTTTATATTGTGTTAATAGCTGATTGGTTTGTGCTTCCAATAACTCTGTTGTCTCGTCTGAATGTTGAAATGCATGCATATCGTTCCACCATTCTGTCATCGGTGGGCCTAAATGATGAATTGCCTCTTTAAAGCCCTTTTGGTTGGCAAGCTGCATATTAATGTAGGGGCCAAAGAGCGCCCATCTTAAACCAGGCCCACTGGTAATCGCGACATCGACATCTTCGGCAGAGCACACGCCTTGTTCAACCAATGAAAAAGCTTCTCGCCATAGCGCAGCCTGCAAACGGTTTGCCACATGCCCCTTTACTTCTTTATTTAAAACAATTGGATTCTTGCCCAGTTGTTTATAGAACTCAGAAGCCTGTTTTAAAATTTGAGGATCAGTCAGATTACCACCAACGATCTCGACCAAAGGTAAAAGATGAGGTGGATTAAAAGGATGACCTAATAAAATACGTTCAGGATGCTGCGCCTCTTTTTGAAAATCAGACACTTTTAAGCCCGATGAACTTGAAGCAATAATGGTATGTTCAGGGCAATATGCTGTGATTTCTTGATATAGCTGTTGTTTCACATCGAGACGTTCAGGGGCATTTTCTTGAATAAAATCTACATCTGAAACTGCATCTTTTAAATTATTAAAAATTTCCAGATGAAGCAGTACATCTTGCTGAGAATAACTGGGTTCAGCGTTTTGGTCTAAAGCCAATAAATCATTTAAATTTGCAGATATTCTTTTTTTAAAGACCGCTTCATCTATAGGATACGGGTCGTAAACCTTAACTTTAAATCCTTTATATAAAAATAAGGCCGTCCAACTTGCACCTATTACACCAGCTCCAACAACACCAACCGTTTTAATGACTTCCATATTTTCCTCGTACAAATGTTGTTTTATTCGAAATTTCGTTACTCAATTGAATGCTAAATAAACATAGCAGATTCAACCAATCAATAAATTTAATTGTTTATATTTTATATAATTTGTCCTATATTCCTTAGCTTGAAAATTGATTCCTTTCATCTATATAGCTTCATCTTTTACCATTTTTTAACCGTTATTTATTGAATTTTATGTCAAAAAATCTAGCAACATTGATTGGTTTAAGCGCCATTCTCATGTGGGCATCTCTGGTGGGCTTAATGAAACAAGTCAGTGCCGCCATTGGACCTGAGCTAGGTGTTACCTTTATTTATTCTTTAAGTGCGCTACTGTTGCTTGCCATTTTCAAAGTTCCAGATTTTAAGCAGATCTCTAAAAAATACTTAATATTTGGCACAATTCTATTCGTGGCTTATGAGGTGTGCTTCTCGTTTGCGATTGCTTATTCTCAGACAGCACGGCAAGCAATTGAAATTAGTATTGTTAACTATCTGTGGCCGAGTTTAACGGTTTTAGCTTTTGTTATTTTTAAGGAATTAAAGTTTAATTTCCTTATTATTTTAGGTCTAATGCTTTCAATTTTCGGCATTGTTTTTATTCAAACTGGAAGCGGTGACTTTAGTCTAAATAGTCTTGTCGATAATTTTCATAGCAACCCACTGAGCTATATTTTGGCATTTGCAGGCGCCATCATTTGGGCTTTTTACTGTGTACTCACCAAAAAATTAAGTAATGGGCAAAATCCAATTTCCATTTTTTTTGTTGGTGTCGCGCTCACTCTCTGGCTCAAGCTGCTTGTATCGGGCCACTTTGCTATTCCTTCAATGGATATTCCAACAGTCATGACTCTTTTAGTTGCTTCTGCTGCCATGGGTTTTGGTTATGCCGCGTGGAATATTGGCATCATTCATGGAAACATTACCGTGCTTGTGGTGGCCTCTTATTTCACCCCGATTATTTCGTCTATTTTGGCAATGTTTGTTTTACAAACTCAACTTTCAATGAGCTTTTGGCAAGGAACAGCAATGGTGACGGCTGGTTCCTTTATTTGCTGGGTTTCAACCAACTGGTCTGTGATTCAGCCCTTCTTTAAAAAATTAAGAAAAGGCCAAAAAGCATTGTAGATGTACCAAAGTGAATTTTTTAAGTATGCGATAACTCCGACGAAGGAGATTTCCCCCATTGCTCAAAGCGTGCTAACATCCAGATTCTGACAATCACCAATGTCAAAATAATTTCTAGAGGGAATAAGATGTTAAAAACTCAAAAAATCAACATCGTACAAGAATTTGATGCACCTGTAGATAAGGTCTTTGCAACCTTAAGTGAGCATGAAAACCTAAGTAAACTTTTCGCTCCTGCTAAAGTGACTCGCATTAGCAACGGAAAAGACGCTCGTAATGGTGTTGGCTCTGCGCGCAAAATGTCTATTCCATTGACCCCTTCATTTGTAGAAACCAATTTAGTCTATAAAGAAAATGAACTGATTGAATATGCAATTACGAGCGGCATTAGCCCAATTAAAGGTCACCGTGGTGTCATGAAATTTACTGACTTGGGAAATAATCGAACTCGTTTGGATTACATCATTAGCTTTAAAGGTCGCGTTCCTTTTATTGGCCCTATCATTAAAGCCGCTCTACAAAATGGTGTGAGTCGCGGACTTAAAAAACTTAAGTTTTAATAGACCAATATCCACAAAAAAAGCCCAATCTCGGGCTTTTTGTTTTTAAGGTTTTTTTGTTTTTAAGGTTTAAGTTGAATGCTCAGATAGCATAAATAAAAAGTAATCTAATAATTTATCCCGTTCATCTACGCTATTGGCACTTAACAGCTGAACCATTGCTCCATCAATTGCAAATAGAAACATGTGGGCATCTTTTATTGAAGCGGTAGTTTTGACAGTAAGAAGCAGCTTATAAAGCTCATTTATAAACCAGTTTCTATAATCAACAACCACTCGATAAGCCGTTGCATAACACTTTTAAATTTCAAAAATTGCCTTAAATGGCAAACGGTAAAATCCTTCTAAATTGGTATGTAGAAGATAAATTTGCTTGAGTTTATCAAACACCATAAGTTCTCTGTATGAATTGATAATTGAAAGGACTTTTACTTTGAGCGCATTCGTTTGAAAGGTTAGACACATCTCGATGAGTCGTGCTTTTGAATGAAAGATGTTATAGAAAGTCGCTTTGGGAATTTTGGCCTCCGCAATAATTCGGTCAACACCGACCTTGTTAAACCCATCTTGATTAAATAAATCTTTTGCCGTGTGCAGCACGCGCAGTGCTCTAAATGAAGATTCTAAATTGTTCATATATACCGCTTAAAATAATTTTTTTGTTGTATCTAAAAGAGATAGAAATGCCGTCACTCTTAAATTGAGTGCTAAAAACAGGCATGCAAAAGCGGCACAAAATGGTGTGCTCGCCTATCTCTGGTTTATTGTTGCTATGATTTTTGAGTCGTAATGATGTTTAGGCGTAAAAACCTAGAGTCGATTAAACCGATTTACAGATTGTTTAAACGGTATGAATAGAAAGACTTTGGCAAAGGCCAATAAATGAGAAGAATTAGTACGCATAGCGGACTCCTAGATGAAATAGAAGTTCTACCAGATCACTGCTAAATGATTATGGTGGCAGAACGAAGAAGGGTTAGCAGACCAGTCATCTAGGAACTGGCACGCCCGAAGGCGTCCCTCCTCCGTCCTACCGCTACGAAGGGAGACGAACGAGTTCATCACCAAAAAATTACTTTTTTGATGATCTAGATGAAAACGGTCTGCTAAAACCGACTGGCAATGTAGGCCAGCCCGCAAAGGATAGTATTCGCTCTTGTTGGCGTCAAGCGTAGGAAATGACAATTGTATTAAAGTAGAGCGGTTGGGTTCTAAATTATTTTCAAGTTTTTAAGATTTAAAAAACTAATTGAATATTGATACGTAGGATCTTTTTTTCCATTTATATTCTCAATTATTTTTTACTTCTAGGGTCATTAGGACTAAATTGGCAGATGTCTTTTTGATGATCCCATGCCCCTCCAGAGTCAGCACATGCATCTTTCGTAGCTGCATTGTCAAAGAATTTATTTGCAATAAATTCGATCATACCCAACAAGATAACAAACAGTAGAAATAGGACAATAAGCCATTTAAGTATTTTTAATATTGTTTTTATTATTTTCATTTCAATCACCAATTATAGATATAATAATTTGAATTCAATTATTTAGACCTTATTTTTACTACTTAATCTAAGCAGAAAAAGACCTAGCAATATTCCAACAAAATATGGACTATAGAAATATCTCCAATTTTCGTCACAATAAAGCAGTTTTTAATTTATGCATTAGCATCTATTAAATTTTAAATAATTATTCTTCAAATAGTGACAAAGCATCTTTATTGCCATTTTCTGCTGCTTTTCTTAGCCATTTTTCGGCTAATTCATTGTTTTGTTGTACTCCTTCTCCTTTAAAGTACATCATGCCTACAATAAGTTGTGCTTGAGAATTTCCCTGTTGAGCAGCTTTGCTATACCATTCGAATGCTTTCTTATAATCTTGATCTACACCTTGTCCAAATGTATACAATCCACCTAAGTGATTTTGTGCTTCTGCATTGCCTTGTTCAGCAGCTTTACTATACCATTCAAACGCCTTTTTATAATCTTGCTTTACTAGATAACCTTCCTCATAAAGAACCCCTAAATAGTTTTTAGCCTCCGCATTATCTTGTGCAGCAGCTTTACTATACCACTCAAAGGCTTTTTTATAATCTTGGACTCCCCCATCACCATTGGCATAATATGCGCCTAAATTAAGCTGTGCTTTTATTTCTCCCTGTTCAGCTGCCTTACTGTACCATTCAAATGCTTTTTTATAATTTTGATCTACCCCTTGCCCCAAAGCATACATTGCTCCCAAATTATTCTGTGCTTCTGCATTTCCTTGATTAGCAGCTTTGCTATACCATTCAAAGGCTTTTTTGTAATTTTGAGGAA
Organism: Acinetobacter sp. D009; assembly: GCF_038562025.1. Taxonomy (NCBI): domain Bacteria; kingdom Pseudomonadati; phylum Pseudomonadota; class Gammaproteobacteria; order Moraxellales; family Moraxellaceae; genus Acinetobacter; species Acinetobacter sp. D009. The sequence goes on from NZ_CP151886.1 coordinate 2,458,181, forward strand.
CAACTTCTCCCTCTATATATAACTCACCAAGTTTTGCTTGAGCTCCTGAATCGCCTCTTTCTGCTAACTGCGAAATATCTTTAAAATCTGGCTGATGACTAAAAGCTAATAAATTGATTGCTACTAAAATAATCCCGATTTTTTGAAGTTTTTTTCTTAAAATAAAAAACATAATAAATATTAAATTGCTTGTGATGAGAAATATATTGAATGAATTTTAGCATAAATTCTCAAGCGCAATTGACCCAAAACCCAATCAAACCCTACCTATAAACCACTTACTAATCCATCAACTTTTTACGGCGATACAACCCACAATTCCCAGAAAATAGCGCTGCCAACAAACAAGTAATAATGGCATAAGTCGCAACATTCATTCCAAATAGCTCAACAGCTAAAATAATAGAGGTCAACGGTGCCTTACTCGCCCCTGAAAATAGACTCACCAAGCCTAGGCCTGCAAGCAATGAAATTGGTAGGTCTAAAATCGCCCCTAAAGCATTCCCTAACGTCGCACCTACATAAAAGAGTGGCGTAATTTCACCACCTTTAAAGCCCGAACCTAGAGTGATGGCTGTAAAAATAGTCTTGTTAAAAAAGTCGTAAAACTCAATCGGTACATAAAAAGATGAAATGATTTTATCTGTACCCAAACCGTTGTATTGCTGATGCGCAGTGAACAACGTAAGTAGCATAATGACAATACCACCCGCCATCGTTCTTAATGGCAAATAACGAACATATTTATAAAAGACGTCACTCGCAAAATGGATGGCTGCAATAAAGAAACGTGCGACTAGACCAAAGATCAGACCTGCCACAATTAAGTTCATGAGCGTGCCAAAATGAATGGCTGGAAACTCACTAATCACATAAAAAATATGCGGATGAACAATATCAAATAGCTCAGGGATGGCCGATGCAATCAGCGCCGACACAAAACATGGAAAAATAGCCGAGTATCTTAAATTACCTAAAGCAGTAATTTCTAACCCATAGATTGCACCCGCTAGAGGCAAGCCAAATACCCCTGCAAAGCCTGCACCAATACTGGCAATTAAGCAGATTTTTCGGTTATCTTCCGAGATTTTTAATATATGGCTTAAGTGGTCAATTAAGGCACCTGAAAGCTGAACCGCTGGGGCCTCACGCCCTGCCGAACCACCAAATAACTGCGTTAAAATTGAAGTAATAAAAATGATGGGGCTCATTCGTTTTGGAATGAACGACTTCGGCTGGTGAATTTCATCAATCAGTAAGTGGGTTCCGCGTTCAATCGGTGATCCATATTTTTTAATGAGATAACCAATACCAAAACCTACAAAAGGCAAAAAGTAGATGAGCCAGTGATGTAAGCTACGGACTTTGTTTGAAATATCAAAAGCCACAAAAATTAAAGTCGATGCCAACCCCGCTACGACCCCAATCACAATTGAGATGACGAGCCAATAGACACTGTATTTTAGAATTTGATCATATTCAGATGAAGGTAGAATTTTCATTCGCTTTCTTCAATTCGCCTTTGAGTGAGTGCCAAATTCTCAAATTATTTTTATGCTGCCAGCTCATTAAGTGAGAAATGCTTAAACTGGGCTAAAAATTAAAGCCCGCATAAGCGAGCTTTCAATACAGTGATTAATTTTCAAATCACTAAACTGTGATAAATATCTCATAATTAGGGCTGATTTTCAAGCTGAAAATGGTTAACGAGTACTGTGAAAAATAACGAACTAAGTTAATAAATAAGCATTCGATTTGACCCAATCAAACTAATGCCTAATCGGGTCAAATCATTTAATAAAGTCTTAATTAATACTCGCAATCACGGTTTCCGCATGACAGGTCGCACCCTTCTCTACGCCAATCTGAATAACACCACTGCGGTGTGCCAGTACCTGCACTTCCATTTTCATGGCCTCCATAATCGCAACCACTTGGCCTTCGGTGACTTGCTCACCATTTTCGACTTTCCAAGTGCTAATCACACCATTAATTGGGGCAAGTAAATGCTCGGCACTCACTTCTGGCTCGGTTGTTTGGGCTGGAGCTGCGGTTGCTGGACCTTGTGCAAACATCCCCGCAGGTAAACCTAAACGGTGTAACTTACCATCAATTTCAATGTAGCTAAGAAGCATTGGTTGTTGATGGTTTGGAATGCCACGTTTGGTTGGCTTTAATTCTTGTTTAAAGTCATTTTCAATCCAGCGCGTATGTACATTAAATTCATCTGTAAAGTCAGGTTCATTAAGTACCGCACGGTGAAAGTCTAAAACCGAAGCCGCCCCTTCAATTTTAAATTGCTTTAAAGCACGTTTAGCGCGAGCAATTGCAACTTCTCGGGTTGGACCAGTGACAATCAGTTTTGCCATGAGTGAGTCAAAGTGACTAGACACTAATGACCCAGTGCGAACACCTGTGTCGACTCGTACACCATGACCAAACGGCGCTTCAAATAAACTCAATACACCAAAGGCCGGGATAAAACCACGTGCTGGGTCTTCGGCATTGATACGAAACTCAATGGCATGGCCTTGCGCTTTCGGTGTTTCTTTAATAGAAAGCTCATGGCCCTGTGCCACGCGAATTTGCTCAACCACCAAATCAACTTTTGAGGTTTCTTCAGTCACTGGGTGCTCAACTTGCAAACGCGTATTTACTTCTAAGAATGAAAGCTTGCCGTCACGACTCAGTAAATATTCAACTGTTCCCGCACCCACATAGTTTGCGGCCTGACAAATGTTTTTTGCCGAGCTTAAAATTTGCTGGTAAATCTCATCGCTAATAAATGGTGCTGGTGCTTCTTCGACTAACTTTTGGTTACGGCGTTGCAACGAGCAATCACGTGTACCAAGTACCACAATATTGCCATGTTGGTCGGCAATCACTTGCGCTTCTACATGGCGCGGTTTATCGAGATATTGCTCGACAAAACATTCACCACGACCAAAGGCAGCTTTTGCCTCTCGCACTGCCGACTCATAAAGCTCTTTCACTTCTTCGAGTTTCCACGCGACTTTTAAGCCACGCCCACCGCCACCGAATGCGGCTTTAATGGCAATTGGTAAACCATATTGTTTGGCAAACTCTAAAGCTTCATCTGCATTATTGAGTGGATCTTGCGTACCCTGAACCAAAGGAGCACCGACTGAAGCAGCAATTTTACGTGCTTCGATTTTATCGCCTAGTTTTTCAATAGCACTTGGTGATGGCCCGACCCATTTTAAGCCTGCATCAATCACGGCTTGGGCAAACTCAGCACGTTCAGATAAAAAGCCATAACCCGGATGCACCATGGTCGCTTTCGATTTCTTTGCAATTTCGATAATGGCAGGAATATTTAGGTAAGTCTCGCTAGCAGTCGCACCCGCCAAGCCCCATGCTTCATCTGCAAGTTCGACATGCATGCTGCCAATATCGTCATCTGCATATAACGCGACCGATGAAATTCCCATATCACGGCAAGCATGAATAATACGAACGGCAATTTCACCACGGTTAGCAATCAATAATTTTTCTGTATTCATCTTTCATTCTCAAAATCTGTAAATTCGGCAATTTTTTTAAATTTGATGCGGCAACCTGCCGGAATCTGTGCCACCAAATCCCAATGGTGTTTAGCAACAGAGGCAATAACCGGATATCCGCCCGTTAAAGGGTGATCATTCATAAACAAAACGGGTTGGCCACTCGGTGGAATCTGCAAAGCACCAATACATGTGCCTTCACTTTCCAACTCGTAGGTAATTTTGCGAGTTAAAGGCTGTGCACCTGAAAGTCTTAGCCCAACTCGGTTGCTTTCATTGGTTACCAGCCACTCTTGCTGACATAGCAGTTCAATACTGTCTTGTTCGAACCAGTCGGTACGCGGGCCCATCACAATATCTAGCTCAACCACCTCGCCAGCTTTTGGCAAGTCACTTTTGCCCACTTCATTTACGCTAATATTGGTTGCCTTGACCTGTCCTTGATAAATAGTATCTCCAAACTTTAAAGGTTCTGGCCCTAACACTGCCAAGCTGTCAAATGAGGCACTATTGAGCACTGGTTCAACGTCTATACCACCACGAACTGCCAAATAATTTCTTAAGCCTGCTGTTGGTGGCTGAATTTGAAATTCATCGCCTTCATCCAGATCAATCGGTTGATAGCTTGCAAAGTCTGCGGTTTGACCATCACCAAATTTCACACGAATGTTTGAGATAGCCCCAGCCACTGCAATAATGCCCGCATGCTGCATTTTGGCTTTTAGACCGCCATTTAAAACTTCAATAACGGGTGTATCGGTTGGGTTACCCACAATACGGTTAGCACTGTGCATGGCAGATAAATCCATTGCACCCGCTACACCAACCCCAATATTGGTCTGGTTTAAGCGCCCTTCATCTTGAATAAGCATTTGTAAACTTGGCGCAGTGATCTTAAACAGTTGCACAGATTGTTTCGGCTCAACCTTACGTGTGATTTGCTGCGGTACAGTCACTGTCGTTGGGTTATGCGTCACATCTTTAAAATGTACGGTCATACCCGGTAAAAGTAGTGCTGGATTTTTACGCTCTAAATCCCACATTTTTTCTGATGTTGTACCAATCAGCTGCCAACCACCCGGACTGTCTTTTGGGTAAATACCAGAGTATTTTCCAGCCAAGCCCAACGAGCCTGACGGTATTTTTTTACGCGGAACTGTTAAGCGCGGAATATCGGTAAAAGGCTTATCGGGACTGCTCATATACGCAAAACCCGGTGCAAAACCAATAAAAGCCACATTCCATACGCTTTGGTAATGTTTTCTAATCACATCGGCAACAGAAAAACCTTGCAACTCGGCAACCTGCGCAAGGTCTTCGCCATCATAACGAATCGGCACAATCACTTCTTGGCTACTACGCTCAAATCCAGAATCAACTTTGAGACTCTGAATTAAAGCAACCAGCGTTTTAAAGTTGGTTTCGATCTCATTAAAGAAAACCAAAATTGTTTTTGCAGCGGGGACTAAGTCTTTAATTCCATTCAATTGCGTATTTTGCAATTTATTGTACAACGCCAAAGTTTCCTCTAAGCTCGCAAGCTCAATCAGGAAACAGTCGGCGTTTACCGATAAAAAACGCATTTGCTTATCCTTTTAATTCTTCTTTAGTCCAGTTAGCCAATCCAAGCACGGTCAGGAATGTCGGTAATAAACATGTAACCCGGCGCATGACTAATCGCAAAAGGAATTTTCGAGTTCATGACCGCCGCTTGCGGCGTTACTCCACACGCCCAAAACACTGGAATTTCACCCGCTTCAATACGAGAAGCATCGCCAAAGTCTGGCTTATTTACATCCAAAATTCCTAAGCTTTCAGGGTGACCAATATGTACAGGCGCGCCATGTACACTCGGCATACGTGCTGTAATTTTTACCGCTTCACTAATTTGATGCGATGGAATTGGTCGCATTGAAACCACCATATTTCCTGAAATACGGCCTGCTGGTTCACACTTTATACTGCTCAAATACATCGGCACATTGGTGTCGTCATGAATATGACGAACTTCAATGCCCGCTTCTTGCAAAGCTGTTTCAAACGAAAAACTGCAACCAATTAAGAATGTCACCAAATCAGGATGAGCGTTATAAATCTCGCTCGCATCGGTCACTTCATCGACCATTTGGCCATCTTTCCAAATGCGATAACGTGGGAAGTCAGTGCGGATGTCTGAGTCTGCTGCAAGCTTAGTTGCATAGATGCCTTCTTCGAGCACATCAAGCACTGGGCAGCTTTGCGGATTACGGTGTGCATAGAGTAAAAAGTCATATGCCCACTCTTTTGGCACCGAAATCATGTTGACCTGCGTCATACCTGCGGCCATCCCTGCTGTCGGTTTATCAAAACCTGCACGGATTTTTAAACGCGCATCTAATGCGGCTTCAAGTTGAGCTGGGTCGACTTTAATATCCTTATACATGATGCTCATCCTTATGCTTTATTTACAAATGGGCAGATTTCAATATTGTTTTTTAAAAGCTCAGCTTTAATGGCAGCCGACATCTCTAGCGCACCGTCGGTATCGCCATGTAGGCAAATAGTGTCGGCTTGAATTGGGGTAAATACGCCATCAATTGACTCAACTCCACCATTTTTAAGCATAGACACCACACGGCTCGCAACAAATGCCGAGTCGTGTAAAACCGCACCTTCTAAACGGCGAGACACCAATGAGCCATCGCTGTTATAAGCACGGTCTGCAAATGCTTCAGACACAACTTTTAAACCCGCAGCTCGTGCCTGCTCTACCAAGTTTGACCCAGCTAAAGCCACTAAGACCAGTTCAGGGTTATACATTTTAATGGCATCAATCACGGCTGCTGCCTGAGCTTGGTCATGTGCAATGGTGTTGTAGAGCGCGCCATGTGGTTTAACGTATTGCACTTTTGAGCCTGCTACTTTCGCCAAACCATCGAGTGCAGAAATTTGGTAAAGCACATCGGCAATCAATTCGTCACGTGACAAATCCATATTACGGCGGCCAAAGCCTACAAGGTCTGGGTAAGACACATGGGCTCCAATAGTCACACCCAACTCAACGGCTTTACGAACCGTTTTTAAAATGCCGAGCGGGTCGCCCGCATGAAAGCCACAAGCAATATTGGCACTGGTCACGACAGGTAAAATCTGGTCATCATTACCCATTTTCCATGAGCCAAAGCTTTCACCCAAATCACTATTTAAATCTACAAACATGGCATTATTCCTTTATTACTTAACAACGTCTGGCTTAAAGCTTGGTCAAATAGTTAAACACAGTCGTAAACGACATGTAGCCCATCCACCACGTTAACAGACATGTTAATCCACCCAAAATAAGCAACCATTTTGGATAGTTATAATTACCCATCAAATCTTTACGGCATGCGGCAACATACACAAAAATTGTAAGGCCAATTGGCAACACCAAACCGTTAAAACCACCTACGAAAATGAGTAGACCTGCCGGAGTTGCACCCAATAACACATAGAGTAATAAAGCCAATGCGATAAAGGTAATGGTCGTATAATTGGTTTGTTTTGGTGTTAAGTTCTTTTTAAACGCAGTAAAGAATGACACCGAAGTATATGCTGCGCCAATGGTGCTACTAATCCCTGCTGCCCAGAAAATTAAGCCGAATAATTTAAAACCAAATGTACCCGCTGCATATTGGAATGCTTGAGCTGCTGGGTTAGCGTCATGGCTGGCTAAATCAATGGTTGCACCGCTCACCACCACACCTAAAAAAGCCAAGAACAATACATAGCGCATGATGCCGACTACAACAATGCCCTTGGTCGCAGCTTTAGCAACTTCATCAATATTTTCAGGGCCAACAGCGCCTTTATCGAGTAAACGATGTGCACCTGCATAACAAATATAGCCACCAACCGTACCGCCAACAATGGTGGTAATAATGGCAAAGTCGATCTGATCTGGAGCAAAGGTTTGATGTAAAGCTTGCCCAACTGGAGGCATCACAATGACAGCAACGATAATAATCAGGAGGATTTTAAGTAATCCCAACACGATCATGCTTTTATCCATGGCAAGTGTTGCTTTTCTTGATGCAAAAATCAAAATGGCTAATGCACCACTTAAAATACCGCCCCACTTTGTGTCTAGGCCAAAAAGCGCATTTAAACCTAAAGCTGCACCGGCAATGTTACCGACACTAAAGAAAAACCCGCCCAAAATCACCAGAAACGCCAGTAAATAACCACTACCCGGTAATGCTTTATTGGCAATGTCTGATGCACGCATTTGAGTAAGTGTGACCACTCGCCAAATATTTTGTTGAACCACATAATCAATCAGAATGGAAACTAAAATGGCAAAGCCAAATGCCGCGCCTAACTTGACTGTAAATACAGCAGTTTGGGTTAAAAATCCTGGCCCCATTGCAGAGGTCGCCATCATAAAGATCGAGGCCACAATGGCCCATTGGCGATCTGATAAAAAAGAAGATTTCAGTAAAGACATATTAATGCGTTCCTCATCCATTTGAGCTTAACAACGCTATTTTCAAGTTGAACCAAGAACACCATTTTTTGTCCCAAACGATATTCTTTAATCCTTTAAAATGACAAAGATTCCCTGTTCCCAATCAACACAATCGGTGATCAAATCTTGTGTCTAAAATAAAAACATAGCTAATCCCTACGGACAATAAGACTTTTTACATTAAGTTAAAAATTTAAACGATTGATTTTAAATAGTTTAGTATTTATTAAAAAATCAAGATAAGCTTTACTTATTGAAGTTAATAAGCTGCTTTTATGGTTTTACATATAAAACAGCTTTTTTAAATAATAAAAAATGGGATAAAAGACACACAAAAATAGCTTATTTTTTAATTTGCTCATTGAGTCTTTTCATAGCGCATTCAGAGACCTTAACCGCAACTTCGGTCAATTTCTCTTTTAAGGCCACATCGTTTCCTTGAATGTAAATCGAGGTGAAATGGAACGTCTTTAACTGAATAGGCGTATTTAATATTTCTAGTCGGCCATCAGTAATTTCTTTTAATGCCGTTAAGGTCGGCACCACAGCAATGCCTAAGCCCTGCTCGGCTAAACGCAACAGCGTTGCCAATGAATAGCTGGTAATTGAAAGTGGTTCATCAATTCCTTGTTCTTTCATTCGTGCTTTCAATTCTTTATAGGGATAGGTAATTTTTGGATAAGTTAAAATGGTATGTGACATTAAAGTTTTAAAAGACATTTGAGCAACACCACCTTTAAATGAAGGTGAGGCCAAGAAACTTAGTTCAAAGTCACACAAAGCTTGTTCAATACACTCAAAAGCTAAAGTTGGCCCAAGTAAAAAAGCCATGTCTAAGTCGCCTGTCCGAACACCTTCCTGTAAGTTAGGCGTAAGGTCTACCACAATTTCTACTGAAATTTTTGGGAACTCTTGTTGAACCTTTTCGATATATTCAACTAACCACGTATAGACAATAGTTTCGGAAACGCCTAAACGAATGGTGCCAGTCAGGTGCTGGTTTTCAGTCAGTTCAGCCACCAGATCGGTCTCTAGTCGCATAAATTTTTCGGCATACTTAAATAAAGTTAAGCCTTTGTGTGTTGGTTTAAGCTGCCGATAACTTCGATCTAAGACTTTAAAGCCTAATTCATTTTCAAGAGATGTGATTTTTTGAGAGACCGCAGGCTGGGTGGTTTGTAATTTAGTCGCGGCCTTATTGAAGCTCTTTAAAGTCACAACCCAATAAAATGCTTCAAGATTCTTTAAATTCACGTTTCATCCTGTCTTAAAAAAACTCCTTTACTTTTATAGTATGGGAGTTGTTAGCGTGATTAGGCTAGCAATAAATAAATTTTTAAATAAAATTAGCCATCTAAATTTTTAAATGCTTTAGAAAGCTGACTAATTGTTTTGATCTGTTTTGAATAACGGCGGCATGATCGGCACGCCAATAAATGCAGTTGTAAACCACTTTGCTCACGTAATAATAATGGTCTATCTTGCTTTTCAGACAACAGTTGAGTGGCTTGTCGACATGTCAGCATGAACAATCCTCCTTCAATAACCATTTATTTTCTAAACATTCACGTAGTCTGGTACGACTCCGATACATCAACACATTAAAGTTTGAGATAGACAATTCCAACTTGCTACAGATTTCGTTCGAGCTCAGCTCTATCACTTCTCTCATCATAAAAACTTGAGCATATTTGGCAGGTAAATGATTTAAACAAGCTTCAAAAATTATCCAGAAATCTGCCTGCTCCATCATTTCTTCCGGGCTTTGCCATGCTTGAGGCGCTTCATATTTGTGCCAATGTCCAGAAGCATCAAATAGTGCATCAATACTCAGTTCACTTTCCTCATCTTTAAATAATTCAGTCATTGCGACCAAGCGTGACTTTTGCCGAATCACATCAATAATTTTATTTTTTAAAATGGCAAATACCCATGTTTTGAACGCAGCCCGCCCTTTAAATGAATCTAAATGCTGGAAAGCACTCGTTAATGCCTCTTGCACCACATCTTCAGCTTGAGGAAGAGAAGAAAGCTGTAAAAAAGCAAATTTTATCATTTGCTGTCTTAAGTCTTGTAAAAAAGCTGGATTATGCAACTGATCTTCTATTTCTTCATGATCTGATGCCACGGCTGAAGTCATCCCTCTACCTCTTTAAAATTATGCGAAGCTTGAATTAATCGCATTCGAGTTAACAGCGCTTTTAGTTCTTGAATTTGCAGATAAATATCATGTTCAGATAAATCAGTGAGTACAGGTTGAATGAATGTATGAATATCTTGGTCAGTTAACTCTATATTTTGAGTCAACTGTTCAATCACCATAGCAAACAAAGGCGAAAGCTGTTCAATACATACTTTGTCTTGTTCATCTCGCCAAACCATAATTGCTCCAGGCATAGGCTCGACCTGTTCTGGAGTCATTAAAGTTGTCCACCTATAAACGGGATATTGATAAACCAATACCCATACTTTCGTGGTTAATTGCCAATCACAGTTTTCCTGCAACACTACTTTTTCAATTTCAACAGTGTCTAAATACAACTCAAGCCATTCAAACTGCAACAACTCAGCCAACCAAGGATATTCTTGCAATATCGGGTGCTGCTGATTTGTCAAATATTCTCTAAATTCCAGAGAAATATCATTATATAAAGGCGAGCGGCACTGGGCTTTTTGAAAAAAGTCCGAGAGTAATTGTTGCCACTTTAACTCTGGCAACATCGCACGAGCCACGGGATAAACTAAATCAATAAATGAACAGATATTATTAAAAAGTAAGTCTCGATAAATATGCATTCGTTCGGCAGGAAGAGCTTGAGGTAATTCCAAATCAGGATCTCTAATCCAGTCACAAAACTGTTGTTGCATGGTTTGGAAGGATATTTGATTTTCCTTCATAGCCACTCTCCTGTTGTTGAATTACTTTAATTTTGGCTAGCTCCTCTTCTAGCTCTCGCCATGAGGGAATATTAAAGTCGCGTTCAAGTAAAGTTGCTTTCACACCACACACTTGATAGGTATATCTCAATAGCTCCCATACGCGATCACAAACTTCTGCGCCATGCGTATCAATTAATAAATTTTTCTGAACTTGTTCATGTCCAGCAATATGTAAATAACGGATTCTTTCTTTTGGCATATCCCGAATAAATGCAAATGCATCACTGCCATGGTTAATACTGTTGACATAGACATTATTTACATCCAGAAGCAAATCACAGTCTGCATATTGAAGAACTTCACGAATAAATTCCGCTTCACTCATTTGGGCATTGGGCATTAAATAAGTAGAAACATTCTCTATGACTAATCGTCTTCCTAAAATATCTTGAACACGTAAAATACGTTCAGCGACATATTTAACAGCCGCTTCGGTCATGGGGATTGGCAACAAATCATATAGATAGCCCCCATCATTTGTATAACTTAAATGTTCAGAATAAATAGAGACATCATATTGTTCTAAAAAGCTTTTTATTTTTCCGATAAATTCAAGATTGAGTGGATGAGGACCGCCAATAGACAATGACAGGCCGTGACAAATTAATGGGGCTTTTTCAACACACTGTGCGAGTAATTTCGCATGTCGACCACCAAAACCTAGCCAGTTTTCAGGAGCAACTTCGATAAAATCGGGACATGTTTTTGCATCTAAAAACGAATCTATAAAATCACGTCTTAAACCCAGCCCTACGCCTGACAAATCCATCATGGTGATTTCTCCTTTTGGAAATGATGCCGGCACTTACTAGAAGGCCGACATCATCCATGATCAGATCGTTTACTTAGCGCCGCACTTACCGTCAGCGACTTTTTTATCTGCACCGCACTTGCCGTCCGCTGCTTTTTTGGTTGCTCCACATTTACCATCAGCTGCTTTTTTATCTGCACCACATTTTGCTTCGGCAGACTTTTCGTGGTTTTTCATTTTGTTAGCACCGCATTTTGCTTCACCGCATTTTCCATCTGCTGCTTTGGTTGCATGTGCTTCGGTTGTTGTATGGGTTGCTGCTACCGCCACTTGTGTAGCGCCAGCAACTGAAAGTGCTAATAATGCCGCCACTGAAGTCATTGAATTGAGCTTGTTCATGTTAGTATTCCTTTAAAGATAAATTCTCGGTTTGTACATTTGTACGTATAGTTAGACGGACCAAATCCTTTTTTATTACACCGTAAATAAAATTTTTTTTATGTAAGAAATACAGTTTTTATCCGACTAATTAATATTCAATCGCATCGGATGTGAAATTATCATGAAGAATTTTATTTATGGCTTATCTCAATATTATCAAAAACTGGGTAAAACTCTACAACATGCGGACGGCATCGCAGCTCTGGCTCTTCGATTATATTTAGTTCCTATATTTTGGATGGCGGGCACAAATAAATTAATGCACTTTAATGACATTGTAGAATGGTTTGGCAACTCAGATGGAGGTTTAGGACTTCCGTTTCCGTATTTAATGGCATTACTTGCAACAACGGCGGAGCTAGCAGGTGCAATACTATTAACATTTGGCCTCTTTACTCGCTTAATTAGCATCCCACTCATGATTACCATGTTGGTTGCCATATTTACGGTCCATCTACCGAATGGATGGCAAGCGATTGCTGATCCGAATGCGCCCTTTGCAAACATGCAGGTCTTGGCCTCGGCTGAAAAGTTAGAGAAAGCTCGCGAAATATTACAAACCTACGGCAATTATGACTGGCTCACGTCTAGTGGTTCGTTTGTAATTTTAAATAATGGAATTGAGTTTGCCACTACGTATTTAGTCATGCTACTCGCACTGCTTGTTCTTGGAGGCGGCCGTTATTTCAGTTTAGATTATTGGATTAAAAAGAAACTGCTCTAATTAATCATTACGCCAAGAATCCTACTGACAGCAACATAGAGCATCTTTTTTCTTATTGTGTGCCATGTCTGGTTCATGACACACAATCAATATTGAGGCAATTTGGTCAAACCAGAAACTGATATCAAATTATCTAACTCTCACAAAAATAATATCTAGGTCTTTTTTGGGTACAAACTTAGTCTTGGTCATTTGAAATTGAGTTGGACTAATTTTTTTAACTGGCCCATCCCAACAAAATGAAACCAGCTCATCCTTATCACGCTCAATGGTGAGCTTAAAGTTTTCAATTGGCTTTGCCCAATTTGCACCCGTCGTCAAAATATAGCCCAAAGCACTAAACGGCGAATTTTCTGCACTGGCTTTTTTTAAGCCCTGCTTAAATTGTTTATCCATACAAAATTGCTGGTTATATTCATCTGGATAGAGAGCTACAGAGCCACCGACCAAAGGTTTATATTCATGATGAATCTTAGTCAAACTATTGGATTTAAAGGTCTGCTTCCAACTATAAATCACTTGAGATGACCACGGAATCACATCATCTTTTTTAAAATTAGCTAAAATTTTCTGTATTTTCGGCTTATTACATTGTTTTAGCTTGTCTACATAATATTCATAATCATAGTTAGTGCGAGTCCACGGATTTAGCATTTCTTGTTCACTAAAACCGCATTGCTTAAACTCATCCGTTGCATCAATCAGTGGCGATTTTTCATCTTTTTGAATAAAGGTTCTGACATGCATCTCAGGTTTTATATTTTTACCATCCACCACAATTTTAAAACTTTTTAAAAGCTGTTCGGTGTGAGCAAAATCAGACTCAAAAAAATTATCAATGCGTGGTAACGGAAATAAGATGGTTTCCGTTACGTCTTTATTACTTAAGTTTTTATAAAGATAGTCGACCTTAATCAGTTTTTTACTGATGAATAGATCTTCGCTTTGCATAGCAATTTGCGAATTTTTGAGATATTGAATCCCACCCGTACCCACGTAACCCGTAGAGTCGTTGGCTAGACCATAGGTAGATAGCGAAGCTAAAACAGCAAAGGTTATTGCAAGCTTTTTCATTTTAAAGCGCTCTGTCATTTTCTAATTATAAAATATCCATCTGCAATAAAGCATAACTGTTTAAGCGTAAACGTTGTTGATTTTTTAGTGGTGACTCATCTATCTCTTTAAAATTTATAAAAAGTTAATTAAAGCTTAGTTTTTGTTTCATCATCTTTTTAGGCACACTAATTTTTCCAATAAAGTTGGTTAGCCATAAAATGCATTCATCACGATGTTCAAAGTGAGGCATCAAACTAAGGTCAATTTTTATATCTCTATCGGCCAAAGGCAAACTCAAGCAATATTCAAAGTCAATCGACTTATATTTTAACTTTAGGTCTTTTTCTTGGGCCTGTTTTTTGATTTCCGCCATGATGCGGTTAAGGTTAACAATCAAATTATTTGAAACTTGATTATTCTCATAGACACGTTCATAGACGTTTTCAGCAACGTCAATGTATTTTATAAGCTCTGCATTTTCATTCATATCGTTCACTTTCTCTTTTTTTAAAGATTATGAACTGCTAAATGTTTAATTGCGTTACTTGGTACATTAGTAATGTGAAAAATGTATTTTTTACTTTACCGACAAATATAATTAAGCAATTGATATTTATTAAAAACATTTTTTATTTTCATATTTATATACATTTAAGACTTTTGTTGAAGTTAAATTTTTCTAGTTATCACAATTAAGTAATGATCAATTTTAAGTCAAAAAAAACCGCCCCAGAAGGCGGTCGCTGAATTTAAACCAGCAGATATAGAAGTAAGGTGGACGTTTACTTCTATATTCTTTTATGAAGGAGTTTTATTAGTTTTAATAAAATCCTCAGATTTAAAATAATTGATAATCATGTCTGCATGCTCTTCTTTTGGAGGAGCAACAGTGACCGGAAACGCATCTTTCGACATCTTAAAACCTGGTGGTAAAAAGTGCGAAATTGGAGGTAACTTTGGTTTTCCACCTTCTGTGATTCGCTCAATAAATCCAGCTAACCAAAGAAGATATTCACCTTCATTTACGAACTTTGGCATAACACTCAGATCAATTTGAACTTTGCATTCACTTAACGGTTTCGTTAAGTTTTCTTCAAAGTCGATATAGTTGAACTTGAGCTTAAACTCAGTTCCTTTGATGGCTTTTCGAATCTGACTAATTAAACAGTTAAGGTTCTGAGTAATGTCATCAGTGAATAAGCTATCTTTTTTTATATTTTTATAAACCTTTTCGGCTACAGCTAGATACTTTGGCATTAACCTCTCTCCGTACTATTGTTATAAAGTTCTGATCTATGAATGTTTTCTGTCTTTGATTATGCTTAAAGTAGTGTAATTAAAGGTAGCCTTATTAGAGTGGTTTGTAAGTAGTTAGTGCTTTATGTAAATTGCACCATAAAAACTCTTAAAAAAATTAAGGTTTTGATAACTCATCCGCAAAAATGCATGGTTGAATAGAGATAATTAGAAACATTTATTTTCATATTATTTTTACCATTTGGTAAAATTAATATGTTTTCATTTGCTTATCTCGTCTTACCAGCCCTAAAACAGCTCGACGCACTCGTATTTCTTCTTCAGAAAAAGGTAAATGTTCGATGAGCTCGTAAATTGAGAGAGAATTATTTTCGATCAAGAAGCAGTCTTGCTCTGTTGTCCAATTAGTCGTAGCCGATTCAGTTTGTTTTAAATAGCGTTTCATATTTCCTAGCAGACTTAATTACACATATTAAAAGCCTGCCTTTAGGCAAGCTTATATTTCAGATTTTGAATTGATCATTATTATAGCAGTCTATAAATGGTATGTTCAGTTAATATTGTAGCTGCCCTAACTAAACATCATAAAAAGCCCACTTACTGTGGGCTTCTAAATGGTTATTGTGCGGCATTTACCCCAACAATAAACTGACTACAATTAGAACCTTCAGATGCATTACCTAATTGCTTTTCAGAGAATTTAAATTTAGAGGCAACTGACTCGTAATCTTTTTTAAGGGTTTGGCCAGTTAACTCTCCAAGCTCTTTGACTTGTTCTGGTTGTAAGATGCCATGTTCAACTGCTTGATTTACCATGACACAGGCTGTGGTCATCGCGTCATAACGCGCAGCAGTTTTAGAGTAACCTAGAGCGCCAATTACACCGCCAACAATTAAACCAATAATGACCGCTAAAGTTACGTGCATTTTATTCATTTTTTAAATACCTAAAAAATCTAACTAAACTAAAAAGGAACACTTCAAAAGATTGTGCTCAAGCCCAATTAGGATAGTCGCCTTTATAGGTTATAAAAAGTTAGATTCTGTCACATTTATTGATAGGTTAAGTGAAGTGTGTTCTATCAATTCATAAAAAAATCATGCCTTCCTAGTTCTCTTTCGTTTTTTGCTTGGCACTTCTAAAGGAATTGCCACCTTACCTGTACCTAACCCGCGAAAAAAATAATTAATGATATATAAAAATAACAAGCCAAAATAAAAAATCGGGAAAATACTAAATAAGCTGACTGCTATTTCCCAGAACATCACCCCCACTCTGTAATTATAACTAAATGCTATAAGTCCACCTTTACGTCTAGGTCTGTGCTGAGAAATATCATCATCAATAAAGTGAAAAACTCCCATAATCAAACATATAGCAAATGTAATTGAGACCAATGTCTTTTTAACTAGAGGCTTTTCTAACCAAGGGTATTTTTTTGAAGATTCAAACTCGGCTTTAAAAAAGAATTTATAAATTTCTTCTTGATAAGCTTTATTAATCCCGTGTTCTTTAATAAAAAAATAGCATACTGTACAGCCTAAAAAGAACATGACTATGGTTATATAAATGCTATAAAGAATCGTAAAAAACGGTAATGGGCCTTTTGTACCAATAGTCACATGCATAGTTTGTGTGATGTATTGATATAGCTCGTATTGCCATTCGTTTTTAGGATAAGCAGGAAATACAAATAAAGGAATAATAAAAAGAATAGAGCATAAGGCTATATTTCCTCTATTTTCTTTACTTTTCCGTGCAAGCGTAGAAAGAAAATTTTTAGAAGCCATATCTATATTTTACAATTTGGAATCATGTGTTTAGCTTTATAAAACTCATCAAAAGCCTTCATATCATTTAACCATGGAGAGATAGTTTCCAGATTACGTTTATTAATTTTTTTTGATGCCAATAGCCTTGGTGAAGAATAATTTTTCTGCTGAATTTTTTGATTATATTGTTGTACAAACATAAGCTTTAAGCATAATCCTCGAATGCCCTTATTACCAAAATATGAATACTCAGAATATTTATTTAAGACATCTTTCATTTCTTTATGTTCACCATTCCAAACATAAAATGAGCTTAATCCATTCAAATCGTTAATGTATATCTCATCATTAATGGAGTTTAACTCTAGCCCTTCTTTTAAAATAATACTATTTATTTCCACTTCATCAGATAAGTCCATCCAAAAAAAAGAAGCCATGACTTCTTCTGAAAATCTTATTCTGGCTTGCTCTGTATCCTTAGGATATACAATAAAAAAATAATACAATCCTAGAAAAATAATAAAACCTAATATAATAGAAAGTAATCTCCAAAAATTAGTACCTTTTATAATATTCATAACAAGCCATTCATTTTATTTAATATCTTGTGAACGCACTTTACTTTATGTTTTAGATGAAATCAAAAGAAGAGAGAGAAAGTTTCCTTATATGAAATATATACTTATTTTTACTGTGCTCTTTTATGTTTAAAAGAGCACTTTCTGAAGGAAACTTTGCGATATTTCTAAGTTATTAAGGTAAAAATGGCTTTGTGAGAAATACAAACCCGACAGAGAAAAAAGCATTATCATGATGAGACATTTGGTTGCCATAACTTGCGTTTAATTGAACAAAATCTTTATAGACCATGTATCGAAAACCTGTTTGGTAAAAGGCATCATTTCGGTCATTACCATATACTTCGGCAGTGAACGTTAATGGGTTAGCAAGTTGTGTTTCGGTTCCAATTCCCCACGTGGTTTGATTTTTATGTGTGGTATTTTCACGTAACCATCCCATATTGGCATGGATTAAAAATTTATCATCCAAAGTAGAAAGACTTAAAGGAACATTAAACGTCCAATCTTTCTTTGAAGAATCTTTAGTATTGATTTGAGTACCAAATGAAAAACCGATTCCCCAATCATTCGTTTCTAAAGGTTTTAATAAGGTCTTGCCTTGTAGAGTTGCATAACTGACATGCTCAGTATCATCATTTACTCTCCCCATCCCTACAGCAAATTCAAAATTGCCACCAAAATTACAGGCTGGTGTTGCCCAATATTCTTTGCTGTCAGAGTTATGCTGTGCCCATGTTTCTAGCTGACAAGTTTTTGGAGAAACAAGAGCGGCATCGTCAACAACCATAGGTCGTCCACTATAGCTTGCATTAGATAATGTGAATAAACAGAAACCAGAAATAAGTGAGCGTTTCTTTAAAGTAAATAACATTGGCATCACTCCCATAAGTCATGGAGCACATGCAAGTACTGCAACCCAACATGATTAGATCATGGGTTAATAATAGGAATGAAAAGATGAAAATAAAAAAACCTCTTCTTGCATCCACAAAAAGAGGTCTGTCAGGACTTCAGTGGATACTTAGACTATTACCGATCGACTATCGTCACTCGAACAAGTACTCACATTGAAGCTCCTAAAAATTAGTTGGGCGGATTCTAAAATTACCATTGTTAAATATCAAGTTAAAATTTCATGACAACATGGTTTAACTACGCAAGCAGATCGCAGGTATCTTTACTTTTTATATCAATGACTTTAATCATTTTTGATTTCATCAATACTCCTTTTTACTTATCATTCAGATCCATCTAGTCTAGCCTGACGAGTTTCTGTTAATTCTGCATGGAGTTTATTATATTCTTCACGGGTGATATGACCTGTCACTAATAACGTGCGCAATGTGCCATAAAGAAAGCCAATATCATAACCCAAAGCATAATCACTAACTTTATCTTCTTTAGATGAATTTCTAATGCCTTCAATACCTTGATTTAACCAATCTAATGCATCTTGTGTAGAGTATTCCATAATTCATAGATCTATATTAACAGCCCAAATATTAATAATGATCTATCTAATAAAGCAAATATAAATATTAAAAAATCTCTATTTATACTATTAGATGATCGCCCCTCATGAATACGCTTTGGACCAATTTCCCTCACCCAAACCCTAGCAAAAAATACTCAAGCAACCTTTCTCTTTCATCTGGTTTTGTGGGGTCTAAAAGCTGAACCATTGCTCCATCAATCACAAACAAAAACATGTGTGCATCTTGTTTTGAAGCATTTGCATTGGTGGTTAAAAGCAACTTATAGATTTCATTAATGAACCAGTTCCGATATTCAACTACGGCCTGATAAGCCTTTGGATGTGTTTTCGCAATTTCAAAAATAGCCTTAAATGGCAAATGGTAAAGCCCTTCTAAGTCGGCATGTAAAAAGTAAATCTTGCGCAGTTTTTCAACTAGGGTTAATTCTTTTCGAACATGGATAATTGAAATTACCTCTTGTTTCAGGCCATCTTTTTGAAAGGTTAGGCTCATTTCAATGAGACGTTCTTTTGAATGAAAGTAATTATAAAAAGTAGCTTTGGGCACTTTTACCGACTCGATAATTCGGTCTACCCCGACATTGTGAAAGCCGTATTTATTAAAGAGAAATCTTGAAGTGTGAAGCACGCTTAAAGCACGAAATGGAAGATCTGAATGTGGCATAGTTTTACCGTTATAAAAAATTATTGTTGTATATAAATGAGATATAAAAACCGCTGCCGTTTTTTGGGAGAAAAAAGGCATAGCAAAGCCCATAAAGACTGTGCTTGGCACATCTCAAGTTTTATTGTTGATTAAGTTTTTAGACGAAATAATTTAAAGCCTGAAAACCTTACGGCGATCAAACTGCTCTAAAAGTTTAAGTTGTGTCGTTATAGCTTTTGGCAAAGGCTGCCAAGAAATAATGAATGTGCAAAGCCAACTCCTTTTTATTTGGAGTTCTGCCAAAACATTATAAGTTATGGTGGCAGAACGGAAGTGGGTTCGCAGACTGGTCACACAACCAGCACACCCGAGGGTGTCCCACTCCCGTCCTACCGCAACGGGAGGGAACGAGATGGCCGCACAAAATTATTCCTCAGAGAAATAATCCTGATACGGGTGTGAATCGGTCTGCGACAACCGACTGGCAATGTAGGCCAGCAGGCAAAGGATAGTAGCCCGCCCTCTTTCAGTCAAGCACACAAAATGACATTTGCTTTAAATTAGATCATTAAAAAGTAAGGATAAATAATGAGGAAGTTATTGTTAAATTGGAGTTTATAAAACGTCTATCAATCAAAGTGCTATCTATTTCTTAAAAGATATCGCTTGCAAAAGATCAGCTACGGCAATATTTTAGAGTAATTACTCTAAAATGAGATCTAATAATGAAAACTAAAAGAATTGGTTCGTATCACTGGATGCAAGCTACCAATGGTCAGCTCAGCTTCAAAGAGAAAATTAAGTTAATTCAAAAAATTATGCTGCCAAGTATTATGGCCTCTATAAAAATAAATTACTCTCGATTCAAAACTTCCCATGATTTTGATATCGATCAGATCGTAATACCAGATACTCAAATGGTTAAAGTCGCGCTTGATGAACTAGAAGCTAAAGCAAATATATCTATCTACAATCATTCATGGCGCACCTATTTCTGGGGAGCTGCCTTAGGCAATATACAAAATCAGCAATTTGACCATGAATCACTTTTAATAGCCTCACTTTTTCATGATATTGGCTTAACTGAACAGCATATTCATAGTAAAGGTTGTAATTGTTTTACCTATGAGAGTGCTAAACAATTTGAGCTAAAGGCTAAAGAACATAGCTTTGATGAAAAGAAAAGTGAAGTTATTAGAGATGCTATTTGCTTACATATGAACGGCTATATAGATTATTCTGACCCAGCAGAAATTACTCTGTTACAGCAAGGTGCATCCTGTGATGTGATTAGTGATGGTCTATATAAACTTCCCCTATCTTTTAGAAATGAAATTTTAGAAACATACCCTAGAAAACAATTTAATAAAGAATTTATTGAGCTTATTGCTTTAGAGAGAAAAAGTTTTCCAAATTCACGGACAGGTTTATTATCTGAACTTGGTTTACCGCTCATGATTAAGTCAAATTTATATAAAGAGTAAATTTAATTAGAGCTATTAATCGTACAAAACCTATTAAGACTCAGCTTGAAATTTCAGTTAACAACTGTTTAATAGTGCTTCGTCTGAGTATGTCTTACCATAGCTAAAAGATATAAGCTTGAAGGCGTCTGTTGCAATGAATGACTCAGTGAAGTGGTTAGAAACTTTAAATAAAATTACTGGTATTGCTCAAACAGGTTTACATTATTCAAAAGATGTTTATGACAAAGAACGTTATGAACAACTCTTAGGGCACATTGAGTATTTATTAGAATTAAAAGAAATCAAAACAGAAAATTTTATTAATAACGTGCTCCAAGATGTAGGTTATGCCACTCCCAAACTAGATGTCAGAGCAGTTGTTTTTAAAGAAAATAAATTATTATTAGCAAAAGAAATTGGAGATGGGCGATGGTCTGTTCCGGGTGGATGGGCTGACGTAGGTTACTCAGCATCGGAAAATGCTGAAAAAGAGGTTCTAGAAGAGACAGGTTTACGAGTTAAGGCCATTAAATTATTAGCTTTAACTGATAGAACCAAGCACCCACACCCTCCCATGTTTTTACATGTGTATAAGGCTTTCTTCTGGTGTGAAATTATTGATGGTGAACTGACACCAAGTATTGAAACACCCGAAGTTGGATTCTTTGGTAGAGATGAGTTACCGCCTATTTCTACAGCACGGGTAACAGAAGAACAAATACAGCAATTTTTTGATTATTTAGAGTCAGTACCAGAAATTACTAAGTTTGATTAGTTAAAAAAATCAATGTAAGGCAGATCTCTTATATTTAGAGTTCTGCCAACATATCTTAAATTTAATAAATATAAATTAATTAGGCACTTACAATATATTGATCAAGATTTTTCAATGCAAAATGAATCACCTGAGAAAGCTCTTCTTGAGAATATCCATCTCTTGCCTGAACAGATAGCCCATGAAGAACAAGCGCGTAATATTGCCCTAAGGTTTTAGGGTCAGCCTCTGCCACCAATTGTCCATCTGATTTTGCTTGAACAAATCGATCGACCAGACTTTGGCCTCGTGCAATACGCTGTTCTTTCATCCATTCCAAAACAGCTTGGTTTTCTTCACCTAACACGCTCGCTGCCGACACAACCATACACCCATACGGATGGTTGGCTTGCGTATAAAGCGCTAGTGCATCTGCAAATAATTGGTTAATTGCATCCTTAATATTTTTTTGCTTTAAGGCATTTAAGGCGAAATTACCTTCATTTTTTTCGTAGTGATTTACGGCCTCTCTAAACAAGGCCTCCTTTGAGCCAAATGCTTTATAA
Source organism: Acinetobacter sp. D009 (assembly GCF_038562025.1). Lineage (NCBI taxonomy): Bacteria > Pseudomonadati > Pseudomonadota > Gammaproteobacteria > Moraxellales > Moraxellaceae > Acinetobacter > Acinetobacter sp. D009. The sequence goes on from NZ_CP151886.1 coordinate 2,480,641, forward strand.
ATTCGAGCAGAGGCAATCCCCAAAACTTCAACTAAATCTGACATGGATGTGCCTTCATAACCGTGAAGCCAGAAGAAATCTCTCGCTTTTACGAGGGCTTCTTCTCGATCAAACTCTCTTGGTCTGCCAGCCATAATGACCCTTTATCAAATTTAGTACCTCTTTTTATTATTATTCGAAAAAAATATTTTCACAAATAAATCAATGAGATTTATTAAAAATAGTCTCCCTTTGTTTTGATTTTCAAATAAAAAGTTGTTTTTCTCAAAAATTAAGCCTATTGTTTGTCGATCGACAACTAATTAGGTTTTGTTATGAAAACGATCAAAGGTCCTAGTATTCACCTTGCTCAATTTAGCGATGACATTTCCCCTTTTAACCGTCTAGAAGATATTGCTGCTTGGGTGTCAGACCAAGGATTTGAAGCGGTACAACTTCCTGCTTGGGATAAGCGTTTATTTGATGTTAATTTGGCAGCAGAAAGCCAAGATTATTGCGATGAAATATTAAGTACTTTAAGCAATCACGGCTTAAAAATTAGTGAGTTAACGACTCATATCTTTGGGCAGTTAATGGCTGTGCATCCTGCTTATGACTCAATGTGCGATAACTTTGCCCCATCTCATTTACATGGTAATTCAGTAGCTAGAACCGAATGGGCAAAACAACAAATGCTCGCTTCAATTCATGCATCTGCCCGCTTAGGTCTTAAAGATATGGGAACATTTTCAGGCTCTTTGGCATGGCCTTATGTATTTCCATTTCCACAAAGACCATCAGGGCTCATAGAAACGGCGTTTGATGAATTAGCGCGTCGCTGGCTTCCTATTTTGAATGCTTGTGATGAACAAGACGTCAACCTTTGCTATGAAATTCACCCCGGTGAAGATTTGCATGACGGCATTACATTTGAAATGTTTTTAGAGCGGACTCGCAACCACCCTCGTTGCCATATTCTTTTTGACCCAAGCCATTTTGTTTTGCAACAACTGAACTATCTGGAATATATCGATATCTATAAAGATTTCATTCGCATGTTTCATGTTAAAGATGCCGAATTTAATCCAACTGGCCGCCAAGGAATGTATAGCGGCTATCAAAGCTGGGGAAATCGAGCGGGTCGATTCCGTTCTACGGGTGATGGTCAAGTTGACTTTAAAGCAATTTTTTCAAAGTTAGCGCATTACGACTACGAAGGCTGGGCAACGTTGGAGTGGGAATGCTGCCTAAAAAATAAAGACGATGGCGCACGCGAAGGTGCCGAGTTCATTAAGCAAAATATTATTCATGTCACCGATAAAGTATTTGATGACTTTGCTGCGGCCCCTGTGAATCAGACTCAAATTAATCAGTTATTAGGGATTTAAGGAATCGTAAGAGATCAACATGAAAACTCAATTATTCAATGAAGAACCATATAACCAATTCCAACACCATTACATTCACATCGAGAGCAAAAAATTACACTACGTGACCTTAGGTGAAGGCCCAGCGGTATTACTTATTCCGGGCTGGCCGCAAACATGGTACGCATGGCACAAAGTCATGATTGAACTGGCAAAACAAGGTTATCGAGCAATCGCGGTTGATTTACCCGGAACAGGAAATTCAGCTCCATTGGATGGAAGTTACGATACGGGGCGTATTGCCAAAATTTTATCGATGCTCATGACTCTACTTGAATATCCAACTTATTCGGTTGTTGGTCACGACATTGGTATGTGGGTTGCCTATGCGCTTGCATCTGACTTTCCTGAGTCTGTAACTCGACTTGCGGTCACAGAGGCTGTGATTCCCGGTTTAGCGTCCGCACCTCCTATTTTTGTTGAGCCGAGTGAAAATATTTTTCTTTGGCACTTCATGTTTAACCAAACCCTAGATTTACCCGAAGCTTTAATCGCGGGCCGTGAAGATACTTATTTAAATTATATGTTTGATAAATGGTCGTGGCACAAAGATAAAGTTGCAACTGAAACTTATATTGAAGCCTATAAAATTCCCGGTCGGTTAGCAGCGGGGTTTAATTATTATCGCTCTATTCCAGAGACCATACGTCAAAATAAAATGAGAGAAACTAAAAATTTAGACATGCCAGTTTTAGCAATCGGTGCTGAACATGCCACAGATAATGCACCTTATGAAACCATGAAAAAGGTTTCACCGCATTTAACCAGTGCGATTGTAAAAGACTGCGGTCATTTCATTATGGAGGAACAGCCAAAAATATTTAGCTCACTCATTTTAGAATTTTTGCAGCAGGATAAAAACCATGCCTCTACTTGCTGAAATTGAAAGCTGGCTTAAATCCAGACCTACCGCACAAGGAGTAAACTCGTTACAAGCGCTAAGGGAGCAAGTAAATAAAGACATTATTGATCAGCAAGGCATTGAGCAAGATGCAAACTATCAGCAAAGTTTTTATGTTGCTGTTTCAGATGGCGCGGAAATTGAAGTTCGGATGTATGTTCCCTATTCACTTGAAAACGCTGAGCAACGGCCCGCATTGGTTTTTGCTCATGGTGGAGGTTGGTGTCTTGGAAGCTTAGATGCATGGAACCGCGCTTGTCGGTTATTAGCAGAAACTACTCAACAAGTTGTATTTTCTGTGGACTATCGTTTGGCGCCAGAATTTAAGTTCCCTACACCTTTAAATGATTTTTTTACGGCATTCCGTTATATCTATGAGAACGCTTCACGGTTTGGAGTGGATCAAAACCGCGTGACTGTAGGCGGAGATAGTGCGGGCGCCAATATAGCTGCCGCCACATGTTTAATGGCAAAACAACACCCAGAAATTAAGGTGAGCCATCAACTTCTTTTCTACCCCGCTTTAGATGCCACGATGAGCAGCAAGTCTTATCAACAATATGCCGAAGGTTATGGTTTGGACTCAGCGACAATGGTTTATTGTTGGGATCAATATGTGCAGCATGAAAGTCAGAAACAGAATGAGCTTGTAAGTCCATTACTCGCTCAGTCTTTGGAAGGACTACCAGATGCAACCATTTTTGTGTGTGAATATGACCCTGTTCGGGATGATGGTGAAAGATATGCTCAAAAACTGTGGGATGCGGGTATTCAGGTGAACTTTCATTTGTTGGAAGGGATGATTCACGGCGCGATTCACATGCTGGCAATTAGCCCTGACAAAGTAAATTCTATCTACCGCAATATTCAAATGTAGAACTTTTTATTATTCAAATATATTACTTAGTTGGGCCACTCTTCAAAATTGTTTAATGACATTTTCGGAGTGGCCTAATTAAATTTTGGCTATCAATAGCGGTTCTCATGAGTCCTTATTGAAATTAATTTTTCATTTTGAAATGGGCTATCTGTTTTACGAAGTCATTTAAAGGCATCGGACAGCCCCATAAATAGCCTTGAAACTCAGTACATCCATTATTTTTAAATGCACTAAATTGTTCAGTCGTTTCGATGCCTTCTACCAACACTCTGAGGTTCAAATCTAGACCAATTTTAATAATGCCAATCACTAATTTATTACTGCGTTTATCATCCAACGCCGTCTGTACAAAGCTACGGTCAATTTTGATTTGTCTGATGGGCATTTTTTGTAGATAGCTTAAAGATGAATAACCTGTACCAAAATCATCAAGAGAAAGCTGAACTCCTTGTTTAGATAAAAAGTTCATTTTTTCGATCATGCTTACACAATTCGTTAAAGCAATATTTTCAGTAATTTCTAATATGAGCCGAGATGGATTGACGTCATATTTCTGAATCAGCCCAATCACAGTTTGCTCAAAGTTTGGTTGCATGAAGTGATCAGCACTAATATTAATTGAAAGCGTAAGATCTTTAGTCTCGGCTTTTTTACTCCAATCTTGTAGAACTTTGCAGGCTTGAGCCAATACCCATTCCCCGATCTCTGGCATTAACCCAAAAGTTTCGGCTGCTGGAATAAAATCTTTTGTGGGAATATATCCTAAAACAGGATGATGCCATCTTAATAAAGCTTCCGCGCCAATTAGCGTTTCAGAAGCATTAATTTGCGGTTGATAAAAAAGCTCAAACTGTTCTTTTGCAAGTGCTAACCGTAGGTCTTGCACCATAGTGCTTTCGGTTTGTATCTCTAATTGCATGGTGTAAATTGAAATGCAAATCATGAGTGTCGCTACACAAGTTGCAATCCATCCCCCATGATCACGAATATCTTCAGGTAAAGGTATGGCGCTCTCAAGATTAAAAGAGCTGCCACTAAAAAATATAAAGCATCCAATCGACAAAAGAATTAAAGCAGCTTGTAAAAAGCTTGGATTTCTACGGTAATTCAAATATCCCAATATCGCCCCAGCGGGTAAAAACAATTGAGCCACTTGCGGACGGTCACTTGTAGCGACATCAAAAAATAAGCAAAAAATGACTGGAAAAACAAGCAGAACGACTTGAGATAAAAGAATACCCGCTGAAATGCGGTTTATATAAATAAGAAAAAGGCTAAATATGGAGATCAGTGTAAAAATGATATCCATACCCACAATTAACCACATTTGTGCAAATATAAAATATGTGGTCCAAAACAAACAAAAAATAATACAAATGAAGATATTTGCTTTTGCGGCGGTTGTAAGCTGCTGATCCTTTACGGTACGGTAATTTTTTTTGCGTTTTTTAAAGTAAGACGAAGCTATCATAAATAAATCAACCGTAAAATATTTCTTCATAAACCCCAAGCTTGATCAGTGATATACCCTGTCAATTTTTACCAATAAAACCTCATGTTTTATTTATTTTTATATGACTCATCTTGAGGTGGGTGTTGTTTTAATTGTGGTGGCACAGTCCGGTTGTTTAATTGAATAATTTTGTTTTTCAATCACCTTATTATTTTAAAGTATTATCCCCTAACGATACATGTCTCTACTAGGCTACACAAGGTTTGAGTGCGAACAGCAATTAACTTATTTAATGAGAAATACTATTTAGCGACTACAGTTAGCTCAGTGTATATTATGCGACTCGGCTTCTGGTTTATCTAATTCTCATATGAAGAACGCATTTTCTGACAGCAATCAAATTAGAAAAGTGTCTAGTTTCTCTGAACTTGTAAATACACATTTTCAAGGAGAGACAAATGCGATTTGTTGGCACAGAAATTTGGTGGGCGACTTTAAAGAAATTGTGAATAAGCTTCAGTTAAAAGAAAATATTACAGAAGTTTCTGTTGAAGACTTGTTAGCCCTGCAACTTTCAGAAAAAGGTAATTTGGCGAGAGCAATTATTTTAGAAGATATAGAGCAGTTAACTGATTTTGGCGCATCACCTGTACTTAATTTACTTAAAAACTATGAACGCGATGAGGAGCTAGATTTCATTTCAACAGATGTATATTCATTTCATGTTGACCGCTCCCCCATTGAAACCGATACCTTTTTATGTACCTATCACGGCGCTGCTAGCGATATTGTGCCCAACGATCAGGTTAAACAAAAAGTTTTAATTCCAGAAATTAGAGAAAAGCTCAAAGAATTACATGACGGTTCTGATGCTGACTTTGAAGCTTTTTTGGCAGAGTATTTTTTTGATTTGCATTATCAGCCTAAACCCGATGCCCAACCTGTAAATTTAGGTACGGGACATATTTGGCGTTTAGCAGTAGATCATCCAACTCAAAAGGTTTTACCTTGTGTTCATCGAGCACCTGTTGAAAAAGATGGCGAGTATCGGTTGCTGTTGATTTGTTAAATATATTGCCACTCCATGACGGGAATGGCGTGGGGTCAACTTATATCAGGCGTTTTAAATCCAAAACTCATCCCCTGTCACCGAAAAGAGCAATCCCTAGACCTATCAGCATGACCAGTGTTCCACATAGTTTAAACATGGAAACTGGTCGTTCGGCCGCCCCTAGTAATCCAAAATGATCAATCAACAATGACGAGATAATTTGTCCAGCAATTGCCAGCCCCAGCAAAGCCGATAACCCGATTCTAGGTGCAAGGACGACGTAGCTCAGTAATGCGCAAGAACCTAGAACTCCGCCCATAAGACTCCACCATGGTTGATCAGGAATAGCGATCAGTGAAGAAGCTATTCCGCCTCGAACCAGAGAATAAAACCCAAGGCATACCGCACCAGCAGTAAATGAAAATAATGCCGCAGCGACAGAATTCCCGCCTATACCTTTAGCCAGTTGGCCATTCAATGTGGTTTGTAGAGTAATCCCCAGCCCCGCACCAAAAGCCATGAGGTAATAGATAACATTTATAGACATATTGTTTGCTCCCTCTTAGACAACTTATTCCAGAGGTAGAAACGTCTCGGTAAAAATATCTGGAGTATAACCAGCCGCAACGAAAAGATGCTGGCGAGATTCATCAATCGCTGCACGAAGTTGCTCACTGTCCACACCCAACACTTTACCGTCACGTTTAACGATTCTTCCACCAATCATCACCGTATCGATATTGCTGCGTTCAGTTGCATGAACAACCGTGCCAAATGCATTACCAGACGGATAAAGATTAATGTCATCCGTTCGAATTAATATCAGGTCAGCTTGTTTACCGGGTGTCAGGCTGCCGATTTTTTCTTGCAGACCTGCACAAGTAGCACCATCAGCCGTTGCAGCTTTGAGAAGGTTTTGCGCCTGAAAGGTCACTGGCGAATGTGCCGAACCACAACATTTGTTTTGGTGCATGCCCATTACACGCTGTAAGTAAAATGCTACGCGCATTTCCATAAACATATCGCCACTATAAGACGTTTCATTATCTACACTCAAACCAGGTCTAATGCCATGACGTAGAGCCGATTGCATGGCAAACATACCGTCTTCGATACCATAGTGAGCATCTGATCGTGGGCATACGTTTACTCGCACTCCAGCTTCGCGCAAAATTTTCCATCCAGCATCTGGCAGCGAGGTACAGTGGTTAAAGATATTATCTGGCCCTAACAGACCTTGTTGATGCAGACCCTCTAGTGCAGCAGCCATTTCCCCACCAAAAAATTCAGTAATGATTGGTAGCCCTAATCTGCGTGCCTCAGCCCATAATTCGGGTTCTAACTGAGCCATGGCAGCTAATGATACCAAACCGTTTTTACTATTTTTAAAATATTTTTCTTGAAGACGTTCGAGATTACTAGGCCAGTTCGCTCTATCCCAATCTCCTGTTACTGGTGCACCAGAAGCGTGTACAGCCCGAATACCAGCATCTAGTAAAGCTTCAACAGCCGCATCAGAGTGGGCCGCACTGCGACTATTGTGTGAGTTATCAATCAATGTTGTGATACCCGCATCTATACAACCTAGAGCTGTAAGCAAATTACCGATGTACATATCTGCTGGGCGATAATACTTGGCAAAAGAATAATGCGTCGCGTTGCAATAGTTTTCTAAGCTTTCGGCATTCGGATTAATCCTTCGTAATTGTCCTTCCCATGAATGTCGATGGGTATCAACCATCCCCGGCATCGCGATCATATTGGATGCATCAATAATAGCTGCACCTTCGGCTTCTAAATTTTCACCAACGGCGATAATCGTACCGTTCTCGATAAGAATATCTCCGCGAACCATGTTCCCAATTACGCTATCCATGCTTAGGATCGTCGCCCCGCGAATCAGTGTTCTATTTGGTGAAGACTTAGTCAGCTGCACTATGTTTCTGTTGTAATCAGTCATCATTATTCCAACTTCTCAAATGTATGCTGAAAATCTATCTGAAGTGATAATGCTGAAAAAGCTGGTTAAACTGTTTTGATTATTCAGTAAAAACGAATAATCTAAGAGTGTGAGTATAGTATTGGGACAAAAGTATGAGATTGGATCGTATTCAGGCAATGCAGATTTTTGTTCGGGTGGCAGAAGTTGGGAGCTTTATCCACGCGGCAGAAGCACTTTCACTACCCGCTTCAACAGTCACCAGCACAGTTAAAAATCTTGAAAAGTATTTACAGGTACGCCTGTTAAATAGGACAACGAGACGGGTTAGCCTGACTCCAGAGGGAGCAGAATATCTCATCCAGTGCCGAGAAATAATCGACCTCATTGAACACACCGAATCCAACCTGACTAACGCCATCAAACAGCCACAGGGCCGATTACGAGTTGATATGCCTGCGGGCATTGCTCATTCGGTCATCATGCCCAATCTGCAAGAGTTTCAACAGCGTTACCCTGATATTTATCTCATGATAGGTGTCAGCGATAGACAAGTAGACCTGATTAAGGAAGGCGTGGACTGTGTAATCCGCATGGGAAATTTAGAGAACTCCACGCTGGTAGCTCGCCCTCTTGGTGAGTTCCGCTGGGTCACATGCGCTTCAGCTGCATATTTAAAAGAAAATGGATTTCCACAAACTCCCAATGATTTGGAACATCACCGAGCTATTCATTATTTTTCAGGGAGCAACAGACACGCTGGTGAAATGCGCTTTGTACGAAATGAAGAGAAAAAAACCGTACAAATGAATGGTACTGTTGCCGTTAATGAAACTGAGCTTTATATCAAAATGTGCCTTGAAGGATATGGCCTCGCTCAACTTGCAGAAAGACTTGTGATAGATCACTTAAAAGAAAAACGACTAATCGCAGTATTACAAGACTGGTGTCCACCCCCTGTTGCCGTGACTTTACTTTATCCACATCAGCGTTTTCTTTCACCAGCAGTACGGGTGTTTTCTGACTGGATAGACGAGCTCATTAGGAATTATTAAACCAACTCACTTTAAAAGACCTTTTTTAAGATCTTGCAATGAAACTCAGGTAATTATTGAAATAAAGAGATAAATTCGAATATTTACTAAAGCAAAAATAATGAAAAAATATGATTTAAAGTAGTTGACCCTCACGTAACGTAAGCCCCTAGCATAAAACACGCCTAAGGAAGAAGGAGCTAAAAGATGCTGTTAAAAGTTGGTGAATTGGCTAAGCAAACAGGACTTACTGTCCGTGCTCTTCATCACTATGACGATATCGGTTTACTTCAGCCTTCGGTCCGTTCCGATGCTGGTTATCGACTATACACCCGTAAAGACATTACTCGTTTGCATCAGATTCAAGCATTACGAGGACTGGGAATGTCGTTAGCCGAAATCCATACGGTTCTTGAAGACCCCAATCTTGCACTTTTACCGATTATTGATCAGCAGATTCAAGCAATTGATCAAAGGCTGACAGAGCAAAAGAAATTGCTAAATCAGCTCAGCAAACTTAAATCTCAGATCATAAGTGGTGAAGAGCTTGGTTTGGAGGATTGGCTAAAAACACTGGAGCTTATAGCGATGTTTGAAAAATACTTTACAAAAGAAGAGCTTGAAAAACTGACTTTCTTACAAGCAGGCACTAAAAGCCACCAAGAATGGCAAGGGTTAACTCAAGCAGCAAATGCACTATTTAATGCTGGCGAACCATCTAATAGCGAAGCCGCTCAAGACTTGGCTCGAAAGTGGATGAAAACCCTTGAGCACAATACGCGAGCTAACCCAGAATGGTTAGTTAAACTAAATGCTATAAACTCAGCCGAACCTGAATTTCAGGAAAAATTAGGCGTAACGCCACAAGTTGTTGAGTTTTTACTTAAAGCTTTTTCTGAGAGTAAGCTGAGTATTTTTGCCCGTTATTTATCTGACGATGAGTTTACTTTTTTAAAAGAAAATTACATTCGTGAGATGAAAAAATGGCCTCAATTATTGGTCGATATTGAAAAATTGATTGATGCCGAGGTCACACCAGATAGTGATGGAGCAAAGCATTTGGCACAACAATGGCTCTCTATGCTACAAGGCTATGCTGGCAAAAACCCAAGTACTCAAGAAAAAATCCGTACAGCAATGCAAAATGAACCAAGCCTTGCTGACGGTACTTGGCTCAAACCAGTGACCCTACAATTTTTGGAAAAAGCAGTAGCAGCACTAATGCGTGGTGCTTAGTTCTATCAAAGCAGCTGGCTACACCATAATTTGGTGTAGCTTTTTAAAATACTCTACTCACCCCTAAAAACAGGTTTCTTATAAATTAGTTTTTGATATTTATAATTATTTTGGTTTCCACAATTAATATATAACATTCACACGAACCCAATCTTCGTACTTGGTTGCTTGAACATTGGTGCTTGATATGATCGCCCCGTGAATCGGAATATTTTCTTTCATCCCTGTCGCAATTCGTGAACGAACTTTATCTGCCGCCCCTCCCCAAATTTGAGTGTGGCCCGCATCTTGATACAGTACATATGCAACAGATGCTGGGCTGGCAGTAGATTTAAGTTCAAAGTTATTGTCTGAGGTTACAGCCAGTTGATAGGGTGTATTTTTGCTGCATTGCACAGTTACATCAGTTCTTGCAGTAGGAACTGGCTGAGCACGTTCAACCGAACCAAAATCTAGGTTTCCTTGTGTGGAAACTTCACAAGTTTCTAGAATGGTTAAACTGACCCTTAACGATGTAGATGCATTTCCAGCATCTGCACTATTTATTGTCAGCATTCCCATCAGAGAAAATAAGGCATGTCTAATGACTTTCATGTCTTCTCCTTAACTTTTTGTTCTAATGTCTATTCATCTTTATATTGTGTTTTTTCTGTTCCTATTAAAGAAACAGCTTTCAGGATTCTTTAGTTATAAGACTTAATATTGCACAGTGTCAATCTATACTAATCACATGATTTGCATATTATTTTTATAATTTGTGATGAGTTACACGCAATCTAACTAATTTAAAAAGTAGTGGATGTTTTTTATTTCTCCTAAGCGTAAATTTTGTCATTATTTATCAAATTGTATGCAGTTTAATCACCCCACTACTTCTAAAAATTATCAGTAATTTATAATCTGCTTTTAAATCTTGCGTAATCATTCTGTCCATTCTCGCAATTGCATAAAAAAACCGATCAAAATAATATCCAAACAAATAGATTATAACTTTACATATTGTTTAGCTTATAGATTCAATACTAAGAAATTGTGAAGTTAAATTTAAAATGAATAATTCTGGCCTTTAAAACCATTTATTTTTAATTCGAGAAACCATTGATATGAAAAAATATTTATTATTAATTTTATTCAGCTTTTATTCGGTTCATTCATTTGCATCGGACAAATTACATGGCAGTGTTTGGAAAACCATTGATGATGCAACCAATCAGCCTAGGGCGCTGGTAAGATTTAACCAAGATAAAAATGGCAACCTCTCTGCAAACATCGAAAAAATACTTGTTCCAAGTGAGGCTAACAAATGTACGATGTGTGAAGGTACCTACAAAAACAAATCTTTGATTGGCTTAACCATCGTCAAAAATTTAAAAAGTGTCGGTCAAAATAAATATGACAAGGGATCTATCCTTGACCCACAGTCAGATAAGACCTATCGCTTTAGCTTAACAGTATCCCCAGATGGCGAAAAACTTACCGCGCGTGGATATATTGGTATCTCTGCAATTGGTCGAAATCAAACGTGGTATCGAGTTAAATAGCTCATGAACTAGCAGTAACCAACTCTTTGTAGCTACTCACCGATCATAATTACAATCAATATGTGCATGATGCATGTAATAGTTTTTATGATCGGTACTTAGCTTGAATCATTAGCATGATAATGACGAGTAGCGAAGGTATTGCAGCAATCACGAATAAATGGGTAATGACCAGAAATTGGGAAAGGTAGCCTCCAAATAGTGGCCCAATGACCGAACCCAAACGGGCAATTCCGATACTCCAGCCCACCCCTGTAGTACGAAGTGAAACTGGGTAATAACTAGCAGACAATGCATTAATGGCAGGTTGCCCACCAACAATGGCAAAACCAGCAATAAAAATGATAATAAACAATAAAACGATATGGCTAACAGCATAGCCAATTAAAGCAACACTCATCACAGCAACCAAAAAAACAGGAATTAATACTTTATAAAATCCTGTCTTATCGATTTTAAGGCCCATCACAACACTACCAATCGTACCGCCTAATTGTAGAGTGGAACCGATCAACAATGCCTGATTTAATGAAAGTCCTGACTCTTTGGCCAAAGTCGGTAACCAGTTTGCCAGAAAATATAGACTGATCATATTTAAAATACTGATGATCCAGATGGAATAGGTAAAAAACGCACGCTGATTTTTAAACAACTCAAGCGGCGACTTTTTAACCTCAACTTCAGTGTTATTGATGATTTTTATTTCTGAATTAAATGTTAATGCGGGATAAAACTTCTTTAACCAAAACAAAATCTTAGGATTATTTTTATTATCTTCACTCAAAAAATATAAAGATTCTGGCAGCTTAAAGTATGTGATAAAGAAAATAATTAAAGGAACAATACCGCCAAAATAGAAAATCGCCTGCCAACCTCCCCAAGGAACTAATAAGGCGGATATACCGCCCCCTAACATTGCCCCTACCGTATAGCCACAAGAAATGACCATCATGGTGAAAATACGAGATTTGAATGGAACAATTTCGGAGCTATAAGCCATAACATTTGGCATGATACCTCCTAAAAAAATTCCTGTAACAAAGCGGATTACAGTTAATTGCTCAATATTGCCTACATGTGGTGTCACCAGCATCAATACCGAGAACATAAAGGTCGAGATCAGTAAGATGGGACGGCGGCCAAACCGATCAGAGAGTGAACTTAATAAAAATGATCCGACAAACAAACCAAACAAGCTGGCGCTAAACACAATCCCTAGCATGGATTTTTGAACGCCCCATTCTTCTATAATCATTGGGGCTGCGTAAGCCATAGACTGGATGTCATAGCCATCCATAATCATGAGTAATAAACAGGTGATCAGAATAAATTTTTGATAACGTCCAACTTTCTGCTGATTGATCAAATCACTTAATGCAACTTCTTTCATGGTATTCCCTTCTCCATGACATGCTTTAAATTAATTCATTTTAATTATGCAATACGTAATCAATTTACGATTTACGTAAAATAAAATAGCAATAATATGCCAACAAAGTCAAAATATTATTTTTTCATAATATAAACAAAAAGTTAGATCGGATGATTTGATTCTATCGGAGTAATGATCTCAGCTTATTGCACGGGGTCTATGGTCTGCTCATCTAACAAAAAACAAGCAAACCAAACATTCTATTAATTAAATTATTTTTAGATTCAAACAGATGATTTAAAAAACAATCGAAAATCTTTTCCCTCTCATCCGTCTGATCTGAGCTTAAGAGCTAAATCACTCCCCTCAATCAGCATTCTTCTTTTCAGCAGAAGATCCATTACTTGATGGTTTAGAAGAGCCCAAAGCCATACTTGAGAATACGCCATCGCGATAAATCCATGCATGTAATAACGCAGCAGACAGATGACCAATAACCACAGCAAATAGTAGCCAAGCCAAAATTCCGTGTAGAGTACGGAACCAAGCATAAAGCGTAGAGTTGGTGGGTGCTATAGGTGGAAGGTCCCAACCCGGAAATAAAGTTACAGGCCAATTACCTGCCGATAGCGTAGCCCATCCGAGCAATGGCAAACTAAACATCAAAAGATAAAGCAGCCAATGTGATGCATGGGCCATAAATGCCTGCCAGCGCGGTACAGTCGGCGGCAAAGGTGGAATTGGAAAATAGAGTCGATTTATTAATCTAATGATGACCAATAATAAGATTGCGATTCCTAAAGGACGATGGATATCGATTAACCACGGACGCCAAGTGATTGAGGTTGTCATTCCAACACCAATAAATAGCATGGCCAAAATCGCTACCGCCATAAGCCAATGTAGAATTCGAGCAGTCAAATTAAAATGACGTGGAGCATTATTTTTAGATTTGTTTTGCATGGCTGATCTCTCCTATTTGCCCACGGCATCCGTTGCTTTGCCAAATCCAATTTCACGTAAGCGAGCATTGTAAGATTGTGAATAGATGCCTGCTCGTGCGGCGAGTACCGGATCATCTGATAACTCAATTCCCGGTGGAACTAGTGTTGGATCAAAATTAATGTCACGGCAAACGCCATTTACCTGTTCAGTTACATTTTTGACTTCCAATGTTCCTGCTATCACTTCTTTGCGTTCTTTTGGCCAAGGTTGAGACGGGTCATTCACTGGGTCTCCCGGCTCGGCAAGTTGCAAAACTAAATCCCAATATAGCGGCCCTTCAGCTAAACGTTTTTTGATGTCTTTAAATAAAAAATCATGGCCAGCTTGATCACGTTGTTCTTTCGTCAGGCTAATAAATTTTGAATGAGGACGCATAGACCAACGGACTGGCTGTTCTTGTCCATTGGCAGCCCGCAATATAAAAGCATTTACGACATAAAATTCTGCGCCACTGAAACTACCGGTTAATGGCATCTTCGCCTTTTGCTCAATAGACTTACGTGCTTCTGGATATTCTTTTAAGAAAGCATCAACTAGGGCTGGATCAGGTTTGCCAGTAGCTGGAACTGGTTTAAATGCTTTTTGCTGCGCCAAAAAACCTTCGGCATTTCGTGTAGGGAAATAGGGAAAGTTGTTTAATTTCATGCGCCATTGTGAATGATCAGCTGCGGAAAGTAATAAAGCCATACTTACTGTTGCTGTCGAATTATCTGCCGCATGCGGGTTACCACTTCCAATAGAGAATCGGCCAATCGCTGGTATATCAGACTTGGCAAATACAGTGGCTTTAGAGAGTGCCGCCGCCGCACCATTACTGTGGTAAGTGCCATCAAAACAAATACCCTTACCGTGTGCACGTCGATATCCGGGATCAAAGTTATTTAATGAGTCGCCCAAAAAAGTTTTGCTTGTGGTGCGATGTCCAAATAGACCGGCGACCCAAGCAAATGCCAATACTAAGGAGCCCGCGATTACAGCAATACCCACGAATCGCAGCCAATACTTCTTTAGAGTTTTAAAATTCAAATTATTCATTCTTCATCCTGTGTAAATTGTATGGCTGCATCCCTAAAAAAGAGTTTGATCATGTCAAAAGAGACTTACTTACATTGATGGAATCACGTTCAAAATTAGCTCAGTAAATAAAATCCCGAAAGTTCTGGATCCAATAGAGATAAGCCTTAATATAATATTTATTTCCCGATCATATAAGGTACGTACCTCGGGGTTAGTATTAATCTTATTAACATTTGAATGGAGATAAATAAAGCATGGTAACGAAGAATCTAGAAGCTCCCACATTGACCGAAAGAGTCCGAAGAGGTGATCTTTTTAAAAGCGAGCTCGTTAACTAATGATGATTGATCATAGAGATGAGAAAACAATCCAACACCTTTTCCCGATCGACTGCCCCATCTGAACTTAAAAGCTGAATAATTATGCCTTCAATCATATATAGAAATAGCTTAGCGTCTTGAAAAGTCGCATCTTTCTTGAATGCTCTAAGCTGACTATAGATTTCATTAATGAGCCACGTTCTATATCTCAACGCGGTTTGATAGGCTTTTGGATGGGTCAGTTTTGTTTCAAACATGGCTTTAAACAATAAATAGTACAGTCCCTCTAAATCGGTATGTAAGAAATAAAGTTTCTTAAGTTTTTCCTTCACGTTTGAACCTTGGTCGTATTCAACAATTGAAACCACTTTTTCTTTTAGACGTTCTTTTTGTACGATCAGGCAGATTTCAATAAACCGCTCTTTTGAATGAAAGAAGTTATAAAAAGTCGCTTTGGTAATTTTTGACTCTTTAACAATTCTGTCGACCCCAACCGTATGAAAGCCGTGATGCTGAAATAAATCAATCGACGTATTAATAACTTGAATAGCACGTGTTGAGAGAACTAACTTTGGCATAGTTTTACCGTTATAAAAATTCTTGTTGTATATAAATGAGATAAAAAACCTTTGCCTTTTCTGGGAGAAAAAAGGCACAGCAAAGCCTATAAAGACTGTGCTTGGCACATCTCAAGTTTTATTGTTGAGTAAGTTTTTTGGTCGTGACGATTTAAAGCTTGAAAACCTTAGGGCGATCAAACTGCTTTAAACGTTTAAGCTGTGTCGTTATAGCTTTTGGCATTGAGAGCCAATAAATAATGGATGTGCAAAGCCAACTCCTTTTTATTTAGAGTTCTGCCAGACATTAAATTTATGGTGGCAGAACGAAAGAGGGTTGACAGACTGGTGAAAGATATAACCAGCACACCCGAAGGTGTCCCTCTCCCGTCCTACCGCTACGGGAGGAGACTAGGAGTTTACACATAAGAGTATCCCTCAGACGGAATAACTCTGATGCGATCTTTCATTCAGCCTGTCAAAGCCGGCTGGCAATGTGGCCAGCAGGCAAAGGATAAGCTTCACATTTATTGCAGTCAAGCACACAAAATAACATTTGTTTTAAAATAGATCATTAAAAAAGTAAGGCTAAATAATGAATAAGTTATTGTTAAATTGGGGTTTATAAACAGGCCTTTCCCTGCTTAAAATAGGAGGCAAAATTCACTAACGACTATATAGCGGATCTTCCTCAACAAAAAACACCTCACCCGATGAGGGTAAAACCCATTGATAAGTTCCTTCTATTTTCTGCATCTTTTCTTTAAAAATATCATATATCGCTATAAGGTTATGTTTTTCATCATATTCCCCTACATAGCCAAGTTCCTTTTCTTCATGAAAATCTCTAAACATTTTATGCATTTTTACGGCTCTAAGTTCCATATCTTTTCTCCTTTTTATTATCAATATAATTATTATGATCTCTTTTTATTTTCAATACTAAAAAAAATGTACCAAAATATATCTTATAGAAATATCAATTAAATAGTTATCGTAAATTTAATATTTATCAAACCTAAACTTTTCCATATCGTATGGTATGTCTAATTTCACACTCCATTGGTTTATTTTTTCACTCATTATAACGGCATCAACTTCAAAAGCATCTCGCTCACTAAAACCTTTTGTTTTTAAAAAATTAACAAAACTGGAAGAATTTATTTTATTAAGATATCCAACTCTTAAAGTATCTATATACACTGCAATTTTATTTGTTTCTTTTTCAAGGCATATTACAGCATTTTTAAAGACATTATTTCTATCACTATTTTGATTGCCGACTAAAGTTATCAATTCTTCTTGGTATAAAGTTACAATTATTTCATGTTCGAAAAAGTTCTTATTCTCTGTAAATATTTTTCCAGCTATTTTTAGAGTACTTTCGGGGAGCTCCAGTTTAACTGTAGAAAAAACCTTAAATAAAATATAAGCAAAAACAAACAAAATTAAAATTATTATAATAAAAGACATATTAAAAACATTCCTCTTAATTTTATAAATTGGCAAAAAGAATCATTATTCTTTCTACCAACCCATCATTTAAGAAAAAACAAATTTATTATATTATTATTTTTTCTCAATTTTATCATTTTGATCAACTTTTTCTACAGCATTCTGATCAGGACTTTTAGGCTCAAACTCTTTACCGTCTTGCTGTTGCTGTTGTTGCTCTTTTGATTTGTCTTGATCGCTTTTAACTTGGTTTTGTTGAGACATTAGAGTCTCTCCTATTTAATGTTGTGTAGATGATTATCTAGCACTTAGTTAACATAGTCCTTTTACCTTTATATAGATACAACGCAAGTGTATCTGAATATGATATTGTTGTTTATCATTACAATAATTTATATTTTTAATTTATATTTTTAATTTATTTAAAATTATCTTTATGATTAATATACTAAAAACAAAAAAAGCACCTAAGATGCTTTTTTTATTTTTAAAATATTATTGGGCAATAATATTAGTAGCTGTAAGACCTTTTTGTCCTTGAGCTATATTAAAACTAACACGTTGACCTTCATATAAGGTTTTAAACCCTGAACTACTAATTTCTTTAAAATGTGCAAAAACGTCTGGGCCTGTATCTTGTTGAATAAAACCAAAACCTTTAGTTTCATTAAACCATTTCACTGTACCGATTGCTGTATTAGACATAATATATCCTTTGATTTTTAATAATATAAAGTCACATTTTATGACTCATTAAACTTTGAAAAAATAATAACGAATTGAGTTTAAGATCTTAAAAAAACGAAGGATTATGAATAAAACTACGATACTAAAAGAGGATTTACTAATAAGTCTTTTTTTCTAGTTAAATCGAGTATACGCCAAATAAATATTTATACAACACATTTAAAAAATATTTATTTTCGTACCGTTATTTAAAAATAATAACTCCTAGATACAGAAATACTTTTTACAAATCCCGCCAACCAAAGAATAAATTCATGTTCATTATCAAAATTAGGGAGAAGGCTTAAATCAATTTTAACAATACGCTCTTTCATTGGCCTATTTAAACAACTTTCAAAATCAATAACAGGATATTTTAATTGTAAATTGTTTATAGCTGCTTCTTTTTTAATTTCAATTAACAGTCTATTCAGACAGTCAATTAAATCCTTAGAGGACTGATTTTTAAAGTGAATATTATTGTAAACACTTTCAGCCACATCAAAATATTTTTTCATTTCATCATCCATATTTCCCTCATTTTTTAATTAATTTGATTGAGTATGCATGTAAAACTGTATCTTTATGTTGTATAAATATATTTACAGATCGAATCCCCCACTTTAATTAAAAATATTTCCTACAATTAAGAAATCAAAATAATATATTTAAATAAATTATAATTATCAAAAAACCATTGAAAACAATAGCTCTCTAGCTATATGTTAACTCTTGTATTTGATTAAAATTTGCTTCCACTTATATATCAACAGTCTATTTGGTTCAAAGAAACATTATGTCGAGAATTAAGCACTTTCAGGCACATATCTCTACATAGAGTTCTCATAATCACCGCAATGTAAGCGAATTAAAGGCCTACGATGAAGCTTCCTTACTATTATTAAGAAGTTTAAAATGTCTGATTTCAAAGAATTTTCAAAAAAAACCACACAAAACCAAAATGATTCTAATGCTCAACCTAATGAGGATAAAACTGAAAAACCTGTACAATCGCCTGAAGAAGAAAATAATCCTAAAGAAAATAATAATGAAGAAAAAAAAGAATAAAATAATTGATAGCTCAAAAGCTCTATATTAAATAGAGCTTTTGTTTAACATCATATTAATTAAAACGTTTTATTCATTTTCCACATTGAATCTAAAAAACGCTAATACATATATTTATTTTTAATTTAAACAAGTTCTAATCTTTTATTTAATATTAATTCAACTCTTCTTTGTGCATCACAAAAATCAATCTCTTCACTTATCCAAAATGTATGAAGCTGCCCATGTAGATGAAAATGCTCTTTATTATATTCGGATCCATGATCAGAATAATGACTATCTACTCTGAAATGATTTTGATCGTCTTTTCTTTTTTTCCCATCAAGTATACCGCCAATACAGATATCCATTTTAATGCCAATAATTAATCGAAATTGACTATAACACATAGTGCACTGTGGCTTTAAAAAGAGTTGTTACTATTATCTTTACAGTGTCATAAAAAATTTATGTTTGCAGCATATCTCCTTAAATTCAAAGAGAATAAATATATATTTTGCATATCTAAAATGCTTTGATATGTAATATAAATGTTGTTTTATCTAAAATTTATAACATTTTCAAAATAATTCTTCTTACAGTAGATAAATCACTATATGCTGCATACACCTCTTACAGAAATTATTCTAATGTCACAGCAGACTCTGCTACAAGAACTGAACTCCAGAATCGACTATTACTCTACAAGAACAGACTACCCACTACGTAGAATTTTGATAGGTTACCGAGCATATGCAAAATTGATGTTATGTTCAGCTTTTTCAGATGAAGTTATAAATTCTGCAATTGACCCCAATAAACGGAAGTATAAGAAGTTAAAAATTAAAGTCACCAAAGATGACGACCAACTCGACCTTGAATGAATCAATCTAAGTAACAAGTGAATATTTCCTTGTGCTTATTTACCGCTTCAATGACCGCAAAATGACAATGACCAATGCCGGCAATATTGTTGTAAACATCTAGATAGTGATGCCCTACTGCTGCCGCTTTGAACCAAGAAAATAATTTGCTCTTAAACTTATTTTTTCACAGGAAGTAGTAAAACAGGGTCTTCAATATCGTAACCTGTTTCTTCTGGAACCCCCAGATATTTAACGACAACCAACCTCTTATTGTGTTTAGGCACACTATAATTTTGGGAAATTTTTATAGCTTTGGTGTAATGAACCGCAACATGGGTTTTACTTTGTAAAGACGGCGATTTTACAACATATTCTGTTTTATATTGCGTGATCTTTCCTGAAGGATCAAACCAAGACGATACTTGATTCTGATGAGTTTTTAATGTTTGAATTTTTAAGGTCTTACTATTACTTACGACTAATGGGGTTAAATTCTTTTTAATTTTATTTAGAGCTTTATCAAATGCTCTACTATCTTGATCATAATCAATCTTATGTGTTTTTGGATTGATATAGAGAGATTTAACTTCGATAAGTTTATCAGGCGATTTACTATTTAATAGATAATAATAGAGTTGTGGTAGACGTCCTCGACCATCTTCGTAATGTCTTAATACATAAAGTTTCTTCTCTTTTTGCTGATAGCCCAATACTTCAATTTTTTGTCCACCGCCCACTGTCGCATAACTATGTGCGGATAAGGTAAGAATGGTGCTAAAAGTTAGAAATTTTAGAAATTTCATGAGTTCATATCCGTGTGATCTGGTAACTATATTGTATAAATATCAATCAGATTAAAATGATACTTGAGTAAGTATTACTTGCTGTTTTTATATTCTTTTGTACAGAAATATAAAGCTTAAAAAAGAGGCCGAAGCCTCTTTATTTTTAACCCATTTAAAATTAGTCATCAATCATGGCGAACTCTTGCTCAGGCGTACCTTTCACCAAATGATGACGGCTATATAACAAGTAATAGAGTATAAATCCGACATAAATCAGCGCGGCCAATAACCAAACTTTTGGATTGACCATTAAACCTGCAACTACAGCAACAGCAGCAAGAATCAAGGCAATACAAGACGTCCACATTCCACCAGGCGTTTTATACGGGCGTGGTAATTCAGGGCGAGACAAACGTAATTTGATATGTGAAAGCATCATCAATACATAAGAAATTGTTGCACCGAATACTGCCATTAAAATGAGTAAATCACCCTCACCTGTTAAAGAGAGTAAAAAGCCAATAATGCCCGGAATGATAATGGCCCAATATGGCGCTTTATTTTCATTGGTAAGTGATAAGTTTTTTGGCAAATATCCCGCACGTGACAATGCAAAAATCTGACGTGAATATGCATAAATAATTGAGAAAAAACTTGCGACCAGACCAGCAAGACCTACAAAGTTAACAAAGCTTGCCAACCATGTGTGCTGACCATATACCGCAATGAGTGCGTCAACCAAAGGTGCCCCTGAATTTTTTAAAGCATTTGAACCCGCTGCACCTGCTCCCAAAAATAAGATTAAAAGTGCAAATGATGCCAATATTAACATTGAACCAATCAAACCTCGTGGCAACGAACGTACTGGATCTTTTGCTTCTTCGGCAGCCAGTGGCACCCCTTCAACTGCAAGAAAGAACCAGATGGCATAAGGTACTGCGGCCCATATTCCCATATAGCCAAACGGTAAAAAGCTACTCGCACCTGCATGAGTGCTGACTGGAATATCAAATAAACGCGCACTGTCAAAATGTGGAAGCATCGCAACAATAAATACGACCAGTGCAATACAAGCAACGGCGGTAATTCCAAACATGATTTTAAGTGCTTCACCTGCACCTTTCAGATGAATACCCATAAAAACTAAATAACAAATTAGATAAACAGCCCAGCCGCCAATTCCAAAGAGTGATTCGCAATATGAACCGATAAATACGGCAATCGCAGCAGGTGCAATTGCATATTCAATTAAAATCGCAGTCCCTGTGAGGTAGCCTCCAAAAGGACCAAATGCAACGCGGGCAAAACTATAGCCACCGCCAGCAGTAGGTAACATCGTTGACATCTCAGACATCACAAAGCTCATGCAGAGATACATAAACGCAACGATGACTGTTGCAATAAAGAGTCCTCCCCAGCCGCCTTGTGCCAGCCCAAAATTCCAACCCGCAAAGTCACCCGAAATGACGTAAGAAACACCCAGCCCCACTAAAAGTAACCAACCTACTGCCCCCTTTTTTAACTGACGTTTTGCAAAATACTCTGCGTCCTGTTGTAGAGCACCAACATCTACGCTTAATTCAGACTCTTTCATTGTCGTATTGCCTTATCGACCAAATTTACACCACCAATAGTTGCGCAAAAGATATTCATAAAACTTGACAGCAAAACATCTCCCCGACCACTTGAAGTCAAGTTGATTCATTTTTTCTTTTATAAGATCGACGGCATCTCAACACAGAACGTGTTTAAAAATTAAATTGAGGAGTTGGGTTATGTCTGTAGAACAAAATGAATTTTTAAGCCAAGTTCAATTACAAATACTGGCAGAACAAGCAATTAAGCAATATCCCTCGGAATATCAAGGACAGGTCAAACTGCTGTGTCAGTCTGAAAATGCAACCTTTCAGATTTCAACTGGCTCTACCCGATATGCACTTCGAATTCACCGTCCCAACTACCACAGCAAACTCGATATACAAAGTGAGCTTGAATGGTTAGATGCTTTAAATGCGAGTGGTATTCAA
Source organism: Acinetobacter sp. D009 (assembly GCF_038562025.1). NCBI lineage: Bacteria > Pseudomonadati > Pseudomonadota > Gammaproteobacteria > Moraxellales > Moraxellaceae > Acinetobacter > Acinetobacter sp. D009. Next base: position 2,503,259 of record NZ_CP151886.1, read on the forward strand.
GTTCCTGTTGCGATTGCAGATCAATCAGGTGAGCGCGTCATCACTTTAAAACTATCGAATGATATTTATCGTTATGCAGTCCTTTTCAACTGGGTTGAGGGCGATATGCCGACGGTTGAAGTTGACCCCACTGCATTTGAGCAACTAGGACAAATTACCGCAAAGTTGCACGTCCATAGTAAGACATGGCAAGCGCCTAAAAACTTTCAACGTATTGTCTGGAATCATGAAACCATGATCGGTGCGGATGGACACTGGGGAAACTGGAAAAATGCACCTCATTTAAGACCACAAGATCACAGCGTGATTGAAGAAGCCATTGCACAAATTTCGAAAGATTTAAATTTCTTTGGTAAAACCCAAGAACGTTATGGCCTAATTCATGCCGATTTGCGTTTAACCAATTTATTACTACAACAAGAACGTATTGGTGTGATCGATTTTGATGACTGCGGAATGAGCTGGTTTATGCATGATCTCGCCGCTGCGATTAGCTTCAATGAACATTATGCAAATGCGCCTCATTGGGTTGATTACTGGTTAAAAGGCTACGAGCGCGTAGGTCATATTCAGTCTGAAGAATATGAAATGATCCCGACTTTTATCATGCAACGCCGCATTCAAATGATGGCTTGGAATGGTTCTCACGCACAAATAGAAATGGCTCAAAGTCTTGGAGACCAATGGTCCAATGAAACTGTACGACTCTGTAAAAAATATCTAAACGGACAAATGCCTGTCGGAATTTGAAAAGTGATTTAGATCGCTTTTCTTCATTTTCAATTTTTAGTTTTTAAATTTTATAGAATTTAAAGGAAGGGTTTATGCAAGCTACCCATCAACTGAGCAAAGTTGCCAAAGCACTATTACTCACCAGTAGTCTGGTAAGTATGATTGCTCTAAGCGCATGTAACTATAACCCTCTACAAAGCACATCTCCCGCAGTCGCTATTCCCAAAAAGGAATATATCCAAAAAGGTCAATGGGACGCTTTTAACTTTGACCAACTTAACCAATTAATTGCTACCTATGGAAAAGATAGTCCAAACTATAATCCTGAAAAACGTCCATATATTGTCACTGACTTTGACAATACCTCGGTATTTTTAGACATCGAAGAAGCAACGTTAATTTATCAACTTGAACACTTAGCCTTTAATGTCACGCCAGAGCAGCTAAATCAGATTATTCGTAAAGGGATTAGCTCGCAAAATTTTGAAGCGGCTTACAATAACCAGCAAGGCCAAGCCGTCAATATTGATAAAATTGCCCCAGATATTATTGCCAGCTACACATGGCTTTATCACCACTATAGCGGTCTAAAAGGCAAACAAAGTCTCGATCAAATTAAACAAGATCCGCATTATCTCGATTTCATTACTAAAATGAGATATCTATATGCGGCGATTGGAGACACGTTTGACCATGAAGTTGCATATCCGTGGGTCACTTATTTATTTACTGGGCTTACTGAACAACAAGTCCGTAATTTGGTGAAAGCAACGGTGGCTTGGCAAATGCAGCAACCGATTGGACCCGTGACATGGACCTCTCCCTCAGCACTTTCGGGCCAAGCAGGTGTTGTGAAAACCACTTGGGAAAATGGTTTAAGACCATACCGAGAAATGCAAAATCTATTTAAGACCTTTCAGGACAATGGCATTGATGTCTATGTCTGTTCGGCATCTTTTATTGATGTGATTAAGGAAATTATTTCTAATCCAGAGATCGGCTATAACATTAATGAAAAAAATGCCTACGCCATGGAGTTAGAACGAGATGCACAAAATCGAATTTTACCCGAGTTTCGTCATGGCTATGCGCAAACTCAAGGTAAAGGCAAAACTGCAACCATCCAGCGTTTTTTAGTCTCTAAATATGGTTACGGACCAATTTTTATCGCAGGTGACAGTGAAGGCGATCAAAATATGATGCAAGATTTTGCGGCGACTCAGAAGGTTCTGATTATCAACCGATTGCGCAGCCCAAGTTCTGATATTGGAAAGTTTTCTCAGCAGGCTGCGCAGGGCTATGGTCAAGCCAATACTAAGTTTTTACTACAGGGCCGCGATGCCAACACAGGTCAATTTAGACCCTCAATGGCTAGTTTAAGTTATGGCGCACAAACGGCAAAAACTACAAAAAATTAATATTTCACTTATTTTCTCATGCCTACAATAGATGTTGTATGCATGAGAAGCCGCTTAATTTCTTGTTTTAGTTCTGCCCTTTTTGCCTATCTCTAACGCATTTTCTGCCTTCTTTTAGTTCGCTACCCAACCTTAAATACAATGATTGATGTCTTCTTAAAGAGTCAAATCTGAAACTTAAAACAGCAACACATAAGCCATTATTTTATAAATAGTTTTAACCACAAAAAATCATGGACGTAAGCAAAAACTGGTATGGCTTTTGCTTAATATAATAATAGTTAGGAATAAATATCATGAGACTTGACATGTTACATCTCAATCCAGCTCATCTTGTCGATTCAAATATGTGTAATCAAGGTGTATTGTCTGCAGCCGCCTCTGGATTAAGCGAGTTTATTCATCAAAAAGGTGCAGATGTTGATCGTGTTTTAGGAATTAGTGGTATTAATCCTGAACTTCTCATCAGTCCAACTTTGAGCTTACAACTACCCAATTATTGCAAGGTGTTAGAACAGGCGGCATTGGTTTCAGGTTGTGATAATTTTGGTCTGCATTATGGTCAACAGTTTCAACCGAAATCATTAGGGCTTATTGGTTACATCGGTCTTTGCTCAAACACATTAGAGTCTGCACTCATGAACATGACCAATAACTTTTATTTGCATCAGAAAGATACTCTCAATCGAATGGTCGATTTAGGAGATAGCTGGCGCATAGATTATCAAGTCCAACACGGCGCGATTTTAACTCGTCGCCAAGATGCTGAACTGACTATGGGCATGTTTATGAATGTGATCCGTGAAGTGATGGGCCCTCATTATTCACCACGCGCCATTCACTTTGAGCATACTCGACCTGAATTCTGGCAAGAACATAGCAAATTATTTAACGCGCCTGTTTATTTTGATCAGCCATTTAACTCCATCATCATTTCAAAAAAAGACGTCCAGCATACTATGCCGGGCCGCGATTCTATTTTATTAACAGTGATTCTAGATACGTTGCACCTACTCAATCGCGCTTCACCAAGTCAATGTCTTGCTGATCAAGTTCGCTCTCACATCCAACTTGAACTCAGTGAAGGTGAACCAAATCTTGAAAAAATCGCTCATGATATTGGTTTAACGAGTTGCACCCTTACCCGCCGTTTAAAAAATGAAGGATTGACCTTTACCCATTTAGTCGATCAGGTCCGTTGTGAGTTGGCCGAACATTATATTAAACAGAAAAATATTCCAATTTCAGAAATGGCATTCTTATTAGGTTACTCAGAAGTAAGTGCTTTATCTCGTGCATTTAAACGTTGGTTTGGTGTTACGCCACGTCAATTAAGACACTAAAACATTCCAAATACAGGCCTTGAATAAAGGCCTTTTTATTATTTAAGCAAATCGAGATAACTTCTAACGACACATAAGATATGAACAATAAAATACCCTTCAAATTAGATTTAACATCCAACTTGAAGGGTATTTTTTATAGAAGGTCTTACTTTAATTTTGTTAAGGCTTGATCTAAAGCACCGACTAACCAATCAATATCTTTTGTTTGGAAAGCCAAAGGTGGGCGCAGTTTCAATACGTTGCCATAAGGACCTGCAACTGAGGTTAAAACTCGATGAGTATTTCTGAGCTCTTCAATAAGGTTCAAAGCTAATGCTTTATTCGGCTCTTTAGTGGTTCTGTCTTTAACCAGTTCAAACCCTATAAATAAACCAGCGCCACGTACGTCGCCAACCACTTCATGTTTGTCCATAAGTTTAGTGAGTTCTTTTAGAAGTAGTCCTCCCACATATTTGCTATGGGTTTGCAATTCTTCTTCCTGAATCACTTTAAGTACAGCCTGAGCGGCTGCCATAGAAACAGGATTACCACCAAAAGTATTAAAATATGGAATTTTATCGCTAAAAGCAGCAAGGACTTCACTCTTGGCTAAAAGCCCTGACACAGGAACTCCGTTCCCCATTGGTTTACCTGTTGTAATGACATCGGGCACAACATTGTGGCGGCCAAAGCCCCAGAAAGAATCGCCAGTGCGCGCGAACCCCGGTTGTACTTCATCAGCAATAAAGATTCCGCCATTGGCATGCACGACATCAACCGCTTTTTGTAAGAACCCAACAGGATTAGGCATGACCCCATCAGAAGAAAATATTGAGTCCGCTAAAAAACCTGCAAACTTGATGCCTTTTGCATTCATATCATCAATTTGTTGTTGGATCTGCTGTGCGAACCATTCACCTAAATCATCAGTTTGAATCCGATAATAATCAGGTGCTGGAACTAGACGAGTTGTAGCATCTAAAGGTTGTTCAGTTCCCAGTGCTGGAGAGCATCCTGAGGTTAAGCTACTGGTTCCATGATAGGCTTCTTGAGACACAATAATTCCTGTACCGCCGCTATATTCACGGGCAATACGAATCGCTAAATCATTCGCTTCCGAACCTGTACACATATACATGGCACGGTCAATTTCATCAGGAGTGGTTTGTAAGAGTTCTTCGGTATAATCCAAAATATTTTCATGTAAATAACGGGTATGCGTGTTGAGCATTTTCATTTGTTCATTTACTGCTTCAATCACCGCAGGATGACAATGACCAATACTGGCAACATTGTTATAAACATCCAGATATTGATGGCCTGTTGCATCCCATAAATATTGACCCTGACCTTTCACCAGATGCACGGGATTACGATAAAACAAGCGATAGGATTCACCTAAAATTTTATTTCTTTTATCTGTCAGTTTTCGGGTAGCATGATCCAGCTCAGCAGCATGTTCTGGACGAAAGCTATTGGTATCCATAATGGTTGAACGCGTACCCATGAATGACTCCTCTATTTATATTCAGCATACTTTTGCGCGAGACGATGACTGACGTAGGCAATTCATACTCTGATTCGACATATTTCAGTATTTGTTTGAAGTTACGCAAACCATATTGCTTAAGTCTCTTTAAAAAAACTTGACCTCAGACCACTTAAGCCACAATTTGAAGTCAACTTATTGGTCTTATACTTCAGGGTTCCACTACTCTTTTTTTCAATAACTCAAATTTGTTACCATTACACATCTGGAGTGACTCCAATTCGCTTTATACTATGGATGCCAATTTTCAAAGTTCATCCAGTTGTGTTCTTTTCTTGAATGACATTCATTTTTAAAAGACTTGAAATTGGTTAGATGACCAAACGTAAAATATTACTGATTATTTAAGGGTTTAATACGCATGAATAGCGCTGAAATCATGGCTGACTTATCTTCTCACACACCTATGATGCAGCAATATCTCAAAGTTAAAACGGACTATCAACATGCGTTGCTGTTCTACCGTATGGGTGACTTTTATGAACTCTTCTTTGAAGATGCTCATTTAGCAGCCAAACTTTTAGGCATTACCTTAACCCATCGTGGCAAAGCCAGTGGCCGTCCTATTCCAATGGCAGGTGTTCCCTATCATTCGGCAGAAGGTTATTTGGCGCGACTTGTTAAAGCTGGGCGCACGGTAGCCATTTGCGAACAAGTTGGAGAAGTAACAGGCAAAGGCCCTGTTGAACGTAAAGTTGTTCGTATTCTGACCCCGGGTACATTAACTGATGATGCATTACTCAGCAGTTATCAATCATCTAATCTCGTTTCATTGTGCATTCATCAAAACCAGATCGGTTTTGCTTTACTCGACTTAAGTGCAGGCATTTTTAAAGTTCAACAACAAGATTACAAGCCAGAACAATTACCTATTGAACTTGCGCGTTTAATGCCAAGTGAGATCTTGATTGATGAAGATTTGGTCGACACCAATATTATCGAACAAATTAAAAAGCATTTAGATTGCCCTGTTACTAAACGTCCAAATGTAGACTTCAATCTAAATAATGCACAAAAAACCTTATGTGACCAGTTTACGGTATCAACCCTTTCAGGTTTTGGTTTAGACCCATTACCTTTAGCCAAAGCTGCTGCCGCTGCACTTATTCACTATGCAAAAGAAACCCAAAAAACTGCATTACCGCATATTCGTTCAATCCAACTTGAACAAAGTACTGACTTTATTGCGCTCGACCCAATTACACGTCGCAACTTAGAAATTATCGAGCCATTATTTGAACACGGAACATCATTATTTCAACTGGTAAATGATTGCCAAACTGCAATGGGTGGTCGTTTATTAAGCCGCACACTCATGCAACCTGTGCGTGATACTGCATTGCTTGATGCTCGTTTAGATGCGATTGAGCAACTCATTCAGGGATATCACGAAAACCCAGTTCGGTTAGTGCTTAAAGAAATTGGTGATATTGAACGTGTGCTTAGCCGCGTTGCACTAGGCAGTGCGCGACCACGTGATTTGGTGCAACTTCGTCATGCATGCGCACAAATTCCAGCTTTAAGAACGGCGTTAACTCCAGTCATTCAAGCGAAGAAATCTAAGTTATTAGTTCAACTAGATGAAGAACTTGGAGATTTCAAAGCACTTCATCAACATTTAATGGCAGCAATTGTTGAAAACCCACCGGTATTACTTCGTGATGGCAATGTAATTGCAGAAGGATATGATGCTGAGCTTGATGAATTACGCCAAATTCGTGATCATGCAGGTCAATTCTTAATTGATCTAGAAATTAAAGAGCGTGAACGTACAGGGATTAATACCCTTAAAATCGGTTATAACCGTGTAAGCGGTTACTACATTGAACTGACTCGTGCTCAAGCAGAACAAGCGCCAGCCGACTATATCCGTCGTCAAACTTTAAAAAATGCTGAACGCTACATTACCCCTGAGCTTAAGAGTTTTGAAGATAAAGTCCTGTCGAGCGAGTCACGTGCACTCTCTCGTGAAAAAGCACTATTCGAAGCTTTGCTTGAAAACCTTCGCGAAAATATCGCCCACTTACAAATGATGAGTTCAGCAATTGCTCAAATTGATGTCATTGCAAACTTTGCTCATCAAGCACGTTTAAACAATTGGGCGCGCCCTGAATTTACTCCGGAAACGGGCATTAAAATTCAGGCTGGTCGTCATCCTGTCGTTGAAGCATTAAATAAAGCACCATTTACCCCAAACGATACTTTCCTTGATGCTCAGCACCGCATGGCCATTATTACCGGTCCAAACATGGGCGGTAAATCAACCTTCATGCGCCAAACGGCATTAATCAGTTTACTTGCTTATTGCGGTAGCTATGTTCCGGCTAAAGCGGTCAAACTTGGTCCAATTGACCGAATTTTTACCCGTATTGGTTCAGCCGATGATTTATCTACAGGTAAATCTACCTTTATGGTTGAGATGACTGAAACTTCGCAAATTTTGCATCATGCCACCAACCAGTCGTTGGTGTTAATGGATGAGGTTGGCCGCGGAACCAGTACCTATGACGGTTTATCTTTAGCATGGGCATGTGTGGTCGATTTAACCAAGCGCGTAAAATGTTTATGTTTATTCGCGACTCATTATTTTGAGTTGACCGAACTTGGTAGTGAAGCAGGAATCGATAACTATCATGTCACGGCGCAAGAACTGAATGGCAATCTGATTTTATTGCATAAAGTTCAACAAGGCCCTGCAAGTCAAAGTCATGGTTTACAAGTTGCAAAATTAGCGGGTATTCCTGCCAATGTTATTAAAGAAGCGCAGAAGCGTTTACGCATTTTAGAAAAACAGCAGCAACAACATCTACAAACCAGTTTTCAAAATGATTTGTTTGCTCCACCAGATGCAAACTCTGGTTCACAAATCATAGAGAAAGTTGTCGAAATTGAAGTTTCATCCCCTGCTCTAGATTTACTTAAGCAAATTGAAGTCGATAACTTATCGCCTCGTCAGGCACTTGAACAACTCTACGAGTTAAAAGCTGCACTCAAATCTTAATAAAGCACTTCCGAATAAGCAGGCTTAGGTCTGCTTATTCATATCGGAGAATAATATTTATATGATCTTAAGATCTTTGAAAAGTTCAGAAATTGATCTTATTTGGCAGCAGATTAGCCGCCGTGAATTAATCACTCAAAACTACATACAAAAACAGCAACATCTAGACTTAGTTGATTGTTTTTTTGATGTACAAAATTGGGATTCATATCATTTAGAAAATGACCCACCTAAACTCAAACAACTCTTTGCACAAGGTTCAATATTTGTCGGTGCATTTGATGCTTCTGAAAAGCTCGTTGGTGTGAGTGTGGTGTCAAACCAAGTTATAGCAGACTATCCTCAAGCTAAATTACTCCACTATTTCTATGTCGATGCAGACCAACAAGGTCAAGGTATTGGTTCCAAACTGATGCAAGCCGCAAAAGAGTCCGCCAAACAACTCGGTGCAAACCAACTCTATATTTCAGCAACTCCAAGTCGGCGCACTGTAGACTTCTATATAAAGCATGGCGCGCAACCGTTAAGTGCTCCAGATCAACAACTTTGGCAGCTCGAACCCGAAGATATCCATTTACTGTGTAAGCTTTAGATCTAAAAATTTAAGGTTTTTTTCAATAAAAAAGCCGTAAATCAAAATTTGTAAAAGAAAAATAAAAAGTTAAGGCATTTAATAAAATAGATGCCTTGACTTAAATGACATCTAAATAATTAAATAAAATATTTTTTAAGTTATTGTTTTATAAAATATATTATTATTTTAATTTTATAGATTACGCTCTGCTATGTTTACAAGATATGTTTGATTATCAACGTATTAACTTATCTTCATATGCATGAATAAAGAATATCAATAAAAGCAATTGTTTGTTTACCCCTTTTTTGCCTAAAATAAGCTATTCGAAATGAAACCATATTTTTTAGGTAGCTGTCGCCATGACCTTTGTTGTCACTGAAAATTGTATTAAATGTAAATACCAAGATTGCGTAGAAGTTTGTCCTGTAGACTGTTTTTACGAAGGTCCGAATTTCCTAGTGATTAATCCGGATGAATGTATTGACTGTGCATTATGTGAACCAGAGTGCCCGGCAAATGCAATTTTCTCTGAAGATGAGTTACCTGAAGGTCAAGAAGTGTTTATTGAATTAAATGCTGAACTTTCTCAAAAATGGCCTAACATTACTCAAATTGGCGATCAACCAGCTGACCGTGAAGAATGGAACGGTAAACCTGATAAATTACAATATCTTGAAAAGTAATTTATAAAAAGATCAGCAACCGCTGATCTTTTTTATACCCTATTCAAACATTTCATTGCAAATTCCTCGTAATTTGTGCACTGTTTTGCATTAAAATACCCGCAATATTTATAAGTGCTTAATTTTTCTTATGCGGAAGTTTTTGCAGAGTCTGGTGCCCTTATGCATAATCCCAGCGGTTATGGTAGGTTGTGTCAGCTCTCCCCAACACACAACAACAGGCAAAACCTCTCCAAGTGGTAAACGAATCTTTATTCCACAAGAGCGCGTTATTATCGAGCGCCCAATTCCCCCTAAAGTTGAGCCTGCATCTTATCGAAATTGGTTAAGTTCTGGTGAAAATTACCAACGTGTTCGTGAATACGAAAAATTCTTAACCCGAAATAATGTTGCAGGCATTGTGCCAAGCTTTGAGTTATTACGTTCAGCACGTGATTGGCAAAAATGTGGCCGCTCTGAATATGCTGTACCTAATCGCGAATTATGGGGAAATTCTTTATCTACCCTACGCGTATTTAAATATTTAGTTGCAGCAAAAGTTCTTACCGACTTTGAAGTGACTTCGGTTTACCGAGATTTACCTTTAAATGAATGTGCAGGTGGCGCAAGCTCATCTAAACATTTATTTAACTCGGCAATCGATTTCCGTATTGGTCCTGAGTTCCCACAAGCTCAAGATTATGCATTTATCGAAAATACCAAGTTTAAACTTTGTCAGTTCTGGGCTCAGCATGGTCAAAGCTTAAACATGGGTATTGGTCTATATAGTTCCGGGCAAATTCATATTGATACTCAAGGCTATCGTACTTGGGGACCTGACCTCACCCGAAACAGTTCGATGTGTAATTTCTAATAAAAAAACTCCTTTCAACTGAAAGGAGTTTTTTTATTGTACATTTCCCAATCAACCAAAATTTCTTGAAACGAAGATTTTTGCACTCTATGCATAAACGTTTAAAATAGCCCGATCAACATATAGGTAAATTTGATTATGCAGCAGATGTGGACAGACATTGACCAATATATCGATTCACATTTAATTCCCGAAGACCCGCGACTCGAATATGCATTAAAGAATACCGACGAACACGGCTTTTCAAATCATCTTGCAGTAGCTCCTAACCAAGGTATGTTCTTGCAGATGCTTATTCAAATGAATAAATGCAAACGAGTTTTAGAAATCGGAACCTTTGCTGCATACAGTACCATCTGGTTAGGTCGTGCCTTACCTGAAGATGGTTATTTACTCACAATAGAAGGCCGTGCTACTCATGCAGAAATGGCACAAAAAAATATCGATCATGCCAATCTTCCTGTAAAAGTTGATCTTCGAGCTGGCCGTGCTGCAGATATCCTTTCTGCGATTGATCCTCAATCTATCGAGCCTTTTGATTTTATTTTCATTGATGCAGATAAACAGGGTTATCCTGAATATTTAGAATTAAGTCTGAAATTCTCAAGATCAGGTACGATTATCGTACTCGATAATGTAATTCGAGCAGGTGATATTTTAAATCCTGACAATAAAAAACCGAGTATTGAAGGCATCCGTGAAATGTTTAAAGCCTTAGAAAATCATCCGCAAATATTGTCTTGTACAGCCTTACAAACAGTTGGCTCAAAAGGTCATGATGGCTTCGCAATTGCAATTGTGAAATAATGGTTAAAAAATCATCTTTTTTATTTTATTATTTATAATCAATTAATTACTTTTATTACTGTTGCTTTTCCATATAGTTATCCACAAGATTTGCGGATAACTATATGCAAATCTCATCATTTAGCCACAAGTAATGGTACAGTCGCGTTTCGGAAAATGGTTGTCGCAATACTTCCCAAGAAGAATTGATGAATTTTGCTATGACTAAATGCCCCTAACACAATGATTTGAATACCGTGTTCTTGTTGGTACTCTAAAATATTTTGTGCAACATCACCATAACGGTAAACGGTGACTACATCTAGACCCGCTTGTTTAAGATAATGTTCTGGTTCATTTAATATTTCTGGATGATCACCTACATACACCAAATGACATTGCAGTGTTCGCAATAAGTCACTTTGGGCAATACGGCGCATCATTTTTTGACAAGTTGGCGAATATTCATAAGCAAAGATAAATCGTGTTGGCACTTTAAAGTTTTCACCAATGGTCAAAACAGTACAGTTCGCACCGCGGATGAAGTTTTCAACATTGCTACCGATTGGTTTGTGTTTCTCGGCTGCTCTTTCCCCGACTCGACCTAAAATAACGATGTCATTTTCATGTAAGAGATTAAAACTTTGTTCTAAAAAATCACCTTTTTCTTGAATTTTTGAGCTGGTAATTCCGTGTTTTTCTTGAATAAGATCAGAAATATGGCGGAGTAAATTATTACTATAATCTAACGCGAGTTCACTTTGTTTTTGCTCTAGCTCAGCTAACTCTTTTAGCAGCATTGCATTGCTTTCAAAGCCGATTACCCCACTAATTTCACCAAGATGGTAACTGGCTGGGTAATAGTCCAGAATTTGTAATAATACAAGTTCCCGTCCGGTCGCTTTAGCAACCCATGCTGCTGCATCAGCAATAGCATTAATACACGGTGATGAGTCAATACACGCAATAACACGGTTCATGTTAGCCTCTCTTCTTCAGGTCTATTGCCTTGGAGATTATTATTAAAACTTAGCTTTAACTTAACATAGATAAAAATTGGTATGTTAAGGTTTATGTATAAAAATCAACTTTTTTGTTTAAAGATCAAACATTTTATTACATTCTTGAGACTGCATTATTCTCTTAAACGAATAAATTTTGCGGGGTTCCCACCGACAATATGGTACGGCTCAACATCTTTGGTCACCATACTATTCATCCCCACCACAGCATGTTTACCGATTTTTATACCGTCTTTAATCCCCACATGCGCACCCAACCAAACGTCTTGCTCAATTTCAATTCCCTTGGACGTAACTGGCTGCTGGTAAAGTGGACGGTCGAGTTGCATCCCATGGTCAAATGCATATAAATGGCAATACGCGGCAATACGGACTTGGTCATGCAACTTGATGCCCGTTCGTCCCCCATCTAAAATACAATGATGGTTAATCGCGACTTCATTGCCGATTTCCAGCGGTCCATGCAATGTGCAATCAGCCGCAATAAAACTATTATCCCCAATAATAATTTTGCGGCCTGGTTCAGCAAAAATATGTGCTAGCGGCGAAATAAAACAATTTTCACCAATCTCAACGGTTTCCATATCCATTAAATAAGCTTGATATTCTTTTTGCCACTCTTCAGCCCAAGCACGGTTTTTAGGTTTTAAAGTCCAATATAACCATGGCATATAGTTTAAGCGGTGCTTATGTTGCTCACGATATTTCAGTAAGGAATCAGTCATCTGTTAATTCCTCTTCAATTTTTAATTCTTCACGACCACGTGTTACGTCTCTGAGTTTTAAGGCAAGCGGTTCAATTTGATGTATCTGTAGTCTCGCTTCAATATCTACACCTGTTGCCGTGTAGGTTTCCTGATATTCAATCTGTTGTTGAGTCAGCTCATATTGAAATATGGCCCATTCATTAAAATGACACGAAAAGTGAATTGTCTTCTTTGCAATGAGTTCAATACGTTCAGCCAATAATAAACATTGTCCAGCACAGCCACCGTATGCTCTCACAAGGCCGCCTGTCCCCAGTTTTATTCCACCATACCAACGGTTAACCATCACAATAATATTCGTCAGGTCATTCCCTTCAATGGTCGCCAAGATTGGACGGCCTGCCGTTCCTGACGGTTCACCATCATCGTTAAAGCGTACGTTATGCCCAATTTTCCACGCCCAACATTGATGAGTGGTCGAGATATCCTTGTTGTATTCTAAAAATTCTTTAACCTGCTGTTCATTTTCTACTGGCGCAGCAATCGCCTGAAATCTACTTTTTTTAATTTCTTCTTCAAATGTAATCTGTGATGCAATCGTAAAAGCCATAAATAAGATAAAGCACAATAAAAATCAAATTATAACGTGAATTTAATAGAATCAAACCTATAAAAAAGCCCCGAATCTCGGGGCTTTTTTTATTATCTTTCTCGTAACGCTTCTTTGGCTTTATTAAATGGTTTAAGTAAGTAATCGAGTACTGTTTTTTGACCAGTACGAATATCTACTGTTGCCACCATACCCGGTGTAATACCAAACGCTTTACCTTCTTTATTGTAAAGCTTGTCGGAATCAGTGCGGATATAAACACGATAATAGAATTGGTCCTGTTTTACTTCATCACGAATGGTATCTGGTGAAATAACCGTAACCTTACCTTTTAAACCACCATAAATTGAGTAGTCATAGGCCGTGATTTTAACCAGTGCTTCTTGTCCTGGACGAATAAAGGCAATGTCACGCGGTAAAATACGCGCTTCAATCAGCAATTGCTCATCAATCGGTACAATGGTCATCAATTTACCATTTTGTGGAATAACTCCACCATGGGTAGTTACTGCAATTTCTTTTACAACACCACGTACCGGTGCTCTAAACACTGCACGATCTAAACTGTCACTACGACCGAGCACGATTTGTTGTTGCGTTTCGCTATCGGTATTGGCTTTAGATAACTCTTCACGCGCTTTCACATAGTACTGGTTTTGCGCATCATTCATTTTGTTTTGCAGGTCGTTTGCTTCACGACGTAAACGTAAAACCTCAACCTCACTAGCTGCACCTTTAGCCACCAGCGGTTCTGTCATTGCTAGTTCTTGTTGCACAAGTTGTAACGCCTGTCTTAAACCTGCAAGCGTTTGTTCAAGATCAGCTCGACGTGAGCGATATAATGCAGTTTCTTCTTGTACTAACTTTCGTTCTTTCATCACAATTTCAGGAAAAACCAAAGGTGTGCCATTTACTTCCGCACGCAAACGCGCTGCTGTCGCTTGAGCAGAGATCAGTAAAGATCTTGATTCACCAACATTAGAGGCAAAACGGGTTGGATCGAGCTGCGCAAGAATTTCGCCTTTTTGAACAATATCGCCTTCTTGTACATTCAGCTTGGTTAAAATACCGCCTTCTAAAGACTGGATGACCTGCTCTTTAGATGATGGAATGACTTTACCTGTACCGGTAGAAACTTCTTCAAGCTTAAATACCCACGCCCAGATAAAGAAAATAACTAAGCCAATGCCCACAATCCAGATTACTAAGCTCGCACGTGGTAAGGGTGGCTCACTATAAGAGACATTCATTGAACGGGTGAGTTGTTGTTCTTGTTGTGGTTCGCTCATGAATTACCCCCTTGGCTCACTTGTTTTTGTTGGGCTGTTGATTGATTGAGTACCTGATCTCTTGGACCGTCCATCACGATTTTGCCTTCATTCACGACAATAATACGGTCTACAAGTTCTAATACAGCGCGGCGGTGGGTCGCAACGACCAAAGTACGATGTGCCAGCCAACCTTTTAAATGATCAATCAGTTGTTTCTCTGCCACGTCATCAATGGCTGCTGTCGGTTCGTCTAACAATAAAATGTTAGGTTGACGAATCAATAGCCGAGCCAATAACAACGCTTGTTTCTGACCACCAGAGAAACCAACACCACCTTCTAAAATCAGATGATCTAGCCCTTCTTTTTTCTCTTGAACAAAAGGTAATGCACCCGTCACCACTAAAGCTCGAAGAATCTCTTCATCCGTTGCAAGCGGCGCGCCTAAAGTGAGGTTTTCACGAATCGTACCGTAGAAAAGATGCGCATTCTGGTTAAGTAAGCCCATATCACGACGTACATCAGACGGATCAATTAATGAAAGATCGAGACCATCTAAATGTACTGCGCCTTGAGTTGGAACTTGCATACCAGATAGAAGCTGGAGCAGTGTCGATTTACCTGCACCGTTACGCCCCAATATGGCAATTTTTTCACCAGCGCGAATTTTTAAATGACGGATTGCCAAACTTGGTTTCGGGTCTTCTTCGCCATACTGGAATAAGACATTTTTTAATTCATAGTCGCCATTTAAAACTGCTTTGTGTACCAGATGCGAACGGTCAGCCTGATCAATCGGACGCTGCATGAGTTCATCAAGGCTTTGTTTTGCGACTTTTGCTTGCTGTAAACGACCCAAAACACCTGTAATCTGTGCAATCGGTGCCAACATACGTGAAGATAGAATGGAGCAAGCTACTAACGCACCTGTAGTCATTTCACCGTCCATTACGGCAAAACATCCTACCAACACCACAATTGCATAGGTCAAACCTTGAAGCATTTGAGTCCATGCCATTAAGGTACCAACAATTTTACGCTGTCTCATCCCGATATCGGCTGAAACTTCGTTCATGTGATTCCACTGGTTTTGGAAACGTGATTCAGCACGCAATAGTTTAATATCCTCAATACCCTGCACCGCTTCGACAAGAATTGCGTTACGGATTGAAGACTCTCTCATGCCCTCTTGTGCGAGTTGCGCTAGCTTCTTTTGCACCAGAATACCCGGCAAAATCATAAGTGGCACAACCAGCAACATCACCCAAAATAGCTTTCCGCCAATAATCGCAAAAATGATCAGGAAAAGGAAAAAGAACGGGAAATCAGCAATAGCACTAATGGTGGTTGAAGTCACCAGTTCACGAACACCTTCGAGCTCACGAATCTGGGAAATAAAACTACCGGTAGACTTTGAACGGTCTTTATTTTTGATGCGTAAGGCATGACCAAATACACGGTCAGACACCCGTAAGTCAGCACGTTTACCAATAATATCGGATAAATATACCCGTGATATACGCAAGGTAAACTCAAAAAGTGCTGCAATGAGTACACCACCTGCCAGCACCCATAAAGTCGGGATAGACTGTGAGGGTACAACACGGTCATACACTTGCATTGAAAAAATAATGGTTGCCAGTGCCAAGACATTGGCAATGAGTGAGGCAAACATAATATCAACGTAGCGCTTCCAGTCTCTTAGAACAATCGACCAGAACCAGCTTGCTTCGTACGGTTTGATATATTCGTCAATACGCGCATCGGGAATAGACGTTTCAGGACGCAGAATATAGACATTCTTAATTGTTGTTTTTAAGGCATCTAAGCTTAAATTTTGGGAAAGGCCATGATCTCCACTAAACTGGATACTGACATTTCCTTGAGTATCAGCCTTATCAATTACACCAACTTGTCCGTCATTAAACTCGACCATGACAGGTAAACGCCATGGGTTGAGCAACTCTAAAGAAAACGGCACTTTACGTAAATTGAGTCCTACCTGACGTGTAATGAGCTGTAAAACATCATCAAGGTTTTGATTTTGGTTCCAGTCAAGTTGTAAACGAATCCTTTCTTCTGAAGGCTCAATTCTATAATGTTTAGCAATCGTTAAGACCGCCTGTAACCAGGGCTGGTAATTTATTTTTGTCATCATGGTTGTACTTCGAACCCCTGAATTGAAATATTATTTAAGTCATAAGCTTGGCGGGAACGTCCTGTTGCTGCAATGTACTGAACAATACTGCTGTAGATGTCATAACGTGCAGTTTCAAGTTCCGAATTGGCGCTATGAATCGCTTGTTCAGCATTCAGTAGGTCAACCAATGAACGGGTACCGAGTTTGTACTGCTCTTGATAAAGTTCGCGTGTACGAACTGTTGTCGCTTGGCGGTTGGCTAAAACCTGCATTTGACGTTGTTTATTTTCAATTTGTTCACGGCTAGTTCTGATCTGATCGAGCACATCCAGATACACAGAATTCACTTTAGATTTAGCGGCTTCTTCTGCATAACTTGCCATTTTTACTTGGGAAGAAACTGCCCCACCTTGATAAAACTGGCTGGTGGCTTCAAGCATGATGGAACTATATAAACCGTCGTCCTCATCATTGTTTGGGTTTTTTCCATTAATGGCCTGACTGACCGAACCTTTCACTGCCAAAGTTGGATAACGAGTTAAACGAGTCTGTTCCTTTTGAGCTTTAGCCACTTCAATACCCGCTTGTGCAGCGATCATTTTTGGAATGGTATTAAACTCAGGCTCACCATATAAATCAGATACTTTCACCAAATCATCTGAAATAATCCAACCTGTACGCGAAACATCAGCACCCAACAATGTTCTTAAATGTTGTTGGTACTGACGTAATAAAGATTGCTGTGCAATCAAACCGGACTGTGCAGCTTGTAAATAAGACTGAGCTTGGATCGGGTCAGCCTGACTGCTAATACCAGCATTTGCACGTAAATTAGCGATTTCCTGAATTCGCTGAATACCCGCAATTTGCTGCTCGGCAATTTTATTTAATTGGAGATAGCGCTGAATATTGATAATCGACTGAGCCACATCAAGTGCAATATCATCAATGCTGACCAACACATTCGCCTGCTCGACTTGGAGTTTAGCCTTCTCAACCGATACGCCTGATTTGACTTTACCAAAATCATAAAGCATTTGAGTTGCGTTTAAAGTCAATAACTGCCGACCACGTTCACCACTACTCAAGTCTCCTGTGGTAATACCACCTGAAATTTGAGGATAGTAACCTGCCTTCGCAACATCAATACCGGCGTTTTGGCCAGCTAAAGTTGAAATGGCTTGGGAAATATCAGGGTTACGCTGAATCGCGATTTTCACCGCTTCCTGCAGAGTCATTTTCCTTGATGGCAAATTTGAATAAGATGAAGCTGCTCTATCATTGAGTTGAACAGTCGGAAACTCCTGCACTCTAGAGCGATCTAGCCTAAAATTACTCAACTCTTGCATCTTAGCGACTTTAAATTCATCACTACTTTTAGGGGCAAAAAGTTGTGATAAGTTGTCTTTTAATGTGTGATATTGCTCACTTGGTTTAGCGGCATATATCACCATCGGTACATGCAGTGAAGTTAAAAGCATCAACCCTTTCAGGAAAGCTGGCTTTTTACATGTCCTTTTTACTCTTCTCTGGTTATATCCAATCATGCTTGTCTTGTTGATCTTGTTTGTTATCGTTTAAAAGCTTTTACATTCTACATATTTTTTTGCATAAAGAAGCATAAATGCAGGAATAATTCACACATTACTTTTTCATCAGGTGAATCATCTAATTTATTGTTTTTAAAAAATAAATATAAAAAAACTAAAAAGAGGTACTGACCTCTTTTTAGCCAAACAGATTAACTTTTTTATTTAAACTGTAAAATCGTCGCCTAAATATACTTTACGGACTTGTTCGTTATCCAGAATTTCTTGTGGCGTGCCTTCTGCAATTACCGCGCCTTCGCTCACAATATATGCACGTTCACAGATTGCCAAAGTTTCACGTACGTTATGGTCTGTGATGAGCACACCAATACCACGATCTTTTAAGGTCTGGATAATATCTTTAATATCACCTACCGAAATTGGATCGACACCGGCAAACGGTTCATCAAGTAACATAAACTTAGGATCAGCAGCCAATGCACGTGCAATTTCAGCACGGCGACGCTCACCACCAGACACACTCATTCCCAATGAATCTTTAATATGACTGATTTTAAAGTCATTCAACAATTCAGTAAGACGTTGTTGGCGCTGTTGCTTATTTAAGTCTTTGCGTGTTTCTAAAATAGACATAATATTTTCAGCAATTGTCAGCTTTCTAAAAATAGAAGCTTCTTGCGGAAGATATCCGATTCCCTTACGTGCCCTTTCATGCATTGCCAAATCGGACATATCAAGATCATCAAGGTGAATTTCACCTTTGTCCATACGCACTAGCCCAACAACCATATAGAAGCTTGTTGTTTTTCCTGCACCGTTAGGGCCAAGCAAACCAACAATCTGTCCACTTTGCATACTAAAAGATACGTCTTTGACGACCCAACGTTTACTATAGTTTTTTGCTAAGTGTTTAATACACAAAGTTTGGGGTTGAAGAGCTTGTTGCATTAGTCACGCGCTCCTGGGAAACTTTTTGAAGTTGATGGCGGAATAATAATTTGAACACGATTTGACGATGAACCTTGAGCTTCAACATCGCCTTTGTTCATACTATATTTCAATGAGTTACCACGGATGCTTGAACCATCTTGATATAGATATGCACCACCAGTCAAAGTAATAATGCCTGTATCTGCATTATAAACAATGGTTTGACCCTCGCCTCGTGCAACGCCCTTGTCAGCACTGATTTGCTGTTGGAATTTAGACGGTCTACCTTTGGCAGTAATCGTTTGAATTTCACGTTTAGAGTTTAGCGTAGCAACAATTGAGTCGGCTTGAAGCTTCATCGTACCTTGCTCAATCACGACGTTACCCGTATAAGTCGTTAAACCCGTTTTCTCATTATAAGTTGCACGGTCTGCCACTAACGAAATTTGTTGATTACGGTCAGACGGTAACGCAAAAGTCGAAGCAGATGATAAAGCAACGAATGTAATTACCGCAGCTTGTTTTAGGAAAGCTGAAGAACGTTTTAAATTAAGACTTTGGTGCATACTTTCCTCGAATATTAAAAAATTCGTACTGACCATTATTCAAATTAGCTTTTAACCCTTTGCTGACAAACTCGGCTTGCGGAGATTGAACAACCACTTGGTGATCGGTTTCAATTTCTCTGGTTTTTGGATATCCAGTTAACTCATCAGTTTGGAATTCAATCTTCCCTTGTGGTGCCAGTTTAGTTGCGACCACATCACCCGATAAAATAACTTTACGGTTATCATCATAACCATTTGCCTGTTTTGCAAAGAATGTCGCATCAACTTTGCCATCTTTATACATCGAGGCATTAAGTTGATCCAACTTTGATGTTTTTTGTTGCATATCCTGTTCAAGCTGACGAACTTCAGCACGAATATACAAATTGCCTTGATCATCAGTTTGAGTCAAATGGACGCCCTGCGCTGAATATGTCATATTCTTCGCAGAACCAATGTCTAGTTTTTTTGCCTTGCCACTATAGTAGTAGTAACCACCACTTATAGCAGCAACCACTACAGCAACAATTGATAAAACTCTGGTATCCATGAGCAGGAATAGCCTACCTTTTTAAGTAATCTTATTATTAATGCGGTACTGCAAGATATTTTTCAAGAAGTTCTTGGTAAATGCCTTTTGCGATCAGCAACATATCACAGACTTCACGAACAGCACCACGCCCACCCATCGATTGCGTAACCAAATGCGCACGGCGACGTACTTCTTCATGACCATTTGGCACAGTAACACTCATACCTGCGATTGCAAAAGCAGATAAATCAGGCCAATCATCGCCCATATATAAGCAATCAGACGGCAAAATATTAAACTGCGCACATGCTTCACGAAGTGCTGAGCCTTTGTCTTCACGGCCTTGAAAAACGAGGTCTACACCTAAATCAGACATACGTTTTTCAACAATATTGCTTTTTCGGCCTGTAATAATGATAACTTTCATGCCTGCTTGCTGTGCAAGCTTCATTCCTAAACCATCACGAATATCGAATGATTTAATTTCATCACCACTATTAGTTAAGGTTACGAAGCCATCACTCAAAATACCATCAACATCCAGAACCAATGCCTGTAAATGACGTGCTTGTTCTAACAATGCATAAGATGCCATTGATTAATTTACCCCTGCCTGAATAAGGTCATGCATACTAATTACACCAATCACTTTGTTTTGGTCATCTACCACCACAAACTGACTAATTTTTTTCAGGTTCAGCTGTTGTAGAGCTTCTACCGCACGTGCTTCTTGAGAAATCGTTGATGGTTTTTTTGTCATCACTTCTGAAACAGGCAAATTCACATCGAAACCTTGCTGTTTATCAATTAAACGGCGCAAGTCACCATCGGTGAAAATACCAAGCAAATGTTCTTGTTCATCTACAATTGTCGTCAAGCCTAAACGTTTATTAGAAATTTCATAAAGTACTTGATTCATTGGTGTATCTGGTGAAACTTTTGGCAATTCATCGCCTGTATGCATCAGATGTTTTACATGTAAAAGTAAGCGTTTACCCAACGCACCTGCTGGATGCGAACGAGCAAAATCATCTGCGGTAAAACCACGCGCTTCAAGTAAAGCGACAGCCAGTGCATCACCCAATACTAAAGTTGCTGTCGTACTCGACGTAGGCGCTAAACCTAATGGGCATGCCTCGTCAGATTCGCCTAAAGTTAAAGCGATGTCGGCATTTTGCGGCATTGGGCCTTTATCATCACGGCTAATGGTAATAAGAGGAACGCCAAGATGTTTGATGAGTGGCATCAACATCATGATTTCATCGCTTTTTCCAGAATTGGAAATCGCAATTAAAACATCACCACGAACCAGCATTCCCAAATCGCCATGCCCAGCTTCGCCCGGATGCATAAAGAAAGATGGTGTACCAGTTGAGGCGAAAGTAGCAGCCATTTTACGGCCAATATGCCCTGACTTACCCATGCCAGTGATCACAACACGACCTTTACACTGTAACAATATTTCACAAGCTCGGTTAAAACTGTCACCAATTTGTGTTGCTAACACGTCTAAGGCTTGTTGCTCAATACGCAATGTTGCTAATGCGCTGCTTTGGAAATCTGTAGGATTGGGCATACGAGTTTGACTCAAAATAATTGATCTGATCTCTTGTGAAGATCGGTGATTTTAATCAAAAGATTTGGGGGCATTCTAACATAACTCAATCATCTACACGTTTTTAAATGTATAAGATTTCACAAGCTTATAAAATTCTTGCATAAACCTTTGTGAAAAATGATGCATCAGTTATGATGTAACACTGTTTTTGTTGAGTGTTTGAAAACCCTTATGCAACCGTTTGTTTTATATAACTCTGAGCAACGAAAAAAAGTTGAATTTGTACCTCGCAAAGAAGGTCACATCGATATGTACGTCTGCGGTATGACCGTTTACGACTACTGTCATATCGGGCATGCTCGAGTTATGGTTGCATTTGACTATATTATTCGTTTCTTACGTAGTCAGGGCTGGAATGTTCGCTACATTCGCAACATTACCGACATTGACGACAAAATCATTAAACGTGCGAATGAAAATGGTGAAACAATCCAACAACTCACCACTCGTTTCATCGATGCAATGAACGAAGATGCAGCCAATTTAGGCTGTGCTGCACCTGATGAAGCACCTAAAGCGACTGAATATATTGATCAGATGCAAAACATGATTGGCAATCTGGTCAATAAAGGCTCGGCTTACCCTGCTGCAAATGGTGATGTTTATTTTGAAGTCACCAAATTTGAGAAATATGGTCGCCTCTCTGGCCGTAAGCTTGATGACATGCAAGCTGGCGCAAGTGAGCGTGTTGACGTAGAAGTTGAAAAGAAACATCCGTTTGACTTTGTACTTTGGAAACATGCAAAAGAAAATGAACCGTCTTGGGCATCTCCTTGGGGTAATGGCCGTCCGGGTTGGCACATTGAATGTTCTGCAATGTCGACTTGCTGCCTAGGCAATCACTTTGACATTCATGGTGGTGGTTCAGATTTAATGTTCCCGCACCATGAAAATGAAATTGCGCAAAGTGAAGCTTCGACTGGTGAGCAATATGTAAACTATTGGATGCATGTTGGCTTCATTAACGTTGATGGTGAAAAGATGTCTAAGTCTTTAGGCAACTTCTTTACGATTCGTGACGTGATGGAGAAATTCCACCCTGAAGTGATCCGCTACTTTATTGTGTCTTCACACTATCGTAGTCCTGTGAACTTCTCTGATGTAGCACTTAAAGAAGCAAAAACTTCTTTAACTCGCTTCTATCATTCATTTAAAGCTTACCAACAAGTGTACGGTCAAACGACAACTGAAACGCTTGATCAAAGCTTTATTGAACGTTTTAACAATGCAATGTGTGATGACTTCAATACTGCTGAAGCAATGGCTGTATTGTTTGAACTGAACAAAGAGTTAAACCGTGCTGTAAAAGAAGAGCAAGCTGACCAAGCGACTGTGCTTTATTCGACATTACGTCACCTCACCAACATTTTAGGTTTGGTACAACACGATGTAGATGCTTTCTTAAAATCAGATATTGGACAAGAAGCGCTTGCTTTGTCTGATGCTGAAATTGAAGATTTTATTCAACAACGTGTAGATGCGAAAAAAGCAAAAGATTTTGCTAAAGCAGATGGTATTCGCCAGTCTTTACTCGACCAAGGCGTTGTATTAGAAGATACACGTCAAGGTACAGTTTGGCGTCGTGCTGATTAAATGTTCAATTAAATCACAAGAGTGTTGACACTTTAGTGAAACACTCTATAATGTGCTCACATTGCGGGAATAGCTCAGTTGGTAGAGCATAACCTTGCCAAGGTTGGGGTCGCGAGTTCGAGTCTCGTTTCCCGCTCCAAAATTTAAAAACCACTTAATTCGAAAGAGTTAGGTGGTTTTTTATTGGTTCTCAATTAGAAAAAATAAGCTACGCCCGACTATTTCTTATCTAATGGATCTTAATAACTCATATTTAAAATTATTCTGACATAACCAAGAAAATTAATCTGAAACTATTTCAAAGTAAATTTATAGGTTCTAGAACCACTTTATAGAAAGAAAAAAATGGCCTTAATTAATTGTAAAGAATGTAAGAAAAAATTTAGCAATCTTGCTTATGCATGTCCTAAGTGTGGTGCACCCACATCATACTCAACAGAAAAAAATGAGGTATCTATCCAAACTGATAAGCCCTCTTCTTTTGATTTAATAGAATCAGAAATCTGCAATAAAATCATAGACCACTACTGGAGCTTACATAGAGAGATCACTCGGTTAGGAGGAGTAACACCCGACAGCCCAGAATTTAATGAAGAAGAGATTGTAAGAGCAGTGATTACAAGAATGGTGCAGTTTAAAAGGATGTTTATAACTATTAATCATTTTGATGGAAAACCTCAGATCCAATTCATTCCAAGTAATTGTTGGATTCTAAATAGTGAGAATATTGTAAAAATTATTGCTGACCGAGAAGGTCCGAAAAAAGAGCTTCTACCTGATATTATTCAAGCAGCAGTAAATCGGTTGGCTAAAGCACCCTAGGGTGCTTTTTTATTCTTCTACTTAGTAAGATAAAGTTCTTAAATTAAGCTGATTATTCATTCAATTAACTCTTATTAAATCATATCTTCAAAAAATGACTCTAATTATCTATCTCACTTTTTAAATCTTGAGAAAACTTAACTATCTTCGCCCAAAATATCTTTTTTTAATATAAGTGTTAAATCTACTATCTCAAGCTGAATGGATGGTATTCTTTGGACAATTTTCTGACCCAATATACCATTAATAAATTATTCAATGGCATACATTTAAATCACGATCAACTTTATCATGAAATCGACATAAATTTATAGATAATTGGAAAGTAAACAAATATGAAAAGAACTGGTTTAATGACTTTAAATGTTGATCAATATTCAATAAATTTCTAGGTAATGAAAATGTTTTATCAAGCGCAACTATATATCCTTTACCATGAGGCTCGTATTCACAATCTTCATTAATAGGTAAATAAAACAAATTAGTTATCTTATACTTTTTTAAATTAAGAATAAATTGTTCTATGCGCTCTTGGCTGTATCCATTTTTTTGCAATAATTTTTCATATTTTTCTACACTAAAAATTGGAGCTAATAAACAGTCAATGGGTATACTTCTTGAGTTAGCAACATCTATGTCACATGTATTGCTTAAAATAATACATCGAGGAGCGAATACTGACTTAAATTCATTAGTATTCCAATAGGGAAAAGGAACATTCCTTATTATATCGCCTTGTAAAAAAAAAGTATTTTTATAGGAAGTAAAAGGGTCTTGAGTTATTTTTCCACTTACTGAAAAATCTTTTAAAGCTATTTCTAGTTTTTCTCTTGTCGCATCACTTAAATAACTAGGCAATAATTCATTAATATTTTCAGCAACACTCACTCTGAGACCCTACGCAAAATTAAATCAAAATAAATCAATAAAGTTTTCAGAGAGAAGTTTAGCAAAATCTTCTTCCAAAGGCTTTGCATCTTTAGCAATTTTCTCAAATAAATTAACCATCATATGATCCAAATTCTGGCTACTTTCCAAAGCTTTCACATCAACAGAGGAAAAAGTTTGTGAGGTAAAACTAAAGCCCAGATTTTCCGTTTTCAGCGTTAACTCTGGAGGGCTTAACGGCATTTGACTGGCATGAGAAGTCATGGAAAAGCTTCCCAATGCGGTAGCAAAAATCACTCCAGTTAATGTTGGAGCGACTGAAACACTCATTCTAAGATTGCTCATAATTCCTCTCCTTTATTCTTGATTATAAATATTTGTATATTTTTTAGTTGCTATATCATGAAGTTTTTCCAAAGTTTCTACAAACTCCTTATCTACTTCACTAATATTTTTTACACCCCTATTGTTAATAATGTCAATTACCAATAATACACCAAAAAGCTTTTTTTTGTTTTTAGTTATATCGTTAAAAATTTCCATTTCAACGTGTGAAGAAACTTCATTGATGATAATAACCTCATCCTCTTGTTCTTCAGTTTTTAAAGAGAATTTTGTCTGTCCATCAAGCTTCGTTGAACCAATTGATAAAGCTAGGTTTAAGTTCTTAAAGTTCAAATGATCTTGTATTAAGTTAGTGTATTTTATTGAATAACGCTCAATATCAGCAATTTTATTTTTAAATTTTAAGATATTAAGAATTTGTTTAGGTATATTCTTAAAAATATCCCACCCTTCATATTCAACATCAAAAGTATTTTTCAATACCACAAATGAACCATCAGAAATTAACAATGAAAAGTTAGAAAAATTAACTCGGTAAGAAGGCACATAGTAGAATTCATGTTGCTGTTTTTTTAATTCAGCAGGAAATTGCAAGCCATCCGTTTGAATAATGTTTAAGTGATTATTAAATTGTTGATTTATAGCTATAAGCAATTCTGTGGCAAAATTACTTTGAGGCTTAAACCTAACTTCAAAAACCACCTCTACCAATGGGATAGATGACATACCTTTACCTTTGAAACACTTTCTCAATATGGACATTAACTTACATAAATAAACTAGTATTCAATAAGTTAGCAAAAAAACCATAAATATTTATATAATAAAATACCCTAGTTAACTTATGTTAATAGGGTTATCCGCAAATATATCCACTAGATGTGCTGACGTCAATACACAACTTACACTTAAATTGCAAGAGTTGTACTTAACAAAGTGTTAACAGCTATCGTAATGCATACTATACGGTGTATACATTCAATCGGGCCAAGTTTCTGTTAACTACATAATAATACAATAGGTTACAGAACTTAAGATTTACTTTGGATAATTTTCCTCCTAATTATTTAAGAGCCAAAGATAAACCAGATTAGCTTTTGCACTTCTCAGTAAACTTTTTAACCGTACTCAAATCATCGGGCTTACGAACTAGTAAATCTAGTTTCATTAAGTTTTCTGGGTTAAAAATCGATTCCAACGTTTAAGCAACTTCCAAACTCGCCAAAATGATGTTTAGAAGCTAATTCGGTGGTTTTCAGTATCGGTTAGTTAGCCATTTCCCCGACACCCTCAAATATTTTTAGCTAATTCTTTTGCCAAACATTGTTCATGCCATGTGGTTTGAAAATTTTCGACAGCTTTTGACTTAATGAGAGGATCTTCAAATAGCTTTGAAGAATATGCAGATTTGATAAGCTCTTGATAAAGTTGTTTAGCTTGTTGCTCTTCAAGATGATTGGCGATGTCATGTAACTCTTTAGCGGGCACTTCATGTTGTCTAGCATCCATTACCCCATTCGCTGCTTTCTTCACAGTTTCACAGTAATGAAGTTCCATAGCTTCTGATGCTGCATAACATTGAATTGAAATTGCGCTTATAAAGAGGAATATAAATCTCATAATCTCACCTTAATTTGACGCGCAAGAGTACCAACTAATCTGCCCAAATTTAAGTTAAAAAAGGTTATTTTTGTTTTGTCTTATTTTATTTCACCTTTTGCACTTGAGTATTAGAAGCCCTCAACACTGTTCCATCTGCCGCGACTGGCGCCATAAATGGAATTTGTTGTCCTGTAGTTTTATCAATTAACAGAGAATGGCGCTCACCACTTTCAAATAGGTTCTGTTCTCCCCATTGTCGTAAAGCTACAACGACTGGGAATAAACTCTCCCCTTTAGCGGTTAACACATATTCCTGATAAGCCGTGCCATCCGAAGCGTCTTGCATTTCAAGAACACCAGCATCGACTAATTTTTTTAGTCGGTCAGAGAGAATATTCCGCGCAACACCTAAGCTGCGCTGAAAATCTCCAAAACGGCGCATTCCATCAAAAGCATCACGCACAATGAGCAGTGACCAGCGGTCTCCTATCAGATTGACGCAGCGCGCAACAGGACAAGGTTCGTCTTTTAGCAATGTAGAGTTCGTCATCGAGTTTCCTTACCAATCATCAGCAACAAGTCATCTAGTTGCATTTTAAAACTAGTAGACTTAACATTCAACTAGTTGCATTTTAAAACTAGATTGAATGGATTTAGGCCCATGAAAGCTTCTCTTGCATCTTCAACTTCACTCGCTAAAAACGATAAACCGCTTTCAAGCATGCCTCGTGGCGTAATTTTGCTGTTTGCTATTGCAAGTGGTGCAAGCGTAGCAAATGTCTATTATGCGCAGCCTTTACTCGACATATTGGCCAAGGACTTTAATGTTAGTCATGCCGCTATTGGTGGTGTGGTGACAGCCACTCAAATAGGTTGTGCCCTAGCCTTAATCTTTTTAGTGCCGTTGGGTGACCTTGTCAATCGGCGTAAATTAATGGCTATTCAGTTATTGGCTTTAATCTCGGCATTGCTCGTGGTTTCCTTTGCACATTCTACAATTGTTCTTTTAGCAGGAATGCTTGCCGTAGGTTTACTCGGCACAGCCATGACTCAAGGGCTTATTGCTTACGCTGCGAGTGCTGCTCTCTCACATGAGCAAGGACATGTGGTCGGTACTGCACAAAGTGGTGTGTTCATTGGTTTACTGCTTGCTCGTGTATTTTCAGGAGGAATTAGTGATGTAGCGGGTTGGCGCGGCGTGTACTTTTGCGCAGCCATCATCATGCTCATGATTGCATTACCCCTTTGGAAACGCCTCCCTCATTTAAATATTCAACCTAGTGCCATGCGCTACCCGCAGCTTCTGGCTTCTATGCTCAATCTACTGCGCCAAGAAAAAGTGCTACAAGTGCGCGGTGTGTTAGCTTTACTCATGTTCGCCGCATTTAATATTTTTTGGAGCGCATTAGTACTGCCGTTAAGTGCCCCGCCTTATAGCTTCTCGCATACTGTAATTGGGTCTTTTGGACTCGTTGGAATGATTGGTGCTTTGGCTGCTGCACGTGCGGGTTACTGGGCCGACCGTGGATATGCTCAGCGCACAAGCTTGGCAGCACTCTTAATATTACTGCTCGCTTGGGGTCCACTTTCACTCATGTCCTATTCGCTCTGGGCACTCATGATTGGCATCGTATTGCTAGACTTGGGCGGGCAAGCTTTGCATGTGACCAACCAGAGTATGATTTTTCGTACTCGTCCAGAAGCGCATAGCCGTCTTGTTGGTCTATACATGCTCTTTTATGCGGTAGGTAGTGGATTGGGTGCAATCAGCACAACAGCGACTTATGCTTATGCTGGTTGGCTTGGTGTATGTGCACTCGGTGCAGGTGTTAGCCTTCTGGCATTATTATTTTGGTGGATGACCCGCCATATCATGCCTCAAATCACTCATGAAAAAGATAACAATATATAAATAAATAAAATATAATAATCCAAAGTTTTATAAGCCCATGAATAAGAAAGTTTAGTCTTTAAATCTTAAGTTCGAGCGGTAATAGAATGAAATCTTCTTTAACAATCTAAAGATTGATATGCAACTTTAGACAATTACTATCAAATATATGCAAATCCCTATAGGAACAAAATTGGGTATTAATAATAAATTGCTTTACACGGTTGTATTTGCCCTTGTTGCAGGATGCCACCCGCAAGAAGCAAACGACAGTACCAATGCTGTGAAACTCCCAGCCTATCAGTACGATGGTTTCTCTGGTTCAGCACGCTTAAAAGGAAACTTAGAGTTAAAGCAAGGATGTCTTTATGTGAAAGATATACTCATTGTCTTTCCAGAACATAGCGCTCAGTGGGATGCTGAAAAAAGCACTTTAAGTTATAAAGGTCAGCAGATCGGCTTAGGGGGCATATTAGATATTGCTGGAGGTATTGGTAATTTTGAGCAAGACAATCTACGCATTAAACATTTGAGTCCCATGTGTGATCATCAGAATATTTGGTTTGCAGGATAATCTTTTGTGAAGAGTATGAGTAAAAAAGCCCCCGTCTGGGAGCTTTTTCCAAATAGTTTATGCGCTGTTATTTACAGCTTAAAAACTTAACTTGGGTGAATTTCTGCCGTCAATCTTTGCAAGTCATGACCCGAAGGTGCTTGGTAAACACGTAAACCAAACTCGGGAAGAATCGCAATTAAATGGTCAAAAATATCTGACTGAATTGCCTCATAAGAAACCCACGCAATCGTGTTGGTAAATGCATAAATCTCTAGTGGCAAACCTTGGCTTGTCGGTTGTAACTGACGAACAATAATAGTTTGATTTTGAGCAATGCCCTTGTGCTGACGTAAGTAAAATTCAACATAGGCTCTAAATGTACCAATATTGGTTAGACGGCGCTTGTTGTAACGAGATTGATTGCTTAAATGCTTATTGAATTCTTCAATTTCAGAATTCTTTGCATTTAAGTATTGATCTAGCAATAAAAAGTCTTTGAGCTTTTGTTGCTCTTCATCACTCATGAAATGAACGCTACTTTGATCGATAAAAAGTGAACGCTTCATTCGACGGCAACCCGAATTGCTCATACCACGCCAGTTTTTAAATGTATCGGTCACGAGCTTATTGGTCGGAATGGTGGTATAGGTTTTATCGAAGTTTTGAACAGTCACGGTATGCAGTGAAATATCAATTACATCACCATCTGCATTGAGTGATGGCATTTCAATCCAGTCGCCAATACGCACCATGTCATAAGAGGCAATTTGTACACTCGCCACCAAAGACAGAATAGTGTTTTGGAAAACCAGCATTAATACCGCTGCCATTGCACCAAAACCAGCGAGTAAAGTGAACACATCCTTTTTAAGGAATGTTCCCAAAATCATGAGGCCACAGACAACAAATAAAATGAGTTTAACCAGTTGCAAGTAACCTTTAATCGGTTTGTTTCTAGATTTTGGATTACGCTGATAAATAAGATTAAAGATATTTAACAGCTCGCTAACCGTAAGCGCGAGTGTAAGAAAAATGAATGCTTGCGCAGCCATCTCTACAAAAGCAATAAACTTCGGAGATAGATGAGGAACCGTTGCAATACCGTTCATAATCACAACGGCAGGAACAATATTTGCAAATTTCTTTATAACGCTATGCTGAGCAAAAATAGACTGATTTGGTGATTTGAGTTTTGTGACTAAATGTCGAACGCCCCGAACAATAATGCGTTTGGCAATAAAATTTGCTATTGCAGCAAATAAAATCAAAATCGTGAGTGAAACCAACATTTCTAGCCAAGGATATTGACTTAACTCACCCCGAATATCACGGAAAAAATTTAAAAAATCCAAACCTATACACCTTTAAAATTTCTTTTGTAGAATTTTAGGGGTTAAGAACGTTTCTCATAAGGTTTGTTTACATATGTAGTCATAAATACAACAACTAAGTTATATACCCTGCCCAAATTTAATTATGATCCGTTAATTTTAAAGCTTCATTTGCTTATGTTTTAGACCAATTATATAAACTAGATCAGGCTTATCAGTTCATTTAGAATAAGACGTTAAACGAATAATTCTGGTTTGAGTGAGTGAAATTTTCTGATTTTTTGACTTTTATTGGAACAGTCTGGTTCAGCTTATTGTTTATCTATATTACTTGGACCTTTTTTCTTAAAAGTCAGGTTCAAAGATTTTTAATTTATAAACGAGGAAAGTTTGCTTCTGCCGAGGTCGTATATTTTCAAGACTCATTAGCTAAGGTGCAATATCGCCCTTTATGTTATGTCAAATTGAAATTTCAAACTGAGCAAGGCCAAGTCATTACTGAAAATCTAAAGGTGCTTATTTCTAAGCAAGATCACTATAAATATAAAGTCGGTAGTATTATTAATATTAAATATGACCCTAAAAATTTAAAGAATATTTCAATATTGGACGAAGTGATGATTTAGGTCATTAGAGATTATTTAAAAAATACGATAATCCTTGAGGTGCGCGTCCATTTAAGCGACTACTTGTAGTTACTCGAACTAGATTACTCCAAGTAATATTGCAACAATGCTTGATCAATTTTTTGATTAAAGACACGTCTTCATGACATGAAATAGGCTCAAAGCCACCAACCAACAGATAGACCTCTGCACTAAAACTTAAATTTGCCCCGTGAATATGCTCGTGGTCCATCTGATCTTTATAGTGCGCTAAATATTTTTGCTGTTTCGTTATAGAGAGATGACTAAAATCGTCTAGCGTTACAGTACCGCAAATTGCATCTGTGGGTTGATGCTGGATTTGATAACGCAGCCAATCTGGACTCACCACGGTGTCTGCATCGGTACATGCAATCCAAGTTACATCACGCCCGATTAAATGACGGATTCCTAAATCCCTCGCCTTGCCGACACATGCATAGTTACATTCAATCCAGTTGATTTGATGGCTTTGGACAATCAACCGCGACTGATCTGTACAGCTATCAAGTACAACAAGCACTTCTACCTCATAACCGCCGATGTTATCTATGGCGACCTGAATAGATTGCAGGCAGGCCGATAGATAGTGCTCTTCGTTATGCGCTGGAATAACGATACCTATTTTCATCTTAGTTTTTCCTGCTGCGCTAAAGAGGAGGTGTTCACCGTCCACAGATCAATCATAAAGTCTGGGTCGTTTAAGCTGAGGTAATGATGAAATGGAAAATGTTGCTGAAATGCTTGATGGACTTGCTCAGCGTCTAACTCAAAATCTTGAATTTCATGACGCCAGTGACAACACAGAATCTCGCCATCATCATTTAAACTAAGCTTTAACTTTTCAATAAACTGATGCAATTCATCCTTGGATAAGTAATAGGCCATCTCACTAATTAAAATCAGATCAAATTTTTGAATGTAGTAGTCTTCGGGTATTTTCCTGTTCTCAACCACCACATGCTCAAATTCTTTTAAACGCGCGGAAGCTAAACGAACAGCACGCTCAGAGACGTCTATACACACTAACTCCTCTGCTCTTTGTGCCAAATGAAAACTTAAATGTCCATTTGAACAACCCACTTCTAACACTTTTGGGTAGCGGGGTTTTGTCAGCAGCGCGAGACAAATTTGTCTTTTACGAGCTTCATACCAATGAAAGTCATAGCCCCATGGGTCACTGTTATGACGATATAAATCTTCAAAGTACACGCGAGAATGAATCACTCAAATAAACCTCATAAGGCATTAAAAGACGATTAATCGCACTTGGAGATAGCACTGCGGCATTCCCCGTGCTTTCATCTGCTTCTAGTTGGGTTTTAAACTGCAAAATTGCTTGATGTTTTTTAGTTAGCTGTTCTTGTGTTAAGGAAAATGCTTTTGCTCGGTGCCAATCAATGCGTGGGTCTAAAGGCTCTGCCCAATGCCAAGCCCAAATTAATACGTGTAAACAGAGTAGTTGCTTAGCGGTTGCATAGGCTTGTACGGTTTTACCTACTGCTTCATGGTCTGGGTGACCATCAAATTCATAGCTACAAATCAGAATATCGTCGGCTTGAACTAACTTGTCTAAACTCTGCCACAGTTGATCGGTTTGCAAATGGATCTGACCATCTAACAAATTAAGCTCTACACGCTCGGTTGACTCTGTTACCTCTAAACAATTTAAGGCCGCTAAGCTTTCTTGTGGGCGAAGAATATTGAGCTGATCTGGAGGATATTTTGTAGAGTGAGGATGACTTTGGGTGCCGTTACTTACTGCTAACACCAAAATCTTGCAGTTCAGTGCAATAAGCTGTTGCATTAAGCCACCACAGCCAAGCACTTCATCATCCGGATGTGGAGCGATAATTACCACTCTTTTTGAGCGAAATAGCTCAAGATCTAAAGGCGCTAATGGATGCTCTTGAAA
The DNA here is from genome assembly GCF_038562025.1 of Acinetobacter sp. D009. Classification (NCBI taxonomy): domain Bacteria; kingdom Pseudomonadati; phylum Pseudomonadota; class Gammaproteobacteria; order Moraxellales; family Moraxellaceae; genus Acinetobacter; species Acinetobacter sp. D009. The sequence continues at coordinate 2,536,696 of NZ_CP151886.1, forward strand.
TGCCTGTAACCATTGCTCTTTGGCCGTACCCTCACCAAAAATAACGCGGTCTTCGACCAAAGGATGTTTTAAAGTTCCCATAGGCTTTGCTCCGACACACAGAGTTCTGCAATTTGTTCATAGTCAAAAGCAGCATGACTTTGCCTAATAAACACAGGCAGATCAGCCATGAGCTGAGCAAATGTCGCATCTTCACAAAAAGGACGAGCACCCAAGGCTTTCCCTACTCGCTCAATAACGCTCAGGCAGCATTGTTCTGTTTGGGCACGTAATATGCGTATTTCCCGCTCATGACTTAGCGTTGGTTTATGGTCTATGAGCTTGGCCACATATTGAAAATACTGCTTAGTGATTTCTAGCTGCTGAGCGACCTCACCTAAATACAATTTTTTATAAGGATTCGGATTTGCCTGACAGCTTTCTTGCAAAAAGTTAGCTAGACGCACGGCGGCACCATACCAACAGGCCGCTACACCTGCTGCACCATGCCAAAAACCTGGGCGTTTTAAATAACTATTTGGCTGACCAATCAATTTAACAGGTGTATTTTTAAAAGTTACTTGCGCAGTCTGTGTCGCATGCATGCCTACGGCGTGCCAGTGGCTTAAATCGGTTGTAATGGATGGATGACTTAAGTCGACAATACAAAGCTGCGGCAGCCCTTGCTGATCTTTATAACTTATTAAAGCTTTTTGAATGAATTCAGCACCAGAGCACCAAGGTTTTATGCCATTACAAAGATTGTCTTTTATTTGCAATGGTGCTGGTCCACCGTCTGCTGCCCAAACTGCCCAAGTCTGGTCATCTATTTCTTGCTGATAACCCAATTCATTTAAAATGCTTAAAGCATCACAATGAGACTCAAAAAGCTTAGCTAGACTTAAATCAACTCCAGCAATCTGCGCAAAAAGTTGCCAACGTTGATAGGTTTGACCCGAAGCTGGATGAGGCAAATTTTGAGTTAAATTTACAAGCTGAAAAAGTAAATTTATACGAAGCTTACTTTTATCTTCAGCTAGGGCAGCTTCAAATTCACTCAGACTGCTCAGTATCGTCATGTTTATAGGTATTTTAATATTCATTGCAAATAATTATTTATAAGACTTAACCCAACCATAACTAAAGATTTCTGTTTAGATAAACATATAAATTGTAATAAAAAGAAAAATATTATTAGTTTTATATCTAATTATTTCATTGTTACTCAAATATCACGATTAAGTGAACTTATAATCCGATCATGTAAGGTTTATTAAAAACTCAACATTTAATCGATTATTTAAAGTAGTTTAGTTCTTACCGTTTTTCTATTTCCAAAGAAGAGGTCTAAAATGAACACTTTAAATATTAATGATATTAAAAAACACGCAGATGTTATTGCTTCTTGTGGTACTAAAGTAGGTACTGTCGATCATCTCGATGGTGAAAACCAGTTAAAACTCACCCGAGACGAAAGTGGTCAACATCACCTCATTCCTACTGGATGGATTGGGGAGGTAAAAGAAGACCAAGTTATTCTGAATAAAAATTCAGAAGAAGTTAAAGAGCAATGGCAAGCGATCTAAACTTCTAAGCTAGCTAGTTTTAGCTAGATTAAAATAAAATAAATTTATAATTAAAAATTTAAATTATTAAAACCAAAGCTCCTTTTTATTAAGGAGCTTTTTTTATTCTTCTCATATTTAAAATAAAAAAGCTTACCCTCGTGTTGTGTTAAATATACCCAATCTTTAACAGAGCTGCTTTTATCTCTATAAACCTTTTTGAGGCTCATTTTGTCCCTTAAGCACATGGTGATCAATTTTACTTAATGCTAAAAATTGTCCATTCGCATTAAATGAACAATTATGAATAGGGTGACGTATATGATCACAGGGAATCATCAGCTTAAAGCAAGAAAGGTCCATTTCGATTTTACCGAATCATCGGTCTGTTGGATGCCGAATGATCCTCTATGCTCGCATGTCGCCAATGGCATCAACATGCTCTTGCCCGCTGGTGAATTTTGGTTTTGCCGTGTGTTTAATAAAACCCTGCCCTTGATTACCGATGAAACATTAAAACAAGAAGTGATTGGATTTGTCCGTCAAGAAGCTGCTCATGCACGTGCCCATGAAAAAGCACAGGACTTCTTACGTGAAAATGGTTACAACATTCAAGAAACACTTAACCGTGCCCATTTTGTTTTTAACATTTTATTGGGTGACAAACCCCTCGGCATACCCTTTTTAAAAGGCGAAAAGCTTGATGAATATTGGTTACTTTTCCGAGTAGGCGTGATTGCTGCAATCGAGCACTTTACCGGAACTATTGGTCAGTGGACGCTGGATAGTAAGACTTGGGACCAAGCTGACCCTGCTATGGCAGATTTGTTCCGTTGGCATTTGGCTGAAGAAGTTGAACATCGCTGTGTTGCTTATGATTTATTTGAGCACCTTTTGACAAACAAGTTTGGGTTTTATGTGTCGCGCCAAGTGATTATGGCGGCGGTTTTCCCACTGTTTATTTACTTCCTTGCTGACTTTGCCCGTAGTTTAGGTAAGCAAGATTTAGAGCATGAAGATATTCAAAAATTGATGCGCCGTGGCTACTTTAAAATTATTCGTGAATTTGAAAAAACCGCGACTCGCTCAGACAACTTACCGACCATTAAATTTTTGTGGAAAGCGACGTTAAGATGGGTTTCACCAAAATTTAACCCAATTCATGAGGGAGACACCGAGCAAGCTTTAGCTTATATGGCTCGCTCGCCTGCGGTTCAATATTTTGAAGGTATGGCACAGGCTGCAAAACCTGTGTAATTGAGCTAAGCACTTAATTAAATGCTAAGAAAAGCCTCCTTTTGGGAGGCTTTCTTTCGTTTAAGAGTTATCTAGACTGACACAGATTAAAAAGAAACAATCGAACTAGCGCGCTTTCATCAATGCTATTTTTTTCAAAAAGTCGGAACATCGCCCCGTCAATCATGCATAAAAACATGTAAGCGTCTTCGACTGAGGCGGTAGTTTTGACGGTTAAAAGCAGTTTATAAATTTCATTGATGAGCCAAGTGCGGTACTCAATCGTAACGCCATAGGCCTTGGGATAGACTCTTTTAATTTCAAACAATGCCTTAAAGGGTAAATGATATGGCCCTTCTAAACTCGCATGTAAAAAATAAATTTGCTTAAGTTTATCCAGCACCATGAGTTCATTGTAAGAATAGAGAATGGAAAACACTTTGTCTTTTAGCGTGTCTTTTTGGAAACTGATACACCTCTCGATTAGCCGTTCTTTTGAGTGAAAAGCATTATAAAAAGTGGCTTTGGAAACCTTGGCCTCGCTAATAATTCGGTCGACACCAACTTTATGAAACCCATATTGATTAAATAAGTCTTTTGCTACGTGAAGCACTTTTAATGCTTTAAAGGAAGATTGTAAATTTGGCATAGATATACCGCTTAAAATAATTTTTTGTTGTATGTAAATGAGATAGAAATGCCGTCACTCTTAAAATGAGTGCTAAAAAACAGGCATGCAAAAGCCGCACAAAATGGCGTGCTGACCTATCTCAAGTTTTATAGTTGCTGTGTTTTAGATTCTTAAGGCGTAGAAAACCTAGAGTCGATTGAACCGCTTTATAGATTGCTCGAGTGGTATGAATAGAGAGACTTTGGCAAAAGCCAATAAAGAAGAAATAGTACGCATAGCGGACTCCTTTGGGTAATAAAGAAGTTTCGCCACATCACTGCTAAATGATTATGGTGGCGAAACGAAAAGGGGTTAGCAGACTGATTTACCCAAAAATCAGCACATCCGAAGATGTCCCCCTCCCGTTCCGCCGCAGAGGGAGACACGTAGGGATGCCCACAAAAAAGAGAGACTTTTTCGTGTGCGTTGGGTAAATACGGCCTGCTAAAACCGACTGGCAATGTGGCCAGCAAGCAAAGGATAATCGGAGGGGTTTTAGGTGTCAATGTGATATTGGCTACAAATAAAGCTTTAAAAACATGAGTAAAAAGATTTATTAATACCTTAGAGAATGCTTTTATTTTTTTAGATTTTAAAATTTAAGTAAAACTTAAAAATGCAATTCGTTATATTAATTCATTAAGACTTTGAATACCGAGTTTTACGCCATAGCTACCTTCACTATCGTTATCAAGCCAACCACCATTAATTAAAGCTGGCACAGTCTTATTTATCACTTTAGCAGCTAATAGTTTGGCATCATTTCTACTTAAATAGCCAACTGTTAAACCGTTAATTTCAATTTTAACTGCGTTCTTGTCATAGGCATTAAAAGGTTCAGAAACAACTCTAGCCATTACTTCTACATATTTTGACTTTTCTTGTTTAGGCCCAGCAATCTTTCTTAAATTTGCTTGATAGGATTGCTCCCCAACAATATCAACCAAATAGATTATTGATCTTTCACTAGTGAGATTTTTCTTCTTATGTTTTTTACTTAATATTAAAAATAAAACCAATAAGCCAAATACTCCCAATATCATTTCCATTCTTTTTCCTCTTATTATTCATAAAAAATATAAAACTAAAGATATTAAAAAGAGTAAACCAGAAATCAGCTTACTCTTTCATACCCTTATTTAATGACAATGATGGTCACCAGTTTTGCTATTCGTATGACATCCTTTAGAGTTTGTACCCCCAGAATGAGCATTAACCTGTGTAACTGCCAAACCGATTAAACAAATGAGTAAAAGTTTTTTCATGAGTTTATTTCCTTCAAGTCGGAATTATAATTGAGTTTTTATTGTACAAAATAAAATTATTAAGCTTTGATAAAACAGATGAGTGACTTATAAACTTTAGTCTAGTTTCTATTTATAACCATTTTTTTGAAATATCCCTTTAAAAAGATAAACCATGAAAATTTGTATTGTAGGCCCTTCTGGCGCTGGTAAAACAACTATCACTAAGAAATTAGCTGATGAATTAAAGATTTCAACTTATGGGTTTGATGAAATCTACTGGAATATAAGTGGAACTGAGTTTGTAAAGAATTCGGAAGAAACAATCTCACTGGGTATTAAAGAAATTATCTTACAAGATAGCTGGATTGTAGAAGGAGCTTACGATAAACGCTTACTTCCATTACTTCTTGAATGCTCTTTAATTTTAAAAATGGAAGTTCCTTTTTATTTAAGAACAATAAGGCTTTTACAACGTTATTTAAAGTCTACAGTTACACGCAAAAAACCCAAAGAAACTCTAAAAAATACATTAGAGTTGATTCAGTTTTCACATAGTTTTGATAAACGTTTAGAAAAATTTCTGAGTAGTAATGCTCAACTCTCTAAAAAGACTATTCCTTTTAATAACTTTTCAAAAGCTATAAATATTATTCAGACTACTTTTAAAAACAATTAATTCATTTATGAAATCATGATGAAAGAACGGAGGTGGGTTGACAGACCAGTCATCTAGGAACTGGCACGCACTAAGCGTCCCGCCTCCGTTCTTTCGCAGAGAATAATGAGAGCGATTATATGTGTCAATGTGATATTAGGTGTATTTTTAAGATTTATTTTCTATTTTAATTGGTAGATTATATTTAGTGATACACCGATAAAATGAATAATTAAATCCATTTTATCGGCTTGCTAGAAGAGGTTTTTAAAACCTTATTTTTTATTGTTTAATATATTTTGGAAACTCTTTTAAAACCTTATGGCAAAAGTGTCCCTGTGTATCCGCTTTCTTACGTTCTTCAAATTCCTTCATACCAAATTTCATAACCTCTCTACCGTATTTTTCGCCAAGATCATGTTTAGTACATTTTGCGGCAGCATCCTTTAACTCTTCTGAATAATAGTGATAATTACAATCAAGCTGAGCACGGCTTAAAAAACCATGCAATTCCACTGCTTTCTCACACTGTGTTTGCTCTAGAAGATTTCTAGACTCTTGAGCAGCATAAATTGATGTTGCTAAGAATAAAGTGAAAATCGTTACTAAAATATTACGCATTATTTCCCCGACAAAGTTATTAAAAGTATTAGTGATAATATTGCGGGCGTATTAAATAATAATTATTTATAAGTGTCTATTAATAATAAAGAAAATGGGATAAAACCCCTTCTCTTTTGAATACTTAATCACCTTAATAAAATTGGGTGATTAATTTTTATCAAGTGAATGATATTAAATTTGTTTTATAACCATCTTTAATATTATTCGAGTTATTCGGAAAAAGAGTTTTAGTGATATTAAATCCATTTCTAATCTACTAAAACCCTTACTCATTTCGGCGCTTTAAAATCCTAATTTCTTAAAGACAAAATAGCCCACATGGCTTTCAAAGCTACCGTCATTTTGGATTTTAAAATACTTCTTAACAAGGTCAGATGAACCTTCCTGCAAATAACGTAAAGTTTTGATTTGATCTTCAGGCGTTTTCATGCGCTTTACCCAACTATCAAAGTCTAACGAAAGCGTTTGTTTATCTAAACCCACCAAATCAAAGCCTGCATCTTCAATAAAATAGACCCACTCTTTCACACTATAGTTTCGTACATGACTTGGGTCTCGAATCGTTTCGATGGTCTGTAAAAATGTATCTAATATAGGCGAGCTAGAACTAATAATGTCTACAAAAATAACAATGCCATCTGGCTTAAGCACGCGGTTTACTTCTTTCATGGCAGTCGGAACATGTTGCCAGTGATGTGCAGAATATCGACTAATGACCACATCAAACTGCTGATCGCTAAAAGGCATGTCCTCAGCAATGCCCTGCTGCACAAAGATATTTTTTAATTTGCGTTGGCTCGCCGTCTTAGACACAGTGTCTAACATTTCATGAGATAAATCGTAGGCAAAAACAAGGTCGGCATGCGGAGCAACATTATAGGAAACATGCCCACCACCACAGCCTAAATCAAGGACTACAGCTTTTTCAATTTTCTGAATTTCATTAATAAATTTATTAAATTCAATACCTTCAGAATGAGCTTGGCTATTTAAATAGTCGAGAGATTTATTTTGATATTGTTTTTGATTTATATCATGCTGGGTGATCATAACCTTGCTCCTCCTTTGTAATGGAATTACATTAAAGGAAAATTTAGATAAAAAATAATGATTAGTTTTTCTTCAATTGATAAATAAAAGTTATTATTTGATTTGTTTTGATATGTCATGCCAGTTAATAAAAATAGATTTAAAGATTAATAAGAAATCCGCAAAGAGCACTGTTTAGTCACCCTTACTGAAACAGTGCTCTTTGCTCCATCCCAACCTCTATCCAGAAAGGTTCGATGCATAGAAATAGTGTATGTACCTTTGACTCAAAATGTTTCCTGTATTTTTTAAAATTTTTAAACATTCACAGCATAAAAATGAAGTATATTGATTTTTATCAGAAGATTCTTCTTTGGTTTATATTTTGAACAGAACAGAATACACACTAGATCGTATAGATCGGAAAATTTTATCTGCATTACGTGGAAATGGCCGTTTAACTGTAGCTCAACTGGCCGAAGAAGTAGGGCTTTCATCTTCTCCGTGTTGGACACGACTAAAACGTCTGGAAACTTTAAAAATTATTGAAGGATATACGGTAAACGTAAACCAAAAAGCGATTGGCATTCATGAAGTCTTTTTTATTGAAATTACTTTAGAGCGCCACGATGACGAAATGCTAGAAAATTTCAGTGAAGCATTAGCAGATATACCTGAAGTAGTGGAAGCGCATCTCGTCACAGGTGACTATGATTATCTGGTTAAAGTAGCAGTCAAAGATGCTGACCATTACGAACGATTTTTAAGAAAAAAACTTTATTCAATTAAAGGAATACGCCACACCCGTTCGACCTTTGCCCTACGCCCTCTCAAATCTGCCAATACAGCCGATTTAATGTTAATCGAATAGAAATGCTAAACACGTACAGGCAATTCATTAATTTATTGATTTTAAAACCCTTATTAAGATAAAACCTAGAAAATATAACAGATCATAGCTCTGTTATATTTTTTTTAAAAAATTCTGTATCTATGATTACAGCCTTCACTTCTTCAAAATGTAATTAATCTGAATTGGAGGCATCGCCATGAACATTTTGAAGAAAAAAAATAAGGCCAGTTTTGTATTCTTTATTATTACTCTCTACTCGTTTATTGGGTTTGGCTTAGGCTTCGTTATTTGGGAATACTTTTTAAAGGCCTAGTTTGCTAAAGAATACTTAACTCACCTCAGTAATAATTTCTGAAGTGATTTCTTTACTACGATGATATGCGGCCTTCATAGCTAAACGTATATCATCAGATACATTTCCTAGCTCAAACATTCTGAGTGCTGATTCGGTAATCCCGTTAGCCAAGGTCACCTTGCCACACAGATCCGCTGGCGGGACATTACTTTTACGGACCATTTCAACTGCGCCACTAGCCGCTTGGAGTGCTAAATCTAGAGCAAATTGTTTATCAAGTCCTAAAGAAACCCCTGTCTTTATCATGCTGTCTAAAATATAGAAAAAGTAAGCCGGCCCAGAACCAGACAAAGCAATAATTGCGTCTGTCTGCGTTTCAGACGGCGCCCAAAAAGTCTGACCCGTTGCAGAGTACAGCATTTCGATTAGGTCTTTATCAAGCTGGTCCATTTGCTCTGAAGCAATAAGCACATGTGTCCCCGTATGCGTCAGCACAGGCGGATTTGAAATTACACGAACAATTTTTTTCGAACCCGTAAAACGAGTCAAGTTTGCAATATCTACTCCCGCCATCATAGAAACTATAATTTTACTAGCTAACCATTTTTTTAGCGGTATAAGTATCTCTTTTAACTGTTTAGGCTCTAGTAGCAAAACAACAATTTCAGCTTTTTTTAGCCCATTTTCTTTTTGCTTCAAAGCATTTGTATCATTAATCTTTTTCTCTTCAATGAGGTGTATTTTTTCTTTTTTAAATCCTTTTAAAACCAACCCTCCTATTAACGCTAAAGCTAGATTACTACTGCCAATAAAACAAATATTAGGTTGTACTGCACTTAACATTTAAAATGTTTTCCTTTCTTAAGAGAGGTTTATAACAACAAATATTATCTATAATTTAATTATGTATATTGAATTAATGATGACCGTCTGAATAAAGAACCCACTTTAATAAGATATATTATTAAAGTGGGTTTTGTTTTATTCGCGCAATAAATAAAACAACTTTAGATTAAGCCTAATGTATTACTATTGTTAGTAAATACCACAAAAAAAATGTTAAGCTGTGTAACATATACAAGAGTATTGTAAAAAATTCTGTAACGAATTCTATTAAGCTAATATAAAAAATATCTATTACTTAATAAGAAAATCTTTAAACCAAATTAAGGCACGGAAGTGTTCTAGTTCAAACAACTAAAGAGTTTCTTTCTTATTCGCTAAAATTCTCTCGGCTTTTCTGATTGCCTGTTGTAAATCAATATCTTCGCACACCCAAAAGGTAAATATTTTTCCAAATAGGTGGAAATGCTGTTTAACATACTGAGAGCTATTGTCTGAATAGTGCTCTTCTATCTTAAAAACATCATTATGATTTTCTATCTTTTGACCGTCTAAAATACCGCCAATACAAATATCCATTTTAGTTCCATACACCTAATTACTTATATTTTAACAAAAAATTTAGAAGCACTTTTAAGAGCACATTTTTATTCTGCTTTTTATTTTTAAAGATAAGTTTAATTAAAACTTATAAAAAACCCACAAGATAGAGTGGGTTTTTAATCTCTACTAAAGCGCTTTAGCCTTAAACATATTCTATTTAAATAATATATTTAAAACAACTCTAGTCGCTCTATGAAATTATGAATTCTGAAGAATCACAATATTTGAAGCTTGTGGGCCTTTTTTACCCTGTACTACAGTAAACTCAACACGTTGGCCTTCTAAGAGAACTTTAAAACCTTGTGTTTGAATATCGGTAAAATGAGCGAAAATATCCTTACCTTCATCAGCCGCAATAAAACCAAAACCTTTAGTTTCATTGAACCATTTTACTGTACCAGTAGAAGTAGACATATATTTATCCTAAATTTTAAAATATTATAACTTATTATTGGGGGAAACCAATTTAACTAAAAAAATAGACGTGAAAACTTAAATATCTGAATGAACCGAAGACTTATAAATAAAACTGCGAAATAGAAATTTATGAGGACAAGAATATTTTGTTAGTTATGCTCGACTATACACGCTTCAAAATCATTTGCAATCGATATTCAAAATAATTAAAGCAAGAAAAATTTTATAGTGTTGACTCAACATCTTTCATCTTGATTTGATTAAAGATCCTTTCAATTAAAAATCTAATATTCTATATTTTAATTGAAAGAAGTACTTTTAATTCTTGAGTTACTGACGCCATTAATAGAATTTCTGTTCACCAGCAGGACGTGTTTTAAAGCGTCGATGAAACCACATGTATTGTGTAGGGGCAATGCGAATTTGGTTTTCAATAATCTTGTTTACCCTTTCAGCGTCACTGACTTCACAGCCACTCGGGAAATTTTCTAATTTAGGTTCTACTAAAACATGATATTGCGGATTACGAATATCACCACTACGGTAAAAATATAAAGGCACGGCTGCTGCTTTTGAGATATCCATTAGTCTGCGATGCGCTGTAACGGTAGCTGCCTGAATACCGAAAAATGATGCCATTACGCCTTGTTTTAAGCCAAAATCCTGATCTGGGCTATACCATATCGCATGCCCATGTTTAAGGTTTTGTATGAGTCCACGCATGTTGTCTCGAGCAATTTGGTTTTTATACACTCGCGCACGACTACGATGAATCAGAAAATCTAAAAACGGATTGTTTTGAGGTCGGTAAACCACGTCCATATTAAAGAATAAAGTACACGCCGCTCCACCTGCATCTAAAAGCGTACTGTGGGTACCTAATAAAAGTACGCCATTTTCCTGATTATTGGTTAAATTTTCTAAACCATCTATGTGAACACGACTTTTAAACCAATTTGGGCAATACCAAGCATTTAAAGCTTCAAATACACCCGTTAAAGTATCAACAAAAACCTGTTTAGCTTTTGCCTCAATTTGCAAAGGTGTTTTTTCTGGGAAACATGCTTGTAAATTACGTAGTGTAGTTTTTCTTCGAGAACTTAAAGATTTCCACGCTATTTTTGATAGTAAGTCAGCAAGGCGCCATTGAATAGCCCAAGGTAACATCGCAAATAACATTAGAATAAAAGCTAAAAACCATATACCCCAATATTTAAACGCTAAAAAGGAAAATTGAAACTCGCCAGATTTAAACTGCCGTTCATTTTTCGTCATACTATAGATTTCTTGAGGTATAGACTTAGTATACTAACATGCTCAATTTTTAACGTTGTGTGTTTATGTTGCTTTCACTTTTATAGTTTTATATGCCCTATTTATTTATACAAATCTATATTTTAAATATTTAATCTATGTAAGACTTAAATATACATAACCTTCTGTATACAACGATTATTTTCTCATTTAAAGTAACCGCACAATCTTGCCTCAATTGATAAATAGGATATATCAGCGTGAGCGGTCTTTTAGTATTTATAACAATAGCATTTCTTACCCTATTAAGCCCAGGACCGGGAGTTTTATTTACTGTCACAAATTCAATTAACTATGGTGTTAAAACTGCTTTGTTTGGAATAAGTGGTTTAATTATTGGTATGTTTGTGATTGCTGTAATTTCTGCCAGCGGTGTAGGACTTATTATTACTAGTAACCCTACTATTTTTACGGTTTTAAAATTTATTGGTGCATTTTATTTAATGTATCTCGGATATAAAAACTTTACTAAAAAACTTGCAACCCAAGAGTTAATGACCGATCAACAAAAAGATAAAGCTGTAAGTAAATCTAAATTGTTTTATCAGGGCCTATTCGCATCTTTGCTTAATCCTAAAACAATCGTATTTTTTATCGCACTCTTCCCTCAATTTATTGATATCAAGAAAGAGATTTTAAATCAATTTTTAATTCTTTCTTTAACCTTTTGTTTTATTGGTTTTTTAATTCATTTAGTTTACGCAAACTTCTCTTCAATTTTTAAAGAGAAAATGTTAGCTGGAAATAATTTCACGATACTCAATAAAATTAGTGGTGCTATTTTCTTTCTACTTGCCATTTTACTTATCGCACAATAAAGCATTGCTCGACCTATTATTTGTTAAAAAGCCTTAACTCATGGTTAGGCTTTTTAACTCATTAGATCTTTAAACATATTCTTTTCTAATACATTTTTAGAGTGTTACTCTGTTTAATATCCAACCATAAAAGAAATCTTCGTAGTTAGGGTTGTTCTCGGTAATTTCAATATAATGCTGCCCTTGCATAATATTTAAAATGCGCACGAGTACTTTTTCACCCTCTTTATTACGTCTATTTAAGTACGTAGCCAGTGCTTGCAAAGTAAGAGGTCCGTACTGGCCATCTACCACAAGATTTGACCAACCTTCCTTCCCCTGCTTATTCAGCAGATTTAAAGCACGTTGTAATAAAGGCTTTGTAAAATTGATGCCACAATTTATAGCTGTATCCAGTAACTCTTCTGCAATAGCTGGGCTAATCGCATTAATCTGGTCAAACTGTGGTTCAAGCCAGTATTTTTGCTTATAAATAGATTTGGCGACACTTAAGGGCAAGTCTTGCATGTTGCCTTGATATCCGTTCGATCGAGCGACTGCTTCTGTAATGCCAAATTTAGTCGCATGGCCATGATCTGATGGATGGTTAACATATCCGCCTTCTCGGCTGATAACTTTTTCTAAGTATTGATCAATATTCATTTTATTCTACCTTTATATTTAAAGCTGTCTTTAGCTATTTTGGAGATCATCTTTTGCTTTTTTTAGGTCTTTAATGACCTCTACAATCGTTTTACCTTCTTGTTTATTGATGAAGTTAAATATCCATCTCACAATAGCCCAGCCCGGTAAACCACAGATGAAGAAAAATCCAGATAGGGTGATCATTCCCCAAATATCGGATACCCATTCATGCAGGTTCCATTTCATAATAATGAATGAGCCGCCTGTCAGGCTTGAAACTACTGTACAGATGAGAGCAACAATCCATTCTTGTGGAGAACGAGGAAAACGCATCATCAATACAACTGCGACAACTAAGCTGACTGCCAAAGCCACCATAATTGCAATACTATAAAAATTTAAAAATGTGGCTAACCCACTGCTAGAAACTGTTTCCATGACTTTGTCCTGCGCTAAAGGGTAAAACTTGAAAACTCATCACGTTGACCAGCTTGTGGTTTTCAATGTTTATTAATCCCTTCGTTTTCTTTATTACAGTCAATAAAAAACACTAACGCTTTAAAGCAGCGCTAAATTGCAAGACGAACTTATCCTTGACCCCATTTATTTCAGGGGTCCGAGAAAGAATGTTTGTATGCTAAAGCCTGTTAGTGTGCACCGTTTAAGGCTTGTTCAATCAACTCAATCACTGTGATTGCACCAATCGCTTTTTGCATAGAGACTTGATCATCGAATTCGAATGCGTCATCTTCAAGCTCATTTACAATCTGCTTGGCCTCCTCAAGTGCCCTTTTTATTTTTTGTACCTTATATTTGTTTACGTCTTTGGCAATTGTCGGGATATACCCTCCACGTTTTGCATTTTTAAGTTGTTTAGCTCTGTTCTGCATTGCTGTAGTCATTCACTATCTCCAACTCAATGTACTCGTTAGTAAGGCGTCTTTATCGTTTGTTATTCTTGAGGTTTTGATACATTCTTTGAGCAATATAGCTAAGCTATGACTACAAATGTGTGTTCAAAACGTTTCATCTGGTACAACAATCATAAAGAGCCCAACTATATGCAATTAAGCCACTAATTTATAAACAAATATTTCCTTTTCTAAAAATGTAAAAAAGTATTAAATTTTGTGGATTTAAGCTTTTTACACGCCTTAATTTTTTGACCAAAAAGTTCATATAAGGCTTTGCCGTATATCGGAAACTTTTGTTAGGTCTCACAATCTTTGTTAAATTCTTCATGTTCTTGATACCCTTTATCGACGAACATTAAGCCTGATCCACGGAATCGGGCTTTTTTTTATTCCAATTTTTGTTTTGATAGCCTGTTTGCAAATAATAATTGAGCTATCTCCCTTTTATTCTGCTACCTATAGAAACAAAATAAATTTAGCTTCCATCTCAAAGTTTTGATAAAGCGATAAATAGTGACTTAGACACCTCTTAAATTTCTCTATTCATCTTGAGATATAACTGATATTATAACTATAGTTATTATTAGTCAATAACTATAGTTGTTTTACTAGATATAACTTAAGTTATATATTTGTTATAAGTTTACTGGTGTAACCATTATGGCTCTTAAAGACCGTTTAAAAGACTCTAGAATTAAAGCCAAAAAAACTCAGGCTGAAGTGGCAGAAGCTGTAAAGATGTCGCAACCCGCCTATCAGGCTTTAGAGTCAGGGAAAAATTTAAAATCTGCATTTCTTCCTTTAATTGCCCAATTTTTAGGAGTAGATGGTTATTGGTTAACGACGGGGAATACTGAAGATTCTTTTAGAGAAAGTGATGTATTTAGCCCGACTGTAGTGAGTGCAGAATCTACCGATCAGTATGTTTGGATTGAAGTTGTAGAAGCTAACTTTTCTTGCGGGACAGGTGAATCTATTGAATTTCACTTTGATGCTATTAATGGAAAAATTCCATTCCCTGCTTCATTCTTTAAAGAAAAACGCGTTGCTCAAGAATGCATGCGTATTATTAAAGCTAAGGGTGATAGCATGACAGATTACATTAAAGATGGAGATTTGGTCGGAATTGATATCTCTCAAACAGAAGTCATTGATGGCGAGATTTATGCGGTTTACTTTGCTGGCGAAGGGATGATTAAACAGATTTTTAAAGAAGCAGATGGTTCTTTAATTTTGCATAGTTTAAATGAAAAATTTAGAGATCGACGCGTAACAGAAGAGAACGGTAAAAACTTTAAGGTTATGGGTCGCCAGTTCTGGCGAGCAGGTTAATTGAGTTATTAAATATAATTAAAATAATAAGACAATTTTTTTTAATTACTTCACCTTTTTTATAACTTTAATTATTTATATAAACTGTAGATATAAAAAAACCTATCTCCTTTAAAAGAGATAGGTTTTCTCGCTTTATTACCATGGTTTTATCAACAATATGTATTTAAACGATAAAGTTGATTAAATCCAGTATAGAAGCTTTTACCATCTTGGTTTAACTCAATTTCTTCACCAGACTGAAGTTGAATTTTTTTACCAACTTCGACCCAACGATATCCATCGAGAGAGTTTTGTTTACGCACATGAGGAACAATCCTCACATTAATTTCATTGCCATTTACGGCTGTGGCAATGTGCCACTCATTTACTATATTCACAATCATTCACTCATCACTGAGCTCATGTGATTTTACGGTATGTAATTAGAACGCTAGATTTAGGGTATGGACATTTCGTCTAGAATTTAATATTTAGCTTTATATAGGGTTATTTATAAGCTAATTGCTTTTCATAATTTTCGTATTATGAAAAGTGGTACATCACAGAGCATAATATTTTTGGATGCGGGAGTCGGATTTGAACCAACGACCTTCGGGTTATGAGCCCGACGAGCTACCAGACTGCTCCACCCCGCAATTGGAAGTAAGCTTTATACGCTCATATATTTTATAAAGCAAACTTTATTTTTTAATCGGTTGTAATTATTAACAATTCTCTTTTTATTATTTTTTCATTTTAACCATTCAGTCTAAATTCACTTATCACTTTCAATTTTTAATTCTTTAAATTGTTGTATTTATTTTAAATAGAACCCGATATTCATAGACAGCAATTGCCTTGGTTGGATGGCTTTTATACTATCTAGTTTGGCCCTTTAATTTTTAGTTCGTATGTCTGAACCTCAGTTTTCCCTTAGTGAATATCTCGGCACAGTTCAGGAAGTCATACGTGTGGCTTTTGATGAGCCAGTTTGGGTAAAAGCAGAAATTCGAAATTTAAATATTAAGGGCGGTCATTACTATTTAGAACTCGCAGAAAAAGATGCAGAGACTGATAAAGTCATTGCCAGCTGTAAAGCCACGATCTGGAAATTTTCAGCGAGTAAAATTGTTTTAAAATTCGAACGTGAAACTGGGATTGAGATTTCAAGTGATTTAAATGTACTCATCAAAATTAGAGCACGTTTTGATCCTCAATATGGATTTTCGGTCAACATTGAAGAGATTGACTCAAGCTTTACGTTGGGTGAAATTGCTAAACGTTATCAGCAAATTATTGAACGACTTACTCAAGAAGGTTTAATCCATAAAAATAAACTTCTTCCCACTCCTTTTGATATTCAAAATGTTTTAGTCATTGCTCCTCAAAATGCTGCGGGCCTTGGTGACTTTAAAAAAGATGCAGATGCACTTGAGCGAAATGGGGTTTGTCATTTTGTGTATCACACCGCTACTTTTCAAGGAAACACGGCTGCAACCAGCTTGATTGAATCTTTAGCTTCAGGTTTAAGACAATGGGCCAGCACGTTTAGCTTTCCACCTGATTTGATTGTGATTATTCGCGGTGGCGGATCGGTGAATGATTTGGCTTATTTAAATGATTATGAACTTGCCGCCCTACTTTGCAAACGTAGTGTACCCATTTGGGTAGGCATCGGGCATGAGAAAGATCGTACTATTCTTGATGAAATTGCCCATCGCTCATTTGATACACCAAGTAAAGTGATTGCTGGCATCCGAAACCACATTGTTGAACGCGTCCAAGAAGCTGTAGATAGTCTGCAAACGATTAAGCTACTTTCTCAGCATCAAATCACAACCTATCAAAGCAAAAATGATCAACTGCTTCAACAGATTAAATCTTCGGCACAGAGTCAACTTAGCTCGGCACATCGTTTGCTTGACCAGATGAAAGAACGTATTGAGTTTAGCTCACAGCAACAAGTTAAATTTTCATTAGCCCAAATCGAATCTTTGATGAAAGAAATTCTTTTGCAAAACCCGAAACAGGTTCAGGCCAAGGGCTATGCAATTGTTAGATCAGAAGGAAAAGCGATTCGCTCTATACATCAAATTTCAAGCCCCGCCATTGCTATTGAGATGCAAGATGGTGTGGTTGAAGCCAACATTACACAGGTAATTCCAAATGAAGAATGAAGAGTTAACGTTTAAAGATGGTCATGACATTTTGAAGAAAAATGCCGAATTATTAGAATCTCAAGAAAGCCCGGATATCGATAATTTAATGAAGATTGTTGAAGAATCTATTACGGCTTATAAAGCGTGTAAATCACGAATTGAAGCCGTTCAACAAGCTTTAGATGAGACATTCAAAGAATAAAAAAAGCCCACTCCTACTTCTCATTGAAGAAATGGGCTTAGTGAAATCCACTTAATCCTGAAATGCAAAAATGTGGATTAGGTCACATTTTTACACAGAGGCATAGTCCCATAACCATTTTAGATGTTCAATATTTTAATTGTGTCTATACGTTAGTTTGGCTTAATTTTCACCACCTCTTAAATAAAACGACTTCTATTAAGACCATACAAACACAAACTCTACTCATGGTTATTGTTAAATTTAATTTAAGAGTTATTCCTCACTGAATGGACCAATTAACTGATAAATTTTGCCGTCTTTAGGGTTTTCATAGAGCAAATCCATATTGGGTAAAATAATATCGTCATTAATTTCAATATGTTCAACACTTTTATGAAGCTCAAGCACGTGGTCATTCATGGGTCTAACTTTTGCCAAAGCAATTGATTCTTTATCAAACTGATCCTTGATAATTACTTTTAATCTTGTCATGAAAATCTCCTGAAAATTAAATTTTTTAATATAAATAAAGGGTTAAGTTTAAAATGAGCTAATCGCAGAATAGCCGATTGGCATCGCAAAAAAAGTTAAAATAAATGCAGCCGTACGTTGTAAATTACGTTGGTTTAACCAAGTTACTTTGTTTGAAATTAATACGGTTCCAAAAGCAATCCATAAAAATGCAATGGGTGTAATTAATGATAAAAAAATAGCAATATGCACAAAATAAACGTGAAGCACTTCCCATGCTGCATGTGGAAAAATAGCAGAAGCAAAGAGTAAAGCTTTAGGATTTAAAAGTGTTGCAACAAATAAAGCCTTAGGCGTAATCAGTGGGTTGTCTAATTTGATGTCATTTGTTGATGTTATCCAAAGTTTAAATGCAAGGTAGAGAATAAAAGTTGCACTTATTAACTTTAATAAGGCAGGAAGCCAAGGGATAAAATGTGAAACTGACTCAAGCAAAACACCCCATGAAGTAATTGCAATGAGATAACCCATCACTTCAGCAGGAATAAGTTTAAGAGACTGCTTCACCCCTGCTTGTATTCCAGCCGAGGCTAACAATGTATTTGTTGGGCCTGGAGTCAACAAAATGGTGACCACAAGTCCAATAAACATAAATGACACCATAGGCAACGAACTCTTTAGTTATGCTAGGCGAAATATGTCAAAAAGGAATATCTATTGTCGACATAATGGTTGTAACAAGAAATATTGAAGTTTATTTTTTTAATTTTAAAACAAACAATTAACTCCACCTGACTACAAATTCACTTACTATTTCAATAATTTTAAATATGCAAAATTGATCACAGAAACATAGAATAAGCGCTATTTTTTCTGCTCGCTAAACACTTAAATCAAGCTTTTTTTCACAGAAAAATAAGCCGTTATTTTTAATATTTATTTCTTATTCAGCTTATTTAATAAACGCTTTTTTCTGACTTGAAATTTTAAAATTGATCAATATATAAACAACTAGAAATCGTGATTTTACTGAATATGATGTCCCGTTCCCCATCAATTCTTTGATTGTCGCTTTCATCAAATAAATCAGATGATGGAGGATGCATGATGAATGCTTATGTTCGCCCTCATCCAGATGGTTTTAAATCTTATTTAGGTAAGAATCAGAAAACCGGACTCTACATTGTACGAGTTGGTTGGACGGTTTACGAAACGAATGGCAATGGCTCTGTGCTGTACATTGTTAAGAATGAAGATACGATTCCGTTGGATGTAGAAAAGTTTAAAACTGATCGTCCCAAAATTTATGCTGCTCTTTTAAATGAAGTTCAGTTTCAACGCAAAAAACAACTCGCGATTGATCTCCAGCAATCAAATATCCCTTCTTATGACCGTAAAGCCTACAAAAAACGGCGTGGCTTTATAGACTCTTAAGTGAAGGTATTTACTTTAAACTCATATAGAAAAAGCACCCTTAGGTGCTTTTTCTTTTAACGACCAGTTGTAATTAATACGAGCATACTCAGTATTAAAGTGCTTAATGATCGTTTGCAATGTATGTGGACTTCATGCTCAGCTCCGTGAGCAAATTGATTAACGTTTTCCATTTCGTGTGCCCTTAAAGTTCACACTGATAATTTGCACAATTTTCACACAATAAGAAATTAGCCAAAAGTATTATATCGAATCAAATTTTAAATCTAATACTAGGCAAGTAGTTTTGAAATTTATAACTGAATTAGCTAGATGTAACATTCTTATACGAGGTTAAACCCTATTGAGCGTTTGTAGACCTTTCATTTCAAACTCACCTAGCAAACAAATGATTTTATAAAATGAAAAGAGATAACAATATTCTGTTTTTTAATAATAGTCTTCGACAGGAGAACTTTTATGGAAACTCAACAAGAAACCAACTCTTCTTTATTTTGTAATACCTCTACCTCAATTCAAGCCTGTATTGAATGTATGATTGCCTGCAAAACATGTGCAGCAGCATGTTTGCAAGAAGAACATGTAAGTATGATGCGTGAATGTATTAAGCATTGCATGACATGTGTAGAAACCTGCCAACTTTGTACGTCTTTAGAACTCAGAAACTCTGAACTAGCAGAATCAGCCATGCAACTTTGTGCGAACGCTTGTCAACTTTGTGCAGCAGAATGCAGTAAACATGACCACGAACACTGCCAAGTTTGTGCTAAAGCATGTCTTGCTTGCGCACAAGCTTGTCTGGCATATCGTTCCTAAGTGGTATTCACAACTTTAAGCCTACGCAATCTTTAGATCGTAGGCTAATTAAAATATTTTAGATAACAGTAAATTAGATATTTTTTATTTAAGCTGATTACAATTTTTACTTTTTTACAGGCATAAAAAAAACCCGCATCTTGGGGAAAATGCAGGCTCTTAGATCTCCCACAACGACCATGAGTTCATTATTAAACTTGAACTTTAAACCGTTAACCAAATGTACCCTTAATAAAAACAAATTGCAATACAGAAAAGTCTGTATATTTAAAATATTTTATTATTTTTACATTACTTTTTCATAAATAGTTTAAAAATATAAGATATTTCCAAATAAGAAATAGTTTTTTTACAGGCATTAAAAAAGCCCGTTTCACGGGCTTTTCTGCAACGGTGAGCAATATAAGCGTTGTGTCTATCCAACTCTTGTTTGCTCTTTGCTAGCTATATGTAAGGTCTTATCGTATCTTTTGCCCTGTCCCAAGTTTCCCTGTGGATCGAGGAGATATTACGATTACCTTAGGTACAGTTATAGCACATTATTTATTCATGACTAGTCTTGTTCACGTTTTTTTACAAATGAACAAAATACGATCTATCTTTAATATTTAAGGGTTTTCTACCCCATTTGGATATTGGCGAGCGTCATCACAAATTGGATACCACTTCACTTGTGAATTAACAAAAGCATGAGAGATGACTGGCGTCGATATTTCTTCATTAATAAGTCCGACCCTCAGGCGTACCACTTCTGGCTTATCTAGACGTTCACTCCAGATCGGTGAACCACAAGTTTTACAGAACACTCTCTTTTTATTAGGTGATGCAAAATAAGCCTGTAACAGGTTTTCACCCTGCACAATGTTTAAATCACTTTTTTGTACTTGAGTGATGGCAGCAAAAGCAGCCCCTAGTGCTTTTTGGCATTGCTTACAATGACAAACCATAATGGGATTTAATTCAGCATTAATGCTGAGTTGAACACCATTACAAAGACAAGAAGCTGTATAAATCATGATTTTACCTTTTTATTTTTATGGGATTTAGCTTACACCCACCCCTTTTTCAATATGATCTAAAATGGCACAAGAAGCCTGTTGGTCGCCACAGCAATCATCGGCAGAAGCCTGTAAAATATTAACCATTTCTTGTAGGTGTGCAATTTTTTGCTTTAATTCGGCAATGTGTTTGACGGTTAAGGCTTTCACCTCTGCACTATGCCGATCAGTATTTTTCCAAAGTGAAATAAGCTCTTTCATCTGTTCAGATGAAAAACCTAACTCTCGAGCATGCTTTAAAAAGTTTAAAGTTTTAAGGTCTGTTTCTGAATAGATGCGATAGCCAGAAGCAGAACGCTGAGCTGCTTCAAGTAAACCGATTTCTTCATAGTAGCGAATCATTTTCGCCGAAATGCCCGAATGTTTGGATGCCTGACCGATATTCATCTCACACCTCAAATATTAAATTTGGTTTAAGACCTGCTGTCATGATCTTAAACCAAAAGTTGATTTTCAGCACGCTTACTCTACTGGCGCATGAAAGCGTTTTAAGCGCAATGCATTGCCTAAAACAAAGACCGAAGAAAGTGCCATCGCGCCTGCTGCAAACATCGGTGAAAGTAACACACCAAATGCTGGATATAGGGCACCTGCTGCAATTGGAATTAGGGCTACGTTATATACAAATGCCCAGAACAGGTTTTGACGTATGTTTCGCATGGTGGCTTTACTTAATGCAATTGCATTCGGTACGCCTTTTAAACTACCTGACATGAGCACAACATCAGCTGCTTCGATGGCAACATCTGTTCCTGTACCAATAGCTAAACCGACATCTGCTTGTGCCAAGGCTGGTGCATCGTTAATACCATCACCAACAAAAGCTAAGCGCCCATACTGTTTTTGCAGTTGGCGGACTGTGTCCACTTTGCCCTCGGGTAAAACCTCTGCCACAACTTCGTCAATGTTCAGCTTTTTGGCAATTGCTTGCGCCGTATGACGGTTGTCTCCTGTAATCATGGCAACTTTGAGACCTAATTGATGCAAGGCCTCAATCGCAGCATAGGTTGTTTCTTTAATGGGGTCTGCCACAGCAATAATTGCCGCAAGTTTTTGATCAATAGCAACGTATAGCGGGGTTTTGCCTTCTTCACCTAACTGAGCAGCAATCGCTTGGAAAGAGTTGGTGTCTAAACCAAGTTGGTGCATATAACGGTCTGCGCCAATTTGTACTTTTTGGCCTGAAACTTCTGCTTCAATACCTGAACCTGTAATCGAGTTAAATGCTGTTACTGGTAATAGGTTTAGGCCTTCACTCTCTGCTGCTTGAACAATCGCAAGAGCAATGGGATGTTCAGACTTGGCTTCGACCGAAGCAACCAAAGTCAGCACTTGTTCACGCTCAAAACCTGATTGCACATTAAAGTCAGTGAGTGTCGGTTTGCCTTCGGTGAGTGTGCCCGTTTTATCAACTGCAACTACTTGCGCTTCTTGTAAAAGCTGCAAAGCTTCACCTTTACGGAACAAGACACCTAACTCGGCACCACGTCCAGTACCGACCATAATAGAAGTTGGTGTTGCAAGTCCCATCGCACAAGGACATGCAATAATCAGTACTGCAACGGCATTCACCAATCCAAAAGTGAGCGCAGGTTCTGGCCCCCAAATAAACCAAACCAAGAAAGTAATTGCAGCAATTAACATCACTACAGGTACAAACCACATGGTGACTTTATCGACTAAGCCCTGAATCGGAAGTTTAGAACCTTGGGCTTGTTCAACCATGCGAATAATTTGTGAAAGCACAGACGAACTACCCACTGCGGTTGCCCGAATGTTTAGAGTACCGTTTTGATTGACCGTACCCCCAACTACTTGTTGCCCTACTATTTTTTCAACAGGGACTGGTTCACCCGTAATCATAGATTCATCAATGTAGCTGTGCCCTTCAATCACTTCACCATCGACAGGTACACGTTCACCCGGACGAATTTCTACAATAGTTCCACTGACCACGTCGGCAACAGCAACTTCCACCACTTGACCGTCACGCTGAATACGAGCAGTTTTTGGCTGCATTCCCACTAAATGTTGAATCGCTTGTGAAGTACGCCCTTTAGCTTTAGCTTCAAAATATCGTCCGAGCAAAATTAAACTGACAATAACGGCAGCCGCTTCAAAGTAAACATTGACGGTGCCTTGTGGTAACACATGCGGCATAAAGGTTGCTACGACCGAGAAACTGTAGGCAGCCAAGGTGCCAACTGCCACTAGCGAGTTCATATCTGGTGCCAAACGCCACAGGGCTGGAATTCCTTTTTGATAAAAACGGCGACCTGGAAAAACGAGCACTAATGTAGTCAAAGCAAACTGTAAAAGCCAGCTGTTGTATTGACCAATCGTGTCCATGATCCACATGTGAAAAGCTGGAATGAGATGTGAACCCATTTCCAAAATAAACACAGGTAAGGCCAACACAATCGAAATGATCAAATCTTTTTTTAGCTGATCTAACTCTGACGCTTTTTTATCGAGTTGCTCATCTTGATTTTTTTCAGATGCTTTAGCGTCATAACCTGCTTTTTTAACAGCGCGAATTAAGTCTTCAACATTAACTGATGCATCTGCTTGTACCCAAGCCTGCTCTGTTGCTAAGTTGACCGTAGCTTCTTGAACGCCGTCTACTTTTTTAAGTGCTTTTTCTACACGTGCAACACAAGATGCACAGGTCATGCCCTCAATAGATAACTCAAATGGCGCAGCTTTAGGAACATCATAACCTGCTCGTTCAACAGCTTTAACCAGTGCTTCACGCTGAATCGGTTGATTTGAATAAACAACCGCTTTTTCTGTTGCCAAGTTAACGTTGGCAATCTCAATATTTTCAACTTTCTTAAGTGCTTTTTCAACACGACCTACACACGAGGCACAGGTCATGCCTTCGATTGGAAGTGTTTCACTATATGCTGGCAATTTTGTGGTTTTTGAGTCCATCAAACACCTCTGCAAATCTGCAAAATTTAATATTCTGTATTGAGCATACAGATTCCCATCATGGGAAGGTCAAGCATATTTTTTTAAAAATTTGGTCTTGACCTTACAATCATGACAAGGTTTAGACTCAGTGTTATCCAAACAAACATCTCATTCTTGATGGAGTATGAACATGAAACTACTTATTGAAAATATGACATGTGGCGGCTGCGCACGTGGTGTGACTGCAACGATTCAAGATGTCGATCCAAATGCAAAAGTAGATGTAGACTTAGCAACCAAAATCGTGACTGTTGAAAGCAGTGAAAGCATCGATAAAATTACCGAAGCACTTGAAGAAGATGGTTTCCCAGCGAAAGTGCAATAGTCGATAAGGCCTAACGTTTAAAGTTAGGCCTTTATTTTTGAGCTTGTTGATATTGACTCAAAGCTGAAATTTTTTAATTCGATAATCCAGTGCTGCCCGAGTTAGCCCCAATAAACGTGCCGCTTCAGACACATTATGATTTGCCTTTTTTAAAGCCGTTAAAATTAACTGCTTCTCGTGTTCTTCTAAATTAAACTCTGCCTGCAACAATTGCTCAAAGTCGGTTTCAACAACTACAGCCTGCTCTGGTTCATGCTTGATCTGTGGGAAAATGGCATTTAACTTAATCAGTTGCTGATCATCCGTTAATAAAACAGCCCTTTCTAATAAATTTTCCAACTCACGAATATTTCCCGGCCATTCATATTGCTGCATAAAAACTTTGGTCTTTTCACTTACACCCTGAATGGTTTTGCCGTACATTTTTTCAAAGCGACGAAGAAAGTGTTCAACCAATAAAGGAATATCTTCACGGCGCTCTCGCAAAGGCGGGATCTGTACTGGGAAAATATTTAAGCGATAATATAAATCTGCCCGAAATCGCCCTGTTTTTACAGCCTGCTCAAGATCTTCATTGGTTGCTGTAATTACACGGACATCTAAAATACGTGTCTGTGAATCTCCGACTCGCTCAAATTCACCTTCCTGCAAAATGCGTAATAGTGCTGCTTGGGCACGAGGAGAAAGCTCAATCACTTCATCTAAAAAAATCGTACCACCATTGGCTCGTTCAAACTTCCCCAAGCGAGATTGATGCGCTCCTGTATAAGCACCTTTTTCTACCCCGAATAATTCAGACTCAATTAACTCTGGTGGAATCGCTGCACAGTTTACTGCAATAAAAGGTTGGTCTTTTCTTTGGCTATTTGCATGAACTCCTCGAGCAAAAGCTTCTTTACCAACGCCGGTTTCACCTTGTAGCAAAATAGAAACTTTCGAACCTGCTGCTTTTGTTAATAATGCACAGACCTGTTTATAAGATGCTGACTTACCCACAGAACTAAATAATTGGTAATCGGCTTCACTGTCGCTATAAATTGATTTTTTAAGTTCAAAAAGTTCAGCCTGCAACGCAATCAGTTCTTTTTCCATGGGTTCGGGAGACATGAACTGAATCAGTTCATCAGCATTTTCCCACTCTTCTAAAGGCTTACCAATAATACGGCAATGCTCATCGCCGCAAGCTTTACACTCTATTTCTTGATAAATAATGGTCATGCCCGTCGCAAAACTACTGTAGCCGCACGCATAACCCAGAAGCATCCAGCACGCAGGTTCATCACTTGGGCCAAAATGCTCTAAATGCACATCGGCTTCAAAAGAATTGAGCCAATTTAAATCGGCATAAAACTGTTTTTTATCATGGCTTAAATTGAGCTGGTTGGCCTGTACTTGCACCATTCCACGAATGGCGTGCATTTGTGGACCCGCCATAAAAGCATCGTGTTCATTTAAATCGGGACGCATTTTTGTAGTAACTTCTGCATCTTTTAACCCAGCTTGATAACCTAAACGAATAAAAAAACGCTTGGTCCGTTCAAGCCCAATCATGTGCGCTAAGTCTTTACGCAAATATCCCATAATGCTGGTGTGTAAAAGCAGCATCCGATATTCATCAAACCAGATTTGGCCGTGGGCAGTATCAAAGTGCAATTTAGACAGCAAATCGTGAATTTCTTGCGGATGATCTGCGTATCGTCCCGTTGTATCGTATTTTACTCGAGCCATGAGTGATCTGTTTTAATCCATTAAACACATTTGGGTTTTATCTCATCTTATCGAAGAACCAGATAAATGTCCTAGTATCTTAAAGACATAACTTCATACTAAAAAAGTATTTCTAAATCTCTCCATTTAAAGCCTCAAACAATCCAAAAAGAAATTTTTACGACCCTATTCATCAAATCATGAACATCTCTATTTCACCATTCAAAAAAATTCATGAAATGGTGAATTTAAAAAATTCCTCATTTTCCATAAAAATCTTAATTAATTGTTTTTAATAATAAAAATAAAGTTGGCATAGCTTTTGTAAAGCTTATAGCGAGAGCAAGGAGCATTCATCAATTTCAAGACCATGTCTTGATGGAGTACAGCATGACGCAACCTCAAGTCGAAGCATTAACCAAATATATTCGGGTCACTGGCGACTTAAACGCAGAGTTTATCGAATTCGATTTTGCCATTCACGATCCAAGTCTATTTGTGGAACTGGTTTTGCCTAAACATGCATTTAATGATTTTTGTAAGACCAATCAAGTGGTTGAAATGACCCAAGAGCAGCAAGCTTTTAACGATGCTCAGGAAGAAAAATGGCGCTATGGCACTGAAGCAACCTTAGTCGGCACGCAACGTAATAGCAACGATCAAGATGATCAGATGTAAAAAATATAAGGAGATAAAGCCATGACTTTAGAAATCAAAACGTCAAATGTCGAACCTATTCGCCAGAACTACGCCTATATCGAAAGACGATTTGGTAGTAAGCCAGCAACTCGATATCAAGAAGTAAGTTTTGATGTACAGGCAGAAACTAACTTTCACTATCGTCCTTTGTGGAAACCTGAAAAGACCTTAAATGATAAAACCCATACTGCCCTGCAAATGCAAGACTGGTATGCATTTAAAGATCCACGTCAATTCTATTATGGAACTTATGTTCAGCACCGTGCGCGTTTACAGGACACAGCCGAAAGTAATTTTGCTTTTTTTGAAAAACGTCAGCTTGCAGAACACTTGTCTGATGAAGTCAAAGCCAAGGTTATTGAATGCCTATTGCCATTTCGCCACGTTGAACAAACTGCAAACTTACACATGATGTCTGGCAGTGCCTATGGTTATGGCACCGTACTTACCCAAGCTTGTATTTATGCCGCGATGGATCATTTAGGAATTGCGCAGTACATCTCACGGATTGGCTTAGCTTTAGATGGCAACAGCGGCGACTCACTACAGCAGGCAAAACAGGCTTGGATGCAACATCCTGCATGGCAAGGCTTACGCCGTCTGTGTGAAGAAAGCCTCACCGAGCAAGACTACTTCAAACTCTTTTTATTACAAAATCTTGTGATTGACGGCTTTGTGACCGAGCTTGTTTATCAACAGTTTGATCAGTGGTTAGTGAGTCAAAATGCTCGTGACTTAGCCATGCTGACTGAATTTATGAAAGACACTTTAGGTGATTTACGTAAGTGGTCAGACACCGTCATTAAAACTGCGGCAGCAGAATCCGATCATAACAAACAGCTATTAAATGAATGGTTCACCCAGTCTTTAGCTCAAGTAAAAGCAGCCTTTACACCTTGGGCAACAGCAGCCTTAACAGCAGATGCAGTCGATCAAGCAGAACAAGTCGTGATTGATCGCGCAAAAAAACTCGGCCTACAACTAGAACTTGCAAATGCTTAAGGAGAAGCAACATGTCTAAAGTCTATCTCGCGTTACAAGACAACGATACTTCACGCTACATCCTTGAAGCGATTGAAGAAGATAACCCTGAAGCTTCAATTCAGTATTTACCCGCCATGATCCGAATTGAAAGTGAAACTGATTTGGTCATTAAAGCCGAAACCGTATCTGAAAAACTAGGCCAAGATTGGGATATCCAATCGTTACAACTCAACATGATTACGCTGGGCGGCAACGTCGAAGAAGATGACGATACTTTCCGCCTTCACTGGAATTAATCACAACATAGACGTTGTTTAACAAAGATTTAAGGATGATCAATCATGACAACTCAAACGAAAGAAACCAGCAAAAAATTAAATGCGAAAGATCGTTACCGCACATTAACCCGTGATCTGGACTGGGACTTTTCCTATGCTGACCGTAAAGAGGCCTTCCCTTATGAAGAGTTTGAAGGTATCAAAATTACGGACTGGTCTAAATGGGAAGATCCTTTCCGCTTAACCATGGATGCTTACTGGAAATATCAGGCAGAAAAAGAGAAAAAACTTTATGCCATTTTTGATGCCTTTGCTCAAAACAATGGTCAGATGAATGTCAGCAATGAACGCTACTTAAATGCGATCAAACTCTTTTTAACGGCGGTTACTCCACTTGAATATCAAGCTTATCAAGGCTATGCACATGTAGGCCGCCAGTTTAGTGGAATTGGAGCACGTATTGCTTCTCAGATGCAGTCGATTGATGAGCTGCGTCATGTACAGACCCAAATTCATGCCATGAGCCATTACAACAAGTTCTTTGATGGTTTTCAGGATTGGGCGCACATGCATGACCGCGTTTGGTATTTGTCTGTGCCTAAATCATTTTTTGAAGATGCCCGTTCTGCTGGCCCTTTCGAATTTTTATTAGCGATTAGTTTTGCTTTTGAATATGTACTTACCAACTTGCTGTTTGTGCCATTTATGTCAGGTGCAGCTTATAACGGCGATATGGCAACCGTAACCTTTGGTTTTAGTGCGCAGTCAGATGAAGCTCGCCACATGACGCTTGGTCTTGAAATCGTGAAATTCTTGCTCGAACAACATGAAGACAACGTACCTATTGTTCAGGAATGGATTGATAAATGGTTCTGGCGTGGGACACGTTTGCTTTCAATTGTAGGCATGATGATGGATTACATGCTGCCAAACAAAGTGATGTCTTGGAAAGAAGCTTGGGAAGTTTACTTTGAACAAGCAGGCGGCGCACTATTTAAAGATTTGAGCCGTTATGGCATTCGTATGCCGAAATATAGCGATGTCATTGTGAAAGAAAAAGAGCATGTCTCACATCAGGCATGGTGGATTTTCTATAACTTTGGTCATGCTGCCGGTTTCCATACTTGGATTCCAACTGACGAAGAAATGGATTGGTTATCGGCTAAATATCCAGACACTTTCGATAAATACTACCGTCCAAAATGGGAGCTGGCTCGCAAAATGGAAGCCGAGGGTAAACGCTTCTATAGCGCAGGTTTACCACAGCTTTGTCAGGTTTGTCAGATTCCAATGACCTTTACCGAAATGGGTGATGACCCAACTCAGTTTAGTTATCGCCATAGCATCTACCAAGGCGAACACTACCACACCTGTTCAGATGGCTGTCATGACATTTTCGAACGCGAGCCTGAGAAATATATACAAGCATGGCTACCTGTAAATCAAATTTTGCAAGGCAACTGTGGTGGCGGTGACCTCGAAACCATGCTCCGTGATTATTACCGCATGAATGTCGGCGCCGACAATCTGGATATTGAAGGCTCACCAGATCAACAACGCTGGAAAAAATGGAAAGGCAACGCAGCTTAAGCACAAGGAATTTTCAGGCAGTGATCAAGCTGCCTGATAGGAAATAAGGAGATTGAACATGACTGTTCGCGCGATACACAACAATTATCAATTTGAACCACTTGATTTGCAAAAAAATTATGGCGATCAATTCTTACTTTACGTGGGTTGGGATCATCACACCCTTTTTTGCTCGGCACATGCCATGCTTGCCTCGCCTCAACAAACTTTTGAACAGTTGATTGAGCAACAAATTACAGGTGGTTTTGCCCAACATCCAGATTTTGCCAAAATTGATTGGTCAAAAGTGCAATACACCTTAGATGGTCAAACAATCGAACCAGAGAGTACAAAAACTTTGGCAGAGCTTGGTTTTGGGCATAAGTCATTACTTCGTTTCGTTACGCCAGAGTTAAATGGCTATAACGACAGCTACGTTTAATTCGGAGGTGTGTCATGAGTTATCAAGTCACCATTGAACCGATCGGAACAACGATTGAAGTAGAAGAAGACCAAACCATTTTAGATGCTGCCCTACGTCAAGGCGTTTGGTTACCCTTTGCCTGTGGTCATGGCACTTGCGGGACATGTAAGGTTCAAGTCACCGATGGTTTTTATGATGTCGGTGAAGCCTCTCCCTTTGCGCTCATGGATATTGAACGTGATGAAAATAAGGTGCTTGCCTGCTGCTGCAAACCACAATCCGACATGATCATTGAAGCCGATGTCGATGAAGACCCAGATTTCTTAGGTCATTTGGTTCAAGACTTTCAAGCGACAGTAATTGAAATAAAAGACCTGTCGCCGACCATCAAAGGAATCCGACTACAACTAAATCGTCCAATTGAGTTCCAAGCGGGTCAATATATCAATGTCCAGTTCCCATATATTGAAGGAACTCGTGCATTTTCAATTGCTAATTCGCCAAGTGAAGTGGGCATTGTTGAGCTGCATATTCGTAAAGTTGAAGGCGGTGCAGCGACGACTTATGTGCATGAACAACTTGCCACAGGTGATCAGCTTGATATTTCAGGCCCTTATGGACAATTTTTTGTACGCAAGTCAGATGATCAAAACGCCATCTTCATTGCAGGTGGTTCAGGTCTTTCAAGTCCACAATCGATGATTTTAGATTTACTTGAGTCTGGAGATAGTCGCACGATTTACCTCTTCCAAGGAGCACGAGACTTGGCAGAGCTATACAACCGAAATTTGTTTGAACAACTCGTAAAAGACTATCCGAACTTCCGTTATATCCCTGCTCTCAATGCACCAAAAGCAGAAGACCAATGGACTGGATTTACCGGATTTGTGCACGAGGCTGTTGCCGATTACTTTGAAAATCGATGTGGTGGACACAAAGCGTATTTGTGTGGACCACCCATCATGATCGACTCGGCAATTTCAACACTCATGCAAAGTCGCTTATTCGAACGGGACATTCACACTGAACGGTTCTTAAGTGCAGCAGATGGCGCTGCTGGACAATCGCGTTCGGCTTTATTTAAACATATTTAAAGATAAATTTTTAAGCACTCCGCTTTTTCAAATGAGCTTTGTATTTGTAATTTAGAAAGAAAATACAAGGCTCACAGGAGTTCTGCATCCCAAATTTTTAGACTAAACAGACTTAAGTTTTTAAAGACCGTTAAGGAATAACGTTTTTTAGTGACAAGCCAAACAACACAGAATAGGACATTCTATGAATAACAAAATTGCTGCAATCATATGTGGTGTAATCAGCGCCCTTTACCTTCCTTCTGCATTTGCGACAGAAAACGGCTCGGACTCTTTTGCCTTAGGTGCCGAAGGTATGATGGCGGGTGCCTTACCACCTGCTGGGGTTTATCTACTCAGTTATTATCAAAATTATCACGCATCAGAGTTTCAAAATGGTCCCGACCAGTTCCATGTTGATGTCAACGCCGTGGTTCCGCGGTTGGTCTGGATGACCGATCAAAAAATTATGGATGGACAACTCGGGTTTTATGCAGCCCAGCCATTGGTTGATCTAAGACTCAAAGTAAATGGAATGGCTGACTCAAACCAAGGTCTCGGAGACTTGATTTTGGGTGGCATGCTCGGCTGGCATCAAGGAAATCATCACTGGATTGCAGCCCTAGAAACTGTGCTCGGGACAGGAGAATACGATACTCCAAGTACGACACATCCAGTTGAAGCTAATCTTGGGAAAAACTATCACACCATTCGACCGATTATTGCCTATAGTTATGCCAACGCAGCAGGTTTAGACCTTTCTACTAAACTGTCTTATAGCTGGAATACGCGTAACGACGCAACCGACTACCAATCTGGACAATACATTGCGGGTGACTATAGCTTGGGTTATCGCATTAACCCAAAAATCAAAGTGGCAGTTGAAGGCTATGCTTTTAAACAAACCACAGATGACAAAGTAAACGGAAGTGACATTGGGTTTAAAGGACAGGCTTTTGCAATTGGTCCAGGCATTCAATATGCTGATAAGAACTGGTCTATTGAAGCCAAATTTCTAAAAGAAACCGAAGTCGAATATCGTCCCGAAGGCCATACCAGCTGGCTAAAACTCATTTGGGCTTTCTAAACTACTTCAACGCATAGCTTCATCTTTTGAGGCTATGCACTTCCGTTATTTAAAAGTCGATACCGTTTGAATCATCTATCGGGTTCTGATCAAGTGTAAAGACAGTCCGTTGATAAGGTATCCCTTCTAAGTCATAAACCTGATAAATACAATCAAACAATGACTGTAAATCTTCACTTCGGTCCATTGCCCGTGCTGTAATAAAAATTGGGCTGACCGCGCCGTTATCTAAAATCGGAATATAGTTTAAGTGTGGAAATCGAATGGTATCGGCACTTGCTGGAATAATGCAGATCCCTTCTCCCGCTGCCACTAAGCCCAAAGCCAGTTGAATTTCTCGTATCTCATGCATATTTTTCGGAACCAAACTATGTTCGGCAAAAATATTCAAAAGCTGAGTTGAAAAATTAGGCTTTGGCGAAGTGGGATACATAAACATCTTTTCATCAATCAAGTCAGCTAGATATACCCCTTCCGTGCGCTGTGCAATTGGATGGCTGGTATGTGCAGCAACCACCAAACGCTCTTTACGTAAAAGAATTCGTCTCACAGCAGGATCACTAATTCTTAAACGTCCGAAACCGACATCAATACGTCCTTCTTTTAATGCCTGTAACTGTTCGGTTGTACTTAACTCCATGAGCTGAATATTCAAATGGGGTTGCTGCTGGCGAAATAAATAAATAATTCGAGGTAACAAACCATAGAGTAAAGACCCAACAAAACCAATGGTCATACTTCTTTCGATGAGACCAATACGCTTGGTCATACTTTTTATTTCTTCAGCATTCGACAAAAGTTTAACGGCGTGCTGGTAAAAGAAATGCCCTGCTTGTGTAGTTTGTAAAGGACGACTTCCACGCTCAAACAGTTGAATGCCAAGCTCGCTTTCCAGATTTTGAATCTGTCTACTCAAAGGTGGTTGAGCAATAAATAGTTTTTCGGCTGCCTTTGTAAAGCTCTGCTCTTCAACAACCGCCACAAAATACCGTAAATGTCTTAGTTCCATAAGGTTTCCATACCTTTAAGATATAAAAAAATGCAAATTCAGTCTTAGACACAGTTTAACCATTCTTTTAAGGTATATACAAGCAACAAACCGATGAAGTGATGAATTGCTTTGTGAACAAGCCTTCTTGCCAATCTTCCAGTTATTCATCTTCATCAATTCACGGTTAAACCCAGCGCACTCATGCGCTTCATTGACAATATTAGGATATCAAGACCTTGTAGATCGTAGCTAAGGCCTTGGTGACTTCCACACTTTTGGAAAGTCGGAGAACGGACATGCCACGTATTCCTGTAATCAATACTAGCCATCTTGACCGTATTGATGAATTACTTGTCGATAACATCGATACAGGTGAATTTAAACTTCATCGTTCAGTGTTTACTGACGAAGCCCTTTTTGACCTCGAAATGAAATATATCTTCGAAGGCAATTGGGTTTACTTAGCGCACGAAAGCCAAATTCCAAACAATAATGACTACTACACCACTTACATTGGTCGTCAGCCAGTCATTATTGCACGTAACCGTAACGGTGAATTGAATGCCATGATCAATGCGTGTTCACACCGCGGAGCACAACTTTGCCGTTACAAGCGTGGTAATAAAGCAACGTATACTTGCCCTTTCCACGGCTGGACGTTTAACAACTCAGGTAAATTGCTTAAGGTTAAAGATCCAAGTGAAGCAGGCTATTCTGACTGTTTTAACCAAGATGGCTCACACGACCTTAAAAAAGTGGCTCGTTTTGAGAGTTACAAAGGTTTCTTATTTGGTAGCTTAAATCCAGATGTTCCTTCACTTGAAGAATTCTTGGGAGAAACCACCAAAATCATCGACATGATTGTTGACCAGTCTGAACATGGTTTAGAAGTTTTACGTGGTTCATCTACCTATACGTATGAAGGCAACTGGAAACTCACCGCTGAAAATGGTGCTGATGGTTATCATGTTTCTGCTGTTCACTGGAACTATGCAGCAACGACTCAACACCGTAAAGAAACTCAAGCTGCTGATAACATTCGTGCGATGAGTGCAGGTTCTTGGGGTAAACAAGGCGGTGGCTCGTATGGCTTTGAAAATGGCCACATGTTGCTGTGGACACAATGGGCAAACCCAGAAGACCGTCCAAACTTCCCGAAAGCAGACGAATACACCGAAAAATACGGTGAAGCGATGTCGAAATGGATGATTGAGCGTTCACGTAACTTGTGTCTCTATCCAAATGTTTATTTGATGGATCAGTTTGGTTCGCAAATTCGTGTACTTCGCCCACTTTCGGTTAATCGAACTGAAGTCACCATTTACTGTATCGCACCTAAAGGCGAAGCACCTGAAGCCCGTGCACGTCGTATCCGCCAATATGAAGATTTCTTTAATGCATCAGGCATGGCAACACCAGACGATTTAGAAGAGTTCCGCGCTTGTCAGGCAGGCTACGCAGGTATTGCACTTGAATGGAATGATATGTGCCGTGGTTCAAAACATTGGATTTATGGACCAGACGATGCAGCAAACGAAATTGGTTTAAAACCCATGTTAAGTGGTATCAAAACTGAAGATGAAGGCCTGTATCTGGCCCAACATCAATATTGGTTACAAACCATGAAACACGCGATTGCATCAGAGAAAGAAATTGCTGATCAGGGAGAAACAGCATGAGTACTCAAGACAAAGCAACTTTAGAAAATATTGCTCAGTTTCTCTATCGTGAAGCTCGCTTTTTAGATGATGAACAATGGGATGACTGGCTTGAATGCTATGCGCCAGAAGCGTCTTTCTGGATGCCAGCTTGGGACGACGACGATAAATTAACTGAAGATCCGCAATCTGAAATTTCACTTATTTATTATCCAGACCGTCAAGGTTTAGAAGATCGTGTGTTCCGTATTAAAACCGAGCGCTCATCTGCAACCATGCCAGATACTCGCACAAGCCACAATATTGCCAATGTTGAAGTCGTTGAGCGCGATGGCGACAAAGTTACTGTTCGCTTTAACTGGAATACCTTGAGTTTCCGTTACAAGACAAATTACAGCTATTTCGGTATGTCACGTTATGTGATCGATTTTTCAGGTGATCAACCAAAAATCTTGAGCAAGTATGTCGTTTTGAAAAATGACTACATCAATCAAGTGATTGATATCTACCACCTTTAAGACATACCCCCTCAGTTAAACGGACTGTTGGCTGAGGGTAAAAGTTTCAAATATTTTGTAGGATACATGCCATGTCAAACCACAATATCGCACTTCAATTTGAAGATGGTGTTACACGTTTCATTAACGTAGCTCAAGGCGAAACCCTATCTGACGCAGCCTATCGCCAAAAAATTAATATTCCTTTGGATTGCCGTGATGGTGCATGTGGAACTTGCCGCGCATTTTGCGAGTCCGGTAGTTATGACATGCCAGAAGAAACCTATATTGAAGACGCATTAACCCCTGAAGAAGCTGAGCAAGGCTATATTCTTGCTTGCCAATGTCGCCCAACGTCCGATGCAGTATTCCAGATTCAAGCCTCATCAGATGTTTGCAAAACAGAAATTCATAGTTTCCAAGGTACCCTAGCCCGCGTTGAAAACTTATCAGACTCAACCATCACATTTGATATTCAACTTGATGAAGGTCAACCGGATATTCATTTTCTTGCAGGTCAGTATGTCAATGTTGCAATTCCAGAAACTGGCGAAACACGTTCATATTCATTTAGCTCAAAACCGGGCAATCGCTTAACAGGCTTTGTGGTACGTAATGTACCAAATGGCAAGATGAGTGAATTCTTAAGCAAGAATGCTAAAGCTGGCGACAAAATGACATTTACAGGTCCATTCGGTAGCTTCTACTTACGTAATGTAGCGCGTCCAGTGCTAATGCTTGCAGGCGGTACTGGTATTGCCCCATTTATGTCGATGTTACAAGTGCTTGAAGAAAAAGGTTCAGAACAACCAGTTCGTTTAGTCTTTGGTGTCACCAATGACTTTGATTTGGTTGCTCTAGAAAAACTCAATGAGTTGCAGGCGAAATTTCCATGGTTCGAATATCGAACTGTAGTTGCAAGCCCTGAGAGCAACCATGAACGCAAAGGCTATGTAACGGGTCATATTGAAAGTGAATGGTTAAATGGCGGTGATGTCGATGTTTATCTATGTGGCCCAGTACCAATGGTAGAAGCTGTACGTGGCTGGTTAGAAACTGAAAATATCAAACCTGCTAATTTCTTGTTTGAAAAATTCTCTGCGAATTAATAGGTGGAGAAATTATCTATGTCAAACCGTCAAAGATTTACAGATAAGGTCGTGATTGTTACGGGTAGTGCTCAAGGCATTGGTCGTGGCGTGGCACTGCAAGTTGCAGCTGAAGGCGGCCAAGTCATCATGGCTGACCGCTCCGAATATGTTGAAGAGGTTCTCAAAGAAATTCAGAGTGCAAATGGCAATGCCGTCACGGTTAATGCTGACCTTGAAACCTATGCAGGCGCGCAAGCAGTAGTTGCAAAAGCCATCGAACATTTTGGTCGGGTAGATATCCTGATCAATAATGTGGGTGGTGCGATCTGGATGAAACCTTTTGAAGAGTTTTCCGAAGAAGAGATCATTAAGGAAGTGAATCGCTCGTTGTTTCCAACGTTATGGTGTTGCCGTGCCGTGTTACCTGCCATGATTAAGCAACAATCGGGGGTGATTGTAAATGTGTCTTCAATTGCAACCCGTGGTATTAATCGTATTCCCTACTCGGCATCTAAAGGTGGAGTAAATGCTTTAACGGCATCGCTTGCTTTTGAACATGCCAAAGACGGAATTCGAGTCAATGCTGTTGCGACGGGTGGAACCGAAGCACCACCTCGCAAAGTACCGCGAAACGCCAACCCATTAAGTCAAAATGAAAAAGACTGGATGCAGCAAGTGGTTGATCAAACAATAGATCGAACATTTATGGGTCGTTATGGCACAATTCAAGAACAAGTCAATGCAATTTTATTTCTTGCATCAGACGAAGCATCCTATATGACCGGATCGGTTATTTCGGTCGGAGGTGGAGATCAGGGTTAACCCTGATCTTTTTGCATGATTGGGTAAATAACATGATTTGCATGGAGGCAATCACACATGGCAACCCTGTTAAAGACATTAAAAAATGACTGGTCCATATCAGCAACAGTTGCTGGCTTTCTTGCGGTTTTAATTTCTTACTCAGGCCCACTGATTATTTTTTTCCAAGCTGCTCAGCGTGCTCATGTGTCCACCGACATGATGGTGTCATGGATTTGGGGAATCTCAATTGGTGCCGCCGTTTCAGGTATTTATCTTTCGATTAAATATAAAACGCCTGTCATAACCGCATGGTCTGCACCGGGCACTGCCCTATTAGTTACCCTATTTCCAAACGTCTCGTTGAATGAAGCAGTAGCCGCCTATATTACTTCTGCCATTGTTATATTCTTAATTGGTGTTACAGGTTACTTCGACAAATTACTAAAGTGGATTCCGCAAGATGTCGCGGCGGGCATGATGGCAGGTATTCTTTTTCAATTTGGCATTGGTCTATTTACCGCGTCTGATAGCATGCCTTTTATTGTCTTTAGCATGCTCATTGTCTTTTTAATTGCCAAACGAGTAATCCCACGCTACACCATGATTTGGGTGTTAGCTGCAGGAGTTTTATTAAGCCTCATTTTAGGCAAAATGAATCCAGTTGATGTGAGTTTTAATTTAGCAATCCCACAGTGGATAAGCCCAGAATGGACATGGAACTCAACACTCAACCTCGCTATTCCTCTCATTTTAGTCAGTCTAACCGGTCAATTTTTACCGGGTATGGCGATTATGAAACTCAGCGGTTACGACACCCCAGCCAAACCTATTATTACTGTCACTAGTATTGCCTCTTTAGCTGTTGCCTGTGTCGGTGGTATTACGATTGTACTTGCCTCAATTACCGCAGCTTTATGTATGGGCAAAGATGCACATGAACTTAAAGAAAAACGTTACATCGCAGGAATCGCCAACGGAATTTTTTATATTTTAGGAGGCTTATTTGCTGGCAGTATTGTCATGCTATTTAGCTTACTTCCTAAAGAGTTGGTGGCAGCACTGGCAGGTTTAGCTTTGCTAGGTGCTATTGCCACCAATATTTCTGTTGCCATGAAGAATGACCATCAACGCGATGCTGCACTTATTACCTTTTTAGCCACAGCATCAGGCATGCATTTCCTTGGATTAAGCTCAGTCTTTTGGGGTATTTGTATTGGTGTAATCGCCCATTTCATTCTCACCCCACGTTCAACGCCAGCCACAAATTAAGTTTTTTATCTAAGCGCCCGCCACTAAAATAAAGCCTCAATCGCCAAATCAGGATGTAAATAATTTGCTAATTCTGATTTGGCGATTTTTTATTGAATATAGATTAAATTTCATTTTTAAGATGAATCTCTAAAATAATTAAATAATAGACTTTAGTATTTTGTTTTTATATTTTTACTTCAATTCATAATATAAATTTAACGATATTTTTAGCTATGATTATCATCAATAAAATCTATAAAAAAACATCCATAAACTACTTAAAATTCTCATAATACAATATTTAACCCTATTTTAAAGATACAGCAAAGACAGCTAAAACAATAAAAATAAATTATATTTTTCAACAACTTAATTCAATAAAAATACAATACCTTAAAGACATAAAGATATATCAATTAGGTTTTTGACTCTAACCCAATAACAAAATAGTTTATTAAAAAATAACGCGATGCTTCACAAATTGGAGGTGAAGAAAATGGATACGAGCAAGGTTAATATTAATGAGTTAATTGATAAAGCCAGTTTTACATCTTTTCATTGGAAAGTTTTAATCTGGTGCTTACTTATTATTATTTTTGATGGATATGATTTAGTTATTTATGGGGTTGCTCTTCCTCTGTTAATGCAACAATGGTCATTAACTGCGGTAGAAGCAGGTTTACTCGCCAGTGCTGCTCTATTCGGGATGATGTTCGGCGCCATGATTTTCGGCACACTTTCAGACAAACTGGGACGTAAAAAAACCATCCTGATTTGTGTCACCTTATTTAGTGGATTTACCTTTATAGGTGCCTTTGCCAAAGGACCAACTGAGTTTGCTATTTTGCGCTTTATTGCAGGTCTTGGGATTGGTGGCGTTATGCCAAATGTGGTCGCACTTATGACTGAATACGCACCAAAAAAAATCCGCAGTACATTAGTCGCAATCATGTTTAGTGGCTATGCTATTGGCGGCATGACATCTGCTCTACTCGGTGCATGGCTAGTAAAAGATAGGGGCTGGCAAATCATGTTTTTAATTGCGGGTATTCCCCTGTTGCTGCTCCCACTCATCTGGAAATTTTTGCCAGAATCTCTCGCCTTTTTAGTGAAATCAAACCATAGCGAGCAGGCGAAAGGTATTGTTAGTAAAATTGCGCCTCAAACTCAGGTAAACGCCAATACTCAACTGGTGTTAAATGAAAGCACCACAACCGATGCCCCTGTCCGAGCACTTTTCCAACAAGGTCGTACCTTCAGCACATTTATGTTCTGGATTGCTTTCTTTATGTGCCTACTCATGGTGTATGCCTTAGGAAGTTGGTTACCTAAACTCATGCTGCAAGCGGGCTACTCATTAGGTGCAAGCATGTTGTTCCTGTTTGCACTCAATATTGGCGGCATGGTCGGTGCAATTGGTGGCGGTGCTTTAGCAGACAGATTTCATTTAAAACCTGTTATTACGATCATGTTTATTGTGGGATCAGCAGCTTTAATTCTGCTTGGCATTAATAGTCCACAATTTATTTTATATAGCCTAATTGCGATTGCTGGCGCTGCCACAATTGGTTCGCAGATCTTACTCTACACTTTCGTTGCACAGTTCTATCCGACCGCACTTCGTTCAACTGGCATGGGCTGGGCATCTGGAATTGGTCGTATTGGCGCGATTATTGGACCAGTTTTAACTGGCGCCTTACTCACACTTGAGCTTCCTCACCAAATGAATTTCTTAGCGATTGCAATTCCGGGTGTGATTGCTGCACTTGCAATATTTATGGTCAATCTAAAAGCCTCTGTTGCCGCACAAACGCCATCAACCTTTAACCGTCAAAACACGCTTACCCAGCAATAAATATAAATGCGCCGAGGACTGGCGCATCTTTTTTGGAAATAGACTATGGAATTATTACACCGCTTTAAGCCATCTGCTTTAACTTTCGCGACCTTAGTATTGATGTGTGGCAATTCATTCGCTGCAAATCCAAATCAGCAGCCCGAAGATGAATGGAAGTTCACGCTAAAGAATGCCTATATCAATCGTAATTTTGATAATGATGCCCTCAAAGATACTGGTAGCTGGTCTCAGGCAGCGTCATTATTTTATAAATCGAAAATGCATGACACTCCGCTGCAAATTGCAGACAAACCTATTACGATTGGTGCAGATGCTTCTGTTCAATACGCCGTGCGCTTAAGTTCTGACAAACATGTTGCGGACACAGTTTTGCCTTTTAATAAAGAAACTCAATCACAAGCATCTGACTTTTTAAAATACGGCGCAACTTTAAAACTAGGTTATGACAAAACCCTTTTAAGTGTCGGTGAACTCTGGTTAGATCTGCCTGTAACGGCTGTGGATGCCAGCCGACAATTACTTGCCTCTTATTGGGGAACCAATCTTAAGTCGCAACTTTCAGATCAGCTCTATGCAGAAATTGGTCGGGTTGAAAAAGTCTCTCCACGAAATGAAGAAGATTTTAAAAAGTTTTCTTTTACAGCGAACGGCATTACCAAAGAATCTAATGGTTTAAATTACATAGATCTGCGCTATCAATTTACGCCGTCTTTAAAGGGCGAATATTATTTTGGTAATTTAGAAGACCTCTACAATAAACACTATGTAGGGCTTGAGCATAATTGGAAACAACCTAATTTCGCTCTTACTTCTAAGTTTAAGTACTTCAATGCAAAAGATGATGGCAACACTTTTGATATTGATGCGCAAAACATCGGGGTGCTAGAGACTCTTAAAGTAAAAAACCATACCTTTGGGTTGGGATACCAACAAATTATCGGTGAGTCGGCTTATCCATTACCAGATGGTTTCTTACCAGAGACGTATTTCATTAACTGGAATGCCACCGGCTTCTTTAAAGAAGATGAAAAGTCGTACCATGTCATGTACGGCTATGACTTTAAAGATTATGTACCAGGTTTAAATGCGATGGTGAAATATGTTTACGGACATGACTTTAAAGCTGCCAATGGTGACAAAAACCATGAAACTGAATCGAATGTGATTTTAAACTATGCGTTTCAGCAGCCTTTCTTAAAAGGCGTCGCTCTGCAATATATTCGTATTGATTACAACGTAAAACATGGCAATGACTTTGGTGAGGACCGCTTGTTTGTAAACTACACCAAAAAGTTTTAATCATTTTTGATTCAATTGAAGCGGGCCAATTTTGGCCCGCTTTATTATTTTTGACTCATAAAAAAACGCTCTTACGAGCGTTTTTTAATTAATCTAGTAACTTAAGCAACGTGCTTTTGAACAACAATCGAACCTACTGAATAACCAGCGCCGAAAGATGAAATCACACCATATTCGCCATTATCTACTTCATGGCCTGTACGGTGTAAAGCAATAATCACGCCTGCTGAAGAGGTATTAGCAAACTCATCTAGAATAATTGGGGCACGGCTTAGATCTGCCTCTTTACCAGCCACATATTTCAAGATTAGTTCATTCATGTTGGCATTGGCTTGGTGTAACCAGAAACGCTTAATATCGTTTGCAGTTAACTGCATTTTTTCCAACTGCGCATTAATGATTTTTGCCACTAACGGACAAACATCTTTAAAGACTTTGCGACCATCTTGACGGAATAACTTGTCGTCAACCACTGCATCTTCGCTACGGTTTAAGAAACCGAAGTTATTGCGAATGTTGTTTGAAAATTGAGTAAATAAATGAATATCTAAAATTTCAAAACCAGTTTTAGTAGTGGTTTCTTCAATAATAGAAGCCGTTGCAACGTCGCCAAAAATGAAGTGACAATCACGATTACGGTAATCTAAGTGACCCGATGTAATCTCAACGTTCACCAATAAAACACGACGAGCGCCTGAACGAATTGCATCTGCCGCTTGTTTCAAACCAAAAGTGGCAGCTGAACATGCAACGTTCATGTCGTAGGCATAACCTTGAATGCCAAGTGCCGACTGAATTTCAATCGCAACTGCTGGATAAGCACGCTGCATGTTTGAACATGCCAAAATCACAACATCGATATCTTCAGCAGTTACGCCTGCATTTTCCATTGCCTGTTTCGCAGCAATGACGCCCCACTCTGCTTGAAGTGAAAGTTCATCATTTGAACGTTCAGACAAACGAGGACGCAAACGATTTGGATCGAGAATACCTGATTTCTCAATCACGTAACGGCGCTTAATACCAGACGCTTTTTCAATAAATTCAGCACTAGAACCACGTAATTCTTCGAGTTCACCTGCTGCAATTTTCTCTGCATTCTCTTGGTTATATTGTTCCACATAAGCATTTAAACTGTCGGCCAGTTCTTCATTAGAAATGATTTCTGTTGGGTGAAATAACCCAGTACCTGTGATACGAATGCCCATGTAAAACTCCTAAAAAAATGAATAGGGTCTGTTAATCTTTCATTTATAAATTGCGTTGTAGGCTAAACAACAACATAAACAGACCCCGATCTATCTTAACTGATTCCCAAACGATCCCATAACTTTTGCAGTCGAGTTGGCGAAATAGGCATCTTGGTTTTCATCGGTTGAGAAAATAAAGAAATGCGGAATTCTTCCAACATCAAATACAATTCTTTGATTTTGGGATTATTTTTGAATTTAAATACCTTGTCCATCCATGGATCGACATCATCAATAGCGGCATGATCTCGCTGTAGATTATTTGGCAATCGATTTAAACGCAATAGCAGCGCTT
Organism: Acinetobacter sp. D009; assembly: GCF_038562025.1. Taxonomy (NCBI): domain Bacteria; kingdom Pseudomonadati; phylum Pseudomonadota; class Gammaproteobacteria; order Moraxellales; family Moraxellaceae; genus Acinetobacter; species Acinetobacter sp. D009. Next base: position 2,579,934 of record NZ_CP151886.1, read on the forward strand.
TTAAATATCGCGGATATTCCTGCCAAAGATCGACTGGTTGGCAGTAAACAAAATTACCAAGTGACATTAAATCTAGTTGATCTTCAATATCATCAATACTGCGCCCAAACACGTTTGGATCAAGCACTAAAAGCTGACGACGGATTTGCTGCCACTGAATGTAAATATCACTTAACTGCTCAAGTGCTTGCTGACCATGGGTCAAAAATTGCTTTTTAACTTGCTCGAGCAGTTTGTTAAATTCATCTGCGTTAATTGGCAGAGTCGTAATTGCCATCTGCAACGTTGCATAGACCAACATCTGCTCAAGCTTAGCTTTATCGCCCAAAGGTGAATAAGCCAACGCGAGCGGTTTTGAAATCTGCTTTTTCAACTGACGAACCAAATCGCCAAGTTGCATATGGACTAGACGAATAATACCTTCACGATGCTGTTTAATCGCCTCAGCCTGATCGTTAAACGTTTGAATAACAATGCCTGACTCATCTTTAGCTTCGAGGTCAGCAAAAGCCTTGGTCGGAACTAAAGCCTGATATTGCTTTACTACAACGCCCGTAACTTTATGAGAAGCCTCGAAAGTAAAGTTTTCAGGAAAGTCCTTAAACTCACCTTTTTGCTGTTTCACTGGACGATGCGTTTCTACACGACAACGTGCTTTTAACTCAGGTAAATCACGCCCTTTCGCAATCAGCTTACCTTTTTCATCAATAACCTTAATGAAAGGCACCAAATATGGATCAATACGTTCAAACGAGAAATCTTTTTCAGTAATTTGCTCACCACGCAAGGCAAAAGCTAAATAACTAAAAATATGTTCACGTAAATGTACTGCATCAACCCCTTGCATGAGCTTACGAGCTGTATCAGGAATTGGCACCACATTACGACGCTTGTCTTTAGGTAAAGCTTTGAGTAAAGCCTCAATTAAATCTTGGCGCCAACCTGGAATTCCCCATGACCAGATATTTTCATCGACTTGAGGCAGCGCCTGTACAGGAATTTGAACAGTAGCACCATCTTCGTCATGGCTCGGGTCAAAATGATATGTGGTTGCTAAACGCAGCTGCCCATTGTGTAAATGATCTGGGAATTGCTGCGTAGTTGGCCGATCATTGAGCCAGAGCGCATCATCGTCAATAAATAAATAACGAGGATTATTTGCTTCTACTGTGGCACGCCAGTCTTCAAAACTACGGCGACTCGCGATTTCTTCCGGAATCTTAGAGGCATAAAACTGATAAATTGTTTCTTCATCGACCACTAAATCACGGCGACGCAATTTATCTTCAACTCGCTCTACTTCTTCAAGCTTAAGTAAGTTGTGTTTTAAAAATGGCGGAATCGTACCCAAGTTACCTGTGGTTAATGCATCGCGTAAGAAAATCTCATGAGCAGCAGGTTGGTCAACTTTCTCAAAATTAATTAACCGTTTTGGCTCAACAATTAAGCCAAATAAAGAAATTTGCGCATAGGCATTTACGATCCCAGCTTTCTTAGACCAATGCGGCTCGAAATAGTGATATTTCAATAAGTCGCGTGCAGCAAGCAAAATCCATTCAGGGTCAATTTTGGCTAAAGTACGTAAGTACACTTGAGAGGTTTCGACCATCTCAAAAGCCATCACCCAAGAGGTATTGGTTTTGTGCAGCGTACTTGCTGGAAAAACTTTAGCCTTTTGCTGACGCACCGCCATAAAGGTATTACGTTCATCAGTTTTATTGGCAATGAAGGATAATAAACCTGTCAGCAATGCACGATGCAAGTTTTCATAATTTGCAGGCTTTTCATTAAAGCTAAGTTTTAAGCCTTCGGCTAACTCAACCAATTGCTGGTGTGTCTGTTTCCATTCACGTAAACGCAACCAGCTTAAGAAATGCTGCTTGGCAAATTGACGCCGTTTATTTTCAGACATTCCTGCTTCGCCTTTAGGATTTAAAGTCTCCCAAAGCTTCAAATAAAACAGAAAATCTGAATCCGCTTCTTTGAATAATGCATGCTTTTGGTCAGCCTGCATTTGTTTATCGGCTGGGCGCTCACGCGGATCTTGAACCGCTAAAGCACTTACCACAATTAAGATTTCTTTGAGTACGCCAAAATGAGCACCGCCCACGATCATACGTGCCAAACGTGGGTCAATTGGCATACGTGCCATCATTTGCCCGACTTTAGTCAGCTCATTTTTCTTCTCGTTAAGTGCGCCTAACTCAATCAGTAACTTACGACCATCATTTACAAGGCGGAAATCTGGCGGCTCAATAAAATCGAAGTTTTCTAACTCACCTAACCCTAAACTCTGCATTTGCAAAATAACAGATGCTAAGTTGGTTCTTTTAATTTCAGGTTCGGTAAATTCAGGACGACTTAAAAAGTCTTCTTCGCTATATAAACGGATACACACACCCGGAGCAATACGGCCACAACGCCCTTTACGCTGATTGGCTGCGGCTTGAGAAATTGCTTCAATTGGTAAGCGTTGTACACGTGAACGATAGTTATAACGCGATATACGAGCAAAACCGCTATCAATCACATAACGAATGTTTGGAACCGTAAGTGCAGTTTCGGCTACGTTCGTCGCAATAATAATACGACGGCCTTTTCCACCCGGACTAAAGATCTTCTGTTGTTCAGAAACAGCTAAACGCGCATACAAAGGTAAAATTTCGGTATGTCTAGGCCCGTACTTTTGCAAGGTTTCCTGCAACTCACGAATTTCTTGTTCTGTGCTTGAGAAAATTAAAATGTCGGCATGTTCAGGATGACCTTTTGCTTCTGCGTCAGCAAAGCATTCTTCTACAGCCTGTACAACTGCACGAGGAAGGTTTTCTTCAAAATCATCAAACTCATCGTCATCACTGCCGCCAATATTCATTTCTGAAATTGGGCGATAAAGTACTTCGACAGGATAACTACGCCCTTCTACTTCAAAAATAGGTGCGTCATTAAAGTAATTACTAAAGCGATTTACATCTAAAGTTGCCGAAGTCACAATAACTTTTAGATCTGGGCGTTTTGGCAGTAACTGCTTTAAATAGCCCATAATAAAATCGATATTGAGTGAGCGTTCATGCGCTTCATCAATAATGATCGTGTCATATTTAGACAAATAACGGTCATTACCTAACTCGGCAAGCAAAATACCGTCGGTCATTAACCGTACAATTGAATCTTGCGAACCTTGTTCATTAAAGCGGATTTTAAAACCAATAGACTCGCCAAGCTTTTCGCCGACTTCTTCTGCAATACGCTGAGAAACACTACGTGCAGCTAAACGACGTGGCTGAGTATGACCAATCATTCCCGTTAAGCCACGTCCCGCTAACATTGCAATCTGAGGAAGCTGTGTGGTTTTACCTGAACCTGTCTCACCTGCCACAATAATTACCTGATGCTTTTGAATCGCATCAATTAAGCGGTCTGCATATTGAGAAACAGGTAAATCCTGATTCAGTTTAATTTTAGGGAGACGTTCAAATCGCTGCCTTACTTTGGCATTAGATTGTTCAAATAATTTTTCAATCTCTGCTGTATTGGCTTTTTTATCTTTACGCAAACGATTTAAACGGTAACGATCTCTTGCCATCACCCACTGATCAATATTTAAATCATTCTGCACAGACAAATTTTCCTGAAAATACAACAATCCTCTATTTTACGCTCTAATGACCATAAGGTAAAACAGTTGGGTTTTTATATATTTTTAATTTTTTAAAATTTTACCCTTGAATTTTGTCTCACTAGACTTCATGTTGTTAGGCAAGTTTCTTTTACGATAACTGTCATTTGTTTTACATGTTTTTGCAGTCAAATCGAATACAGTGTTTGGGGACTTAAAAATCGTAAATTTATCACTTATTCGATTTTCCGATTTTAGTCATGTAAAAATACTATTTCCCCAATAAAGAATTTTTATTTATTCTACATCTCGTAAACAAGTTTAAATATAAACCTCAATCATGGAGACAATGATGAGCTTGATTAATACTGAAGTTAAACCATTCCAAGCAACTGCTTACCACAACGGCCAATTTGTTGAAGTTAACGAAACTAACCTTAAAGGTAAATGGTCTGTTGTATTCTTCTATCCAGCTGACTTCACTTTCGTTTGTCCAACTGAACTTGGTGACTTAGCTGACAACTACGCTGAATTCCAAAAACTTGGTGTTGAAATTTATGCTGTATCTACTGATACACACTTCACTCACAAAGCTTGGCACGACACTTCTGAAGAAATCAAAAAAATCCAATATCCATTAGTTGGTGACCCAACTTGGACTCTTTCTAAAAACTTCGACGTTCTTATCGAATCTGAAGGTTTAGCTGACCGTGGTACTTTCGTTATCGATCCAGAAGGTAAAATCCAAATCGTTGAACTCAACGCTGGTGGTATCGGCCGTGACGCATCTGAACTTCTTCGTAAAGTAAAAGCTGCTCAATACGTACACGCTCACCCAGGTGAAGTTTGCCCAGCTAAATGGAAAGAAGGCGAAGCTACTCTTGCTCCATCTATCGACCTAGTTGGTAAAATCTAATCTCTTATTAGATTTTAAAAACTCAAAGAACCATCCCTCATCGGATGGTTCTTTTGTTTTGAATAAGCACATCACATTTTCTACTGATACTTTTACAATTATGCCCTTCCCCATTACATGAAGTTTGAGTAATGTCGAATAAATAACCGATGTTTTTTGAGCTTAAGTAATATGAAATAAAAGGGGAAAAATTTATGGCGAATACTGTGGCAGTCACTTCATGGAAATACAATGCGACTTCACGTCATCTAAAAATATTTTATAGCGATGGTTCAGGCGAACTTTATCATCCTGTACCAGAATTTATTTATGACAACTTATTACGATCAACAGACAAAGCTGCTTTTGTACATAAATATTTAGAATTCGACTTACACTTTACTCGCCTATCTTTAGTGAATGCTTCATAACATAATGAAATAAGGCCTGCTTTGAACAGGCCTTTATGAATGAATAAATCAGATTTTTAAATGGCTTACCTTGCCACTACAATGCATAAACCAGCGCCTACAGGCAAAATACTGCTCATAAAATTTTCATCTTTTTTAATTAAAGCTAAGAATGAGCTGACTTCAGCCGCATGTGAAATAACATTATCAATAATGAGTACGCCACCTTTTGGCTTCATCAGCCGTTTTAAATCTGGCCAATAATTCTCGTAAGCAGGTCGCTCAGCATCTAACAAAATAAAATCGAAAGTTTCCTGAGTTTCTTTTAAATAGTCGGCTGCATCTCCCACCCAAAAATCTACCAATTCCTCTAATGCCAGTTCAGTCGCATGGCGTTTAGCTTCATTACTACGATTGGCATCAATTTCAAGCGTGGTTACTTTTCCATGAGTAGCTTGAGCAGCCTCAGCAAGCCATAAAGTAGAGTAACCTGTTGAAGTCCCAATTTCTAAAATTGATTTAGCTTGCTGCATCCGAATAAATTGCGATAATAATTTTGCAGACTCCGCCTCAATATTACGATACCGCAGCAAACGGTCTGTCTGCTGTGCATCATGTCGTTTAAAGGTGTCATATAAATCGGCAACTCTTTGTAAGAAAAAAGTATTTGGCATATATTCACCCTTTAAAATCGTTATTTTATATAAAAGTCGTTTGCGTTAAGTGCTTTGAATTAACTTAAAACGCGGCACGATACTTCCATCAGCCATTTTCAGCGTTTCAGTAAACATCTCTAGCGGACGTACCCAAGTTGAATAGTCACCATAAAGACACTGATAAACGACTAACTCTTCTTCAGTCTCACTGTGTTTTGCCACAGAAAAAACTTGATAGAGATTACCTTTATAATGCTGATAAATGCCGCGTTGCAATGACATGAAAGTACCTTTTAATGTTATGACATAAAATCTTTACAGCCATATAACATATATAAATTTTTAAATACTTTCACTTTAAAACACTACAAAACATAAAAAAGCATATTTGAGAGATAGATTATTGATCTTATTTATGAATGTTTTTGATAATTCAAAAAACCGATTAAATCTATAAAAACATACTGTTTCACCTATTCTGTGTTTTCACGTACTATGCATCTATTGAAAGAATTTGGATGCATTGGAGTAAAAACAGATGTTAGATCAAAACATTAAAACTCAATTAAAAGCTTACTTAGAACGTCTAGAAAGTCCAATCGAATTAGTTGCTGCTTTAGATGAATCAGATAAAGCAGCTCAAATTAAAGAGTTGGTGAGTGAAATCGCTGAGCTTTCTGACAAAGTGACTGCCCGTTTTGACGGTAACAATACACGTCGTCCAAGCTTTGGTGTGGCTAAAGCAAGTGAACAGCCTCGTGTGTTCTTCGCAGGCTTACCAATGGGTCATGAGTTTACGTCTTTGATCTTGGCACTGTTGCAGGTGTCTGGTTATGCACCTAAAGTGTCAGATGAAGTGCTTAACCAGATTAAAGGCTTAAACCTCAAAGCAAACTTTGATGTGTTTGTATCATTAAGCTGTCATAACTGTCCGGACGTGGTACAGGCGCTTAACCTGATTGCCATTTATAACCCGAACACCACGGCAACCATGATTGACGGTTCATTCTTCCAAGATGAAGTGGAACAACGCAAAATCATGGCTGTACCAATGGTATTCCAAGACAACGAGCACATTGGTCAAGGTCGTATGACCCTTGAAGAGATTGTGGCAAAACTCGACACCAACTCTGCTGAAAAAGATGCGGCAGCACTGAATGCCAAAGATGCTTTTGATGTATTGGTGATTGGTGGTGGTCCTGCGGGCGCAACAGCTGCAATCTATGCGGCACGTAAAGGTATCAATACAGGTATCGTGGCTGAACGTTTTGGTGGTCAGGTCATGGACACCATGGACATTGAAAACTTCACCTCTGTGCAAAAGACTCAAGGTCCTAAGTTTGCTGCCGAGATGGAAGCACATGTTCGTGAATATGATGTCGATATCATGAACCTGCAACGTGTCAGCAAAATCACAGGTGCCAACAAGACTGCAAATGGTCTGGTTGAAGTTGAACTTGAAAACGGTGCAAAACTTGAATCGAAAACGGTGATCCTTTCAACAGGTGCACGTTGGAGAGAGATGAATGTACCGGGTGAGCAAGAATACCGTACCCGTGGTGTTGCGTACTGCCCACACTGTGATGGTCCATTGTTCAAAGGCAAACGTGTTGCTGTGATTGGTGGCGGTAACTCAGGTGTTGAAGCAGCAATTGACCTTGCAGGGATTGTTGAGCATGTCACTCTGGTTGAATTCGATACCAAACTTCGTGCTGACCAAGTGTTGCAAAACAAATTGCATAGCTTGCCAAACACAACGGTGATTATGAATGCCTTAAGTACAGAAGTGTTAGGTGATGGTTCACAAGTGACTGGTCTTAAATATAAAGACCGTGCGACTGATGAAGAGCATGTGGTCGAGCTTGCAGGAATCTTTGTACAGATTGGTTTACTGCCAAACACTGACTTCTTGAAAGACAGTGAAGTTGAATTAACCAACCGTGGCGAGATCATTGTCAATGACCGCAACGAAACCAATGTACAAGGTGTATTTGCGGCGGGTGACTGTACGACTGTACCTTACAAGCAAATCATTATTGCTACAGGTGAAGGCGCTAAAGCATCACTCTCAGCGTTTGATTACATCATCCGTTCTGGGCAGTAAAATCGGTCAAAATCATTATTATTTATTTCAAGCCTAGCATTACAAAATGCTAGGCTTTTTTAATACTAGAGTTACAACTTTTTAACAATTTTCGATCTTTATTAATCATTTACTTTATGTTTATATTTTAGACATCCATATTTGGATGCCATGAATTAGAAGGAAAAACACAATGAATAAATTACTTGTTGCTTTAGGTCTTGCTGCGACTGTTGCCCTTGTTGGTTGTAATAAAGATAAAGCTCCAGAAACTGGCGCGACTACAGGTGAACACTTAGAAAATGCTGCTCAACAAGCAAGTGCTGATATCAAATCTGCTGGTGATAAAGCTGCTGACGATATTGCAACTGCAACTGATAATGCTGCTGAGAAGATCGATGCTGCAACCGATCACGCTGCTGACGCGACTGCTAAAGCTGCAGCTGAAACAGAAGCGACTGCACGTAAAGCGACTGCTGATACAGCTCAAGCTGTTGAAAATACCGCTGCTGAAGTGAAAAAAGACGCTCAACACTAATCGTTTTTAGTATAAAAAAGCCCCTATTGATTAGGGGCTTTTTTTTGGCTCTTAAATCTTTTATGAAATTAAGCCTTCGTCACGCATCGCAATTTGTACAGATTGACGCTCTGCAACTTTATTGCGTAATGCAATAATGTGCTTATAAGGTGTTAAGTCATGCTCAATTGAGTTTGACCAATTTGTTAAAACAAATAGATAAGCATCTGCTGGACCAAAATTATCATTTACCAAATAATCGTAATCAGATTCAGACAAATAGTTATCGATATATTTTAAAAGACGGTCGATTTCAGCATAAGCTTTGGTTTTTTCATCGCTCGTTAAAGGTGCCCCAAAGAAAACTGCATAAGCATCATGCAATTCAGAGTTCAAATAACCCAACCATTCCAATACTTTCGCACGGCCCATCCCTGATGGAGGAATTAAATCCTGCTTAGGATCGTGCTGAGCAAGGAAAGGTAAAATCGCAACATTCTCAGTTAACATTAAACCAGGGTTAATTTCTAAAGCTGGTACATATCCTTTTGGATTAATTTCGTAATAATCTGCGCCTTTTTCTGTTTTATGAGTTTTTAAATTTACCCGTTCTAAGTCAAAATCAACATTAATTTCATTTAAAATAATATGTGCAGCTAAAGAACATGCGCCTGGCGAATAATATAATTTCATATCTGATCCTTGTTATCTCATATTAACGTTTTAAATTGCTTCTAGAAAACCTGCAAGGTTTGCACAATTCTTTAATTGTAAAAAAGCGTAAACTTATAAAATACTTACACCATCTAATATTCTTCAAAAAGTCATTCCTTGCAAGTTGTCTTGCGTGACGATTGTTTAAAATATGATAAAACACATTTGCGTCACGCAATTTTTCCGTTAATTACGCTTAAAAAGCTGGCTAAGCCAATTCACTAATTCAGTTAAGAAATCAAAAATCCCATTGTTCTTATCATTGTCAGGATGACTTGAGTCTTTTCCATTTAAATCTAGATCGACAATTACAGGGTCATGGTCCGAAGAACGATAAGCATCTTCACCATAAAACAATGCCTTTTGCTCATCCGTTTTATATTCTTCGTTGTAATCTAGAACCGTTGGCTCGTCTGCGTTGATATGCCATGCAAAGGTTCTCACTACTTTTGGATATAGAGCTGCATCAGCAATTGCATGATCTAAGTTACCTGCTCCACCATTGCCGTTGGCATCACTCGCAACACCATACACATAGCTATATGCCTGAGTACCCTGACCGACCTTTGTGTCATTAAGTAAAACTTTATAGTTCGCTTTTTCAAATGACAAAATAGGTTCTTCCTTTGCATAACTGTTCATATCCCCTACAAGTAAAGCATTTTGCTTAGGCACTTGGGTCGGATTTTTCGCTAACCACTGCACAATTTGATCTACTGCTTTCACGCGAGTCGGGTTCCAACAACCTTGACCATCTTTTTGGTCTGCATCAATAGAGCTAGCATCCACCCCACTACAGCTTTTCGATTTCAAGTGATTTGGAATAACGGTAAAGGTTTTATTACCACGAACGGCTTGGAAACTTTGCGCCAATGTTGTTCGGTTCTTGTCGCCCAAATCAAGCACTACAGGCTTATTTAAAGGTTTAACACGCTTGCTGTTATAAATAATAGCAACTGCGATTGCATCACCACCTAAACGGTCTAGATTTTCAGGAACGACGTATTTCCAATCGCTACCTAAAGCTTTGGTCAAATTGGCAATTGCACTATTAGGCCCATAACCATTGTTCGCAATTTCCATTAAACCATACACATCGGCATCAATTGCTTTGAGCGCACTCACAATTTTACGGTGCTGTTTATCAAACTCAGTTTGTGTGGTTGCACCACGCTCTGTTGGGAAACCCGTTGCACCATTGTCATAGTTCAAAACGTTAAATGAAGCTACACGAATGTGATTAGCATTTTTGGTAATGACATTTTGACGCGGGTTTGTTTGAGTAATCACTTCAGGCTGATTACGTCCAAGCACTGGTTGCACACGCCAACCATTAAAACGGTATTCCAAAATACCTTCAGCATTCTTAAGTTGATAACCCGAACGTAGCGTATTAGCAGCGCTAAAATTTGTCGGTAACCATGGAGTACGGTTTTGGTTGTTATAGCCGTCATCAAAAATAATTTTCGACAATAAATTTTTCTGAGCAAGAGCTTTGGCTTCTGGAGATAGTGCAGGATATAAATTGGTTGGAATATATAAGCGGCCTAAGCTTAGAGATAATTCACCATAACGGCCGTAATTGTAATTCTCACTCACCGTTAAAGTCTGAGGTAGTTTGACCAACATACCTTGATAACGCTGCGGAGAATGGGTTGAACCACCTGTTAAGCTAGCAAATGGAAGTTCAACGCTAATCGGCTGCACCTGATTTGCCATATTGCTATTACAAGTTTGAATATCTTGTTGTAATTGATCTAATTGCAATTGGTTTTGATAAGTTGTTAAGCGACCACGCAAAATAACTTCATCGCCAACTTGCCCACCTTTTACAGCACTACTATTTGGAATGTAAACAAAAATAGCATTACTGACATTTGCACGTGCTTTTGTGTCTGGTGTCTGAACATAAAAACCAGAGAAGCCATTGGCATAACGATAGTCAGCAGTTATCACACCACGCACTGTATAGGTGTGGTTTTGTGCTGCGGTTGATAAATCAGCAATTGGTGTATCGGAGCTTGAACAACTTATCGTTTCAACAGGAGGCTGTGTTGTTGAGCCAGATAAATTTGAAAAGTCATTGCGGTTTGTCCAAGCTGACCATGAACGGTCCAAATCAAATGCTGCAGTTGTATCAATACTTAAAGTTGGATTCTCAGTTTCAAGACGCTTAAAACTATTTCCCACGCTCGAAACGGCTGTTCCCCATCCTGATTCCGGTCGCTCACCAATACGCCCAAAACGGTCTACAGGTGTGCCTTTATAAACAAGTACAACAGCATCATCACCATTAAAAGATAATGCAGCGACCTGATTTACTTTACTACCAAGTTCAGCCTGTAACTCAGAGCGACCTACCAAAAACTTCTGCTTACTGGTTAACGATCCTTGTAAACGGAAAGTTGCTGTTTTTGCTGTACCGCCATTATTAAATTGTTGAATTTCATAGTCGGCTAAATTAACTGTAGTCCCATCTGGATTATAAATTTCCAAACCTTTGCGGTTACTACTGCCGTCAACATATTGACTAAACATGAGCTGTGCTTGTGCCCAAGGACTATATGTAAAAGCACCAAGTGCCCCTAACAGCACAGAAAGTGTGCGTAATTGAAAAGTTTTCATGAGTAAATATGTTCATTTGAAATTTATATAGATTCTTAGATTAAATATTGAACATGACATCTACATGAAGAAAAACACCGAAACATTTGACTTGACCACATGAAGACTTAAAATACCGCATTTGAATTTCAATATTGCCAAGGTTATGTCGATCGATCAGTTAGAAACGCAAATTGCAGACTTAGACAATTTGCCTGAACACCGTGAAATTGTGACGTTTATGCGTCGTTCAGCACCACTTAATACGTCTCAACGCACGGCATTAGAACAACATCGCGATTTAATTTTGGAATATCCTGTTGGTGACTTACGTCAGCACTTCGAACATCCAGAACGTCCTTTAACTGTTGAAATCGGTTTTGGTATGGGTCGTTCATTAGTGCTTATGGCAAAAGCAAACCCTGAACGCAACTATGTGGGTATTGAAGTTCACGTACCTGGTATTGCTCAGTGTCTTTATGAAGCAGGTATGGCGGAACTTAAAAACTTACGTGTACTTGATGCAGACGCGATTCAGGTTTTACGTGAAATGCCAGACAACAGTATTAACTGTGTACAACTTTACTTCCCAGACCCTTGGCAAAAGAAACGTCATTTCAAACGTCGTTTTGTTATTCATGAGCGTATGCAATTAGTTGAACAAAAACTTGAGCTGGGTGGTACATTCCACGCAGCAACAGACTGGGAACCGTATGCTGAATGGATGCTTGATATTTTAGACAACCGTCCAGACCTTGAAAACTTGGCGGGTAAAGGCAATAGCTATCCACGTCCAGAGTGGCGCCCAGTGACTAAGTTTGAACGCCGTGGTATTGAGTCAGGTCATAAGATTAATGACTTTATCTTTAAAAAGATTAAGTAAAACTTTTATTGTTTTTATTTAAAAATATGGCATTAAGTTTTAAAGACTTAGTGCCATATTTTTTAAAAATAGTTAATTGAACTAGTAAAAAGGATGCATTTATTAGTAAAAATTTTCTATTCTTAAAAAATTAATAAAAATAGGGTTTTACACATCAAGTCAATTAGAATAGTAAAATATTATTTATTTTCATAAAATAATTAAATTATGGGATATAAAGTAGCCTAAATATCTAAAAATTTTAAAAAGATATTTAGGCTAAATTTAATTAATTAAGATCTTAAATCATTCATTCTTTTATCTAACTCTTCTTCATTACCATCAAGAAGAGGTGTACCTTCATAATAAAACTTAGAACAATATTTACCATTATGATCTAAAAATAAAAATAAAGCACACCAATTATCACCAGATTTTTCACACTCTTCAAAAAGAATATTTATTGTTTTATAAGGTTCCATAGAAGAACGTAAAGGATAATCAGCCGTATATAATTTTAGATTGTCACCAACCCAACATAAGGCTGTATCCTTATTTCTCAATCCAATATTATTGTCTCTAAGTCTTTCAGTATAATAGACAATATTTCGCCAATCATTTACGGCCAAAGATTCAATTTTTTCAAGTATAGAATTAATTAATTCTGATTTCCTTAAAAAATCCATTTTATCCCCCTACTCTATTTTCAAATTGAACTCTAACCACGTACCATCTGCTTTCTGATATTTAACTACAAAACCTTATGGACGAATTGTGTTACTATCATAAATTGCCTCAATCTTAACAGGATTTTTGGGCGCTTACTTAGATACTATTGATGAAGATAATCATCTTCATTAATTATGACGAATCATTAAAGAAAGAAGTCATTCTACTTCTTTCTTGAATTTAGAATTACATCAATCACTCGATTAAACTCAATATTTTGATATTTTTGAGATCAAGTCCACTACCTAGGTAGACATGATATTCCGAATGGCAGGTTAAGAGGCTGATTCAATCCCAACCAACAAAGCAGACATAAAAACACGCTTATCAATAATCTCATTATCAAATGCCAGCTCAATTCGATCAAAAAGCATACTAAAATCCTCACTGGAATCCAAAATTGTCGCGCTGAGTAAAGCTATTAGTCGTTGTCGTGAGCCCTGAGGATATGTATTAAATTCTGGCAAAAGCAAAGTTCTGACAGCTTTAACTACATCCTCAGGCTGATTCATATTCAACCCATGCAGTTTCAAACAATCCTCATGGCTTACATAGTTGACATCAAACACTTTAAGCACACTAAGTAAATCGAATATTTCCTGTTTTGCTTTCATTATTTACCCCAAATAGGAAAAGCCATGTTTATTTGGCCATTCTAGAACTAAACCAGTACAGAATATGACTTCCCGTAGGTTTGAGTAGCAAAATACTATTTATTTTCATAAAATAATTAAATTATGGAATATAAAGCAGCCTAAATATCTAAAAATTTTAAAAAAACATTTAGGCTAAATTTAATAAATTAAGATTTTAAATCATTTATTCTTTTATCTAATTCCTTTTCATTACCATCAAGAAGAGGTGTACCTTCATAATAAAACTTAGAGGAATATTTTCCTGTATTATTTATTTTTAGTAAAAATCCAGTCCAAATATCATTATTTTTTTCACACACCAAATAAAGTTTATTAATTTCCATTAATAACTCACCACTTGTATCTAATGCATAATCTTTAGTATATAAAACTGGTTTTTCTCCGATCCAACATTCAACAGTTGTTTTTTTTCTTAGACCAATTTCTTTATCTCTTAAACTTTCAGTATAAAAATAAATATAATTCCAATTGGCAGGAATTATAGCCTCAACTACTTCTTTAACTATTACATTAATAAGTTGAGACTTTTCAATAAAATTCATTCTATCCCCCAGATTTATTTTCATATAAAGTTGTTAACTAATAGACATCTTTTTGGTATTCGACTTCAAAACACTATCAACCTACCATCAAAGCTATATATTAATTTCATTTAAAGTTGAAGATTTATCAATACACCTTCCTAAATATAGATATATTTCAACGATATCCTCATTAAATTAAATGTAAAAATTATTACTTAAATAAATATATAACTTAAAATAAATTAGACAAAAATTAATTTTTCTTAAAAAAGAATTCACTAATCAACTTAAAATTACCTTCTTTAAATTCATACCTTCTTGAATAGTTTAAAGCTTCAATCTCTGACCGATATAATAAAAAAACATTAGATTTAGCTTCATTTAACAATTTATTAAATATATTATCTATTTCACATATTCCATCTACCTCCAAAATCCATTCAACATGCTTATGATCTGGATAGTTCCACTCATCTTCACACGGATTAAAATTTTGAAAAAGCCTACATTCTGCCTTACCATCAATTTTTGCTAAAAAATAATCCCCCCAGAAAGAACTATCATGAGGTATAAATACAACTCCTAAAATTTCACTCAACTTTAAAATCATATTTTCTTCGTTATCATAACTCACGCCATAATAATCATATTTATTCATAATGGAATCTTATCTCCAAAAATATAAATTTTCTGTACAACCATGAATACCTTCTTATAAAAATTAATCACTTCAATTCAGTAATGGTATACATATGAGCTATTTCCCAAGCTATTTTTTTTGCTTTTAAAATATCATCTTGATGAAATACATCAATCATTTCAATAGTTTTTCTTTCAATTTGTAACGCCTTTACAGTGTCTTTTTGAACTTCAAAAACTATTTCTTCCCACAATCTTTTTATTTCAACAAAAATACCGTCCCACTCATTCTTTTCACTTTCAGATAACTGATTATCTTGAGTATTGTTTGAGATTAAGGATAATTTATTTTCTATCCATTTTAATTTATCTTGTAATAACATTTACATATATCTCTCATTAAGTGAATTTACTTAGTAACTCTAAAACTTATTTCAATTTAGTAATATCGTATAAATCGGCCAACTCTCTAGCAATTTTTTGCCCTTCGCTCTTATCGCCCTTATCAAAGGCATCCATCATTTCTTGAAGTTTAACTCCAACATAGTCAGCTTTCACTAGGTCTTTTTTAATTTTTAGTCTAATTTCAGACCATAGCTCTCTTACATCTTTAATTCGTTCTTCGTGAATAGCTTTTTGAGTAGGAAAGTATTTAAGAAGCCAATCATCATAATCATCTGGAGCACAATGTGCTACAGTAACAAGAGAATCTGTTAATTCACCTAATTTTTCTCTTAAAGACATTTTAGTCACTACCTAAATTCATAAATATTGTACAGATCATCTTTTTTGTGCTTTTAAAATATTATCTTCATTAAATACATCGAGCATCTTAAAATATTATTTCAATTTAGTAATATCGTATAAATCGGCAAGCTCTCCAGCAATTTTTTTTCCTTCATCCTTATAACCTTTATTAAAAGCATCCATCATTTCTTGAAGTTTAATCCCAACATAATCGGCTTTCACAAGATCTTTTTTTATTTTTGGTCTAATTTCAGACCACAACACTCTTAAATCTTTCATTTGTTCTTCATGAATAGCCTCCTGTGTAGGAAAGTATTCAAAAAGCCATTCATTATAGTTATCTGGGGCACAGTACTCTACTGTGACTAATGAATCTTCTAATTCACCTAATTTTTCTTTTAAAGACATCTTATTAATTACCTTAATTCAGTAATGCTATACATATGAGTTTTTTCTTTTTAAAATATCATCGCGGTGGAATACATCAAATATCTAAAAAAATTATTTTAGCTTGGTAATATCGTACAAATCAGCAAGCTCTCTAGCAATTTTTCGCCCTTCAATCTTCTCCCCGTTATCAAAAGCATCAATCATTTCTTGAATTTTAATTTCAACATAATCGGCTTTCACCAGATCTTTTTTAATTTTTGGTCTAATTTCAGACCACAATGCTCTTAGGTCCTTTATTTCTTCTTCATGAATGGCTTCTTGAGTAGGAAAGTACTCAAGTCGCCATTCGTTATAATCATCTGGAGCACAATGCGCTAGTGTCATAAGGGCATCTTCTAATTCACCCAATTTTTCTTTTAAAGACATCTTATTAATTACCTTAATTCAGTAATACTATACATATGAGTTTTTTCTTTTTTAAAATATCATCGCGGTGGAATACATCAAATATCTCAAAAAATTATTTTAACTTGGTAATATCATATAAATCAGCAAGCTCTCCAGCAATTTTTTGTCCTTCGCTCTTATCGCTCTTATCGCTCTTATCAAAGGCATTCATCATTTCTTGAAGTTTAACTCCAACATAATCGGCTTTCACAAGATCTTTTTTTATTTTTGGCCTAATTTCAGACCACAACTCTCTTAAATCTTTCATTCGTTCTTCATGAATGGCTTCTTGAGTAGGAAAGTACTCAAGAAGCCACTCATCATAGTCATCTGGAGCACAGTACTCTACTGTGACTAATGAATCTTCTAATTCACCTAATTTTTCTTTTAAAGACATTTTTCTCACTACCTAAATTCATAAATATTGTACATATCATTTTTTGTGCTTTTAAAATGTTATCTTTATTAAATACATCGAGCATCTATAATATTATCTCAATTTATTAATATCGTATAAATCTGCAAGCTCCCAAGCTATTTTTTTTCCTTCCACTTTATCTCCTTTATCATAAGCATCAAACATTTCTTGAAGTTTAACTCCAACATAGTCGGCTTTAGCTAAATCTTTTTTAATTTGTGATCTAATCTCATTCCATAGCTCTTTTAAATCACTCATAGTATCTTCATGAATTGCAGCTTGGGTAGGAAAGTATTCAAGCTGCCACTCAGCATAGTCATCCGGAGCATGTAGTGCGACTGCTACTATCGCGTCATCAAATTCACTTAATTTTTCTTTTAATGTCATTTTTGTAATCCTCTAGGAATATTTACTTAATTTATAAATTGAATTTTCAATCATGAGATTAGTATAGTGTAAAATATTAATAGGCACACTAGAAGATTATTTAAATACTAACGATGAAAATAATGCATCTCTTTGATAAATAGGATGAGTCAGTATCATCAATAATGAAGTGTGAATTACTATAATTCACTCGTAGTAATATTATCAATTTAAGTTATTATTATTCGATATGAGTAATAATTATATTATTTTATATCAATCATCTGCAATGGGCGATTTGCCATTCCTCCCCTAAGACGATTTATTGAAATCTCTACGACTTCTATATCTTTAAAAGAAACAAAACCATCAGGCCCTTCTAAATAATTTTCGATAGAGATTGTTAACATTTGCCCCACCTACCTTTCTCAACCGAAGAATCGTGCTTCCGAACTATATGGACCCAACAACGCAACTCTGCTGTTAAACTACATAGCGAAGACCAATATAATTCTGTTTTATCAATTGTCATGTCATTAACCTATTTTTCATTTTTCAATAATATTCATTTAGATGAGTTAAGTATTTAACACTTGAACTATAATTTATGTGGGCTTAAACGCCAAAAAAATTACTTAAAAACTAGCATCCGATGACTAAGTTTGAACACCTTAGCATTAAATCAGATTATAACATTAATGACTTTAACTTTAAGAATTTTAAGTGACGAACTTATAATTTTTGATTAAATTTACTATATTAAGCATTCAAATTTTTATATCTTAAAGATTATTCATTAAATCAGGACATTTAATAAAAAAACAAGACTATAATTATAATTTTAAAAATAAATTAAATTAAGGTCGTTTTTCTAATTTCATCAAGAGAATTATAATCCAACAATCTAATATTAAAGTTATATTCCATATCCATCATGAATAAAGGATAAGGCAATAATTTTTGAATTTTTAAAGCAAAATCAATAGCTTCATCTCCAACGCCTTCTATTGTTAAAGTTTCAGCATCTTTACTCATTCTAACTATAGTTGAACTTCCATTTAATGAATACTCACATTCCAAAATAGCACCAATGAAATCTCCAACTTTTAAATTTGAAACTCCTAAAATACTTGAAATTTTTTCTACTATCTGATTAATATCAAAAGTTTTATTTTCTTCTAAATAGATTAACAACTTCCTCATTTTAGTTCCTTTTAAAAAACTTGTAGAAAATTAGTCTTAATTTTTTGATTTCCATAAAAAATATAATACTTTTGAATACACTATAAAAACATTATATAAATTTTAAATATTTTTCCATATACTTCATCCAATACTCCACTCATATCTTTACTTTCACTTTGAAGAATGTAATTTATATTATTATCATTTAAAATTTTATAAGAAACATTAAAATCTTCTTTTAATAAATTCAACTGAATACCATCAAAAAATATTTCCCACATTTTTTTCAAAAAATAATCAACTGCAATTTCAGAAAAATCTAAAAGATCAAAATAACCCAAAACAAATGAAATAAATTTTTGATTATTTGATATATTCATATAATACAACGAATGCATCACCCTTTCTTTCGTCGAATCATCTAATCTCATAAATTCAGGCTTTACCAATTCTTCTAATAAAATATCAATATGTTTTAAACTAGTAAAATCTATACTATTAAATATAACACCTTGAGTCTGAACTTCATCAAAATCTCGATAAAATAATATATTTGATAAAAAAAAGCAGATATAAAAAGGATTAACAATTCTTTTTATCATCATATAACCTTATTAATTTAAAACCATTAAAGTTAAGAAATATTTAAAGTTCACAAAACTTACAAATAAAATATATTATAATTACCTAAAACTTACAATACTTTATTACAGTCTCCACCAGCAAGACTAGTTCCGAGCATAGGGTAAGCTATTTTACAAGAATAGAAATCTTGTTTAATTACTTTATGCTATTCCCACACCCATTCTACAAAAGCAATTACATCCATGAATAATTACATCAAAATTTCCATTTTTTGCTAGATCAATAAGATCACCATTGATGATATTCAAATTAAATTCTGCCTTACTGCATGATTCCATGTCACATCAAACTCAGCTTTTGATATAGAAATTGCACTCTCATCAGCCTCTCCAAACTCTGGCTGATCTGTAAAATCATATTGTTCATGAAAATATTCTTTAGGAGTTGCCCAATAAAAAATTCCTTCAAAAACACTAATATGACGGATTATCAATCCTTTTTCCACTTCACAATAGAACGTTCCTTCTATTCCATCATGCGATTCTGTGTACGTCTTAAAATATTCATTCATGGTAATACTTTCCCACACCTAACAATACGTTAAAAAATAGCTAAAAAATCAAAAGAGCCCAGTATAAATGAAATATATTATAATTACCCCAAGCTTATAATATTTGGTTTGGTGGTAAAATTTTATATCCCGAATTAATTACTTCACTACCCCAGTTCTCAAACATCAAACCATAAATACTCTTAAAAAAATCTCTAGGTTTTTCAATTTTCCAATTATAAGGAAAATAAAAGCATGTTTCATCATCAGACTCTAATAATTCAGCGAAGTTATAATTCTCAGTCAGCAAAGCTTTCTCTAATGAGAGTATAATTACTGCTTTATGATGAACATTATACTTTTTATTTTTTACTTTAAAAAAGTATTCATTAAATAATGGTTCTATTTCTAAAAAATTATTGGGGTCATATTTAGATAAATAATTTTCCCATTCATCCCGATCATACACCTGAAAGGGAGTCAAAGCATGTGCAGGACTTGCTGAAAAATTAACAGTACTATTCGGATATTTTAATGACATACGAAATATTTCTCTGTTTTTACGAAATTAAAGTTTTAATTATATCTACAATAATTTCAAACTTTATATTTATTTTAAGATTTTTTAGCATATTAAAATCAATTACAAAGGTAAATAAACATTTATTAATATATTAATCACTCATGTAAAAGCTCTAAAAAACCTTCAAAATTATTTGAAATTGGATATATTTCCGACAAGAAGCTATCAAGTAAAATTATTTTAGGCAATGTTTTTGTTTCTCGATAATCAAAACAAATCAAGAAATCCCCAGCATCTCTTGCAAATGGTAAAATACCTTTAGGAATTATAGAATTATCAAGTGCGTACCATAAAAATGAACCATACTCATTTGATTGAGTTAGAGGGAAAAAATCACTTATACATGTTTCATCATCACCGTAATAAAAAGAACCAACTTCAATATATGCAGGATTTGCATATTCAACTAAACTTTTATACAAGAAAGGAAGTTCAATATTCAAAATAGATTCAATCTTTAAAATTTCATCTAAATTTAAATTTTTAGATCCCTTTAACCGAAATCAGACCAACTCTTAGATAAACTCATAGTTTATTCTCCATCAATATATAGTCTTATTATTTAGGTAAATATCAACCAATCCACTTTTAAGATCATTAACCTCTTCAATATTATAATCAATCATTGCTAAAAAAAATTTATTAAAATTTTTAAAAATTTCAATTTCCTCTCCAGCATACCAAATTACTTCCCCAGCTATTGATGAATTAGGTTTACCTATTAAAAAAATATCTTTATCAATTAAAGTAGCTGCTATTGGCATCAAATCAGTTCTACGAATACCTTTTTTAGAAAGATATGTAATATCGATTATATTTAATAAATCCAATGCATATTGCTTTTTTTCTCCTTCTATCAAATCTGTCAGACCAAATAAATCTACATATTGATAAAATCCTTTCCATCCATTTGCATATAAAAGAAAGCTCTTATAAAATTTATCAATTTCCTCACCCAATATAATTTCAGTTTTTATAATATCATCTATTGTTGCAGCTAATTCAGGTAAATAATAAGGCCAAATTTTCCTAGTATCTGCCTCATACAAAGAATTTTTCACAAGAGCCAATCTCGCTATTTTCTGAGTCCAATCCATTACATTTCTCTATCAATTAAAATATAAAATAATTTCATTTAAAATGTTAAAGATAAGCTATCAACAAATTATAAAATATGAATAACAGAAGAAATCATAAAAATTTATTTAGAGCTGTTTTTTCCAATCAAAACAATAAAATTATTTTTTCTTATAAAAAACCTCATTTACCAACTTAAAATCACCATCTTTAAATTCATACTCTTTTATATAATTTAAAGCTTCTACCTCTGATCGATATAATAAAAAAATATTAGATTCAGCTTCATTTAACAATTTATTAAATATATTATCCATTTCAGGTGTTCCATTTATTTCCATAATCCACTCAACATGCTTATGATCCGGGTAGTTCCAATCATCTTCACATGGATTAAAATTTTGAAAAAGCCTACACTTACCATTACCACCAATTTTTGCTAAAAAATAATCTCCCCAAAAGGAACTATCATGAGGTATATATACAATTCCCAAAATTTTACTTAATTTTGAAATCATATCTTTTTCATTATCATAACTCACACCATAGTAATCAAATTTTTTCATAATAAAATTTTATCTAAAAATATAAAAACCATGTATATTAAATATTATTATAAACTAAGATACAATTAGATATTTTATTTTTATTCAAAACAAGTAAATTTAAAAAATATAGAAAATTTACACTACATTATAATAAATGATCTTGTTTCTTCAAAGAGTGCAACTAGTTAGCTATTTCTCTTTCACCTCGCTCTAAAGCGAACGCCTCAGCATCAAGATGCTCTGCATAATCTCCAGTATATGCCACTCTATAATTTACACCATGCTTAATCAAAATTTTAACAATATCAAGATTTCCACGATAAAATGCAGTAAACAAAGGATTTTTTATAGAATCTGATGTTATTATCTCCATATTTAAATTCAAAAAATATTCAATAATTTCAATATTTTCCTTATTAACTGCTTGACTTAGAGCATTACCACGGAGGGGGCCACCTTGTTCATTAATATCAACTCCTGCTGAGACCAAGTATACAATAATATCTTTACGATTATGTAAAGCAGCATCATGCAACCATGTACCGAAAGGAGTTTTAAAATTTAAAATTCCTAAATGCCTATAATCTTTTAATAACTTTATAGCTAACTCATTATTACCATCTTTAATAGCACTATGGATATCCTTAGCAATTATCTTTAATTCATCCATTTCTTGACTCTTTTATTAGCTGTCATATCTACTATTTTAAATTTTAACTCTATTACTTCCCAAATTATATTAAAGCACTATATCTTGCACTCCTACCGCAACAACTTGCTCATTTATAACTAAGACACCTATACCAAGCTCTGGATCAAATATAGAATCAAAAATAAATCCTAATTGTCTATCCTCCCCTATTTCAGTATGTATAATTTTCAAACCTTTTAAAATAACCATTTTTTTATACTTTCCAATTCAGCAATCTGAAAGTTTTCATAACAATACTTATTGATCTCTTTTTCAACATTATCCAAAATATTTTTTTTGTTTAACTCAAAATGAATAAAAGTATCTCTTTGATTTTGAGTGATATCACTACCATCATCTTCATATGTATAAACATTTAATTCAATTGGATATAATGTATGAAATATTTCTATTTCATATAGACGCATCCAAAGAAGCTCCTTATTATATAACTCTCCAAAAACTTTATCATTTAAAGTTCCCACTTAAAAACCCCATTTATATCCATTAATTAATATCTCAGCGCAAATACAAAAGTAACTTTTAATTACCACGCTATATCTATTTTATTTTGAATTAATAAAACCTCAAAATATAGCATCTATATTAAATAAAAAATTATGGTTTTTTATAAGGCAATGTACCTAAAAATTGTACCTCCCCTACACTTTTGTGATTTAATTTATATGCAAAATTATAAATTAGAATTATACAATTAATGGGAAACAATAATTTCATATCTTTTAATTTTAGTTCTTTCAAAATTTGTTCATCGTAGGAAAACCCATTGAAAACTAATTCTAAATTATTGGTAAAATCAAAGAAACTTTTCTCAACAAGATCCTCATCAATAAAATCAATCTGGAATTCATCTGTAAAAGAAGATCCTTCAAAATCACCATCTAATGAATATCGATTTAAGACATAGTTATCTAAGTCACAAGAAGAATCTAAATTCCCCACCCAAATAGATATAGAATTATCTTGCTGCATTTAACAAATCCTGTCTATTTTAAATAGCATATAGAAAAAAGTTAAAAATCATTTAAACAAGGCATATTAAAACCAGCTTCTTTAAGGTCATTTCCCCAATATTTATACGCCAACTTATAAACTTCTTCAAAATAGAATCTAGGTCGCTTGAATTCCCAAGTATATGGAAGAGAAAATGTATCATAAGGATCTTCATCATTTACTAATAATGCACCAAAGTTAAAGTTTTTATCATTTAAAGCATTAATAAGAACTTTTATCATTTCAATTTTATGATCAACTGTAAACCTCAAAACTCTACCGTTATTAAAAAAGTATTTCTCTAACAAATCATCTAGTTCTTTTGGATTATTGGGATCAAATTGGTCTAAATAGGCCCCCCATGTTTCCTCACGATCATATATATCAAAAACACCTAAAAATGCTGCAGGTGTTACTACGAAATCTATATCTGAATCTAGATGCTTCAAATTCATATAAGTTATTCAACTCCCAAAGTTACACATAAGCTATCGGATACCATACTTATTAAAGTTATCAGACTTTCATTTCAAGGAATTTAAATAGTTTGCTATTTCTATTTCTCCACGCTCTAAAGCAAATGCTTCAGCATCCATATTATTCATATAATTTCCAGTATAAGACATTTTATAGTCAATACCGTGACAAATTAATTTTTCAGCGATCGGCAAACTTCCTTTCATTATGGCACCAAATAAAGGATTTTTTTCTGGTTCTGTGGTATCCATTTCAACATTTAACAATAATAAGTATTCTACTATATCAATATGTCCACTTGATGCTGCTGTATTTAAACTATTGCCCCCAAAAGTTCCCCCTTTTTTATTAGGGTCCAACCCTTCTGAAATTAGATATTTAACTATTTCTAATGCTCCACTACTAACAGCTACATGAAGCCAACTACCAAATGGTGTATCTATAAATATTAAACTAGGAAATTCGTTAAATATCTTTTTTAAATTAATCAAATTATGATTTTTAATAGCATTTCTAATTGAAATATTATTCTCTTGATTTTGTCGAATGATATTGGACTTATGCATATAACTTCACTTACGAATTATTGAAAAAGTGTTATGTAATAGAGAAAACTGATTCATCTCAGCCGGTGCTGTTGCATTACAGATAAAATACCAGCATTTCATCATTCAAATAAAATATTCTTGTACATTAATAGTTTTAACACATTTATCAACTATCAAGACGCCTATCCCCAACTCTGGTTCGAAAGTTGCTTCAAACATAAAAACTATTTCGCCATTAGGTAAAAAATATAATTGATTCCAATCAAAAACTTTCCTCAAATCAGAAACAATTTGGACATGGGGCACCATTTCATCATAAGGTAAATCTTGATATATTTTATCTCTATTGAATATATAACAATTAAATAGAGCTCCCTCTATTAACGTAATATAGTCTAAAGAATTACCAAGAAATTCATTGTAAGCTCGCTCTTGAGCATTTGTAATATCATCAACTCCATAACCAGCAAGAGTAAAAGTAATTTCTTTTGACTCTCCAAAAATTATATATTTTTTATGCTCGATTAAATTCAGATTAGAATCCATAAAACCAAATGGTTCTATACTTTGTAAACCCATTTTCTACACCCGCAATTATTTCAGTTTTTTAACTTCTGAGAATCCACCTAAATTTCCATATTTTACATTAAAAAATATTTACCGTTTGACATGTATTCATTTAAAAATCTTTGTCAAGATACCAGCTAATCAATTTATGTTAGATATAAATAGAATTTAACTTGTGTTCATGCTGAGCTAACATAACGTAATGGAATAATCTGACGTGGATGCCGTTTTCTTCTTGCCAATTGTAGTACTAATTGGAATATCATTGAGCTGAGATAAACTCTACAAAATTCTGAATTAAACTATCATATTTTATCTTATCGATAGTTTAAGCTAGTTGGTATCTTTAAAAACTTAATTAGTGCAGAGAAGTAACTGAAGGAAAATTCCATCCGGCTCTCATTAGCTTATCCCAATCTACTGCACCATATCTATGCGAAGCCTCAAATTTTCCATCAGCCCACAAATGAAATTTACAAGAAGTGAAAAGGTGTTTATCTACTTGTAGCAATTCAAATTGCAACTTTCTAAACTAAAAATTGAGATCATTTGTAACTGGCAATGCTTTCTCATAAACCTTTCCAGCTTGATTTATTAAGTAACTATTACCAAATTCGCTATAATTATCTTCTACATGATAAGTAAGTCTTAATTCAATCCATCCTGAGTCTACTACCGAAATCGCCTGATTTACTATCTCTTGAATAATTTTAAACTGATCAAGTTTGTCTACACTATTTACCTATTTAGTCAATGTAAGAGCTGTTATATAATAGATTTATTAACGCTTGTAAAACAATATTAATAACATTCTAATTTACCCACTAAAGTATCATTTATTAGGAAATAACTAACACCCTCGCCTTGGCTTGTTCCAATTATTTTTAACTATAAAATTTTTTAATCATGCTTAGACCGCAATATCGATAAATAATTTTAGTCACTAGATCTGATTCAAAATTAAGGAAAATCAATCTCAATTTTAATACCAAGTAAATTTTCTTTCCCATGTTTAATTATTATATTGTCAAACTCTTCTACAACATTACATACTGTATTAAACTGCTCGAAATTAAAATATTGAGGTAATCCATCATCAATGGAATACTCTGGGATATTCTCATTTGATATACAAATCTCACTTTTATTTGCCAATGGTGGTCTCACCCAAATAAATTTATCATTAATTAACATATCCGGTAATTCTTGATCAATTGGGTAATACTTTTCCAAAATAAAATTATTTATTAACTCTTTTAACTCCAAAAGAGGTTTACCACGTAACTCCCATATAGCATCACAAAGTGTCACGGTTATGGCTTCATGTTCATGTCCCGTTTCATCAATACAATAGACTCTTGGATATATAGATTTATTACTTAATAGAATTAATTCTGCTACTATTTTCTTCATAGTGTATACTCAGAACAAAATCGCCACAAAGTCATAATTTTATGATTTAGTTTAAAATTTTATTATACTTCTAGTCTCGCCTTCATAGAAGTGATTCCGGCTCTAAAACTTACATTCACTTTCGTCAGACTCATTGCACGTTAAGTATGTACCTAGTACCATGTAAAAGGGATTTTAAAAATAACAAAAATTATTCACCTTTTGAAAAAATTAATATTAGCCAATGTGCTAAATAAATTTATCAAAGAGCTTGCTGATTAGTTTTTCTCAAACTTCACACAATAAAATGGAAACCAACATCGTCCAAAGCACCACCCTAACCAATTTCTTCTAGTTGATGCTAAAGGTAATATTTTTGCACAACTATATAATGCCTTCAGGTACTCCAGTCCCACCTGCTAATTTACTAATTTTCCAACGATTCATATCTTGGTATTCAAAATTAATTTCATAGTCAAAGTTTGCATCTATCACCAGTAGAAATACTCCTTTAATTTTACCTAAGGCTGCTAGTAATTCTTGACCTTGCATATTCATAGGATGAAAGAAATCTTTATACTTCAAGACATCTATTATTTCTACGCCAGTTTCAGACACGAATGATGCTTTAAGTTCTGCGACTGAATTATTACAGGAAAATCTTAAGTATGCTTTTTCCCACTGTGGTTCAACACCCATCATGAGCATTATAAATTTTTTTGCAATCTCAACAACTAGTGAACTTGCATCATCATTAATCATAATTTCATTCTTCTAATATAAATTTGCTGAGGAGCATTATTAAAGAGCCGGCTAAATGAATCACCACACCTTGTGTATATCTGATAGTAAAATTAACCAATCAACTCTCTACTGAATATTTAAAGCTACCTATAAAAATAGGATCTTTTGCAATACTTCTCCTAACTTTAGAAGGTTTATAAGAAAAATCATATTGTGCAATAACCCACCTACAATCTAATATCCCTTTTTCAAAAGCAGCACTCACTACCTCATTAATAAAAGATTTTGAATAAGATAAATCTTCAAGTAATTTATTTAAACTCACCATCTCAAAATTAAAATTATTAGTTTCCTGATCGTCAAGACGATAATACCCGACCCCGCATAAATCTTGCAAGATATCTAAATCTGTATCTACACCTTCACCAAATATTCCTGCCTAAATTGATACAGTTCCCTCTTTTTCAAATTCTTGACTGTAGTAATCATTTTCATCAGAATAATCATTTATACTCACTAAAATATCCCCTAAATAATAATGAAAGAAAGACTCAAAAAGCAGATGAATATCTATCATAAATGTATTTAATTATAATAAAATTTCCTACAATCAAATCTGTTATCATTTGAAACCTGACAATATAAAGTCTAAAAAAATTCAGAGGTGCCTCATCAAAGTAACTCAGTTAATTCTAAAACAAGAATGATAGACCCTGCCGTTGAATTCCTAATTCGCTTTTCAATTTAGCATGTAATGGTTTTAGTGAATTGGCATACAGCCACTACACTAAGCTGTACAGAGTGTTCTTCTCAGCAATTGTAAAACTAACCTATTGTTTTGATAAAAAACACTATATTATTGGACAGTAGAATCGACGAAATAGATGTTGTTATTGTAACGTCTTTATCCACTCATTAAATTGCTGTGAAGCATCATTATTATTTAACAATTCTATCCATTCATGCTCGTTACTATTTATCGCATCAGAAATAGTAAAGACTATGACACCATTCCTATCCATATCACAAAAAAATCCCTCGTCTTTCAAACTCTTAAGTGCCAATATGCAGGATTGATATACATCGAACTTAAACTGATCATATTCATCTGAAGACTTAATTAATTTAGATTTAGCTCTTAAATATGTAGAAATCTCGTTAAAACTCTCACCACCCTTAGATTCATGGCTCCACTCACTTGGACTCCATCGATAATATTCTTTATCATCAGGATCATTTTCTATCATTTTATTTAAATGAATACAGCTATTTTGTGCTGGACAGATTGTGATTGCATCTGTATCAGAATATAAGCCATAAGCACAAAAATTTATATCAGGCTGCTCTTGTCTTACAGAGTTAAAAGCCTCTATTGCTGCTTCTTTAATTTTTTCTATAACAAATTTTTTATCCAATATATTCTCCAATATATAAAAGTTAGAATTCGATTGTTATAAAGAATATTAACAATACCACTTTTCAAGTATATTTTACTCTAGAAAAGAGCATCTATTAAATTCCAGCTAGAATCATGATTTATATCTGACTTAGCCAGTAAATGAATATTTAATATTTTAAAAAATTCTAGCCTTGTGCTCCAGTAAATGAGTTTAAACATCGTGATTTAAATCAGATTATAAAATTAAAGACCTTATCTTTAAAAATAATTACTTTAACTCAGTAATACCTTTCAAATGAAATTTTACAGAAGAAAACTACATATTAAATTAGACAATAACTCAACCATAATTTAAAGGATTTAGGATAGCGATCACTGTTACAGACTCCTCTTCGAAAATTCTACCAACAGACCAAGCACTCTCACGTATTTCCCAACGCAGCTGAGTCTTTTGTAAAGCTTCTAAGATTTCATTCTTTATATTAATCATGTGTAATGGTCGATTTGCCATTCCTCCCATAAGACAATAAATTGAAATCTCTACTGCCTCTATATCTTTAAAAGAAACAAAACCATCAGGCCCTTCTAAATAATTTTCGATAGAGATTGTTAACATTTGCCCCCATCTACCTTTCTCAACCGAAGAATCTTGCTTCTGGACTATACGAACCCAACAATCAAATTCCGATCTTAACCTACATAGTGAAGACCAATATAATTCTGTTTTATCAATTGTCACTTCATCAACCTTTTCCATTTTTTCAATAAAAGTCCATACGGGTGCCAGCAACTAAGTTTGAACACCGTATTTGGATCAGATCATAAAATTAACGATCTCATCTTCAAAAAATTAAATAAAGAATGCATTTTTCGATTAAAGTAAAACTTTAAATTTCAAAAAACAACAACATAAATTTTTGATTATATTAAATTTTCTTCAAAAAACTTTTTCTCTAAATTTTGTAAAAAAGATATTCCGTATTTATCTTCATTTAAATTATTATAAAGTTGAATAGGTAAATCTTTTTTGTATTCTATAAAACATGTAGCTAAACCAACAGCTATCGCTGCAACGCTATCAGTATCTCCACCTAAATTAATGCATGACTTTAGAAGCTCACTTAAACAACTATGTTGCAATAAACATGTTAATGCTGCACTGACCGTATCATATGCATTTAAAGATACTCTATCTGTCCAATTATAATCCCAGTTTCCATATTGCTCTGATTTTAGAAACCTCTCTAAATCCTTAATAGAACCTTTTTGATGAACTCCAAAATGAGCAGCTAATGCGACAGCACAACTTGATTGAATTCCTATGGGTGAATCATGTGTAATTTGTGCTTGTAACTTTGCTAAAGCAATTACATCTTCTTTATTTTTTAGAAAACCAATTGGAACTGAACGCATTGCCGCCCCATTTCTTTCACTTGTTGGTATTATTAATTCAAGTAACTCTTTGCTAGACTCAACTTTACTTAATAAATTAAAGAAACCTTCTGAATATCCTAATCTCACATCTCTTTTAAAGCATTCTAAAAATTTTGAAGCTATATTTTCTTTGGTCCA
Source organism: Acinetobacter sp. D009 (assembly GCF_038562025.1). Lineage (NCBI taxonomy): Bacteria > Pseudomonadati > Pseudomonadota > Gammaproteobacteria > Moraxellales > Moraxellaceae > Acinetobacter > Acinetobacter sp. D009. The sequence goes on from NZ_CP151886.1 coordinate 2,610,139, forward strand.
TTCTTGACCTGATAATATAAACTCCACTATCGCAATCGACATCTGTGTGTCATCTGTATACTTGCCTAAAATATCGTATAACTCATGTTTGCTGTATAATTCTAAATTATTCTGTGAAATAATCTTATCTTGGCTGCAAAATTCAAAACCAGCACCGTAAGCATCCGCGATAGCAATTTCAATCAACATAAGGATTAAGTCTCTTTAAGTGAAAATAGTCTTTGATTAAATTGTGAAAAACCATAGATACTGGTTCATGTGTTGCACTTTCTTTAAGTATCTAGACTTCTAAAAGTACTGTTCTGAACTCGTTGTCATAATAGAGCGATTCAAATAATTTCTTAGATAGAAATACTTTCAGTTATAATAACCTATCTTATGCATTAATCTGAAAATATTTTTAAGATATCGATCTTCATTTAATTCGTATTTATAAAAATTTGTATAAATAATTTCTTTAAGAGCTTAGTTAAAGATAATTGATAAAATAGGGTGTCTAACTTAACTCTATTCTCTAAAGCATCAGAAAAATTCAACCAATTACTTTAATCAACCTTAAAAGGTTATACGAGCTTTACACCTATAATTAAAATCCATTATCATATTTAATTCAGCTCAGATAAAGCATCTAATTTTGCTCTATATTCATCCGTTTTATTATCTAGAAGTGGTGTGTCTTTATAGTAGAATTGAGTTATATATTTACCATCCTTATTAACAACCACACTAAAACCAGTCCATATATCTTTATTTTTTTCAGAATCAACGAATAGTTCATCTACTGCATCATCTAACTCAACAGATATACTTAAAGCTGGACCATTATAAGCATCATAAAGCTTTTCATCCTGTCCTACCCAACATCTACTAATCGAAGCATCACGCAAACCAATTTCCATATCACGTAATCGTTCTGTATAATATACAATCTTTGACCAATTAGCTGGAGCTGAATAAATAATTTCATTCACAACAATATTGACCAATTCAGATATTTTTAAAAAATTCATATTTAGCCTATTATTCTCGAATATCACATCAATTCTACTTAATAAGAAGATATTTAAATTATCTCTTAATTCTAAGCTAACTACTCAATACTTTTTATAAATATGCATAATAAGTACTGCACAGTTTCACACTGAGAGACTTTTCAATCCTACCATTTCCAATCATCAATCTTAATAAATCTCACCCCTGTACAACCTAAACTTTTTATTAAGTCACTTAATGAATCATGTACTAAGATTATGTTATTAAATGTTTTATCAACTCTAAATAAGACTTCATTTTTAGCCTTACCTACATCAACAACAAGTTTATAAATTTCATCAATATAGCCTTCTTCTTCTATATATCGTGAATATTCTTTATTAATACAATCAATTTTTTTTAATAAGTTTACAAAAAAGTATTTAGTTTGTATAGGAATACCATTTGGTTTATATAGCTTTATTGGAAAGTATTCTGCACTTACCTGTTTTGTTTCTAAAATATCTTTTAGCTTACTAGAAACTATAAAAAGTGAACCTACATGAAAATAGTCTGCTGGTTCATATTCTTCGATTAAATCAATATTTATCTTGATATTTTTATCAGAGATTGGTTCACCCTTTGTAAGTTTAATTTCCTTTAATACACTAATATCTCTAATGGTTCCACGCGTATAATAAATTTCATTATCAAAATCTGCTTTCCAAACGCTATACATTTTTTGACCTTAAGGTTATATTATATAACAATTTTTGTTTCTAAAAAGTCTAAATACTTAGGATCATCTTCCAAAAGTATACCTAACCCTCCTCCCATATAAGCTCGTGTTAATTCATCAGCTGATTCATCAAAGCTACCTTCTTCAAAATAAAGCTGTCCAAGACGAAGATGAATATAAGGATTTCCCAGCCCTTGTGGACACTGAACTGCATTGTAAAAGCACTTAAAGGCTTGTTCATAATTTTTAAGGTGAAAATACATATCTCCCATTGCAACATATATCCACGTCGCTGCTTCCCACTCGCTATGGTCGCTTGGAAGTAATTTTAAAGAATCAATATAATTTTTCTTTGCTTCCTCAACATTTCCGTGCTTAACAAGCTCATCGCCTCGTTTGCATAAAAAAGTGATTTCTTCGTGAATTTCATTTGGTAACTGCTTCATAATTACTACTTACTATCTTAACCACCGGGTTTATTTTAAAGAAAATTTCCTACTTAAGTTCTTCCACTTGCAAACACTGAATCTAAAATATTAACTGGGTTTTAATGAATTTTACTGATATCTATTTCAAAAAATAATAAACACATCTAATTTTATCACTTTAAGCTCAGTTGAAGATATATATACTTTAAATATATTACTATTGAATATGAGATACTTTTTAATTTATTGCATCTAATCTTACTGCTTCAAAAAATTCAAATAACTAGCTATTTCTTTTTCTCCACGTTCCAAGGCGAATGCTTCAGCATCCATATTATTCATATAATCACTCGTATAAGAAATTTTATAATCTATACCCCGAAATATTAAAATCTTAACTATAGTTAAATTTCCCACATAAATTGCCGTAAAGAGCGAATTATGTTCGGACTCATCGATTATCATTTCAACATTTAAGTCTAATAAATAATTAATAAGATCTATATGCTGATTTTTTACTGCTTCATTTAAAGCATTTCCTCCTAAAATCCCTCCTCTTTCATTTATATCAGCTCCCTTATTAACCAAATACTCTACTAAAATTTGACGACCATGAGCAGAAGCATCATGCAACCATATTCCAAAAGGGGTCTTGTAGCTAAGAATGCCTAGTTTTTCATTAACGTTTAATAGCTTTATAGCTAAATCAATATCATTACCTTTAATAGCATAATGTATTTCTCTAGCAATAGATTTCAAATCATTCACTTTTCGCTCTCTATGTTTCCTTTTCTACCCAACCGTCAGTTTACTTATATAAATTTTTTCACTGTAAATATTCGCTAATAATTCATAAAACAACTTCATTTTTTTCATTTATTACTTTTTCAATAGTATTCTTATCCACTAGAACTATAAATTCTGGTGGTAGTATCAGTACAGACATAATTTCAGGTCTTAAGTAAAGTAGTTGAAAAGCATATATTGCTTCATATTCAATGTTTTCGCTATCATCTTCAAGTGTATTAATGAACCATCCAGAATCACCTTTCTCTAAGTCTGGTTCTATACGCTCCATAAATAGTTTTTCTTTATCCAAACATCCTTTTACTAAAATAATTTTATCCTGAAATAACGTAGCTATAGGATCTACCCCGCAACGCTTTGCAAAACTATTTTGTAGTGCCTGAACTTCAAGTGTAAAATCAATACTATTTTTTTCTTCACTAAATGGATTACGTGAAAAATCTGGTTCACACAATATTAACTGATTATCATCAAAAGTTCGAAATATCAAAAAAGACCAACCAAACTGTATTTTTACACCATCTTCAATAGATACACCCTTCCGACTCATATCTACAATCAGTTCTGCCAACCATTTTGCTTGCTCACTTAATCGAGAGGAATATCTCATTAGGATATTCTTCTCATTTAATTCAATAACTTTCTCTTCCATTAATAACCTTTTATTAATTAAATTATATAGACCAACTCATTTCCACACTTATTTTGAATAGTTTATCTTTTCAATTCTGGTTAAAAGTATTACTCCTATATTATCAAACAACTCTCCTTAAAAATTCATATATATTCTTATTAATCAAATTTTTAGATTTTTATTTAGGATATATGTCCTAATAGATATATTTTTTTAACTATTGATTGCCAATCGAGCCAAATCTAGCTATTTATAGAAACTGGTACTTGCCATACTAAAAATTGCTAAGGACAACAACACATGTTAAAAATTTTAGGGCGCGATAACTCCATTAATGTTCGCAAAGTCTTATGGCTGTGTGAAGAACTAAATCTTGAATATGAAAGAGAAGATTGGGGACGAGGCTTTCGCTCAGCACAATCACCTGAATATTTACAATTAAACCCAAATGGGCAAATTCCTGTTGTTTTAGATGGCGATTTAGTCCTTTGGCAATCCAACAGCATTATCCGTTATCTGGCGAATGCTTATGACAAAGAGCATCAACTTTACCCTACTCAAGCGAAAGAAAGATTCTTTGTCGACCAGTGGATTGATTGGCAAGCGATCGAGCTGAATAACAGTTGGACTTATACAATTATGTCTCTCTTGAGACACTCACCAGATCATCAAGATCCAAAGTTGTTAGAGCAAGGTATTGATGACTGGAATCATCATATGCAGATTCTTGATCAACAACTCGCAAAAACTCAGGTCTATGTTGCAGGTACTGAGTTCACTCTAGCGGATATTCCAATTGGTCTATCTGTACAGCGCTGGAAGGCCACTCCTTTTGACCATCCAACGCTTAAGCATGTCGACCAATATTTTGAACTGTTAAATCAACGTGCTGGTTTCTTAAAATGGGGAAATAACGGCGAACCTTAACTTTAAATCAGTTTTAGCCCGAGTGATGGCGTTTCACGATGCCATCACTTAAAAGTTGATAAACCTGTTTTAAATCATCTCGATTTGCTTGAGCCAATAAGTCTTGATGCATTGCCAAGATATTCTGATCTCCCCTTACCGCAGGCCCAGTTTGCATTTGCTTTGGATCATTTTCAGTCGCTTTTTTAGCTGTTTCCAAAATTAAAGGATAGAGCAAGCCAAAGTCCACCTGCTCTTTATCTACAACCTGCTTTGCCATATCAAAACAATAGTTACTAAAATTACAGGCAAATACAGCCGCTAAGTGTAAAGTTAAACGTTGTTTTGAGGTGTATTGATATACTCGGTTACTTAGGCTATTTGCTAAATCTGAAAGTAGTTTCTGATCGACATTTGTTACGGCTTCAACAAATAACGGCGTTGCAGACCAATCAACATCTCTTTCTAAGCTAAATGTTTGTAATGGATAAAACACCCCTGCTTTTTCATGTACATGACTGATGACTTCAATATCAGTACTACCCGAAGTATGGACAATGAGCGTGTCAGGAAAGAATTCATGAACTTGTTTTACAAGCTCTGCAATTGCACTATCTGAAACCGCAAGAATGATAAGATCGGTTGATTGGAATTCTTGAAGAGACTGGCAGGCTTTTGCTTGAGTTTTCTCTGCAAATTTTTGGGTTTTATCAAAATCACGCGCATAGACTTGTACGATGTTATGACCTTGGCCCAATAAAGCCTTTGCCAAATGAAAGGCCACTCGCCCACTTCCCACCAAACTGATTTTCATATCAATCCAACATTATTTGTCTCAACAAAAAAGCTTCTCAAAATGAGAAGCTTTTTTCAAATTAAAATAACTAATTTTTCATAAATCAGTCGATTATTGGGCTACTGAAAACTCAATACGACGGTTTTTAAAGCGACCTTCTTCTGTCGTGTTTTCTGCAACTGGCTGATCAGAACCATGGCCTTCTGCAACTAATTTAGAAGCATCCACACCTTTAGATTTTAAATAATCTACAACTGCTTGAGCACGGCGTTGAGACAAAGCTTTATTTGCAGCAGCATTACCAGTTGAGTCGGTATGACCACCCACATTTAATTTGATGCTAGTCACTTTATTTAAAAGTGTTGCAGCTTGGTCAAGAATGGCTTTGTTATCGGCAGGTATGTCACTTGAACCACTCGCAAAATTAATAATTTGCAAGTTAAGTGCTTTCACCAAAGCATTTACATCGACATTGTTCGGATCAATTGAGCCTAGAGCAGTTTGCGAAGCAGTTAAGCTATTGCTTACAGATTGCTCAGCTGTTACTGGCGCTGTACCGACAACCTCTGTATGTGGCACCAATGCTTTTACTTTTGCAGTTAAAGCTTCTAATGCTGCCGCATCACCCGCTTTCAAAGTAATTTTATCGCCTACCCATTCTAAAGATGCATTTGGTACACCTTTTAACGCACCTAACACACCTGCAAGCGCATCTTTGTCGGTAAATGAGGCTGCATAAGTTTGGCTTGTATCCACCTTACAATCTTGAGTTGTCGAAAAAACTTTTTTAACGTTGGTTTGTAGCGTTGCCAAGAAGCCTTGATCGCCAATTCCAGCCTGACACTCACTCACTGTACCTTTATCATCGGTACTTAAAGTTAAACTAGCGGGTGCAGCAGCAGCTTCAACACCACTGGCAGCCGTCGGTTCTGGTGCTGGTACAGCTTCTTTATGCTGACAAGAACGCCATAACCAAGCAATGATCAGACCCAGAATAATGAGGGCAATAATCGGTAAGAATCCACGAGACTTACCTGTATTTTCAGTTGCTGCTGCAAGCGGAGGTGCAGTTGATGGTGTGACAGAAGATAAACCTGCACCAAGTCCTAGCGGAGCTAATAGACCCACTGCCCATGCTGGTAAATATGAACGAATAGTATCTGCATGTTGGCGCAAGTAATTCACAATACTTTGCTGGTCATTTCCGGCAACATCTGAAATTGCATTAAGGCTGGGTTTAATTGCACTGTTGAGCGTACTTTCAATTTCATTATTTGGTGCTGTACCACTTAAATGGGTAAGTACAGTATTTTTGATTTGGTCATTATGAGAAAAAAGGTCTGATAAGGAAGGAGCCAAACTATTTTTCAATTGTCCGATAAGATCAGGTTTAGCAGCTAATAATGAAAGTAAAATTGGATAAAACTTAGATAAAGCATTCGATTTTTCGCCTAGGTATCCATCCTGTTCATTTAATAATATTGAAGATACTTTTTCTTTAAGCAATTCTATAGGGTTTATCGACATTGGTTATTCTCCCGAATCTTATACGTCGTAACCAGCAATTTTTGATTATTCAAATACTTCTCTTTGCTGATAGTTTTTTATTCTAATCTTCCTTCAATCTTTTGTTGTTTTTTATATAATTTATATACAATTTTCCATCTAGTATTTACAAAACAGGTAGATCATATTGATCTACCTGTTCATATTTTAAATTTACTTTAACTAAGAACTTTATCAGTTAGCAAAAGTTTGAAGTACTTTACCCGTCAAGGTTTGACCCAACAATGGGGTATTTTTCCCTTGCGATAAAATAGTGTCTTTGCTTACTGTCCAGCTTAAAGCAGGATCAACCAATACCCATCCAGCTTCATCTTCCCAACGCGAGGTCATATTCGCAACCTGTGCTGGCACACTAGTAACTTTAGCAACCCATTCTAAAGGTTCAAATAAACCCTCATTAATGAGTTGAACGCCTAAAGAGACATAAGTATCAAAAGCGGTAATACCCGGCTGAGTTTCAGCAAATGGCGCCATTTTTGCCGAACTGCTTAAAGGTTCATGGTGCGTACAAATTGCATCAATCACGCCTTCTTTTAAGCCTTGACGTAAAAGTTCTTTATCTTGCTCAGAACGTAATGGTGGACGAACATGCGCAAGTGAATTAAAACCATCAGTTAAGTGTTCAGTTAAATGCAACTGATGCATTGCTACATCGGCAGTCACAGGTAAACCTTTTGCTTTTGCTGCGCGAATTAATTCAACCGATGCACCGCAAGATAACAAACCAAAGTGAGCTTTTACGCCAGTTGCTTCAATCATAAGCAGATACTTTGCAATTGCTACAGTTTCAGCAATTGCAGGAATCATCGGCAAACCTTGGCGAGAAGCAATAAAGCCTTCGTGTGCACATCCATCTTTAGCAATCTGCGGCTCTTCAGCATAAAATACGACTGTTAAACCAAGACCCGCTGCATATTCCAAGGTACGAATAACTACATCATCATTTTCAAAAGCGGCATTCGCATTAGAAACAGCAGTACAACCACCTTTTTTCAGGCCCGCCATATTTGCTGGTTGCTTACCATTTAAACCTTGGGTCTGAGCACCAATGATATGCATGTGAATGCCACCATCATGCCAAGCCTTTTCAATCAGGCCATGAATGAGAGCGCCATTGTCTTGCACAATCGGCTTTGAATCAGGTGGTGTAATCACATGCAAAATACCATTGGCACGTGCTGCCTTACCTTCCGATTTCAATGTCCCATGTTGCTGTTGACCCGGTTCACGCAAACGCGCGCACAAATCAACCATGGTTGGTATTAACCATTTACCTTGACCATCAATGGTTTGTTCAACTTGCTCAACTGGAGCAACCAACTTGCCATTTTCAATATATACAGTTTGTACGCTGTCTGTTTTTTGGATTGGGTTTAACACACGTACATTTTCAATTTTTACAATACTCATGTGATCCATTCCTTACAACGTAATCGCTTCAATTAAACCTTGCTCTTGGAGTTGGCCTTGTATTGATAACGCCAATACGGCCATACGAACTGCAATACCATTGGTTACTTGTTTCAAAATAACCGACTGGTCTCCATCAGCAACACTTGAATCAATTTCTACACCACGGTTCATTGGTCCCGGATGCATCACAATGCAATCTGGTTTAGCTAAACCAAGACGTTCTTTGTTTAAACCATACATTCTGTAGAATTCAGACTGTGAAGATAACGCTGGAGAGTCAATACGTTCGTTTTGAATACGTAAGGCAATAATCACATCACAATCAGTAATGCCTTCATCCATCTTGTTAAACAAGCGAACGTGCTCGCCATATTCCGAAAAGCCCACTGGCAATAATGTATTCGGTGCAATCACACGAATGTCTTTACAACCTAGGGTTTGTAATGCAGCTACATCCGAACGTGCTACACGAGAGTGTTTAATGTCCCCGATAATAGCAACGCTTAAATCTTCAAATGGTTTTTTAGTTTCACGGCGAATGGTGAGCATATCAAGCATCGCTTGCGTTGGATGCGCATGACGTCCATCCCCTGCATTAATAATCGCGACCTTTGGACATACATCTTTAGCAATGAAATGTGCAGCACCCGAAGATGAATGGCGAACAACAAAGATATCCGCTGCCATTGCTTCAAGGTTCCAGAGCGTATCGCGCAGAGTTTCACCTTTTGAAGTACTTGAACGTGCAATATCAATGTTTAGTACATTGGCAGACAAACGTTTTGCTGCTGCTTCAAAAGTAGTACGGGTACGTGTGGAGTTTTCAAAGAAGAGATTCATAACCGTCAATCCCTCTAAGAGCGGACGGTTAATTAAATTATTATTATCATCTAAAAAGCTTTGTGCGGTATCTAAAATCTTGGTGAGGTTTTCTTTTGAAAGTCCCTCAATCGTTAAAAAATGTTTTAAATTTCCGTCTTGATTGAGCTGAACCTGGCTCGGTTGATGCAACGCTGCAATATGCATAATGGATTCCTATGGGTCGAATCGCGAAAACGTGCATAGTGTAGCTGAATTCCGCTCTTTTCGCAGAAGAACTTTACAGAATAAGGCCCTAAATTGACCAGAAAATTTAGAACCTTATTGGCAATTACCTTAATGCACCAATGTAATGATGCGGAACTTGAGCCCGATAAATATCCTCAGCGGTAATTTCCGACTCTTCATCGACTTTAACAACAGCGATTTTTTCTTTTTGAGAAGGCTCTGGTATTGTATCAACCAACAATTTCAATCGCTCAACACTTCGTTTTAATTCGTCATCCTCTGTTTCTAGTGCAAGCGCAATGACATATTTTGCATAATCTTTATTTTGGACAACGTACATTGCATCTATTACCCGCCCCGTCACCCTACGCATGCGTACATATATTTGTGTCGCTACTGAGAAAGCATCCGCATTAGCAATAAAACCATTCCCCATCATGTCTTTCATTTATAATTACCCCATCAATTTAAAATAATAAAATGGTTAAAAACTGGCTATGTTTGTTAATTAAATAACCATTGATAGGATTGAGTTAGCAAAATACATACCACTTTAATTGTTTTAATCTTTAAAAATCAGTTTATTGGTTGGATTATGATAGGTTGCAATAATTTAAAAACCTTTACACATCAAAATAAGTTAAACTTTGCATCGTTAATATTTATATGTTTTGGTCAATCGAGTTTATGAATACCTCTTTACGTTTAAACCACTATTGGATTACTTGTGCTGATGGTTTAGAAGCCCTCTTACAAGAAGAAATAGAACAGCTTGGCACCAAAGTGACAGAACGTAAAGCAGGACGTTTAATCATTGAAGGAACGCTTGAACATGCTTACCGTATCTGTATGTGGTCGCGTCTTGCTTCTCGTGTTTTATTGCCTATTCATACTTATGAACTTGAACATACACACGATGCACGTGATGTAGCAGAAGAGCTTTATGAAGGTGCGATTAGCTTTGACTGGTCACTTATTTTTGCACCACAAAGTACCTTCGCAATTCGCTTACATGCAGAACGTGAAATTAAGGTTAATACTCAATTTGCAACACTTCGAGCAAAAGATGGTGTTGTCGATTCCTTTATGGAAGCTGTAGGTCGTCGTCCGAGCATTGATACTAAACAACCAGAAATTACGTTATATGTTTTAGCAGGTAAAACTGAGCATACATATTGCCTAGATTTATCAGGTGATTCATTACATAAACGCGGTTATCGTCGTTATATGACGGATGCACCAATCAAAGAAAACCTTGCTGCGGCAATTTTACAAAAAGCTCAGCTTCAGCAACGTAAGCCAGAGATTGTACTCGACCCGATGTGCGGTTCAGGTACATTTATTATTGAAGCATTAATGATTTTGACTGACCGTGCACCAGGCCTTGTTCGCCGTTTTGGTTTTAATGGTTGGCATGGTCATGACCGCGAGCTTTGGCTTTCACTCAAAGCTGAAGCAGCAGAACGTCATGAAAAGGCACTTGAATTACCTTTACCTAAATTTTATGCCTACGATGCAGACTGGGAAGCTGTAAAAGCAACCCGTGAAAATATTATTGCGGCTGGCTTTGAAAAAGTATTAGGTCAAATTCAGATTGAAGAACGTACTTTAGCGGATTGGCCTGATTTTTCAGCTGAAGGCAAAACTGCATTTATTGTGACTAACCCTCCATATGGTGAACGTTTAGGTGATAAAGCATCTAACCGCTCTCTTTACTTAGGCCTATCTGCACTTCTACAAAAACATTTCCCTAATCAATATGCCGCAATTATTGCAGCGCAAATTGAGCAAGCCGATGTTTTAGCATTTGAAGCACCTGAAACTTTACGTTTAATGAATGGTAAGTTACCAATTTACATTCGCTTTGGTTCAATTAAGCCAGAAAAAGTAACTCAGCCATTCTTAGCAACTTGGCAAGCTCAACCTATTGAAATGGAAGAAGCTCAAGATTTTGCTAACCGTTTACAAAAAAATATGACTGCCTTGAAAAAATGGGCAACGAAAGAAAATGTTTATTGCTTACGTTTGTATGATGCAGACTTACCTGACTTTAATGTCGCTGTAGATTTATATGGCGATCGCTTACATGTGCAGGAATATGCACCACCAAAAACAATCGATCCTGAAAAAGCAAAAAAACGTTTTAATTTAGCACTCGCTGCAATTCGTGCTGTTACTGGTTTAAACCGCGATGCCATCTTTATTAAGACACGTGCGCGCCAAACAGGTACAAATCAATATACGAAACAAAGCACAGCCTCAAAACGTTTTATCGTTCAGGAAGGTAAAGCTAAAATTTTAGTTAACCTGACAGATTACCTAGATACAGGTTTATTCCTTGACCACCGTCAAATGCGTTTACGTATCGCACAAGAAGCTCGTGGTAAGCACTTCTTGAATTTATATAGTTATACTTCTACAGCAAGCTTACATGCTGCTTTAGGCGGTGCTGCAAGTACGACAAGTGTAGACTTATCTAATACTTACTTAAGCTGGTCAAAAGAAAACTTCGTTTTAAATGGCCTGACTGTAGATCACGCAGATGAACAGCACATGTTCTTTGCGAGTGACTGTTTTGAGTGGTTAAAAGAAGGTCACGAACAATATGACCTTATTTTTATCGATCCACCGACATTCTCAAACTCTAAAAAGTTCTATGGTACTTTCGACGTCCAACGTGACCATGTTTCACTGATTAAACGTGCAATGAACCGTTTAAACAGTGAAGGAACGCTTTATTTCTCAAACAACTATCGTGGTTTTGAGATGGACGAAGAGATCGAAGCTATTTTTCAGGTTGAAGAAATCACTTCTGAAACTATTGGCCCTGATTTTAAACGTAATCAAAAAATCCACCGTGCATGGAAAATCCAGCATCCTGGTCTAGATCAATATTAATAAGATTAGAGGTTATTATTACTTCACGGTAATAATAACCTCGCCATGAACATTTTTTGATTCAAAATCATATTTGGTAAATCGGTCTGCTCTTTCGGGTAATGCCATCATTTCCAGTTTCTTCTTTTCTTTACTATCGATAACATGGTTTTGTTTTTGTTCTTGATAAGGTGAAAGTACACTTGTTCTAAGTGCATCCCATCGAACTTGTTGTAAATAATTATCCCCTAACACCTGACGTGCTTGTTGTTGTTCTATCATTGGTTTCTTAGCATCGTCTTGAGCTTTCGCAATAATCACAGGTAAAGCTGCATTTACTGCCCCTGTCTGCGTTGCTAAGGCCCCTTCACTTAGAGGCTGGGCAGCCCATACGTTAATTGGTATCAGTATAATACAACCTAAAATACACAGCGCAGGTCCTTGTTTATTGTTCATTGCATTTATCCTAAATTGTTATTGTTCGTTATATCGAACAAAATTAACAATTTTTTAAACATGTCGCAATGTTATAAATAGACTTCCCGACAATTAACATTGATCATTTTAAAACCTGAACTATTACACAAGCATTTAGTGAATATTCAAGTTGTTTTATAGATTTTTATCTCAGACTTGTACGACACTGCTAAATCACTTACTGTAATTTTATAATTTATCTGTAAATTGATTTTATTTATAAATAAACACCATTCGAGGTGAAATAATGCTTCAGCAGTGCTGCCAACTATTAGAAGATCGCCAGCTCAAAATTGCTTTTATTGAGAGTGCGAGTTCGGGTTATTTAACAAGTCAGTTTTCTATTCACAAAAATAGTGGTGCAGATATTTTACTAGGAGGCTTAGTTAGCTACGACCCAAGCATTAAAATTAGTATTTTAAATATCGATCCAAAGTTAATAGAGACTTACACAGCAGAGTCACCGCAAGTCACAGAGGAAATGTGTAGGCTGGGTCAAAGCTTATTTCAACAAGCTGATATTATTGTCAGTTGTACTGGGCTATTAAAATCTGGCGGAAGTGAAACCCCAGAAAAACCTGTGGGCACCTTTTTTATTTGCATTTCTTACCAACAGCATATTTATCATTATCGTTATTTTTTATCTGGTCACTCAGAACAAAAGTTAAAGACATTAACTCAGAAAGTTTCAGATGCCATAATTGCTTTACTCACATCAACCATAAAAACTGATTCAACATAAAAAAAGAGAATATGTTTCCATATTCTCTTTTCGGTTTTAGCAGAAAAAGCTTAACTGAGTTTCATTTTATCGAAGACTAAATGCCCATTTTCGCCTTTAACTAGAATAGTATCACCTGCGACAAAATCACCCGACAAGATTTTTTGTGCTAATGTGTTTTCAATCTGTTGTTGAATCGCACGTTTTAATGGACGCGCGCCATAGACAGGATCGAAACCAGCATCAATCAATAAATCAAAAGCGGTATCATCTACAGTTAGACTCATGTCACGATCAACAAGACGCGAACGTAATCGATCCAACTGAATATCGGCAATACCACGAATTTGTGCTTTTTTGAGTGAATGGAAAATCACAAGCTCATCAATCCGGTTAATAAATTCCGGACGGAAATGCTGACTTACCGCATTCATTACAATGGTACGCACTTCATCGTCTGTTGCACCCTCACCTAGCTCACGTACATCTTGTGAACCTAAGTTCGAAGTCATCACAATTACCGTATTTTTAAAGTCTACTACTCGACCTTGTGAATCGGTTAAGCGGCCATCGTCCAATACCTGGAGCAAGATATTGAATACATCTGGATGTGCTTTTTCAACCTCATCAAACAACACCACGCTATATGGCTTACGGCGAACAGCTTCAGTTAAAACACCACCTTCTTCATAACCGACATATCCTGGAGGTGCGCCAACCAAACGGCTAACAGAATGTTTCTCCATGAATTCACTCATGTCGATACGAATCATGGCATCATCACTGTCAAACAAGAAGTTAGCTAAAGCTTTAGTCAACTCAGTTTTACCAACACCTGTTGGACCCAAGAACAAGAATGATCCACTAGGACGATTCGGGTCAGACAAACCGGCACGTGAACGGCGAACAGCATTCGATACCGCAACAACTGCTTCATCTTGCCCAACCACCCGATCATGTAAAAACTCCTCCATATTAAGAAGTTTTTCACGTTCGCCTTGCATCATTTTAGCAACCGGAATACCTGTTGCAGCACTAACAACTTCAGCAATTTCATTTTCAGTTACTTTAGTACGAATGAGTTTTGGCTCTTCGTTCTCCTCTGCAACTTCATCTTGCTCCAGTTGTTTTTGCAACTCTGGAATTACGCCATACTGTAAACGTGCTGCCTCAGCCAAATCACCTTCACGCTGAGCTTTCTCAAAAGCAATACGCGCTTTATCAAGTTCCACCTGAGCCTGTTTAGTACCTTCTACCAAAGTTTTTTCAGACTTCCAGATTTCTTCAAGATCATTGTATTCTTTCTCGACTTCAGCAATCTGTTTTTCAAGATGAGTGACTTCAGCTTTACTGCCGACATCTTCATCTTTTTTCACAGCTTCCAATTGCATTTTCAACTGGATTAAACGGCGATCGAGCTTATCAAGTGCTTCAGGTTTAGAGTCAATCTCCATTTTAATACGAGAAGCTGCCTCATCAATCAAATCAATTGCCTTGTCTGGTAATTGACGATCAGTGATGTAACGATGAGACATTTTCGCCGCAGCAATAATCGCAGAGTCTAAAATTTGCACACCATGGTGAGTGGCATATTTTTCTTTGAGTCCACGTAAAATTGCAATCGTATCTTCAACACTTGGCTCATCAACTAGCACTTTTTGGAAACGACGCTCTAAAGCTGCATCTTTTTCAATATATTGACGATATTCATCTAAGGTCGTCGCACCCACACAGCGCAATTCACCACGAGCCAACGCAGGTTTTAACATATTACCTGCATCCATCGCGCCATCACCTTTACCTGCACCTACGAGTGTATGTAACTCATCAATAAACAGGATGATTTCGCCTTCGTGTTTTGCCAAGTCTTTTAAAACAGCTTTTAAACGTTCTTCAAACTCACCACGATATTTAGCACCAGCCAGTAATGAACCTAAGTCGAGGGATAAAACACGTTTATTTTTTAATCCCTCTGGCACTTCACCATTCACAATACGCTGTGCCAAACCTTCAACAATAGCGGTTTTACCTACACCTGGCTCACCAATAAGAACAGGGTTGTTTTTGGTACGACGCGATAAAACCTGAATGGTACGGCGAATTTCATCGTCACGCCCAATGACAGGATCAAGTTTTCCAGATAAAGCACGCTCTGTTAAATCAATCGTATATTTATTAAGTGAGTCACGTTGGTCTTCGTGATTATTACTCATGACTTTGTCATTACCTCGAATATGTTCAATTACTTTGCGTAAGCTGTCGGGAGTTACACCTACCGCACTTAAAATATTTTTAGTTTCGCCTGTCTCTGCCAAACCTAATAAAACCCAGTCAGTTGATAAAAATTCATCACCTGCCTTTTGCGCATATCTGTCTGCCAAATTAAGCGCTTTAACGGCTTCTGGGTTTAAGTTGACATCACCCGTTGGGTTGGCAATTGTCGGCGCATCTTTTATAGCCTGTTCAAGTTTTTGTTTAAGTTCAGGTAACCGTGCACCTGCTTGTTGCAACAAACTAATATTTGATGGCTCTTCTAACAAGGTAGACAAAATATGAATACCTGCGATAGCGGTATGGTCTTTACCCATCGCTAAAGATTGAGCATCTGAGAGGGCTTGCTGCAAGCGGTTTGTAAATTTCTCAAAACGCATTCTTGTTATTCCTCACAACAAATTTGTACTTGTCTAATAGATGGGAACACTTCTTCGGATTTCAAATAAATTTTTATATATTTTTCATAATGTTATAAAAACAACAATGAGTAAAACTCCATTATAATATGGGATTGTTTTGTATATATTTCAAGTACAGTTCAGCTACATTTTATTAAAATGCTTGAATATTTAGATTCATGCTTATTCTTACTACGCTTTTCACAAAGTCCTCATTGAGAATGTAGTGATTAAGCTTTAGTTTATCTTGCTAGTTTCCTACTCGTTTTGAAATGAAAATGCACTTTAAACACATTATATTAACAACAACTTGTCTTTTTACTTCGGCACTAGCAATCGCTCAGCTTCCACAAGACTCCAGACGACCTGGTGGAATTGCAGTTGTTCCTCTAAGTACTGATATTACTCAGGTCACTTTTCAACAAAAGCCTGTTTTAATTAGCCAAGAAGGTCAGCAGCGTTATGCCGTGCTTGGTATTCCTTTATCTACTCCAATCGGCAGTATTCAACTCGACACAAATAAAGCCCCGATTCAAATAGAAGTTAAGTCTTATCCTTACGCAGAACAACGGATTAAAGTCACGAACCAAGATTATGTGAACCCTAATCAAAGTCAATTAGACCGCTACGCTCAAGAAGCAAAAGAACAAAATGATGTGTATACCTCATTTACACAGAGCTCATGGCAAATCCTACCTACATTTATACGCCCGACTTCAGGGAAATTTAGCAACTCTTTTGGAAGAAAACGCTTCTTTAACGGCGAGGAACGCGCGCCTCACTCAGGTCTAGATATTCCTGCGCCAGTAGGACAAAAAGTTGTTGCTCCCGCAGATGGTGTGGTTATCCAAACTGGATCTTATTTTTTTAATGGACAAACCGTGTTGATTGATCATGGCCAAGGCTTAGTCAGCATGTTCTGCCATTTAAGCGCAATTAAAGTAGAGAAAGGCCAACATATCCGCCAAGGAGAAACACTAGGTTTAGTAGGCAAAACAGGACGCGTGACAGGCCCTCATCTGCATTGGGGCATGAGCCTTAATAATGCTCGGGTAGATCCTCAGCTTTTCCTAAATACAGCTCGTTAATTTAAAGCTTTACGAAAATACTTTGGTGCCTCGACATAACCTTCTCTGAGGTAAAATTGATGTGCCAAAGGTCTTTGCACTCCTGAATGCAGTTCCATTCGATCGCAACCACGACGCTTGGCTAATTGTTCTGCTTCTTGTACGAGTAAATGTCCTACACCTTTGCTACGCATATTCTCGTTAACGCACAAATAACATATTTTGGCAAAGTCGCCATCTAAGGCTATTTGTGGAATAAAGTAGAGGGATAAAAAACCACAAATTTTACCTTCTTCTTCAGCAACTAAAATTTGTGAATTAGAGTCATGATTTAGTAATTCAAATTTTTCTTGAATAAGAGCGAGAGGTTGTGAGTATCCCATCTGTTTGAGTAGATCACATATTGCTTGAATATCTTCCGATTTAGCAGAACGAATATGCACTTTCATTGTTCCTCTTATTTTTTAGTTATTTTTGATAATAAAAAAGCCAACTCTATGTCAGCTTCTTTTAATTTTTAGCTATCAAACAAGTGCCTTATTCAGCTTCAATAATTTCAAAGTCATGTGTAATTTCTACACCACCATCAGAAAGCATTTTACTTGCTGAACAATATTTCTCGGCAGACAACTCAACTGCTTTTGCAACTTGCTTTTCTTTCACGGCTTTACCCGTTACCACAAAATGTAGGTGAATTTTAGTAAAGACAGCCGGAATTGTGTCAGCACGCTCAGCTTTTAAGTTACATACAACATTCGTCACATCTTGGCGAGATTTCTTTAAAATAGTCACAATATCAAACGAAGCACACCCACCAAGTCCCATTAATAACAGCTCCATAGGACGTGGACCACGGTTTTCACCACCATACTCAGGTGAGCCGTCCATGATGACACTATGCCCACTATCCGATTTCGCTTCAAAAGCAACATTCTCTAGCCAATGTACACTTGTTTGCATTGCAACTACCCAAAAAAAATTATAAATTTAAGCAGGGTCTGTTGACATTTCATCTATGGATTGCGTTATAGCTAAAAATTAATCCAAATAAGACGCAAAACCCAGACAATGGCAATCCTTTGTCCAGTTTTGTAATAAAGTTTGTGAAATTTCAGCCATAATCTGAGTTGCAATTAAAGCAGCGCAGGCATAGCGCAAGACCAAGTTATTTTGTACGTTCCATTGTTAAGATCTATTTATTTAGAATGGCTAAATTTCATAGTTCTTATTTGGTACGTCTAAAAGAATTGTCTTATGTTGCAACCATCTGTGAAATGTCAACAGGCCCTTGTTTTGTACACTAACATAAAATGAGTTGATAAGGAATTTCATCTCTTCTGTGTAATAGCTCATCTCGAGCTTGTGTGAATTGTTTACCCTATTCGGAACATATTAAGCATGACTTCAAATTTTTCACAACTCAGCACAGATGCTTTATCTCCGGGGCAACTACCTGAATCCGTTAAAGCATTGTTAAAACGTGCTCACATCAACAGATATCCAAAACGAACCACAATTGTTGATGCCGGAACAGAGTCAAAATCTTTATATTTAATTTTAAAAGGCTCAGTTTCAATTATTTTGCGTGAAGATGATGAACGTGAAATTGTTGTTGCGTATTTAAACCCGGGCGATTTCTTTGGGGAAATGGGGCTTTTCGAACCGAACCCTCAACGTACAGCCGAAGTTCGAACTCGTGATGTCTGTGAAATTGCAGAGATCTCTTATGACAACTTCCACGAACTTAGCAAACAATACCCAGACTTAAGCTATGCTGTTTTTGCACAATTAGTTCGCCGTCTAAAAAATACGACTCGTAAAATGACAGATCTTGCGTTCATTGATGTGTCTGGTCGTATTGCACGTTGCTTAATCGATCTATCTTCTCAACCAGAAGCAATGATTTTGCCGAATGGTCGTCAAATTCGTATTACTCGTCAAGAAATTGGCCGTATTGTTGGATGTTCACGTGAGATGGTTGGCCGTGTACTCAAAACCTTAGAAGATCAAGGTATGATCCAAACTGATGGTAAAGCCATTCTTATTTTTGATGCATCATTAGAAGAAAACACTGTTTCTGATGATGACTACGACGATGAAGAATAATATTCATTAAATTTTTAATAAAAAGCAAACTTCGGTTTGCTTTTTTTATATGCAACAATGAGTTAATACACAAAACTTACAAACTATTCTAATTTTATGATTTAAGTTGAATACATATTCTCCGTTAGGCTAACTCAAAATTTCCAAGGATTCCGCTGTATGCAATTTAACCCACTTAGTCGCACAGGCCTTAAACTTCCAGAAATTTGTTTAGGCACCATGACATTTGGTGAGCAAAACTCCCAACAAGAAGCTTTTGAACAACTCAATTACGCCTTGGCCCATGGTTTATATTTTTGGGATACGGCTGAGATGTATTCCGTTCCACCAAAACCTGAAACTTATGGTGCAACTGAAACGATTATTGGTAATTGGTTTGCCCAGCATGGACAACGTGACAAAGTCTTTCTCGCATCTAAAATTGCAGGTCCGGGCTTTGGAGGAACACACATTCGAGAAGGCCATACGCGCTTTAACAGTGACCATATTGCCAAAGCTCTAGATGATTCACTTAAACGCCTCCAAACGGACTATATCGACCTTTATCAACTGCATTGGCCTGAACGTCATACCAACTTTTTTGGTACGCTCGCTTATGGTAATCAGCAAGCTGAAAATGATTACGACACAACACCTCTAGAAGAAACATTACTTGCTCTACAAGAAGAGATTAATCGCGGACGCATTCGCTATATTGGTTTATCAAATGAAACCCCGTGGGGCACCATGAAATTTTTACATTTGGCCGAAAAGCTAGGTGTCAGTAAATTTGTAAGTGTTCAAAACCCTTATAGTCTTCTTAACCGTACTTATGAAATAGGTATGTCAGAGATTGCTAAATATGAGGATGTCGGCTTGCTCGCCTACTCTCCTCTGGCTTTTGGTTACCTAACTGGCAAGTTTAGAAATGGTGCACGTCCCGCTAATGCTCGTGTGACACTATTCCCTCGCTTTAGCCGCTACAGTAACCCTCAAAGTGAGTGGGCAACTGAACAATATGCACAGCTAGCAGAAAAGCATGGACTAAGCTTAACTCAGATGGCCTTAGCTTTTATTAAACAACAGTTCTTTGTGACCAGCACAATTATTGGTGCCACTAATTTAGATCAACTCAAAGAAAATATTCAGGCATTTGAGATTGAATTACCAAGTGAAGTTCTAAAAGGTATTGAGGCCATCCATACCCAACAGCCCAACCCTGCTCCTTAAATAAAAAACGGATGCTTAAGCATCCGTTTTCTTTATCTATATAAAATTTACATCTTATTTACGGCTATTATAAACTGCCATTGCCGCAGGTAAGTTTTTACGCATATCACCAATACGTTGTGAGTTAGATGGGTGAGTAGACAAGAATGATGAACCACCGCCACCTTCAAGCTTATTCATTTTTTCCCAAAGCGTAATCGCTGCATTTGGATTATAGCCTGCACGCGCCATCAACATTAAACCACCTTGGTCAGCACGACTTTCCAAGCTACGAGAATATGGTAAACCCACACCCACTTGTGTACCTAACTGAGCGGCAGCAGTACCAAGCTGGCCTACATTATTACCCGCATAGCTTAAACCGATGCCTAGAGCTAAATCAGTTAAAGCTTGTGCACCGATTTTACTTTTTGCATGCTCTTCTAAAGCATGTGTCATTTCATGTCCCATAACAGCTGCAATTTCAGCATCTGTCAGGTTCAATTTATTCACAATACCTGTATAGAACACGACCTTGCCACCAGGTGCAACGTAAGCATTAATCGTATCTGATTTCAACACCGCTAACTGCCAGCTAAATGGTTGACCAGTCTGATTCATCTGGTTGGCATATGGTTTTAAACGGTTGAATACAGCATTAATACGGTTATATGTACTAGAGCTTGTATCGAGAGCACCCTTACCACGTGCTTCCTGCACCATCTTATTAAAACCTTGAGCAGATTGAGCATTTAAGGTTGCAGTATCTGCACCAGCCATGTCCGCTACTGTTGCACAGCCAGAAATGGTCATCACACTTGCTGCACACAAGCTTAAAAAGAGTTTTTTATTCATAACACGGATCACCTAAATCGATAAAAAGCTGTTTATTCTTTTGCACTTATTATAAGAAATACCACTCATGCTTTGAATGTCTCATT
The DNA here is from genome assembly GCF_038562025.1 of Acinetobacter sp. D009. Lineage (NCBI taxonomy): Bacteria > Pseudomonadati > Pseudomonadota > Gammaproteobacteria > Moraxellales > Moraxellaceae > Acinetobacter > Acinetobacter sp. D009. Next base: position 2,631,496 of record NZ_CP151886.1, read on the forward strand.
TCTCCATGATCATAGTATTTATGTAACGATCAAGTAGATAAAGTCATCAAATAAATCCAGAAAATTAAACAGATTACATTTAAACCCAAATAAACATGACTTAAGGTTTTAACTTTCTCTTCAAGATTAGGACTTTCCCTTTTCCAGAGTAAATAACTATTTTGTATGAGTACAACAGGAATTAACACACATGCGAACAAAACCGACAAGCTCATAAAAGCGGTCATAAAGAAATCTTCATGATATTCCTGCCCATAAATAACCAACATCGCCAGCGTGGGTGAACCACCAATAGCAAATAAAAAAGAATAAAAAATTGTTTTTGAAATAGTTGGTTGCAGCTTCATCCTGAGCCCATCCTTCCTTATCTATATATAACGTTTTAATCTGAATCTAATAAAACGAAAACTGCACTTTAGTCGGGTATAAAAAAGGCCCCCTTTCAGGAGGCCTTTTTAATCTTTGCTAATTAAGCAGAGAATGGATGACGTAAAACAATTGTTTCTGCACGATCTGGACCAGTTGAAACGATATCAATCGGACATTCGATTAATTGTTCAATACGCTTAACATAAGCCAAAGCATTTGCTGGTAATTGATCGATACTCGTTAAACCAACAGTCGACTCGCTCCAACCAGGCATAGTTTCATAGATTGGCTTCAAGCATTCAAAAGAAACCGCATCTGAAGAACCTACACAACCTGAATCTGTATTTTCATAACCCACACAGATTTTTACTTCTTCCAAACCATCTAAAACGTCAAGTTTAGTTAAGCAAATACCTGAAAGTGAGTTTACATCTACAGAACGGCGAAGAATTTCAGCATCAAACCAACCACAACGACGTTGACGGCCAGTAGAAGCACCAAATTCATGACCAACTGTACCTAGGTGTTTACCAATCGGATCACCAGAATCAGCAGCTGCATCGTAAACCAATTCAGTTGGGAATGGACCAGCACCTACACGTGTTGTATAAGCCTTAGTAATACCTAATACATAATCAAGATGTAAAGGTCCCATACCTGAACCAGAGCTTACGCCACCAGCAGTTGTATTTGAGCTCGTAACATATGGATAAGTACCGTGGTCGATGTCTAGAAGTGAGCCTTGAGCTCCTTCAAACATAACAGCCTTACCTTCTTTGCGATAGTCATGCAATACTTTAGTCACATCAATAACTAATGGAGCAAGCACTTCACGCCATTGGTTGCAAAGAGCCAATACATCTTCAAATTTAACAGCTTCTACACCGTAGAACTGAGTTAACTGGAAGTTATGTAACTCAAGCATTTCTTGGAGTTTTTCTTCAAGCGCTGCACCACCACGAACAAGGTCAGCAACACGCACTGCACGGCGAGCCACTTTATCTTCGTATGCAGGACCAATACCACGACCTGTAGTACCGATTTTAGCATTACCACGTTTCTTCTCACGTGCCTGATCAAGTGCAATGTGGTTAGGCAAAATGAGTGGACAGTTTGGAGAAATACGTAGACGTTCTTTAACAGGAACACCTTCTGCTTCCAAAATTCCCATTTCTTCAATTAACGCGGCTGGTGAAAGTACTACACCATTACCAATTAAGCACAATACGTTTTCACGTAAAATGCCTGATGGAATGAGGTGCAATACAGTCTTTTTACCACCTACGACAAGAGTATGACCTGCGTTATGTCCGCCTTGATAACGTACTACCGCAGCCGCCTGATCTGTGAGCAGGTCGACGATTTTACCTTTACCTTCGTCGCCCCATTGGGTACCAAGTACCACAACATTTTTGCCCATAATAGCCTCATTACATCATGCTGTTAAAATTGGAAACCACCAGTAAAAATTTACCGTTGGCAATTAAATCTTTTCAATATTCCACTGTCCATTTTGCGACACGAGTTGATGGGTCGCATATGGAATAGAACTTAAATCATCATTACCTAACAATTGAACTACACGTAAACCTTGAGCACGTGCATTCGAAATTGCTGAGAGTAAATCCTGTTCTGAGCCTTTTGGAGCAACAACAGTTTCGATTTCGGCGAACTGATTTGCACCTAGGGCATATAAATCACAACTAAAGCCAGTAGCAGGACGTGCGCGGCCAAAGTGCTCACCAATACCATCATAACGACCACCCTGCGCTAAAGGCGCGGCACGATTCGGTGCATAGACCGCATACATTAAGCCAGTGTGGTAGTGATAACTACGTAGCTCTACAACATCAATACCGATATTGAGATTTGGCCAACGGCCTTTAATTTGCGCAAGTGTCGTTTTAAGTGCATCTAATGCTGATTTAAACTCAGCATCTTGTAAGATGTTTGCACTTAAATTCGCCTGCAATGCTTCTAGATCACTAGAATAGCGGCCAAGTGCATAGAAATCAGAACCCATATTGAGGTTTTGAGTAAATTCAGCTAACTCTGGTAACGCTTTTCTTTGATAAAGATCTGAAAGCTCATGCTCTTCATTTTTTGACAGTCCAGCACATTTTACTAAACTGCGGAACAACCCTACATGACCCAAATCTAAATGCGCGCCTTGTAAAGTATAGATGTTCTCGATCAACCCCAGCATAACATCGACCATTTCGACATCAGCTTCGATACTGTCATGCCCGTATAACTCTGCACCTAATTGTAGAGGTGCACGTGTGGCATTGAAATTTTGTGGTTTAGTATGTAATACAGTCCCTGAATAACAGTAACGTGCAACGCCTTCAACTGGTCTTACATGTGCATCGATACGTGCAACTTGTGGCGTCATATCAGCACGAACACCGAGTAAACGGCCTGAGAGCTGATCAATGACCTTAAAAGTTACTAAATCCAAGTCTTGATTTGATTCTGATAATGAAGACAACGATTCGATGTATTCGATAAATGGTGTATATACCAATTGATAACCTCGTACCGCGAGGAAATCTAAAGCTTCACGGCGAAGTTTTTCAATGACTTGCGCCTGTTCCGGCAATACATCTGCTACCCCGTCAGGCAGCAACCATGTCTCTGAAATGGTCATATTTCAAGCCTAAAATCTGATCAACGTGGAACGACACCACATAAAAAAATCGGGAACACACCCGATTTCTCTTAGTGTAGCATGATACTTTGTGCCATGCACCTGACAATTTGCATAAATCTTTCTTAATAAACTCTAAAGTCAAAAAGAAGATTTTATGAATTAATAATAATATTCAATACTTTATTCTCATTCACTCATACCATAGACAAAAGTTCTTCGACCAAAGAATGGGCCAATATCTGAGCTATCTCCTTGTTGCCAGTTAACCAGATTTAATCTCTGAATAGCTTGAGCTGCTTGAGTATTAAAAGCAAAGCAACCTTTTTCAAGATTTGCTATTTTTAGCTTTTGTCTGAAAGCAATTAATGAATGCATATTATTAAGCGGGTTATCTTCTATAGAATACAGATGAGACTTTTCATACGCTAAATTTCTATCAGCATCCCACCGACTACTTGATATAAAATTAATAAAAAAAGCAGACTGGTTATTATTATTTCCCAATGCGCTTTGAATATCACCAGTCTCTAAGTTTTCTAAAACAGTTAAGTTATAACCATACCACTGCGAATTTAGAAGTCTAAAATACTTTTTATCTTGGCCTAAGTTATTATATCTTTCGACAATTGACTGCTTTTTCTCACTAAACGAAGGATTTGAATTAAAACTAGATATATAAGAAATATAAGATTGACTCCATTGAGTTTCTTTTAAACGATAACAATAACTATTTTTTGGAAACCTAATATTCTTATAATTTTGGTAGAAGTCTATTAAATTTTTATCAAGTTGATTGTGAAGGCCCGTTTCTAAATTTTTATTTTCTTTATAGCCCGGTAATACACGATCAAAGATATTTTCACCCTCTAAATTCACAATTTCAAATTTTAAATTTTCTTTCAAATCAGGCGTTAATTCATACGTCCAACTGCTCGGTGTTAACCTTTTCACAGTATGTGTTTGTAAGGTCCCTTTATTTAAAACTTTCTGTTCAGTTAAAAGTTCAGTTTCTAGCGGTTGGTTATATGACTTTGCAAAAAAGATTTCATTATTCTTAATTGAATATTGAGTAATTTCAAAAGAATCACTGTAGATACTTGAAGAAATATCAGAAGGTTGATAATAGACTTGGTAAATTTTGTCTTCTTTTTCTAAATTATTTTCGGCTTGATCATGGGTATTCTGATCTGAGCCTTCACCACCGCAAGCAGCTAAAATAATAGTAGATGTAAAAATTAAAAAACCACTTATTCTTTTTGAGTTAAATTTCATATGAACTCTATAATTAAAATTTTAATGTTTGCGAATCATACAAATAGATATAATTTTACACAATACTAATATTTAGAATTTTAATTATTTGAACTTTTCATATTAGAAATTAACAACCATAAAAAGGGTGTTAATTTAACACCCTTAAATGATTTAAAATCATATTTAGAAAGAATCGCACAAATCTAATAATCGATTTGCATAGCCCCATTCATTATCGTACCAAGCGAATACTTTAGCTTGATGCCCTACAACCATAGTTTGAGTTAAATCAACGATGAGTGAATAAGGTGAATGATTGAAATCACTCGAAACTAATGGCTCATCTGTTACCGCCATAATTTCTGCATAATCTGTTTGAGATGCTTTAATTAGTATTTCATTAATGTGATGCACAGTAATTGGAGATTGCGCGATAAAAGTTAAGTCAATTGCTGCCACATTAATAGTCGGTACCCGAATTGAATAACCATCAATACGGTCTTCCATTTTAGGCATAACACGTTTTAATGCGCCGAGTGCACTAGATGTAGTCGGAATAATATTTTGCCCTGAAGCTCTAGCACGACGTAAATCACGATGTGCGTGGTCAAGAACAGATTGATCTGCTGTCACTGCATGAATTTCTGTCATAAGTGCAGTTTCAATACCAAAAGCATCATCAATGATTTTGACTAATGGAACCAAAGCCTGCGTAGTACATGAAACACTTGATATGATCTGATCAGTCACTTTGACTTCATTATGGTTCACACCATAAACAATGGCTGCGTCAACATGATCAAAAGGTGCTGCTCCAATAATGACCCGCTTCGCCCCTGCTTGTAGATGACGCGTTGCATCCGCATGAGAACGGAACAGTCCTGTACACTCAAGTACCGCATCAATATCTAAACTAGACCATGGTAAAAGTTCAGGTTGTTTCTGCTTTAAAACCTCAACTTTTAGCGTTCGTTGATTTGATTGAATATTCAAAAAAACTTTTTCATTTTCAATGAATATATCTACATTTCCATTGAAGCGGCCGTGCGTAGAATCATATTTAAATAAATGCACTAATGTCTGGACATCTGCTATATCGTTAATCGCCACGATTTCAAAATGAAATTGTTTTGGGCTTTCGAACCAGGCGCGTAAAACATTACGTCCAATCCGACCAAACCCATTAATGGCGATACGTTGCATGACCTATCCTTATCAACAAAACTACAAACTAAAGAAAGCATATAGTAAAGCACGTCAAGGCCAATTGAATATAGATTTTTAGCCAAATCACAGTTTTGTAAGATATTCCTTTTAAAATCGTTGGTTCGGTGGGGTTTTTCCGCTACAATTTAGCGTTTTTAAAAAATAAGCCCCGTATCACATGCAAGGTTTGGCATAAAACAAACAGGCATTGATACATTTAGCCAAATTCGAAAATATGGAGTGACTTGGTTGTGAGTACTCGTTTAATGACATCTGCTGAAATTCGTGAAGCATTTTTGCGCTACTTTGAAACGCAAGGGCATACACGTGTCGCGTCGAGTTCTCTTGTTCCTGCCAACGACCCAACTTTATTATTTACAAATGCTGGGATGAACCAGTTTAAAGACTGCTTTTTAGGTCTTGAGAAACGTGACTATGTGCGTGCAACTACATCTCAAAAATGTGTACGCGCTGGCGGTAAACACAATGACTTAGACAACGTTGGCTACACTGCACGTCACCATACATTCTTTGAAATGTTAGGTAATTTCTCATTCGGTGATTATTTCAAACGTGATGCGCTTAAATTCGCATGGGAATTTTTAACCAGCGAACAATGGCTTGCTTTACCAAAAGATAAACTTTATGCCACGGTTTACCACACCGATGACGAAGCTTACGACATCTGGAACAAAGAAATCGGTTTAGCACCAGAACGTATTATCCGTATTGGTGATAATAAAGGCGAAAAATACGCATCTGATAACTTCTGGGCAATGGGTGATACTGGTCCATGTGGTCCATGTTCTGAAATTTTCTTTGACCACGGTGATCACATTTGGGGTGGCTTACCTGGTTCTCCTGAAGAAGATGGCGACCGTTTCATTGAAATCTGGAACAACGTTTTCATGCAGTTTAACCGTACTGCTGATGGCGTGCTTCACCCTCTTCCTGCTCCGTCTGTTGATACAGGTATGGGCTTAGAGCGTATCTCTGCTGTATTGCAACATGTTAATTCAAACTATGATATTGACCTGTTCCAACACTTATTAAAAGCTGCTGCCAACATTATCGGTATTGAAGACCAAGGTCAGCCTTCTTTACGTGTTGTTGCAGACCATGCGCGTTCATGCTGTTTCCTCATTGCTGATGGTGTAAACCCAAGTAATGAAGGTCGTGGTTATGTACTTCGCCGTATTATCCGTCGCGCTGTGCGTCACGGTAATAAACTTGGTGCAACTGGTACGTTCTTCTACAAAATGTTGCAACCTTTAATTGAAGTTATGGGTGATGCATATCCAGAGCTTGCAGCTCGTAAAGATGTGATTGAAGCAACTTTAATTCGTGAAGAAGAACAGTTTGCAAAAACACTTGAGCAAGGCTTGAAACTACTCGAGGGTGAGCTTGCTCAATTAAAAGATAAGACAATTCCTGGTGCGACTGTATTTAAACTTTACGACACTTACGGCTTCCCGACAGACTTAACTGCTGATATTGCACGTGAACGTGACTTTATTATTGATGAAGCTGGTTTTGAAGTAGAAATGGCAGCACAGCGTCAACGTGCTCGTGATGCTGGTAAGTTTGCAGTTGATTACAACAATATTGTAAAAGTTGATGGCGAAACTCAGTTTGATGGTTACATCAACACCACTGGTCAAGGTCAAATTGTAGCGATCTATAAAGATGGCGTACAAGTTGATGAAGTTTCTGAAGGTGATGAAGCGCTTATCGTTTTAAACCAAACTCCTTTCTATGCTGAAAGTGGTGGTCAGATTGGTGATACTGGTATCTTCAAAAACGAAACTGGTATTTTTGAAGTTCAAGATACTAAAAAGTCAGGCGGTGCCTTTGTTCATCAAGGTATTGTGACCGTTGGTAGCCTTAAAGCAGATCAAAACGTTGAAGCGATTGTTAAAGCAGACATTCGTGAAGCAACTGCACGTAACCACTCTGCAACTCACTTATTACATGCTGCCCTTCGTCAAATCTTAGGCTCACATGTACAACAAAAAGGTTCTTTAGTTGCAAGCGATATCTTACGTTTCGACTTTGCTAATGACCAACCTGTAACTTTTGAACAGTTACAACAAGTTGAGCGCTTAGTGAATGCAGAAATTATTGCAAATAGTGCTGTAACAACCGAACTTCTTGATATCGAAGCTGCAAAAGCTAAAGGTGCCATGATGTTGTTTGGTGAAAAATATGGTGATGAAGTACGTGTACTTTCTATGGGTTCAATTATTGATGAGAAAAACTTCTCAATTGAACTTTGTGGTGGTATTCACGTTAAGCGTACAGGTGATATTGGTTTATTCAAAATCACTTCTGAAGGTGGTGTAGCTGCCGGTGTACGTCGTATTGAAGCTGTTACAGGTACTAAAGCGCTAGATGTAGTACAAAAAACTGATGCTGATATCCAGCACATTAATGGCTTATTAAAAGCACAGAAAGACCAAACTGTTGAGCGTGTACAAGCCAATGTTGAATTGGTTTCTGCATTACAAAAGCAGATTGAACAGCTCAATCAGAAATTAGCAAACTTCCAAGCGTCAGAATTGATTGATCAGGTACAAACCATTGCTGATCGTCAAACGCTTATTACCACTGTTCAAGGTGTAGATGCAAAATCACTTCGCAACTTACACGACAGTGTTAAATCGAAATTAGAGAATGCAGTTATTGTTTTAGCTGGTGTAGAGGGTGACAAAGTTAGCCTACTTGCTTCAGTTGCATCACAATACACTGCAACTCTAAAAGCAGGTGACATCATCAAACATCTAGCAACAGAGTTAGGTGGTAAAGGTGGTGGTAAACCTGACTTAGCACAAGGTGGCGCGCCACTTAACGAGAAGTTTGGACAAGTTATCGCAGCATTACCTGCATGGCTTGAACAAAAATAAGACTTCACTTTTTGTGTAACTGACCCTGAAAAGCCTCTCAGGGTCATGGCTTATATGGAACAACTATGGCATTAATCGTTCAAAAATATGGCGGTACTTCTATGGGTACCCCCGAGCGCATTTTAAATGTTGCTCGTCGTGTGAAGCGTTGGCATGATCACGGTCACAAAGTTGTTGTGGTCGTATCTGCAATGAGTGGTGAAACAAACCGCTTACTTGCTCTCGCTAAAGCCATTACCGAAACACCTGACCCACGTGAGTTAGACCAAATGGTTTCAACCGGTGAACAGGTGACGATTTCCATGTTAGCTATGGCACTTAATTCGATTGGTGTGGAAGCTAAATCCTATACCGGACGTCAAGTCGGTATTAAAACTGACAGTGCATTTACCAAGGCGCGTATCGAGTCTATTGATACAGATGTCATGACCAATGACCTAGATGCAGGCCGTGTTATTGTGGTTGCTGGTTTCCAAGGCTTTGATGCTAATGGAAATACCACAACACTAGGTCGAGGTGGTTCAGATACTTCTGGTGTTGCTCTTGCTGCTGCTTTAAAAGCTGACGAATGCCAGATTTACACTGATGTAGATGGTGTTTACACCACTGACCCTCGCGTTGCTCCTAAAGCCAAAAAAATCGACCGTATTTCTTTTGAAGAAATGCTAGAAATGGCATCATTAGGTTCTAAAGTTTTACAAATTCGCTCAGTAGAGTTTGCCGGGAAATATCAAGTTCCTTTACGTGTATTATCAAGCTTTGATAATGACGACGACGGCGTTTTTGACGACGAATTTAAAGAAAATGTTGGTACACTCATTACTACTGAGGCAGAAGATACTATGGAACAGCCAATTATTGCAGGTATTGCTTTTAACCGTGACGAAGCAAAATTAACGATTTTAGGTGTACCTGATGAACCAGGCATTGCTTCTAAAATCTTATCACCAGTAAGTGATGCCAATATCGAAGTCGATATGATAGTGCAAAATGTTGAAGAAGATGGCACTACAGATTTCACATTCACAGTAAACCGTGTTGATTTAGCGAAAGCTGAAAAAATCTTAAACGAAACTGCTAAAAATATTGGCGCACGTGAAGTTTCAACACGTGATGACATCGTTAAAGTGTCTATCGTTGGTGTAGGTATGCGTTCACACGCAGGTGTAGCGAGCAGAATGTTCACTGCCCTTGCTGATGAAGGTATCAACATTCTTATGATTTCAACTTCTGAAATTAAAGTTTCTGTGATTATCGACGAGAAATACCTTGAACTTGCTGTTCGCTGCTTACATACCGCTTTTGGTTTGGATCGTGAACATGGTGAAAGCAGCGCTCGCGCTTAATTTTACCAACCGGTCAAGAATTCATTAAAAAATGTTTACTTGTCCGACAATAATCAAAGAAAACACAGAGCCGCTATAGTTTTTTTTATAGCGGCTCTGTTATATTAAACGGAAAGTTTTTTGGCAGAGATTATCAAAATATGACTTTGTTCTCATATTTCTGTTAGAATCTGACTGAAAACTGAGGTTGAGCTTTTTATTTGGGTACCAATATTGCAGTTTTAAGCGTTTAGCAAGGAGATAAACATGCTGATTCTGACCCGCCGTGTCGGGGAAACATTAATGATTGGGGATCAAGTCAGTGTTACTGTGCTTGGCGTCAAAGGAAACCAGGTTCGTATTGGTGTGAATGCACCAAAAGAGGTTTCTGTTCATCGCGAAGAAATTTATCAACGTATTCAACATGAACGTGCAATGCATGAACACCTTCAACATCTTGATCAAGATTATCAAGTTTCTTATGAAGATGATAATTATGCACAGAAAAACTTCAATCGTTAGTATGAAGTTGTTCTCTCCCTAATTAAAGCGACTTTATAGTCGCTTTAAATTTTTTAAGTGGTTGTATTTATAGACCTAAAGCACGTTTAACAGGTGCATAACTACGACGATGCTGATCAATCACGCCATGCACGGCAATCGCTTCAAAATGTGCTTTGGTTGGATATCCTTTATGTTTGGCAAAACCAAATAACGGATATTGCTGATCTAATTCTGCCATCTGTCGATCTCGTGTCACTTTTGCCAAGATACTTGCTGCACTAATTTCAGCATGGCTTGCATCTCCACCAACAATGGCTTCACAAGGAATAATAATTCCTTTCGGAATTTGATTACCATCAACGATCACTTTTTGAGGTTGAGTTTTCAAGCCATCAACAGCGCGTTGCATAGCCAAAAAAGTCGCCTGTAAAATATTTAGCTCATCAATTTCAGCATGAGTTGCTTCAGCAATTGACCAAGCTAAGGCTTTTTCTTGTATTTCAATAAACAACTTTTCACGTTTCTTTTCAGTTAATTTTTTAGAATCATTTAATCCTAAAATTGGATTATTCGGATCTAAAATCACAGCTGCTGCCACAACCGAACCTACTAAAGGCCCCCGTCCTGCCTCATCTACACCAGCAATAAACATCGACTCACTACCTTTAAATAAAAGAGGCTGATCAATAGTAATCAGCCTTCTTTAACACATAATTTATTAATTACTTTTGTAAAGCTTCTGCCACACAAGCGTTTACAGTTTTAGAAACCACTTGGTTTACGATTGTAGCACGTGTATTTACATCAAGTGCAGCTGCAGCTAATTCTACTGCTGTCACACTGTTTGGAGCCTTTTCGCTCACACAACCACAAACATTGGTTTGGATGCTATCACGTTGCTCAGCAGTCATATATTTTGTTGCTGTTTTCCAAGCTGCGACATTATTAATCTCTGTAATACATTTCGCATTTACAGCAACCTTTAACGCAGCAACTCCCAATTGTTGAGTTGTGGTTTGTGCAGAAGCAGCACCTGTACCAGTGCCTGTAGTTGTTGCACATGCTGTTAAAGCTAAAACAACTGGTGCTAGAGCGAGCATCAATTTTTTCATCATTTTTTCCTTTGATTGAACGTTGGCAGCGCGTATTGTGCCTAAACTCAACTTTAGAAGAAACAAATAATTTGATGCATTTATGCAAACTATTTTGCCGACCGAAACTCAGCTCATCAAATGCTTTTTTTGGGGTAAAACGTTCTGTTTTTAGCACGCTCTGTCACATTTAAAACATTTCTTAAAATCTGTGCTTTCCCCTAAAATCACAAATCAAAACGACAAAAAAAGGGTCTTTTATGCCTGCTGCTTCCTCTCAGTATTACACCCGTACCGCACAAATTCTGCATTGGGTGATGGCAATTATTTTCATCGTCGCATGGGTTATTGGCTTTTATAGTGGAAATTTTTTAAGCTATGACGTTGATGGCAGCTTTAAAGGTGATGTGATTACGTTGCACAAGAATATTGCAACCACCATTATCTTTTTAGTCATTATCCGGATTTTATGGCGCTATACACATCCAGCTCCAAAACTACCTGACACCATGTCACCGATGATGAAAACTCTGGCACACGTGGGTCATCTATTCCTTTATGTAATTTTAGTGGCTTTACCTGTCACTGGTTGCTTGTTTAGTTGGAGTGCTGGTCACCCTGCCCCTGTTTTATATTTATTTGAAATTCCGCGTTTAGTGCAAGATAACCCAGAGCTTTTAGCTGTTGTTAAACCATTACATATTTATATTTCTTGGTTTGCCGGTTTTCTCATTGTTGGGCATGTACTTGCAGCTTTGAAACACCACTTTATTGATAAAGACAATATTTTAAATAGTATGACCAAGCAGCCTAAATAAACCTGATGTATAAAAAAACCGCCCGAGATAGGCGGTTTTTTTATTTATATTTTTTGGATTTCTGCAATCCACTTTTGTTTCTCTTCATCTGAAATGAATGAAGCTTCGAAAGAATTAATTGCGAGTTGTTTCAACTCATCATTGTTTAAGTCTAAAGCTTGCTGGATGGCAAAGAAATTATCATTCATATATCCACCAAAATATGAAGGATCATCTGAATTAACCGTCACGTGTACGCCTTTTTGTAAAAGACGGCGGATATTATGATCTTTCATATCCTTAACAACACATAGCTTTAAGTTACTTAAAGGACAAACTGTTAATGGCATTTTTTCATTAATTAAACGTGCCATTAATTGTTCGTCTTCTTCAGAACGCACACCATGATCAATACGATTCACTTTAAGTAGATCTAAAGCTTCCCATACATATTCAGGAGGACCTTCTTCACCAGCATGAGCAACGATTAAGAAACCTTCTTCACGCGCCTTAGCAAACACACGTTCAAATTTAGCTGGCGGATGCCCTACTTCACTTGAATCAAGGCCTACAGCAATAATATCTTGCTTAAACGGCAGCGCTTGCTCAAGCGTTTCAAATGCAGCTTCTTCACTTAAATGACGTAAGAAACACATAATCAGTTGAGAGCTAATACCAAACTTAGCTTTGGCATCTACACAAGCACGCTTTAAACCATTAATCACAGTTGAGAACGCAACACCACGGTCTGTATGGGTTTGCGGATCAAAGAACATTTCTGTGTGAACGACATGATCTTCGGCACATTTCTCAAAATAAGCCCATGCTAAATCATAGAAGTCTTGTTCATGTACAAGAACATTCGCGCCAGCATAGTAAATATCTAAGAATGATTGAAGATTATGAAAGTTATAAGCTTGCTTTACTTCTTCAACAGATTTGTAAGGAATCTGAATCTGATTGCGCTGGGCAATTGCAAACATTAATTCAGGTTCGAAAGTCCCTTCAATATGCACATGCAATTCGGCTTTTGGTAAGGCGCGAATCAGCTCGACTTGATTCATATTAACTCCACGTCTAAAGAAAAAAGGGTGTGGTCAAAATCACACCCTTTTATAATTTTCTTCTTATTGAAAACTATGTCTAAGATAGCTCAAGAAGAAAATTATAAAAAATCATATTAACCGCCAAACGCGATAAATTTAAATACCCAAAGCGCAGCAATAATCCATACCATGTACGGTACAGTTTTTGCCTTACCCGTGAATAATTTAACTAATGCATAGCTAATAAAGCCCATTGCAATACCATCAGCAATTGAATAGGTGAATGGCATAAATACAATGGTTAAAAATGCTGGAACAGCTTCAGTAATATCATCCCAATCAATGTGAGTGATTCCTTGGATCATCAACACACCAATGAACAATAAAGCTGGCGCCGTTGCAAAACCTGGTACAGATTGAGCAAGAGGTGCTAAAAATAAACAGCAGATAAATAAGACTGCAACCACAACAGCAGTTAAACCAGTACGTCCGCCTGCTGCTACACCTGAAGCTGACTCGATATATGGTGTAGTTGAAGATGTACCTAATGCGGCACCTGCAACGATTGCAGTAGAATCTGCAAATAATGCTTTCTTCAAACGAGGTAATTTACCGTCTTGTAAAAGACCTGCACGGTGTGAAACACCAACCAAAGTACCAGTACTGTCAAACAAGTCGACAATAAAGAATACGAAAATGACGCCGACCATACTTGCTGTAAATAGACCTTCAAAGTCCATTTGCATGAATGTTGGTGCAATTGAAGGAATTTGACCCACTACACCCTTAAATTCATTTAAACCTAAAGCAGTAGCGATGGCCGTAACCACTAAAATACTAATAATGATTGCACCGCGAACCTTTAACTGGTGTAAAACCACAATCATTAAAAATCCGAATAGCGCTAATAATACTGTAGGCTGTTTGATATCACCCAAACCGACTAATGTCGCTTGGTTATCAACAATGATTCCAGCATTTTTGAGTGCAATCAGTGCTAGGAACAAACCAATACCACCGCCGATTGCAAATTTAAGAGACATTGGGATTGCATTAACAATCGCTTCACGAATTTTAAAGAAGCTAATTGCAAGAAAGACAAGGCCTGAAACAAAAACAGCGGCTAAAGCTGTTTGCCATGGCACGCCCATTCCCATACAAACCGAATAGGTAAAGTAAGCGTTTAAACCCATACCAGGAGCCAGTGCGATTGGATAATTAGCAATGATCCCCATTACTAAACATCCGATTGCTGCTGCCAAACAGGTCGCAACGAATACGGCACCATGATCCATGCCGGTTTCAGATAAAATGAGTGGATTGACAATAATGATGTAACACATCGTTAGGAATGTAGTTACACCAGCAAGAACTTCAGTTCGGAAAGTGGTTTTATTGTCGCTTAGCTTAAATAAACGCTCTAACCAGCCTGCCGAAGAATTGGGCGCCGCCATAAGTAGCCTCTATGCAAAATCTGAACTGTGGAATATTTACGTCTATGTAGGTCTCTGAACAATATTGTTTTTCTGTTCAGTCCTATAAACAAGAATCTCAAATTTAAGAAGCAACAAATATGCCACTCATTTGATTTCTAGCTTTATACATAGCAAACAACCACAGCCCCTCTTGAAACACAAAAAAGCTGCATAACCCCTATGCAGCTTTTTTACTATACGTTCAATAAGTTTAACAGATTCAACAGAAACATGATCAAAATTTATGAAAAGATATGACCAATGACACTGTAAAAAGTTAGAAATTTATAGCTCGTTATTGCTAGAAAATAATTTTTTTCTCGCCTATATATTGTTGCATATGAAAAGAAGCTAAATTGCTGTGATGAGCATGATTCGGATTTCGTTCGATACTTTGCAGGTTTTTTTCAGCTTCTTGTATGATCTGCATTAGCTCTTGATGTCTTTTATTTTGAGTATCTAAATAAGCCCAATACCCTAATACAAAGACAATACCCACACACAACACTATTAATACTTTATTGATCATTATTATTATCTCTATGTTTTTAATGTTAATGATCTTAACAAAAAATTATAGCTTTGTGAATATTTTCACATTTATTTACAATAACACACTCTTATTCAAATTATTGAAAATAAAAGTTATTTTAAAAATATCATTAAAAAACCTACTAAATATTAAACTTTTCCATTGAAAAGTAACTTTATTTAATAAGAGCTTATTTTAGTTATTTTTAATATTATCTTTTTATCGGTTTTAACTCTTAAGTTATTTTAAAGATAGAGCATAGACAAATGTGTATACGGCTTGAAATTTCTTTTTATTTGCTAAGCTTTAAATGAGATAAAAAGGAGCTATTTTCGTTAATGTACTTTTCTTTAAAATTGTTTCTTTAGCGACTAATTTCTATGTTGCATGTTTAGCATGGAAAGTAAAAATTCATCTCAAAGAAATCTTCATCTTATTTAAAAATATTTTTCTCCTTTAACTCTATTGGTTGACTAGCAAAATTACGTCCAAGTTTTATCGTTCTATAAATCGCACCAAGCTTTCTATTTTCATAGCTTCATTCCAATAAACGCTACGATAAACTGTATTCAGATAAAAAATTAAATCAGGAGAATACATCATGTTTGATATGCGTTTATCTCACGAGCGTGGTGCAGCACATCATGGTTGGTTACAATCAAAACATAGCTTTTCATTTGCTAACTATTGGGATCCTAAACAAGTTGGTTTTTCGGATCTGCTTGTAATTAACGATGATAACGTTGCTCCATCTAAAGGCTTTGGTACTCACCCTCACCGTAATATGGAAATTATTTCCTATGTACTTGAAGGTGCATTAGAGCATAAAGACTCGATGGGTACAGGCTCTGTGATTGTGCCGGGTGACATTCAGCTGATGAGTGCAGGTCGTGGTGTTGCTCATAGTGAATTTAACCATTCAGCTCAAGAAGGCGTTCATTTCTTGCAAATTTGGGTTGTTCCAAATGAAGTGAATACAGAGCCAGGCTATCAACAAGTTCATATTGATGAAGCAGACAAACGCGGTAAATTGCATTTGATCATCTCACCAAAAGGTGGCGAGAAAACTTTATCGATCAAACAAGATATTAATATTTACTCAGGTCTTTTTGATGGTGAAGAAACTGCTGACTTTGTGATTCCTGATGGTCGATATGTGTACCTACACGTTGCTAAAGGTCGTGTTGATGTAAATGGTAAAACCTTTAACACCGGCGATGCTGCACGTATTCGTGAAGGTGGAAGCTTATCGTTTACCAATGGTGATAACGCCGAAATTTTGATTTTCGATATGCGTCCTGAAGAAGTTCCAACCATGCCATAAAATCAATTAAGCCCTCACATAAACTTTATGTGAGGGCTTTTTATCGTTACTTGGACTTATAAAAATTCTAACTCTGCTCAATGCTCTTCTGAACGTGCCATCTCTGTATTGATATAGCTCATAATCATAGTAGTTAGCCCCTGCACCATTTCATCAAAACTAATATAAGGGTTTGGCAAAATAAGATGCCGTGCGACATTAAAAATTCCACTATTGATACAAATATAGGTAATTACAGGCAAATTATTGATTTTTAGGTATTTTGGATTATGCATCATATATTTCATGATCACTTCCATTAAAGCCTGTTCAATTTTGGGAATGTATTTGTCGTACTGCAATTCTCCTGCATAACGTAAAACAGTCAAATAGCGGTCGTTATTTTTCTTTAATAAATCACTAAAAGTATAAAAAATCATTTCGATGACAGGCTCTAACTCCAACTGTAAAATTGTCGGTGTAAGCTCTGTAATCATGTCCAGAATTTCGCGAACAAAAAAGTGATTCATCGCATCATAAATTTCTTCTTTATTTTTAAAATATTCGTATAAAGACCCGACACTCACTCCTGCAATTTCTGCAATATGACGTGTCGTGGTTCCACTCGGTCCATGAAGTGCCACGGCAATAAAACCTGCTTCAATAATCGTGTCGACAGTGACTTTAGCTCGAGTTTGACGTGGTTTACGCGTAGTCATACGATCTAATTAATAATCCGAACATAAAGTCAGATTAGCATGTAATCTAACTCGGTAGAAATAAAAAAACAAAATCCGAATAGTTGTCAAACTTAAGTGAAAAAACTGAGAAAAATAGATCTCAATTTATCAATCAATTGATGTTTTAATTCATTATTTCCAGAGATTAGAAATAAATTTAATTTATTATTTTTCAAAAAGATAAAATCAATTTATTTAGAAAAATTATTACAAGAAATGTCTATAAAATACTTTTATATATTTAAGAATTTACCCGAATTGAATCCGAACATAATGTCAGATTAATATGAAAAAATTAAAGAAGAGTCATTCAGCAGCTCTAGTCTGTCTCGGTTCTTCTTCCGTTATTCAGCCAAATAATCAAACAAATAACGGAGCAACAACACCGTAGTCAATGCAGAGAATCATCTGTTTTTGAAAATGGAATTTTACAGTGCTTTGTTGATCATTGAGTTTATTGATTTTCATCAAAATGCACCACTACTTTGCCTCAGGGTGTCGCCATGATCTCGACCGCAGTTAAAAAATCATTCAACAAGCTTAAATTTCAGCGTGAAATTGAGCTACCAGATTTTGCTAGCAAAAGTTCAATTCCAATCAGACATTTAAATATTGGTTTTGATGGTAAAGAAATTGATGTCAGATTCTATATGGACAATCAATTTGCTACTTTGTTTTTTGCCACACTTTCGGTGTTTTTAACTTACGGCGAAGATCTGGTGATTGAAACCGCTCGCCATCACCGTGAATTTATCAAAGATCCAATATTAAAGCAGCGAGTAACGTCGTTGATTGGCCAAGAAGCAATTCATTCTAAATTGCACAATGAATATAACGATGCCCTTCAAGATGCTGAATATCCTGTCGCGCTATATCGTTTTCTTGGCTCAAACTTCTTTAAGTATGTTTTCTTAAAGTTTCCACAGCCACTCAAATTATCAATGATGGCAGGTATTGAGCATTTTACTGCGGTACTTGCTGAATACATGATGAAGCACGAAAAGAACTTCTACTATTCAGATGACGAAAAAAGCCGTGCATTGTGGATGTGGCATATGCTTGAAGAATCTGAACATAAAGATATTGCCTACGATGTATATCAACTTTTAAATGGTAGCTATGCACTACGCACGTCTGGTTTCTTCCTCGCGCTATTTACCATTTTAGGTTTAATCCCTGCGACTACATTATTTGTGCCTGTGTTAAGAAAGCCACAAGAGATGCTGACTTTGAAATTCTGGAAAGATGCTCGTCGCGGTGTAGGCTTAATCTTTGGTCCAAAAGACGGAGTTTTCGGCAGTACGATTGGTCAAATTCTTGACTACTTACGCCCAGATTTTCATCCAAATGATCATGATACAACTGAATATCTTGAGTATTACAAAAAGAAATTGCTGACCGAAGGCGGCGCAATTGCTCCTTACTTTGTTAAAGAATTTACCCCACCAGTACGCATGTCTTAATCGTCCTGCATTTCCAGCTATCAAAGAGGTAGCTGGTATCTCTTCAAGCTATTTATGGATGAATCATGATTTTATTTGGCAAAAAGAAAGTTAAACCAAGCCAAAAAGCTTATGCCGTAGTGACGGGTGCAGGCAGTGGGATTGGTCGAAGTTTTGCAATTGAACTTGCGAAACGTGGTGGCAGCGTAGTGTGTGCAGATATTAATCTGGAGGCTGCTGAAGAAACAGTAAAACTTCTTGAACAAGAAGGTGCAAAAGCTTTTGCTATGCGCTGTGATGTGGGTAACGCTGAACAGGTTAACCATCTCGCTGAAACTGCTGAAATCTTGCTTGGGCACCCTGTAACTCTTGTCATTAATAATGCTGGTGTGGGTTTGGGTGGTAAATTTGACGAACTCAGCCTAGAAGACTGGAACTGGGTCATGAATATTAACCTATGGGGAGTTATTCATGGTTGTCACGCATTTGTTCCCAAGTTTAAAAAGTTAGGTTACGGCGCGATTATTAATGTGGCATCTGCAGCATCTTACACGGCTGCACCAGAAATGACTGCTTATAACGTGACTAAAGCGGGTGTGCGTGCGCTTTCAGAAACGCTTTCAGCTGAACTGCATAAGTTTAATATTAAAGTGAATGTACTCTGCCCGACGCTGGTTCCAACCAATATCATTAAAAATGGTCGAATTCCAGGACGCTATTCAAAGCTAGCAGACCATGCGCTGATGAACTATGCCTTAACGACAAGTGATGATGTTGCAAGATTAACACTTAATCGCCTTGATCAGGATGAGATGTATACCATTCCTCAAATTGATGCGAAGTTATTCTGGCTCATGAAGCGTGCATCCCCAAGCTTGTATACCAAGTTCCTTGGCACCTCGTACAAATTATTTAAATAAGAAATTTATAGGTAGTACACATATGACTGCGCAAATGAAAACAAATGCATCAGCAAAAAAAGCTGTCAAATCACCAAGCCATATTTTCGATACTTTTATTGTGGGTGCGGGCATTTCAGGGATCGCTGCTGCCATTCGCCTAGATCAAGTTGGTTATACCAATTATAAAATTATTGAAAAAGCTAGCCGCGTGGGTGGAACATGGCGTGAGAACACCTATCCGGGTTGTGGTTGCGATGTACCTTCTGCTCTTTATTCTTACTCATTTGCACCAAGTGCAAAATGGAGCCATTTATTTGCGCGCCAACCAGAAATCTTAAGTTATCTGGAAGATGTGAGTAACGAGTTTAATGTTACGTCTAAAATCGAATTTAATAGCGAACTGCTCAACGCAGCGTGGGATGACTCACGTCATGTGTGGGTGCTTGATACCAGTACTGGTCAATATTTATCAAAAACTGTTATTTTTGCCACAGGTCCAATTACCGAAGCTCAAATTCCACGTCTTGAAGGCTTAGAAACATTTAAAGGCGAGATGTTCCATTCTGCTAAATGGAACCATGATTATGATTTAACTGGTAAACGCATTGCCGTGATTGGTACTGGTGCATCTGCTATTCAGTTTGTGCCACAAATTCAACCAAAAGCGAAAGAGCTTTTTGTATTCCAACGTACAGCACCTTGGGTATTACCAAAACCAGATACAGACTTGGGTGAGTTTAGTAAATCAGTGATTGCTAAATATCCGTCTATTCAGGCGAGCTGGCGTAAAAGTGTAGCGTTAACGCTGAATGCAATTAACTTTGGTTTACGTAATCCACTTGCCCTAAAACCAGTCAATGTATTGGGTAAGCAATTACTTAAATTGCAAATTAATGACCCTGTGCTACGTAAAAACGTAACGCCAAACTTTGACATTGGTTGTAAACGTATTTTATTCGCTAATAATTACTACCCTGCACTACAAGCATCGAACACGACCCTGATCCCTCATGGTTTAGTGAAGGTTGAAGGCAATACAGTGGTTGCTGCTAATGGTGAACGCCACGAAGTTGATGTGATTATTTGGGGTACAGGTTTTGAAGTATCTCATCCACCAATTGGTAAACGTGTCCACAATGAAAAAGGTCAATGTTTACAAGATATTTGGAAAGATAGTTCACCAGAGGCTTATTTAGGAACCAACATTGAAAATGTACCAAATGCATTTTTAATTTTAGGACCTAACGTACTGGTTTATGACTCTTTCATTGGTCTGGCAGAAGCACAGCTCGACTATATCGTAGATGGCTTATTGAAAATTAAAAACAAAGGAATTAGCAAGTTAAATGTTAAATCTGATGTGATTAAAAAGCATAATGATTTAGTACAAAAGCACTTACAAACAACGGTATTTAATAGCGGCGGATGTAAGAGTTACTACCTTGATGCAAATGGTCGTAACTTTGCTGCATGGCCTTGGTCATTGAAAAAACTTAAACAACGTTTGAAAAAAGTAGATTTGAAAGATTATGAAGTGACGTATCAAACGACAAAAACTCACTAATTTGTATTTTCGATCAAATTAGTTGTAAGAAATAGGCAGTGTATTTTAGGTTTTCATGAAATACACTGCCTTCTTCGTTGAATATCTTCAAGAAATAAAAAAACAGGATAAAGATGAAAGAAGGACAATCAAGTCGTACTGCTGAAGCCGCTGCTGCATTACGGGCCAATCATTTTCAAAATACACAGAACCCTGTATTTTCAGATCCTTATGCTTTTGAACTAACCAGTAAAGGCTGGAAAAAACTTCTCTCTAATTCACTGATTGTTAAAGTGATGAATTCTGCGGTTTTAAACCGTACTTTAGGTCTACTTACTGGACAAGTGGTCGGTCGCTCTCGTTATGCCGAAGATTTACTTACTCAGGCAGTTCAACACAACACTAAACAATATGTATTAGTGGGTGCTGGCCTAGACTCTTTTGCACTACGTGAATCACACCATTACCCTACTTTGAAAATTTTTGAAGTTGATCATCCTGATACTCAAGCGGCCAAACAAGCCAAGCTAAAAAAGTTAGGAAATATTCCTACTACCGTTGAGTTTGTCTCGATTAACTTTGAAAAAGAGTCTATTTCGGAAGCCTTGACCAGAAGTCTCTATGATCAATCTGCTCCTGCATTTTTTTCATGGTTAGGCACAACGCACTATTTAAACCCGCAAACGACCTTGCAAACTTTAAAAAGTATTGCTGAATTTGCTGCAAACGGTAGCGAAGTGGTACTCGACTATTCGACCGATTTTCAGGAATTAAACGGTATTGAGCGACTTGGAAGTATGGGCGTTGCACAATTTACCCATTTGCTGAAAGAGCCTTTACTAGGTCAATTTAAACCAATAGATTTACATCAGGCCGTGGAGCAGATGGGATTTGAAGTGATCGAAGATCTTTCAGGTGAAGCCATTATTGAACGATATTTTAATGCACGGACCGATGAAATTCGCCACACCTCAGCAACACGGTTATTGCATTTGCGTTTAAATAGAAAATGATGTTGAAAGCCAACTTAGACCTTAAGTTGGCTTTTTTAATTGAGGTTAATACCATCGTTACCAACTTGAATGAGGCTCTGGCCCATCGACATGCTGATTTAAAAATTGGCGTAAATGATCTAAAAAGTGCGCGACTTTAGGCGACAGATTCAGTCTCTCTAAATACACCGCATAGACATCTGCTGGTGGTGTTTCATAGTCCGCTAGCACTTGAACTAATCTACCACTTCTTAAATATTTTGCTACGTCCCACTCTGCCCGCATCAAAATACCATAGCCTTCTAAGGCCCAATTTAATGCAACTGCACCATCATTCGTACTCAGTTGCCCATGAACTTTAACGGTTTCAACTTGTTTGCCATGACTTAACCGCCAATTGCCATAAGCAGAATCATTTTGCCGAATCACAATACACTGATGCTGCGTTAAATCATGAGGAGTGAGTGGTTGCCCTGCTGTTTTTAAATAGCCAGGTGATGCACATAATAAACGGCGGTTGGCTGCCAATTTTTTTGCAATTAGACGTGAATCAGGTATTTCGCCAAAGCGGATTGATACATCAATGGCTTCATCTGGCAGATTAATCGGGCGGTCTGTTAAATGCAGTTGGACATCGACATCAGGATAGATTTTGGCAAATGTAGAAATCGCTGGCGCAATATAAGAACGACCAAAGCCTAAAGGAGCATTCACACGCAATACCCCTTTGGGTGCTGCCCGACTACTTGAAACCAAACGCTCCATTTCATCAATCTCTTTTAAAATACGAACCGCATTTTCAAAGTAGACCTCACCTTCACTGGTTAAACTAATTCGCCGTGTTGTTCTATTTAAAAGCCTTACTCCTAAACGCTCTTCAAGTTGAGTTAAACGTCTAGAAACCGCAGGTGGAGTCAAGTTTAACTCTCGTGCCGTCGCGACAAGACTTCCTTGTTTGACCAATAAACAAAAGAAAGCTAATTCCGTATCTGCATTCATGATTATTAAGTTTTTTGCAATAGTGATTTAACTTTATATCGATTCATCAGTTTTTTAAAGGGTTTAACATCCATTTCAATGTTTCCCGACATAAGCCATCTCTTGTTTAAGAGCATAACAATGTCCGCAGAAGGAATGCTGTGGATCAACGGGAAAAGCCATCTAGCCGAATCAATAGCGGTAAAGAAAGCGAAAACTACCAATCAGGATTGGTAGTCATGAATATGGAGTCATGACATGGAAATGGATATTGAAAAGCGAACGTTACGTCGAATTACTTGGAGAATCGTACCGTTTATTATGTTGTTATACCTTATAGCCTATATCGACCGCGTCAATATTGGTTTTGCCGCACTCACCATGAAAGAAGACTTAGGCTTTACAGCCTCGGTTCTCGGGTTTGGTGCCGGAATTTTCTTTTTGGGCTATTTCTTATTTGAAGTCCCATCCAACATTATTTTGCATAAAGTCGGTGCCCGTATCTGGATTGCTCGAGTCATGGTGACATGGGGCCTGATTGCAGCCGGTATGGCGTTTGTAGAAAGCTCAACCAGCTTTTACGTTATGCGATTTTTACTCGGTGTTGCCGAGGCTGGCTTCTTTCCCGGCATTATTCTGTACTTAACTTACTGGTTTCCTGCACGACATCGCGCTGGTGTGATTGCTTTATTTATGGCAGCCGCCCCAATTGCCACAGCAGTTGGTTCACCAATCTCTGCCGCGTTACTTGAAATGCATGGAATTTGGGGTCTCGCTGGCTGGCAGTGGATGTTCATTATTGAAGCTATACCAGCACTCATCTTAGGCGTTGTGGTTTTTAAATATATGACTGACCGCCCTGAACAAGCTACTTGGTTAAAACAGGATGAACGCGAATGGCTTGTAAAAACCATGAAGGAAGAGGATGTAGGAAAAAATGCACCTCAGCATCACAGCATTCTTCGCGGTCTTGCCAACCCACGAGTACTTGCTCTTGCATTGATTTATTTCGGAACGTCGGCTGGGCTTTATACACTCGGCATCTGGGCGCCACAAATTATTAAACAGCTTGGCGTGACGTCTATGACTGTGGGGCTTTTAAATGCCATTCCACCAATCATTTCTGTCATTGCCATGGTTTTATGGTCTCGACACTCTGACCGCACCAATGAACGTACATGGCATGTTGCTCTCGCATGTTTAACCGCAGCAGTTGGTCTCGCAATTGCAGCAGGCACACATAACGTCATTGGATTAATTGCAGCACTTACCATTGTGAATGTCGGTATTAGTTGTGCCAAGCCACCGCTATGGAGCATGCCAACCATGTTCTTGTCAGGATCAGCCGCAGCAGCAGGCATTGCCACGATTAACTCAATCGGAAATTTAGGCGGGTTTGCAGGACCTGCCATGATCGGCTGGATTAAAGATCAAACTGGAGATTTCACAGGCGGACTCTATTTTGTTGCAGGCCTACTCATCATCTCGACCTTACTGACACTAGTGCTGAGCTTCTCCCAAAAAGTGAAAGTAAACGCTGCCAAAGCAACCCAATAACCCTATTTACACCAATTAGATCTGAACAAGTTTCTTCAAGGAGCACAACATGGACAAAGATATTGCAGTCCAATCCCTTACGGACACCATGGCCAAATTTACGGCTTATATTGGAAAACGCCTACCTAAAGATGTGAAAAGCAAGTTAATTGAACTGCGTACTTTAGAAACCAATCCATTGGCTAAATCAGTTTATGACTCGATGGAAGAAAATCAGCAAGCTGCCGATAAACTCAACCGCCCAAGCTGCCAAGACACGGGTGTTATTCAATATTTTGTTGAAGCAGGTGCTAACTTCCCTTTGCTTGGTGAACTTCAAGATATTTTGAGCGAAGCAACTGCTGAGGCAACTCGCATAGGTCCTTTACGTCACAACGCTGTGGAAACCTTCGATGAAAAAAATACGGGCACCAATATAGGCACTCAAATTCCATGGTTAGACTGGCGTATTGTGCCTGAACTCGACACTTGTACCATTGATGTTTATATGGCTGGTGGCGGTTGTACCCTACCGGGTGCGGCAAAAGTTTTAATGCCAGGTCAAGGCTACGAAGGCGTTGCTGAATTTGTGATGGATGTTATTACCGAACGCGGTGTAAATGCCTGCCCACCGTTACTGGTTGGTGTAGGCGTATCAACTTCGGTTGAAACCGCAGCTCGTCTTTCTAAACTCGCGATTATGCGTCCGGTTGACTCAACAAGTGAGAACCCACGCGCTGCCTTAATGGAACAACTGTTAGAACAAGGTCTTAATGAAATTGGTATTGGTCCTCAGGGGCTCACAGGGAATAACAGCGTAATGGGAGTCAATATTGAATCTTCTGCACGCCACCCATCAACCATTGGGGTTGCCGTAAATACAGGTTGCTGGGCACATCGCCGTGGCAAAATTAAGATTAACCCAGATATGTCGTATGAAATCTTGTCTCATGAAGGAGTTGTACTATGAAAAAAATTCTGACAACTCCTATTAAAGATGAAGATCTTTTAGATCTTAAAGTCGGTGATGTCGTTTATTTGACTGGCCGCTTGGTAACTTGTCGTGACGTTGCCCATCGCAGACTGATCGAACAAGGTCGAGAACTGCCAGTTAACCTTGAAGGCGGAGCGATTTTTCATGCCGGCCCTATTGTTCGCAAAAAAGGTGAAAACGACTTCGAAATGGTTTCGATTGGCCCAACAACCAGTATGCGGATGGAGAAGTTCGAACGAGAATTTATCAAACAAACTGGCGTTAAGCTTATTGTGGGTAAAGGCGGCATGGGGCCAGAAACAGCTGCCGGCTGTCAGGAAAATGTTGCGGTTCATGCCATTTTTCCAGGTGGATGCGCAGTGCTCGCAGCAACTTTGGTTGAAGAGATTGAAGGCGCTGAATGGCAAGACCTAGGTATGCCAGAAACCCTTTGGATTAACCGTGTGAGAGAATTTGGTCCGCTCATTATTTCTATCGACACCAAAGGCAACAACCTGATTCAACAAAACAAAGTTGAATTTCAAACCAAGAAAGCACCGATTTTAGAAAAAATCAGTAAGCAACTAAGCTTTATTAAATAAACTGCTCTTTAATGAAGGGAAAGCAAAAGCACCCTTCATTTTTTATTTTTGTACTAAACGCATGGCATGAGGTGTTTTCCCATGCCATCTTTTATAAGCATGAATAAAACTGGCAGGTTCTGCATAACCCAACCACTCGGCAATCTGTTCAACCGAAGCTTTTGGTAATGCCAAATATTGCTCAGCTAGAACTTGCCTTACTTCTTCACGTATCTGAATAAAAGTCATTCCCTCTAATGCCAAGTGACGGCGTAGGGTCCGCGCATTTAAATGCAAACGTTCAGCCACGATTTCCATAGAAGGCATTTCCCCTCGCACATTCATAAGTTGCTGTTGCACTAAGGTTGTAAATTTATTTTGTGGTTGGCGTTTCTCTAATATTTGACGGCACTGTTCTTCGGCTGTATGTAGCACCAAATCATTTGCCATAAGTAGCTTTTGATCTACTTTTTGCGGGTCAAGAATTACAAAGCTTTTCGCAGCACCAAATTCAGGCATCACACCAAATAAGTTCTGATAAGGCTCGGCATCACCTTTGGGTTGGAAAGAAAAAGCCAAATATTGGCAAAAATTGTCCTGCACCAAATCTCGCTGTACCGTAATGAGTGCAGCGGCATCTCGTTCAATAATGAATTGACGCACTGATAAAGGAATATCTTGCTCATCAATTTCGATACGGATTCCTTGCGGTGTATCCGACACATCAAAGCGGGTAAAAGCAAAGGTTAAGGTAAAATAGGTCAAGGCCAAATCTAGTGCTTCGCGAATGCTGGCGCTACTCATCAGAGCCATACCTAATGGCCCAAATGTGGTGAAGTGATAACGTGCGCCTACTTCTAAACCTAATGTTGGTCTGTCTCCTAGTTGCTCAACCAAGTTCTGAATCAACTGTAATTCCTGATGGCCTGTCACCACCATATTAGGGTCGAGTAATTGTTGTTGGCTAAGCCCTGTCCCTTGCAAAATCGTCTGATAAGAAATGCCTGATTCCACCGCAAAATCAGCCATTAACCGAACACTATGTACACTGCGTTCAAAAGCCCATGCATACTTCACTGTATTGCTCAGAATGTCCTCGAATCACAATATTTTGTCCTCATCCATCCTCTAAATCAAGTTAATAAACGTCTATTCTGCATACAGGAAATTGCGATTTTTTCGCTCACCGTTTTTAAGGATTTAGAGCAGCCCATGTTTAATTCGTCATCTAATTCAAATAAAAATGTACGCATCGCCATTATTGGCACTGGTTTTGGTGGTCTAGGACTTGCCATTCGTCTCAAACAAGCAGGTTTTGAACAATTTACTCTATTTGAAAAAGCTGCCGATGTCGGTGGTGTCTGGCGTGACAATACGTATCCAGGTGCTGCATGTGATGTGCCTTCTCATCTGTATTCTTTTTCTTTTGAGCAAGAGCTAGGCTGGAAAAATCGCTATGGGACATCTCAAGAGATTTATCAATATTTACGCCACTGTGCGGATAAATATGATATTCGTCCGCATGTTCAATTTAATACTGAAATTGCCAGTGCTGAATTTGATGCCCTGCAAGGTGTATGGCACATTCAAAGTACGACTGGCGAACAGTTTGAAGCTGAGTTTCTAGTCGGTGCGGTAGGCCAACTCAACCGTCCTGCTTATCCAAAACTTAAAGGTACTGAAAACTTTAAGGGTAAGGCATTTCACTCAGCACGTTGGGACCATGATTATGATTTAACTGGCAAACGTGTTGCAGTCATTGGTACAGGTGCAAGTGCAATTCAGTTCGTACCTGAAATTGCTAAACAGGTTGCTCATCTCGATGTTTATCAACGCTCGGCGCCGTATGTTATTCCTAAACCAGATCGGGTTTACCAGCCTTTAGAGAAAAAAGCTTTCCGTAAACTGCCAATTTTGCAAAGTCTAGACCGCGCCTTGCAATATGGACACCATGAAATTCGTTTGCTGGCCTTTACAACTTCTTTAAATGAAATGCCTTTGGTGGAATATTTATTCCAGCGCCACATTCGAAAAGTTGTTAAAGATGGGAAGTTACGCCATCGTTTAATGCCGGACTATCCAATTGGTTGTAAACGTATTTTAATCTCTAACCACTGGTATGAAACGCTGACCCAACCTCATGTTGATGTGATTGATACAGGTATTCAAGAAATTACCGAACATGGCATTTTAGACACGGAAGGAAAGCTGCGTGAAGTTGATGCCATTATTTACGGTACTGGTTTTACAGCGACTGAATTTATGGCGCCAATGCAAATTACTGGACTTGATGGGCGTACATTAAAAGACACATGGAAAGATGGTGCTGAGGCTTATTTAGGTCTAACAGTAAACGGATTCCCTAACTTCTTTATGTTGTATGGACCAAATACCAACCTCGGGCATAACTCAATCGTCTATATGATTGAAAGTCAGGTGAATTATATTTTAGATGCACTGCGCACTACTTTGAAAAATAACCTGCTGTTCACCAACATTCGTGCCGAAATTCAACACGAGTTTAATCAAAATATTCAGGAAAAAATGAAAAAAACGGTGTGGGCGCAAGGCTGTACCAGTTGGTATCAAACTGCTGATGGCAAAAATACTAATAACTGGCCAGGTTTTACCCTTGAATATCGCCAACGCACTCGTCGCTTTGACATTGAAAACTACACACAGGTTTCGGCTATTTCTTAAACAAGCTTCACCATAGGAAATGAGAAAAATAAACGGAGAATTTTATGAAGTCTTTTAAAAATAAAGTCGCAGCTGTGACAGGTGCGGGCTCTGGTATTGGACAAGCACTTGCCATAGCACTCGCAAAACAAGGTTGCCATCTGGCACTTTCCGATATTAGTGAAGCTGGATTAGCTAAAACAGTCGAGCTTTTGGCACCTTATTCTGTCAAAGTCACCACTCAAAAAGTTGATGTAGCTAAGCGTGATGAAGTGGCCACTTGGGCAAAGGCAGTAGTAGATGAACATGGCCAAGTTAACCTGATTTTTAATAATGCTGGTGTCGCAATTGGTAGTACGGCTGAAGGTGTGAGCTACGAAGACCTTGAATGGCTCATTGGTATTAATTTTTGGGGCGTAGTTTATGGCACCAAAGAGTTTTTACCTTACTTAAAGCAAAGTGGTGATGGGCATATTATTAATATTTCCAGTATGTTCGGCTTAACAGCTCAACCAACTCAAAGTGCTTATAACGCTAGTAAATTTGCCGTTCGTGGCTTTACTGAATCATTGCGCCAAGAACTCGATCTACAAAATGCTGGAGTGAGTGCGACCTGTGTGCATCCGGGTGGTATTCGTACCAATATTGCCAAAGCTGCCCGCATGAATAATAGCGTCCAGTCTTTAGGAATGGACCCGCTAAAAAGTCAGGATGCTTTCGATAAATTACTTCGCACCCCTGCTGATGATGCAGCTCAACAAATTTTAGAAGCTGTTCGTAAGGACCGCCGCCGCTTACTAATCGGAGCCGATGCGAAAGCCGTTGATGTGATTCAACGTATTCTTCCACAGGGTTACCAAAAGATTTTTGCAACTGCCACTGCCTTTCAAACCCGTCTACTCAACAAATCAGCAAAATAAAAACAGTGGTCAGCATACTCTTCATTTTAAGAGATGCTGACTGATATTAAATGCTTAGTATGAGTCCTTATTATGAAGCAGCTTCTTGCATGGACTATCCGTACCACACTACGTCCAGCTTTATCCCCTAAAACACCACTAAAGCTACAACGTTTTTGTAGCGATGCAGCCAGTGCAATTGTGCTTGGGCCACGTGGCTATAAAACAAAAAAGCAAACCATTGCGCAAATACCGACAGTCCATATTCAGCCCAAAACGACTCAATCAGGACGCGGCATTTTGTATTTACATGGCGGAGGCTATGTGGTGGGTAGCTCAAAAAGTCACACTAAGCTTGCTGCTCAAATCGGACATCCAGCTCAAGCACAAGTCTGGTTACCTGAATATCGCCTAGCCCCAGAGCACACAAGCCCTGCTGCTATTGAAGATGTAATTGCAGTTTATAAAGCTTTACTTGCTCAAGGACAAGACCCGAAAAAACTCGTGATTGCTGGCGATTCTGCGGGCGGCGGACTGAGTTTAAGTACTGCAATTGCAATACGAAATGCAGGGTTACCGTTACCAGCAGCATTAGTTTTACTTTCACCGTGGGTTGACTTAAGCCTATCTGGAAGCACGATTAAAACTCATGCAGCTCAAGATGCGATGCTGTCAGAGGACTGGTTAGCATGGTGTGCAAAAAACTATTGCGGACAAAAATCGGCAACCGATGCTACCTGTTCCCCACTCTATGCCGACTTAACTGGATTACCACCTGTTTTAATTCACGTCGGTACCGAAGAAGTCTTATTGGACGATGCAAAACGTCTCGCTGAACAAACCGAAAAATATGGTATTCCGACGAACTTAAGGGTTTATGACCGAGTCGGACATGTTTTTCAATTCCACGCAGGTATACTAAACGAATCTAATGACTCGATTGAGCGCATTGGGCAATTCATTGATAAACATACACAGTCAATATAAAAATATCGCCAGAGAGGAGTCCTCGGCATGACAACAAACAATTATGACTATGATTACCTCATTATTGGTTCAGGCTTTGGTGGTAGTGTTTCTGCTTGCCGTCTAACCGAAAAAGGCTACTCTGTTGCTGTAATGGAAATGGGGCGACGCTGGGAAGCTAAAGATTTTGCTAAAAATAACTGGAATACCCGTCGCTGGATTTGGCGCCCGGGCATGAAACTTTTTGGTTATTTCAACATGCGTTTTTTTCGCCATGTCACCATTATTTGCGGGAACGCCGTAGGTGGCGGTTCAATTACCTATGCCAATACCCTACTGGTTCCACCTGAACATATTTGGGATGAAGGCACGTGGGCAGATGCAGCGGACTGGAAAAATGAAATGCCACAGCACTATGCTGAAGCCGAACGCATGCTTGGTGTGACGGATAATAAAATTTTCGGTCCTGCCGACCACATGCTCAAAAAAATGGGCGATGCAGTTGGGGTTGGACATACGTTTAAACCCACTCGTGTTGCCACTTTCTTTCCACCCGAAGGTGAACAAGGCGGCAAGACCTACCCTGACCCATATTTTAACGGCGATGGTCCAGACCGCGGAACCTGTACGGCATGTGGCGGTTGTATGACAGGTTGTAAACACAACGCAAAAAATACCTTAGATAAAAACTATTTGTACTTTGCCGAAAAAAATGGCGCCAAGGTTTACGAAGAAACCAAAGTCGTTGACGTTAAACCACTCAATGGTAAAGCCGATGGCAGCGATGGCTATGAAGTTACGACTGAATGTTCGAGCTCATGGTTTAACAAACAACGTCGTACATGGCGTGTTCGTAACGTGATTTTCTCTGCATCTTCTTTGGGTACGCAAGAAATGTTATTCCGTTTAAAACAGTCCGGTTCTTTGCCAAATATTTCTGATGATTTGGGTAATCGGGTTCGTACTAATGCCGAGTCGATTTTAGGTGTTCGCTTTTTTGGTAAAGATGTCGACATGAGCAAAGGTGTTGCCATTGGTTCAAGTATTTACATTGACCATGACACTCACATTGAAGCGACTCGTTACCAAACTGGTTCAGATGCCATGGGTCTCATGTGTACTTACATGGCGAAAGGCAAACCGGGTTGGACACGTATTTTCTTTTGGTTATGGGCACTTATTTGCCATCCATTTATTTTTCTTCGCATGAGTAATCCAGTCAGTTTTGCACGTCAGACTTTAATTTTCTTGGTGATGCAAACAGCTGATGCCTCAATTAATATGCGCTTGAAACGTAATTGGTTCTGGCCTTTTGGTAAGGTGTTATCGAGCGAAGGTAAAAAGCTACCTGTGTATATTCCACAGGCCAATGCATTTACCGAAAAAGTTGCCAAAATGTTTAATGGTCACCCGATGACGACCATTACCGAAATTTTGTTTAACGTACCTTTTACAGCCCACTGTATGGGTGGTTGTGCAATTGCTTCAAGTCCAGAACGTGGCGTGGTAGATGGACAAAACCGCGTGTTTAACTATAAAAACTTATATGTTGTAGATGGTTCAATGTTAGGTGCAAATTTGGGCGTTAATCCAAGTCTCACCATTACAGCTCTTGCAGAACGCGCAATGTCTTATATTCCGGCTAAACATACTTTGGATGAGCAACAAGGTTATAGAGCAGATGCAGAAACCATAGAGATCACTAAAGCTTCTGCCTAAAATAGAAATTTGTTTTATAAAAAAAAGCCTATTAAAAAATAGGCTTTTTTCTTTCGCTTTCTAAATTACATCGCCACGGCTTTAGCACGAGCTGCATGCAATTTTTTATAGCTCTCAATCAGACGTAAATGGCGATCAAGTCCTTCTAGTTTCATGCTTGTTGGTGTTAAACCATAGAAACGAACGCTACCATCGACAGAACCTAATACCGCATCCATTCGCGTGTCACCAAACATACGACGGAAATTCATAAGGTAGTCTTCAAGCTCTAGTTCTTCATCTAACATCACTTCAAGCACCACGTTCATGCACTGATAGAACAAGCCACGCTCAACGGTGTTGGTGTTATATTGCAAGTAAGTTTCTACAAGCTCTTTTGCTTCTTCAAACTGTTGTAAAGCCACATAAATTAGCAATTTCAGTTCTAAAATGGTGAGCTGTCCCCAAACTGTATTGTCATCAAACTCGATGCCAATGAGTGTGGTGATTTCAGTGTAATCGTCTAGCTCACATTCCTCTAAACGCTCAACCAATGCCTCAAGCTGTTCATCATCCAAACGATGTAGATTTAGAATGTCTTCACGGAATGAAAGTGCCTTATTGGTGTTGTCCCAAATCAAATCTTCAACGAGATAAATTTCCGAATAATCTGGTACTAAAATACGGCAAGCGGTCGCACCTAAATGCTCATAGACTGCCATATATACTTCTTTGCCCATCTCTTCGAGAATGCCGAACAATGTTGCAGCTTCTTCTGCATTCGACTCTTCGCCTTCGCCAGAAAAATCCCATTCAACAAAGTCATAGTCAGATTTAGAACTAAAGAAGCGCCAAGATACCAAACCGCTTGAGTCAATAAAGTGCTCAACAAAGTTGTTCGGCTCAGTGACCGCATTACTTTGGAAAGTCGGTTGAGGTAAATCATTTAAGCCTTCAAAACTACGGCCTTGAAGTAATTCAGTCAGACTACGTTCCAACGCAACTTCAAAACTTGGATGCGCACCGAAAGATGCAAACACCCCACCCGTACGCGGGTTCATTAAAGTCACACACATTACTGGGAACTGACCACCTAGCGATGCATCTTTAACTAATACTGGGAAGCCTTGCTCTTCTAGACCTTTAATACCAGCAACAATACTTGGGTATTTTGCTAATACGTCTTCAGGAACATCTGGAAGTGCAATTTCACCTTCTAAAATTTCACGTTTAACAGCACGTTCAAAAATTTCTGACAAGCATTGAACTTGGGCTTCTGCCAAAGTATTACCCGCACTCATACCATTACTTAAGTATAAGTTTTCAATTAAATTTGATGGGAAATAGACGACTTCACCGTCCGATTGGCGCACAAAAGGTAACGAGCAAATGCCGCGCTCTACGTTACCTGAGTTGGTGTCATATAAATGTGTGCCAAGTAACTCATCATCTGGGTTATAAATCTCAAGACAATATTCATCTAAGATTTCTTTAGGTAATTCACCATTTGGACCCGGTTTAAACCATTTTTCATCTGGATAATGCACAAATTCAGCATTGGCAATATCTTCACCCCAAAACTGGTCGTTATAGAAGAAGTTACAGTTTAAACGCTCAATAAACTCGCCTAATGCAGACGCTAAAGCACTTTCTTTAGTTGCACCTTTACCATTGGTAAAACACATCGGAGACTGTGCATCACGAATGTGTAACGACCATACATTCGGCACAATATTACGCCAAGATGCGATTTCAATCTTCATGCCCAAATTTGCCAAAATAGCAGACATATTGGCAATGGTTTCTTCTAATGGCAGGTCTTTACCTTGAATATAGGTATGACTTTCTGAAGTTAGGCTTGGCAATAACAATGCTTGTGCATCTGCATCGATACTTTCAACTTCTTCAATAATAAATTCGGGACCCGTTTGAATTACTTTTTTAACAGTACAACGGTCAATCGAACGTAAAATACCTTGGCGATCTTTCTCTGAAATATCGGCTGGTAATTCAATTTGAATTTTAAAGGTTTGCTTATAACGGTTTTCAGGATCAACAATATTATTTTGCGATAAACGAATATTATCGGTTGGGATATCTCGAGCGGCACAATACACTTTTACAAAGTACGCTGCGCACAATGCTGACGATGCTAAAAAGTAGTCAAATGGGCCCGGTGCCGAACCGTCACCCTTGTAGCGAATTGGTTGATCGGCAATTACCGTAAAGTCATCGAACTTAGCTTCCTGTCGAAGATTGTCGAGATAATTAACCTTGATTTCCATGCTGGCACCTAAATATTTTTATGTGTCAGCACAGACACATAAAATCTAAATATTGAAAAATAAGCCGAATCACAGCGAAGAAATTGACTTAAAAAAATGAGAGATTAAAGCCATGTGTTTAATGAGAGACTCAAGTGGCTTTAATAAGATTGGCGGTATTATAGAGGGATTTTGTGAAGTTGATAACTAAAGTTAAAACATTGCTGCTCACAATGTTTTAACTTGTCTTTAATTTAATAAATATTGAACGTTAAAACTTAAAGGTGTAATCGACATTTAACCGCGTTTCATTTGTCGAATGAAATGTCATATTACTTGGCATATCGTTGCGATAGTGAGAAAAACGAGCTCGCACTCCCAAACCTTTTAACTTACCTTCAGGAATTTTATAGCCTAAATCAAATTCCATCGACTCTTCTTTAAAACGCTGATCACCATATTGTAACAAATCAATGTCTTCGCCTTTTGCATAGCGAGTCATAAAGCGCAGACCGTTTAACGAAACATCACCTAGTCGTGCATTTTTAAAGTCATATTCATAACGAATCGAATAGACTTTTTCATCTTTATTTGAGTAGTCAGAACTCATAAAATCAAGCACAACCGGACTTTCAGTTCCTGACAAAAATGGTAAACCAGTCGAGCCAAATGACTGCATGTAGCCCAAAGAAACCGTATGGTTTTGATAGTTCAAACCAAATAAGCCACTAATATGTCGGTTATCGACCTCTCCTATTTTTTTACTTCCAGTTTCTTCACTATTAAAAAAACGCACGTCACTTAAAAAATTAAGTTGATCATTTAAAGGTTGTTTGCCGTTAAAACCTAAAAATTGTTGCTGGTAAATGTCTTTGAGTTCAGCATGGTAAGCCCGTAGACGATAATCCTTTAACTGATAGCTTCCACCTAATGTATAAAAAGAATCAGTAGTTGCCGCTTTGTCAAAACGATGGTTGATATTGTCTGTTCCAACATCGGTATAACGAATTGAGTCGCGCTGACGTACTTCGTCGACATAAAAGCCTTCGAGTTGAAGATTTGGAATTTCATTTGAAACAAAACGGATACCACGGTAAGTCTGAGGGAACAAACGCGCTGGCGATGAAAAAATGGTCGGTAATTGTGGAACTAAGTCCCCCACAAAAAGCTCATTTTTCCTAAATTTAGCCTTTCCTGTAATGCCGATTTTTCCATAATAATCATCACGCGAGTTATCGGTATTCACTGGTAATAAGCCACTACGCGCATAGTCATCAGCACGGCTTCCCATCAGGTTAAAACCTGCCATTGCCAGTACATCAACACCAAACCCAACCGCACCTTCAGTATAACCAGACTGTCCTTTAAAAATTAAACCCTGCGCCCAATCTCTACCTGCTGTATAAGGATATGGGTCTTTTTTATAGTCTCGGTCAAAGTAAAAATTACGTAGTGTTAGCTCAGCTTTACTGTCTGCAAGAAATTCGGCATGCACAACTTGACTAAATAATGGGCACAAGCATACCCCCACCCATACTGGTGTCTTTTTCATTTTTTATCTCAACTATTTAATTTTTAATGGATTAAGGTGCTGTTTTAAGCGAGTAGTTCTGCTCTTTTTTACTTCGGTAAAAAGCACTACCCAAACTTAAAATCAGGAAAATAGCCAAAATAAACACCACACCGTAATAGGCATACAGCGTTGCGGGTGCTATACCTTTATCCAGGAAGATGCCTGCAACCGTTGGCGATAAAATTGCCCCAATTCGTCCAAAACCAATTGCATAGCCCACGCCGCGACTACGGATTTCAGCATCATAAATTGTTGGAGAAATAGAATATAAACCTGCCACACAGCCATTAATGAGTGTGCCAAGTAATAACCCCACCATGAGTGCAATGCTCACTTGAGATGAGACAGCGACAAATAGGAAAACACATGCCGAGGTTAGTCCTAAAAACAGGCTTAAGGCATAGAAGATTTTCATACGTGATGCCAATAAACCAATAATGGCTGCCCCGAAAATCCCACCAATACTAATTAAAATACCAGTACTTACGCCTTGCTCTGGTGACATTCCCATTGAAATTAGAATTTTTGGTGTCCAGCTCATGACAAAGTAAAAGCCAAACATCACTAAAAAGAATGCAAACCACAAACAAAGCGTTTGAAATCCAAGTTGTCCAGCAAATAATTTGCCCAGTTCACTGCCATTTTGCGTGCTGATTTTTTCATAACGCGGCATAACTGATAGTTGATTAAGACCCATACGATTTACAGTTGTATTAATTCGTTCTAGTGCCTGTTTTGGTCGTTTCGCGAGTAAGTAATCTAAAGATTCTGGTAATAACCATGCGCTGATCAGCAGCATTGCAATGGTAGTAACCCCACCTGCTAAAAAGATTGAGCGCCAACCTAAATGCTCAATCAATGCCAGTGATAGTACCCCGCCAAGTGTCGCGCCAATTCCATAACCAGTAGACATTAAACTAACAGCAAGACTGCGCCAGCGAGCATTGGCATATTCACTTGCCAATACATTACTACTCGCAAGGATGCCCCCCACCCCAATTCCAGTAATAAACCGAAGTGCAGCTAACATGCCGTGGCTTTGTACAAAAGCACAGCCCAGCATGCTAAGACCTGCAATTACAAGACAAACTAAGATGAGTAAACGGCGACCGATTTTATCGGCTAAAGGCGCGAGAAAAATTGAACCAGCAGCCATTCCAAAAAGGCCAGCACTTAACAACAAGCCAATTTGTGCGCCTGAAAGTGACCATTCTGCTGACACGGATGGAGCAGTAAATGCCATTACCATCACGTCAAAGCCATCAATAATATTGAGACAAATACAGATCAAAATGACGAACCATTGATAGCGGCTCATGTTGTTTTGATTGATCTCACTTAGAACGTCTCTTTCCATTTGTGTATCTCCCTTGGATAAGACATACACACGACATTGCTAGATGAGCGATTGGGTGGTTATGCATATCCGTATCCATAATGACCTAGAGGAATATTTGTTTTTTGAGCATCCTGCTCTTTTTCTATACTGAATATTTGGATCCAAAAAATCAACTAAAATTATAAACGGATTATTAAAAAGTATATAAACACATAAATTATATAAGTATAAAATTATTAAAAACATAAAATTAGAATGCTTGAATATTTTTATGGATCCATATTAAAAAATCTATTATGATCGATTCCAGAGCATTTTTTAGCCAAAAAAAGCTCAGTTTATTTCCAGGAAATGCAAGATGCATTTTTAAAACATCAAAGGATTGTTGTTATGAAACTCAAAAGAGTAAGCCAGCTTACATTGGGACTTTTTTTTGCCAGCCAATTGTTTTACACGGCGCAAGCAGCACCTCCAAAAAATCAACAACCACCTAACATCATGATTATTTTGGCCGATGATCTTGGATTCTCAGACATTAGCGCCTATGGTGGCGAAATTAAAACCCCTCATATTGATAGCCTATTAAAGCAAGGAAAAATGCTTTTTAATTTTCATGCTTCATCAATGTGTTCACCTACTCGTGCACAACTTATGACAGGTGCAGATAATCACTTGGTGGGTTTAGGTGCCATGTATGAAACTTCAAAACGACAAGAAAAATTGGTTGGCGCCGATAGCCCGCGTGCACTCCTCAAAATTGATGGGTATTCAGGGCACTTAACACAAAATGCTTATACACTCGCAGAGATTTTAAAGACAAAAGATTATTACACCTTCATGGTTGGTAAATGGCACTTAGGCTATGCTCCCGAACAAAACCCTAAAGTCCGTGGTTTTGATCAATCTTTTGCTCTGCTCGATGGCTTCGATTTACATTTTAAAGACCAACCCAAAAACTATCCGCGCAATACTCAATACACAGAAAATGGTCAAAAGACCACTTTGCCAGACAACTACTACTCAACCGACTTTTTTACACAAAAAGCGTTTGAGTACTTAGACAAAAATAAAGCGCAAAAACCATTTTTTGCCTACCTAGCCTATACCGCTCCACACTGGCCACTACAAGCACCCGCTCATTATAGAGACTTATATAAAGGTAAATACGATCAAGGCTATGATGCGATTCGCAAACAACGCTTTCTTAGACAAAAGCAATTAGGATTAATTCCAGCAAACGCAGAATACCCAGTCGAGCGTGGCAACCAAGCTTTAGGCACCAAAAGCTGGAATGAACTCACCCCCCAAGAGCGCAAATACGAAGCACGTAAAATGGAAGTTTATGCGGGCATGGTTACCCAGTTAGACGACCGCGTGGGTGATGTCATTCAATATCTTAAAAAGCATCATTTATATGACAACACTTTAATTGTGTTTATGTCAGATAACGGCGCTGAAGGTGGTGATCACAATTTCCCAATGGGTGATGCCGACAATCGCTATGAAAATATAGGCAACGCCAGTTCATATGTTTATATGGGTCCACGCTGGGCCGAAGTGAGCAGCACACCATTTACCCACTGGAAGTCAGCTGCTTCAGAAGGCGGAGTACGAGTTCCATTTATTGTTAAATCGCCTGTGCAGATTTCCAAACAACGTGGAATTAACAATAACTTTGCGACAGTCAGAGATATCTTCCCCACTGTGATGGAGCTAGCGGGGATTCAAAATAATCAGGTTTATCCAACTTCAAGCACCAAAATTAAACCATCTGGTTTTAGTCTGATCCCTGCGTTTAAAGATAATACTGCCCGTATTCGTCCTGTTAATTATTATGACTTTAAAGAACTACATGGCAGCCGCTACGCTAAAACTGACGAATGGAAACTTGTTGAAAACTCACCTTCTAAATTTAAGAGCCATGGCTGGGAACTCTACAATTTAAAAACAGATTTTAATGAGCAACATAATGTTTATGCAGAACATCCTGAGATCGTCAAAGTCTTAAATGACAAATATTTAAGATATGCCGATGAAAATGGTGTTGTGGATTTTGAGCAATACAACAAAAAGTAGAGAAAACCAGATGAAACAGATCATGATGCTTTCATCGTTCCTCTTACTTTGTGCATGCCAAAAAACCACGCCTCAACTAGAACAGACCACCTTGCCCAACTTAGGCAGTAAAGCTAAATGTAATTCTTATTCGGGCCTTCCTTCGGATTGGCCTAAAAATAAAGAAGCAGGCATGGTCAAGCTTTCGCAAGGAAAAATTATTTTAGGCACCACACAAGGTTATGAAGATGAACGCCCATTAAATTTACAGGCAACTTCCGTTTCCGCTTTTTTAATTGATGCAACTGAAGTCACCAACGCTCAATTTCAAGAGTTTGTTAAACAAACGGGTTATGTCACCGATGCAGAGAAGCAAGGCGGCGCAGCAATGTTTGTACAACCTGAGCATCCAGTTGAAGAATTAGAGTGGTGGAAATTTGAAAAAGGCGCCAATTGGAAACATCCATGGGGGCCAAACGACCCTAAACAACCAGCACCTCATGAGCCTGTTCGCATGGTGACATGGAATGATGCCTACGCTTATGCAAACTGGCTGGGTCATGACTTACCGACTGAGCTTGAGTGGGAATATGCAGCCAAAGGTTTTCAGCAAAATTCCGATATTGGCCCTACCCACGAAGGCCATATTGTAGCCAATTTCTGGCAAGGCGAATTTCCTTATAAAAACATTCAGGAAGATGGTTTTAAGGATGTTGCCCCTGTTGGTTGTTTTAGTAAAAACCCCTTTGGTTTGTATGACTTGATTGGCAATGTATGGGAATGGACGCAAACACCCTACACAGGATTACGAGATCATCATATGGGGGATCCATCGAAATATCGGCAAAGTCACGAACAGATTTTGCAATACACGATTAAAGGTGGATCTTATTTATGCGCTACCAACTATTGCGCGCGTTATCGTGCTGCCGCGAGGCATCCACAAGAACTCGACCTTGCAACTAGCCATGTCGGATTTAGAACAGTAAAACGCTTTTAAACGGATTTAAAGATGAAGCATATTTTTATTTATGGGATTTTCTTCTCAGGGACGACCCTTGCCTGTTGTTTAGCTCATAGTGAAGTCGATGTTAATTTTCAAAATACACTCACACTAAAAACATTCAACTTCGACAGACAATATGAAAATGGTACTAGCCCCGATACTCATAGCTTAAGCCAAGGTCTGATCTATCGTGGCAACTGGTCAACCAAACTGAATGAGGTTCAACTACACCTCAATCCAAGCATTCAATATGCTTATCGTCTAAGTAGAGACCAACACACCAATGATATGGTCATACCCTTTGACCCTAACACAAAGAAACAAGCACAAGATCAAGTTAAATATGGCTTAGGTGCTGGAGTTGAATATCAAAAATTTCGCATGAATATAGGGGAAATTATTCCCGACTCACCCCTTACCCCACAAGTCGATACACATCAATTACGGGTGAACTATAAAGGCTTAGAATTAAAATATAAGACACCACAACAAAATTTCGAGCTGGGTTTGATTAACCGTTATTCACCAAAAAATGAGGAGGACTACCACAAACTCGCCATATCAAAACATGAATCTAACGGACTCTATTTCTTTCAATGGGACGGCAATACACCTCGGTACCACTGGAAATTTTATAATGGTTACTTAACAGATCTCATCAATCAAAGTTACTTTGCTTTTGATTATCAATGGACAAAGCAGCACACCACAAAATTACGTGTGTTTCGCCACGATGATGTCGGCAAATCAAAGCTTGGTGAATATGACAATACATCTGTAGGGGCCATGCATTTCATTAAACATGGAAACTTTACAACTGGAATTGGCTATCAAGAAAACTTTAGCAAAGATGGTATTCCAAAACTCGACAATATGCCCATCCCGCACATGGTGAACTGGACCTTAGGCGCGTTTACCAAAGCAGATGAAAAATCTTATCATTTCGTTGCCTCGTATGACTTTAAAGACTATATCAAGGGTCTAAAAGTGACCTATAAATATATTTATGGCGATTCATTTCAAACCATGAATCAAAATGATTTTGAGCAAGAAAGTGATGTATTGATTCAATACGACCTAAATGCTTGGATTAAAAATCTTAAGTTTCTTTTCTTAAATATTAACTACGATACCAAACACGGCAAAAGTCTGGATGAACAGCGCATGATGCTTCACCACACTGTTAATTTCTAAATCTCTACACTCCCATAATGGCTTAACCATAGCCATTATGGATCCAAATTAAAATGAATAAAAAATTTCACTCTAAAATTCAAAGTAAATATAAAAGTCTTTCATAGCAATTAAAAATACACAAAACAACCAAATCAAAAGATCAATATTTTTTAAAAAATATACTGCTTATCAATTGACCAATATTTTTATTTATTATAAATTGGATCCAATAAGTGATAAGGAGTCGTCACAAATGTTTATTAAAAATGCTTGGTATGTTGCCTGCCGCCCAGAAGAAATCCAAGACAAACCATTAGGTCGCACTATTTGTGGTGAAAAAATTGTTTTTTATCGCGGTAAAGAAAACCACGTTGCAGCCGTTGAAGATTTTTGTCCGCATCGTGGTGCCCCTCTTTCACTTGGCTATGTCGAAGATGGCAACCTCGTGTGTGGTTATCATGGACTAGTGATGGGGTGTGACGGAAAGACCGTTTCAATGCCAGCTCAACGTGTAAATGGTTTCCCTTGCAATAAATCATATGCAGTTGTCGAAAAATTCGGTTTTATTTGGATATGGCCAGGCGAGAAAGCTTTAGCAGATGAAGCAAAACTGCCAACTTTAGAATGGGCAGATCATCCTGAATGGAGCTATGGCGGAGGCCTGTTTCACATTCAGTGCGACTATCGCCTAATGGTCGACAACCTGATGGATTTAACCCACGAGACCTATGTTCACTCAAGCAGTATTGGGCAAAAAGAGATTGATGAATCATTGCCTGTGACTAAAGTTGACGGTGACCATGTGATTACCGAACGCTATATGGAAAATGTGATCGCACCTCCATTTTGGCAAATGGCCCTTCGCGGCAACCACTTAGCAGATGATGTACCAGTTGATCGTTGGCAACGTTGTCACTTCTTTGCTCCAAGTAATGTTCATATTGAAGTGGGTGTCGCACATGCTGGACATGGTGGTTACCACGCACCGAAAGACAAAAAAGTTTCCTCAATTGTGGTCGATTTTATTACACCGGAAACTGAAACCTCTCACTGGTATTTCTGGGGAATGGCGCGTAATTTCCAGCCAGATAATGCTGAACTCACCGATCAAATTCGTGAAGGACAAGGCAAAATCTTTACTGAAGATTTAGAAATGCTGGAGCAACAGCAGCAAAACATTTTAAACAACCCACATCGCAAGTTACTGATGCTTAATATCGACGCAGGCGGTGTCCAGTCTCGTAAGGTCATTGACCGACTACTTGCCGAAGAAAATAAAACGCCTCCTGAAACATCCGCACAGAAGTTTCCAAACATTCGGATTATTTAAAGGAGTATGAACATGGACGTTATTATTCAAAAAATTCACCAGCTTACCCCGACCATTCGTGCATTTGAATTGGTTGCAGCAAATGGTACGGAGCTACCTAATTTTGAGGCAGGTGCACATATTGATGTGCATCTTAAAAATGGTCTCACCCGCCAATATTCACTTTCAAACTGCTGCACTGAAAAACATCGCTATGTCATTGGTGTTTTAAATGATGCCAATTCACGCGGTGGTTCACGTTGCATCCACACCGAATATCGTGAAGGTGACCTTTTAAAGATTGGTGAGCCGCGTAATTTATTTGAAATTCACCCTCAAACAAAACAGGCCGTTTTATTTGCGGGTGGTATCGGTATTACCCCTATTTTGTCGATGGCATATCGGCTTAAGTCGGCCAATATTCCTTTTGAATTACATTACTTCGTTCGTAGTCATGAAATGATTGCCTTCTATGGCAACTTAACCGAGCACTTTGGTGACCAAGTTCATTTTCATATTC
Organism: Acinetobacter sp. D009; assembly: GCF_038562025.1. Lineage (NCBI taxonomy): Bacteria > Pseudomonadati > Pseudomonadota > Gammaproteobacteria > Moraxellales > Moraxellaceae > Acinetobacter > Acinetobacter sp. D009. Next base: position 2,675,125 of record NZ_CP151886.1, read on the forward strand.
AAGATCAACCCGACACCGAATGTAAAATGGCAGAGGTTTTAGGCCAAGCTTCATCTGATAAACACTTATATGTGTGTGGACCTACAGGGTTTATGCAGTTTGTCATGAGCTCGGCTGAACAAGCTGGGTGGTATAGTGAACAGTTACATCAAGAGCATTTTGTCGCTCAAAAGGTAGATACGTCCAACGATGAAGCTTTTACCATTGTAGTGAAAGGTACAGGCCGCCGAATTGAAGTATTACCAGAGCAGACTGCTACGGAGGCATTAATTGCAAATGGTTTTGATATTCCTGTTTCATGTGAACAAGGCATTTGCGGGACCTGTATTACCCGCGTTGTAGAGGGCACGCCAGATCATCGGGATATATTTATGACCGATGAGGAACATGCTTTGAACGACCAATTTACGCCCTGCTGTTCTCGTGCAAAAACTAAAAATCTTGTGATTGAGCTTTAATTCTTTAAGTTCCTTTATTCGAAAATAAAGGAACTCATTTCACCTTAAGCGCTGAGAACATTTCTTAGCGTTTCACCTAAAATCACCACGCTACTGTGCTCACGCATTAAGGTTTCAGCACGCCCTGCCTGACGATGTACCAACGCATCGAAAATCGAACAATGCTGCAAATGTGCATAGTGCAAACGGCGATATTCCGACAAAGCTTGATTCTGGTCATAGGTAATGGCTTGAGCAGAAGCCATCGGCAATTGATTATTTTTCGCTAAGGCTTGGATGAGGGCGACGTTTTGTGCACCCTCAATAATCGTGTCATGAAAAATGACATTAAAATGGTGATAACGTTCCAGTTCAGCATCGCCAAACTCGTCTGTTTCATTAAAAAGTTTTTCAGTTTCTTGAATACAATGTTGCAGCGTCTTTTTCTGCTCTTCGCTTAAGCCTTGTTCTGCCAAAGTTTTTGCAGCCAACCCTTCAAGCACACCGCGAACTTCGAGCGCATCATGAACAAGTTGCTCTGAAATTTCACGAACTGTATAACCACGAGTTGGGTTTTTAATGAGGAGGCCTTCTTGCTCGAGCAACCGAAAGGCAATACGAACAGGCTGCCTTGAAACGCCAAGTAACTCGGCAGTCGGAATTTCGGCAATTCTGGCACCGCCCTCAAGTTCCCCTGAAATAATCATTTTTCTTAGTTTAAGTAAAACTTGTTGTCCTGAAGACATTCGCTGCCACACATCACCAAAAACGTCACTTCGATGCTAGCAAGTTCATTTGTAAAATGAAATAAATTTTCTGTTTGAATCAGTGCTTAAGCATTTCTGTAGATTTTAAAAAATTAATTTACAAACCACATTCAATTAAAGATTTTTAAGATTATTGACCATAATATCGAGATTATTACGGATTAAATAAGCCAAGTTAATATCAATACCTTCAAGCATTTTTTCTTCAACTTTCAAAACCACTTCATTACATTTATTTAGCTTATCAATACCGCTGTCTGTCAGTGTAATTAAAATACGGCGGCCATGTGTTGGATCAGGTTTTTTCTCAATCCAGCCATTCACCAGTAAATCTTGCAAAATTTTGTTGGCAGATTGCGGCTTTATGAAAGAGCGCTCAGCAAGCTTGGCATTAGATAAATTACTTTTTGAAGCTAAAACAGAAAGTGCAGTAAATTGCGGTAAGGTAATTTCAAGCTCTTTTAAATGTTCTGTTAAATGTTTACTAATAATTCGGTCAACACGAGCAATCATATAACTTAACTTAGGCTCATCTTCTACTTTTTTTGGAACTAAATTCGAACGTACCATAACCTTTCATTCATCATAAGAAAATCTGTAGTGAAAGTATGAGGTTCTAACCCCATACTTTCGTTAAAACTTAGCGAGCACCTGAGCTTTGTACTAAATGTACAGGCTGTTTAGGTTTCTTGACAAGAAGTAATGCAGAGATCGCTGCAATTAAAATCACTGGAATACTTGAACCAATCACGATGGTCGAGCTTTGCCCAAGCGAGAGTAAAAAACCAGCCATTAAAGGTCCAGCAAACGAACCAATACGCCCGATTGCAACCGCAGCGCCAACTCCGGTTCCACGCATTTCGGTTGGATAATACATGGCAGCCAAACCATACAACGCCGATTGCCCACCCACAATGAATAAGCCACAGCCCACTGCCGAAAGTGCAAGTAAAGCAACGGTTGGGGATATTGCTAAACAACAAAGCGAAAATAAAATACCGAGATAAATCAGCTTAATCACAAAACTCATGCGTAATTTATCAAGTAATACACCCATGAGAATTGAACCTAAAATTCCACCAACGTTGTAGCCCATCTGTACATAGTTTGCCTGAAGTTTCGATAAGCCTTGCGCGCCCATCAGTAACGGCAACCAGTTCAACAAGAAATACAGTACCACCAGCGTACAGAAAAAACTGACCCAAAGTTGAATGGTCGACATACGACGCTCTTTTGCAAATAAAACTTCCAAGAATGGAGTCGTTTTTTGCGCTTGACCTTTACGTTGCAGGTAATCATTTGACTCAGGTAAAAAGCGCATAATCAGTGGAATGAGTAAAATTGGCGCAATCCCACCAATATAGAAAATATGACGCCACTCTGCGTCGCCAGCCAACGACATGGCAACTACAGAAGTAAGTAATCCACCAAAAGGAATACCGCTATACATAATACTTACCGCGGTACCTTTATATTTATCAGGTACAGCTTCAGATGCCAGTGTAATCATCATTGGAAGTGCCCCACCCATTCCTAAACCAGTACAAAAACGAATGAGTAACAGCAAACTAAAGTTAGCAGCATAAGCCGTTAGCAAAGACATAATTCCAAAAAGTAAAATACTAAAAATCAGAATTTTCTTACGCCCGACAATATCGGCAAATCTACCGCCTAATATTGCACCTGGTAACGTCCCTAAAATTGCAGCACTAAACGCCCACGCCATCTGGGCATTGTCTAACATGAACTCAGCCCGCATTCGTGGAGCGGCTACCCCCATTGATTGAAGATCAAACCCTTCAAAAATTGCTATGGCAAAGCACAGTAGCAACGTGATTTTTGCCCTTGAAGGCTGTCCTGATATTTTTTCCATTGTGTTGTCCTTTATTGACTAGTCGTTCCATTTAGCCCTTTGTGTATTGTTGTTTAAACACACCAAAAATATCAGTTAAACTTACTAAAAAATCAACATATTTTTATATTAAATTAATTTAAAAAATAATTATTAATTAAAATACAATGAATTAAAAAATATTTATGAAATTTTATAAAAAAGACTTGAATGTAAGTTTAACTGATATTAGATTAAATCCCAGAACAGCTAAAAATCATTCAAGGAGTATGAAGATGAGTTATGAAAACCGCTGGGAAACAGTAGATGTCAAAGTTGAAGATGGAATTGCATGGGTAACACTAAACCGCCCAGAAAAGAAAAATGCCATGAGCCCAACACTCAATCGTGAAATGATTGATGTGCTCGAAACTCTTGAGCTTGATCAAGATGCGCGTGTTTTAGTTTTGACGGGTGCTGGTGACTCTTGGACAGCGGGTATGGATTTGAAGGAATATTTCCGTGAAGTCGACACTCAGCCTGAAATTTTCCAAGAACGTATTCGCCGTGACTCTTGTCGCTGGCAGTGGCAACTTCTTCGTATGTATTCAAAACCAACTATTGCTATGGTCAACGGCTGGTGTTTTGGAGGCGGTTTCTCACCTTTAGTGGCTTGTGACCTCGCAATTGCAGCAGATGAAGCAACTTTCGGTTTATCTGAAATTAACTGGGGAATCCCGCCAGGTAACCTTGTAAGCAAAGCAATGGCAGATACCGTAGGTCACCGTGCATCTTTGTACTACATCATGACGGGTAAAACCTTTAGTGGTAAAGAAGCTGAAACCATGGGCCTTGTGAACAAAAGCGTACCGCTTGCCCAATTAAAAGCAGAAGTGACTGAACTTGCAAATTGCTTACTTGAGAAAAACCCTGTGGTTCTTCGTACCGCTAAAAATGGATTTAAGCGTTGCCGCGAACTGACATGGGACCAAAACGAAGACTACTTATATGCCAAACTTGATCAATGTATCCACCGCGATACAGAAAATGGCCGCCAAGAAGGTTTGAAACAATTCTTAGATGAAAAATCAATTAAACCGGGTTTACAGAGTTATAAACGTACTGGTTAACTTTTGATACTTTAATGGCAATGTAAGGACACAACCCATGCAAAATGTACAGTTACTTATTCACGGTCAATCTGTTGATGCATCAAATCAGGCAACTTTTGAGCGTATCAGTCCAATTGATGGATCGGTGGCAACTCAAGCTGCTGCTGCAACGTTGGAAGATGTTGATCGTGCAATCGATTCGGCACAACAAGCTTTTAAAGTATGGTCGAAACTCTCGCCTACCGAACGTCGCTTACGCTTATTAAAAGCAGCCGATTTAATGGACCAAAAAACCGAGCAATTCATTCAAACTGGAATGCAAGAAACAGGTTCAACTGCGACATGGTATGGGTTTAACGTTCACCTTGCTGCCAACATGTTACGTGAAGCAGCAGCAATGACTACACAAATTGACGGAAGCCTGATTCCGTCAGATGTGCCGGGCAATCTTGCAATGGGTGTACGGGTTCCTTGTGGTGTGATTGTAGGGATTGCTCCTTGGAACGCTCCTGTGATTTTGGCAACACGTGCACTTGCCATGCCTTTGGCTTGTGGTAACACGGTAGTGTTAAAAGCCTCAGAAGCCTGCCCAGCAACACATCGTCTCATTGGTGAAGTGTTACATGAAGCGGGTCTGGGTGAAGGTGTCGTGAATGTGATTACGCATGCCGCCGAAGATGCACCACAAATCGTGGAGCGCTTAGTGTCTCATCCAGCCGTGAAACGCATTAATTTTACCGGCTCAACCAAAGTCGGAAAAATTATTGCCGAGACTGCTGCTAAATATTTAAAACCAGTTTTACTCGAACTCGGTGGGAAAGCCCCTGTTGTGGTTTTAAATGAAGCTGACATTAATGAAGCCGTAAATGCAGTTGCTTTTGGAGCATTCTTTAATCAGGGTCAAATCTGTATGTCGACCGAACGTGTTTTGGTTCAAGACAAAATTGCCGACCAGTTTATTGATAAACTGATTGAAAAAACCCGCTCTATTCGGGCAGGCAATCCAACTTCAAAAGACAATGTGCTGGGTGTTTTAGAAAGTCGACGCGCTGCAAACCGTATTCAGCATTTGCTGGAAGATGCCCAAAACAAAGGGGCTGACTTACCTTTAGGTATCCATATTGAAGACACCACTATGCAACCGACGCTGGTGCTCAATATTAAACCTGACATGCTGCTTTACCGCGAAGAATCATTTGGACCTGTATGCACAGTTCAACGTTTTTCAAGTATTGAAGAAGGCATAGCATTGGCAAATGACAGCGAGTTTGGTCTGTCTTCGGCAGTGTTTAGCCAAAATATTTCACAGGCATTAGAAGTCGCTAAACAGATTGATTCGGGTATTTGTCACATTAACGGCGCAACCGTACATGACGAAGCTCAAATGCCATTTGGCGGAACAAAATCGAGTGGTTACGGACGTTTTGGTAGTAAAGTCTCTGTTGCCGAATTTACCGAACTACGCTGGATTACTATTCAAACCCAATCACGTCATTACCCGATTTAGTCAGGCTAATGCGAACACAGACATATTAAATAAAAATTGCATGATGCAAAAAATAAAGCGCAGTGATGCGCTTTCCATGGAGTGAAAGAAATGCAAATGAATGCCACTCAATCACAAGACCGCGAACGGTTCGTAAAATTAGGGCAACATGATATTCATTATCACCATAAAGATGACACGCTCTATATCAGCCCAAAAGAGCAATTAAAACCGTATCCACAAAAACTGACAGATCGGTTAATTCATTTTGCACAAACCAAACCCGACCATATTTTTGCAGCAAAACGCAATGCTCAAGGCGAATGGGTCAAACTAAGTTATGCAGAAGTTCTACAACGCGCATGGCACATTGCTCAAGCTTTGCATGACCGTAATTTAAGCCAAGAAAGGCCACTCGTCATTTTAAGTGGTAATGATCTTGAACATTTAACACTCTCTATGGGTGCCATGCTGGCGGGTGTGCCTTTCTCAGCTATTTCCCCTGCCTACTCTCTGATTTCTCAAGACTTTGGTAAACTCAAACATGTGTTTGAAGTGCTGACACCTGGTATGGTTTATGCCAGCGATGGACAAGCTTTTGCCAAAGCGATTCAGGCATGTATTACGCCTGATATTGAAGTGGTGACCAACAAAGGAATTGTGGACGATCAGATCTGCACATCTTTTCAATCGCTGTTAGATACACCAGTTTCAAATGTTCAAGAGTTTTATCAAACCCTTGATGAAAACCAGATTGCTAAATTTCTATTTACATCAGGCTCAACTAAATTACCTAAAGCTGTACCGACCACACATTTAATGTTGTGTGTTAATCAGCAAATGTTATTGCAGACTTTCCCTGAGTTTGAAGAAACGCCGCCTGTCCTACTCGACTGGCTGTCTTGGCACCACACATTTGGCGGCAGTCACAATGTCGGCATCGCACTCTATAACGGCGGTACGATTTACATTGATGATGGCAAACCCGTTGCCGGAAAATTTGACGAAACTATTCGTAATCTCAAAGAAATTTCTCCGACAGTTTATTTAAATGTGCCAAAAGGTTGGGAAGAACTCACCGAAGCGTTAGAAAAAGATAAAGAATTAAGAGACCGCTTTTTTGCTAAGGTTAAAATTTTATTCTTTGCAGGTGCAGCGCTTTCAGAAGCGGGCTGGAACAGACTCGATAAAATTGCTCAGCAACATTGCGGAGAAAAAATTCGCATTATGAGCGGATTGGGTATGACTGAAACTGCTCCCTCTTGTGCTTTTACAACTGGCCCACGTGTGATGGCTGGCTTTATTGGTTACCCTGCTCCGGGATGTGAAATTAAGCTGGTTCCATGTGGCGACAAACTTGAGTTTTGTGTTCGTGGTAAACATGTCATGAAAGGCTATTGGCGGTTAAAGGCGGACCAGCAAAGCACTATTTTTGATGATGAAGGCTTTTTCCATACAGGCGATGCCGTTCGTTTAGTCGATATCAATGATCCAACCAAAGGACTGATGTACGACGGACGAATTGCTGAAGACTTTAAACTCAATACAGGCACTTTTGTGAATGTGGGCACACTACGCAACAAAGTGCTCATTCAAGGTAATTTACTGATTCAAGATGTCTGCATTACAGGTTCAAACCTGAATGCGGTTGGCTTTTTGATTTTTCCAAAATTAGAAGCGTGTGCTCAACATGCTGGCCTTAAGCTTGGTGAACATTCTGCAATAGAGATATTGCAACACCCTAAAGTCCAGCAATGGTTCCGCCAATTTTTAACGACCTTTAATAAAGATGCGACTGGCAGTTCAAATACAGTCTCAATGCTTTATTTAATGACCGAGCCACCTCAACTCGATGCAGGCGAAGTGACCGATAAGGGCAATCTCAATCAGAGCAGTATTACCAAGCGTCGTGCAGCATTAATTGATGAGCTTTATCAAAAGCAGACTGATAACCCGCTGATTATACGGGTGCCCACCTTAAAGCAATAAGCAATTGAAATAAAAAAGGAAGCTCAAACTTCGGTTTGGGCCTTAGCCTCACTTTTGCCTAAAAAAGGTTCAACATGCCACACGATACAGAATTTGAACTATTTCGGGATAGCTATCGCAGGTTCTTAAAAGAACAGGTTGCCCCGTATTATGAACAGTGGGAACACGATGGCCTTATCCCACGTGATCTATGGCTTCGTCTTGGGGAAAATGGCTTTTTGTGCGTAGATGTTCCCGAAGAATACGGTGGCTACGGTGCTCCTGTTCATTTCTCCCTCATGCTGGTTCAAGAAACAGCTCAAGCGGGCTTTGCGTCTTTGGCAGTTGCGATTGGCGGGCAAAATGAGCTGGTCTCTCCTTATCTGCAAAATATCGGATCCGAAGAGCAAAAACGTTATTGGTTACCGAAAATGGTGACAGGTGAAGTCGTCACTGCAATTGCCATGACCGAAGCCAATGCTGGTTCAGACCTACAGGCTATACGCACTCAAGCGATTTTAGAAAATGATCATTACCGTATTAATGGTTCAAAAACTTTTATTTCAAATGGTTTGCATGCCGACCTGATCGTTTTAGTAGCGAAAACTGATCCTCAAGCTAAAGCAAAAGGCATATCAATTTTATTAGTCGATGCCACTTTAGACGGCGTTAAAAAAGGTCGGTCTTTGCAAAAAATCGGGCTGCATGCCCAAGATACAGCCGAACTGTTTTTTGATGATGTCTGTGTGCCTGCAACTCAGCGTTTGGGTGAAGAAGGTCAAGGTTTTGCTTATTTAATGCAAGAGTTACCTCGTGAACGTTTAAGCATTTCAATGATGGCGTTGGGGTCAATTTTAGGCGCCATTGAAATTACTAAAGACTATGTTTTGGAACGTAAAGCTTTCGGACAACCGTTAAGTCAAATGCAAAACACACGCTTTGTGCTCGCAAACGCTCAAATCAAAGCAAAAGCCGCACAAGCCTTTGTAGATCAATGTGCGGCGCTTTATCAACAACACCAGTTAAGCGTCACTCAAGTTGCCGCACTGAAGTGCTTTATTACCGATGTCCAATGTGAAGTGATTGATCAATTACTTCAGCTTTTTGGTGGCTACGGTTACATGCAGGAATATCCGATTTCACGCTTTTTTGTGGATGCACGCGTACAAAAAATTTATGGGGGAACCAATGAAATTATGAAAGAAATCGTAGCCCGAGAACTGCTCGGAAAATAATTCGATTTAAAACCAAACAAGGCAGACACAACAACTATGCCTTGTTTAAAACAAAAAAATGTTATTTCAGGAAGAAATGCTATGTCGAAATTATGGATGTACTCTACCCTCATGCTCTCAGGTTCAGTGTGGGCTGGCAGTTTTATTAATAATAGTTCAGTAGAACTCACCACACGAAATTTCTATTTTGACCGCGACTACCAAGAGCAATCTGCTTACCCTGCAGCCAAAGACTGGACACAAGGTTTTATTCTTAAAGCCAATTCAGGTTATACCGAAGGAACTGTCGGTTTTGGGCTGGATGTGCTTGCAACGGCGGGTTTTAAACTTGATGCCGATGCAGAGCATGGAGGTACAGGTAACTTACCTAGAGACACGCGCACCAATGAACCTGCTGACTCTTACGGTGAAATTGGGGTCACAGCAAAAGCGAAAATGAGCCAGACCGAGCTACGCATTGGTACCCTAATGCCAATGAACCCTGTTTTAGTAGCGTCACCTGCTCGTTTGCTTCCTCAAACTTATCGAGGCATTTCACTGACCAGTAAAGATATTAAAGATTTTGATTTACAGGCAGCCTACCTCGATAAAGTGAATCATCGTGATTCGACCAACTATGAAAAAATTAAAATTTCTGGGGTGAATGGACGATTTAAAGGCGCCGAAACTGATGGGCTTTATTATTTAGGTGGAAACTATCAGTTTAATCCTGCACTCAAGCTCACCGCTTTTTATATGGATGTTGATGACCTTTATAACCAAACCATGGTCGGCGCACTACATCAACACAAAATTAATGACACTACTAATTTTAGCTCTCAATTACGTTACTACCGCAGCCGAGATGACGGACAAGCAAAAGCAGGCTTAGTCGATAATGACCTTTATCATGCGCATTTCGAACTCAAACATCAAAACCATAAATTTATTTTTGGAACCTTCCAACATCACGGCGACACCGCTTTTCCGTATTTGACGGGAGGTGAAACGGGTCTACTCATTGATACATGGCCGGGCGAGTTTTTAAACCCAAAAGAAAAGGCCTATAGCTTCCGTTATGAATATGACTTTAAAGATTATGTACCGGGTTTACGTTTTATGACCCGTTACACCACAGGTCACAATATTTATGCACCCAACTTAGGCGGAACCAATTTAAAAGAACGCGAAACAGACTTTGATTTAGGCTACACCGTTCAAAGTGGCTGGTTAAAAAATTTAGGATTACGCGCACGCTACGCTATTTATGACAACAACATGCTCTCTACAGCCAACATCAAACCTGTAAACGAAACCCGTATCAACATCGACTACACATGGAAATTTAAATAATTCAAAACGAGAGGTTCTGTCACACATAGAACCTCTTTTTATTTCGGGAAATTCATCATGAAAAAAGTTGTAACGCTACTCTGCGGAATTTGTTTCATTGGCCTGACTCATGGCGAAACGCAATATAGCCCTCCACCTATTCAGCTTGAGCCTTTAGCAAAATTTAGTGTTGATCTAAATGCACCTGTTTGGGAATTAGGCACAACCAGTGATGCTGGTAAACGCCGAATTATTCCTATTACAGGTGGGACATTTGAAGGTAAATCCCTTAAGGGCCGCATTTTAAATAATGGCGCAGATTGGCAAATTGTCGACAGTAAAGGGCTAGCCATTATTGATACGCGATATCTATTAGAAACCAATGATGGTGCGCTTATTTACCTTCAAACCAAAGGTTACCGCCATGGCTCGGCAGAAACGCTAAAACAGCTTGCCCAAGGCAAAGATGTCGATCCGAAAAATTACTATTTCAAAATTACCATGCAGTTTGAAACCAGCTCACCTAAATACTCATGGCTTAACCAGACCGTTGCGGTAGGTAGTGCAATGCGTTTGGGCAAAGCGGTTATTTATGATGCCTACACCTTGAAATAATAATTTTTATAAAACTTTCAAAAGGATGGACCCTTCACTATGGATCAAAAAATTTTAGAACACTTACCCCCCATCCATCACCATTTGGGTGGACATAATATCCATTGGAATGACCAAAACACTGAACTCACCATCCAGTACACGGCGCTTGAAAGCTTTACCAATCCACGCGGCACCGTTGAAGGCGGCATGATCTGCGCCATGCTTGACGATGTGATGGGACTTTTTGCATTTCTCGCCAATGGCCGTAAACCCGCTACCACCATCAACTTAACAATGGATTTTTTAAGGCCCTGTGCTGTAGGTGAAGTCATTACAAAATGCCGATTCATTAAACAAGGCAAAACTGTACTGAATCTCGAAAGTGAAGCTTGGCAAAACAACAAAATGATTGCACGAAGCACAGCTAATTTTTTGGTTTTAGATTAATTACAAACATTCATTCAATAAGGATATGAATAAATGAATTACACCAACAATAAACGAATTTTGACCCGCTCCGCTTTGGTGCTTGCCATGCTTGGTGCTTTGGCAGGCTGTGGAAGTGATAATGATGACACAACGGTTCCGTCAACAACCAAACCACCACAATTATCTCCTGCTGTTGGCGTAAAAATGACAGGAAGCTGTTCAGACTTACTGGGGTTTCAGTACAACAATACAGTCATTAGCTCAGCTACCCTTCAAGAAGCAGGTACATTGACTGTCGCCAACAAACCGATTGGCACTCATTGTTTGGTTAAAGGTTATATGGACCAACGTGTAAGCCCTGTCGATGGACAAACCTATCAAATTGGTTTTGAAATGCGCTTACCAATAGACTGGAATGGTCGTTTCCTCTATCAAGGCAATGGCGGAACCGATGGTAATTTAGTCCCTGCAACAGGTCAGGTTGGTAGCGGTGGCCCACTGACCAATGCCCTGCATGATGGTTTTGCGGTCATTTCTTCCGATGCTGGACATAATGCCTCACAAAATCCAATGTTCGGTTTAGACCCTCAAGCCAGAATTAACTACGGCTACGGTGCGATTACCAAACTCACGCCTATGGCAAAAAACCTAATTAAAGCCGCATATGGTAAATTGCCAGACCGCTCCTATGCAGGCGGCACATCGAACGGCGGACGTCATGCCATGATTGCCGCAACCCGTTTGGGCGATCAATATGATGGAATTTTGGCAAGCACACCGGGTTTTCACTTACCTCGTGCAGCCGCGGCTCAACTCTACACAGCACAACAGCTTCGTCGTGTCGCAACAGATGAAAATGACCTAAGTACTGCTCTAACTCTTCCAGAGCGCAAAGTATTAGCAAAAGCTATTTTAGATCGATGCGATGCCTTAGACGGTGTTTCAGATGGGCTGGTTCAAGATGTCGAAGCTTGCCGTACAGCTTTTGATATTCATAAGCATGTACCCGTTTGCTCAAGCACAAGAGATGGGACTTGTTTAAGTACCGAACAAATTGATGTATTAGCCAACATTTACCGTGGTCCTGTAAACTCTGTTGGACAAGCGCTCTATGCAACCCAGCCTTACGACCCCGGTTTAGTCGGCAGTAACTGGGCAAGCTGGAAATTCGAATCTTCGGTGGGAACAGCTCGTGACCCAGTTGCAGTCGGCATTCTTTTTCAAGTCCCACCAGACCCAACTGTGACTCAAAATTCTAGACAATTTGCCTTTAATTTTAACTTCGATACCGACTATCCAAAACTCTCGGCAACCAATGATGTTTATACTGAAAGTTCGATGTCTTTCATGATGCCACCTGATGAACTTAATCTAGATAAACTCCGTAATCACGGTGGAAAAATGATTGTGGTACAAGGCACAGCAGACGGCGTCTTCTCTGTAGATGACACCCAAAATTGGTACGATCAACTGCTACAACACTATAAAAATGATGCAAAAAGTACAGCACCTGAATTTGCGCGTTTCTTTAGAGTTCCGGGCATGAACCATACCCGTGATGGTATTGCGACCGACCAATTTGATGCATTGACTGCTTTAGTCAACTGGGTGGAATATGGACAAGCACCTGACAAAATCATTGCGGCTGCACGCGGTGCAGGTAATCCGAGTGGTCAAATTAATACTGAGCTTCCACAGGACTGGGCGCCAGACCGCACCCGTCCACTTTGCCCTTACCCACTGATCGCCCGTTACAATGGTCAAGGTGATAGTGAGAAAGCTGAAAACTTTAGCTGTAAATAACACCCTATAAAATTAAAAGAGAGCTAAACAGGCTCTCTTTTTTATCTTAATATTAGCTCAAGTTTTACTGCTTAAACTTTTTAATACTTTTAGACAGATGAGCTCGCATCATTTGTCGAGCCAACAAACCATCCTGATCGACAATTGCGTTATAAATATTGACATGATCATGATGAACCGCTTTTAAATATTCTTCGCGGTTTTCAGGACTTTGCTCAATAGATTTTAAGCGTGCACGCGGTATAATTTTTTCACCCAGATACTTTAGAAAATCAACGAAATATTGGTTTTCAGAAGCTTCAGCAATGGCAATATGGAAATCATAATCAGCTTTTACTGTGCCATCATTTGCATCTGATGAAATATGACGTTCAAAGTCTTCAAGCGCAGCTTTCATTTTATCGATATGGATTTGCTTACGGCGCTCTGAGGCTAAAAAAACTGCTTCCGACTCAAGGCTAATTCGAAGCTCAAGTAAAGAAACAATATCGTTAATGGTTTCTAAACTGGCATTAGACAGCAAAAAATTCTGTTCAACCGTCTGTTCTTTTACAAAAGTACCAATCCCGTGACGAGTCTCGACAAACCCTAAAGAACGCAACTCAGTGATGGCTTCACGAATAACAGAACGGCTTACTTCAAAAGTTTCAATTAATTCAAGTTCGGTCGGAATTTTCTCTCCGACTTGGAAGTCTCCAGACTGAATTTTTTCGATCAGTTGTTCTACAATAATCTGGCTTAGTTTTTTTGTTGATCTAGGTTTAATTGCACTAGACATAATCTGAAGAACTCATGAAATGTTGAAAAAATTAGAAAATTCATTTTACTATAAACTTAGACGATAGTCATATTCGGTTTTTATACCTCTAAGTTATTAAAATCAAAATATTTTATCTCCCTTATCTAGCTCTCACATATATTTAAAAAGTAAGCAACTTATGCTTCTGTTGATATTTAATAATGCGTTGAATAAGTTAAAAAATATGCAGCTCAATACCATTGATTGAGCTGCACAACTTTTAAATTTGAGCCTGAGTTAATTGCCCATTGACCAGACGAGTAATCTGTAGTGGATTACTATCTTTTAATGCATCGGGTAATAAAACTTGTGGTGTATTTTGGAAACATACCGGACGCAAGAAACGCTCAATCGCTCCCGTACCCACCGAAGTTCCGCGTGCATCACTGGTTGCAGGGAAAGGACCACCATGTACCATGGCATCAGACACTTCAACTCCTGTCGGGAAACCGTTAAACAATACACGGCCAGCTTTACCGGTTAGCAAATGAAGAAGCTCGCCTGCTTCAGACAACTCATTTTCATCACCAATAATGGTTGCCGTGAGCTGTCCACCTAAAGACTCGATCCCTTTTAACAAAGTCGCTTTATCTTCTACGCCAATCACAATCGACATTGGCCCGAAAACTTCATGTTGTAGTTTTGGGTTGCCTGACAATAAAACAGATTGATCCGCTTTAAATAGATGTGCTTTTGCTTGAGAAACTAGCTCGGCCTCTTGTCCTGTCGCAATAACTTCAAAACCAGCTTCACTGTTTAGAGCATCAATACCTTGACGGTAACTTTTTAAAGTTCCTTCATTCAGCATGACCTGAGGCACAGCTTTTTGCGTGCTTTCAGCTAAAGCTGCTACGAAACTGTCAAATTCAGGTCCTTCTACACCTAAAATTAACCCCGGTTTTGTACAGAACTGGCCACATCCCATATTAAATGAGGCAACCGTATCCTGAGCAATTTGTTCACCACGAGAACTCAGCGCTTGAGATAAAACCACTACAGGGTTCACACTCGACATTTCAGCAAAGAATGGAATTGGCTGAGGACGGCTCTGCGCAAGGTTATAAAGTGCCATTCCGCCTTCAAGAGAACCCGTAAAACCGGCTGCCTGAATCAGTGGATGTTCTACCAAGTTTGCGCCAATACGGCCGCCAAAAATCATATTGAATGTGCCGTTAGGCATATCGCAAACTTCGATTGCTTTTTCAATGGCTTCTGCAACAAGCTCAGCAGTTGCCATATGACCAGAGTGTGCTTTAAAGACAACCGGACACCCTGCTGCTAAAGCAGCTACGGTATCACCGCCTGCTGTTGAAAATGCAAGTGGGAAATTACTCGCGCCAAACACAGCAACCGGTCCTACTCCAACTTTATATTGACGCAAATCGACACGCGGCAAAGGCTTACGCTCTGGTAATGCCACATCAATACGAGCACCATAAAAATCGCCACGGCGTAAAAGTTCAGCAAACAGTCGAAGCTGACCAGTAACACGGCCTGTCTCTCCTTGAAGACGAGCAAGTGGTAAGCCTGTTTCAAGTGAAGCGACTTCTTGCAAGTTCGCACCTAATGCTTCAATTTGGCGAGCAATCTCTTCTAGAAAAGAGGCACGTTGCTCTTGAGAAGTTTGGCTATAAACTAAAAAAGCGTTATGTGCAGCTTGAGCAGCCTGATCTACTTCTTCAAGGGTCGCCTGACTAAATACATAACCTATTGGCTGATAATCTTTTGCAGCTATACTTTCTAGGGCTGGCGCATTTGCAGCAACACGTTGACCATTAATAAACTGCCGACCGTTATTTTTACTCATTTTAAAGCTCCAATACCTAAACAGTTAAAATTATTGCGGACCGAGTGTCGCAATGAGGGCAGCCAAATCTTCATAGTCTGCTTGAGTTAAATCACTTAATGGTGGACGCACAGGACCTGCATCATGCCCAACAATTTTGGCACCAGCTTTAATCATGCTTACCGCATAACCTGATTTACGGTCGCGAATTTTAATCAATGGCAAGAAGAAATCTTTAATCAAACGATTCGTTGTTTCAAAGTCATCACTGCGAAGCGCGTTATAAAACTCCATTGCAGTCTTTGGAATAAAGTTAAATACAGCTGATGAATAAACTGGGCAACCTAAGGCTTTATATGGCGCTGCAAAAACTTCTGCTGTTGGTAAACCACCTAAATACGACAAACGATCACCCATAGTCTGAGTCACTGCTGTCATCATATCGATTTGACCAGAGCTGTCTTTAAAACCGATTAAGTTCGGGCACATCTCAGCTAACTTTTGGATTGAATCGAGATTTAATCTTGAAACGCTACGGTTATAAAAAATTACGCCAAAGTCTACTGAGTTACATACTTGCTTAACGTGTTCGATCAAACCTTCTTGGCTTGCTTCAGTTAGGTAATGCGGCATTAACAAAATACCGTGTGCACCTAAGCGCTCTGCTTCTTTTGCCTGTTCAATCGCCTGACGTGTCGGACCACCTGCCCCAGCAATAATCGGTACACTACCTTTACAAGTATCGACAGCAGTTTTAATCACGTCAGAGTATTCACTTCCAGTTAACGAGAAAAACTCACCTGTACCACCCGCAGCAAATAATGCGCTTGCACCATAAGGCGCTAACCATTCAAGACGTTTTGCATAAGAAGATTTATTAAAGTCCCCATTTTGGTCAAAATCAGTAACCGGAAAAGAAAGAAGGCCATCAGAAACAATGTTTTTTAACTCAAGAGCATCCATTAGAAAATATCCATACATGTTTATGTTGTCAGACATCTTACATCATAAATTTTATTTTAATCAATATATTTTTCCTCTGAAAAATTAAATTTTTTAAAAAGATCAAAGTTCATTATCTAAAATAATTTAACCTATTGTTTTATAAAACATCTTTAAAAACTCTCAATATTAGGACTAATCGTTAGACATAAAAAAAGCTGCCCATATGGACAGCAAAGCATTAAGAAAACTCAAAAAGCGAATTTTTCAAAGATATCGGTAAAACATTAACGAACCAAACAAGGCTTTTTATTATTAAATGACCAGTTTGGTATTAAAAATTGCATCGCATCGGCATCATTACGAGCTCCTAAACCTTTTAATTTATAGAGCTCATGGGCTTGGTTAATTCGGTCCCAGTCCAACTCGACACCAAGTCCCGGTGCGGTTGGCACCTGAATTTTACCGTCTTTAATTTCAAGCGGTGCTTTAGTGAGCTGATCTGTACCTTCTTGCCAAATCCAGTGCGTATCAATTGCCGTTACCTTACCTACCGCAGCGGCAGCAACATGTGTAAACATGGCAAGTGAAATATCAAAGTGATTATTAGAATGCGAACCCCACGTTAAATTGTACATATTGCAGAGTTGTGAAACTCGAACCGAGCCTTCCAATGTCCAAAAATGTGGATCAGCCAAAGGAATATCAACAGCTTGCAATTGAATACTATGCGACATTTCTCGCCAGTCCGTAGCAATCATATTGGTCGCAGTGGGTAAGCCTGTTGCACGTTTAAACTCGGCCATAATTTCACGGCTTGAATAACCTTGTTCTGCACCACACGGGTCTTCTGCGTAGGCCAACACTCCTTTAAGATGTTTGCCTAAAGCAATTGCTTCGTCTAAAAACCATGCTCCGTTTGGATCAAGCGTCACACGCGCTTCTGGAAAATGGCGCGCGATAGCTGTAACAGCTTCGGCTTCTTGTTCGCTCTGTAATACGCCACCTTTTAACTTAAAGTCTTTAAACCCATAACGGTCATAAGATGCTTCTGCTAAACGCTGCACAGCCTCAGGTGTTAACGCTTTTTCATGACGGACTTTATACCAGTCATGGTTATGCTGAGGTGTAGTCGCATAGTCTAATGAAGTCTGTTTTCGGTCGCCGATAAAGAATAAATATCCTAATACTTCAACTTCACTACGTTGCTGACCTTCACCTAGTAAGCTTGCGACATTCACATTTAAATGCTTGCCAAGCAAATCAAGTAATGCTGACTCATAAGCCGTTACAACATGAATTGTGGTACGTAAATCAAAGGTTTGATTGCCTCGACCACCACTGTCACGATCAGCAAAAGTTTGCTGAATTTTTTTAAGTAGATTTTTATATTCGCCAATCGGCTGCCCTTCTACCAAGGCTTTAGCATCATTTAATGTCGCTAAAATTTTTTCTCCACCCGGAATTTCACCTACACCAATATTTCCAGAGTTATCTTCGATAATAAGTATGTTACGAGTGAAATAAGGTCCATGAGCACCACTCAAATTGAGCAGCATGCTGTCATGTCCAGCAACAGGAATTGCTCGAATTGATTTAACGATAGGTGTAGAGGTCGCCATTAAAATACTCCTTGGCATTCTGATACTATTTTTTCATTACCAAAACTTATAAGACATCAGACAACTTGTCAATATAAAGCCATATAAAAATTATTTTTCGACCCTACTTGCCAAAATAATATTTTTAATCATATGATGTCATACATCTAAAGACGCGGTTTTAGAACTAGGACTATAGAGTAGATACAAAATTCCGTTTTCTCATCTATTCTATCGATGAATTTGACATGACGTCACCTATTTCACGGATATGCAAATAGGTCGATTATTAAAAAGAGTTTGTATATGGATAATCTGCAAACAAATATTGCTGTAGTGACTCAGCAAAGAGCCAAACATACAAAAACTCGCTACTACATTCTTGCGATGATTTTTTTGGTCACGGCTTTTAATTACGGTGATCGTGCAACCCTTTCAATGGCTGCAACGCCAATGTCTCATGAGCTGGGAATCGACTCAGTTACCATGGGTTATATTTTCTCAGCCTTTGCATGGGCCTATGTAATTGGTCAAATTCCAGGTGGTTGGCTACTCGATAAGTTTGGTGCTCGTCGTGTATATTTCTGGAGTCTGTTTTTATGGTCTTTATTCACTGTTTTAATCGGTTTTACCGACATTTTAGGTGATACTGCGACCATCATTACTTCACTCTTTGTACTCAGATTTTTAGTTGGTTTGTCTGAATCACCTGCTTTTCCGGGTAACAGTAAAATTGCTGCCGCATGGTTTCCAACCAAAGAACGTGGAACTGCCGCTGCCATTTTTAACTCATCCTCTTATTTCTCAACCGTACTTTTTGCTCCCCTAATGGGTTGGCTTGTTGCAACCGTCCACTGGCAGTCTATTTTCTGGGTCATGGGTGGCCTTGGAATCATTCTTTCCTTTATATGGCTTAAGGTTATTTATAGCCCGACCAATCATCCGACAGTAAATCCTGAAGAAGTAAAATATATTGCTTCAGAAGGTGCTTTACTCGACATGGGTGAAAATAGCCAAAATAGTAAAAAAGAGAAAATTACTTGGAGTAAAGTTAAACAATTGCTTGCTTCACGTATGATGCTCGGTATCTTTATTGGACAATATTGTGTAAATACACTGACCTATTTTTTCTTGACTTGGTTCCCTGTTTACCTTGTCAAAGAAAGACATCTCAGCATTTTAGAAGCCGGTTTTGCAGCAGTTGCACCTGCACTCTGCGGCTTTGTAGGAGGAATTTTAGGTGGCTTGATTTCAGATAAGTTAATTCGAATGAATTACAGCTTAAGCTTTTCAAGAAAGCTACCTATCGTAGTCGGATTCTTGGTTTCAACCTCAATCATTATGTGTAATTACGTCGACTCTCAAGCAGCAATCGTATTCTTTATGTCTTTATCTTTCTTTGGCAAAGGAATCGGCTCTTTAGGTTGGGCAGTCATGTCTGATGTTGCACCAAAAGAAATGGTGGGCTTATCAGGCGGAATGATGAATGCGTTTGGTAATACGGCAGGAATCGTGACCCCAATTGTGATCGGCTATATCTTAGCAAGTACTGGTTCTTTCAACCTTGCATTGACTTATGTCGGTGTGCATGCGATTGCAGCAGTAATTTGCTATACCGCTATTGTGGGCAAAATCCAGCGCTTCGAGTTAAAACCTACCTCTTAAAACTTTAAGTCATAACGCTTAACTAACTTAAGCGTTATGACCTCTCTTCAAATGTATACAAGGAATGATCATGCTGAAGCCTCTCCTCATAAAAATTAGTCCTCTTGATAATGTAGCCATTGTAGTGAATGACGGCGGTTTACCACCTTCTACACATATTGAAGAATACCAACTCATCTTGGTTGATCATGTGCCACAGGGACATAAAGTTTTATTAAAGTCATTAAAGCAAGGTGAAGCAATTGTTCGTTATGGGGAAATTATTGGTTATGCAAATAAAGATTTATCCGCAGGTTCATGGGTAAATGAAGCCGTTACCCAAATGCCAGAGGCACCTGAGCTAGATGATCTTGAATTAGCAACTCGCCCCGATCCTAAGCTTCCTCCACTGACCGGATATACATTTAAAGGTTATAAAAATAAGGATGGCAGTGTCGGTACAAAAAATATTTTAGGTATTACGACCAGTGTTAACTGTGTAGAGGGTATTGTTGATTATGTCGTTAAAATTATTGAACGTGATTTACTTCCTAAATATTCAAATGTAGATGGTGTAGTCGGATTAAACCATTTATACGGTTGTGGCGTGGCAATCGATGCACCCGCTGCAATTGTTCCTATTCGTACAATTCATAATCTTGCACTCAACCCTAATTTTGGTGGAGAAATTATGGTTGTGAGTCTGGGCTGCGAAAAAATGCAACCCGAACGTCTTCTAAACATTCCTAAAGAAAACAAATATATTCCTCTAGCAAATGAGGACATTATTCAGTTACAAGATGAACGCCATAACGGTTTTGAAAGTATGGTCAACCATATTTTAACCGTGGCAGAACAACACCTTAAAAAGCTTAATCAACGTACTCGAGAAGAAGTTCCAGTTTCTAATTTAGTTGTAGGCATGCAATGTGGTGGGAGTGATGCATTTTCCGGAGTTACATCTAACCCTGCCGTTGGTTTCGCAGCTGACTTGATTGTGCAATGTGGCGGCACCGTCATGTTTTCGGAAGTTACAGAAGTCCGCGATGGCATTCACCTACTTACTCCACGCGCAGTAAATGAACAAGTTGCCAAAGATCTAATTCGGGAAATGAAATGGTATGACGATTACTTAGCAGCAGGCCAAGTAGACCGAAGTGCCAATACCACACCGGGCAATAAAAAAGGTGGACTGAATAACATTGTAGAAAAAGCGATGGGATCAATTGCAAAATCGGGCCGCTCACCGATTGTAGAAGTTCTCGCACCGGGCCAAAGACCGACAAAAAAGGGGTTAATTTTTGCGGCCACCCCTTCGAGTGACTTTATCTGTGGTACGCAGCAAATGGCATCTGGTATTACTGTTCAAGTCTTTACCACAGGTCGTGGTACACCCTACGGGCTGGCAGCCGTACCTGTCATTAAAATGGCAAGCCGAAACAATATTGCAAACCGTTGGTATGACCTGATTGATATCAGTGCTGGCGATATTGCGATTGGAAAGAAAACTATTGAAGAAGTGGGCTGGGAACTTTTTGAACTGATTTTACAAGTGGCTAGTGGCGAAAAACAAACGTGGTCGGACCGTTGGGGTATTCATAACTCACTCGCTGTATTTAACCCTGCACCCGTGACCTAATAAGGTTTAAAAGATGAGGCATATCACCTCATCTTTTCACATTTCCCATCTTAATTACGACACATTTCACTAAAACTTAACATCGCTGCTAAAATAACATCGAAAATTAAGAACTCTATTTCTCTATGCAAAATCAGACTGCTTCAAACCTCCCCTCAACTCAACTTGGAAAAGCACTGCTTTGTCTTATGACATCGGCATTATTATTTTCCATTATGGGAGTGTGCATTCGTTTTGCTTCAGAAACGGTAGACAATGCGACCGTCGTGTTTTTTAGAAATGCAGTAGGTTTATTTATTTTTATTCCGATGCTCTTTAAACAGGGGCTAGATTTTATTAAAACCGATAAACTCTGGATGCATACTTGGCGAAGTATTGTCGGGCTAGCCGCAATGTATGGTTTTTTCTATGCCATTGCGAACTTAAAACTATCGAACGCCATGGTTTTTAGTTATTCATCTCCTATCTTTATTCCACTGATTGCATGGCTTTTCTTAAAAGAAAAAATTACCAAATCGATGATTTTTGCCGCTGTGATTGGACTCATTGGGGTTTTATTTGTCGCTAAACCCGACCAGGGTCTATTTAACGCACTATCTTTTATTGGCTTGGGTGCATGCTTTTTATCAGCAATGGCCTTTGTCACCGTAAGAGCTTTAACCAGTACAGAGCCGCCTGAACGTATTGTTTTTTACTTTTGTGTTTTTGGTAGTTTAATTTCCTCTATTCCAATGTTTTGGCATTGGCGTATTTTCACTTGGCATGAACTAGCATTACTCATTGCCGCAGGACTTTTAGCAAATATAAGCCAACTTTTTATGTCTTATGCCTATAGCCTAGCCCCAGCTGGCCAAATTGGCCCAATGAACTATATTGCCATTATTTTTGCAGGAATTTGGGGATTTGTTTTTTGGCATGAATTACCTGATCTGTTTAGCATTATCGGCATATTTATTATTTTATTTGCGATTTTGCTCTGTAATCCATTTTTGCAGAAAAAGTTACTTTCTCGATTTAAATAACAAACAAACCTTAATCTAATTTAGGTACTGTATTCGATACTCATTTGGTGAAATGCCTGTCCAATGGCGATAGGCTTTTCTAAAATTAGAAGTATCTGAAAAGCCAATTCTCTCAGCAATTTCATCTATAGTTAAAGTTGTCTCTCGCAAATATTCATCAGCAAGACGGCGCCGAGTCTCATCTAACAATTCTTGATAGGTTAAATCAAAACCTGCCAAACGCCGATGTAAGGTCCGCTTTGAGATATGTAAACGTTTAGCCATTTCTTGAGCTGATGGAAAAAGCCCCGTTCCATCCAATAGTATTAAACGAATCGTTTTCACCAACTCTGGCTCTTCAAGTTCAGCAGCACCTAGCATCCGCTCACAAAACGACTTACACATATCGGCTGTAATCGGGTTGGCATTTGGGCAAGGTACATCGAGCCACTTTAAATCAAAATGCCATTGCATCACCCCAGCATTAAACTGAACGGGGCAACGAAACACTTTTTCATATTCTTCTGCATAGTCAGGCGCTGGGTATGGTAATAAAAGCTTCTTCGCTTGAAATGGTCCTTCAAGTACCCGTTCAATTAAAGTTTGCATTGAGCTAAACCAAAACTCGCACACTAAAGGTAAAAGCTTACCCAGTGCAATAATGTCCTGCCCTTCAAAAACGGCAACATCATCTCGAATATAAAATGACTTCTTTAAAATAGGCCCTGCAAGCTTAATGTGTCGAATGCCAAGCTCGACTGCTTGTCTAAAATTACGTGAGGAATATAACGCATAGCCATATACTCCAAAATCTGACAATCGCTGCTTTTGCCCTGCGCGCAGACCAATGAGTGGATCATGTGATAGCTTTTGAATATTTTGAAATAGCTGAATTTTTTGGACTTGGGAAATATATAAAGAGGATTGATTCATCGCATCTGGCGAAATATTTGTGCCAGATAAAACATCTGATATTGAATGGCCTTGCAAACCCATTTCATCAAATAAACTGGTCAAACCCAGCAAATATGTATTGGAACCTAAGGATGTATTATCATAATTTCCTTTGATAACCGCATTTGTATTTTTATAAACATTATTAGGCATTTAATTCACACCATCCCTAGAGTGACGTGCATAATGGCACTAAACTACCTCTTGTTGTCTCAATTTAACATCGACCATATGACGCTTCAAGCATAAAGTATGATAAGCAAAAGTATGGAAGGAATAATAATGGAACAGTCCACCTTAAAAGAATATAGCGGCTCTGCCACTGAACATATGGAACTTATTTTTTCCAAACAACGTGCCAATTTTGAAGCAGATCCTTACCCAAGTCTTGAAGCACGCCGCACAAAACTACATCAACTTAAAAAACAAATTATCCGTTATCAAGATGCTTTAGCTGCTGCGATTAATTCCGATTTTAGTTCAAGATCACTTGATGAATCTAAGCTATTAGATTTGCTTGGCTCTGTGTTAGAAGCCGATCATGCGATTCATCATTTACGACGCTGGATGCGTCCAAGTAAACGCCGTACCGAGCTTTTATTTTTATCAAATCGTTTAAGTGTGCAATACCAACCTAAAGGCGTGGTTGGTGTGATTGTTCCTTGGAACTTCCCCGTTTATTTAGCACTTGGCCCACTGATTGCTGCTTTGGCTGCGGGCAATCGAGTCATGATTAAACTCCCTGAAATTACCCCGAATACTAATGCCATGCTAAGACGCATGCTTGCCGAAGTCTTTAATGAAGATGAAGTGGCCGTATTTGGTGAAGAAATTACAGACCCAGCAAGATTTACATCTTTACCGTTTAACCATATTGTCTTTACTGGCTCTCCTGCGATTGGCAAAGTCGTCATGCGAGCTGCTGCTGAAAATCTAACACCTGTTACACTCGAATTAGGTGGTAAATCACCTGCAATTGTAAGCCGCAACTACCCTCTTGCCGATGCTGCAAAACGTATTACTCATGGTAAAGCAACAAATAGTGGGCAAATCTGTGTAGCACCTGACTATGCGTTGGTTCCGAAAGAAAGTATTGATGAGTTTGTGGATGCAGCAAAATCCAGCTTTATAAAAATGTTTGGTCAAAACATTACAACCAATGAGAATTACACATCGATTGTAAATGACCGTCATTTAAAACGTATTCAAGATATCTTGACCGATGCACAAGAAAAAGGTGCTCGTGTTATTCCTTGCGACACGTATAGCTTTGACCAACAAGGTCGCAGAATGCCTGTACAGATTGTGCTGAATTGCACGCCAGACATGCGCATTATGAAAGAAGAACTCTTTGGCCCTATTTTACCTGTCGTGGCTTATGATTCTTTAGATGATGCGATTACCTATGTGAAATCGGATGAACGACCTTTAGCACTTTACTTCTTTACACATAGCTCAGTAGAACGTGATCGTATTTTACGTGAAACTCATTCGGGTGGCGTGACCATTAATGATTGGGGTTGGCATGTAGTCAACCATGATGCTCCTTTCGGTGGTATCGGAAACTCAGGCATGGGGTCATATCATGGTGAAGAAGGCTTCCGTGAACTTTCACATGCAAAAACTGTGTTTATACGTCATCGGTTTTTCCCGACTCAGCTTTTCCACCCTCCTTATGGAACATTTCTGCAAAAGTTAGCGATTCGCTTCTTCTTGAAAAAGGGCGATCCAAATATTAAATAAAGAGTATAAAAAAGCCTCGTAATGAGGCTTTTTTATCGGCTTTTAATTAATCAATCAGAAGTAATAGAAAAATTATGGAATTTACAGATCTTTAAATAAGTATCTTCAAACAATTTTTCCATTTTAGGGTTTCCATCATGATAGTCATCCCAAAATGCTCCACTAAATTCTTTAGGTTCAATAGTAGTAGTTATAGTATCTTCCTGTTTATAAAATGAAATTTCCCAACCTTCAGGTATACTAGGATTAATTATTTTAAATTTAGAAATTTCTACAATAACAGGGGTACCATCTGAATCGCGGCGAACAGATACTTTTGTTTCATTTCGATATTCATTAAATTGCACCCCAAAACAGATGTATCTTTTCCCAATAGTAAAATCGTACAAATCACTATCATTAAACTTAAGTATCATGGGTTTACTATTCCTTTTACCTTGTAATCTTTAGTTTTAAAATCAATTTAATTCATTTTAATATTTATGACTATATTTAAAATCCTGAAAAAAATTTCAAACATTACAAAAATTTTCTGAGTAAGTTTTCTACTAAATATTGTAACCACAAACAAATTATCTTAATCATAAATTATTATTTTAAAAATAAAAAAAGCTAGGCACTCACCTAGCTTTAATATAAAAATAACTATACTCGACTTAAATATAATCAACCTTTTGTGCTTTTAAAATATCAAGCTGCAACATCTTTTTCTTTTTATATTTATAGGCAATAAACAAACCAACAAACCATACTGGTGAAAACTCTAAAGCAATTAACGTATCATGATCTAAAGCTAAAATTACTATAGTGAAGACTAAAAATAGCATCGTCATCCATGCCATAAATAAGCCACCTGGCATTTTATATTTTGACTGGATATGTAATTCAGGACTTTTCTTACGATAATAAATATATGAAAGCACAATCAACATGAATGTAAAAATACATAAGATTGAAGTAAGCGCTGAAATAATCGTAAATGCTGTCATAACATTTGGAACAATAAATAGAATGGATGTCCCAAGCGTTACACAGGCCATTGAAAATACGAGGCCTCTAATTGGAACCTTTCTTTTAGATAGCTTACTAAAGCTTTTCGGTGCATCATTGTCTAACGCTAAACCATATAGCATACGGCTGGTCGCAAAGATTCCACTGTTTGCCGAAGATAACGCAGAAGTCGCAACAACAAAGTTGATTAAACCTGCCGCAATTGGTAACCCAACCAATGTAAACATTTCCACAAACGGGCTTTTTTCTGGTGAAACCTTAGCCCAAGATGTGACCGCAATAATACAAACCAATGCTCCCACATAAAACAACAAAATACGTAAAGGAATAGAGTTAATTGCTTTTGGAAGTGAGGTATGCGGATCTTTGGTTTCAGCAGCAGTTGTACCGACAAGCTCAATACCCACAAACGCAAATATGGCAATTTGGAAGCCAGCTAAGAAACCTGTTACACCATAAGGAAACATAGATTGTGTTTCAAACAAATGGCTCATTGAGGCCTTAACCCCATTTGGAGAAGTAAATCCAGTACTAATTAAATAAATACCAGCCAAAATAAACAGAATAATTGCAGTAATTTTGATGAGTGAGAACCAAAACTCTAGTTCACCGAACAAACGCACAGCCACAAAGTTGAGTATGGTTAAGACGGCCAATGAAGTAAATGCAGGAATCCAAACGGGTAAATCGGGATACCAAAACTGCATGTACCCTCCGATTACAATCACGTCTGCAATCGCAGTAATAATCCAGTTACACCAGTAGGACCAACCAAGGAAAAACCCCGCCCATGGGCCGAGATAAGCCGTTGCAAAATCGGCGAACGTTTTAAAATTAGTGTTCGCAAGCAACAATTCACCCATTGCCCGCATCACGAAGAAAAAGAAGAAACCAATAATTAAATAGGTTAAAACAATTGAAGTACCCGAAACACTTAATGTTTTCCCGGAACCCATAAATAATCCAGTACCAATTGCACCACCAATTGCGATCATCTGAATATGACGATTGGTTAATGAGCGCTGCAATTTCTCTTCTTCTTGTTCAGTCATATGTTGACTACCAAGAAGATCTCCTTCCAGGAACTGCTTTCCGTTATTCTTACTCATGTAATATTTACTCCAATTTATAGCAACCGTCGTAAATGCTTTAATAATAAATAAATTATATGATTATTAATTTAGTCCATTAAATCATGTTAAAAATATTATTAAACCACTTAAAACCTTATAAATTCCTTTTTAAAAGCTATTACCTATAACAATAAAAATTAATCATCAATCCTTTCCTTCATTATTATATTAGCCCGCTTTTCTCAATATAATTTCAATAAACAATTAAAATAGATAAATTAATTAAATATTTTATTTACTTACTTACTCTTTATATAGAAAAACAGGCTAATTAATCCCAGCTCAGTGAGCAAGATTGTATTTATCCATATACCCATCTTGCGCTAGCGATAATATAGTATTCCTTCTTAAATTTGGTGAAATGTATAGTAATTTCTGCTTAATTAACAGCCATTCGAAAATGTTCAGTGGCTTTGAGTTTATTGACCACTTCTGGGCTCGAAACCTGTTTAACATGAACGCTTAGCACCCGAACTAAAGAGCCATTTTCAACATTCAATTGTTTTGCTTGTTCTTTCGTTAACTGCAATATGTTTTGGTGCGGTTTGCTATACACAAGAATCGAGCGATAATTTTCATAGTCATCATTAGCCACAATGTAAGCTTCATCACCTACTGCAATATTTTCAGGTTGTTCAATTTGTACTGCTACAGACTGACTTTCTTTAATTGCCCGTAAATTTTCGATATCTGCTTGCAGCGTCGCACCACCATCAAAAATATCGACATAGCCTTTATAGCGTAGTCCCTCTTCAAGCAAGAGGTTGTAGGCTGGTCGAGTATTTGGGTGAACAATGCCAATCGCGGCTTTCGCATCATCAGGTAACATATCGACATAGAGTGGATGTCTTGGCATTAGCTCAGCAATAAAAGCCTTTTGTCCGACTCCACTCAAATAATCAGCTTTGGTAAATTCAATATTAAAAAACTTATGCCCTACCGCATTCCAAAATGGTGATTGTCCATTTGCATCGGAATAACCCCGCATTTCTGCAACAATGGTTTCTTCAAAATGTTGGCGAAATGCTGACAGAAACAAGAAGCGAACTTTAGATAAAAATTTGCCATTTTTATTTAAGCGATAGTCAGGGTCTAAAAATAAAGTACAAAGCTCACTACAGTTAGTATGGTCATTACTCAAATACAAAGTAGGTAAAGCGTTATAAACACTTAAGGGTTCAGATGCATGAACTTGGGTTCCTACATGAAAGTTATACCAAGGCTCTTTTAAACCAAGTGCAACTTCAATACCGCAAACACCGACAACTTTGTTGAGTTCAGTATCTTCTAAAACAAATAGGTAAACCTGATCTGCCTTTGGGAGTTCGCCTGCGACTGTCTTACACGCCCTCTCAATACGAGCAGCAAGTTTTTCCATATTGGGCTGCAAAGATGTCAAACCAAAACCCGCTTTTTTTGCCAACAGGTAAAGGTCATTAACATCTTTAGGTTCGATGTAACGAATAATCATCATGCTGCTTGTTCATCCTTTTGAATTTCAACAAAGCGAGCAAGCGCACGTTCAAAGCGTTTTAGACCTTCATCAATATCGGCAAATGGAATGATTAAAGACGGTGTAAAACGTACAACATTCGGACCAGCAATCAAACTCAATAAACCTTCTTCACCCGCAAGGTTATTAATATCTTTTGCTTTACCTGCAAATTTGTCTTTTAAGGCACAACCAATCAGTAAACCTTCACCACGAATCGTTTTAAAGACTTCATATTTTTCATTTAATTGATTTAAAGCTTTTTTATAGTAGTCATGACGTTCTTTGACACCATTAAGCACTTCAGGTGTATTAATAAACTCAAATACTGCACCAGCAACTGCACTTGCTAACGGGTTACCGCCATAAGTCGTACCATGTGTACCGACAGAAAAATGCAGAGCAAACTTATCGGTTGTTAGCATTGCGCCTACTGGAAAACCACCACCTAGTGCTTTTGCAGTAGTTAACACATCTGGAATAACACCAGAGTTCATGTAGGCATATAGTGCACCTGTACGGCCAACACCTGTTTGCACTTCATCAAAAATCAGTAAGGCACCAAACTCATCACACAGTGCTCTTAAGCCTTTTAAAAACTCGATATCAGCTGGAATTACCCCGCCTTCACCTTGGATCGGTTCAACAATCACGGCACAAGTTTGTTCATTAATGACCGCTTTTGCAGCTTCTAAATCATTAAAGGCAACGTGGTTGATACCATTTGGAAGTGGTGCAAAGTCTTGTGAATATTTAGGTTGACCACCCGCCGAAACGGTAAATAAGGTACGGCCATGGAAAGCATTGTTAAATGCCACAATGCCGCTTTTGCCAGCAATACCGCTGTCTAGTCCAACTTTACGAGCTAGTTTTAATGCTGCTTCGTTCGCTTCTGCACCTGAGTTACAGAAGAAAACCTTGTCTGCAAATGTATTTTCAGTGAGTTGTTTTGCAAGGCGTAGAACCGGTTCATTTGTATAACCGTTACCAACGTGCCAAAGTTTTGTTGCTTGTTCTGTTAAAGCATTTACTGCCACTGGATGCGCATGACCTAATGCGTTTACTGCAATCCCGCCTGCAAAATCGATATATTCTTTATTTTCTTGATCCCAAATACGTGAACCTTCGCCACGTACTGGAATGAAATTTGCCGGTGCAAAAACTGGAACCATCCACTCGTTAAAGTCATTACGAGAAACTGCAAAATTATTCATCTTATCTAGTCCATTAAATTGAATTATTAGGCTTAACCGATGCCCCTATTATTCAAAATCAAATTGATTCACAAAATTTGTAATTCAGTCAAAAATGAATTAATTTTTACCAATTTGATAATTGACAATTACAATATGGATAACATTGATCAAATTATTTTAGGTTTACTTAAAGATAACGCACGGATGTCTGTTACCGAGTTAGCCGAAAAAGTTCACGTTTCAAGAGCAACTATCAAGAAGAGAATGGAGTATCTGGAGTCTTCGGGCATCATTACCGGATATACGGTTCGTTTTAAACCGAATGCTGAACGCAACGTCATCCGTGCATGGATGAGCATTATGGTTGAAGGGACCAAAGCGCAGTCTGTGATTAAAGAATTACGCCTAGAAAGTGCCGTGGAATGTTTACATAAAACGAATGGCAAATGGGATATTTTGGTCGAGCTACGTTCTGACACTTTAGAAAACTTCGATAAAGTTTTAGAAAGAATCAGAAACATTTCAGGTATTTACAATAGTGAAACCAGCATTCTGCTTGCGAGTCATAAGACCTAATCATTCACTTTAATTTCAAATAATAAGAACGAAAAATTGATGGGCTAAGCATAAGGTTTGGCTCATCAAGCTGCTCTCGATTAGAAAATTCTTCAATTGTCTTTCATCAAATCTACTGAACTACTACGACAATCAACTTCTCCTAAAAATCGTCAATAAATTTTTAATTTTTTTAAATAATCAAAATCAAAAACTTAAAATCTAATTTGATTTAAATTCCTACTTTTCTCACTTACTCCCCTCATCAAAGCATTTGACAGAAAATTTAAAACATAATACATATAGTATTATATGTTATATGTTAAAACCTAAGGACAAGGTATAAAAAATGGCTAAAACTCAACTACAACACTTTATTAACGGCGAATATGTTGCTAGCAAAGGAAATGATTTCTTCGATTTGATAAGCCCAGTGACTGGTGAAGTCTATGCACAATCGCCGAATGCGACCGAGGCGGAAGTTGATGCAGCTTATGCTGCTGCAAAAGAAGCATTTAAAATTTGGGGACGTAGTACACCTTCGACTCGTCAAAAAGCATTACTTAACTTGGCAGATGCTATTGAAGCAAATGCGGAGCGTTTAATTGAGGCACAAAGTCGTAATACGGGTCAGTTAAAACACTTAATTGCATCTGAAGAAGTAGGTGCATCAGCAGATCAGGTTCGTTTCTTTGCAGGTGCTGCTCGCCTACTCAATGGCACAGCTTCAGGTGAATATTTAGAAGGTTTAACCTCTTCTATTCGCCGCGAACCTGTCGGTGTAGTTGGACAAGTTACACCTTGGAACTATCCACTCATGATGGCGGTGTGGAAAATTGCTCCAGCTTTAGCCGCTGGTAATACAGTAGTACTTAAACCAAGTGATACGACGCCTGAAAGTACGCTTTTACTGGCAGAAATTGCTGCACCATTTTTCCCTAAAGGTGCATTTAACGTAGTGTTAGGCCAAGCTCAGGTGGGTTCAAAAGTTGTATCACATAAAACCCCTGCTCTTGTTTCTATTACAGGCTCAGTTCGTGCCGGATTACAAGTTGCAGCTTCTGCCGCAGCAAATCTGGCGAAAGCGCATCTTGAGCTGGGTGGTAAAGCGCCTGTAGTGGTTTTTGAAGATGCCGACCTCGACAAAGCAGTTGAAATGATTGCTTTAACAGGCTATTTCAACGCAGGCCAAGACTGTACTGCAGCAACGCGTGTAATTGTGGCTGAATCTGTTCATGATGAATTTTTAAGTAAGTTAGTTGAAGCTGCAAAAAATACCCGTTTTGGTGAACCCGATGATCAAGACGCGCTTTATGGTCCACTTAACAATGCCAACCAATTGAAAAACGTTAAAGCGTTTATCGACAACTTACCTGCTCACGCCAAAGTTGAAACAGGTGGAAAACAGGCAGACCGTCCAGGCTTCTATTTTGAACCAACTGTTATTAGTGGCTTAAAACAACACGACGAAGCCATTCAAAATGAAATTTTTGGACCTGTGATTACCGTTCAAAAATTTACAGATGAAAATGATGCGATTGAAAAAGCCAACGATGTTGAGTATGGCCTAGCTTCAAGTGTTTGGACCAAAGACCATGCTCGTGCAACTCGTCTGTCTCGTGAACTCGATTTCGGTACAGTTTGGATTAACACCCATATTCCTTTAACCGCAGAGATGCCACACGGCGGTTTCAAAAAGTCAGGCTATGGTAAAGATTTATCTGGCTACGGTTTTGAAGAATATACTCGCGTTAAACATGTGATGAGTTCAAACGAATAATAACAATGAGTTTTGAAAGGAGATCAAAATGAATAAACAAGAAATGAAAGACTTGGTGACTAAAGCCCATCACGAGCTATTTAATTTGCACGACACCACTGCTCTGGACCGTTATTTTTCTGAAGACTTTATAGAGCACTCACCACTGGTTGCAAATGGCATTTCGGGCCTTCGCCAATTGGTAGAAGACTGTCCTGACATGCAACACGAAGCTGTACGTGTACTAGCAGATGGTGACTTGGTTGCAATTCATGGCCGCTTTCAAGGATTAGATGAAAACCCGTTAGTTGGCTTTGATATTTACCGAGTAAAAGACGGCAAAATTGTGGAACACTGGGATGGTCTGGTGGCAGAAGCCGCGCCAAATGTGAGTGGTAGAACTCAATTAGATGGTCCGACTGAAATCGTCACTCACCATGACCCAGAGGAAAATCGTGAGATTGTGACCTCTTTCTTTAAGAAGTCATTAATTGATGGCAATTACGAAGCATTTAAAGAATACACTCACAACGATCAGTTCATTCAACATAGTCCAGACATTGGCGATGGTGTTAAAGCAGTCATTGATTTTTTGAACAATATCCGTAATGAAGGACAAGGTTTGGTATACTCCAAAACGCATCGCTCCATTGCTGATGGTCAATTTGTCTTGACACATTCCGAAGGAAGTATTGCCGGAAATCGACATGCCTATTTTGAATTATGGCGTGTAGATAATGGCAAAATTGTTGAACTTTGGGATGCAATACCAGCTGTGCCTGAAGATGAACAGGCAGTCCATCAATATGGCGTGTTTTAATCATTTATCCGTTTCATTAAGCTAAGTCTCTGACTTAGCTTTTAGAGAATTCGCCATGTCAGCATATACGATAATTTTTGCACCTATCGCTCAGGCAACTCGATCGGAACAAGTTGTAGAACGCTTGGAAAATGCAATTATCTCTGGATTGCTCAAAAGCAATGAACAGCTTCCTAACGAGGCGGATCTAGCTCGCTTAATGGGAGTGTCACCCATTACGGTCCGTGAAGCTTTAAATACTTTACGCGTAAAAGGTTTAATTGATACACGACGCGGGCGAAACGGCGGAAGCTTTGTTTGCGAGTTACCTTCCGATTTACTCTTAAACAAGCATCCTCTACGTCAAGCTTCAAATGAATATCTGGCTGATTTAGGCGAGTTTCATAGTGCAATTTTAAGCCATGGTGCATATTTGGCAGCACAAAGAACTACTGAATATGAACTGGGTAAAATCAAAGAGCTTATTGATCAATTTGAACAAGCAGTTGAACCAGATACACGTGCCCAACTTGATTTACGTTGTTTGTTAACACTTACCTGTTTTGCTCAATCAGCTCGACTGGCAAATCAAGAGTTAACCATACAAGCCGAATGGGCACCGCTCATTGCTGTGCTTTACCAAGATGATCAATTTCATCAACTGGTCGTCGCTCAATACCACCAACTTTTATCATCTTTTGTTCAAGGCAATGAAGATGATGCTGTTATTCAAGCGCGAAAAATCATTTCGATGCTAACAGACCAAATGCTTCGATATAAGTTATCTATTGAATAAAAACAATAAAGTAGAGCACTTATAAAATATCGAGTGAGAAATACGGAATTTTAGGAGTTATAGGAATGACCCAACATTTAGATATAGAAGAGCTTCAAAATTTGTTAAAGACGGTGGTTGAAGAAACGACAGCCATTACAGAAAAGCTGGCAACTAAAGCGAGCAAAATTCTTTCAAAACATGAACCTGAAAAAACAAAAGACGTTAAGCTTTCAGGTTCAGAACGCACAGCTTTGCAAAAAGAAATTAAAAAGGCCTTACAGGAAAGCCATTACAGTCAAGGTATTGGTTTTGCAAGTTATAGCCCTGCAACGCAAGAAGAGCAAGATTATTGGACACTCGAATGGTGGTATAAAAAAGAAGATCAGTTACAACAAGCTAAACTTGAAAACTATCAAAATGCTCAGCGATTTCTAGACTTTCGCTCTTTTGAATGGTTCCATAAACCTGCTCAAAATAAAAGTCCGTGCATCCATGGGCCTTATGTTGACTACATTTGCAATGGCGCATACACCATCACCCTTGCCCATCCGGTCATGATTCGTGATCAATTTATCGGTGTGATTGCTACCGATATTTTAGTTTCCGCACTCGAAAAAATTCTTATGCCGAAGCTTAAAAACATTAAACAAAAAGCAATTGTGATTAACGACTCTTCTCGAGTGATTACTTCAAATGACATCACCATCAGAACAGGCACATTATTTAAAGGCCAAAGCCCCGAGCAGGTTCTCTCACGACCGTGTCAATCTTTTCAACTGGTCGTGATCTAGAGTTATATCAAAGATATAAGTATTTGATCTTGCTTTAGGGCATCACCAAGGCGAAACAGCCACCAACTTTTGTACAAACTTTCTCCAAATAGACGTGTTTATTCAAGTCTAGGGGAAGTTTTGGCTCAAAAATAGCATCGCTTTTCCGGATGAAAAGCAAAACAACGAATTTGAGGTTGAAATGACATGGAAAATAAAACGTCTTCCTTAAAAAAACTGTCTCTTTGGCAAGTCACGATTATTGGTATTGCCTACATGACCCCTATGACGGTGTTTGACACTTTCGGTATTGTCTCTGGCATTACCAATGGACATGTGCCACTGGCATATTTGCTCGCACTTGGTGCCATGTTACTTACCGCTTGGAGCTATGCAAGATTTAGTCAAAATTCAGAAAAATCAGGCTCGGCATATAGCTATACTGCTGAAAGTTTAGGGCCTAAAAGTGGTTTTTTTGTCGGTTGGTGTTCACTACTCGACTATTTGTTATTACCCCTCATTAATGTTTTGCTAGCTGCGATTTATCTGACCGCACTTATCCCAAGTCTGCCTTACTGGTTCTGGGTAATTGTGTCGGCAAGCCTAGTCACTTTAGTAAACTGTTTCCGCATTCGGTTACTCGCCAATTTAAGCCTGTTGTTTGTGTTTGCACCGATCATACTCATGGTCATTTTTGTTTATTTAGTGATTAAGGGTATTGGCTCGACTCAAGGTTATGAGCATGTGCTTACATTGGCGCCACTCTGGCATGAGCACCAATCTTTACTCCCTCTCGTTGCGGGTGCCTCAGTTTTGTGCTTTTCATTTTTAGGTTTTGATGCGGTTACCACGCTTTCAAATGAAACCAAACAACCCACCAAAAATATTCCTCGTGCAGTCATGTTAACGACTCTCGCTGGCGGGCTTATTTTTTTCACAGCCGCTTGGTTTATTCAGCTTTATTTTCCAAACAATCTTCGTTTTCAACATCCTTCAGAAGCGTTGCCTGAAATTGTGCTTTACGTTGGTGGTGCTTTTTTCCAATCCGTATTCTTGTGCGGGCAAATTATGAACACAGTCGCCTCTGGCCTTGCCTCACATGCCAGCGCTTCACGTTTACTGTATATAATGGGCACCGATAATATTTTCCCTAAAAAGTATTTTGGGACAATTCATATTTCATTAGGTACACCGTTTTTCTCGGTTTTGTTTGTTGGTCTTATTTCAATGTCAGCGGTTTTTCTAGATTTAGCCCAAGTCGTCAGCCTAATCAGCTTTGGTGCTCTAGTCGCTTTTACAGCCGTAAATTTCTCAGTTTTTATGAAGTTTTATATTAAAGATAAACAGCGTTCAGGGTTTAAAAACAAATTTCTAAACCTGTTTTTACCGCTTATATCAGTCTTTAGCATTATTTGCCTCTGGCTTAATCTCGATTCATCTTCACTCATGTTTGGTTGTTTCTGGTTAGCTTTGGGTGTTCTCCTATTTATCTATAAAACGATTAAAAAACAAAGTATTGCTATTAGTAATGCTTATTAATTTTTAAGGAACTTTATTATGAAAATTATTTCTAAACCTCAACTTTTAAAAGACGTGGAATATAAACCAAGTAAATCTCTACAAGTGGGTAAAGAATGGAGCTGGTTAAATCCGAAACATGCAAAATTTGACTCAACTACTGTAGAAGTCACCTCGGTAGATAACCCTGCAAACTATTATGAAAGCTCACTTTCTGATTGGCATACTTTTGACAGTTTAAAAGCTGATATTGAATGTGATGTGGTAGTTATTGGCGGTGGTTTATTGGGTTCATCTACGGCCTTACATTTAGCTGAACAAGGCGTAGAGACTGTTTTATTAGAAAAAAACCGTGTAGGTAGCGCAGCTTCTGGACGCAATGGCGGACAACTTACCCCTGGTTTAGCTCGCTGGGAAGCTCAAGAAATGGCCGATCGCTTGAGCTACGAAGATGCCAAAAAACTCTGGCATTTTACCTCTACGGAAGCAATGCAACTCATTGATGACATTTCGGAAAAATACCAACTCAACTTTGACCGCAAATACGGCCACATTACCGCCGCCGTTCATGAAGGGCATTTAGTTGGTTTAACACAAGGCGCCGATGCACGAAAATATTTAGGTGAAGACCATACCCGCATTGTGGGTAAACACGAACTCATGGACTATATTAAATCTGACTACTATACAGGTGGCTTAATTGATGAGTTAGGTGGACAAATTCATCCTTTAGCTTTGAACCGTGGTTTAATTTATGGCTTTTGCCAAAATGGCGGTACTGTTTATGAGCAAACAGAAGTTATTTCAATAGAAGAAAAAGCAGATGGTATTTATGTTCAAACAGCAAATGCTGTCGTAAAAGCTAAAAAGTCTGTGGTGTTAGCCGTGCACCATGCTTCGTTTAAACTTTTATCAGAGCAAAACAATACCACAATTCCGTTTTATACCTATGTTGCGACGACTGCCCCGCTAGAGCTTGATACAAAAGAGCTACTCCCATTTGGGCATCCGGTTTATGACACTCAGTTCCAGATTGATTACTACCGTCCCGTGTTTAATAACCGCTTATTGTTTGGTGGCCAAGGTACAGGAACCTGCTGGGGTCCAGAGAAAACTTTAAATTATCTAGAACATCGAATTCATACGGTTTTCCCTCAAATTAAAAATTTAGAGATGGATTTTGTCTGGAGTGGCACGACCGATTTAACCGTAAATGGTGCAGTAGATAGCCGTAAGTTTGGTCATAAATTCCCAATTTATGCTGTTCATGGTTGGAGTGGTCACGGCGTTGCTCAGACGGTACGTATTGGTAAAGCGATTGCAAATGACTTTGTTGGGCAATCTAACGACTTCGAAATGTTATCTAAAATTGATCATCAAAATATTATTTTTGGTCGTACCCTTGCTCCCGTTGTTATTCCACTCGCAAAAAGTATGTATGGTATTGGTGCAATGATTAATCCGGGCAAAATGGTATCTTTCTAATTTATAAAATAACCGATTTCAAAAAGGGATCCGTATAGCTTTTTACGGATCCTTTTTATTTAGCTGAGTAAAATCCTTTTCAAACTAGGTTATCCCTAACCAATCTATTACAATAGCGCCAGCTTTTTTATTCAGCGCATATATTTTGAGCAATTCATCTTCCCAATTAAAACGCGGACTTAAAAATCGCCATATCCAGTTGATCGCTATGGGTGGTGCTGTCGGGACAGGTTTATTTTTAGGCTCTGCACAAGTCATCCAGTCTGCTGGTCCTTCTATTATTTTAGGTTATGCCATTGTCGGTTTGGTCGCATTTTTAATTATGCGCCAAATGGGTGAAATGATCGTAGAAGAACCTGTGGTTGGTTCCTTTAGTTACTTTGCACAAAAATATTGGGGGAAATTCCCCGGTTTTTTATCGGGCTGGAACTATTGGGTTGTTTATATTCTGGTCGCGATGACCGAACTGACAGCAGTTGCTAAATATGTGCATTACTGGTGGCCCCACATTCCTGCTTGGATATCAGCCTTATTTTTCTTTGTTTTGGTCACATGTTTGAACTTAGGCAACGTTAAATTTTATGGCGAATCTGAGTTTTGGTTAGCTATTATTAAAGTTGCGGCGGTCATTGCCATGATCGTGTTTGGCTTATATTTATTGCTTACCGCGGGTAGTGACTCTATCGCTAGCTTTGCAAACTTATGGCAGCATGGCGGATTTTTCCCGCACGGGTTTTCAGGCCTATTTTATATGCTCGCCTTTTTAATGTTTGCATTTGGTGGTATTGAACTGATTGGGATGACTGCTGCTGAAGCCGAAAATCCAGAAAAAAGCATTCCGCAAGCCATTAACCAAGTCATCTTTCGAATCTTGGTTTTCTATGTGGCTTCGCTTGCTATTATCATGTCGCTCATTCCGTGGAATCAGCTTGACCTCGGTGGTTTAGATAAAAGTCCATTTGTGATGATTTTTAGCCAGCTTGGTATTGGTTGGGCAGCGCATTTGCTTAACTTTATTATTTTAACAGCCGCACTGTCTGTTTATAACAGCGGCATGTACGCAAACAGTCGTATGTTATATGGTCTAGCAGTACAAGGTCATGCATCCAAAATTTTTACAAAAGTCAGCAAACAAGGGGTTCCAACACCTGCTGTTATTTTCTCTTCTATTCTGATTTTTGGTTGTGTATTACTGAACTACTTTATCCCAGAAGAAGCTTTAAGCTACCTTATGTACATGGCCGTGGCAGCGCTGGTTTTAAACTGGGCAATTATTAGCTTTACTCACTTAAAGTTTAAACGCGCTATGAAACTTGAAGATAAAGTTGTTAAATTCCCTGCGCTATTTTCACCCTTGAGTAACTATATTGTTTTGATTTTTATTGGCATGATTTTATATATCATGTGGACTCAAGGGTTTGAAAAATCGGTGATTTTAATTCCAATCTGGATTACATTCATGTTTGGATTATATAAATTTCTGAGTTGGAAAAAAGAACTCTAAAATTCAAAAAAGGCTTATTCAAACAGAATAGGCCTTTTATCATTTATCAGCTTGTCACCCTAAGCAACTTCAGAAAATCTATTCAAAAAACCATTCACATTCTATTCATCATTATTAAATTGTTCTCTACTAGACACATGGATATGTAAGCCTTAGTCATTCTAAGCATTGGTATTTAATGAGATAATTATTAAAGTACAAGTGTTTACATGATCTATAAATATTTGTGTCAATGTTCAGCTAAAATCAAAACAGACCAGTTTATCGTTACGATCACTCAATAGGCAAAAGATACTGCATCGCAAGACAGGTTCTTTACCCACTTTACTGATTTAGCCCTCAACTGTGTCACTCAATGATGAAAGACAGGAAATTTTATGGAAAAAGCTCTGCAATGTCCTAAGTGTGGTTCTACAGAAATTGAAGCACGTGACCATGACAAATTACTTAGAACAACTGGCGGTGTTTTACTCACAGCTGCCGGCACAACAGCAGGCACTGTAGGTGGTGCTGCGACTGGTGCTACTGTTGGAGCAGCTATTGGTACTGTTGCTGGTCCTTTAGGTGTAATTGTTGGCGGAACTGTAGGGACTTTTGTCGGTGCCATTAGTGCAGGAATTACTGGCGGTGTAGTTGGCAATATTTTTGGTAAGAAAGCTGGCGTAATAATCGACAAGAATATTTTTCAAGATTATCGCTGTTTAAAATGTAAATACCGCTTTAAGCAAAAGAAGTAATATTTATATAAATTAAGTTCAGGTTTAATTTATTTTTAAAGTAAGGGAAGTACGCACTTAGGGTATTTTTCCTTACCCATCCCCTCACTCAATTATCTCAAAACATTTAAAAAATAATCCAACAACTGCTCCCTTTCACTAGCTTTATTTGGATCTAAAAGTTGGATGATTGCGCCATCAATCATAAATAAAATCATGTTTGCATCAGCTTTTAAGCCACGACTTTCTAGACTAAATATCAAATCAAAAAGTTCTTTAAGTAGCCATTTTCGATATTCAACTGCCATGCGGTAAGCTCGAGGATAAAGCAGTTTTAATTCAAAAATGGCCTTAAATAGCAAAAAGTAAAAACTGTTTAAATCGACATGTAAACGGACAATTTCTTTGAGTTTATCGGCTGCGTTTGGATAGCGATGCGAATAGACAATTGCAAGAACTTCATCTTTGAGTCGGCTTTTTTGAAAGATTAGGCACATTTCAACAAGTCGTTCTTTCGAGTGAAAGTAGTTATAAAACGTGGCTTTTTGAATTTTGGATTTTTTGATAATCAGGTCTACGCCTGCATTATGGAATCCATGCGTGGTAAAGAGTGGGATTGCGGTTTGAACAACCTGTAATTTTTTGGAAGATATTTCTAAAGTTGGCATCGTTTTACCGTTATAAATTCTTGTTGTGTCTAAATGAGATAAAAAGCCTGTGCCCTTTTTGGGAGAAAAAAAGGCACAGCAAAGCCGTAAGACGGTGCTTGGCACATCTCAAGTTTTGTATTTGCTAAGTTTTAAGTAAAAATGACTTAGAGCCTGAAAACCTTATGGCGTTCAAGCTGCTTTAAATTTTTAAGTGGTGTCGTTATAACTTTTGGCACTGAGTACCAAGAAATGATGGATGTGCAAAGCCAACTCCTTTTTTATTGGGAGTTCTGCCAGACATTAATAGAAATTATGGTGGCAGAACGAAAGGGGGTTCGCAGACTGGAAACAAAGGAACCAGCACACCCGAAGGTGTCCCCCTTCCGCCCTACCGTAGAGAAAAAGGGGGCGAACGAGTTCCCGACACACAAAACAAGAGTTTTGCATATCGACTTTGTTTTCCCGGTCTGCGACAACCGGCTGGCAATGTGGCCAGCATGCGAAGAATAGTATTCAACTCTCTTACAGTCAAGCACACAAAATGACATTTGTTTTAAATTAGATCATTAAAAAGTAAGGATAAATAATGAATGAGTTATTGTTAAAGTGGGGTTTATAACGGGATTGAATTTTATATAGATATATTAGTTTTAACAGGTAAGATTAGAATATGAAATATAGTAAATGATGAAATTAATGATGTAGAAAGTTTTTCTTAGAATTACTACTAAATTTACAATCACAATAAGTCACCGATGCCTTTAAACCTATTATTTATAATTCTCGCGATAAGCTTTCTGCTCAAAACAACTCAATAAGAATATAATGGTAAAAATAGTTGTTTGCTTTTCATTCTATTTATTTCAATTTATAAAAAATATATAATATTCTCAATAGTTTTCTAATTATCTATTACATTCAATCAAGATCATATATTTTCAATAAAGAGAATAAAATGCAAGACCAAGCTTTAACCTCTCTTCCTCAAGATATAAATGAGGATCAAAATATTACAACTCCACCAATTTCACACTCAGGAATTCATCATTTTAAGTTTCATGGGAATGCCTCAGAATATTTTGGAATCTGGATCGTTAATATTCTTTTGACTATTATTACCTTAAGCTTATATGCGCCTTGGGCT
This sequence comes from Acinetobacter sp. D009, assembly GCF_038562025.1. Lineage (NCBI taxonomy): Bacteria > Pseudomonadati > Pseudomonadota > Gammaproteobacteria > Moraxellales > Moraxellaceae > Acinetobacter > Acinetobacter sp. D009. Next base: position 2,716,720 of record NZ_CP151886.1, read on the forward strand.
AAAGTTCGTCGCTTACGCTATTTCTATGGTAATACAGAATTTTTTGAACGCCGCTTTGATTTTACAGGGATTCCAACCAAGATTTTGATTGGACGTTTAATTGCATTAGGAATTTACGTCGTATTTGCAATTTCATCACAGTATTCAATGATTGCGACTGTGGTTGGACTGGTTGCATTATATGCAGCAGTACCTTGGCTAATTCGCGCTACTTTGCGTTTTACTGCAAGAAATAGTAAGTTCGGCAACGCACGTTTTTATTTTGGTGGAACGATAAAAGAATCTTATAAAGTCTTTCTTTTGAGTATATTGGTATATATTTTCACTTTAGGAATCTTTACACCTGTCGCTATTTGGCTATATAAAAAATATTATCTTAACAACTTATATGCTGGACAATTAAATTTTAAATTAAACGCGAAATGGTCTGCATATATGGCTGCAGTTTATATACCAGTTTTTATTGCAATTGGTATAATTGCTATTTTTTCAATCATTTACTTTGCTATGGCAGGAACAATTGCTGGAGTCTCACCAAACGCTATATTCTTCGGAATATTTACGGTATATGCATTTATTGGATTATTTATTTATCCATTAATTGCTGCTCGTATTTTTATTACGACATGGAACAATACTACAATTGGGAACAGTCAATTTAAAACAGACTGTAACCAATGGCGTTTCGCATGGATTGTAGCCTCGAACTGGATTGTAAAAATCTTATCCCTAGGTTTAATGTCTGCTTGGGCTGCAGTTCGTATTCACAAATATCAGATTGAATCGATGAGTTTAGTTTTATTAGATGATCCAGATCAAATGATGAATCTAGCTCAACAAGAGCAAAGTGCTTTAGCTGAAGAAATCAGTGATATTTTTGATATCGACATCTCTTTATAACAATCTGAGTTAATAATTTATGTCCCACGCAGTAGATATCACTTTCTATGATGGCCTAGTGTCTAAACCATACCCTGCTCAGATTTCAGCTCAATCTGAATCTGAGGTTCTAATTCGGTATGGTGAACAATTAGAACTTCAGCGTCATTATCAATATACTGATATGAAATTGATTGGTGCGCTGGGACAGTTACACCCAGTAATTGAATTATCTGATGATGCACGAATTGAATTTCATAGTGCATTACCTGAATGGTTTAATTACACAACTAAAAAGGTTCAACATTCGATCTGGAAATTTGAACGCTCTCCGGGTCTTATTCTTTTTAGTGTAATTTTTGTGATTACTTTTGCGATCAGTCTAGTCAAATGGGGTGTTCCAGCCACATCCCATTATCTTGCTTTTCAATTGCCTGAGAATACTTTAAAGAAACTAGGTGATGAAGCCGAGAATTATGTATTAAATAATTGGACTGCACCCAGCCAATTAGCACAAACTCAAAAAGACCAAATTACTAAACAGTATTTGAATACTGTTGCTGAAAACAAACCAGCCAAATTAGTCTTCCGTAAAGGCGATCAGTTAGGGGCTAATGCTGTAGCGCTACCCAATAATACGATTATTATCACAGATGAACTAATCAAATTGGCACATACGAATCAGGAAATCTTAGGCGTATTAGCCCATGAACAAGGCCATTTGGTTTATCGCCATAGTTTGCAACAAGGGTTAACGAGTTTAGGTCTAAGTATATTATACATTGCAATGACAGGAGATAATTCAGACTTATTTACGTCCTTACCTGCCGCTATGATTGGTGCAAATTATTCACGTAAATTTGAGTCCGAAGCCGATCTATATGCTTTACAGCTGATGGATAGGAAGCATATCGAAGTCTCACACTTTGCAAATTTCTTACAACGTTTAAGCGATACAACAGAAGAAGGTATCGATAAAAAGAATCAGGCCAACCCACCAACTTCTCAAGAAGAATCTTCAGCTAATAAACTATCTACAGCTGTTCTTGATGCATTATCCTCACATCCTGCAACCGAAGAGCGTATTCGAATGGTTCATGATTTTGAGAAAAAACAGAAAGGTGCATAAAATAATTTATAGGCTCACAAAGTCTATCTAGAAAATTTATGGTCTTTAGGAAGTGGAGCATCACATGGTTGATCCGTCTTTACATTGACCATTTTCACAGGCCCATCATTGTAGATTGTTACCTTACAGCCTTTTACAACATATTCCTGTTGAATGCCACCATACATTTCATCCTCAGAAACAGCAGATGCAACATCACATGCCTCGTCAGCACGGCATATATACTCTTGCCCACCTACAGCTTCTGCTCCAGCAGCTTCCATTACATCTACAGCAGCTTCCATTACATCTACAGCACTCTCCTGTACCTCAGCACCTACAGCCTGTATTTTTGCTGCATATGTATTTGAAAGATTCATCATAAGAAAAATTGCAAAAAAGAACTTACTACTGTGATTTATTAAATTCATGAATATCCATATCTCTTAATTTAAATTTGGTACATATCAGGCGATTTTACTTTGCAAGTTAGTGATGTAAAGGGATTAGTATTATAAGGAGCTATTCTACTCATAATTATACTTATAGCAGCAATAGTTGCCCCGAAAGAATTCATCAAACAATTACAAGATATTGACCATTATGAGGGTGCGATTAACTACACAATATAAAATTAAACTGAAATCAAAATCTGTCTAACTCAATCCAAATTTTTATGTGGGGTAGAATGAGGGGTAAAATAATAGATATAAAAAAAGCCTCTGCTTTTAACAGAGGCTTTTCGAATTTGGCGGAAGCGGTGAGATTCGAACTCACGGAGGACTCACACCCTCGTCGGTTTTCAAGACCGGTGCATTAAACCGCTCTGCCACGCTTCCATGTGCGTAAGAATACAAAGCTTATTCATTTTATTCAAGAAAAATATCATCGCTTTGTGTTCAAGTGCATATTGTTTCATCAATTTTACAGTTGCGCAGCCAATTCTGCTCCTTCTTTGATCGCACGCTTCGCATCTAGCTCTGCTGCAAGCTTTGCACCACCAATAATATGATAGTTCGCTATAGTCGACTCACCTTCTTTTGGCATCAAGTCTTTTACCGACTCTTGACCTGCACACACCACAACCGTATCTACACGTAAAAGTTGATCTTGCCCATTGTGCTCAACCCAAAGCCCTTCATCAGTGACTGCTTTATATTGCACACCACGCAGCATACGTACGCCATGCTTTTTAAGCTGTGCACGATGGACCCAACCTGAAGTTTTGCCAAGACCAATACCAAGTGGTGTGGTTTTACGTTGTAGTAAATAAATTTCACGGATTGCTGGTTCAACTTCTGGCGGCTGCATACCACCTTCAGAAATATAGTTTGGATCTGGGTCTACACCCCATTCACGTTGCCAATCTGCCAAAGGTTGAGGCTGTGGTTGATGTGGCGGTTTAAGTAAAAATTCTGACACGTCAAAACCAATACCACCCGCACCAATCACTGCAACCTTTTGTCCGACTTCTGCCCCTTTCAAAACTTGAGCATAAGAAAGGACTTGTGGCGCGTCACTTCCTTCAATTTTTAATGCACGAGGGATTACACCTGTTGCAACAATCACTTCATCAAAACCTTCACGTTCAAGCTGCTCACGATTTACGCGAGTATTTAAACGTACATCCACCCCTGTTTTTTCCAGTTGGACTTTAAAGTAGCGGATCGTCTCGTGAAATTCTTCTTTGCCCGGTACAACTTTGGCAAAGTTAAATTGACCACCTACTTCCGCCGTTGCTTCAAATAAAGTGACCGCGTGGCCACGGCTTGCCGCAACAGTTGCCGCGGACATACCCGCTACTCCACCGCCCACAACTGCAATCCGTTTAGGCTGTTTAGTTTTTAAATAAACCAGTTCAGTTTCATGGCCTGCACGTGGATTAACCAAACAAGACACACGCTTATTTTTAAAAGCATGGTCTAAACAAGCTTGGTTACATGCAATACAGGTATTAATTTCATCAACACGGTTAGTCGCAGTTTTATTTACCCAAAATGCATCGGCCAATAAAGGACGCGCCATTTGAACCATATCTGCTTTGCCAGTTGCCAAAATTTCTTCGGCAGTTTCAGGCATGTTAATGCGGTTTGATGCAATAATCGGAATAGAAATATGTTGTTTTACATGAGCAGTGTAGTCGACAAAAGCGGCACGAGGCACAGACGTGACAATGGTCGGCACACGAGCTTCATGCCAGCCAATGCCAGTATTTAATAAAGTTACACCTGCTTTTTCTAAAGCTTTGGCTACAGTCACCACCTCTTGCATGGTGTTACCGTCATGAACTAAATCGAGCAACGACAAGCGGAAACAGATAATAAATTTTTCACCAACTTTTGCACGAATCGCCTTTACGACTTCGACCGGAAAGCGCATACGGTTTTCAATATCACCGCCCCAACGGTCAGTACGCTGGTTCACATGGCTGCTTAAAAACTGGTTAATGAGATAACCTTCAGAGCCCATAATTTCAACGCCGTCATAGCCCGCTTTTTTGGCAATGTCAGCGCAATGTGCATAGTCATCAATCGTACTTAAAATATTTTTCTCAGAAAGCTGACGCGGTTTAAATGGTGAAATTGGCGATTTGATCGGACTAGAAGACACTGCAAAAGGTTGATAACCATAACGGCCAGCATGCAAAATTTGCATTAAAATTTTTGAACCATGCTTATGCACAGCATGTGTAACCAGACGGTGCTGTGGAATATCGGTTAAACCATTCATGGTTCCACCCATGGGTAGTAGCCAACCTTGACGGTTTGGAGAAATCCCCCCAGTCACAATCAGGCCAACCCCACCTTTTGCACGCTCTTCAAAATAAGCTGCCAGTTTTGGATAATTGTAAAAACGATCTTCAAGCCCCGTATGCATGGATCCCATCACCACACGGTTTTTAATGGTGGTAAAGCCTAAATGTAATGGTTTTAATAAATTGGCGTAACTTGTCATGCTGCGTCCCAATAATTTTTTGCAACTTGTTGCATAGTACTTTAATACTTTTTTGATAATTTTGGATGACCACACAAAGAAATTTATCGGAGCTTATGGTCAATCCATTTATTTAAGAACAATACTTCATTCACTTCTTCTTATTCTATAAATAGCCTTATATTTTTTATCAAATTAAAACTTCGAATCAGAACAAGTGAATTAATGCTTTTTTTGCGAAAAAAAGCACCATGAATAGTGCTACAATAGCCGCCATTCAGAATTCTCAAGACCGCCTATATGGGGTCTTTTTCATAAATGTTAGGATTAGCAATGACTGATAATGCAACTATCTTGCAGCATGTACCAGTAGGCAAAAAAGTTGGGATTGCCTTCTCCGGAGGCCTAGACACTTCAGCTGCCTTATTGTGGATGAAACAAAAAGGCGCAGAACCTTATGCATATACTGCAAACTTAGGTCAGCCTGATGAAGATGACTACGATGCAATTCCAAAGAAAGCAGAACAATACGGCGCTGTAAAAGCTCGCTTAATTGACTGCCGCTTACAACTTGCGCTTGAAGGTATTGCTGCGATTCAGTGTGGTGCATTCCATATCAGTACAGGTGGCGTTCCATATTTCAATACGACTCCACTCGGTCGTGCAGTAACAGGTACAATGCTAGTTACCGCAATGAAAGAAGATGACGTAAACATCTGGGGTGACGGTTCAACTTATAAAGGTAACGATATTGAACGTTTCTATCGTTATGGTTTGTTGACTAACCCGAATCTTAAAATTTATAAGCCTTGGTTAGATCAAAACTTCATCGATGAGCTCGGTGGCCGTGCAGAAATGTCACAGTTCCTGATCGACAACGGTTTTGACTACAAAATGTCAAAAGAAAAAGCGTACTCGACTGACTCAAATATGTTGGGTGCGACTCACGAAGCAAAAGATCTTGAATACCTAAATGCTGGTATCAAAATCGTTGACCCAATTATGGGCGTTGCTTTCTGGAAAGATGAAGTTGAAATTACTCCAGAAGAAGTGACTGTACGTTTTGAAGAAGGTGTACCTGTTGCATTAAACGGTCAAACTTTTGACAATCCAGTTGAGCTTATTCTTGAAGCAAACCGTATTGGTGGCCGTCATGGTTTAGGTATGTCTGACCAAATCGAAAACCGTATTATCGAAGCAAAATCTCGTGGTATTTATGAAGCACCGGGTATGGCCCTTCTTCATATTGCTTATGAGCGTTTGGTTACTGGTATTCATAACGAAGATACGATCGAACAATACCGCATTAACGGTTTACGTTTAGGTCGTTTACTTTACCAAGGCCGCTGGTTCGACTCTCAAGCACTTATGTTGCGTGAAACTGCACAGCGTTGGGTTGCTAAAGCGATTACTGGTGAAGTGACTCTTGAACTTCGTCGTGGTAATGACTACACCATCATGAACACTGAATCTCCAAACTTAACGTACGAAGCTGAACGTTTAACAATGGAAAAAGGCGATTCAATGTTTACGCCAATGGACCGTATTGGTCAGTTAACTATGCGTAACCTCGACATTACCGATACACGTGCAAAACTTGGTATCTATACAGATGCTGGTTTGCTTTCAATCGGCCAAGGTTCTGCTGTACCACAACTTGATAGCAAGAAAAAATAATTTTCTTACTTAATAAAAAAGCCACCGACAAAGGTGGCTTTTTTATTTCAAATATTTGTGCTCAAACAAGTTCTGCTACTTCCAAAGGTTGATAATAAATCTGGTTACGTCCAAGCTGCTTAGCTCGGTACAAAGCTTGATCCGCAGCGTGAATTAATTTTTCCTGATTTACTTTAAAACCTTCTGTATAAACAGTAAAACCTAAACTAATCGTCACATGCTTAGAGACTAAAGATGCTGCATGAGGAATCGCTTGTCGCTCAATCGCTTTATAAATATTTGCAGCAACGGCATAGGCGCCTTGAGCTGGTGTTTTCGGTAACAGCACGACAAACTCTTCTCCACCATAACGGGCAACAAAATCAACATGCCGAATCGAATTTTTAATTGCAGCGGCAATAGATGAGATGACTTTATCCCCCATTTGGTGTCCATAAAAATCGTTATAATTTTTAAAAAAATCGATATCAATAAATAAAACAGCCAATGGACGCTTTTCTTGCTTTGCACGATAGTAAAAAAAGTCGAACATCTCATCAAAAGTACGTCGATTTGAGATATTAGTCAGTGCATCCTGCTGGCTTAAATGAAGCAATTCAGATGCCTCAATACGTAAAATCTGTTCGTTAAGCTCAGCAAGCTGATTATTTAAAAAAAGGCTTCTTTCTCTAGACGTAAGCATCGTGCTAATTGAAAAACCTAAAATACAACTTCCAAACAACGCTCTTCCCAAAGCTATAAAATCACAATTCGCTTGCCATAAAATCAGTAGGAAAAAAACACAAAAGGCTGCTGTTAAACCCACATAAAGCATATGTAGAGGCTTTATTCCGCTTAAAATAAAACCAAGCATATATAAGAAGGAAAGTAGTAACATCGACTGGTTTTTAAGTGCGACATTTTCTACGCTAAGAAGCAGCATTGCATTGATAATAATGGTCAAAAATACAATGCCACATGCAGCGATATAAAAATATTCAGTGAGTTTTTTAAACTTTGCAAAAACCCAAAATAACAGTAGCGCACAAGCAATATTAATTGCACTAAGTAAACAGTAAATAAAGTCCCAAGTAATATAAGGCACCCCTATGACCAAATAGTCTGTAGGTAGAGCCAGCAATATGAAAATGAGATAGGTTAAAACGCCACTTGCTAAAAACTTTGAGATATTCTGTTTAGTTCGCTCAAGATTTAGACACCAGAATTTTTTTTCTAATTGATGTGGCAAAGGTATATTGGCATAACGATGGGTATGTAGAGTTACTAAATATTCTATTTCTTCTTTTGCTTTGAGTAATTCATGTACATTTCCCCTATTTGCCACTACTTAATTCCTGCCTCTCACACACTAACAAAATATAACATTATTTTTTAAGGCCTCTGGCGCTTTATTTTGCCATTTGTCCGTAATTCTCGTTACCATTTTCACACTTTATCGATTATCATTTGTTTTATTTCGAAGTTTGAACTGCCTTGGACTCTATTACCCTGCTCCAGCCAGATGACTGGCATGCACATTTACGTGATGGTTTAGCATTAAAACGTACTGTACCTGATTTGGCCAAACAATTTGCTCGTGCGATCTGTATGCCAAACCTTGTTCCACCTGTAAAAACTGTGGAAGAAGCATTGGCTTACCGTGAACGTATTCTTGCTCATGTTCCAGAGGGTCTTAACTTTGACCCACGTATGGTGCTTTATTTTACTGATTTCACCTCACCAGATGAAGTTCGTAAAATTAAAGAATCTGGACATGTAAATGCTATTAAACTTTACCCAGCAGGTGCGACCACCAATTCTGATAACGGTGTAAGTGACATCCGTAAAGTTTATGCAGTCATTGAGCAACTAGAAGAGCATCAAGTTCCGTTATTACTTCATGGTGAAGTGACTCATAACCACGTTGATATTTTTGACCGTGAAAAACGCTTCTTAGATGAAGTTTTATCACCGTTATTAAAACAGTTTCCAAAACTGAAAGTGGTACTTGAACACATCACAACAAGCGATGCCGCACACTTTGTTTTAGAACAAGACCGCAATGTGGCTGCAACAATCACGCCTCAGCATTTATTATTTAACCGTAATGATATGTTAGTTGGTGGTATTAAACCGCATTTCTATTGCTTACCAATTTTAAAGCGTCAAACTCACCAGACTACTTTGCTTGAAGTTGCAACGAGCGGTAACCCTAAATTTTTCTTGGGTACAGATAGTGCTCCTCACTCGCAAAATGCAAAAGAAAATGCGTGTGGCTGTGCGGGCTGTTATAGTGCGCCTAATGCAATTGAACTTTATGCTCAAGCATTTGATCAAGTAGGTAAACTAGAACGTTTAGAAGGTTTTGCCAGCCTCTTTGGCGCAGACTTCTACGGCCTACCACGTAATACTTCTACCATTACTTTGGTAAAAGAAGATAACCTCGTTCCAGAATCTTTTGATTATTTAGATGATCAAAAAATTATCCCGCTGCATGCCGGGAAAACGCTGCAATGGAGAAAAGTGTGACACAAGAAACCTCTGTCCCGGTCATTGGCCAACGTTTTCGTGGCTTCTTACCTGTTGTTGTTGACGTTGAAACGGCAGGTTTTAATGCCCAGACAGATGCATTGCTAGAAATTGCGTGCATTCCAATTGTATATGATGCTCAGGGACAATTTGTCCCTGGTCCAGCATTTCATGCGCATATTAACCCGTTTGAAGGGGCTAATCTCGATCGTCGTTCGCTAGACTTTATTGGTATTGATCCATTCAATCCAATGCGTATTGCAATGGCTGAAGATGAGCGCACTGCATTACGCCGTATTTTTAAATCGGTGAATGAAGTCCGTAAACAGCAACACTGTACACATGCAGTCTTAGTGGGCCACAATGCGCATTTTGACCTTGGTTTTGTACAAGCAGCAATTGCGCGTACAAGTACAAAAAACCAAAACCCATTTCATAGCTTTTCTGTGATGGATACGGTTACTTTAAGTGCTGTTATGTTTGGACAAACCGTGCTTGCGAAAGCGTGTATTCAAGCTGGAATTGAGTTCGATGGCAAAGAAGCACACTCTGCTTTGTACGATACTCAGAAGACTGCTGAACTGTTTTGCTATATTTTGAACAAACTGTCACCTTACCTTCTTGACAGTTTGGTGGCGGCTTCTTAAGATACCGCCATCCTCAACGTCCCTATCGTCTAGAGGCCTAGGACATCGCCCTTTCACGGCGGTAACCGGGGTTCGAATCCCCGTAGGGACGCCATATTCTCTTCTTATAAAATTCCTTTCTATTTTATTTTTAAATTTTTTATATTTCTAATTTTCTGTATTTCCCAATAAAATACACTTGTACATATATATCACTGATCCAGTATTTCCTTTACATAGATTTACAATATAATAATTCTTATTTTTATACTGATATTTATTATCAACAAGGTTTTAAATGGATCTTAAGCTTCGCCTCCTCTCCCTGAGCATCGCTCAACTATGCTGTATTTCAAGTACTTTCGCAGAAACCCATAATTCCTCAACAACGCTCGCTACCATTAAGATTAAAGCCCAACAAGCTGCCGACCAAGCTTATAAAGTCGATAGTTCAAGTAGCGCAACACGTAGTGAAGTCGCATTAAAAGATACACCACAATCTGTCAGTGTAGTGACTCAAAAAGTAATTGAAGATATTGGCGCGACACGTTTAATCGAAGCGCTTGATTTAGCTGGTGGTGTGACTCGCGCTAATAACTTTGGTGGCCAAGGCTTAACAGGCTTTAATCTCCGTGGTTTCACTAGCGGTGAGTTTTACCGTAATGGATTCCCGATTAACCGTGGTTATCCAAACGCTCCAGATAGCAACACTATTGAACGTGTAGACGTTTTACGTGGACCCTCTTCTAGCTTATATGGTCGTGGTGACCCAGGTGGTACGTTTAACTTAATTTCTAAAACACCAAAGTCTGAACAACAAACCACTTTAGGTGCGCAGCTTAACAGTGAAGGTTTATATCGCACCACCGTAGACACCACAGGTAATATTCCAAATACAGAAAATATTGGTTATCGTCTAAATGTGATTGCTGAAGGCGGTGATAGTTATCGCGATCATGTCGAGTCTAAACGTTATGGAATTGCACCAGTCATTCAATGGCAAGCTTCTGATGCAACCAAAGTTACCTTTGAAGCCGATATTTTAAGAAATCAGCATCCACTTGATCGTGGCCAAACACGCTATGCAGGTCAGAAGTCTTTTAATAGTTCACCCGAAACCTATTTGTGGGAAACAGGTAAATATAACAACCAACTCTACAATGATAACAACATGACTCAATTACGAGTCGAACACGACCTTGGTAATGACTGGAAGCTGAATGCTGGTGTGCAATATTTAAATGGTAAATTGCATGGCTATGCAGTAGAGGCAAATGGCATTCAAGATGATGGAGAAACTTTAAACCGAAATTACAACTATCGCGAATTAAAATGGCAAGATACCGATGCCCAAATTAATCTAACAGGTAATTTCCAACTTTTAGGTCTAGCTCATACTTTAGTGACAGGGCTTGAATATGAAAATTATGATTATAAGTCATATATTATTCGTTCAGATGCTAAGTCAAATAACTACCCGATTAATATTTATGATCCAGTTTTAGGCCAACCTCTCCCTGAGCTTAAAAATGTTACGACCCATGACCGCGAAAATTTAAAAACAACAGCCCTTTTTGTACAGGACCAAATCGATTTAAATGAGCGTTTAAGTGCACTGCTGGGTTTGCGTTTTGAGCACTACGAACATGATTACAAAAACCTATTACCGAATACGGCAAACTGGAATACCAGTCATGATGCATTTATTCCGCGTTTAGGTTTAGTTTTTAAAGCGCGTGATGACCTTTCAATCTATAGCAATGCTGCAAAATCTTTTAAACCTAACACTGGTGCTAGCCGTAATGGAGAAGGTTTTGACCCAGAAGAAGGTATGGCTTACGAGTTAGGCTTTAAATGGCAAGCACTCGACAATATGCTATCGGTTGACTCTGCGATTTTCTATGCAAAAAAAGAAAATGTCTTAACACTAGATCCTGTAGATTCAGCTTATAAAGTTGCTGCGGGTAAAGTTCGTAGCCAAGGCATTGAGCTAAACGTTGCAGGACAAATTACTCCAGCTTGGAAAATTATTGGTGGATATGCCTATACAGATGCGGAAGTAACTAAAGACAATACTTTGCAAAAAGGAATCGCTTTAGCCAATATTCCAAAGAATAGTTTTAATCTCTTAAATATCTATGAATTTCAAGATGGCCCTTTACAAGGCCTAGGTCTGGGCATTAATCAAAAATATATTGATAAGCGTGCAGGTCAAACAGCCAATAGTACTTACACAATGAAAGGTTATGCTGTTACAGATTTAGTTTCTTATTATCAGGCAACACCAAAACTTCGTATTAACTTAGATCTGAAAAATCTTTTTGACAAAGTTTATGATGAAAGTGCTTTCAATCTATATGCATATCCGGGTGAATCACGTACTGTTCAATTAGGTATGAGCTATACGTTCTAAAACAAATACGCCATTTCAGTTATTGAAATGGCGCATCAAATTTATGCAGACTTACGTGAATTAACTTGTCCTTGAATCACCGCTTTAATATTGCCTTTGGCGTAATTTAAAAACACCACCAGTGGTGAAAGTTTTGGATTTGGCTTTTTACCCTTACCAATCGTTTTAAATTGAGCGGCATACCAAATAATTTCCATAATTGCCATTTTATCGACAAAAGGTAAACCTGTTTTAATCGGTTTTACAGCATAGCGAACATCTTGCCCTGCAATTAAACGTTCTGTTAAATCGGTTTCTACTGCAAATGGACGAGCAATACCAATAAAGTCACATGCACCACTTTCAAGTGCGGCATTCATACCTTCTACAGTACGGAAACCGCCTGTCACCATGAGTTTACACTTAACATGCTGGCGGATTTTCTCTGCAAAATCTAAAAAGTATGCTTCGCGTGCAATCGTACTTGCTTTACGTTTGTCAGCCTTAGCTCCAGCCATTGCTGGTGCCTCGTAAGTACCGCCTGAAATTTCAATTAAATCGATACCAGCTTCATCCACTGCTTTAAATACTGAAATTACATCTTCTTCGCTAATACCACCACGCTGGAAGTCAGCTGAGTTAAGTTTCACTGAAATGATAAAATTATCTGAAGTCGCTTCACGTACCGCTTTATAAACCTCTAGTAAAAAACGGCTACGATTTTCAACTGAACCGCCCCATTGATCTGTACGCTTATTGGTTAATGGTGATAAAAACTGACTAATTAAATAGCCATGTGCACCATGTAATTGCACCCCTTCAAAACCTGCTTTTTCACAAATGTGAGCTGCTGTCGCAAAACGTTTAATAATATCTAGAATTTCGTCATGAGTAAGTTCACGTGGCGTTCCAAACATGGTTGCTAAAGCTGGGCTAAAAGGTACGGCTGAAGGCGCTACAGTTTCTTTATTTAAACCTTTTGGACACTGACGACCTGGATGCGATAATTGAATCAACTGAACCATGCCATATTTTTTACCTAATGCCGCCCATTCTTTTAAGCGCTCTAGGTCGCGTTCAGTTTCAATAACAACAACACCTGGTTCATTTTTTGCGCCGGCATTTACCATGACGTTGCCAGTAATGGCACAGCCAAGCTCACCTTTTGCCCATGCACCATATAAACCCAAATGTAAGTCATTTGGTTGGCCTTCATAATTTGCAAGTGCCTCACTCATTGCACCTTTAATAATTCGGTTTTTAAAGGTGGTATTGCGAATTGTGATGGGTTCAGCAATCTGGTTCATGGTTAACCTCTGTTCTTTGAATTTTAGAGCAATTACTCTAATTTAAATGAGTTATTGGGCATGTCAAGTCATAATCGATAACTGACAATAGCACATGTCAATTTTAAAAAATATAAAAATATGCAACTTTTTGCATAAAATAAAGATATTAATTATTTTATTAAAAAACAATTAATTAATATCTTTATTTTAGAGAGATGCTCTATTTAACTGTCTGGTATATTCAGTCTGAGGCCTAGAAAATAGAAGTTCAGTTTCCTGATATTCAACAACTTTTGCATGACGTAATACCATCACTTTGTGGCAAAGTGCTTTTACTATATTGAGATCATGACTAATAAAAATATAACTTAACTGCTCAGTTTGCTGTAATTGTCTCAACAACTTGATCATGGCTTTTTGCGTGGTCCGATCTAAGGCAGAGGTAGGTTCATCCAAAATTAAAAGTTTCGGTTGCACCACCAAAGCTCTGGCTAAGGCGACACGTTGACGCTGTCCACCTGAAAGTTCATGAGGATAACGGTGTTGAAAATCTTCAGCCAATTCAACTTTTACCAATACAGATTCAACTTGCTGTTTGATCTCGTTATCAGCTACTGCTTTCACTTTCAATCCTTCAGCAATAATCTGCCCTACTGTCATACGCGGGTTTAAACTTCCAAATGGGTCTTGGAATACAAGTTGAAAATCAGATCTCATCAAACGCAAGGCTTTTGGCTGTAACTGATTTAAATCTTGACCTAAGAAAACAATCTGTCCTTTGCTCTGAATAAGCTGAACCAAAGCGAGGGCTAAAGATGACTTACCCGCACCACTTTCACCAACTACCCCAAGTGCTTCACCTTGAGCAAGGTCAAAACTCAAATCTTCTATTGCGGTGAAATATCCTTGAATGCGATTTAAAATTCCTTTTCTTATAGGAAACTGCACGTTGAGCTGTCGAACTGATAAAACATTCTGTTGAGCGGGTCTAGACTCTACACTTCCAAAATCATGATCTAATAATTGTGCTGTATAACTAGTTTTAGGATTTACAAAGATTTGGCTCAGTTCACCTTGCTCCACGACACGCCCACTTTGCAATACAATAAGTTTCTCAGCATAGCGATGTACTAAATTGAGGTCATGGCTAATTAAAATAAGTGCCATCCCATATTTGCTTTGCAAAGATTTTAATAACTCTAAAATCTGTATCTGTAAAACCACATCCAACGCAGTAGTAGGCTCATCAGCAATCAAAATTTTAGGCCGAAGCGCCAATGTCATCGCGATCATGACACGTTGTCTTTGCCCACCAGAAAGCTCATGCGGATAACGGTTTAAAATTTGTTCCGGTTCAACAATTCCCACATCTTTTAGTAATTCGACTATTTGCTGCCGGACTTCAAGTTTTGAAAAACCAGATAAAAGAAGATTTTCACCTATAATTTTTTCAACCCGATGGAGCGGATTTAACGCAGTAGCAGGCTCTTGAAAAATCATAGCGATTTGTCGACCACGTAAATTTGATTGAGCTCTTTCATCTAGCTCAAGCATGTTTTGTGAATCAATCCAGACCTGACCCGTTATTTCTAATTTTTCTTGTAGCAAGCCCATTATTGCTAAGCAGCTCATCGATTTACCTGAACCACTTTCGCCCACAACAGCCAGTGTTTCCCCTTCACTTAAGTAAAAATTCAGGTCATCTAATAAAACTTTTTGATTTTTGGTTTGAACCGAAAGATGCTCTACTTTTAATAATGTTGAAGTGGTATTTAAATTATTTTCTTGGGTCAAAAGCATCGCGAGCCGCCTCCCCAATATAGATTAAAAGTGAAAGAACGATCGCTAGACTAAAAAAGCCTGAAATTGCTAGCCATGGCGCATCTAAATTATTTTTACCTTGAAGCAATAATTCACCTAAAGAGGCCGCATCTGGTGGCAGTCCATATCCTAAAAAATCAAGAGCAGTTAAAGCGCTAATATTAGTTGTTAAAATAAAAGGTAACTGAGACAAACTCGAACTGATCGCATTTGGCAAAATATGCCTAAAAATAATCGCGTGATCGGTCACTCCCAATACTTGGGCTGCACGAACGTAATCAAGCTGACGAGCTTTTAAAAACTCTGCCCTAACAATGCCCACCAAAACGGTCCAGCCGAAAAACAACATAATGAAAAATAGCCAATATACATTTGGAACAAACATACTCACTAAAATCATGACCATAAAAAGCATGGGTAAGCCATTCCAGACTTCAACTAAACGTTGCCCCAATAAATCGACCCAGCCGCCATAATAGCCTTGAATAGCACCAACGGTAATTCCAAATAAAGCAGAACAAAAGGTTAAGGCTAAGCCAAAAAGCAACGATACTCTTAAGCCATACAGAATACGGGCAAGAACATCCCTTCCTTGATCATCTGTTCCCAACCAGTTTTGCTTGGAAGGTGGTGATGGCACAGGAACTGCCAAATCTAAATTGGGAGTTTGATATGAAAATTGAATGAGGGGCCAAACTGCCCATCCTTTAGCTTCAATAAGCGCTTGTACGGCGGGATCTTTATAGTCAGCTTCTGTTTCAAACACCCCACCAAACGCAGTTTCAGGATAGGTTTTTAACACGGGTAAATAGTAAGAATCTTCATACTTCACTAACAGCGGTTTATCGTTAGCAATTAACTCCGCGGCTAATGACAAAACCAAAATCAGACTGAATAATATAAAGCTTGCCCAGCCCAATTTATGCTGTCTAAAGCACTGTAATCGTGTCCGCACAATCAAGGACATTATTTGCCTCCTTGCGCATCAAAGTGAATTCGAGGATCAATCCATTGGTACAACACATCACAAAAGAGACGTAAAATTAGGCTAAATAGAGTAAAGAAAAATAAAACACCAAAAATAACAGGATAATCACGTTGGACAATAGCTTCAAAGCCCAACAAACCCACCCCATCTAGATGAAAGATAATTTCTACGAACAGGTTACCTACAAAGAAAATACCTGCTAACGCTTCTGGCAATCCTGCGAGCACAACTAAAATGGCATTACGAAAGACATGCTTATATAAGACCTGTTGGCCGTTCAACCCTTTTGCATAGGCTGCCAAAACGTAGGGTTTATTGAGTTCTTCTAAAAATGAGTATTTAGTTAAATAGGTTAAACTGGCAAAACCGCCTAATACCATCGTAATCAGTGGTAAAGTCATATGCCATAAATAATCAGTAACTTTGCCCCAGAGACTGAGTTGATGAAAATTATCTGAGACTAAATTTTGTAATGGAAACCATTGAAAATAAGACCCGCCTGCAAAAAAAACAACTAACAAAATCGCAAATACAAAACTTGGTACAGCATACCCCACCACAAGCACTAAAGAAGTGGACCGATCAAACCAAGAGCCCTGTTGCTTTGCCTTTTTAATTCCCAGCGGAATAGAAATGAGGTAAATCAGCAAAGTACTCACCAGCCCAAGTGAAATGGAAACAGGCATTTTTTCCCACAACAATTGCACAACAGGTTTATCTTTAAAGAAACTTTGTCCAAAATCTAAAGTTAAATAGCCTTTTAACATTAAGAAAAACCGTTCAGGAGCAGAACGATCAAAGCCGTACTGAGCCTTAATTTGTTCAACCATTTCAGGGCTTAAACCTTGAGCACCTTGATAATAAGTTTCTGCACTCAATGCACGGCCAATTCCCAAATCGCTTTGTGCCTGATGTATTGCTTGCTCAACTGGCCCACCCGGTGCAATTTGCACAACCACAAAGTTAATCAATAGAATGACAAACAATGTGGGAATCATTAAAAGAAGTCGCTTGAGAATATATGAACCCATATAACAGGATTTCCTTTATGGCAGGTGCTTTTTATTGTTGATGTAAATATTTGGCAACTTTTTTGGCTTTGTTTGCGTCACTCCACCAATATTCTATCCCAGAAGAAAGTGCTGGTTTAACTTTAGGTTGTTGATACATATTCCAATAAGCATACCAGTTTTCACCTTTACCATAGGTCGGGATTTGATAATAACCAGCTCTAAGCAATCGATCGAGAATGTGAGTATAAATAATCTGTTGTTCACGGCTTTTACTTGCAACGAGTTTTGCAATCACTTGATCAATTACTGGATTGCGAATTCCAGCATAATTGTAATTTCCATCCTGAGCTGCGGCGATACTCCCCCAAAATTGAGTCTGTTCATTTCCCGGATTGAGAGATTGCGGCAAATTCATTGTGGTCATATCAAAATCGTAACGGCGAGTTCGTTCTAAATATTGCGGAGCATCAACCTGACGTAAATTAACAGCAATGCCTAATTTTTTTAAGTTACGAATAAAAGGTAGAAGTGTTCGTTGTTTACCATCTTGCTGAATTAAAAACTCAAGCTGAACTTTCTTTTCCTCAGGTGTAAATAGCTGCCCTTCTTTAATTTTATAGCCAGCTTGTATAAGCAATTGGCGCGCAGTTAATAAATTCTGACGGTTAAATCCACTCGCATCTGACACTGGGTATTTCCAGTTTGCTAAAACACCTTGTTGCATAAGTGGAGATAACTTAGGCAATAACGGTTTTAACAACTCTAATTCAGTTTTTGAAGGTCGACCTGTTGCTGCTAATTCACTATTTTCAAAATAACTTTGTAGGCGCTGATATTGTCCATAAAACAAAGCTTTATTCTGCCATTCAAAGTCATAGGCATAGGTTAAGGCTTGTCTAAAACGAATATCATTTAAAGGTTTTCGTCGCGTATTAAAAACATAGCTTTCAGTGGCGATAGGATTATGATGACGAAACTTATATTGAGTAACCAACCCTGCTTTTACGGCTGGAAACCGGTAATCAGTTACCCATTTTTTAGGATTAGTTTCTTCATGCAAAGTGTATTGCCCAGATTTAAATCCTTCAAAAGCAATATCCCAATTTCGATAATAGACATATTTTAATCGGTCAAAGTTATAACGCCCCTTATTAATAGGTAAATCTTTTGCCCAATAATTTGGGTTCCGTTTATAACTGATGCTTCTGCCCGGATCAATTCGTTCAACCACGTAAGGTCCCGAACCAACAATCGGTTGTAAGGTAATTCGGCTAAAATCTCTTTTTTGCCAATCTACTTTTGAATAAATGGGTAAGGTTGCCAAAATGAATGGCATTTTAGGGTTATGTGTAGACTTAAAACTAAACTTTACTTGATGAGCATTTATTACTTCTGTTTTTGCTAAATCAGCAAGGTACATTTGCAAACCTAAATTAGACTTCGTCTGATAAGCATCAAAACTAAATTTAACATCCACCGCAGTGACCGGCTGTCCATTACTAAAACGCGCCTTAGGGTTTAAATAGAAAGTCACTGATTGCGTTTTTTCTGGGTCAAAACTCACTTTCTGTGCCAAAAGCGGATATAAAACCCCGACCTCATCAAGTGATTGAGTCATTAAGGTATCAAAAAGATAATTCACGCCTTCTGTAGCATTCCCCTTACCATTCATACTATTGAGGTTATCAAAAGTTCCTTGAGCTGCCTGACTTAATAGGCCACCTTTAGGGGCATTTGGGTTTGCATATGGCATAGCTATCATTTCTAAATACTTAGGCTTAGAATGAATCGCTATATATGAAGTGGTTTGTTGTGCAGAAAAAACACTATGGGAAATGACACTGAGCCCGACTAGCAGGCTCAGTTGAAAATTTAATTTATGCATAAATGACTAATTATTTTACAAATTAGGCACTTTAATCACATCACCAATGCGAAGCTGAGTAGAAGGCGTTAAATTATTCAGCTCAGCCAATAAATTGGTTTCTAAACCATATTTACTCGCAAGGCCGATTAAGGTATCACCACGCTTCACTTTGTATTCCACGACAGTTTTTGGAATCACAATATTCTGACCGCGCTGTAAGTTAGCATTTGCTTTTAATGCATTCATTTCAGCCAGTTCACGCACTGAAACACCAGCACGGCTCGCGATACTATTTAAAGACTCACCAGATTTAACCGTATATCTTTCAGTATTTTTACCAGCGGCAACCGTTTTAGTTGAAGACTTAGTATCTGCTTTAGCTGTTTCAACTGTAGGCACATCACCCGTTAGCTTTAAACGCTGCCCCACACGAACGCTACTATTGCGTGAAAGACCATTTAATGAAGCAAGGTAGTCCAACTGTAAGTGGTAGCGATTAGCAATATTACCTAAGCTATCACCAGATTTAACTGTATAAGTTTCTGGTGTTTCTTCTTTGGCGTTTTTAGAAGATTTAGTTGGCGCCTCTTCAACAGTTCCTGTTAGTTTTAAGCGTTGACCAGCACGCAAACCAGCAGTACGAGACAAACCGTTTAGGTCAGCCAAATAGCTTGTTTGCAAATTATATTTACTCGCAATCGCATTTAAGCTATCGCCAGACTGTACAACGTATTGTTCTGGAACACTTAAGCCTGCCGGTACTTTTAAAGTTTGACCAAGCTGCACATGGCTATTTGCTTTTAAGTTATTTAACTCGGCTAACTCAGCTAGGCTAATTTTTGATTTAGTTGCAATACTCGATAAAGTATCACCACGTTGTACTTTATAGCCTTCTGTTTTATAAGAAACACTTGCCGATGCTTTCTCAGATTTACTAGAAGCCTTAGTTTCAGCAACTTCATCTACAGAAATATCTTGTGTAGGCACATTAATTTTTTGGCCTACCATTAAGTTACTGCCCGCAGTTAATCCCGGAGTTAATTCAGCAAGTTCCTGATTAGAGAGCGCATAACGATCTGCAATCAATTTAAGATATTCACCGCG
Organism: Acinetobacter sp. D009; assembly: GCF_038562025.1. Lineage (NCBI taxonomy): Bacteria > Pseudomonadati > Pseudomonadota > Gammaproteobacteria > Moraxellales > Moraxellaceae > Acinetobacter > Acinetobacter sp. D009. The sequence continues at coordinate 2,736,926 of NZ_CP151886.1, forward strand.
CTTCACAGTATAGCTTTTAGTTGCTATACGTTTTGCACTTGCCTGAACTGCTTTTGGCTCGGCTTTAGTACTTGCGCGACTATTCTTTGGTTCTTTTAACTGTAGTTTTTGCCCAACAAATAAGCCATCAGTCACTGATAAATCGTTATATTCAGCCAATTGTCTTACTGATAAATTAAACTGGTTTGCCACACCGCTTAAGCTATCGTTAGCCTGAACGACATATACATCTGGTTTAGCTGTGCTTTTTGAAGTCGATTGAGTTTCTTGTGGCTTAGCGTCATAAAGGTAAAGCGTTGAACCAACATATAACGTCTTTTCAGGATCAATCTGGTTCCACTTAGCAACATCGCGCCAGTTTACGCCGTTTTTCATCGCAATAACGGCTAAAGTATCACCTGGTAAAACTGTATAGGTACTACGTTTGCCTTTTGGCTGCACGACCACTACATCTGTATCAGTTTTAATGTAAGGCTTGTCTTTATTGCGCTGCCCATCTTCAGAGTTAGCTACAGTCACATCTTCAGCTAAAGTTTTTGGATATGCAAAACCTTTACTTACTTCTTTACCTTGTTGCTCTGCAACTGACTGACTTGTTTGAATTGCAGTTAACTTAATTTTGCCATCATAAGGATCAACAATTTCTGTTCCTTGTGGTGCAATAGCTTTTAACTCGGCAACTACTTGATCTTTTTCAGCCTGCGTTGGTTGTGGCTCTAAAGCTTGTTGAACTGTTTCTTTCTCACCTTCAGCTCGAACTGCCGCTAAAATCTTTTCACGTTCTGCAGCCGAGATTGGTGGCTCTGTCTTCACTTGCTTAATATTTGCTGCAGGTGTCACAGCAACAGGAATACGTGGAGCACTTGGTACATCAGCCGAAGCTGCAAACGCGGCTAAAGCATCAGACCCACGAGGAGTTGAAGTTTTTACCGTGGTAGAGCTACTCGTTGTTTTAGTAGGTGTTGACGGTTTAACTGGTTGAACCTGATTTGCAGGCGTGGTTTTAATTGTCACAGATGTTGAAGCACTTACATCTGGCTTAGATGGTGAAGTCACATTTGCCCACCAACCTGAACCACCGCCAGACTTCATACCTTTTAATTTATTATCAATTGAAGGACTTAAATCGGCTGGAATCAAAATACGCATTGGACTTGCAGGATCCACCATCTCACCACGATATCCCGGGTTTAATGCATAGAGTTCCGAACGACTTAATCCAGCTACAGAAGCAATTTCATTTAAAGATAAAGGTGCAGATAAAGTCACTTCACGGAAATGGGGTCTATTTGCAATTGGTGGTAAAGAAATACCGTAAGCTTTTGGATTTTTAATAATTTGGGCAACAGCCAAGAAACGAGGAACATAGTTCATGGTTTCTTGAGGTAATTTTAAAGACCAATAATCAGTAGGTAAACCTGCTGCCTGATTTCGGTTAATTGCTTGTTGAATACGTCCAGGTCCAGCGTTATAGGCTGCTAAAGCAAGCTCCCAAGAACCGAATTGGTTATATAAGCTTCCTAAAAACTCATAGGCAGCACGAGTCGACTCAACAACATCGCGACGGCCATCATACATGCCTGTTTGCTTTAAGCCATAAATACGGCCAGTACTCGGAATAAACTGCCATAAACCTGCTGCAGCCGCACTACTTGTTGCAGCTGGGTCATATGAACTTTCAATTACAGGTAAGAGTGCAAGTTCTGTCGGCAAACCACGGCGTTCAGCTTCTTTAACTGTATGGTACAAATAACGACTTGCGCGGGCACTTAAACGATCAAGATAAGGCTGACGAGAAATAAACCAACTACGCTGAGCTTCAATACGTGAATCCCAATGGTTCAAATCCATTTTGAAACCAACAGACATACGTTTCCAGACATCACCATGCTTTAAAATAAGCAGACGGTCACCCTCTACAGCACGCATATCAGTTGCTGAAAGTAAGTCTTCCAATGAATCAAGACTACTCGCATCTAAATAACCTGCACCACTGACCTGTTTCGATTTTGAGGTTTTTGCAGATTGCGGAGTCGATGAACAGCCTGTTGTAATACCCAACGCAGCTAACGCAGAGCTAAGTACGGTAATTTTAAACAATGATGCTGCAGATGGCTGCCACACAAATGTGGTTGGTTTATACATAAAAACTTCCAAACAACTCGCGTAATATTTTTTTGGGGTCTGCCCACAAACCCTAGGTCTTCGATGCCATTGTAGTAAAGCATGCAAGATAGACAAGGCAATAATTTAATGTCATTTGCATGGAAATGTTACAAGAAATTAAAAAAACCTTGCTTTGATACGATGGAACCGAACTTTTTGCGTATACAATACACCATATTCAGTTCTTTTTCTTTTAGTTTAGGTTTCGATTTATGTCTCAAACAATCACACTGTATGTTGATGGTGCATGTCGTGGCAATCCGGGTTTAGGTGGTTGGGGCGCATATGTCATTACCGAGCAGGGTGAACATAAATTATTTGGCGGTGAGCCTGATACGACCAATAACCGTATGGAACTCACTGCTGCCATTGAAGGTGTTTCATTTTGCCCAGCCGATGCACATTTGATTATCTGGACAGATTCAAATTATGTGAAGCAAGGTATTACTGAGTGGATTCATGGTTGGAAAAAGAAAAACTGGAAAGATGTAAAAAATCCTGACCTTTGGCAGAAATTAGATGCTGTCTGTACAGGTAGAAATATTGAGTGGAACTGGATTAAAGGCCATGCAGGACACCCTGGCAATGAAATGGCAGACCAGCTTGCTAATTTAGGTGCAGACAAAACTGCGAAAGAACTCAAGCAACCACAGTCTGCCACTGTATCGCAAGATATAAAAAAGCCTGAACAGGACTGGCTGCTAGATGACCCTTTCGGGTTTGATCTGGCTGATTCAACTGAAGAAGAAAATATTCATCTTGAAACATCTGAAGAAGTTGAGATGATTATTGTGGAAGAAGAAATTATTGACGTTGAAACTGCCAAACAAAAAAGTAAGCAGCCAACCAATAATATTCATCCCCAAATCGTTGTGACCGAAGCCAAACTAAAATTACAAGGTCCTCGACAACTGATTCTCGATACGGAAACTACTGGTTTTTATTTCCAAGATGGCGACCGCATTATTGAGGTGGGCGCAATTGAGATGATTAACCGTAAGCTTACGGGTAGCTCGATTCATATTTATATTAACCCACAAAAACCAGTGGGAGACTCAGAAAACATCCACGGTATCAGTGATGATTTCTTAAAAGATAAACCGCTCTATGCGGACATTGCTGACACCTTATTTGACTATCTCAAAGGTGCAGAGATTATTGCCCATAACGCGACCTTCGATATGAACTTCCTTGATATGGAGTTTAAACGCGTAGGGCTTCCTGCACTTTCTGAAGTGTGTGAGGTAACGGATACTTTAGCTTTAGCGAAAAACAAACATCCGGGACAAAAAAACTCCCTTGATGCGCTTGTAAGACGTTATGAAATTCCAGCACGTGACCGTACTTTCCACGGCGCGTTACTCGATGCTGAAATTCTTGCTGATGTCTACTTGGCAATGACTGGTGGTCAGGTTTCTTTTGATATAGATGCCTTATCTCAGAGTGAAAATAGCCAGCAAACAACCAATAGAAGCAGAGTTCAAATTGACCTCCCTGTAATTTACCCTTCAGATGAAGAGTTAAATATACATGAGACTTGGGTCAAAGAATATGAGGAAAAACACGGAGAACCTTGCCTTTTTGCAAAATAAATTTTTGATTCTTTAGTGTTTTTAGCTTTTCCCCTTTGTAAGTTAAGTTATATTAGTCGCATAGATTTTTAGCTCAAAGTATTGAGCACTACGAATATAACAATTGATTTTTTTGCAAAGGGGAACGTTTATGTCTGAGCATACGTCGATTCATTTCGATCCAACAGCTTTACTCATCATTAAACATGAAATTGATCGTTCAATAAAACTGGTTGAAGGTGCGGTAAGTACCTTAATTGAAGAACAGGCTCTCCCTTTTGGTATTGATGATGCATTAGAACAATTTAAACAATGCACTCAAGTTCTACGCTTAATTGATGTTCCTTATCTTGCAAAAATCACTCAGTATTCAACTGAGTTGATGCAAAAAATTATTGCGAATCCAACCCAAATTAATACGGATGATGTGGTTGCCCTAAGCGAAGGCACGACCATGGTAAAGCGCTATATTGAATTTATCTGTTTGCGTGAAATACAAGTTCCACAATTTCTTCTTACGACCTTAAATAATTTAGAATTAGCTTTAAATAAGCCCCTGACTACATCCGGACAGGCTCTTGTTCCCTTACTTGCAGATACTTCGCTTGAACTACCCTTGCCCGAAATATTAATTAGTGAAAAAACTCAGTTCATCCATCAACTATACAAACTATCTCTACACCAATTTTTAAAAAAGACAGCCTCAGCTCAGGATTTTCAAGCCTTTAAACTTATTGCAACCTATTTGGTCAGCATGGCGAATACTCAGCCAAGCCAAAAATATTGGCAGCTCGTCAATTACGCTTTTAACCATATTGATGACCTCCTTTTAAATGATTCACGCCTACGTGTACTGATTAATATTGAAAGTCATATTGCTCTATTTTTGGCAGCGCCCGAAAGTTTTGAGCCCAATTTAGCCGCCTTCGCAGATATTTTAAGTATTGTCATCGCTCAAGAAGATGAGATTGCTCACCTTATTCGTAACCAAATTCATATTGGTGATGAAACACCGACTGATACTCAATTACTCGTTTTAAGTCGCCATCTTTTTGGTCCTGACTTTGACACGATGCACACAGTCAGCCAATTAATCTTAGATGAAATGAATAAGGTGCGGAACGATATTGAATACAACTATCAAAATATGTCGCCTGAAAAAGCACAGCAACTACAAGCGAGCCTTTTACAATTGGCTCATACCTTTAAACTTCTAAACCTTGATGAAGCCGCATCTGCTCTTTCTCAACAAGCCAGCAGTTTAAGTCAACTTAACATTTTAAGTGATGAAAACTATGCTCAGCAGCTGATGAACAGCATTTTATCTGCTATGAACTCAATTGGTATTTTGGTACGCAATTACACGTCAAATCGTCTACAACTTAGCGTAAATAATACGGCTATTTCTTTAGATCGTCTTGATGAAGCTCATCAGGCTTTGCTTACCGAGACAAAAAATTTAATTGATTTTATCTGTCAGAGTCTTACGTTGTATGCCAATGACCAAACACAAAATATTGAAGCCATTGCAGGTTCATTAAAAGAGTTAGCAGGTGCAGCCGAATTTTTAGGAAGCACGACTCAACAACATGCTTTACTCCAAACTGCCCAATTTGTTCAAGAGCAACTTGAACAAAGCCAGCCTTTTAATACAGACCAAATTCACTGTATTTTTAACGTATTGGCAGGCATTGACATGTTAGTTGACAATTTAAAAAATAAACAACCTGTTCTACAATCCATGTTTAATGTAGCATTGTCGAGTAGTCAACAACTTCAAAAAAAGGCAGCTTAATGTCTGAATTATCACTTGCTTATATTTTCCATCATCAACAATTACTGGTTGACCAGAATCTCCAACTACCCAAAGTCGAAAAGTTAGCAAGTGATTTACTTTTCACTCATGATGAGCAAGTCATTGCACGTGACTTGCTTGCTGAGGAACCTATCCCCGAAGGCTTACAGCTTGTTCCAATTCGCCAGCTTATTACCAGCTGGTCGAAAGAACAGTTTTTGCAAGCAAGCCGTGCTGTTCAATTACTTGAATGGCGACGTAACCATAAGTTTTGTAGTCACTGTGGACATCCGACAGAAGTTCATCCAACCGAATATGCAATGGTATGCCCTTCCTGTCGCTACCACCAATATCCTCGTGTAAACCCTTGCATTATTACCGTCATTACTCGTGGTGATGATGAAATCTTGCTGGCTAAGTCAGTTCACAACAAAACCAATATGTATGGTTTGATTGCAGGTTTTGTTGAGGTGGGCGAAACACTTGAAGAGGCAGTACAACGTGAAGCCTTTGAAGAAGTAGGTTTAAAACTCAAAAATATTCAGTATATGTCAAGTCAGCCTTGGCCATTCCCAAGTAACCTTATGGTGGCATTTCGGGCAGAATATGAGTCGGGTGAAATTAAGCTTCAAGAAGAAGAAATTGCAGATGCACAATTCTTCAAAATTGATCAATTACCTGAGATTCCGTTTAAAGGAAGTATTGCTCATTCAATGATTATGCAGATTACCCAAGCTGGGTAATCTGCCGTGTTTTAAACGAGACTCTCGTTTAAAACACTTCTTCGAGAAAATGTAAGATCGTTCTTTTCGTTCTGAAATAGTGGCTAATAAAGCTAGAAAGACTGGCCAAAATTGTAATATGTCCAGTTTTAGGAATCACAGCGATATGACTGTGATTTCCACTCTGTCTTAAAGCCCGATCCAAATCCAACGTATTCTCTTTGCCGACAAGCTGATCATTTTCAGCCATGAGTAAGTAATGTTTAATACTATTTTGATTGACGAAATAGTATGGCATCACTTCTTGATAAGAAATACTTTGATCAAAAGCATCTTCAGCTAGTGGGTCACCCTTATAATCAAAATGATAAGGTCCAGCTAAACCAAAAATCGCCTTAATATTACCTAAACATTGAATAGGATTTGGTTTTGGGTGATAAACAGCAGACATTACATTAAATGCCCCTGCTGAATGTCCCATAAGCACAACATTTTCTGTAGAAATTTCTAGTTTGTCTTGGTTTTGATGTAAATAATTCAGTGCCTGAGTCAAATCATCAACAAAACTCGGAAAAATATTTTTAGGAGCTAATTGATAGTTGATAACTGCAACGTCATAACCTTCTTTAGCAAACGTCTCACCAATAAAAAGATAATCCCGCTTATTACCATGTTGCCAAGCACCACCATGTACAAAAACAATAAGAGGCTGATGTGCTAGTTTTTTAACAGATCGGTAAATATCCAAACGGTGACGCGGCTTTAAACCATAACGTACATTTGCGACCTGTTCAAAACCATCTTTTGGCGTAAAACGGTTTAAAGCAAAACTCCCCAAATCATAAAGGCGGAACTCTTTATAAAGAGTTCGCGCCTGTTCAATTTTGCTTTGTAGTTGTTCAATCAGATTCATATATTACTGTGCATTCGAAGCTGGATCTGTTTGGTCAGGATCAATTGCAACAGGAGTTTGAACTGTTGGTTGAGCAATGACGTTATTAATAATTGGTGTAGTCGTTGCACTAGCAGTACTCGCCGCTGGCGCAGGTGCTAAATCAACGTTATCAATGAGTGTCACAATTTTGGTCACGTTACCAACATTTTGAAGCACATTATTTAAATCATTAATTTCAGCTGTATTTAAACGGCCCATTACATATAAAACACCATCTTCGGTATGGACAAGTACTTTACTGTCCGATACAACTGGCGCTTTCATTAAAAGAGCACGTGTATTTGCAGTTACACCAGCATCTTGCATGATCGTGTTATAGCTGACCTTATTACCCACGGTAATGTAGTTATGTACAGCTTTTACATCACTCATGGCTTTAAGATTGTCTTCTGCCAATTGTTTCAAGTATGGGTCTGGCACTTGTCCTGTTAATAAAACAGTACTATGGAAACTTTCGATATTAATACGTGATTGTTTAAAACGCTGATCAAGCTTATAGAGGTTAATATTCGCTGTACGTTTAATTGAAGAATCAATGAATACCTGACCTAAGCTACGTACACCACTATCTGTTCCGACTGGAGCTGTACCTGTTCCACCAGAAATAAAACTTGCGCAACCTGACAAACTTGCGACACAAAGCGCTGTTACAGCAATACGTTTCAACACTCCACCAGACTCCTATCAATCTCTTCTTGGCTTGATCATAAAACATCGGTTTTAATTTGCTCAAAAGAGTAATGAACTCTTAATCCAAAGTAAATGCATTTTCGATCCATTGCAGATCATAATGGAAATTTGAAAAGTCTTGCTGTACTGTTTTTGCAATTTTCTGTGGAAAATCAAAACAAATCACATCAAAACGACAATAAAAATCCTGATAAGATGGGTAGCGCTGTAAAAAACGCATCGCGGTTTTAATAATTTTCTTCTGCTTTGTTCTTGTCACCATTTCGCAAGCCTGCCCATAATTTCCTATAGTACGTGCCTTTACCTCAACAAAAACCAGCTCTTGCCCTCTTTTAACAATCAAATCCACTTCACCACGGCGTGAATGGTAATTACTGGTTACCCATACATAGTTTTGCTTTTGCAATAGGTTTAAAGCTGTTTGCTCTGCCCATTTCCCCAACTGCTGCGCTATTAACATTTTTATCTTCCCCAAATTAAAAGTAGCACCACATATTTTGATGCTTAAATTATTTCGTTAAATCCACCCGTACTTTTTGATTTAAATTGAACAAATGAAAATCAGATCATTTTGGAAAAGCAAAGGTTGGCAGACATTGTTCACGCCCAAATCATAATTTCGGGTAAACTACCCCATTAAAATTTTTTATCTGTACGGAGTAAAACCAAATGAGTGCTCAGTTATTCGTTGTAGCCACCCCAATCGGGCACTTAGATGATATGACTTTCCGTGCAATTGATATTTTAAAATCAGTTTCTATCGTAGCTGCCGAAGATACTCGTCAATCAGCACAATTATTTAAGCACTATAATATATCGACCCAACTTACTGCATGTCATGATCACAATGAAAGTAATAAAATTGAGCAGTTAGTTCAAAAATTACTTGCAGGCGATAACATTGCTTTAATTAGTGATGCCGGTACACCACTTATTAGTGACCCTGGTTTTAAGTTAGTTCGAGCTGCTCAAGAACATGGCATTAAAGTTGTTCCTGTGCCTGGCGCATGTGCTGCAATTGCCGCTCTAAGTGCAGTAGGTCTACCGAGCGATCGTTTTAGTTTTGAAGGATTTTTGCCATCAAAAGCTTCTCAACGTATTTCTCAATTAGAAAAACTCAAAAATGAAACTCAGACCTTAATTTTCTATGAAGCACCACACCGTATTTTAGAATGTGTAAAAAATATGGCTGAGGTATTTGGTGAAAACCGCCCTGTAGGTTTCGCACGTGAAATTACCAAAACCTTTGAAACCATCAAAAAAATGACTTTAAAAGATTTGGTCAGTTTTATAGAAAATGATCACAACCAAGAAAAAGGCGAAATTGTTCTTGTAGTAGGCGGTGCACCAGAAAAAACAGATCTGGAACAAGAAAAACTAGATGAGCTTTTAAAGCGCTTACTTCAAGATTTATCTGTTAAAGCGGCATCTCAACTGGCTGCTGATTTAACAGGAGTTAAGAAAAAAGTCGCTTATCAACGTGCGCTTGAGTTAACACAATCTTAATCTTTTGATTAAGCACAGTGATGAACAATAAATAGCCTTCATCATCACTGTGCATGAATTTTGCATAATAATATTAAAGATAAAAATAAGAGTATTTACATGATTGAACAGCTTGGAAAGCTTGGGCCGCATGAAGAGTGTGAACTAGAATTACTACTTTCAGGCGAGAAACCTATCGCTTTGTTTTATGATCTACTACCTACCGAGTTTTTAGAGCATCTCGAGCAAGGTACTTTATCTATGCTGAGTAAAGATATTGAAACCTCTTTACCTTTACCATTTTCAATTATGCTGATCTATAAAAATGCTCCTTTAGCAGATTTAAATGAACTTGTGTTATGTATTGAAAAATCACTAAAGGAGACTCAACTCGAAGATCGCTTAGAACTTGACCGTAGAATCGGACAACTTTTAGGTTACTCAACACAAGATATAGAGTTTTATATTCAGCATGTTTCAAATTTTTATGCCCGCTCACGGACTTAAATTTATCTCAATATCTTTTTTGCTGACTGAACAATTGTTTCAGTTAATACGTCAAGTTGCTGTGACTGTCTTTTCCAGTGGTGCCAATATAAAGGAACATCAAGTTCGGCTTCAGGCATAATATCAACAAGTGTTCCATTTTCGAGTAATGGTTGAACTTGAAGTTCGGGCACCATGCCATAGCCTAAACCTAATTGAATTGCTTTGACGAAAGCATCTGTTGCTGGAATAAAACTATAAGGATAACTTTGCATCGGTAAACCGTATCCTTTTAATAGAACCTCTGAATGCATTAAATCTTTATGATTAAAAATAACTGCTGGTGCTTTTCTTAATGCGTCTCTATTCACTCCAGCACTGAACCATTTATTTACAAAATCAGCAGAAGCCAACATTTTATAACGCATTTTTCCTAGTGGTTGAGCTAAACAACCTGACATGACCTGCTCTTCTGCCGAAATACAGGCATTGACTTGTCCTGTTTCCAATAAAGTGTGCGTGTGAGATTGATCATCAATTTTTAGTTCTAACACGATTTTTTCTTTAAAAAGCGTTTGCTGAATATTTGGTAAAAGCCAAGTTGCTAATGAATCTGCATTTGAAGCTAGAGCAATTTTATAAAATTCAGATTCAGATGATTTCCCCATCAAACCTTGTAATAAATTTTGCTCCATTAATCTCGTATGACGTAAATGCTGCAATAAAGTTTGCCCTGCTTGAGTGAGCACACAAGGGCGGCCACGTATAATTAGTATTTGTCCTAAATACTTTTCTAAAGCTTGTACGCGTAAGGACACTGCCGAGGGCGTAATATATAAATACTCTCCTGCTGCATCAAAACTTCCCAATTCTGCAACTGCAAGAAAGGCTTCACATTGTTTGCTATCTAACATATCAAACCTAAATTATTTTTAGCCAAACCTAAATATTCTTAATTTTACTTATTTCTTAATAAAAAGTCAGATAATTCCCATATCTGATTTTTCCATCTTATTGTTATGTTCTCTCTTAGTATATTTTTTAAAGGTTTCGGTATTGGCAGTGGGCTTATCGTAGCAATTGGCGCTCAAAATGCTTTTGTCCTAAAACAAGGACTTAAACAGCAATATGTATTTTGGTTGTGTTTAATCTGCGCTCTATCCGACTCAATTTTAATTGCCTGTGGTGTATTAGGCTTTGCCGAAATCATGACGGCATCACCTATCTTAATTACCATAGCTAAATATTTAGGGGCAACGTTTTTATTAGTTTATGGTGCCAAAGCATTTTATGCTGCATTTAAGACTACCCAAAGTATGGACCTTGATAGCAGTCAAAAACAAACATTAACTCAAGCATTAGTGACCTGTCTTGCCTTTACTTGGCTTAATCCTCATGTCTATTTAGATACTATTGTTCTGATTGGTTCAGTTGCAACTCAGCTTGAAGATAAAGTGAGTTTTGCTTTGGGCAGCATTCTTGCCTCTTGGGTTTTCTTTTTTAGTCTGGGCTATGGTGCAAGATTATTAAAGCCACTATTTACCAATCCTAAAGCTTGGAAAATTTTAGATTTCATTATTGGTTGCGTTATGTGGAGTATCGCTATAACCCTCTTGTTTTAGCGGCTTAAAATTAAAAAAGGATCATAAAAAGATCCTTTTTTATTACTCTTTAGTATTACGCTTCACTGGCAACTATAACTCTTGCCTGTTTTCTTTCTTGTTGTGACTGTTTTATAACAGCATAGCCAGAAGATACACCCAAGTATGCAATGACAAAGGCAACAAATAAATCGGGAAATACACTGCCTGTTCCAAATACCCCAACCGCCGCTAAAATTACAGCAATATTAGCAATTGAGTCATTTCTACTGCACAACCAAACAGAGCGCATGTTGGCATCACCATCACGAAATGCATAAAGCATAAGCGCCACAGAAACGTTAGCAATTAGAGCCATTACACCAATTGCCCCCATCACCATTGGTTCGGGTGAAACACCATAAAAATACGACCAGACCACTTTCGCAATGACAAAAACACCGAAAGCCGCCATCGTTATTCCTTTAACTAATGCCGCTGTCGCACGCCAATATAAACTCATCGAAAGAACGACTAAAGATAATGCATAGTTTGCTGCATCTCCGGCGAAGTCCAATGCATCTGCCCAAAGTGAAACAGATTGGGCCTTATAACCTCCCAATATTTCCACCACGAACATTAAGGCATTGATTACAAGTGCAATCCATAAAGCTTTTCTAAAACGCGGACTCACTTTCTTTGAAGGAGAACATGTTGAAGCACAACCACATCCAGCCATTTTATTTCCTCAAAAACTCTTTTATAGTGATTAAAAACCCTCGAGTAGCTCCAGAGTCAAGTCTTATGAGTCTTTCTATTGGTCAATTATCAAAAAAAGCGGATATTCCAATTGATACGATCCGTTATTACGAAAAAGTAGGTGTGCTGGACCGTATTCAGCGCTCAGAAAATAATTATCGTGTTTACACCGAACAAACACTTGCAGACCTTTTATTTATTAAGCATTGCCGTGAATTAAATATTTCACTGAGTGATATTAAAACGTTAAAAGAAATGAAAACTCAGCCTAAACAGGCCTGCACAGAAATTGATAATTTAGTCGATAAATACTTAAAAGAAGTATCTGAAAAAATCGAACGATTATTACTTTTAAAAGAATCTTTAATTGATTTAAAACAGCATTGCTCTACCAATCGAACAGTAGATGAATGCGGGATTTTGAAAGAACTTCAAAATGCACCTTAAAAATAAAAAAAGCATCACTCATGTGATGCTTTTTAGGATTAATGGTCGCTATGTTCATCTGGAGGAACTTCGGTAATTCTCCCCCCTCGAGCTAAAAATGCGGCAACTTCATCTTCCAGCGCTTGGCGCTGTTTTTGCTTAGCAGTCACAGTCAGTGTTTCTGCCTCAGCAATATCAGTATCATTAATACTGCTTGCTTCTTCATCAGCTGCACCGCTTTCAGCTGCTTTCGCTTCATCTTCATCTACGGCAGAATCTTCTGCATCTTCATAATCATTGATATCTGACATTTTTCACTCCCCAGAATGATTTCTATTGCATCATCGCTATGGTCCCAAGACCTCAGAAATTTAGCAATCTCTTTGCATTTAGCAAAGAGCCAAATTGGTCAAATGTGTATCTTTTTCAACCCAATTGGTAATGATATATAAATGATTGTTTAAAAAATATCTACTGATATTTATTTAGACCAGTAGAGCATAAACTTCGTAATTATTTTAACGACTATACTGGGTGTTTTGTAAAGACCCTAAACCGTTTGCTTGTTGCATAAAACGCTCTTTTAAGAAGGAAATTTGTTCAACTTGCTTGAGTCCCACATTCCGAGCCCAGATAAATGGAAATAGCTCACTACTTTCCAACCAGCCAATTGCCGACATGCTATGCATCATTGCATCATTTTGACCTTTACGGCGATGCTCATAACGCAACAATGTCTGTTCATTTGCCCATACGCCACGCGCTAAATCATGTAGTAATGCATCACAGAGTACAGCCGCATCTAAACAACCAATATTTACCCCTTGTCCAGCAAGTGGATGGATAACATGTGCTGCATCCCCAATTAAAGCTAAACCAGCTTTCACATACTGTTTTGCGGCGCGCGCTTTGAGCGGGAATTGGGCTCTTGAACGTACATCTAACACTTCACCCAACATATGTTGGCTTTCACGAGTTAAAAGCTGCATAAATTCATGATCGGTTAAAGCAGAATATTCATCGGCATAATCATCAGGTAGTGTCCAGACAATTGACTGCCAGTAGCCATTTTCACTTTCTTCAAGACTAGCCATCGGCAAATAAGCTAAAGGCCCTGTAGGTAAGAAAATTTGACGAGCAACATGATTGTGGGGTTTAGATGTTTTAATGGCACAACTAATCGCTGCTTGCTTGTAATCTAAGACATCTAGGTCAATAAAGGCCTGTTCTCGTACAAATGAATTGGCACCATCTGCACCAATCAGCAGTTTTGTTTTAAGTGTCGTACCATCTGCCAATTGAATATGCCAACAACCAACACCCTGCTCAATGCGAGTCACACGAACCTGAGTACGATAATCTTTTAGTTGCTCAAGCATTTTTTGTTGAATGGCAACATTCAATACACTTGGCTCAACCATAGAACCCAAGGACTGTTCTGGCATTGGCCTTTGTACGGACTCCTGGCCAAAATTAATTTCACCATAGCCATTCAGATTCCATACCTGCATTCCTGTATATGGCATTTGACGTGCTAGATCATCCCAAACATTGACAGTTTTAAGTAAATGAATGGTCGCTTGGCTCAGTGCTAAAACACGTGGGTTCATCACACTTAGTGTTTTTTCAACATCCAGTACAGGAGCAGCATCAAGCACAGTAGGCTGTACACCACCTTGTGCAAGTAATAAAGCTGTTAAACCACCAACCAACCCACCACCAACAATGACAACATCTAGTACTTCACTCATGCTTTTAACCCCATTGCATAGTTCGCTACCAGTGGTTTAACACCTGGAATGACATCGAATGCAATTAATCCCGTATTACGAATTAATTTTAATAATGGATTTTGGTTACTAAAACCACGCACAACAGTGTCACAGAACTTAATTACTCGCTGTTGATCTGACAAACGAGCCTGTTCATAAGCCAGTAAATTATCAGGGGTGCCAATATCGTCAGAAGCGGTTAGCTGGTTTACTAAATAACGCACTAAAACATCCGCATCGCGTAGACATAGGTTAAAACCCTGTCCTGCAACAGGATGGATTGTATGCGCCGCATTACCCATTAAAATAACGCGTCCGACAGCTTGTTTATGTGCGAGCACTTGTGAAAGCGGATAACTAAAGCGTTTGCCGGTTTTTTCAAATTTGCCCGCTCGGTCACCGTAAGTTTGTTGTAACGCACTTAAGAAATGCTGATCATTTTCATCGCCTAACCACTCACTTTCAGTGCCTTTTTTAACAGGCCATACAACCGAACGGCGATATTCGCCCGGTAAAGGCAATAAAGCTAAAGGGCCTAATGCACTAAAACGCTCAAAACCTACTTGATCATGTGGTTTTGAAGTCTGAACGGTAGTGACAATTGCAACCTGATCATAATCATGAACATCTACACCAACGCCGATAGCCTGACGACAGAAAGAGTCACGTCCATCTGCGGCAATTAATAGCTTTGACTCAAGTTTTAAAACTTCATCACCACGCTTGGCCTCAATATGTACTTGCTCAGCATCTTGAGTTAAAGCAGTCACTTGAACGCCATCAATCAGCTCAATCAAAGGCTGCTGACGTACTTGAGTCAATAAAACACGACCCAACCAAGCATTTTCAATCACCTGCCCAAAGCTTTCGACTTTTTCTTGTTCTGCAATTAATCGTGCCTTACCAAAACTGCCTTGTTCAGTAATGTGAACTTGTAGAATTGGAGTCGCGTGCTGCTGTAATGCATCCCATAACCCCAGCTTCTGATAAATCTGGACACTACGACGCGATAAAGCCGTATTACGCGCATCGAAACTGGAATGATAAGGGGCAACATTTTGATCATCATAGTTTGGGTATTTCACAGCTTCTAACAGCTTTACTGCAATATTAGCCTTCGCCAGCATGAGTGAAAGGCTAAGTCCAACCATTCCCCCACCTACAATAATCACTTGTTGTTGCATCGAGTTGTGCTCCTTTGGCGAATACGTTTAATTATGATTTAGCTTGCGCCATTAAATGTTCAATATCTGCAATATTTTTAACTACATCAGCAGTTAAAACTCGTGGACCTTTCGAGGTTGCGACCACATCATCTTCAATACGAATACCAATACCACGCCATTTTTTATCTACAGTTTCATCGTCTGGTGCAATGTATAGGCCTGGTTCAACGGTAACGACCATACCTTCTTCATATTGACGCCAGTCTTCACCTTTTTTGTAAGACCCGACATCATGTACATCCATTCCTAACCAATGGCCTGTACCATGCATATAAAACTGACGGTATGCTTCAGTTTCGATAAGTTCGTTAATATCACCTTTGAGCAAACCTAACTCAATTAGGCCTTCGGTTAAAATTTTAACGGCTACTTCATGAGGCTCACGGTACGAATTACCAATGCGTACTGCATCAATCGCCGCATATTGAGAAGCCAATACAACTTCATATAATGCTTTTTGTTCAGCACTAAACTTACCATTGACCGGAAAAGTACGGGTAATATCTGACGCATAGAACTCATATTCGCATGCAGCGTCAATTAAGACTAAATCACCGTCTTTAAGAGGTTGGTTATTTTCAACGTAGTGTAAAATGCAAGCATTAGCCCCGCCACCAACAATACTGTTATAAGATGGGACACAGCCGTTTTGCCCAAATATATAATTGAGCTCGGCCTCTAGTGCATATTCCATCATGCCAGGGCGAACAGTTTGCATCGCACGAGTATGTGCCTGAGCACTAATTTTTGAAGCAGTTTGCATCAGCTCAAGTTCTTGTGGTGACTTGATTAAACGCATTTCATCAACAATACGGTCGAGCTGTACCAGTTGAGCTGGAGCACCTTGATGTCGATGCTCAGCATCTGCTTTTTTAATCCACTGGCTCACTCGTGCATCAAACGCAGCATTTTGCCCAATCCGATAATAAAGGCGTTCTTTATTTAATAACTTTTCAATAATTTCTTCATCAAGCAGATCAATTGCATAGGCCTCATCTGCATCATAGTCTTCGATTGCACCGTCAATTCCGGCACGGTAACCATTCCAGATTTCCATCTCGCGGTTACGTTCACGGCAAAAAAGACTATAGCTATAGTCAGTTACATCCTCAAAAGTTTCAATAACTGCAACTGCCTCAGGCTCAGCAAAGCCCGTCAAATAGAAAAAACTGCTATCGGCACGGAATTTATAATCCGCATCACGATTACGGTACATCTCCTCACGCGTTGCAATAATTGCAATACTATTAGGACCCATTTTTTCTGCTAAACGGTCTCTACGATGTTGAAAATCAGCTTGAGGCAATTTCATAATGATCTACTTGATTTAGAATTTTAAAGTCAAAAAATAAAATACAACCAATAACACATCGCCTCAATTAGCTTGGACGATGTGGTGTGAACATTTCTACAATATTCTGATCTGTACCTAGAACCGCAGTTTTACTTTTTGCATGAAAGTTTTTCAATAATGAACTTTCAGCTACAGTGATTTTTTTTCTGCCAATAGAC
This sequence comes from Acinetobacter sp. D009, assembly GCF_038562025.1. Lineage (NCBI taxonomy): Bacteria > Pseudomonadati > Pseudomonadota > Gammaproteobacteria > Moraxellales > Moraxellaceae > Acinetobacter > Acinetobacter sp. D009. Next base: position 2,754,071 of record NZ_CP151886.1, read on the forward strand.
AAGCTCACAGGGATTAAGCGTACAAATTCATACAATTCTTCGTAACTGCTTTCACCTTCCTCATCATTGTCAGAATCTTCAAATTCAACTGCTGCAACATCTTGAAGGTGTTCAATCAATTCACGCTCATCACTACGAACATGACCCGATGCCAAACCGAAACCTAACACAACACCTGCACACCAATCAGATAGTGCTTGCACACGCTCTTGAAGTAGATGTTCATCATCTGGAAGCATTGGTAGATAATCTAATTCATCTTCAGATAAAGCATGAACCACATCTTCTGCTTCGTCAGTCAAAAGCGCTAAAGCATCTTCACTTAACTCTGGTACATTAAGGGTTGTTAAAATTTGTGACCATTCTTCACGCGTAGGCGCTTCTGTCACACAAACAATACCTGTTAACAGACCATGTAACTCACTAGGGCTTGAAATTTCTTCAATTCCTTCAAAATGAGCGTTCCAATCTGTCCAGCCTGAAATATCGTCTTGCATTCGTTTATCCAATCTCTATACTTTGTATATATTACCTTTGATTGCAATTCTGTGCGACCTCGTTATGTTAGAACAATTACAGCGGCTACAAGCGCATATTAGCGTTTTAAAAACACGCTTACATCATTTAGAGAGTGAACATGCGGCACTCTCGGAAGCTAAAGAACTGGCTGAAACAGAGCATCACGCACAAGTTGTGCAAAAAAATAGTATTATCACTAAAAAACAAGAGGAAATTGAGTCGGTAACTGAGCAACTTTCTCAGTTAAAAGGCCAATTTCAACAATTGAATCAAGATGCTAACACACTTGCCGAACGTTATAGCCGATTAGAAAAAAGTACGACTGATTTAAAAAATCGTTTTCAAGAAATTCTTGCCGAACGAAATGAATTACGTGTTGCAAAAGAGAAGTTACAAGCCCACCAGCGTCAAACCCAACAAGAGCTGCATGATTTACAACAAGACCGTGACCGTTTGTTACAAAAAAATGAGCTTGCCAAATCAAAAGTTGAAGCCATTATTCAGCGTTTAGGAATTTTAGGCACTGCTCAAGATCAACACGCTCAAGAAATCCAGCAACTTGCCCATCCTAATGCTGAAACTGGTGAGGAGATCCAATCATGAGTGAACAAGTCATGGTAGAGCTTAGGCTAATTGAGCAGACTTTTAGACTCGCGACTACCTCAGATAAAAAAGATGAACTTGAACGCGCTGCACAACTTCTCAATGAGAAATTTAATGACATGCGCCGTAGTGCCCCACGTGTTGAGCACAACAAACTAGTCATTATGGTCGCTCTACAGTTAACTCAAGAAGTGCTGAGTCTTAATAAATCTTTGCAGGAATACACTCACTGTGAACGTCTACTTCAAACGATTTTAGAAGATGTGGAACAGGTTATTTAACAAGCTTTGATTACCACAAAATGCCTTGCTCTATAAATCATAGATGCAAGGCTTTTTTTATTTTGACTATCAACTACAGTTGAATATCGTTTTATCTACTTTCAATGTACAAAGCTTCATCAAACGCAAACTAAGTTTACAGTTCCATAGGCTCAAGTGATTGCCAACATAGTTAGATCGGTTATACTTAAGCTATCTCTGGGATGTTCGCCAGCGGGTCTATTCCCCTGCCGATACTTAAACTTATGGATTGCGTTCTGTATATTTAGAGTGTATGCCTACCTTCGAGTAGGAAACCCAGCAAGTATACGTCGCGTCCACCTTGAACTCATCGGGTTCAGGGTAACGACACATGCAGCGGCATCTTCGGAGCATTTACTTTTAATTAAATAATAAAATTTCAAATATTTATTTTAATTTGCCTTTCAATACAGACCTGTCGGTACGATCTTTTTCTCAAGCATTCAATAAGCATGATATTATTATTTTAGAGATGAATAAGTCTCTGCATTCAAAATTACTTTTCTTTTCTACTCAGGCATTCTTGATACCAAGCTGTTTGAAAATCTTCTACCGCTTTTCTTTTAAAGAAGCTGGTCTTGAATACTTTGGTTGAGTAAGCAGAAGTAATTAAATCTTGATAAAGTTTTTTTGCCTTTGGATCTTCTAGACTATTCGCTATATGCTGCAAGTCTTCAGATGGGACTTTTTGTTGACGCGCTTCCATGACAGTATAAGAAACTTTCTTTACCACATTACAAATTTCGGGGTCACTTACACTTTCATCGGCATAACAGCCAAAAGCTAAAAAACTAAGAAAAAATAATTTAAATTTCATATACCTACCTTATTTTTATAGCTTTAAATTAATTACAGAATTTTATTATTAATAAAGAAATAGGAAATTGATCCCTATTTCTTTTAAAGGTTTTTATGCTGGATTAATCACATAAAAATAAATAATTAGACCTACTAAAACGGTTGAAGCGATCGTTAAGTATGTACCAACTGTATTAAAACTCTGTAAGAACTTTAAGATTTCCATATCTAAATCCCCTAAACTTTCCCTTATAAAGATAGAAGAAAATTTATCACAACTCAATAATGCCAATCAATTCACATTTATCGGATTTTTTGAGATTAAAATCAAAACAAACTTATTGAGTGCATCTAATCGCAAAAGCATCCTTATAGTAGTCCGTCGCACTTTTCAAATCTGATAATAATTTCTCTTCGGTATAAGGTTTAGGCGAAATTTTTATTAAGGCAGGCATATATTGGGTCTTATAAACTTCTGGATAGTCATGACATAAGATTTTGACTTTAACTTCTTGCGGTGTATTCGGGTTATCTAGTTGATCTAAAAACTCTCCTATTTTACGATCTGATTCTTCAAATTGAGCTTTATAATCAACTTCCGCCGCTTCAGGTTCGGCTTGTTTCGTACATCCACCAAGTAGCATACCAGCACTTATTGTAATGGTTAAAATTTTCAACTTCATACGCTTAACAATTCTGCATTAATCTTTTAAATATACTTAACCTTATTAAATGTAAAGAAATACTGACAATACGTAAAGAAATAGAATTTTTAATAGTTAAACACAATAGATCAGATCAATTTATGACTTTTGGTCTAACGAATTTAAGTTATTTTCGAATTACCCTTCTATTTCCATAAAGCTGTCGAAAAATAGGTATAATTTTGCACGACTGATCTTTAATCTTAGTTAGATTTATACATGAATGAACTCAGCTTTATTAGAAAAAATTTAAGATCTAAAAGACGTTCTTTAAGTTCATTTGAGCAAAAACAAGCTCAGCTTAATGTTCTTCATCATTTAAATACCCTGCCTATTTTTCATTCTTCCAAAAAAATTGGTTTATATTTGCATGCCTTTGGAGAAGTTCACACAGAGCTTCTCATAGAATTATGTTTTAAAAAGAATAAGCAAGTTTATTTACCGATGATTTGTTCTATGAACCAGCGTTTGGTCTGGGTAAAAATATCTAAAAACCAATATATAAACCGACGTTTTTCACATCACCCATTGGGAATGAAAGAACCGATGGCAACTAGAGCAAAACATGTTTCATCACTTGATTTATTGATCATGCCACTTCTGGCATGCGACCGATATGGTACGCGTATTGGCATGGGAGGCGGTTATTATGATCGTACCTTGGCAAGTGCAAAACACAAACCTTATCGTTTAGGGTTAGCTCATCAATTTCAATTTATCGAACATACTTTAAAACGTCAGAGTTGGGATCAGCCATTAGATGCTTTACTCACACCTCAACGTGTTTATTATTTTAAAAGATAATATTTATATAAAAACTAATAAAATTTAGTCATATAAAACCAGTTTTTTACTTTTATGTCTTTCAAAATCATAAAAGTAACCACCCTAAGGATGGTTACTTTTACGTGACAGACCGTTTCACCAACTTATATTAGCACCTCTAGTAGGCACCAAACATTGAGTAAGTTGTGAATTATTGTTAACCATATAATGTCTATAAATTGCCCGTAAAATGATTATTTTCTATTCATGAACATTTTTTGTGATATGGATATTTATAATTATTAAGCTAAATTACTTAGCATTAATACAAAATTTTATTCTTCTTAAGAATTAATCTCTTGATTCATAACATTTTTAAAAAAAAGTTGACTAAATTAGTCCTTTTTTCCACATTTTCTCTAGTGAGGCCCTTGTAATTTTTAAAATACACATCACTATAAAAAACATGGCAACCTCGTTGTCACTCATTAGGAGTGCCCATGTCTGAACTTATTATGAATGAAAAAACTGACTTAGAGCCTCAGGTTCCAAGTGTATTACCACTTTTAGCGTTGCGTGATGTTGTGGTTTACCCACACATGCAAATTGCGTTATTCGTGGGTCGTGAAAAATCGATCAATGCAGTTGATGTGGCTCGTAACAGTGACAATTTAGTATTTGTAGTTGCGCAAAAAGATTCGCTTACAGAAGAAATTGATCACGATAACCTTTATCAGTACGGAACTGTCGCCAAGATTGTTCAAGTCGTAAATCATGAGAATGATGAAAACTGCATTAAAGTACTTATTGAAGGTTTACATCGCTCTAAACTTGAAAAGATTATCGATGAAGATAGCCATTTGACTGCTGAACACAGCTTAAGTCCAATGACAATTAACGTAGATAAAGCTACTCAAGAAACTCGTTTGCAAGAGTTACGTACTTTATTTGCTCAATATGCTGAAGCAAAATTACGTAATGCACGCGAACTCGTTGCTGCGGCTAATAAAATTGAAGACTTGCTACAACTCATGTTCTTCGTAGCAACACGTGTGCCTCTAAATATTGAAATTAAACAGAAGTTTTTAGAGCACGATGAGTTTGAAGCACATTTGCAAGAGCTTATGAGCTACTTGGTAAATCAATCTGCCGAACAGCAAATTGAACAAACTTTGCATGACAGCGTAAAACGTCAAATGGAAAAAAACCAACGTGAATACTTTCTAAATGAAAAAATGAAAGTCATTCAACGTGAACTTTCTGATATGAATGGCGGTGCTGAAGATGACGTTGCTGAGATAGAGAAACGTCTTGCTGAAGCTGATTTACCTGAACACGTACGTAAAAAAGCTGAAGCTGAGTTCCGTAAGCTTAAAGCAATGCAACCAGCGTCTAGTGAAGCAGCTGTTGTACGTAACTATCTAGAAGTAATTTTAGATACGCCGTGGAATAAAGCGAGCAAAGTGAGTATTAACCTTGCGAAAGCACAGGAAATTCTCGATACAGATCACTACGGTTTAGATGACGTAAAAGACCGTATTGTTGAATACTTAGCTGTTCAGTCGCGTGTTAAAAAGCTCAAAGGTCCGATTCTATGTTTAGTAGGCCCTCCTGGTGTAGGTAAAACTTCACTTGGTGAGTCTGTCGCGAAAGCAACAGGTCGTGAATTTGTTCGTATGGCACTCGGTGGTGTACGTGACGAAGCTGAAATTCGTGGTCACCGTCGTACTTATATTGGTGCGATGCCAGGTAAAATTGTGCAGTCTTTAACAAAAGTTGGCGTGAAGAACCCACTGTTCTTACTTGACGAAATTGACAAGATGGCACAAGACTACCGCGGTGATCCTGCTTCTGCATTGCTTGAAGTATTAGATCCATCACAAAACAGTAAGTTCAACGATCACTATTTAGATCTTGATCTTGACCTATCTGAAGTGATGTTCATCTGTACTGCAAACAGTATGAATATTCCAGAAGCCTTGCTTGACCGTATGGAAGTTATTCGTCTACCGGGTTATACCGAAGATGAGAAAGTTAACATTGCTGAACGTTACCTTGTTCCAAAAGCAATTAAGAACAATGGTCTACGTCCAAAAGAGTTAACAATTCATGAAGAAGCGATCCGTGACATTGTTCAACGCTATACACGTGAAGCTGGTGTACGTAATTTAGAACGTGAAGTGTCTAAAATTGCGCGTAAAGTGGTAAAAGAAGCAGTAAGTAAAAAGTCTAAAAACTTACAACTTGATGTGACTTCTGCCAATCTTCCAGAATACTTAGGTCCACATAAGTTTGACTTTGGTATCGCAGAAGATGAAGCACAAGTAGGACGCGTAAATGGTCTAGCTTGGACATCTGTAGGTGGTGAGTTACTAACTATTGAAGTTGCAGCAGTTAAAGGTAAAGGTAAATTCATTACGACTGGTTCACTCGGTGACGTAATGAAAGAGTCTATTACCACAGCAATGACTTTAGTACGTACACGTGCTGATGAGTTAGGTATTGAAGCTTCTCGTTTTGAAGAAACTGATGTACACGTTCACTTACCTGAAGGTGCAACACCAAAAGATGGTCCATCTGCTGGTTTAGCATTAACAACTGCGCTTGTATCAGCATTTACAGGTATTGCAATTCGTCCTGATATTGCAATGACTGGTGAAACAAGCTTAGGTGGTCGTGCAATGCGTATTGGTGGCTTAAAAGAAAAACTTCTTGCAGCACACCGCGGTGGAATTAAACTTGTATTTATTCCTCAAGACAACGTTCGAGACTTAGCAGAAATTCCTGCGAATGTTAAAGAAGGTTTGGAAATCAAAGCTGTGAAAAGTATTGATGATATCTTACCTTTAGCATTAGTTTCGATGCCAAAGCCTTTACCTAAAACACCAATTGTAAAACCGGTGGAAGGTTCAAAAGCAGCACGTCACTAATTAAAAATATAAAAAAGAGAGCTTCGGCTCTCTTTTTTTTGTTACACAATTTGATTGAAAAATATCCAACCATCCTCATAATAGGTAATAAGAGTATTTAAATAAATGAGTACTCTTAACTATCTAATTCTTAGATAGCCTTGTTTTTATTCTCTATGATCATCTGAACTCCAGACAGATGATCATTTGATCGCAGTCCAACACTGTTTTTTGGACTGCGTTTTTTATGCCAGCTTTTAGATCGTCAGATACTTTCATTCATCAGGTATAATGCGCCAGCTGTATTTGAATGAATAGATAACATGAAAATTCGTATTCTGACCATTGGTCAAAAAATGCCTGCTTGGGTTCTTACTGGTTTTGAAGATTATTTCAAACGCATCCAACCTTTTGTTCAAACCCAAGTTATTGAACTACCTATGGCCAAACGTGGTAAGAATGATTCAGAAGCGGATATTTTAAAGTATTGCCAAATTGAAGGCGAAAGTATTTTAAATGCTTTAAAATCGAATGAAACCTTAATTGCTCTTGAAGTTGGTGGTCGGGAACTAAGTACAGAAAAATTAGCTGACACAATGAAACAGTGGATGCTTGAGGGTAATGATGTAGCACTTGCTATTGGCGGTCCAGATGGCTTGTCAGATCAGGTACGTAAAGCTGCCGCTTGGCATTGGTCACTTTCAAAACTTACCATGCCCCATCCGTTGGTACGTGTTTTATTAATCGAGCAACTATATCGGGCCATGAGTATTAATCACAATCATCCTTATCACCGTGCATAAAAGGAACAAACGTTTCATTTTAAGAACAATCCGTTGAAATCTGGATACTTTTATCATGTTCTGATTTTGGCATAATACCTATTATTCTGCTTTTCAAATCAGGTGTAATGAAATGGAACTACAAACGCTTCCTGGACTGTTTATTTCTCATGGCTCGCCCATGCTTGCACTTGATCCGGAACAAGTGGGACCTGCTCTACATCGCTTAGGTACAAATCTTCCTATACCTAAGGCAATCATTGTGATGTCTGCGCACTGGGAAAGTAAAGCACTTGAAGTAAGTATTTCGACTCGTCCTGAAACGTGGCATGACTTCCGTGGATTTCCTAAAGAGTTATATGAAATTCGCTACAGTGCGCCTGGCGAACCAGCATTAGCAGAAGAAATCTTAAAATTATTGGCCGATGCTCACTTTGTTGCACATGCCAATAGTACCCGTCCTCGTGATCATGGCGTATGGATGCCTTTATTGCATATGTACCCAGATGCAGACATTCCTGTAGTCGAAATTTCTTTGCCATCAAATTTAAGTGCACAAGAAATTTATCGTATAGGACAAACACTCGCCCCTTTACGTGACAAACAAATTTTACTCATTGGTTCGGGAAGTATTACTCATAATCTTGCAGAATTATCTTGGCAAGGCGACAACTCTAAAGTTCCTGAATGGGCTTCAACTTTTAGAAATACTGTCGTTAATAAGCTTTCCCATCAAGATTATGATGGAGTTTTAGACTGGCAATCACTGCCGTTTGTGAAACGCAACCACCCTACGCTTGAACATTTTGCACCTTTGTTTTTTGCTATGGGTACAGGCAATCGCTTTACGATTGTTCATAGTAGCTTCACAATGGGCTCATTAGGAATGGACATCTATCGTTTTGATTAATTATTAAGAAATACCCCGTTTTGCGGGGTATACCATTATTTTTGTTGAAAATTAGAATAATTTACAAACTTATACATTTTAAAAACCGAAACAATCAAATGTTTACATTTTCTTTTTTTAAGAATGTTTTAAGCTTATTACTGTTGTTTTTTTACTTGAAGTTTTTAAATGAAAATTAAATATTTAATTCTTGCGTTATTACCTTTTTCTTTGATGGCGTGTCAAACAGTTACTAATACTCCTGCTCCAATTGTTTCTGAGCAACAACAAAACCTTGCAACCACTTTAGGTGAATATGCATGGACTTATCAAAATGTAAAAGCTTCTAAACCACTTATTCTTAACTTTAATGCAGATGGTAAATTAGCCATTAATACGGGCTGTAATGGCCAAGGCGGTACTTGGAAAGTTGAAGGCAACCAACTTGTTACTTCTAATCTTGTTTCAACGATGATGGCTTGCCAAGATGATTTAATGAAACAAGAACAATTGTCGAATAGCATCTTTAATGAAGCAAAATTACCAATTGAAATTAGCAACACTAATGGTCAGGTGATTTTAACGGTGACAGATAAAACTGGTCAAAAACATATTTTCCAAGGTCAAAAAGCAGTTAATACTCAAGCTTTAACAGACTACTCTTGGTCATATCAGCCTGAAAATACTAAAAAGCCAATCGTTCTTAACTTTACAAATGATCGTTTATCTATCGCAACAGGTTGTAACCGCCAAGGAACAACTTGGAAAGTTGAAAATAATACGATTGTAACAGCTGACGTAATGTCGACGATGATGGCGTGTGAACCTGCTTTAATGAAACAGGAACAGTTCTCTAGCAGCCTCTTCCAAAAACGTGCAATTCCATTTGAACTCAATACTACAAATGTTGATCAACCAACATTGACAGTATCTGATGCTCAAGGCCAGAAATATACTTTTACTGGTAAAATGACACCTGAAGCAAAATATCAATCTGAAGGAAAAACTGTTTTCCTTGAAGTAGCTCCGGAAACTAAATCTTGTACTGGTGTTGCGCCACAAACTTGTATGCAAGTTCGTGAAATTAAATATGACGAGAAAGGCGTTAAAACTTACGCTGACAAAAACTGGTCATTATATTACGGTCAAATCGAAGGTTTTGAACACAAACCAGACCAACGCGTAATTTTGCGTGTAAAACGTTTTGAAGTGAAAAACCCGGCTGCAGACCAATCTAGTCAAGCAGATGTATTAGATATGGTTGTAGAACAAGAGTTAGTTAAAAAACCTAAAAAATAAGTTTTTAGACTAAAAAAATCCGATGTTTATGCATCGGATTTTTTATTTCTATCTTAGAAAATACCTTGAGCAAGCATTGCATCAGCAACTTTTACAAAACCTGCAATATTGGCACCGTCTACATAGTTCACAGTACCGTCTTCTTTAGTACCATATCTTACACAGTTGGCATGAATGTCTTTCATGATTGCATGTAAGCGTTCATCGACCTCAGCATGGGTCCAGCCTAAACGAATTGCATTTTGAGACATTTCTAAACCAGAAGTTGCCACACCACCCGCATTAGATGCTTTACCTGGCGCATACAAAATTTTAGCTTCAATAAAATGTTCAACTGCTTCAAGTGTAGATGGCATATTAGCGCCTTCAGCTACACAAATGACACCGTTAGAAATAAGTTTTTTAGCGTCTTCACCTGTTAATTCATTTTGTGTAGCACATGGCAAAGCAATATCAACAGGAATATGCCAAGGTGTTTTTCCTTCAAAGTATTCAAAACCATGTTTAGAAGCAAACTCGGAAATACGACCACGTTTAACGTTTTTCAGTTCCATTACTTCAGCAAGTAACTCATCTGTAAAACCATTTTTTAAATAAACTGTGCCGTTTGAGTCCGACAAGGTAACAACTTTTGCTCCTAAGAACATCGCCTTTTCTGCTGCATATTGTGCGACGTTACCAGAACCTGAAACAGAAACAGTTTTACCAGCAAAAGATTGTCCACGGGCTTTAAGCATTTCTTCTGCAAAATAAACCGTACCATAACCAGTGGCTTCAGGACGCATCAAGCTACCACCAAATGAAATTCCCTTACCGGTAAAGACACAAGCGGTGTCGTTACTCAGCTTTTTCATCATGCCTGCCATATAACCGACTTCACGCGCACCCACACCAATGTCACCCGCAGGAATATCCGTATTTGGTCCTAAATGGCGATAAAGCTCAATCATTAATGCCTGACAGAATCGCATAATTTCAGCATCAGATTTACCTTTAGGATCAAAATCTGAACCACCTTTTCCTCCACCCATTGGTAAGGTGGTAAGTGAGTTTTTAAAAGTCTGCTCAAAACCTAAAAATTTTAAAATTGATAGATTGACCGATGGATGGAAACGCATTCCACCTTTGAATGGACCAATTGCTGAATTGTATTGAACGCGAAAAGCACGGTTAACTTGAGTCTGGCCTTGATCATCCATCCATGAAACACGGAATTGAATCACACGCTCAGGTTCAACCAAACGTTCTAGCAATCCATGCTCTGCATATTCCGGATTTTTTTCAATGAATGGCCACAAACTCGTCATGACTTCTTCGACAGCTTGTAAAAACTCAGGTTGATGCGGATCACGCGCTTGCACGTAATTCAGGAATTCATTCAGGTTGTTGTATTTCAATGCACGGTCCTCAGCATAGTAATGAATTAAATTGGTGCAATACATTTTTAAATGCATCATTTAGCAGCAAAATATTAAATCCCTTTCCATCAATTTTAACAATACTTATTTTAAATTATTTTATTCACCTTAATTATCAAAAAGTTATTTTTAGAAAAACTACTTAAAAATAAGAAATATTAATTTATCTTTTCATTTTTATTGATCTATTATTGTGCAATATTAGCTACATTTTAGGTCAATTAAAAACCCGATAAATTCGTTAAAATCCATTGACCTTACTTAGGTTTTTCTTCATTATCGCATCGTTTTAACCAAGCTATTTGCCCACTATGAATTCATCTATTTCTCTCATACGCGAGATTGATGCGTTATTACCACAGACTCAGTGTGGTTTATGTGGACATCGTGATGGATGTCTACCCTACGCAAAGTCGATTGCTGAAGGTGAAGAAGCAAATAAATGTGTTCCAGGTGGTCAGCCTGTAGCCGATGCACTCGCAAATCTATTAAATCGTCCTGTGTTAACCGCTGAAACTAGCGTATGGCCTGTACAGGCCGATGGTCGTCCCCAGCGAATGAAAGCAATTATTCGGGAAGATGAATGTATTGGTTGCACCAAATGTATTAGTGCTTGCCCTGTAGATGCTATTATTGGAAGTGGTAAGCTCATGCATACCATCTTGACTGACTTATGTACAGGTTGTGAGTTATGTATTCCACCTTGTCCGGTAGATTGCATTGATTTGGTCGAAGACACGCAAGTATTACCAAATGAGCAACAGCGTATCGCTGAACAAAATGATTTAAGACAACGTTATTACGCTCACATTCAGCGCGAAGAAAAACGTCGTACTCACCGTAAAGGACCTGTAGTACGCGCTGAAATTGATACCCAACTGTTTGCCCAGTTCTCTCAGGCACTTGATGAAGTACCTTCAATCGAGCTCATCGAGAAACCCAAAGAAGTTGTGTCAACTGATGCAAAAACTACAATTGAGTTAGCGAAAATTCGTACGCAAATTAAAAAGTTGGAAAAACAGCTCAGTGTACGTGAAGATACTAAAAAACGTCTTCAACTTGAAGAACTTCAACAGCAACTCATGCAATTACAGGAGGTCTGAATGGCCGTCAAGAATATGACGAAAAAGCAGATTCAAATTTTCTTTGAACGCCTTCGCGAACAACGACCTTCACCTCAAACCGAGTTAAAATATTCATCTCCATTTGAGCTACTTATTGCAGTTATGTTGTCAGCTCAAGCGACCGATGTAAGTGTTAATAAAGCAACTGATAAACTCTACCCTGTGGCGAATACAGCCGAGAAAATCTATAACTTGGGCGTAGATGGGTTAAAGGAATATATCAAGACAATTGGTCTCTATAACGCAAAAGCCGAAAATGTCATCAAGACCTGTAAGATTTTAATGGAACAATTTAACGGCGAAGTTCCAAGCAACAGAAAAGATTTAGAAGCTTTACCGGGTGTCGGGCGTAAAACAGCTAACGTGGTTTTAAATACGGCTTTCGGACAACCCACCATGGCTGTCGATACTCATATTTTCCGAGTAGGAAATCGAACTGGTTTAGCAGTAGGTAAAAATGTTCTTGAGGTTGAGCACCGCTTAATTAAGGTCATTCCTAAAGAATTTATTTTAGATTCACATCATTGGCTCATATTACACGGTCGTTATTGTTGTATCGCCCGTAAACCGAAATGTGCAGAATGTGTTGTTGCAGATGTCTGTAACTGGCCTGATCGCTTTGAATTTGGCGCACAAAAGCAAATTGCCATTAAAAATATTGAAGCTTAAAAATATGGTTGGGTATAGGGATCATACCCAATCAAACTTACTTTAGTCGCTTTTTTTCATTACGCTCTTCTTTTGCTTGTTTTTGAACCTGTCTTAGCATTTTGTAGCTTTGAAAAGCCAAAAATATTACTAGTGCCAGACTCAGCAATACCACCAAAATCAATATGATTTTCATATTGTTCTCCTGCACCTAATGAAAGAAATGAGCCCTCACAAAGAGGGCTCATTATCACAAACAATATTAAATTATTTGTCTAAGATGTTGAACAAATCTTTTTGTACATCTTCAATTGTACGCAAGCCATCAAGCTTGTCATAAGTTGGAGCATTTTCACCAGAAGCAGCACGGCCTTGGTAGAAACCAACCAGTTGCTCTGTTTCAGTGTGATAAGACGCTAAACGCTTACGGATTGTTTCTTCTTGGTCATCTGGACGTTGAACAAGATCTTCACCAGTTTCATCATCTTTACCTTCCACTTTAGGTGGATTGTATACAGTGTGATAAACACGGCCAGAAGCTGGATGCTGACGACGACCAGAAAGACGTTTTACGATTTCTTCATCAGGAACATCAATTTCAATCACGTGATCGATGCTAATCCCTTCTTTTTCCAAAGCTTCAGCTTGTGGAATAGTACGTGGGAAACCATCGAAAATGCAGCCATTTGCACAGTCAGGTTGAGCAATACGTTCTTTTACTAAACCGATAATAAGTTCATCTGAAACCAAACCACCAGATTCCATTACACTTTTGGCTTTTAGACCTAATTCAGTACCTTCACGAATCGCAGCACGGAGCATATCACCGGTTGAAATTTGTGGGACATTGTAGCGCTTACAGATCAACTGAGCCTGAGTCCCTTTGCCTGCTCCAGGTGGTCCGAGTAAAATAATGCGCATAAAAAACATCCTCATTTAAAACAATGAATATGAAGTCCGGCAGAAAAAGTCTCGTTAATCTTCAATAGATCCTGCCTGACATCGAATTATAAGAAAGCCACAAACAAATGTATTGTACCAGCAATAAATCCGGTTACCCCACCTAGTACAATAAGAATCCACTCATCCTCCTGAAATGCAGGACGTAATAAATTCTGAAATTCTTTTGGTGTTAGTTCACGAATACGCTCTTTAAACATTTGAAAAATCTTCTGTGCCCGGCTTGCGTTCAGTGCTGGGTCACATACGGGTCCCATCGTAATTTCAATTGAACGATCAATCAAGTCCGTCTTTAATCTTGCGTACTCTCTTGGCCCTAAAGAAAGCTGTAAAGAGGTGCGAACTAACGGGGTTTCCATGATTTCGTTAATATGACGCTTAACAATGCGGCGCGTTTTATCTTTACGCGGCCCATACATCATTTCGGTCATAATCGATTTTAACGTGATCAAATCTTCTGTGACTACGCTCGAAAACACATCAGATACTTCCTCTTGACGCTTCATAAAAGCGCCTTGGACATTATAGGTCCCAATTCGAAGAACTGGTACAATCCATGGAAACTTACGATCTCTTGTTAATCTAAAAATCTGTGGATAACGAATATAATGCGGCTCAATTGGGTTAAATACCATCCAGATTGCGATCCAGTTAGTTAAAAAGCCCCAAATTGCAGCCCAAAATGGTACTGTCCAGTGCCATGGTACTACAAACCAAACCACCATTTGGAAAATACCAAAGAACATGCCAATCAGTGCACTAATATGCCAAATAAAGTTAATTTCTTTTTGACCCACCTTTAAGAACATACGTACCATTAAACGGCGATCACCTTCCATCTGGCTCACGACCATTTCACGCATGTTAACCAGTGACTCTACATTCATGGTCAGCTCAGTCACTAATTCTTTTAGCACACCCGGCAATTGCTTATGTGCTTGAGCATAAATACGGCGTTTAATTGAATAAGGTAGATTTTCCCAAAGCACAGCATTACGATCGATCATGACTTCATCAATAAGATGTTCAAGTTCAAAACCGACTTGTTCACCAATAATACGGGCCATATCTTCAGGATCCATTGCTTCTAAAAATTCACGCAATGAACCCAATTTAGATAAAGTGTTATCGGTAATAATCCCAGAGATACGTCCTGCTTTACGTGGCACGATACCTTGCCAACCTACTGGCAATGGTCCTAAATGGAATCCCCAAAATTTAATTGGGTAAAATACCATTTTTAAAGCCATCCACACATGTGCCCATGTGACAAAAGCCGTTACGGGAATAATACTCAAAACGGCCCAAAAATCAGGTCTGTGTAAAAAGGTCTGCCACAATCCACTGACGTACTCTAACATGTAAGACTCTCGTATTTATTTGTGCTCTGCTTATGGCGAGTTAACGATAAACTGCTTTGTTTTATAAACCAAAACTTAGAGAATAAGAAAATTGAATTTGTGGTTTAGTATCTGCAGCAACATTTCCGTTCTGGTCAGTTAATTTTTCAGCCGCACCGATACCCACACTAAAAGTGCTAATTCTTTCTGAATTTAACCACACATAGGCCAAATCAACACCCGCACCTAAACGGGATTTAAAATCACCATCGACCTCTTTACTGTCAAGATGACCAGCATAGAAACCGATATAGTAACCATTTTTGTCTGTGCCAGTAAGATAATAAGGATATCGGAAGCCAACTTGACCACCAGCGGTTTTGTCACCATTCAAAAATGCACCGGCTTTCGCATAGGCAATACCATACGGATTTACCCACTCACCGTTAAGATGTAATAATTTTTGAGTAACACCTGCACCCACATTCCAGGTAGATGCATTATGTCCTGCTAATTTTGCTTCCGGAAGAAACGAATAGTCTTGAGCATGGGCCCAACTACTTACTGTCAAAACTGCAAGTAAGGGATAAATTTTTCTCATTATTTTCTCCATTTTCCCTAATCGTATGGTGAGAACAACCCTATTCTATTGAATGAGAGACTTTAACAGAATTATTTTGCTTCTTATATACAAGTATCTACAATTTTGTTGTCTGCAAAGTCAAAAAGTATCTTATTAAAATGCAATGAAACTTTGAAAATTATGCAATATTTTAAGTGCTCTTGCGTTAGAATAAGCAGCTATTTTTCTACCCTATGTCATTAAGTCGATCCTTATGAAACAGCACTTTCCTTTAAAAGATATCCAGCAAGAAAAGCGCATTTATCGAGGTCGTATCTTTTTTGCCGTAGGGATCGTGACCATCTGCTTATTAGTCTTAATTAGCCGATACGCTTATCTACAAATTTTTCACTACGACGAATTCTCGACTGCATCCGACAAAAACCGAATTCGCTTGCAGCCGCTTCCGCCTGCTCGTGGCTATATCTATGACAGAAACGGTGTATTACTAGCAGATAACTATCCTGTTTTTACAGCAACTTTAAGTAAAACAGATGTAGAAGATGTTGATAGTGTCATTGAGCAATTACAACCTATTTTAGATTTAACACAAGAAGATATTGACCGTTTTAAAAGCCGTATAAAAACTGCCCGTAAAACTGAACGCGTCGCGATTAAACTTAATCTAACTGAAGCCAATATTGCTAAATTTAGTGAAGCCAAATATAAGTTTCCAGGTGTAAGAATCGAGACACAAATGACTCGCTATTATCCACACGGTGAGTTATTTGCTCATGTGATTGGCTATGTCGGGCGTATCAACGATAAAGAATTAAAAAGTATTGATAAAGACTTATATGCTGGGACCAACCTAATTGGAAAAATTGGTGTTGAGAAAAGCTATGAAGACCTATTGCACGGAACACCCGGTTATGAATCTGTTGAAGCAGATGCACATAGTAATGTATTACGTCATTTAGGTCGTAAAGACCCTACTCGCGGTAACGACCTCTATTTATCTTTAGATTACGGTTTACAGGTAGTTGCATCTCAGCAGCTCGCAGGTCGTCGTGGAGCTATTGTCGCTATTGATCCTCGTACAGGTGAAATTCTAGCTTTAGTGTCTAGTCCAAGTTTTAACCCTAATTTGTTTGTGACAGGCATTAGTCATACTGACTACAGTTCACTACGTGACAATTTAGACCAACCTCTTTATAACCGTGCTGTGCAGGGTGTATATCCCCCTGGTTCTACCATTAAACCAATGGAAGCAATGGGTGGTTTACACTACAGTATTGTAGACTGGTCAACAGCAATTTCTGATCCTGGTTATTTCCATCTACCTGGTGATTCACATAAGTTCCGTGACTGGAAGAAATCTGGTCATGGCATCGTGAATATGCATAAAGCGATTGTGCAATCCTGTGATACCTATTTTTATATTCTTGCCCATCAAATGGGTATTGATCAAATGAACCAATGGATGCGCCAATTTGGATTTGGTCAAAAAACAGGTGTCGATTTACCAAGTGAAAGTGAAGGCCTTTATCCAAGTCCTGAATGGAAATTGCGTACGCGTAAAGCGAAATGGATGAAGGGCGAAACTATTTCTGTCAGTATTGGTCAAGGCGCGTTTACAGCCACTCCATTACAGCTTGCGATGGCAACAGCAATTACGGCAAATCATGGTTCTCATGTAACGCCTCATGTTTTACGCGCAACGCATGGTGCAAAACCATTTACAGTACGTAATGCGCCTGATGGCAAAATCAAATTCAACGGCACGGATGAAGACTGGATTCAAATGCGTGATGCCATGATTGATGTAATTCAATCAGGTACTGGCCGCGGTATTCGTACTCCCCTCTACCAAATTGCAGGGAAAACAGGTACAGCACAGGTTAAGAGTATTGCACAGGGTAAACGCTATAACGAAGCAGCCTTGAGTGAACGTCAACTTGACCATGGTTTATTCGTTGGGTTTGCCCCTGCTGAAAAACCTGAAATTGCGATTGCAGTCATTTGGGAAAATGGTCGTCATGGTGGTTCAGCTGCTCAACTTGCAAGACCTGTCTTTGATTACTGGCTATTAACTCGTAAGAAAAACCCGATTCGTCCAGCAAATCACCAAGTCAATGGCGGGTTAATGACAGCAGGTATTAAACCAGGTGAACTTCCAAGCGGCGGTGAAAGTTCTGGTCCAGCATCGGCTACAGCTACCACAAACAAACCAGCAGCATCAACACCGCAAGCTGCTCCTGCTCGTCCTGCTACCAATGAGGCCGATGAATAATGAAAAATCAATTACGTATAATTGGCGGCGAATGGAAAAGACGAGTACTGCCTTTCGCTAGCATTGATGGCTTACGCCCAACCCCAGATAGAGTACGCGAAACTCTATTTAACTGGCTCATGTGGGATATTCAAAATGCTCAAGTTCTCGACATCTGTACAGGCTCTGGTGCATTAGGTTTTGAGGCTCTGTCACGTGGTGCTGCATCTGTTTATATGATTGAACCCGATAAAACTCAGGTACGATTTTTAAAAGATAATATTGAACTATTAAAAGCCCAAAACTGTCATCTAATTAATACAACGGCTCAACAAGCCCTACCCCGCTTAAAAGAACAGTTCGATGTGGTTTTTTTAGATCCACCTTATAGTCTTGATTTATGGCAAGAACTCTCGAACTTGGCCGAGCCTCATATTAAAAAAAATGGATATATTTATGTTGAAGCTGACCGAGATTTATCCCAGCTTCATCTTCCAGCAACATGGCAACAAGTTAAAACCACTAAAGCGGGTACAGTTCACGCGGGGCTTTACCAGAAAGTAAACGAATAAAAAAGGTAGCTTAAAGCTACCTTTTTCTTTGCAAAGTTTTAGTTAGCTTAAACCAATCACTGCAACAACTGCTGCACAGGCGCCAACAATTTTTTTGCCATATGGCACATATCGAGTAAGCACAGCACCCAACACCAATCCCCCCAAATAGATGAGCGCCATACCAGCAACCATACCAGTTACTAATGCAACAATATGCCCCGCATGTGCTAACTCAACACCATGAGCCATACCATGGAAGCTTGCAAGTAATGCCGCGGCAATTGGTAAAACTTTATTGGATTTTGTCCATAGGGCAATTGCTGTAATAACTAAAGAAGCAACAATGCCGTATTCAGCCATATTAACTGGTACCAAACCTTGAGCACCTACTAAAAAGCCTATAATTAAGGTAATACTTAAGGCAATAACTCCAGCAATTTTCCACTGTTTAGCAGCTGACCACAACAAGACACCAAAACCTAAAGCCATCACTAAATGGTCTAACCCAGTAAAGGGATGAATAAAGCCCGCCATAAAACCAGAATGTGCATGGTCATGTCCCGGATGAGCCATTGCAAGTGCTGGCAATAATGAAAGGAGCACTACACTCCATTTTTTCATGAAGTCCATAATCTCTCCTTAAGCTTTAAACAGCCCTTGTTTCTCAATAAATTGGATAATTTCTTCAAGACCATCTTGTGTTTTCATGTTTGAAAATAAGAATGGCTTTTCTCCGCGCATGCGTTTCGCATCTTGGTCCATTACATCAAGGTTTGCACCTACCATTGGCGCAAGGTCAGTTTTATTAATAATGAGTAAATCTGACTTGGTAATGCCCGGCCCACCTTTACGAGGAATTTTTTCACCACCAGCCACATCAATCACATATAGAGTTAAATCAGAAAGTTCAGGGCTAAAAGTTGCAGCTAAATTATCACCACCACTTTCAATGATAATAAGTTCTAAGCCTTCGAATTTTTCACACAAATCATCAATTGCAGCCAAGTTAATTGAAGCATCTTCACGAATAGCTGTATGCGGGCAACCACCAGTTTCCACCCCCACAATACGATCTGGTGACATCGCCTCATTACGGGTTAAGAAGTTTGAATCTTCTTTGGTGTAAATATCGTTTGTCACCACAGCCATATTGTATTTATTACGCAAGGCTAAACATAAATTAAGTGTAAGTGCTGTTTTACCCGAACCCACTGGTCCGCCAATTCCAACTCGTAATGGACTACGTTCTGTCATGATTTTTATCCTTTTTTCCTAAACTTAAGATCTGAATAACCGTGAATATTGTGTTTCATGTTTCATGCTCAGCATGGCATAGCGCGGTAAAGCACTGCTCAATTGTTCATCTTTGAGTTTCAAAGCTTTCTCTACCGCTTGTGGTACCAAACCATGCAAGTGCCATAAAATTCTTTGCCCAGCCATCTGTCCTAAAGGAACAGTTTTTACTGCAGCTAAAACCTGATTTTCTAAAACAGTGAAGGTATAAGCCGTAAGTACATCCATCTCGTTGAGTTCGAGTCGGCCACAAAGCTGTGCATAGACTGGTACGAAACCAAACTGCTTTTTAACCTCAACTGTTTTTTTTAAAACATCTTTAATCCACGCATTTAAAGAAAATGCCAGCTGTTGAGATTCTGCCAAAAGTTCTTTACTTTCTCGGCTTGCCTTATACAAATTTGCCCAAACCAGAAACTGTTCTGAGTCATCATGATGCTGCATGAGACGCTTTAATACGGGCAACTCAAACCGTACTAACAGCATTTCAAGAACTTCTTCAAAGTAAGCAATTGCTGAGGTTTCGTCATGTATTAGGCCAATATCAATCGCCGTTTCCACCCCTTGTGAATAACAATACGCCCCAACTGGCAATGCCGTAGAAGACAGTGTCAGCAGTTGCAGTAATTGCGCGGCACTATGAATGGACATGATGTAAAGCTTTGATTGGGCTTAAACGATGATCATGACTATGCTGCGCATAAGCACCACTTTCAGGTTCAAACGGATGATCAGTTTCTGAAACTGTAAGTCCTAAACCTTCTACCATTTCTGCAAGCACATGATCAGGCTCAAAATACAAAGCTGTAGGGGTCAACATTAACGGTACATGTCTATTACCTAAGTGATAGGCAGCTTTAAGTAAATCAAAATCGGTTTGAGCAGTGACTTGCATTAATCGCTCAGGCTTGGCATCAACACGTAATACATCGCCCTCTTGCGTTGCAATATATGAACCACTACGCAAAATGCCAGTACGCGGTAAATCAGCACCAATATCGACGCCACTCGCTAAAGCCGCTCGGAACCGTGATTTTTGACGAGTATCAAAAGTCAGTTCAACCGTTTCAAATGCCTGATCAGGAGAAATACCTTCAAGTCGTTGTGTGTAAATTTTCATTTAGCTTTTCTCTCCTTATTTATTTCTTTCATATCTAGAGTAATGAGACATATCATCTCTATAAAATTCATCAAAATAAGAAATAACGCTGTGCCATGGGTAATACGTCTGCAGGTTCACACGTTAATAATTCACCATCAGCCCGCACCTCATAAGTTTCAGGATGAACATGCATGACTGGACAATATGTGTTGTGCTTCATATCGGCTTTGGTAATTGAACGAGTGTTTTTACATGGACTAATTAACTTTTTAAGATTTAGTTTCTCAGCAACTTTTTCATCAATTGCGATTTGAGATAAAAAGGTTATACAGGTGTTATGCACACCACGCGGATAAGCACCAAACATTGGGCGATAATGCACGGGTTGAGGTGTCGGAATGGAAGCATTAATGTCACCCATCGGTGCCGCTGCAATCATGCCACCTTTAATAATCATGGAAGGTTTTACACCAAAAAACGCAGGCTTCCATAACACTAAATCAGCAAGTTTTCCGACCTCAATCGAACCGATTTCATGGCTTAGACCATGGGTAATGGCTGGGTTAATTGTATATTTAGCAATGTAGCGTTTAACGCGATTGTTATCATGAAACTCATTATCACCCTCAAGCGGGCCACGTTGAATTTTCATCTTATGAGCAGTTTGCCAAGTACGTAAAATCACTTCGCCCACGCGCCCCATCGCCTGAGAGTCAGATGACATCATGGCAATTGCGCCTAAATCTTGCAAAATATCTTCGGCAGCAATGGTTTCACGGCGAATACGGCTTTCAGCAAATGCAATATCCTCAGCAATTGCCGGATCTAAATGATGGCAAACCATGAGCATGTCTAAATGCTCATCAATGGTATTAATCGTATAAGGACGTGTTGGATTAGTTGAAGACGGCAAGACATTACTTTGTCCAATTGCCTTTAAAATGTCGGGTGCATGTCCACCACCAGCGCCTTCGGTATGGTATGTATGAATCGTGCGATCTTTAAATGCAGCTAGAGTTTCTTCTAAAAACCCACCTTCATTTAAAGTATCTGTGTGAATCGCGACCTGCACATCAAACTCATCTGCCACACTCAAACAGTTATCGATGGCTGCCGGTGTTGAGCCCCAGTCTTCATGTAGTTTTAACCCAATTACCCCAGCTTTAATTTGCTCTCGAATTGGGTCTGGCAAACTCAAATTACCTTTGCCTAACAGTCCAATGTTCATAGGCAAATCATCAATCGCCTGCAACATAGTCGCAATATGCCAAGGTCCTGGAGTCACTGTCGTTGCCGAAGTACCTGCCGCAGGTCCTGTTCCGCCACCCACCATTGTTGTTGTACCCGACATAAGTGCAGTTTCAACTTGCTGTGGGCAAATCCAGTGAATGTGAGTATCAATACCACCTGCCGTTAAAATTTGCCCTTCACCCGCAATCACTTCTGTTGCAGCACCTAAAGGAATGGTAATGTCAGGTTGAATATCAGGATTTCCTGCTTTCCCTATTTTCCAAATTCGACCATTTTTTAAGCCAACATCAGCTTTTACAATCCCCCACCAGTCCACAATCAAAGCATTGGTAATCACTGTGTCAGCAACTTCATCAGCTAAAAGTTGAGATTGCCCCATTCCATCACGAATGACTTTGCCTCCGCCAAACTTAACTTCTTCACCATAAGTTGTTAAATCTTGCTCAACCTCAATAAAAAGCTCTGTATCAGCCAAGCGAATACGATCACCAACCGTTGGACCAAACATTTCAGCATATGCACGACGTGACATTTTCATACGATTAGTTCCTTATTTTTCTGATGGCAAAGCATAATATTTTGTCATCGGGATAAACCGGATTCCCCATTTTTCAGCAGCATCACCACTTACAATAAAACCAAATTTTTCATAGATATCTTGAGCATAAAAACTTGAATTTACCGTAATTTTTTCAACATCTATATTTTCATTTTTAATTTTTTCTTCTATGAAATCCCAAAGCTGTCGCCCTAGACCTAGTTTCAAATGTGTTTTTTTAATAAAAAAATGCATTAAATGTGAGGGTTCCATATAAGCGACTATACCCACGATCTGTTGATCAATCTCTCCAACAAAATAATGAATATCTTCTCGATCAAAAATTGTTTGTATAACTTCTGGTTTAAAGCGTGAGCGCCCTTCGTCATTTGCAATCACTTGATCTACATATGGAGCGATTATGGCAACGATAGTATCTGTGTCATCTTTCGTTGCTTTTCTAATCAACATTTTCATCCAAACGTCCCATGACACGACCTGCAAAACCATATACTTCTCGCTTCCCCGCTAAAGCAACAAGCTCTACTTCTCGACTTTGTCCCGGTTCAAAACGTATTGCCGTGCCTGCAGCGATATTTAATCGAAAGCCTTTCGCTGTTTCACGGTCAAACTGTAATGCATCATTTGCTTCATAAAAATGAAAATGAGAACCCACCTGAATAGGTCGATCGCCAATATTAGCAACTACAATTTTTAAAGTTTGTCGCCCAATATTCAGCTCAATGTCTGCATCTGGAGTAATGATTTCACCGGGGATCATAAGCGTTCCTTTTATACGATTGGCTGATGAACAGTGACTAACTTCGAGCCATCAGGAAAAGTTGCTTCGACCTGAACCTCAGCAATCATTTCTGGCACACCATCCATCACATCTTCGCGCTTTAATAAAGTTGTTCCGTAATGCATCAAGTCACTCACCGTCATACCATCCCTCGCCCCTTCAAGCAAAGCAGCAGAAATAAAAGCGATAGCTTCCGGATAATTTAGCTTTAAGCCGCGAGCTTTACGGCGCTCAGCGACTAGCCCTGCGGTAAAAATAAGTAATTTATCTTTTTCTGTTGGATTGAGTTCCATATCTCTTTCCTAAATAGCATCTAACTTTCTTTAAGCAAAATACGTGCTCAAAAGCAGCATACTTGTTTTAATCGTTTTTTAAATACGCAATTTAACGTAACTTAGGTTCTCCAGATTCTTGGGAATTCTTCATCTAAATCAAACCAATAACGTCTTAATCTTGCTCTTATTGCCGCAAATGCATCATGGCAATGTCGGACATCATTTCCTAGAAAACGGGCCGAAACCACATCATCCAATAATGTTAATGTGACAGGTGCCTGCATACGCATCATCAATTCACGAATAAGTTCTAACTGCTGTTCTAAATAAAAAGCTGAGCGATACTTTTCGGGAGCGGCTGCCCAAAAGCTTCCCATTACGGCTTGATTATTCATACCCAAACATGAACTCAGCCAACGATCTTCTCCCTCAAAATACAATGTATCTGCAACCAATAACTTATGTTCTCGCCACAATTTAAACTGGTTATGATAACTCCCTTGAATAAAGCGCTCCGCACGTGCCTGTCGCCCAAGTACCAACATATCCCAGCCAATAAAACTCGCAGCATGATCAAGATGAATATGAGTTTCAGAGTGTGCTAGAGCTCCGTCAAACAGCATCGTTTCTTGTGGAACCCACTCCAAAATAGACTGATCTCGGACATGAAGATGAATATGCTGAAAAGCTTGCTTTCCATTGGTTTTGTACCATTTTCCCGCACCAGGAGTCGTTACAACTGCATGAGCTTGATCTTTGGTTTCAATTTGAAAAGTAAGATGGTCTCCTCCTGCAATTCCTGCGGGAGGATGTACAATAATCGCATGACATACACCTGTTTTTTCAGGCCAGAGCATTTTTTGCACCCTTACAGGGCCATGGTGCTTTCTATGACTCATTATGGTGCGTGAATTTTCAAAACAAAATCCGAGCTCTAATCGCGCATACCAAAATGGTGCTAAAGAGTTTTTTAAAAACGTTTGTACCTGATTCATTCTGGTTCATATGTTCAAAATAAGTGCTTAAAGTTATAAGCAAAATACGCACCAAAAATAAAAATAAGCAAAATGATAAAATTAGATACAATTTTTTGATTTTAATGAGTTAAAAAACAATCAATGTCTAACATAAAACCACAGTAACTCATGGAATTATTTATACAATAGCGCCCACCGTTGCTTCCATACTTGCTCTCCATGAAACTTTTTTTCGTGTTAACGCCACTTGTCTTTTTAACTGGGTGTATTTTTGGCCAATCTAGTGAGGTCAAACGTGCAGAAAAAATTCTCCATAATTTTGAATGTAAAAATGTTGAGACAAGTCAGATTGCAACAAGCTCAATTAATTCTTACTACCAACAGTCTTTAGCCGTAAGCAAAGAAAAGGCGACTTCATATGTAGAGAGCTATAAAAATGGTGAAGAATTATTCGACATGCCGCTCGATGAAGTTTTAAAGCAACAATATCAACTTTATAAATCAGCTTGTGATTCTTTAGGTGGAGTTTCTTCTCAACCTTAATATATAAAGGTATTCACTTAATTTTTTAGTGGATACCTTTTTTTAATTTTATATCACTCTTTTTGATTAATTTTTACTCACTTTACCTTTTGTTAAAATTAAGTTACATACTTAAACTTTTATTAGGCTCTTATATTTCATAGCCTGTTTACTTGTTTTTTATTTATTTTCCGAGGTTTAGATCATCATGAAAAAAACATTATTATCAGTAGCACTCTTAAGTATCCTTCTTGCCGCTTGTAGCAAAAATGAAAATAAAGCCGACACGACAACTCAAGCATCTGCTCCAGCGCAAACTACTGAAGCGAATAATAATGCTGTAGATACCGCGCACACAGCTGAAAACTCACTCGATTGGGACGGCACATATAAAGGCACTCTCCCATGCGCAGACTGTGAAGGTATTAAAACCGAATTAGAACTTAAAGATGATAAAACCTACGAGCTGACCGAAACTTATCTTGGTAAAGGTGATACAAACCCATTTGAAACCCATGGTACCTTTACTTTCGACAAAGATAATACTTCAATTATTACGTTAGATGATAAAGGTCAAAACCGTAAGTTCTTTATCGGTGAAAACACTGCAACTGCTTTAGATATGGAAGGTAAAAAAGTTGAAGGCTCTTTAGCTGAACACTATGTTTTGAAAAAATAATTTTTAATAATTAAAAAACCCGCTCATTTGAGCGGGTTTTTTTATGAATCAATTCTTAGTGAGCTGCGAATTGGTTCATTGTGTTTTTAGCATCGTCATGTGCTTTAAGAGCGTTGTCACCAGAGAAGATTTCTTTGTGATCATCACCGATGTCAGAACCCGCCATTGCTTGGTGTTTAACACAAGCGATACCGCCGCGGATTTCTTTACGTTGTACGCCAGCAACATAAGCCAACATACCTTCAGAACCGAAGTAACCTTGTGCAAGCTCATGAGTAGAAAGAGCAGCAGTGTGGTAAGTCGGAAGTGTGATCAAGTGATGGAACACACCCGCTTCACGAGAAGCATCTGCTTGGAAAGTACGGATTTTATCATCAGCATCAGCAGCTAATTCAGTATTGTCATATTCAGCACTCATTAATTTAGCGCGGTCATATGCAGAAACGTCTTTACCTTCAGCAACCCAACGGTCGTAAGCTTGTTGACGGAAGTTTAAAGTCCAGTTGAATGATGGGCTGTTGTTATAAACAAGCTTAGCATTTGGAACAACTTCTTTAACACGGTTAACCATGTGTGCGATTTCTTCTACGTTTGGAGTCGCAGTTTCGATCCAAAGAAGGTCAGCACCATTTTGTAAGCTAGACACACAGTCAAGTACAACACGGTCAATTTGAGTGTCAGCACGGAACTGATATAAGCCAGAAGGTAAACGCTTAGGACGGTGTAATTTACCATCACGCTTGATTAAGATTTCATCTTCTTGAGCATCAGCAATGTCAATTTCTTGAGTATCTAAGTAGCTGATGTATTGAGAAGCGATGTCACCTGGCTCTTTAACCACTGGGATTTTTTGAGTCAAGTCAGCGCCTTCAGAGTCAGTACGCGCAACAATGATACCTTCTTCAAGACCCATTTCTAAGAATGCATAACGTAATGCATGGATCTTAGCGATGAAGTCTTCGTGTGGAACAGTTACTTTACCAGCTTGGTGACCACATTGTTTAGCATCAGATACTTGGTTTTCGATTTGAAGCGCACAAGCACCAGCTTCGATCATTTTCTTAGCAAGTAAGTAAGTTGCTTCTTCGTTACCGAAACCAGCATCGATGTCCGCAATAATTGGTACAACATGAGTTTCAAAGTTATCGATTTGAGCTGTGATTTCAGCTGCTTTAGCAGTATCACCAGCTTCTTGTGCTTTTTTAAGCGCACGGAATAAATCGTTTAATTCTTTTGCGTCAGCTTGACGTAAGAAAGTATAGATTTCTTCGATCAATGCAGGAACAGAAGTTTTTTCGTGCATAGATTGGTCAGGAAGTGGACCAAATTCAGAACGAAGAGCAGCAACCATCCAACCAGAAAGGTAGATATAACGTTTGCTTGTAGTACCGAAATATTTTTTGTTCGCAATCATTTTTTGTTGTGCGATGAAACCATGCCAACAACCTAATGATTGAGTGTATTTGCTTGAGTCAGCATCGTATTCAGCCATATCACGACGCATAATCGCAGCTGTATACTTAGCAATATCTAAACCAGTTTTGAAACGGTTTTGAAGTTGCATACGAGCAGCATCTTCTGGGCTAATGTCTGCCCAAGTATTGCCGAATTTTGCTTTTAATTGACGTACTGCATCAATCGCTGTTTGATATGTAGTCATGATATTGTCCTGTATTCATTTTAGGATTTCATCGATTGAAGCCTAGAGTCACGTTACTTAAATTTCTTATGACACCAGCTGCTTCCTCATGAACACAGCTTAGACTTAGCCAATCAATTAATCCAATATCCTTTGTTAATCTTCAGTATTTATTTAAAAAATATACCAATAAATCGATATTATAGATAAAACCAAAAACTTTAACACTTTGTTTATAAAAATAAAATTATCCTAAAGGAGTATAGAGTTTTATTCTAAAAACTCACTAAGTCTTATTTTTATACAATTTTTGGAGATTTTCCACTCATTTTTAAATCTAAAAGTCAATTGTAAATTAGGCTATTTTTGCCAATGCAAAAAGTCAATTGATATGCTAGAAATTAAGAAGTTATTCATAAATATATTCTATTTAGATTTCTTTCATTCAAAACTGAGCAAAGACAGTAAAAACGTGCCTTTGAAACGTCTTTCCACCCTACTTAATTCCTACAAAAAATGTCGCTTTTCTCATCATTTTTTCACACAATGATTATTAAATATGGCATAATTTGAAACAATTTCAGGGTTTTATTTTCGGTATTTTTTTTATGAATCTGGAGCGAGTAGATCTTAATCTATTAATATATCTTGATGTACTTCTTCGTGAAAAAAATGTTACGCGCGCAGCCGAACAGCTTGGGGTAACTCAGCCTGCAATGAGTAATATTTTACGTCGCTTACGTAATTTATTTAATGATCCGCTTCTTATCCGTTCCTCCGAAGGGATGACCCCGACAGAACGTGCACTTGAATTACAACCTCGTATTCGAGATGCCCTTTCTGATCTCTCCATGATTTTGGAACCCCGTACCGAATTCCGCCCTTATACAAGTAATCGCGTTTTCCGCATTATGACATCTGACTATGCCGAGGCAACTTTAGTCCCTCGTCTTGTCAAAGCTCTACGCTCTGAAGCTCCAAATGTTGTACTCGACTTTCTTACACCAAGCGATGTGTCTTATAGAGACATGGAACAAGGTAAAGTTGATCTTGCGATTAATAGATTTAATGAAATACCGCAAAGTTTCCACCAAGTGTTAGTTTGGCGTGATAGTTTCAGCTGTATTCTTAATGACAAACACCCTGCTGTAACCCATTTGAATCTCAAAAGTTATCTAGATGCGCAACATATCTGGGTTTCTAAAACGGGTATGGGTGTAGGTTTTGGTGTAAATCCAGACAAACAAGGCGGTTTAGGCTGGATCGATCAGGCATTAGAACGTATTGGTCAACGTCGTAAAATTTCTGTATTTACTCGTCACTACCAAATGCCAGCATTACTTGCTCAAAATGTTGATTTGATTGCCACCCTTCCAACTCGAATGGCACGCCTACAAACTCAAAATCCAAAACTGGTTATAAAAGATCCTCCTTTTTATATTCCAGAATTTGAACTTAAGATGGCTTGGTGCCCGTTATTACATCATCATCCAGCTCATCGCTGGTTGCGCCAACTTATTTTATTTGTTGCTCGTCAAATGATTGAAGAAGAAAATCGTGAATTTCTAACCAACAATTCACAATTTTCTCACTATTAAATAAATTTTAATTTAATTGTCGATTTTAGACATTATCTTCAAGCGCTGAGCAATCAATCTGATTACCTCAGCGCTTTTTTGTGTTAAAACATAGTCATAATAATGATGAACCTCGGGTGATTTGTGAGTCTCTTTCAAAATATCATTATCATCGTACTGCTCATCATCGCAGCAGGCTTTTTATCTTTAACTGAAATTGCATTGGCTGGTGCCAGAAAAGTAAAGTTAAAAATTTTAGCCGAAGCTGGCGAAGAACGTGCCCAACAAGTACTTGATCTACAAGAACAATCTGCCGATTTTTTTGCAGCTTCTCAAATTGGCCTAAATGCAGTTGCAATTTTAGGCGGTATTTTGGGTGAAGCTGCTTTTCGTCCCTTTTTTGTCACTTTAGTTGACCGCTTTTATGAAGGTCCATGGACACAAACTATCGGTTTTGCCCTCTCCTTCACTTTAGTAACTTCTCTATTTATTTTATTTGCCGATCTTATGCCAAAGCGCTTGGCAATGATTGCACCTGAAAAAATTGCAATTAGCGTTATTAACCCGATTCAAGTTTTTATTAAGGTGTGTAAACCCTTAGCTTGGGGAATTAATGCTATTGCGAATCTGTTATTTCGCTTGTTTAAAGTCAATACAACACGCGAAGATAACATTACTTTTGATGATATTTCAGCGGTCATGGATGCAGGCGCTCAAGCTGGCGTACTTCAAAAACAAGAACACCACTTTATTGAGAATGTTTTTGAACTAGAAGAACGTACCGTACCTTCAAGCATGACGACACGCGAGAACGTCGTTTATTTCACCTTAAACGAACATGAAGATAGTATTCGTCAAAAATTAGCAGAATATCCTTACTCAAAATTTTTAGTGTGTAATGAAAATATTGATCAGGTTATTGGTTATGTTGATGCTAAAGATTTCTTAGTACGTATTTTAAATAATCAATCACCAACTCAATTAAATGAGTCTACCATTCGTACTGTACTCATGATTCCCGACACCCTCACACTCTCTGAACTACTTGACCGTTTTCGTTCTACAAAAGAAAAATTTGCTGTCGTTATCAATGAATATGCACTCGTTGTCGGAGTGATTACATTAAGCGATATTATGATTACAGTTATGGGTGATTGGGTTACTCCTATTGAAGAAGAACAGCAAATCATTAAACGTGATAATAACTCATGGTTAATTGATGGCAGCACACCAATTGATGACCTAAGACATGCTCTTGAAATTGATGAAATGCCTGATGAAGAAAACTATGAGACGCTCGCAGGTTTCATGATGTACCGTCTACGCAAAATTCCACGTCCAGCAGATTTTGTGGAATTTGGTGGATATAAATTTGAAGTTGTCGATGTCGACCATTTTAAAATTGACCAACTTCTTGTAACTCGAATTTTAGAACAAACCGAAACACACTCATCAATTGATGAAAACTAATCGTTATTAATTTAAATGCCCCACAATTTAGCTGGGGTATTTTTTTAAAACTAAATAACTTTTTTAAATATATGTAATAATTATTTTAGATTCATTTATTCAATTTGCTCTTTTAATCTAAAAGTATTATTATTTTATTTAACAACTCTATTAAAGCTTAAATACTGAAAATTAATAAAATAATCTATATCTCTTAACTGCCTATAAAGTGATTAAGCCCCATTTACATTGCAAATAAACTTATGTAACTTAGCTCAAAGTAAGCCCTAAATGCTTCTTCTTCTCATTTCACTCATCAAAATATATATAATTAAAAAAAATGCCATATAATTTTTATTTTTATAATACCTTTATATTGTTTTATAATGATATGCATTTATTATAAAACCATTATAACCTTAATATATATGTTCAGTATTTCATCTAAATATACCCATCCAAACGAATATATATTAACCAAATAAACTAAATATATTATTTGTCTTTTTAATAAAAATTAATAAGAATAACCAAGGTCAGAGTTTTGAATAAACTTGTTCAGTAAAACTATAGGCAAAGGATTGATTGTATGCTGACATTACTTGGTGTTGGCATGATTTTGTGCTTCATGTACTTGATCATGTCCAAACGTTTAAGCCCTATTATTGCTTTAATTCTCATCCCGTTTATTTTTTCTCTCATTGCTTGGGGCCTAGGTCATTACTTTGAAAGTTTAAGTCACATTGAACTTAAAGGTCTCAGTGAGATGATGCTGGATGGCATCAAAAAATTAGCGCCAACTGGCGTAATGCTTTTATTCGCAATTTTGTATTTTGCCTTAATGATCGATGCAGGTCTTTTCGACCCACCGGTTAAATGGATTTTGAAAAAAGTTAAAGGCGATCCTTTAAAAATTACTCTAGGAACTGTCTTTTTAACCACTCTCGTTTCTTTAGATGGTGATGGCTCAACCACTTATATGATCTGTGTGGCTGCAATGTTGCCACTTTATCAACGTCTAGGAATGAACACACTCATCATGACTGCGCTTATGCTGTTATGTAGTGGTGTAATGAACCTAACGCCATGGGGTGGTCCTACTGCTCGTGCTGCAAGTGCATTACAAGTTGATCCAAGCCATATTTTCGTACCAATGATCCTTCCAATGATCATTAGTATTGGTTGGTTATTCTTCTTGGCATATTTATATGGTCGTTATGAGCAAAAACGTTTAGGCGTGATCGAGCTTGAAAGTCATCATGGTGATAATATTACCGTGTCGAAAGACCCTGAAGCGACGCGTCCACATTTACGCAAAGTAAATATGGTACTTACTATTATTCTCATGATTGCATTAATCAAAGGCATTTTGCCAATGTCAGTGCTATTCATGCTAGCGTTCTGTATTGCAATGCTGATTAACTATCCAGATGTTGATATGCAGAAAAAGCGTATCGCAATGCATGCAGATAGTATTTTGGCTGTTGTAGGTTTAATTTTCGCTGCAGGTATTTTCACAGGGATTTTATCTGGTACAGGTATGGTTGAGGCGATGTCTAAAGAATTCGTCGCAATGATTCCTCCAAGCATGGGTCCATATCTTGCACCGATTACCGCTTTAGTCAGTATGCCTTTGACATTCTTTATGTCAAATGATGCATTCTTCTATGGTGTTTTACCAATTCTTGCTGAAGCGGCTTCACATTACGGTATTAGCCCAGAAGCTATTGCTCGTGCATCAATTGTAGGTCAACCAGTACACTTACTATCGCCTCTTGTTCCATCAACTTACTTGTTATGCGGTCTTGCTAAAGTTGACTTTGCAGATCATCAAAAGTTCACATTTAAATGGGCATTTATAACATGTATGGTTTTGATGGGCACTGCATTAGTGATTGGCGTTTTCCCGCTCTTTAGTACACTTTAATTATTCCCCTAAAAATAAAAGCCCCAAACGGGGCTTTTATTTTTATTTATTTATATACTCAATCATGGCGTCTAAGAATGCATGAAAGTGCAAGCTAATATCTTCTTCTAAAATTTTATAGGCATTATCAAATTGCACCATTGGCCAACCTTCTTTCCAAAATGGGAAGATGTCATGTAAGTCATGAGTAACTATTGCATCTTCTCGAACAATCGCTTGTGAAATTTGTGCCAAAACTTGCGCTGTTTCTGCACCATCAATAGCTAAATAATCAATACCACGCGCTTTTAAAATACGAATTCGATCTTTTTTATAGCGAATTTTTTTAGCTTGAGCTGCATTTAAACCTAGTGCAAGAGTAACTGCCTCTACAAACTTTTCTTCAAAATTTGTATTCAGTGCCACTAAAGCCTGTTTATGTGCTTCCTGACGTCCTGCTTTTCCCCCGTTACGGATGATCTCATTTGCTTCCGCATCTAGCTTATCTTTTTTCATCGACTGTAAAATGTCTAAAATTTCGATATCGCTTAAAGATTCAGGAGATTGCTCAAACATAGGAGTCTCTATACATACAACTAAAGGCGTATTCTCTCATAAAAGCGATACTAAAGCAGAGTAAAATTTTAAATAGCCCATTATCTTGACTATTTTTATAGTCCTAACTTCATAGACTACACTCATAAAATCAAATAATTCTTTGGTTATAATTTTAATTATTTGCCAAATTAATTTTACCCTGATAATATTATTTTACCCAGATAAAAATATATGGCTAAAATGAATACTAAAATCACCTATACTGCCTTCACTGGAAGCACGCTTATTGCGAGTGACTCCCTCATTGAACTTGCAAAAAAACTCAAAGATCTTCCGAAAACAACGGAAAATATTCTGATTTTTAATGATCAAACAGGTCAACAAATTGATCTTGATCTTTCTGGTTCGGAACAAGAATTTCATCAACGTTATGGTGAACCGGAAGAAATTAAAAAAGTTGGACGACCTAAACTCGGAGTAATTTCTCGTGAAATCACTTTACAGAAAAAACATTGGGATTGGTTAGATCAACAAAGTGCGAGTGCATCAGCAGTAATTCGTAAGTTAATTGATAAAGAGTTAAATAACCCAAATTCTGAAGGTAATATTATGCTCGCTAAACAAGCCATCGACCGTTTTATGTCTGCTATGTTGGGCAATATGCCAAATTACGAAGAAGCAACACGTGCCTTATATCAAGGTGATCGAGATATATTTTTAAAGATGATTCAGAGCTATCCCAAAGATTTAAGAGAATATTTAACTTTAAAAACTCAAAGTATTTTCTAAACCCAATAAAAAACCCGCTTACGCGGGTTTTTTCAAAATCAATTCAGTCTATTAAAGACGAACTAATTCCACAACTTTTTCAGCTGCCTCTTCAACGGTTTCAGCAGTAACTTCTGTATCTGTACCATCCACAGCCGTAGTAATAACTACAACACCCGTCTCACGCAATAAAGTAATTTGCTCAGCAGTTAAGTTGGCTTTTGCAATCGCAACTACACCTTGTTGGATCAATAAACTTTCTAAAACTTGAGCTTTCTCGATTAACTGTGCAGAAATCCCAATCACCGCTGGCTTTTGGCCCAAACGTGCAGCACGATCTTCAGCTGTTACAGGATTGCTATGTGCAGTCCATTCAACAGCAGCTTCAACCATACCAGCACCAACAGTTACGTTGCTTAAGCGGTCAATGAAAATGAATGAACCTGTATAACGAGAATCTTGATATTGATCAAATACAACTGGCGCATCGAACTCAACTACAACATCTGCAATTGCATTTAACTCAAGCTCTTCCACATGAGTATGTTCAAGTGTATTCACATTCACACGATAGTGAATGTTAGTCACTTTAGCAGGAACAGTCTGGGTACCTATCTTAACGTTGTATAACTTACCTTTCACGAGCGGATGTTCATTCATCCACACCACTGAAGCACGAACACTACGTGAAATTAACGGTTGCTCGCCAGCACGTACCAAAACGTTACCACGGCTAATATCAATTTCATCATTCAGGGTCAATGTAACCGCTTGACCCGCTACAGCCTGCTCAAGGTTTCCATCAAAAGTAACGATTTCTTTAACTGTTGAACGCTTACCTGATGGCAGTGCAACAATCTCATCACCAACATTGATTTCACCTAAAGCAACGGTACCCGCAAAACCACGGAAATCAAGATTTGGACGGTTTACATACTGAACAGGGAAACGGAATTCGTGTTTATTCGATTCACGACTGATTTCCACCGACTCAAGAATGCTCATCAAGGTTTGACCCTTGTACCACGGCGTATGAGCTGACGGATTTACAACGTTATCACCATTTAAAGCAGAGATTGGTACAAACTGAATATTGGCTGGACGACGATCACCTAATTGGCTTACGAAAGCATCATATTCAATCTGAATTTCAGTGAAACGCTCAGGTGAATATTCAACCAAGTCCATCTTATTGATTGCAACAACGATATTTTTAATACCAAGCAAACTCGCAATAAACGTATGACGACGAGTTTGAGTTTGTACACCATAGCGCGCATCGATCAGGATGATTGCCAAATCAGCAGTTGACGCACCTGTTGCCATGTTACGAGTATATTGCTCATGCCCTGGAGTATCCGCAATAATAAACTTACGCTTTTCTGTTGAGAAATAACGGTAAGCTACGTCAATGGTAATACCTTGTTCACGTTCTGCTTGAAGGCCATCTACTAGTAACGCCAAGTCTGGTGCATCACCCGTAGTTCCTACTTTTTTACTGTCACGCGTTACTGCTTGCAATTGATCTTCATAAATCAATTTTGAATCGTAGAGTAAACGTCCAATAAGCGTACTTTTACCATCGTCTACATTACCGCAAGTCAAAAAGCGTAGAAGGTCTTTTTGTTCATGTTGCTTTAAATAGGCCAAGATATCTTGACTGATTAATTCTGATTGATGAGACATTGCTCAAACTCCACAAATTTAGAAATTGTCTTAGAAATAGCCTTCTTGCTTTTTCTTTTCCATTGAGCCCGCTTCATCATGGTCAATCATACGACCTTGACGCTCAGAACTCGTGGCTAAAAGCATCTCTTGGATAATTTCAGGTAACGTATCTGCTTCAGACTCAACTGCACCAGTTAACGGGTAACAGCCAAGCGTACGGAAACGTACAGACTTCATCTGTGGAACTTCACCCTCTTTTAGACGCATACGCTCATCATCAACCATGATTAACGTACCGCTACGCTCTACTACGGGACGAACAGCAGAGAAATAAAGAGGAACGATTTGAATATTTTCTAAATAAATATATTGCCAGATATCTAACTCAGTCCAGTTAGATAAAGGGAATACACGAATACTTTCACCTTTGTTCACTTTACCATTGTAAAGATTCCAAAGTTCAGGGCGTTGGTTTTTCGGGTCCCAACGGTGTTTACTATCACGGAATGAATATACACGCTCTTTTGCACGTGATTTTTCTTCATCACGACGTGCACCACCAAAAGCAGCATCAAATTGATATTTATCCAAAGCCTGTTTTAAAGCTTGGGTTTTCATAATATCTGTATATTTTGAACTACCATGATCAAATGGGTTGATCCCAGCTTCACGGCCTTCTTTGTTCTGATGAACAATTAAGTCAAAACCATGAGTTTTTGCCATGTTATCGCGAAACGCGATCATGTCTTTAAATTTCCAACCCGTATCTACATGTAATAAAGGGAATGGAAGTTTAGCTGGATAAAATGCCTTCAATGCAAGATGAAGCATAACAGCCGAGTCTTTACCAATTGAGTAAAGCATGACTGGGTTTTCGAATTCTGCAGCAACTTCACGGATGATATGAATGCTTTCCGCTTCAAGCTGTTTGAGATGTGTGAGTCTTGATTCAGTCATGAACACGTCCTTCTCTATCCATTTTGCCCATAAAATCTAGAAGTAGTATTAAACCACCACCTAGAAGACCATGTGGAGGAACGAGTGCCATAACAACTCCAATTTTTCGTGATAGATAATCCAACCACAAGCCTTTATATGGCTTATAGCATTAGTTATGCATTATAGTGATTTAAAACCGATTCCTTTTGCTTGTTTTTTCATATTGATATTCGATTTAATCATATACATGTAATATGCTGATTCACTTGTATAACTTTGTAATCCTAGCTTGTGTAGTCAACTTAAGCAAATCATGTTCTAGTCTTTAGTTTTCTTTAAAAGCCATAAAAAAGAGAAGCATTAATCGCTTCTCTTTTCTAAAACATGATCTAATCTTAGAAACCAAACATTTTACGTTCTAATGGAATTTCAATACCAATAGATGCACCTGCATCATTACCCTCAAGATCCGAATCACTTACCCATCCATTAATTTTTAATGGAAGATCAGGTTTGATGAAATGTGTCCAAGTTAAATCAAGTGCTTTAATTTCATCATCTTTAGGGAATGCTTTATTGATTGCCAAGTTAGATTGGTTAACTTTAACCACCATAGCGCGACCGCTTAAACGGTTCATGACATCAAAGCGGATATCGCCCCCCACTGAGTACATTTGCCCATCACCGCCCATCGCGTGGCCTAACGGGAAACCATGTTGGTAATAGCCATCTTTATATGTTGAAGTATGAGCATAAGAGATACCTCTTACATCACCATTAGTACGCGTATCTGCCCACTCTGCATAAAGTTGGTACGGCATGTTATTGTAGCTAGATGAATAGTCCACACCAGCTAAGTACATTTTCTTAGAAGGTAAACCACCTGCTTCATCTTCACCTACATACTGTCCATATAAACTGACTGGAACTTGGAATAGCGGTTGCAGCAATAAACGACCATCAAAGCCAGCAATTTGGTTTGATGGATCTGGTTCGCCAGTTCCGCCATTATCTTTATTACCAACAAATGCATCCCATAACGAACTAAGACTTTCAGGACGGCCATCTCCACCCCACTGAATAGCACGCGATGCACCTAACTCGATATATGGTAATGGTTGTGCAGTTAAACGTAATCCAATTAATTTAGCATCAGGTACTGCTTTATAATCATCTAATTGACCAGCAAATGCTTGGTATTGCCAAGGCCCAATCCAAGACAACCATTTTGTCTCAAAAGCATTTTGCACAGCACGTTGTGCAGTTACCCCATAAACTGGTCGACTGGCATCACCGCGAATTAAGCTACCATCGTGTCCAGGCCCCCACCATGTCGGAATTTGACCTGCAACTACCCATTGATTCCAAAGTTTACCAGCGACATATGAACCTTCAACATTGACATCTTGCCCATTATCAATTTGTGGATCTTTTTCTGCATTTACTCGGATTTTAGCATCCCAGTTTTCACCGCCAGCATTAAACTCTAACGAACCTTGATATTGAGCTTTTTGGTTATCACCGAATGCTTGAGGAATATTTTTGATATCAGTTTCAGCAAAAGCACCCACTTTAACTGTATTGTTATCTGCTTTTAATGCATTAAGTACTGAATTAATAACTTTTTGTTGAGCTGGATGCGTCACTTTTGCTTGAGAAAGTGCTCTTTGAATTTCATCACCACTTAACGGCCAAGTTGAGGTGCTAATACTGATAACACCTTGTTGATTTAACCAGTTTAAGTCGGTACGTAAGTCTTCATTATTTAGCACTAAACCTTGTGCAAAAATAGCGGATGAAGCAGTTGCCAATATTGCAATCGAAAGTGTTTTTCTTAGAAACATGCCAGCCAATTCTCAAAGTTATTTATGAGCAACACCTTAAATTTTTTATCACAACTTTGCAATTGTTAAACTGTGCAATTACATTTTTTAACGCTATCTTAAGATTAGTATAAGTAGGTAAGTTTCTAGATATAAAAGGTAATAAAAAAGGCAGTATAAATACTGCCTTTTTGCATCTTAGAAGATTAACCTTCTTTACGGCGCATATGCGGGAATAAAATTACATCACGAATACTTGGTGCGTCAGCAAATAACATAACCAAACGGTCAATACCAATACCTTCACCTGCTGTTGGAGGTAAACCATATTCAAGTGCTTCAACAAACTCTGCATCGTAATGCATTGCTTCATCATCACCAGCGTCTTTTTCAGCAACTTGCGCTTGGAAACGCTCAGCTTGATCGATTGGGTCATTTAACTCGCTGAAGCCATTTGCTAACTCACGACCACCGATGAAGAATTCAAAACGATCTGTAACGTGTGGATTGTCATCATTACGGCGCGCCAATGGAGAAGTTTCCGCTGGGTAATCAGTAATAAATGTTGGCTGACGAAGTTTAGTTTCAACAGTTTCTTCAAATACGATTGTTTGAAGCTTACCTAAACCAAAACCTGGCTTAACCTCTTCTTTCAACTCTTCACGAATAAATTTTGCAAGAAACTCGCGATCACCTACATTTTCAGGTGTGAACTGCGGATTATTCTCTAAGATCGCATCGAACATAGAGATTTTTTTGAATGGTCCTTTGAAGCTAAACACTTCACCTTGGTAAGGAACATCAGTTGTACCTAGAATATCCAAAGCCAACTTTTCAAGCATATTTTCAGTCAATGCCATTAAGTCTTTATAATCAGCATATGCCTGATAAAACTCGATCATCGTGAATTCAGGGTTGTGACGTGTTGACACCCCTTCATTACGGAAGTTACGGTTAATTTCGAACACACGTTCAAAACCACCAACCACTAAACGCTTCAAATAAAGTTCAGGTGCAATACGTAAGAATAAAGGCATATCCAAAGCATTGTGATGTGTTTCGAATGGACGTGCAGAAGCACCACCTGGAATCACATGCATCATTGGCGTTTCAACTTCCATGAAACGTTCATTGTTTAAGAATGCTCGAATACCTGCAACAACTTTGGCACGGATTTCAAAAGTCTTACGTGTTTCTTCATTCACAATTAAGTCAAGGTAGCGTTTACGGTACTTAACTTCTGTGTCATTTAAGCCATGAAATTTATCTGGTAACGGACGAAGCGATTTTGTAAGAAGTTCAAAACCTTCAAGATGAACATATAAGTCACCTTTGCCTGAACGTCCGATATAACCTTCGGCAGCAATAATGTCACCGAGATCTAAACCTTTAATGGTTTCAAGAATATCTTTTGGTAAGCCTTTACGGTCAACATATAACTGAATACGACCTGTCATGTCTTGAATCACCATGAAAGAACCACGGTTTAACATGACACGGCCGGCCACTTTTACATAGACATGCTCAGCGCTTTCAATTTGTTCTTTCGACTGATCTTTAAATTGTTCTTGTAGATCAGCTGCGTAATGTTCACGCTTAAAAGTATTTGGCCAAGGACTCTTTCCAGTTTCCTTCGCAACATCTTGGATTTGCTTTAATTTGGCATGACGCTGTGCAATTAAATCGTTTTCGGAAATAGTTGGTTCAGAAGTCGATTGAGCGTTTTGTTGCGTCATCTCTGCCTCGATTAAGTAAAAATGAAGTGGCATAGCTTAACAGATTGCAGGAGTTTTTCGAATGATTTCAATCAAACAAAAATGAAAAAAGACAATTTATGGAAACGAGCCGTACTTTTTAAAGGCAAAATGACTTAGACCAATCGCTAAGATCATTTTTTAAAGCTTTTAGTAAAATATAAAAAAATCCAAATAACCTCGATATTCAAAGGCCCTATTTGCCTTGTATTTTATCAATGAGATTGTGTCGTAAATAATGAAAATTCTATTTTTACATGGCTTGGATTCTTCTCGTGAATCGACAAAGTTCCACGCCATTTTACATCCTGAAAAATTTTGTATTGACGTTGATTATCGTAACCTAAGTTATGCGTCTGTTGAGTACTTTTATCATCAGGCTATTCAGACGATTAAACCAGATTTACTGGTTGGTCACAGCCTTGGAGGATATTGGGCCTTAAAAACTGCCGCTCAACATAAATTAGCTGTGATTGTGGCAAATCCAAGTCTTACGCCTAGCTTTCGACCTGATTATCCTCAGCTTTCCGAAGAAGAACTTACCCTCTCTAATCCTAAAATGGCTTATTTAGAATTAGGAGATGAGCAACTTGATATGTATCAGGTTCAAGAAAAACTTGCGCCCTACATGAATATTGAAACGTTTGAAGGCGGACATCATCGTTTGGCCTATCCTTCTCGCCTCAATGATTTGATTATGAAAATTTATAAAAAATATTTGGCTTAAATTGATGCCGATTGCCTATTTTCCTTCTGCCAATTTCTTGATTACATCAAATCCTTGAACGAAGCCACTTTTCAACATACCCATGTATTCAGGTAAGGTGGCTAATTCGACTTTTAAAGTAGTTACACTATCGTGCTGGCTCAAAAAATATTTTTCTTGGGAACCACTCCAGCCTTTAACTTCTTCACTTTCTAAATCTTCCTTACCGTCCTTAATCATTCCTAAATGTTTAAAAATCAATATTTCCGGCTTTTTCAATTCTTCAATGGTGGAGACCATGCCATTGCCTTCACCATCTAGAAAATAAGTTTTACCACCGATTTGCCAATCGGTACGCATTGAAGAGTCTGGGGCAAAGAATTTTGTCCAAGCATTATATGTCTCGTTATTCCAAAGTAATTCCCATACTTTTTCTATAGGCGCCTCAATTTCTACTTCGTATACTAAATTTTCCATACTTAAGTTCCCTGATTTATTCCGTTCTTATACTGTCGAATTTTAATTTTCGCGTTTAATAATGACATCTGTTGAATCTTTATTTGTTGTTATTTAGCTTTCTTATTATATAAATCTTTTAAATGAGCAGACACTTTTTATTTCTCAATAATTTCACAAACAACATTAAGTTTAAAATTAACGTTAAGAATGTATTAGTTATTATTAGTTTATGCTCAAGTTTTGCCTAAAAAACCACTTATTTGTCCTAACCTGCCATTCATCTTTGCTTACGAATGATTAAACTCCGTTATTTGCTTTACATTAAATGTAGAACTGCGTAAAAATTTGATATCCGATCAAAGGCACATTGGTTATTATTGACCGGATCGTGGTTACATTATTAATAGATGGAATAGTTTTACTGAAAGGCAGCTTTGAGCAAACTTATCAGTGCGGAGAGTCTCATGAAAAAATATCAATGTATCGTTTGTGGATGGATTTACGATGAAGCAGAAGGTTGGCCACAAGACGGCATTGCAGCTGGAACAAAATGGGAAGATATCCCTGATGACTGGACTTGCCCTGATTGCGGCGTTTCAAAAGCTGACTTCGAAATGATCGAAATCTAATGATTTAAAGCAAAAGGCCATGATTGACATGGTCTTTTTTACGAATATTACCCATTACCGTATTAAATAAACAATTCTAACTCTGGAGAGAAAAATGCATCCTATCGTCATTATCGGATCAGGCATGGCGGGTTATACCTTAGCACGTGAGTTTCGTAAACTTAGCCCAGAGCAAGAACTTGTGATGATTTGTGCGGATGATGCAGTGAATTATGCAAAACCAACATTATCAAATGCATTTGCAGGTAAAAAAGCACCTGAACAGATTGCTTTAGGTGATGCTGCTAAAATGGGTACCCAACTCAATATGCGTATTGAGCCTTTCACTTTTGTAAAAGAAATTTTAGCTGAACGTCATGAGCTTGTTCTTGAGAAAGATGGGGTAACTTCGAATCAACCCTATTCAAAACTGATTTTAGCGGTTGGTGCTAACCCAATTCGTCTTGCAATTGCAGGCGATGGTAGCGATGACATTCATGTAGTGAACTCGCTGATTGATTACCGTGCTTTCCGTGAAAATCTAGCTCAACGTAAAGACAAACGTGTTGTTATTTTAGGTGCTGGCTTAATTGGTTGTGAATTCGCCAATGACTTACTTCACAGTGAATATGACATCACTGTCATTGATTTGGCACCTCAGCCATTAGGTCGCTTATTGCCAGGTCATATTGCTTCTGCATTCCAGCAAAATCTCGAAGAGGCTGGTGTTAAATTTGCTTTAGGCACAACCGTTGAAAAAGTCAGCAAAATTAATAATGGCGAAGATTATGCGATTACACTCGCA
Organism: Acinetobacter sp. D009; assembly: GCF_038562025.1. Lineage (NCBI taxonomy): Bacteria > Pseudomonadati > Pseudomonadota > Gammaproteobacteria > Moraxellales > Moraxellaceae > Acinetobacter > Acinetobacter sp. D009. The sequence goes on from NZ_CP151886.1 coordinate 2,796,617, forward strand.
AACGGCCAAACTTTGGTAGCCGATATTGTTCTTTCAGCAATTGGTTTACAGCCAAATATTTCACTTGCTAAAAGTGCAGATATTCAAACAAGCCGTGGAATTATTACCAATAGTTTACTTGAAACAAATCAAGCCGATATTTATGCGATTGGCGATTGCGCTGAAGTAAATGGCACGCTACTTCCGTATGTAATGCCAATTATGCAGCAAGCTCGTGCTCTTGCAAAAACCCTCAGCGGACAACAAACTGCCGTGCACTACCCTGCTATGCCAGTTGCAGTAAAAACTCCTGCAGCTCCACTTACAGTGTTACCAGCTCCAGTGGATGTAGAAGTGAACTGGGAAACAGAAGAGTTCGACGATGGTATGCTTGCTAAAGCAATTGACAATGATGGAACATTGCGTGGTTTCGTATTGTTAGGTGCAACAGCAGGTAAACAACGCTTAACTTTAACAAAGCTTGTTCCAGATCTTATTCCAGCCCAAGCATAAGATTTGAATCAGGAATACTCTTTTGTGAGTATTCCTTTAAGGAATGGATAACATGAATAGTGCCTTACAGTTTAACGTTTCGCCGTATACATCTTTCATGCAAGAAACCAAAGTCAACTTAGGCAATGGTATTGAGCTACATGTAGAAGTAGGTGGAAAACCGGAACATCCAACCATTTTGCTGATTATGGGTCTTGGCGCTCAAATGCTTTTCTGGCCGGATTTCTTCTGTAAATCACTCATTGATCAAGGTTTTCGTGTTATTCGTTTTGATAACCGTGATATTGGCCTTTCTTCAAAAGTACGTCATGAAGGTAAACGGTTAAATACGGTTAAATTGATGGGTCGCTTTGCGCTGGGGTTAAGTAACCAAGGAGCGCCTTATACTCTGCATGATATGGCAGATGATGTATCAATGCTCATTGACCGCTTAGGCGTGACTAAAACACATGTCATTGGTGCATCAATGGGCGGGATGATCGCTCAAATTCTTGCAGCAAAATATCCTGAAAAGGTTGAGAAATTGGGGCTCATGTTTACCAGTAATAATCAGCCTTTTTTACCCCCTCCTTTTCCGAAACAGCTTTTGAGTTTAATTGGCAAACCTGAGTCACGTGACGAAGATGGTATTGTTAATCACAGTTTAAAATTATTTCAATTGATTGGTTCACCTGGTTACGTCAACCAGATTGAAGCAATGCAAACTGCACGCAAACTTTATCAACGTAGCTATTATCCTGCTGGTGTACTTCAACAGTTTTTAGCAATATTATGTACAGGCTCCTTACTTCAACTGGACCGTGAAATTAAGCAACCCGCGTTAGTCTTACATGGCTCTCGTGATCGTTTACTTCCACCTAGTCATGGTAAGGCTGTAGCAAAAGCAATTTCCGGTGCTAAGTTTGAATTAATTGATGGAATGGGGCATGATATCCCTGCACATTTTATTCCTCAGCTTAGCGGTTTATTTGCGCATCATTTTAAATCATCATACTAGGACACTATGGCTGCATTACCCTCACTAAGACAGCTATCATATTTAGTTACGTTGTCGGAAACTTTGCATTTTACTGAAGCAGCACGCCGCTCTTTTGTCACGCAATCGACGTTATCAGGCGGCATCATGGAGCTTGAACGATTGTTAGGTGGCGTTCTGGTAGAGCGTGACCGTCAGAATGTGCGTTTAACACCATTGGGTGAACAAGTTGTTGCTCGTGCCCGTGTACTACTAGCAGATGCTCAAGATTTAATGCGTTTGAGCCGTGAAATGAGTGAACCGTTAACAGGCGATTTGCATTTGGGAGTTATCCCAACCATTGCACCTTTTATCCTGACACGGTTACTTGATGAAGTGCATCAGCAGTTACCTAAAATTCAGTTGCATCTGCATGAAGCTCAAAGTGAAAAAATTGTAGAGCGTCTAGAACACGGTAATCTAGACATGATTGTTCTTGCTCTACCGTTTGATACTAGAGGCCTAAAAGTCGCTGAAATTTCGAAAGAAAATTTGTACCTTGTATGTAGTAAGCAAGATACAAATGCTCTTCAAGCGAACTCTCTAGATGATCTTGATTTATCAAGATTAATTTTGCTTGAAGAAGGTCACTGTTTACGTGACCACGTTTTAAGTGCCTGCCCTATCGGTGAACGTAAAAACGATAACCGTTTAAAAGCAAGCTCTTTACCAACTTTAGTTGAAATGGTTTCTTCTGATTTAGGCTTTACGCTTTTACCAGAAATTGCAATTGAAAATAGTATGATCAAGTTTAATGATCAAATTACTGCAAAACCAATTGAAGATGCCCCAAGCCGCACTTTAGCATTAGTCACTCGTAAAAGTACGCCGCTACAAAGTGAATTTGACGTATTACTGCAAATTATGCAGAAAATCACGACAAACCTACATGAATAAAAAAAGGAGTCTTCGGACTCCTTTTTATTTTATTGAGGTGTAAGGGATGCCCACTTAAACACCCAAGCAGATTGCATATTCAAACTATTATCAGAAATAATTTTTTCTCTAATAATTTGTGCTATAGCATAGTCGTTGGCTGGATCTATCATGACTCGTATTCCTTTAGTCGTTGAGCTGGTTACAACCTTATAGCCCTTTGCTTCAAGCTGTGACTGAATCCTATTTGCTTTATTTTGATTAGAAGCTAGCGCAACTTGTACCATCCATTTTTTTTCACCATTTTCTAAAATTTCTTTAGCGATCGCAGCATCAAGTTGTTTTTTATTATCAGAATTTTTCTTTTCTTCTTTTGTGTGAACTTCCTCATTTTTCTTTTGCGCTAAAAATTCCTCCTGCTTTTGTTTTCTTTTTTGGATGATTATTGTTTTATTCCTTACCTCACTCTTTTTAGTTTTATCATTGGAAACGGGCGCAAAATAAGGATATATCGCTTGATCATCAAACCTTTGAAATACGATGATATCCCCATAACACTTCTGATCTGCGTAGGCCGCCACTGGCATTATCCCCAAAAGTATTCTAATAAGTAAATTTCTAATAAAGCATTGCATCTTATTCATTTACCGAAGTTAAGTATATTTAATGTGGCGTATTAAAGTAGATTTCACATGATTTGTATATTTTTAAAATTCAATGTTTTATGGGGAAAATCACATATTTTAAAAACATCTTGCTGTGCTTCAAATTATTATCGTTTACCCAACAACCATTTAGAAAAACTAATTAAATTATTTTGAATTTCAGTGAATTAAAAAAGCCGACATTTTGTCGGCTTTTTTAATTAAATTTAAAACTTATTATTTAATCATTTCTAATAGTGCCCGTTGAGCATTATGCAATTTTTCACCCTCTGCTGGCTCAGCACGCACCCAAGTACCATCTGACTGTAACAACCAAGCTTGCTGGTTATCTTGCAAATAGTTCACTAGGCCTTGTTGATAAATACGCTTTTTCAATGCAGGATCTTCCACAGGAAAACATGCTTCAACACGGTTAAATAAATTACGATCCATCCAGTCTGCGCTTGAGCAGTAAATACGTGCATCACCATTATTGCTAAAGTAATAAACGCGAGTATGTTCAAGGAAACGTCCTACAATTGAACGTACACGAATATTTTCTGATAAGTTAGGCAAACCTGGACGTAAACAGCAAATAGAACGAATAATCAGATCAATCTGAACACCCGCTTGAGATGCTTCATATAATTTATTGATTAATTGAACTTCCGTTAAGGCATTTACTTTCACAATAATTTGAGCTTTACGCCCCGCCTTAGCATTGGCAATTTCTTCATCAATAAAGTTGATGAGCTGAGCATGTAAGGTAAATGGTGCATGTAATAGCTTTTTCAATTTCGCCATTTTGCCCATACCAGTCAACTCTTGGAAGATACGGTGCACATCTTCACACAGATCTTTATCGGTCGTCATGAGACCATAATCGGTATAAATTCGAGCATTCATTGCATGGTAGTTACCAGTGCCTAAATGAACGTAACGCACAAGTTTGTTGTTTTCACGGCGCACCACCATAATCATTTTGGCGTGAGTTTTATAACCTACGATACCGTAAACAACGACAGCGCCCGCTTCTTGTAAAACGTTAGCTACTTCAATATTTGACTCTTCATCAAAGCGGGCACGCAATTCAATAACCGCGGTCACTTCTTTTCCATTACGCGCAGCTTCCGCCAAAATCTGTACAATTTCAGAGTCAGCACCACTACGGTAAAGTGTCTGCTTGATTGCCAATACTTGTGGATCGCGAGCAGCTTCACGAAGTAGCTGAATCACGGGAGCGAAAGATTCAAACGGATGATGAAGCAGAATGTCTTGCTTCTGCATTGCAGAGAAAATGCTCTCGGTCTTTTTAAACACTTTAGGTACAACCGGCGTATGTGAGTCATAACGCAAATGAGGGCGTTTAAAATTTGAAACCAGACGAGCTAAGTTTACAGGTCCATCAACTTTGTATAACTGCTCATCGGTTAAATCAAATTCTTCCAATAAATACTCATAAATATGCTGTGGACAGTTATGAGTCACTTCTAAGCGAACCGCACGACCAAAACGTCGAGAACTTAATTCACCTTTTAAAGCTTTAGCTAAATCTTCAACATCTTCATTTAATGCCAAGTCTGCATTACGTGTAACACGGAATTGATAACATCCAGTTGCTGTCATGCCAGGGAACAAATCGGACACATGTTCATGGATAATTGCAGATAGCATGACGTGATGTTCTTTACCACCTGTTAACTCATCTGGCAGGCGGACAACGCGAGGTAATGAACGTGGGGCTGGAACCACAGCTAAATCAATTTGACGGCCAAAAGCATCTTTACCTTCTAAGGTAATAATAAAGTTTAAGCTCTTGTTTACGAGACGTGGGAACGGATGCGCTGGATCTAAGCTAATTGGGGTTAATACAGGTGCAACTTGTTCTTGAAAATACTTCTTAATCCAAGCTGACTGTGCTGGCGTTAGTTCACCACGACGGAGGAAGCAAATATCTTCTTCACGTAACTTAGGTAAGATTTCTTCATTTAAAATACGATATTGACGTTCAATCGCAGCGTGAGCAGTTTCAGAGATTTTTTGTAAGACTTGTCTTGGCGTCAAACCATCAGGGCTACGACTCTCATTGCCCAGAGAAAATTGCTCCATCACCCCCGCAACACGAATTTCGAAAAACTCGTCTAGATTACGAGAAAAAATGAGCAAGAAATTCATTCGCTCAAGTAATGGATGTAAAGGGTCTACCGCTTGCTCCAATACACGCAAATGGAAGTCAAGAATAGACAATTCACGATTTATATAACGGTCATTATAACTATATTCTGTTGGGGTCGTTGGTGTAATCGCTGTATTCATGTCTAACTCAATTCTCTATCCAGCCAAAATCTCTATAAAACAGTATGCTGCAAAAATATGACAATTTGGTAAAAACTAAAAAATTTACACATCTTTAAAACATCATTATTCAGGAATCTGGGTGCTATTCATATAACGTAGAATAACGCGTTTTCTATATTGTAGTTTACGATCGTTGCGGTGATCTTGATAATATTTCGGATCAGGCAATAATGCGGCTAAAAAAGCAGCTTGTTCGCGCGTTAAGCTTCTCGCACTTTTACCATAATAATATTGCGCGGCTGCTTCTACACCATATCGATTTTTGCCAAATTCAACAGAGTTCATATATACCTCAAGAATTCGGCGTTTTGACCACATCCGCTCCATCATCCAAGTTGCGATAGTTTCTTGGCCTTTACGAATAAACGAACGCTTATTGTATAAAAACAAGTTCTTTGCCAATTGTTGAGACACAGTAGAACCACCAGCAACTACTTCGCCTTCTTCATTATTCCGCTCTAGAGCAAAACGAATACCATCCCAGTCAAAACCATGGTGATGAATAAATTTTGCATCTTCCCCAGCTAAAATCGCATGTTTGAAATTGTCGCTAATATCATCATAGTCAAGCCATTCATGAATGATCGGCTCTGAGGTATCTGACCAATAATCAATTCGCATAAACATGGTGGTATCAACTTCATGTGTACGCCACCAAACCAAACTTGAGAAAATCCAAAGCTGAATAAGGAGAATTGCCCCTATAAAAATTAACAACACGCGAACAATAAAAGCTTTCATGTTCGTCCTGATCTCCTGTATTCAACTTTTTTCATGTTAAGCTGTTAAGCATGTTCATATATAACAAAAGCATAGCATGACTCAATATCAGCCTCCGCACATTAATCGTAAACTCAATGTACAAACTTGGTGGCTGACCGCCTTATTGATCTTGATTAATGTAGGTTTGTTTGTCTGGCAAATTGCAATTGGTGTCGATATTAGCGACCCAGCCATGAAAGATGCTATTCATTGGGGTGCAGATTTTACACCACTTACTTTTACTGGGCAGCCCGAACGCTTATTTACCAGCATGTTTTTTCATTTTGGTCTTGTTCACCTCATGCTTAACATGTGGGCCCTCTATATTTTCGGTAATGTTGCTGAGTCACTATTTGGTCGCTTCTATTTTATAAGCCTGTATTTACTTGCTGGCTTATTTGGCAGCCTTCTCAGTAGCTATATGACTATTCAAAATGGACATGAATTACTGCAACATTTCGATCAAAGCTTACTTCCTCATGTCAGTGCAGGTGCTTCGGGTGCCGTGATGGGATTAGGTGCTGCATTAACAGTACTTTCTCTATTTCCCCCGCTTCCAGATCAAGCCTACATACTCGATAAAAAAGCTTTATTAATGGTTATGGTCATCAACCTTATTTTTGGTTTTGTCGCAACGGGTATTAATAATGCCGCGCATATTGGCGGCATGATTATTGGAGCATTCCTTGCACTGATGTGGTACTTAAGCTATGTCAGCAAGTTAAAAACCATACTTAAAATTTTAGGCTTATTAGGTGCAGTAATCATTACTGGTGGTTTTTATATGTACTGTGTACAAATCAACTCACCGTTACTTCCACTATGGCATGAAATCATCATCCAGAACCCTGATATTATTCCTTAAACTACAATTGGTTTAATTCTCTTAAACTTTGTAAAGGTGGTAAATTACAGAGATAGCCTAGTCGATAACGACCAATCAAAGCACAAACCAGCATCATGCCAAAAGGTAAAATTAGCCAGATTTCAATATGCCATTGTATTGCCATATTCATTTTATAACTTGCGATCGCACTAATCACTTCTGCAAAACAGCAGGCAACTATGCCTGCTAACAGACCTAAAAACCCAATCTCAAAACTGAGCATTTGCTTCATTTTATTTTTAGATAAACCAAATGAACGTAACAAAGCAACTTCACGGCGTCGCTCATCCATTAATAAATTTAGACAAGCAATTAAAACGAGTATTCCAGAAAAACCAACTAATGCCGCTAGAACAGTTACTATTTTGACTAGAACATTCATTAAGCGCTTTACTTCATCTAAAATCCGGTCAACATCAATAAATACGGTATTTGAGAACTGCTGAATAATATTGATCATTTTTGGTTGATCTTGCTTAGGCACATAGAAACTACCTAAATAACTTCCAGCATTTTCGTCTAAGGTTTTAGGTGAAAAAATAAAGAAAAAGTTAGGGCTAAAGCTCTCCCACTCGACACTCCGAAAATTCACAACTTTGGCCTGTAAGTTGCCTTCGGGCAAACTAAAAGTAAGCTTATCTCCAATTTGGATTCCCAAACTTTCGGCAGTTTTACTTTCGACTGAAACTTGCCCTACGCCATTAAACTGGGCTTGACCATTTGTAATGACATTGTCATTTGGTAGTAGATTTGATTGAGTCAAATTCAGTTCACGGCGCAAAGAATTATTTTGCTTTATAGCCTCTTCTGAAAAAGGCACATCATTCTTAGCTAACAATCGGCCACGAATATTTGGATATAACGGCGTGCTTTGCCAGCCATTCTGTTTTAATTGTTGCTCAAATGCTTTTAAATCGAATGGAGGCAATCCATAAACAAATTGATTCGGTGTTCCTTCTGGAAGTTGTTGCTGCCAACGCTCTAATAAATCTGTTCTTAATACACTGAGTACCGTAATGAGGCTTAAGCCTAAAGCCAATGCAGTAATTTGTAAGGCGCTTTGTGATGGCGAACGAATATAAAAAGACAAACGATTTTTCAGCTTTTTTAAGCTACGAAGCAATAGCCAAACAACGGTATAAAGCAAAATACAAAGAACAATAATTGCCGCCAACACCAAAATGCTGAGCATTAAGTTTTCACTCAATACCAAACTAAAAACGATCAGGCTACTAATGCCTGCAAAAAACATAAAGAATAAAGATTTTCGAGATTTGGCTTGCTCGCGAATAACACGGATGGGAGGAGTATTTAACAATTCCCAAATGCTTGGCAAAATAAAACCAAGCAGCACAATCACGCTGGTAAAAATCGCAATTGGTAAAGGCCCTAGTAAAAGTGGTACAACCGAAAAACTTAACTCTAATTGAGGAATCAATTGCAGCATAAGTTGCAGCAGGCCATAACCCATGACTAAACCTAATAGACTGCCCATCACAATTGAAATCGCACTGACAATACAAAGCAATCCAATATAGGCACATAAAATTTGGAACTTACTGGCGCCTAAGCATCTAATAAGTGCAATATGATCTTGGTTTTGTTGAACATATCTTTGACTCGTTAAAGCGATGGCAATACCACACAACAAAATCGTTAAAATATTGGCCAATTGCAAAAAGGTATCTAAATTTTCAAGCGGACGTAATAACCTACTATTCGATTCACTTGCATCACGTAAACGTAAGCCAGCCGTTTCATCTACATCTTTAGAAGGTTGATGCTGTTGCTTAAATTGCTTTGAAAATGACTGAACCTGTTCAGGGCTACCTGCCATTAATAAACGATAGTCAATTCTGCTGCCTGTCTGAATCGCATGAGTCTTAGCAATATCGGCTTGATGAATAATAACGGTTGGCGAAAAGCCTGAAAAACCAAGTTCCTGATTTGAATCACGCACAATCACGCCACTAAAACGGAAGGTACCATCAGCAATAGAAACAGTATCTCCTAGCTTTACTTTAAGTAAATCGGCTGCTCTTTGACTTAGCCAAACTTCCCCAGATTGAGTCGCTTTAGCGCTTGGTTCAATTTCCAACTGTCCTCTGAGTGGAAATAAAGGCTCAATTGCCTTTACATTCACCATGACAAACTGATCTTGGGTATGAGCCATCGAGCTAAATATAGTGACATTAGTTTGTTTTAAACCCAGCTGTTCTGCTCTTTTTTTCCACGACTGTTCGATAGGCTCGTTATTTGACAGAACCAAATCCGCACCCAGCATTTGTGAAGCTTGCAGACTGACTGCATTTTTAACTTGGTCGTTACTAAATTTCAGGGCAGTTGTTGCACTGATCGCAAGCGATAGAGCAATAATGAGTAGATATAATCCACCCGTACGAAAACTTTGTAGAAAAAGTGGTTTGAGAAGATTACGCATAGTTTAACCACCCTGTACTGTCTTTAGTCGGCCATCATCTAACTCAACATGACGCTGACAAAGGGATGCTAAATTACGATCATGGGTCACCAAAATCAGAGTCGTACCTAACTCTCGGTTTAAATCAAAGAGCAAGCTTTCAATTTCTTGTGCTGTCTGACCATCTAGGTTTCCAGTCGGTTCATCCGCAAAAATAATTTGTGGTTCTGCAATAAGAGCGCGTGCAATGGCTACACGCTGCTGCTCGCCACCAGATAAGACTTTAGGCGTTTGTTCAACTTGACGACTCAGCCCTACTCGATGCAACCAATCTAAAGCTTTTTTCTCCGCTGTTTTATAATCAAAGTCTTTACGTAATCGTAAAGGTAACATCACATTTTCAAGCGCACTCAACTGAGGCAGAAGTTGAAAAGACTGAAATACAAAACCAATATGCTGCATTCTGATTTGGGCACGTTGTTCCTCTGTTAACTGATGAACAGCTTGACCACACAACCAGACTTCTCCTTCAGACGGTTGATCTAAAGTCGCCAAAATTCCTAGTAAGGTTGATTTACCTGAGCCGGAACGTCCCGTAATTGCTACCTGTTCCCCTTCAAAAATCTCTAAATCAATACCTTTTAAAATCGTAAACTGATTTTGGTTAATCTGAATAGTTTGTGTAACTTGATGGGCAGCAATGATGGGTTGTGGCATGATGTGAAAAGTCCTATGTATTCAGAATCAGGGTCGAAGTACAAATGTCTAAATCTTTTTTGATTGGTTCTAAAAGCATCATGCTCATCTCATTAAGTATGCTGCCTATGCTTGTATCGGCGAAAACTATTTTAATTTTAGGAGATAGTATTAGTGCCGGTTACGGAATTGATCCCAAACAAGGTTGGGTACAATTACTGCAAAAACGCTTAGACCAACAGTATCCCAAACAACACAAAGTGGTCAATGCAAGTGTTAGTGGAGAAACAACAAGCGGCGCTTTAGCCCGATTACCTAAGTTATTGCAGACCTATAAGCCGAATGTGGTCGTGATTGAATTAGGTGGAAATGACGGCTTGCGTGGGCAACCACCTCAAATGATTCAAAAAAATCTGGATCAGCTCATTCAATTAAGCCAGAAACAAAAAGCCAAAGTTATTCTTTTTGGCATGAAGATTCCGCCAAATTATGGGGCTGCGTATAGCAAAGCTTTTGAAAATAATTATAAAGTTGTAAGTCAAAAATATCAGGTGAAACTACTACCGTTTTTTCTAGATGGTGTTGCTGGTCAAAAACAGCTTATGCAAAATGATTTAATTCATCCCAATGCTCAAGCGCAGTCAAAACTACTTAATTTAGCTTACCCATATATAAAAGGTGCCCTATAGGCACCTTTTATCTTTAAGTATTCTTTTTTAATATGATCAGAAATCAAAAAAAGTAACTTCACCAGTTTCTAGTGAATATTCTGCACCGACAACAATTAATTCACCTTTTGCAATCAGGCTCTCTAACACCGCTGAACCATGGCGTAATTGATTTACGGAAGCAAAAACGTTTGAACGTACCGCATGACATGAAAGTTTTTTCAAATCATTTTTTAAATCAGTCTGCATTAAAATTTCAACTGATGGACGAACGCGGTTCACAATCGACATTAGGTTAGATGATGGCGGGTGATCAGGATTCATTAACGTATCAATTGTTGCTTGAATCGCACCACAATGGCTGTGTCCTAATACAACTACAACTGGGCAGTCATAACGCTCTGCTGCGAACTCAACACTACCGACTTGTGAAGGTGCAACCACATTACCAGCTACACGAATTACGAATAAGTCACCAAGACCTTGGTCAAATACCATCTCTGCTGGAACACGAGAATCTGAGCAGCCAAGTACAATTGCAAACGGATTTTGATCCTTTGCCATTTCAGCGCGTTCTTGATGAGATAAGGTTTTTGCAAGGGAAGTATTTCCATTTACAAATCGTTGATTACCGGCTTTCAGACGATCTAAAACTTCTTGCGCAGTAGGCATTTTATATTTCCATTGTTTTTTCAAGGTTGGAAATCATTTTAATGTGTCAAAATTTGAATGTCACTGACAAAAAATAAATCCTTTTCTATGAAAAAAATTAAAAATACTTAACCTGCTTTAATGTAGAGCTCACTGCATATTCGCTACTGTTTAGTGAAAAAATAGACATACTTTGGTTCTCGGATTGACTATAATTTTCTTCATTCCAAACATTTGGCAAATGACTCATTGGCAAAGTTTTTCAATAATTTTTCAAACTCGCTTAAGCTTCAAGGATGAAATCTATGACAAGGCTGTCCACATCAATTAAGGCCTCTATGAAAAAAACTGCTACCGCACTGACTTTGGCTTGTAGCGTATTGTCAGTGATGAGTATTTCTCAAACACAGGCAGCCGATAATATTGATGTGACATTCCAGAATGTATTACAGCAAGAACGTAGCTGGGCAGGCCTACAAAGCAAAAGCTTAAAAGTCGGTGATGTGACTTGGTCATATAGCGAAGGCGGCTCTACAACAAAACCGACTTTACTCCTTATTCATGGTTTAGCGGGTAGCCGTGATAACTGGAACCGAGTGGCTCGTTATCTCACCACAAATTATCATGTCATTATTCCTGATTTGCCAGGTAGTGGCGAAACTATCGTTTCCCAAGACTTCGATTATTCGGTACCAAATCTTGCTGAAAAGTTACGTCGGTTTGTTGAGGCGGCAAATTTAAAAGGTCCAATTCATATTGCTGGGCACTCACTCGGCGGATCTATTGCCCTACTCTATGCTGGACAATATCCATTTGAAACCAAAAGTCTATTCTTGGTGGATAGCGGCGGTATTTTTCGCTCAGCCAACACAATTTATTTAAAAGATCCTGCTTACCTAAAACAGCTTTTAGTGTCTAAAAAAGGTGACTTTAATTATTTATTAAAACAAACCATGTTTAATCCTCCGTTTATTCCTAAAGAGTTTTTGCAAGCTCAAGAAAAATTGATGATTGATCAGGCGCCTCAAACACAAAAATTGGTTGATCAACTGATTGCACTTAATAAGGTTTATACGCCAGATTCATTTGCCGTACTTACCAAAACAATTGATGCACCGACGCTCATTTTATGGGGTAAACAAGATAAAATTATTAATGTAGAAGTCGCAAATGAACTGAAACGGCTTTTAAAGAAGGCTGAGCCTCCCGTTATTTTGGAAAACGTAGGCCATATGCCAATATTGGAAGCTGAACAGTTGGTCATTCAACAATATGTACCGTTTTTATTGAAAGTAGAAGCAAACCAGTCTTTAAAAACGACTACGCCTTAAATAAAACTTTTAATTTGTGAGACCTTATGTCTACCCAACCCCTCATTGAAAAACTTATTGAAGCTCATCTAGATTTTTTAGATGAGCAATTTGCTCAGACTCAGGTGATTCAACAAGAGTTTGAGCAGTTTTATCATTGGTTGGGAAGTCGGCAATTACAACACATTTGGACTTTTGAACCGATTCAACAGCTGATTCAAAAGCAGATTTTAGACACGCCTGCTTCTGATTTTCTGATTGAACAAATTGCTGAACATATTCGCTTTGCTTTGATTCATCCTGCAAATGATACAACAACTGTTGAAGACGTTATTCCTGTTTTAACGATTGACCGAATTGCACAGTACGTTGCAAGTAAGGAAGAGCACCGTAAAAAGCTGATTAAAACGATTGTGAATAACCCTGCCTTTTCAGCCCTGCTAACGCAACTGATTCAGCAAACAATGCATGATTATTTAGATGAATCAATGTCAAAGCGTGTACCAGGTGTAGGTCGTTTCATGAAAATGGGTAAATCTGTTTTAGAAACAGTAACTGATTCAAATCTGGACGATACGATTAATCATTATTTGCAAAAGAATATTTTAAAACTGAGCCAGATGAGTGAGCGGGTTTTAAATCAACATTTTGACAATGATAAGCTCTACCATTTTCAGGCAAATGTTTGGCATAAAGTTAAAACGATGCCGCTGTCTGTTTTAAAAAATTATATAGAAGTTCAAGATCTAACAAAAACAGTAGGTTTAGGACATGAAATCTGGGACCACATTCGTCAAACCTATTATTTAAAACAACAAGTACATGATGGCATTTACACTTGGTATGTACGTAATCAGGAACGTAATTTTCACTTGTTACTACGTGACCTCAATATTGACGAAAGTTTAGTGAAGCATGAACTGACCGCATTGCTTGTACCTGTACTACAACAATTAGTCACAACTGGACATTTAAGACGCCGTGCTCGTGTTTATCTAGAAAAGTTTTATTATTCTGAAAAAGCATTAGATATCTTAAATAACAAAGGCGCTTAAAGCGCCTTTGTTATTTAACTATTTAAAATTTATAAATAATACCTAAATTATAACGACGTCCGTCTAAGACATAATTATAAGTTGCTACATCAATGTCTTTATCAAATAAGTTATAAATGCCTGCCGCAACTTGGATTTTGTCAGTCGGTTTATAGTTCATACCAACATCAACCAGTCCATAAGCAGGCTTTCCTTCAGCCATTGAGGTACGGCTTAAATATTCAGAAGTTTTGCTACGGAAATTCAAGCGACTCCACATATTGACTAAGTCATTAACTTGCCAATCCAAAGTAGTATTAAACATATGTTCCGGCATTTCATTTAAAGGTTGACCTTTAAATTGACCACTTTTTTGTTCAGTATCGGTATACGTATAATTGGCATTCATTTTTAAATCTGGTGAAATTAACCAACCAAATGTCGCTTCAACACCTCTCATATTGGCTTTATCTACATTTGTGCGTTGACTCACAAAATCAAAATCTAGACCTAACCACTTACATTCGCGAGCACCTGCATCTCCTGAGCACGTTCTAACTTCTGTAATTTTATCTTTAAATTCACTATTAAAAATCGTTAAGCCAGCATTCAAGTTATCTAAATTATCCCACGCGAATGACAGCTCATAGTTAGTACTTTTCTCTGGTTTTAAATTTGGATTACCAACAATCACTCCAGCAGAACTGCTACCACCTGTAGCTTGCCCCCATTCGGCTACGGTCGCTCGTAGTGCAGGTGTTTTATAACCTGTTGATACGCCGCCTTTAATAATCCAGTTATCATTTAAAGTCCATACACCATATACTTTAGGACTGAAATGATCTCCAAATTTTTCATCCTGATCCATTCGTAATGACATTGTTAAAGTGAAAGGATCAATAATATTCCATGCATCTTCTGCAAATAACGCCCAGCTATAACGATCTAAATTAGAAACAGGTTGTTGTGAACCACCCACTTTTAACTGGTTACCTAAATCGTCTAATTCTTCTTTTAAATAGCTTCCGCCCACGCTAAGCGCATGATTTGCGAGTGTGATCTGGTTAAGCGTGTTAAATGTAGTATTTACAGCTTCCATATTTCTAGATGGATTCTTATTTTCTTCGCGCTGAATATAAGAATGAGTCTTTACAGGACCGATGTCACCACGGTGCGTTAAGCTATATTCTGTACGGTAATAGTCTGTTAATGAATCTGCTGGTGGATTACGTCCAGTTTGAATTGGTGAAACTGTTTTACCTATTGTGGCATTACGATTTTGGATAGAACGCTGGTATTCAAGCTCAATGGTATGTTGATCATTAGGAGTCAAACTTAAAGTCGCCCCTCCTGCACGAATTTTTTGTTTGTGGTAACCACCAATAATTTCATCTTCATCTCTTTGTGAAAATGTACCATTGGCTTTTAATCCAAGTAAATTCTTAATTAATGGTCCCGACACATAAGTATTAGCTTGGTAAAGATTTCCAGATTTATTATTTTCTTGAATTGTTGTATCTAACTTAACAGAACTGTTCCAAACATCTGCAACTTTTTTAGTGATGATATTAATCACACCACCCATCGCATCTGAACCATATAACCCAGACATTGGACCACGAATAACCTCAATACGTTCGATACTTTCGATTCCCGGTAACCAACCTTGTTCAATACCTGAATTATCACTATTTGGTCGCACAGAACGTGTATTTACTTTCTTACCATCGACCATAATAACGGTATATGCACTTCCCATTCCCCGAATACTGATATCAGATGAGCTTCCACCACCTGTAACAACCACACCAGGTACATCTTTAAGTGCATCAGTTACATCACGATATGCTTTTTTATTAATTTCATCTTGAGTTAAAACAGAAATAGAAGCTGCTGCTTTTTTTATATTTTGTTCAAAACCACTTGCTGTTACGACAATTTTTTCTAATTGTGCCACTTCACTTTCTTTTTTATTTTTTATGGAAGAATCAACTAAAATATTTTCACTTTCAGCAGCATAAGCCACAGGAAACATTACTGTAAGTACCGAAATTGATAATACAGATTGGAAAATACTCTTCGTCATACCCTACTCCAACACATTAAATTATGAATAAATATTAAGTTTTGCTTAAACAAATGTAACAAATTTAAATACAAAAATAAATAATATTGATAATTATTTTCAATTGCAAGACCATAAAAAAACCTCATTGCGAGGCTTTTTTATTTCACTTTTCAAATAATTTGATTATTTGAAATAAGCACCTTCTGCTTGCGTATGGTCAGTTTGGTCAACCACACGTTGAAGCTCAGGAATGTTCTCTCTTAAAGTAGTTTCTACACCTTGTTTCAAAGTAACATCAATTGCTGAACAACCTTGGCAACCACCACCAAATTTCAATACAGCAGTTAAACCGTGTTCTGGATCATCTTGTACTTCTACCAAGCTACAATTTCCGCCATGCCCTGCAAGACCTGGGTTAATTTCTGCTTGAAGAATGTAAGTAATACGTTCTTCAATCGAAGCATCTGGACCAACACGTGGAACTTTAGAATTTGGAGCACGGAAAGTGAGCTGACCACCAAAACGGTCCTTGTTGTAATCGATTACGGCATCTAAAAGATAAGGAATAGATGGCGCATCAATATACGCAGGAAAATCAGGATAGTCCTGTTTATAATCCGTCGGAATCACTTCTTCTGGCGCACTATATGCCATACAGCATTCGGCACGTGGCGTACCCGGATGCTCAACAAAAATTCGAACGCCAATTCCCGGAGTATTTTGCTTCGTTAATAAATCGTGCAAATACTCTTGTGCAGATGGTGTAATCAAAAGGTTTGGAATTTCTTCTGCAACAGCAGTGTTGGTGTTCTCAGTCGACATAACAATATTCCTCAAGCTGATGCCTTTATATTAACCGAAGATGAGGTAGATTTAAAAAAAATCAACTAAATTTGTCGGATTTATACACAACAGGGTTTCAAGTTAAGTTTTTAATGGCATTATTGACCTCAGTATTGATCATTTTTTAAATATTTCTTATGTTGCATTTGCCGTTTAACCATACAGTTACTCTTATTATTATTACGGTCATTATCTCTTTACTTGCTTTTAGCAATCAAAATGTAATGAACCGATTGATTTTTTGGCCGCCTGCAATGCAACGTGGACAAATTGATCGATTCATTACTCATGGCTTTATTCATGCTGATGGAACACATCTACTCTTCAACATGATTACCCTATTTTTCTTTGGCAGTATTATTGAAAGCTTTTATCGCCAATATTTTTACGACATGGGTTTTGTGTTGTTTTACTTAGGGGGCTTAATCTTCGCGATTTTGCCAAGCTATTTACAACATAAAAATGATGCGAATTGGGCAAGCCTAGGCGCTTCTGGTGCTGTTTCAGCAGTTTTATTTGCTTATATTTTGTTCCAGCCATGGAAACTGATTTTTGTATTTTTCATTCCTGTACCCGCTATTATTTTTGCAATTTTATATGTGGCGTATAGTATTTGGGCTGGTAAGCGCGGTAATAGCCATATTAACCATAGTGCACATTTATGGGGGGCAGCTTACGGAATCATCGTAACCATTTTACTTGAACCTAAAGTTATTCCACATTTCTTAGACCAACTTACTCGCCTTCCTTTCTGAAGCATATAAATCTAAGAAAAAGCCCGTTATGGGCTTTTCTATTTTTCTGATTTATTTATCTGCATAAATTCTCAGTCTTTTTTCTGATTTTCTTTGATCATTTCCTTGTTTTGTTTGCAAAAACCATCTGATTAAACTCGTGCCAATTCTTTTAATAATTCAGATGATACAATGAAGTACAAAGCAATTTTATCTAGCCTTTCTATTGCCTTATTTAGCTTATCTCTGGCTGGATGTAATGACAACGATAATCAACAAAATGTCGTAAGCACGCCTAAGCAACCGAATATCTTATTTATTATGGCTGATGACTTAGGCTATTCAGATTTAGGGGCCTTTGGCGGCGAAATTCACACCCCGAACATTGATAGTTTGGCTCAAGAAGGTCGCCTTTTAACGGATTATCATACTGCCCCGACTTGTTCTCCAACACGCTCTCAACTCATTTCCGGTACTGATCATCATTTAGCTGGTATCGGTGCAATGGCGGAACTCACCCCAGAGCATTTGAAGGGACAACCAGGTTATGAAGGCTATTTAAACGAACGTTCTTTATCGATTGCCCAAGTACTTAAAGACAATGGTTACCGCACGTATATTAGTGGTAAATGGCATTTAGGCTTAACCCCTGAAAGCAATGCACATGCTAAGGGTTTTGATCATTCATTTACCTTATTACAAGGTTTAGACCATCATTTTAAACAAGCTCCAAGTGCCTTTAAACGAAATTCAACTTATACAGAAGATGGGCAAATTATTCCAATTTCGGCATTGCCTGATGACTTTTTCTCTACCAACTATTTTACCGACAAATTACTCAGCTACTTAGATTCAGGCAAAAATAGTGGCAAACCGTTCTTTGCTTATGCTGCCTATACGGCGCCTCACTGGCCAATTCAAGCCCCAGCCGAATATCGTGAAAAATATCGCGGAGTTTATGATGTAGGTTACGATGCAATTCGTAATGCCCGCATTTCTAGACAAAAACAGCTTGGAATTATTCCTGCAAACTTTGATGCAGCAGAACCAATTGCGACTCAAAATGCTCCACAAAAATATGGGAAATGGGATGAGTTAACAGCCGAACAAAAGGCACTAGAAGCTCGTAAGATGGAAATCTATGCGGGTATGGTAGAAAATCTTGATGCCAATGTCGGCCGCATTATTCAATATCTCAAACAAAATAATCTTTATGACAATACTTTAATTTTCTTTGTTTCAGACAATGGTGCAGAAGGTTTTGTACGTGGCGGATATGGCAGTGAATCTGGTTTTGATAACTCTGTAGCAAACGTAGGTACACCTAGTTCGTACCACTATATCGGGCCACGTTGGGCCGAAGTCAGTGCCGCACCTTTCCACTTATGGAAAGATACAGCGGGCGAAGGCGCAACGACTGCCCCTGCTATTGTGAAATTACCAAATCAGAAAAAAGCGGAAGAGACAAATCATAGCTTTGCATCTGTACTCGATGTTTTCCCTACCTTACTAGAATATGCTCATATTCCAGTACCACAAGGTCAATATAATGGCCGGGCCATTAATACGCCATCTGGAATTTCATGGAAACCTTTGCTTGAAAACAAAACCGATACTATTCGCCCTGCAAATTTTAGCTTTGCCGATGAGTTACATGGCAGCAAATATGCAAAACAAGGTGAATGGAAAATCGCACTTCAAGGGCGGCCTGAATTAGGCACAGGGACTTGGGAGCTATACAACATTAAATTAGATCGCGGTGAAAGACAAAACGTTGCTCAGCTTTATCCTGCAAAAGTTCAAGAACTCTTATCGGTCTATCAAAAATATACTGAAAAAAATGGTGTGCAGGAATATAACGCCAAATGAAATTGAAGCCATTTTTAATTACCACAATCAGCCTGTCTATTATGACGGGCTGTAGCCAATCTTCAAAATTTTCTGAATCTAGGCCTTCGACGCAACAGCAAACATCTTTAGCTGATTTAGGGTCTATTGAAAAGTGTCAAAACTATAGTGGTCTGCCTCAGGGTTGGCTCAAACAGCCTACAGCAGGAATGGTTTTAATTGCCGATGGAGATTTTAACTTTGGTTCTGAAAAGGCCTATCCCGATGAACTTAATTTTGGAAAAAAGCAGCGCGAAGTCAAAGGATTTTGGATTGACCAAACTGAAGTTACGGTCGCTCAGTTTGCAAGTTTTGTAAAAGCAACTGGCTATATTACCGATGCCGAAAAACAAAAACAGGCTGCTGTTTTCTCACCAGACCCTCATCACTCACAGCAATGGTGGCAGCTAAAATCAGGGTATACATGGAAAACGCCAAACGGCGGTACTGGAGCTATAGCAAATCCTAAGGAGCCTGTAAGGTATGTAAGTAAAAATGATGCTGAACATTATGCAGTGTGGCTAGGACATGATTTACCAACAGAACTAGAATGGGAATATGCAGCTAAAGCCAATTCAAAAACTGATACCCCTTTACATCAGGCCCCTACTGATGAACATCAACATCCGCAAGCCAATTACTGGCAAGGCGAATTCCCTTTTCAAAACCTAAATCAAGATCACTTTAAAGGTGTTGCACCCGTTGGATGTTTTGCGGCAAATAAATTCAAACTATTTGATATGATTGGAAATGTATGGGAATGGACATCTTCTCCTTATCAAGGTGCTCATGACCAGCATATGGGAAATTATTCTGATTTACGTCAACAAGAAATCACCAGCACTCAATATGTAATTAAAGGTGGATCTTTTCTTTGTGCACAAAATTATTGTTCACGTTATCGTAGCAGTAGCCGTTATCCACAAGATTTTGATTTAGCTGCAACACATGTTGGATTTCGGACTATTTTACGGTCTCCTTAATTTCTTCTTAATTCGACTGATTAAAGATATTTTTTAACCAAAATTAGGTCGAAAAATAATCAAAATATTTTTATAGTACAAATGAGAATGATAAAAAAGTGAGAACAAGATGAAAACTTTACTTCTTTGTGCCGCAGCAATTTTCACAATGTCACTATCAGCCTGTGCGGTTCATACACCTGAAGGTAGTATTGTGATTGACCCTGATTCACCATATTACGGACATCCAGGAGGCTTTTGCCCACCAGGACAAGCTAAAAAAGGACGTTGTTAGAAATACCCTCTTTTAAAGTAATTTTGAAGTTACTCTAAAGAAACAGGCTTCAATCAAGTGATGAATTGAATACTAAATGGAGGGTTCCAGCCCAAAAATAGATGGGATGAAACTAGAAAATTATGGTGTAAAAAATCACCATATCCCCAAGATTTTTAAAAGACAATCTTACGTTGTCTTCTATCTAGTTTCACCCCAATTCTTTCTTATTCCGTTTGACTTTTCTTACCGCTTAAGAAAAAAGTCTAGTTTTTAATCATTTCTGTATCTCTATTATTGATACATTTTGAACATTTTACCTTCAGGTTAATACTGATGTATTTGCTTAATACAAAATAAACATTTATGTAACGTAAGTCTATAAAAATGTTCTAAAAATGTGAAAAAAATTAAGGCCAAAATGAGATGAATTTATCATAATAACTTTCTCTTTCACGTTTCATCACATAAATAATCAATATTATTTTGTCAGTTATTGCCACTCGTTTCCTTTCATTGGCATAGATAATGTATACACATGTATATTAACCCAGTCGTATAAACGAGATATTTTATGTCCAGCACAAGTCAAGTCGAAGGTCTACAATTTCCGGTACACGCCTCAACAAAAAAACAAAGTACATCTCTTACAGGCCAAGAGATTTTGTCAGAGGCTTTATCTATTGTAGATAATAAAACCGCACAACAAGTGTTGAATGAAAAAAACTGGCGAAAAAACTATCCTTTATATTTTAAAGCTCTTGTTAAACAAGGGATTTCTAATATCAACAACCCAATTACTATTGCGAAGCAAGGGTTGCATAAAGCTCACCATATTTTTGATTATTATCGTGATGGTAAACACTACCTTTTAAAAGATGCCGTTCATATTGCTTCATCTACTCCTCTTTATACAGTAAAACTTAAAGGTGAAAGTGAGGCAGCACCAGAGTGGTATGTTCCTTACAAAGGACAAAAGCTGAGTGGACAAAGCTTACTGGACCAAATTCAACGCTGGGAAGAGGCTGGTATTATTGAGCCAAGTCATGCAAAAGCACTTCGTGAAGCTATTGCTCATCCTGAATGGTTCGATTTGTCTGACCGTACGATGGTGCTGTTTGGTGCAGCCTCAGAAGCAGGACCACTGCCTTGGTTAGCCAAATGGAAAGCAAATATTGTTGCTGTAGATTTACCAAACTCACGAGTCTGGGGCAAAATCTTAAATACGATTCAACAAGGGAATGCAACACTCATTGCACCATGTGTTGAAGCCGTTGATTCGTCAGCAAAAGCTTCGGAGTTAAAAGATAAGCTGGGTGCAAATTTACTGACTCAATTACCAGAAATAGCGCAGTGGCTGGTGCAGTTTCCACAAAAGTTAGATTTGGCAGCAATCGCCTATTTAGATGGTGAAAAGCATGTCCGCGTTTCCATGGCAATGGATAGCATTATGCAATTTGTGAGCGAGCATAAGCCTGATACAAGCCTTATGTTTATGTGTACTCCAACCGATGTTTATGCAGTACCAAAAGAAGTTGCAGAGGCTGCTCAAGAGAAATTTAAATCCCGCAGAAAAATGCAAAAATTGGCAGTAAAAGGCGTTTCTGCTCTTTCGCTCAATCGTTTTTTTCAAGCGCCATACCAAGACTTGGTTACATGTGAAAATGGAAAAACTTATGGTATTGCCGACTGCTTAGTGGTTGAACAAGGTCCAAACTATGCTTTAGCAAAACGTATTCAACAATGGCGTGCTATTTTGGCCCGCCATCAAGGACAACGTGTCAGCATTAATATTGCACCATCGACAACCACTCATTCAGTGACTAAAAATCCATTATTGAAAGCAGCTTTTAATGGCGCAGAACTTTTCGATGTAGAAGCATTTAGCCCTGAAACCACCAATGCCATTATGGCGGCGCTCTGGATTCATGACTTAAGAAATGAGTCTTCTGTGGCGAATCCTGAAACTGTCTTAGACCATCCGCTTGAACTTATGATGGAAGGTGCCAATCATGGTGGATTATGGCGTGTCGCTTATTTAGCACGAACTGCCCTGCCTTTTGCGGCAATTTATGGTTTTGCTACCGAGAAACTCCCTTTTAGAAAATCATCTAAAAGATAATTTGATTAAAGCCCAATCTTAGAATTGGGCTTTTTTCTAAAGTGTCTTTATTTACCTTGAAAGTGTGATAGATATTTTTGCATTTCATCAGATGGCACCATGCCACCTCCAGTTGCCCATATTACATGATTTGCCTGTTGCAACTGCTCAGCTGTAAATTGGTGTAAAGCCAAGTAATCAGGACTCGTCTGTAGATAATATGGCCCCATCATGCCTGCTACTGCAGAAGGCTCAAGCTGAATATTCTCAGTTTGATTTAAAAGCGCAATGAGCTCATATAAACGTTCATCATGAATGGTGTAGTAGCCATCGATTAATTGTTGCATAGCACGCCCGACAAAACCTGAAGCACGCCCTACCGCAAGCCCATCTGCCGCAGTAACGTTATCAATGCCAATGTCATTAACTGAAATCTGATCATGCAAACCTGTGTGGACACCAAGTAACATACAGGGCGAATGTGTTGGTTCTGCAAAGATGCAATGTACATGCTCACCAAAAGCCAGTTTTAGTCCGAAACTCACCCCACCAGGCCCACCACCGACGCCACATGGCAAATAAACAAATAATGGGTGTTCAGCATCGACTTTAATGCGTTTTTGCTCAAATTGCTGTTTTAAGCGTATTCCTGCAACGGCGTAACCTAAAAATAATGTTGTTGAGTTTTCATCATCAATGAAAAAGCAGTGTGGATCTTGCTCTGCGGCTTTTCGTCCTTCTTCAACAGCTACGCCGTAATCACTGGCATATTCTACAACGTTAACGCCGAGTGAACGTAGTTTGTCTTTTTTCCACTGTCTAGCATCAGCCGACATATGAACAGTAACTCTAAAGCCGAGTTTGGCGCTCATAATACCAATAGAAAGCCCAAGATTGCCCGTAGAACCTACTGCAATTTGATACTTAGAAAAGAATGCCCTAAATGAATCTTGATCTAATTTACTATAATCATCTTCTGGTTTGAGTAACCCTGCCTGCATGGCAAGTTTTTCAGCATGTGTGAGCACTTCATAAATACCACCACGTGCTTTAATGGAGCCTGAAATAGGTAGATGACTATCCTTTTTCAGCCAGAATGTTCCATTAAGCTGTACTTGTTTTGCTGAAGAAAGTGCTTTTTGCATATGAGCAATTTCAACAATATCTGATTCAATTTTTCCATGTTGTGCTTGAGTTTCAGGAAATACTTTTGCCAAATAAGGTGCGAAACGCGCTAGTCTTGCTTCTGCTTCACTTACATCCTTAGCAGTTAGTCCAACTTTTTCTAAAGCTTCTTTTAAAGGATATCGATGAGGTGTAAACCAAAATGTTTCTTGATAGGCTTGAAGTGTTTCAATAAGTGGAAATTGTTGTTTTAGCTGATGTATTTGAACCGCATTCATAATATATCCTGATATAAAATTTTAAGCCCAACCTATAAAGCTGTTTGATGGCCTATAACAACTTATTAATTTATAGATGAATGTACATGAAAAATAGTCTCAACTTTAAAAACTAAACAAATAAAAAAGCCACTGTGAACAGTGGCTTTAATTTTTTAAATGCTTTTATACAAACTGTAAGAATAACCAGTACAAACCACCTGACAAGCAGATTGTTGCAGGAAGAGTAAATACCCATGCAGAGAGAATTGTCTTCACAGTATTAAAGTTTAAACCTGATTTATTCGCGACCATCGTACCCGCAACAGCACTGTTTAAAACGTGTGTTGTTGAAACTGGCATACCTAAACCATCAGCAGCTGCAATTGTACTCATTGCAACAAGCTCAGCAGACATCCCTTGACCATAAGTCATGTGGTGCTTACCAATACGCTCACCTACAGTCACAACGATACGTTTCCAACCCACCATTGTGCCTAGACCAAGTGCTAAAGCAACAGCCACTTTTACCCAAGTCGGAATGTATTGTAAGAATGAATCTAAGCTACTACGGTATTCTTTCACAAGCTTTTTCTGTGAGTCATCCATTTTTGGTAAAGCCTCTGCTTTATCCAAACGCTTAAACGTTGTGGTACTTAAATACATGTCATTACGAATTTCGCTAATTGCAGCTTCAGGAATATCTTTTAAGTTGCTATAGCTAGAAACTCGCTCACCCAAGTGATCAGTCATACTTGCCAATGCAGGCACAACTTCTGGAGTTTGCTGTTTGGTTTGAATATATTTAGTCAGAATAACACGTGCTTTTTCATCGGTTAATTCTGGCTGATTTTGATTCAAAAATACGGCAGTTTGAGAAGAAAGCTGATGGAATGATTGAACTTGCTGAGTATCAAGATTTTTATTTAATGAATAAGCCAACGGCACTAGACCAACCAAAATCAGCATGATGAGTCCCATACCCTTTTGACCGTCATTAGAACCATGTGCAAAACTCACACCTGTACAGGTAAAGATCAAAATTGCACGAATGATTGCTGGTGGTGGTTTATTCCCTTCAGGTGGCTGGAATAATTCTAATTGGCGTTTAAAAATAGTTTTAACCAACAAGAATACAATCGCTGCAAAAGCGAAACCAATTAAAGGTGAAAATAATAATGCCTTACCGACTTTAATCACCTGATCCATATCAACACCACTGGTCGTTACCCCAGTCGATGCACTCAATAGATGGTTCATAATGCCCACACCCAAGATTGAACCAATCAAGGTATGTGAGCTAGAAGCAGGAATACCCAAGAACCAAGTACCCAAGTTCCAGAGAATCGCAGCAATAAGAAGCGCAAAAACCATTGCGAAACCTGCACCGCTACCCATATTCATGATCAATTCAACAGGTAACAATGCAATAATGCCGTAAGCGACTGCGCCGCTTGCAACCATTACCCCAAGGAAATTACAAAAACCAGCCCACATGACTGCAACCGGTGCTGGTAAAGCATTGGTGTAAATTACTGTTGCCACTGCATTTGCAGTATCGTGGAAGCCATTTACAAACTCAAAGCCTAAAGCAATCAAGAGTGCAGTTGATAAAAGAATAACTGAATAAAGACTCAAAGGTGGTACATGCGCTAAATCAGCACTCACCTGAAATCCAATATAAATAAGTGTTGCAACAATAATCGTCAGAAACACCGGCATAAAAAATTTAGGTGTCGGGACATGTACATTCGTCGATTTGACTTGCAGGTTTGCCGCAAGTTTTGAATCCGAAACAGGGGGTAGATTAGAATTCATGCAGACGGTAAGAGGATAAAAAAATCCTCTGTATTCTTAAATTAAATTATGACAATTATATGACAAAGCGGCGCCTGATGAAGTCAATTTTTCACATTTTGACCTCATTTGATGCACCTTTCCCCTATGATTTTTATTTTTTTATTTAAATACAATAATTTACATAAATCCCCACCCATCTATTTTATGACTATTTTTGAAGCAAAAATATCTAAAAAATTACCTAAACGCTTACTTTTTAAACACTACAACTGTCATAAAACCGAATATTGGAGATGAAATATTTCAATATCATGATCATTTTATGAATATTTGATGAAAAAACAGCCTTCATTTGTCATAAAAGCCGTTTTTAATGAATCTATGACAGTAAATGATAGGTCGTTATAGGTCATCAATTGCGCAACTATTCTGTTACAATAGCGCCGCATTTTTAAATTCATATAAAAGATCGGGGTTTTCTATGTCTACGCTTGCCACCCTAAAAGCGCTTCTTGCTAAACGCATTCTGATTATTGATGGTGCAATGGGAACTATGATCCAGCGCCATAAATTGGAAGAAGCCGATTACCGTGGTGAGCGTTTTGCCGATTGGGCACATGACTTAAAAGGTAACAATGACCTTTTGGTTCTGACCCAGCCTCAAATCATTCAAGGTATTCATGAAGCTTATCTTGATGCGGGTGCAGATATTATTGAAACCAACAGCTTTAACGGCACGCGTGTTTCTATGTCGGATTACCACATGGAAGATCTTGTTCCAGAGATTAACCGTGAAGCAGCACGTTTAGCCAAAGCAGCTTGTGAAAAGTATTCGACTCCAGATAAACCGCGTTTTGTAGCAGGTGTACTTGGGCCAACATCACGTACTTGTTCAATTTCACCTAATGTAAATGACCCTGCCTTTCGTAACATTACCTTTGATGAGCTAAAAGAAAACTATATTGAAGCGACTCATGCGTTGATTGAAGGCGGTGCAGATATCATTTTGATTGAAACCGTATTTGACACATTAAACTGTAAAGCTGCGATTTTTGCGGTAAAAGAAGTCTTTAAACAGATTGGTCGCGAATTACCAATTATGATTTCAGGGACCATTACCGATGCATCGGGTCGTACCTTAACAGGTCAAACTGCCGAAGCGTTCTGGAACTCTGTACGTCATGGCGACTTGCTATCGATTGGTTTTAACTGTGCGCTTGGTGCAGATGCCATGCGTCCTCACGTAAAAACCATTTCCGATGTAGCTGATACGTTTGTTTCAGCGCACCCAAATGCAGGCTTACCAAACGCTTTTGGTGAATATGATGAAACGCCAGAGCAAACTGCAGCATTCTTAAAAGAATTTGCAGAAAGCGGTTTAATTAATATTACTGGTGGTTGCTGTGGTACAACACCTGATCATATCCGTGCGATTGCCAATGCGGTAAAAGATATTGCCCCTCGTCAAGTTCCTGAAACTGTACCTGCATGCCGTTTGAGTGGTTTAGAACCATTTAATATTTATGATGACTCATTGTTCGTTAACGTGGGTGAACGTACTAACGTTACAGGTTCGAAAAAATTCTTACGCTTGATCCGTGAAGAAAACTTTGCCGAAGCTTTAGAAGTTGCACAGCAACAAGTGGAAGCTGGCGCACAGATTATCGACATTAATATGGATGAAGGGATGCTCGATTCGCAAAATGCGATGGTGCATTTCTTAAACCTTGTGGCTTCTGAGCCAGATATTTCACGTGTGCCAATCATGATTGACTCATCAAAATGGGAAATCATTGAAGCTGGCTTAAAATGTGTACAAGGTAAACCTGTAGTTAACTCGATTTCTTTAAAAGAAGGTTATGACGAGTTCGTAGAAAAAGCTCGCCTGTGCCGTCAATATGGTGCTGCAATTATTGTTATGGCATTTGACGAAACAGGTCAGGCCGACACTGCTGCACGTAAGCGTGAAATCTGTAAACGCTCATATGACATTTTGGTTAACGATGTAGGCTTCCCTGCTGAAGATATTATTTTTGACCCGAACGTGTTCGCAGTTGCAACAGGGATTGAAGAACACAATAACTATGGCGTCGATTTCATTGAGGCCACAGGTTGGATTAAACAAAACTTACCGCACGCCATGATTTCTGGTGGCGTATCGAACGTTTCGTTCTCGTTCCGCGGTAACGAGCCTGTTCGTGAAGCCATTCACTCTGTGTTCTTGTACCATGCCATCAAGCAAGGCATGACCATGGGTATTGTGAATGCCGGCCAAATGGCAATTTATGATGATATTCCAGCCGAGCTAAAAGAAGCTGTTGAAGATGTCATCTTAAACCAAAACCAAGGTGAGTCTGGTCAGGCGGCGACTGAAAAATTGCTTGAAGTGGCTGAAAAATACCGTGGCCAAGGCGGTGCTACAAAAGAAGCCGAGAACCTTGAATGGCGTAATGAATCTGTAGAAAAACGTCTTGAATATGCGTTAGTCAAAGGTATTACCACTTACATTGATGAAGATACCGAAGAAGCTCGCCTCAAAGCCAAACGTCCTTTAGATGTAATCGAAGGCGCTTTGATGGACGGTATGAACGTGGTTGGTGACTTGTTCGGTTCGGGCAAAATGTTCTTACCACAAGTTGTGAAATCTGCACGTGTTATGAAGCAAGCTGTGGCTTGGCTCAACCCGTACATTGAAGCTGAAAAAACAGGTAGCCAATCTAAAGGTAAAGTCCTGATAGCAACTGTTAAGGGCGACGTACACGATATTGGTAAAAATATTGTAGGTGTAGTACTCGGCTGTAATGGTTATGACATTGTTGATCTTGGCGTGATGGTCCCTTGCGAGAAAATCTTACAAACTGCAATTGATGAAAAATGTGACATCATCGGCTTGTCAGGTCTGATTACTCCATCTTTAGATGAGATGGTATTTGTTGCGAAAGAAATGCAGCGCAAAGGCTTTAACATTCCTTTATTAATTGGTGGTGCGACTACTTCTAAAGCACACACTGCAGTAAAAATTGATCCTCAGTACCAAAACGATGCTGTGATTTATGTTGCCGATGCTTCACGTGCGGTGGGTGTTGCAACCACTCTCCTTTCGAAAGAAATGCGTGGAAACTTTATTGCAGAGCACCGTGCTGAATATGCCAAGATTCGCGAGCGCTTAGCCAACAAACAGCCAAAAGCTGCAAAATTGACCTATGCTGAGTCAGTTGAAAACGGTTTTAAAATTGACGAAAGCTATGTACCACCAAAACCAAATCTTTTAGGAACACAAGTTCTCACTAACTACCCGCTTGCAACCCTTGTAGAGTATTTTGACTGGACACCATTCTTCATTTCTTGGAGCTTGGCAGGTAAATTCCCGAAAATTTTAGAAGATGAAGTGGTTGGTGAAGCTGCAACAGATTTGTACAACCAAGCTCAAGCGATGTTGAAAGATATTATCGACAACAACCGTTTTGATGCTCGTGCCGTATTCGGTATGTTCCCTGCACAGCGCACTGACGCAGACACAGTGAGCGTATTTGATGAAGCGGGTCAAAATGTTACGCATACTTTTGAGCACTTACGTCAACAATCTGACAAAGTGACAGGTAAACCGAACTTGTCTTTGGCAGATTACATTCGTAATGACCGTGAGCAACAAGACTACTTAGGCGGATTCACTGTATCGATTTTTGGTGCAGAAGAACTGGCAAATGAGTACAAAGCCAAAGGTGATGACTACTCTGCAATCTTAGTTCAGTCATTGGCAGACCGTTTTGCTGAAGCTTTTGCCGAACACTTACATGAACGCATTCGTAAAGAGTTCTGGGGCTATAAAGCGGATGAACAGCTTAGCAATGAAGAACTGATTAAAGAGAAATACGTTGGTATTCGTCCTGCACCGGGCTACCCTGCTTGCCCTGAGCACTCTGAAAAGGCAGTATTATTTGACTGGTTAGGTTCTACCGACAAAATCGGCACTAAACTAACTGAACACTTTGCAATGATGCCACCATCTTCAGTAAGTGGTTTTTATTATTCTCATCCACAAAGTGAATACTTTAACGTGGGTAAAATCTCACAAGACCAACTTGAAGATTATGCAAAACGTAAAGGCTGGACACCAGATGAAGCGAAACGTTGGTTAGCGCCGAATTTAGATGATTCGATTGCTTAAGTTGATATAAATAAACCTGATTAAAAAATAGGCGTGAGGGAAATTCCATCACGCCCTTTTCAATTTAAAAATTTAATCTTTTTACTTCAAATGTGACTTAATCTTCTCTTTAACTGCTTCAGTTGAAATACCATATCGATCATGCAAAGTGGGTAATGCGCCTGCATCTAAAAATGCATCTGGCAAACCAATCATGTCAAAACGAGGATGTTGACCATTTCTTAGAAGTAGTGAGCCAACAGCTTCTCCTAACCCACCAATGACTGAATGATTTTCGGCAGTTAAAACAGGTCGGCCACCTTTTGTGACTTCATCTAAAATAGTTTGTTCATCTAGAGGCTTAATGGTCGGTACATGTAGCACTGAAACCTCAATGCCCTCTTTTTCAAGCTCTTCGGCTGCCTCAAGCGCACGCATGGTCAATAAACCAGTCGAAATAATGAGTAAGTCTTTACCGGGTTTAATCACCTGTGCCTTACCCAATTTAAACTGGTAGTTGTATTTATCGAGCACTAATGGAACCTGACCACGCAATAAACGCATATATACGGGGCCATTATGCGCGGCAATCTGAGGAATTGCCTGTTCGATTTCCAAGGCATCACATGGATCGATAACCATCAAGTTCGGCATAGCACGGAAAATTGCAATATCATCCGTTGCCTGATGACTTGGGCCGTAGCCCGTGGTTAACCCCGGAAGTGCCGCCACAATTTTGACATTCAGGTTATCCTCTGCAATTGCCATACAAATAAAATCGTAGGCACGGCGTGATGCAAACACGGCATAGGTCGTCGCAAAAGGAACAAATCCTTCACGAGCAAGTCCTGCTGCTGCGCTCATCAAAAGTTGTTCTGCCATGCCCATTTGGAAAAACTTGTCTGGGTTTTCTTTGGCAAAAATATGTAGGTCTGTATATTTTGATAAATCTGCGGATAACCCCACAATATCGTCACGCTCTTTTGCCAAGGCATTCAGTGCATGTCCAAATGGTGCTGGTTTGGTAGGTTGCCCCTCGGCAGCAATAGAAGCAATCATTGCCGAAGTGGTTAGTTTTTTCTTAGAAGGATTGGCTAACTGGCTCATGGTATATTCCTTACTGTCCGTAGTGGGTCAAAATATTTAAAGCGTCGTCCCATTCATGTTCATCAACACGAATAAAGTGTGTTTTTTCGCGGCTTTCCAAGAACGACACGCCTTTACCCATTTTGGTGTCACAAATAATGACGCGTGGGCATGTTCCCTTATAGTTTCGTGCCTGATCGAATGCTTCAAGCAAAGCTTCCATGTTGTTGCCATCCACACGTTGGGTGTACCAACCAAAAGACTGCCAACGATCAACAATTGGCTCAAACGCTAAAATTTCGCTGGAATGTCCATCTGCCTGCTGATTATTCACATCAATGATGGCAATCAAGTTATCTAGTTTCCAATGAGAAGCAGACATCACAGCCTCCCATGTTGAGCCTTCATTTAGCTCCCCATCGGACAGTAAGTTATAGACAAAAGCATCTGATTTTTTCTGTTTCAGTCCTAGACATGCGCCGACTGCAATTCCAAGACCATGACCCAATGAGCCACCTGTAATTTCCATGCCAGGTGTATAGGAAGCCATACCCGACATCGGTAGACGACTGTCATCTGCACCGTAGGTTTCAAGTTCTTCAAGTGGGATAATTTTTGCTTCAATTAAGGCTGCATAGAGTGCAATTGCATAGTGCCCAATAGAAAGATAAAAACGGTCACGGCCTTCCCATTCAGGGTTTTCTGGCTGATATTTCATGGCATGAAAATAAGACACGGCGAGCAAATCCGCTGCCCCTAAGGCTTGCCCAACATAACCTTGCCCCTGTACTTGCCCCATACGTAAAGCATGTTGGCGAATGTGGTAGGCACGTTGTTGCAACTCGGCAATTTGGCCTGCTTTATCAACATTTAACATTGTCATTTACTATTCCTTATTAACGATTGACCAGTTTTGCCGGAACACGCAGAACCAGACTGGCACCGAAAATTAATACTGCTGTGATTAAGAACATGCCGATTGCATTTGAACCTGTGTTGGTGGTGACCCAACCGATTAAATAAGGTGAGCAAAATCCTGCAAGATTGGCGAAGCTATTCACTGCTGCAATACCTGCCGCTGCGGAAACACCACCCAAAAAGTTGGTCGGTAACATCCAGAATAAAGAGGATGCCGTCAGCACACCTGAGGCTGCGATGCAAAGGCAAATTAAAGAGAGCGTTAGATTTGAAGCGAATAAAGTCGCAAATGTGAGTGCTATAGCGCCTGCACACATCGGAATAATTAAGTGCCAGCGGCGCTCTTGAAAATGGTCACCGCTACGCCCTGCCAAAATCATGACCACAATGGCACACATATAAGGCAGACTGGTGAGCAAACCGATATGCCAGTTATCACTAATGCCCGAGTTACGAATGAGAGTTGGTAGCCAAAATGTAATGGCGTATTGCCCCATCACGACACAAAAGTAAATACCTGCCAGTAGCCATAAGCGTTTATCTGCAATGAACTCTTTGACGCTAGCATGACCTTCTTTGTGCTGGTTATCCTGAGCAAGTTCTTGCTTCACCAAGTTCTTTTCATCTTGGGTTAACCAGTTGGCGTCTTGAACTGAATCTTTTAAAACAGCACGTACAAGCAGGCCAACAAGTACAGTAGGAATGGCTTCAATTACAAACATCCACTGCCATCCAAACCAGCCATGTACGCCGCTCATTCGGTCCATGATTAAGCCTGAAAGTGGTCCACCAATCATTCCTGAAATTGGAATCGCGATAAACCAAAGTACGGTCATGCGTGCACGGCGGTAAGATGGAAACCAATAAGTGAGGTAGAGCAACAAACCCGGAGCTAGTCCAGCTTCAGCAACACCAAGCAAAAAACGTAAGGTGTAAAATTGCCATTCGGTTTGAACAAAAGCAAAACAACCTGACAAAATGCCCCATGTAATCATGATTCGGGCAATCCAACGTCTTGCGCCTACCTTGTGAAGTACAATGTTACTTGGTACTTCACAGAGGAAATAACCAATAAAGAAAATCCCTGCGCCTAGACCATATACAGCTTCACTAAACTGTAAATCGCTCATCATTTGGAGCTTGGCAAAACCCACGTTTACTCGATCTAAATAGGCACAAAAATAACAAAGCATTAAAAATGGCATGAGCCGAAATGCAATTTTTCGATAGGCAGATTTACGAACCGCCGTATCTACTTCAGATGAAAATACTGTATCCATCATGCGAA
This sequence comes from Acinetobacter sp. D009, assembly GCF_038562025.1. Taxonomy (NCBI): domain Bacteria; kingdom Pseudomonadati; phylum Pseudomonadota; class Gammaproteobacteria; order Moraxellales; family Moraxellaceae; genus Acinetobacter; species Acinetobacter sp. D009. Next base: position 2,829,918 of record NZ_CP151886.1, read on the forward strand.
TCCCTTTACATTTGGCCACAGTATCCTCTTGTGACCATCATTCTATTTTTAGTTTTGAAATAGTGAGCGATTAATGAATCAGCATGCCACCATTTACATCGAGTGTGACACCAGTTAAGTAAGCTGACAGATCACTTGCCAAAAATAATGCTGCATTTGCAACATCTTGCGCTTTACCTAAGCGGCCGAGTGGAATACCTGCCAAAATGTCGTGACGACGGTCATCATTCATTAAACCGCCAGTAATATCAGTCTGGATTAGACCTGGAGTAAGAGAATTTACACGAATCTGATCAGCACCAAACTCACGAGCCATCGCTTTTGCCAGACCTAACACGCCTGCTTTGGCAGCGCTATAGTGTGGCCCGCCAAAAATACCACCACCACGTTGTGCTGAAACTGAAGATAGACAGACAATACTTCCACCACCGTTTGCTTTCATAGATGGAATAACCGCTTGCGACATAATCAATGTTCCGCGGAGGCTGACATCTAAAATACGGTCATAGTCATTACGTTGAATATCAAGGGTTTTAACTGGCTGAGTAATACCAGCATTGTTAATTAAAATATCAATCTTGCCATAGTGCTGTAGTGCTTGTTCAACAGCTACTTTGACCTGTTCTTCGTTCGCAACGTTTGCAGCAAGGCCTAAATGTCCTTCACCAAGCGCTTTTGCAGCGTTTTGGCTTTGAGCAAGATCTAAATCAACAATAATGACTTTGGCACCCTGTTGTGCAAAGATTTCTGCGGTTGCTCGCCCAATTCCACGTTCTGATGCTGCACCGGTAATTAATGCCACTTTTCCTTGTAGTAACATGTTCAATCCTCTTTTACGCTTTATTTCCTGAGTTCTGACTTAGAATCTCTTTTTTCACAAAGCCCAGCAATCATGTCGAATTCAACAAGGCATGAAAAAAATTCATGCCTATGCTATTTTCAAATAAGTTTTAGGGATAAAAACGGATCATTTCATGGATAGTAGTGAAAACAATTTCAACCACATGCCCTCAATTAAAACATTACAGGCTTTTGAACAAACCGCCCGTTTCGGCAATGTTGCCAAGGCAGCCGAGCATTTGAATCTCACCCCTTCAGCAGTAAGTCATCAAATTGCTAAGCTTGAAGAAATGATTGGGCAGAGTTTATTTATTCGTGGTGCCCGTGGTGTGACGCTTACCCCTTCTGGCGAGCGCTATTTTCAAGATGTCACCACCATTTTGCATAATCTAATGTTAGCCACTGAAAAAGCTGCCGATAAAAGCCCTAAAGACAGTTTATATATTCATTCATCCCCAAGTTTTGGTTTGCTTTGGTTGCTCCCTCGCCTCGAGTCATTTAAAGAAAAGTTCCCAATGATTCAGGTCAATCTTTCGTGTTCTTATGAAAACTTGCACTTTACCCGCGACAAGATCGACATTGATATTCGTCATGGTTTGCCCAACTGGACAGGGGTAGAAATCAGAACGATTCGTAATGAAAAACTAGAAGTACTTGCATCTCCTAAGCTACTTGAACGTAGTCCAGTAAATAAACCTCAAGATTTATTAAAGAAAGAACTGATTTTATCGCGTTCAACTTTAGTTACTTGGCCGCAGTGGTTTGCCCATCAGGGTTTAAGCATTCCTGAGTTTCCCTACACTTTGAGTTTTGACCGCTCTTATATGTCACTTGAAGCAGCTACACACGGACTAGGTTTTGTTTTGGAGAGTAATTTGCTTACTCAAAATTATTTGGAATCTGGAAAATTAGTTAGAGTTTTTGCAGATGAGCTATCGATTCCTATCTCTGCTCATCATTTGGTGTATCCACGAACCCACCAATTTATTCCTAAAATTGAGCTGTTTTTAAACTGGATTCATGATGAGTTAGCGGATTGAGAAAGTAATTATTAAATGATTTGAATTTCCTCAACTCTTAAGTGATGCATCATTTCTCGAACAAATACAAAGTAGGTAAAAATATAAAGCTGATTTGGAGCCACTTGGTTTGTGTAGTAACTTAAACGTTCAATAAAACCATTAAATCCATGCTCAAGCTCAGTACGGCTGATTTGCTTTTTAGCATTAAAAAATAACTGACTCAGTTGTGTCATAACAGCATCAGAGGTAACAGCTACACCACTTATATTTAAATTTCTGAGGGGCTGCGACTCGATGATTTCTTCAATGAAATAAATCATCTTTTCAATCGCAAGCTCATCAATAACACCATTGCTAATACTTTTTGAATTAATAAAACCTAAGCCCTGCTCAAGGTGAAGGTGTTGGCTATCTAAATCAAACGAGAGACTATTTAGACCAAGTGAAAATTTTAAAACCGAGTCGGGATGAATCATAAAAATAGCTTACCGTTGAGTTTTACTCATAAGATTAATTTCTTTATAACCTTAAATTGTGCAAGTTTGTTCAATATTTAGAGTTAATGGCACTAAGCATCATTAACACTATCTATAATAAAAACCTCTTTAAAAAGATGAAAAATCAATCTTATATTCATCCAGTCTTACTATTAAAAAATAGAGTATAAACATGAAAAAATTAGTAATTTTAGGTATTACGATTTATAGCTTTGCACAACTTACCAATGCAGCCACATTAAATGTAAAACCATATGGTACGACTCAAGACGGTCAAAAAGTTGATTTATATACCATGAGCAATAACAAAGGAGTCTCGATATCTTTTATTAGCTTCGGTGGTGTAATTACACAGATTTTGACTCCCGATGCACAAGGCAAACAAAATAATATTGTTTTGGGCTTTGATGATCTAAAAGGTTATGAAGTCACTGATACCAAGGAAGGCATTCATTTTGGCGGATTAATTGGTCGTTATGCGAACCGTATTGGCAATGCTAAATTTAACTTAGATGGAAAAACGTATAACCTTGAAAAAAATAATGGGCCGAATTCATTACATAGCGGTAATCCCGGTTTTGATAAACGTGTTTGGCAAGTTAAGCCCCTCGTTTCTAAAGGTGAAACCGTTAAAGCTTCTCTTAAGTTAACCAGTCCAAATGGTGATCAAGGTTTTCCCGGAAAATTAGATGTAGAAGTAATCTACAGTCTTTCAGATCAAAATGAATTCCAGATCGAATATAAAGCCAAAACTGATCAACCGACAGTCGTCAATCTCACCAACCACAGTTATTTCAACTTATCAGGCGCTGGCAATAACCCTTATGGCGTGCTAGATCATGTGGTACAACTCAATGCAGACCGTATATTAGTAACCGATCAAAACTCTTTACCCACAGGTGAAATAGCTTCGGTTGCAGGTACACCTTTTGATTTTCGGACGCCTAAGGCTATTGTGAAAGATATTCGAGCGAATAATCAGCAATTGGCCTATGGATATGGCTATGACCAAACTTGGGTAATTAATCAAAAGTCTCAAGGGAAACTCAATCTTGCAGCTATTGTGGTTGACCCAAAATCTAAACGAACCATGCAGGTTTTAACCACTGAACCAAGCGTTCAAATGTATACAGCCAATCATTTACTCGGAAATGTTACTGGTGCAAATGGCGTACTCTATCGACAAGCAGATGCGCTAGCATTAGAAACACAGCATTTTCCAGATAGCCCGAATCAATCAGCTTTCCCTTCTACACGTTTAAATCCAAATCAAACTTATAACAGTGTCACCGTATTTAAGTTTGGTGTTCAAAAATAATCTTTTCAATGAGGCTATGTTCATATTAAAAAGACTCTCAGCTAAATATGGCTGAGAGTCTTTTCATTTATTTTACTTTTGTGTTGGGTAAAAATGCAGTTGCAAAACCAAGTAATGGCAACAATGAACATAAACCAAATACCCATTCAATGCCGTTAATATCGGCTAAATGTCCTAACCCAGCTGCGGCAATACCACTTACCCCAAACATAAGACCAAACATAAGACCTGCAATCATACCCACACGGCCCGGAACGGCTTCTTGTGCGTAAACTACCATCGCTGCAAAAGCAGACGACAACACTAAACCTGCAATAATTGAGAAAACCGTTGTCCAAAATAGGTTTGCAAACGGCATCATTAATGCAAACGGTGCCATACCAATAAATGAAACCCAGATCACTGCTTTACGGCCAATTTTGTCACCAATTGGGCCACCTGCAAACGTACCTAAAGCAACGGCTGCCAAAAAGGCAAACAAATGCAACTGAGCCGTTTGAATGCTGATATGGAACTTTTGAATTAAGTAAAAAGTAAAGTAGTTACTAATGCTGGCAATGTAGGTAAATTTAGCAAACATCAACACACTAATTGTGCTCAAAGCAATAATCAGCTTACGGCCATGCAATTTACTATGTACTTGGGTAGCACGTGCAACCACCTGACTTTTAGCATGGCTCACTGTCCAACGGCTTACGCCAAATAAAACCCAAATCGCTAAAAGTGCAAATATCACCAAACCCGCAACTGCATGCTGCCCAAATGGAACAATCAATAACGCTGCTAACAATGGGCCAATGGCTGTACCCGTGTTTCCGCCCACCTGAAAAGTCGACTGAGCTGTACCGAAGCGCCCGCCCGATGCCATTCGTGCCACACGTGAAGCTTCTGGATGAAATGTTGCAGACCCCACCCCAATAAGCGCAGATGCACATAACAACACAGCAAAACTTGGTGAAAATGCTAACAAGATAATGCCACAGAATGTGACAACCATTCCAAGTGGAAGAAGATATGGTTTTGGATGTTTATCGGTATAAAGTCCAATCCAAGGCTGTAGCAGTGAACCTGTAATTTGATATACAAACGAGATCAGGCCAACCTCCGCAAAACTCAGCGCAAAGTTTGCTTTTAGCATTGGATAGATGGCTGGTAGCACTGCCTGAATTAAATCATTCAGTAAATGCGCGACTGCCACGGCGCCTACAATTTTAATAATCATTCCTTGAGGCTGATCATTTGCAACGGTATTGGCAATACCATCTTTCAATTGTATTGAAGACGTCATACCTGAAAAACTCCAATATTTTTAAATGAGATGCTTATTGTAAATTGTCGCTTATAAAGTTATCTTCCAATAATCATCGTATAAGTGACAATTTTTAGGATAGTTTATGTCCGATTCTCTTATTCAGCCTGATTTATCTGAACTTGTGATTGGGCTATCTTCTGAGCATTCTTACCGAGAAATCACGCCTACCCATACGCATACACGTGCGCAGTTTTTATATGCGTCCACTGGAAACATTCAAGTTTTTACGCCCAATCATGTGTGGATTGTGCCGCCCATGTGCGCGTTATGGATTCCAGCACATGTAGAGCACAGCGTGATTTCACTGAGTCACGTGAAGTTAAATACGGCATTGGTTGAAGTAAATGCAGCAGCTTTAATGGGACAACATTGTTTTATTATTCGGGTGAGCAACCTGTTGCATGAGCTTTTGATTCGTTTAAATGAAATTGAACGTGAGGAAACTCCAAATACAGCAACCTCTCAAGAGCTTTCCCGTTCTTTACAAATTTTGATTTTTGAAGAAATACATCGGGCCAATTTATTGCCTATTCAGATTCCGTGGCCGAAAGACAAAAGACTCTTAAAAATTTGCCAAGAGTTATTACATACGCCTGACAGTTCAAAAGATTTAACAGATTGGGCTGATGATATTGGTGCCAGTTCTAGAACCCTAATGCGTATGTTCCAAAAAGAAACTGGGCTGTCATATCGGGCATGGTTGCAACAAATGCATATTGCACTTGCCTTAAGTAAAATCGCGAATGGTGAATCTATTGCCCAAATTTCAGAGTCACTGGGGTATACAAACCCCAGCGCGTTCAGTGCAATGTTTAAGCGACATCTAGGAAAAACACCTCAGCAGTTTAGAAGTGCCGCGATGTCGCTATAAGTCTTTTTTTTTGCAGGTAGGTCATGCTTTTCGAGCAAATCATCAAAATCATGATAGACATGCAGTTCTCGATCTTTACCAGTTCTGGCATGGTCTAGGCGCTGTTCAGGGTCGACTAAAACAAGAGTATGGCCATCATCAATCAGACGGTCTACGCCTTCTAAAAACATACGTTTACCCACATCGTGGATAAGTGAAATCTGGGTTAAATCAATCACGATAGTGCTTTGATCAGTTGTCTCGTCTTGTAAAATACGCAACAACATTTCAGCTTCGGTAAATTTCAATACGCCCCGAAGCACATACACACTTAATGATGCATCTTTTCCTGTACGGTAATGACTTTGTACAATGGTCTGGGCAGAAGGTGTACCTTCCATGAGATGTAATCCCATGTCACGAGATAATCGTTCTAAAATATCAATACCTCGAACACTATGACCATGCTCATCTAGTCGAGGTGAAAAAGCAGCGATACTGACCTGCCCCGGTAGCACACCCAAAATACCCCCTGCTACACCGCTTTTAGCAGGAATACCTACAGTTGAAAGCCAGTCACCCGCGGCATCATACATACCACAGCTCATCATGACACTGAGCACTTGTCTAACTACAGATCGATTCAATAGGCGCTTTCCAGTTCTAGGATCGACCCCGCCATTAGCAAGTACACTGCCCATACGTACCAAGTCTTTAACTGTAACCATGATTGCACATTGACGAATGTAACCATTCACAATATCGACAGGGTCAGTTTCCAAAATCCCCACCGTTCGCAACATATAACCGATCGAAAGATTACGGTAGGCTGTTTTGACTTCCGAATCATAGACAGACTCATCAAAACTTAATTCACGACCAGCAAGCTCGCTCATAAAACGGCGTAGAATTTCTGCGCTATGTAAACCATGCTTGACCTGAATCAAGGAATGTACAGTAATTGCGCCAGAGTTAATCATCGGATTTTTTGGACGTCCATCTTTACCTAATGAAATTTCATTGAAGGCTTCACCAGAAGGCTCTACCCCTACTTTCGCAAGTACTGCATCAATGCCAAGCTGTTGTAAAACATAAGCATATACAAATGGTTTAGAAATTGATTGTATGGTGAATTCAACATCATCATCGCCGACCGAATAAATTTCACCATCTACCGTAGACATTGCTAAAGCTAATCGATTTGGGTTTGCATTTGCCAACTCAGGAATATAATCGGCGAGATGACCGCTGTTATCGATGTCACAGGCTTCTATAACATTTGCCAAATAATCTGGGAGAGGGGTTTGCATGGTTAGTAACCTTAAATGAGGAGATTTACAACATCGCGTAAAATTTCAGCACAACCTGCTGATAATATTAAAATTATATCTTTTGTAATGATTTAAATATCACGCTATAAGTATTGTAATTCCGATGACTTATCCTTTTCAAGCTCATTATAGGTTTTTCAAAACTTTAAACTGAAGATTAGCTTATTCTTTCTACAAACAAAATCCCATTTAAATGATCGACCTCATGTTGAACAATGCGAGCAGGAAAACCATGAAAAATCGTTTCCACCGTCTCGCCCTGAAGTGTTAAATATTTCACCTTAACCATTTCTGCGCGTTCAACTTGTCCACGTTCGTCTGGCACACTTAAGCAGCCTTCTTCACCTAAACAAACTTCGTCTGAGAACTCTAAAATTTCAGGATTCACCATGACCACTGCTTCCATTTCAGGTGCATCGGGATAGCGTGGGTTTGGTCGAGATGCCACAATAATGACACGTTTAGAGATATAAATTTGCGGTGCGGCAATCCCTACTCCATTACGCTCAAGCATTGTTGCATGCATAGCGTCAGCAAGCTGATAAAGCCAATTACTGTTTAACTCATTTACCGAAACGGGAGCCGCAATTAGTTTTAAAATATCTTCGCCACGCTTCGCGACAGGTAGAACTACACTCATCCTTTGAATCTCTCATTAAACTGGCTATGACAAGTTTTATTGTGTCGCTGAACGACTCAAAAGAAAAGTCATTCCTACATCTGTTTTTGTTTCATCTAAAGCGTTTTTTGTTTTAAAGCTTTTTGTTCTGAGTAAGTCCAATCGACGTTGCTATATAGAACAAATTTCCTCCATTTACTTTTACTTCACTTTTCCATTAATATCCAAACTTCAATTACAACAATTAAGTAAAAAATGGATCAGGAATTAACTTTGCAGGATGCGAACTATCTTAATAAAGAAGATAAACGAACCCTCGCCCTTTCTTCATTGGGTGGAGCTTTAGAATTTTACGATTTTGTGATTTATGTGTTTTACGCCAAAATCATTTCCGACCTCTTTTTCCCAAGCACGCTTAGCCCTTTTTGGGCCATGCTTAATACTTACGGTATTTTTGCAGCAGGTTACTTTTTTAGGCCTTTAGGCGGGGTTGTTATGGCCCATTTTGGTGATTTGGTTGGGCGCAAAAAGTTATTTTCACTTTCTATTTTGCTGATGGCACTGCCTACCCTTTTTATCGGGATATTGCCAACTTTTGAAAATATTGGGTATTTGGCACCGCTACTTTTATTACTCATGCGTGTAGTACAAGGTATTGCAATTGGGGGGGAAATTCCAGCCGCATGGACATTTGTGTCTGAACATGTACCTGAAAGAAAAATTGGACTGGCAAATGGTTTACTCACCGCTGGGCTGTCTTTAGGAATTTTACTAGGCGCGCTCATGTCTTTATGGATTTCACTGAATTTTAGTGAAGGACAAATCCATGACTGGGCATGGCGTATTCCTTTCATTGCAGGTGGTATTTTTGGTTTGGTTGCACTTTATTTACGAACTTATTTAAAAGAAACGCCTGTGTTTAAAGCCATGCAGGCTCGTAAAGAAATCTCAAAAGAAATGCCCGTAAAACAAGTCTTAAAAACGCATAAAACAGCCGTTGCGATTGGTATGTTATTTACGTGGTTTTTAACGGGCTGCGTGGTGGTGGTGATTTTAGCCATGCCCAATTTATTGATTGGTTCATTTGGCTTTGAGCGCGCGCAGACTTTTGAAATGCAAAGTGCAGCCATTGTTATGCAAATGGTGGGTTGTATTTTGGCTGGCTATTTTGCTGACCGTTTTGGCTGTGGCAAAGTCATGATGGTCGGTGCGCTTGCTGTGGCAGTTACAGCGGCAGTTTTTTATAACAGTTTAGGACATGCCGCACATTCAACCATTTTTGGTTTATATATGTTGTTGGGTCTATGCTCTGGTACTGTCGGCATGGTGTCGAGCAGTATGGTTAAAATGTTCCCCGCGCCTGTGCGTTTCTCTGGCATTTCATTTTCTTATAATTTGTCATATGCAATTGTTGGTGGTATGACCCTGCCTTTAGTGCATTGGCTCAGTCAATATAGTGATATTGGTGCGATGTATTATATTTTCGCGCTAACCATTTTGGCCTTTGTGACTGCCTTTGTATTTTGGAATAAGTTTGAAAAAAACAGGTATTAAAAATTTTCACTTATTAAATAAAAAACCACGCTGATTGCGTGGTTTTTTATTGCTGCTTACTTTAGAAAGTAAAGCCGATATTAAAGTTAATACGGTATAGCCATTTATCGCTATTTGGCGAAGTGGCAGAGGTATAACCCGTTGAGTTGGTCGAGCCACCAATAATGTTGGAGTTTTTACCCCACGTATAATCTGCCCAAACCATAAATGGTGAAGCAATAAACATCATCCCTGTAGTGTTCATTTGCGAATCCGACCAATCATCACGTTTTTTTTCGAGATAACTATAGTCATTATAAAACTTAATCGCTTTTAGCTTGCCCATATTAGTCACAGGCAATGTATAAGCAAGGTTTAAACTGGCAATGGTTCCTTCCGAAGCAATGAAATAGGCTGGCGTAAGACCATTTGCCCCCATCAAAGTCATATCACTATTTACACCATCCGGATTTTTAGCATCGTACTGATAGTGGATGAGCGAACTTTGTAAGTTAAAGCGCTTATAGTTGTTTTCGGTATGCAAACCGACTGCATAATATTTACCGTCTTTATCGGTAATATCATTATGCAACTGAGCAATTGCACCCGATACACCGAACTCTTGCTTACCAAAATCAGTTTCTAATTTGCGAACAATACGGGTATTCACCTGATTGCGCTTTTCATTTTGATAGGCTTTTTGAGATGGAAATGCGTTTCCTGCCAAGTCATCATAAGTTGCACTTTCTGGTGAATAACGCAAGTTAGTCTCTAACATTTGCGGGTAATAACCGAGTTTTACATCCCAATCTTTGTCGTGATAATTCCAGTTAATCCCCGGCGCAATGTTATTGCCATAACCTAAAAAGAATGGGATGTGGTAGGTCCAGCCATTTTGCGGGTAAGGATAAATCGTAAAAGGTTTATAAACTAGACCTGCTTCAATGCTGTTATTGGCATCTAAGTTATAGCCAACATATGCTTTTTCAATGGACGTTTTCTGTTGGTCTTGAACCATATAGCTGGCATTGATATAGGCATCATCAAATTTACCTTTTAGATCGACCCTGAAAATATCAAAATGGAGCTTACCAAAACCACGGTTTGGCCCTTCCCAATCTTCATAGCGTTGATTTAACCGAACCACCCCACCTAACTTTAATGAGTCGGTGCCGTCATCACTTTTCCATTCAAGCAATGAGTCTTTTGCAAATGCATTGACGCTTACCCCCAGCGTAAGCGGTGCAATGAATGCCATGATCAATGAAGTCTTTTTCATCTCTACATCCTTGATTGAGTTCCAGCGTCCTGCTGGAACTTTATTTGTTTTACCTGTAAAACTTCGTTTTTATTGTTTTTTAGACAAAAAAATTTATCTAAAAAAAGGATGGCTTAGCAGCTCCCATCGCATATGTACTAAACCATCCAAACTGGTTAATACAGTTTCTTTTGCGGTGGACCCGCGAAGTTTAATGGTCCAATCGAGTTCATATCGAGCTCAATCACGGTTGGCCCTTCAAAAGCAACAGCCTCTTGAATAACCGTTTTAAACTCATCTGCACTACCCACTTTCCAGCTTTTCACACCCATTGATTCGCCAAGAAGTTTGTAGTCTGGCGTATGCAATTCATTGAAATACTGACGACCACCAAAGTAGTTATTTTGAATGCCACGCATTACGCCATAACCACCGTCATTCATAATCATTAAGACCATGTTGGTGTTTTCTTGCACCATAGTTGCAATTTCACCAATACCCAGCATTAAGCCGCCATCACCGACTAAACCAATTACTTTTTTATCAGGGTTAGCAACTGAAGCACCGATTGCTGTTGCAAGGCCTAAACCAATTGCACCCGCGAGTGAGTGGATGTTTTGGTTTGGTGCTTGTACTGGGAATAAACGACTGCCCCATGTACTACCCGACATGGTGATGTCACGTACAAAAATACCGTCTTGAGGTAAAGCTGCACGCAAGTGATCACAAATTAATGCGTACTGATCGATTTGTTTACGCAGTGCATCAATTGCAGCTTGTTTAGCCGCCACTACAGCAGCATCGTAATCGGCATCAACTTTTGAAGTTCCTTGAAGCTGTTCTAACACACGTGTTAAGACATCTTTGGCATCGCCACAAATGAAGTTGCGGATTTTGTAATTACGTTGCTGAGCCACTGGGTTTGCATCTACCTGAATAATGTTTTCAGGGAATTCAACCGAATAAGTTTTTGTTTCATTACTACGTAAACGAGAACCCACCACAACCATTAAGTCAGCATCTTTTAATAACTGCTCAACACCTGCCGAGTTATGAAAAGCACCTAAACTACGTGGATGATCATCTGCCAACACACCACGGCCGTGCGTAGATGACACAATCGGAATACCTAAATCTGCAATCGCTTTAACTTCGGCAACGCTATTTAAAGTTCCACCGCCAATCCAGAAAATCGGACGTTTTGCTTTTTTGATTTCGCTTACAAGAAGATCAATTTCTGCTTGCTCTGCCTGTGGTAACTCAAGTGCTTTGACTGGCCCTAAGTTAAGTGGCAAATCAATTTCTGCTGCCTGTACATCAATTGGTAACTCAACACTAACTGGTCCCATTGGAACTGTAGTTGCTACACGAATGGCTTCACGAATTACGCCAACTGCATTGTCTGGACTGGTAATACGAAATGCTGCTTTGCTTGATGCACGTAAAAATGTAAGTTGATCTTTGGTTTCGTGAATGAAGCTTGCATCACGGTCGAGATATTCACGCTCAACTTGACCCGTTAAATGCAATACAGGACTACCAGCATTCATTGCTTCTATCAATGAACCTACCGCATTACCTGCACCAGCCCCTGTACTGGTCAACGCTACACCTAGGCCTTTAAAGCGTGAGTGTGCATCTGCCATGGTGACCGCACCCGCTTCACCACGGGCTGCGACAAAGCGCATTTTTTCACGGCGCCCTACTGCATCTGCAATAGGTAAATTGTGGATGGAAATAACACCATAAATACTATCAACTTGGTGCGCTTCTAAAACTCTTGCGATTGCTTCGCCTACATTTACACGTTCAGTCATTTCTGTTCCTCAAAATTTGTTTTTTCAGTCCTTGAATTTATTAATCGCACCAAGGGTTAGGCTGTTCATTCAGTCCCATATAAATACTCTTTTGTTGCATGTACGATAAAATGCCCAAACGGCCTTTTTCACGCCCAATCCCACTGTCTTTAAAGCCACCAAAAGGCGCACTAATCGAGAACTTTTTGTAGGTATTAATCCATACCGTTCCCACTTCTAATGCACGTGCAATACGCCAAGCTTTACGATAGCTTTCAGTCCAAATACCTGCGGCAAGACCAAAACAACTGTCATTGGCTTGGGCAATTAAATCTTGCTCGTTGTCATATTTCATAACGACTAAAACAGGGCCAAAAATTTCTTCCTGACAGGTTTGAGCACTGTTATTTAAGCCCGTGATAATGGTTGGTAAGTAATAGCTTCCTTTGGCATAGTCACCAGTGGTAAGTGCCTCTCCACCAATCAAAACTTGACCACCTTCGCTTTTAGCAAGCTGTACATAGCGGTCAACTGACTGCAAATGTTTGTCATTGACCAGTGGCCCTAAATGCACACCCGCTTGTTCTGGATGGCCCACACGTAAGCATTTGGTAATTTCAACCAAACGCGTTAAAAACTGATCGTAAAGACTGCTATGAATAAACAAGCGAGAACCTGCGATACACGCTTGGCCTGCCGAGCTAAAAATTCCGTACGCCACACCTTTAGCAGCCAGTTCGACATCTGCATCTGGTAAAACGATGGTTGGTGACTTACCACCTAACTCAAGTGAAGTAGTAATCAGTTTGTCTGCGGCAATATGTGCCAAATGACGACCTGTGGTTGTTCCACCTGTAAAAGAAATTTTACGAACCAATGGGTGCTGAGCAATTGCATCACCAATCACAGAACCGCGCCCCACTAACACACTGAGTAAGCCTTTTGGTAAACCAGCCTCTTCAAAAATTTTGGCAAGCTCTAAAGCAATCAGTGAAGTTGCTTCTGCTGGTTTTAAAACCACGGCATTTCCTGCTGCCAAAGCTGGAGCAAGTTTTTGAACCTCACTCGCAATTGGAGAGTTCCAAGGGGTAATAGCTGCCACAACACCTACAGGTTCATGCACGCTCATGGTCATAAAGTCTGGAGCACGTTGAGTGGTAAGCTCATCGTTCAACGTTTCACATGCCGCAGCAACATAGCGTGCAGTTGCCGCCGCGCTCATCACTAAACCACGAGTTTCGGTTAAAGGCTTCCCATTATCTCGGGTTTGCAGTTTCGATAATTCATCTACACGCGCTTCAATAATGTCTGCAACTTTATAAAGAATACGTGCACGCTCATGCGGCAAACTGTTTCTCCAGCTCGGTTGACGCCAAGCCTGATCCGCTTTTTCAATTGCTTCATTTACATCTTCAAGCGTTGCTGTTGAAAGCTCAGCGTTTACCGACTGATCTGCCGGAAAAAGGCTTTGAATGACTGCACCACTGCCTAATCGCCATTCACCCGCAATATAAATTTCCTTTGCCATGATCAAATCCTTCTTAAATTTGTATTGCTTCTACACTGTTGCGACAAGCACGAATCACGCTAAGCGCAGCCAAAGTTGATGTTTTTGGGTTACTTGGTAACGGCACGCCCACCAGTTCAATGGTCATTTGTCCAAAACCACCTTCTGCCACAATGGTGTGTTTGTTTTTGTTGATGGTTGGATCAACAGTTAACTCAACCATGGTTTCATCCATACCAAGTCCTGCAAGTGCAATGGTTGCTGCAACATTGGCATTGGCTGGAAATTTGGTTGCAGCTTCACGGGCAGTTCCAGTGAAAAAGACCGTAGGTTCAGCAACATGGTCTAAATCGACCAATTGCTCTGCATAACTGCCCTTCCAGCTTTTTGGACTTTTGCAGCCTTTGTAAGTGACTTTTTGCAAACCACCTTCTTTGGCCGCAGAAATACCGTCAATGCCTGCGATAGCCCCTGCAAGTAAATGCAGATGTGCATCATTTTTTTCGGCAGTTTGCTTAAGCTGAACCAAAAATTCGCTATCAGCCAAAGTACCCACCGAAATCAGGCCAATGGTCCAGCCTTTAGCTAAAACTTTTTGAGCATGCTCTTTCACTGCTGCTTGACCTGCCACCTCAATGACATAGTCAGGCTCACCATCACATTGCTCAATATCTGAAATTACTTGAATGTCAGAAGAGACTTGTGACTGCACTTTTTCAATGCTGCGAGATGGCACTACAATCCACTTGAGTTGCAGATCTTGAGGCAAGTGGGCATACACTTCTGCTGCCATTGCGCCAAAACCAATCATCATCAACTTTTTCATGACAGCACCTGATATTTATAAATGTTTGTTAAAACCACCCGAGACATCTATTGCCGAACCTGTGGTGTAAGATGCCAATGGTGATGCCAAGAAAACTAATGCACGTGCAGGCTCTTCTGGACGGCCTAAGCGCTGCATAGGAATGCCACGATTTTTTGCGATATTGCCTGTCCACTCTTCCCATGACAGATTTAAATCTGAACGGGTTTCATAACGGCGTTTCCACTGCGCAGATTCGACCATTCCAAGTAAAATCGAGTTCACACGAACGCCATATTGAGTAAACTCATGCGCCAATGAATGGGTTAAATTCAACAGCGCAGCGCGTGCAGATGAAGTCGCAATCATGTGCGGTTCCGGTTGCAATGCCAGTAACGAGTTCACATTGGTAATTGAGGCATTTGGCGACTGTTTTAAGTCGTCGAGAAAAGCCCGTACCGGATGTAAGACACTGAAATATTTCAGCTCGATTTCTTTCATCCAGTCTTCATCTTGTGTGTTTTCAAAATTTGAAACACGGCCTTGCCCAGCATTGTTAATGAGCATGTCCACATTGCCCAAATTGAGTTTGACCTCTTTGGCAAATTGCTGAACTTCTTCTTTTTTCAACACATTACATGCTTTGGTAAAAATATTGGCATGTGGAAATTTTTCTAAAATATAGTGCTTAGAAGCATTTAAACGTTCTTCATCGCGACCACACCAAGCAACTTTTGCACCCTCTGCAACCAGTATTTCAACAGCAGCCAGCCCAATCCCAGATGAGCCACCGGTAACAACTGCAACTTTTCCTTCAACTTGGAAGCTCATAATCCTTAATCTCTCTTACGATTGTTCCTGAATCGTCAACATAATTTGGTTAAATGCTTGCGGTTGGTCGACATAACTTAAATGTCCGGCATCTTCTATGACGAAGCGCTGCTCCAACTGCAATTCCTGAGCAAGCTCTTGTATACCTAACGCAGGAGTGATTTGATCTTGCTGCCCTGCAATCACTGTGCATGGGACTTTTAAATCGGTTAAGTAATTACGTATTTCGTCATATGCCAGTAAGTACGATGCATGGGTGAAACCTTGTAAGGTCAACTGCTGCATCACCTCTGAAACTAAAGCTAAGGCCTGTGGTTCTTGTTTATAAATCAAATGAGGTCCACGGCTTTCGGCCATTCCTTTAGCACCGAGTTCTTTCAACATTTTTGGTCTTTTTTCAAAAACCTGAATTTGTGTTTGCTCATCGTAGCGTTGGTAGCCTTGAGCTAAGTTAGCAACAACCAAGTGTTCCACTCGCTCTGGGTAAAGTGCAGCAAATGCACTGGCCTGTAAGGCACCTAATGAGTGTCCGACCACAATCGCTTTTTCAATTTTTAAAACATCTAACAATGCTGCCAAACGCTTTGCGTAGTCAGTAGCATTGGGCTGATCAGTTAAAAGTTCATCTGATTTGCCATAGCCTGGTGCGTCCCAGGCAATGACATGAAAATGATGAGACAGCACTTCAAGTTGGTTTACCCATGAAGCAGAGCCTGAACTAATGCCATGCAACAGCACAAGGTACTCGCCCTGACCGGCTTCCCGATAAGCTTGTTGCTGGCCTTGAACAGTGACGGTTTTCACCGGAAATTCTGCTAACTTTTCAATGAGTGTCATCATTTTCAATTCTTTCCTTCATTCACTTCATCGAACAATTAACGTTTAATTTGAGACAATGGATGCTCTGGTGGATAGTTCGGAATGGTTGGTTTACCTGTTCCCAACATCACACACATCAAGGCATCTTCTTGACCTGGGTTAAATAGACCACGGTAAATACCCGGTGGAATTGAAATCAGATCACGCTCTTTTAAACGGGTTTCAAATTTTTCGCCGTTGTGCTCAATAAACAAATCAATTTCGCCGCGGAGCATAAAGAAAACTTCTTCAACATCGTGGTGAATATGCAAAGGGCCTTCACACTGTGGTGGTAGAACCATGGTTGAAAACGTGAAGTTTTCTGCTGGAACGGTGTTACCGTCATTTGCAACACCTGTTGCACCCGTACCCATGTAACGCATTTGTGCACGGCGATATTTCGGGTCGTAATCTGCTTGGAACTTCAAAGCATCAAAGTCGTATTTACGTGTCTCAAAGCGAGCAATACGTGTGTTTAACCAATCTTCTAAAGAAGCACCCTCTGGTTGTGCCCACGATTCGAATTGTTGTGTAGTCATTTTTTAAACTCCTATACAGTGAATTAATAACGTTTTAAAAGAGGAACCAAGAACAACGACCCAATGACAGCGACAGCAGCCAAGAAGGTAATTCCTAAATTAAAACTGTGTGTTTGCATCACGATGTAACCGATAAGAACAGGCGCAATTGCACTTGCAAAATTACCTAAACCGTTAAATATTCCACCCGCAGTCGCCCCTACATTTGAGGTCGTCACTCTTGCAAGCAGAGCAAATACAGCTGCTACTCCAAAACCCCACGCCATAGCACTTAAAGACATGGCAGCAATAATCAATAATGGCTCGGTCATTATGACCATCACATACATGAAGATGCCCGCGAGTAATAAACCGCTAAATACTTGAATTGCACGGCGGCCTAACTTGTCAGATAAAAACGCACCGATAATTTCGCCAATTAACATGGCAATGAACGGAAAGCTTGAATACATCCCAAACTCTTTGAGATTGAATCCTTTGTCTTGCATTAGGTAAGAAGGAACCCAGCTGTTTAAACCCCACAAATACGTCATCAACGCAATGTTAAAGAGACAAACCAACCAGAATGCGCTGTTGCTGAGCAGCAATTTAGTATTAGTAATGTGACCTTTGAAATTAGTGCGTTTACTCTCGCCCTCAATTTCAACAGTTTTCTTGAGCTGCAAGTTACGCAGACCAAAAACAATGCTAAAAATCGCAATCAGGGTTAGCGCAGCCATCACAAAAAAAGTGGTGTGCCAGTCGTGGTGAGCTAAAACATTTGCAGTGATCGGGAACCCAAGAAATGCACCTATCGGTGTTCCAAGTAAGAACATGGTAGAAGCACGTGCCTGCTGACGGTCTGAATAAGTCTGCTTAACAATGGTATATGCCAAGGCAAATAACGGGCCTTCAGCTAAACCAAGCAGTACACGTAAAATCAACATGCCTGAATAACTGGTGGTGAACCCCATACAGAACATGAGTACGCCCCACGACGTTACGCTCCAGAACAGCATTTTCTTTGGGTTAAAAATGTCACCCAAAAAGCTTAGAAAGACTGATGAAAAACCATAAGCAAGTAAGAAACTTGTCATGAGCCATCCGAGCTTGGCCTTATCTTCAGCAATTCCCATTGCACTTTGAAAATGAGGATCTGAAAATAAAACCGCAATACTAATCTTGTCGAAAAATGCCAGTACCACACACACCATAAGGACAAAAGCAGGTACCCAATGCTTCAATCCACTTTTTTCTTCATTACTCATGTGTCATTCCTTCGATTTGGTAATGAGAACCAGATTTAATGTTTTACGGTTTTAACTTCATGACATTAAATTCAGCATCTGCTAATAATTTTGGATCTAAAACGGTGTTGGCTTGCATCCAACGTTTTGCCAGTTTGACCAGTTTAGAATCATTAATGGCAATCATGTTGAGCAAACGATTTTCATGGTCCAGATATAAATAGCTCACCTGATCTTCACCGCCTTGGCGAATGACTACTTCCTTCGTTTTTTCAGGTTGATAAGTACCTAAAATCTGGATATTAAAGTGATATTGATCTGACCAAAGCCATGGAATATCGCTATATTCAGTTTCAATTCCGAGCATCGACTTTGCTGCTGCAATCGCCTGATTTTGTGCATTTGCCCAAGACTGAATGCAATAACCCAAACCAGGATGAATCGCGACATCACCTGCGGCATAAATGTTTTGATCTGAAGTTTGCCCAAAACAATTCACCACAATGCCATCTTTCACATCGAGACCAGCATGTACACCTAACTCTTTGGCAATCTCAGCGCCTGCACCTACCACAACACAGTCAAATAACTGACTATTTTGTGGGTGATTCACCACTTCAACTTTCTGATTAGGTGCTTCAACCAAATGAAGGCTCTTGCTGTCTAAATGTATTTTTGTACCTTGAGCTTCATGTATATTTTTTAAAAATGCAGAAACTTCCGGACTCACACTTCTTGCACATAAACGGTCGCCATATTCAAAAATATGAACATCTTTACCTTGCTTACGTGCAGTTGCAGCAATTTCTAAACCAATCCAACCACCGCCAATCACAGCGACTTTTTTGGCATTCTTTAAAATTTCAGCTAAACGCTCACAGTCATGCACATTGCGTAAAGTCACAACATTAGGAATGAACTGCCATGTATTAACGGGTACACGGGCACGGCTTCCAGTTGCAATCAGTAATTTGTCATACGGCAAGATCTGGCCGCTTTCTAAATGAACCTGTTTTTGCTCACGATCGACTTTTGTTGCAATTTCCGGTTTATGCCATTGAACGTTGAACTCTTGAACCTGTTCAGGTGAGAACAGATTCAAACTTTCATACGTTGCTTCTTTTGAAAGTACTTGCTTAGACAGTGGCGGACGTTCATAAAACACTTGATCTTCATTTGAAACAACGTGAATTTCACCCACATACCCATTTTGACGCAAGGTACTTACTGCCCAACCCGCTGCCTGTCCGGCACCTACAATTACGATCTTTTCCATAGCCATCTTCCTTGTAAAGCAATCCCTGTTAAACAGGCTTCACCTGACGGCGGGTTGTGTCATCAAGACCACCTTCAATCGCCCATTCAGTGAAAAGCTCTAGACGATGTTCTTCTACACGCGGCTGCCATTCTTCTGTCAAATAGTCATCGTTAGTGTAGTATTCAAATGCACCACCTAATGGTGAGTTGACGTACCAGAAATAAGCAGAAGAAATTGGGTGACGTCCGGGCCCAATAAAGGTTGACCACTCCGAACGATTCATATTTAAACCGCCCCCAATCACCTCATGGATATCACGTACTACAAACGCAACGTGATTTAAGCCAGCAGGTTTATTTGGAACACTGAGCAAGAATAAATCATGGTGATAACCTTCACCGCGACAACGTAAGAATGCACCCCGATTTTTATAAGCATCAGATAAATGGAAACCTACTTTCTCGATATAGAAATTTTCAGTTGTTGCCAAATCCGGTGTGAAAAACACCACGTGTCCAATCGCAACAGGTTGACCCTTTTCATAGACAGGACTTGCGGCATTCACACGTTGAATGTTGCCGTACTGGTTAATACCTTCCGTTTTAAGTTCAGGTACTTCTTTAACAAAACTTTGTTGAAAACGAATAGTCATGCCATTTGGGTCAAGGCACTGAACTGTATTTTCAGTACGTTTAAAACCTTCTACATCGGCCAAACGAGCTGCCAAATCTTCAAGGTCTTGAGTACTTTCAACGCCCCAAGTCACTTCACGTAAAGTTGAACCTTGTTCAATAGCAGCTGGCAAACGATCATCATCACAATTAAATAAATAAATTTTGCTACCGTTTTGAGTTTGATAAAGATCAGCGCCTTCAATATCCGAAGTACTTTGGCTTAAACCAAAATCTGCTAAAAACTTGTTTGAAGCGGCTCTATCTTCAACTCCAAACTTTAAAATCTCGATCCCTGTAATCATTTGACTACTCCTTAGTTAAAGACAAAACCGCCATTGACCGGAATATTTTGACCTGTCACAAAAGAGGACAAATCCGACAGTAGATACAATGCTGTTCCATTTAAATCTTGTGGAAGTTGCTGACGTTGAATCGCTCTTCCGTTGACATATAAATCGTGACGTTCTTGAGGCACATACTCGGTTGCTTCAACCAGAGTAAGACCCGGTGACAATGTGTTGACACAGATATTGGACTGCCCCAACTCTCTTGCCATTGAACGCGTCATGGCAACAATTGCACCTTTACTTGCCACATAAGCCATCAGGTTCGGAGCGCCCCAAAGTGCTGTATCGGAAGCAACATTAATGATCTTGCCGGCAGCCGATTGCTTTAGATGGGGAACGCATGCCTTACTGATCAGCCATGTGCCTTTCACATTAATATTCATGACCCGATCCCAAAGTTCAGGATCGTAATCAATCATATTTTTTCCACCGACATTGGTCGCCAGTGCCGCGCAATTCACAAGGCCATCTAGTCCCTGTAATACTTCAACGCTTTTTGCAACCGCATTTTCAATAGAGTCTGCATTGGCAAGGTCAACGGTGACAGCATGAACGTTTAGTCCTTGTTGCTGTAACGCTTGGGCTTCTTGTTGCACCAAGTCAGACAAAATATCTGCCATCACAACTTCAGCGCCTGCCTCGGCAATCGCTTGCGCGAAATCTCGGCCTAAACCACGCGCAGCACCAGTCACTAAAACTTTTTTGCCTTGCAACAACGCTACATTAGCCATGAGCTTCTTCCTGCATCTCGATACGGTTTGATGCATTTAGTGCAGCAATTTTCTTTAATTGCTTCTCAGCTTCTTTTTTCATTAAACGGCGTAAACGAGCCAGACCAACATCGTGTTGATAGAGGAATTCTTTTTCACGCGCATTTGGCGCAAGGTTTTCTAAAATAATTCGGTCTTGTTCCAATACATCCCAATGCAATTGTTCTAAGTGATTGCGATATAAGAAACGCCATACATTACGTTGCCAACCACTCACCTTACGGCAGCGCCAGAAAAATACGCGAGTATTGTTGGCATCAATTGGCGTTGCATAACCCACAATCCAGAATTCACCACCTGGGCCAAATTGTTTGCGGTATGGGATCGAAAGACGTAACCAGCTTGCACCTGTTGAACCATATTCAACCCAGTCAAAGTTCACACCTGTTTGACCTTCTTTTTCAAAAACAAAGCCATTATCGGTAGTACGGTGCTTCATCTCTGCAGTACGTTCACCATCTGCCATCGAGTGCGATGTCGCATGTAAATAGGTCCCGTGCATTGGGTCCATCACATTATCAATCGCGTATTGATGGTTTACTTTCCAGTCTGCTTGGCAAAGGAACGCACTCCACTCTTCACTTGCAAGTTGCTCTGGGAAAACAAGCGGTGCTGGTTGTTCATTTGCATCAATACCAAACCAGATAAAGATTGCGCCATGTTGCTCAATGACAGGATAGTTCTTTAAACATTTAGTTCCGGTCATTGGACATTCATGAACCGCTGGCACATCAGCAACTACACCATCAGCACGAACTTCAACACCGTGATACCAGCAAGCAACTCGGTCGCCTAAGTTCCAACCAAGGGAAAGACGAGCACCGCGGTGTGGACAGCGATCTTCAAGTGCATGAACCTGACCTTCGGCATCACGCCAAACCACAATATTTTCGCCTAAACGGGTAATTCCGACTGGATTAGCAGCGACTTCCCAACTTGCCAAAACCGGATGCCATTGGTCACGTAAACCAAGTTCTAAATATTCTTCAGCGCTTTGTGAAGTTGATACGATTGCGTTCATTTTATTCTTCCCTGAATCAATAACCTAAACGTTGCATTTCTTCTGTAAAGCTTGCAGAAGTCCATTCATCACCAGATTCACAGCGGAAACCCTGTTGATTAAGTGCAGAAACAACGTCATCTAACTCTGTTGCGCCCGCAGAAAATGCCTGAATCAAGTTTTTTACAAAATACTGTTCATAGAGCGTTGGCTCTTTATAACGTGTCTGCCAAACCAACAATTCAGATTGACCTGGAATTTGAATATTGTTGATACCTGCTTCGGTTGCCGGCGTTGCATGAATCCAGCTTGCCAACTTTTCATTAAATGTCTTCATTGTTCTGCTTCCTTGTACATGTGAGGACTAGAGTTGAATTTGAATATCCTGTCCTTCAACACGAACTGGGTACGTACATAGGTTTCTACACCCTGGCCCACTTTTTAGCTCACCTGTTTGAATGTCAAAAATTGCTTCGTGCAATGGACATTCAACAGTCTGATCTTCGATAAATCCTTCGGTTAATAAGGCATACGCATGAGGGCAAACATTTTCGATAGCAAAGTAATTTTCATCGACGAAAAATACGCCTATTTTTTTCCCTTCAATTTCGATGGCTTTCGGCTCATCTTCGCTAACGTCACCCTGCTGACAAACTGAGATCCAACTCATACCTTGCGTCCTCATTTTGTTTTATATACAAAACATAATTTGATTTTCAAAACACAAGCTAAGCATAATCCCCTTGATCATTTTTTGTCAAAGTAAAAATAAATATAAAATTCATTGTGTTATTAATTTTTAAATATTTTGTTACGTTTCAAGAAGGAAACAAAGTTTTAAATATAAAAATTGTTTTATGCATTTTTAACAATTACAATAGTTATAAAATAAAGCAGCATGCCCCAAATTGAATCATGTTTTATTTATAGGAAAATGACACGAATGAGCATAGCAATTGATGAAGATTCGCAAGAATCGGAAACAACAAAAAATGATGATCGATATTTAGTTCCCGGTCTTGTACGGGGTTTAGCTATCTTGCAAGCATTTAACCAACAAGCGCAAGAAATGACCATTACAGAAATTGCTGAAATTTTAGAAGTGAACCGTTCTAGTGCATTTCGTCTGATCTATACACTCGAATCTTGTGGCTATTTAAGAAAAGCATCTCAAAAAACTTACGCTCTCGATTCAAAAGTTATGGAACTTGGTTTTAACAGTTTATCTAAACTTTCATTACTCGATTTATCGACACCTTTAATGAAAGAACTACGTGACCAAACCAAACTCGCGGTACATCTTTCAATTTTAGAAGGCACTCATATTGTCTTTGTAAATAATATCCAGTCGATGGGAACCTTTACGAGCAACATTAGTTTAGGAACTCGCTGGCCTGCTCATGCAACCGTCATTGGTCAAATGCTTTTATCTGATTTACCTGAAACGGAAGTACGTCAGCGTTACCGCAATTTTAGCGATTGGGACAGTTTCTCTGAACTGACGCCAACCAATTTAAAAGCTTTATTGCAAAGACTCTCTTACGTAAAAACTCAAAAAACCATGGTGAGCTGGGGTCATTACAACCATGATATGGCAGCCTGTGCGGCGCCTATTTTTAAACAGTCAAATGGTAAGATGGTGGCTGTTATCTCTGTAAGTTGTCCAATTACAACTTACGATGAAAGAACATTTAAAGAAGATATCGCAAGTTTAGTTGTTGAAACAGCGAATAAAATTTCCAAATTTATTTATTAAAAAAAGCGACGTTAAGTCGCTTTTTTTTAGATTTTATTTCATAAATTAAAAATTACTTTTTAAAACGTTCTCATTCATATCTTTAAAGATAATTGTCGAATCATTTTCTTTAATATCAAATTTTAAATACTGCTGTTTAAACTGGATTACCGCATAAAACTCTTCTGCACCATCATCTAAACCTGTCGCAGAAATCTGGCTGCCTTGCGGAAATTTCTTAAGCCATGCAGCGTTATAAAAATCTGATACAGAATTAAATTCACAATACTGTTTTGGCTCTGCCATTATTTTTGCAGCAATTTGATCAAATTGTTGTTGTTTATAGACCTCTAAGCTCAACAGCATGATCACACTCCAAATTAAAGCTGGTTTGAGGCTAAAAGCTGTTTCTTTTTAACCTTTTCCCATTGATACCAACCATAAGCTGCCATCAAAACAAATGCTGCATACAAAGCGGCTGTTAAAAATAAATCTTTATAGATGAACATGCCGACATAAATAATATCGACAAATACCCAGAGTATCCAAGTCGCAATATGTTTTCGGCTGGTCCAATACGTTGCAAGCAAACTAAATGCGGCAAGTTGTGAGTCGAGCATAGGAACTGCTGCATCAGTAAAGTTTTTAAGAATTAAGCCAAAAAGCAAGCCACCTACCGCGGCAATGATCATTTGGATGATAGCAGTTTGAACTGCTATCGGTTCAATTCGAATGTCGTGATCTTGCTGCTTTCCTTTGAGCCAGTAGTAAAAGCCATAAAAATTTACGACCATAAAAAAGAACTGCAAAATCGTTTCGCCATATAGCTTAAATTCGTAAAACAAATAGGCATATAAAACAAAGGCAAAGAAATTAAACAGCCAACACCACATATTACGGATTACCGTTAATCCGACTCCAATCAGGCTAATCAAGACTGCAAAGATTTCTAGAGGTGACATAAAAACAGCTGCTTATTGAGATCAATTTGACGAGGTATTATGAGAAAAATATAAAGCGAAGCAAACTGCTAATTTAAATAAATTATGCAAATTGGCATTGTCTGAGGTTTTATTCTTTTCTAATGTCATCGATTTATTTCAATGCACAGACAAAAGAAATACCGATCGAGTCGCGAACAAATTATATTTGCTAGTTTTTAAACGATTGTTTAAAACATGATTAAAGACAAATAAAGAGCGTGACAATATGTCAAATCAAGCAGGAAAAGTCAGCCGTGAAACTCGTGGACATATTTTTTTAATTGGTCTAGATCGGGCAGCAAAACGTAATGCTTTTGATAGTCACATGATCAAAGACTTATCACTAGCGCTCACCGAATATGAAAATAATGATGCCCTGCGCTGCGCTGTTATCTTTGCTCATGGTGATCATTTTACAGCTGGTTTAGACCTAGTTGAGTTACAACCTAAACTCGCTACAGGTGTTTTTGATTTTAGTGAAAATGAAATTAACCCTTGGGGCACAATCGGCCAAAAGCTCAGTAAACCTTTGATAGTAGCGGTACAAGGTTATTGTTACACCGCTGGTATAGAACTATTCCTCAACGCAGATATTACGATTGCGAGTGAAAATACACAATTTGCTCAAATGGAAGTTCAACGTGGCATCTTACCTTTTGGCGGAGCAACCGCCCGTTTTACTCAAGCCGCGGGTTGGGCAAAAGCCATGCGCTATTTACTCACTGGTGACTCTTTCGATGTAAAAGCAGCATTTGATATGAACCTGATTACCGAAATATGCCCAGAAGGTTCTCAGCTCAATCGTGCAATAGAACTTGCTGAACATGTTGCGCAAGCTGCTCCTCTTGCTGTAAAAGCGACTCTCGCCTCTGCGCGTGAAGCTATTAACGAAGGTTACGAGGTTGCCTTTAATCACCTGCAAAGCCATCTTCAACCATTGCTCATAACAGAAGATGTTCAAGAAGGTGTGTTTGCCATGTTGCAAAAAAGACCTCCTGTTTTTAAAGGTAAATAATACCTGCTCAAGCACTGCGCTTTACAGCTTAAAACTTATGGATATACTGAAATTAGCGTAAAAAAAGCCCACATGATGCGGGCTTTTTTTATTAATTGGCTTTATTCAACTCTAACGATTTTACCTAGTTCATCATGATGAACGACTGTAATTTTCTGACTACGTCCCTGCTCAATTTCATGTTCAGGTAAATCAAAATAGCGCGCATAATCATCAGTCTGTTTTGTTTTAAGCGCATTACCACCAACACGATGCTCAGGCAGCACATGACTCCACAACAATAAACAAATTGCACAAGCAATTAACGCAGTAATGCCATGTTCAATGCCTAAACCAAAGGCACTAAACAAACGGTGAACCAAATGTGTTTTTTGGAGCTCAGCCAAAACCCAGATCAGTACAAATGGACGCCACAGCAACAACCAAACCGCCCACATCATGGCTGTGCTTGTTGTAGAAGCATAGCGCTTATGCCATGGTAATTGACGGCGTAAATCAATAATCAACGAATTTGTCTTCATTTCTCTCTTTACCTAACGAAGTGCTGTGGTTTTCCCCAGACATCAATACAGCACGATCTTTAAAATCTCATGACTCTTGCATTTCATCCACGAATGCCCCGATCCGGGCTCACCCAACGCGCACGTTTCTCATCTCCACGTTTTAAAACTTTTGGAAATGCCACAATAGTTGCCGAGATGGTGATTAGCCAAAAGACCAATGGATACCAGATCATCCAGAAATAGTTTTTTCCTAGATGTGGTTCATAACGACTATCCATCCATTTGCTTAAAGCAAACTGAATGAGACAGGTTGCCCCCAATAAAATACCGCTACCATACGGTAAAAATGGAGAGCTCACAACGGCTAAAGCAGGGACCGGTAAAATAAAATGTACCAACCATAATAAAGCCATCGCCAGCATTAAATATGACCAAACTAAGGTTAAGCAAAGCTCAAACATTAAAGGCCATAAAAAATTTAATTTTGGCTTGGTGAACACATCAATATTTTTAATTAATACCTGTGCCCCACCCATAGCCCAACGTAAACGTTGTTTCCACAAACCGTTTAAAGTTTCAGGCATTAAAATCCAGACTAAGGCATTCGGTTCAAAACGAATGTCCCAACCTGCACGCTGCAATTTCCAAGTAATATCGATATCTTCAGTCAACATATTGGGTGACCAATAATCGACTTGGTGAACAGCGCTCTTACGAAAAGCGGTAATTACACCCGATACGGTAAATAAGCGCCCAAAGGTGCGTTGTGCACGTTTAATCATGCCGACAATTGAAGAAAACTCACCAACCTGAATACGTCCTAATAAAGTTGAGCGAGTACGGATACGCGGGTTACCAGTAACCGCTGCAACTGTTGGATTTTCCTGAAAATGACGAATCATCCACTTTGCTGCATGAGGATCAAGTAAAGCATCGCCATCAATACCAATTAAAAACTCGGCATCGGTCATTAAGCTTCCGGCTTGCAACCCCATTGCTTTACCTTGGTTTTGCGCCAAATGAACAACACGTAGTTTTTCATGTTGTGCTGCTAAACGGTCGAGTACCTCACCAGTATTGTCCGAGCTACCATCATTAATCGCAATCACTTCAAAATGAGGATAGTCCAGTTTTAACGCATGGCTAATGGTTTCTTCTGCATTATCCCCTTCATTAAAACAAGGAATTAACACAGCGACTTTTGGATAACTCTCTAATGGAGCAGGTTGATCGTAAGGCGGGGCCTGACGTTCTTTCCAATAGAAAATAATCGCGCCAATCATCCATAAATACGACATGAATAATGGATAATAGAAAACGAATTTTAAGGCATGCGACCATATTGCAGCAAAGATTGTCATGTTTTAGCCTCAACTACGGCACAAGACGAGATGATTTTTCAGCAAATGCTTTATGCATAGTGTCCACATCCGGATGATCTTTAATTGGATCATCTGGGTAATATCCGACATGCATTACACCTTGCTGATAAAGAGAATGAATTGTTGCAGCCATTTCAGTTGAAGGTACCTTTTCGTTTTTACGCCAGTCGGTTGCCTGTAATTCAAAAACGGTTTTCTTAATACCATTTGGATATTGTTTCACGCGATCAACCATATCTTTATAGAACTGATCAGCATTATCTACCTGTTCCATATAAGGCATTGCCATAATAGCCGTAAAGTCATAGCGTTTTAACGACTCTTCAAGCGATTGTGAATACCAATTTTCTGCATATGGTTTTAAAGCAACTTGCGCATATAAGTTACGTGCGGTGAGCAAGAACGGTTCATATTGTCGCACGTCATCAACGAGTTGCATTGCAAAATCATCTAGATATTTTGTCTTATATGCCGTCCATTTTTGCAAATCTTGATCGTTATCACGGATTTTTGCCAAATCTGTTGGCAAGCCTTGTTTCGCATAAGCTTTTAAGGCATCTGGACTTGCATCTTCATAGTCAGATAAGGTGACATCATCATGAAATAAAATCCCGTTAAATGAAGATGACTTAGCCAAATCTTGATAAATCTCACGAATAGTTTGGCGTGCGTCTGCTGAGAACGGACTTAAACGGATATACCCCATGTTGAGGTGTTCACCAGCTTTTGCTTGCTCTGTTACCACCAAATCCTTAGAAACAGGATCAGTTTTTGGTAGTTCCCATGCCAATAAAGGCATCCATGCATAAATACGACTTACAGGCGTACGGGTTTGAATTTGCCATGCTACACGGTTAAATAAGTCGGCACGCATTGGAAGGTGACGGTTCGGGAAATACACCATATCAGCAGAGCCATTCGCATCTGGATCTGAAAAAGCTTGTAAATAAACGGTATTTACGCCCATCGCATTAATTCGGTCTAACAAGTGACCTAAATTACGCTCTTGCTGTTTCGGGTCTGGATCATAAATATAGTCCAGATCAATATGCATAATTTTTTGCGGACGATTGTTATCCGTTAAATTCAATTCACGATTTTTAATTTCTTGAGCCAAATCATCAGTCGTCATATCGCCTTCTACCAAAATACGACTCATATTTTGTAGAGATTGTTTTGCGTGGTCTGCCCCATCATCAAGTGTAATGGTAATTGGCATACCAAGCTTTTTAGCAATTTGAACTGTTTGCATATTATAGCGACCATATGGCCATACCATAATACGTGGTGAACGTAAGCCGTGTGCTTTTAGTAATTCGTTATTTTTCTTTAAGTCGTTATAGATACGTGACTGATATTGTGCATCGTTCTCGTAGGTTTGAGTTTTAACATCATAAAAACGAGTAGTTGCAGCAGGTTCAGAGTTGCCTTGTGGGTTGCCTGTAATACCGCGGTGCAAATGATAGCTATGGCTTGCGATCTCAACAAAGCCACTATCTTGCATTTCTTTCAGCTCAGGCCAGCTTAAGATCTTATCGCGTGGAATTTCTTCCCCTGAAAAATCAACTTTCTGCCCTGCTTTTGGCTCTAACCATGAACCTACTACTGCGAGTACTACAGGGATTTTTTTAGCTTTAATAACAGGATAAGCATTTTGATAAAAAGATTGATAACCATCGTCTACAGTTAATAGAACAGGTTTTGTAGGCAATTGAAATTTACCTTGATGAGCACGGATCAACTGATCAACCGTAATAAAATGGAATCCGTTTTTTTGCAGCCATTCAACATGCTGTGTAAATTGTTGAGTCGTCACTGCATATTGAGGAATTAGTGCATTTTTAGTATCGGTAATTTCATGATAACCAATCACCGTAAGTGTTGACGCGTCCAGTTTAGGTGGTTTGGCTAATGCCATGCTTGACAAACCTGCCAGAGCTAAGCCAAGTGATATGTTCAACAAAGGAGATGCAAAGCGGATAATCATGAAATAGCGTCTCAATAACAATATAGATTATTTATGCGAAGTTTGATTTTAAGACGCAAATTTTTTGGAATTTGGTCTTAATGTCAGCCTGCCCATAAATGAACAGTTTCTCAGTCAGCATTTATAATCAAATAATCTGAAAATAATCTTAAATATTTAAAAAGCTAAAATATAAATTAATAATGTATTTATATTTAAAGCTCATATAAACAAGAAAGCCCCCTAAAGGGCTTTAAATTTTCACTAGTCACGAGTTTTGACATCAAATAATTCAATTTCAAAAATTAAATTAGAATTAGCAGGAATAATCTTACCCATTTTACGCTCACCATAAGCTAAATGAGCAGGTACGATTAATTTACGCTTGCCGCCAACTTTCATTCCCATAATGCCCTGGTCCCAACCTTTAATTACACGGCCTGTTCCAATCACGCATTCAAAATAATTGCCGCGATCAATTGAAGAATCAAATTTTGTACCGTCTTCTAACCAACCTGTGTAGTGAGTTGTAATCAAAGCACCTTTAACCGCTTCTTTGCCTTCACCTACTTTTAAATCGATAATTTCTAATTCATTTGACATGGTTTACCCCTTAATCTGAATCTTTAAAATCGCAATTGGTACTTAGTGTACCAACTGAATCTGTAGAATTTGTTGCGCTTTTCTATATTACTGTAACTGTGTCCACACAACACTTGCCTGACCCTTTTCACCTAAAAGCGTCCACTCGTTGTCCATGACATTTAATTGAAGCTGCATCGTACGTTCACAAAGTTGTTCAAGCTCTGCTGTACTTTGAGGAGCAATTTGCCACACTTGAACATTACTTAACGTTTTAATTTTACTGTTTCGTTTCCACCAGTCTTCGACTTGTGTGCCATACACAACAAGCGCAACTGTTTTACATCGCGCACTGGCTTTTTTGACTTTATCTTCAGACGGTAAGCCAACTTCAATCCATGTTTCTAACTGACCTGTTAAATCTTTTTGCCATAATGCTGGCTCGTCAGTTTCAAAAAGGTCTTTAGTAAACTCAAGCTCATCACTTGCGAAACGGGCAAAAGCCATCAAACGAACCATTAAGCGTTCTAAAGTTTCCGAAGGATGCAAGGCAAGCGTCAGTTGATAATCACCATAAATATGGTCATCCATATTGGCAATATTCAAGTCTGCCTTATAAATTGTTGCTTTAAGCGCCATGATTAATATGTCCAAAAATTTGGCGCTAAGGATACTCGATTTTGGGTAAAAAATTATAAAAAAACTGAACAATGCAAAGCATTGTCATGTGAAATTTGCATATTCTTCCAAAACGCTCAGCTTATTTTATAGTTGGCCGACTTTTTGCTTTAGAGAGAGATATTTTCCTCTTGCTAAAATTGATGACTTATGTGGCTAAAGCTCAAGCGTAGTTTATTTTTACAGGTTCTGTGTGCTCTCTTTCTTGGGGTTGCAGTTGGAATCGGCTTTCATGATTTCTCCCTTTCTCTAAAGCCATTAGGTGATGGTTTTATTTCTTTAATTAAGATGCTGATTGCACCAATTGTATTTTGTGTTGTTGTACTGGGAATCTATGGTGCAAACGACATTAAAAAAATGGGCAAAGTCGGTGCAAAAACTATTCTCTATTTTGAAGTCGTCACCAGTATTGCCTTAATTTTAGGCATTATTGTGGCCTTTGTATTTAAACCTGGCGTCGGCATGAATATCGATATTAGCCATTTAGATGCAAAAGATTTAAGTACCTATACCGAACGTGCCCACGAGATGCATACAGGTTCGGAATTTCTACTCAATATTATTCCGAAGACCTTTACTGCTGCTTTTGCAAACGGCGATATTTTACAGGTTTTATTGATCGCTATTTTATTTGGTGTTTCCCTACTTTTAATTCCTAAACATTTAGCAGAGTTAGTACGTCAAGCGCTTGAAGCTTTTTCGGAAGTCTTCTTTAAAATTATGGGACTTATTATTCGTTTAGCTCCAATTGGTGTATTCGGTTCAGTAGCCTATACCACTGCTAAATTTGGTTTAGATTCACTCTTACAATTGGGTTATTTAGTTTTACTGTTTTATGCAACCTGCATTTTATTTGTCGTTATTGTTTTAGGTTCGATTTTAAAACTTGCCGGTTTCAACATTTTCAAATTTGTGGGTTATTTTAAAGATGAACTCGCTATTGTTTTAGGTACCGCTTCTTCTGACTCTGTTCTTCCTCAAATTATGAAAAAGCTCAAAAATTTGGGAATTAAGGATTCAACTGTCGGTCTGGTTATTCCAACTGGTTATTCATTTAATCTAGATGGCTTTTCAATTTACTTAACTTTAGGGGTGATCTTTATTGCACAGGCCTGCAATATTGATTTATCTATGCATGACTTACTGGCTATTTTGCTAGTTTCACTCATTACTTCTAAAGGTGCACACGGTATTCCAGGCTCGGCTTTAGTTATTCTTGCAGCCACACTTTCAGTGATACCAAGTCTCCCTGCAATTGGCTTAGTTCTTCTACTTTCAGTCGACTGGTTTATCGGAATTATTCGTGCCTGTACCAACTTAATTGGTAACTGTGTCGCGACCGTAGTGATTGCTCACTGGGAAAAAGATATTGACCATGCGCAAGCTAAAGCTGTGTTAGATAGCAAACCTTAATCCCACTCTTCAGAGAACATTGAATTACTTTTGGTTTAATGTTCTCTACTCTTCAAGCTGACAGGCAAGTAATGCTGTTTCAAAAGCCAACCAATCATGGTTATGTTCGCTAATGATTTCAATCCGGTTATCAATACCCTCTTCGCCCGACTTATAATTAAACTGATCAGGATTAAAGTTAAAAACTTTCCATCCTTGATCTGTGTTAAAAATTCCCTTAATTCGGAGCCAGTCTTGCTGTGCACATAATAAATCTAGCAAAGCATAAAACTCGAATTTCCAGCGTTTAGGCAACTTCCAACCAGCCACAATATAACCTTGTGCCGACTCGACATAATGATAAGGTAATTGATTAATTTCCTTTGCGACCTCGGTTTCAGTCATTTGTTTTTGAAGTTTAAGTAAAGGTTGTATAGATCGCTCAGTTAAACGAGCAGCTACATCAATTTTATTTAACGCTAACTGACCATGTTCAATTTTAATCCACTCTTGGTGATAAGGCTGGTATTCGTCTTTTAATAGCTCAAGCGCCTGATCATCTTCAAAAGTCATAACATCGGTATGTGACACCACCACAATCTGGGCAGCTTTTAACTGATCTTCATAAAGGTTTTGTTTAACCCAATTGGTATCATGCAAACGACTACCATCTACCACAGTAATCAGTGCCCGCATGGCTAAACTACTTTGCCAATGAGGCTCAGTCAGTTGGTCAAATAACTGAGAAGGATGCCCAAGTCCAGTCGGCTCAATAAAGAGTCGATCTGGCTTTTGTTCACTCAAAAGACGTGCTAAAGCAATATGCATCGGCAATTGACTGCTACAACATAGACAGCCCCCTAATAGCTCTTTGACTGCATATCCTTCATCTTGAGGTAAGAGTTGTTGGTCTACTCCAATTTGTCCAAACTCATTCATTAATACAGCCCAAACCTCATCTTTAGGCTTTTGGCTTAATAAATGCTGTAATAATGTGGTTTTTCCTGCCCCTAAAAAACCAGAAATAATATGGGTGGGAACAGTTTTTGGGGCTATCAGTTTCACAAGCAGCTCAAATCAACAAGGTTTAAAAAACTAAGAAAGATATATCACTGTTTAAGTAGCATGAAAATGATTTTTAACTTTGAAGATATACTTTTCAATTATCAGACCAAAATAGTTAATATGTGACATACATCTCATTTAAAATCTATATTAACTCTGGATAATTATAATTCAAACGGAATATTCTATTTAGGCGCATTCACAATTCATGCCAGAGTGTTAGGTTTACGTAACACAGTTGATCTTTTTTCATTCGATAAGAAATATTTTTTCACATTTTAAGGTGTATTTAAGCCCTTTTATTTTACAGATTGCTCACATAAATGACCCGTATATTTCATATTGTTAAGATAGCCGTAATAGATTGTTAAGTTAATTGATGTAATACCAAGCTCGGCTTAGCATGTGTCCTAGCTTAGTCATTCAGCCATACAGGTTTCAGGTATGTATGAACGATTAGGTTTAATTTATTTTTAAATGAAATTTAAGGATGCCATAAAATGAAATTAGCTAAAACTTTACTCGCTACTACACTTGCTTTAACTGCTGCTTCAACTTTTGCTGCTTCTAAGCACGACCAAGCACATAACACTGCTGGTGAAGAAAAAGTTGTTGTTTCAACTCAAGAACAAGCAAACACTGCAAATGCTGCATCTGATGCTGTAGGTTCTGCTTCTGAAGCTGCTCCTGCAACTCGTTAATTCTCTCAGCATTCTCCTCCAAGCTCAGAGATAATTTTACTGAAATGAAAAATGGACGCTGAATTTTGGTAAAGAAGAAAAGGATCGAACCATGCTGCGGTTCGATCCTTTTTTAATTCGATGTATTTTTTTAAGAAGTTTTCTTATACATGCTACAAGATGGATTGTGGTTTTCTTGAAGACGTAAAACCTTACGATGCTCAGCAGCTTCAAAGCGGCAACGCTTCCATTCTGTATTGAGATTTAATTGAGGTACTTCACATGGCTTGCCCTGTTCATCAACAGCAACCATCGTGAAATAACAACTATTGGTATGGCGCACTGTTCGCTTCTGGATATTTTGCGCTTCAACACGGATTCCGACTTCCATTGAAGTACGACCTACATGGTTCACACTTGCCAAGAAGGTCACCAGCTCACCTACATAAATAGGTTCTTTAAAATTTACTTTATCTACAGATAAAGTCACCACGTAGCCACCCGAATAACGACTTGCGCAAGCATAAGCGACTTGGTCTAGTAGTTTTAGAATCGTACCACCATGAACATTACCTGAAAAATTTGCCATATCAGGCGTCATCAAAACTGACATCGTCAATTCAGACTGATCATCAGTTGCTGTGGTCATTTCATCTAATGTAGGCATAGCTCAACTCTGTCTTAAAACAAGCTCAGTCAACATTATGGTTGATAATTCACAAAAAAAACATGCTTAAATCCACAACATAGCATTGTATTTTTTAATATCTTTGATTGTTTTTTAAAATTTAATTTTTTAAGACACTATTTTTAAAGTTATTTTTTAAAGCTGTTTTATTTATCTTAGAATTTTTTAGAAGATGCTATGCCATTTTATTCCATGTTCAATGGCATAGCAGGTTCTTATGAGTGACTTGCTAAACTTTATTAATGACGCCTGTCACACCATTAATGATCATATCAATGGCGATCGTACCAATTAATAAAGCAGATAAACGCCCGACAATATCAAAATAGCGGTCAATATGTTTGGCATGTTTATAGCGTAAATGATCATGTGAAAATTTCATCAAAATCAAAATACTGCAAGTTAAAAACAAGGTGAAAGCAATCACTAGGGCTGCTTCACCGATGGACATTTCAATCCCTGTGACTACCGCAGCGCTAATAGTCCCTGGACCGATCATAAACGGCATGGCAATGGTGCCAGCCAGATGTTCTGGAGCACCACGCATTTCTCCAATGGTATCGGCCCCCTGAAACACATAGCGGTAGCCAATCACCAAAAAGATAAGACCTCCAAAAATCTGAAAGGCTTCAAAACGTACATTCAGATATTTACTAAAAATTGTTTCGCCGCCCCATGCAAATAGCATGAACACGACAAAAGCAATCAAACTTCCCTGAATCAGTGCTTTATTAAACACCTTGGCTTCTGAATGGCGGATCAGGCCAATCATATAAATGCTCATTAAAAATGGATTGAGCAACGAGAAAAATAAAGCAAAAGAATGTAGATAAGGAGAAGCCATGCATTTTCCTCTTAAGCTTGTGGATCTGGGAACAATGGACGATTCCCGGGGCTAATACGATTAATATGTAAGAACGTCATATGTCTTTCATATTTATCTAAAATATCGTTAATGACCTGTTCTTTACTGTAACCGACCAGATCGTTATCTTGCGAGCCATCATAAAGATAGGTTTCAAGTCGGAAATAGAACTGTTTACCTCGTTTCACACGCTGGCTAAAGTTCGGCGCGCTATAGCGTACAGGCCAAATCTGATAAACAAAGTTTTGCTCTTCTTCCAAATGAATGGTGAGATCTAGATGGTAAAGCGTATCTTCATCTTCAAGTGGGGTTTGCTGCACGTCCACATTCATGCCCTGCTTAATCAACTCATCAGCAACAGCCTGAACAGCTGGCAAACACACCATATCTAGCATGCGCTGTGTTTCAGTGGTTCCCGGATGATGCATGACTCGAGTTAAACGCTGTTTCCAGTTCAGAATATCAACGTTCCCTACCACTGGCGCTGCATTCATACTGAGACTAGCATGCCTGTAATCTTCAAGTCTGAGCGACTTATAAAGCCCTGCCATCACAAGGAACATTACAAAACTAAACGGCAATCCCATAATAATAGTTGCGTTTTGCAAGGCGGTAATGCCGTTGGTCATGAGCATAGCTAATGTGAGTAAACCAATCGCCACTGCCCAAAACACGCTTAACCAACGTGGAGCATCATTATCAATATTAGTCAGTTTAGTGGTGAAGTTACCTAAAACCAGCGCTCCCGAATCGGCAGAAGTCACGTAGAATAAAAGCCCTGTTACGGTGGCAATTGAAGCAATAAAGGTAAAGCCCGGATATTGCGCTAACAGGTCGTAGAAACCATGAGCCGGATTTGCTAACACAGTCGCTGCTAAGGTTTGATTGCCTTCAAAAATAACGCTGTGCAGAGCACTATTACCAAAAATAGATAACCACGTGAGTGTAAATAGAAGTGGAATAATTAAGGTGCCGCATACAAACTCACGAATGGTACGCCCTCTTGAGATACGTGCCAAAAAGAGTCCTACAAATGGAGACCAAGCAATCCACCACGCCCAGAAGAAAAAAGTCCAACTACTCATCCACTCTTTAGGCTGTTCAAAAGCAAAACTTTGTAATGCTAAAGCAGGGAAACGAGTTAAATAGTCACCAATATTTTGGACAAGAGCATTAAGTAAAAACTCGGTATTTCCCAAGAATAAAATAAACAGCAATAACCCGACCGAAACATAAATATTGATTTCAGATAAAATCCGCAGGCCTTTATTGACCCCGGATGTCACTGAAATAATACTAATACCCACTGCAACAGCAATCAGGATAAATTGCATCCAGATATTTTCTGGTAACCCCAATAACACATGTAGGCCATAATTTAGCTGTACTACTCCAATCCCGCAGGTCGTCGCAATACCAAAAATTGTCCCGATCACGGCAGCTGTATCAACACTATGCCCAATCGCACCATTAATTCTTTGACCAAAGATTGGATATAAAGCAGAACGAATAGTAAGCGGCAAATTATAACGATAGCTAAAGTATCCCAACGACATACCAATCAAGGCATACATACACCAGCCGGTTAAGCCATAGTGAAACAATGTCCAGACCATACTTTGGCGTGCTGCTTCATAGGTTTGACCTACTCCAACCGGAGGTTGCATGTAATGAGACAATGGTTCAGCGACCGAGAAGAACATGAGGTCGATACCAATACCCGCCGAGAACAGCATGGCAGACCAACTGAGTAAACTAAACTCAGGCTTTGAATGCTTAGGTCCTAATTTGATACTGCCATATCTTGAGCAGGCAATAAAAATCACGAAGGCCATATATAGTGTTGCGGCAAGCAGATAATACCAACCAAAAGTTGAAGTCACCCACTGAAGCACAGCATTCATGACTCGATTTGCAAAATCGTTGAACAAAAACGTGACGAGAGAAAAAATTAAAATAAGTACAGCTGAAAAATAAAAAACCACACGGTTGAGCGGGTCTTTTTTAGATTTAGATAATGTTAAATCATCAACTGCTCTTGGATTATCTGTTGCCATACAATCCTCAAGGAATAAAATAAAAACAAAATATTTAATTTCGTCTTTTCACTCTTATTTAAAACAATGAAAAGACGACTTTAAACGCAAAAAATAATATATAGATGTGATCGATTGAGGTTATAAAACCTCGGTCACTTTATTCTGGTCACAATTCGATGGGACTGAAATGTCTTTTGAAACAGCTAACTGTTTTTTCACTAATTGAGGGTCAAAATCATCTTGCTTTAATGCTTTAGCTAAACCAAACATATAAAGCAAAATAATGACTGAAAATGGTAAACCACATAACACCACAGCACTTTGCATGGAGTTAAAACTACCGGCTAAAAGTAAGCCAATACTTACAATGGTAATTACCACAGACCAAAAGACGCGTAACCAGATCGGTGAATCACTATCATTGGTGCCCCCTTTTGAGGACAAATTAGCGATCATTAGTGTACCAGAGCCAACTGGTGTCAAAAATAAAACGAAACAAATTACAACAACAATACCCGCAACGTACGGATTAAACGGCAGATATTCGAGTAATTTAAATAAAGATAATGCTGGATCAGTTAAGACCATATCACCTAATACTTTCTGTTTTTGCTGCAAGATAAAATAAATTGCAGTGTTTCCAAAAACTGAAATCCAAGCCAATGTAAAGCCTAGTGGAATCAGGCATACACCCAATACAACTTCACGAATGGTACGTCCTTTTGAAATACGGGCAATAAACATACCGACAAAAGGCGCCCAAGCAATCCACCAAGCCCAATAAAATACGGTCCACGAACCCAACCAGCCACTGGCTTTTTGATTGTACAAATACATATCAAAACTTTTACCAATAAAATTATTGAGATAATCGCCCGTATTTTGTACCAGACCATTTAATAAATGGTTAGTCGGACCCGTTAAAAATACAAATAAAAGTAAGGCATACAGCAGACGTAAATTAATACGCGACAACCATGCTAAACCTTTTTCAATACCCACCACTGTCGTAATCGTCGCAACGAACATCATGATGAGCACGGCAGTAATTAAAGTCGCAGAGTTATCCGGAATTTGCGGAAGTAAATAACAAATGCCCGATACAAGCACTAACGCTCCGATTCCCAAGTTGGTAACCAAGGAAATAACTGTCGCTAAAATCCCAAAGCCATCGACAAAATCGCCCACCAAGCCATGCACTCGCTCTCCAAAAATTGGGTAAAGTGCTGAACGCAGTGCTAATGGCAAGTTTTGTCTGAAAGCGAAGTAGCCTAAAGTAACTCCGAGCAATGCATAGAGCACCCAGCCATGAATCCCCCAATGCAAAAAGCTATAAGTCATCGCATTACGGGCTGCCTGAATCGTTCCTGCCTCGCCTTCTGGCGGTCTTAAAAAATGGTCAACCGGTTCGGCCACACCATAATAAAGTAGCGCAATACCAATCCCTGCCGAAAACAGCATTGAAGTCCAAGCCAAATAACTAAACTCTGGTTTGTCGTCATCTTTTCCCAAAGGAATCTGCCCTACTTTTGAAAAAGCGAGCCAACCAACAAAACCCAGACACAGCACAATAACCAGCATGTAATACCACCCAAAAAAGTGATTTACTTGCTCTTGTACATAGGTCAGCCAAAACTGACTTTTTTCTGGAAACAGCACAAAAAGCAGGCCAAAAATACCGATACTGATTGCTGAACTCCAAAATACGAAACGATTTAACCGAATATGGTCTGAAGAATATCCATCACTTTTCAACACCATCTTATTGCTCCTTGCAATCGGTGTATTTTTCTCAAAATAACGTGATAAGTAATGTACTTATGCGCATCATCCTATCCTTAAGAACCTTTGATTTCACCTCTTTATTTTTAGAAGCTTGTTCAAAAATTCATTGATTTTTACATATCATACTTGTTATTGATTGAACGTTCAATCAATAACAAGTATGATAAAAAAGTGCTATGATGCTCTGCAAGTTAACATGTTGAATTTTAAGCACCACTAAAAGTGCTGATGTGGACAACCATGACAAAACGCAGAGTAAAACCAGAACATGTGCGACGTGAAGAAATCATGAACGCTGCACTCGACGTAATTTATGAAGTGGGGTTATCCAATACCACCATTGCACAAATTGCAAAAAAAGCCGAGCTGTCGACCGGCATTGTCAGCCATTACTTTGGCGACAAACAGGGGTTGATAAATACCTGTATGCAAGAAATGTTAAATGTTCTGCGTCGTAAAACCGAACAGTACAGAGCAGAAGCAGATTCGCATCCAGAGAGCCAAATTAAGGCCATTATCGACTCTAACTTTGACATTAGTCAGGTCAATGAAAAAGCAATGCGGGTCTGGTTGGACTTTTGGTCAGCAAGTATGCATGTACCAGACTTAAGCCGCTTGCAAAAGATTAATGATCAACGCCTGTACTCCAACTTAAAGTTTTATTTTCTTAAGTTAATGGATGAACAACAGGCCAGTGTTGCCGCTAGAGGTTTGGCAGCATTGATTGATGGATTATGGTTACGAGGCAGTTTAAGCCGTCATAACGAATTTGACAGCAACCTTGCTCGTTCCATTGCTTACGATTATGTACAAACGCAATTGCAATTTGCGAACAAGCCTTTGCAGGAGAGACAAAATGAGTGATGTACAAGTTCATCAATTGTATATCCATGGACGCTACGTTAAAGCAACCAGTGGTAAAACATTTAATAGTATTAACCCTGCCAACGGCGAGACAATCGCGACTCTTCAACAAGCTTCTGAACAAGATATTGAAGCTGCTGTACAAAGTGCCCAACAAGGACAAAAAATCTGGGCTGCCATGACTGCCATGGAACGTTCACGTATTTTACGTCGTGCTGTCGACATTCTTCGTGAACGAAATGATGAGCTTGCCCGTCTTGAAACACTCGACACAGGTAAAGCTTTTAGCGAAACATCTACAGTCGATATTGTGACTGGCGCAGATGTACTCGAATACTACGCAGGACTTGCAACAGCCATTCAAGGTGAACAAGTTCCGCTCCGCGAATCAAGTTTCTTTTATACACGCCGTGAACCTTTAGGCGTAGTTGCTGGTATTGGTGCTTGGAACTATCCAATTCAAATCGCTTTATGGAAATCTGCCCCTGCCCTTGCTGCGGGTAACGCCATGATTTTCAAGCCAAGCGAAACCACTCCACTCACTGCATTTAAACTTGCAGAAATCTATACAGAAGCTGGCGTACCAGACGGCGTATTTAACGTGGTTCAAGGCGCTGGCCGTGAAATTGGTCAATGGCTCACTGAACATCCCGTGATTGAAAAAATCTCATTCACTGGTGGTGTGGAAACTGGCAAAAAAG
This sequence comes from Acinetobacter sp. D009, assembly GCF_038562025.1. Taxonomy (NCBI): domain Bacteria; kingdom Pseudomonadati; phylum Pseudomonadota; class Gammaproteobacteria; order Moraxellales; family Moraxellaceae; genus Acinetobacter; species Acinetobacter sp. D009. The sequence continues at coordinate 2,871,032 of NZ_CP151886.1, forward strand.
TCATGGCAAGTGCCGCTGGTTCTACGCTTAAAGAAGTGACTATGGAACTCGGTGGTAAATCACCACTCATTATTTGTGAAGATGCTGATCTTAACCGCGCAGCAGATATTGCAGTCATGGCAAACTTCTTTAGCTCAGGTCAGGTATGTACCAACGGTACACGCGTATTTGTTCCAAAATCACTTCTAGCCGACTTTGAAAAAGCGGTTGTAGAACGTGTAAAACGTATTCGCATTGGCGATCCAATGGCTGAAGATACAAACTTCGGACCGCTCACTAGCTTCCCTCATATGGAAAAAGTGTTGTCTTTCATTGAGTCAGGCAAACAACAAGGCGCTAAAGTGTTAATTGGCGGTGGCCGCGCAACAGAAGGCGAACTTGCCAAAGGCGCTTATGTACTACCGACTGTATTTAGCGACTGCACTGACCAGATGGCGATTGTTCAAGAAGAAATTTTTGGACCTGTCATGAGCATCTTAAGCTATGAAACCGAAGAAGAAGTGATTCAACGTGCCAACGACACGACCTTTGGTCTTGCTGCCGGTGTGGTCACTCAAGATATTAGCCGCGCTCATCGCATTATTCACCAAATTGAAGCTGGTATTTGCTGGATTAACACTTGGGGTGAATCACCTGCCGAAATGCCAGTCGGTGGCTACAAGCAATCTGGTGTGGGCCGCGAAAATGGCTTAACCACGCTTGGGCACTATACCCGTATCAAATCTATTCAAGTTGAACTTGGCGATTATCAAAGCATTTTTTAATGCCTCAATCGCTCTAAAACCTTCAACCTAAATCACATATGCCGAGCAGTCTTTATAGATTGCTCAGGCAAACTGTTAGTAAAAAAAGGATAGTTATGAATATTAAAGAATATGATTACATTATTATTGGCGCAGGATCTGCCGGAAATGTACTCGCTGCGCGTCTTACTGAAGACAAAGATACCACCGTTTTACTGCTAGAAGCAGGTGGACCAGATTATCGCTTGGATTTCCGTACACAAATGCCGGCAGCTTTGGCCTACCCTCTTCAAGGTCGTCGCTATAACTGGGCTTATCTAACTGACCCAGAGCCACACATGAACAACCGTCGTATGGAGTGTGGTCGTGGTAAAGGTTTAGGTGGTTCATCTTTAATTAACGGCATGTGCTATATCCGCGGTAACGCAATGGATTTAGAGCAATGGTCAACTCATAAAGGCCTTGAAAACTGGTCTTATGCTGACTGTTTACCTTACTATAAAAAAGCCGAAACTCGTGATATTGGTGGCAACGACTATCATGGTGATAGCGGTCCAGTATCCGTTGCTACACCTAAAAATGGCAACAATGTACTGTTCCATGCCATGGTTGAAGCAGGTGTACAGGCAGGTTACCCGCGTACTGATGACTTAAACGGTTACCAACAAGAGGGCTTTGGTCCAATGGACCGTACGGTAACCCCTAAAGGTCGTCGCTCAAGCACTGCACGCGGTTATTTAGATATGGCAAAAGGTCGTCCAAACCTCACTATCTTGACCCATGCTACAACCAATAAAATCTTGTTTAATCAAAAGCAAGCGATTGGTGTTGAATACATTATTGGTGCTGATCAAAACAACTTACAACGCGCATTGGTTAAACGCGAAGTATTACTTTGCGCAGGTGCAATTGCGTCACCACAAATTTTACAGCGCTCGGGTGTGGGTCAAAGTACCTTCTTAAAATCAATGGACATTGATGTGGTTCATGATTTGCCGGGTGTAGGTGAAAACCTGCAAGACCATCTAGAAATGTACTTACAATATAAATGTAAGCAACCTGTTTCTTTATACCCTGCCTTGAAATGGTATAACCAACCTGCAATTGGTGCCGAGTGGTTATTTAACGGTACAGGCATTGGTGCAAGTAACCAGTTTGAAGCAGGCGGATTTATCCGTAGTTCGGATGAGTTTACGTGGCCAAACATCCAATACCATTTCTTGCCGGTTGCTATTAATTACAACGGTAGTAATGCAGTGAAAGAACACGGCTTCCAAGCCCACGTTGGTTCAATGCGTTCGCCTTCACGCGGTCGTATCAAACTTAAATCGAAAGATCCATTTGAGCATCCAAGTATCTTGTTTAACTACATGTCGACTGAACAAGACTGGCGCGAGTTCCGCGATGCAATTCGTATTACTCGTGAAATCATGCAGCAACCTGCGCTTGATCCATATCGTGGTGATGAGATTAGTCCGGGCAAACATTTGCAAACAGATGCAGAGCTTGACGACTTTGTTCGTAACCATGCAGAAACAGCTTACCATCCGTCTTGTAGCTGCAAGATGGGTGAAGATGAAATGGCTGTTGTAGATGGTCAAGGTCGTGTACACGGTATGAAGGGTTTGCGTGTAGTTGATGCCTCAATTATGCCGCTGATTATTACCGGCAACTTAAATGCAACCACCATCATGATTGCCGAGAAAATTGCAGACCAAATTCGTGGACGTGAAGCATTACCACGTTCAACTGCACCGTTCTATGTAGCATCATAAAATCTGAAAGGGTATATTTCTTATGCAGAGATATGCCCTTAATTTAATCTTTATAGAATCAATATTAATAAGAACGATGTATGACAGAAAATAAGCGCCTGCGAAGAGCTTATTTACATAAATATGGTATGAAATAAAAATTAATCGATTTTTATAGGCAAATATTCTTCAATTGATTTAACTTTAATCAAATCAAAATTATTATTTAAATTTCAAATATTTATATAATATCAATCGACTTAAATTGTCTTATCAAAGCTAAATTTGGTTAAATATAAATCATATTTATGATTTTGATGAACCTCATTTATTATAAAAATTGTCTTGTCAATGCAAAATTAGTCTAAAATATAGAGTGTTTGCGATAATCCCAAGTAATTTTTATTTTTTTCAAGACTCTCTGTTTTAGAGAGTTTACTTTCGCATTTATATCCTTTTTGTCTGGATACGCTGTCTAGGTTTCCTCACACCTTAAGTGACTCAAATAACTTATTTTAAGGTCCCCCTTACATGAAAAAGTTTTTGAAATACCTTCTGGTATTAATCATTCTTATTTTAATTGCAGGTATTGCGTTCTTGTTTAGACCTACAACGTCAAAACAAGTTGAAACTGCAAAAGATGAGCCAGTAGTTGATGCTGTTCTTGTTGGCGGCGGCATCATGAGTGCCACTCTTGGTACTTATTTAACTGAGCTTGAACCAAACTGGCAAATTCGTATGTTTGAGCGTCTTGATCAAGTTGCTCAAGAAAGTTCAAACGGCTTTAACAATGCCGGAACAGGCCACTCTGGCTTTATGGAAATGAACTATACCGAAGAGAAAAACGGTAAAATGGAAATTGCCAAAGCTGAAAAAGTTGCTTCTCAATTTGAAGTTGCTAAACAGTTCTGGTCATATCAGGTAAAACAAGGCGTTTTAGCTGAACCAAAATCATTCATTAATCCAGTTCCGCATATTGCTTTCGTTTGGGGCGATAACGTTCAATTCTTAGAAAAACGTTATGCTGCCATGATTCAAAGCCCGTTGTTCAAAGGTATGAAATTTACTGAAGACCCTGCTGTTATTAAACAATGGGCACCTTTAGTCATGAATGACCGTGATCCAAGTCAAAAAGTTGCCGCGACCCGTATGGATGTTGGCTCTGACGTAAACTATGGTTCAATCACTAAACAATTAGTGGGTCATTTAAATCAAAACCCGAATTTCAAATTACAGACATCAACTGAAGTGACTGGCATCAGCCAAAATGATGACAAAACTTGGACTGTGTCTTTCAAAAATTTGAAAACTGGTAAAGTAGATCACGTTAAAACACGTTTTGTATTTATCGGTGCAGGTGGTGCAGCAGTTAAATTATTGCAACTTACTGGTTTACCAGAAGCTAAACAATATGCTGGCTTCCCTGTTGGTGGTGAGTTCTTAATTACTGACAACCCAAAAATTACTGCTGAACACACAGCAAAAGTATATGGCCGTGCTGAACTTGGTGCGCCTCCAATGTCTGTACCACATATTGATACACGTTATATCGACGGTAAAAAATATGTATTGTTTGGACCATTTGCAACGTATTCAAATAAGTTCCTGAAAAATGGTTCTCAGCTTGATTTACTTGCATCAACAAACAAAAACAACGTTTTACCAATGACCACTGTTGGCTTGGAAAACCTTGATCTTGTTAAATACTTGGTAAGCCAAGTCATGATGTCAGATGAAGATCGTCTCAATGAACTTCGTAAGTACTACCCAGATGCAAAAGCTGAAGACTGGCGTTTAAGCCAAGGTGGTCAACGTGTTCAGATCATCAAGAAAGAACCAGGTAAACCTGCAACACTTCAATTCGGTACAGAAATCTTTGCGTCTAAAGATGGTGCTGTAACTGCATTGTTAGGTGCGTCTCCGGGTGCTTCGACTTCTCCATACATCATGCTTAACTTGCTTGAAAAAGCTTTCCCTCAGCAAACTGAAGGTAAGTGGAACCAGAAGCTTCATGAAATTGTAGTGTCTTATAAACAAGACTTAAGCAAAGATCCTGTGTTACTCGATAAAGTTCGCCAGTACACAAGTTCTACGCTTGGCTTGAACTATACATCTCCGTTCAAAGCTGCAAACGATGAAACTGCTGCTGCCCCAGTTGCAAAAGCAAACTAAGTTTGACGATGTATAAATAAAATTCCAAAAGGATGAATTTCGATTCGTCCTTTTGTTTTTTAAGACCTCAGCTGAGATATTTAGATTCGCTATGACCCATTTAAACTCATCTTCTCACCTCTTATCATTTGGTTTTAAGCTCGTGCTTGTTTTACTGCTGGCTTATCTTTTGGTAAGCGGTTTTTATATATGGATGATTGGTGGTACAGCAATTTACATCAGCTCAGCCGTACTACTTGCCATCACCGCGTATGCATTTAAGCTCGGTAAATATCAAAAGCTATGTTCTGTTTTAAATCTGCTCATCAGTGCAGCGGCGTTATATTTTAGTACTGCTCATTTATTTTTCTCCCCTGTTCAATTCTTTATATTTTTACCTACCTTATTTTTTGTACTGTTAGCTTTTGCTCGACTAGAAAAAGTTCGCAGCTTATCTAAGGTTTTATTATTCATTAGTTTATTGATTTGGTCAGGCATACATTTTATGCAACTTGAACAACTTAAAGCGTATTATAAAACGCAGCATACTGGTGAAAGTTGGCAGCAATTTGGCGCGTTATAAGATCATTTTTTATTCAATGTGTTCAAATAAATACCTCATCTTTTTCACGTGAAGTTCATCAGTAAAACTGAACATCGTCTACAGAAATCCTCTTAAGAAAAAATATTCATAACAATCTAATTTATTTAGAAATATATCGAGCATATTCGCGATTGAACACAATCCATCTACACGCTAGATTAACTCAAATATTTTTTCTCCCTTTATGTTGTAATTTATGAAGATTTTAGATGGCGGTTTAGGCCGTGAATTGGCCCGTCGTGGCGCTCCGTTTCGTCAACCAGAGTGGTCTGCTCTCGCGCTCATTGAAGCACCAGAAACAGTAAAAGAAGTACATCTTGATTTTATTAACGCTGGTTCAGAAGTTATTACGACTAACAACTATGCTGTTGTGCCGTTTCATATTGGTCAAGAACGCTTTGAAACTGACGGTGTGCGTTTAATTAAAGTTGCAATTGAACAGGCAAAAAATGCAGTTAAAGAAAGCGGCAAAAATGTCAAAATCGCAGGCTGCTTACCACCGTTATTTGGTTCTTATCGTGCTGACCTGTTCCAACCTGAACAAGCTAAAAGCCTTGCTGAGCCGATCATTAACACATTGGCACCAGAAGTAGATTTCTGGCTCGCTGAAACCCAATCGTGCTTAAAAGAAGTTGAAACGGTACATGCGCTATTACCACAAGATGGTAAGGACTATTGGGTGTCATTTACGCTGCAAGATGAGATTAAACAAGAACAAGCACTCCTTCGTTCTGGTGAAAATATGCAACAAGTGGCTGATTTCATCAAACAATCCAATGCCAAAGCAGTGTTGTTTAACTGCTGCCAACCTGAAGTGATCTTGCAAGCGATTAATGAAATTAAAGGACTCATTCCAGAGTCGGTGCAAATTGGTGCTTATGCCAATGCTTTCCCACCGCAAGATGAAAGCGCTACTGCCAACGATGGTCTGGATGAAATTCGTAAAGACTTAGACGCTCCAGCTTATCTTGGGTTTGCCAAGCAATGGCAGCAAGCAGGTGCAAGTTTAGTCGGCGGTTGCTGTGGTATCGGGCCAGAACACATTGCTGAACTTTCACAATTTTTTAAAGAATAAATACCATGTCTGCTGCCAAAATCGGATTATTGTCTCTTACAGCGCTGGTCTTTAGTTCTATGGTGGGGTCAGGCGTCTTTAGCCTCCCCCAAAATATGGCTCAAGTTGCCAATGGTTCTGCCCTTCTAGTTGCATGGCTCATTACTGGGGTCGGTATTATTTTCTTGGCCCTCTCATTGTTGCATTTAACGCGTCAACGACCAGACCTTGACGGCGGTATTTATAACTATGCGCGAGAAGGCTTTGGAGACCTGATCGGGTTTTGCTCAGCGTGGGGCTATTGGTTATGTACTACCATTGGTATTGTCGGTTATGTGGTGATTGCCTTTTCAGGCGTCGGCATGTTTACCGATAGCAAAGACCATATTATTTTTGGTGAAGGTAATACACTCTACTCTCTGATTGGCTCAAGCATTTTTGTATGGCTGGTGCACTGGTTAGTAAGTCGAGGCATTAAAGAAGCTGCGATTGTGAATTTACTGGCGACCATTGCCAAAATTATTCCAATGGTAGTTTTCATCTTCTTTACCTTCATTGCCTTTAAGTTTGATTTGTTCAAACTCAACTTAAATGACTTTTCTTTGCAAGTTCCACTTTGGCAGCAAGTGAAAGACCTAATGCTCATTACCCTTTGGGTATTTACCGGTATTGAAGGTGCTGTAGTTTTATCATCACGTGCAAAAAAACGTCATGATATTGGTAAAGCAACTATTTTAGGTGTTTTGCTGGCATTAAGTTTTTACGTGATGGTGACAGTATTAGCTTATGGTGTGGCGAGTCGTGAAGCGCTTGCTGGCATGCACAACCCATCAATGGCGACGATTTTGCAGCAACTGATCGGCTTGCCGGGTACCATCATTATTACCATCGGGCTGATTATTTCGGTTGCATCCTCTTATTTAAGTTGGACTTTATTTGCCACTGAAATTCCATTTCTGGCTGCAAAAAATGGTGCTTTCCCGAAATTATTTTTAAAGAATAATCAAAATAATGTACCAATCTCATCACTTTGGCTGACGACGCTTGTGGTACAAGGCTCTTTAATTGCCGTGTATTTTTTCAATAAAAACTACACTCAGCTTTTATTGATTTCATCGGTCATGATTTTGCTGCCTTATTTTCTGGTGTCGGCTTTTTACCTTAAAGAATCTATTCGCCATAAACGCACGCCTCACATTGCGATTGCAAGCGTTGCTTCAATCTATGCGCTTTGGTTGCTCTATGCCGCAGGACTAGACTTACTACTCTTGTCTGGTGTGTTGTATTTGGTCGGCTTGGTTATTTTTTCAATCAGCTACTTTGAGCATAAAAAATCGCTCAAACAAAATCAGCTAAATTAATTATTTCAACCACTGTTGACCCAGTTCAGCAGTGGTTTTCTAAGAATAAAACTCTCTACTTTGAAGGCTGCGACTGCTTTAAATGCAATCGTAAAATACGGCGTAATTCTAAAATTGCCTCAGGGCTAGTTTGAATCGAATGGCCACCTTTAATGATCAACTCCGACTGCTCCCCACCCAAATGCGAACTTTGATACGGTACAATCCCATCACTGCTTTTTAACTTATCAGTTGTCCCATTAATATTACCCATAATCGAGTGATAGACCACTTGTGGCGATGGTTGAATAGCTTGAGTCAACTGCATAAAGTTAGAAGAGCGACTTAAATTACTCGCCCCATTTTCAATTAAGCCTTTTCTGAGTTTTGTATTTTTCTCATCTCTCATTTCAACTGCAATAAAAAAATCAGCTGGCAAACGAATGATACGGCGGGCAATTTGGGTAAACCATCGGTCAGCGTAGTCAGTACCATGATGCGGTGCTGAAACAAAAACAACTCGATTAAAATATGGCAAAGCCTTGAACTGAAAACGCTCTTGAATTACCGGATTTTCTTTTAAACGGTTTAGCTGTGCTTCATTCATTTTTTGCATGGCTTGCTCTGAAACATCGGCATTGCTCACCAGTAAACGGCTAATCACGCCGCCCATACTGTGCCCAACTAACACTGCATCGTGTGCAGCATAACTGTCTTTGGCAATGTTTTGAAAAGCCTGATTCAACAATGAATAAATCTGAAAACGACTTTCAAAAATCGGCATATTGGTTGAATAAAACACCTGCCAAACTTGATAATTTTTCCTTAATTCGGCATCGCCCATAATGTCATTGGTTAGGCTCACCCACGCCTCTGGGCTACTTGCTAAACCATGAATAAACACAATAATTTTCTTATTCGGGTTAAAAGGTTCCAGCATATATAAATGCGGCATGATTAAATTGGCTTCTTTATTAATTAAAGACCAATAACCTGCTGCGCCTAAATTATATTTCGATAGCCACAGCCCATAAGGTGCCGAATAGTTTGCAGTCAGTGGATAGTCCACACCTTCAATTTTTACACGATCTTGTCGATATGGATCGAACATTGAAATTTCTAACTCTGCCCCAGCAATGACCTGATCGGCTGTGGCTTTTTGTTTTGGATATGCAATGGCAGTAGCTGGAAAGAAGCGTGGTAAATGAATATTAGGGTTGGCTTGGTGAGCATAAAAATTATCTGGGTCTAAAATGAAGCCGTGATTTACATCATTTTCTTTACGCCCAACAATAAATTCTGCCCCCAAACCATCCTTACGGTTAACGGTATTAAAACCGGAAAAGTTCATGTTATAGCTTGAGCGAAAAGTATCGACTTCAATTTTTTGTACATCTAACGCGTGGTCAAAATTGACGTGGTACTTATGCCCATCTGCTTTCAGCAATGGTGGAAAGCGATGCGTATTTAAATGATTAAAATACGTGGTCATGAGCTTTGATAAGGCGACGTTATAAAAAATACGTACCTGATTTTGGCGATGGTCAAACACCCGATCGAAAGGCGACTCTTCAGAGTCAAATAAATAGACATAACTATAGCGTAAGCTTTTATCGAACAGCGCTAACTCTTGCTCAACGCAACTGTTACTTTTATTAATGACATTACACTGGCTACTACGCCCGACATCTAAAGCTTTTGCCAAGTAAATTTCACTCAGCGCAGCATAGCGTTCTTCTCGGCTGCTATTTTCGGACAGGCTCTGAACCTTATTTAAACAATCATCAAAATTTTGTAGGCAAGTTTTTTCATCTTCTTTGACCAAATACAATAAGTTTTGGGTTTGATGACTTAAGGTACCGTCGGTCAAAATACTTTCATTCTTACTTTTTAAAGCATTGCTTAAATTACTTTCTTTTAAATGAATGACCTGACAGCCACTGAGCAAAGCCATTATTGTTATGATTGAATAATGGTAAGACTTTGTCATTCTGCCTTCCTTAATCGAATGTATTCCCCATCTGGTCATTATGCCTGTAAAGCAGTGAACGAACAATTTCGACTCCGCTTCCGTCTTCCTTTATTACAAAAAAAAGCCTGAACTCATTTTAATTCAGGCTTTTTTGTTATTTTTTCAAATCAAGCTTGGTTGAACTTTTGCTGTGAAGCTAAATAAGAGAAATACAAAATTGGTAAGATAAACGGCGCTACACTCCAGAAATCAAAATAGACATAGAGGATCGCTCCCAAGAAAGCACCAATCACAAAACCAATTACAATACTGGCACTTTTTAGAAAACTTGCCCGATTGGCTGCATTATTGTTTTTAAGTAAGTTGGCAATATCAATCCCAAGTTGGGTAGTGTTGCCTGTCATCATGGTGCTTGGGCTAATATTTTTAATAAGGGTTTTGCTTGAAGTATTACGAATAGCCAAAGCAATTAAGCCCAGTCCCCCTGTTACCGCAACTGTTAGTGCATCCGGATCTTTAAATGGCTCGAAGTAAAGCCCTGCCACCATAAAGGCACATAGAAAAATAGCTTCAAATAAAAATAAATAAGACAACGTTTTGTGCTTGACCTGACTGCGGTCAATCAACAGTTTGGTAATAACAACGGTCAAAATAAATAATGGAATTGCTGCGAGCTTGATCCATAACCCCGAGCCACCTTTAACCCATGCTGCCCCTGCCAACACTAAGTTTCCCGTCACATGCGCGGTGAAAAAGCCAAACAGCGCAATAAAGCCAATAGTATCAATTGCTCCACCCACCATGGTGAGTAAAACAGGATCTCGACATATTGCCCAGGTACTTTCTGTGTCTTTTTTAATTGGGGTATCTGTCATATAAAATATCCTGTTAAATTAAAACTTTAAAGCAATTAAGTTGTATATAAATGATTTAAAAATGAATAATACTAAAGCGTTTATGAAAGCAAAAAATCATGTAAAAAAATAGGGTGCGTAATGTCGTAACACTGTCTTTAAAATGGCAACAATCAAAATTGACTATTTTTAAAACACTAAACTGTTCTCATCCTTAAATCAATTTGACCTCCAAAACTGTTCTAACTATGATGAAGCCGCTAGTTGAAATCAACTGGTTTTGGACCTGAAAAATTTATGCCAGAATATGGATAATCAATAACAACAATCACGAGTAGATATATGTCACTTTATAATTTTTCAGTTTTTTTAGGGGGATTATTATTTGTATCTGTTGCCTTCGCGGGTCAAAAAAACAGTCCTCATCGTGATTTTTATTTGAAATGTATTGCAGCTGGTCATAGCCGTGCAAGCTGTACATGCATTTATCATCGTTTAGAACGTCAATACTCCCCTAAATTTATGAATAAACTTGGAAATTTAAGTTTACAAAGCCCTGAGGTACCGCGTGACTTTATAAAAACCATGCGTCGTACCATGCAACAGTGCAGATCATAATTCTTTTATTTTTTAAGCCACATCCACACTAATACCCCTGCCATACATAAAATTGCCGGATAGACAAACCACGGATGTGGAATAGTCCAAATCATCAGTCCCGCAGCCAAACTCATACTCAACGTCGAGATGTATTTTGCTTTTTTAGGAATACGCCGATGTTCTTGCCACTCGCGAATGAGTGGTCCGATATAACGATGATTTCGAAACCATTGATGAAGTTTTTCAGAGCCTCGAGCCGCAAAGAAAACCGCCAAAATTATAAAATCAACGGTGGGTAAACCCGGAATAAAAATACCCAATATGCCAAGCGCAATACACAACCAAGCCAAACCAATAAACACCCAACGCGCCCAAACAGAACGGGCAAGCTTACTGACTGGTTGAGCGGGTGCTAACGACTGCTCATGTTTTACGATCATATTTACTTGATTGAGTTTGTCCATATCGGGTATTCCCTTTATCCACTTTTTATTATTTCAATTCATCAAGCTGATCAAGCGCTTGACCAAAATATCCAAAGGCATCTAACGCCCCTTGAACAACTCGGTCTTGCTGGGTTTGGTCAAAGCCTGTTTCATCAAGTGCTTGTACAAAACGTTTCCAGACTTTAGCGCGCCCTTCGGGATAGGCCGCTAAATTACGGGCAGCAAACGTTTCAGAAAAACCCAAATGCTTTTGAGCTTCTTTAAATAAAAATGCAGCTCCTAAGGTTGAACCTTCAGACACATAAATCCAGCCTAAAGCTTCGGGTAGCTGTACGTTTTCACTTTGTAATTGCTGCCCGTTGGGTTGAATACCCAAATCATTTAAATCGGCAAGTGCTTGTTTTGAGCGGCCACGAATGTCGAGGTCTGGAATCAGTCCTGCCACACCCTCTTTTTCAAAAAGATGTTCAATTTCACGCTGAAAGTAATATTGAGACAACGTAAATTGCGCGTATTTTTCTTTACTTGAAAATACCTTTGCCTCTGACATTAATTGATGCATACGTTCGTGTTCAGCAGCAGTTTCTTGTTTCAAACGTAAAGACAAACTGTTGCTAATGATTTGTTCTGTAGATGAATTCATCATCTTTCTCCTGCAAAATGAATATCACTCATCGGTTAACGGCCCCGAATGAGTTTGAGTTGGACTGGAAAATCCACAACAATGGTCACGGCTCGACCGTTAATTTTGTGGGGTTTAAATCTGGATTTACGTGCAGCTTGTATGACCCGTTCATCAAGGCTTTGAATGCCTGAGCTTTGACGTAATTGGATGTCAATCGGCTGCCCTTTTTCATTAATGCGAATCCGAAGCTCAACCAAACGATTTTGTTGTTTTAACTCGCGGTCATCATAGTCAAGCCCGCCAAAACTCAGCACATCCACACTACTCACCTGAACAACGTCATCGTGTTCAACTTGAGTGCTCGGTGCTTTGGAATACTCTTGCTGCGTTGTTGGTGTTTTGACGCCGCCACTTTTGGTTTCGCTATTGGTGTTTTGTGGCAAATGCTCCGTTTGCGTTTGTTCAAGGTCTGTCGAACTCAGTTTTTTATCGTTATGAGCCGCTCGCCTTTCTGTAGGCTGCACTGCTTGAGACGAAACTAAATTATTTAAAGTCGTTTTGAGTTCTGCTTGCTGTTTGTTATTTAAATTATTTTGTACGACCTCTTTAGAGACAGTTTTTGACGCTAATGTTTGAACATTTGTAGGCGAGTTTTTTGATTTTTCAGGTACTGAAGAAACTGAACTGTTTAACGTAGATTGAGGCGTTACACTTTTTTCAGGTTGGCTTTCAGTCTTTTCATGCGATGGCTTTTTAGCAGGCGCCAATGACACAAAACTTACTTTTAATGCATCTACTTTGGGGGTTGCTTGAAAAGTATAAGGTTCAATTAAATGACTCAGCATCCAGACAGCAAACACATGCAGTCCAATCACCACGACTACGGTTAAACACTTATAAAAGTGCTTCGGCCCTTGTGGTAAAGGCAACATAAACATCGGCTTATGTGTAGGGAATAAAGATTTTGATTTCATGACTGATTCCCTAAAAACGATGCTCAAGCTTGAGGCTAATGTTGTGTTTATCGTAGGAATACAGCCAATCGACATTACTTTTATTATGGTTATAGCGATAGGTTAAATTAGGCGTCATCCCATAAAACTCAAAGCGCGGCATTTGCACAACAAAAGTATAGTTCTGTTCAAAATCATGACGACGAGCTAAGAAAGTTTCTGCGTATTTATCAAACTGGCGCCAACGATAAGAACTCAATAAAGTAGTGTTAAAACCAGCACGCCAAGACTTACTTAAGCCTAAACGCACACCTTGCTGTTGGTAGGCAGCCATATATTTTTCTTGGGTCGAATGGTCAACTACATCTAAACCACTAAAAACGGTCCACTGATTTGGGAGGATTTTCCAGAAAGTAGCAAAAGCTGAGCTTTCTACCCCATCTAGGGTTTTATATTTCTGATAATTTAAATCTTTACTCTCAGCCTCAAGCTTGAAGGCTTTATCTGCCGAGATAAAATGCATCCACTCGGCACGCGCACCCCATGCATTGTAAAGACCATCATTGCCATAACGTTTATGTTCAAAAAGCGGACTCACCCCAATTTGATTTTTTAAGTCAAAGTAGCTGTAGCCTGCATTAATGTTAACGGTAGATTCATTAAATGCCGCGTGGTCGTTATAGGACTGTCCAAACGCCAGCGCACGTAAAGCCACGCCATGATGCCCCTTAATCGCATAGCGTTTAATCAGACTGGCTTCGTAATCTAAACCCATTGCCGACTCAGCTTTAGGCGTCCCACGAGTAACTTGCTCAATTGGGATAATATTACCTTTACTATCTTTGCCATAAAGCGTCCATGTTTTGCTTTGTTCAGACGAACTATTTAAATTACTGACATAGGTATAACCCGCTGAAACCGAGCCTTGCCAAGAGTCTCGTTTTTTTAGTGCTTGAACAAAGGTATTCACTGTTGTTAAAACTCCAGACGGAATTACAGCAGGATCACTTTGTTTCAGTTGGTCTTGAATGGAAATAAAAAGGCGTGCTGCTTCCTTATTCTTCTGTTGTTCAAACAGCACGCGCGCTAACTCAAGTTCACAAATTAAATTATGAGGTTGTTGTTTTAGGCTGCTTTGAAATTTTTGTTCAGCCAATTTCAGTTGCCCCTGAGAACGTGCAACTGCCCCTTCGGCAAAGTCGGTTAAAGCCCGATCGTAGCCAACATATTTTTTATAATGTTCTAAATAAACCGTGGCTTTGAGCCACTGTTTTTGCATGACAGCCAAATATAATGCCTTGGCAAGATCATTCGGGTTTTGCTCAACACTATATTCTTGTCCATTAATTTGAAGTTTAGGTAATTGCTCGGTACTACGAATGGTTCCCTGCTCATGAAACTGGCGCTGTTCTTGTAAAAGTGTTTGGTCCAAGCTTTGATTGAGACGAAGCTGTGTGTCTTCGTCGGCATATAAAAATGGACAACTCAACAATGTCAGACAGCACAAAAGCGTTCGTTTCATAAAACAATAAACCTGAAGCAACCAAGCAAAAGCCCAAAAAACAAAAGGAACCTACGTATGTAGATTCCTTTTGCATTCATTAATTTTTAGCACCGCCAAAAGCAGTGTTGTAAGACACGTTATCAAACTGGGCAATACCCGCTAAAGCCGAAGCATTTGCACCAAAGAATTGACCTTGCACCACACCAGAGTTGTCGACACCAGCTGTACCGTTAGCCGTTGCCAAACCTGCAAACGCAGCAGTACCCGGGTTAAATGCCACACCATCTAGGCTTAATGATGAAACAGCCGTACCTGTTCCGGTAAGTGTTCCTTCAAGTGTGCCCGCGCCATAATTTGCGGTGAACGTACCGCTTAACAGATTGCTTCCAGAACCATTAATCCCTGCAACGGTATATGTTGCAGTACCCGCGGTTGGAACCGTGGTATTGGTGTTATCACCCGCGTAGTAAACGGTATGGCTCGCACTTGCCGGCGTGTCGCCCGCTTTCCACCATTCACCAAAATAGACTTCCTGTGTGCCCACCTGACCAAAGTTAAAATTACCTAATGCACTGTGTGAAGGTGGCATTGCAGACACTGGAATATGCGAAATATTAAAGGTTTTGCTGCCAACCGTTACATTGGTATTACTCGTTCCCTGCGCAGCAAAAGCCTGAGCCAAACCTTTTAACGAACTAAAACCTGTAAAAGCGTTATATGGTGCACCGGCAGCTTGAACCGACACCGCTGCTACACCACCCGGATGGCTTGCATTGGCAGCAGCACCGATTTTGATGTTACTTTCATTACTCGAAATACCATCAATTCCTGCATAAGCAAATGCAGTTGAACAAGCAACGAGACCCAAGAACAATTGAGAGATTTTCATTTGTTGTTACTCCATCTTTTTAAAACTAAGTTATTGTTTAATTTAAAATAACGATTTCGCTATTTTTAGTTTATTGAGTAGGCTCAGCTGCAAACCTACTCGGGCTTTTTTTGTAAATAATAATCATTCAACCTTATTATTTACCGTTACCTGACTCCCCTTTTATGTATGTGTAGAGGGAATCAAATTCTGTTTAAAATTTAGTGGTCCAGCTAATTTTCATCGTTCGGCCGGGTGCGGCCATGGCACTACGAGTTAAAGGATCGATATAAAATTGGTTAGAAAGATTACTGCCGACAAACTCAACCGTGTTGTAGTTATCGACCTGATAACGCGCATAGGCATCAAAAATCCACGTGTCATCCCAAGCCAAAGGCACATTGAGGTAATAGCCTTTATTGACGCTAGCATCATTGTTTTTGCGTAGCGGGCTTTCATAAGCTTTATAGAATGTTGCACGTGCACCAAGCTCTAACTTTTCATCAAAAAAACGTGCGCCAAGTAAACCGTGAAAACTCAGTTCAGGTGTAGCCATTGTTACTAAGTAGCCATTTGGAAAACCATCATCGACACAACGCTGATACGGTTCGCGGAACTCAAGGCCCTGCTCGGTTTGAACCGTGCCGCCTAAAATCATTTTGTTAATGGCACTATTGGTGTCACATACTTCATTTTTTAAGTTATAGGCCACGCTCAAGTCTGTGAAAAAACCGCCATTATCAAAACGACTTTGTAACTCTAGACCTGATAGCTTTTGCTCATCCATATTGGTAAAAATAAGGTTTTGGTCACGCTCAATCACATTTTTGGTTTTGTTGTAGTAATAGGCGAGCTTAATGTCGGCATTGCGCGCTGTGCTAAACCAATCACGCATGTCATAGACATACCCTACTTCGTAGTTAAAAGCGTGTTCAGGTTTGATTGCTTGATATGGCAACATCGCAGAAAAACCGACAGTGCTTTCAAACAAACTTGGTAAGCGATATTCCTCTGCATAGCGTGCATAGATTCTGCTGTTTGGCGTAAGGTGAATTGAGGCACCTAACTGCGGTGCCCAGCCGCTATCTTTAACTTTGTCGGCAGACTCAACTGGAACTTGGTCAACCACCGACATAAAGTTCCCGCCAGTTACGACGTACTTTTGGCCAGAGGCATTGAGCTGGTTTAAAGGATTATCGGCAAGCGACAATTGTCCATTCGCATCTGCTTTCCAGCTCAGCGTATTTTTCTGTGACCAGATCATGTTATACAACGTGCTCTCTGATGCAGGCACAGTATCGAGCTGCCCATCCCAATCAGGATTTTTTGTGGCATAGCGCTGTTTTAAAACATTGATTAAACGCTGCTGAGTCGAGGTGTAACTCTCAGGCATGGTCTGATATTCAAAGGTATATTCTTTAAGCCTACTTTTTTTGGTAAACAGCGGATTTAAACTCGGGTCAATCTCGCTCTGCAAAGACTTATTTAAAAAGTCATCAACAGCCCAATATGAACGATAACGCATGCCCGCATCAAAACTTAACCAAGATAGCGGTCTATAATTAAAGTTAAAGTCGAATGTTTTTTCCTCACGGCGCCCTGCTCGTGGCAGCGCCTGATAAAGCGAATAACTAGGGCCAAATTCGCCATATATATCGTCAGACGTCAGCTTTTCTTTTAAGAAACTTCCACCGAGCGTCAAATCAAGCTGGTCTAACAAACGGGTTTTATTGCTGACCGTAATGCCTTTACGCGTATTGTCAGAATGGCTTATCGCCGTGTTAATAATGGTGTTATCTCGAAAATCGATTGTGGTTGGCCATCCACCACGTGTGTAGGTCTGGCTTTCGGTGTCGGTTTGCCAAATGTTGGCGTAGAAATCAATCCAGCGATTATTCTCAGGCTTAAACTTATATTCGAAGCTATAAGCTTTAGAGTGAATATTGCTTAAAGGCCACTGCGGAACACCCAAGTCAGGCGTAATGCCCCAAACAATTCGAGATGGCATAATTTCACCAAAAATATTTTTGGTATCTCGGTAGGTCAGTTTAAGAGTCTGGTTATCGGTTGGGCGATAGGTCCCTTTTAACAACCACGACTCCATATGACTTGAAGTGTTAGGAACTTCATCGCCCGGTTGATAGGCATAGGCAAAGTAAGGAATAAAATCGAGGCTACTGTCTGGCGTCGCTCGTTTATAGTAGCCCGCGCCATGTGTCCCCGAAAAATAATTGCCGCGCTCACGTACTGCATAGACTGCCAGTAAATCAAATTTATCTTGCTTGGTGGCAATTGCCAGTCGCCCCGCTAAGTCATCGCCCGAAAAATGAGAGTTATCACTTCTGGTACGGTTCTTTTTATAAATATCGGGGTCATACTTTGACCCATTCATGTCGATCCAAGGCGTGGTGTTATCGTAGTTTTGGCCCACTTTGCTCATGTCTGGCAAAGACGGATCAATTGAGTTGGTTGAGCCTTCTACTTTTAACTCTGCACCAAAAGACTTACCCGGACGAACAATGTCATCGGCCTCTAGCGTTTTAACTACCACACCACCACCTACAGAAGTTGTGGTATTGCGCTCTAAAGATGGGCCTTTAATGACTTCAATGCCCGCAATGAGATTGGGGTCGATATAGTTTCTGTTATTTACCCCGTTGTAGCCACGCCATACGGCAATTGACTGTTCGGTGCCATCAATGGTTAAAGGCACACGACCAACACCCTGCACACCACGTACACTTGGGTCGAGTGCGCCACTGTTACGGGCATCACCGCTATAGACTCCCACCATACCTTGTAAAACATCGGCTGGGTTGGTTCCTTTAAAGCGTTCGACATAGTCTTTGCCCGCATAAACCGAAGAACGGTTTGCGTCATAAACTTTGTTATAACCTTCTGTGTCACGGTCTTCTTTGCCGTACACCACAATTGGCGTGAGTCGTACCGATGCGTCTTCTTCAATTACGGCACTACTTGCCGGTAGGCTAGCGGCCTGAACCTTAGCGGGAGTGACTCGTGGTGTAGATTTTTTGCTGAGTGTGTAGCCCTGCCCAACTTTTACAGCATTAAATTCGGTTAATTTTAAAAGCTGCTCAAAACCTTGCTCGACAGCAAAATTGCCTTTTAAGCCTAGGCTATGCAACCCTTGGAGTTGCTGAGCATCCATTGCAATTGAAGTACCCGATTGTTCGGCAAACTGATTCAGTACGTTAGCAAGACGGCCGGCAGGAATGTTATAGCTTTTAACTCCAGCTGTTTCTGCATAGGCCTGCTGCAAAGAGAGTGTAACTAACCCACCCATCGACACAGCATGTATGGCAAACGCCAGTGTTGAGAATCGAAAAATCGATCGATTCCGCTTTTGCCCCGTTCCCGCTTTTTTCATTTGCCCGCCCCAGTAAATCGTAATAAGAATCATTCAATACAACAAATTAAAATGATCCATATTTATTGCTTCTACTTACTATGACGAACGACTTTCAAAAAAGTGGAACCTAAAATCGAAAATAAATTTAATTTTTTATTATTTTAAAGAAACCATGACCACAAACGGCGTGATTTGCTTAATTTTCAGGTCTGGAAAAACCATAGCCAAAAGCTTAAGTGATTCTGTGGTTTGGTCTAAAGGCAATACCGCATTGACCCGCACATGTTGCAGCGCCGCATCATTAAAAATAATTTTGCCTTTGTAGTTACGGTCTAGCTCTTGTAGCACTTGATTTAATGGCAGGTTTTCTACCATAAGCTGATGCTTTTGCCATTTTTGTTGTTCGTTATACACATTTAGTGCAGGCAGTTTTTGGACGCCATTTTTGTCCATTTTAATGGCTTGCCCTGCTTCAACAATGGCCTGACGAGTCGCATGCAATTGGGTGGTTTTAACTTGCGTGGCTTCTACTTTTACCTTTGAGTGGACCATTTTGAGTTCGGTTGCCGAAGGATCATAACTGACACTAAAAGCTGTGCCGAGTGCCTGAATTTGCCCATGACTGGTTTTGACCACAAACGGTCTAGTCTTATCTTTGGCAACATCGACATAAATTTGACCCTGCACCAACTCAACCACTCGCTGGCTGGTTTTAAAATCAAGATTAACTGCGCTTTTGCCACGTAAAATTAAACGTGAACCGTCTGGTAAGGTTTGCGTAGTCCACTGCCCCGATTGCCCTTGAATGTCGGCCGTAACATAGGCCACTGTAGTATCGGTTAAATAAAATAACGCCCCACTCATGGGAACAAACACGACAGCAAACGCTGTTCCTGCCCGCAAATGTTTATAAGCTTTGCCTGAGTTTAGGCCAGCTTTAAGGGCAACTTTGGTAACTTTTTTATGTCCGCTGGTTTGAGAAAGTTTTTGAATTGACCCAATACACTGTTCAATATCGGCAGCCACTTGGCGGTGTTGCTCACTGGTTTTTTTCCATTCTTCAAATTTTTGTTTGGCGGTTTTCCGTGAGCTTTCATCATCCGAACTCAGTTGAACAATCCAATGTGCAGCTTCTTCAACCAACTGGTGATGTTTGCTTTTATCCATGGCCATTTAAATGCAAGCGTCCATGTCTTGTCTGTTTTGGTAGCACTGAATTAAACAGCTCGCCAAATATTTTTGAATCATTTTGGTCGACACATTTAAACGCTCGGCAATTTCTTTATGGGTATAGCCTTCGAGATAATGCAAAATAAAAGCTTGCTGTGCTTTTTCAGAAACCCCTTCGAGTGCTTTGCAAAGTTGGTTAATTGCTTGAATAATTTGCATTTGGTCTTCGGGTGACGCCACTGCATCAAGCATATATTCCATTTGACTCAAGCCATCTAAATAAGCTTGTTCAATGCGTTTACGGCGCACTTGGTCAATGAGCAGGTTTTTAGCAATGGAGGTTAAATAAGCACGCGGTTCCTTAATGCCGAATAGCTCGTCTCGCGTTTGTAGTAGTTTAATAAATGTGTCCTGAACCAGATCTGCGGCCTGATCAGTATTACCTAATTTTTGTCTCAACCATTGGTGAAGCCAGCTTTGGTGACTTCTATATAACTGATCTACAAGCAAAGAAGTTTTGTTCACAGCAATTGGACTCAAAACAAGGAACTCACAAATGATAATAATTATCATTTAAATAAGTCAAGCAATAATTCAAGTAAAACTTAAATCACTGTTTAATAAATTGAATTAATTGCCCGCTCGTTTTGCTGCACTCCTCTTAAAGCAAATCGGCCAAATTCCTAATTTCTTCCATCACCGCCTTACACGCAGGCGTTAAATAGCCATGTTTAGAAATAGACAAAGAAATATAACGCTTGAGAGCTGGGTTAATAATTTTTGCGGCTTGAATTGAGGTGTATTGGCTGGCTTTTTTTAAAGCTTGCGGCCCCAACATGGTGTACATGCGAGATTCGGAAACCAAATGCGTTTGTAAACTAATCGAGTCGGCTTCAAATACAATATTTAGCTCTACCCCATTTTCATAAGCCATGTGGTCTAAAAAATTACGCCAGTTACTTGGCCTGCAAAACGTGACCAGTGGTAACTGACTTACTTCTTTAAAGTCGACTTCATTGGCCTGAGTGAGTGCATCTCCTTCACAGCCCACCAAGTAAGTATCGGCTTGGCTAAGATAAACATCGCCTTGTTTAGGTGTCGGGTTAAACCGATAGAGAATAGCTAAATCAACGCTACCATCTTCTAGCCATTTTTCTAAATGCACGCCTTGACCTTCACGTACCGACAGTTTAATTAAGGGATATTTCTCTTGAAGCACTTTATACAGAGTCGATAACAATGGATGTGCTGTAGACGGTAAACTGGCAATACGAACCGTCCCGATCGGGGTATCGGTCGAGTGCAAAATTTCATTATTGAGTTGGTCGGTCACATTTAGCCATGAACGAATTTTAGGAAGTAAATGCTGACCTAAATCGGTGAGTTCGACGCCGCGTCCGGTTCGGTTAAACAAACGACCGCCACATTGCGCCTCAAGCTCGTTCATTTGCCGACTGATTTGCGGCTGGTTGGTGTTATGCAACATCGCGACTTTGCTTAAGCTACCGAGTTCCACCGCGTCTAAAAATATTTTCCATAATTCATAATTCATCGATTCTTCCTAAATCGTAAATAGGCAGCATTTTGAGCCATACATTTTCAGTATAACTGAAATTCAAGAATTGGTAATTCCTACATAGCTCACCTATTTCTATACTCCAATCATGTTCTCTACAACACGATTTCAGTCAGATTAAGAACCAGAGAATATTTAATTACACTGTATAGGAAGTACGATTATGAGTTTAGATTTACGTGGATTAACCCCAGCACCTGTGACTCCTTTTACCCGTGACGGACAAGTAGACCATAATGCAATTCAACGTTTAGGTTCATGGTTAGGCAGTATTGATGGTGTGAAAGGCTTGGTTGTTCTTGGGCATGCAGGTGAAGGAACATTCTTGTCGCAAAAAGAACAAATGCAGGTCATCGAAAGCTTTGTTAAATCGGTAGATGACAAAATTCCGGTAATCGCAGGGATTACACTCGAAGGTACTTCTGTTGCAGCAGAAGAAGCAAAACGTGCAGTCAGCGCTGGTGCTTCGGCAGGTTTGATTTACCCTTCACATGGCTGGTTGCGTTTTGGCTATCAAAAAGGCGCACCACAAGACCGTTATAAAGCAATTTATGAAGAAAGTGGTTTGCCATCTATTTTATTCCAATATCCAGATGCAACGAAGGCCACTTACGATCTAGAGACTCTACTCGATATTTCTGCACAGCCAGGTGTGTTTGCCATGAAAAATGGTGTGCGTAACATGCGCCGCTGGGATGTCGAAATTCCAATTATTCGCCGTGAACGTCCAGACTTACAGGTATTGACATGCCACGATGAATATTTGCTTCACACCATGTTTGATGTAGACGGCGCTTTGGTTGGCTATGGCAACATTGCCCCTGAACTGTTAATTGAAATGATTAAAGCAGGTAAAGCTAAAGATTACGCCAAAGCTCGTGCGATTCACGACCAATTATTACCAGTGACTCGCAATGTTTATCACCGCGGTTCACACATGGAAGGCACAGTCGCGCTTAAACATGCACTGGTTGCTCGCGGCATTTTGGACCATGCCACTGTGCGTTCGCCTCTGCTTCCACTGGCAGATGGTGCTGAGCAAGAAATTCATGATGCGATGCGTCAAGCTGGAATTGGCAAGGTCGATTTAACCCAAGCCGTTGCTTAAATTCTATTCGGGCTAGCATGTACGCTAGCCTTTTTTTCCTGTACGCTGCCTGAGGCCAAACATCGGGCATGTCTCTTAAAAATAATAATAAAAAGCATGCAAACTGTGGTGAACAGGTAGTGCGAAATAGAACAACAAAACTACGAGGAATGTAGTAATAAGGAGATAGAAGATGACAAATCTAGCGGATGTAGAACAAATTAGTCATCATCAAAAAAATGCGGAAATTATTGCAAGACTCGAACGACTACCCGTCACCGGTCGACTGCAATTTATGCGAATTACCATTGGCATAGCGACCTTTTTTGACGCTTATACTGTTCTTGCGATTGCCTTTGCTTTACCCCAACTCATTACCGAATGGCACCTAACGCCTGCCTATGTCGGCGCAATCATTGCCGCGGGCTATGTCGGGCAACTGGTCGGAGCAATCTTCTTTGGTTCACTTGCAGAAAAAGTCGGTCGTTTAAAAGTGCTGTCTTTTACCATTTTACTGTTTGTGGCAATGGACATTTCTTGTCTGTTTGCGTGGAGCGGAATGTCGCTGTTAATTTTCCGTTTCTTACAAGGCGTTGGAACAGGTGGCGAAGTGCCTGTTGCGAGTGCCTATATTAATGAGTTTATTGGTGCAGAAAAGCGCGGTAAGTTTTTCTTGCTCTATGAAGTTTTGTTCCCACTCGGTCTTATGTTTGCAGGCATGGCTGCATTTTTCCTGATGCCAATTTATGGCTGGAAAGTCATGTTTATTGTGGGCCTAATTCCATCTTTATTGGTAATTCCTTTACGGTTTTTCTTGCCTGAGTCACCACGCTGGTTGGCTTCAAAAGGCCGTTTTAAAGAAGCGGATCAAGTGGTTAAAAGCTTTGAAGACGGTGCCATCAAAAGCGGTAAGACTTTGGCTGAACCTGTGGTTAAAGAAATTAACCCGCAAGGCATGGCAAAAACCGACTGGCGCGAGCTGTTCCGTGGCATTTACCGCAAACGTACCTTTACCCTGTGGGGCATGTGGTTTTGCGTTTATATGGTGAACAATGCCATGGTGACTTGGCTGCCATCTCTCTACAAACAACACTTTGGCCTGTCGCTGCAAACCAGTTTAGGTTATGGCTGGATTACCTCGGGCGTGGGTGTGATTGCCTCTATTATCTGTGCGTTAATGATTGATAAAGTTGGCCGTCGCCCTTGGTACAGTGCAGCATTTTTCTTGGCAATTATTCCACTCATGAGCCTCTCGGTTTTAGGCGCAAAATCGGCGATGGAAGTTGTGATTTTGGCAACGCTCAGCTATGCCATTTTGCAAACTATTTCCTTCTCTTTATACCTCTACGCTGCCGAACTTTACCCTACTCGCCTACGTGCGATGGGCATTGGTTTTAGTACCGCTTGGTTACGTGCCGGCTCTGCAATTGGGCCTGTTATGGTGGGCCTCGTAGTTGGTGGTTACGGCATTCAATATGTGTTTAGTGTGCTTGCCGTTGTGGCACTCATTGGTGGTCTGGTGACCTTCTTGTTTGCCATTGAAACCAAAGGCCAAGTGCTCGAAAAACTCTCTCCTTAATTCATCCATTTCATAAAAAGCTTGCCTAACCCCAGCGTTAGGCAAAGGGCTTATTCATGCTTAAAAAAGGAATTTAAAATGAATAAATATTTGCTATGGGGCTGTATTGGTTTAGGCAGCGTGAGCAATGCGTATGCAGAGCTTCCTCAAGAATTTGGCAAGTTAGAATTAAAACTCAACACCCGTTACTGGAATGATGAAGGCACCGCCCACCCCACGCTTGCCAACCCTTCGCCTTCATCGAGTGAATATGAACAAAGTGCCTTAGGGCTTGAGTTAAATTATCAGTCACCTTACTTGTGGGACTGGCTTGGGGTAGATGGCTCACTCTATGCAGTCACCAAGTTATTTGACTCTGGCAAGCCGAGCGCTCAGCTTTTAGAAGTCGAAAATAACGGCAAGCTTGATCAAAACTTTGCGACTTTAGGACAGCTCTATATCAAAGCAAAACTGGGCGATAAAGGTGAAATTAAGTTAGGCCGTCAGCTGCAAGATTCGCTGTTGCTTAAAAGCACCAATAACCGCGCTGTGCCAGATACCTTTTCGGGCGCGAGTGGCCAGTTTCAACTGAATGATCGGCTACAGACTTACATCGCCTACTATGACCGCTGGAAACCGCGCAGCATGGACTCTTTTGAAAAACTGGTGACTGAAAATGACGAGCGAATTGATTATGTCGGTTTACTCGGTGCCAAGTACCAGTACAAAAACTGGAGCGTGAATGCCGAGTATTTAAACAGCAAAGATTATTTAAAAAAGTATGGGGCGATTGCTCAATATAAACTGCCCTTGCATGGCCTTGTGTGGACATTTAACACGGGTGCGTTTTTCTCGCGTGATGATGGCAAGCTATTTAAATGCGGTGCCGAAACCGAGCTGGATTGTGTCAAAGGCCAAGACATTAACAACCGCGGGAATGGTTATTTTATAGATGTAAATGTGGCCAAGAATAATATTGAGGGTGGCATTGCCGTTTCAAAGTTTGATGGTTTTTGGATAGAAGATAACTTTGCCGTGCACTCCGCCCGCAACTCGGTTTTAACGCAAGACCACGGCACCAACCCGTTTCCGACCTCTGCGACCATTGGCCCAGACTTTAGCAATAACGATGAAACTGCCGTTGCCCTTCGCTTGAAATATAACTGGAAAGATTATGTGAAAGGTTTAAAAACCGAAGCGAAGTATATTTATGGCTTTGGCGCTCACCAAAGTAACATCAGCAGTGATATTGAGGGTAAAGAGCGTTATTTTGACTTTACGGTGAGTTATGCCTTGCCGTGGGTAAAAAACTTAGATGTGCGTTATTCATTTTTGCATTATGAGTCAAAGTTTGAAAATGCAAACCTAGGTGAAAAAATAAATGGTATGTCTCGGAAAGATTGGGACCAGCACCGTGTATTTATTAATTACCGTTATACATTTTAAGCACAGGCTAAACGTTTAGTTTAGCTTTATTATTTTTATTAATTTACGGCTTTAAATATATTAACTTTTGAGTTTAATTAAAATATAAATTTATATTTAAAATTTTTATAATATTTTATTTAAATTGAATTGACCTATTAAAAACTTATGATTATTATGGTCCCGCTGGCCTACATTGCCAGTCGGTTTTGACAGACCGAGTATACAGCGTATCAGGTTTATACTTCCTGAGTATCAGACTTGTGCGCAACCTGCACCTCCCCCTTACCGTTGCGGTAGGACGGGAGGGGGACGCGCTTGCGCGTGCTGGTGTATACCCAGTCTGTCAACCCCTTCTCGTTCTACCACCCTAATCAATTGACGGTGATTTTTGGTGGTAGAGCTCCATACATTTTAAGGAGTTGACCATGCCACTATATATACTTATCCCCTCTCTCTTATAAACTTTTTTATTTATTTAAAATTTGGGTTTTCTATTATCTAAATTTTCAAATTTATAAATTATTTTTATTTTAAAATTTAAGTCATTTTATTTTCCTGTATTTCAGGCGGGTTAACCATTCCCTTTTAAATGATTTTAATACTTTAAATATATGCGGATTATTTTTTATTAATAACTTAGTGAAAATTATCACGAGAATAATATGAAACTTTATAAACCTATTTTGGCTTTAAGCCTTTTAATAGGCGATTACGGTGTTTCTGGTTGCGACATTCACACTCAGCAGGACTTTGAAGAAATTTGCCTGTCTGGTGGACACACCCAAGCCAGTTGCGACTGTATTTACCAACGGCTTGAACAAGTGTATTCGCATAAGCTCATGCAACGTCTAGAACATGTCAGTTTGCAAAGTCCTGCTCTCCCACAGGACTTTGCTCCTACTTTTTTTAGTGTGATGCGGCGGTGCGATAAAGAAGACATGGGCTAAGCATTTGGCTTAGCTCCCTTATCTCTGTGTTGCAATGGTGGATGACTTTAAATCAGCGCAAAAAATTAAAGTTCTGTTGTGGCATGGGGGCCTTGGACAATAAGTTAACTCTACTGAACAATAAAAAATATACAGTATTGTCTACCCCGTATTTGGTATGCTTTTGGCACTTCATAAAGATAAGAAGGAATAAGTTTGGCAACACCATATATAACAATAGGCTGCCCCACTAGTGGCGGTGGTCAAGTAATTTCTGGGAACAGTATGTTCCTAGTCGACGGTATTCCCGTTGCTTGCGTCGGTGACAAAGCTACCTGCCCCACTCATAAAGTTGTTGCAACTATTGTGTCTGGCGACCCGTATATGCAAATCTTTGGTAGAGCTGCTGCGCGTGTTAACGACTCTCTTTCCTGTGGCTGTAAGTTACTTCCACAACAGAACTTAGTAGTTCAAGACAATGGTGGTGGTTCGGCTCAAAGTTCGCCAGCGAGTAAAGCTCAAACTCAAGATAGCTTTGTAGAAGACAAGTCGAAAGACATTCATAAAATTCAATTTAAGCTTGTTGATGATGAGACTAAAAAGCCACTCACTGAACTTATGTATGAAATTTATAGTAAAGATAAAGGGCAACTGCTTGTACAAGGCTACACTGATAAAAGCGGATTAACGGCGCTTTATGAAAGCAACTTTACAGCCGAATCTGTAGAAGTAATTTTAGTGGACTTATCGAAGCCAATTGAACCTATTTAGAATTATTGGAAGTTTTTATGGCTGGCTCTCAAAGAGAAATAAACACAAATTTAGGTCGAATAATTTTTCATTCAAACTATGATACTAAACCCGCAAATGTTGAAATTGATCTTAAAAGCACAACCAACATGTGCGTCTCAAAAGATGAAGGTTATCTAACAGCGTGTGAAGGTTGGCAAAACTTAGTACCTGTAAAAAAAATAGTTCCTTACACGTTTGGAATGAAACAAGCCCATTGGGACCATGTTAAAGAAAGACAACCCTTTGAATATGACATGGCTTTGCATTTTGGTTTGCAGTTCGATTTGCGTGAAATTGAAAAAGCTACACCTGGTTTAATTTATACAGAATATTTTCATACACTGATGTACCTACGCTTTGCATCTTACATAACAGATGTCGCAACAAGTCGAGCAGGTAAAGCCCTATTTGAACTTGCTAAAGATGTGTTTGAAATCAGAGCTGCTGCTAACTATAAAGATATACCAGAAATTGTAAAACTTGCTCCTACTGGTATGGGTTTATTTGATAAGGCCAGATATGTAGGACTTGCTGAAGCAGTCAAACTCAATAGAGGTCCTTTTTACATAGATCAAATAATGTATGAAGTAGTCTTCGGTAATCGAAAAAAATGGAATAGGCAGGCTTATAATCTTGCTGTTGCTGAATATGGTTATGTGCGACCGTTGTCTGAAATGAGAAAAATGGGTGATTAATTGTGAAGTCTAAACTTTGTATTATTTTAATGTCTCTTTTGACAGTAGCGTGTAGCCAAGCAAACACGCCCAAGAAGGATGTAATTACTGAAGCTGATGTAACCCAAGCAAGCGAAGCATCTCTGTATGCTCAGTTTAATCAGCTTTATTACACAAAGTTCTTGTATAAAGCAGCATACAATGAAGCTGACAAGGTAACTGAAACTAATGATCAATTGCTAAGTTATGCCACTTTTTTAATGCATGCAGTAAATACAACATACGATTCTTTAAATTTAAAGCTTAATGATGACCTAGATTTAATGGCTTCAGGCAAAAAAAGTAAGATGTCAATTGATGCTTTAGATTCATTATGTGTAAGTAATAAATACATCGAAAAATATATAAAACTGAAAGAAAAAAACGGGAGCAAAGTTTCTGCTGAAGCTAAAGAACTATCTAAAGAGGCTTTGGCCCTTCAACCGAAAATTGAAAAAATCATAATGAAAACCGATTCACCATTAAATGATATTGAATGTAAAAAATTAAAGTAAGCTAGAGAAAGCCCTGATTGTTCAGGGCTTTTTCTAAAGTGATTTAACGTAAATTACCCCAACTGATTCAAATAATAAAAACAACTCAGAGAACCTTCGGAGATCTGCACAATGTTAGTAAACAGAACTTATGTTAAAT
Source organism: Acinetobacter sp. D009 (assembly GCF_038562025.1). NCBI lineage: Bacteria > Pseudomonadati > Pseudomonadota > Gammaproteobacteria > Moraxellales > Moraxellaceae > Acinetobacter > Acinetobacter sp. D009. The sequence goes on from NZ_CP151886.1 coordinate 2,899,774, forward strand.
TTATCTGTGCCCTTCTGTTTATGCTTTTCATGAATGGTTGTGCAAATTCCCAGATAAATAGCGATAGAGAAGCTTTAGTTAATGCAGGGCGTGGCGCCGTCAATGTAATAATTACAAATTACCGAGTGTACAGATATGCCCTTCAAGAAAAAAATAGTGATGTCACAAAATCATTAGTTTATGCAACATTAACAAATGCAAATATATTAAAGGCTTTTGAAGAAGAAGCTGGAAATGGTTATATTATTGAAGAAAGTTTGAATACTCGTAAGTTGAATGAAATCTGCTGGATGGCGAAATTTGTACGTAAAACTAAAGATGTAATCTCACCCAAAGAACAAGATCACTATAAAGATATTTATGCTTGGTTAAATAACAAAGAACAAACTTGGGTGAAAAAAATAAATTCTTCCTATACTAAAGATGAATTAGGACCTGACGATTGCCGTAAATAATGAGTTATAAAAAGCCACTTATGAAAAGTGGCTTTTTTGTTGAGAGTTTGATGGGATGCAATCCATTCAAAAAACTAGACCCCTATAAACACATTTTAATTTCGTAAAGTCTTTAATATTTTCCAATCTTTCCAAAGTAGTCAATATTATAGAGTCTGTAAATACTTTATCAGGAATATTAGAAATATTATTCATCAATAATAAAGGTTGCCCTAACTCAAATTTATAATACATAGAAGGTTGTTTTCCATCACTCCCTCTCTGGACAGCATCATTACTTAAAATGATATCAATTTTTTTTACCGGCCAAATTTTATCAATATTTTTTATGGAATTATCTTCAACTGAAGGAATTGCTAGCCCCAGGTATCTAATTTCATTTAAAATATGAATAGAATACTTATTAAGCAAGAGATCTGCAGGTAAAGAAAAGCTTTCAGCAACACCATTCCTGAAATTGTCAAAATAGATGTCATTCTTTTCTTCATTTTCAGTTAAAGCTGCCGTCATTATCAAGTCAGGGTATAAAAATTGTTTCATACCACTATATGGGATACGAACAGGCTCCTTGAGATATAATTTTTCAAAAAAAGTATCCCCTGATTTTTCATCAAGAGTTTGTACCGCTTCTATTTGACCAGATAAATATGTTAATAGCCAATGATACCCACTTTTGTCGTCTTCCTTGTTATTAGGTAATAGAGCAAATGCTCCTATGCCAATTTCATCTATAGATTTTTGATATGGATTTCCCACTTCAAGATTTAACTGATCAAAATTACCAGGGTATAAAGCAAATGCTCCAATTACAGGCCGACTTTTTAAGAAATATTGCCCCGCAGATGTTTTTTTAGCTCTAATTTCTATTAAAGCATCTCGATAACGATGCATCTGATTAATTGCATCATCCGGTACATAATCCTTATCGTTTGAATCATTGTTACCAAAACGATCATCATTATTTTTTATTCTATATTTTGCATCAAATAACCAGACAAATCGTTTTCCATGAGTTGATTCAATTTCCAAAACTATATCAGGCTCTTGATTAACTGTGTAAGAGCGGATATCTGTAGACGACTTTGTAAATCTTGGCTCATGGGCAAGTCTAGCCTTGACCCCATCCTCTCGAATAAACTCGAATGCACCTTTATTCCCATTTTTGAATTGATATTCGAAATATTCATTTAATTCTAATTTATTTTTTCCAGTGATAATTTCTTCAAATCCCAACTCATCTTGTAAAATATTTTTTAACGTCAGAAAACACCAAACCTCATATATTTCAGCTACAGATTTCATTGAAATAGTTGAAATACTTCCAAACTTATCCAAATAGAATTTTAAATCCTGCCAAATACGATAAACAGTGCTGTACCCTGTTTTTTGCTGTAGAACCAGTGACTCTTTATTTTTTTCTGTATAATTTCCAACTTCATTAAAAAAGTCATTAGCTAAAATTTTTTTTAACGGGTATTGCCACTGATGTAATTCATTAAGAAAAGCTTCTGAAAAACGTTGTTTTTCTAATAATGGATCACTTTTTCTTAAGGCTTTCTCAAAAGCAAACAATTTTTTTTGGCAAGTCAAAACAACTGATTTAATAAATCTATTTTCCTGAGTGTCTACACTTAATTTTTTGATTTCTATTTTATATTTTTTATTAAAATATCCATTTTCTTTATCCTCTCTTATTTTCATACTGTTTTTTTGATTTATTCGTCCCTTGAGACGGTCAGCTTTTATAAATGTAGAATGTGCTTGCAATCTATTATGAGGAGCTTGAACAATAACTTTCAATCCCTTTTCAAAACGCTCTCTCAATCTAGAGAAATTAGCCAACCACATTAAAGGAAAATTTCCACGATGATGGCTATTTGCTGAATTTTGTTCTGTTTTTTCAACTAAACTAAAACGCCATAAAGGAAATATCTGATCAATTGCCTCATACATAACGGGTAAATCTGTATGTAAATCCATTTTTGATGGTAGTACTTCGAAAGATATTTCATGCCGAAAAGTTTGATTCTCTGTTTTGTACTCTAATGGCAAACGCATCCAACCAACATTATTTTCGGTATTAAATGTGCCTACTAAACGAGCTGGCATATTACGATGAGCCTGGACAAATCGAAAACTACTATTTAATGCTAAACTTTTGTGAAGAAGTTCTGCCACACGTATATTATTATGAAAAATCCATTCGAATTGATATTGTACGTTTTCGAAAAATAGAGAATTTGGTAATTCTATTTCTGATAATGAATAACTTTCATCCTGAACTAAAGACTTATTTTCGCATTCAACATTTATCACCTTTAACATTGGATAGAAATAAATATATGAAATATTTTTTTGTAATGTACCCTCGCCATTCAACAGATTTTTATTACGTTTACCGATAGTATCCATATAAGTTTTTCGGCGTTTGGAAATATCGTTTGACCAAACAGATAGTTCAAACTCTGGAGTCTTTATATAGAGTAATTCAGGCATAACAGCTTATCCTACCAAATCATGGCCAAAAACTTGTAAATCCTGAACTCTCTAACCTTTCTTGCATCCAATTTAACTTATGCAAACTTCTACATTCAATCTGAACAGGAGAATTAGTTGAATTATCTTTTCTATATAGATCAGGACGGAGAATTGATCCAGATTCATCTTCTCCAGTTTTTTGCTCGATAATATCTTTAAACTCAACACGGAGTTTTTTTCCCAATTGTACTAATAGTGACTCTTCAGAGAGACCATTCATTAATTTATCAATATCTCCTTCGATCCGAGGTAATACTTTGCACATCAGAAAGTCATCCCAAACAGCGATTAATTCTAAATAGTTACCAGGTTTCTGGCTAACTAATGCAAGCAAAAGCTCATTTAAAGCACGGTAAGCCAACTTAAACGGAGTGTTAAGCAATAATTCATTGATGTCATTGAGAAAGCTTATAGTTTTCCCACCATTACTGTCTATAGCAGGTAAATCAGTAATATTTACCTGAGAATAAATAGGATAACTTAAAGTTTCATTTTTAATGCTAGAATTAAAATACATTTGATAATCAGTTGGGAAAAACTCTCCAAAATCAAAAGTTAAAGCACGATCAATAACTTTCCTTGAGAACCCATGAGTAGTTTCATCCATATTCACGGTTCCTGCCACCAATAGATTAAACGGCAAGCCTAAACCAAATTTAAAGAAAGTCTCCCAAATGTAATCATACTTTACTTCTTCTAAACCTAAGTTTTGTCTCAACTCAACAGTATTTTCTACTTGCTGAAATATACTAGCCTTCAACAAAGGATCTGAAAAATATTTAAAATCTGTATTAATCCACTTCCATTCTCTTGTTTCTAATATCGACAGATAATCTGCAAAATATTGCTCTACTGGGGCTAAATTCATTTCATCCAAACATAACCAGAATGGAGGAATTTTTTCCAACTGAGCTGAATTCCCACTTACGTAAAGGCGTTCTCCATATCCATTAATATTTTCGAACTTGATTTCTACTTCGGCATCTACAATTGCCTTCCAAGCTTTAGCTATAAAATTTAGTACATCAGTAGTTATATATTCTGTTTTCCCACTCAAACGAGAAATATAGCCCAATAAATCACTTGGCTCATGCCAATCAGGCCGAACAGAAGTTAAACAATATGTATCAGATAAACTACCTGATGCTTTAGCTTGTTCTCTTATAAATCTTGTCTTACCTGTGCCGGAAATACCTGCCAAAAGTATGAATGGCTTACCTAATCTTGTAACTTTTGAATTGGTAATTTCATCTGATATAGTTTCATCTGCAACAATTTCAATCACTTTATTATTAGATTGCGGACGTTCTTTATATCTTTCAAGAAAATCATAAAGATCTAAATGATTATTATTAACATCAATATTCACACCATCCTGATATTGATAAAATGCAACTACAGTATTTGGGGAAATTAATATACTTCCATCCTCATCAGTATGCACTTCTTTTGGTAGAGACAGTCTAAACTCAGTTTTAGACGGAGGCTTCGCATAATTTACTTCAACCCTAAAAATACGATTGACGTATAAATTTACCTTTCCTCTAAACAAATTCTCTTCATTTAAGGTAGGAAATATACCGGCTGCATCCTTCGGAACTAAACAAAAGGCCCCCCGTCCTGTACCTCCATTTGTACTAATGCCAAGCTCATTATTATTAAATTTATGAACCCATACGAGCTTAGACATCTTTCCTCCGGTTGTACTGAATTGATTTTAGTCTTAGTAAAAATTAATCTTGATCATAAACTATAATATTATTTATTTATTCTAATAAATCAAACTAAAGCGACAAATTATGTCTCCCCCACCAGCTTTTTTTTTAAAAATCTATTAAACTCTCCCCTGCAAAGTTTTAAAGTTTTCAGGATTATTCATTAATGGCATCAAACAAACCAACTGTAATTGATATGTTCTCCGGTTGTGGTGGTCTATCACGTGGCTTCATGGATGCAGGTTATGAAGTTTTACTTGGTGTAGATCATGAAGAAATCGCTTTAAAAACTTTTAAACACAATCATGGAGATGCAATTGCATTTCACGGAGACTTGTTTAAAAAAGAAACACTCCTTGATATGGCCCGATTAATAAAAACCAAAAAGGTTGACGTCATAATTGGAGGACCACCGTGCCAAGGATTCTCTCTGACAGGAACTCGTAAAGAAAACGATGCTAGAAATACTCTTTTTCAATCTATGGTAGAAGCAGTAAAGTTGTTTCAACCAAAAGCTTTTGTACTTGAAAATGTTCCTGGTTTAGCTACGTTATATGATGGTAAAGCTAAAAATGCCATCCTTGAACAATTTGGGGCTCTAGGATATACAATCAATTTTCAGGTTTTATATGCTCCTGATTATGGTGTGCCACAAATAAGAAAACGGATTTTCTTTGTGGGAATCAAAAATGGACAAAAGTTTTCATTCCCAGAACCGGTACTAACTCCTGAAAAATATATCTCCTGTGAACAAGCTATTTCTGATTTACCAAGTTTAGAACATGACTTAGGTAAAGAGAAAATGGAATACCCTTCATCTCCTCTTTCAAAATATCAAGAGTATATGAGAAAAAATTCCTCTATTCTTTTAAATCACGTAGGAACAGTTCATACAGAATTGGTTAAATCTGTTATTTCATTAGTACCAGAAGGTGGAAATCATAAAGATTTACCTCCAGGCGTGGGTGACAGCCGAAAATTTAATGAGGCATGGACTCGTTATCATAGCAAAAAGCCATCCAAGACCATTGATACAGGCCATCGTAACCATTTCCATTATAAATGGAATCGTGTACCTACAGTTCGTGAGAATGCCCGTCTGCAAAGTTTTCCTGATGACTTTGAGTTTTTTGGAAACAAAACTCAACAATACCGTCAAGTTGGAAATGCAGTTCCACCTCTACTAGGTTTTCATTTAGCTAAAGCTCTTAAGAAATACTTAGACTAGGGAATAGAAATGACTTATACATTTATTGATTTATTCGCTGGTTGCGGCGGTTTATCTGAAGGTTTTCATAAAGTTAATGACTTTGAATTTCTAGCTGCTGTTGAGTGGGAAAAAGATCCAGTAATTAATTTAATTCATCGTCTAGAACGAAAATGGAATGAAAAAAATGCAGCTGATAAAGTTCTAAGATTTGATATTCAGAGAACAGCTGAACTATTCCATGGGTGGCAAGAAGATCCAGAATATGGCTCACATAAAGGACTAAATGAAGTTATTGGAAATAAGACTGTCGATATTATTATTGGTGGGCCCCCTTGTCAGGCATATTCTTTGGCCGGTAGAGCTCAAGATAAAAATAGCATGAAAGATGATTATAGAAATTATCTTTTCGAAAGTTATATTAAAGTCGTAGATCAATATAAACCAAAAGTATTTATCTTTGAAAATGTTGTGGGATTATTATCTGCAAAACCGAAAGATGTCCCAGTAGTTGATCTGATAAGAGAAATATTTGATCAGCATGGCTATGCTATTGTTTCAGATCTTAAAAAATATGCCTTACAGGATCTAACTTTATTCGGTGTTCCACAGAAAAGAAATCGAGTAATAATTATTGGTATTCGTAAAGATCTGTTCAATGACCCAGAAGCGACTTTAAGAAACTTTTATACCAATATTTTACCTGCTCATCATGAACATTTAAAAACAGTTGAAGATGCTATTGGGGATTTGCCAAAGTTATATCCCGTTAAAGAGTATAAATTAAATGGAAAAAAATATTCACACTCTTTCGCAGAAGAAATTATAAAAAATCATGAACCTCGTTTTCATAATAGTATCGATATAGGTACATTTAAGCTATTAGCACAAGATATTGAATCTGGTGAAAAAAAATATATCTCAACAAATGAGCTCTTAAAGCTTTATACAGAGAGAACAGGGAAGACTTCTGCGGTACATAAATATTATGTCTTACGTCGAGATGAAGCTAGTAATACAATTCCTGCTCATTTGTATAAAGATGGATTAAGACATATTCATCCAGACTCTCAGCAGGCAAGATCACTAACTGTAAGAGAAGCTGCAAGATTACAAACATTTGATGATGATTATGAATTTATTTCTTCAGTTGGCGCCAATTATAAAATGATTGGAAACGCCGTACCTCCTTATTTTTCTTATAAATTAGCATTGGCTATTAAAGAATTATTTAGAGAACTGAATATGGAGAATCTAAAAGAAAATTGTCAGTTAACAATAAACTTTTAAGTTTTTACAACTTTATTGTTTACACTTTTTTAAGGCTTTTTTTAAATGGTTAATATCTCTTTATAAGAAATAGGCAACCTATGGTCGACATTGTAGATAGCACAACTCGTAGTATTATGATGTCTAAAATAAGGAGCAAAAATACAAAACCTGAATTACTTATTCGTAGTCTGTTACACAGAAGAGGATTCCGTTTTCGCGTCCATGTAAAAGATTTACCAGGTAAACCAGATATTGTATTAGCTAAATATAAAGCAGTTATTTTTATAAATGGATGCTTCTGGCATGGACACCAAGGTTGCTCACTTTTCAAATTACCTGGCACTCGTAGTGATTTCTGGGAGCAGAAAATTGCTCGGAATCAAATTAATGATAATAAAGCCATAGTAGCTTTATTAGAAAAGAACTGGAGAATAGCAATTGTTTGGGAATGTAGTATTAGAGGGAAAAACAGGAACCCTGAACAGGTTATTACATTGATTGCAAATTGGTTACAAGGTTCTGAAGTTTTTTTAGAGGTAAGTTCAAAAATATATGAATAATTATATGTTTAAACAGAAAAATCCATATAATATATTCCTTCCGCTTGCAAAGAAATAGTAACATCTGTACGGCCATATTTTTCTAAATCTCGTTTAGTAATCACATGAGTATCTGATACACCTATTCTTTTTCTTAAATATAAGCCAAGCTCAGCCTTTGAATCACTTGAACATATAGCTTTCGGGTAGATTAAATCTCCGATGGTAAGATTTTGCTCTAATAATCCCTTCATAATTGTTCCATCATCCCAAATTAACTCTATCTCATCATTTTGTCGTTGTAATTTACCAGTGCGTTTAGACGGAGTGCCCACTTTAGGAGGAAATAGATGAGGATAATTTTGTATTGCTTTTTTAGTAATTCTAATCTCGGCATCACCTACTGAGGTATGAGAGGTTCCTCCTATTTTTGATGAGTTTACTCCCCAATTTAATCCGCTCTTTGCAGGAACTTCCAATATCCCTCTAGTTTTCGTTAAAAAAGAAAGCTTACAGTCCGTTGCCACTCCAACTCTTGCAGATAAATTATTTACTTTTAACTTTACTGAACTAGAAGAGCAATGAATAGAATTGCTTATTATTTTATCAAAATAAGCCTGTAATTGAGAAAATACTGAAGGATCAGCTTCTACAAGAACTTCTCGATCAGGGGTAGCTAAACCATTCCTTGAAAAATTGGCCGATCCAATAAGAGCATCTACTATAATTCCTTTCTTTTTCCACAAATAACATTTTGCATGGACACCACTTTGGGAATAGAAAAGATCTGTATTTGTTAAGCTAGAGTTTATTTTTACTAAAGATTTATGGAGTTTCTCACCTATACTATCGGAACCATACATTCCATAAATGACCTGGCAATCTAAGGGAAGAGTTTTTAATTTAGCAAAAGGATCAGGTCCGATGTAACCTGTAATAATCAACAATTCGTCAGCTTTTGAACCCAAATGTCTGTTAAAAACTACACTTTCTAAATTATTACTATACATAAAATAAAACTCTTAAACACCATGTTAATTATTACTTAAATTTAATATAAGTCCCTATCTTTTAAAATCATATAATTTTATTTAGATTAAAAATATAATCATTCTACTAATTATTAAGTTAATTAAAGAATATACTCTTTAATTAATTTAATAATTTAAATCTTTAAAAAGAAAAATCCCCGAAACTTACTTTTCAGGGCTTTTCACAAATTTTGGTGGAAATAAGGGGGAGTTGACTCACCTCCTCTACCACATCAATAATGCTAAACTAATGATTCTTTCGGCCAAATTTGCATGATAGCTTTAAAAAGGCTATGAGAACGCTCATCAATCTGCTTTACATCCCAGATTTCTTTATCTAAACATTCTCTAGTTCGTTTTAGTGTTGAGTAGGTATCTAAATCTTTACGCTTAGAAGACCAAGCTGCATCACGTAATTTAGAGTTTAATGTACCTTTTATCAAAGCCAAGTTCCCTAATGTCAAAAGCTTGTAATTGTTTTGATCAATTAACTCTTTCGTTTCAGGTATATCCCAATTATTCTGCCATTTTTTTGGCATCAGATGCTCTAAAGAAAAACCATCTAATGATAGAACATGATTATCAACTTTAGGGTCACTTAAATCATATAAAGAGATGATATATAAAACTTCACGGGTATATTTATTAATCAGTGCTTTATTAAATATTGCTTTCCTAACTTGCTCATCACTAGGAAAAATATTAGTATCTTCTTTATAAGTAAGGAGTTTATTCAAAAATCGTTCACTAGTAATAGTGTCCCATTTTTTTACCTCTACCAATAAACTTAAAAACAAGTTGTTATAGTTTTTAGTCGTCATCTTACAGATTGTACGTCTTGCTATGTACGATTCCAGAACTTTTAATATCTTTTTAAGTTCTGCTTCATCCTTTACTTGTTTCATAATAAATAGCATTAAAGGCATTATAGTCGTAATGTCGAATTCCGAAGCAATTTGGAAAAAACGCTTTTTATATTCCCCATAAGATAAAGCACGTAAGTCAATTCCATCAGGAATTTGTCGATAGACCTCGGCATGTTGTTTCAGATCTTTTATCAAAGCAACAAGTTCATCCTGATTTTTCTGTTTGATGAGATTTTTGTACTCTCTAAATAGCTTTTCAAGCTTTACGGTGCTTTCTTTCGTGATAACAAGATAACTATATAAAAACAACTCCATAGTTGATCGACGCATACGGCCCGATGTACGATCTGATGACCAAAATTCGATATCATCTTCATTAGCTTCAAAAATAGAGTACCAATTCTCTTGATATAGCTTTATTGATTTTTCATTATTTTTGAATAAAAAGTTTTTCAACAGTTCAGCTGTCGTTAGTTTAACACCTTGAGAGTTGATCGTATCGAATATCTCTTGAACATCATCTTTTTTTGATAACGCCATATGTATTACAGGTAATTTAATTAGAATTGTTTGGACAATTTTTTTAATTAATTGATCTTGAGTATCTATATCTATATTTTTAGAGTTTAAATATTTATTCACAGCATTTCTAAAATATAGATAACAGCCTAAAACTGTTTTATGTTCTAAAGCTTTATTAAAATAATCATCCCATTGATCTTTTGATAACTTTTCAAAATCTTTCCAACTTTTTTCATTATGACTAGCATCAAATAATATAGATTCGAAAAGTTCTACATCTTTTCTACTATGAATAATTCGCGGACACAATTCAGCTTCACTGTCAGTGAAAGTTAGTAGAGTTTGTATCCAATTCTTTGTTGCTTCTTTTTGAGCAAGATCTTGAATAGCTTTTAACAGTAAACAAATTGTTGTTAATCGTTGTTGTCCATCCACTAGATCATATTCAATTGCACCAATTTTAGTTGATTCTTTTTGTTGAACTATAATTGTGCCAATGAAATGTTCTGATTCAGAATCACTAGCCATTTCAGTTTGCTCAATTACACTTTCAATAAATTCCTGCCAATTTTCAATTTTCCATACATATGGCCTTTGAAAGAATGGAATATGATATTGACTGCTCCCCATTAAAAATGACTGAATTTTCTCTTTATTAGCACTTAACATTTCATTTATTACCTCTAACTTACTTCTTTATAAAAAAGGCATTAATGTATCTATTAATTAAAAAAAGATGACATAACGTCCCTTAAAATATTTCTACTCATTATAAATAAATCATCATTAACTACTCTATTAATATTTAGTCTAGAATAATCAAAATATTAAAAACTTACAGCCAATAAAAAGCCCCGAAACTTACGTTTCAGGGCTTTTCACGAATTTTGGTGGAGATGGCGGGAGTTGAACCCGCGTCCGCCAGCATTACGCTCGAGAATACTACATGCTTAGATATCGTCTATTGTTTTAACACCAAGTGACCCGACGAACAGGGTACAAGTTGCGATCCTCTAAGTTTGGTATAAAGCCCCGAGGCTTGACTCTATACGGACTTGTGTGCGTGCGCTACGGTCGGGTTCCTAAACCACAAGTATTCTAGGAAGCGGACAAACTGCCCTTAGGCAGCTAGAGCGTAAGTTTCGTCGTTTGCGACTATTAAAATGCAAATTTTATTTACGAGAGAAAATGCGCTCTCGGCATGCATCTATGAGTTTCATCACCGGCGTCGAAGCCAATAACATCCCCATGAATGTCTGAACATCATAGCATAACTAAAATAAAATGCTGTGCAATTTATCAACAGTCTGCTACTGATGAACATATTTACATAATGGAGAGCCTTTTGTTTTTTTCAAGGCCCCTCATAAAAAAGCTGCCAAAAATGACAGCTTTTTTTAAAGTGTGGTCTATAAGGCTCCATTGCCTAACACGATCCCTTCACGGCGTGGGTCTACCCCACCTGCGTATTTACTTTGATTATTTATATTTACTTTCATAATCGTTGAAATACCACTGGTTTGCGCAGTGTTAGAGATGCCATGCCCTTTTGCTTTTAAACCTTCAATCAGGTCAACTAAAGAAAGCTGTACATTCGAGCTATCCACATTGGTGTTTTTGCTATTGGTTGCGCCAAAGTTAACAAGCGAAGTAGCCTGCTGTGCATTTAAGTTCCAGTCCAATGCACTCACCAAAGTTTTAACTACATATTGAATGATGGTACCGCCACCTGGTGAACCTGTTGCCATATAAAACTCATCTGGCGTGGTGCCTTTAAACACTAAAGTTGGCGCCATGGTACTACGTGGGCGTTTGCCCCCTTCTACACGGTTAGCAACCAGTGCCCCAGTGCTGTCATAAGGGTTCGCGCTAAAGTCAGTTAACTGGTTTGACAGCAAGAAACCATCCACCATGTGGAATGAACCCATGCTCGATTCAACAGTCGATGTCATTGAAACCACATTGCCATAGGCATCTACAATGGTGAACTGCGTTGTACCGTGTTCAACAGTAGTATCCACACCTGCTGCTGTATTGAAATTACCTGCTGGCGCAACGCCCATACTTTGGTTCGGGTTAATCAGTGCGGCACGTTGTTTGAGGTAATTTTTATCAATAAAACTTGGAATACCCTGTGCCGGCAAACGAACAAAGTCAGTGTCTGCCACATATTTGTCACGGTCGGCGTAGGCCAAGCGCTCTGCTTCAGACACTAAATGCACACCCATAACATCGGGCACACCACCTTCATTTTCAGGGTTCTTAGGTGGATAAAGCGACATATCAAAGTTTTCTAAAATACCCAACGTCTGTGCAACTGCTATCCCTCCCGAAGATGGAGGCGGCATGGTACATACATAGTAACGCTCACGATACGTCGTACAAATCGGGTCGCGTTTTTTAACCTGATAGTTCGATAAATCCTGCAAGGTCATCAAACTTGGGGTAATTGGAGTTTTTGCTGGGTCATCACCTAACGTCTGCCCTGCTTTTGCCACAATGGCTTGCGCAATCGGCCCAGTGTGTAATGCATTTGCGCCTTGCGTGGCAAGTGCCTCTAGGGTTTTTGCATAGGCTTTATTAGTCATAGTTTCACCAACTTTACGTGGTGAACCATCTGGGTAGAAATAGGTCGCCATTGCATTTGCATCGAGTGCTAAATTGCTTGCATTGTTTGCAATTGCATCTGCTAAACGGCCCGGAATGCGGAAACCGTTATCAGCTAAACCAATCGCTTCACCAAAAAGCTGATTCCATTTGAGTTTGCCATGTTCTTGTTGTGCTTGCTCAAGCAAACGCATCACACCCGGCACACCAATTGAACGACCACTACGACGCGCGCTTGGTACAGGCGCTGGTGAATTAGGATCATATATATCTTGGCGAATTAAATAATATTCGTTAGCTGCGGCTGGTGCAGTTTCACGTCCATCATAAGCCGTAACTTTTTTGGTTTTGGCATCGTAATACATCATAAAACCACTACCAGCAATCGTGCTCGATTGAGGTTCGACTAAACCCAACACTGCTTGTACGGCAACGGCTGCATCGACTGCACTGCCGCCTGCTCTTAAAACATCACAGCCGGCTTTTACCGCAAGTGGCGTGTTTGCCACCACCATATATTTATCTGCGTATTTAACCGTATTACCGAGTCTATAACCCGATGCACCCTCTGGCGCGGCGGGGTCACCATTTTGGTTTGAACCGACCACCACGCTTGAACCGTCTTGTGCCAGTTTGCTACAACTGGTCGGGTCATTATCTACAATTAAATTAGGCGGGGTTGTATTTGAATCATCCTTGGGCTGATCTGAAGAGGAATCATCTCCACATCCTTGTAATAAACCGACTGCTAATAAACTACTGAACAAAAATGAATATCTTTTATTCACGTGATAACTCCAATATATACGCCTGCCTATCCATGCAATTGCCATGCAAGCTTCTTTGTTTTCAGGTCTTCAGTTTTTTAATCTTTGATAAAAATAAAGTTTTAATAATATTAAATGATTGGCGGTGTTTGTTTTGTGCTCTGTGTGATGTCTCCTTGCTTGTTATCACACTCTTTTATAACTGATTTGCCCAATTCTGGCATGCTTTATTTCTTTAAATACAGGCAAAATCTGCTATTTATAAACTCACTCATTTTGTAGTTGGCCTAAAAAAAGCACCTCCGAAGAGATGCTTTTTTTATGTTTAGTGAGAAGGCATACCACTGACCTGTTTGGGTTTTGGACACAGCCAAATGACCAATCCCGCAAAGACAAACACCATCGCAAACAGCAAAAACACATGGTTTGCCGACATGGTAATGGCTTCTTTATCGACAAGGTTTGAAATAATTCCTAATGTCGAGTCAGCCGTAAAACCATTTTGTGCAAGGTTATTTTGAACTTCGGCAGTATTTAGGTTTGACACCATTTCACTACGGGCAACTTTGGCATGGTCATCCCATACCGTCACTGCAATTGAAGCGCCAATCGCCCCTGCCATGGTTCTTAAGAAGTTCATGAGGCCCGCAGCAGATGCAATCTCTTGCTGGAGTACGGAACCGAGTGCAATATTCGACAGTGGAATAAAGAAAAATGGCACAGCAAAACCTTGTAAGATTTGCGGCCAAGCCAGTGCCATAAAGTCAGCATCTGTGGTCCAGAATGCCCGCATTAAGGTCACAGCGCCCAACAAAATCAAACCGAAACTTGCCAGTGCGCGTGGGTCATGTTTGGTCGAAAGCTTTGCCACAATAGGTGACATGGTCAAACTACCAAAGCCCATGGTTGCAGTTAAATAGCCGGCCCACGTGGCGGTGTAAGAAAGGTTCATTTGCAGCCACTGCGGAATCAGTACAATACTGCCAAAGAATGCGCCAAAACCAAGTGACAAGGCCAGTACCGAGATTGCAAAACCCCTATGCCTAAAGACTTTGACGTCTACGACGGGATGTTTGTCGGTCAGCTCCCATATCAGGAACACCACAAAGCCAATGGCGGCAGTTAAAGCTAAAACGATAATGCTGGTGCTGTTAAACCAGTCGCGTTCGTGCCCTAAGTCAAGCATGAGCTGTAGCGCACCAATCCACAAAATTAACAAACCTAAACCGACCGTGTCGATTCTTAAAGAAATCGTTTCTGTTTCAGCCACTCTTAACAAGCGCATTGCCGCTAAAACACAAATAATCCCAACAGGTAAGTTAATAAAGAAAATCCAGTGCCAAGATAGGTTGTCACTAATCAGACCACCCAAAATTGGTCCTAAGATTGGTCCAACGACGGTAGTCATGGCCCATAGGCCCATTGCCTGTGCATGCTTTTCTTGAGGGAAAATACGCATCAGCAAGGTTTGACTGAGTGGCATAAGCGGGCCACCGCATAGACCTTGTCCAATACGGAAAAACACCAGCATGCCTAACGAGTTTGCTAGTCCGCACAAAAAAGAAAAAATGGTAAAACCAATCAGACCAAAAATAAAAACCCGAACGGTTCCAAAGCGACCCGCAAGCCAACCTGTTAAAGGTACACAAATCGCTTCTGCAACGGCGTACGACGTAACTACCCATGTCCCTTGTGTACTTGAAACGGCAAGGTTACCGGTAATGTGCGGTACAGATACGTTGGCAATAGTCGTATCGAGCACGACCATAAAGTTCGACAAGGCAATAACAAACGCTGCCAGTATTAAACGGCCACCGCTTAGTTCGGCAAAAGGTGTTTGCGTTTTCATAAGCGTTTACTTCGCAGATAAGTCGACTTTTGCTTCCATCGACAAGCCAACACGTAGTGGGTGTTCAGCAAGTTCTTTTGGGTCAAGTGCAATACGAACCGGTAAGCGTTGAACCACTTTAATCCAGTTTCCTGTTGCGTTTTGAGCCGGAATTAAGGCAAAGGCAGAGCCTGTACCACCAGAGAAGCCCATCACTTTGCCGTGATATTCAACGTCATCACCATATAAATCTGAAGTAAGCGTGACTTCCTGACCCGGACGGACTTTTTTCAACTGACTTTCTTTGAAGTTTGCATCTACATATAAATCGTTAAGCGGCACAATCATCATCATGCTGGTGCCCGGTGCAACACGTTGACCCACTTGAATATTACGACGCGTAACCACACCATCGACTGGCGCACGAATCACGGTACGTTCCAAATCAAGCTGAGCTTGTTCAACATGGGCTTGTGCAACTTGTACATCAGGTGTTGAAGTTTCGCTTACACCCTGAATTAACGCTTCGTTTGCAGCTAAAGTACTTTCGGCAGCTTTACGACTCGAAGAGGCTTGCGCTAAACCAGCTTTAGCAAGCTCTAGCCCTGCTTTGGCTGTTTCGACTGCACTTTGTGCCTTAGTGAGTTCTTCTTTAGACACTGCACCAGAGGCAGCAAGCTGCGCACGGCGGTTCAGTTCTAAAGCAGCTTTGTCATAGTCTGCCTGTGCTTGAGCAACTTGTGCTTTGGCACTGTTAATTTCGTCAGCACGCACCACAACTTGAGAGTTTAAAGAACTACTGTTTGCCGCAGTTTGTTTGTATTGGCGTTTTGCTTTGGCAAGTTCTGCCTCAGCTTGAGCCAATGCAATTTTGGCATCACGGTCATCAATACGAACCAGCACGTCACCACGATGTACCGTTTGGGTATCTTTTACGACAACCTGAGCGACCTGTCCGCTTACCATTGAAGTAATTTGCGCGGTTTCTGCACCGACATAGGCATTATCCGTACTCACGGAATTATTTAAAAATAATGCCCAGATTGCATACAAAATAGCGGCGATCAATAAAATCAGCGCAAAAAAACCAAGAAATTTTTTGCGCTTGTTTTGATTGTTTTCATCCGAGGCAGATGTTGTTGGCACTGTTTCTTGTACATTGCTTTGTGCATCAGTCATGGTATGTTCCTAAAGATGAGTTGGCTTTGCCATCAATCTCGCACTACACCTTGTTATAGAGTTTTTATTTTTCTATAAACAAGACATACCGCATTGTCAAAGGAGCTAATTTTAACGCTAAAACCTCATAATATGAGAATAAAATTTCATAACTCATGCGTTCGTTCTAATTAAATTAATGTTTATCTCAAAGTTTTTGTAAAAATTTTAGCTTTTCAAACACTAAAAAAAGCGCACTTGGCGCTTTCAAAGGGTTCAATTCATTGCTTAATAGGCATATGAAGCAATGCCGGCAGCAATCGCTTTATCTTCATCATTGACCATGGTCATGCGCATGGTGCAGCCCTTACGACCTAAACGTAATACTTCGGCACGTGCAATAAAATATTTACCACGCCCCGGCGCTAAATAATCTACACGCATGTCGACTGTTGCCAAACGCGACACTTGCTTAATGGTTTCAGTTAAAGTTTCGGGAGTTGAACGGCGATAGAGGTGTTCCATTGCCACAATTCCACCAATACTATCGAGCAAAGTTGCAGCAACACCGCCATGCAAAATCTGAAATGCCAAATTGCCAATCAGGTTGGGTTGCATCTCAATATAGCCTTCAATGTGCCCGTCCACCACACGCATAATCATTCCACTATGCTTAAAAAAAGGAGAGCTATTAAACGCCTTACATAATTGGTTGAGAACCACAGTCAGGTCTGTTTTTGCACCTAAATGGATGTTCCCAGTCCAATTTTTCTTTTCTTCACTCATATGTTGCCTAAATTTAAAAGCATGATAAACGCCCATAATTTTGTACAAATACAGCATTATGGGGCTACAATACAGCAGTCGGTTGACAGTAATGGAATATCCGCCAACCTATCCTAGTGTAATACCGAACATCGAGATTGTTATGACTTATACGTTCAATCGTCCTGCATTTCCAGCCACTCGCATGCGCCGTATCCGTAAAAATGACCAGTTGCGTGCGATGGTCAGCGAAACACAGCTCACTACCAATCACTTGATTTATCCAGTATTTGTATTACCGGGACAAAATCAGACCCAAGATATTCCAAGTATGCCGAACATTCAGCGTTTGTCGGCAGATTTGTTACTGAAAAAAGCTGAAAGACTTTTGGAATTGGGCGTATCAAAACTGGCTCTTTTTCCAGTTACCCCGCAAGAAGATAAAAGCCTCACCGCAGAAGCTGCATGGCATGAAGATGGTTTAGTACAAACCACATGTCGTCTGCTTAAAAAAGAATTACCAGAAATGGTGTTAATTACCGATGGTGCCCTCGACCCATATACCACTCATGGTCAAGACGGCATTATTGATGAAACAGGCTATGTGCTAAATGACGAGACTGTAGAATGCTTGATTAAACAAGCCTTAAGTCACGCAGAAGCAGGTGCCGAAGTAATTGCACCAAGTGACATGATGGATGGCCGTATTGGCGCAATTCGTCAGGCTTTAGAAGCTAATGGTCACATCTACACCAACATCATGGCCTACTCTGCAAAGTATGCGTCTAGCTTCTATGGTCCGTTCCGTGATGCTGTTGGCTCTGCATCCAACCTCAAAGGTGGTAATAAATATAACTACCAGATGGACTTTGCCAACCGTGCCGAAGCATTACATGAAATCGCGCTTGATATTCAAGAAGGCGCCGACATGGTGATTGTAAAACCGGGCATGCCATATCTGGATGTGGTACGTGAAGTGAAAGATACCTTTGGTGTTCCTACATTCATTTACCAAGTGAGTGGCGAATACGCGATGTTAGCTGGCGCAATTCAAAATGGCTGGTTATCAGACTCAGTCATTTTAGAATCACTCATGTGCTGCCGCCGCGCTGGTGCAGACGGAATCTGGACTTACTTTGCAGAAACCGCTGCTGAAAAACTCAAGGAAATGAACTAAGTTCGCAGAGAAAGGATAACACTGCATGCATATTGCAATCATTGGCGCGGGCATAAGTGGATTAATGTCTGCGCTGGAGTTGGTTGAGCAAGGCTGTACGATCAGCATTTTTGATCAACAACAAGCGGGACAAGCAGCCTCTTGGGCTGGCGGAGGTATTCTCTCTCCGATGTACCCGTGGCGCTATGTGCATGCAGTGAATCAACTTGCTCAATTTGGCAAAGCCTCTTATCAAGCATGGAACCAAAAACTCTACCCTATTACAGGAATTGATTTTGAAATTCATGACACAGGCATGCTGATTTTTGATGAAGAAGATTTTGACATTGGACTTTCCTATGCAAATCAACATCAAGAACCGATGCAGCGCTGTGAATATTTACAGCGAGATGCGCTAGAACAAGTCAACCCGCATATTTCCGATCAGTTTCAAGAAGCCATTTATTTCCCTGAACTGTCTAATATTCGTAATCCACGCGTATTACAGTCCTTGATTCGCTATTTAAAACAACACCCAAACGTTGAGTTTTTTGAGCACACTCCTGTTAAAAAACTGATTCAACAAGGTGATGCCATACAAGCTCTTCAAACTGAAAATGGTCGCAAACATACAGCACATCATTTTGTAATAACTTCGGGCGCTTGGAGCCATTACTGGAACTCACAATTACAACTCGAAATTCCAGTCGAACCTGTGCAAGGCCAAATGTTATTATTTAAAACCCCAGCTCACTGGCTACCGACCATGTGTATGAATCGAGTGATGTATTTGATTCCACGTATGGACGGTCATATTGTGTGTGGATCAAGCATGGCACATCGTGGTTTTGACACCTCTACCGATGAAACGACTCAGCACAATATTTTAGAAGCATGTTTAGAAATGGTGCCTGAACTGGCCGATTTCCCGATTGTACATCGCTGGGCAGGCCTAAGACCAAGTTCACCAAATGGCGTTCCGTACATTGGCAAAATGCCTGAAATGGACAATCTCTGGGCAAACTTTGGTCATTTTAGAAATGGTTTATGTATGGGCGCAGGCTCTGCGCAATTGCTCCGTCAGCTTATGCTGGGTCAACCGACTTTAGTTGATGCCAAAGCATATTCACCAGAGCGCTTGCAAAATAAAATCTTAGCCTGAGGCGAGTATATTCTCTAAAGCCATTTTCAATTGAGGATAAGCAAACTCAAATCCTTCTGCTTGTAAGGCAGCGGGTTTAACGTATTGCCCATTCAAAATCAATTGCGACTGCTCTCCTAGCAAACAGCGAAAAACCGTACTTGGCGCCGACAATAATGGTTTCTTATTGAGTACCGCAGCAGCTTGTTCAACAAAAGCTTTTTGAGTCACGTTTTCTGGCGCTACGACATTGTGAATTTGAGCAGATTGAGGATGCTGAAATATAAACTCAATTGCGTTTAATACATCTTCAATATGTACCCAAACCACAGGCTGACGACCATGACCAATTTGACCAACTAAATTGAGTCGAATAGGAAGTAACATTTTAGGCAAAATGCCACCGCCCTGCCCAAACACCACACCTAAGCGAATAATTTTAGTATTTTGTTGAGGATCTGCTAAAGCTGCTCGCTCCCACTCTTGGCAAAGCTCGGACATAAAAATAGGCTGTGGCGGGTTTTGTTCAGTACACACTTCTGCCCACTTTTCTTGATCATCTATTCCGTAATAACCAATTGCAGAACCAGATACAATTACTTCCGGAAAAATTTCAGACTGCTTGAGCCATGCATACAGTTTTCGGGTCGTATTTACACGGCTTTCAATGAGTTGTTTTTTACGTGACTGGGTCCAGCGTTTCTCGCCAATATTTGCACCTGCCAAATTCACCACATAATCAATTTGTCGGGTCGAAATATCTTCAAACTTTTGTACCCACTGCAAGGCAGGATGGTCAGATGCCTTTCCAGCCTGCCGTGTCATAGCAATCACGTTATAATTTTTTTGTAGCAGGAACTTAATTAAATGCGTTCCGATAAAACCACTTGCACCTGTAATTAATACATTCTTATTCATATTTCCTCCTAAGCTGAGGATTCAAGTTTTATTTAATTGTATAAGACTCATTTATATTTAATCGTATGAGTTTTCGTAGTGATCTATTACACGTTAAACATTTTGTCAGCCATTCGCTGTGCCTGCTTGCCATAAAACCAGTAGGTAATTAAATAAAGCGGAATAGCTAACATTAAAAGCATAATCACCATAATGCTTAAAAACTGAGGCTGTTTGAGGTAAAGCATAAAGTTCTGCAAAATCTCAGGGTCTTTTCTGGCAAATAAAAACAGACCAAATAAAACACCACACAAGTTATAGCCCCAAAAAATCAGGGTAAAACCTAAAGTAAATTTCTTTTTTTCTGGTACAGTCGGGGCACGGCGTTCTTTCTTTAAAAATTTAAATAAGACAAAAATCATTGCGCCTAAATATGGAACGGCTGTTAAAATACCACCTACACTCGCTGGTAATAGTGCTGCAACCACACCTACAATTAAGGTAAGTACGATGCATAAACCAAAAAACCAGAGAAAGTAAGAACGTAATTTGGTCATATTTTTGCCTAATTTATGGGTTCAAAAAATAATTATAAATTTTTTTCAATTTTTTTTCATTTTTCTGTCAACCAATCCTGATCTCTTGACGTTATATAGGATAACAAGGTCGCAGCAACCGAATACTTCCTTTGCACGGCATCCGCAAAATTGTTTCGGTGACCTTTCATTACGACTCTTTCCTTCCTTCGGATTAGGTTTTGTTAGCAGCCGAAACCCTTGATGAAGTTTTTGACCGACGATTCTCTCATCACTCGAATCGTCGGTTTTTATTTTCTGGTACTTTCATTTATTTTACGCTCACCATACACAATAGTGCTTTCGTGGCGATAAAGGCTATGCGTATACTTTTTGCACCATAAAAATATGATTTAAATAATATGAACACTATTGCCTATTTTGAAATCCAGTCTTCAAACCCTGCCCGCGATGCGCAGTTTTACCAAGCTGTGTTTGGTTGGCAATTTAAACTCGATGAAAGCTTACCGATTGAATATTACCGCATACAGACACCTTCAATTATGGGTGGGCTATTAAAACGCCCCGCTCAAACACCTCCAATGGAATATGGCACCAATGCATTTACCTGTTCGGTTCAGGTCGAAAACTTCGATGAGGTAGCTGCAAAAATTTTAGCGCAAGGCGGTATTGTCGCAATGGATAAATTTGCTATTCCGGGCCGCGCTTGGCATGGCTATTTTGTCGATTTAGACCATAACGTTTTTGGTATTTTTCAAGTCGATGAAAACGCAGCTTAAAGATTTTATTTATTTTTAATGTATAGCCACCGCTTTTTTATCGGTGGCTATTTCATATTATTTATTCGGCAAAGTTAAAACTTGCTTCACATGTAATTGGAAAATTCACCGAATTGGCAATCATACATTCGTGATGTGCTTCTTCATGCAGTTTTGCTGCAAGCGCTTGGTCTGCACCTTTTTCTAAAACAACTTCGGGTCTTAAAATAATTTGAGTAAAGTGACCACGTTTAACTGGATCTGTATCTTCCATAAAACCCAGTGCTTTGTCGACATAACTCAGCACATGAATATGATTGACTGCACACAGGTGTAAATACCAAAGCTTATGACAAGCTGAAGCTGATGCCACCAATAAATCTTCAGGGTTCCATCTGGTCACATCACCTAAATAGGCGGGGTCTGATGAACCTTGAATTGTGGCCTTTTGCGGATGCTGAATACTAAAGTCTCGTTTATATGAACGATAAGATGAAGTGCCTGTACCCGTATTGCCTTCCCACTGTATTTTTACTTCGTATTCGTGAATGGTCATTTTATTCTCAAAGTTCATGGTTTTAGTCGATAGTAACAAAGCGGCGTTTAAAGTGAAAAATTTAATTCAAGTTTCAACTTAGGCTTGAATATCGAGCACTTTAAAATGTCTTGATAAAATCTCCTGCCAATTTATGCTAACGTATCTGTGTTTATTTTGGTTTGATGTCTGTTTCTATGTCCGTACATTTTCTACATACTTCTGACTGGCATTTGGGGCAGTTTTTTTATAATCATTCACGCCACTACGAACACCAACAATTTTTAAGCTGGTTACTCACTCAAATTCAAGAAAAACAGCCACATGCCCTACTCATCGCCGGCGATATTTTTGATGTGATTAACCCCGGTTCTCAAGCACAAAAACAACTCTACCAATTTTTAGCAGATGCTCATCGCCTTGCGCCGCACATGCAAACACTCATGATTGCGGGTAACCATGACTCAGGCTACCGTATTGAACAGGTCGAACCGCTTTTAGAAAAATACAATGCAAAAACTGTGGGTGTGGTTCGCTGGAATGAAGATAAAACTCTAGACCTCGATCGACTGCTTTTACCTATCTATAACCAAAATCAAGATATTGTGGCGTGGTGCCTTGCCCTGCCTTTTTTACGTTCGGCCGAAATTACGGGCTTTAACGAACATACCACCAATAGCAAAAACGCGATTGCCTATTTGCACCAGCAACTCATTGCCGAAGCCAAACGTCGCAAGACACCGGACCAAGCGCTTATTTTGATGTCGCATGCACATATGCAAGGTGGAGAAACATCCGACTCTGAACGCCCAATTATTATTGGTAATGAAGAGGCGCTTTCAACGACTTTATTTGAAGATGCGGTCGACTATGTCGCTTTAGGACATCTACATAAACCACAAAAAGTAGGCCAGCCGCACATTCGTTATAGCGGCTCACCCATTCCACTTTCTTTTAGTGAAATTAACTATAAACACCAAGTAGTTGAGGTCAAAATCGACCCTTCTCAAGACACTGACAGCCGTTTGCAATTTGAAGCTGTGGAAATTCCGCGCTGCATACAATTGCACCGCATTCGTGGTGAGCTAAACGAGGTACTGCAACAACTTAAAGCCTTGCCTCACGGCGTGATTGAAAATATTGACCACCGTGAATATGTCGATATTGAATATTATAGTTTAACGCCGCCACAGCCTAATTTACGTCAGCAGTTTGAAGCAGCCCTGCCACCTGACCGCTATCGTTTAGTGCGTATTTCACGTCAATATGTGAATAAAGACGCGACCGATTCACATACTACTCAGCACATTGCACTTGAACCGCCTACACCGGAAAAACTCTTTCAAAATATTTGGGAAAAACAAGGTTACAGCGCCGATGATGCCGTCTTAAAAGATTTTCTGAGCCTGGTACAAGAAGCACAAAAACATCTTGAAAATGATGCAAGCCATTAAGGATATGTCATGAAAATTTTATCCATTCGAATAAAAAATCTGGCATCTCTTTCTGATGAACACTTTATTGATTTTGAAAGCGCGCCTCTTGCCCATGCTGGTCTTATTGCAATTGTAGGGAAAACAGGCGCAGGTAAATCAACCATTTTAGATGCCATGTGTCTGGCTTTGTTTAATCGGGTGCCTCGTCTTAAAGACAGCGATGGCAAATTAAAAGATGTTGATGGTTCTGAGTTACACACTAACTCACCTTTAACTGTCTTACGCCGTGGTACAGGACATGGTTTTGCTGAGCTTTGCTTTATTGCACAAGATCAAAAACGCTATTTGGCACGCTGGGAAATTAAGCGTGCGCGTGAAAACCCAAATGGTAAATTACAAAGCGTACAACGCCATTTAAAATGCCTGACCGATGGTGTGGTACTTGCTGACAAAGCCAAAGCGGTTGATGAAAAAGTTAAACAAATTACCCAGCTTTCTTTTGAACAGTTTACTCGTGCTGTACTACTTGCTCAGTCAGAAGTGACCGCGTTTTTAAAAGCACGAGACAGCGAGCGTGGTGAGTTACTTGAGTACCTGACCAACTCCAGCATTTTCGCCAAAATCGGTGAATTGGCTTTTCGTAAAACAGCCGATATTGCAAAGCAGCGTAAACAGCTTGAAGAGTTTTTAGGACATATCGAAATTTTGTCTGATGAAGATATTGCGGCTTTTACCGAACAATATCAGCAAGCCGAGCAAAACCATCAACAGTTAGAACAACAAAAAAATGTTTTAGACAAACAACAACAATGGTTTGAACGTAAAGCAAAACTTGAACAAGAAGTTCAAGCGAAACAACAACAGTTTCAAACCCAGCAAAATCACCATCAGCAACTTGCCCCTGAACGTGAGCAATTAAAACGACTCGAAGTTTTCTCTGAAATACGCCCACAGGTTTTTCAGCAAGCTCAAAATTTACAAGCCCTACAACAACTTGAGCCGCAAATTCAGCAAGCGCAAACCAAGTTTAATGATTTAGTACAAATTTTTGAAACCGGACAAAAACAATATCAACTTGCAGAACAACAACTCAAACAAACGCTCGATTTTGAGCAACAACATCAACAAGCTTTAAATCAAGTTCGACAGTCCATTCAAGAACGTGCCTTTATTGCCGATGAATATAAAAAGTGCAAAGAAAAGAAAAATGTACTTGAGCAGAAACTCAGTCCACTGCAACAACAGCAAAATACTGTGCAACAGCAGATTGCACAACTTGAGCAGAGTCAAGTTTATCTACAACAACAACTTACCCAAACTCAGCAATATGCGGTATTAGATAAGGGCCTTTCAGCACATCTACATCAGCTCGGGCAATTTATTCAAAATTACCAAACGATTGAACAACAGCTCGGTAACCCTACCCTTGCTCGCCAAAAGCTATCGGAAGCTAAAAGTGAAGTTGAACAACTCACAGCTTCACTCGGCACAGTTGAACAAATTGAGTTAAAGCTTGAACAGCAACGTAAAGATAAAGATCAGAAACTTGCTCAAATCACTCAGCTAGATCTGATTCAACAGAAAGTTAAACTTTATCATGAGTTATATGCTGAGCTTCAGCAATTCACTGAAAAACAAACTCAAGTCTCAGCCCAAGAACAGCAGCTTAAAACCGTTTGCCAGTTAGCTGAACAAGAATACCAAACAGCAAAAACTGAACGTGAAAAGTTACAGCACATTTTGCAACAGCAGCGTTTACTACACACCGAAAATATTGAGCAGTTACGGGCCAATCTTAAAGAAGGTGAAGCGTGTTTAGTTTGTGGAAGCACCCATCATCCCTACCGTATTGATGACAGTGCAGTTTCCAAAGCTTTATTCGATTTGCAGCAACAGCAAGAGCAACAAGCTATTGCACTCGAGCAAACTACATTTAATGCGTGGCAAACCCAACAGCATGCCCTCACCCAGTGTCGTGCCGAGCTTGAGCAAGTTCAGAAATATTTAGCTCAACTTCAGGCAAAACAAACAAACTTACAGCAAGAACTTGAGCAAGCGCTTAAGCTCAATCAGTTACATATTGAGCTTAATCAAGCCCCTGAACAAATCTTGCAAATACTAAATGAACTCAGACAAGCCACACAAACTGTTATAAGTTCATTTGACTCAGAAAACTTGCGTTTAACCCAAGCGATTAAACAGCACAATCAACTGGTTCAATCTATTCAGCGCAATGAAAGCTTGCTCAATACGGCACAGCAATGGCAACAACAAGTTCAACATATTGTTGAGTGTTTATCTGAAGCCGAACAGCATGCATGGCAGCAGTCGAGTAGCCAAACGGCTAAGCAGACTTGGACTATTCTTGATGCACGCGCTAAGCAGCTTGAGCAACAAGAACAGCTTTCACATCGTTTTGAACAGCAGCAACAAGAACTTAAAATGTTGACTGCTAACTTTGAACAAATGACTAAGCAAATTGATGAGATCGATCAAAATCTCCAAGAGATTACGCTTAAAGGCCAACAAAATAATGAAAAAGCGGTATCGCTCATTCAGCAAATGACAGGTCGCTCGGATCTTAAACCACATGAATGGTTAATTGAGCATGACGCCAAACGTCAGCAACAACAAACGGCATACCATGAGTCCAAACAACGTTTCGAACAAACCAGACAACACTTTGAACAGCAAAAACAATCACTCGACCAACTCAAGCATCAACATCAACACACTGCGGGGCACCAGCAGCAGATTCATGAACAAATTCAAATCTGGTTAAAAACCCATGCTGATTTTCAAGCCTCTGATCTTACGGCGCTCATGCAAATTAATTCAGCTCAAGAGCAAGACATTCGTAACCGTCTTAATCATGCAGAGCGTTTATTAAGTGAAGCCTCTTCTGCCCTTAAAACCATGCAAGAGCAATTGAACGAGCACTTACAAAATCAGCCAGATATTGAATATGAAAAGCTTGTTAGCCTTATTCAAGACAATATTGCAGAGCTTAAAGCACAACTTGAAGTACGTGATCGACTTAAGCTTAAGCTCGAAGTGCATCAGCAAAATCTGGCTAAACAGCAACAATACGCCGAGCAAATTCAAAATATTCAGCAAGAAGAACATCGTTGGAGCAAAATTTCAGGCTTGATAGGTGATGCAAAAGGTAAAGAGTTCCGCGACTATGCTCAGCAATATCACCTAGATATTTTAGTTGAGCATGCCAATCAGCAACTGGCGATGCTATCTCAGCGCTATACGCTCAAACGTCTAGATCAGTCCTTAAGTTTAGCGATTATTGACCACGATATGGATGGAGAAACCCGCTCTGTTGCCTCTTTATCTGGCGGTGAATCATTCTTAACAGCGCTTGCCTTGTCTTTAGCCATTGCCAATATGGCCTCGGGTTCAATGAAAATTGAATCTCTGTTTATTGATGAAGGGTTTGGTACTTTGGATGCTTCTTCTTTGCACATGGTCATGAATGCTTTAGATCAATTGCAAAATCAGGGACGTCAGGTCATTCTCATCTCACACATTCAAGAAATGCATGAACGTATTCCTGTACAAATTCAGGTAAAACCACTCGGCGCGGGTGCAAGTACCATTGAAGTAGTAGGTTAAAACTAAAAAGCCCCGACATCCTGTCGGGGCTTTTTTAGATTCTGCGTTGGTATAACTCCTGTCGTACCTGTATGCATCCATTCATCACTGTTTATTGTTATTCTTAGAAACATCCTGTTTCCTGATGAGTTCATAGTACGAAAAAAACGTTGTCTGCCATAGCCGCAAAAGGCCGCAGTTTCTGTAAGATAAAGCTTACATCAGCCTTTTTGCGAATAGTCTCTAGCACCAAATAAGGCTGTTCCTACACGAACCATGGTTGAACCAGCAGCAATTGCAGCTTCTAAATCACTCGACATTCCCATACTTAAAGTATCCCAATCTTGTGGGTGGGCATGTTGGTCTTTCATAGCATCAAACAAGGCTTTAGCATCTGCAAATGCAGCAGTATTGTCAGGTGCTGGAATGACCATTAAACCGCGTAACTTGATTTTTGGTAATTGACTGATTTGAGCAACCAGCTCGGCAACTTCATCTGGTGCACAACCATCTTTACTGTCTTGCCCATCAATATTGACTTGCAAACAAATATTAAGTGCAGATTGATCATCGCCACGTTGGTTAGATAATCGCTCGGCAATAATTAAACGATCTACACCATGTACCCAATCAAATTTCTCGGCCAAATGCTTCGTCTTGTTGCGTTGAACATGACCAATAAAATGCCATTCAATATCTAAATCGTGTAAAGCTTCGATTTTTTCCAAAGCTTCTTGCAAATAGTTTTCGCCAAATGCTCTTTGTCCTGCTGCATACATTTCACGCAAACTTTCACTTGGATGTGTTTTCGATACGGCTAAAAGTTGCACAGTTTCAGGCGCACGTTGAGCATGTTCACAAGCACTTTGGATTTGCTGTAATACGTGCTGACGCGCATCTTGCAGGTAATTCATTGACAAGGTTCTCATTTTCAAAAAACTTTTTTGCTTTTCACCTAAAGCGAGGTGTTGGTAAGCCTCGGTGAAAGCCGTATATTATTCTACAAAATAATGACATATTTTGATTTACTTGGGGAAATTATGGATATTACAGAGCTACTCGCCTTCTCTGTGAAAAATGGCGCGTCCGATTTACACCTATCTGCTGGCATGCCACCAATGATTCGCGTTGATGGTGAAGTCCGTCGCATTAACTTACCTGCTCTAGATCATAAAGATGTTCATCGTTTGGTCTACGACATCATGAATGATAAACAGCGTCGTGACTACGAAGAAAAACTCGAAACCGACTTTTCTTTTGAAGTACCCAACGTTGCTCGTTTCCGTGTAAACGCATTTAACCAAAACCGTGGTGCGGGTGCAGTGTTTCGTACCATTCCGTCCAAAGTACTCACCATGGAAGATTTAGGCTTAGGACAAATCTTTAAAGACATTTGTGACTATCCTCGCGGGATTGTACTGGTGACAGGTCCAACAGGTTCGGGTAAATCAACGACGCTTGCAGCGATGATGGACTACATCAACGAAAACCGTTATGACCACATTCTAACGGTTGAAGACCCTATCGAATTTGTACACCAATCTAAGAAATGTTTGATTAACCAACGTGAAGTGCATCGTGATACACACGGCTTTAATGAGGCGCTACGTTCAGCACTGCGTGAAGACCCAGATATTATTTTGGTCGGTGAGATGCGTGACCTTGAGACTATTCGTTTAGCGCTTACCGCTGCCGAAACAGGTCATTTGGTGTTTGGCACGTTGCATACCACTTCTGCTGCGAAAACCATCGACCGTGTGATTGACGTATTCCCAGCAGAAGAAAAAGACATGGTTCGTGCCATGCTGTCTGAATCTTTACAGGCTGTTATTTCACAAACCCTGCTTAAAAAGAATGGCGGTGGCCGTGTGGCAGCTCATGAAATCATGATTGGTATTCCTGCCATTCGTAACTTAATTCGTGAAAACAAAGTCGCGCAAATGTATTCAGCTATTCAGACTGGCGCAAATCATGGCATGACCACCCTCGACCAAAGCTTAAAAAATTTGGTGTCTCGCGGTGTGATCAGCCCTCAAACAGCTCGTACTGCTGCCAAACAGCCTGAATCATTTCTATAAAAATAACTAGAGAATAAATATGGATTTTAATGACCTACTCAACCTCATGGTTGAAAAAAAATCATCCGACCTCTTTATTACAGATGGCGTTGCACCATCGATGAAGATTAACGGGCAAATTGTTCCCATTTCAAAAAATAGTCTTTCAGGCGAAATTATTGGACAACTATTACATTCCATCATGAGTGAAAAACAACGCAAAGAATTTGCTGAGACTCGTGAATGTAACTTTGCCATTATGAACCGTGATAAAACTGCCCGCTTTCGTGTCAGTGCTTTTCAGCAACGCGACATGCCAGGCATGGTATTACGTCGAATTGAAACTAAAATTCCTTCAATTGATGACTTGCAATTACCACCTGTGCTTAAAGATTTATCGATGACCAAACGCGGCATCATTATTTTTGTAGGGGCAACAGGTACAGGTAAATCGACATCTTTGGCTTCAATGATTAGCTATCGGAACCATAACTCTAAAGGTCATATCATTACCATTGAAGACCCGATTGAGTTTATTCATGAACACGCTGGCTGCATCATTACCCAACGTGAAGTCGGGATCGATACAGACTCATTCGAAATTGCCTTAAAGAATACTTTGCGACAAGCACCCGATGTAATCTTGATTGGTGAGATTCGCTCTCGTGAAGTTATGGACTACGCGATTGGCTTCGCTGAAACAGGTCACCTTGTATTAGCCACAATGCATGCGAACAACGCCAACCAAGCACTTGACCGTATTATTCACTTCTTTGAAAGTGACCGTCATAGCCAGCTCTACATGGATTTATCACTTAACTTAAAGGCCATGATTGCACAGCAACTTATTCCAACGCCTGATGGTAATTCGCGCCGTGCAGCGATTGAGATTCTCATTAACTCACCACTAATTTCAGACTATATACGCAAAGGCGAAATTCATGAAATTAAAGATTTAATGAAACGCTCACGTGAACTCGGTATGCAAACTTTTGACCAAGCACTGTTTGATCTTTATAAGTCAGGCCAAATTACCTACAAAGATGCATTAAAACATGCCGACTCACCAAACGATTTGCGTTTAACAATTAAGCTTGCCGAAGAAAGTCCTGATCAAATTGCAGGCACAAATCAGCATTTAACCTTCGACCGACAGTAATTTCTTCATAAAAAAAGGAAGGTTAAACGTAACCTTCCTTTTTTATTTGTTTTCTTTGTGTGAAAACGATTATTTCTTGCGCAGCACTTCCTGACATTCAGGTTCGTTACAGTAACCGTAGAGATTTAATGAGTGACCCGTTAAGGTAAACCCATGTTGCTCTGCTACAGCATGCTGTTCTTTCTCGATAATATCATTAGTAAATTCAATAACTTTGTTGCAATTATGGCAAACCAAATGATCGTGGTGATCTTCTTGCATAATTTCAAAAACAGAATGATTGTTTTCAAAATGGTGGCGCTGAATGATACCCGCAGCTTCAAATTGTGTTAACACACGGTAAACTGTCGCAAGGCCGACATCTTCCCCTTGTTCTAACAAAGTCTTGTAAATATCTTCGGCGCTAAGATGATGTTGTTTTGAATTTTCTAATAATTCCAAAATCTTAATTCGTGGAAGGGTAACTTTAAGTCCAGCTTTGCGCAAATCTTGATTGGAAATAGGCATGAAAAAAGGTCTCTCAACAAATCTCAAGTTGGAATAGGCAATAGAATTTAGATGAAGTATGATCTATCCTTTGATCAAATGCATCATAATTTATTGGGATAGTGTAGCAAAATGCAAAAACTCGTGCTGACGTTATTAGTCACTTCACTCCTTGCTGGTTGTTCAATCTTTGGTGTGTATAAGGTTGATATTCCTCAAGGGACTCCATTGACCAAAGCTCAAGCCTCTCAAGTACAAGTCGGCATGAATTTCCAGCAAGTGCGTTTTTTGCTTGGTAGTCCAACAGTGACTGATCCTCTAAATCCTCTACGTTGGGACTACATTTACAACTATATCCCGGGAACTTATGCTAAAAAAGCTAAAATCCCCGCAGCACATGGTCAGCATTTAAAAATTTACTTTGATGGAACTGGTACTGTAACTAAAATTGAAGGTTTAGAAACTATTCCAGAATCGCAACCAGGTTTACCTGCTTCTAAAGAAGCGATTTTAACTGCACCACCACTATAATCGTTTTTTCTAATAAAAATAAACCCCTCAAGTGAAATACTTTGAGGGGTTTTGTTTATGGGGCTTATTGCTTAAAGCGATTACTTTTAATATATCGCCCCACAGGGTTTTTCTCAGCGCGTTTACGACGTATATCTTTGGGATTGATCGTTAAAGGTCGATAAACCTCAACTCGATCACCAGCTTGCAAAATCGCATGTGCTTCAACTTTTGCACCAAAGATGCCAAGTTGTAATGGCTCAGGCAAACTGAACTGTGTCTGCAAACCACTCGTCTCAACTGCTTGTAATGCAGTCATACCAGCTTCAAATGGAATAGCAACTAAAAACTGTTGCTCTGGAGCTGCATAAGCAACCCACACTTGCTGAGCTTTTTCCATCAGATAATTTGTCCAATTACCGCAATCATGGCAATCACAATTGAAAGTGGCAATACAATACGTACCGCAATGCGCCATAAGTTATAAAACAACTCATTGCTAAAATTCATAGATTTACGCAAATGGCTAATTTTCATAATCCAGCCAGCAAAAATGGCATAGATCAAGCAAATGAGTAATCCCCAAAGCATCAAAATCAGCGTAAAGATATTATGAAGCTCAGGCACAGCCCAAACAGCAATCGCTACAACAATAATCACCCACTGTAAAATAGGCATAAGCTGACGCTGAGCAAGCTGCTCTCTAGCCAATTGGACAAATAACGCTGTTGTCATTACTGCGGTAAAGATCCAAGTAAAAACAGGAAGCTGTGCTTGTAAAGAAAAGAATCCGAAGGCAATCACAGCAATTAACTGAGCTAACCAGATTGGAAGAACAGTTTTCGTTGCTCCTTCTTGTGGCTGAACAGCACCTACACTATTTTGCCAGTAAAGCCCTAAGCCTAACCCACTCGCAACAAGTGCAAGTACAGTTGCATTACCCCACTCTTTAAACTCAACATTGGTCCAATGCCAAGGCTGTAAAGTCGTTCCCATCGTGTTAGCTAAAACAAGAGAAGCAATTACACCAACCGTCATCAGTAAAATTAAAATCTGACGTGGAATAAGGGATAAAATGAGGGCCACAACAGCAAAGCCAGCAAAAACAAGTTGCCCTGAAACACTATTATTAAGCTGTGTAGTCAGTAAATTGCCAGCAGTACTTAATACATTACCTGCTAAAAATGGAATAAAAATAACCGCAAGCCAGCCAACCAAACGCCATTTTGGGGAACTATCTGCTTCACGAGTTAAACTTGATAAAGCATTTAAGGCTGTAGTCTTCGACCGTTTTGCTAACGCAATTTCCAAATAACAAACTGGTAGTGCCAATAACAACATTGTGCCTAACCACAATAACCAGAAATCGAGTTGACGATCAATCTGGATGCCCATCGTGGGTGCCAATGTCGCCATAATGATGAAAGATAAGCAAAACGCCATCAGGGGCGATAACCATCGTGACATAGGTATGTCCTGCATTATGCATTCCTTGAAAAAGACTAGAGATATTTTGCCCGTGTCATGCTTGAAAATCAAAGTTTGCTCAATAAAAAAAGCAAACTACCGAAACGATAGTTTGCCGCGCTAATTGAAATTATGATTTATTTTTATTTCAGGTTATGAGAAAAACCGAGCAAACCAGTTTTTCCCTTTCTTTTTTTCTTTTTCTCTAATAATTCCCATCATATTTTCTTTTACTGCTCCTACATAATCGGCATCATCATGTTGAATATGATTAATTAACCATTTAGCTAAAATTTCTTGTAACTCTGATTCAATCGTATGACCCATTTCAAAACGTTCACGATATAATTCTATTTTTTTAATAAATAAATCATGTACACGTTTATGAGGTACACGATATTTATAATCAGCCTCCTCTTGCAAACTTTCTTCGAAAGTAAAATGTGATTGCGTATAATCGATAATATTGTCTAAAACATCCTTAATACGACGTCTATCTTCATCATCTTTTACATCATCAATTTCATTAATATAATCAAGTATCCGTTTATGTTGTTCATCAATAACATCAATACCTGTATTATATTCTGAAGCCCATTTCATTTTCATACATCTCCCCAATGATGCTTAATGATTGTTGCATAAACTGCATGATATATTTAAAGAATATAAATAAAAACAAACCTAATTTGTCGGCTTTAGCATATAAAAATTAAATTTAACACAAGTTGTTGTTTTATATATTTTAATTAAAATTAACCAACTAAAATAATAAAGTATTTTTTAAACAAAATATTTTATTATTAAATGATAAAAATATATAAACATCCTTATTTATATATTTTAAATGTATTTTATATTAATACTGATCTGCGCGCGTAATACGTTTAAGTTCAGGATTTTCTTGTTCACGCTTCAATCTTTCTACAAAAGTAATCGCCTTTTTAATTGGTTTACCATGTTGAAATAAAATCATTTCACCAGGTTGATATGCTGTCCAATTTTCATTATGTGTTAAAGGTTCTGTAGTTATAACAGCTACACGATCTTCAGGTGTGGTTACCTGACTAAAATCCACTTCAACATCTAAATCAATTAAATGAGCATAATTAAATGGATATTCACGAACGAGCCAATGTAATTTAGTAATGGCATAACTAAATAATGCCTTACCATTAGATAGGCAATAATTAAATGTACCGTATTCTGCAATTTGCGGAGAAATCTTTTCTAATACTTCAAATATTTCATCAAGAGTTGGTTCTTCATAACCAAATACTTCAACCAACTGATCAAGCAAATAGCAAAAAGCTCGTTCACTATCTGTGTTGCCCACAGGTGTAAAACGCCCACTTAGGGGCGGATTAAAGTCATGTAAATCGCCATTATGAGCAAAAATCCAATGCCGTCCCCACAACTCTCGAATAAAGGGATGAGAATTTTCTAAAGTAATTTTACCTTGAGTAGCCTTACGGATATGTGCGATCACATTACGTGATTTAATAGGATAATTACGAATGAGATCGGCAATTGGAGACTCAACTGCTGATTGGTTATCAACGAATAAACGGCACGCCTTATCTTCGAAAAATGCGATGCCAAATCCATCACTATGATCTGAGGTAATTCCTGCACGCTGTGAAAAACCACGGAAGGAAAAAGTGATATCCGTTGGTGTTGCACAATTCATTCCTAATAGCTGGCACATATCGCTTTTTAAACTACTTCTAATTACCCCATCTGCTCTATTGTGCATGAGAGTAAAAGTGCTTGCAAATCTCAATATGTGCTGGCTATTACAGAATAGAAAATATGATTAACGCTGCACCATTTTATTCATCACAAATGAGGTTGCGACTTTATTTACCTCAAGAAATACAAAATAATCCAAACAGTTAAACTCTTCATCAAAGAATGCCTGTTTCGATAGTTTTGACTGCATGCTCAAATACATTTGGAACAGCTTTGGCATACGTTCATCTTGTGGGAAGCTAAACTCAGGATATTCAGGTTCATAGATTTTTTTTGAACGGATATCAATCGTTTTGCTTTCTGGTAACTGCTGAATCTGGCGATGCGTGTAGTACGCTCTAGCCAAATTATCTTGCAAATGAATACTAACACAGCCCATTAAATATTTAGCACGCATTGACCATAGCACTTTCGGTGCAAGATTTAACCACAACATAGATAACGCTTTACCATTACGAAAGCGGGGATGTACACAAGTACGGCCTATTTCTAACACATTTGGAAGATGCGATAGCTGAGGAACTATATCAAACTCATGTGCGCTGTAACTCTGTGCTATTTCATGGCCTTGAAATAGTTTTAGACGCGTATACGCTACAATTTCTCCAGTCCACTTTTCACGTAAGACCGCATGCTCACAACCAAAATCATAAATATCTTGGTCTAGGTTATCTTCAAACTTGATTCCGAATTGTTGACTAAATTGTTGTGCACGAAACCGTTGTACATCTTGTAATTCTTTTAAATTATCAACCCACTCAAAACGAAATTGCGTCTGATTTATTGCTTTATGACGATTTAAAGGTAAAGTCCAGGTTTGGCGATATTGATTAAATTTTTCCAGCATAATGAACGCTCCTAGTGACACCCCCTACACTAGTCAAAGCTCATGACAAAAAAATGACCAAATTAAAATGGTATAAAAAAAGACCACCTAGAGTGATCTTTTTATTGAAAATAACGGATTTCTTAAGCTGTTTTAGTGCGGTTAGAAATCAGCGTTCCAACACCATGATCAGTGAAGATTTCAAGTAATGTGGCATGTGGCACGCGACCGTCAACAATATGTGCACTAACAACGCCGCCTTTAACAGCATCAAGCGCACAGCCTACTTTAGGAATCATACCGCCATAGATCACACCTGTTTCAATGAGGCGATCAACTTCTTGCGTCGTAAGACCAGTTAACAGATTTTTATTTTCATCAAGCACACCGCTAATATTGGTGAGCAAAATTAATTTTTCAGCGCCTAAGGCTTCTGCAACTTTGCCTGCAACTAAATCAGCATTAATATTATAAGTATTGCCTTCTTCATCTACACCTAGCGGTGCAATAACTGGAATAAAGTCACTTTGGGTGAACATTTCCAATACATCTGTTTTAACGCCAGTCACTTCACCAACCATACCCAAGTCAATATGTTTGATAGAACCATCTTCTTCCTGTTTTTCCATAAGCAATTTGCGGGCACGAAGTAAATTGCCGTCTTTACCTGTTAAACCAATCGCACGTCCACCGTGTTTATTAATCAAATTAACGATTGATTTATTTACGCTACCACCTAACACCATTTCAACCACTTCCATAGTTGCAGCATCAGTTACACGCATACCATCAATACGGTCAGATTCACGGCCTAACTGCTTTAAGAATGAGTCCACTTGTGGCCCACCACCGTGAACAACAATCGGATTTAATCCTACAGTTTTAAGTAAAACAATGTCTCGAGCAAATGAACTTTCAAGCTCCGGATCAGTCATTGCGTTGCCACCGTATTTCACCACCAGCGTTTTACCAGTAAAGCGTTGAATATACGGCAAAGCTTCAATCAAGATTTTTGCTTTGTCGACACCGATATGCTGATGTTGTGGCATTACGCCTCTCCTTACTTAGGCCTCTGAAAGTTCTTGTGCAATTTGCGGATAGTGTTCTTGCAACATATCCACAAATTTTTGCTGGATTTCCTTTAATCGTAAAGGATTATCCGCATCAAATCGTACTGTAAAGTATTCACCAGTATTTGATGCTCGAATAATGCCAAAACCATCATCAAAATCAAGACGTACGCCATCAATTTTACTAATACGTGCCCCTAAGCGATGACTTAAAATCTCAATATCTTGTAATACATACTTTGGATCAGACTGATACGTACCAATATAAGTATCCTCTGTACAACATCTTTCTGGATATGGAGCAAATAATTCAGAAATTGTAGCGGTATCAGATTGGGTAAAATACTCCATTACTCGTAATGCGGCATATAAACCATCGTCGTAGCCAAAACCACGGCCATCATTAAACACATAATGACCTGCATATTCTCCACCAAAAATGGCACGCCCATTCGACTGAGATAAATAAGCTCTTAGGAAACTACTTCCCGTGCGGATCATTTTTGCTTTTCCGCCGAGTTTCTCGACAGTTTGTTGAACCATACGCGAACATTTCACATCAAAAACAATTTCTTGCTCTGGGTGCTGCTCAAGGCACATTTGGGCAAAAAGCGACAATAAGCGGTCTGCGGTCAATATCTGTGCTTTTTCATCAACTAAAACAACGCGGTCTCCATCACCATCCAAAGCAATACCAATATCAGCCTGCTGCTCGACCACGGCTTCTCGCAAGCTAATCAAATGAGCTGCATGTGATGGATCTGGTGCGTGATCTGGAAACTCTCCATTTGGATTAGTGCGTAAAGCAATGACTTCACAACCCATTTTTTCTAAGATTAGTTTTGAACAATGCCCAGCTGAACCATGCAAACCATCTAAAACAACTTTTAAAGGACGTTTTAACTGAATATCTTTAAAAATGGCTTGTTGGTATTGCTGGCAAAATTCAGCTTTAAATTGCGGTAAGGTTAACTCAAGTACAGAAATTGAATGGCTTGGAACGTAAGTTTGGGCTTCTTCACCCACCTGTTGAATCATTTCCGGAGACGGCGGTTCGCCTTTTAAAATCCACTTAATACCATTATCAGATTTTGGGTTATGGCTTGCTGTCACCATAATGCCATTGCCACCAAAATCTCGTGCAATGTAGTACATCATTGGTGATGAACAGCAACCAATATTAGTCACTTTTAAACCTTGTTCTATTAAAATTTCTTCAATTAAGTGTGCATAGGCTGGGCTTGTGAGACGGGCATCATAGCCAATCACTAATTGAGTTTGCTTTGCTTGTTTGTATTGTTGTGCCAATCCGTAGGCAATTGAACGGACAACGTCCGTGGTTAAGTAAGAAAGTTTGCCTCTAATATCGTAAGCACGAAAAATACTTTTTGGAAATGAGTGTCTTACATTCATAGCGTATCTTCTATTTAAAGATCAATTCGATCTATCGCAAAAACATAGATTATTCAAAATTTTTGAAAGGTTTGTTTGCTAAAAAAGTTAAAAGAATATGAGTAAAGCGTGTTGTAATATAATCCAGTGTAACATTCAAGATATAAAAAGAAACGCCTGTTCAACAGGCGTTTCTTTTTCGTTAATATTTTAGAAAAACTTACTGCTTACCTGTATGACCAAAGCCACCAGCACCACGTAAAGTTTCTTCAAATTCTTCTACTTGCTCAAATTCAGCTTGTACGACTGGCACTAAAACGTACTGTGCCAAGCGCTCACCTGGTTCTAAACGGAATGTGGTTTGACCACGATTCCAAACTGAAACCATCAATTCACCTTGGTAATCCGAATCAATCAAACCAACTAAGTTGCCAAGCACGATCCCGTGTTTATGACCTAAACCTGAACGCGGTAAAATTAAACCAGCAAAATTTACATCATGAATATAAATTGCCATACCTGTTTTAACTAAAACAGTTTGTCCTGGTTCAATATCAATTGCTTCATCTAAACAGGCACGTAAATCTAAACCCGCTGAACCTGCTGTTGCATATGAAGGTAAAGGCCATTCTTTACCTAAACGCGGATCGAGCAATTTCACTTGAACTTTCATGGGATTTCCTAAAAATTAAAAAAAATTAACGCTTTAATAAAGCTTTTAAATTTGCCAGATATTGTTGAGCCTGTTCTTTAGGGTCAACATTAGCCGCAATTTTCTTTTTACGCCCTAACCACTCGAGCTCATCTTGTGGAAGCTCATCAAGGAAACGGCTAGGCGTCATTTGTTTCATCTGTCCGCCATTTTTGCGCTGTTCCGCTAAAGTTAACGTTAAACCTTGGCGTGCACGTGTAATTCCCACGTACATGAGACGGCGCTCTTCCTCAATGGTTTCTGCTGCAATCGAGTTCTTGTGAGGCAATAGTTCTTCTTCAAGTCCCATAATGTACACATATGGGAATTCCAGACCTTTTGCTGCATGCAAAGTAAGAAGGTTAACTTTGTCTGTATCTTCTTCTTCCTGCTGCTGTTCTAACAGATCGAGCAAAACTAGTTTTCGGATAACACTTTCAATATTCTTTTCATCAACATCTTCAGCACGATTAATCAGATTTTGAATGCTGGTAAATAAGTTCTCGATGTTATCGAGCTTACTTTTCTCTTGTGCAGGTGTTGCTGACTGTTCTCGAACGTAATCCATATAACCCGCTTCATTCATCATTTGACGAACTTTAGGCACAGGCTCATCATCTTCTAACAATTCACGAGTAAATGTCGCGATAAAATCGGCAAACTCATGAAGCTGTGTTTCTGCCTTTTTAGGAAGCACCATGCTTAAACGCTGGTCAGCAGAAGCACCGAGTAAAGACAAATTATTTTCTTGTGAAAATAAACCTAACTTCTCTAGAGTAACAGGGCCAATTGCACGTTTAGGTGTATTAATAATACGTAAGAAAGCACTGTCATCTTCTGGATTAATAATAAGACGTAAATAACTCATCACGTCTTTGATTTCTGCACGGGCGAAGAACGATGTACCGCCAGAGAGTTTATACGGAATTTGCATTTGGCGAAGCTGGGTTTCTAATACACGTGCCTGAAAGTTTCCGCGATACAAAACGGCATAATCTTTCCAGTTCTTACCGTTCATTAGCTTATGAGTCAGTAAGTCTTTTACCACGCGCTCTGCTTCATCGTCATCATTACGACATGTAATGATTCGGATGACTTCCCCATGCCCTTTATCACTCCACAATTTCTTGTCAAAAATATGTGGATTATTTTGAATCACACAGTTCGCAGCTTTTAAAATACGGCTGGTCGAACGGTAATTTTGTTCAAGCTTAATAATATGTAAATTTGGGAAATCCTGCTTAAGCAATGCCATATTTTCAGGTTTAGCACCACGCCATGCGTAAATCGACTGGTCATCATCACCTACCGCGGTAAACTGCCCCATTACCCCAACTAAAAGTTTGACCAAAATATACTGCGCGGTGTTGGTATCTTGATATTCATCGACCAATAAGTAACGGACACGGTTTTGCCATTTGTCACGTACTTCTGCATTTTCTTGCAATAAGCGTGTTGGCATAACAATCAAGTCATCAAAATCGACAGCATTGTAGGCACGTAAATTACGTTCATAAAGTTGATAGAGATGTGCAAACTGGACATCTTCTGGTGTTTCACAAGTCGAATGTGCTTGTTCCGGCAAAATCAGATCGTTTTTCCAATCTGAAATTTTCTTCATTGCCTTGGCAATTAATTCTTTACTCTCTGCACCCGATAAATTATCGCGATGCATGAGATCCATCAAAATACGTTTACAGTCGTCTGCATCCAAAATCGAAAAATTAGCTTTTAAAGGTAAATTTTTAAGTTCTAAACGTAAAAGATTTAAACCAAAAGTATGGAAAGTAGAAACAGATAAACCTTTTGCTTCTTCACGCGACAAAAGCTTGGTCACACGTTCTTTCATTTCACGCGCAGCTTTGTTTGTGAAGGTCATCGCGGTTATACGATGTGCAGGAATACGGCAATGTTGCACCAAATAGGCAATTTTACGCGTAATTACCGATGTTTTACCTGAACCAGCGCCAGCAAGCACCAATAAAGGGCCCTGAGTATATTTCATGGCTTCTTCTTGCTTGTTGTTCAATTGACTGGCAGATGACATCGTGTATTACCTCTTAATTTTTCGAGCATGATTATAGTCATCTCTTTTTTAGAATCCCAATAGTAAATCTACGGATATGTATAAATGATGTCTAATAATGCAATTTATGCGCCGCAGAATGTCGTGATTATTTCTTGTACTGCCCCCATAAAAAAACCACCCGAAGGTGGTTTTTGAAACAATAAACTAGATCTTATTGTTTAGCATAAATGCTGATTTCTACACGGCGGTTTTGTTCACGGCCAGATGCAGTTGAGTTATCTGCGATCGGGTTAGATGAACCATAACCTTGCGCGTCGATACGGCTAGCAGATACGCCTTGGCTAGCTAAATAACTACGTACTGATTGAGCGCGTGCTTGTGATAATGGAATGTTGATAGAGTCATTACCAGTGTTATCAGTATAACCAGTTACAAGAATTGCACTCTTGTTATCTTCAGCCAAAGTTTGAGCCACTTTGTTCAAAGTTGCGTAGAAGTTTGGCTTGATGTTTGATTTATTTGTATCAAAAGTAATGCTACCAGGCATGATCAATTGAACAGAACCATCTGGGTTACGGCCAACGTCTACACCAGTACCCGCCATTTGTTGACGAAGTTTTTTCTCTTTCTGGTCAAGATATACACCACCAGCAGCACCAAGAACTGCACCAATTGCCGCAGCACGGTTGTTTTGACGGCTAGAGTTTGCATTTGATTTAGAAATACC
This sequence comes from Acinetobacter sp. D009, assembly GCF_038562025.1. Taxonomy (NCBI): domain Bacteria; kingdom Pseudomonadati; phylum Pseudomonadota; class Gammaproteobacteria; order Moraxellales; family Moraxellaceae; genus Acinetobacter; species Acinetobacter sp. D009. Next base: position 2,941,272 of record NZ_CP151886.1, read on the forward strand.
ATAACCAGCTGCTGCACCAATTAAAGTACCTAATGCGGTTTTATCGTATTCAACGCCACCAAGATTATTACCAGTTGTTTGACAACCAGAAAGAACTACTGCTGCCCCTACCACTGTTGAAATAACTAATGCACGCATTGCATGCCTCCTCACTTTGTGTGTTTTGTTGTCTGAATGAATAATGAAACAAAAAGGAAGTATAAAACATTGATATTTTGTTAATAATAAACAGTTTAGTTATGTTTTTGTAATATTTTGATGCACTTTAAGATGCTAGCTCATCACAATTTCTTCATTGTTGTCTAAGATAACGTTGTATTTCATATTATGACAGTTATAGTTGAACAACTTTTCTATGGATTTGAGACATTCGGGGTCTTTTATATGTCAACTGCACCCAATAAACAATCTGCGCTAAAAAAAATTACACGTGGACTCACTGTAGGTACAGTCATTACAGGAAGTACTTTTTTTCATGGTCCTCCTGTTCTTGCATTAGGTCTGACCAAGCTTTTAAAAAAATCATCAAAAATAGATGAAACTAATATTCAAATTACAAATAGCTGGTTAGGGGTAAATAACTGGTTAATTGACCATGTTCTACCCAATCTAAAATGGGACATTACCATTGATGAAGGGCTTGATCTGAATATGCAAGGTCGTTATTTAATGACCTGTAATCATCAAAGTTGGGTAGACACGACTGTAAATCAATATTTTGGTTTAACCCGTATGCCCCTTACCCGTTTCTTTACTAAATGGGAACTCATCTTTATTCCTTTTGTTGGGCAAGCATTTAAAATTTTAGGCTTCCCAATGATGAAGCGTCACACTAAAGAACAGATCGCTAAGAATCCTGAACTTAAAGACCGTGACATGATGGAAGCACGTAAAGCTTGTGAGCAGCTTTTAAGTCAGCCCTTCACACTATTGAATTATTTGGAAGGGACTCGTTTTACTCAAGAAAAACATGACCAGCAAAAATCCCCTTATAAGCATTTACTAAAACCTAAAGCAGGTGGCTTGGCGCTTGCATTAAATATCTTGGGTGACAAAATCGATGCCCTAGTTGATATGACCATCGTCTATCCTGATGGCGTACCGGGATATAGCGATTTCTGGCTTGGGGATGTTTCTAAAATTGCGGTTAACTTACGTAAAATTGAAATTCCAGACTGGGTACTTGGCGGCAACTATGAAGATGACGCAGCTTATCGTGAACGTTTTCAGCAATGGGTTCATGACATTTGGACCGAAAAAGATCAACTTATTGAGCAAATGAAGTCTCAATATACCACTGCAAATATTTAAGAAAGCACCCGTTATTATGCAAAACAGTTCTGGGAAAAAAACGAAATACCATCATGTAGACCCAAACAGCCTTTCATTTAAGCTGTTTTTGGTCTACGACATCTTTATGGTGTTTATTATCATTTTTAACTTGTTCTGTCTTGCGACTAATTTCTTTTTAATGAGCAGTATTGGGGCATGGTTCTTTGAACATATTCACTTGCCCCAAGTACTCAGCTTTTATCGTACTTCACTACATCCGTGGGTGATTACATCAGAAGCTTGGTTTATTGGTTTTTTAATTATTGAGCTGCTTGTACGCTGGGCTATTGCGATCATCAACAAGCACCATAAGCGTTGGTTCTTTTTCCCTTTTATTCACTGGTATGAAATTTTAGCCATTATTCCTCAACTTCGTTTTTTACGTTTATTCCGTGCTGGAATTATTGCTTACCGTTTACATGAGTTGGGTTATCCAGTTGTTCCGGAAAGCTGGCGGAAAACTGGGCTATTTTATTATCGCGTCGTAATGGAAGAATTATCTGACCGCGTTGTAATTACCGTGATTGATGGTATTAGATATGAACTTGAAACCAGTTCTAGCCATAAACAGATTATTCACGACTTGGTTAATCATCATCGTGAGCAATTTACTGTTGCTCTAACTGCATTATTACAAGAATCTTTAGCCACCGCTTTAAAAGAACAAAAGCCTGCCATTACAAAAGGTGTGGGCAAAATTGTAGATCAAGCCATTATTGATACGCCTGAGCTAACTCAATTATTACGATTAATTCCTTTAGTCGGGGGCCGCATTGAACAGCAAATTCAAAGCATTGGTCAAAGATTAGGTGAAAATATTAGTGCAGGTTTAATTGAACCTTTAATTGAGGGCTCACCAAATAGTCCGAACCCTACTTATCAATTAATTTCTCAAAGAGTAAGTGAAATCAATATTAATAATCGTCAGCTTGAGCAATTGGTTGAATCTGTCGTGTTCGAGACACTGGAGTCTGTACGTAAACAAGTCAAGGTCAAACAATGGCAACAAACCCTTGCGGAGTATGATCGAATCAAAGAATAAGCATTTATTTAATTTTTTATGAATCACGCTAGAGAATTGGCACGAATTGTTCTAGCATTTGCCCTATTTACAATAAACTTAACGATATTACAGCTCGTTTAACGCCTTGAAGGAAGACTTATGGCTGATATACGGATTACCGGCAGAATGGTTAACTTTAGCAGGATAACCTTCGATACCAATGATCATGATGTGATCCGCCAGCAATTATCAAATATTTTAAATGAAGGTTCCTATCAAGGAACTTTAGTGATTATTGACAGTACAGTTGAGCAAGAGTTAATTGCATTGATTCAACTTCTGGTGAGCTTGGGTTTACAACCAATGGCGGTAATCGACGGTATTTTAGGAGATGAGGCTCGCGCTATTCAATTCCCTGTTTTACCGGCAGATCAACCATTACAACGCATTAAAGCGACAGCTGAACAAGTGGCTATTGTGGAAAAACCTGCTACAGCTCCTGCCTCGTCTTCAGCAGAAACAAAAAAACCACTAAACAAGATAGCGGTCGCTCATATTACCTCTTATCATGATGAAATTTTGCGTACAGGCCAATCCCTTGTACAAGATAACGGCGATATTATTTTAAAGGCTGGCATGAATAGTGGTTCCGAGGTGATCGCTTCAGGAAATATACATATTTATGGCACAGTTCGTGGTAGAGTCATTGCTGGTGCGGGCGGGCACGCAGCTGCACGCATTTTTTGCCAATCTTTAGAGGCTGAGCTCGTTTCCATTGCCGGAACGTATTGTGTCGCAGATGATATCCCTAAACATGTGGTAAAAAAACCAGTACATATTTATTTAAATGAAAAGCAAGAGCTTGAATTTGAAGCTCTAGAACTTTAATTTATTAAGCAAATCACCAAAAAACAGCCCTTTTAAGGGTGTATGACCATAATAGGAGTGGATTCGGTGGCCAAAATTGTTGTCGTAACATCAGGCAAAGGTGGTGTAGGTAAAACTACAACGAGCGCATCTTTTGCAACAGGTTTAGCCCTTCGTGGTCATAAAACTGTTGTGATTGATTTTGATGTAGGCTTACGTAACCTTGATTTGATTATGGGTTGTGAGCGTCGTGTTGTATATGATTTCGTTAATGTTATTAATAATGAAGCACGTCTGCAACAAGCCCTTATTCGCGATAAAGATATCGAAAACCTTTATATTTTACCGGCTTCACAAACACGTGATAAAGATGCGTTGAGCGACGAAGGTGTTGCTCGAGTTATTGATGAGTTATCTCAAGAGTTTGATTACATCATTTGTGACTCACCTGCTGGGATCGAGCGTGGCGCGATTTTAGCCATGTATCATGCAGATGAAGCAATCATTGTAACAAACCCTGAAATCTCTTCAGTACGTGACTCTGACCGTATTATTGGTATGTTAGATAGCAAAACCAAGAAAGTTGAACACAACGAAGGGCGTATACGTAAACATTTATGTATTACACGTTTTAACCCGGAACGTGCTGACCGTCAGGAAATGCTGACAATTGATGATATTTCTAAAGATATTTTACGCGTACCGACATTAGGTGTTATTCCAGAATGTCCAAGTGTATTACAAGCATCAAACGAAGGTAAGCCAGTTATTCTGTATTCAGAAACTAAAGCTGGTCAGGGGTATGATGATTTGGTTGCACGCTTCCTTGGCGAAGACCGTCCTTATCGACACATCACAGCTCAACCTAAAGGCTGGTTAGCACGACTATTTGGAGCGTAGATATGGCAGGATTCTGGAGTAAATTATTTAGCAGCGAAGAAAAACCATCAAGTGCTCAAACTGCCAAAGATCGTTTGAAAGTTATTGTTGCTTCTGAACAAGGTTTAGGCCGCCGTTTAAGCCAAGACAAAATTGATCAGATGAAAAAAGAAATCATGCAAGTGGTTAGCCGTTATGTTAGCGGTGTAGGTGAACAGCATATCCAAATGCAAGTTCGCTCTGAAGCTAATATCGAAATGTTAGAAATGAATATCAATTTACCTGAAGAACGATAATTCTATTTCTGACTATTCAATAAATCAGAATCAAGGCAAAATAACGCAAGTTATTTTGCCTTTTTTAAAATGAGGAGATTGTCATGGCATTATCACAGCCAGCAACTTTCAATGAAGAATGGTCCGATGAGCGTGTTTTTGCCTACCTCAACCAACTTCCTCCAAGTGGTGTGAATGCAGATTTTCATGTGCTCTACCATGCATTCAAACATATGCGCCCAACAGACTATGAGCGTCTTTTAAAGCAATTTATTGCGGACGGACGCGATATTAATGCCAAAGACCCTGAAGGCCAACGCATCCATGATGTAATTGCTAAGTTTCCGCGTCAATCAGCACCATTTTTAGAAGTTCTAGCGAAGTTTGCTTAAAATAAAAAGCCTCTAAAAGAGGCTTTTTTCTTATCTAGACTTATCGATTACCAATCAGGAAAATACCAAACACGGTAAAAATACCACCCGAAATACCATCAATCCATTTTGAAAAATTACGATAAGCTGCTCTAAAACTTGGTAACGAGAAAATAAAAGTCACAAAGCAGAACCATAAAATTGTCTCGACTGTGACAATAATAAAGAGTAGCCAGTGAACCTGATCAAGTTGAGGATTAGCTAAAAATAAAGAGAAAACACTACCAAAATAAATAACAGCTTTTGGATTTGATAGATTGGTTATCAAACCTTTAATAAAAAATAAGTAAGGAGCTTTGGGGAGCTCAACAGCAACATTGCTCTCTTGCTGATTTTTTGAAAAAGCCGAACGTAGCATCTGATAACCCAACCAACATAGATATAAACCACCAGCAATGAGCAATCCTTGCTTTAACCAAGCCATTTTCTCAAATATAAGATTTAATCCCATCAGTGCCAAGCACGCCCAAAACATAACACCCGCCGTTATACCAGCAACGACCAGCATAGCGTCTTTACGAGACCGGCTAATGGCAGTTTGAGATACAAGGAAAAAATCAGGCCCGGGAGTAATAAGTGCGCAAAAGTGAATAAAGGCTAAAGTAATCAGAGCTAATAGCATGTCTTTCTCCTGATTTAATTCATTGTTATTTATTTAGGGAAAATACATTAGCATTTTTTTACTAGACGATAAAATCTTTAAGTCATTTGTAAATAGGTTCACTTTATTTAAGTTATAAAAAAGCCTCCGAAGAGGCTTAAATTATACGTATTAAACTAGAATATCCCGCTTACCATTAGGGCCCATTGAGCTCACAATGCCGTTCTCTTCCATTTGATCAATGATACGAGCGGCACGGTTATAACCAAGGCTAAATTTACGCTGTAGCGAAGATGTAGACGCTTTTCGAGTTTCTAATACGAATGACACACATTGATCATAAAGTGCATCTCGGTCAGAACCGCCTTCACCCTCTTCAAAGCCACGTGACGCTGGCTCTTCATCAAATGGTGTCAAGATTTCCTCAATATAATCTGGTTCGCCACGTTCACGCCAAGCATCACAAATACGGTTTACTTCATCATCACTAATGAAAGCACCATGCACACGTTCTGGCTCAATTTTACCAGGGCCTAAGAACAGCATATCACCATGACCTAACAAGTCTTCTGCACCACCAGCATCCAAAATAGTACGTGAGTCAATTTTACTGTTTACACGTAGTGCTACGCGCGTTGGAATATTTGCTTTAATCAAACCGGTAATAACATCAACAGATGGGCGTTGAGTTGCAAGCAATAGATGAATACCAGCAGCACGAGATTTTTGCGCCAAACGGGTAATCATTTCTTCTGCTTTTTTACCAACTTGCATGATCATGTCAGCGAACTCATCCGCAACAATAACAATAGATGGTAATGGTGTTAAACGAGGTGCACGTTCTTGTGTCGCAGAATCACTTGGTTTCCAAGTCGGATCAATTAAGTCTTCACCATTCGCAATCGCTTCTTCAACTTTACGGTTGTAGTCACTTAATTTACGAATTTTTAAGAACGACATAAGTTTATAACGACGTTCCATTTCATTCACACACCAGTTCAAAGCACTTACCGCATCTTTCATGTCAGTAACGACTGGAGTTAATAAATGTGGAATATCATTATAGTTTGCAAGTTCGAGCTGTTTTGGATCGATTAGAATTAAACGTAATTGATCAGGTGTGTATTTAAGCAACATCGATAAAATCATCGAGTTGACCGCAACCGATTTACCAGAACCTGTCGTACCAGCAACCAACATATGTGGTGCTTTCGCTAAATCAGTGAGTACAGGATTACCTGAAATATCTTTACCCATCGCCATACTAATTAATGCACTTGGGTCGCGATATGTTGGTGTTTCCAATAACTCAATCAAACGTACCATTTCACGGGCACTGTTTGGCACTTCAATACCAATGTATGGTTTACCAGGAATAACTTCGACCACACGGACCGATGCCATCGACATTGAACGCGCCAAGTCACGTGAGATATTTGTGACCTTAGAAGCTTTAACACCGGGTGCCAAATCTAACTCAAAGCGAGTTACAACTGGCCCTGGTTGAGCCTCTACCACCTGAGCTTTTACGTTAAATTCTTGCAATTTAATTTCAAGCAATTCAGACAAACGTGAAAGTTGCTCTTCAGTAAAGTTGACTTTCTTATTTGGATCGACCTTATCGAGTAGGTCAAGGCCCGGTAAAGTTGGTAAATCCAAACGCTTCTTAGCAACTTGCATTGCACGAGACATTGGGCGACCTGATGCATCTGTTAACGGTGCATCAAAATCGAAATCGTCTTCATCAAAATCAGCATTTTCCTGCGGTTTTCCAGCAGTCTCCTGCCAAGCTTCAATAAACTCTTCTTTTGAAAGTTTGTCGGCCTGAATAGTCGTTTGGATAGGAGCTTTTACAAATGCTGAAGATTGCGCATAACTACTTGCTCTCACAGGTTCAGTTGGGGCAATGTCTTCATCTATTAATAAATCATCAAAATCTTCAAAGACTTGTTCGTTTGCTAAATTTTTAGGTGATTGATTTAAATTTGAAATATTTGAAGATGTTTCATTCGCAATATTAACAGATTGCGAAGTTGGTTCGGCTTCTACATGGTGATCTTGAACAAATGGTGTATGCACATCTGTTGCAGTTTTACTGTTTGGAACCGCGGCAAGCAACTCATCAAAAATCTCATCATCACTCCAATCAAGACTATGTAAGTCTTGTTTAGATGATGGTTGATTTTGATTTACTTGAGAAATTGTTTGCTGAAATTGCTCATGAGTAGGAACTTGCTCTGTCTCTGTCGAATCATCAGCAGCTCTTAAAAGCGCATCAATTTCTTGCTTATGACTCGCATCATCACGCTGTAAAGCACGCCATACTTCGCCAGTCGCAACTAAACGTTGGCTATCTCGTTCAAGTTTATGGGCCTGTTCAAGCGTATGCTCAAAGTTCTGAGTATTTGCAACTGGTGTATCTGCAACAGGTTCAGGCCGGCTCTGCTCTTTCGCTAGCACATCTGCAAATAAGCGCTCAGCAACCGCATCATGTCGCGTTGTCGTAGTTTGCGGTTGAGCTGTTTCAGATTGAGCTGGTGTTTCTTTCTCATCTGAAGCATTCGCATTCGTTTCTGCATTGTCAGCAACTTTAACCGCGGCTGCTTTATTGGCAGGTTGAGTTGTTAAGTCATAATCCGATTCATTCGGAGATACGTTCTTATAAAATAAATCTTGTAAATAACTTGGTGTAGCTTTGAGCGTAACCCATGTTTTACTCCATTGCACCCCAAATGCAAGAGTAAACAACACTACCCCGAAAACCAGTAAAAATAAGGTTGCACCGTAAATTGTTAACAATTGAGATAGGCTTTGACCTAGCTCGTAACCAATAATTCCCCCAGCTGCATTATCTAAAGTATCTGCCGGCACATTCCAGTGTAAATAAAGTAAGCTAGATACAACTAAAATTAAGAAGAATTGTGCAGCATAACGAAATGGGCGGTTTAGGAAACTACGTGGCCACCAAACCTGAATTGCTTCAATGAAAAGGAAAATTGGAATAAGCAAACTTGCCCATCCTAAAAAACCAAACAGCAAATCTGCAATCCATGCGCCAGCAATACCACTTGCATTGGATACTTGCTGAGTATCACTGGAAATATGCATCCAGCCCGGGTCAAATGGTGTATATGTTACTGTTGCCAGAAACATATAAATACCAAAAGAAACCAAGAATAATGTCATCAATAAGCGCTGTGCATAAACACTTGACACCGCAGTCATATACTGTCCTGTAACCCATTTAATTATTGGTTTAGAGATGTGAAGAACTACATTTTAGATCTTCAACGAATGAACTTTATATTATGCACCTGTTCTTACAAAAAAGGTGCATGATTCTTTACAGTTGTTGTTAACATAAGGCACTTCTATATTGTTATATAACTTAATTCGATTGACCTGATCAATATTATCCACATTGATTTAACGCTATTGATCGGCAAATTCACGTATAATTTTCAAAATTCTCGAAATAAATAAGGATACCCTCAATGAGTGCTCGTCATTCTCGGTTAATTATTCTCGGTTCTGGCCCTGCGGGCTATAGTGCAGCAGTATATGCAGCGCGTGCAAACCTTAAACCTACTTTAATTGCAGGTTTACAACTAGGTGGGCAACTTACAACAACAACCGAAGTTGACAACTGGCCGGGCGATCCTGAAGGTTTAACAGGTCCTGCATTAATGGATCGTATGCAAGCACATGCTGAACGCTTTGGTACAGAACTCGTCTATGACCATATTAACGAAGTGGACTTAAATGTACGTCCTTTTGTTTTAAAAGGTGACATGGAAGAGTACACATGTGACGCTTTGATTATTGCAACTGGTGCTACAGCTCAATATCTTGGTTTAGAGTCTGAACAAAAATTTATGGGCCAAGGTGTAAGCGCATGTGCAACATGTGATGGTTTCTTCTACAAAAACCAAAAAGTAATGGTTGTAGGTGGTGGTAACACTGCTGTTGAAGAAGCACTTTATTTATCAAATATTGCGTCACATGTAACGTTAGTACACCGCCGTGATACTTTACGTTCTGAAAAGATTTTGCAAGATCATTTATTTGCCAAAGAAAAGGAAGGCAAAATCAGCATTATCTGGAACCACGAAGTTGAAGAAGTATTGGGTGACAATACTGGCGTAACCAGTGTTCGCCTTAAATCAACTCAAGATGATTCTAAGCAAGACGTAGAGGTTCATGGTCTATTCATAGCAATTGGCCACAAGCCAAACACTGGAATGTTTGAAGGCCAATTAAACTTACGTGATGGCTACATCCAAGTGCAAAGTGGTACTTCTGGTAATGCAACAGCGACTTCTGTTGCTGGTGTTTTTGCTGCTGGTGACGTCGCTGACAGCATTTATCGCCAAGCGATTACTTCTGCTGGGTCTGGCTGTATGGCGGCTCTAGATGCTGAAAAATATCTAGATAATCTTTAATTAATAGATTTCTAGAGTTTTAAAACAGCCGTTCTTATAACGGCTGTTTTTTTTAGAATAATGACTAGCTGACATATATTAATTTTTATAGCATAACCTTAAAGCTCATCTTATTTTATTTTTATGAATACACTTCCACTTTCCCAATTCATTTTTCCTGACCCCATTGAAGCTGATCCAGATGGGCATGGTTTAATTTGTATCGGAGCGGACCTCTCCCCTTCTACCCTATATGAAGCATACACCCATGGTCTCTTTCCTTGGTTTAATGAAGATGAGCCTATTTGTTGGTGGAGCCCAGAACCTCGTTGCGTGATCTACCCTCAAAACTATAAACCAAGTAAATCACTCATTCGGAACATGAAAAAGTACGATTACACCATTACGGTAAATCATGCCTTTGAACAAGTTATTCGCTCTTGCTCTTTGCCAAGAAGTTATGCAGATGAAACATGGATTAGCGAGGATATTATTCAAGGTTACTGTGAGATGTTTAATGCTGGTTATGGTTACAGTATTGAAGTATGGCAACAAGAGGAGCTTGTAGGAGGTTTATACGGTGTTACGATTGGCAAAGGGTGTTTTGGTGAGTCAATGTTTAGCAACGAAACCGATGTTTCAAAAATGGCTTTTTATACATTAATGCTCATAGGACAAGAAAATCAGCTACCATGGATAGACTGCCAACTCGTAAACAGTCACTTAATTAGTCTGGGAGCCAGTACACTTTCTCGTCAAGACTACTTAAAATCGTTACAAGATGTAATTATTCACCCCTTTATCAATTGGAAAAAGTATCAAGAACGTGTATTTTCAAGTAAAACAATAGCATTAGATGCAAAATTAATGGAATGATAACAGGAGGGACCAATCATGAAATCATATCACCCGAAGTCCCTTTTAAATGATCTGCAGTATTATATTACTCCACCTCATGATTGCAGCTATCTAGAAAATAAATCAGCACGCATGGTGTTTTTAGATCCCATCCATCGAATTGATGTGGTCACTCTTTCAGAACTTTCTCGTTTAGGCTTTCGCCGTAGTGGCGACTTTGTTTATCGCCCTGAATGTCACTTATGTAGACAATGTTTGTCTTGTCGTGTCCCAGTGGCCGATTTCCAAATGAACAGCATGCAAAAAAAAGCATGGAAACGAAATCAAGATCTCACCATGACTGTTCTGCCTACGCGACAAGCAGCCCAAATTCATTATGATTTATATGAACGCTATATTAATGAACGCCATGCAGATGGTGATATGTTTCCACCAAGTCTAGATCAGTTTGAAAAGTTTTTAGTACATAGCTGCACAGATAGTTTTTTTCTTGAGCTTTGGAAAGACAATCGGCTCATTAGCGTTTCTACTTGTGATTTAATGGATGATGGACTATCGGCTGTCTATACATTCTTTGATCCCGATGAGCATCGTAGATCACTTGGTGTTTACTCTATTCTTAACCAAATTGAATATGTGAAATCGCTCGGTTTAGAATATCTCTACTTAGGCTATTGGGTGCCTCATTCAGCCAAAATGAACTATAAATCGCAATATACCCCTTTAGAACTTCTGCTCGATGGGCAATGGCGCCGTTTAAACAGGTCATTATCACCAGAAGAAATTCAACAGCTAGGTACATCTCTTATGACTACGTTACCTTCTGAATGGAATAATTTAATCATTAAATAAAGATGCGAAATCATCTGTACAGGTTTTTACCATAATGACCGCATGTTCCCGCCCACCATCTTGGGTAGGATAATAATTGCGACGCAGATCAATTTGGTGAAAGCCTGTTTTTTCATATAAACCAATAGCGGCTTTATTACTTTCACGAACTTCTAAAAAGATTTGTACTGGCTGATTTTCCAATTTTTCAATTGATGCACTTAATAACTCATATCCTAAACCCTGCCCTTGCATTTTAGGATCAACTGCCATGAGTAATAAATTAGCTTCATCTAAAACAGGCTGTAAAATACAAAACCCAACCACTCTGTTTTGTGACTCAATCACTGTACATTGATAAGAGTTCAAAGATTCAATAAATTGCTGTCTTGACCACGGATGGGTCTGAACTGATTTTTCAATTTGAACGACAATATCCACATCAGTGTTTTGCATAATACGAATCATGAGTTTCAACGCAATGAAGATTCTAAAGTAGTGCGTATTATAAAAACTTCCCAAGAAAAAACGAGTAAAAAAAAGGACAATTGAATTGTCCTTTTTTCAGTATTTTTTAAAGACCTAATTTTTCACGCCAAGTTGCTAGCAATGCTGTGGTATCCGAATCATTTGGATGAAATTTTGGTCTTAAAAAATCAAGTAACTCTGGAATTTGACGAGTCATAAAACCTTTACGACCATACATGAACTTAAGCATGTACTTCGTATCCTTCCAAGTTAATTTTTCGTCAGTTTTAAGTAACTTAGCAGTAAAATAAGACTGAGTTGCGAAGATTAATGCCATTGCAATAATCAAGGCTGTTGAACGCATAAAATAAGCTTTCGGACCTTGTCCGTACATACTTGTATACACATCAAATGCCACAGCTTTATGTTCATTTTCTTCAACTGCGTGCCACATCCACAAATGATACATAGTGTCGTCTTGGAACATGGCCTGAATTTCAGGGTTTTGTAAAAGTTCAGCTGCAATGGTCGATGTAAAATGTTCTAGTGCACATGTTCCAGTCAAATCAATCATTTCTTTGGTATAGCCAAAAGGTTTCATTAATTTGGTTACAACAGCTGTACCCATCTTAATGACTTTTCCTGTTTGCTTTTCCATATGACGCACATCATAACCATAAGCCTGTGCTGAAGCATTAAATGCTAAATGCTCTTTGGAGTGCATCGCTTCTTGACCAATAAAAGCACTAATTTCTTTTTGAAGATCTGGATCAGCAAGCTTTGGATCATTTCGAACAGCACGCGTACTATTTACAAAGAACTGCTCACCTTCTGGAAAAAGGGCCGATAATGCTGTCATAAAATGTGTTAATGCTGCATCATAATTTGCCCAATAACGTGGGACCTGAGCAAATTCAAAATCCATACGACGCACAGGGAAACTAGCGCCAGCACGATTGGAAATATTTACCTTAGCATTCATCTCAGACTCCTTTTAAGTGAATAGCTAATTCACATATAACTTTATTTATTTTCTTAATATTTATAATCATACGTCTTTCGATGTACCAATTAAGTGCAGATGAGGACAGAGAAATATCAGATGAGGTCATTCATAGACACATAAAGGTGCAATATCTGCTCCACGATCTCTTTAATATAGTTATAGAAAAATAAAAAAGGGCCACTATCGGCCCTTTATAAATCATGAATTAAATCTATAAACCTAATTTTGCTTTCCATGTTTTCAATAGACCAACGGTATCTAGGTCATTTGGATGAAAGCCAGGTTTAAAGTAAGCTAACATTTCTTTAGCCATACCACTAATAATACCTTTAGATGGGCTATATCCGTATTTGTAAATTACTGATAATTCATCTAAATTCAACTTGTTATCTTGCTTTAATAAACGAAGCACAAAAGATGACTGGATTAAAAAGATTAAAGTCATAGCAAATACCAAAGAACTGGTTCGTAACGCATAAGCTTTTATGCCTTTACCAAATACACCTTCGTACACGTCATAAGCTACGGCTTTATGCTCATTTTCTTCAATCGCATGCCAATACCACATTGTTGACATTGTCTCATCTGTCATAAGCTCTTGAATGTGCTTATTGACCAATAATTGCGACGCAATAGTAGCGGTAAAATGCTCAAGAGCCGTTGTAGCAGTCAAGTCAACCATTTCTTTTGTCATACCGAAAGGTTTGACAATTTTTACAAAAGTTTTAATGGCTGTTTGAATTGCCGTATCGGTAAATTTCTCTAACGTTTCTACATCATGACCAAACTTTTGAGCAGAAGCATTGAAGTTTACATGCTCTTGAGTATGCATTGCTTCTTGCCCAATGAAAGCACTAATTTCTTTTTGGAGCGCTTCATCATCTTTAATAGCTGGGTGATAACGTACTGCTCTTACACTATCTATAAAGAATTTCTCACCAGCTGGAAACAATGCTGACAATGCAGTCATAAAGTGTGTGAGTCCAGCAGAACCATTCATCCAATATTCTGGTACATCATTAAAGTCAAAATTCATACGACGTACTGGAAAGCTTGCACCTGCACGATTCGTAATATTCACTTTAGCATTCATACCCAAAGCTCCTTAGTAAGTAACTCTAGTTACTCAAACTTTATTGTTCGTTTTCTTGATTCTTATCATACAAATTTAATAAAAAGGATTAAGGGGAAATAAGGACATTGAAATATCAGTTAGGGCCAGCCTTTATAGTGATTGTTAGACAATTAAGTATAAAAAAAGCGCTCTAAAAAGAGCGCTTTTTTTCACTGAAAGTGATTATGCAGTTACTTTCGCAACAACACCTGCACCTACAGTACGACCACCTTCACGGATCGCAAAACGTAGACCTGGGTCCATTGCGATTGGGTGGATTAATTCTACTGACATTTCAACGTTGTCGCCTGGCATAACCATTTCAACGCCGTCTTGTAATTGGATTGCACCAGTTACGTCAGTTGTACGGAAGTAGAACTGTGGACGGTAACCATTTAAGAATGGAGTGTGACGACCACCTTCTTCTTTAGAAAGTACGTATACTTCTGCGTCGAATTTAGTGTGCGGCTTGATTGTACCTGGTTTAGCAAGTACTTGACCACGTTGCACGTCTTCACGCTTAGTACCACGAAGTAAGATACCACAGTTCTCACCTGCACGGCCTTCGTCAAGAAGTTTACGGAACATTTCTACGCCAGTTACAGTTGTTTTAACTGTATCTTTAATACCAACGATCTCTACTTCTTCACCAACTTTAACGATACCAGCTTCTACACGGCCTGTTACTACAGTACCACGACCAGAAATTGAGAATACGTCTTCGATTGGCATTAAGAATGCTTTGTCGATAGCACGTTCTGGTTCTGGGATGTAAGAGTCAAGCGCTTCAACAAGAGCAAGAACTGAAGACTCACCATATTGACCAGCATCGCCTTCCAACGCTTTAAGCGCAGAACCACGGATAACTGGAGTGTCATCACCTGGGAAGTCATAAGTAGAAAGAAGTTCACGAACTTCCATTTCTACTAATTCAAGTAATTCTTCATCATCAACAAGGTCACACTTGTTTAAGAATACGATGATGTAAGGTACACCAACCTGACGAGAAAGAAGGATGTGTTCACGAGTTTGTGGCATTGGACCGTCAGTCGCAGCACACACAAGGATCGCGCCGTCCATCTGAGCAGCACCAGTAATCATGTTTTTAACGTAATCGGCGTGGCCCGGGCAGTCAACATGCGCGTAGTGACGAATTGGAGAATCGTATTCTACGTGTGAAGTATTAATTGTAATACCACGTGCTTTTTCTTCAGGTGCTGAGTCGATTTGTGAGTAATCTTTCGCTTCACCGCCGTAAGTTTTTGCACAAATTGTTGCAATCGCAGCAGTTAAAGTTGTTTTACCATGGTCAACGTGACCGATTGTGCCCACGTTTACGTGTGGCTTATTACGTTCAAACTTGGCTTTAGCCATGATGATCTTCCTTTATAAACTACTCATGGAGGGTCACCCCATGAGCACTTGGTTTTTAACTAAGAAATTAGTTTGGGCTTATAGTAATCGAAAGATTACTCGTCGTCACCTTTTTTACCGCCAGCTTGGAATTTAGCGATGATGCCTTCAGCCACGTTACGTGGAGTTTCAGCATATTTAGCAAATTCCATAGAGTAAGTCGCACGACCTTGAGACATAGAACGCATTTGAGTCGCGTAACCAAACATCTCAGCAAGAGGAACTTCTGCACGAATTGCTTTTGTTCCACCAGGAAGATCGTCCATACCTTGAACCATACCACGACGACGGTTTAAGTCACCCATGATATCGCCCATGTAGTCTTCTGGAGTTTCTACTTCAACTTTCATGATAGGTTCAAGAAGGATAGGATCCGCTTTCATGAAACCATCACGGAAGGCATAAGAACCTGCCATTTTGAACGATAATTCGTCAGAGTCGACGTCATGGTAAGAACCGTCGAATAATGTCGCTTTAATACCAACAACAGGGTAACCAGCCAATACACCATTCTTCATACGTTCTTGAATACCTTTGTCAACCGCGCCAAAGAATTCTTTAGGTACTACACCACCAACAACTTCTTCAACGAATTGGTATTCTTTACCAGCTTCTTCAACATCAAGCGGTTCAAGACGTACATATACGTGACCAAACTTACCTTTACCACCAGTTTGACGTACGAACTTACCTTCTTGTTCAACAGACTTTTTGATCGTTTCACGGTAAGCAACCATTGGTTTACCAATGTTAGCTTCAACACCGAATTCACGCTTCATACGGTCAACAATAATGTCAAGGTGAAGTTCACCCATACCAGCAATAATTGTTTGACCAGATTCTTCATCTGTACGAACACGGAACGATGGATCTTCTTTAGCCAAACGACCTAAAGCGATAGACATTTTTTCTTGGTCTGCTTTAGTTTTTGGTTCAACAGCCAATGAAATTACTGGCTCTGGGAATTCCATACGCTCAAGAGTAATGATGTTTTTCTCATCACATAATGTATCACCAGTTGTAACGTCTTTAAGACCTACACACGCTGCGATATCACCTGCACGGATTTCATCAAGATCTTGACGTTCGTTCGCATGCATTTGCACGATACGACCGATACGTTCACGCTTAGCTTTAACTGGGTTATAAACCGGATCACCTTGTTTAAGAACACCAGAGTAAACACGTACGAATGTTAAGTTACCTACGAATTTGTCGTTCATGATTTTGAACGCAAGCGCAGAGAACGGAGCTTCGTCAGATGCTTCACGAGACGCTTTAGTTTCGTCTTTGTCGTCAAGGATACCTTCGATCGCTTTAACTTCTGTAGGTGATGGTAAGAATTCAATTACAGCATCCAACATACGTTGAACACCTTTGTTCTTGAACGCAGAACCACAAAGCATTACTTGAATTTCAGAAGCTAATGTACGAGCACGTAAACCAGCGATGATGTCTTCTTTAGAAAGATCACCTTCTTCTAGGTACTTGTCCATTAATTCTTCAGAAGCTTCAGCCGCAGCTTCAACCATTTTTGTACGCCATTCGTTAGACGTATCAACTAGGTCAGCTGGGATATCAGCATATTCAAACTTCATACCTTGAGATGCTTCATCCCAGATAATCGCTTTCATTTCGATAAGGTCAACAACACCCTGGAATGTATCTTCAGCACCAATTGGCACAACGATAGGAACAGGATTACCACCTAAACGAGTTTTAACTTGCTCAACAGCACGGAAGAAGTTTGCACCAGTACGGTCCATCTTGTTCACGAATGCTAAACGAGGCACTTTATATTTGTTCGCTTGACGCCATACAGTTTCAGACTGAGGTTGTACACCACCTACAGCACAGTAAACCATGCACGCACCGTCAAGAACACGCATAGAACGTTCAACTTCGATTGTGAAGTCTACGTGTCCCGGGGTGTCAATTACGTTGATACGGTGTTGTTCGAATTGGTTACCCATACCAGACCAGAAACAAGTCGTAGCAGCAGAGGTAATTGTAATACCACGCTCTTGCTCTTGTTCCATCCAGTCCATTGTTGCTGCACCGTCGTGTACTTCACCAATTTTGTGAGATACACCTGTGTAGAACAAAATACGTTCAGTTGTAGTTGTTTTACCTGCGTCAATGTGCGCAGAAATACCGATGTTACGGTAACGAGTAATTGGGGTTTGGCGAGCCATGATGTCTACATTCCTAAATGTTATATTTAAAACAGGACGCACCAATTAAATTGATGCGCGCGAATATCCAAACAGGCAACTTAAATACCTGCAAAGCCCCCACTTTGATAGAGAGCAATGTTGAATCGAGCTGCTGTACGCATGAATATTCTCCTGAATAAGGCCTGTTTTATCCGCTTAGAAACGGTAGTGAGAGAAGGCTTTGTTAGCTTCAGCCATACGGTGCACATCTTCACGTTTTTTGATTGCTGCACCTTTACCTTCAGCTGCATCAAGCAACTCACCAGCAAGACGTAAAGCCATCGTTTTTTCAGAACGCTTAGCAGCAGCATCTACTAACCAACGCATAGCTAAGGCAGTACGACGGGATGGGCGTACTTCCATAGGTACTTGATAAGTAGCACCACCAACACGGCGTGCTTTTACTTCAACCATAGGACGAACTTTTTCAAGAGTAGTCTCGAAAAATTCAACTGGGTCTACTTTGTTTTTTTCTTGAACGCGTTCTAAAGCACCGTAAACGATACTTTCTGCAATAGATTTTTTACCATCTTGCATTACGTGGTTCATGAATTTAGCGATTGTTTGGCTGCTAAATTTTGGATCTGGAAGGATCTCACGAGCAGCGACTACGCGACGTCTTGGCATTTTAATACACCTAATAATATGACACTTCAGGATGATCCAGCAGTTTGTACAAGTGTCATGTACACGACGCTGGCCTTACTATACGTCGCTTGAATTACAAATCTATGAAGAATTCAAACAAGCGAAACGCTAAAGGGCTTATTCGACTAGTTTCCTAGAATTACTTCTTAGGACGCTTAGTACCGTATTTAGAACGTGATTGATTACGATCTTTAACACCAGCACAGTCTAATGAACCACGAACGGTATGGTAACGTACACCCGGTAAGTCTTTAACACGACCACCACGGATAAGAACAACACTGTGCTCTTGTAAGTTATGGCCTTCACCACCGATGTAGCTAGATACTTCAAAACCTGAAGTTAAGCGAACACGGCAAACCTTACGCATAGCTGAGTTAGGTTTTTTAGGTGTAGTTGTATAAACACGTGTACAAACACCACGACGTTGTGGACAAGCCTTCAACGCAGGAACTTTGGATTTTTCAACCAAAGTCGTACGACCCTTACGGATCAACTGATTCGTTGTTGCCATATGGCAATTCTCCCGTTATTAAAAAACCTTAAAAAGAAAATACCTCTTTTTAAGGGCACATAATTGTAAGCCAAGATGCAAAAATGGTCAACACGGCAATACTTACCAAATGTTGACCATATCAATGTTTGACAGCACGATTTACAAATTTAAATAGAGGCTATTTCTACATTTTAAACCTTCACTTTGTAAGCGTATTGTTAAGAGTATTTTTTATCTTCTAATAACTCGTCATCATCCTCTGGAGTTAGAGCAGGCTTTTGTTCAGTATGCTCATGTTCTGTCACATGTTTGTCAGCAAGTTTTTCTAAGCCCTGATGAACATTTTCCTGAACTTTCTCTTCACTTTTTTCACTTTCTGTAGGTTTTAACACAATAGATACTTTCGAGATTACCTCGTGGTTTTCTACTTTATGATGATGAGCAGCATGAATATTGCCATCTTCCCCTACATTTAAAAGTCTTGGGCTTGCTTTTTGAATGAGTGTAACCGCAGCATAATAAGCCTGTAGTGGAGATAAATGCTCACTTGGATGTTCGTTTAAATAATGTCTTGCAGCTCCAAAAATTGCCTGAGCTTTATGTCCTACATCTTCTTGTAATTTCCAGCTATATACTGCACTTAAAACAGCGCCTGCAACTGGAGTAAACTTACCAAAAGCTGAAAGTTTAGGAATACGATTTAACCATTCCCATTTAAACTCCCCTTCTTCATCTGTTAACCAGTTCTTTAAAGTATCTATATCTGTGGTTGAACCTAATACTTGCTGAAATTGATGAATATCTTGAGTTTCCAACATATTTCGCAATGTTTTTAAAGCCAACAAGAGAGTTTGTTTCTCTGCAATCAAGCTAATGTCAACTTCTTTAAAAATAAACTCAACAACATCTTGGTCTGCTACCTCCAGCAGATCAAAGCCATGTGACCTTCCTGTCTGGTAAATAGTTCTTAAGACCAAAACCAATGATACTGGAATATCTACAGCTGCACCAACGACGCCTGATACACCTGTAATTGCACCTTGTACAGTCGCAATGAGCTTGTTTTGTTCTATAAGCGCCTGACTTAGACGTTGAGAACGACCTGTATCTTTAGTTAATTCAAATAAATCTTTAGCACCCGCTTCTTCTAGGATTTTTTCAGTTAAGGTACTTTTTGAACTAAAGTCATTTAACCAATTAAATAAATGGCCTGAGATTTTTTCATCCCAATCTGGCGAAAGAAATGTAGCAACACCATTTACTTTTTTAAAATGTCGACCAAATACCTGACGTGTGACTTTTGGTAAATGTTCTCTTAGCATTTGTTGAGGACTTTCATATTGCTCAACCTCAAATGGGCTTTTTGTTCTCGATCTACCTTCAACAGTTTTTCCAGTTGGGACTGGTTCAATTACCTTACTGACGTCACCTGATTGGTTCTGTTGCAAGATACTCAATCCTGTAGAACTGAGCTTTTTAGCCACTCCGAAGACCTGAGAAAACAAATTGTCAGATTGATTATTATTAAATTTTGTCATCAAGTACCTCGATTTTTTAATTTATCTAATTAGAGATAAATACTAGGTGGAATGTGGATTTATCTCAACTTGAATGTGTGTATTTTAGTTAACCCCAAATGCAACATACTATGTATTTGGTTATTTTTTTTAAATGTAAAATTGTCATAAAGATTTGCCATAAGAAATAAAAATCCTTTCTGCTATCATGTTAACAACGAAAAACATGAGTCCCGTTTTCTTACAGCTATATTCTCCTATTCATTTTCATAGCTGTTGAACACGATAGACTCTTAAATATCACCATAAAGGGACCTGTAGATGAAACGTGTTGTAATCACTGGTATGGGTATTAACTCATGTATCGGTAACTCTTTAGAAGCAGTTACTCATTCACTTCAAAATGGAATCTCCGGGACACGTTTTAACCCAACTTATGCTGAACTCAATTTTAAAAGTCATGTCAGCGCTGCTGCAGAACAAGACTTTGATAATATCGACCGTAAATTAAAACGCTTCATGGGCGTATGTGCGATGTATGCATACAACGCTGCTGTAGCTGCAGTTGAACATGCAGGCCTTACTCCTGAACAACTTGCTGGTAATCCACGTTATGGTATTGCAGGTGGTTCAGGTGGTGGCTCAACTGCTTCTGTTGTTGAAATGACAGAATTATTAGAGACTAAAGGCGCACGTAAAGTGGGTCCATTCTTCGTGCCACGTAACATGTCAAACACCATTACCGCAAACGTAGGTGTTGCATTTAAGCTACAAGGTATTTCACATACTATTACAAGTGCTTGCGCAACTTCTGCAGATGCAATTGGTTATGCGTACAACTTAATTCAACTTGGCAAACAAGACCTTATGCTTGCTGGTGGCGGTGAAGAAGATCACTGGTCTCAAAGTTTATTGTTTGATGCAATGGGCGCACTTTGCTCGAAATATAACGACTCTCCAGAAACAGCATCTCGCCCATATTCAGCAGACCGTGACGGCTTCGTTATTGCTGGCGGTGGTGGTTTCGTAGTACTTGAATCACTTGAGCACGCGCAAGCACGTGGTGCGAACATTTTAGCTGAAGTAGTAGGTTATGCTGCGAACAGTGATGGCGCGGACATGGTTGCTCCAAGTGGTGAAGGTGCTACACGTTGTGTATTAATGGCACTTGAAGAAGCTAAGCAACATGGCGTAGAGAAAATTGACTATGTAAATACACATGGTACTTCTACACCAGCGGGTGACATTACAGAACTTAAAGCAATGGAACGTGCATTTGGTGAAGGTAACGTACCTCCTCTTAGCTCAACCAAATCTATGACAGGTCATAGCTTGGGTGCGGCTGGTGTACAGGAAGCTATTTACTCTGTGCTAATGATGCAAAATGACTTTATTGCACCAAACATCAACGTGACTGAACTTGATGAAGGCGCAAAACCTTTCGATATCGTACTTGAAAAACGTGATGCAAAATTGAATACTGTAATGAGTAACAGTTTTGGCTTTGGCGGTGTTAACGCTTGCCTTATTTTCAAGAAGTGGGATGCATAATCCCACCTAGGATTATCGATGGATGCACCTTCTGATGCTTTTTTGTGGGTAAAAGCATTACATATTATTGCCGTGGTTTGCTGGTTCGCTGCTTTGTTCTACTTACCACGTCTATATGTTTATCATGCTATGAGTGAAGATGCTGCAAGTCATCAACGCTTTGAGGTAATGGAACGCAAGTTGTATCGTGGAATTATGTGGCCTTCGATGATTGCTACATTAATTACCGCCCATTTCCTTGTAGAGTGGGGTGATGCAACTCGACATTACCATCAAGCGACTTGGTTTTACCTCAAAGTTGGATTAGTGGCTTTATTAGTGATTTATCATTTGGTATGTGGCTATTATCGTAAAAAGCTCATCGGAAATGCTCACTATAAATCACACAAGTTCTGGCGATTCTTTAATGAAATGCCAACCTTAATTTTATTTGCTGTTGTGATTTTAGTTGTTGTAAAGCCTCAGTTTTAACTGGGGCTTTTGCTTTTCTTATCCAAGAATTCTTTTATTCATCCTAATAAAATGCACAATCTATTCAAACAATTATATTTTTCAAAACAGAACTATAAAATTAATCAATACCCTACCTCTTTATTTAGCAACACATGATCTATACTATGCTAAAGAAATAGATGAACTCATTTAATGGCAAAGCTATGCTAACTTTTAATGCCTTTAAACGCTTAATCCATACACCATTTATTCTTATTACCCTTTTTATTTTCCGTCACTTAAAAAAATATCCGATTAGACATTTGACTGCTCAAGAAAAAATATTAGCGCAAATGGTTTTCGGTGACATGCTTGATTGTGAACGGCCTAAAATTATTGCTACGCGCTACCTCCCTTGGCAGAGTTGCGGTATTTTTATGGCTCCCAATGGGAATATTTATGTCAATCCTGCTGATTACAGTGAAAATTACGCTCTAGAGTCTAAGTTTATGCAGGGTATTTTTATTCACGAACTCACCCACGTCATGCAATATCAAAAAGGCATTCATGTACTAGTTAAAGGTGCTTTATTACAATCAGCCTATTACCTCAGCTTTAAAAGTTACAATCCCTACAAATATACCTACCACCCTGACAAGGCATTTAGTACGTATAATATTGAACAGCAAGGCGAAATTGCGCGCGATATTTGCTCTGGAAAAATCCCAAATATTATCTGTTCACCTCAACTTCATTTGTAACTAAATAATCAATCTCGCTTTGAACGTAACATTTTTTGCGTAATGTAAATGAGAATTCTTATAAATCAGAAATACTTATCTAAACTATAAAAGTGCGCTTATTCAATTCAAATTATTGAAAAAAATAGAACAGACTTATTCCAAATTAGCGTGTGATAAGGCAGTATACAAACAATAAAAATAATGAAGCCTGTTTCTATTCTATACAGAAAATCTCGTTATTTTTACGCAGAAAATATGGGATTGGTATATATTATTGATCTTGACATTTTTGTTTACTATTTTAATTGTTTACTATCGTATCATACACATCGTTGAAAAATTATATCCATAAAAATCAACACTGTGTGTATCTATATTCGTTATGATCTAGGATTAGGTTTGAATGAAAAGTTTTAAAGTTGCCCTTGCTCAGTTTTCTCCGCATATTGGCAATATTGACTCAAACACCCAAAAGATGATTGAGCAAGTAAATCAGGCGAAAAAACAAGACGCTGACCTGATTATTTTTCCCGAGCTTTCTGTTATTGGTTATCCAGCTGAAGATCTATTGTTACGTCCAAATTTAAATAAACGTATGCAAAAGGCTTTTGCACAACTTGCCGAAGTTAAAGATATTGTTATGGTTTTCGGATTTGTAAACCAGACAGAAGATGGTCAACGTTATAATTCTGCTGCTGTCATGAAAGACGGTCAAGTTTTGGGTGTTTTTAATAAACATAATTTACCAAACTATGGCGTCTTTGATGAAAAACGCTATTTCCAAAAAGGCCATCAGCACTTAGTTTTTGAATATCTTGGGCATAAGTTTGGTGTATTAATTTGTGAAGATATCTGGTCAATTAATACGGTTAAACAGTTGAGCCAATTAAATGTTGATACAGTTCTTGTACTCAACTCATCACCATATGAAGTCGGCAAACCACAACACCGTATACAGACCTTAAGTGAACTTGCAAAACAACTTCATCTAAATATTGTTTACGTTAACCAAGTGGGCGGACAAGACGATTTAATTTTTGATGGCACAAGTTTTGTCAGCAATCAAAATGGTGAAATTGCTTTACAAGCTCCAAGCTTTAAAGAAGACATTTATATTGCTGAATTTGACCGTGATACAAAGTTATATAAAGTCACTGAATCTGCTCCTGCATTAGAAACATTTGCAGAGATCTATCAAGGTTTAGTCATGGCAACTCGTGACTATGTAGAGCGCTCAGACTTCCCAGGTGTGATTTTGGGTCTTTCTGGTGGTATCGACTCTGCCCTCACACTCGCAATTGCTGTTGATGCAATCGGTGCAGAAAAAGTACAAGCTGTAATGATGCCTTATACCTACACTTCTCAAATTAGTGTAGAAGATGCGGCTGAACAAGCTCGCCGTATGGGTGTAACTTTTGGTATTGCTGAAATTCACTCAATCGTAAATAGCTTCATGCAAACCTTGTATCCTTTCTTTGGTAATTCACCAGCTGACGCAACTGAAGAAAATTTACAAGCGCGTGCTCGTGGTACATTGCTTATGGGCTTATCAAACAAGTTTGGTAATTTAGTCCTTGCTACAGGGAATAAATCTGAACTTTCAGTTGGCTACTGTACGCTTTATGGCGATATGGTTGGTGGCTTTGCTGTTCTAAAAGATGTTTATAAAACTATCGTGTTTGAATTAGCAAAATACCGTAACAGCTTAAGCGAAACTCCTGTGATTCCTGAGCGTGTGATTACCCGCCCACCTTCAGCAGAACTTCGCCCAGATCAAAAAGACCAAGACTCTTTACCAGCATATGATGTATTAGATGCCATCCTTTACGCATACATTGAAGAAGATTTAGGTCAGGCCGATATTATTGCCAAAGGTTTTGATAAAGAAGTTGTTGAAAAAGTCATCCGTTTAGTTGATCGTA
Organism: Acinetobacter sp. D009; assembly: GCF_038562025.1. Taxonomy (NCBI): domain Bacteria; kingdom Pseudomonadati; phylum Pseudomonadota; class Gammaproteobacteria; order Moraxellales; family Moraxellaceae; genus Acinetobacter; species Acinetobacter sp. D009. The sequence continues at coordinate 2,966,296 of NZ_CP151886.1, forward strand.
ATGAATACAAACGTCGTCAAGGTGCGATTGGCCCGAGAATTACCTCTCGCGCATTTAGTCGCGAACGACGTTATCCGATTGTCAACGGTTGGACAGCGAATGACTGAGCAGAAAAACTCATCAAAAACTACAGCACTTGCTCAAGCACTTTTGCTTGAGCAAGTGGAGTTTTTCAAAAAACAATTATCTATAGAAAACTCACCTATTTATTTCCAGCAGTTTATTCAACTGTTTATGCAACATGCTGATGAAATCAAGCTCCATGAGGTTGTTGATTTAGAACAACTACAGGCCGTTGTGAAACGCTATGCTTTTGAAATGCAGCTAGGTGCTGGTTTACTTGAGTTTATTGGGGAAATCGCGCAGCGTATTTATTTATCTGCGATGAAGTCTCCAATTCAGTTACAAGACTTGGTCTCTGACCACCAATTTGAAATGTGGCTTTCTAAATTTTTAGAAATGGAGCATATTCCTCATTATCTCAACCAGTTTTTAAGAACTAGTCCTTCTGTACAACAACTTTGCCAATACATTGCAACCTCAACTTTAGAACAAAAATTACCAAAATTTCTAACAGCATCTAGAGTCGATGACTACCATTTTGAATGGCAACATAAGCTCAAAAAATTCTCTTTTTTACAGCAGCAACGCCTTGAGCATAAACTTGAAACTTGGATTGCTAGTTTTATTCATGAGCAACTTACAGAATTAAGTCTTTTATCGAGTGAAGATTTAGAAAGTCTAGTACGTCATGTTTGGGAAGATATTAGATATAAAAAAATGTATGAATTTATGAAACAGCTCACTCCTCTCGATGTAGAAGAATTCTTTGTTCTAATCTATGAATACTGGAAAGAATTACGCCAGTCACAATTTATGCAAGACCTGATTTTGTATGGCGTGGAAGTTTTTTATGATTTTTATAAAGACCAAAGTTTATTTGAAGTATTAAGTGAGATTGGATTAACTGAAAGCGACTTACAAACCGAAGCTTTGCGTTTTTATCCGAAGGTTATAGATGCCTTTAATGAGCACGGTATTTTAGAACCTTTACTTCAAGCGCTTTTAGCCCCCTTTTATCAAAGCTCAAAAACACTCGATATGATTGAAAAACATTTTAATGAGTAAAAAATAGATAAAAAGAAACCACGCAGGAGCGTGGTTTTTAAAATGGTGGCTATGACGAGACTTGAACTTGTGACCCCCGCATTATGAGTGCGGTGCTCTAACCAACTGAGCTACATAGCCGTAAACTGTGTGCGCATTATCTATAGTTCTGTATAGCAGGTCAATAGGTAAAAACCCTTAATGCCCATCAATTGAACAAATAAGATTCAGTTCATCATTATTTGTTCTTTTTTTAGCATTTTTTTGCTTTAAACAATTGATCGGCCACAGAAATATATTAAAGATCTAATACTAGTTTTTTACCTTTAGCTCTCGACACACAAATCATCATGCTCTTCTGTGAAACCTTTTCTGCATCACTTAAGTATTGATCAAAGTGATCTGCTTCACCTTCTAAAATAGCAGTTTCACATGTACCGCATACGCCTTCGCGACATAAGCATTCCACATCAATATTTAATGTTTCAATAGCTTGTAAAATCGTCTGATTACTTTGTACTTCAATTTCCTGATTAGACTTGGCAAGTACAACCGTAAATGCTTCCCCATCTTCAGGAACTGTTGAAGCGAATTGTTCCCAGTGAATGTACTCATCGCGATAACGATACTTATTACAGCAATCAATCACAGCATCAATCATGGGTTTCGGCCCACAGACATACACGTGTGTGCCTTTAGGTTGTGATGAAATCAATTCATCCAGCTTCAATGAGCAACCTTCTGAGTCAACATAGCTAAATACATGCTCGGCATGTTTCTGCTTTAACTCATCTAACAAAGCCGCATGTTCAGGCGAACGATAAGCATAATGTAGCTCAAACTCAGCACCGCGTGCCGCAAGCTCATCCATTTGAGGCAAGAATGGTGTAATGCCAATTCCACCTGCAATTAAAATATGTTTATTGCCTGTTTCGGCTAATGGAAATAAATTTTTTGGTTCTGAAATCTGAATTTCACAGCCTTCATTACACTGATCATGCATAAACACTGAACCACCCTTACCTTCCACATCTTTACGAACGCAGACTTGGTAAGTCGATAGGTCTTGTGTACAACTCATCAATGAATATGCATTTGAAAGCTGTTCATTCATTTTGACAATAATATGGCTTCCCCCACTAAATCGAGGAAAGTTCTGCCCATCTTGACGTTTGAACGTAAACCGTTTGATTAAAGGGGTTAGCTGCTCCACACGAGTAACAACCGCCGGGAACATTTCATAATGACTAGCCATATTAGAATCCTTCTTTTACTGCATATTCTTGTTGTTAGGGCTTATCCTTAAAGCCCTAAACACATGTATTTAATAGTCATGAATTCTTCAAGACCATACTTTGAGCCTTCACGCCCAACACCTGATTGCTTCACACCGCCGAAAGGCACGACTTCATTTGAAATTGCTGTGGCATTCATGCCGACCATTCCATATTCAAGCTGTTCTGATACTCGCCATAAACGTGAAATATTTTCACTATACACATAAGCAGCCAAACCAAAGATCGTGTCATTTGCTTGAGAAACGACGTCTGCTTCATCTGTAAAGCGAATAAGCGGCGCAACTGGACCAAAAATTTCTTCTTGGACAATTTCCATTGTACGGTCAACGTTCGTTAAAACTGATGGTTCATAAAAGGTTTGCCCTAAAACATGCTGTTTACCGCCGCAAGCAATTTTAGCGCCTTTGCTCACTGCATCATCAATCAACTGCTGTGCTTTCAAAACTGCTTTTTCATTAATTAATGGACCAATTTGTACACCATCTTCAAGTCCATTACCGACTTTAAACTTTTGTACTTCTTGTACAAACTTCTCGGCAAAAGCTTGATAAATATTGTCGTGTACATAAATGCGGTTAGCACAAACACAGGTCTGGCCTGCATTACGGAACTTGGCAAAAATCGCACCTTGTACAGCTTTATCCAAATCGGCGTCATCAAATACAATCAGAGGTGCATTTCCGCCCAACTCAAGCGCTAACTTTTTAATAGTGCTTGAACACTGCTGCATCAGTAAACGACCCACTGGAGTTGAGCCAGTAAAAGTCAATTTCTTCACTTTTTCATGCGAAGTAAATACAGAACCAATTTCTTGAGATTTACCGGTAACAACATTAATTACACCAGCTGGAATACCTGCTTTTTCTGCAAGCTTCACAATTGCTAAAGCACAGTAAGGCGTTTCATTCGCTGGCTTAATCACTATCGTACATCCAGCTGCTAAAGCTGGTGCTGCTTTACGGGTAATCATGGCAATTGGGAAGTTCCACGGCGTGATTGCAGCCACAACCCCCACAGGTTCTTTACTAATAATAAAACGTTGCTGATTATTTACCGTTGGAATCACATCACCATAAATACGCTTGCCTTCTTCGGCAAACCATTGAATAAATGATGCAGCATAACGCACCTCACCTTTCGCTTCTGCCAAAGGTTTGCCTTGTTCAATGGTCATAATTAAAGCAAGTTCATCGGTATGTTCGAGAACCAGTTTGTACCAAGCCAATAAAATATCTGCACGGTTTTGGGCAGTTAAAGCTTTCCAACTTTGTAAAGCCGTATAAGCAGCCTCAACTGCTTGAGTCGCCTCAGCCGCTCCCATATTTGGAATTGTGCCAATTTCTTCGCCTGTTGCAGGGTTAGTCACTGGAACTGTTGCATTTGACTGTGCAGCTAGCCATTGCCCGTTAATATAGGCTTGTTGCTGAAATAATTCTGTGCTTTGTAAACTCGACATATCATCTTCCTAACTGAAGAATCAGGTGTAAGTCATCTTTACACCTGAATAAATCCATTTGTTTTATTTATGATGCTGCGCCACTAAATGTTGGAAGTAAGCAATACCATGCTCACTAATTCCTGAGCGTTGTTTATCCGTCATGATACGGCCTTGACCTCGATAACCACGTGATTTCAAACCACGTTGTACGCTTTCGACCAAGTTCAAATCTTCAGGACGGAATACATTACGATACCACTCAATCAAATCTTTCTGATCTTGAGTGAGCTCTTCGTTCGTGAAGTAAATATCGTAATGCTGCAAAGTCGTTTCTGCATCAACAGGGAATTCATAGATAACTGTCATGAAGTTGCTGCCTGGTGGCACGTTGAACATCGTGCAAGGCCAAGTCCAGAAACCATGAAACTCAGGATCTGTTACTGATGGATCAAGCTTGAATGACTTCTCAGATGAACGTGCAAAGCCATATTGCAATGTCCAGTTTTGATGTGTTGTATGCCAATATTTATCAACTTGTACGGAGTCAGCAAAACCTGGATGCGCCGGTCCACAGTGATAGCACTCTAGATAGTTATCAACAATCACTTTCCAGTTTGCTGGCGTTTCTGTCACGAAACGTGCCGCCAGTTTCAAATCTTTAATTACGCTACATGCTTGATTTAAACGCTCAGCAAATTCCGGAAGCTGGTCTTCTACACAAGTCGCATTTTCATCCATATTAATGAAAACAAATCCTGCATATTCCTCAACTTTTAAAGGCACCATGCTTGAGTTTTCTTTATCGAAAGATTCAACATGATCACAGTTACGTGCCAAAGCTAAGCTACCATCTAGCTTAAAAGTCCAAGCATGATATGGGCAAGTAATTACATTTTTTGCTTTACCACTGCCACTTAAAAGCTCGTGACCACGGTGCGGACACACATTATAAAACGCACGTAAAACACTATCTTTACCACGAATGATGACAATATTTTCACCAATTACTTTACGGGTAATATAGTCATTCGGTTGTGCCAATTCACTGCCATGTGCAACACAAATCCAGCTTTTAGCAAAGATTGCTTCTTTCTCATGCTCAAAAACTTGCGATGAAGTATAGAAAACTTTAGGAAAAGTCCATGCAACATCTGGGTTTGCGCAAAAATCTTCAGGTAATTTTTCAACTGCACTCATGTTATTACTCCATTAAATTCTTTTCGTCCAAATGACTCGATATTAAATTGATGTCTTTTCGACACTGCCAAACATGCGACGTATCGCACTCAGCATGTTTTGATATAACTGTTGAACTTCAGGACAGTCACGCATCAGACGTAAACTGCCATGTAATAAACCTTTGCCTAAATGGAACTCGTTAGGGATACCTGCTTGTTCCAATTTTTGGGTAAGGAAATAACCGTCATCACTTAAAGGGTCATACTCTGCAACTGCGACAAAACTTGCAGGCATATCTGAAAAATCCATTGCCAATAAAGGTGCTAGACGTACATCCTGCCAATTTTGTGGATTAGGTGCATATTCCTTTAAATAAAAATGCATATCTTCCGTTGTGAGTAACGGCGCATGGGCATGCTTTTGTGCGGCTGGTGTATCAAGCGCTGTAGTTAAACACGGATAAACCAAAGCCAGACCTTGAGCTTGTAAACCACTATGCTGTAGATGCACTGCAAGGGCTGCTGCTAAGTTACCGCCTGCGCTATCGCCTGCTAGAACGATATTTCCGCTATCAATCTGCCAATCAGAACCATGCTCTTTAAGCCATTGATAAACTGCTAAACAATCTTCAAAAGCTGCCGGAAAGCGATGCTCTGGTGCCATGCGGTAATCCACACCAATGACAACTGCATTTAAGTCCTGACATAAATAACTGGTAATAAACTCATGTGAATCGAGGCCACCCACCATCCAACCGCCACCATGTAAATACAACACACACGGCCAACCAGCTTCAGGTCGTTTAGTTTTTGGTGAATAGATGCGAACAGGTACAGGATGCTCTGCATTTGCAACAACTCTATCTTCGACTTCAATCTTGCCATCACGAGGCAAAGTGTAGTGTCGACACATCGCGTCATAGGCCGCGCGGACTGAGTCAATATCTGCATCTGCTGGTGAATAAATGCTGCTCCAATACACAAGGCTTTGCATTTCTTCACTTAAGGCATACGTGGTCTGTTCACATGTAGTCATTACCGTTCCCTCTAGCTGGTTTTTCTGTCCAGTTTGATTGAGCTTGCAAGCTCAAGCTGCATCCGTTTTGCATGTTCATCTTGAGTCTGGTTTAAACCAATTTCCGCATCATCATAACCTTGTTGCTCAATTAAATGTGATGGGACTTTGGCATAATCCTGAATCAACCATTTCACTAAACCATAGGTTTGAATCAGAATAATCACAATGAATGGTAAAGCCGTCACAATAGTTGCTGTTTTCATTGTGTCTAAAGGTGCCTTACTAAAGATCATGGCAATTGGAACCAAAGTCAGCATGACACACCAGAACAGACGTGCGTTTGGCGATGGATCTTGCCCTTCACTTAAACCGCGTGTACATGTTGCTGAAACCGCATACCCAACCGCATCCATATGTGCTGCCAAGAACACCACCATAATGCCGAGGAAAATCCACATCATCAGCTTTCCAGCAGGTAATAGGCTGAGCAATTGACCAATTGCAACCTCACCACCCTGTTGGCTTAAGATTTGCGGTACATTTACAGCCCCATGAATAAAGCTATAAACACTGTAGTTTTCAAACACACCAAAGATAAACCAAAGACCAACACTGCCGCCAATCACCATGGCAAAGATCACTTCTTTAATAGTACGGCCTTTAGAAACACGCGTTACAAAGAGTGCCACACCCGGTGCATATGAAATCCACCATAACCAGTAGAAAACAGTCCATTCACGAGTAAACTTGCCGTCACCCATTGGGTCGGTAAACAAACTCATATCAACAAAGTTGGTAGCCATTAACCCGAAACTCATTAATGAATTATTCAAAATGAATTGAGTTGGACCAAAGCAAAGTACATAAATTGCAAATAGCACCACGCCTAAACACACCATGTGACTTAAACGTTGCATGCCCTTATCCATACCTACATACGAACTGAGTGCAAATAGAACCGAAACACCCAAAATAATGATGACTTTGGTCATAAAGGTATTTGGGATACCTGTGAGCTGAGACAAAATATTGGTAAATGTCACGGCAGTGAGTACAAGCGAAATCGTTAATGCACCAAACATGCAAAGCAAGAACATTAAGTCGACTAAACGCCCAACCACACCTGTTGATTTAAAACCTGTTACCGCTTCAATCACTGAAGCCAAACTTAAGCCTTTGTTTTTTCTAACATGGTAGCTGTAGCACAAAGAAATTGATGCCAAAGCATAAATTGCCCATGCACTTAAACCTGAGTGAAAAAACGAGTAAGCCACGCTATATTTCAATGCTTCTGCTGACTCAGGCGGTAAGCTCAAACCCGGAGTTTGATAATAGTAAGCCCAGTCCAAGAAGCCCCAGTACAGTGTAGAAGATCCAATACCTGACAAGATGAACATAAAAATCCATGACATCGTGGTGTATTGAGGCTTTCCTTCACCTAGTTTGATTTTGCCGTATTTACTAAAAGCTAGACCAAAAGTAAAAATAATGGCTAAAAAAGCAAACAGTAATACAGGGGTTGTAAATACCGATGTCGTCCACTGCATCCATGTTGCAGCAATCTTTATCGACTCTTGCGAATAAATCGCCAAACCAGCAACTGAAATAAATACAAACAGTAAACTGGTTACGGCAAGAACTTTATCCGTATAAATTTTTGTGTTTTGATTATCCATATCCATACATCCATTTTTGGATGGCGTTATTCCATAGCGAACACGTCCATTTTAATTTGGGCTACACACGATGCAATTGCATCTCCTACCTCATAAGTTTTTGCCTGACCGCCGATATCGGCTGTCTTTGGCCCATTAATTAATACATTCTCAATCGCCTGCATAATGTCCTGACCTGCTTGAATGCAGCGTTCATCATCTTCGCCAAAGAATTCGAACATCATGGCACCCGACCAAATCGCAGCGATTGGGTTGGCAATTTGTTTACCGTAAATATCTGGTGCTGAACCATGTACAGGTTCAAACAATGATGGAAATTTTCTTTCCGGGTTTAAATTTGCAGAAGCTGCCAAACCAATGGTTCCTGTACATGCAGGACCTAAATCGGAAAGAATGTCACCGAATAAATTCGATGCAACAACCACATCAAAACGCTCAGGTTGTAAAACAAAACGAGCTGCTAAAATATCAACGTGCTGTTTATCGGCCTGAATTTGTGGATATTGTTTTGCCATCGCATCAACGCGTTCATCCCAATACGGCATGCTAACGGCAATACCATTTGACTTGGTCGCTGCGGTAATTTTTTTCGCATCTCGCTGATTTGCAAACTCAAATGCATAACGCAAAATGCGATCTACACCATGACGTGTAAATACGGCTTCTTGTAAAACAAACTCTCGATCTGTTCCTTCAAAAGCCTTACCACCAATGGCTGAATATTCACCTTCACTGTTTTCACGGACTACGTAGAAGTCGATATCGCCCGGTTTTTTACCTACTAAGGGACATTTAACACCCGGCATTAAGCGCACTGGACGTAAATTCACATATTGGTCAAAACCACGACGGAACTGGAGCAGCGAACCCCAAAGCGAAATATGGTCAGGTACTTTATCTGGCCAGCCTACAGCGCCAAAATAAATTGCATCGTAGCCCTGCAAAGTTTCAAACCAGTCATCTGGCATCATTTTGCCGTGCTCAAGGTAGTAATCGCAGCTTGCCCAATCGAAAGCATCTAACTGAAGCTCAATACCATGCTTCTCTGCTGCTGCCTTTACAACCTTAATGCCTTCTGGTAGAACTTCTAAACCAATGCCATCGCCTGCAATCGTGGCAACTTTATATCTTTTTGCCATAAGCTTCCTTCACACCTTCGACTAATATCCTTGTATGGCTTAAACATGATGTTTTAAGCAAAAATGATCAACAACAGAACTATCACTCCAATGGACACGGATCGTGAATAATCTACCTAACCTATCGGATTTAAAGGTTTTTTGCACAGTCGCCAAACTAAAAAGTTTTGTCGAATCTGCTGAGGAACTCGGAACATCGCCAGCTTTCATTAGCAAGCGAATTAATATTTTAGAAAACACCTTAAGCTGCAAACTTTTTCATCGCAGTACACGTCATGTTAGCCTGACGGAAGATGGCAAACTCATCCTTGAGAGAGTTTCAAATATTCTTGAAGAATTTGATGAAGTCTGTGAACTAGTCAATAACCCGCTCAGTACGCCCACAGGTCGTATGGATATTATTAGTAGTTTTGGTTTTGGCAGAAAGCATATTGCACCAATTTTGTCTAAATTAATGATGCTCTACCCAAAACTTCAGATTCATTTTGACACCATCGACAATACCAAAGACCTGATTCAACACAGTATTGATTTGGATATTAGAATTGGTAATGAAATTGCGCCAAATATGATTGCGAAGAAGTTAGCTTCTAATTTTCGAATTTTGTGCGCTTCACCGAGTTATTTACTTAAACACGGTGTACCAGACAGCATTGAGGATTTGCAAACACATGATTGTTTGACGATTAGTGAGCGTGATCAATCGTCTGTGCTATGGAAATTTAGGCATGCTTCTGAAGATGTCTCAGTGCATATCAAACCACGTTTTGTTTCGAATAACGGCGAAATTATTCATCAACTTGCCATAGAAGGCCACGGGATTATTTTCCGATCAATTTGGGATGTTGCAGATGAATTAATTACAGGTCAACTCCAACACATTTTGCCTGAATATTGGCAAGATGCTGATGTTTGGGCAGTTTATCCATCACGGCTCAAAAGCTCATCTAAATTACAAACCTGTATTTTGTTTATTCAAAACGAATTGCTCAATCGTTTACAGCATGTTCAAAACCTAAACCGAGGACAACTCATTTCTCCGGCAGTTAAAAGAGAACCACCACCTGAAAAAGTCTTTCTATGAAAAAAAGCCCTAAGTGAGGCCTATTCACTTAGGGCAATCGTTTACTTTTAAATTTTAGAAATAATATCCAATTGAAAGATAGAACAGTTTATCCCAATCATTACTGCTACCTTGTGCAAGGCCATCAGCCCCACCACCAACCATTGGATCATTTTTACTCATAATGTATTCACCCTGAATACCAATGGCTTTGTAATTAAAATAAACCCCTGCAATTAAGCGTTCAGAGTCTTTATATCCATCCTCATCTTTGAAAAAGCGGCTATGAGAGATATAAGGTTTAATATTTTCAAGTTTGTGGAATGGCTGAGCAAAGGTATAGTTAATTTCATTGACCAGATATTTGCCTTTGTTAGCGACTTGATACGGGTAATCAAATGCTCCAATTGTTGAGCTATTTGGCAATAAATTATCGCCATTAGTGACATCTTGCTTACCTGCTAAGAACATCCATTGCCATGCTTGATATTGCGTTTGAGCAAATACATTCCATGATTTGCGGTGACCATCTTCATCTGTTCTTTTATTTTCTAAATCAGAATACCAGACTGAACCTCCTAACTCGGTCGAAAATTTTTGAACTTTATCAAGTTCAAATTTTCTAGAGGCTCGCGCAATCCACATATTCTTTTCTTCAATGTTGGTTCCTACCATCAAGTCATCAGCTTCAACGAAATTACCGCTGTATCTACTTGAGTCTTTTGACGTTCCCTTATAGTTTCCTCCATCAGTTGGATAGAAACCTAAGGTCAAATTGTATTTATCATCTGCAAATTTATATTTAATCCCCAGATTATCAATATCTTCTAAACCAACTGTATTTAAAAGTGTTTCGTAATAACTACTTCCCCAAAATTCGCCAAAACCAAAATCAATGGGTTGCAAACCTGCCATGATTCTCTGCTGATCAGATAATTTATAACCTACCCAAGCTTTTTTTAGAAAAATCGCATCACATAAGCGATCATATTGATAACAACGGGCATCCGCACCTGCAATCCAATCTGGATTTTCATAACCTAGCACTAATTTAATATCAGTTAATCGCCAGTCATCATTTTGAGAACCTTCATTTGCATCAACCACATAATCTTTATGCAAATAACGAGAACGTACTGCGCCAGAAACTTTAAACTGTCCCGAATCCAAAGTTGGATCACCCCAACTTAAATCAGCCGCAGAAACTTGAACTCCCGCCGTTAAACTTAAAATTCCTAAAAATAATAATGACCTTTTCATGTCTTCAACATCCTTGTTAAGTGTTATAAGAACATGAAGAAATTGATCTAGACAAACAATGCCATAACTATAAAGTCGGTCTTTACAAACTGTGTTTAATCAAAAAATGAGCATAAAAAAAGACCACGCAGGAGCGTGGTCTATAAAATGGTGGCTATGACGAGACTTGAACTTGTGACCCCCGCATTATGAGTGCGGTGCTCTAACCAACTGAGCTACATAGCCGAAAACTGTGCGCGCATTATCTTAACTTCTTTAACGCACGTCAAGAAAAATTTTAAATAAAATGAGGTGAAGTGAGCCTATAAGCCGGGTTCTGTCGAGGATGGTCATTCCTCTAGGCGTACAATCACTCATACGCTCAAGCGACCTACCCGAATCCAGTACGGGCCGTACCTCAGGATTCCTATTTGGTCTTGCTTCTGGTGGGGTTTACCATGCCGTGAACTGTTACCAGACACGCGGTGCGCTCTTACCGCACCCTTTCACCCTTACCTCACGAATGAGGCGGTCTACTCTCTGCTGCACTTTCCGTCGGCTTTCACCGCCCAGGCGTTACCTGGCACCCTGCCCTATGAAGCCCGGACTTTCCTCCCCTGCTTCAGTCACGAAGACCTCCACAGCAGCGACCATCCAGCTCACTTCAGGGGCGCATATTAACAAATTTATTTACTAATTGCTTGTGCTTTTTTGAGCAATTAATTTTTTATATTTGTCGAATAGCTCATCTTCCGTCTCCACATGCTGCGGATCTTTAGGAATACAGTCCACTGGACAAAATAACTGACATTGCGGCTGGTCATGATGACCAACGCATTCAGTGCATAAATCTGGATGAATTTCATAAATTACTTCACCCATGAAAATAGCTTCATTTGGGCAAACTGGTTCACAAACATCACAGTTTATGCATTCATCGGTGATATATAACGACACTTTACCAACCTTGTTGATGTTTACGTTCAAAAGCCTCAACCACAGCTTGCGGAACAAACTTGGTTACATCCCCTTTTAAACGAGCAATTTCCCGAATCAATGTCGAAGAAATAAATGAATACTGCTCAGATGGTGTTAAAAATACTGCTTCAAAATGTGGGTCAAGTTGACGGTTCATATTGGCAAGTTGAAATTCATATTCAAAATCAGAAACTGCTCTTAAACCACGAAGTACTGCTGTTGCCTTTTGCTCTTTGAAAAAATTAACAAGCAAACCATCAAAGCCTACAAATTCAACATTTGATAAATGGCTGAGTGATGTTTGGGCCAGTTCAACTCTCTCTTCTAGACTGAACAAAGGGTTTTTATGATGTCCAATTGCAATTGCTACTACAACCTCATCAAACATTCTTGATGCTCTAGTAACTAAATCAACGTGTCCATTCGTGATGGGGTCAAATGTTCCAGGATAAATTACACGCGTTTTAGACATCCGCTAGTACTCTAATTGTATTGTGAACCTATTTTAGCAAAAGTTATACATCAGGCGAAATATTGACGTGCAGGAAAAACTTCACCTTAGCATCAGTTTACGGCACAATAGGCATAATTGTGGAAGTTTGAATTATGGCGAAAGCGACAGTAGTGAAAAAACATAATGGCGGAACCATCGCACAAAACAAACGTGCCCGCCATGATTATTTTATCGAAGAAAAATTTGAAGCTGGTATGTCTTTACTCGGCTGGGAAGTAAAGTCTTTACGTGCTGGTCGCATGAGTTTGACAGAAAGTTATGTCATTTTTAAGAATGGTGAAGCGTTTTTATTTGGTGCACAAATTCAACCGCTCCTTTCAGCATCTACTCATGTAGTACCTGAAGCTACACGTACACGTAAATTATTATTATCACGCCGAGAACTAGAAAAGCTAACAGGTTCAGTTAACCAAAAAGGTTACTCATGTGTTCCTTTAGCATGTTACTGGAAAGGTCACTTGGTTAAACTTGAAATCGCGCTTGTGAAAGGTAAACAACTTCACGACAAACGTGCGACTGAAAAAGATCGCGATTGGCAGCGTGATAAAGCTCGTATATTTCATAAGTAATTAAATAAAAAGCCTCTTTTTAGAGGCTTTTTTATGTCGCGGAATTTATTAATTTAATCTATATAAGAGTCCAGCAATATATTCGCCAAACCATTTTGCAGTATCTAAATCGCCTTGTGGAGGAGTAATTTCAACAGGTGCATTATCTGACTGTGTCATTAAACCTAAACAACTCGATAATCGGTTTAAATCTTTTTCACTATGCCCAGTCGTCATTAAAGGTAAACCTGACCAAAGCATGCCATGTTGCATCGCAAAAATATTTAATTGTTGTAATACCGCTAATTTATCGCCGCTTAGACCACCTGAGTTTGCAAAGCCAGCTGCAAGCTTGCCTTGCCACAAACGCTCTTTCCAACGTTTAGAAGTACTGTCCATAAACTTTTTAAAGTCAGCGGTCATACTCCCCATATAGGTAGGCGAACCAAAAATAATACCGTGCGATGCATCAAGTGCATCCCAATCAATATGTTCAATATTCATTAAATGTACTTTTACACCCATCACCTCTGCACCAGCAGCAATAGCGGAAGCTACCTTCGCGGTATGACCATATGGACTGTGGTAGACAATAGAGAGATGTTTTTCAGGCAAAGACATAAGTTTAAAATTTTGAGCGATTTTTTCTATTTTATCATTTTATTAACGCTTGCTAAACCTTCATCTATAAATATGAAATATAAGGCTTTCACTACCGCATACTATAGAAATATTTTCAAATTAAATAAAAAACTCTCCTATTTTTAATAAATATAAAATAAGAGAGTCATTTAAGGAAGTTATCAAAACTTACATAAAAACAAACGTAGCCATACGTCCTGTCTTCGCATCACGACGATAAGAAAAATACTCATCACCCTGTTGATAAGAACATTGATCTCCACCTAAGACTTGTTGCACACCTAGACTTTGCAAAATAAAGCGAGCAATGGCATATAAGTCTGCATGAAATTTATTTGGAGCCACGCCCTCAACAAAGGCTGTTTCCAACTCTGGATATTTATCACAAAAAGCAGTTTTTACTTCAGCCCCAATTTCAAAACAAGGTTGGCTGATTGCAGCCCCTAACCATGCCCAAGTTGGAGGATTCTGCATAGCGGCCACTGTATTTTCAATAATGCCACCAGCCAAACCACGCCAACCAGCATGCAAATTAGCAACTTCACTGACTTCAGCATTTCCCAACACGACAGGTAAGCAATCAGCCGTCATCATCATTAAAGCATGGCCTTTTGTTTGGGTGACCAAACCATCGCCAATTAAAGCTTTAAAAGGAATTTGTTCGTTTACAGTATGGCAAATCGTACTATGCGTTTGAGTCATCCATGTCATTTTTTTAACACCAAATTTCGCAAACTCATCTAACAATATCATTCGATGCTGTTGAACACGTTGTGCCTCATCTTTGACATGTAAAGCTAAATTAAAGCCAGATAATTCAAGTTGATCCGTTGGTAATGCCAAAGGATGTTGAACACGTGTCTGCCCTACAAATACGCCTTGAGGTAAACCTTGAACAAATTCCATATGCACGTCCTTAATATGCAGCGTTTTCTGAACGTAACACATTTACTAAATGTGTAAAGTCTTCAGGCCACGGCGCTTCAAACAGCATTTCTTCACCAGTACGAGGGTGTTTCAAGCCTAATTTAGCTGCATGCAATGCTTGACGTTTAAAACCACGTAAAGTTTCAATGAGCAATTCAGATGCACCAGCTGGCACACGTACACGGTTCATATAAACCTGATCGCCAATCAAACCGTAACCAATATAACTAAAATGCACACGGATCTGATGTGTTCGTCCTGTTTCAAGACGAGCTTGTACACGAGTAAAATCTTTAAAGCGTTCTTTTACATTGTAGTGAGTTACCGCATCTCGCCCACCCGGTAAAATTGCCATTTTCACACGGTCAACTGGGTGGCGTTTGATTGGTTCATCAATCGTACCGCCAGCAATAATATTTCCATAAACAACCAAATCATATACACGGTAAACCGTTTTATTTGCCAACTGTTTACTTAAAGAAAATTGAGCTTCTAGGCTTTTAGCGACAACCAGTAAACCGCTGGTATCTTTATCAATACGGTGTACTAAACCAGCGCGCGAAAGTTCTGCCAATTTTGGGAAATGGTAAAGCAAAGCATTCACTAAAGTTCCAGAACTATTGCCTGCTCCTGGATGTACCACCATGCCTACTGGCTTATTAATGACTAAAATATCATCGTCTTCATAGACAATATTAAGTGGAATATTTTCAGGTTGACTCGTCGTCTGGGCTTCGAGCTCTACTTCAAGCGTAAGTAGCTCTGTTCCTTCACAACGGTGCTTAGGCTTGACAATGTTACCATTCACCAACAGATGGCCATCCTTCAACCATTGCTTGAGCTTTTCACGTGAAAACTCGCTCCACACCAAAGCTGCTACCTGATCGATACGTTGTCCCAGATAGGTTTCATCTAGCTGAACTTGCAACGATAAACGTGTTGCAGTTGTATCAGAAGTATGGTTATCTGCATCCTCAGAATCTTCAAGTAAATTGAAGTCGGTTTCAGAGAAGTTTGTGTTTGAAGATTGTGCTGAAGTCATTTGATCATTGAGATAAAAGTGGTTTAATAGCGCAATTGTAGCTCATTGCCCAACATAACAGAGGAGTTTTTATGTCGCTACCACGTTATAAAATTACGATGCTTGCCTTATCTTTAGGCGTAGCGTCTGCATTTGTGGGCTGTAGCAGCAATCCAAGTAAAAAAGAAGTGGTCGATACTGGCCCTCAATCTAGTGAACAAGCTTACTTCGAAAAGGCCCAAAAGTCGCTTGACCGTGGTCAATATCTTGATGCGACCAAGTCTTTAGAGGCAATCGATACTTATTATCCGACTGGACAATACGCTCAACAAGCACAACTTGAACTTCTATATTCGAAATTTAAACAAAAAGATTATGAAGGTACCATTGCCTTAGCAGAACGTTTTATTCGTTTAAATCCTCAACATCCAAATGTGGATTATGCTTATTATGTTCGTGCTGTTGCCAATATGGAACAAAACTACGATAGTTTGATGCGCTATACCTCTTTGCAACAGTCACATCGTGATGTGAGTTATTTAAAAGTTGCGTATCAAAACTTTGTTGATTTAATTCGTCGTTTCCCAAGTAGCCAATATTCTGTCGATGCTGCTCAGCGTATGAAATTCATTGGGCAAGAACTTGCTGAAAATGAAATGACTGCTGCCCGCTTCAACGTTAAACGTAAAGCTTGGATCGCCGCTGCAGAACGTTCGCAATGGGTGATTGAACACTATCCACAAACACCTCAAATTCCAGAAGCTTTAGCCACTTTGGCATATAGCTATGACAAGTTAGGTGATAAAGCTACTTCGCAACAATATATTGAAGTTTTAAAGCTTAATTATCCAAGCCTTGTGAAAAAAGACGGCACAGTTAACATGCGTGCTGCTCGTAAAGAAGGCAACTGGATCAACCGTGCAACTTTAGGTATTTTCGGTCGTGAATCGACTGCTGCAACGCCAGAGAGCACAACTGAAGCAGAAGCTCCAAAACGTGGTTTCCTCAACCGTGTTAGTTTTGGTTTAATTGGTAATTCAGATAAAGAAGAAACTGAAGCACCACAACAAACACCTGTTGAAACTCCTAAGTCTGAACGTAGTTGGACAAACCGTTTAAGCTTCGGTTTATTAGACAAACCTGAACCACAAGCAGCAGAAAATACAACTGTTGCGCCAGCTGTCACCTCTCCTGAGGCTTCAACTGATGTACAATCAGATGAGGCAACACAAGGTGCGGATAACGCTGCTCAATAAGTTTAAGCTTTAAAAAAACATCAACAAACAGGCAAGTGATATCACTTGCCTGTTTGTTTTTATAAAATATTAAAATATTTATTGGGCATATCTCGATTCATCATGTCAGAATATTCTGACTCGCTGTCTCATCAAGTTTTAATACGGTTATCTGAATTATGGCAATTCCACAACATACGATTGATCAAATTCTAGATCGCACAGATATTGTCGATCTGATTGGTCAGCGTGTGAAATTGAAAAAAACCGGACGTACATATTCCGGCTGTTGCCCTTTTCATCAAGAAAAAACGCCATCATTCCATGTCTACCGTGACAAGCAGTATTATCACTGCTTTGGTTGTCAGGCTAACGGAAATGCAATCCGTTTTCTTATGGATATTGATAACCGAAACTTTATTGAGGTAATGAAAGAATTATCGAGCAGTACCGGAATTGAATTACCTAAAGATAATACTGAGAATAAAAAACTATCTTATACCCGTCAGGTTACAAAGCCACCTGTTACTAAAACAAATACGGCTGAGCCTGTAACTTCACAGCAGCCATCAGATGAAAGCTACAACACGCTTGAACCCGTATTTTTTGATGACCCTTTTGCTCAGTTCGAACAGCCGTTTAGCTTTGATGAACCAGTTCAAGAAGGTAATTTATATGACTTACTGGAAAATGTTGCTCAGTTCTATGAACAACAATTACCTCATAGTCAAAAGGCAAAAAATTACTTTAAACAGCGTGGACTAACCAATCAGACGATTCAGTTTTGGCGCTTAGGCTATGCTCCAGAAGACTGGCAACACCTAGAAAAAGCTTTTCCTTATGACATTGACGGATTAAAACAACTCGGACTTATCCGCTCAAGTGATAATGGCCGTGATTTTGATTTGTTACGTGACCGCGTCATTTTCCCAATTCGCGACCCTAAAGGCCGAGTGGTTGGTTTTGGTGGGCGTGCCTTAAATGATGAAATAAAACCCAAATACATCAACTCGCCGGACTCAGAAGTCTTTCATAAAAATCAGCTACTTTATGGACTTTATGAAGGTAGAAAACTTAAATCTAGCGATTGGTTAATGGTCGAAGGTTATATGGATGTCATTGCGCTTCAGCAATATGGCATTACAGGGGCCGTAGCAACGTTAGGGACTGCAAGTAATACAGAACATCTTAATATTCTATTTAAACAAAATAGCCGAATTACCATTGCTTTTGATGGTGATGCTGCTGGTCAAAAAGCAGCACGCAGAACTTTAGAAATTGCTTTACCCCTTCTCAATGATGGTCGTGAACTCAAATTTTTTGTTCTACCCAATGATCACGACCCAGACTCTCTCATCCGTCGAGAAGGACTCGAAAATTTTCAAAAACTATTACAACAAGCCCCTCTTCTGTCCGATTTCGTGTTTGCGCACTTAACAGGTCAACACGATATCAGTACGCCTGAAGGGAAAAGCTTAGTCATGGGTGAACTCAGAGAACTCACCGAGTTATTGCCAAAACAAGGTTCTTTCCGCTACTTGCTTACTCAATCTTTCCGTGAAAAACTCGGACTAGGTAAACGTTTTACCCCACAAATCAGCCACGATGCCTCGCTCTCATTTAACATCCATACAAAAGATGAAGACTTTGCGATTGCAATTTTAATGCATCATCCTTTTCTTTATATTCATTTTGAAGGATTACGGGCTTATATTCACCAAGATGAATTATTAGCCAAAGTACTGGCAATCTTAAATCGTATTTTTGATGATTTACCGGATGATCAAGAGCTGGCAACTTATTATGTGCTTGGTGCTTGTAGTAGTTACTGTCATGAAATCGCCGATATTATGCAAAGAACAAATATTCAAGCATTAACACAGGCTCCTGAAGTAGCTGACAAGTTAGCTAAAGAATATTCATTAAGTCTGCAAGAAAGATATTTACGTCAAAAACTGAAATCACCGATTTCTTTAATTGAATCAAGAAATCTAAGACAACAATTGAATGAATTAACAAAACAAATTAGCTTAAAGTTGTTGTCTTAATGTTTTGGCTTACGCTCATGATCAAATACATCCTGTAAATGCTGTTGTAACCATTCAAAATAATCAGGATTTTCTGCTTTAGCAGCTTCACGTAACAAGATAGATGTGGGATGCATAAGTTTTTGCGTCAAACGGTGAGCAAATTGCTGTAACACCTGTTCGGCATTCTCACCATGATGCAAAGCTTCTAACGCATGTGTAAGCTCTTGTTGACTAATCTCTTCACTGTGCTGGCGGTAAGCATGAATTGTACTACCCGCCTCTTTAACCTTTTGATGCGTAATAAGCTGAGTAGCTAATTGATTAACCATGACCTCTGCTTCAACAGCCGCCTGACGACGTTGAGCAAGGTTCTCATCAATCACACTTTGTAAATCATCAACACCATATAAATAGACCCCATCAAGTGCTTCAACTTTAGGATCTATATCACGTGGTACCGCTAAATCAACCATTAACATTTGTTGGTAGCGACGTTTCTTCAATGCGGCCTTAACATCAGAATAAGCAATAACTTGATATAAACTACCAGTACAGCTCGACACGACATCAGCACGATATAAATTTTCTGCTAATGCTGAAAACTCAATAATTTCAACTTCAACCTGATGTGCAATCTCCTGAGCCAGCTGGTCAGCACGCTCACGGCTACGATTACAAATAATAATCTTCGCGACACCCATTTCAGCCAAATGTTTAGCCACCAAGCTATTCATTTCACCCGCAGCAACCACCATAACAGTAAGCTTTTCAGGCTTACTAAAAACCTGTAAGGCCAGTTGTGCAACTGCATAACCCATTGAAACAGCATGACTACCTACCGCTGTTTCGGAACGTACCCGTTTAGCTGCATAGAAAGCGTATTCAAAAACACTATTTAATTCAGGAGAGACCGTTTGCGCTTCTTTAGACAATGCCAAAGCGCTTTTGACCTGCCCTAAAATTTGTGGCTCACCAAGCATGAGAGAGTCTAGACCACTCGCCACTCGCATTAAATGTGTAATCGCCTGCGTATTCTCGTAACGATAAACATGATGAATTAACTGCTTTACATCAATATTATTGGCATCGGCTAACCATTTTAGAAGGCTTTCGGCGTTTTCTGCCATGGCATAAACTTCTGTACGGTTACAGGTCGAGACGACCACCAAATCCTTTAAGTTTTGGTGATGGCGTTGTTCGGCAAGCAAACGACTTAATCGCTCTGCATTGAAAGCAATTTGTTCGCGGAGTTCTACAGAAGCTGTTTGATGGTTGACACCCAATGCAAAGAAAGACATATCAGATCATCATTTCGCTAAATTTATGCTATTGTGCAACATCGGTGTCATAAAAAGCATTACTTTGGATCAATAAAAATTGCGTCAAATGAATAGCCGTATTAATTTTAACGGTGCTTCGATAAGACAGTATTCTACCACATTCTTGTTGTTAGGTAGCATGTCCTCGTATGTCTATGCACGTCCTGTGCAAGAGACCTATGCCGTGCATTCATTTGATCAGGCCCTAGAGCAAACAATGGTCGCTGAATTTGCTCTAGCTTATGACGATATTCCAAATGCTTTGCATAATTACACAGTGCTCGCAATTAAAAGCAACTCTACATCAATTAAGCAGAGAGCTTTAGACGTTGCACTTGAATATAATGATTTACAAGCTGCGTTAAATATTGCTACACACTGGGTAGCTCAAGAACCTAAAGATGTACCAGCTTTATTTTATTTGTCACACATTGCTTTAAAAACGCACGAATATCAGCTTGCTGCTGAGACATTAGATAAAATTTTAAAGATAGATCCCACTGCCGATTTAGAACAAATTTTGGCCAGCATTGCTCCAGAAAATGCGCAGGATCGAGAAGTACTATTAACAGCTTTACGTTCTAGCGCAGAAAAAGACAATCCTTCTATTTTAGCACTCATCGCCAATTTAGAAGCTCAAAATGGTCAATTACAAACTGCACTAACCAACATTAACAAAGCATTACGTCGACGTCCTAAAGTAACGAGCTTTATTTTAATGAAAGCAAACTTACTTATTGCTCTCAGCGATCAAGAAGGTGCGCTTAAATGGTATGCAAAGTCGAGTCGTAAGAATAAGAAAAATTTAGATATTCGATTAGCGGAAATCCGCTATCTCATACAAATTAACCAATCTCAGCTTGCGTTAGAAAAACTTGAAAAAATTATAGAAACTAACCCTAAAGCTGAAGAAGCCTTATTCATTGCAGGCTTAACGAGTATTGATTTAAAGCAATATGACAAAGCAGAACAATATCTTGTTGACCTAAGAAACTCGGCTAAATACCAAAATGAAGCATATTACTACTTAGCCATTAATGCAGAGCGTAAACAGCATTATGAAACTGCAAAAGCTTACTATCGTTTAGTTGATGGCAGTTTATATGTGGTATCTAGACGAAACTTGATCGCAATATATGATAAACAAGAAAACTTACACGATGCTTTACGGTTCCTTACTCAAGAACGAGTAAATTATCCTCAACATGCAAGTTTCTTATATCAAGCCCAAGCCGAAATCTTAAAGAAAATGGGCAATAAAAAAGCTGCACTAAATCTATTAGATGAAGCAATTAAAAACTTACCCGACGATCCGGAACTGATTTATGCGGAAGTTTTATTACTTGATCCATATACGGATCGTGACAAGCTGGACAAAACATTAAAACAATTATTACAACTTGAGCCCAACAGCCCAACGTACCTAAATGCATACGCTTATACACTGGCACTGCAAAACCGTCGTTTAAAAGAAGCACGTCAGTATGCAGAGCAAGCATTAGAATATGCACCTGAACAAGCTTCAATCCTTGATACGCTAGGTTATATTGCATTTTTACAGAACGATTATGAAGCTGCGGCGGAAGCCTTAGGCAAAGCATATGAACTTAGCCATAATATAAATATTGGCGTTCGTTATGCTAAAGCTTTGTATATGCAAGGGTCACTCACGCAATTTAGCGCAGTGTTACAACAACTGAAACAAAAACATGCCAATGATCCACAATTACAACAGCTTGATGCGTTAATTTTACCTACATCTGCAAAAAAGAGTTAAATATATGAGCAAATTTGCCCAACTGTGCACAGCGATTTGTGGATCAAGTGTATTATTTCTAACCGGTTGTCAGCATTTTACTCAACCAAAGCCAGCGGTTACCCAACAAGTTCAAGATGAAAAACACTTTAATTTGCAAGGTAAGATTGGAGTTCGTACACCACAGCAAACTGGTAGTGCGTTTTTTACCTGGCTTCAACAGCAAGATAATTTTGATATCGAGTTAAGCGGCATTTTAGGCGTTGGAAAAACCCAAATTCAGGGTAAACCAGGCGAAGTAACTTTAAACAGTTCTAAAACAGGACTTCTTAGCGCTGCCTCTCCAGAAGAACTTTTAGAGCGAGCAACGGGTTGGCAAGCACCAATTACACACTTAACGAGCTGGATTTTAGCAAAACCAGCAACGCTAAATGCTCAAATTACGAAAGACGCTGCAAATCGAGTGAGTCAACTGATTGAAGATGGCTGGACAGTTAATTTCAGTTACGATGGTGAACAAACTTTGCCAAACAAACTGGTTTTAAAGCAAGCTCTTGCTGAAGATAAAGAAAACCGTATTACAATGGTCATCCAAAACCGCTAAGTCTAATTATATAAATCTATGATTCGAGTTCCTTCCCCTGCTAAGCTCAACCTGTTTTTACATATTACAGGCCGACGTGAGAATGGTTACCATGAGCTACAAACCATTTTCCAACTGATTGATTTATATGATTGGATGACATTTACACCGACTTTGGGCGAAGAAATCAAAATCGATGGGTTAAGTGAAGTTCGTGCTGAAGAAAACTTGATTTATCGGGCAGCTCAAATACTAAAACCACATGCGAAAAAATTTTGTGGCTTGCACATCAAAATTGAAAAAAATATTCCAATGGGTGCAGGTCTAGGTGGCGGTTCATCTAATGCCGCCACAACGCTTATTGTGTTAAATCAATTATGGGAATGTGGCCTAAAGCAAGAACAACTTGCGGACTACGGTGTAAAGCTCGGTGCTGATGTTCCAATTTTTATTTATGGTAAAAATGCATGGGCTGAAGGCATCGGTGAACATTTATCATTCATAGACTTAGATCAAAAACAGTTCATTATTTTAAAACCTGATTGTTTTATCAGCACTCAATTGCTTTTTTCACAAAAAACATTGACAAGAGACTCTAAGACCACTAAATTTTGCGCCTATCAGTTAGAACCTTCTAATTTTGGAAATAACTTTGAGCCACTGGCTCGGCAGTTATACCCTGAAGTAGAAGAAGCAATGCAATATTTAGATCAATTTGGTCAAGCAAAGCTTACAGGTACAGGTGCTTGTGTTTTTATTGAAGTAACGAATGAAATGAATATTGATGAAATTTTTAAGCATTCACCATGTAAATCTTACTTGGTAAATAGTTTAAAAGAATCTCCTCTTAATCATTTTAAGGTTACACGTTAGGGGCGTCGCCAAGTGGTAAGGCACCGGGTTTTGATCTCGGCATCCGTTGGTTCGAATCCAGCCGCCCCTGCCAACCTCACCTGTAATGATGATTATATTAGGGGCGTCGCCAAGTGGTAAGGCACCGGGTTTTGATCTCGGCATCCGTTGGTTCGAATCCAGCCGCCCCTGCCATCATATATATCATCGAATTTAGGGGCGTCGCCAAGTGGTAAGGCACCGGGTTTTGATCTCGGCATCCGTTGGTTCGAATCCAGCCGCCCCTGCCATTCTCTTATTTTAAAGACAGACTTAATTGCTATGCTTTTTGTTGATTAATCTTGACATTGCATTGCAAAAATATTAAAGTTCTGCCGCATTAGGGGCGTCGCCAAGTGGTAAGGCACCGGGTTTTGATCTCGGCATCCGTTGGTTCGAATCCAGCCGCCCCTGCCATCTATTTCATTACATACCAACCGCCAAGGGTGCTTCATGCCCAATCTTGTCGTTTTTAGTGGAAATGCTCATCCACAGTTCGCTCAAAAAGTCGTAAGTCACTTACATATCCCTCTAGGTGCTGCATCAGTCGGTCACTTTTCTGATGGAGAAATTTCAGTAGAAATTACTGAAAATGTTCGTGGTAAAGACGTATTTATCGTTCAGCCTACTTGTGCCCCTACCAATGATAACCTTATGGAAATCTTGGTTATGGCAGATGCTTTGCGTCGTGCAAGTGCTGGTCGTATTACCGCTGTTATCCCTTATTTTGGTTATGCTCGCCAAGACCGTCGTCCACGTTCTGCACGTGTGCCGATTACAGCTAAAGTTGTTGCAGACATGCTTACCACTGTTGGTATTGACCGTGTCGTGATGATCGACTTACATGCTGACCAAATTCAAGGTTTCTTCGATATTCCAGTCGATAACATCTACGGTACTCCTGCTTTGCTTGCTGACTTACGTCAACAACAACATGACAACCTTATGGTGGTTTCTCCTGACGTTGGTGGTGTAGTACGTGCTCGTGCTGTTGCCAAACAGATGGGTGACATCGATTTAGCAATTATTGATAAACGTCGTCAAAAAGCCAATGAGTCGCAAGTTATGCACTTAATTGGTGACGTAAAAGATCGTGATTGCGTTATCGTAGACGATATGGTTGATACTGCTGGTACATTGTGTAAAGCCGCTGATGCGCTTAAGCAATTTGGTGCACGTCGTGTAGTTGCATACGCAACTCACCCTGTACTATCAGGTAAGGCTATTGAAAACTTACGTAATTCAGTTATTGATGAACTGGTTGTGACTGATACCATTCCTCTTTCTGAAGAAGCATTGACCCTAGGCAAGATCCGTCAGGTTTCTGTTGCTAGCATGGTTGCTGAAACGATTCGTCGTATTAATAACGAAGAGTCTATCAGTGCAATGTTCGATAGTTTATAATATTGCAGCTTTTTATAAACCCTAGCCTTGGCTGGGGTTTTCTATCACTAAACTGGTCGCAAGTTTAGTCTTTTAAACTTTAATGAGGATTTACTCATGGCAAACTTCGTATTAAACGCTCAAGCGCGTGCTGAAGACAAACAAGGGAAAGGTGCGAGCCGCCGCCTTCGTCGCGAAGCTTTAATTCCAGCTATCATTTATGGTGGCAACGCTGAGCCTGTAACTGTTACTTTAGAACTTCGTGAGCTTGTAAAAGCTTTAGAAAGCAATGCTTTCTTTGAAGAAGTTGTAGAAATCAAAGTGGGCGACAAAGTTGAAAACGTTAAAATCCAAGCGTTACAACGTCACCCATCTAAAAACACTCCTATGCACGCTGACTTCAAACGCGCATAAGTGTTTAAAGGCGTAGATTAGTGTCAAATATTTCGCTAATTGTTGGTTTGGGCAATCCTGGTTCAGAATATGCCCAAACCCGCCATAATGCAGGTTTTTGGTTCATTGAACAGCTTGCTGACAAATATGGCATTACATTAAAAAATGATCCGAAATTTCACGGAATCAGTGGACGTGGTAATATAGAAGGACACGATGTCCGTCTGCTTCTACCCACTACATTTATGAACCGTTCTGGACAAAGTGTAGTTCCATTTGCAAAATTTTATCAAATTGCTCCCGAAGCAATTTTGATTGCTCATGATGAACTTGATATGAACCCAGGTGTAATTCGTCTTAAAACAGGCGGTGGACACGGTGGTCATAACGGTTTACGTGACATTGTCCCTCATATTGGTCCAAATTTTCACCGTTTACGTATTGGTATCGGACATCCTGGCTCGAAAGAGAAAGTTTCAGGTCACGTACTTGGAAAAGCACCAAGTAGTGAACAAAGTCTGATGGATGCAGCAATTGATCATGCCCTTTCTAAAGTAAAGCTACTTGTTCAAGGACAAGTTCCACAGGCCATGAATCAAATTAATGCATATAAACCCACTTAAATTGTTGAACAATCATGCTTGCTATCTTGCTTTTTTAGGAGCAAAATGCGCATCAGCCACTTTGCCAAACGCAAAAGCTAAAGATTTCACCATAAGATCTACATCTTAGGTCTACTCAGGAGACGCTAGCCATGCTATCTCGTTTATTAAAATGCAAAATTCACCGTGCAGTTGTAACCCATGCTGAACTTCACTATGAAGGTTCTTGTGCAATTGATGGCGTATTGATGGACTTAGCTGGTATTCGTGAATATGAAGAAATTCATGTTTGGAATGTAACCAATGGCAAACGCTTCACAACTTATGCGATTCGTGGTGAAGATAACTCTGGAATTATTTCAGTAAACGGTGGTGCTGCACATCAAGCAGACGTTGGCGATTTAGTAATTATTGCTACATTTGGTGATTTTACTGAAGCTGAAGCAAATATTCATAAACCACGTTTGGTATATGCTAATCCAAATAATACAGTCAACCACACAGCGAATTGCATTCCTGTTCAAGTTGCCTAATTTATTTTAAGAATAAAAAGCCCGCATTGACGGGCTTTTATTATTTTATAAATCCTTAATCGTTCCTTCCCACCAGTTCTTTTGTTTTTCACAATTTAATGGTTGAAGCTGTTCTCCTCGTAATTCGAACAGTATCGCCTCTCCTTTAGGATTTACCTTAAATTCAGCATATTTGGCTTTTTCATAACATTGAGCCAAGCCTTCTGCAAACAAGAAACTGCGAGAGGCAGGATATAAAGCCTGCAAACGATTTTCAGGATTTTTTAAAATTAACCTCTGCCCAACAAATGAATTATTGATATCTAAAATGGTACGAACTACGCGATTTTGTGAATCCAAAATAACTTTTGCGGGAACGGAAGGACGATTAAAAATCACCTGTTCCAGAGCCTCACCTTCACTTCCAACAAGAGCTTTAAGAAATTGTAAATTTAATTCATAAGCCAATGCCATATAATCACCTTGTAAAATTGAACGAGGATCAACTGGCTTAAGCTCAATGAAAATACTTTTACTATGGTGCAGATGCCATTCGTTTTTCGCCACTAAACCTGCAAAAAATAATAGCGTAATAAAGGCAAGAATAAGAGAAAAATACTTTTTCATTCTTTCTCTCCTTTAACAAGATCATTTTTATTTTCATGATGAAGTAACCATGACAGAGCAAAGAGAACAACACCAGAAATAAAAATTGAAGCACTCTTGGCTAGAAAAGTTATTTGTAAGTTGTAGTAGAGCTGCCAGAACACTAAAACTAATACAGCCAAGCTAACTCCATAAACTATATAATCTTTCTTTTTTAATGCCCACGTTAAAATAATGAAAAGGATAAAAATTTCAAAATAGCCAAGTGTAATAAGCAATATGCCAAAAATTAAAAAGGCAAAAAAAGTGACTCCATGAAGTTGTCGATATAAATGAAAAATACCAAAACATAGCAACCATAGACTAGGTAGCAAATACAAAACCCATAGCTGCTGACCTATCAAACTCTCTGGAATTAAACCAATAAAAGCATCAAAAAAAGAAGCTACTACTATTACGACCAGCACACATAAAAAAATACTACGCTCATATAACGCTATTGATTCACTCTTAGGCAACAGCACCAAACTAAAAACCAAGTAACTGAGCAAAGTTAAATTTAAATAGGTCTGATTAGAATGTATTGACCACAATGAATGGTCTAGTTGTAGCAAGTAGATAAAAGCTATTCCATATGTAGCAAGCATTTGAATTAAAAAGAAGAACCAATGTGGTTTAAGGAAATAACTGATACATAGAATAAAAATCTGCGCAATTAAAACCCATAGAATTTGATCTGTTTCTGAACCAAGATGAAATAAGAAAGCAGTCTGTCCACTGATAAATAAACAATAAGCAAATTGTCGAAAGAAATAGCTTTGTGATTTCTTTAAAAGAATAAAAGCTAGTCCAACAAAAATAATTCCAATAACTAAAGAAATGGCCTCCCAAAACACCAGTGTAAAAGCTGCAAGTGCTAGACCTGCAAGCCAAGCAC
This sequence comes from Acinetobacter sp. D009, assembly GCF_038562025.1. NCBI lineage: Bacteria > Pseudomonadati > Pseudomonadota > Gammaproteobacteria > Moraxellales > Moraxellaceae > Acinetobacter > Acinetobacter sp. D009. The sequence goes on from NZ_CP151886.1 coordinate 2,994,329, forward strand.
CAATTGCCAATGGAATGACATAAAAGCGGCTTTGACGAAAAATTTTTATTAAAAGATAACTAATCAGTGCAAACCAAATAAAAATAATGCCCGCAATCAATAAAAAAATGAACTCATTAGAATCTTTAAATAAGTTATTAATCCCATCTACAAGCCATATTGTTACGGTCACGCCGAGAACAGCAGCCATTAAACTGGCACATAATTGGTCGTCTTTTTTGAAGAAATAATAAAAAGCGATTATTCCTGAAAAGAACGCCGAAATCAGATAAGGAATATTCTCATTCGATAAATATTGAATCATTCCAATGATTGAAATAATGGCAAACCAAGCGATAAAAACAAATCTTAGAGCACGATACTTCTTTATACATACCCAAAACTCAATAAGGCTTAATAAATTTAGAGCGAATAGATATAAATAAGGAAATTTTTCTGACCAAAAAGTCTGCTTAAAAAATAAAAAAAGTGTGAGCTGACTAGTAATACAAATTAAAGCAAAGATTCCAATATTCGGTCGATATAGCCATGGTAGTAAAAGCAATGTCCAAATTAAAAAAAGCAAATAACTGTCTGCACCAGTTTGATAAATCTGTCCGATAACGGCCAAGCTTAAGCCTAGCATCAAGCCACAAATACTGTGTAAGGTCTGCCTAACACCTTCGGTTAAGGTATCTTTTACACTGAACCATGCTGTCACAAGTAATATAAGGGGCGGGATAGCGAGTTGAATGCTATCTGGAAGCATCAACCAATTAGCAGCAATTAAATAAAGAATACTTACCGCCATAAATACATAACTGAAAATATGGAGATGCTGAATAAATGAGCTATTTGTTAGAGAATAATAGTCTCTTATCTGCATGAAACACCTATTTTATTTATAATTTTCTATAAAAAACATAGCATTCCATTTTCATATCAACAAGTAAGCTCTTGTTAAAAAGCCTAATTCTGTTTATGAAAATACTTATTCATAAAGAGACTTAGCATTCTATAAAAGCATCTAGCCAATTTTATCAAGCGCGCTATAATAAAACCCATCGCTTCAGGGCGGGGTGTAATTCCCCACCGGTGGTAAAGTTAATTTTCAATAAATAGATTAACAAGCCCACGAGCTTAAATTGTGTAATTTGAGCAGATTTGGTGAAACTCCAAAGCCGACGGTATAGTCCGGATGAAAGAAGACGACGAACTGGGATAAATCCGTTTTATTTCAGTGCCAGCCTGTTTTTACATCAGTCCTGAAATGTTCAACCGTATTTTTACGAGAGCGTTTCATTATGTCTAGCTTAATTCAACCAGAACTTTTTTTCTCAGCCCTCTCTCCTGCTGAACAACGCATTCAACAAGCTTTAGAAGATATCCGTCAAGGCAAACCTGTTTTGGTTATGGATGACTTTGATCGTGAAAATGAAGCAGATCTCATCGTTGCAGCCGAAACTTTAACGGTAGAAACAATGGCACGGATGATTCGTGATGGCTCAGGTATTGTATGTTTATGCCTTACAGAAGAGCTAGCAGATCACCTAGAACTTCCTCCGATGGTTTCTCAAAACTCAAGCCAGTTTCATACCGCTTTTACAGTGACCATTGAGGCAGCTCAAGGCGTTACCACTGGTGTTTCTGCTAAAGACCGTGTAACAACTATTCAAACTGCTATTAAAGATGGCGCTGTTGCAAGTGACTTAAATCGTCCGGGTCACGTTTTCCCATTACGTGCACGTAATGGTGGAGTCCTTACTCGTCGAGGTCATACCGAGGGAACAATTGATCTAGCAAGATTAGCCGGTTTAAAACCTGCTGGTGTGTTATGTGAATTAACCAATCCAGATGGCACGATGGCATCGGGCATTCAAGTTTTAGCATATGCTCAAACTCATCACTTAACGGTGATTACGATTGAAGAACTTGTTCAATACCGCCAGCAACACGGTATTTAAATAAAAAAGGTTTGGCTTTAGATCAAAGCCAAACCTTCAAATTAAAATTTAATAATATTTAAGAAACTTTCTTTTGTGCTGCCAGTTCTTCAACATAGTCCAAAAGCTCAGAAAACTGCTTAATCATTGCTTTTGGCTGTGCTTGAGCAAGTTCCTCTGCTGTTCCGTAACCATAAGTCACCGCTACCGCCTCAATACCGTTATGACGAGCACCCAAAACGTCATATTGGCGGTCACCGACCATTAAACACTCTTCTGGGTTTAATTGCTCATGTTCCAAAATATAATGGATAAGGTCAGCTTTATTAGTCCGCTCACCCGTTAACTCACTCCCATAGATATGTACAAAGTATTGACTTAATTCAAAATGATCCAAGATACGTTTTGCATAAATCGTTGGTTTAGCAGTTGCGACAAATAAACGATATCCTTCTTTTTTTAAAGCGCTAAGCGTTTTGGCAACAGATGGATACACTTCATTTTCGAACAGGCCAACCACCGAAAAACGCTCGCGATAAGCAAGTAAAGCTTGTTCAGCTAAAGCATCATCTTGAGTAGCTAATAATTTTGCGAGTGATGGCTTTAATGGTGGGCCAATTGTCCAGTCAATATCTAAATCGGCAGCCAATGGATAGCCTAATTTCTCCATTGCATAGCGAATTGAAGTATGGATTCCAACTTTTGGGTCTGTTAAGGTTCCATCTAAATCAATCAAAATATGTTTTATAGCCATTCAATCATTAACCCAGTAAAGTATTTAATTCAATTGGTCGAGAGTTTAATCAAACTCTCTTATACTAACGTAAATTTAAATTGAAAAGGAAATAACCGTGCGTCCAACCGTACTTTGTTTCTCGGGTTTAGACCCTTCAGGTGGTGCAGGTTTACAAGCCGATATCGAAGCAATTGGACAAAGTGGTGCCCATGCAGCAATTGCATGTACTGCCCTCACTATTCAAAACTCACAACAAGTATTTGGCTTCGAAGCAACCTCAAAAGAACTCTTATTAGCACAAGCAAATGCAGTTGTAGGTGACTTACCCATTAAATGTGTTAAGTCAGGCATGCTTGGCACAACAGATAATATTGCGGCACTAGCTGAATTTTTACGTGCTCATCCTGACTACCAATATGTACTTGATCCTGTTTTAGTCGCAAACAGTGGCGGCTCTTTAGGTGATCAGGCAACTCTCGTTAAAGCGTTCGTTGAACTTATTCCTCTAGCCACAATTATTACTCCAAATACCGTTGAATTACGTGCTCTCACAGGTATTACTGATTTAGATCAAGCCACTCAAAAGCTTTTTGAAATGGGTGCTAAAGCTGTTCTAGTGAAAGGTGGACATGAAGATACACCAGATCATATTAAAAATAGTTTATATATCGATGGTGAACTAGCAGCGAGTAGTAGCTGTCCTCGCCTTGAAGGTGAATATCACGGCTCAGGTTGTTCTTTAGCTAGCTTTATCGCTGGCCGTTTAGCTTTAGGTGATTCTTTAAAAATTGCAGTACAGCATGCTGAAACATGGTTATTCGGTGTTTTAAAAAATGCAGACACCCCTGTACCAAACGGACAAAAGATTCCAAAGCGTTTTTAAAAGCACAAAAAAGGCGCTTAAAGCGCCTTTTTTATTACTCTTAATTATTGAGGAATACGTAAAACTTGTCCTGGGAAAATCTCATCAGGATCTTTTAACATTGGTTTATTTGCTTCAAAGATTTTTGGATATTGATTTGCATCGCCGTAAACTTCTTTCGCAATTTTTGAAAGGTTGTCACCTGATTTCACGGTATAAAATTTACTTTCCGGTTCAGGAGTTGCCACTGTCATCTGGTCATCTACTTGAGCCACATGATCAATGTTTCCAACAATAAGAATAATTTTCTCTTTATCTGCTTGGCTTTTTACCTGCCCTTTAATAATTGCGGTATCAGTAGTACCGTTATAGGTTACAGATAAGCCTTCTACCCCTAAGCCCAAACTTTTAATTAAACCTAATAATTTATTTGCAACTTCTTGTGCAGAAGGTTCTGCTGGTGTTGCTGGAGCTGGTTGTGGTTCTGCTGGTGCGGTATTTTTCTTGCCAATACCTTTTACAAAATCAAAAAGACCCATCTTTTAGTCCTCATATTATTGTTTATAGTAAAGTCATTAAACTGACCTTTATTGTTATACTTCAAAAAAGTTATACCTCTGCTATCAATTGAGGTTGATCTTGTAAAAATATGTATCTCTTAAATTTTTTCTAAAATAAAAAAAGCCACCTTACGGTGGCCTTCTTTTTATTCAGCAATATGCGAATTAACCAAGTTTTTTAGTTACATAGTCAATTGCAGATTGAACTGTAGTGATTTCGTTAGAATCTTCATCAGGGATAGTGATGTCGAAGTCGTTTTCGAAAGACATAACAAGTTCAACTAAATCTAAAGAGTCAGCACCTAAGTCATCCATAAAAGATGCTTCGTTTTTAATCTCTTCAGCTTTAAGACCAAGTTGTTCTGCAACTGCTTGTTTAACGCGTTGTTCGATATCGCTCACAGGAATTCTCCTCATTGCTTGTGGCGTTTAATTTGCCACTAGTTTAATTGAATATAAAAATTTTTAAAAGTTTATACATCGGCGTTAGGCCATGTATAAACCACCATTTACATGTAATACCGTACCGGTAATGTAACCTGCCTTATCACTTGCAAGGAAACTCACCGCATTTGCGATATCTTGTGGCTCACCTAAGCGATTTAAAGCCACTTGATCACTCATTTTTTTGCGAATGTCTTCACTAAGTGCATCTGTCATTTCTGTTGCAATAAAGCCTGGCGCCACACTGTTTACAGTAATTTGGCGGCTACCCATCTCTTTTGCAAGGCTACGGCTGAATGCTTCAATACCTGCTTTAGCAGCAGAATAGTTCGCTTGGCCTGGGTTTGCAAAGTGAGCTACAACAGAACTGATATTAATAATTCGACCAAAACGTGCCTTCGTCATACCCTTAAGCACACGTTTAGATAAACGATAAACTGCTTTAAGGTGAATGTTGAGAATGTCATCCCAATCATCTTCAGACATACGAAGCAACAAATTGTCTTTCGTAATACCTGCATTGTTAACTAGAACAAGTACAGGACCATAGTTCTGTTCAATATGAGAAACGACTGCTTCAATCTCATCGAGATTACGCACGTCGAGCGCCAAACCTGCACCTTGTTCACCAAAGCTATCACTTAACTTTTGTGCACCAGATTCAGAAGTCGCAGTACCTACAACAAAATAACCGTCTTGAATAAGTTGCTGGGCAATGGCAGCGCCAATACCCCGACTCGCGCCCGTTACTAATGCAACTTTGCGTTCTTGTGTCATGCAATTTTTCCTTCTGCCACTAAAACAGCATTTAGGGCATCTTCCATTTTGCTCTTACTATCAATAGAAAAAGCTTTTTCAATATTTGGTAAACGCTTTGCGAGGTTACTCAATACTGTACCTGGACCACACTCAACAATGTATTGAATACCTTGGTCTTGTAGAGACTGCATGGTACGTGTCCATTGTACTGATTGGTACAATTGTGCAGTTAATGCCTGACGCAATTGAGCAACATCGGTAGCTATTCCCGCGTTGACATTTTGTATTACAGGAATGGTAGGTAGCTCAATGGCAGTTTGTTCCAAAGCTTCTGCAAATTTCTCAGCGGCAGGTTTCATCAACGAACAATGAGAAGGAACTGACACTGGTAAAGCAATTGCTTTAGCTGACTGCTCTTTTGCCAAAGCCATAACTTCTTGTACAGAAGCTGTACTTCCTGCAATCACAACTTGACCTTGTGAATTATAGTTTGCAGCTTCTACAGAACCTTCACCTGACGCACTCACGGTTTGACAAAGTTCAACCACTTTTTCATCAGCCAAACCAAGGATTGCAGCCATAGCCCCTTGACCCTGAGGTACAGCACTTTGCATGAGCTTGCCACGCAAGTTAACTAATTTAACTGCATCTGCCAAGCTCATAGAGCCTGCAGCTACCAATGCACTGTATTCACCTAGTGAATGTCCTGCAAGGTATTTAGGTGCCAGACCACCTAAATCAAGCCATACACGCCATAAAGCGATACTGGCAGTTAATAACACAGGTTGGGTATTTTCTGTTTGGTCGAGACCTTCGCCACTTTGCGCAATATGCCAAAGATCAAATCCAAGAGCATCTGAAGCTTCTGCAAAAGTTTGCCCGACCCCACTAAACTGTTCTGCTAGTTCAGCAAGCATACCGACTTTTTGTGAACCTTGACCAGGAAACACAAATGCAGTTTTTGTGGCTAAAGCTACTTGTTCAAGACGTTTAGCAGACATAAGAAATCCTTTTTTGGGTTTTCACTCATTTCTGGAGCGGAAATTTAACATGTTATTTATATATTTATAATTGCGAAAAACAACAAAAAAAGGGAGCTTTCGCTCCCATTTTTTCTATACTTAAGCATCACGCTTAATGCATATCATGCAATTATTCAGCATCAGCTGCTTTAGCGAATAATTGACGACCACGGTAGAAACCGTCTTTAGTCACGTGGTGACGACGATGAGTTTCACCAGTTGCTTGGTCTACTGTTAATGCATTCTCGGTTAAAGCGTCATGTGAACGGCGCATGTCACGGCGAGAGCGACTTTTACGGTTTTGCTGAACGGCCATGATGGCTCCTTACAAAGATCGAAAAAATGGATCAGAACAAATTCAGTTGTCTTATCTCACAATTATAACACAAATTATGAGTTAAGTTTACCCTTCAAACCTGCCAAAACATCAAACGGATTATCCCGTTTTTCTTCGACAACATTCTGAATGGTAGGTTGATGTTTATGTTCACAAGCATCATGCTTGGGAGATAAAGGCATCAACAATAACAGTTCATCTTCTAGTAATGCGAGTAAGTTAATCGAGGCAGGCGTATCATAATCGCCTTTCGTCGAAGACTCACTTTCACCTAAAACGATGAAATCAGCATCCTCATCCAAGCGCTCTATCAGTGACTCATCATCCACTAATGCAATATGGAAGTCCAAGACAAGAGGCATTTCAACAGGTTCCAAACAACGTTGGCACTCCATTGGAACTTTCGTGTCCATGTGACCGTCCATCCACACAATGCGATGATATGCATCCATTGATAGCTTACAGTCTATGTTGATCAATTGGTTATCAATTGATCCAACAGCTTCACGAGCGATACGAGCAAAGCGAGACAAGGGCAGTTGACCTGACCATGTAAAGCCTTGTTCAGCCCATTTAAACGGCTCAATCTGTGCCGGAAAGGTATTTGCTGACATAATTAAGGCGGCAATTCTACAAATTCATCGGTACTCTGTCAAAGATTAAGATACAATTTTGCACTTCTTTAGACAGAACTCGGGGTAAATTAAGCAATGCACCTGTTGCAGCCGCAACCTGAAGTTAACACTTCATTACTCGTTTGCACCCATTCAACTCATCAGAAAACCTTTGTACCTGACCTAGTGCAACTCTCACCATGGTCAAGCTCAAAATCGGAGTCTGAGCAAGTTGATTGGCTTATTTTACACTTTAATCACTGGTTTTCCCACCATAATGTGACATTAGTTCGTGGTGATTTTGAACCTGAATATTTTCCAGCGACAAATAAAGAACCAGCCAAGATCCAATTTGCTCACGGTTTCTTTAATAGTGCTTTGCATGAAATTAGTCACTGGTCTATTGCAGGTGAAAAAAGACGTCTATTACCAGATTTAGGTTATTGGTATGCACCTGATGGTCGCACCCAAGAACAGCAAAGTTTATTTGAACAAGTAGAAATTAAGCCACAAGCAATTGAATGGTTATTTGCGCAATCTTTTGGCCGAAAATTTAGAGTTTCACTCGATAACCTTACAGGTGATGGCGGAGATGGCAAACTATTTAAAGATAACGTTTATGCTCAAGTGCAACGTTACTTTTCGGGTGAAGCTAAGTTGCCACGTGATGCAGCAGCATTTATTGGTTTTATTTGCCAATGTACACGTTCGGGTACGCCTTTACAATTAAATGAATTTAAACGTGAACTCCTTGATTAATTGACAAAAAAGCTACGTTAATTGCTTGCCTAGGCCATTGAAAAAGCCTAATAATTATTTTTAACACTGGCGTGAGGGAGTCTCTAAAATATGATGCATTTACATGTACATCCTGAAAATCCACAGCAACGCCTCATTGCCCAAGCGGTTGAACGTATCCGAGCAGGAGATGTTGTGGTCTACCCTACCGATGCTGCCTATGCAATTGGGTGTCAAATCGGTAATAAAAGTGCCATGGAACGTATTGCACAGATTCGTGGCTTAGGGCCTAAACATCAATATGCCATTATGTGCTGCGACTTATCAGATATTGCGACTTATGCAAAAGTTGATAATGCGACATATCGTTTATTGAAAGCGAACACACCGGCTATTACTACGTTCATTTTACCTGCAACAAGTGAAGTTCCTCGTAGATTGATGCACCCTAAAAAGAAAACAATTGGCTTGCGTATTCCGAGTAACCCAATTTGTCAGGCTTTATTAAAAGAACTTGGTGAACCTCTACTTACCAGTACATTAATTTTACCAGGTCAAGAAGATCCTCTAGATGACCCTTACGATATTGAAAATCAGTTAGATAAACGAATTGATGTATTTATTGATGGAGGTTTCGGAACTCTAACAAGTACAAGTATTGTTGATTTATCGGGTGAACATCCTGAAATTATCCGTCGTGGTGTTGGCGACGTAAGTGCTTTTGAATAAGCACTTACATTTTTTACCAATAGTTTAAAAAAAAGTATTATCACTCAAAAAAATACTCTTTATTTATTTTGGATTTTTTTTACACTTTAGTCGTTAAGTAATTTATTAAAAGACACAATTCATTTAGAATGATTTTCACTATCTGCTGTTCTTCTACTTACAGCTGTCTAGGACTTGAATAACAAGTCTCATGCTTTTGAAAATTCGCGTGGCTTATAATCGTAATGAATCAATCACTTCATCAATCCATGGAAGACGCTCCACACATCCGTGTTTTAGATGAGTGGCATGACAAAATTCCAGAAGATCTCTATATACCTCCAGCTGCATTTGAGATTTTGCTCGAGCGGTTTGAAGGTCCATTAGATTTTTTAATTTATCTGATTCAGAAAAACGGTTTCGATTTAATTCAACTCGATATTGCTCCTATAGCGACTCAATATTTGGCCTATATGGATAGCATGAAATCTTTGAATATCGAGTTGACAGCAGATTATATGGTGATGGCTGCTTTATTGGCTGACTTGAAGTCTCGCCTACTTCTACCAAAACCTACAATTATAAGCATTGAAAAAGACCCTAAGCAGGAGCTTATTGATCGTCTTGAAACCTATCTACGCATTAAGCAAGCAGCTGAGCGTTTAGGCCAAATGCCAATTCTTGAGCGCGATACATTTAGTGCCAATGTAAGCTTAGGACATATCTCTCCTGTTTATGAAGGTTACGATATCTCAGCGCTACATGATGCGTTGTTCTGTGTATTTAATCGCCCTGAACCTATTACCCATGTTGTCACTCAAGAACCTGTTTTGCTCGAAGAACGTATTGCATATATTGAAGAGAAATTAGAGTCTGGTGATGTGTTAAGTTTTAAAGAATTACTCAATCCCCAGCAAGGTCGTATGGGAATGGTTGTTACATTTATGGCAGTTTTAGAATTGACTCGCCAACAGAAAATTAAAATTATTGCCACTGGTATTGAAGCCCCGTTAGCAATTCAAGGATCTTCAATATGAGTAGTTTTGAACAAAATAATAGTGATTTGTCATTAGCTGACATACATCATGAAGTCTTATTACAACTTGAAGCAATTATCTTTGCCAGTGAAGCGCCTGTTTCAATTGCCCGCTTAAAAGAAGCATTTAACAATCAATATAATAAACAACAGCTTCGTCAGCTTTTGCAGCAGCTCGCGCTATTACAACATGGTCGATCTATTGAGCTGATTGAAACAGCACAAGGGTTTCGCTTTCAGGTAAGATCTAAATATCGTAGTATTATTGCGCAAATTTGGCCAGAGCGACCAACAAAACTGTCGCCTTCATTACTAGAAACCCTGGCTGTCATTGCTTATCATCAACCGGTTACCCGAGCTGATATTGAACAAATTCGTGGTGTATCTAATAATAGTCAGATTCTTAGAACACTATTTGACTGGAACTGGATTAAAGAAGCCGGTTTTAGAGATTTACCCGGAAGACCTGCGTTGCTAATTACAACGCCTCAGTTTCTGAATGCTTTTGGTCTAGCCTCTCTAGGCCAATTGCCTCCCCTACAGAACGCCAAGGAAGCCTTTATGGCTCTCGATGCAAATGCACCGAAATCATAAAGAGGTGGACTGTTGATCATTATGTCTAAGGTTGTGCTGTCATGAGTGAAAAATTGCAAAAAGTATTAGCGAGAATCGGATTAGGTTCCCGCCGATATATGGAAGAGGTTATTGCCGCAGGACGCGTGAGTGTAAACGGTCGTGTTGCCCAAGTGGGTGAGCGCATTGAACCAGGCGATGAATTACGCATTGATGGCCGTAAAGTTCAGTTTCAGATTGAAGACGAAATTCGTCGTCGCGTACTGATTTATTATAAGCCTGAGGGTGAAATCTGTTCACGTAATGATCCTGAAAAACGCCCAACCGTATTTGATCATTTACCACAAATTGCCAATGACCGCTGGGTAATGGTAGGTCGTCTGGATATTAACAGTACTGGTTTATTACTATTCACAAATGATGGCGAACTTGCTAACCGCTTAATGCACCCATCTAATGAAATCGAACGTGAATACGCTGTTCGAGTAATGGGGGAAGTAACGCCAAAACTACGCCAAAACATGGTCAACGGAGTAGAGCTCGAAGATGGTCCTGCCAAATTCGAATCATTCTCTGAAATTGGTGGTGAAGGTATTAACCGCTGGTACCAAGTTGTAGTAAAAGAAGGTCGTAACCGCGAAGTACGTCGTATTTTCGAATCGCAAGATCTTAAAGTCAGCCGTTTATTACGTACACGCTACGGTACTGTTATTTTACCGCGCGAATTACGTACTGGCCGTTGGATGGAACTCGACAAAACTGACATCGATAACTTAGCCAAATCGGTTGAGTTAAAGCCACGCCAAGGTACAGGTCTATTTGGTATGGCAAAACGCCGTACTGATCGTATGACTGAAAAACCAATGGCAGCACGTCGTGGCGGTTACTTACGTCAACAACGTCGTGATGATGAAAAAGAAGCTCCTGTTAACACAGGGAACCAACGTAAAGCGACTGGTTTTAACCGCGGTTCGAAGAAATTCTAAAATATTCATAAGATGTAAAAAAAACCGCTCAAATTTGAGCGGTTTTTTTTAGCCGTTTGACTTAATTCATTTTTGCCAGTTCAATCCAGCCAGCTTCGGGGAAATGAATAGCTAAGTAATCTTTCAAATAATTTGAAGTATCTTGAGAAATTAATGGATCTTTTGATTCATCTTTTAGGTTATAAACCAAGGCATGCAACTTCAGCCCACGAGACTTAAGTGCTTCAAGACTAAGTAAAGTATGGTTAATACTTCCCAAACGACCCGATGTTACTAAAATAACGGGAAACTGGTGCTGAGCGACATAATCAATGGTAAGCAGACTGGTGGTTAATGGCACCATTAAGCCTCCCGCACCTTCCAACAATACGATTTCAAAACGCTCCGCCAATGTTTGGGTCGCATCTTCAATTTTTTGAAAATCAATTTCTCGATTATCAAGACGTGTTGCAAGATGAGGTGAAGCAGGATAACTGAAGATTTCAGGCATGGTTAGCTTGTCATGATCTTCTTGAAACCAGCCCTGTCCCATAATTTCACGATGCTTTTCAATATCCTCAGAAACATCAGCGTTACCTGTTTGAATGAGTTTTTGGGTAATCACTTTTTTACCCTGCTCAGTCCATAATTTTGCTAAGAAACCTGTCGCGTAGGTTTTACCAATTTCGGTATCAATCCCACTCACAAAATAGATCTGGCCACTCATTTACTTCACTCTCCGGGCAATACAATAAATCGGATGATATGTTAGGGAATATCCCTCGACACACTTAAACCGATCATAATCTTGATAAAACTGTTGTAAAGTTTGCTTAGTCCAACGATGCTGCGCCGTTGCTGTTACACCTGTTGCTTTTAAATGTTGCAACACGGCTTTAGGTGAATCGAAATAGAGTTGAGTTTCTGATTCTGACAAATGCAAAATCTCAAAACCAGCCTGAATTAAGGCACTATTCCAATTTTCAACTGACCAATAACTTAAACCTTGTCCTGTTAGCTCTTTAATTTCCATTAAATTCTGAGAGCCGAATGTTGAAAAGCATAACCAACCTCGCTCAGTTAAAGCTTCATTAAAACGTTTGAGCAAGTGCGGTAAATCTTGCATCCACTGTAAAGCTGAACCTGAAACAATCATATCGAGCTGCTGGGGAAAATCTAAAGTTTCAACATCCCCAATCAACCATTTTAAATTTTCTTGATGACTAAAGTGTTGCTGCACATCTGCATATAGATCATTCAAAATTAACTCTTCAAACTGAAAAGATGTAGCAAGAAGACGAGTTAAATTGCCAGAACCACAACCAATTTCAAAAACACGCGACATCATACGCGGGCAGAACTGCTGAACTAAACCTGTTAAATTTTGGCAAATTTGTTTTTGAACAATTGCATGCTCTGAATAGGTTTGCCCTGCTTTGGCAAAACGCTGGGCAACTAAGTTTTTATTCAAACTCACAGAAAACTCACCAATTCTTCAAGTTCATGTTGCTGCACCATTGATGTTAAAGAAATACGCAAACGCGAACTATTTTTCGGTACTGTTGGTGGACGCACAGGCATAGCATAAAAACCACTTTCCTGAACCTGTTTTGCTTTATCGATAGCAGCTTGACTCTCTCCAACAATGACTGGAATGATATGGCTGGTCGATGGACTATCGTAGCCCTTCTCTACAACAGCTTGTTGAAGATATTGGCTAATATTTTTTAAGTGTTCACGCTGAGATTGAGCGAGTAATACTTTTTGAAAAATAAAGTTTGCCCATGCCATAACAATCGGTGGCTGTGCAGTACTAAAAATAAGTGGGCGCATTTTATTAATGAGATAATCTTTAATAATTGGATCACAAATAATGTAACCACCGACTGCTGCTAATGCTTTGCCTAATGTACCGACTAGAAAATCAATTTCCTGAATCACATTATATTGTTCAGCACACCCTAAGCCTTGCTGACCACGCACCCCAATTGAATGCGCTTCATCGACATATAACATAGTTTTAGCAAAACGTTTTTTTAGCTGAACTAAAGCGGCTAAATCCGTCTCATCACCGTCCATACTAAAAATACTTTCTGTGACCACAATGATTCGTTCAATCTTGTCATCATCATGATATTTTTGGAGGAGTTGTTCCAAGTGTTGTAAATCATTATGTCGATAACGCACATACTGAGCGCCAGATAAACGGATCCCGTCAATCATACTGGCATGAACTAACTTATCCGCCAATATTAAAGTTTTACTATCAGCAACAGCTGGCAAAATACCAATATTCATATGGTAGCCACTATTAAATAATAGTGCCGCGCGACCACCAAATGCTTGGCTTAGGCTATTTTCTAATTGTTCATATTCATCAAAATTGCCCGTTAATAGACGTGAAGATGATGAACTAAAATAGCTACGCTCGATTGGAAAGCTATCTAAAAACTCTTGACGAAGATTGATATCAGCAGCCAACCCAAGATAATCATTTGAAGCTAAGTTGAGCATCGTTTTATTTTGGATCGTAATAAAACGTCCGTGCTGCACATTTTGGGTAAATTGTCTAAAGTTACCTTGTTGCTTTAACTCATCCAATTCGGCAGAAAAATGTTCAAGCAATGACATCTTAATTCGCTCCCCGCATCGTTTGAACAACTTCAACTAATTGTTCGAGCAAATCGCTTAACTCTTGATGCGTGATGACATACGGTGGCATCACATAAACCAATTTTCCAAAAGGACGGATCCAGATTCCGCGGTCTACAAATTGTTGCTGTAAGGTTTTCATATCAACATTAAAGGTGAGTTCTACTACACCAATTGCACCTAGCACTCGCACATCGGCAACATAATCAAGCTGACTTAAAGGCTTTAAATATTGGCTAAGCTGTTGTTCAATTCGCTCAATATTAGCCTGCCAATCTTGCTCAATTAATAATTGGGTACTTTTTAAAGCGACCGCACAAGCAAGTGGATTGGCCATAAAGGTTGGGCCATGCATAAACACCCCAACCTCACCGCGACTAATGGTTTCTGCAACATGCTTTGTCGTTAAGGTAGCAGATAACGTCATATAGCCGCCTGTTAACCCTTTACCTATGCACATAATATCTGGCTCAACTTGTGCATGTTCCCAAGCAAAAAGCTTACCCGTGCGACCAAAACCAGTCGCAATTTCATCAAAAATTAATAACAGATTATATCGTTCACAAAGTGCTTTCGCCTGACGTAAATATTCAGGATGATAAAAACGCATCCCCCCTGCACCTTGAACAATCGGCTCAATAATCAGTGCAGCAAGGTTTTCATGATTTTGCTGAATAGCTTGCTCTAGCTCAGCAATATCTTCTTGGTTCCACTCTTCATGAAATTTGGTTTGCGGTGCTGCTACAAAAAGACGGTTCGGTAAACTTGTACCAAAAATCTGATGCATGCCTGTCACTGGATCACAAACAGACATCGCATTCCATGTATCACCGTGATAACCAGAACGTGTAGTAATAAAATTTGTTTTTTGCGGTTGGCCTTGTGCTGTCCAGAATTGCACAGCCATTTTCAATGCAACTTCAACGGCAACCGAACCTGAATCTGCATAGAAAATTTTATCGAGACTCGGCGGCGTAATTTTTAAAAGAATTTTTCCAAGTTCAATGGCAGGATCATGAGTTAAACCACCAAACATGATATGCGACATGTTCTGTAATTGATCTGTCACTGCCTGATTGAGTTCAGGGTGGTTATAGCCGTGAATTGCACACCACCATGACGACATACCATCAATTAAAGTCTTACCATCATCTAGTTCAATAGTTGCCCCATAGGCACGTTTAACTTTAAACGTTGGTAAAGGTTGGGTCATTGAGGTATATGGATGCCAAATATGTTCCAAATCAAAATTATCGGTCATCCTATATACCCTTTTACAGCAATTAAATCTTTCATTTAGCACATGTTAAACCTGTTAAGAATGAAAGAAAATTGCGAGATCAACCAAAGCTTATTAACTTTGCTGATGAATTGTTAAAAATTGGCAGATTTCTTCAATTGTTCGATCTACTTCTAGGTATGGAAAAGCATGGGTAGCGCCTTCTAATACTTTATAACTCATGTTTTCTGTCGCGATATCCTTGAAATTTTCACTAATTTTGCAAGGAATGACATTATCTTGCTCGGCAAACACATGAAGCTGCGGACCTAGATAGTTTTTTAAGTTATTTACCAAATTTAGTTGCTCAAGCATTTGCAAACCTTCTGATAGCAATTCACTTGAAGGCGGATTTGCTATGTTTTGCATGCTTATCCAATCTTGTTTAGCCTGAGAGGAACCGAGTGTAATTAAATAATAAAAACGCTTTAAAGTGGCTTGCGGGTTTTGTAAAAAAGAAGTCTTAAATTGACTAAACACATCAGCAGGCATAGCAGTCTGCCAATTATCGTTGGTAACAAAACAAGGATTTGAAGCGAGCGTAATTAAAGTTTTAGTTTGCCCTGTTTGTTCATAAAAAGTATTAACCAGTTGAGTTGCTAACTGTCCACCTAAAGACCAACCTATTACTACATCAACCTCAGCAACTAAATCAAGCTGGGCACGATACTTACCATCTAAAATATTAAAAATATTAATAAGTTGTGTTTGATAGCCAGCTTTTTCCAATTGCAATTTAAGGGACTGCAAAGGCTCCACTCCTACTCCCCAACCTGTAATTAATAAAATTTTATTTTGTAACTTCATATGCCTGCTCAAAGCCAATTTTATAAGGATTATATAATAATATCGATTTAAAATATCTTTTAAAATCAATATAAAAATTAAATTTTAGAGCATAAAATTAAGCATTTATAATGTGATAATATTCTGAAATATATTGATAAATAAGACCCGCATTATTCATAGTAAACATACAAAAAATTAATTATCTAAACATTGAAGCCAATCAAAAAACAACATACTCCACACTTCGCCTATAAATCCATTATGCAATGTAATTAATGTTAATACTTATGTTTTTTTATTAAAAAAAATGACTCACCAATTCATTTTAATGCTAGAAGATTAATTATTGATCAAAAAGTATTAGGAAGGCTAATATGAACAGTCAAAACACAATATCTGATGGGAGAGAAAAAAATACATCTTTTGTTACACCCAATGATATTATAAATAACTTATCTTTAGATAAAAATTACTGCTTATTTTTGGATATTGATGGTACATTAGCACCCTTTCAAATTAATCCTGAGCATAGTTTTATTCCACAAACTACCTTAGACGTTATAAAAAAAATTACTAAATTAAATATACCTGTTATTGCTGTAACAGGTCGTGATGTAGATACAGCAAGCAAACTACTACATCCTATTGAAGTTCCAATTGCTGGTTTACATGGTTTAGATATTTATTTTGATTCAGGAAATTATATTCGACCAGATTTAAGCAGTATTAATTTCAAAAAATTAAAACAAGATATTACCAAAAATTGTGATAAACATCCTGAATTATTAATTGAAGATAAAGGATATTCTATTGCCTTACATTATCGTAAAAATCCTAATTTAGAAAATAATGCCATTAATATTATGCAAAGAATTAATTTAAATTATCCTCAATTAAAAATAAATAGAGGGAAATTTGTTGTTGAATTAATTCCAAACCAAGCTGATAAAGGTAGAGCAATTAAAACTATATTAAATCATCTTGATTTACCTGCTGTATTACCTATTTTTATAGGTGATGATTTAACAGATGAATCTGGTTTCACTTACATTAATCAGCAATCTGGCCTTAGTATTAAAGTAGGTCCGGGTGAAACACAAGCAAAATATAGATTAAAAGATATTAATAATGTCGCGGATTTTCTTCTTTTATTTCAAAACAGAATAAAAAGCTTATATGTCAAAAATAGCCAAAATCAGAATGGAGAAAAATTATGTCTAAATTAATCGTATTATCGAACAGAATAAGTATGCCATCGGGTAAAGCTTCAGCAGGTGGTCTTGCTGTAGCTGTACAAGATGCACTAAATGATAGTAACGGCATCTGGTTAGGCTGGAATGGGCAGCAAATTACCGATAGCGAAGCGCCAGAATTTGCGCAGGCTTATTCTCAAGGAATTGACTACATTACCTGCCCTCTCACTCATCAGCAATATGCCCAATATTATTGTGGTTTCGCTAACAAAGTTTTATGGCCAGCAATGCACCATAGAGATGATCTAATTGAATATGATGCAGAAGAATATAATACCTATCAAAAGGTTAATCGCTTATTTGCTCAAAAGCTAAAAGAGCTTGCTCAGCCTGAAGATCTTATTTGGGTGCACGATTACCACTTTTTTAGTGTGGCTCGCTATTGCCGTGAATTAGGCATGCAAAACAAAATTGGTTTCTTCTTACATATTCCTTTTGCCAGTCTGAATATCTGGCACAAAATTCCGGTAGCCCGTGAGTTAATTCAAGACTTGAGTCAATATGATGTTATTGGCTTACAAACTCAGATTGACCAAAATGCCTGCATGCAGACTTGTCTGAATTTACTCGAAGCTCAAAAAATTCAAAGCAACAGTATTAGCTATAAAAAACGTCAAATATTAATTAAATCGTACCCAATTGGCGTTCAACCAGAACTTATACAAAAGCAAGCACAACAAGATTTGGCGACCTCTTCGGTATTTAATTTTGAAGAAATTCCACGTCAAAAAACTATTATTGGAGTTGATCGTATTGATTATTCAAAAGGTTTACTCGAAAGATTTAATGCATTTGCAACCTTTTTGGAAACCAGCCCTGAATATCATGGCTTAGTTCGACATCTTCAAGTGGCGATCCCTTCTCGTACCGATATTCCAGCTTATCAACGCTTATATCAACGTTTTAAAACCAAGCTGGAGTTAATTAACGAAGAGTTTGCGCATGAAGACTGGAGACCTGTAGATTGCTGCTATGACACGGTACAACACCATAATCTCATGCACATTTATCGTCATTCAGATATTTGCTGGATCAGTTCACTACGTGATGGGATGAATCTAGTAGCTAAAGAATATATTGCGGCTCAAGACCCAGAAAATCCAGGTGTGCTCATTTTATCTAAATATGCTGGTGCTGCTGAGCAGATGTCTCAAGCCTTGATTGTTGACCCACAAGATAGAGCGGCAATGATGGATGCTTTAAAAATGGCTTTAGAAATGTCTAAAGCTGAGCGTATTAATCGTTATCAACAATTGATAGAGGGATTAACATCATCTGATCTTACCCATTGGCGAAATAATTTCTTGGATGATTTAGAAAAGACACCAACTTTACTAATGAAGCCTCAGCGATTATTACAAGATAATTATCAATCTATTTATCAGGTTTTATAAATCTGAATAAAAGAACATCGAGAAATTTAATTTCTCGATGTTCGCTATTTGATGATTATTATTTATAAATTAGTTTGTCTTTACTAATGTAAAGCGGTTAAGTAAAGCAATAATAAATAGTAATACAGCGACGCCTGTTAAAACTGTACTTAAACCAGTCCATTCCCCAATTAAACCGATTAAAGCTGGTCCACTTAATGAACCGGTATAGGCAATTGTTGATACTAAAGAAAGTGCTGCTGCTTTAGGCATATTGTTTTGTCGACCAACACGAGAAAACATCACTGGTACAATATTAGAACAACCTAATCCTAACAGTGCATAACCCAATACAACCACTTGCCACACTGGTGCCGTTACAATAACAGCCATACCAATAGCGGCTCCAATTGCACTATAAGTCACAATATTTTTTTCACCCCATTGCTTAAGCAAGATATGACCTGCAAAACGACCAGTCGTCATGCTAAGCGCAAAGAAAGTGTAAGCTAAACCAGCAAAAGCAGGATTAAGCTGATATTTACTTGTTAAATAAATACCACCCCAGTCCATTGCTGCACCTTCTGATAAAAAGGCGATAAAACACATCATACCAATAAGCAGAATAATGCCATCAGGACGATAAAGTTTTTTGGGCGCTTGAGTGGTATCTTCATGTGGCTTTTCGTCCTGTTCAAAAGACGTTAAACAAGATGGAATCGCAACCCCACCAATAACAAGCAAAATCATAACGACTGATAAAGTACTCATTAAGGGTGAAAGACCTACTGCCAATAGTGCAGTCACAAGCATAGCGCCTGTTAAGCCACCAAGACTGCACATTCCATGGAAGCTAGACATAAGAGCTCTCACACTATGTTTTTCAACAACTACTGCTTGTAAATTGATAGCTACTCCAAGACATCCTGCTGCCGATCCAAAAATAAACAATGCTACAGCCATCGTCACAATGCTGCTCCACATCGTAAGGCTAGGCAATAAAACCATTAACAACATCAATGCCAAAGCAATTAACGGACGACATCCCCAGCGCTTTACTAAAGCACCAGTCGCAGGCATAGCAATCATTGAACCAATACCCATACACAGCAAAAGTAAACCAAAATCAGCATGATTTAGGTTTAAACGCTGTTGCGCAAAAGGAATAAGAGGTGCCCAAGCTGCAGTCGCAAAACCTAAGCTAAAAAAGCTTAGTCGTGTTGCAAGACGCTGTGTGCTTAGGAGAGTAGCTGTATCTAAAACAGCAGGTTTGGTAAATAACATATTTCGCGAACTCACCATAAAATCATTGGCGATCCATACCAACCGATTTTCCATAGAAAAACCCTTGCCTCATTAAATTTCTAGGCAAGGGTTTTGTTGGCGAAATTATAAACAATTTCATAAAAAAAACAGGGGGTGTGATACAATTTTTCTGACTTTTTTGTAACTGCCAAAGCCTTATATAGTAAGGCTTTGAATATGTTCAATTTGAAAAAATCAACATCTAAGTTAAGACTTCATTTTATTAAAATGAGCCGATAAAAAAACCCAGCCTTAGCTGGGTTTTTTATTAAATTTGAGATTGAATATAGTTTTGCAAGCCAATCAACTCAATTAAACGTAATTGCTTTTCTAACCAGTATGTATGGTCTTCTTCAGTATCTGATAATTGTTGACGCAACATATCACGGCTAATGTAATCGCCCTTCTCTTCACAAAGTTTGATACCTGTCGCTAACTTTTCGCGAACGTGATATTCAAGCGCCAAATCAGCTTTTAAACAAGATACAACGTCTGTACCAACATTGATATCTTCACGGTGCATGTTTGGTTTAGCACCTAAAAACAATACACGGCGAATGATCGCATCAGCATGAGAAGCTTCTTCTTGCATCTCATGATCAATACGTTCATAAATTTTATTTAAGCCCCAATCTTCATACATACGAGAATGGATTAGATATTGATCACGGGCAGCCAATTCTCCGCCAATGAGCATATTTAAATAGTCTATGACTTCTGGATTGCCACGCATAATAAATCTCCTATCGTATGAGAACTATTATGGGCAATCTTAAAAGTGATTGCAAAACAAAAAATGGTTAAGTTTATGATTTTTATCAAATTAAAATGAGAAACATACGCATTTGCAGTTTAAGTTATTTAAATTTCCTCTGCAAAAAGAAACGCTTGTCCAATTTATAAGTTCAGACAAGCGTTAAAATATGGCTCAAACCATCAATTTATAAATTTGTAACTAAAATCAATGGTTCTTATTTCGGTAGATCTATTCGCTTAAAGTCTGCCCGTAGCTCGCCATAAGTGATAAGAAATCAGTCTCATTCATAACAGCAATACCTAGTTTTGCTGCTTTTTCTAATTTCGAACCAGCCTTCTCGCCCGCAACAACACATTTGGTTTTACTCGATACACTACCGCTTACACGCGCACCTAATGCTTGTAGCATTTGAGTTGCCTGATCACGGGTCATTTGCTCTAAAGTGCCTGTTAATACCCAGCTTTCGCCATTTAATGGCTGTCGTGTTGGTGCAGCCGGTGCATCCCAATGAATTCCTGCGGCAATTAAGCGATCAAGCACTTCAATGTTGTGCGGTGCCAAGAAAAAGTCAGCAATCCACTCGGCAGTAATATCACCAACATCTGGTGTTTTCTTTAAAGCTTCAACATCCGCAGCTTTAAGCGCTTCCAAAGTTTGGAAAGTATTGGCTAACATTCTAGCTGTTGTTTCACCTACCCCACGAATTCCTAAAGCATAAATAAAACGCGCAAGCGTTGTCTTTTTACTAGCTTCAATCGCATCAATCAGATTTTGTACCGATTTCTCGCCCATTTTTTCAATCCCGAGTAAAGTTTCTCGGTGTTCATGCAAATGGTAAATATCGGCAACATCTTTGAGCAAATCGAGGTGTAATAAAGACTCTACCCAACGATCACCTAGACCTTCAATATCCAGAGCTTTACGTGATACAAAGTGACGAATCGCTTCAATACGCTGTGCAGCACAATACAGTCCACCAGAACAACGTGCTAAAGCTTCCCCTTCAGGCATTACAACTGGTGAGGCACAAACAGGACAGTTTTCAGGTAAATGTACAACTTCGGCATCAACAGGACGGAACTCTGGCCAAACTTTTTCTACTTTAGGAATAACATCGCCTGTACGATAAACACTCACCGTGTCACCAACACGTACATCTAGGCGATGGATCTCACCAATGTTGTGTAAAGTTACATTGGAAACTGTAACTCCTCCCACAAATACAGGGTTTAAACGCGCTACAGGAGTCAAAGTACCTGTACGCCCTACTTGCCAGTCAATCTGATCAACTGTAGTTAATGCAGCTTGTGCAGGGAATTTATAAGCAGTTGCCCAACGTGGTTCACGACTTAAAAAACCAAGTTGTTGTTGTTGCTTTAAGTCATCAACCTTTACAACCATCCCATCAATTTCAACTTGTAAATCTGAACGTTCTTGCTGAATTTGCTCATAACGTTGCTGTACTTCTTGAATTGAATTACAAAGATATTGACGTTCAGCAATTTCAAATCCAAGTTTTGTGAGCCATTGCAGACTGTCATGCATGGTAGTTAAGCCATGATTAGGTTCACATTGAGCGATGCCGTAAGCATAAAATGCTAAAGGTCGAGCCGCAGCAATATTAGGATCGAGTTGTCTTAAACTACCAGCTGCGGCATTACGCGGGTTTGCAAATGTTTTATCGCCTTTGGCTTCTTGTTCGACATTGAGTTTTTCAAAACCGGACTTTGGCATAAGTACTTCACCACGAACTTCCAGCAAACGTGGAATTTCAAAGTGATCTGAATGTAACACTTTAGGCAAATTACGAATCGTTTTAACGTTCTGGGTAATGTCCTCACCAGTTTCTCCGTCACCACGTGTAACGCCACGTATTAACACACCATTTTCATACCAGAGAGAAATCGCAAGACCATCAAGTTTTAGTTCGACTTCGTATTGTACTTTTTGATTAGGCAAACGCTCTTCAACACGGCGTGCAAATGCGAATAAGTCTTCCTGATTAAAAACGTTCCCCAAAGAAAGCATCGGAACTACATGAGTCACACTTTGAAATTTAGAGAGTGCTTGCCCCCCTACTTTTGTAATTGGTGAATCTGATTGAACAAGGTCAGGATATTGCTCTTCTAAAGCTTTTAACTGGTGAAATAAATGATCATATTCACTGTCCGAGATTGTCGGCTGATCCATGACATAGTAGGCATGGTTATGCTTTGCAATCAGTTGAATAAGCTGACGCATCTGTTCGATCACGGAAGTTGTTGCCATTATGTTATTCACCATAAAAAAGGGTGGAAATTTCTCCACCCTGAGCTGCGACTAGATATGTTGCAATTATCGCAACGAACGTAAAAAATTAAAACTAGGCGGTCGCCTGTGCCGGACGATAATCAATCACATGATGACGCCAGTGCTCTTTTAACTGTGGCGTAAATTCAAGATTATTCTCATCGTAAACTTTGCCATCAATTTCGCGAGCAATTAAACCTGCAATACTCGCCATCATATCAAAACCAGTCACGGCTTTACTGTTTGGAAGCGCAAGGAAAAATGCCAACCCTTGAACTTGTTCAGTAGATAGAGTTTCAAGATCAAAACCAGCTGGTCCATTGTCTGTCATACGCAATACAGAGAACATGAGTACACTCGGCTCATCGGTATTTTCATAACGATGGAAGCACGACATTTCGCCGTAGCGTAAACCATATTTCAACAGCACTTTAAGCGCTTTATCGCCAGACAATGCACGACGAGGGTTTGGATAAACATTTAGCGCAATAATCTGTTCAGCCATCGCTAATGCACTTTCATCATCATAACGTTGCTGTTCATGTAAATGCACATCCAGAATATTACTCTCGCCTTCAAACTCAGCAATTTCGGCGGTTTCAATATTCGGATTTAAACTCAACTCAGGCTCAGTTTTTTCGCTTTCAGCTTCCAAATTTTCTTTTGCTAAAGCTTCAGCTTCCGGTTTAACAGAAACTGTATCAACCAATTCAACTGAACCATCTTTATGAATGGCAGAGCTTGGTACTGTTTCTTCAGATTTAATTTCTTTTACAGAAGCGTTTTCAACAACTGCTTGAGTTTTTTCAGTTTGTATTGCTTTAGCGGGTTCTACGGTCTCAATTTCTGACTGTTTTGTTTCAGGAGCTTCGCTTAAAGTCGGTTCTACTCGCTCTGCACTAGTCACCGCTACAGATTCAGCTTCAGTTTTCTCAAGCTGATCTCTCACGTGCCTAGGTATAACCGGTTGATTACTATCAGGATTAATATGTAAATCACTGTCTAATGAGGGTTCAGCATGGTTTGGCTTTTTTAAAATCATTTTTAAGCCAATTAGCATAATTATAATGGCAACAACGATGCCAATAATCGTATTGATTTCCATTCTATGACTCCGAAACTAACCCGTATTCTTTTGCCTGTTCTAAATCGACAGTGACTAATTTTGATGTACCCGGTTCAGGCATGGTCACACCCAACAAATCAGTTGCCATGGTCATCGCCAGCTTATTATGTGTAATGTAAATGAATTGTACATGTTCAGAAAGTTCTTTTACCAAATTACAATATCTCTGAACATTCGCATCATCAAGTGGTGCGTCCACTTCATCTAGTACACAAAACGGTGCCGGATTTAATCTAAAAATCGCAAATACTAATGCTAACGCTGTTAAAGCCTTTTCTCCACCGGAAAGTAATGCTAGAGAACTATTTTTCTTACCCGGTGGCCTTGCCATCAGTTTAACACCAGATTGCCAGTCATCTTCAAGACTTAAACTCGCCTCACCACCATTAAAAACCTTTGGAAACAGGTTTTGCAACTCCTGATTGATCTGATCAAAAGTTGTCATAAACAGCTTACGGGTTTCCTGGTCAATGCTTTTCATCGCATCTTTTAATTGAGTTACCGTATTTTCCAAATCTTGAATCTGGTGACTCAGCTCATCAAAACGCTGAGAAACTTCTTCAAACTCTTGCGAAGCGGCAAGGTTAACTGCACCGATTTTTTCAAACTGTTTCTGTACTTTTTCCAGTTTTTGCTGGTGCTCGACTAAATCTATTTGTAAGCCTTTTTGAAACTCGGCATTTAGCTCTTTAAGCTGCTCTTGATAATGCTCACGATCTGACTTGGCTGCTTGCCATGCCAACCGTTTCGCTTCAAGTTGTTCTCTGAGCTGCTCATCTTTTTGTTGATATTGATGACGCTGATCGGTCAAAGTCTGCTGTTTTTCCTGCACACTATTGAGTTCAAGCTGCCATTCATTCCAGTTCTTTTGCAACTTTTCAGTTTGAGCAAATTGTTGCTGAAACTCTGACTCAAGATTTGGTAACTCTAATTGAATAGGGTCAACAAACTTTTTCGCTTGCTCCATTTGAACATTAATTTGCTGATATTGGCTTTGCAAGAATGAGATATCTTTTTCAAGCAACTCAATCTGTTGAGTTGTCTGCGTGCTATTACGGCGTAAAATTTCACGTTCTTGTTGCTGATGTTGCAGGGCTTGTTGCTGCTCGTCTAACTGTTCCGTTAATTCTTCTACCCGAAATTGCAAAGTTTTATAGTCAGGTAAAATGGTTTCAAGCTTGATTGCTAATGCATGCAAATCAATTTCAAGATCGTCTTTTTGCATTGCATCTTCTTCAAGCTGCATGTCTAACTGACCAAGTTGATCTTTTAATTGCTGTTTTTGCAATAAAAATGCTTGTGCTGCGGTTTGTTGCTTGGCAATTTGCACATCAAGCTGTTGTAAGTCTTTTTGCTTTTGTTTCACAACCTGCTGTTTGTGCTGCACACCAGACTGTAATTGCCCTAAATCATCTTTTTGCTGAACTATAATTTGATCTAATACTTGTAATTCTGGTTGCTGCTTTTGAAGAGCTTGTTCAATTTCATCTAGACGAATACGGTGGCTCAGCATACCTTGTGCACTTTGACTTTCGTCATCATACATAAGGGCAATCACCCAATCCTGCCCGACATGATAACCATCTAAAGTCAAAACAGACTGGCCATGTTGCAACTGCTTTTGCTCATTTAAAGCTTGAGTCAAATCTTGTGCAATCGCTACATTTGAAAAGATTGATAGCTGTGGCGATGCAATCCACTCATTTAAACAAGCCAAGTTACCTTTAAATTTACTTGTTTGCTCTGAAGGTTTTAGCTGGCGAGCAACTCCTTCTTGAAAGACTTGTTCAGTCTCAAGAATATGAGCTTGTAACCATTTTGCTAAAAACTTCTCAACAATCTGCGCATGTGGTTTACCTTGCTCTGTTAACTCTAGAGCCTGCATTAAACGTAGCGTATCTTGATGTTGTTTTGGACTTTGCTTTGCAACAAGCTGGCTTAGGTTTTTCTGCTCCGATAATAAAACTTGGATTTCTGTTTTCAGCGTTTGCTGCTGATTTTTACTTGATTGATGTTGCTGTTGAGATTGCTCTAAATGCAGTAATTGTTGCTCAATTTCAGTTTCAAGCGACGCGATTTCGCCAAGTAATTTCTGTTGCAGTTGCTCAAGCTCGCCCTGATCATCTTCATGAACATGCGATTGAATTTGGTTTGCTTGATGTTGCAGCGTTTCTTTTTGCTGCTCAATGCGCTGAACATTTTTACTCAACTGTTCAATTTGAGCTGACATCTGCATTTTTTGCTGCTGTTGTTTTTCAACCTGAGCTTTTACTTGCTCAAACTGTTGTTGTGCTTGTTTCTGCTGAGATTGTAAATCAGCAAAGTTTTGTTCAGCCTCCGTTGCTGTATGCTCAACACCAGTTAGAGCTTCTGTTTGTTCTTCTAGCTGATTATTCAGTGTTTCAAGTTGCAATTCAGAAAGCTGTAAACGTTCTTTAGTTTGGAATCTTTGCTGCTCTAACTGAACGAGAGTGGTACTATTTTGCTGGTATAGACTCTGTTTTTGTTCAAGAGTCATTTTCAGCTCAGATAGTTTCTTTTCAGCTTGTTGCCATTCTTGTTGTAGCGGTGAAGATTGCTGAATAAGTCGCTGAAACAAAGCACTGGTTGCTTCTAAATCATGTTCAATCGTGCTTAATTCTGAGCGAACCAATTTAAAGGTTTCACCCAATTCATTCATTTGAACGGTATATTCTTCTTGTAGGCGTACACTTTTCTCTGCCTGAAAAGACAAAATTTCAATTTTGAGCGTACGAATCTGGCTTTCTAAAGTTTTATATTGAACCGCTGCTTCCGACTGACGCTTAAGCGTTTTAAGCTGCGATTTTAACTCTAGTGCAATATCGTCTAAACGTGAAAGGTTTTGCTCTGTATGTTCAAGATGCTGCAAAGTTTCACGGCGACGAGCCTGATAACGAGAAACACCTGCGGCTTCCTCAATGAACACACGCATTTCTTCAGGCTTGGCATCAACCAAGCGGTTAATCATGCCTTGCTCAATGACCGCATATGAACGTGGTCCTAAGCCTGTTCCCAAGAAAATATCGGTAATATCACGGCGGCGGCAACGTGTACCATTCAAGAAATATTCTGACTTACCTTCACGCGTGACCTGACGGCGAACAGCTAACTCATTATAAGCACTATACGATCCACCCAACTTTCCATAAGTATTATCAAAGCGTAGCTCAACACTGGCCACACCAACGGGTTTACGTTTGGAAGTCCCCGTAAAAATAACATCTTGCATGCTACCACCACGGAGTTGACGAGCGTTTGACTCACCCATCACCCAGCGGATTGCATCGATTACATTTGATTTGCCACAACCATTTGGACCAACCACTGCTGTGCGGTTAGCCTTAAAATTTAAGGTTGTACTATCTGCAAAAGATTTAAAGCCGGAAAGTTTTAAACTGCTTAAACGCATAATGCCCTAACTAGCGGCGTGAGCGTCTTGCCCAAGCCAATTCAATCTGTTTCATTCGTGTCAGCGATTCCAACACAAGGTTACGTAAGTGTCGACAAAAATCTTCCATAAATAAAGCGGCTTGTTGTGATTTTCGGATTAAAATTGCATCAGTCACGAGTTTAAATAATGCAAATGCTTCTTGTAGTTCCCGCTTAGAGGTATTTAAGGTCAAAAAATAACTACGACGTAATGAGGGTAATAACTCTTTATAAAATTTCATTAGATAAGGATTACCCACCATATCTTGCTGTTCAGCTAAATATTGGAAGACCCCATCATAAAATTTTTCGATATCACCTGCTTTGACATGTTCAAGAAGTTGCTCTAATAGCAACTGTAATTGATCTGCTTCATGCGCACGCCATGTTTCGCTCATGCGTTGTACAATATGCCCCAATAACATCATATTTGTATCAAACAACGCTTTAACTTGTTGTGCAGACATTTCTGAAACAATTGCCCCACGGCGTGGAAAAATCTCAATTAAATGAGTACGCTCTAATAATAACAATGCTTCACGAACTGATCCTCGGCTAACGTCAAGTTCTTTGGCAATACGTAGTTCTTGAATACGTTCGCCTTCTACTAGCTCGCCACTAATGATCTGTTCGCTAATATATTTGACAATTTGCTCAGAAAGACTTTCTGTCTCTTCGAGATTCATAAATCACCCGCTACTTTTTATATGCATTAATCCATGCTTTTCTTTCGCATCCTTGTTTTTAACTGATCCCATCGATTAAAAACTATGTCATTGTCTGACAATTTTATTGCATTTTAAGCCAACTCATTTAAAAACAACACCAAAATCAGATGAATAAAAGCTTGGAGCGCTCTTATATGTTATGAATAAAAAAAGCTCGAATTCCTAAAAATTCAAGCTTTTACTCCACAGTCTTATAAATTTGAGATTTTAGTCTCTAATGCATAATGCCTTTATAAATAAAATAACTACCTACCACCACTAAGAGGCAAGCAAAGCATTTTTTTAACATCTGCGGCGACAACGCATGAGCAACCTTTGCTCCAAACTTCGCTGTGACAAAACTCATGACACTAATGCCAATAAACGCATAGATATGCACATAACCAATCGTGTTAGGCACTGAGATTTGTTCTTTGGCACCAAACCACATAAAGCCAATCGCGCCAGCAACTGCAATTGGTAAACCGCAAGCGGCAGAAGTCGCGACAGCTTTTTGCATGACCACGCCATGACGGTTTAAATATGGAACGGTTAAACTTCCTCCCCCAATTCCAAAAATTGCAGAGGCAATACCAATGCCTCCACCCGCCATGAATTGCATAGGGGTTGAAGGGAGCTGACGCGTTGGATCAACAACTACATGTGCTCCTTTAAACATCCGATAGGCCATCACAACCGCAAAAATACCAATAAGAAGTTGCAAATGCTGGCCAGACATCAGGTCGGCAATACCCGCCCCTAAAAATGAGCCCAACACCAGTCCAGGCGCTAAATTACGAAAAACAGGCCAAAGTACTGCACCCTTTTTATGATGAGCTGAAACAGAACTAAAAGACGTCACAATAATGGTTGCAAGCGATGTTCCGACTGCAATATGCATGATTACCGCGGGATCGTAGTGCAATTGGGTAAAAACGACATAGAGGATTGGTACAATAATTAGTCCGCCACCAACTCCAAACAATCCGGCAGTAAAACCAGCAATTGCGCCAATGAGTAAATATATGATTAACTCCATAAATGTTTTACCACTCTGCTCATATTCAACATGGATTTAGAGACTCGCCAACTACAACAACTTTTAAGCGCAAAAAACCAGCTTCCAGAAGTGGTTTTATTAAAAGCAACCACAACTTCGACCAATGATGATATTCGTGAAATTGCCCAAAAAGGCATTACAACGGGCTTGGTTTGCAGTGCTCAACAAACTCAAGGGCGAGGTCAACATCAACGGCAATGGATTTCACCTGAAGGAAACATTTATTTAAGCACATTGGTGCAAACTCGAACACCCTTAGATGGTCGCTTAGCACTTGAAGTTGCTCTGAATATTTTGCAAATCCCCCAGTTACAAGCTCTTAATCTGCAAGTGAAATGGCCAAACGATTTATATAGTGCTCAGGGTAAATGGGGTGGAATTTTAGTCGAACCACTGTCTCAGCATCAGGCTATTGTAGGTGTAGGGATTAATTTAAAAACACCACCAGTGACTGATAGTGATCAACCAATTACCTCTTTAGAGGATTTAGGTCTAGATCAAATGGGTCGTCTTGAGTTAATTTCAGAGCTTTATGTTGCCATTCAAAATGCTGCTCGCTGGTTTGATCATGGCTGCTACAATTTAGCGGGACGTTTTAACCATCACGCGGCATGGATTAATCAGCTAGTTCAGTTCGAACATAGTCAGGGACTGGTACATGGTCGTTTTGTTGGAATCTCCAATGAAGGTGCAGTAATTCTTGAAACTCCTGAACCTCAACAGTTTTATCAAGGTCGCTTAAGACCGCAAGTGAATCAATAAACAGGTGTTCTTCCATGAAAAGTTTATGGCTTGATATCGGGAACACCCGTTTAAAGTATTGGATTACTGAAAATCAGCAAACTATTGAACATGCAGCTGAGCTACATTTACAGTCTCCTGCCGATTTATTACTTGGGTTAATTCAACACTTTAAGCATCAAGGCCTGCATCGAATCGGGATTTCTTCGGTACTCGATACCGAGAATAATCAACGTATTCAGCAGATTTTAAAATGGCTTGAAATTCCAGTAGTTTTTGCGAAAGTTCACTCTGAATATGCAGGCTTACAGTGTGGTTATGAAGTTCCGAGCCAGCTTGGAATTGACCGCTGGTTACAAGTGTTAGCTGTAGCTCAGACAGATGAAAACTATTGCATTATTGGTTGCGGAACAGCGCTTACAATTGACTTAACTCAAGGTAAACAGCATTTAGGAGGTTACATCCTGCCTAATTTGTATTTGCAGCGAGATGCTCTTATTCAAAATACCAAGGGTATTAAAATTCCAGACTCAGCTTTTGATAACCTAAATCCGGGCAATAACACTGTAGATGCAGTACATCACGGTATTTTATTAGGCCTGATTAGTACCATTGAAAATATTATGCAGCAATCTCCTAAAAAGCTACTGCTGACTGGTGGTGATGCAACACTATTTGCCAAGTTCTTACAAAAATATGAGCCTGTGGTAGAAACCGATCTTTTACTCAAAGGATTACAGCAATATATTGCCCATTATCCTAAAGACTAAAATACAGAACAAAATAAAAGGCGCTATATGCGCCTTTTATTTTATAGATTTATTTCTTTTGGTCGTTGTTACCAAACAGTGGACCCATTCCGCCACCGCCACCGCCAAATTGCTTTTGCATATTGCCTAATGAACGCATCATTTTGCTCATACCAGATGGATTGGCAAACTTCTTCATCATTTTGGCCATTTGTGCTTGTTGCTTGATAAGTTTATTCACTTCAGCAACATCCATACCACAACCTGCCGCGATACGCTTTTTACGACTTGGGTTCATCAAGTCTGGGTTACGGCGCTCTTTAACAGTCATTGACTGGATAATCGCTTCCATCTTCTTGACTTGTTTTTCAGGGTTCGCTTGCTCAATCGCTTGCTGAATTCCTGCACCGCCCATGCCAGGCAGCTTGTCTAAGAACCCCATCATGCCGCCCATTTTTTTCATTTGCTCAAATTGCATCAGCATATCTTCAAAGTTGAAGCTACCGCCTTTTTGCAATTTTTTCGCCATTTTTTCGGCTTTTTCTTTGTCGATTTTACGTTCAACTTCTTCGACTAAAGAAAGTACATCACCCATGCCTAAAATACGTTGAGCAACACGGTCTGGATGGAATGGTTCTAAAGCGTCAAGCTTCTCACCCATACCCAAGAACTTGATTGGCTTACCAGTAATGGCACGCACAGAAAGCGCTGCACCACCACGTGCATCACCATCAGTTTTAGTAAGAATCACACCGGTAAGTGCTAAAGCATCATTAAATGCTTTTGCTGTATTTGCAGCATCCTGACCTGTCATGGCATCAACCACAAACAAAGTTTCAGTCGGCTTAACTGCTGCATGCAATTCTTTAATTTCGTCCATCATGTCTGCATCGACATGTAGACGGCCTGCTGTATCGACAATCAATACATCAGCAAACTGGATTTTTGCCTGTTCAATTGCACGATTAACAATATCAATTGGCTTTTCAGAAGGATCTGAAGGAATAAAGCCTGCACCAACTTCATTTGAAACAGTTTCTAACTGTTTAATCGCTGCCGGACGGTAAACGTCGGCAGAGACAGTCATTACTTTTTTCTTTTGACGTTCTTTTAAGAAACGTGCCAGCTTGGCAGCAGTTGTGGTTTTACCTGCACCTTGTAAACCAGCAAGTAATACTACAACAGGAGGTTTCGCACTTAAATCAAGTGTTTCATTCGCCTCACCCATCATCTTGGTGAGTTCGTCATAGACAATTTTTACAAATGCCTGGCCTGGTGATAACTGAGTCATCACTTCTTGGCCCAATGCCTCTTCCTTAACTTTCGCGATAAATTCACGAGTTACAGGTAACGCGACATCGGCTTCAAGAAGTGCCATACGTACTTCACGTAAGGTATCTTTAATATTGTCTTCGGTCAGCTGCCCTGAGCCAGTAACATTTCTTAAACTCTGTGTGAGTCGTTCTGTTAAGGTATCAAACATTGCAAAATCCGCTTAAAATGGCTAGTTGCAAAAAAATCTTTCTCGAAATAGAAAATTTATGCATAGAATGCTATAGGATACTTTAGTTCGCAGCGAATTTATATCTTATATAGATGAATTAATCCTGAAAAAGGTTTGACATGATTAGCCTCCCCTTGGTTTATACAATTTTGGCACTCATCGCATATACCACTTCTTTCTGGTATCTGTTTATTCGTTTAATGTCAAAACGTGAACCAAACTCATGGTTATTTGCTTTTGTTACTATCTTGGCATTAGTACTGCACGGCACAGTTTTATGCGATGCCATGCTTACACCAGCAGGAATTAACTACGATGTATTTAACCTGATGTCTTTTACATCGGGGCTTATGTTATTGTTAAGCTTAATTTTTAGTACTTTCCGCCCTATTCTGCCGTTAAACTTGTTAGGCATTCCTGTCGCAGCTATTGGTCTTATTTTAGGGTTTGCCTTTAGTCGACCAGATCAATTTATTGAACAGCATTCGTTAGGACTTGATACTCATATCATTCTTTCGCTTTCTGCCTATGCAGTTTTACTGATGGCAACCATACATGCGATCTTAATGTGGTTCCAAAATCGTGAACTCAAAAAGAAACAAAAAAAACGTTTCTGGGTCAACTTACTACCGCCGATTCAGGCGATGGAATCTTTATTATTTGACCTAATCATTACTGGTTTCATTTTATTAACGATTGCGCTTACATTTGGTTTTTTAACAATTGATAGCTTCTTTGCTCAGCATCTCGCTCATAAAACCGTATTTAGTATTATTTCTTGGTTTATCTATGGCTCATTACTGATCGGCCATTACAAACTTGGCTGGAGAGGTCAAAAAGCAATTCGTTTTACCTTAATGGGTTTTGTACTTTTAGCGATTGGATTTATCGGCAGTAAATTTGTGCTTGAGATGATCTTAGGGCGCTAGAGAAATTAAAATTTAATCGATACTAGACAGCGTTATGCATATCCCGTATAACGCTGTTTTCGTTTTACTCAGGTGACACAGACTGTGAAACTCATACTCGCTCCAATGGAAGGTTTAACTGACCCGATCATGCGGGATACACTCACATCTGTTGGTGATTTCGACTGGTGTGTGACCGAGTTTATTCGCGTTACAGACAGTATTTTGCCAGACCACATCTATTATAGTTTTTGTCCTGAACTAAAAAATGACGGTAAAACGGCAGCCGGTACACCTGTTCATGTTCAATTCCTAGGTAATAACCCAGATATGCTGGCAGCAAATGCAGCAAAAGTTGTTGAATTGGGTGCACCTGCAATCGACCTTAATTTTGGTTGCCCTGCAAAAACCGTTAATCGACATCGTGGTGGTTCAGTCCTTCTTGATGAACCAGACGTGGTACATCTGCTGATTAAAGCAGTGAGAGATGCTGTACCTGCTCATATTCCTGTTTCAGCAAAAATGCGTTTAGGTTACCTCGATGAAAACCATACAATGGAAAATGCCCACGCTGTCGAAGATGCAGGTGCAAGCTGGTTAACTGTACACGCTCGAACTAAAGCAGATGGCTATACACCACCAGCTTATTGGGAAAAAATTCTACCTATTAAAGAAGCTTTAAAAATTAATGTCATTGCTAACGGTGAAATCTGGACCAATGCTGATGCTAGAGCCTGTCAGCAACAATCTGGTTGTGAAGACTTAATGATTGGCCGTGGTGCGGTGACAACTCCTGATTTAACCCAATGCATTCGCCAAAATATGGATGAAGCGTTATTTAGTTGGGAACAACTCGTTGACTTACAAATTCGCTTTTTAAACGGTCAAGCAAAAACAGAAATTGGGATGGTTGGTCGTTATAAACAGTGGTTAGGTATGATGACCAAAGCCTACCCTCAAGCGAAAGAATTATGGGATCAAGTGAAACGAATTAAAGCTTTAGATGAGATTGTTCAACAATTAGAACACACCAGATCAGATACTATTTAACTCGGCATAGCCTTTAAAAAAAAGAGGGCGATTGTTTTCACAGCCGCCCTCTTTCGTATTTCAGGTTAAGCTATTATTCTTTTTTAAAAGCCGCTTACTTTCATTTTAAAGTCAGTTACAGAAACGCCAGTGACACCAAAACTCCCCATAGAACCATTAGGTAAATTATTAAACGTTGTTGTATTTTGAGTACCCATATTCCCTAAAGTGACATTATTAAGTGAAGCATCAAATTTACTAGATGCACCTGTATTACCAAAAGTTAATCCAGTTGGATCAACTCCTGCATAAAAACCATCTAATACAAAACCAGTTGAAGTATTTGTTCCTGCAAACTTAAACCCAAATGTAGCACCCGTATTATCGGACACTAAAGTAATTGGACAACCCGTAGCAGCAGAACAAATAGATTGAATTGCCCCACCAAATTTAACCATAACGGACTGGGCAGCATGACCCAGTTGAATGTTTAAACGGGGTTTATTGGTTTGTACAAAGTTAATATCTAGATTTCCAGTAGAACGAATGATTTCTTTTACACCCGTATTTACTGTCGTTCCCGAACTAAAAATTGATTTTGGTGCATAACTTGTTAATGCATAATCGGATGGGTTAGATAAAGATGTACTTGGGGCTAAATAAACTGAAAAAGGTAGAAGTCGAATTCCGTTTACATCATTCCCCATAGATATAGCTAAATTTAAAAAAGGATTTCCCCCCCCAGCATCGGTATCCATTGCAATATTAAAAGAAGGATTACCCGATACAGCGGCTTTAATAAACTCTATACCAGGAACTGGATTAGTAGAGTTTCCAGCAATGACAAAACCAGCCTTACTGTTATAAGAAGTTGAAGCAATACCATTAGTATCAATGAGTGCGACTTGGTTAAATTTAACTTTATCGGCCTGAATTCCTAAAGTTAAGCCATTTTGGCCCGTCGCTGCTGCAAGGCTTTGATCATCCAAAGGTTGCATTGCAAATACACTTGAACTACTGGCAAGTAGCAGCCAGAACCCTATATTTTTATTCTTCATGTCGCTCTAATCCTTAAGAGACAAACGCTTATTATTTGTTCAGACTATCAGAATAATATTCAAGTACAAAGCAATTATCTCTATAACCCGACGAATGCAAATCCAATCACACTAAAATAAAATTTATATAAAAAAGTGACGATAATCGTCACTTTTATTTATTAGTTAAAGGCCCCATTTCTAGGCACAATACTAAAGCTACTATTTAAACGTCCACCAGTAATTGCAAGCTCACCTAAACGTGCTCCAGCTCCTGTTGAAGGTGGATAGAAATTAATATCTTTAACACGTAATGCGCCGTCAATGCTCTTATCAGGGTTAAAATAAACCGCCGTATTTACGCCAACTTTACCTAAACCACTTGTTGTATCTTTACCCACAACCAAAGCACTATTAAACGCTAGCTTTCCTGTAATATTGTCAAAACCAATTGCAGAACCATCAATCGGATCACTAATTTGAACCGTATTTCCAGTTGCTGTCGCAGGCACTGTGAAATCGCCGAGTACAGTTAAGGCACTACCATCTGCAATTGAACTATTTGGCACAATTGATAAGTTAAGATCGCCACCTAAACGGAGTTTTAGACCAAATAACACATCATTATTTTTGGCAAAATTATCAATAGGTGAAGTACATGAACCCGTCGCTGGACACGTTTTATATTTAGCCCCTGGTAGATAACCAGCTGCAATTTCTGTTGATAAAGCAAGTAGCATCTCTTTTAAACTAATATTAAGACTGCCATTTTCTAAACCAATACTTCCATTGCCTTTGAGGAACATATCAATATTACGTAAGCCCATGTAATAATCAGTAGGACTACCACCATTATTAGCATTTGGAGAACCATCAATTAATAAAATTGAGGTTGTTTTAGTTCCAGTCGCATCACGTCCCGTAGTTCCAGCAGCAATACCAAAACCTAAACGCGAAGTGGTTCCAGATGCAGCTACAGCATTTCGAACAGGCTTACCATTTGCATCTTTTGTATAGTAATAAGCACTATTTGCTGGTGCATCTAAACCATATACAGCAGCGTTAGCATTTAAGTTATAAAAAGGTAATGCTAAGCCCCACTGGTTATTTGCACCATTGTCTGCAAACTGATTGGCAGCAGCAACATTTGCACTTGTCGTAAAACGACCGCGTCTTGAAAATGCCTGAAACTCTGCTCCACGCATCGCAAGAATTAAGCTAAACGGATTAGTGACCGTATCACGGTGAATATTATGCTGATAATCAGCAGCTGTTGTTAAAGTACCCGACCCTAAACGAATTGCATTTAAAGTCGCGTTGTTTGGCATTAATAATGTTTTTGTATCAGCAAGATTTAAATAAATATTTCCGCTGTCAAAATAACCACGCGTAGCGGAGTTAAGGCCGGTTAAATTACCAAATTCGAAACCATAAGCATTCAGACCTGCTCCACCAATTTCTAAAGTGGTTGCTTTGCCATCTGAGCCCAACATTGAGTCATTGTCTTTAGTGAATTCACCTTTCATACGAAAGGCAATCCCAGAATTACCTAAAATACTATTACTTGAGCCCGTACCCGTAGCGGTATTTGCAGTGCCTAAAGTGGTAGTGTCCGCCGTACCATCCATGCCACGGACTTGTAAATAACTATTTACCATACGTCCGCTAGCACCTAAACGAATCAAACCTTTCGCATTTTGGGGACTATTGGTTGCATCTAAAGCATAAGGGTTAGTTTTATCCACATTAGAACTTAACATGACCTCAATATTCAGGCCTGAATTAGTTACTTTTCCACTACTATCTACATATGTTCCTGCTGTTAGACCAGAAGCTGAATCTGCTACACGGTTAAAATCAACATAACCATAGGTACTATTTGGGGTTTGCCCTACACTAGCAACGTTAGTTCCAGTATTCGTCTGTAAAACTAGGCCACGAGTTGGGTCAATCAGCATGGCTCCTTTACCGACAAAATTAAAGTTAAAATTTCTTAAAATTAACTGATTTAGCTGACTACGAGCATCTAATTGCCCTAAATAAATATTGGTATTATTAATACCAAGTGTCATGCTTGACTGGCTATTTGCATTAAATAAGCCATCTTGGGTTGTAAGTGCTAAATTTAAAGGAGAGGTCGTTTGAATAGCCAACTGCCCTAAAGTTGGTGAGCATGTAGCAGAGCTATTACAGACTTTAACGCTATTTACGGTAATAAGTGATGGACTACTTTGCATAGAAAAGTCGAGTCCAGTTTTACCCGTAGTTGGGTTACTCCCTACATCTAAACGGTAATTAGTGCTTAAAGTTTGGCTAGATGCATTACTTTTTTGGACTTTTACACC
This sequence comes from Acinetobacter sp. D009, assembly GCF_038562025.1. Lineage (NCBI taxonomy): Bacteria > Pseudomonadati > Pseudomonadota > Gammaproteobacteria > Moraxellales > Moraxellaceae > Acinetobacter > Acinetobacter sp. D009. The sequence goes on from NZ_CP151886.1 coordinate 3,031,958, forward strand.
ACTTGCTTGAGCTCTTAATACCTGATCAGCACTTGTTGGTGTGCCTGCATGGTCATCCCAGTAAGCATTATCAATATTAATTTCATTAAACGTCGTTTGAATCGAGATCCCATCTTGTCCATTGACGGCGCTCAAATCAGCATCTGTTAAAGCTTCTAAAGCATAAATTTGACCACTCACTAACAACATGCTGGTTGCTAATGTATTTAAAATAAACTTTGAGCTGTGATTTTCTTTATTTTTTTTCATCACTTCAGTTCCTTTGAAATCTACATTAACCCTTAACAACGAGGATGGCTACCATCACAGCTAAAGACCATGACTTTTCCTTGAATAGCCAAATTCCCATTCATCATTAAACCCATGAAACCAGTTTCACGCCCATAGTCATAGGCTGATGGAGTCGCTGTAGCAACTTGCTGTGCTGCACTATTAGCAGTCGCAGCATATGTCGGTTTTTTGAAATATGCATAATCATACATATTTGCACTCGAGCCTTGCGTTGTTGTTGAGCTGGTAAAGTTATCTTGCTCAATTGATAAAGCATTGAAACCAAAATTACGCAATAAAATCGGTTGAGCTGAGCTAAAACTAAGCTGAATAGCAGGCTTAATCATTTCAGTATTACTTTTATCAAGATACTTTAAATCAACGCCATCCAAGCCCATTTTTTGAATATTTAAAGTTCCTTGTACGCCTTTAAACACGAGCCAAAGCTTATTACCACTATCACTATTTTCAGCCCAACCACTTGGCTTAGTTGCATCTGCTTGTACAAAACGTTTGTTAATCGCTAAACCTATATGACAGAACTCAACGTTCTCACAGACACCACCACTACCATTGTCAAAGACACCGTTAGCTGTCTGGTTTAAATTAAGCATTAAAGATAAATCAGCACCAGCTTGACCATTAATCGCCTGCAAAGCGTCATTATCTAAAGTTTGCAGCTCAGCATGAGTAACTGTTGTGCAAAGAGCGAGGATCAAAGTACTTATTTTTTTCATATCAATCTCCTCCTCTTATAGACCTTTAGTTGTAAGTTTCAAGTGCTGAATTAAAACACCGTCAATAACACCTGAACCCATGTTATTACTAATGGCTGAACTAATTTGTGCTCCAGATAATTTATAGGTGTTCAAATCTGCATTTGGTGTAGTGCTATACCAACGCCCCCCTTCGTAACGAGCATCTGGTAAAGGTGTGCCGGCTGGCACAGTAAATTGAGCGCCATTCCCTGCATCAGCTAAGGTATAACCTGTATTATTTACTGTTGGGTTATAATAAGAGGTACTGTCAATACTAGCCCAGTTAGCACCCTGAGAATCAAATTTTAAGCCTGTACCTGCATTTCCAGTCCAGCCCGTTGCTGTACGGTACTGCCAAGTATCGTAGCAAGTACCTAAGTTCAAGAACCCACAGCGATACTCACCAGCACGACGTTCTTGATTCTGCAATTGGTAGAAGTTTTTAGTCTGCGTTATAGCCGCTACAGTGCCCGTAGGCAATTTACCAAATGAAATACCGACCGCGTCTTGTGTACTATTCCCTTTAAATGCTTCTAAAGTATTGTTCGAAGAATTATAAACAGTTGAACCAATTGAAATACTGCTATGCGTTGCACTAGAGCCTTGGTAAGTTTTACCGCCTAAGGTTACATTGGTCCCACATTGGTAAATATTACAAGTTGAGCCTAAGTAACTCGTATCGGCTCCACTATAGTCTGTATAAATTTTCTTATAAATTTCAGGTTTATTTGGAATACGAGCAAGTTCTAGACTAAAGTTTTTACCATCTGAGCTTAAAACCAATGGTTGATACAAAGAACCCAACACAAGGTTAATATTAGGGTTATAGAGATATAAACCTTCATTCGCATCAAAAGTTGGTGCAAACCCACCATTAATTGCAGGTGTTACCAAATTACTTTGAGTAGTTCCAGATTCACGAGTGCTCAAACGCAATACGTTATTCATAGCGCTGTCTGTTGGGGCAGTCCATGAACCAGTTGAAGTAATTGTCGTAGTTTGACTACGAATACGATACAACCAATCTGAACTTGGTGAATCATTACTTGGAGCGCCAGTATATTGAGTACTATAGCGATTTACCCATGGGCCAACTGTTGAGGTAGGAGTATTTGCAGTAATCGTTGCTCTTAAATTAGAGGCATCTCCACTATTTAAACGCACTACTCCAGCGAAACCTAAAGTATCATTATAGAAAGGGCTCATTCCTCCAGCAGATGTCGCTCCACCTAGGGTCTGGAAAAGCTGCAAACGGCTACCATTTAAACTAAAGTTATTCCAGACCCCTTGTAAACGAAGACGGTTTGCACGACTTGCATCCGTACTCGTACCAATTAAACCATTCGAATCACCATAATTAAATTGATCTGCGGCGCCATTTATTTTATTTGGATTACGGACAAAAATATCTGTCCATAAGCCTAGTTTTAGCTTATATGCATCTATACCAGCAGCGTCTTTTGTTCCTACCTCATACAAAGGCGCTTCTAGAGCTAAATTAGTCACTTGGCAAGTTGGATCAGTCGCACCTGTACAATTATTTGCACTAAAATTCGGTACTAAGTTTTCTGTAGCAACTTTAAAAATCCATGGGTTAACCGCAGTACCCCAACTCGAAATTGCAGCGGCTGCATCGGTAGAAGCAAGGCGAGTATTGGTATTATTATCAGATTTGGAAAGTGCTAAGCCATAAAGAAAAATATCAGCTTTACCTACCGCACGGTCACCAGAATCAATCGAGCCATTTTTATTGGTATCAGCGGCTGTCATACTTAAAGGACCAACAGGTACATAATTGATATAACCTGTATCTTTAGTACGATCGGTTAATATCTGACTTGAGGTTTCATTTGCGCCTGCACCACGAAATACCATATAAGTATTCTGTGGCAAGATAGCAATACCTTCACCTGTAGTTTCACTTAAGCCCGCATCAGAAAGTTCTTCGAGTGCGAAACTAGGTTGGCTTATACAAAGCCCGATTAAACTTGCCAAAACGGTTTTTTGAAACCTTACCGTATAATTAAGTGTAGTCATCTTGACCTTCCTGTTTTATACGATGCCGTGCACCATATTTATTTTTCTTTAACAATCCTTGATGCCAGGTGAATCTATCCTTTTCACCTTAGACAAAGAGGCAAATCTAAAAGATATTGCCAACCTTTCCACATTTCTATTATGCGGAATATTTGCACAAATGCAAAAAAAAGCATGTAAAAATTTACTTTTCCGATGAATGTAGAGCAGCTTAATCTGCCTTCTCGGAATTTAACAAAAAGTTAAACCCGAACCATGGCAGTTTGGCTTAAAATTTTGATTCGTTAACTGCAAATTGCTTAAATTTAATGTAAGCGGACTATTTTTCAAATCAATAGTACCAATATTTACATCCAAATCACCTACACTTAATAATCCTAATAAATCATAAGTTTGTGCTGGATTATTTTGTAAATAAGCAGAGACGGCCGTCGAAATTTGTGGAAATAGTGGTGAAATATCAATCGCATCTTGCGGAATGATGTTACCGATGTTAACGGGGTTTGCAAAAGACATCCACCAACCTTTTTGAGCCACATCATCTGGTTTCGCACCTGGCCATTGGAGCATTTGATTTTGTAGCGCGAGATACATTGGTGAATTAATTGGTAAATTATGAATAAGACCCAATGACTGAGTTAAATTTAAATTCGCAGTAATATTTGAAATCGTACCATTCATATATACATTAGGAAATTTAGCACCTTTACCTGCAATCAAACATGCTAATGGAGTACAGTCTGTTACTGTAGCTTCCACTCTACCGCCCTGTGTATAAATACCTGTTGGTTCTGGATAAGCTGGGTCATGTGGACCTGCTGCATTGTATTGCACTGTTCCATCGACCGGATAGGAACTACTATGACCTACATAAATATTTGGGACTTTAACGGGAGCAGATAAAACTTTAGAACTAACCCGATTACCATTCACTTGAATTGGAGCAATTTCAAAATAGTTATTTTGAATGCCAGGAATATTAAATCCGCCATTTGAAGTAATAAAACTAACTTCTGCAAATCCACCTAAACCTAAAGCTTGTAAACGACCTGTAACTGCATTAGCACCATATAAATTGTCCCGCGTAGCAGAAGTTGTTGCATAACCTTTAATTAACCCACTGCTATCAGATTGAACCTGCATATAACCAGAAATCGAGTTAATGCCATTTGGCCTAGTTGTGTTTTCAGTACCTGCTGTAAGCAAGCCGATAAATTTCTCAGCACTTAATCTTAAACCTGCGACTTCACGGGTTGACGCGGAATTAGGGTTTTTAATCGCAAACTCTATGAACGGATTTGTTAAAACCGCAGAAGATGAAGCCCGCTCTTCGCTAGTCATAGCTAAAGGATTGCCATTCGCATCAAACTTTTGTCCACTTAAGCTCAGATTATCAATATCAATGTCACAGCCACCAGCACCATTTACACCACCACAACCTAACTGTAATTTACGAATATTGGTGTTAATTTCTAGTTCAGCTTCCAAACCTAATTTATAGAAACCAATATTACTACTGTTGTCGCGTAGTTTTTCTAAATTTGCAGAGTCCGTAGGCGCAATATAAGACATACTCATTAAAGCTTGGCCACGAGTTGCTGATAGTTCAGCATCTGACATAGGGACTAGTGTAGAAGCAGCGTAAGCTGAACAAAAACATAGACTTCCGAGTGTCAAAAGTGCTACTCGAAGAGACGTAAACTGTCGCATGGCCGACCTCCGTATCCGTGGGGGCATAATCCTGTTTAATTTCTTTTTATTTGGCCTATCTACATTTGATAAATATTTAACTAAACATTATCAAAGAAAGCCTATATCAACCACATTTACTTTTAAATTCTGTGATGCAGAACAAAAAAACAAATCAATTATTGATCATTTTATATCATTTTTTACAAAAGGAAACTGTCGTTTATCATAATTCCGATAAACGCTTCTCAAAAAAATTTTATTTATAAAATTGGGCCACCTAAGTGACCCATTATTTTTAAAATCTTTTCATCGAGGAAAGATTAAGTTTTAGGAAGCGTAACACCTGTTTGACCTTGGTATTTACCACCACGGTCTTTATAAGAGGTTTCACATACTTCATCACTTTCAAAGAATAGCATTTGTGCTACGCCTTCCCCAGCATAAATACGTGCAGGTAAATTTGTTGTATTTGAAAATTCTAAAGTAACGTGACCTTCCCATTCAGGTTCTAATGGAGTCACATTTACAATAATACCGCAGCGAGCATAGGTTGACTTGCCTAGACATACAGTCAACACATTGCGAGGAATACGGAAATATTCAATTGTACGCGCTAGAGCGAATGAGTTTGGCGGAATAATACAAACGTCAGACTCAATATCGATAAAACTTTTGTCATCGAAATTTTTTGGATCGACAATTGCAGAATGTACGTTTGTAAAAACCTTAAATTCACGGGCACAGCGTACATCATAACCATAGCTAGAGACCCCGTAGGAAATCAACTTTTCACCATTTTTATCAAAACGGACTTGATTCTCTGCATAAGGTTCAATCATGCCGTGTTTTTCGCTCATTTCGCGAATCCAACGATCAGACTTAATGGCCATGTATTTTCTATCCAAAAGGTAAATTCATTGATTTCGACGTACTTTAACTTAAAAAACCAATTATGAAAACAACACAGAGCTACTCAAATAAATAAGAATAGCTCAGCTGCACATTTAGAGGTTCAGTAAAGCAGAATAACTAATTGGAATTGAAAAGCTGACCAATACAAGTGAAGCAGTTTTTTGCAAGTTAGTTTGATTTAACCAACCTACTTTTTTAGATGCTAAAACCGATCCCAAGAAAATCCAGAACAATGCAATTGGGGTAATAAGCGCTAAATAAGCCATCATATGAATTAAATAAATATGAAAATTACTCCATGCACCTACTGGGAAAATTGCTGAGGCAAACAGTAATGCTTTTGGGTTTAATAAAGTGGCGCAGAATAACTCACGAGCACGAATTGTTGGCTGATTTAATTCAACTTCTTGATTTGCCGTATGCCATAACTTGATGGCTAAGAAAATAATATAGCAAGCGCTCAATAGCTTTAGAATAGGCGGCAGCATTGGTAGTGTGCTAGACACTTTTCCAATCAGCATTCCCCATGCAGAAATAGAGATGACATAACCTAAAACTTCTGCTGGAATAAGTTTTACTGACTTCCTTAAACCCACTTGTACCCCAGAAGAAGCTAGTAAGGTATTGGTTGGACCAGGAGTAAGTAAAATTGTGGCTACTAAGCCAATAAAAAGCCATGAAATCATTGAATGACCTCACAATATAGTCATCTCAGATTAATAGATATCCTGTCACAAGGCAAAAGGTAATTGTAAGACAAAGTATTTCAAATTATTTTCAAAATAAAAATAAAGTATATAAAAACAAATATTTATAAAATTATCACATAAAGTCGAGAAGAAAACTTTACGGTCAGTTGTTATACTTTTCAAATAGATTCTGAGTTAAGTAACATAACTATTTTTATTTTAAGTCTATTTTTCCATCAAAAGTCTTTATAATAAAAATATATAGCACTGGTAAGTTTAAATTTTAAGCTTTTAATAAGTTTCAATTCATATATTGTTTCTGATTTTTTTATATAGAGCATCGCGCTTTACTACCCTTAATGATTATGGCAAAGCATTTTTTTCAATCTTGGCTTCCCTCCCCCGAGAAAGTTTCAAATATGAAATTTCTAAGGATTTTTGGTAAAAAAACCCTTAATCCTGTGCTTTGGTATGTCAATCGAAAATCAATTACCCGAGCTGTTTTTGTCGGAACTTTTTTTGGTTTACTGCCTATTCCTTTTCACAGCGTATTTATTGTGATGGCGGTATTACTATTTGAAGTAAATTTACCAATTAGCTTGATGCTCGCTTGGTTAAGTAACCCGCTTACATTAGTTCCTATTCTATATATTGGTTTTTGGTTCGGTGCACACATTTTTCATGTGCATATGATTAACAAAGAAATGCTGCTAGGTGTATTGCATCAGATTTCTCGTTGGATTACTCATTTCGGCCATGGCCACATTGATTTTAGTCTTGCGAAAATCTTGATGACTGGACTTGTTGTAGAAGCTTTTGTATTTGCTGTTATTTTATATATATGCACAGAAATTTTCTGGCGCTGGATGGTTGTTAAAAACTGGAAAAGTAGACATCATCAAAAGAAGCAAGAAGAGGTTTTATAAAAGCTTCACTCTTCTTGCATAAGTTTAAATCATTATTTCGGTAGTTTTGATTTCATATATTCTTCGGCCACATTAAGCACATATTCTTGGCAAGCCTCTCCTGTACCAGGGTCATAAGCTCCGTTATTGGTAATATTATTAGATAAGATTCGAATGCCTAGGAAAGGAACATTAAACTGGCTTGCAATTTGTGCAACAGAAGCCGCTTCCATTTCTTCAACAGAAGTACCATAACGCTGGTGGAAAAATTGAATACGGTCAAGTTCATTATTCCAGACATCTGCTGAACCAATCGTTCCTTCAACCACATCACCTTTATCATAACGGACTTTATGTGCCGCCATTAACAACTCTTGGTCACCTTCAAATTTGCGTATTGCAATCGGCTCTGGGTCAGATTCATCTGTTGGTAACACATCAAAAGCCTCAACCCATGTGAGTGAGTTTGAACCACCACCCACTGGCTGTTTAGGTGTTCTAAATGCACCAATATTGGTTGTATATTTTCCTAAAACAATATCATATACATGCAAGTCAGGATCATGTCCACCTGAGGTTCCCTGATTGATGATCGCAATTGGTTTATAGCGTTCAATCGCTAGAGCAGTTGCTGCAGCAGAGTTACTCATACCCATGCGGGTTTTAGAAATAATCATTGGATAACCATTATAGGTACCTTTCCAAAAGGTCCATCCTCCAATGGTTTCAACAGTCTTATTTTCTAACTTTGAAGCCATTCTTTCCGACTCTACAGGTAAAGCACCCTGAATAATGATCGGCTGTAACTTCTGTTTTTGTTCCTGAACTGTTGGTGTTTGTGAAGCAGATGAGTTGTCATCGTTACATCCAACTAAAAATAAAGCGCTACATAAACTGATTACGCCCAAACTATACTTAAATTGCATTTTTTAACCTTTCTTTTTAAAAAGTGTAAGGTAGCAATCTACATGCCAATTTCAAGTTCAGCTTTGTTATTAGGATTCAGTAATTTAATTTTTTATTTTAATCACATGATAAAAAACCCGACTTAAAGCCGGGTTTTAATACATTAGAAAATACGCTTATCATCACGTGTGCGTTGAGGGATTTTTTCAATCTGCTGCCAGACTGATTTAGCAATCTCAATATAACTATCAGCCGCATCATCCATTGCCACAACACTCGGTTTACCCTGATCAGCATGTTCACGTATTTGAGCATTTAGAGGCAAACGGCCTAACAATGGAATATGGTATTGCTCGGAAAGCTTATCACCACCACCGATACCAAAAATTTGCTCTTCATGGCCACAGTTTGAACAAATATGAGTCGACATGTTTTCGACGACACCTAATACTGGAATACCCACTTTATTAAATAATTCAATTCCTTTGGTGGCATCAAGCAAGGCAACATTTTGCGGAGTAGTCACAATGATTGAGCCTGTAACCGGAATACGCTGTGCAAGCGTAAGCTGAATATCACCAGTACCTGGTGGCATATCAATCATGAGTACATCTAAATCAGGCCAAAGTGTTTGATTAAACAGTTGCATTAGAGCGCCTGTTGCCTTTGGTCCACGCCATGCAACAGGTGTGTTGTTATCACCTGTTAAATGACCAATAGAAAGCACAGCCATACCATAAGCATCTAAAGGTACAAAATTTTCACTTTCAATAAGTGGGGTTTTGCCAGCGTTTCCTAGCATTGTGGGAATACTTGGGCCATAGATGTCAGCATCTAATACCCCAACCTTAAGACCCATTTTTTGCAAGGCAAGCGCCAAATTAACCGTAGTTGTCGATTTACCAACGCCACCCTTTCCAGATGAAACTAAAATAACATTCTTAATGCGAGGGTGAAGTGGAACATCTCTTTGTTGCGGAGCGGCTTTTTGAATCGGTGGATTATTTGGATCTGGTTCTGATTTAGGTGAGGCATCAAGCACAGGAGGTAGGTTTGAACTTTCTTGTGTAGGGCGCTTTTGTTGAACTACGTGTAAATTAAGTTCTTCAATACCGCACTTTTCTAATGCACCAGCTAAATCATCATGGATTTGCTGCAAATGCTCTTTTTCATCAGGAAATGTATTAATCGTAAGTTGTAAAACACGACCTTGAACTTGAAGCTGACTAATGCGCTCCTTTAAAGCATCTTTTGAATGGGGTAGTAAATAGTTTTGGAGTACGGTTTGGATTTCATCTTCTTTCACCTCTTGTGCGGGTGAAAAAACGGACTTTAATGAAGAAAGCCAAGACATATTGTTTACTCCAAAAACAGATCATTACAGCTTAATGGAGATAGTGTAACAGTATTGCTCCGCACTCGCTCACCTTGGGATGAATAATTACTAACTTCACATCTCATCTTTTAGGTAAGGAGTGCAGATTTTAGTTTAAATCAGCTTATTCAGCAGAATCATGGTTCTTTAATTTATTGAGTTTATCGGTCGCAGTTTTCTTCAACTCATCAAGTTTTGCGGTTGCTTGCGTTTTCAACTCATCCAATTTTGTAGCAGCCTCTTCCTTTAATTCCGCAGCTTTGGCTTTAGCATCGTCAAGTTTATGAGCTGCTTCTGTACGCAAATGATCAAACTTATCTTGTAGACTATGCTGAGCATCCTCAAGTTTACCTTTTAAATCAGTTGCTTTTTCTTCAAGAGCCTCTTTACCAGAAGCTTGTTTCTCTTTTACATTTTCCTTTAAATCGTCCAAAGCTTTTTCGCCTTGTACTTTCGCATCAGCTGCTTTTGCCTTTAATTGGTCTACCTTATCTTCAACTGCTTCTTTACCAGCAGCTTGCTTCTCTTTTACATTTTCCTTTAAATCGTCCAAAGCTTTTTCACCTTGTACTTTTGCATCAGCCGCTTTTGCCTTTAATTCATCTAATTTATTTTCTGTAGTCATCGTTGTTATCCTCATTTAATTAAAAAATTACCTGAATAAGTTATTAGTTATACATCGTTATGGCTTATTTTCTGACCGTAACTGCAATTTGAAACAAAGACAATACAGGAAGATTCAAATATTTTTTGATTTGTTTATCTGTTCTAAAGAGAAACCATGCCTGACCAAAATCCATTTTAATAGAAATCGCTTATGCCAAGCCGAAGATTATTAATCTTTGCTTATCTCCCTGCATCAGTTAAAATCTTCCACCTTATAAATACGAATGAGAGAATGAAATCCGTGCGTAAAATTTTAGTCACTAATGCCCTCCCTTATGCTAATGGTCCAATTCATATGGGTCATTTACTCGGTTACATCCAGGCAGATATCTGGGTTCGTGCCATGCGAGCAATGGGTCATGATGTGACTTATGTATGTGCGGATGATGCTCACGGCACAGCAATTATGCTACGTGCCGAAGCAAATGGTATTAGCCCAGAAGAGCAAATTGCGAATGTTCAAAAAGAACACATCCGTGATTTTGACGGTTTTGGCGTACATTTCGATCATTACGATTCAACGCATAGCGATGCAAACAAAGCACGTTCAACAGATATTTATATTAAAAACCGTGAAGCTGGAAATATTGCAGTTCGTCCTGTAACTCAATTATTTGACCCAGAAAAAGGGATGTTCTTGTCTGACCGTTTCATTAAAGGTACATGCCCAAAATGTAAATCAGAAGATCAATACGGCGACTCATGTGAAGTGTGTGGTACAACTTATAATGCAACCGAGTTACTTAATCCACGTTCAACTTTAAGTGGTGCAACACCAGTTGAAAAATCATCAGATCACTATTTCTTCAAGCTTCCAAACTTCTCTGAATATTTACAAAAATGGACGCGCGATGAAGGTCGTTTACCTCTTTCGATTGCGAACAAGTTAGATGAATGGTTTGAAGCAGGTTTAGCAGACTGGGATATTTCTCGTGATGCACCATATTTTGGCTTTGAAATTCCAGACGCACCGAATAAATATTTCTACGTATGGGTAGATGCCCCAATTGGTTATATGTCTAGTTTTGAAAACTATATCAAAGCTAAACGCCCAGATTTAAAGTTTGATGATTTCTGGAAAAAAGATAGCCAAAATGATGTTTATCATTTTATTGGTAAAGATATTGTTTACTTCCATGCTTTATTCTGGCCTGCAATGCTTGAAGGTGCGAACTATCGCACTCCAACTGGTCTTTTTGTAAATGGTTTCTTGACTGTAAATGGACAAAAAATGTCTAAGTCTCGCGGTACTTTCATTAAAGCCGAGACGTACTTACAACATCTAAACCCAGAATATTTACGCTATTACTTTGCTTCTAAACTTTCAGATAAAGTTGAAGACTCTGACTTGAACCTTGATGACTTTGTTCAGAAAGTAAATTCAGACTTAGTCGGTAAAGTCGTTAATATTGCTAGCCGTTGTGCGAAATTCATCAACAGCAGCTTTAACAATACGTTATCTGCTCAAAGTGCAGAAACTGATTTAGTACAAAGTTTTATTGATGCTGGCGATTCAATCGCTGCTGCATATGAAGCACGTGAATTCTCTACGGCGATCCGTGAAATCATGGCGCTAGCTGACCGCGCAAACCAATATATTGACGAGAAAAAGCCTTGGGCACTTGCGAAACAAGAAGGTCAAGAACAACAAGTTCTTGATGTATGTTCTGTTGGTATCAACTTATTCCGTCAATTAGCGGTGTACTTGGCTCCAGTTCTGCCAACTTTAGCTCAACAAGTTCAAGATTTCTTAAAACTTGAAAGCTTCGATTTCGAGTCACGCAAACAAATTCTTGTAAGCCATGAGATTGCGCAGTTCCAACCGCTTATGCAGCGTGTTGATCCAAAAGCTGTTGCAGCTATGGTTGATGCTTCTAAAGAGTCTTTAGGTGCTCCTGCTCCAGAAGCAACTAAAGCAACGGCGAAAAAGGACAAAGCTGCCGAGAAAAAAGCTGCCCCTGCTCCAGCAGTGGGTGAAGCTGAAATTATCGGTATCGAAGACTTCTTAAAAGTTGACTTACGTGTTGCTCAGGTCATTGAAGCAGGTACAGTTGAAGGTTCAGATAAACTACTACAACTTACTTTAGACGTTGGTGAAGCTGAACCACGCAATGTATTTAGTGGCATTCGTAGCCAATACGCACCAGAAGACCTAAAAGGTAAATTGGTTGTTATGGTGGCTAACCTTGCACCACGCAAAATGCGTTTTGGTATTTCAAACGGCATGGTACTTGCTGCCGGAAATGGTGAAGGTATTTTCATTATTTCTCCAGACAGCGGTGCGAAACCTGGCGATAAAGTTTCTTAATCTGCTTTCAAAAAAAGCTCCCTAAATTGGGAGCTTTTTTATTTTTAAGGGCTTTGAATAGGTTTAAACGGGGCTTACTAAATTAGGACCACGGCCACCCTTCGCAAGGGTTATTAAATAAAACGTGTATATTTCCCAACTCTTCATTTGTTAAATAGCCATTCTTATTTTCATCTAAATAATGAAATAGCTCTGTCTGCTTGTTTTCACCTTGAAAACGTTTATCACTCGGCCAGTTATAAGGATAAAAGTCTTCAACCCGTTGAAATTCTTTTTGGCTATACATGCCATCATGATTTAAATCATATTTTTCCTGAAAAAGCTCCCAATCTAAAGAAGCAGGCTCACATGCACTTACCATATTAAAAACACAGTAAGTTGCACATCCAGCAAGTAACTTAATAGTTAGCTTGCTCATGATTATTCACTTGTATATCGGAAATTTTATAATCCTTTTCATGAACCGGAGTACCCACAATACTCATGGTCCGCTCATTTGCTGGCTGTTGCTTGCTCATCGTTTTCATCTCACATCCTGTAGTTAAGATGAGAAAAACTACAGAAATGCTCACCATTAGTTTTTTCATAACGTGATCCTCATTTCTTTTTGTTTTATTTATTAAGTTACCACTTTTAAAGTATTTAAGTGCTAAAAAAGATATTTAAATTTGTATATATTTTACGCAAAAATAAAGCCAGACTATAAATAGCTGGCTTCGGATTTTTTAGATATTTTAATTAAAGACTTATCATTTGAAGAAAATTAACTTTAAGCCTAATACACTCACAATACTTCCAGCTACTCGGTCAACGCCAGTTTTTGCTTTTAAGTACATTGTTCTAGGCTTCTCTGAAGAGAGCAGCATTGCCACACATGAGTACCAACCCGCATCAATCATAAAACAAATCACTGGTAATGCGACGTAGTAATAATTTGGAATTTCTTTTGGTAGTAAAGCCGTAAATACGCTGGCTAATACAACTGCGATTTTTGGATTACTTAACTGGGTAATTAAGCCATATCGATATGCCTGTTTATAGGTCATTTTTGATTTGCCATCATTTTCCATAGCAATTGGTTCTTTGGCATGTTTAATAATTTTAAAAGCCAGCCAAAGCAAATACAGCCCACCACCAATTTTTAAAATCAAATAAGCTGAAGGTACTGCTAATAAAACTGCTTGCAATCCCATAACAGCTAATAGGCCAAACAGAGCTGCGCCTGTCCCCGTCCCTAAAGCGGTAAACAACCCATGTTTACGTGATTTAGAAATTGAATTTTGTGCCACATAAATAAAGCTTGGCCCAGGACTTATTGCTCCAAGCATCAATGCCATCGCAATTGAAAAAAGAGGAATAAGGGACTCAAACATTGTATTGACCTAGCATCACGCAATTGCGCGGTATTCTAACAGCTTTTTATGACACATATAAAAATGGCGAAGATATAAATGATGAAAATTGAATTTTCATGTTTTTACAATTTAGATCTTCACAACGGACAAAAATGTCCGTTAAATATATAACCTTTAAAACTCCTCAAACCGATGACATGAGTAAACGTCAAAAAATTGCTGCCCAGAACCGGGATGAATTACTCAATGCAGCCGAAGAATGTTTCCGTATTCATGGCATTAATGTCCCCTTACAAGTTGTGATTGACCACGCTGGTGTAGGCAGAGCGACGTTCTATCGTAACTTTGGTGATCGAAAAGCTTTAATTAGTGCACTTTTAGAACGCGCGATTACGCAGCTAGAGCAAAAAGCAGCTCATTTTCAACAGTTCGAGGACGGTTTATTTCGTTTAATTGAAGGACATATTGGACAACTTCCCAAACTCGCAATTTTGCAAGATTTTTGGAGAGTGATTGATCGACAAGATCCAATTATGTTAAAAATTTATGAACGGCGAAATAATGCACTTAACCCACTGATTGAAAATGCGATAGAACAAAAATTGTGCCGAGCTGATCTGACCGCCGATGACTATGCAATGGTCACAGCAATGTTGGGTTCTTCATTTCAAGGACATGAGCCAGAAGAACAGACTCGCTTAGCAAAACGAGCAATTGAATTACTATTTCATGGTATTCAAATACAAAAAATTCGAGGGATAGAATGAGTAAAACGCCTCGTTACTTAGAAACACCACCCGACTGGACCCCAGAAGAGCAACCGACTTTACCTGGTTCACCAGCAGCTATTGCACACTCTGTACCTAAGCGGTTTATTTACTTTTTTATTGGTTTATTTATCGCCCTTTCGGCAAGCTTAAGTAATGGTTTTATTACGGCAAATTTACCTTTAATCCAAGGTGAGTATGGACTAACTCCTTCCGAAGCGGCTTGGTTGCCTGCTGCTTATGTCATGGCAAATGTCAGTTCAAACCTGATTTTATTTAAAGCCCGGCAACAGTATGGTTTGAGAGTGTTTTCAGAAATAGGACTCGTGATTTTTATTGCGGTTTTGGTATTACATATTTTTGTGCATACCTATGAAATGGCACTATTCGCTCGAGTTGTGGCAGGTTTAGCTGGTGCGCCATTAAGCTCTTTAGGTATGTATTACACCATGCAAGCTTTTAAAAAAGCAGACATGGCAAAAGGTATATATATTGCCTTTGGTTTTCAGCAACTTGGCGTGCCATTAGCTTGGATTATTTCTCCATTTCTTGTAAATACAGACAGTTGGTCTGTTCTATATACGTTTGAGCTCGGCTTAGCACTTTGTTGTTTAGCCATGGTCGTTTCATTGAAATTACCGCGAAGCTTAAGAATTTATGTTTTTGAGAAGCAGGATTTCTTTACATTTGCTTTATTGGCTCCAGGTTTTGCCTGCTTGTGTATTGTGCTCACGCAAGGTCCAATTTTATGGTGGTTTAACAGTGAATGGCTTGCTTACGTCTTAATTGCAGGTTTTAGTTTAGTTGTTTTGGGGTTGCTCTATGAGCACTATCGCGCCAATCCATTAATTATGACACGTTGGTTAGGTGCCGCTTCGACCCTACGCTTCATTTTTGGTGCTTTTGCTATTCGACTTTTAATGTCAGAACAAAGCTACGCAGCGGTTAATTTCTTAAAAACTATGGGAATGGGTCCTGACCAATTTGTTCCACTCTATGTGGTCATATTGGTAGGGATTTTAAGCGGAACACTTTTTAGTGCACTAACTTTTTCACGCGAACGGATTATCTTCCACTTACTTTTTGCAGAATTTTTAATTTTAGTCGCGTGTGGATTAGATTATCACTTAACGAGTGATGTCCGACCTGTGAACTTCTTTGCAAGTCAGTTTTTAGTAGGCTTTGCAGGTGGTTTATTTATTGGGCCATTGCTCCTGATTGGCTTTGCGCAAACTTTGGCTAAAGGTCCTTCGTATGTGGTGACTTTTATTGTGCTGTTCTCTGCAACTCAAACCTTTGGTGGCCTTGTCGGGTCTTCATTCTTCTCGACCTATCAACAACACCGCACGCAGAACTATCAAGTTGAGATTATTAAAGATTTAGAACAAGCAGATCCTCTAGTTGCTCAAAGGCTCTCGACCTATCAACGCAGTGCATCAGTTACGACTACTGACCCAGCATTACAAACAGCCCAATCCATGCGCTCACTTAATCAAGTGGTCACTCGTGAAGCGCAAGTACGTGCCTACAATGACGTTATTGCATTAAACGGTATTTTTGCTATCGCACTCCTCTTGTGGGGTGGATTTAATATTGCACGTAGTAAATATCTACAACGCAGAGGAATTAGCCGTCCTTAATGGCTTCTTTATTGATGAAATAGAAATTGAGATTGATATATGTCAGATGATCAAAACAAACCGGAACAAGCTCCACCTCAAGCAGCTCCCGCTCCATCTAATGAACCGGCACCTGCGAGCAAACTGATTCCCACAAAACGCTCAACTTTATTATGGATGCTAGTTGTGCTCATTGTTGGTATTTTAGTGATTTTGTGGGCATGGAGAATCGGACCTTTCGCAACGAGTGTTCAACAAACTGACAATAGTTATGTTAAAGGTAAAACAACGATTTTATCGTCGCAAATTAATGGCTATGTTAAAGATGTAGTCGTTAAAGACTTTGATCATGTCAAAAAAGGTCAAGTGCTCATGCATATTGATGCAACTACTTATGATCAAAAAGTAACGCAAGCGGCTTCTGGAGTTGAACAAGCTAAAAATACTTTAGCCAATCAGACACAGTCTATTGCTCAAAAACAAGCTGATATTGTGGCTGCACAGGCTAAAGTTGAACAAGTTAAAGCTCAATATGAACTTTCTTTAGCACAGCTTAGACGATATCAACAGTTAGGAAATAGTGGAGCAGCTTCTAAATCTGAGCAAGATAAAGCCGCAGCAGATGCTGAAAATAACCTTGCAGCACTGAAGCAGGCAGAGGCCAATGTTTTAGTTGCCAAAGAAGCGCTTAAAACAGCGCAAGTGGCAGAAGCTGGATTAGAAGCACAAGTTTCCAGTGCTAAAGCACAACTAGACCAAGCACAAACTACTAAAGACTATAGCGTTATTGTTGCTCCAATGGATGGTCAACTTGGTGAGGTGAACCCTCGTGTTGGGCAATATGTAGCAGCAGGGTCACAATTACTCTACCTCATCCCACAACAAACTTGGGTGATTGCCAACTTTAAAGAAACCCAAATTGCCAATATGCGAATTGGGCAAAAAGCATGGTTCACAGTCGATGCCATGAAACATAAAAAATTTACAGGACATGTTGAACAGATTTCACCTGCTGCGGGTTCCGAGTTCAGTGTATTAAAGCCTGACAATGCAACAGGAAACTTTACCAAAGTGGTTCAAAGAATTGCCGTACGCATTACCATTGATCCAAATCAAGAAGGAATGGAGCATTTACGCCCTGGCATGTCAGTGATTACTTCTGTCGATACAAGTTCGTAAACAGCTTTTTAAAGCTCTATTTAAAAAGCTACAATGTGATCAATCATTATTTTTCTCAATTTCTAATGTTTGATCACATTGCCCAACCTATTTCCTATCAGCATATTGAACTCCCCTCTTTAGTTCATCTCTACATTAAGCGATTAGATTTAGTTCATCCTCAAATTTCGGGCAATAAATTTTTCAAACTAAAATACAATTTGCTTGCTGCAAAACAACAAGGTTTACCGAGCATTTTGACTTTTGGTGGGGCTTATTCCAACCATATTGCCGCGACTGCCTATGCAGCTCATCTTTTTGGCTTAAAAAGTATTGGGATTATTCGTGGTGAAGAGTTAGCTGACAAACCTCTTAATCCAACTTTAGCAAAAGCTCAAAGTCTAGGAATGCATCTACATTTTGTCTCCCGCAACGAATACCGCTTGAGAGATGATGCAAACTATCTTCAACAATTACAACACCAATTTCCTGAAACTTTCATTATCCCTGAAGGCGGCACCAATGAACTTGCAGTTCAAGGTTGTCAGGAAATTCTCAGTCAAAGCGATTTGCAAAACTATGATGTGATTTGCTGTGCAGTAGGAACTGGCGGAACGATTTCGGGTCTTATTGAAAGGAGTTCAGCCGATCAAAAAGTCTTAGGATTTTCGGCTTTAAAAGGTGACTTTTTACAACAAGAAATTCGGCAATGGACCAAAAAACAGAACTGGGCTGTGACAGATGCATACTGCTGTGGCGGGTATGCAAAAACTTCACCCGAATTATTGGCATTTATAGAAAGTTTTGAAGAGCAGCATGCGGTACCACTTGAACCGATCTATACGGGAAAGATGATGTTTGGTCTGTTTGATCTTATAAAGAATAATTACTTTTCTGAAGGTACTCGCATTCTGGCAATTCATTCTGGTGGTTTACAAGCAGATATAAGAAATAAAACACATCAATAACTTATTAGCTTTTAGTGCACATTACTCCGCATAGCAGTAAATGTCTTTAGCATGACTAAGGCTCGGCATGATAGTATATGCCCCTTTTAAATTTTCACGATTAATCGAGAATCTCTTATGTCTAACAGTCATGTCGATGTCATTGTCTTAGGTGCAGGTGCTTCTGGACTCATGTTGGCTGCACATGCTGCTAAACGAGGGCGCTCGGTTTTAATTTTAGAAAAAGCCAATAAAATTGGTAAAAAGATTTTAATGTCGGGCGGTGGTAAGTGTAACTTTACCAACCTTTATGTAGAGCCTGACAACTATATTTCTCATAATCCACACTTCGTTATTTCTGCTCTATCACGCTATAGCAACTGGGACTTTATCGGTTTGGTATGTGATTATAAAATTGCTTATGAAGAACGAAAACACGGGCAATTATTCACGCTAAACGGCGCTAAAGAAATTTTAGAGATGCTAGTAAGTGAATGTGATAAAACCAATAACGTTGATATCCAAACTCAATGTGAAGCTGTACAGATTGATCCATTAGAAAAAGGCGGTTTTACTGTACACACAAACCAAGGCCGATTTAGCTGTGAGTCATTAGTGGTTGCTACAGGTGGTTTATCCATTCCAACTTTGGGTGGTTCTGGATTTGGCTATGAACTGGCACAAAAATTTGGACATCAGGTTTTCCCAACTCGCGCAGGTTTAGTCCCATTTACTTTTTCAGATCATATTAAAGAAGTCACTACACGCCTAAGTGGTAATGCTTTAGATGTGACTCTAAGTAACTCGAAGAATAGCTTTACTGAAGCATTATTGTTTACGCATCGTGGTTTGAGTGGTCCAAGTTCTTTACAGCTTTCAAACTATTGGAATACTGGTGAAAGTTTTAAAATTGACTTTTTCCCGAGCCAAGATTTAGCAACTTATTTAAAAGACAAAAAGAAAGCCCAACCTAAAGTTTTATTGCGTACTCTTCTGAATGAATTTACTGCAAAAAGTATTGTACAAGAGTTACAGCAACTTATATGGCCAGAGCAGAGCGAAATAGCGATTGGTAATATCAGTGATGCACAGCTAGATCATATTGCTGAGCAACTACATGGTTTTGCCGTCAAACCATCAGGCACAGAAGGCTATCGTACTGCCGAAGTTACTTTAGGCGGAGTTGATACAAGTGAAGTATCTTCCAAAACCATGGAAAGTAAAAAGCAGAAAGGACTGTTTTTTATTGGGGAAGTACTTGATGTGACTGGCTATTTAGGAGGTTATAACTTCCAATGGGCTTGGTCTTCTGCTTATGCAGCAGCACAATACGTTTAAATGATGAATAAGCTAATTTGAAGCTTTCGAATCATTTGATGATTTTTCAGAATTACGTGTATGAGTTGTTGCCTGTTTTGATGAATTAGATTTATTAAACACAAATTTATAAGCACTTGCTAAAAAACCTACCGTAATTCCCGCAATGACAATCGGTGCTAAAAAACGACCTGGTTTCTTCATCGTATTTTCCTCACTTATTTGTTTTTATAACGTCTAAAAAGAACGACCACTCAATATAGAGTGGTCGAACTTATCACAAAAATCAAAGATTTTTTGTACGGTTTATCTGAAAATTAGTTTTACTTACTAAATTTCGTCATTTTCTCCAGTAGATCCAAACGGTTTATTTACTGGTGGTTCTGCTGGATTTACTTGTGCAGAATCAGCAGGTTTTGCATCAGATGAAACCGTTGATGGTGAAGTTGTAGTTGTTGACGAACTCGTAGTTGCAGATGAGCTACCAGCAGATGGGCTGCTCGTTGTGGTATTAGACGGTGGTTGATAAAGCGGATTCGGTTCATTCGCTTCTTTTTTAGCTTTATCTAGCAAATCGCTCAACAGTCTTTCTGCTGGTTGGCGACCACCTAAACCAAATGCAAGAGCGAAAGCAACTGCAACTGCGCCTAGAGTCAAACCAAATGCAAGATTAACGATTGAATCTGCAATACCCATCGCTCTTAAACCAAGCGCAAGTACAAGACCAATAATTAATACACGAACTAAACTACCTAACCAACGCGAGCTATTATATTCGCCGCGTTGAACCACGTTCGCCACAACATTGGCAAGCCAGAAACCAATAACCAAGATTACAGCGCCCAATAGAATGTTTGCACCGAAATGGATAAACATTGCAATTAGACCACTAATTTGATCGAAACCAAGACGATCCGCAGCTTCAGAAACCGCAAATAGCATAGTAAAGAATACAATTAACCAGCCAACTGCATTAGAAACTTTAGTTTGACCTAAAAAGCGTTGTACATCTAACTTTGCAGGAATCTCATCAACACCTGTACCTGCAATTAATTCAGCGACTAAGCGACCAACAAAACGAGAAACAATATAAGCAACCAGTAGAATTAAACCAGCAGCAATAATGTTTGGAATCGCCTGCAAGATTTCATTAAGCATTGCTGTTGCTGGCTGAGAAATTGTCTCAATCCCTAAAGCTTCAAACGCTACAATCAATGTTGTAATAATGATGATTGCGAAAACAAATGACCCTAAGAATTTGCCTACGTTAGAGCTTTTGAAAAGACCAATTTTTTCAGCTTGAGCCTGAACACCTAAGCTATTCACTAAACCTTCAACAATACCGCGTACAATTTTTGCCAAGATATAACCAACAAAAACGATAACACCAGCAATAAAGATATTTGGTAAGAATGCTACAGCATCATTTACCATATTTTGAACTGGAATCAGTAAGCCTGTTAATCCTAATATTGAAAGAACAATCGGAAGGAAAAGTAACAATACAAGCCAGTAAAGAATTTCACCAATATTCTGGCTAATTCCACCTACACCCACTTCACTGCTTAACTTATCGTCAAGTTGAGTTCGGGATAAAACATTGGTCACCCCTGCTCGCACCAGTCGAGCAACGATCCAACCAATAAAACCCACCACAACAGCAGCAATAATATTTGGAATATAGACGAGTACCTGATTAACCATATTGCTGAACGGGCCACTTACTCCACTAATGTTAAGTACATTGAGAGCTGCGACAACAGCTAAGATTAAAATAAACCAGAATACGACTTTTGAAATAAGACCTTCTATGTTTGGAGCACGCCCAGTTGCTGAAGATAATTTTGCATTGGTATTTACTTTTTGCAGAAGTTTTTTTACACCTGCCGCAACTAATAAGGCGATTATCCAGCCGACCAGTAAGATGACGATTGCAGCTAAAATAGGATGAAACTGATCCCAGTAATACATCGCATCAAACTGAGCGCCGCGAGGCCCATCAAAAAATTCATTCATATTGTTATGTCCTCAATTGTTATGTTCTTTTCAGTGCCATCAATTATGAAAAACACTTTTCGTTGTTAAAAATGACGATAAATGCGGTCTATCTCACCTTATGTTTTGAATATTTTCTAATCAACACACTTCTGCATAAATACAACAAATTGATGCAAAAGGTTGCAAAAAAAGCCTTCAGGTCACCTCCCAAAGGCTTTCTATAAAGATATACTGGTTAGCTTATTACCCTTTATAAATATTCAAATCTGAAGTACTCTTAATGACATGTGGTGTGACCTCATGTTGAAAAGCGGCTTCTTCTTTAGGTGTTTTGCTGTGATCAGCAACCATGTAGACGATGAGTGCAATAAGAAAAAGCCCAACAATAATTAAAATGTAAACTGGCAATCTTCTTTTTTTCGCAGTTTCTTCAGGACTCGTCACATGAGGTGGTTTTGAAAAATCATGCATCTTCTTTCCCCTCTTCTTTTATCATTAACTTTATAATCATCATAGCAATTTGGTTTGTTGCATTGTGTGAAAAAGCATTATGCTAAGGTGTCTGTGTTTGCAAAACTCTACTATTAAAATAATAAAAACAGTATAAAATTTAGGCAAAAATATTTAGCCATTAAAAAATAATGACAAGTTATGCTCGAGCTTCTTTGAGGTTCTATTTGTAATACAATATGTTTTAGCGCTTACTTTTTATAAAATAGGCTATAATAAGCCCCCTTGTTTTAAAGCTGCTCTATTTTATGATGTATCGTCAGCAAAACGTAACACTTGATCTCGACACTGACGTCACACATCAATGTTATATACATCAGACGAGAGACGAACATCTCATTGGTATTATTGAATTTAATAAACCAAGTTATGAACTCAAATGGGGTGATTTAGAGTATTTTCGTCGCCGTACTGAAGAATTTTCGGTCATGCCATTTCCTGACTGCATTAATGCCATGATTGTTGATATTCGTAATATCAATATTTTTCTAGACAATGATGTTCCAATCTTGCCTTGGCGCTTACTAGAAGAAGACTGTCCTGTTCGCTTAGTCGTTCCACAAGATCGTTTGGAACATTATGCAGGTCTTTTTGAGCCAACTTGGCTTTCAACCGATGTAGATAGCGCAATTTCAGAAATTCGCGAATTTATGGATATGTTTGTCCACTAATAAACATATCCATAAAATTAATTATAAAGTTGTTTTCACCGCAATTTATTACCAGTAATTTTCTACCGCAATATTTCCCTCACCTCGACGGTTCATCGTCAAACCACGGCGTTTTAAAGCCTCTTTCGTGTCATCTACCATTTGCGGATTTCCGCAAAGCATGACGTGGCTTGTGGCAGGATTCAGCTCTATACCAGCAGATTTTTCTAATTCACCATTTTCAATTAGAATCGGCAAACGATCATGCAATGGCGCAGATGGATCTCGAGTAATAATCGGAATAAATTTAAATCCGTTATGTCCTTCCCCAAAAGTTTCAGCAATCTCTTGAATACGATCAACATAAGCTAACTCAGCTGCGGTACGGACACTGTAGACCAAATTAATTTTTTGATATTTAGACCATGTATCGAAGTCTTGTAGCATAGATAAAAATGGAGCTAAACCCGTACCTGTTGCTAATAACCATAAATCATGCGGTAAAGGTTGTTGATAGCGAGCTAAAGTCAAATAACCATAAGGTATTTTTTCTAAATAAAGCTCATCTCCTACCTTTAAATGTTGAAGATTTGACGTAAATGCACCGTCTGGTACTACAATCGAAAAAAACTCAAGCGTTTCATCAAATGGTGATGAGACTACCGAATAAGCACGAACAACGAGTTCCTCTCCAACTTTTAGCCCAATACGTGCGAATTGCCCAGCTGTAAATTTAAAATGTGCAGGGCGAGTCATGGTGAAACTAAAAAGAGTTGGAGTCCAGCGGTGTACAGATAAAACTTTTTCTACGCTAAATTTTTCAATTGACATGATTTCAACGTGGCATGAAATAGTGCGCTCATGTTAGCATGACAGCCGAAATAATGAATACTTTTAAACGTTAAGGCTTTTTAAACATGCGCATGACATTACGCCAGTTGGCTGTTTTTGTAGCAGTCGCTCAAGAAGGAACTGTCACCAAAGCGAGTGATGCGGTCAGACTGACGCAAAGTGCAGCAAGTATGGCTTTAGCCGATTTAGAGGATGGTCTTGGTGCACCTCTATTTGATCGTTTAGGTAAACGATTACAGCTTAATGATTTAGGTCGTTTTCTATTGCCTCAAGCATTAGAAATATTAGGTCGCTGTGAAGCTTTTGAGCAAGCTGCAAAAGGTGAATTGCAAAGCATTGATTTACGTATTGGGGCCACTTTAACGATTAGTGATTACCTCATGCCAGATTTAATGGCAAACTTTTTACAGCATCACCCTAAAGCGCATTTGCAATTACAAGTGGGCAATACACGCCAAATGATTGAAGCAGTCAATCAATTCCAACTTGATTTAGCTTTAATTGAAGGCTCATGTCACTTACCTCAACTCCAATGTATTCATTGGCGTGATGATGAGCTTGCAGTTTGCTGCGCCCCAAATCACCCGTTAGCACGTTTAAATAGACCTCTAACAGCGCATGATTTTCTTCAAGTCGAATGGATTTTACGTGAAGAAGGCTCAGGAACTCGTGAAGTGTTTGATAATGCTATATTGCAAGATCTGCCAGATGCGAATATTCGCTTAACCCTAGGTCACAATGAAGCAATTTTAAAAATCGTTGCTGGTGGTTTAGGTATGTCATGTATTTCTAAACTTGCCATTGAACCTTTAATTGAAAAGGGACAATTAGTAATTTTAGATACACCATTCTGGCAGCTTACCCGTCCGCTTTATATGCTGGTACATCGTCAAAAATATCAGGGTCCAGGCCTCAAAGCATTCTTACAATTCTGTGAAGATCAGGTTTAAAACCTGATCTTTTCGTTGATTAGCGTCGAAAATTTGATAGCAATTCGCTTGTGATCGCTTTATTGTGATCTGCAATTTTATTTTTCTTGGTTTTCGCAGGATTCGGGTCAACACGCTCAATTTTGATCGCTTTAAATTTGCCCTGATTATCTGCGGCAAGAAATCTCACTTTTTCATTTCTTTTCGGTTCGCCCTCTGATGCAGGGAAATCAGAAATATGAAAGAAAATATCTCCTTCAGTAGTTTCAATAAAACCAAACCCTTTATCAGGGTTATATTGTTTTACCCATCCAGTATAAAACTCTTGCTTCATGATCTTTCCCCTACTTTTCCAATCCAGTCTTTGCAGTAAATAAAAAAGAGACTCACGATTCCGTTTTTAAAATTATACGGTTGAATGAAGTCTCTTTTTAATGCTATTTCAAAAAATTAATCTTTTTGTACACTACCAAAAATTTTATCGCCAGCATCACCCAAGCCAGGAACAATATAACCTTGTTCATTTAAGCCATTATCAATAGATGCCGTATAAATTTGCACATCCGGATGAGCTGCTTCAACTTTAGCAACACCTTCAGGAGCAGCAACCAAGACCATAACACGGATATCTTTACAACCACTTGCCTTTAACACATCAATAGCAGCAACTAACGAATTACCCGTTGCTAGCATTGGGTCAATAATCATCGCAAGACGATTAGCCACATCCGGAACTAATTTTTTATAATATGTGCGAACTTCTAGTGTTTCTTCATTACGCTCAAGACCTAAAACACTCACTTTGGCGCTTGGAATTAGATTAAGTACGCCATCTAACATACCAATTCCGGCACGTAAAATCGGTACAATCGTTATTTTTTTACCAGCAATACGCTGAGTAGTAACAGTTCCAGCCCATCCATCAATTTCACAATCCACAACTGGTAAATCTTTTGTTGCTTCATAAGTCAACAACATAGTCACTTCCTGAGCAAGCTCACGGAAATTTTTAGTACTGATGTCAGCACGGCGTAACAAGCCTAATTTATGACGAATAAGTGGGTGACGAATTTCTTGAATGGCCACAGATGTTACCTAAAAATATAAAAACGTATTTATTATAATCTTTTTTTAACGCTCAATAAAAAAAAGCCTCCAGATTTGGAGGCTTTTTTGTACACCAGAATTACTGTTGTGAAAGCATGAAATGTAATGGAGATAAAATTTCTGCTTTTAGTGCCAAATTAATCATTGGATCTGGGTAAACACCCAAAATAATAACTAATGCAGCAGCAGCCAATACCATTAAACCACCCACTTTTTGTCCCCAATGAGCATCTGCATCAATACGAGGAGTTTCCGGTGGTGTCATGTACATTACAACCATCACACGTAAGTAATAGTACAAACCGATACCACTACCCACAATAATCATTGCAGCTAAGAACCAGTGTTGAGTTGTTACAGCAGCCATTACCACCAAGAACTTACCAATGAAGCCTGCTGTTAATGGAATACCAGCCAAAGACAACATCATGACTGTTAAAGTTGCTGTAAGTACTGGACGACGCCAGAACAAACCACGGTAGTCTGCAAGGCTTTGTGCTTCATCTACGTTGTTATATGGGCTAGACATTAACGCTACCGCACCAAAGGCACCAATAGTTGTTAATACATAAGACACCACATATACAGTTACGCTACCCAAGCTCGCATAAGTCATGCTAATTAAAGCAATTAACAAATAACCAAAGTGAGCAATAGATGAATAACCAAGAATACGTTTTAAGTTAACTTGACGAACAGCGAGTAAGTTACCAACTAAAATCGACAATACAGCAATGATCGTCAAAATAGTTACTAACGAGTTCACCATCATTGCGCCTGAAGCAAGCATATAGCGTACGAACAAACCAATTGTTGCAACTTTAGCAGCAGTCGCTAAGAAAGTTGCCATTGGCGCTGGTGCACCTGCATATACATCCGGTGTCCATTTATGGAACGGCGCAAGCGATAATTTAAATGCAACAGCAAAGATAATAAGTGCTAAACCTAATAACACCATTGGCTGTTTGATTGCTTCAAATAATGCCTGTACAGAATCATAGAATGAAAGCGAACCTGTATATGCATAGATATATGCCATACCCATCAACAACATTGCAGAAGCTGTCGCTGAAAGTACAAGGTATTTAATACCCGCTTCAAGTGAGTTACTACGTTGATAAGTATAAGCAAGTAAGCCATATACAGGAATCGACATTAACTCAAGGCTAATGAAGAACGATGCATAGTGAGAGCTTGCAACCATCAACATTGCACCTGCTACTGAAGCAAGTAACAAAAGATATAACTCTTCGCGGTTGTCTTTATAAGTTTCGATGTAAGCATGAGACAAAGTACAACATGCCAATGCCGCAATCAAAATCATAAATTGATAGAACATGGTAAATGGATCAACCATAAACATGCCCATCACATTTGCCGGTACAAACTTACCGCCAAATACTGCAAATAAAATATAAAGTGCAGCAAGGTTTAAACCAACAACAGAAGTCGTTGCGATTAAATTATGATTACGCTTAATTGAAATTAACAACATGACGACGATTGTTGTCAAAGCAACAATCATCACCGGAGCTAAAGGCATAAGCGTAGAGAATGATACTGTGAAGTTCATGATTATTGGATCTCCACATGGTCAAGTTGAGTAGCTGTTTGCTGAACAGTTTCAACGACTTCTTGTACTGGCACATAACTATTGACCAACCACTGCATGCTTGAATAAGATACATCCAAGAATGTTTGTGGGTAGATACCAAGCCAAACGAGACCAATCGCACAAATCATCAAAATACCAACTTCACGAGCAGATAAGTCTTTCAATGGACTAGTGTAATGTTGCTTTTGTTCAGGATTTGGTTCACCAAATAAAGCACGGTGAATCAAGATCAAGCCATATAAACCTGCAAATACAAGGCTGATAGAAGCAAGAATCGTGAAGACAGGATATTTATTAAATGAACCCATCAAAATCAGGAATTCACCAATAAAGTTACCTAAACCTGGTACACCTACAAGAGCAGCAACGAAGAACATCAAGAAAAATGGCAAGTACTGAAGCTGGCCACGAAGACCACCCATTAAACGTAAATCACGTGTATGTAAACGTTCATAGATTTGACCAGACATAATGAACAATGCAGCTGATGACAAACCATGTGCCAACATCATGATCATTAGACCTTGGAAGGTCAAAATATTACCTGCATAGATTGCAAGTAAGATAAAGCCCATGTGTGAAATCGACGTATACGCAAGTAAACGTTTCATGTCAGTTTGCTGGTAAGCACACCATGCGCCGTAGAAAATACCAATCAAACCGAAAATAATCGCAATGTCTGCAAACTGTGCAGAAGCTGTCGGGAAGAATGGAATAACAAAACGAAGCAAGCCATACGCAGCTGTTTTAATCAAGATACCTGCTAAGTCTACAGAACCTGCTGTAGGAGCTTGAGCATGCGCATCTGGCAACCAACCGTGTAATGGGAATACTGGTAACTTCACCGCAAAACCGATGAAGAAACAGATCATGAAACCGTACGCTAAGCCTGCAGGTAAATGGTTAGCTACAGCTAATAAATAGTTGTAATCAAAACCGATCATGCCTGTCATCATGTAGCCATAAACTACAAGACCTAGGATACCGATTAACATCACTAGACCGGCAATCTGCGTGTAAAGGAAGAACTTAGTAGCAGCGTAAACACGTGAACGACCGTTTGAACCTTTATGACCCCATAACGCAATCAAGAAGTAGATTGGTACAAGCATCATCTCCCAGAAGAAGAAGAACAAGAACAAGTCAATCGCTAAGAATACACCGATAACGCCACCTAAACTCCATAATAGGTTTAAGTGGAAGAAACCAACGTTCTTTTGAATCTCGCCCCATGAACAACCAACAGCAAGTACACCAAGTAACGCTGTTAATAACACCATGAGTAAAGATAAGCCATCCACAGCTAAGTGAATGCCAATACCGAGTGATTGAATCCACGGTAGATAGAACTCAGCAGACCAAGTTGGGATTTTAGAACCCAACTCGTAGCTATAAGTTCCACTTTGCCAAAGTGCAAGACCTAAGCCCAAAGTAATGAGCATACCAATTAAGGCAATCCAGCGTGGCAAAGTTTTGTCGAGCTTATCGACTAACCAACAAATAAAACCGGCAATGAACGGAACAAGGATCAGCGCGGGTAAAATTAAATTGTTTTCCATTTTATTTCCCCACTACCTGAATAACGATCAAGATCATCAATAACACCACTACACCGAGTGACATGCTTGATGCGTATTCACGCAATGAACCTGTTTGACGTGAGCTTGTAAAACTATTTCCGCCTTTCACGAGTGCAGGAAGAACTAACCACAAACCGTCAATCGGATCACGGCCAAAGATTTTGGCGAAGAATAAATAAGGTTTAACAAAAACGATGTCATACAATGCATCAAAACCAAAAGCAGTACGGCAAATATGTGCCAGACCTGCACCCAAACTTGTTTGAGCGAATGATTTCACTGCACCATAAGCAAATGTAAATAATGCTATACCAACAACTAGACCAACTAGTGCAATACCTACAGCTAAGTGCTCTGCCCCATGCATGCCTTCTACAAATTGTTCAGCGACATGGAATTCAGGAATTTTTGCAGTATTCAGAATACCTGCTACCGGTGCTTTTAATACCGCACCAACAAAAGTAGACAATACAGCTAAAATACCCAATGGAGCCCAATAAGTTGCACCTTTAATTTCATGGTAAGGCGTGTTTTCTTGACCAAAGAATACAACCCAGATTAAACGGAATGTATAGATTGAAGTCAAGAATGCACCTGCTACACCCACCCAATATAAGGTGTGATATAAAGCAACTGATTGACCTTGTACCCAAACTTCACCAAGAATCGCATCTTTAGAGAAGAAACCAATAGTCAAGAATGGAATCGCTGCTAATGCACCGCCACCAATCGCGAAACAAGCAAACAGGAATTTGTTACGTTTGAACAAACCACCCATTTTGAAAATGTTTTGCTCGTGGTGATAAGCCAGAATGACCGCACCAGAAGACAAGAATAATAATGCCTTAAAGAATGCGTGAGCCAACATATGGAACAAGCCAGCTTGATACGCTTCCGCACCTACAGCCATAAACATATAGCCAAGCTGACTCATTGTTGAGTAAGCCAAGATACGTTTGATGTCTGTTTGTACAAGTGCAGCAAAACCTGCAACTAACAAAGTTACCGCGCCAGTTACCGAAATGAATTGCATCACTTCAGGAGCAAGTTCAAATACGCTGAATAGACGGCAGCATAAGTACACACCAGCCGTTACCATTGTTGCAGCGTGGATTAATGCAGAAACAGGTGTTGGACCTGCCATCGCATCTGCCAACCATGTTTGCAATGGAATTTGAGCAGACTTACCAGCAGCACCCAAGAACAACATTAATGCAGTCCAGATTGTAAGTGACGAACTCTTCGTCATTACTTCTGCTGCGTGTTCAACGATGTACAGAGTATTCAGCGTACCAAATTGTTGGTAAAGCAAGAATAAAGCAATAAGCAAGAATACGTCACCAACGCGGGTCACTGTAAACGCTTTGATCGCAGCCCAACCATTTGCAGGGTTTGCATAATAGAAACCGATCAGCAAGTAAGAGCAAAGACCTACGCCTTCCCAACCCAAGAATAACAACGCCAAGTTGTCACCCAATACAAGCACAAGCATGCTTGCAACAAACAGGTTGAAATAAGAGAAGAAACGCGCATAACCCTCTTCACCACGCATGTACCATGATGCAAAGATGTGGATTAAGAAACCAACACCCGTGATCATGCCCATCATGAGTAAAGATAAGCCATCTAAATGTAAGCTAATGCCCGGCGCAAAACCACCAACATTGAACCATGTCCACAAGTTTTGAACGAAAACTTGCTGACCACTCGTGGTAAATGCCATTCCAGCAATGAGTGCAAATAATGCAGATAAACCTACAGAACCTACACCAATAACTGCTGCAACATTTTCAGAGAGTTTGTCTCGTCCTGCCGCCAATAAAATAAAACCGATTAGCGGAAATAATACTGTTAAATATAAATAACTCATCCGCGCATCTCACTAGCAGCATCCACATCCAAATGATGGAAGCGATGATAGAACTGAAGGACAATCGCAAGACCGATACATGCCTCTGCTGCTGCAAGGGTCAAAATCAGAATGAACATCACTTGCCCATCTGGTTGTGCCCATACGCTACCCGCTAGAACAAATGCCAATGCTGCAGCATTCATCATGATTTCAAGGCTCATTAACATAAATAATAGGTTGCGTCGCACCATTACACCGTAAAAACCGAGTGCAAAAAGGATGGTTGCAACAATCAAACCATGTTCTAAAGGAATCTGGCCCATTATTCTTTTTCCTCTTCTGCACCTGGTTCACGTTTACCTAAGTGGTATGCTGCAACAAGGGCTGCTAGCAATAACATCGCGGCAACTTCAACCAATAATAAATAGTGAGTAAAGAGTGCTTGACCAACTACTTTTGGTCCAATCACTTGTGCCCCAAGCGGTGCTGAAATAGTGGTGTATTCACCACCAAGCATCCAAACTAAAAGCAAGCCGAGTAAGAAACTCATGAGTGCTGGATATGCCCAAGCATCTGAAGAAAGCCATTTACGTTCTTGTTCAACGGTGTGTTGACCTAAGTTAAGCATCATCACCACGAAGACAAACAGAACCATAATTGCTCCGGCATAAACGATGATTTCAAGAGCACCTGCAAAAGGCGCCCCCACGATCATGAAAATACCAGCAACAGCAAGCAATGAAACAATTAGACTAAGTAGAGCGTGTACAGGGTTCGTGTTAGTCACTACACGAACCGTAGAAACGATGGCCACGAGTGCCATCAAATAAAACGGCCACATCATGGTAATAGACTCCGTACATCGATTGGTGCACTTTCTTTTTGTGCTTGACCTTTCTCTTTACCGTTAATTGCCATACCCGTTACACGGTAGAAGTTGTAGTCTGGGTATTTGCCTGGACCTGAAATGAGTAAGTTTTCTTTCTCATAAACAAGGTCTTGACGCACATATTCGCCTAACTCGAAGTCTGGTGTGAGCTGAATCGCAGTTGTTGGACATGCTTCTTCACACATACCGCAGAAAATACAACGTGAGAAGTTGATACGGAAAAACTCCGGGTACCAACGACCATCTTCTGTTTCTGCTTTTTGTAGTGAGATACAGCCAACCGGACATGCAACCGCACATAGGTTACATGCTACGCAACGCTCTTCCCCATCAGGGTCACGCGTTAATACGATACGACCACGAAAGCGTGGCGGCACAATCTGTTCAGCCGGAACTTCTGGATATAAAATCGTGTCACGTTTACGCGTTGCATGGCTAAACACCATGAGTAACGTACGTACAATTGATCCGAATCCAGCTAGAAATTTATACATTTTGTACTCCCTGCTGTCCTAGGCCTGATTCATCAGAATCACAGCACCAGTCACTAACAAGTTGACCAACGCCAATGGCAAACAAATTTTCCAACCAAAGTTCATGACTTGGTCATAACGTGGACGCATTAAAGAACCACGTGCCAATACAAACATCATTACAAAGAATGCTGTTTTAATCACAAACCAGAATACTGGTGGAACAAATGGAATTTCTAAATTGAATGGCGCTAACCAGCCACCAAAGAATAAAGTCACGATCAATGCAGAGATCAGTACTACGTTGACATATTCAGCAACGAAGAACATACCCCATTTCATACCGCCATATTCAACATGGTAACCTTCTGCCAATTCTTGTTCTGCTTCTGGTTGGTCAAATGGATGACGGTGAGTTACCGCAACACCAGCAACTACGAAAATCAAGAAACCTAAGAATTGCGGAATGACAAACCAAACATCACGTTGTGCTTCAACAATTTCACGAAGGTTAAATGAGCCTGCAATTGCAACCACACCCATCAATGAAATACCCAAGAACACTTCATAAGAAATAGTTTGAGCGGCTGAACGTAAACCACCAAGCAACGAGTATTTGTTATTTGAAGCCCAACCACCAAACAATACTGCATAGACTGCAATACCAGCCATCGCCATGAAGAACAACAAACCGATACTCATGTCGGCAACACCCAGTGAAGGACTCACTGGGATTACCATGAACGAAAGAACCGCTGTTGCCATTGCAACAGCTGGTGCTAAACGGAATGTAAGTTTGTCAGCAAATTTTGGTGTCCAGTCTTCTTTGAACATGATCTTGAGCATGTCGGCAACGATCTGGAACATACCACCAGGACCAACACGGTTTGGGCCATAACGGTCTTGCCACCAAGCAAGTAAACGACGCTCAATAAAAGACATCAACGCCGCAACTAAAACCACAACAAGCAAAATCACAACTGCTTGAACGACAGCATAGGCAATCGGCCAGTTCTCAGCCCAAAGTGGCGTTTGACGTATAATTTCTTGATTCATGAATTACACTCCTAAAGCCACTGAAACAGGCTCAGCTAGTGACACCATTGGTGCTAAACCAACTGGGTAACCAATATAACCTGTAGGTAAATATTCAATTACTTGTACTGGCAAGCTTACAGTTGTTTCGCCTGCTTTTACTGTAATGCGTTGACCTTCTTGAAGGTTCAAACGAGTTGCATCTTGTTCGCCCACTGCAAACACAGCTTCAGGAATACGAGTTTCCATTGCAGGTGTTTTAATCGTGAATTCACCAGAACCAAAAATATGATGCATTGGTACTAAGCGGAAACTTTCAGGGTTTGCAACGACTGGCACTGGAGCAACGTAGCTACGTGCAGGACGTTTTGCCAAGCGATCGAATAAACGAACACCAGAATCACCACCTTTTAAGTGACCACCGACTTCATCTTGGTATTTATTCCAAGATTGTGGAGAGTTCCAACCCGGAGCCCATGCAAATGGTACTAATGATGATGCTTTTTGCGGACCAACATAACCTTCCATTGAGAATGTTAATGCTGAATCTGGATCGGTAGGCTGTTTAGGCTCATGAACCGATAACGGCGCACGCATTGCTGTACGACCTGAATAACGACGTGGTTCACGCGCGATTTTCAAGCCATGTACACGATAACCTGCATCAGGCGCAACATCTTGGATAGCTTCAAGTACTGGTACATTTTTCACGATGCTTTCAATTACATCGTCAAGCAATGTCCAATCTACAGCTTTACCTTTAATGCCAGTTTCAATGGCATGTAACCAACGCCATGATTCTTTAATTGCATATTCAGGTTTGTAGTAGCTTGGATCATAAACTTGATAGAAACGCTGTGCACGACCTTCTTGGCTTACAACAGTACCATCACCCTCTGCAAAGCTTGCTGCTGAAAGAACGATATCAGCTTGTTTCACAGTTTCAGTTTCACTGTGATCAAGTACAATTACTGTTTCAGCTTTATCTAATGCAGCTTGTACTTGTGCAGCTGGTAAGCGACGGAACAAGTCATTTTCAACAATAACAAGTGTGTCGTAGTCTTGAGCAAATGCTTGTTCAAGGCTTAAACCACCGAACAATGCCAAGCCCATAGAGTTCACTTCAGGAACTACAAGACTTAAACCAGCTTTAGAACCTAAGTTCTGAGTCAACTGTGCTGCAGCTTCCATAATAGAAGCGTCTTGCAAACTTGTACCCGCAATAATTAATGGTTTGTTTGCTGCTTTTAAAGTGTCGGCAATAGTTTGAGCAAATGCTTTTGCATCTTCATCTAAACCACTTACAACTTCCCCACTTACTGCCGCAGCAACGGCAAAGCCTAAACGCGCGATGTCATTTGGAGAAGCAACCACTTCACCAGTTGCAACGTCAGCAAGACGAGTTTGAGTTGCAGCTAAAATGTAAACCGGAGATTTTGCTTCTTGGCCAATGCGTTGTACAGGCTCAGCTAACCAATCTGGTGTACGTGTTTTTGCAGCCATTTCACGCGCTTTGTTTTTCGCAGCTTGGCGAACAGACAATGCCATGCGAGGTGCAGTTTGAGTTAGGTCTTCACCTAAGATCAGAACAGCATCATAGCTTTCAATTTCACGCATATTCGGGTTGTAAATACCCTCGGTTTGCATGATAGATGCAGCAAGTTCAACAAGCTTTTGCTCTTTTTGTGCAATACCAGTTGAGTAATTTGCCTGACCTACAAGCTCACGTAATGCGTAGTTCGATTCCAAGCTTGCGCGAGGAGAACCAATACCCAAAACTTTTTTGCCTTGAAGCTTAGCAATCGCTTGATCGAGAGCTTGATCGACAGAAACAGTTGCAACAGTTTCACCATTACGGAACTGAG
Source organism: Acinetobacter sp. D009 (assembly GCF_038562025.1). Classification (NCBI taxonomy): domain Bacteria; kingdom Pseudomonadati; phylum Pseudomonadota; class Gammaproteobacteria; order Moraxellales; family Moraxellaceae; genus Acinetobacter; species Acinetobacter sp. D009. Next base: position 3,066,994 of record NZ_CP151886.1, read on the forward strand.
GCTGACGTGGACGGTCTGCACGGTTCACATAACCTGTGCCAAAACGACCTTTGTCACAAAGGAAGTACTGGTTAACCGAACCATTAAAACGGTTTTCTACGCGACGGATTTCACCATAACGTTCACCCGGAGAAATGTTACAGCCAGAAGAACAGCCTTGACACACGCTTGGTGCATACTGCATGTCCCACTTACGGTTATAACGCTCTGAATGAGTCTTATCAGTAAATACACCTGTTGGACATACTTCAGTCAAGTTACCAGAGAATTCAGACTCTAAAGTACCTGATTCCGGACGACCAAAGTAAACACGAGATGCATTGGCATATACGCCAAAATCTGTACCGCCCGCATAGTCTTTGTAGTAACGAACACAACGGTAACAAGCAATACAGCGGTTCATTTCATGCGCAATGAATGAGCCGAGTTCTTGGTTGTAATGCGTACGTTTTGTAAAACGGTAGCGACGACGGTCATGACCTGTCATTACAGTCATATCTTGTAAATGACAGTGACCACCCTCTTCACAAACTGGACAGTCGTGCGGGTGGTTGGTCATCAAAAATTCAACAATAGATGCACGGAAATCCGTTGCTTCTTTGTCTTCAATTGAGATATAGGTATTGTCAGATGCTGGTGTCATGCAGGACATGACTAAACGACCACGCGTATCTTCTGGATTCGCATATTGCGTAACAGCACATTGACGGCAAGAACCAACCGAACCTAAGGATGGATGCCAACAAAAATATGGGATGTCGATGCCCAGACTCAAACATGCTTGTAGCAAGTTTTCCGAGCCGTTGACTTCATACGATTTTCCATCGACATGAATTGTAGCCATAGTCGAATTCCTTAAGCTTGTTCTACGTTGCTGGTTTGCACGACAGGACGATTCGTCACTTTCGCTTCAAACTCACCACGGAAATGTTTGAGTGCGCCCATAAGCGGCTCCATCGCACCTGGTGCGTGGGCACAGAAAGTTTTACCAATCCATAATTTACGAGTTAGTTCTTGTAAATGGTCGATATCTTCTTTCTTACCTTCGCCTGCTTCAAGTGCTTTAAGCGCTTTAACAGCCCATGGCAAACCATCACGACATGGTGTACAGAAACCACATGATTCACGCGCAAAGAATTCTTCTAAGTTACGAGTGAGCGATACCATACATTGGGTTTCGTCTACTACCATTAACAAACATGTTCCCAAACGAGAACCTGCTTTCATAATCGTGTCTGCATCCATTGGTAAATCAATGGTATCTGCTGGTAAAAAGTCAGTTGAAGCACCACCTGGCAACCATGCTTTGAGCTTTAAGCCCTCACGCATACCACCTGCATGATCTTCAATTACTTCACGTGCAGTTGTACCAAACGGCAATTCCCAAAGACCTGGGAATTTAACTTTACCCGATGCACCATAAATTTTAGTGCCTGGATCTTTTGATTTACCCGCGGACAAGCCGATATACCACTCTGGTCCACGAAGCATGATTGCTGGCAAGTTGTTATAAGTTTCAACGTTGTTCACAATCGTCGGACGGCCCCATGCTCCTGCAACTTGCGGGAACGGTGGCTTAGTACGTGGGTTAGCACGACGGCCTTCAAGTGAGTTAATCAATGCAGTTTCTTCACCACAGATATAACGCCCTGCACCCGTATGTACATGCAGATCAAAATTCCAGCCAGAACCTAAGATATTTTCGCCTAAATAACCTTTAGCACGAATCTGTTCTAACGCTTCATTTAGATATTGAGCAGCCTCGATGTATTCACCACGGATAAAGATATAACCTTGAGTTGCTTCTAAGGTATAACCCGCAATTAACATCCCTTCGATCAATTGATGTGGAAGTTTTTCCATCAACAAACGGTCTTTAAAGGTACCCGGTTCCATTTCGTCTGCATTACAGATCAAGTAACGTGGACCACCATCATTTGGTGCCATCAATGACCATTTAATACCCGCTGGGAAACCCGCACCACCACGACCTTTTACAGTTGCAGCTTTAATGACATCTAACACTTCAGCAGGTTTCATGCCTAAAGCTTTTTTAAAGCCAGCATAGCCTTCTAGTGCTTCGTAATCATCAGCACTACGTACCGCTTCTTGTTTGCTTAAACGCCAAGTGAGCGGATGAGTTTCCGGATTACCGTCGCCATAAATTGGTTTTGGTTCAGTATTCATACATACTTCTCCAATAACTGTTTAATTGATGTCACTTCGACTAAACCGTGAGTATCTTCATCAATCATTAAAGTTGGGCCTTTGTCGCAGTTGCCTAGGCAGCAAATTGGAAGCAATGTAAAACGACCATCTGGTGTCGTTTGACCATACTGAATTCCTAATTCACGCTGGAATGCTTCAGCAAGAGTTTCTGCACCCATTAAGAAGCAAGCAATTGAGTCACAAAGCAAAATTACGTGACGACCTACCGGATGGCGATAGATACGGTTGTAAAATGTTGCAACGCCTTCCAAATCAGCAACACTCATCGACAACAACTGTGCGATGGCATTCATTTGAGCGTCATCTACCCAACCATTACGGCGTTGTACACACTTCAATGCATCCAAAGAGGCTGCACGAGGGTATGGATAGTGACCAATGTGATGTTCGATTTCGTGAATTTCTTCCGCAGTCAAAATCCCTTCGACATTCACACGTGGTTTTTTATCAGTCAAAATCATCATTATGTGTTACCTCTTAGCGATCCACGTCAGCCATAACCACGTCAATGGTCGCCAGATAAATGATTAAGTCAGATACTAAACTTCCGTTAATCACTGAAGGCATTTGCTGTAAGTGAGTAAACGTCGGTGTACGAATACGAGTACGATAACTCATGGTCGCTTTATCTGAAGTCAAGTAATAAGTACTTGCACCTTTAACCACTTCAGTCATAAATGATGACTCGCCCGCTGGCATGACAGGACCCCATGAAACGCTCAAGAAGTGCGTAATCAAGGTTTCAATATCTTGTAATGTCTTATCTTTCGGTGGTGGAACAGCCAATGGATGATCCGCTTTGTATGGACCAGAAGGCATGTTATCCAAGCACTGTTGAATAATTTTTAGCGACTCGGTAATTTCACGGAAGTGAACAAGCACACGTGCATATGCATCGCCTTCATACTCAACCGGCACATCAAAATCGAAGTTTTCATAGCCGCTGTATGGACGATATTTACGTACGTCAAAATCGATACCTGTTGCACGTAAACCAGTACCAGTTACACCCCATGCGAGTGCAGATTTGGCATCGTATTGTGCAACATTACGCGTACGTCCAATAAACACAGAGTTTTTCAATGCCGCTGTGTAATATTCGTTTAAGCGTTTAGGCATCCACTCTAGCAATTCTTTAACAAGCTTTTGCCAGTTGTTTGGAAGATCGTGTGCTGTACCACCAATACGGAACCATGCTGGATGCATACGGTAACCCGTGATTGCTTCAACAATGTCATACACTTTTTGACGGTCTGCGAACATATAGAATACTGGTGTCATACCACCGGCATCCTGAATTGCCGTACCACAGAATAACAAGTGGTTATTAATACGGAACAACTCGTTCAACATGACACGAATCACTTGCGCACGCTCAGGAACTTTAATGCCTGCCATTTGCTCTACAGCCATCACATACGGCATGTTTTGAGCACAACCACCTAAGTAGTCAACACGGTCAGTATAAGGAATGAAAGAATGCCATGTTTGACGTTCAGCCATCTTTTCCACACCACGGTGGTGATAACCGATATCAGGTACACAGTCCTTCACTTCTTCGCCATCTAACTGCAATACAACACGGAACGCACCATGTGCAGATGGATGGTTAGGACCCAAGTTCAAGAACATGAAGTCTTCATCAGCGTTACCACGCTTAAGACCCCAGTCTTCAGGTACAAAACGTAAGTGCTCTTGTTCAAAGTCTTGTTTCGCTTTGTCTTGCATGTACGGCGTATATTCTGTCGCACGTGCTGAGTATTCTTTACGAAGCGGATGACCTTCCCAATAGGTTGGCAACAAAATACGACGGAGCATTGGATGCCCTTCGAAATTGATACCGAACATATCGTAAGCTTCACGTTCATACCAGTTGGCATTTGGCCAGATATTTGTCGCTGTTGGAATGTTTAGATCATTTTCGTTCAAGGCAACCTTGATACGAATGTCACTATTACGCTCAAGCGATAATAAATGATAGAACACAGTGAAGTCAGATGCTGGTAAACCATCACGATGAACACGTAAACGTTCATCCATCGCAGATAAGTCAAACAGCATTACATACGGACGTTCCACTTTACGCAGGAACATAAGGACTTCTTGCACGCGTGCGCGCTCGACCCAGACTGTTGGAAACTCTTCAAAAGTCGCCTGCACGTAAAAGTTCTCACCAAATTTGGTTTTGAGCTCTTCTACGATTGCAAATGCTGGGCGTGAATCAACTGCTGTTGACTCTGGCATAGCAATGTCAGTTTCAGCCATTGGCTTGGCTTCCTATTTAATACAAATTCTGTCAATTTTCTCGATGAACATATCAGTTAGATATGTCAAAACACCGTCAAAAAATTATTTAATCTCATCCATAGAGCGTAAGTTTTTAACGGCAATACGCTCAGCATTCTTACGGTCACGTTCTGGCATCATCTTTGGCTTATATACTGGCTGAAGATCATCACCGATCACGGCAGAAAGCGGGCGTCGCTCTAATTGAATCTGGTCTTGTAAAAGCATTAAAGCTTGAATTAATGCTTCAGGACGAGGCGGACAACCTGGGACGTACACGTCAACAGGAATAATTTTGTCTACACCTTGTACTACTGAATAGATGTCGTACATACCTCCAGAGTTTGCACAAGCACCCATCGAAATGACCCATTTAGGCTCTAACATCTGTTCATACAGACGCTGAATAACTGGTGCCATTTTTACGAAACAGGTACCTGCAACAATCATCAAGTCAGCCTGACGAGGTGAAGCACGGATAACCTCTGCACCGAAACGTGACAAGTCATGCACACCGGTTAAGGTCGTTGCATATTCGACGTAACAACATGAGGTACCAAAGTTAAATGGCCACAAAGAGTTTTTACGTCCCCAGTTTACTGCTGTATGCAAGACATCCTCTAAACGAGTCATGAATACGTTTTTATTCACTTCCTCTTCAAGCGGATCCGTCACAATTTGACGTTCTTGCAATGGGTATTGATCAGCATCCGGATTCGCGCGGGTCAGAGTATATTTCATCCCGACTTACTCCTTTTCAGATGACAATGCAGGTGTAGTTTTTGACTTAACACGACCTGATGATTGAGCTGGAATCTGGCCTGTAGGGTCAGTTACGAGCTCTTCAATAGAATTAAAGCGTGTAATTTCAGCAATGTTCATTGTTGGTGAACCGATTTTAACCGCCTCACCTGCTGATTTACGGCGATCTGCTGGTGACCAACTTAAAGCACCTACAGAGAAGGCATAAACAAGCGCAATCAATAAATCAACGACAAAGATCACTACAGTGGTATATCCCAACCACCCTACTTCACGCACAGAAGTAGACCATGCATAGAGGTAAAGTGCCTCTAAGTCGAAGACAACAAAGAAAATTGCAACTAAATAGAACTTTGCAGACAGGCGAATGCGAGCGCCACCAGCACTCACGACACCTGATTCAAACTGCTCTTGCTTAGCACGTCCCCACGATTTTCCCCCGAGGAGTAAGGGAACTGTGAGCATAAAGACGCAAAGAAATGTAACGCCGATCACGAAGGCGATAATCGCCCAGTCGTATGGAGTAATGGCACTCATGCGGGGATAACTCCTGGCAGGCCTATTATTTAACAAAGAATGTATGTATTGGCCTTCAAATACACCAAACACAAAATTAATCCCGCCAATTGTACCTGATTTCTAATTTCCCATGCTAGTTGAAGCGTCTTAGTCTTTCGGATGATTTTCTAGACAAAACTATTCTTCTATGTGTTGTAAGGGGGGTTTCACCGCACATAATCGGTTTATTTAATTGTTTCTTTATTTATGATGATTTTTTTCATTTTTTAATTTTAGAATATTTACACAGTTGAAGCGCTTATTAACTTTTTATAACTTACTTTTTTATAATATTAGTTTGTTTTTTATTGTATTCAGCTTCTCCTCTGAATTATGATGAATGTTTAATCATGCATAATATTTTATTACTCTTGGATAAGAGTATTTATCATTAAGGGCAGCTGATGCCATACTCACTTCGTGAATTTTCATTTCTCTCCTTTTTAAAATTTTTTCTCCTATTTAGCTTCATTATTGCGACATGCTGTTTCATTGGCATCGCATCCCGCCCTTTAAGTTTTCTTGCATTCTTTTGGCCTGCCAATTCGGTTTTGCTCGGGTTGCTTATTCGTTTCCCAATCACACGCCGACCAAGCGCATTTTTAGGTGCCTATCTAGGATATGTGATTGCTGACTTATTTCAGGGCACTCCATTTGCTCTCACACTTGTTTTAACAACATCAAACTTTCTTTATGTTGTTACTACGTTTGCGCTCTATATGTTTTTTAATCAACATATTAAGGCGGCCTATCGCGGTTATTCCTACCTTTTTTTATTTGGATTATGCGGAATAGGTAGCGTAGTAGGTGCATTGTTTGCAGCAACTTTCGTGCCTATGTTTAATACCAAATTTATGATTGGTGGCTTATTGGATGAGTTTGGTTACTGGTTTACTTCAGAACTGCAAAATGCCTTGCTTCTTTTACCTATCATATTGAACATTCCTCAATATAGTCAGGTTAAGCATTACTTTTCAAGAAATCGTGGCCTACAACCAACCGACCTTTTACCTTTTGGCGCTGTGCTTATTTCGATTGCTGCTAGCTATTATGACTCTGGTCCGGGTTCGCTGCTCTACCCGATTGCTGCCCTGATCTGGTGTGCTATTCGCTATAAACCTATTGTTGTTGCACTCATTACTAGCTTTACCAGTGCTTATATTATTTATCATGTCTCTGGACATTACCTTTTGCTCTATCCAAACGAATATTTCAGTAATACGATCTCAATCCGAATTGGGTTAATTATGATGACGATTGCCCCACTTACGGTTTCTAGTATTAGTGTTTTGCATTCAGAGTTAATTCAAAAACTTCAACATGCCATTGCACATGATGAACTAACTTCAAGTCTGACTCGACGCCAGTTTTTACAGTCGGTCAGATTACTTCAAGAAAAAGTACAAAAAGAAAATAAGACCTCAGCTTTTTTCATGCTTGATGTCGACCACTTTAAGCAAGTTAACGACAACTACGGTCATCAAATCGGTGATCGGGCGCTACAAACTTGTGTCACCACGATTCAAAATATTTTACATCCTCATGATTTATTAGGTCGCTTTGGAGGTGAAGAGTTTGCCATTTTTATTGCAGATACCACCAAGGAAAGTGCATTTGAACTGGCTGAACAAATTCGAATTAAAATTAGTCAGCAACCGATTTATATTTATGGAAAATTACCAATTTTTATACAGGTAAGTATTGGGATAAGCTTATATTCCCCATCGTCCCATCGAGCTATTGAAAGTTTATTTAAAGAAGCAGATGACGCTTTATATCAAGCAAAACGCCAAGGACGTAATCGAGTGTTTATCTCTTTATAATATTTTCATTTCATCATCTAGTGTAATGAATTTTATACAATAACCTGTGTTTTGCCATGTATGCTAATAACAGATAATAAGGAGAAAAATGCATGACCCTAGAATATACGCATAAACCAAACTACTACTTGTTTGCACAATTACTGGTGCGACATATAGAAAGCTATATTCACAAACATCCAGATGCCAACAATGCAATTTTTGACTTGCGGGATGTCTATGAAATATTTAGACAGGATTTTGCGTCAACGACAACAAACCTAGAAGGTATTTTGCATATTGCAGATGAATATAAAATAGAAACACTTAATGGAGATCAACCTCTTATTCAAAAATACCAGATTGATGCAAAAAACAATTCGTTACTGATCGATTTTAATTCCGATGCGTTAACCAGCTTAAGAAGCGGAAAACCTATTTTGGAACCAGATGCGACTCAACTATAAATAGATCAATAAAAAAGCACCTTATGAAGGTGCTTTTTTATTGGCTTTTAAAGGAGGCTGTTTAAAGCGTTTTGCTGGCCATGTCATGATAAAACGAGCGCCACCCAAGGTTGGGCTTTCATCCACTTTAATTTCACCGCCAAACCAATAGGCAATACGGCTTACGATAGACAATCCTAAACCATAACCACCCGACGCACGTGTACGGCTATCGTCTAGACGGGCAAAAGCTTCAAATACTCTTTTACGGTCTTGTTCAGGAATACCTGCACCATCATCTTCAACACAAACAAAGGCCATGCCATCGCTGTGGATACCACCGGTAATCCGAACTTTATTATCGCAATAACGAACCGCATTACCCACCAAGTTTTGAACAACACGATGTAAGTAACGACGCTCAGCATCTACTTTTACATAAAGTGGAGGAGCAACAAGTTCAATTTCTTTTTGCGTTTTTAAGGCTTCGGTTTCCACCGCAACCTGATCTAACACATCAAATAAAGTAATTTCATCAAAATCTAGTGAAGGTGTACCCTGCTCTAGTTTTGCATAAGTCATGATTTCATCAATTAAAGTATTGAGTGCTTCAATATCTTTATCAATCATGTCGACCTGATGCATACGATGATTGTAATCATCTTCTTCCGCCAACATCTCTGTACCAAAGCGAATACGGGCAACAGGCGTTCTAAGCTCATGAGATACCGCTCTCATTAACTCACGCTGAGCCTCGATTAAACGCTGAATATGATCAGACATGTTGTTATAACTTGATGCCAAGTTTGCCATTTCGTCGCTTCCTTCAATAGGAACACGCAATGACAAATCACCAGACTTCATACGATTTAATGCATAACGTACTTGGCGAATTTTACGCTCTAGCGGCAAGATCAACCCATAGACACCTAGACTCAGCAAAAATAAGCTAAATAAAGTAATCCCTGCTGAAAGTTGCAAAGGCATCCAGTTAAACATCGGAACTGGTCCAAGCACGAGAACCCGTGTAGGCTGATTCGGAATTGGAGAGACGATTGAAATGGTTGTACCGCGTACTGTCGCACTGTCTTTGTACAACATGACGCTTTGGTCTTGGCGTAAACGACCAATTTGTTCGGAGTCTAGATTAATATCTTGAATATTGTAGATATTAATTGGGTAAGAGAAATGTTTTTGAATCTTGGCAAGATATTCTTGTTCTTGCCCCGGATAAAACATTAAATAATCCAGTACAAAAATAGGGAGAGCCTTCATTTGGCGCTCAGTAATTTTGTCGACTTTTATAGATAAAAAGTGCTGAGGATCATCACGTAAGCCAATAATGATATAGGCAATACTATTACTGGCATCGTAACGGACAACAGATTTTTGAGCTTCGATTCGTTTTTTCTCGGTACGAGATAACTCAACCTTGCTTGCATCAGTATAGTAAATTGGAAGTTCCAATAGATCTGATGCATCTGAAACCCAGTCTATTTTCTGTTGCTTCCCAGGCTGTCGAGCGACTCCCTCACTAATGACATAAGAAATACCATCGGTTAAAGATTCTCGGTATTCTTGTGCCCGTTGATAATTGATAATTTGTACAAGCAAATAACCAAAGACAGCAACCAAAACAACAAGAATTACCAGTCCCGCATATATTCGCAGGAATATACTGTGTTTAAACACTCGACCAACCTTATAGGAAGTTTATTCAGATCTTATAACCCATTGGTTTCTTTAACGAACAAGTAACCTTTACTACGTACTGTTTTAATACGTTTTGGATTTTCAGGATCATCACCAATTTTTGGACGAATACGTGAAATACGGACGTCGATTGAACGGTCCTGACCATCGTATTCGATACCACGTAAACGTTCGAAGATATCTTCACGCGATAAGATACGACCAGCATTTGATGCAAGCAACCATAATAGATCATATTCTGCACTAGTGAAGTCAACAAGTTCACCATTTAGCGTGACAGAACGACCGCCATTATCAATTACAAGGTCATCGAACTCGATACGCTGTGCAACTTCATCTTCTACAGTTTTATCTGTGCGACGTAATAGTGCACGAATACGCGCTAAAAGAACACGTGGTTGAACCGGTTTAGCAACATAGTCATCTGCGCCCATTTCCAAACCAAGTACCTGATCCATGTCTTCTGTACGTGCAGTCAACATCAGAATCGGTTGATGGTAATGTGGACGAACTTCACGGCAAACTGTTAAGCCATCGGCACCCGGCAACATGACATCCAAGACCACTAGATCTGGTTGTTCACTAATAATACGACGAATTGCACGGTTACCATCAGTTTCTACACCAACTTCCAAGCCGTTGCGAATTAAATATTCTTGAGTTAATCGCGCTAAGCGCTCGTCATCTTCAACGATCAGAATCTTTGGTAACTTTTCTTCTTGGCTCATATCATTGCCCCTATAAATCTCGTTTCATGCATCTTAAAAATCTTGCAGATACATTCGTTTATCATTTGCAATATACACACGTTTACATTGTAAACAAGTAGGCGTTCACCAAACTGATACATGACCATCGTATTTTGTTGCATTTTATTAGCCTTTGAATTTTCACGTGTTTTTAAGATTTATTTATTGTTATTAAATTTCATATTCTATTCATATTTCCAATGTATGAATATTAAACAAATTATTTCTCTGTTTAGTTTAAATTTATTTAAGTGTTTGTTTTTTGAGTTATCCACAAAGTTATCTATAAGTGTTTTTTAACAGCTTTGCTATGCTATCTCCCATCAAATCATACAGATAAAAAATTACTAAAAAGTCAAGATTGATCTGCTATGAAAAATCCCGTATCTTGTGTTGAAAATAAACTTTAACTACTAAGTCTTGTGTTTATCCCTCAAATATCGTGGCATGTTTTTTGCTCGGTTCAAACGGTCTATGAACATAACAAAAGTGACAATGGAGCTATGCTGGCATGAGCGTAATTACTTCGACTCCCGGTCAAATTCAGGTGATTAAGCGCACTGGAGATGTTGCTGCATTTGATGCAGAGAAAATTTCAGTTGCGATTGGTAAAGCTTTTCTTGCTGTGGAAGGTCAACAGAGTTCGGATTCTAGCCGTATTCATGACCGTATTACCCAGTTGACGGAAATGGTCTTAAATACTTTTACTCGCCGTTTACCATCGGGCGGTACGATCCATATTGAAGAAATTCAAGATCAAGTAGAACTTGCTTTAATGCGTACTGGGGAACAAAAAGTTGCCCGCGCTTATGTGATTTACCGTGAACAACGTGCTAGCGCTCGTCAGCAAACGAACTCAAACCACCACCCTACTTTACAAGTTACCGACAAAAACGGTCAACTTCAGCCACTTGATTTAAGTGCATTGCAAGCAACTGTTTCTAAGGCAGCTGAAGGTTTGGAAGGTATTGACGTTCAAGCCATTGTGGATGAAACCGTTAAAAACTTATATAACGGCGTAAAAGAAAGTGATATTGCCACTACAATGATGATGGCAACACGTACCCGTATTGAACAAGAACCTAACTACACTTATGTGACTGCACGTTTGCTTTGTAACGAGTTAGTAGGTACAGGTTTAGCATTCTTAGGTTTATCAACAGACACACCTGAAAACAATGCACTTGAAGCATTCTTGAAAAAAGGTGTTGAGCTTGATTTGCTTTCACCTGACTTGCTTGACTTCGACTTAGAAAAATTATCAGCAGCAATTCAGCCAGAACGTTCTAATCAGTTTACCTATTTAGGCTTACAGACTTTATTTGACCGTTACTTCATTCACTCAAACGGCGTTCGCTTCGAATTACCACAATTATTCTTTATGCGTGTGTCGATGGGTCTTGCACTCAATGAGCAAGATAAAGAAGAGCGTGCAATTGAGTTCTATAACTTATTGTCTAGCTTCGACTACATGGCTTCTACGCCTACCCTGTTTAACTCAGGTACATTACGTCCACAGCTTTCAAGTTGTTACTTAACAACGATTGGTGATGACCTTTATGACATTTATGGTGCAATGCGTGACAACGCGATGCTTTCTAAATGGGCTGGCGGTTTAGGTAATGACTGGACACCTGTGCGTGCCTTGAACTCTTATATTAAAGGTACTAACGGTAAGTCTCAGGGTGTTGTTCCATTCTTGAAAGTTGCGAACGATACAGCTGTTGCAGTAAACCAAGGTGGTAAGCGTAAAGGTGCTGTGTGTGCATACCTAGAAACTTGGCACTTAGATATCGAAGAGTTCTTAGAGCTTCGTAAAAACACAGGTGATGACCGTCGCCGTACTCACGACATGAACACTGCGAACTGGGTTCCAGACTTGTTTATGCAACGTGTATTTGAAGATGGTGAATGGACATTATTTACTCCTTCTGAAACTCCAGACTTGCACGACTTAACTGGTGCTGAATTTGCTGAGCGTTATGCTTACTATGAGTCTGTAGCGAAAGAAACTAACATGCTACACAAGAAAGTACGTGCTAAAGACTTATGGCGCAAAATGCTTTCTATGTTGTTTGAAACTGGTCACCCGTGGATCACATTCAAAGATGTATGTAACTTACGTTCACCACAACAACACGTTGGTGTAGTTCACTCATCTAACCTATGTACTGAAATTACCTTGAACACAAATCAAGACGAAATTGCAGTATGTAACTTAGGTTCGATCAACCTTGTACAACACGTTCAAGGTGGTGTGTTAGACCGTGAGAAGTTAGCTCGCACTATTAAAACAGCAGTACGTATGCTCGATAACGTTATCGACATTAACTACTACGCTGTACCACAAGCGAAAAACTCTAACCTGAAACACCGCCCTGTGGGTATGGGTATCATGGGCTTCCAAGATGCTCTATATGAAATGGGTATTGCTTACGGTTCAGACGCTGCTGTTGATTTTGCAGATGAATCAATGGAAGTAATTAGCTACTACGCGATTGAAACTTCAAGCAACTTGGCTGTTGAACGTGGTGCTTACTCAACATTTAAAGGTTCATTGTGGGATCAAGGTATCCTTCCAATCGACTCTTTAGAAATTGTTGCGAAATCTCGTCCAGAGCGCATGTTCGAAGTTGACCGTACTCAACGTTTAGACTGGGACACTTTACGTGCCAAAGTTCAAAAAGACGGTATGCGTAACTCAAACGTGATGGCGATTGCTCCAACTGCAACCATCTCTAACATTTGTGGTGTTTCTCAGTCTATTGAGCCAACATTCCAAAACTTATATGTGAAATCCAACTTGTCTGGTGAGTTCACTGTTATTAACCCATACCTTGTTCGTGCATTAAAAGAACGTGGTCTTTGGGACACAGTAATGGTTAACGACCTTAAACACTTTGAAGGTTCAGTACAAAAAATTGCTCGTATTCCTGAAGAATTAAAAGCAATCTTTGCTACTGCGTTTGAAGTGGATACACGTTGGATCGTTGATGCTGCATCACGTCGTCAAAAATGGATTGATCAAGCTCAGTCGCTTAACCTTTACATCTCTGGTGCAAATGGCAAGAAACTTGACATCACTTACAAGATGGCATGGTTACGTGGTCTTAAGACGACTTATTACCTCCGAGCTTTAGGTGCAACTTCTGCTGAAAAATCTACAATCAACACAGGTGCTTTAAACGCAGTTAAACCTGCAACTGTTGAAGCAGCGGCGGTTGCTGCCCCTGTTGTAGAAGTGAAGAAGCCAGAAGCAGCAGTTGAAGAAGAAGGCTTTACTCAAGCAGCTCCTGTACCAATGGCTTGTTCAATCGACAACCCTGATTGTGAAGCTTGCCAATAACATTCAATAAGATTGCTCTTTTTCACTAAAGAGCAACCTTAAAAGAGGTAAAGATTATGCTTTCTCATCTCAGCCATAACTATATGCTTGGTGTTGGAGTTTTAATCTTTGCCTTTATTTTCTTTTATATGCCGATGGTTTACGCATTTATCACAATACGTAAGCAGCAGCGTAAACAAAATAAGTTGTAGTGAGTAGAGACCAAAGGCCCAAAATTTGGTCATGCATCAATAAAACTTAATTTTGTTTACACATTAAAAGCGTATAGTAGGGACATCTTCGTTTAAGAGATGTCAAATATAGATATATACAACGAAGAGAGAACAAAAATGTCTATCCTTAGTTGGGACGATTTTGAAGATGATTCGCAAAAACCGACTACACCTGAACACAAGTCTGCGCCCGTCCAATCGGAAAAAGCGTCAGATTCGCAGAATGTATCTACTGCGCAGCCATCATCGTCGAGCGTGGCAGCTCCACAATCCGCTGGAACCCATTCCGTGCGACCAACAGTTGCCTCCGATACAGTGGCTAGAGCTGCTCAAGCCTTAGAACACTTAGACGTTGCCCCTGGCCTTGAAGAGCTAGAAATGGGTGCTCAACGTGTTCAAGTTGACGACAAAGCCATGATTAACTGTCGTGCGGACTTGAACCAACTTGTTCCATTTAAATATGAATGGGCTTGGCAGAAATATCTTGACGGGTGTGCAAACCACTGGATGCCTCAAGAAGTTAACATGAACCATGACATCGCGCTTTGGAAGTCTGAAAATGGCTTGACCGAAGATGAGCGTACTATTGTTATGCGTTCTTTAGGTTTCTTCTCGACTGCGGACTCTTTGGTTGCAAACAACTTGGTATTGGCGATTTACCGTCACATTACTAACCCTGAATGCCGTCAATACATCTTGCGTCAAGCGTTTGAAGAAGCGATTCACACTCACGCTTACCAATACTGTATCGAATCTTTAGGTATGGACGAAGGCGAAGTCTTCAACATGTACCGTGAAGTTCCATCTGTTGCACGTAAAGCAGCTTGGGGCTTGAAATATACTCAATCTTTAACTGACCCTAATTTCCACACAGGTACGCCTGAAAACGACCAACGCTTACTTCGTAACTTGATCGCATTCTACTGTGTTCTTGAAGGGATCTTCTTCTACTGTGGCTTTACTCAAATTTTGAGTATGGGTCGTCGTAACAAGATGAACGGTGTTGCTGAGCAATTCCAATACATCTTACGTGATGAATCTATGCACTTGAACTTTGGTATCGACATGATTAACCAAATCAAGATTGAGAACCCTCACCTTTGGACTGCTGAGTTCCAACAAGAAGTGGTTCAAATGATTGTTGAAGGTACGATGCTTGAAATCGAATATGCACGTGACACGATGCCACGCGGTGTATTGGGTATGAACGCAAGCATGATGGAAGAATATTTGAAATTCATCTGTAACCGCCGTTTATCTCAGTTAGGTTTACCAGAGCAATTTGCTGGTGTAACGAATCCATTTGCGTGGATGTCTGAGATGATGGACTTACGTAAAGAGAAGAACTTCTTCGAAACTCGCGTAACTGACTACCAAACTGGTGGTGCGTTAAGCTGGTAAGTCTAACTTATCTAATCAAAAGAGCCGCTCTACTCGAGTGGCTTTTTTATTACAGAGGTCATTTAGATCTGAACTCGTTTTAACAATAAATATAAATCAATAAAACGACATCTATTGTCGTAATAGGATCATTTGCCTATGTTCTTAGTAACGCTCTTTTTTAATCTTAATTCATTTTAACCCTTAACTAAAAATTACTGAAAGCACCTATGAAAGAAATTCTACCTATTGGAACCCCAACACTGCCATTCTCGGAACTTGAATCACAAAAATTCGAAATATTATGTACCGAAATACTAAAGAGAGATCCAACCTTTATAGATGTCCATCATATTTTAGGGAAAGGAAGGCAACAAGATGGAATTGATATTTGTGCAAAATATAAAGATGAATCTTTTGGACTTATTGCAATAGAATGTAAATGCTGGAAAAATTACAATTCTACAGAATTGAAATTAACACTTAACAAATTCATAAAAGAAAATGAAATTAAAGGAAATATAAAAACTTATCTATTAATATTTTCTCAAGACTCAATACCTATTAACCTTGAGAAAAAAATTCGAGATTACCAAGATATATTCAAAAAAAATTATAATATTGAACTAGAAACATGGACAGGAATAGATCTTACACGTAAATGTCAATCGCATCCAGATCTTATGAAAAAGTACTTTCCTACCGCTATTTCTGACATGTTCGAATGTAAATGGATGGCTAACGTAAACTTTATAGAAAACCTACATAAAGCTTTGTTAAATCAAGATCCTAAGATCAGAGATCTAGGAGAAAGTTTATTAGATCATTCATTTGTTAATCCAGAAAGTTTGGAAAGCAAATATATTCATGGAAATCATTTTACATATAAGAATAAATGGGTAGAAATTTCTGCAATTTTACCTACTCCAAACTATTTTGGGTCAGCAGCAATTACAATTACCGCACATGATACCCATGGAACTATAATAACACTGGATAATAAATGGCTTCTTGAAAACTTCTTAGGTAACAATGGTCAACCCATCAATTCCAAGTATCGACCTTTTTATCAAGGTGGAGTATATCAAAAAGGGGATCAACATATTATTGACTTTAAAAATTGTAGATTTCACTTACCATTAGAAGCTGTAGAAGAAATTTCAAAAGCAGCAGATATATTGACACATTACTATATAACTGCTTTTGAAAATATTGAAAAACTATGGAATGCCAAATATTTTCCCTTTATATCTGAATATAAGAGTGAAATACAGATAGGTCTATGTGCTATTGATACAGAGATGTGGGAACAAATCCAAGAATTTATACATGCACATGATATTGATAAAGGTAATTCAGAGTGGCATATTTTTTATGCCCATCATGCTTATTTACAGGTACATAGCTCTAAAAACACAGAAGAATTAAACACTGGATTTCATGGAACTTTTTTTGCTCAGAATATAGATGGTATCAACTTTTCTGATGAAATAACTCTAGTTTGGCAAAAACCCTACAATAATAATGACACTATCTCTGATAAGGATTGGTGGTCATGTGAAAAGGCATACACATGGATTACAGAAAAACTAATTCCCAAAGTCATCGATTGGCAAATTGAAAAGCAACTAAGTAATCCCTTCACAAAAATTATTAGAGGTAAATCTGTTAAAAATAAAATAAAATCATATTGGGATAAATATAAACCTTTTAGAGATATAAGGAAAAAAGCTCTTCTTGACTTTAATCATTTTAGAGAATTGAAATTAAATGATATCATTTCTAGATTACAGTCTTTTTATATCAGTTCAGAAAGTAATCGCGCATATTTTGATAAAAAAGAAATATCGCATTTATATAGTGCACTTATTTCTTTAATTCGTCATGGTCGAGGCCATTTGCCTTACCTTAATTCTAAATTATGTTTCGGAAGTACGGATTGCAGCAACATCAATGAATTAATTGATTATCTTAATAAAAAAATAGAATTTGAAAATTTCCTCATGAATAATAATGAAATTGAACTAATATTTCGAAGTATGCTTGAAGCAATTAAGGATACAGATGATTGGTTGACTCATCAGCAAAAAGAAGAAATCTATTCAGCATTACAACCTTTCATGAGCTTCTATGATTATACTAATGCTATTAAAAGATATTCTGAATTCTAATAGTTTGAAATGAGAAAAGTTTTGTCGGTTCCAATAAAAATGACAAATATTGTGTCGTTAATGATATAAAATATCATTAACGACACAACTTATTGATATATTATTAAAAATTAAAATTATTAAGTTATTCAACAGCACGATATAAGTGCTGTAAAAAAGGGTTGCTAATAGCAGCCCTTTTTTCCTATCTATCTTTCAACTCAATATAAAGGTAAAACTACTTTTAAATAAAATTAGATTTTTTTCTTATACTTAATTAATTTTAAAAGTAATATTAAAACAACCACTACTAGCCAGATTAAAATTAAATACCTCATCAATAAGATGGGGAACACAACCCAATTCCACCAAGAAGTAATTTTTTCTTCACTTGTTGAAAAATTAATTACACTACCTTTTTCATCTTCAAAACGAATTTTATTAACTACAATATACTTACTTTTAAAAAACAATGATGAATTAGGAAAAAAACCTCCCTCAACTTTAAGTAGTTTTCTAGGCTTATATAATTCACAAAATGAACCATTCTCATTTTTAAAATATGCACAATTAATAAAAAATTTTTTATTGCCTCTTTTTATTATCAGTGATGTCATACGTCCATGTTTGATATGAAATTCAGGCTCATAAACAACAAAACCCTCTTTTTTAGGAGTGAAAACTATACTTGGGTTAAGAGCACAAAGCAGTACAATCACACAGAAACTTAAGGAAAGGACAAGAACAAAATTTTTATAAACATACGAATATAATGAAAAAAATGGATCAACCACCTCAGCAGAGATCCACATTTTAAGTTCATAAATCACATCTATCCCCCTATAAAACAACAATAAAGAACATCACAGATAAAAGAATCCCTATTAAAAGTGGCATAAAATTAGCTATATACTTATTTTCCTTAAAAAATTTGCTAAATATAAAAATGAGAAAACAAATTAAATATGACACGTTATAATTAAAAGATGATAAATCATCAAAGTAATTTATTCCTTTACTTCTTTTAGCAAGAAGATAAAACATAAAAATAGAGTACCCTACTAAACCTAAAAAAAGCGAAGTAAATGCACTTACCTCTGCTTTACTCATAATTTCATCTTTCATAAATTCCCAAAAAACATAAATTCCACTTTATATTAAAATTAATAACAACCAACTTCTTAATTTAATTATAAAACAATAGTAAAAAAGCCAGAGGCTAATAAAACACCACCAATAAAGGCACCAATTCCCCAAAGAAAATTTACAAGACGTATTTTATTTTTTGTCACATATATTTTCGCTTGACGTAACAAAAAAACTGCAATAAAACTAAAAAATAAATTAAAAATTTATTAACTGAATATAAATCATCAAAATAGTTTATTCCTTTACTTCTTTTAGCAAGGAGATAAAACATAAAAATAGAGTAGCCCGCCAAACCTAAAAAATTAAAGTAAATGCTCTTACATCTGCTTTACTCATAATTTCATCTTTCATAAATCCCCCAATAAAAAAATAATTATTTAGTAAAATAAAAAATGTTATTTTATAGCAAAATTAATAATTTTTAATATAGCTCTAAATACCCAAATACAGCTTTTTCAACTCGCTGCTGTAAACCATTTAAATCACTTTCCCCTGCTATGCCTGCTGCGTTAATCATTCCTTTGCTTAAAGCAATTACATCTTGTGCGACTGTCTGCGCATGTGAAATGCCAGAACGTATAAACAAGTCAGAAATTATGGTTTCAAGCTCGTGTTGAAGCTCACTTTCCTCAATGTCTTTTCCAATGAGTTCAGAAGCAAATTCAAGGGTTCGTGCCAACTGCGGACGGCTTAATTGATGTTGCACAGCAGCATGTATGACGAGTTTTAATTTTTCTTTTAAGTCTACGGCATCATTTTGCTCTATGGCTTCAACAATACGATTTGAAAGCTCAACCCGCTCACGTCGAATTAACTCAACGATTAAAGCATCTTTAGATGGAAAGTACTGATATAGGCTACCAATACTTACGCCAGCAAGTTCGGCCACGGCATTTGTATTAAATCCAGCAAAGCCTAAAGACTCTAAAATGCGAGCAGCCGCTTCTAATATTGCTTCAAAAGTAGCCACTGAACGTGCTTGACGCGGGCGTTTGCGTGGATCTGGGAGTGTTTCTGACATGGCCCGAAATGCGAGTATTTAATGTGAGTAATCACTCATATACTGACTGAGTCATATTGATATGACAAGAAAATCCTGTCTTTTCAATTGAACTACAACTCGGCTCAGTCATGGAGTGGTTATGTCTAGAACCTATACTTTTTTTATTCATTTAAGAGCATTGCCCGCTTGGTTGGCTTTAGCTCGTGAAAAGCGGGCTGAGTTTAGTGCACAGAAGCTTAAACCTATTTTTGAGAAGTACCCGACTGTAAAAGTTCGGTGGTATGACGTTGAAGCGTTTAGTACTAAAGCGAGTGATATTGCTGTGTTTGAGACCACATCTCTACAAGATTATTATTTTGTGATTGATGCGATTCGAGACTCTGAATTTTGTACAGTTCCCTACTTTGAGTTTGTAGAGATTATTCCTGCAATTGAAGATGGGTATGTAGAATATGAGAGTTCTTTATAAACTCTATTAATCTAGTTGATTACATACAATCAGTAGATATTAATTCATACTAATCAATGGAAATTTTAAATTTATAAATTTCGCAAAAACAAAAATTAATTAATTTTATAATTTACAAGAATAAATATTTACCAAATAAATAAGACCATTACTTAAATAGTAATGGCCTTATTATGAATAAATTATTTTATTTAAACCAGTGCGAAATCCATATTATAATATCATTAAAGACTTTAGTAATATCATTAAAGACTTTAGTAATAGCATCCCAAGCCATTTTTATCCATTCAACAATATTTTTAATAATACCAACAATATAGTCAACTATCTTAGTCAATAAATCATTAATAAGCTCATTAATTTTTTGTGCTGCAACGAGGATAAGATTTTGAGCTGCTGGAAAATCGTTACCGATCTTTTCTGCTTCATCAAACATTTTATCTATATTATCACTTGCTTTCTTCTTAGCATCCTCTCTAATTTTATTCAGTTCATCTTTAAATTTTGAGTGTAAACTATCAGAATTATCACTGTCTTTCAGCTCTTTAGCAGATTTTTTTAATTTTTCTTCGATAGTTGATGCAGTATTAGTAGCCAAAACCTTTGCTTGATTTCGTAAATCATTCAATTTACTTTGAACAGGATTATCTGCTAATTCACTATCATCAGCGACAAGATACTTATTCGTTGCCTCCATTAAATCTAAAGAATCCTCAACTAAATTAGGATAATATGGTATTGCCACACCAGTATTAATATTATTCTGGTAGTGATCACGCATTTCCTTTAGAACATCAACAAACTTTGTCATATATAATTCCCATAATACTTTTTAATAATTAGCAAGATATTTATTATGATTAGAAATTTTTTAAACTTTCCCATTATGATTAGTATAAAAATACTTTCCCATCACAATCTCAATGAGATTAACATACCAACCATACAAGTAAATATTTTTTCCACATTAATTACAAATAAAAAACAATAAAATTATTATTAAATTTAAATTAAAAGCCATTCAATTTTAATAACAAAAATATTTAAAAATAATATTTTTTAATTAGCTATTTTAAATATTAAAATAATCTAAACAATATTATTAGCAGAGCTATTTCATAAATATTTTAATGCGAACAGTCACCTCTAAAATAGTCTTAAATTATGCCCTGAATCTATACTTTTTTTATTCATTTAAGAGCTTTGCCTGCTTGGTTGACTTTAACTCGTGAAAAGCGGGCTGAGTTTAGTACACAAAAGCTTGGACCTATCTTTGACAAGTACCCGACTGTAAAAGTTCGGTGGTATGACGTTGAAGCGTTTAGCACTAAAGCCAGTGATATTGCTGTGTTTGAGACAACATCTCTGCAAGATTATTATTTTGTGATTGATGCGATTCGAGACTCTGAATTTTGTACTGTGCCCTACTTTGAGTTTGTAGAGATTATTCCAGCAATTGAAGATGGATATGTGGAGTATGGAAGTTCTTTATAAAAGTTTTGGTTCCCCTTAATCAGGTCTTAGGTTGTTCTATGTACATAGCCAAGCTACTGATTTTTATATATGATTAAAAAAATTCAATTCTTTTTTCATATATGAATACTAAAAAGAAAGGCGACGCTTTTGAAAATTTTGTTTTTGATTATTTCTCGATCCTACTCAGAAAGGGTTACTTAGGCATTAACCCTAATCAAGCTAAAATTTACAAGCAGAAAAAGTACTATTCAAAGGATAGAGAGGGCTATATTATCTTTGATGTAGCTATTGAAGTTTCCTTCTTTGAACAAGAAGATCCATTTCTGGTTATTCTTATTGAATGTAAAGATTATGGTAAAAAAGTACCTGTTGATGATATTGAGGAATTTTCAACCAAAGTTAGTCAAGTCGGAAAGCATAATACTAAGGCTATCTGCATTACTAAAAATGGCTTCCAAAAAGGAGCATTAAAAATTGCAAAAAATAGAAATATAGGACTATGGAAAATCACCACTAATGATAATCATGAAGTTATCTTTAATAGAACAATTAATAGAATAAATAATAACGATGAAATCATAAGTAATGCACTCACTTCAGAAAATTTCCAAGATATTTCTGCTACGAATATCTTTATTCAAACACCCCTACGCTTTACAAGCATTCCAAAAGATTTAATTTATGATTTCCTTTCTTTGCAGAAAGATGTATCTCCAAAAGAATTCTTCACACAACACCGTGTAAATTCATACTCTAAAACTATCCCTTATAAATCTAAAAAAGAGTTAAGCATCCTTGCAGAAAACTTATTTGATAAATTTTATAAAAATGATGAGATAGATTTAAATGAAATAATAAATACTCTAGGTTATAAACTTATTGAGATTGATACTCCCGAACACCCCAATATTATTGGTAAGCTAGAAACTAAATTAAAAACTATTACTATTTTTGGAGTAGAGTTCTATTCTCAACATCAAATTAATTTTGCAAAAGCACATGAAATAGCACATATTTTTCTTAACCATAGCAAATATATAATTTCAGAGAACTTTTCACCAGCTATGGAATCTCACTCTGTAGATATAGAAATTACCCAAAATATTGATCGGCTAGAATTTCAAGCAAATTATTTTGCAGGTTGCTTACTACTGCCTGAAAATCGGTTAAAAGCAACTTTAAACTATTATTTACAACATTATGGCATCAGAAATAGAGGATTCTCACCACTCTACATTGATTCACAACCATGTAATTTTGAAAATTATAGAAGAATCATTTTACCTTTGACTGAAATTTTTAACGTTTCCCAAGAAACAATGAAAATTAGACTAACAGAATTAGGTTTAGCTCAATTTGCTTTTCAACCTACTTCTACCAATAAGGTAAAGAGGTCATATATAGATCGGTTCTAAGCCCTCCCCCAAAACCTCTCCAACACCACATCCCGCTCATCCAAACGATTAGAGCTTAAAACCTGTAGCATCAAGCCATCAATTAAGTTTAAAACCATGTTGGCATCGGGTTTGGGTTTGTTGGTTTCTAAACTAAAGACCAGATCAAAAATTTCTTTCAGTAGCCATTTACGGTATTCAACTGCCATGCGGTAAGCCCTTGGATAAAGCAGTTTTAATTCAAAAATCGCTTTAAACAAAAGATGGTAAAGACTATTCACATCAACATGTAAACGGACAATTTCTTTGAGTTTATCGGCTGCGCTTGGGTAGCGATGTGAGTAGACAATTGCTAGTACTTCTTCTTTCAGTCGGCTTTTTTGAAAGATTAGGCACATTTCAACAAGGCGTTCTTTCGAGTGAAAGTAGTTATAAAACGTGGCTTTTTGAATCTTAGATTTTTTGATAATCAAGTCTACGCCTGCATTGTGAAATCCATGCGTGGTAAAGAGTTGGATGGCAGTTTGAACAACCTGTAATTTTTTGGAAGATCTTTCTAAAGTTGGCATCGTTTTACCGTTATAAATTCTTGTTGTTTCTAAATGAGATAAAAAGCCTGTGGCCTTTTTGGGAGAAAAAAAGGCACAGCAAAGCCGTAAGACGGTGCTTGGCACATCTCAAGTTTTGTTTTGCTAAGTTTTAAGTAAAAATGACTTAAAGCCTGAAAACCTTATGGCGTTCAAGCTGCTGTAAATTTTTAAGCTGTGTCGTTATAGCTTTTGGCACTGAGTACCAAAAAATGATGGATGTGCATAGCCAACTCCTGATTTTGGGAGTTCTGCCAAAGCATTCATTTGGAATTATGGTGGCAGAACGAAAGAGGGTTGACAGACTGGTTTTCGAGAACCCAGCACGCACAAAGGCGTCCCCCTTCCGTCCTACCGCTACAAAAAGGGAGACGAGTGGGTATACATCAAAAAAAACAAGTCTTTTCAATGTACTCGAAAAAACAGCCTGTCAAAGCCGGCTGGCAATGTGGCCAGCACGCAAAGCATAATCTGAGAGTTTAGTGGTGTCAATGTAGCTTTTATGACAAGTATTTAAATTTCTTATTATTTTTCATTAGATTAACTTAATTATTATTTTATATATTATATTTAATTGTATTTTTAAGTGATTGTGATTATGACTATATGTGAAACAGATGTAAGTTAAGTAAATTTTATTTGATCACTTGGTGACAGGACAAAAGTGGAGTAGCAGACTGGCGTAAGAACCAGTACGCACAAAGGCGTCCCCACGTTCGTCCTATCATAATGGTAAGAGACTTACCTAATTATTCTTAAAGAATGGTGGCGAAACGAAAAGAAGGTTAACAGACTGGCTTTGAGTACCCAGCACGCACGAAGCGTCCTTCTTTCATTTCGCCATAATAGAGAAGTTCTAGCAAATCATTCTCAAACAATGGCAGTAGGACGAAAGGAAGTTGACAGACTGTCCCAAGAACCCAGTACGCATAAAGCGTCTCCCTCTCGTCCTACCATAGCGGTAAGCAGGCGAGAATAATTCGGGAGACTAGTTGTGTCAATATTAAAAACAACATAAGTCATTAAATTTATTATAATTTTTAGATTTATTAAATTATTATTTTAAATTTTATAAAAAGTGGACTTAAACAATCTCTGTCTGCCCCACTTGGTGATAAGCACGGTTAAAATAAACCAAACTTTGGTCATGCTCGCTTTGTTTAATCGCCACAATCGGACATATAAAAATTGTGTGTGTGCCGACTTGTTGAATTTGCTCAATCTCACAATCGAAACTTACCAAAGCATCATCTAACACAGGTGAACCTGTTTCTAACTCAATCCATGCGCCATGTTTAAAGCGCTCTTCTGGCGTGAGTTTAGATGAAAATGCTTTTGAAATATGTTCGTGGTGTGCGCCTAAAACATTCACAGTTAAGATTTTGTTATCTAGGAAATGTGCATGCGAACTCGCAGATTGGTTCATACACACCAATAATGTCGGTGGTGTGTCGGTCACACTACAAACAGCAGAGGCAGTAAATCCAAAACGGCCAGACATGCCTGCCGTAGTCACAACACTAACTGCACTTGTGAGTAAAGACATTGCATTTCTAAAGTCTGTTGCTTGAACCATGACATTATTCCTAAATTGAACCGTACCTTGTCCTGTGTGTTTGCTATACCGCCCAACTCCATCAGGAAGGTACTATCGACATGCGTTCTGATTAGAGCGACATGTAGTAAGTAAAATGAGGGTCACTTATTTGATTATCAACTGCCATCAAAAAAGTAACCCTTTATACCACTTATTGGGAAATATTAAGCAGTAAGATCATAACCCGTCAGTTCTCGGCGAACGATTTCTGCACCTGCACTTAAAGCATTTAACTTGCCACGTGCCACTTCACGAGAAAGAGGTGCCATACCGCAGTTTGTGCAAGGATAAAGCTTGTCAGCATCTACAAACTGAAGCGCTTTACGTAGTGTGTTAGCCACTTCTTCTGGTGTTTCAATCTGGTTAGATGCGACATCAATTGCACCGACCATCACTTTTTTACCGCGAATGAGTTCGAGTAAATCGATAGGCACATGTGAGTTGTGACATTCTAACGAGATGATATCAATGTTAGACGTTTGAAGTTTCGGGAAAGCTTCTTCGTATTGACGCCATTCTGAACCAAGTGTCTTTTTCCAGTCAGTGTTGGCTTTAATGCCGTAACCGTAGCAAATGTGCACCGCAGTTTCACATTTTAGACCTTCAATTGCACGCTCTAAAGTCGCGATGCCCCAGTCATTTACTTCGTCAAAGAATACGTTAAATGCAGGTTCGTCAAACTGAATGATGTCTACACCAGCAGCTTCTAGCTCACGTGCTTCTTGGTTCAAGATTTTTGCAAATTCCCAAGCAAGTTTTTCACGGCTCTTGTAGTGACCATCATAAAGTGTATCAATCATAGTCATTGGGCCAGGTAATGCCCACTTAATTGGTTGATTGGTTTGCTGACGTAAAAACTTCGCATCTTCAACAAACACAGGCTTTTGACGAGACACCGCCCCTACAACAGACGGTACGCTTGCATCGTAACGGTCACGAATACGAACTGTTTCGCGCTTCTCAAAATCTACGCCATTTAAGTGTTCAATAAACGTGGTCACAAAGTGTTGGCGAGTTTGTTCGCCATCGCTCACAATGTCGATGCCAACAAGTTGTTGTTCGTGCAACGCTAAACGTAACGCGTCTTTTTTACCTTCGGCTAAGCCTTCGTTTTCAAGTTTCCAAGGTGACCAAAGCTTTTCAGGTTCTGCAAGCCAAGACGGTTTTGGTAAGCTGCCAGCAGTTGAAGTTGGTAATAATTTTTTCATGATCAATGACCCGTATGTTGATTAATTAGGAGCGTAATTAGCAGACCACTGCTCAAGAATCGCTTGGTATGGTTTGATAAATTGCTCTTCAACAAACTTCCCCTGCTCTATAGCCAAACGGCTACGTTCTTCACGGTCATACACAATTCGAGTAAGTGAATAATCTTCGTGTTTCAAGCTTGGTTGATAAGATTTTCCAGCCACTGAATTTGCGTTGTAAATTTCAGGACGGTAAATCTTTTGGAATGTTTCCATCGTACTAATCGTACTAATCAACTCAAGGTTGGTGTAATCACTCAACAAATCGCCTGTAAAATAGAACGCTAACGGCGCAACGCTATTTGGCGGCATGAAGTAGCGAACTTTTAAGCCCATTTTTTGGAAATATTCATCAGTTAATGAATAGTCTTCTTGCTTGTATTCAACACCTAAAACTGGATGTTCGTTTTCAGTACGGTGGTACTCTTTAGTCGTCGAAACGCTTAAGCAAATCACAGGTGCCTTTTTAAAGTTGGCTTTGTAAGTTTCAGAGTTAATAAAGCTCTTAAACAAGTTACCGTGCAATTCACCAAACTTTTCTGGCGTGCTAAAAGTCGACTTGTTTTTGTTGTGATCTAACAACAGCACACTAAAGTCATAGTCACGTACATAAGACGAGAAGTTGTTACCTACAATACCTTCGATGCGCTCATTGGTTTTCTTATCAACAATATTGGTTTTCAATATTTCGATTAAAGGAAGCCCGCTAGTACGGTTTTCGGCATCAATATTCATTTCAACTGAAATGATTTCAAGTTCAACGCCATAGCGGTCACCTTTAGGGTTGTCCCAATGAGCTAAGGCATTGAAACGATTGTCGATCATCTGCAATGTATTGCGCAAATTCTCTTCGCGGCTCATCCCTCTTGCTAAGTTAGCAAAGTTGGTGGTAATACGTGTATTGTCTGCTGGACGATAGTTCTCATCGAAACAAATACTCTTAATCGTAAATGTAAATTCTTTACTCATTGTGATCAGTACCCTAATTTCTGAGATAAAACCTAAATAAAAACTTTTTGCTCTTTTTAAACTTTCCAGACTTGTCAGATTTGTGCCTTATGGTCTTATCAAAGCGAATTACTGGAGCGCTTCAGAGCATGAATAGATTTATACCGCAATCACAACATGAATAAAAATGATTTAGTCTCATTACAAACTGAGTGAAATTCATGTTTAGGATTTAATAAATAAGTATGAAGTTAAATATTTTTCATGTTAGGGAATTTTAGACAACAGAAATTCAAGATACGGCGCTCACACGGCACCTTAATCATTTTAAATATTTATTATTATTTTCAAATATTTAACAAGTAAAATTCAAGTTAAAAAGAATCAACCTAAAGTAATGTGTGCTGACTTTCATTCATCTCTGCTTTTAGCCATTCTAAAAATATGGTTTTACGTGAATCTTCCTCAAAAGCGCTATGAGAAAGTAAAAAATAGGCTGAATTATCTTGCACAACAGATGAAATTTTTTTCAGTAAGTTCCACTCAAGCTCTTTTTCAATCATATAAATTGAGATCACAGTTGCGCCGAGTCCAGCCAAACAACCTTCTAAACATAGATAAAAATGTTCGAGTTCAACTTTGGTGTAGCCTTTTAAACTCTGCTTTAACTCAGCAATGCGAGTGATATTTTTGAAAAAATTGGGTCTAGAGGTCGAGATCAGTAGGTCGGTTGTTTCCGATGGCTTAGTTGCTTGAACTAGAGCGATATATTCATCGGCAATCTTTTCGCTATAAATATGTTCTCCCCAATCAAAGTCATTTCGGCGAATTGCGATATCAATATTATCTTTTTCAAAGTCGACCACACCGCCTGCAGTGAGTAACACAACCTCAAAATCATGACCGAGCTTTTTAAATTTTGATAACCGTGGAATGAGCCATTTCATGGAAAGCGTCGGTTCACACGACAAGACCAGTTGCTTGTTATGAGTTTTAGTCTGGCTTAGCTCTATTAAACATTCATCGAGTTGACCAAAAACCTGATGGCAACAACTCAATAAAGTTTCACCCTGCTCGGTCATCACGAGTGTTTTATTTTTTCGCTCGAATAAAACCGTATTTAAAGCTTCTTCTAAATTATAAATCTGTTTACTGACCGCACTTTGCGTCACAAATAATTTCTTTGCAGCTAAAGTCACACTGCCATACTTCGCCACAAAATAGAAAAATTTTAGTGAATTCAGCGATATTCTTTCAATCATTCCAAAAACTCATAAATGTGTAGTCGTTTTTATCGATTTTTATTTTTAGGTTTCTGTTCAAAATAAAAATCATCTTTATTAAACCCCATTTTAGATGATGAAAAACATATTGAATATCTATATCTATTTTCACAGGCGTATAGATACAGCTTATTACGTGGAAAAAATAACTGCTTTAAGCAAAACAGTTCTCCTCTCAAATACATTCCAAAAAGTACAGATTAATCCCCTCGTTTTCAGTGAGGGTGCAAGATAATGGCAGAGTTTATTGCGGTTATTCTCATTACGATTTTGGCAGTGGTTAGCCCCGGCGCTGACTTCGCGATCGTTACGAAAAATAGTTACTTGTACGGCAGAAAAATAGGTGTGTTCACTTCACTGGGAATATCGCTTGGCGTGTTGGTGCATGTGACCTATACCCTTGTGGCTGTTGCATTTGTGATGACTTATACGCCGCAAATTTTGAATATTGTTAAGTATATTGGTGCGATTTACTTGATCTATATTGGCTATAAAACTTTTACTCAAAAACCAGTTTTAGACACTGCTGCCTTAAATTCTATCGGTACTTTGCAAGCCATAAAATACGGCTTTTTTACCAACGCCCTCAACCCTAAAACTACGCTATTTGTGATTAGCACCTATACGCAAATTGTGAGTTTAACCACGCCTAAATCGATTCTTTTGGCTTATGGCTTTTTTATGTCTTTTGCCCATTTTGTATGGTTTTCACTGGTGGCGGTGCTGTTCTCATCCATGCTACTGAGACAGAAAATGTTAGCCAAGCAAGTACAGATTAATAAGGTGATTGGCTCAATCTTATGTGTCTTAGGCGTGATTCTGCTTTTTACTAAGTTTCAGTAGAACCAATGAATTTTAAGAAACTGTAGAGTGTGGACTGAGTCCTTCGTGCAGAATTCAGTCCATTCAAGCGAGCTAAGAATCTATTTTTTAAGTATTCGATTCAGATAAATCATTTACATTCCAACGATTTGCTCTTTTAAATGTTCCGACATCGTTAAATCGGACACCCATATCACGCATGACTTTATGGGCAATAGGCGCAGTCATTTGTCGAATGTAGAATGGTTCTTTCACCACAAAATGATGAATGGCATGCGTCGAACCAAAGTTAAAGCAAAAGAGTTGGAACGGCATCATCCACCACGGTGTTAACACCTGAGTTTGTTGAATGACATTGCCCAATTCAACATCACCGTAGTAATGCATATTGCTTGTCACAAAGTGCAGGCAGAAAGTACGCAGCACATTTGGCGCAATCCACACCACAGTCAGAATATTAATCACATGCATAACATTTAGGGTTGTAGCTGACCACGCAATCGGTGCATTTGCCAAGCTTGAAACCATATCAACTGCATGGAATCCTAAGAAGATATACCAAAGAGACCAATGAATAATTCCAAGTGGAAAATAAGCTAAGAACGCACGTTTAAAAATAACTTTTCTAACAGTCCAATTGCTTGCAGCAATAACGCGTAGCAAAACTGCAAAGCCATTGTCACCGATGGCGACGAGTCGGCGTATGCTCCACTGCTCTCCATTGGTGAGCGCTCTTTCTTCTAAATCGACTTCAGTGCCTGAATTTTTATGATGATTAAAATGCAGCTCACGGCGTTTCCACGGGTTAATGGTACTTGGACGAGCTAACCACACTAAGCCCATCATAAGGTGATGTGCCCATGGTTTTTTTCTAAAATACATCCAGTGAATGAGGTCGTGTTCTAACTCATGGGTAAGAGATGCAAAAAACGCAATAATTGGAATTGCGAACCACGCTGAAAGCTGATGATTGATATAGAGTACGGCTGTAGCAATCATTCCAACAAGGGAAACAAATAAAATCATCGCCCCTATTGCGTTTTGATGGTTCAAAATGGGATGGCGCTTGCGTAAAGCCACGCCTTCCGCTGTGACTACTTTTTTAATGTGTTCCGTTTTTTCGCTATCACTCATTCCAGCAGGATTTTTATATATGTAGGTCATCCGTTATTCCTCAGTTTTCTCATGTCCCTACTTTATTTATATCTACCTTTGTACGCTTAGCTCGAAACGCCAATCTATTGGCTATGGATGCCAAAATGTCAGAAGTAGAGGCAAACAAAACATCTTTTATTTTTGAAATCTTTTATACTGCTCACAGGAATATGAGTCACAAGTTATAGGATATAACATGCCACAGACAGCAACGGCACTGGCTAGCTGGGTTAAAGCGATTCAAAAAGCGCTTGAGAAAGCAGGTGTGGATAGTCAACCTTTATTAAAACAAGCAGGTTTAGATGTTCAGGCCCTAAATGATCCAGATGCACGCTATTCATTAAAACAAACTGCGAATTTATGGAAATTAGCCGTTCAAGCGACTGAAGACTCTTGCTTTGGCCTTAAAGTTGCCAGCCAAGTCAATCAAAATACATTTCATGTGTTGGGCCATTCACTCATTACCAGCACCACACTAAAAGAAATGTTTTT
Source organism: Acinetobacter sp. D009 (assembly GCF_038562025.1). NCBI lineage: Bacteria > Pseudomonadati > Pseudomonadota > Gammaproteobacteria > Moraxellales > Moraxellaceae > Acinetobacter > Acinetobacter sp. D009. The sequence goes on from NZ_CP151886.1 coordinate 3,098,249, forward strand.
AAGAATTATTCGTTACTTTCGTATAGTAACCGACATTCCTGAACTCGAGTTTTATGGCGAGGGAAAAAATCATTATTTCGTTATTCATGTTCCCGACGAAGTTCAACCCGAATCTATCGATGCTTTTATCTCTGTTTTTATTCGTTCAAGTCGTGCGTTACAAGGTTCTGTTTTTTCGCCCTTACGCATTGAATTAAGACGCTCGGAACCAGAAGATCTGGAAAATTTTAAAAGCATTTTAAAAGCCCCGATTGTGTTTAATGCGCCCAAAGACATGATTGTGTTTGACACAGCCACCATAGAGCAGCCTTTAGACGGTGGGAATCCGTCCCTCACCCAAGAATATGATGAGATTATTAATCGTTATCTCGCACGGTTTGATAAAGAAAATATATTGGCTCGTGTGAAAGTAAAACTCATTGAAAAATTATCTACAGGTGACTTTCAACAGCAAGACGTTGCGAAAAGTTTAGGCTTAAGTATACGCAGTCTGCAACGCAAGCTTTCGGCAGAAAATACCTCTTATAGCGAGCTACTCGACAATACACGCCACGAACTGGCTTTATCGTATATCAAAAACTCAAGCCACAATATTACCGAAATTGCCTATATTCTTGGCTTTACCGATGTCAGTAGTTTTACTCGTGCTTTTCGACGTTGGACAGATTTATCACCACTACACTATCGGGAAAAACATCTGTCTTGTTCTTAAATTTCTAAAAATTTTAGATAAAAAAAGATGCCTCGATGTGCATCTTTTTTTATGAATATCTTATTTTTTATTTAACAGTTCGAGCATAGACACTGTGGTGACTTTAGCCCCGACAGGCAAGGCTTTTAAATCTACAACATAGTTCGGACTATGCGGAATGTAAGGTGCGGGTTTGCCTTGCTTTACTGCATTTGCAAACACAACCGGATCTGCCACGCCAATGAACATAAAGTTAAACGGAATGTCTTTTTGGTCACCTAACAAATGGTGAACATCTTCCGAGCCCATAAACGGTGGGAAATTGGTTAAGACTTGTTTATCGCCTAATAATGCTTTTAATGGTCCATTTAGACGCGCAGAGAATTCTTTATCGTTGACTACAGGCATAGTCGAACCTTTGAGCGTTAAAGTAGGCAATTGATCTTGACTCATACCCTGCATTTCAGCCGCGCCTTCACTCATGAGCTTAATGTTATTTAACATCGTTTCGCGTACTTTTGGATCAAACCAGCGCATATTCATTTTGACCAACGCGGTTGAAGGGATCACGTTATTCGAATTCCCGGCTTGAATTGAACCAATAGACAATGCCGCAGGTTGCTGGGTGTTAACTGCATTGCCCATAATAGTTTGATATTGAGTAATGGCATTTGCAGCCATGCTAATCGGGTTCTTGGTTAAATATGGGAGTGAACCATGCCCACCAACCCCTTTAAATAAAATATCAAGTTGATCGGTTCCTGCCATTCGCGGACCCGGTGCATTGATTACCGTTCCAACTGGTGCAGGTGTGGTATGCACTGCAAAGAAATAATCGGGTTTTGGTAAATTATATTTTGTCCATAAACCATCCGTCACCATAGCTTTAGCACCCGTTACAGGCTCTTCAGCAGGTTGTGCGACTAAAATAATGGTTCCGCTCCATTCCTTTTTTAAAGCGACTAATGTTTTTGCCATGCTGAGCATCCATGTCACATGTGCATCATGACCGCACATATGTGCTACAGGTGTTTCAGTTCCATCATCAAGTTTTACACGCACTTTACTCGCGTATGGTAAACCAGTCGCTTCTTCAACAGTGTTGGCATCCATATCGGCACGGTACATGACTGTTGGCCCTTCACCATTTTTTAAAATGCCGACCACGCCTGTCTTGGCTATTCCAGTTTTAACATCAAACCCTAATGACTTAAGCTCTTTGGCAACAATGGCAGAAGTGCGGGTTTCCATAAATCCCAATTCTGGGTGCTCATGAATATCTTTATAAACCTTACTTAACCATTCTGTTTGGCCGTCAATAATGGTTATCGCTTTTTGTGAGACGGCAGGTAAATTAGATGAGTTTACTTCCGCAGGTTGAGCATTCAACGTACTGCTCAAGAGCACACAAGCTGACAAACCTAAAAAACGATAGAGTTGAACTTTATTTACCATGCTTTAAGCTCCTTCTTTGAATAATGTTCATATCTAATTAATAAGTACTTTTCTTTTAACTAATTCTTTCTTTTCTAATCGATTCAACAATGTACCAAATAGAGTTGCCATTACATACATTAAGATTGAATACACGGCTGCCGGCATAGCTGCGTCTGAACTCGCCATAACAGTTAAAGCAATCGTTAAAGCTAAGGTACTGTTATGAATTCCTATTTCAAAAGCACAGGCTTTAGCTTGAAAGCTATTAATACCAAATAAACGAGGCACCAAATAACCAATCGCAAGACTACAAATAGAGAAAAGTAAGGTGGCTCCACCCACTAGCCCAATGTAATTGAGAAGTTTTTGGTAATCTTTGGCAATCGCAAGTGAAACAATAAAAAGTAGAAATATGATCGCGAAAACACGAACAGGCTTATTTAGCTTCTCTGCTAAATGAGGCGAAAAATGTCTGATCAACATCCCAATCACGACGGGAACTAAAATAATCACGAATACCTGAATAATTTTAGAAAACTGTAGCCCAACATTTTGTTCACTCGCGACAAAATGTTGTAAGGCAAAGTTAACAATCAATGGCAAGGTAAAAGCGGCAATCACCGAGTTGATGGCAGTTAAAGTAATGTTGAGGGCAATATCACCTTTATATAAATAGCTATATAAATTTGCAGTTGGACCACCTGGCGAAGCGGCGAGTAATATCAGGCCCACCGCAATCATTGGAGGTAAAACAAAGACCTTACAAATGAGGAAAGCGATGCTCACCAAAACGATTAGCTGGCAAAACAGTGCGACAAACACCGCCTTAGGATGCTGACGAACACGTTTAAAATCATTGAGGGTTAATTCGAGTCCCATGCCGGCCATAATAATGGCCAAAGCTATGGGTAAGAATACGGTAATTACCAATGAGTCCATTCGTTTCTTCCTTTTTAATTTTTTGTATTATTTAGAATTTATAACCAATCTTGAGTCCATACCCAATCGAGTGGTTGTCCTTAAACTCACCCACGTAATAGTCACTACCCGCCTGTGCGCCAAGCTGACCTTTTGCATCGCCTAACCAGTAATATTTCACACCACCAGAAATAAAGTATTGGGATGTTGGGCTATATTGAGCACCGATTCCTAAATTGTAATATCCCTTGGTTGGGCCACCCGTTGAGACTTTATCACCTGCACCAGAGTCCCAACCCACTGACACAGAGCCTAACCATTTAGGTGAAAAACGTTGCCCTACTCCCAAATTTAAAGTCCATTGGTCATCGTCATAACGAACCAAATTAAACCCTTCTGGACGGCTCGGTGTTGATAGCACCCCGACAACTTTTGAAATTTCACCAAAACGGTAAGGTTGTAGCGCCAAATCACTCCAATTTACCCAACGCAAGCTACCGAACAATAAAGTTCCCTGACGTAAACCCGTTTGAAACTCCAAATTCACTGAGTCTGGAGATTTAAATTTGGTTGTGCCAGAACCTTCGCCATTAGGTAACTCTGAAATAATGTGATTTAAATAGTTTTTCTTTTGCTCGGTCATCTGCCCGATAGAAATCATATAGTCGAGATGTTGGCTAACTAAATCGCGTCCTTGCTGAGTCGTTAACATATCAATTAACGGCGCATTTTCAGTTGCGTTTACTTTGTGGGTAATAGCTGAACGATAGGTAAGCGAAACTTTAACGGCCTTTTCAGGAATTTGATAAGCCAGTCCAGCTAACCAACCCCAATCGCCCACAGTTTTAGTTTGAAAGTCATAGCCATTATAAAGACTAAATACATTGCCTCTTAAATTGACCTGACTTTTGAAAGTTTGATAAACCGGCCCTGCAAAAATATTCCAGTTTTTATTAGGCTGATATCCCGCAATGAGGCTGAAACTTTGAATATCAAATTCCGATTTAGCATTTCCTGTGGGAACTTGGCCAGAAGTAGCATTTGCAAGGCTTGTAGTCGTAATACCGGGAAGCATAACTGTGTCTTTCGGGGTTGCGACAAAGCCATTTACACCTGAATATTCGGTGTCAGCCCCAAAAGGCTGATCGTAAAGCAATCCAAATGAATACTGCGGTGCAAGCTGAAATTTTAAAGCTGCAGTCGGCCGATAATCTGTATTGGCAATATCGGAAATTGACTGATGTGAAGGGTTAGTACCAGATTCCACTCCTTTTAAATCAGTATCTGTCACACCTAAACTGGCTTCAAAATAATTTCCCGGTTGTAAAAATGCTGATACGGATTGGCCTGTTTTATCAAATGCAGCAGCATGTAATGCACTTGTACAAATTGAAGCGATTCCCAATACTAATGTTCTATTTCTTACTACAAAAATCATGGATCCATCCTGGATTTTTTTATTTTGATTGTTAACTTTATTTAGATTTTGAGTGGTGTGCTTAGCCCCAAACGCCAATTCGTTGACTGTGGATGCCATATTTAAAAATTATACGATTGCCTCTCTGAAATGAGATAATTCGCTTTTAACTCAAGATTAAAGACGACAAAGATTTAAAACTTTCAGATAATTTTTTAAGAAACTTTTGTATTTATTGCTGTTAATATTAAAGCGCATGATAGATTTCCCAATCCTTCATATCTCTATAAATCACGGCGCACCAAACTAGAAAAGCTAAAGCGATGATATTTATATACCTTTGCTTTAGCTTATAAATTTATCGGATATACAGTCTGTAGATTAAGATAGTACAGACATCAGTAATCTAAATCTTCATCTAAAATTCATATTTCGCCATCATTTCTATACGCTTATCTTTCCCTACTTGCTGGCTTACAGTGTTACGTTCACCATAGACATATTCAACCCCAAAAGTTAGTGGTTTATTGGGTTTAAACATCAGATTAGCCCAACTCTGTTGTAACTTTTTATTGGCATCTTTTGTTATTACGTCTTTATCTTCATACATCAATGCACCATGACCTATTGTGCCCCTTAACTTTTCATTAAATTGATAAGTAAGGCCCAATTGAAATGCATCAAAATCAATTAATTCGACATCATCTCCATTTTGGATATGACGGACATTATCTGAAGTTGCCAGTAATAACTTATTATCTCCAGAAACATGCGAATAGTTGCTATTAAATAATAAGGATGGCGTGATTTTATAGCGAAGACCTAATGCTGCACCCCATCCCATTTTAGTTTCATCATTTTCATTGCGTAGACGTACTTCTTGGATCAAACCACGTGCGGTCATTACACCTTTGTCCGTAGCAAATTCATATTTCAATTTACTTGCCAGTAAAGGCAGACGGTTCTCGTCATTTCCTTTTTCTAAGCTCAAGAAATAAGAGGTTGATGCATTGAGTGGCCCTGAATAACGCACCATTGGATTACGGTTGGTACCTCCACCTAATGCGGTATTTGAATCTAGCATTTCTGGTGCTGTTTCAGTTGAAAGAAAAGTAGACGTCGTTTGTCCAATCAACCACCGATCATAGTTTAAATAAACATGTCGCAGACGGGCATTGTCTTTATTTGCCCCACCACGAAAATCTATTTCAATTTTCCCTTTTAACGTCTTTTCCCCTACAGCAGTATTAAAATCTAAACCAATACGAGAGGCATTGACGGTCGAATCCAAGCGATCTTCAGTCGATTTTTTATCAGGATCATCTTCTAGTAACACACCATTAATGCGGTTAAACATACCTTTCGCACCTTCAAACTGATAGGCAGTATCAGCACGAACAAAGCCATACAAATTAACATCGGCACCGGATTTTGTTTGCCATTTGAATATAGCTTGAGTATTTTTTCAGGCGACGTGATAGCACTTGCCGTAGGTACGTGTGGGACCTGTACACTATTTGTAGGTATTGCTTGCTGAGCCTGAAGCATTTGTCGGAGTTCATTCACTTCAGCACGTAACTGTTCAAGTTCACTGCTCTGATTGGCATGGGTAAATGTAGTAATTGTGGTCAAGCTAACGATTAGTACTGTCTTAGGTGAGTTAAATTTCATTTTGCATTCCTTTGTTTTATTTCAAAAAAGCGTGCTGTTCATCCATTTACAAAAATTGTAGATATAGTCTCCCCTTAAATCGCTTTTTCAGCTCTTTAAAAATGTCTTACTTACTTTTTAGATTTAAAAAACAATTGCAGACTGTATTGATAAAAAAAGCGTGTAGTGAGAATTACGAAAATTAATCTTGAGAGTTGAAAGGAAACGACGATGGGTACTGCGAGTCCAAGAGCTTTAGCCATCAGTGACATTTCTGCGATGCCTCCGGGTGAAAGCCCTAAAATCAAGATTTGTTTTTCTGTATGACTTAAATTAACCAGTAATAAAGCAACGCTGATCGATAGCGCTAAAGCCAGTAAATTGAATATCAGTGTGATTCCAATAAATTTTTTATTTTTCCTTAAAAAGCTAAATGGAAATTTGCTACCTAATGACCAGCCAATACAGACTTGACCAAAGGCAGTAAACCATTCAGGCAATTTCATCTGAAGTATTCCACAAAATGACAATAACCCAATAATGGCGAGTGGCCCCAAAATCCAAGCATTCAAAAGATTAAAAAATTGAAAAACCTTACCCACAAACAGAGCCAGACAAAACAGCAATACAACCTGAAAAAAGCTAAATTGATCCGATACTGGTATCTTTAAACCAGTCCATTCGACATGAAAATAAAGCTCCATAAAAATTGGAACCAGCACAACCAAAATCACAATTCTCAAACTATGGGCAGCAACGACTTTATCGACTTGAGCTTGATATCGTTCTGCAATATTCACCATTTCACTGGCGCTACCAATCGCAGAAGAAAACCATGCAGTTGCCCAATCCAAGGCATTAACTCGATATTGCAATCCAGCCAGCAACGTACCCAACACAAGTGACCATGCCAAACCTATGAGGATAAAGCCCCAATATGCTGCCACTGCCTGTACCAAAGCTGGTGAAAAGTATAGGCCTAAAGCCATACCAATAATGACCTGCCCTATGCGTCGCCACTGGGGATCACAGGCAAGTGGATGACCAACACTACCGAACAATAAAGCCGTCAATAAAGGTCCAAGCAACCAAGGCAAGGGAATATGCAAATATTTGGCAATTAAAGCTCCGACCAGAGCAATTGCTAATCCTTTGAGATTTGAGCTTATTTTTTCCATAATTCAGAGCAATAATAGTCAACCAATGCTGACTATTATTGCTGTCCTTTTAAGCTTGTTGCTTTTTGATAAACAAGTATTTACGAACGATTGGCAAGATCAATAATAATCCTGACATGATCCAAAGTCCTATACTAATGTTACTGCTCCATAAGACATCAAGTTCCCCTTGAGAAATTGAGAGTGCACGGCGCAGATTCGATTCCATTAATTCGCCAAGTACAAAACCAAGAATCAGTGGAGCTAAGGGAAAATCAAATTTTCTGAGAATATATCCACATACACCTAAGCCCATACATAACAGCAAGTCAAAGATATTGCTATGAATAGCATACACACCAACAAAACTCACACTTGCGATGATCGGGATCAGAATGTAATTAGGAATACTCAGCATGCGGGCAAAGAAGCCGACCAATGGCAAGTTCAATACCAACAGAATGATATTACCCACCATAAGCGATGCAATCAGCGACCACACCAATACAGGTTGCTGAACAAATAACTGCGGACCTGGTGCGATGTTGTACATAAGCAATGCGCCCATCATGACCGCAGTCGTCCCCGAGCCCGGCACACCTAGTGTCAACATAGGTACAAATGAACCACAAGCGGCTGCGTTATTCGCACTTTCTGGTGCAGCAAGCCCACGTAAATCACCTTTACCAAACTTGCTACTATCCTTTGCCATTTTACGTTCAGTGGTATAGGCCATCGCACTTGCAACGGTTGCACCTGCTCCTGGAAGAATGCCCAAGAAGAAACCAATCACTGAACTACGGATAATAGCAACCAACGAGAAAAAGAACTCTTTAAGATTAAAAAGAGAACGCTTTCCTTGTTTTAAGGCAACTTGACCAATTGTCGTACGTTCGAGCATTAATAGGATTTCGCTTACACTAAATAGGCCAATAACCAAAGTAGTAAAAGCAATACCGTCACTTAAACCCACACTGTTAAAGGTAAAGCGATATACACCTGTAATTGCATCCATTCCCACAGTTGAAAGTGCTAGGCCCATGAGTGCCATAATTAAAGTTTTAAAAGGCTGCGTACTGACCAGACCAGTTAAACAAACAATTGCAAAGACCATCAAAGCAAAATATTCAGCAGGTCCAAACGCAATTGCCCATTTCGCCAATATAGGAGCAAACAACACAATCCCAATAAAGGCGACAGTACTCCCAACAAAGGAACTAACCGATGACAAAGACAATGCAATTCCTGCCTTACCTTGCTGTGCCAATGGATAACCATCTAACGTGGTCATAATGGCTCCAGCATCTCCGGGTACGTTTAACAGAATCGCTGAAATACGTCCGCCATATTCACAGCCCAAATAAACTGCTGCCAATAAAATCAAGGCACTATCTACGGGTAAACCCAAAGCGTAAGCAAACGGCAATAAAATTGCCACACCATTAATTGGACCTAACCCCGGTAATAAGCCAACAATCGTTCCAATAAATGCGCCAATCAAAGCAATTAAAAGATTCTGTGGTTGTAAAGCAACCTCAAACCCCATCATTAAAAAACTTAATACATCCATAGCGGGTCATCCTTAACCAAAAAATCCAAGTGGTAACGGCACATCCAAGAAACGGTCAAACATATAGTAGGTACTCATACTAAGTACCAAACCTGTCACCAAAACCGGTATGGTTTTGCCATGGAAAAGTTTGCCCACTGCAATGGTCATCAACAGGGTCGCAACAATAAAGCCGAGCCATTCAAAAACTAATGCATATAGCGTTAAAGCCACCACACACAACACTAACTTAACGACTAGATGTTTTGTCCATCCCAATTCCACGGGTTCAAACATAATGGCCGGTCGAATAGTGAGATACGCTGCACTCGCGGTAATTAAGCCCATTAATAAAATAGGAAAAGCTTTAGGGCCCACTGGATCGTAGGAAATTGGGGCTTCAAAATTGCTCGCATAAATCAACAAAAATAACCCACAAACCGTAATAATGGCGGTAAGAATCCGTTCAGATTTCATCATCTATCCTCAGAAAAAAACTGAGCTGAAAATAGTTTCTCAACCCAGCCGATTTGTTATTGTGATAATTTATATTCTTGCGATAACTGCCGCATTTCCGCGGTCTGTTTATAAACATAAGCAGTGAGTTCTTCACCTGTCAGCTGAAATGGGAGTAGATCCTGATTTTCACGGACTGCGTCAAATTTCTGGTTAGCCATCATTTTATCGAAGGCATTTTTCCACCAACCATAAGCTTCATCACTGACCTTTGGCCCCATATAGAAACCACGGATCACCGGCCACTCAATGTCATAGCCTTGCTCTTTTGCAGTAGGTAATTTTGAGAACTTCCCGTCTAAACGCTTGTTAGCAAAAACTGCCAATACCCGAATATCACCAGACTCTAGGTATGAACTGACTTCACTAATATTGCCTACCCCAACTTGAATATGCTGTCCCAGTAATGAAGTCAGCACTTCCCCACCGCCTTCAAGTGCAACAAATCTTAAATCGGCAGGACTAATACCTGCTTTTTTTGCCAACATTGCTGTTTGCATCCAGTCTTGACCGCCCACACTTCCGGCACCACCAAAGCTAAGTGCTTTTGGGTTTTCTCTGAGTGCTTTCATCAAGTCATCAAGGTTTTTCAATGGTGAGTCTTTATGTACCGAAACCAGACCATAATCGACGGCGACGCCAGACAACCATTTCACATCTTTTTCAGTGAAGTGTCCGAATTTTCCTTGTGCTAAGTTCAAGAGTGAACCAGTGGAAAATGCAACCACGGCATTATTATTCGCAGGATCACTGTTTACGATTTTGTTATAGGCTACGGCACCTACCCCACCCGGCATATAGGTTACGCGTATTGGATCTTTGAGCTGGTCTGTTTGTTTAAAGCCAGATTGAATCAATTTACAGGTCATATCAAACCCGCCACCCGGCTTGGCTGGGGCTATACATTCCGGACGTTTTGGCTGACCCGCCTCTTTAGAAGCATTTCCTGAACCACACCCAGCCATTGTCACACTGACGCATGTTAATGCGAGTAAAGTTAAATTTTTCATGTTACATACATCCTTATAACGTTTGCTCTATTCATATTTTGATTTTTACCAATCTCCATAATCGACCTCCTTGGCACGATCATGCTTATCGGTTTTTAGTTTTGGTCTTATGTTTGAAATGCGCTTTTCACAGCGAACTTCTGTAATGCAGCGTTACTATAAAAATTACGAATCAATCGACTGAAAGAAATAGCTAAGGAGAGGGAAAGTTAGGACAATCACCAGATCTATAATGAGAATTAAAACCTTTGCAAAAATATCCTGAAATGCTACGGTTAAATAATACTGATGAATAACAATAAGATAGTAAAAAATAATCCATTGTGTTGTCTTTTGCATATCCATGCTATGGGTAACGTTTAATGTTCAAATCAATAACCCTGTTTACCCAATCTTCCCTTCTGATCAAATGAGCGAAATCCTCATATATTTTTCCAATAGTTATTGAATCAGTTACTCTTCTTCATAATTTGAAAATCCATCATATTTTTTAATGCTTCATGCATTTAATGCTCTCCTTTTCTCATTTGAAAAGATTAAAGCACAGATCAAGAAAACATCGTGATACCAATAAATTAAAGGGGGCATTAGTAAAATTAAATAGGTTAAAACTCTAAGAAAAGAGCATGGGAGAGACTGAAAATTTAAGGGTAAATTTATCGTAATAATAAATAAAAGTTAGAGGAGAAATTTTTATATTAAAGTTGAAAAAGATCGTTTTTATTGTTTTTAGAATATCAAATTAAAGATCTTTTTTATGGATTGCTGTTAATATTAAAGTGCATGATAGATTTCCCAATCCTTCATATCTGTACAAATTAAATCAAGGATGATGAGCGAACACATTTATTATGGAAATCAAACAAATAAAGTATTTTTTGACTGTGGTTGAAGCAGGTAGTATTGGTAAAGCTGCCCAAAAACTCGATGTGGGTGCTTCTGCTATTAGCCAGCAAATTAGTAAATTAGAACAAGAGCTAAGCATTCGCCTATTACAGCGTAATGCCTTTGGTGTAACCCCTACTCCAGCAGGTCTCGCCTTTTTAAAACATTCTCAACTTATTTTACGTCAAGTGAACTTCGCGGTAGATGCTGCTCATTCTGCACGACTGTCTGGACATGTCAGCCTTGGCTTTCCACCGACCATTACTGCTTTGATTGGCATCCCTTTAATGAAACTAATGTCTGAACGTTACCCAGATATTCGTTTAGAGATTGTGGAAACGCTATCGGGGAATCTAATTCAATCCATTAACTCGCGTCAGCTCGATATCGCCATTATTTTTACCAATGAAATTGATAAACAGTGGTCAATTCAACCCTTGGTACGCGAGCAAATGTATTTAATGGCACGAAAGGAAGTGCTAGAAGAATATGGTCTTGCCGATTGCATCAAAAGTGGTGTGATTCAGTCTCAACAAATTGGAGACCTTCCTTTAGTATTACCACGTCAGCGCCATAGCTTAAGAAAGTTGCTTGAGCACAAGATTGGTCAGCTTAATGTCGTCTATGAAATTGATGGCCTACACTTACTCATGGACAGTCTAATTCACCTCGACCTTGCCAGCGTCCGCCCAGGTAGCGCTTGTCTGCAAGAGTACAAACATAAGCTTCAATTACTCAAGTTAGTAGACCCTGAAGTTGAACGAATCAATTACTTGGTAAGCCTTGCCGAAGAAGAATTATCACCTGCCGCACTTGCCGCAAAGTCAGCCATTAAAGCCTGTGTGAAAGATTTGATTCAAAACCAGATTTGGCCATGTTCTGAAATTATTTTATAAAGAGTCATTAATTTTATTAAATACCTAATTAATTTTGCCCTCTCACTCCCTCCTGCTTTTTGAGATTACATTTTCGTCCGAATGATAAGTGGTTTTCTGCTTATCGAAATATAGATGTGTAGTTTGAACTGGAAACAAGGCATCACATTTTCTGCAAAGGACCTCGCTAAATCTCATCTCTAACCCATTTGCTCTTTAGATTTATTGATTGAATCAATTTAGGTCCAGCCTCGAAAATCGTGAATGTTTCCATTTTGTCAGGCCAAGGAGGTCTCCAATGGATGTCGTGAATAACCGTAGGGCTACTTTTAAAAAAATATTAAATGTAACGAGTGGCAACTTTTTAGAGCAGTACGACTTTTTTCTTTTTGGTTTCTATGCCACTTATATCGCGGCAAAATTTTTCCACTCTGAAAATGAATATGTCTCTTTAATGATGACATTTACCGTATTTGCTGCGGGTTTTCTTATGCGTCCTCTCGGCGCTATTTTCTTGGGCGCTTATGTCGACAGAGTTGGTCGACGTAAGGGTCTTATTGTTACTTTAAGTCTTATGGCCATCGGAACCATCTTAATTACCTTTGTACCAGGTTATGAAACCATAGGTATTATTGCGCCGATTTTGGTGGTGATTGGACGTCTATTACAAGGCTTCTCGGCAGGTGTTGAATCTGGCGGTGTTTCTATTTATCTCGCAGAGATTGCAACGGATAAAAATCGCGGATTTATCACAAGCTGGCAGTCTGGCAGCCAACAAGTTGCTGTTGTGTTTGCCGCACTACTTGGCTACTGGCTCAACACCATCTTAACTACGGCTCAAGTGGGTGAATGGGGCTGGCGTATTCCGTTCTTAATCGGTTGTTTGATTATTCCTTTAATCTTCTTGTTCCGTCGTACGTTAGAGGAAACTGAAGACTTTAAATCGCAAAAGACCCATCCTTCAACAAAAGAAATTTTCAGCACACTGGCGAGCAACTGGCGCATCGTCCTTGCAGGCATGATGATGAGTGCCATGACGACGACCACTTTCTACTTTATTACGGTTTACACCACAGTGTATGCAAAACGTACTTTAGAAATGTCAGTAACAGATAGCCTTTTAGCAACAGTGTTTGTTGGTTTGTCTAATTTCTTCTGGTTACCAATGGGTGGTTTGCTTTCAGACAAAATTGGCCGTCGTCCAGTACTAGTCGGCATTACCACACTTGCTCTCTTTACAAGTTATCCGGTTTTAAGTTGGTTAGTGAGCAACATTAGCTTCTCAAACCTTCTAATTACGCTTGCTTACTTCTCGTTCTTCTTTGGTATGTACAACGGAACCATGGTCGCAACCCTTGCAGAAGTGATGCCGAAACGTGTGCGTACAGTTGGTTTCTCTTTAGCATTCAGCCTTGCAGCCGCTATTTTTGGTGGTATGACACCAATGGCTTGTACCTTCCTTGTCGAAAACACAGGCAACCCAAGTACCCCTGCTTTCTGGCTCATGCTTGCTGCAGTCTGTAGCCTTATCTCAAGCTTGTATCTATGCCGCGGTTCTAAACAGAAAAATACTGACGCGATTGCTGAACCTGCAAAAATTAGCGCTTAAAACAACTACTACTTAACCTGAAATTTTAATGAACAGTACGGCAGATCTTAAATCTCCGTACTGTGTTCTCCTGTCATTAAAGCGAGATACTATGAAAAAGTCCCCTATCTTCATGACCATTTGCCTAGCTGGTGCTGGCTTAGGCTCAACTCTTGCTAACGCAGATACAATCGAAGTGATTAGCTCAGGTGGTTTTTATTCATCTATGGAAAAACTCATTCCATTATTTGAAAAACAAACAGGTCATACTGTGCATCTCTCGTCTGGTTCATCAATGGGTGCATCACCAACTGCAATTCCAAATCGACTCGATCGTGGTGAACGTTTTGATGTGGTGGTCTTGGCTGCACCTGAACTCAACAAGCTCGCAGAAAAGGGTTATGTAGACCCCAATTCACAAAGTGCTTTAGTGAATTCAAGCATTGGCATGGCTGTACCTAAAGGTGCACCAAAGCCAGATATCAGCTCTGCAGAAAAATTTGAAAAAGTTTTATTAAATGCCAAGCACATAGGCTATTCAGCAAGTGCGAGTGGTACGCATCTTGAAAAAGATGTTTTCCCAAGCTTCCCGCCTGTCGAGTACAAAGTAATTTCGAGTAAGGCAGAAAAAGTAGTTGGTGACCGCGTTGCAAAACGTATCGCCGAAGGCCAGTTTGATATTGGTTTCCAGCAAATTAGTGAAATCAAACCTTTTACTGGCAAATATGGTCAAGTTGAATTAGTCGGCCCAATCCCTGCACCTTATCAAAAAGTGACGGTATTTGCGGCAGGCATTGGTAAAAACTCGGAACATGCAAAAGTCGCAAAAGAGTTAATTAAATTTGTGAAATCGCCACAAGCAACACAAATTATTGAAGAACAGGGTCTTGAGCAGGTTAAAGAATAAAAGCTCTAAAAGGCAACATCTTGAGGTGATGTTGCCTTTTCTCTTTTAGTGGTTTACTCAAAGCAATAGAACAAAATCTATAGCGATAAACCAGTGTAGAATTAATCCATAAAGGTTAATGTAGTATTTGCCGTGGAACTTAAACAATTAAAGTATTTTATTGCAGTGATCGAGTCAGGAAGCTTGGGTAAAGCTGCAAAAAATCTCGATATTGGAACTTCTGCATTAAGCCAGCAAATCTCAAAATTAGAAAGCGAGCTTTCTATTCGCCTTTTACAACGTACCGCTTTGGGTACGGTTCCCACCCCTGCGGGTTTAGCTTTTTTTCAACAGGTGCAACTGGCACTTAGACACCTAGACCATGCTGTAGATTCTGCACACTCTTCACGTTTAAGTGGTCACGTCACCGTCGGTTTTTCACCGAGTGTTGCGGCTGTTATTGGCACACATTTTTTAAAACTCATGAGAAATCGCTACCCAGACATTAAAGTCCGTTTAATTGAAGGGTTATCGGGGGACCTCAAGGCCTTAGTGAATGCAAGGCAACTCGATGTTGCCATCATCTTTAGTGACGATGTCGACCCACAGTGGGCCATACAGCCTTTAGTCAAAGAACAGATGTTTTTAATCTCGCCTAAAGAAGTGTTGAGTCAGTACCACCTTGAAAGCTGTATCGATACTCAGACCATTACTCATTCGCAGCTTAAAGAACTTCCCCTGATTTTACCGAGTCAACGACATGGGCTGCGCTTGTTGCTCGAACAGAAAATTCATCAACTTAAAGTGACCTATGAAATTGATGGGCTGCATTTGTTAATGGAAAGCATTAGCCAACTCGAAATGGCAACCATTCAACCTGCGGGTGCATCGTTAAACTCGCGGCAAGACTTATGTTTACTGCGCATTGTAGAACCTGCAATTGAGCGTATTAACTATTTAATTAGTCTTTCTGAAGAAGAAATCTCACCTGCTACTTTAGCCACCAAAGTAGTGATTCGCGCCTGTGTAAGCAACTTGATTAATGAAAAACGCTGGCCCGGTGCGGAACTCATAAATACTTAAGCGCTTAGTGTTTATTTTTACTAAACACCCATTCAAGCTTAGCCTCTCACTTCACCTTTCCTTTTAAAGCTACATTAGCCCTAGCTGAGAAAGGGAGAAATCCATGCATGATGTGATTGTAATTGGTGGTGGGAATGCCGCACTGTGTGCCGCGCTCACGGCAAAAGAAAGTGGCGCTTCTGTGCTTGTGCTAGAAGCAGCACCTAAAGAATGGCGTGGTGGTAACTCACAACACACTCGTAACCTTCGCTGCATGCATGATGCTCCTCAAGATGTATTGGTTGATGCCTATCCTGAAGAAGAATATTGGCAAGACCTACTTAAAGTGACTGCAGGCAAAACCAATGAGCACTTAGCCCGTCTGGTCATTCGTAGCACGGCGACCTGCCGCGACTGGATGCGTAAACATGGTGTGAATTTTCAGCCGCCGTTATCGGGTGCTTTACATGTTGCACGTACCAATGCCTTTTTTATGGGTGGTGGTAAAGCCCTCATTAATGCGTATTACCGTAGTGCCCAAGAGCTTGGTATCGAAATTTTATACAACACAAAAATTAAAGATCTAAAGTTAAATCAAGGACATTTTGAAGCTGCAATTGCTGAAGATGGCCGTGTGTTTAAAGCAAAAAGCTGTGTATTGGCCGCAGGTGGTTTTGAATCAAATTTGGAGTGGCTAAGAGAAGCATGGGGACAAAATGAAAACGGCGAATGGCCTGCCGATAATTTCATTATTCGTGGTACCCGCTTTAATCAAGGCAACTTGCTTAAATTTATGATAGATCAAGGTGCCGATATTATTGGTGACCCATCGCAATCGCACTGTGTCGCCGTAGATGCACGCGCACCGTTATATGACGGTGGTATTTGTACTCGTATTGACTGCGTTTCCTTGGGAATTGTGGTCAATAACAAAGCCGAACGTTTTTATGATGAAGGCGAAGACTTCTGGCCAAAACGTTATGCGATTTGGGGCCGTCTTGTTGCTAAACAACCCCAGCAAATTGCTTATTCGATTATTGATTCAAAAGCCATTGGTCGCTTTATGCCCCCTGTATTTGCTGGTGTAAAAGCAAATAGCATTCAAGAGTTAGCCGAAAAAATCGGGCTAGATGCCAAAACCTTGTGCCATACCGTAGAAGAATTTAATCAAGCCTGTGTGCAAGGCACCTTTAACCATACTGTTTTAGATGACTGTACCACCGAAAATATTGTTCCCAATAAAACTCATTGGGCCGTTCCTCTTGACCAGCCACCCTTCTATGCCTATGCCCTTAAACCCGGCATTACCTTTACCTATTTAGGTTTAAAAGTAGAAGACGATGCTGCTGTGCGTTTTAACAATAAGCCAAGCAGCAACCTGTTTGTCGCAGGTGAAATGATGGCAGGTAACGTACTTGGTCAGGGTTATACCGCAGGCGTTGGTATGTCGATCGGAACGACGTTTGGGCGAATTGCCGGAAAAAATGCCGCCCACTATGCACTTTCACAAGGAGTTGAACATGAATGCTAATAGCAAAGCCCTAATTCCAGTTGTTCAGCTCTCTGACCATGAGCAAGAAGTCCAAAGAGCCCTACAGATTTGTAATGCTTGTCGCTACTGTGAGTCTTTTTGCGCTGTATTTGCGGCCATGACCAAACGTCTTGAGTTTAACCAAGCCGATATTCATTACCTCGCAAACCTCTGCCATAACTGTGGTGCGTGTTTACATGCTTGCCAGTATGCCCCACCTCATGAGTTTGGGGTAAACATTCCTAAAGCGATGGCACAAGTACGTTTAGAAACTTATCAAGAATTTGCGACCCCTCAGCCTTTAGGTCGACTTTATAAGTCTGTAGGTATTCCTTTTGTCTCGGCTTTAACACTTATTTTCTTTTTTTGCATGTTAGCTGTGGTGTGGTACAAAGGCACTGACTTATTTGCAGGCTACCAAGGTAATTTCTATGCGATTTTCCCGCATAACTTTTTAGCACTATTGTTTGGAGCGACCTTTACAGTTGCGATTGTTTTACTCGGTATTGGAATTAGCAAATTCTGGCGACAAACCTCTAAAGTCATTTATGGCAAAGTTGAGAAACCCGATCTGGTTCAAGCCACTCAAAATGTATTAACACTTAAATATTTAGATGGCGGTCATGGTAAAGGCTGTAATGAGCAAGATGACCGTTACACACAAATCCGCCGTGTGTTCCATCACCTAACTTTTTATGGCTTTATGCTCTGCTTTGCAGCTACAGGTGTAGCGACTTTATATCACTATTTTCTTGACCTACATGCACCTTATCCTTACCTAAGCTTGCCTGTGATTTTAGGCACTTTAGGTGGAATTGGCTTAGTTGTCGGGCCTGCTGGCTTACTCTATTTAAATCTTAAACGTCATCCGTTGCATGGTGACCGTGAGCAAAAACCTGTAGATCGAGGCTTTATTTTCCTTCTACTTATCGTTAGTGCTTCAGGGCTAGCACTTATGGCATTTCGCAATACCCCTTACATGGCACTTTTACTGATTTTCCATTTAGCCACTGTCATGACTTTCTTTATTACCATGCCATTTGGTAAGTTCGCACACGGTTTTTACCGCAGTGCTTCTTTACTCAAATTTGC
Organism: Acinetobacter sp. D009; assembly: GCF_038562025.1. Lineage (NCBI taxonomy): Bacteria > Pseudomonadati > Pseudomonadota > Gammaproteobacteria > Moraxellales > Moraxellaceae > Acinetobacter > Acinetobacter sp. D009. The sequence continues at coordinate 3,116,513 of NZ_CP151886.1, forward strand.
CATCGAAGAACGTATTTCCAAGAAATCATAATTTCATTCAAAAGTATTCACTATCTTGGCGTAGTGAATACTTTCATTATTTTAAGCTCAAAACACTTCATGCCATCCCTACTTTTTACTGTTTAAAATTCCCAAGCCATACATCGGCCACTTCGTACTTGCTTTAATATTATTAATGAGCATCGCCACTAAAACTAAAGACACTGCACCAACCAAAACAGGGAAAATTAAGAAACTCCACTCGTAATGTATGCTGCTTGCGGTGAGCAAAATAACCAAAGGATTAGCTCCAGCAGGTGGATGAACACATTTAAAAACCTGCATGAGCGCAATGGCACAGCCCACGGAAAAAGCAATTGTAAAAATGGAAACGCCGACAAATTTTAGAAAAAACAAACCTACAAAAGCTGAAATAAGATGTCCAAATATAATATTTCTCGGCTGTGCCAAAGGTGACTGCGACACGGTATAGAGCAATACACAGGTCGCACCAAACGGCGCCATGATAAAGATATTATGTGTGAGCTTACTCAGCCACAGAAGTATAAAAATACTGACCGTCCCCCCAACAAGGCTTCTTAAAATATCAATTTTATTGGGCGATGGAGCCAGTTTTTCTTTGCCATAAAAGATCGAGAACATGGTTTTTTCCTCAAACAAAAATTTGCTTTTTAAAAAGCATATAGATAAAATTCCAAATAGTACAGATCTGTACTATTTTATTTTTTGGAAAAGTTTTATGTCAAAATCTGCCTTAAAAATATTAGATACAGCCGAGAAGTTATTTAATGAAAATAGTTTTGTCGGAGTTGGCGTTGACCTGATTCGCGATGAATCTGGCTGCTCTAAAACCACCATGTACACGTACTATAAAAATAAAAATCAACTGGTTAAGTCTGTGCTCGTTGCACGTGATGAACGGTTTAAGCAAAGCCTTCTAGGTTATGTTGGAGATGCAACAGGGTTAGAAGCCATCAATAAGATTCTGGATTGGCACACCAACTGGTTTAGGCAAGATTTTTTTAAAGGATGTTTATTTGTAAGAGCAGTTGCTGAATCTAATCAAGATGACCAAGACATTATTTCTATTTCTAAAGCCCATAAACAATGGATTAAAGTGTTGATTGCACAAAACTGCAATATACCGAATGGTGAAGCTTTATCTGAGCTGATCTATACGGTGATTGAAGGCTTAATTAGCCGCTTTTTAGTCGATGGTTTCGATGAAACACTTGCGATAAATATGAAAAATTCGATTAATCAATTATTTAATATTAACCAAAATTTATAATTGCAGCCCTAGAGCTGCAATTGAATAGATGAGATTTTGATTAAGCAATTTTCCCATCAATAATGCCTTTCTCCTTTAATGCAGCAAGCTCTTCTGCTGTTTTAAATCTCGATAAGATTTGAGCAGTGTGTTCACCCAACTCTGGCGGTGCATGATGATATTCAACTGGAGTATCAGACATTTTGATTGGTGAGCCAATCGTTTGGAAGTTTTCATTTAAACGATGAGGAATATTCACCACCAAATTACGATGCACGATTTGTGGTTCAGCCAAAGCATCTTCAATAGAGTTGATAACACCTACAGGTACTTTAAGTGCATGAATCATGTCGACCCATTCTTTGGCAGTTTTTTGCAAAAAGTGCTCCGACAATAAAGGAATCAGTTCATCTCGGTATTTTACGCGATCTTGATTACGCACAAACTTTTCATTTTCGAGTAACTCTAGATAACCAATCGCAATACACAAATCTTTAAACTGTTTGTCGTTGCCACAAGCAATAATAAACTCTTTATCTTTAGCCTTAAAAGTTTGATACGGCACAATACTCGGGTGTTGATTACCCATGCGCTGCGGTGCTTTACCTGAGGCTAAATAGTTCATTCCCTGATTTGCCAGTGCCGCGACCTGTACATCAAGGAGTGACATATCAATATACTGACCGCGTCCCGTGTGTGAGCGTGCAATCAGTGCCGCTTGAATGGCAATGGTGGAATACAATCCAGTTTGAATATCTACCACAGCCACACCAACTTTTTGTGCACCACCGCCTGCCACATCATCAGGCTCGCCAGTAATGCTCATTAAGCCTGACATACCCTGAATAATAAAATCATAACCGGGTTCTTCTGCACGTGGGCCATCTTGTCCAAAACCAGTAATCGAGCAATAAACAATATTTGGGTTTAACTCACTTAATGACGCGTAGTCCAAACCATATTTAGACAAAGACCCTGTCTTATAATTTTCAATGACTACATCGGCGGTCTTGGCAATTTCATAAATTAAGGCCTGACCTTCGGGTGTGGTAATGTCTACAGCAACAGAATATTTATTGCGGTTGGTACACTGGAAATAACCAGATTCACGGGTCATGTTTCCATCTTGGTCGGGCATCCATGGTGGGCCCCACATACGGGTGTCATCACCGACTCGAGGACGTTCAATTTTAATCACTTCCGCGCCAAGGTCTGCCAAGATTTGCCCACACCAAGGCCCTGCAAGCACACGACTTAAATCTAAAACCCGAATTCCTTGTAATGCACCCATAACGATACCCTTATCTTTTTAGAAGGTACTCAACGTACCTTCCTGTCATTGTTTATGATTGTCTTTGTGGATCGTATTGACGATCTTTAATAAATAAGCCTGGCAATACACCCGCAACAAAATACGCAGCGCCCATCACAATAAAGGCCATGGTAAACGTACCGCCCGATGCCAAGAAACCAATGGTAGCTGGTGCAATAGCGGCCCCGACACGACCAATGTTATAAGCACCGCCAATGGCTGTTCCGCGTACATCGGTTGAAAAACTTTCAGCCATATAAGTCGCATTTACACCATATGGAATGCCATATAAGAAGCCAAAAGTGATCAATAAATACAAAATATTGTCAGGGGTATTGAAGAAAATAATGATTGGCAAGAACACGGCGCTGGCAATTGTTCCAAACACAAAAACAGCACGGCGATTAAATTTGTCAGCAAGATAACCCGCTAAAATTTTGCCTAAAATCATTGCTGTATATGAACCCACCATATAACTGGTTAAGTTTTTAAAGTTCATATGCACTTCTGTTTCTAAATAACTTGGCATCCAGTTGTTAATGCCGTAATAACCGAACTGCAAGAAGAATGCTGTGGTCATCCACAACAAAAACATTTTACGGTGCTTAAAGTTATTAAAAATTTGCTTATAAATGCTGTTACTTTTCGGCTTTTCAGCCACGACCATTTCTTTAGGTTGTCTGTTGCCTTGTAAGCTTTCAATTTTGGTGAGCTGCCAAGATTTTGGCTCTGGCACAAATCGTTGTAGGAAAATATTAACAAAAGCAGGCACTACGGTCAGGAAGAACAAAACACGCCAGCCATGATCTGGAATAATTGCGCCAGCTAATAACGTCGCAGCAATATAACCTACGGTTTGACCCGTCTGTAGTGTGCCCAAGACCGTTGTACGGTAAGTGGTTGGCACATATTCAGCCATAAGAGTATTACAGGCCATATAAAGTGCTCCGATTCCCAAAGCACCAATAAAACGTAAAGCCATAAATTGCTCAAAGCTTTGCGTAAAGCCTAACAAACAAGTCGCTACCGAAAAGAAGGTTACCGAGTTCGCAATGGTTCTTACACGGCCAAACTTGTCACATGCCCAACCACCCAAAATACCGCCAATACCCATACCCGCCAAAGAGGCACTGCCTAAGGCACCCGCTTGAAAGGTACTTAAACCAAACTCTGCCTTTAAACTGGTCAAGCTATAAGACAGCAGCATAATATCTATGCCATCGACCACCATTGCAAAATAGGCAAATAACAACGCCCATTTCCATGTATGAGGGCCAATCTTTTCATATGTTCCAAGGTTACTTGGAAATGTAGTCCTTAATTCTTTCGATATTACTTGAACGTCATTGTTCATCTTTAGTTCCTCATTTTCCCAAATGAGTCATCGGTAGCTTACTTATGTTTTCTGTATGACTTAATCTTCTATATTTTCATCATCTTACGTTTAGTTTTAAGTACACAGAGGCACATCTTTACATGAGTATCCTTACGATGAATCTTGTCATTTTCCATAAATTTTTGCGTAAAAATCCCTAAAGGTGCTCTCGAAAGAACACCTCGATCTGTTAAAAATGAATGAGTTAGTTACTAAATGCGGCTATGCCTGTTTGTGCACGACCTAAAATCAAGGCATGAACGTCATGTGTACCTTCATAGGTATTTACAACTTCAAGATTAACCAAATGACGTGCCACACCAAACTCGTCACTAATACCATTTCCACCCATCATGTCGCGCGCCATACGAGCGATATCAAGCGCCTTTCCACAGTTATTACGCTTAATTAAAGATGTCCCTTCAACTGATGCAATGCCTTCATCTTTCATACGACCAAAACGTAAAGCTACTTGCAAGCCTAATGCAATTTCAGTTTGCATATCTGCCAGTTTCTTTTGAATTAACTGATTTGCAGCCAACGGACGACCAAATTGTTTACGGTCCATGGTGTATTGATGTGCTGTATGCCAACAGAACTCGGCAGCACCCATTGCACCCCATGCAATGCCATAACGAGCACTGTTTAGACAGGTAAATGGGCCTTTTAAGCCTCGAATTTCAGGGAATGCATTTTCTTCAGGTACAAAAACGTTATCCATCACGATTTCACCCGTAATCGAGGCACGTAAACCGACCTTGCCATGAATAGCTGGCGCAGATAGACCTTCCCAGCCCTTTTCTAAAATGAAGCCGCGAATATCACCGACATTGCCTTCAGCAGAAACTTCTTTTGCCCAGACGACAAATACATCGGCAATCGGGCTATTGGTAATCCACATTTTTGCGCCAGTTAAACGGTAACCACCTTCAACTTTTTTAGCACGGGTAATCATACTACCCGGATCTGAACCATGGTCAGGTTCGGTCAAACCAAAACAACCAATGTATTCACCCGTAGCTAGTTTAGGTAAATACTTTTGCTTTTGCTCTTCGGTACCAAATTCATGAATCGGAACCATGACCAATGAGCTTTGCACGCTCGCCATAGAGCGGTAACCCGAATCGACATATTCAATTTCACGTGCAACCAAACCGTAACTCACATAGTTCAAACCCGCGCCGCCATATTGCTCAGGAATGGTTGGACCCAGTAAGCCGAGCTCTCCCATTTCACGGAAAATAGATGGATCTGTTGTTTCATGACGAAATTGTTCAAGTACACGGGGTTGCAAACGTTCTTGGCAATAGGCATGAGCCGCATCACGAATCATGCGCTCATCTTCGGTAAGCTGTTGCTCAATTAAAAATGGGTCTTGCCAGTTAAATTGAACTTTTGCTTTTTTTGTTGTCACCATGTGATTCATCGCATCCTCTGCTTGATTTGATCTTCTTTATTTAACTCGATGTTATGCGTGAAAAATGCAGTAATCAAACGATAAATGTTCATGCAGATATGCGACTTACGCATATTTAAAATAAGAAGGTTTAAATTTTGATATTTAATTCGTTGTATTTCATTAAAAATGGCTTATTTTTATACTAAACTCTGATATCTGCATGTATGTCATATGCTGTTTTGAAATATGACGACAAATAAAAGGATTTATTTATGCGAAGAAGTATCCCGTCTATTCAGGGCCTGATTTGCTTTGAAAGTGCAGCAAAACATCTAAGTTATACCTATGCTGCGCAAGAGCTATGTATTACTCAAAGCGCTGTCTCTCGCCAAATTCAGCAGTTAGAAGATTTCCTAGGCGTTGAACTCTTTATACGTACTCGGCATGGCGTTGAACTCACCATTGCAGGTCAGCAGTATTTTAAAAGCATTAAACCTTACTTGTTAGGACTAGAGAAATGTACAGCCGATGTGATTTCTCATAAAGGTTTAGGTGGCACACTAAAGTTAGGTGTAGTACCTACCTTTGCAACGCGCTGGTTGTTACCCAAGCTCCATCTTTTAAATCAAAAACACCCTGAAATTACGGTTCACTTAGAAACCAGTACCAAACCCTTTCTATTTAATGACAATATTTTTGACGCTGCTATTTTTGCAGGTACGCAGCAGCAAATTGATCACTGGCCCGGCATACAAGCACATTATTTAATGGATGAAGAAATTGTACCCGTGTGCTCGCCGAGACTCATCGAAAAGTATTTTCCAGATGCAGTCATGATCAATGAAAATACCTATGATTTAAGCTCTGAAGATTTACTGAAAATCCCCCTACTTCAACAAACCACTCGGCCTAGCATTTGGCAAGAATGGTTTCTAACCCATCAGATGCAACACCCGAAGCCTTTTGATGGACAACGCCATGAGTTATTTTCAATGCTTGCGGTTGCTGCCAGTCATGACATGGGAATGGCTCTAATTCCGCAAATGTTGATTGAGTCTGAACTACAAAAAAAGGAACTGGTGATTGTTTCCAATAAAAAATTAAAAGGTAGCCGAAAGTATTACCTTATTCATTCGAGCCAAGACATCTCACCGACTATTCAAAAATTTGTTGAGTGGATTTACCAAGAACTAGAACAACTAAAGACCAATACGCATTAGCTCAGCAACTTTGATTTGTGCCACATATTGCGATCTATAAAAATAAAAAAAGATTGTGATTAGTGAGATCACAACCTTTTTAGTTGAGCATAAATGACTTTGAAATTAATGACTCATTAATTGAATATCTGAACCGCTACGTTTTGGGTCAATCAAGATTTTGGCATGCTGTTCAGGATCACGTAACGCTTCAAATGCATTAGTTACACCTTCTAGGCCAACAACACCCGTAATCAGTGGTGAACAGTTCACTTTCCCTTCTGCAATCATGTGTAGCGCATCTCTAAACTCAAGCGGTGTATAGCCCAACACAAACTGAATTTCTAGCTCTTTATTAATCGCAAGTGCGGGTTCTATTTTGTCACTTTGCATGCACACGCCCACCCCAACAATTCGGGAAAACAAAGGTGCACCTTCAATAATTTGCTGCAAAACACCCGGTACGCCCACACATTCAAAAATAACAGGACGTTTTGGCAGAGCACCTAACTTATCAATCATGCGCCATCCATGCCACCACGGTAAGCGTGTCGCTTGCAACTTATCAAATAGTCCCATGCCCATGTTAATTGCATCAGAAACATTGCCAAGCAAACCAAACTCTTTCCAGTTGGCAAATGGCGATGTCTCTTTAGGGTCTACCACAATATCCGCACCACATTGCTCGGCAAGCTTACGGCGGTTTGGTGAAAAGTCACTGGCAACTACAGTTTTAACCCCAGCCGCTTTAAGCATTAATATGACACCTAGCCCAACAGGACCGCAACCAATCACAATAGCGGGTTCACCAGTTTTCACACGGCTACGGCGAACAGCATGCAATGCAACAGCCATAGGTTCAGTCATGGCAGCACTATCTGCATCTAGACCATTGGGTACTTCAAACATCAAACTCGACTGAGCCAATACTTGCTCGGCATAACCACCTGAAGCATTTGGAGAAAGTCCTGTAGACAAGTAACCATGCTGATCTACATTTAAAAGCGGCATTGCACAAACAAGTGTATCTGCTTTAAATTTATGACGTGTTTTTGGACCATAATCCAAAACCTTGCCACAGAACTCATGTCCCAATACAAACGGATCTGTAGACTTGGCTAAACCATTAAACCCGACACGTGCCGCTAAATCATGCATGTGGTCGCAGTGATGCTGCATATGTAAATCTGAACCACAGATCCCGCATCGCACCACTTCCAATAAAACCTGCCCTTTTGCAGGCATTAAGTTCGGTTGCTCCACGACTTGCAACGTTGCTTGATGACAAAGTACCGACTTCATTTGAGTGCTTCCTATTTCTTCTTTTTCATTTACTTGCCAGAAATAGATTTCTACAGATAAATTAATCGCCTTATCAGTTTGGTCTTTAGCAAGCCTTTATTCAACTTTACAAGTAAAAGGCAAAATACCAATGACCATTCTTCAGCCAATCCACTCTTGAAGAGTCAACAAAAACAGGCGCAGCGAAATTAAAAACAATAAAAATCTTGGTGCTTGTATCTTACACAGACTGCGTTATCTTCTTAGGCCAGAACAATGTCATCAAAATTAAAACTTATACAAATATAGTAAGTTCAAAAAACTCAACTCAACGCTTTTCACAAAAACATAGCAAATCCAAACTTTTATCAGCAGTCTTAAACAGGCATGATGAATTGATACGAACAGATAAGAAGAAATTTATGATTACTAAAACGCTTCCACTTACAGATATACACCGCCATCTTGATGGCAACATCCGCATTCAAACCATTTTAGAATTGGGGCAACAATACAATTTAGATTTGCCAGCTTATGACATTGAATCTTTACGACCACACGTACAAGTAATGGATAACCAACCAGACTTATTAAGTTTTTTATCTAAGCTCGATTGGGGCGTAAAAGTATTAGCGAGCCTAGATGCCTGCAAACGCATTGCTTTTGAAAACATGCAAGATGCAGCACAGCAAGGCCTAGACTATGTAGAACTGCGTTTTTCACCGGGTTATATGGGCATGACACATCAACTCCCCCTTGAGGGCGTTGTTGAAGCTGTGATTGCTGGAGTAAAAGAAGGTAGTCAAGCTTACGGAGTAAAAGCGAATTTAATCGGCATTATGAGTCGTACTTTTGGTCAAGAAGCCTGCGAAAAAGAATTAAATGCCCTACTTGCCCATAAAAATGATATTAAAGCATTGGATCTCGCTGGAGATGAGCTTGGTTTTCCGGGCAATTTATTTATTGACCACTTCAAAAAAGCACGTAATGCAGGTTGGCACATTACGGTACATGCAGGTGAAGCTGCTGGCCCAGAAAGTATTTGGCAAGCCATTGAAGAATTAGGTGCTGAACGAATTGGACATGGTGTTAAAGCAGTTCAAGATTTAAAACTTTTAGATTATTTGGCTAAACACCAGATTGGTATTGAATCTTGCCTCACCTCAAATATTCAAACCAATACAGTTCCCTCTTTAGCAGAGCACCCATTAAAGACTTTTTTAGAACATGGTGTACTTGCCACTATTAATACAGATGACCCAGCAGTAGAAGGCATTGAGATACAACATGAATATTTAAGTGCCGCTCCATTAGCAGGTTTAAGCCCTGAGCAAATTTATACAGCCCAAGAAAATGGACTTAAAATCGCATTTTTATCAGATCAAGAAAAAGATGAGTTAAGGCAGAAATATCAATAACAGAGAACAGAGAACAGAGAACAGAGAACAGAGAACAGAGAACAGAGAACAGAGAACAGAGAACAGAGAACAGAGAACAGAGAACAGAGAACAGAGCTTATATGTATATAAGGAGACGAATTCAAATATTGGAAGCGTTTGAATTAAAATTTAGATATATAAAACAAAAAAATTCCTTCTATCAATAAGACAAGAAGAAATTATTTTTAATATTTGGGATATTTTATAAAGCTTGAACGCTTTTAAATATGGTCGGAGCAGTAGGATTCGAACCTACGACCCCCTGGTCCCAAACCAGGTGCACTACCAGGCTGTGCTATGCTCCGAAATTGGGGTGAATGACGGGATTCGAACCCGCGACAACTGGAATCACAATCCAGGGCTCTACCAACTGAGCTACATCCACCATCAAATAAGTTCTATGTACCAAGCTACCGAATGGCGCGCCTGACAGGATTCGAACCTGTGACCATCCGCTTAGAAGGCGGATGCTCTATCCAACTGAGCTACAGGCGCTTAACCGATGATGCTTATCATGCGATACTTCGCCGATCTTAAAATATTATTTTAAGTGGTCGGAGCAGTAGGATTCGAACCTACGACCCCCTGGTCCCAAACCAGGTGCACTACCAGGCTGTGCTATGCTCCGATCTATCTCAGCTTTTGCTGTATCGCACATCGTGCGGTACGGTGTGCATTCTAGGCGCGACGCCCTCAGACGTCAACACCTATTCTCAAAAAAAGTTAAAAATCCTTATCAAATGTATATTTAACAAGCATTTTGAGGTTTTTTAACGTTTTAACGATGCACTAAAGGCTAACATTCGATCTAAAGGCATTTTGGCACGTTCAGCAAGCGCTGGATCGACGTGTATTTCCTGATCACCTTTTTGTAAAACTTCTAAAATTCCGTCGAGTTCATTCATTGCCATCCACGGACAGTGCGCACAGGAACGACAAGTTGCCCCCTCACCCGCTGTTGGCGCTTCAACTAAAATCTTATTGGGTACCGCTTGCTGCATTTTGTAGAAAATGCCACGGTCAGTTGCCACAATGAGTCTTTCGTTTGGCAAAGTCTGCGCAGCTTTAATGAGTTGAGAAGTACTACCTACCGCGTCTGCAATTTCTACAACTGACTCTGGTGACTCAGGATGTACCAATACAGCAGCGTCTGGGTACAGTGCTTTCATGTTGGCAATGCCACGTGCACGGAATTCTTCATGCACAATACATGCGCCATCCCAAAGCAACATATCTGCACCAGTTTTCTTTTGAATATAGCGACCTAAGTGCTGATCTGGTGCCCAAATAATTTTTTCACCTAGGCTATCTAGATGCTCAACAATTTCGACCGCACAACTTGAAGTCACGACCCAATCTGCACGTGCTTTAACAGCAGCCGATGTATTAGCATAAACAACTACAGTGTGGTCAGGGTGCTGATCACAAAATGCTGTGAACTCATCAACTGGGCAACCCAAGTCGAGTGAGCAGGTTGCTTCAAGTGTCGGCATTAAAATTGTTTTTTCAGGAGACAGGATTTTTGCTGTTTCTCCCATAAACTTAACACCAGCCACAACCAGTGTAGAGGCTGCATGATCTCGTCCAAAACGGGCCATTTCTAAAGAGTCAGAAACGCATCCACCTGTTTTTTCGGCAAGTTCTTGTACTTCAGGGTCGCAATAGTAATGAGCAACAAGGACAGCATCACGTTTTTTGAGCTCTGCTTCGATCTGCGCAAACTTTTGTTGTTTTGCTTCTTCACTTAAGCGATTGTCTTTTGGCTCACCTAAACGGTCTAAATGCGCTTGTACAATGTTTTTTGCATCGTTGGCAATTAAAGTCGCATCACTCATAAAACGTCTTCTCTATCCTTCATGCTGGCATACCTGCTCGCATATAACGTTACTGCTTAAATGATTTACGGATTGAATCATTTAATATCAAAAGATGGGGCTAATAAAAAAGCCTCTTTGTCGAGGCTTGATTATAACTGATATTTAAGAACGGTAATCAGCATTAATTTTGACATAGTCGTAAGATAAGTCACACGTATATACCGTGTCTTTGGCCTGACCACGTCCTAAATCAACACGAATGGTAATTTCGGTTTGTGCCATAACACGCGCGCCCGCTTCTTCGGTATAGTCCTCAGCTGCGCCGCCATCTTTACAGATTTGCACGTCGTCTAACCACACTTGAATTTTAGAAACATCTAAGTCTTTAACGCCTGCATAGCCAATCGCAGCTAAAATACGTCCCCAGTTCGGGTCCGATGCAAAAAGTGCAGTTTTGACAAGTGGTGAATGCGCAATGCTATATGCAATGTCACAACATTCTTGAGTATTTGCGCCACCTTCTACAGCAACAGTAATAAATTTCGTCGCACCTTCACCATCACGGACAATTAACTGTGCTAAACGATTCATTACACGAGCAAGAACTTCTAACACTTTAGCGTAGCGTACATCACTGTCCGATGTAATTTCAGCGCCTCCCGCCTGACCTGTTGCTACGAAAATACAAGAGTCATTAGTCGAAGTATCGCCATCAATCGTAATACGGTTAAATGAATGCTCAACCGTGGTTTTTAGTAGCTTTTGTACTAAATCACGGCTAATAGGTGCATCTGTTGCCACGAAACTTAACATGGTTGCCATGTTCGGGCGGATCATTCCGGCGCCTTTACTAATACCTGTCATGGTATAAGTAATGCCATCAAGTTCAAATTGTTCAGATGCGCCTTTAGGCACAGTATCTGTTGTCATAATGCCAGTTGCAGCATCATTCCAAGCAGCATCTTGTACGCTATTTAATGCAGGCTGAAGACCAGCAAGTAAGCGCTCCATCGGAAGCTGCTCACCAATCACACCTGTAGAAAATGGAAGCACTTCAAAACTATTAACGCCAGCAAGCTCCGCTAACTTTGCACAAGTATCCTGAGCGTTTTTCAAACCTGTAGGTCCGGTACCCGCATTGGCATTACCTGTGTTAATCACTAAATAGCGCGGATTACCTTCGGTAAGATGAGCTTTAGAGACATGAACAGGTGCTGCACAAAATGCATTTTGAGTAAATACACCAGCAACATTTGAGCCTTCTGCAAACTCAAAAATGACTAAATCTCGTCGGTTTTGGTAACGTACATATGCTTCTGTTGAGCCAATTTTTACACCTTTTACCACATGCATTTGTGGCATTGTTACGTCACCGACAGCCATTTTTAGAACATCCAAAGTTTGTTGAATAAGATCAATATTTCAAAAAAAGCGATGCAATAAAGCACCGACCTTATGAAATATCATTGTGGACAGCTTAGTAGAAAAGACTAAAAAAATCGAGCGCAAAAACGGCTCATTGTTGCTCTAGTTTTAATAAAATATCTTTCTTATCAAGACCACCAGCAAAACCAACTAAAGCTCCACCCGCACCAATGACTCGGTGACAAGGTGCAATAATTGAAATCGGATTTTTGCCATTTGCCGCGCCCACTGCTCTCACCGCTTTTTCATTGCCAATTTGAAGTGCAATATCTTTATAACTTCTTGTTTCCCCATAAGGGATGGTCAGTAAAGCAGCCCAGACCTGCTTTTGAAATGCGGTCCCTTCGAAATCTAATGGCAAGGTGAACTCACGGCGTTTACCTTCAAAATATTCTACTAATTGTTGTTCGGTCTTTAATAAAACTGGATGCTCAAGTTGTTCGACCAGCTCAGCCAATCGAACACGTTTTGGATTTTCATTGTCCCAGAGTACTGCCACTAAAGCATTTTCATTCGCAACTAGCTTTAATTGCCCAACAGGCGAATTGATATACTTATAAGACAGCAACATAGTTTTATTCTCTTAAGACGGCGATGAAATTTTCATTAAAACCAAACCTGACACAATTAATACAGCGGCAATCATTCGCATAGCTCCAATAGGTTCATGAAGAAAAAATATACCTACAAGAAATGACCCAATTGCGCCAATGCCTGTCCAAACCGTATAGGCAGTGCCAAGCGGTAAAGTTTTCATTGATATTGAAAGCAGAACTACACTCAAAATCATAAAAACTACGGTAATAACACTAGGGGTTAAACGTGTAAAACCTTCGGACATTTTCATAGAATATGCCCAAATGATTTCAAATACACCTGCTAAAATTAAAATAGCCCAAGCCATAACATTCACTAATTTTTATAGCGTCAGGTCGTCCCGACATGATGTCCCATTATGGGGGAGGTCGTTCCTCCTTTATGTGAGGACTCAGTTTACTTTAAAATAAAAAATGAAGGCAAACCCTGACACAGGCTTGTCTCTATCAGAAAATATTATTCATTTTTTAACTGTAAAATTTTTCGTGCACCATTTAAAACAAACAAAACAATAATCAATCCAATCATTAAATCAGGATAACGCGAACCTGTAATGGCAACCAATATTCCCGCGACAATGACACCCAAGTTGACGATGACATCATTTGCAGAAAAGATATAACTCGCCTTCATGTGTGCCCCGCTCTCCTTATGGTCTCTCATTAAATAAAGACAACTAATGTTGGCCGCAAGAGCTAATCCGCCAATTAAAATCATGAGAATTGAAACAGGTTCACTGCCATAAATAAAACGGCGCAATACATCGATTAACACAATCATGGCTAAGCCAAACTGCAACCAACCCGAAAGATGCGCAGCCTTTAATTGTGCATTTAGATTTTTACCCACCACAAATAAAGCAATGCCATAAATTGCAGCATCGGCAAACATATCGAGTGAATCAGCGATTAATCCTGTAGAGGAAGCAATGATGCCTGCCATTAACTCAATAACAAACATGACCCCATTAATCAGTAACAACCATTGTAAAACTTGTTTTTGTGCTGCATTCGTTGAAGTACTTGGTCGAACCTTTTTAGGTTTTTCAACAGGTTCATAATGTGGCTGTGTTTGTTGTAACTCGGCTCCTAATCCTAAACGCTGTAAACTTTGAGTAATCCTTTCAGCTTGAAGACTGTGATAAATCGCTAAATGGCGTGCAGGCAAATCAAAATGAAGTTCTTGAATATCGTCAGTGTAAGAGGCTAAAGCCATCCGCACCATTTGCTCTTCGGCTGCACAATCCATGCGGGGAATATGGTAATAACTTACCCATTGACTCTTTTTAGTCACAGGTTCACTAGGCGTGAAACACTCCTGAGATGACATGCTTGAGCATCCGCAGTTAGAGCTATTTTTACTTAAATGTATTTGATTCTCTTGTTTTTCTAAAGCCATCTTTGCACCATAACTGACACAAAAAACAATGCCATTAGTATAAACCAATGGCATATGTTTAAGCTTACTTTTTGTTCGGCAATTAGAATTTTAGTGTTAACCCAGCTCCATAATACCAACCATGTTCGGAGTCGGTTCCAGTTTGCCAAGCAGTTTGTTTTAAACCTTTTTCATAACCATAACCGACATCAACAAATGGCATGACCTTTTTGTTGATTTCATAACGGGTTTGAAAGCCAACTTGTAAACTAGATAGCCCTGTTTTATTGGCATAGCGAGATTCATCTTGCAAAACAACATCTGCTTTTAAATAAGGTTTACCAATTAACTTTTGGGTAAAGAGCAAGTCCCTTTCCGTTTCTAAACTTAACTTCCATAGCTGGTCTTCACCTGCATAAAGATATGCATCGGTTTCAAAAAAGTATGGTGCCATGCCATGTAAACCCACAACACCAGCCCAACGATCTTGCTTTTCATCTTCTCGTTGCAAACGTTCGTAGTTTACACCGGCCTGTACATCCCAATAGTCAGCTACATTTCGACTATAAAGTACTGAACCGCCATAATTGGCATCTTCTGACTCTGCTTTTTCAACGTGGGCTTTAATGAACAATTTATTTTCATCCGTTCCCACCCAAGTTTCTAATTCCGAAGAAAAACTACCTTCTCCCTCTTCGTCTTGAGTCCATCCCGTATCAATCGTGGTTGCTTGATAGATCTGACCACCGTGTTCGCGTAAATGATCATGAGTTAAAGGCTCTTGAGCAAAAGTAAATACTGATATGCTCGAGAAAGCACCACAATATATCATTTGAGAAAATAACTTAGTGATGCGCATGACTAGCTCCTTTCTCATTTTCAGATTGAACAGATGGTTGAGCTTGAGCAGGTTGTTGTCCATCATTCACTTGAGCAACAATCAACTTATTCATCATTCCCGCACTCATGTGGTAGAGCAAATGGCAATGAATCGCCCATTCGCCTAATGCATCGGCTGTCAATAACGCAGTAACGGTTTTTCCAGGTGGAACAATAAGAGTATGTTTATTTGGTAAGTTTTCAGCTTTTTGGCCATTTTCTAATTGCATGAACATGCCATGTAAATGCATTGGGTGGGCCATCATGCTGTCATTCACAAACTTCAAGCGAATACGTTCGCCATACTTAACTTGTAATGGCTCAGCTTCGCTAAATTTTTTGCCATTAATGGTCCAGATATAACGCTCCATGTTGCCACCTAAACGAATAACTAATTCACGTTCTGGTGCACGCGTGTCTGACTGAGGTGTTAAAGATTGCAAATCACTATATTGCAGTGCTTTCATACCCGCTGGTGTTGAAGCATTTGCCCAGCCATAAACGGGTTCATCCTTTTTAGGCTTATTCTCAGATTGCGCAGGCATCTCATGATTCATATTCATCATAGCGTGGTCATGCTCGCTAGCTGACATTGCCTGCATATCATGCTTCATTTCAGGCATCGCTGACATGTCATGCTTCATTTGCACCATGGAATGATCATGTTCGCCAGATGACTTATTTTTCATGTCATGATCCATATTCATCATTGTAGAATCATGATTAGCATGGCTCGCCTCTTTTTTCATTTCGGGCATCGCCGACATGTCATGTTGCGTGTTCATTTGATGGCCAACATGTTCATCACTTGCCCCATTGCCATGACTCATGCCCATATCTTCCATAGTTAACAAAGCACGTGGACGTGGCTGCGGCATTTGAATTGGCCCTACAGCCTGCGCATTTTCATTATGCAAAGTCCCAATGGCAAAACCACTGCGGTCAATAGACTCTGCTTCAATCTGATAATTTGATTGCGTAGGTTCTACAATGACATCGTAGGTTTCGGCTGTACCAATACGGAACTCGTCAATTGCAACTGGCTTAACTGGCTGCCCGTCTGCACTCACAACAGTCATTTTCAAATTTGGAATTCTGACATCAAAAAATGACATCGCTGATGCATTAATAAATCGTAATCGAACCTTATCACCAGCTTTAAAGTTAGCTGTCCAGTTTTGCTGCGGTGTTTTACCGTTGACTAAGAAGGTATAGCCCGTCACATCAGACATATCGGTTTTTAACATCCGCATCTGATTCCACATCGAACGATCTTGCCAAGTTGCTTTTAAGCCTTGTGTTTTAACTTGCTTCAAAACATCAGATACAGTTTCACGGCGGTTTTGATAATACTCAGCAGATTTCTTCAAATTCTTCATAATGCTATCGCTAGAAGAATTATGAAAATCTGAAAGCATTACCACGTAATCACGGTCTGTTTTCTCATGAGCAGCAACAGGTATCTTGCCTTTTGGGTAAATCACGAGTGGTCCATATAAACCATCTTGCTCTTGGCCTTTACTATGCGCGTGATACCAATAGGTGCCGTTTTGTTTCACCTTAAAGCGGTAAACAAAATCTCCATTTGGAGCGATTCCTTTAAAACCATTGAAACCCGGTACGCCATCCATTAACCCTGGCAGTAATAACCCATGCCAGTGCAAAGAAGTATCTTGATTCTTTAACTGATTATGAACATGAATAACAGCGTCATCCCCCTCCTCAAACTCAAGGAGTGGTGCTGTAAACTTGCCATTTACGGTAATTCGTTTTAAAAGTTGGCCCGTAACATTGACCTGTTGTTCATTAATATTAAGGTGATATTCCTTAATTGCTGCGAGTGACCATGGTGAAACCAATAGCCCAAATACAGCGACTAAACTGCTAATTGTTTTATGAGACATTGCTGTGATCCTTTTTAATTAAAAAAATAAGTAAATAAGGATCAAGCTTTAGGAGGACGTAAAATCTCTTGCCAGTATCCAGCTAAATGTTGAGCCTGATAAATACTGCTAAATTGATATGAAATAGGAATAAGTGGGGATTCAACGTCAGGTACAGCTTGCTGCAGAGCTAAATTCACCATTTGGCAATGAACTGGGTTACAGTCCTGACAATGCTCACCATGCGAATGAAGAGACTGAGTCATCTTTTGATGACATACGGTCTGATCATTTGCTTGAGTATGCATATTGTTATGCGAAGATTTTTCACTATGACACGGCATAGTATGAAGATCATGTTGCATAGGCGTCTGTGCAATAGACACACCACTCCACCCAATGACGAAAGCCATTAGGAACACAAACCAAGCATACTTGCGTAAGTGTTGTAGAGCCATTGTGATTTATCACCTAGAGCCGATGAGTGATCTTAATGCCATTAGCATAACGAAGTTTTAAAAGAGATACAATTTTCTATCTTAAATGCTTGTTATAGAGCAATTAAGCAAATGGAGGTTGATGCTGAAGGACTAAATCAATCACCTCTAATGCACCTTCTTGTTCATTACTTACAGTGGTATAAGGCGCCACCGCTTTTAATGCTTCTACTGCATTTTCAACTGCAAACCCATAACCCACAGCTTTAATCATCTGCATATCATTGTTGTTATCACCAATCGCAACCACTTGATTAGGTTCAACCTGCCATTTTTGTAGTAACAGCTTCAAACCATGTGCTTTATGCTGGTCGGGAAGAATCAAATCGATAAAATTAAAACCACTTGAAACAGGTACCAAAACTTTATCTGCTACAAAACTTTGCTTCTGAAAATGTTCAAAAATCGCAAAGCTTTCGTTTTCCTGAGCGGTAAAAGTAATTTTGCACACTAAGTCATCTAGTGCATAAAAGTCATCTACAACTGTCAGTTTTTCAAAATATCGGGCAACTTTGGCATAGTCTTCTGCGTTCATACTTCTATGCACGTAAGCACTTTGTTTTCCACAGATCACCATTGTTGAGGTATACGCTGGGTCAATCGCTTTTAAAATCTCAACGTATTGTTGCTGACTTAAATGAGCAAAAGCTATTTCTTGCCCAGCATCTACAACATGTGCGCCATTTTCTGCAATAAATGCAATCTCATGATTAATCTCTGGAAAATAGGTAACAAGTTTTGCAAGTTGATTACCACTGGCTACCACAAAATGAATATTATTTTGTTTTAGTTGTTCGTATTGTTTTAAAAAACGTGCTTTGTTGTACTGCTTTTTGGAATTAAGAAAAGTCCCATCCATATCTACCGCTAAAATTTTTACTGTCATTAATGATCAAGGTCTCTTACTAAAAACTTATTAAACCAAATTTAGCTTTATTTTTCATGACACTTTTACAGTTTTATACGTATCTATGCACAAAAAGTTTTACACAAAGCTGCATCGTTTTTTGCACAGGTTATTTTTTAGCAAAGCTTAATAAAAAACCAGCTAATAAATTATTCAACACGCATAAAAAAAGAACGCCAAAACGTTCTTTTTTCATAGTTTTTGTCTATAGAATAAACGGTTGATCTAATTTTGTTTATTTTACCAACATCTTATCCATACGGTTATCAACACAGTTATCCATACAGTTATAAACAAAGTTATCCACAAGTCTATTTTAGATTAACTCTATCTTTTTAAGCATCAACACTGCCTACTTTCGCAAGCTCTGCACGCATTTGGTCAATCACAACTTTATAATCGGGTTGACCAAAAATTGCGGAACCCGCAACAAACATATCTGCACCAGCTTCTGCAATTTCACGGATATTTGCAGGGCCAACACCACCATCAACTTCTAAACGGATATCACGGCCACTTGCATCAATAATTTTACGAGCTTCACGTAATTTTTCTAAAGTCATTGGAATGAACTTTTGTCCACCAAAACCCGGGTTTACACTCATTAATAAAATTTGGTCAACTTTATCAAGTACATAATCTAGATAATGCAATGGTGTTGCTGGGTTGAAAACTAAACCTGCTTTAGCACCACCAGATTTAATCAGCTGTAATGAACGGTCAATGTGGTGAGATGCTTCTGGGTGGAATGTAATAATATCTGCGCCTGCTTCCAAAAAGTCTCCAATAATACGATCAACTGGAGATACCATTAGATGCACATCAACAGGAGCTGTAATCCCATAGTTTTTTAAAGCCTTACATACACCTGCACCAAAAGTTAAATTTGGAACATAGTGATTATCCATAACGTCAAAATGCACTACATCTGCACCTGCGGCTAACACTTTGTCTACATCTTCGCCTAAACGAGCAAAATCGGCAGATAAAATAGAAGGAGCAATCAAATAAGGCTTGGACATAGGTGGATGACCTGGCTAGAAGTTTAAGGAGAGGCTAAAAATTATAACAAAAAAGAACCTAATTGGCCCGCCCTTCCTTGCTTAAATGACAACATTTCAAACTTGAAACGTAACGTTGCAACAATAGAATGCTAATGGCGAAACGAATTTGTTAAGGTACATTAAACCAATGTGAGGATTGATAATGAAAAGCACAACTCATCTATTAACAAACGATGGAAAACGCATTGCAAAACGTTTAGTTAATCATTGGAAACACAAATTTGAAGTACAAGAAACTGAACAGGATTTTAAAATCTTAATGCCTACAGCAACGATCACGCTTGCACCAGAAACAGAGCAGTTAAACGTTGCTATTGATAGTCAGTTAGATGACCACAACCACTTAGAAAAAGTTGTTCTTGATCATCTAAACCGTATGGCTCAACAAGAATTTCAAGTTGAATGGCAACACTAAACTAATTAGCCAAATACTTTTTCTAACTGGATTGCATGAAACTGTAAGTGCTCATCCATAAAGGTTTGAATGAAATAATAACCATGGTCATAGCCAGCATGTTGTCTTAAAGTTAAAGGCTGTCCTGCTTTTAAACATGCTTGCTTAAATTTTTCAGGGTGAAGTTGTTCATAAAATTGGTCATCCAATCCCTGATCCACCAAAATTTCGCTAAATATTGCACCATTCTTTGAGACTAAAGCTGTAGCATCATGAGCTAACCAGCTATTGCGATCTGCACCTAAATAATGGCTAAACGCTTTGTTTCCCCATGCACACTCTGTTGGTGCACAGATCGGAGCAAAAGCAGATACCGACTTAAATTTCTCAGGATATTTAAAAGCCAAAGTCAATGCGCCGTGGCCACCCATTGAGTGCCCAAAGATACCAACTTGTTGATCGTTTACAGGAAAGCTTTTTAAAATGAGTGGATATAGCTCATCAATTAAATAACTTTCCATTTGATAATGCTCAGACCAAGGTGCTTCTGTAGCATTAATATAAAAGCCCGCACCTTGACCTATATCCCAATGATCCCCTGC
Source organism: Acinetobacter sp. D009 (assembly GCF_038562025.1). Lineage (NCBI taxonomy): Bacteria > Pseudomonadati > Pseudomonadota > Gammaproteobacteria > Moraxellales > Moraxellaceae > Acinetobacter > Acinetobacter sp. D009. Next base: position 3,137,230 of record NZ_CP151886.1, read on the forward strand.
CGCAACCTGTTCGCCACGAGGAGAAGTATCAGGTGTAATCAAGATAAGACTAAGTTGTGCTGCCATATGCTGTGCATGGGCTTTAATGGCAAAAGTTTCTTCAGTACACGTTAACCCAGCTAAGTAAAACAAAGTTGAGCAAGCTTTACCCTCTAAAGCTGCTGGTGGTAAATAAACACCAAACTTCGCTGGTCCTTTTAAATAAGAAGATTCAAATTGGTATATACGCTGCTCGCCCTCAAAGCAGCGGTTTTTTTGCAGGAGTTGCATCGTTTTTAGCCTCTGTTTTTGTTTGAGCAATATCTACACTACCCATATTTTGCTGAGGAAATAGATACTTTTCCAATTGAGGTAGCATAAGTTCCATATTTTTACCGATCATCCACTGAGGTTCTGAAGGTTCAACACCTTGAGCCACTTCCCATTTGGTTACCGTTTGCTTAGCTGTGTTAAACGAATCTTTCATCGACGATTGCTCTCGCATAGCCAAATCAAAGAAAGCTCGTCCAAAATAGGTATAGTCAGCTTCGTTATTACATCCAAAAGAAGTTTTATCAGCAGCAGATGCGGTAATGATTAAGGTATCAGGAGACTGTAAAGCAGGAATAAAGCTTCCTGAATAACAGGCTGAGATAACAATCACACGCCAGCGAATACCAGACTTGTCCAGTGTTTCTCGCAACCATTTCGGGTCCACTTGCCCTAAATCTAATGGTGCATTTTCAATTTCAAAGTGATTTTGTTCACCGTGTGAAGTCATATATAGAAATAAGACATCACTATCACGGTTCATCTGCTGCCCCATACGGCGTAGGGCTAACTCGATACTGGTTTTAGAGGCAATTGGGATCTCTGTACGGGTATCTGGATTATTGACTAACATCATCGAACGGCCAATCGTTCCGAAACGTGTATCAAACTGTTCTTTAATACGGACCACTTCCGATTTAAAAACATCTTGATAACTATCACCAGCAACACCTAAAAAGTACCAATGGCTTTTGGCGAGCTCACCATATTGAACTTGCTCTAAAGAATCATTTAACAGTTTACTTTGCGCATAAAAAGCATCTTCAGCAAACGTTGGAGCCGAATCTTCGACCTTCCAAATCGGTTGATCTTTTACAGAAAGTTGCCAAACCACCATCGTTGCAATGGTCGCAACCATAACCAGTGCACGTTCCCACCATGGCCACTTAAGCTCACGTGAGAAAACCCAAATTACGGCTAAACTTTGCCACACGAATAAAGCTACAAATAAACTCGGTAAAATTCCGTTATAAATAGCATCGGGAATAAAGTTGAGATAACCGTTAGACCCCAAATACTGGATTAAACATTGAATTAATAAGATATTTGTATCTAGAACCAGCCAAAGTAAAGCAGGAACTAGCATTAAGCGAGGTTGGTTGGTTCGCTGAGATAAGAAAATACCAACAATTAAAGCAATGAATGGCCAAAGTGCATAACCAATTAAACCTTGTGAATTAAAATCACCGATTTGACCAGCTACAAGCCAGCTGTAAAGAGAGTTAGTACACCCCCCTAAAATTCCCCAAACAATAAGTTGAAGAATAGATGGATGTACAATCTGTAAAGAACGTCTTGACCCCAAAAACAGCCACATTCCGGCAATTTGGTTGCTTTTAAAATCATGCCAAAAGTTAATGGAGGGTTTAAGATCAATCATAAAAGGTTTTCAAAAATTTCGTTTTTGACAGGCATCTTAAGTGTATGCCTGCTAAGAATTTTAGCAATCATGCTTTTGAACTATATCACATATATTTGTGCATTATTCAAGCAATAAAACCTAACCTTACATAAGCCTACTGAAAATACGCATCAAAACGACAAGCATCCCCTTGCCATTGATGAGCTGGCTCTTGATTTGCCAAGAAAATAGCATGGCGTGGCCGCTTAACGACTACACGTTTAGCAACTCTCTGTGCCAAAACTAGCAAATTATCCCCCAAATCCATCTCACCATCTTCAGGTAAAAGAAGATGTAAAAGCTGCATTTGTTTTTTGACTTGAGCTTGTTTTTTAATTGCTTGTTGATGCTGGTCGCGCTGTGGGAACATCGGGTCAAGATAGACTACATCAATCTTTTTTGCTTCTTGAAGTAATTGCTGTAAATAGCTTCCAGAGTCAGCAAAGATCAGTTGAATACGATCCATAAATTGACTTAAAAATGGATCATGTTCCGCCTGAGCTTTTGAATCTTCAAGTAAAGTAAATAAAATCGGATGGCGCTCAACGAGCTGGATTTGGGCACCTAGATAAGCCATAAGTAAGCTGTCATGGCCTAAACCCGCTGTTGCATCAACCAGTACCGGCTTTTCACCTAACTGACAAGCACGGGCAATCATTTCCGATTTAAGACTTGCACGTTTTAAACGTGGAATTTCTGCTTTCCAGTCGGGCTGCATTTTCATGCCATTAGCAGATAACCAAAGTCCGTTTTCATCTACACAAAGGGCAATTTCAGGATTGAAGCGTAAAAACCGTGCATTCAACTTTTCAATTGGCTGTAAATCGACAGTCACACCTCTAGAACAAAGCACAGCTTGGTAGTGCTGTGCTTGTTCTTGAAAATCTACTTCAAAATATATGTGCATGATTAGCCTTTATTTTGCTTTACCCTGATCCGCTATTTTTTTCCATGCATCATCACGTAAATAAACTGGCAAAGCATGTTCGGCATCAACCCACTGCTTTTGTGCAGCATAGACACGTGCAATAGAAGCAATATCCTGTGCAGTTGCAGTGATTGTTTGATGCTCTGCATCAACTTGAAGTAACTTTGCCCCCGAACCAATTAAGCAATGTTTTGCATAAGCAGCTGCTGGCTCATAGCTCATTAATTTTTCTTCATCAATACACTGCATAATTCCTTGTTCATCTAAAACATAACTTGCAATGTAAACTTCGTTCATACGTGCATCGAGCACCGCAGTCACCTGCTCCAAACCTTCAAGTCGGTATGCCGCTTGTGCTAAAGCTTGCAATGTAGAAACTGGAACCACAGGTAAATCTTGTGACCAAGCTAAAGCTTGGGCAACAGCAGCATTAATTCGAACACCACTAAAAGAACCTGGCCCACGGCTAAAGGCAATCGCATCCAAACCAGCAAATTCAAGACCTGTTTGTTGTAGCCCCTGCTCAATCATAGGCAAAATGGTCTGGGTTTGTGCTTTCGCCCGCGTATCGAGTTGAAAAAACAGTTCTTGGGTTTCATCGACTAATGAAATAGAACACTGCTCATTTGCAGTTTCCAACGCCAGCAATTTCATGCACAACCTTAGTATTAAATCAGATTAAAAACGAGGGTTATGATACCCCACTCGGCTCTGATAGGCGAGTTGTTCTATCTCTAAATAAAAATGCCAAGCTTGTGCTTGGCATAGAAAATAACTTATTAAAAGATTTTAAAAGTGAAACTCTTTTAAATCTGCATAGCTCTTAAAGTGTTCAGCATAATGTAATGCGCTCAAGCGTATTTTCGCTGCCCCATCTTCATCTAAAGTTTTGACAATTTTGCCTGGTGAACCCATCACCACTGAATTATCTGGAATCACCTTCCCTTCAGGAATTAAAGCATTAGCACCGATAATACAATTTTTACCAATCACCGCCCGATTTAAAATTACGGCGTTCATACCAATCAAACTATTATCACCAATCGTACAACCATGCAGCATGACTTTATGACCGACTGTGACATATTCACCAATATTTAACTCAAGTCCAGCATCAGTATGTAAGACAGAATTTTCTTGAATATTAGAAAAATCACCAATTCGAACTATACAGTTATCAGCACGAACTACTGCACCAAACCAAATACTGACCTGACGGCCTAGTTCTACCTGCCCAATAAGCGTTGCAGTTGGAGCAACCCAGCCATCCCATGGCTCATGTAATGCTTTTGGGTGCTGTCCTTGATAGCTATACATCATAATTTATCAATCCTGATCTTTATTTTTTATGAGAAAACTTTGGCATTCCAAAGGTTGGTGAGTTGAGTAAAAATGGCCAATCTTTTTGATAACCCAATCCATATTTAAACAGAGCAACTAACATACGAGCAGTTAAGCCCCAAATAATTTCATTATCAATCTGTAAGCTTGGAAAATATAAAGATTGATGAGCATATCGAACTTCATAGGGTGTTGGACGCGTCTCGATAAGTTGCTGTAATGGGACAAAGAAAATTCGATCAATTTCGGTAGGCTGAGGTATTAAAGTGACCTCAGGAGGAATAAGCCCAACGATCGGTTTTACAGACAAACCGCTTCTTGCACGCTGCATCGGCAAATCACCTAACAACTGTACATCAAACGGATTTAAAGCTGTCTCTTCCTGAGCTTCTCTTAAGGCTACAACAATATTGCTAGTATCACTAGGATCACGCTTTCCACCCGGAAAAGAAACTTCCCCCGCATGGTTGTTCATATGTATTGAACGGCGTGTAAGCAGTACCTTTGGATCATTCTCATTCGTAATTGCAATCAGTACTGCTGCTTGTGCTTCTTGTATGCGGGTGGAAAAGCGCAATCTTTGCTGTAACTTTTGTGTTAGCAAGTGCTCTTCCATACCATTCACCTATTATTCTATCTCTCTTTGCATCATATCTGAAAATCAAAGTTAGGGAATAGAGTTGATGCGTAAGTCTAAAAATTCAGTTATGCTGAGGCATCTCTATACTCGATGATAATTATGAGTTTCTGTGTAGCGTGTGGGCATAAAACCGAACAAAAAATTCCTTTAGGTGATCATAAAGTACGCCGTGTTTGTACTCATTGTGGAAATATTCATTATGAAAACCCCAAAGTAATCTGCGGTGCCTTAGCGTTATGGGAAGACAAAGTATTACTTTGTCGTCGTGCGATTGAACCTCGTTATGGTTTGTGGACATTACCTGCTGGTTATATGGAATTGTTCGAAACCATGGAACAAGGTGCAGCACGTGAAACCCGTGAAGAAGCAGAAGCCGAGATAGAAATAGAACAACTTTATTGCATGTACAATATTCCGCGTATTGGCCAAATTTATGTACTGTTCAAAGCACAGCTGAAAGATGGCATTTTTGGTGCAGGTGAAGAAAGCATCGAGAGTCGCCTGTTTGAAGAACATGAAATTCCATGGGGTGAACTTGCGTTCCCTAGTGTTGAACATACACTAAGACATTATTTTGAAGACCGTAAAAAACAAGTTTTCCCAACACATCTTGAAACTTTGGGTACGCGTTTAGATCATACGGGTTAATCAATTAGATAATAAAAAAAGACCGCTAAGCGGTCTTTTTTATTTGTTTAATATGTTAAGACTTAGTTTTAATTGCTTTACAAGCTGGAATAGATTGATCCGCTAGTTTGATTGTTACTGTACCAAATTTACGTTGAGCCAAAGCTTTATCCGCAGCGGTTGGAGCAGGCACATCCTTAAGCGTATTATAGCTTTCTTGAGCTGCCGCATGCGCATTAAACCAAGCAGTATTAGTATCGAAATCAATGCTCGTACTATCTACCTTATTTGCCAATAAATTAAATAGATTCAATTTCGCAGGCCCCGGAGAAACGCCTACAAAAGTTACCCCAACCATCACACCATCAATATTCTCAAATTTCGGATTAGATAAAATCATACGAACGTAAACAGACTGTTGGCTATTTGAAGGATCATCAACTGTCGCCGCTGTAGTACCAATTCGATATTGTTGTACGCCATTACTATCCACTAAACTATTTTCAGACACAGTCGCACATTGGCCTGACATATCATTTGTTGTTGAATTAGGTTTGATATCAGTACGAATATCCCCATTTTCATCAATAACAATACCTAAATTTACAGGTTGAATTGTCTTATCTGAAAAATTAAATGTCAGTGTCGCATAAAGAGGAAAAATATAATTCTCTCCCACCTTTACGTTACCAGAAGTTTTGAAAACCCTTCTCTCTAGATAACTAATAGGACTGCTTTTAACAATACTCAATATCCCATTGTAGCTATCACCATCAACATTTTGACGCCAGAGGCCATAATGTTGCGGATTACCTGTACTGAGTTTTGTTAAGTATTTATAGAAAGGTTCTGTGCCTGCCACTCCATAATCATTAAAGAATTTACCTTGATAAATCTGTAAATCTTCATTCGGATTATCAGAGGCGCTTAAACGAAGTGGACTCGTTGGCTGAATCTCACGGCTAATAGGATTTAACCAAGCATTCTGTGCATTTGCATTTAATCTAGCTGGTTTAACTTTTGAGGTTAACAAATAAGGGTTTTGTATTTGATTGTTTATTACAATAGCATTACCCTTCCACTGCAAACCATATCCTAATGTATAACCTTGTCGGTCTGATAATAAATAAAACTCATCTGCTGAATGTCTTAAGTTAATTGTGTTATTAAAACATTCTTCCTGTATAGCTCTATTACACCCATAAAAAACTTGATAGTTTTGAAATATGGGACTTGAACTAGTAAATAAATTGAATGACTCAAAAATGCCAGCATTACTTAAGTTAGTCGTTTGTACAACTAACTTATAAGCTTCATCATCAGAGATTTGTCCTACATCTAACCAAGGTTTTAAAATATTTGCATACGCACCATTTTTGAATTCTGTAGCTGTTATACTCTGAGAAATTTTAGTAAGCTGATCTTTCTTTGTATCTGTAAGTTGGGTGGGTTGTATATCCCCAATCAGGTTATCACCATTTTCCACACCAATGCTTTGAAAGATTTTTATTAAAGCAATCGCTACTTTAATTGTTTCATCATTTTTATCTAATGTTGCTGGAGTTTTACCTGTAATACCACTTGCTAAATCCAGCACTCTTAGATATATCGGATTGATCACTTTAGTCCTACCATTAACGGCAGTAAACTTCCCAATCGTATCCAGATTAACGTTTCCTAAGAAAACCTTTTTATTATCTTTACTTTGAACATAAAAACGTGCTGTATCTCCTACTTTGCACGACCCAATTACCGCATTTCCTGAAAGTTTAGTCGCATAATGAAAATTTGTTGCCGAACTACAATCGAAATTAATACCAGCTATCGGATAATCTAAAGCGAATTGCAAACAAGTTGTATCTTCTGCACCAGTGTCGCTCGTTGTTGGCGTACAACTACCTGAAGATAAATTTCCGTTATTAGTACCAGAATTCGGATCTTCACTAATATTGGAACTACCGCCACCACAACCATTTAGCATAATCGCTAATGTGGTTAGTGCAAAAGGCCATAAAACTTTTTTATTCATTAGATACCCTGCTTATTTTTAACGTAATACGGAAATTTGAATTTGTCCCTGATTTGTTAACTCTTTTTCTGCAACATCCACTGCAGAAGATAAAGGTGTCATCATCATGTAATGTGCTGAAGGTGGTACTTTCAAAACACCTTGAATTGATGAATGTTGTAACATCGTAGAAGGATAAGATTTACTCTTAAACCCACTAACTCCTTCTAAAATGCAACCCTTATTATCTAAAAAGATGACTAAAGGCCAGTAATAAAGAGGTTTCTCATTACTAGCAGCAAATGACATAAGTTTTAAATACTGAACAGAAGGGTTTAACTGTACAACCTCATATTCAAATTTTTCTTTCAACGGCTTACGAGGCCATACACTTACTTCTTTATTTATACTAAGTGTCTTAATTTGTTTGTTATAACCTTTAATAAAACATTTATCTTGTTCAAAAGCTGCTTCTAACTCTTGCGAAGATAAACGCATATATGTTGGAGCCAATACAACAGTAGAGTCTTCATCTTTAGCCTGCCGATTAAAAAGCTGATCTAAAGTTGACCGACTCACACCTTTTTTACGCTCTATTGATTCAGTTCGTCCTAAGCCGTCAGGCATAAGATAAAAACGCTTTTTACCTTCAAGATTAAATTCCTGATCTTCAAGATACTCATTATTTACATATTCAATATTATCAATCGTTGTAAATTTAGACTTATCTTGTGAAGAGACAGCTGATGGGGCTGCCTGTGATATGCTTTTTATTGGCGGCGGAACTAAAATAAGCTTTTTCTTCCACTCATTATTAGCAACTGATTTAACCTTTTCACTTTCGAGAGGTTTAGTTTTCTCAGTAGATGTTTTTAATTCTTTGTCAGCAACAATAGCAGTTTGAGCTTTTTGTGGTGCAGTCGGTGCAGTCGGTGCAGTCGGTGCAGTCGGTGCAGTCGGTGCAGTCGGTGCAGTCGGTGCAGTCGGTGCAGTCGGTGCAGTCGGTGCAGTCGGTGCAGAATTTAATTTCTTTTGTGGTTGTTGTTCTACTCTTTTTGGTGAATCTGTATTGCGCGCTTCCTCTTTAAACACTTTTTGAGCGGGAACAACTATCGTATTAGTTGTTGGATTTTGGTGTTGTGTTTCTTCTATTTTAGAGGAGGTTTGTTTTTTCTGGTCAACTCTTTTACTAGGCACAATCATAGGACGGCCATCCGGACCTATAATCGTATAAAATCCGTCTGCATAAGAAACAGAAACATTCGCTATCGCAACACATAAGGTCAAAATAGCGAAATTAGGGTTAAACATCCGTTTATACTGTTTTACCATTTTGTTCTATAACTCAAACCAAGTACTGTGACTTTTGTATTCGTTTTTACATCTAAACCTGAATAAGGGTTTAATAAAATATTATCGACACCACACTTATTCGATAGAGTACTACTACAAGCTGGAATATTGTCACGACTACGTAGGAAGCCGACAGAAAGATCTAAATCTGTATCAGCATCAAAACGATAACCTACCCCTAAACCGAATAATTGCGCATTATTGATCGGAACCATGGTATTACGCTTATCATTAGGAATAGCACTAGCACGCGGCTCATAACCTGCTCGTAACTTCAAACGATCAGTTGCTGAATACTCTAAACCAATACCCCAACTCCAAGGTGAAGTAAACTTTAATGGTAATGCTAAAGAGTTATCAGTCACATCATTCGATAGAAGTTTGGCAACTTTGAGTAAGGTAATCTGTCTATCAAATTCAAATTTAAACTTATCCCAAGCAGAATAATCAGTCCATCCAACATCAAAGTTTAATTGTAAATCTGGAAATATTTTGTATTTAATACCTGCTTGAAAATGTGCAGGATATTCTAAATCCATCGCGACTAAACCAGACTCAGTGTCAGGAACATATCCAGGTAATCCAAGAATGGCCGCTAAAATTTGCCCAGTTGCCGATGAGTTTAATCCCTGAACCAACTGTTGAGGAGCTTTAGCATTATTAATCATGTATTTGCCTTTGAGACGCATCTTGGCAGCACTTTGATATACCATACCAAAGCCAAAATCATCTGTTGGCTCCCAAAGCAATCCCAAGTTATAGCTAGGGCTTAATGATTGTTCTAATGAAACTTGTAATGCCCCCATTTTATTAAATGGATTCATTCCTTCTTTCGTATTACAAATTCCCAATAACAGCAGATCAGTAATCATATCGTTATTGTCTTTGAATGGCGCACATACCACTTCATCAACCATACGCAGTACACCAATCATTTCATTAGGAAAACGTAAGTCGGTATTTAAAGCAATCGCGTTATACGACATACCAATCGAAGCACCAATTGATAAATGATCATTTACTTGAAAACCAAAAGATGGGGATAGATACGTAATACGCTCTACAGCAACCTGTTGCCCCATATAGTTACCCGGATTGCCATTTTCCGCTCCAAAACCAGCTACCAAAGGCGCATACATGGCTGTTGCATAGGTGACTTTCGAGCCTGGTGGCTTATAAGCTATACCTGCTGTAGGGGCAACTAATGGGTAGCCTGCTCCTAAGTCAACCATTTTTTTAAGAATGGGTATATATAAGCTTGCATACTCGACATCACCATGTACAGAATCTTTAAAATCTGTACAAATATTGGCAGAAATTTCTGGTCCATCATTACAAACTAAAGGATCGTCTGAATAACCAAAAATGTTATACCCAGGAGGAGCTGAAAACTCTCTCTGGATATCAAAGTTAGCAAGAATACCTTGTACATCTGTTTGTAACCCATCAATTTTCGCTAGTGCTGCTGGGTTAAAATGAACTGCACTAATCCCTGGAGGATCTGCCGTTACAGCATTCCCCATCGATAGTGAACGGATATCAACAGCTAGGTTTTGTCCTAATTGAGCATTGGCAAAGCTAGAAAAACCGGAGATAACAATTGCCGCCGTTAAAGGACATAATTTAGGATATTTCACCTGCATATCTCCTTATTTTTGTTTTTTAGTAAAACCTAAAATATCTAACGGGAACGATAAACCAAGTGAAATATCCGGTGCATCTTCGGTTAAACCAATACCTACCGTACCATTAACAATTGTTTCAGGTGAAACACGCACACCTAAAGCAAAAGACAACATTGCACTACTTTGGTCTGGAGACGTATATGAGTCACCATTGTCAAACTGGAATTCAGCATTCATATTGAAGCTTTGCTGATATGACATGGTTAGAGATACATCGTAGTTAAATGAGTAAGCAAAACCGAAAGAAAACCCACCACTGATTCCAGGGTCAAATGAGGTTAATGTACGTGTACCACGGGCTTGATTTAACCCAGACTCTTTAAAACCATAGTTAGCAGATGCGGAAGCAAATAAAACAACTGGATCAATATATTTACGAGTACTGGCGCCTACACCAGCTGAGTAGTAACCTTTACCTGTTGATAGCTCATCTAAACCAATTTCATATGGGCTATCCCCTGTCTTAGAAGATAAACTACCAAAAAGTACCAATGGCAATCGGCCTTGTTTTAATGGGAAGGGTTCCCAGCGAGCACCAAGGGAAATGTCCCCCAACCCTGCAGTAGTCGCATCGCGAATAATTTCAGACTTTGCAACAAAAGGAAGCGTTGCTGATAAAGTTAAGTTGTCCAAAACCCCATACTGGACCGTAAAACTATTTGTCAAAGTATGGTTAGCATCTTCTTCGACACGTAAACGGTTAAGTTGAGATGAATTATCTGATAAAGCTAAGTCAATTCGCGTATCACGATAATAAGTGTAATCAAGGTCATAATAAGAGGAGATGACACCTTTTTTAATTAACGAATATTGTCGCTCATTTGAAGTAAATACTTCTTGTAAATTCGTCTCTTGACTTGCGTCACCTTCTTTTTTCTGTAATGCAGTTGCAGCTTGATGTGCACCGCCCTCATTCGCGGGTACCGGGCTATTATCCGTTGCAGATGTATCAGACGACTGTACTGTGCTTTCTGCTATAGCTGTATTCGAATTTGTTGTATCTACAGGTGTAGAACTTTCTGTGCTACTTGTATTTACATCTTGGCTCGATCCACCTACTTGTCCTTGTTGTACTTGATCCTCAGCATAAATTGTCCCTGTAATAGCACTTATACTTAAGGCCAATACACTCATCTTTATCCATCGATTATTCATGTTTTTTCCCACCCAATTTATTTATTTTACTAAATTAAAATTTGACTATTTACGTTTGTAATAAAGACGCATATAGGTTTCTATTGGTAGTCCATAGGTTGCAGAGTGATTATCGTTATCTAACACGCGTCTCATGGTTGAGGCTTTATTTGCTAAACGATCATAATTAAATGTCGGATATTGCACGTCAACAAAAGCATATCTATTAACGGTTGCATCCTCTACATGACGCATATCTGCATCTTTTAAAGCCAATAGATCTTTACGCTGAGATTCAGGGACTGAAATAACAAATAAAGTATTATTATCCCAAATCTCTTTAAAACGATTTTCGTCAAAGCTGATATTCCCTAACGCAGGATCAGCTACATAAACTCGTCCATCTTTATAAGCTTTATATACGACAAAATGTTTAAAACCTGCATAAGAAATCGGAACAATTGCAGGCTGTCCAAGCTTAACTAAATCAGAGAATTCACCACGATAGCCACCACTTTCTAAACCTATAGCGGTTACAAAACGCTTCATATCAAGCAGTGAAAAGCTACGACGTTCAATAATGCGTTGATATTCGCCATACTGTAATAGGCCACTCATCGTCTGTTGTTCAGTCAAACTGGTTCCAACATATCCATTTAATAAGGTTGTAAGAGCAGCGGAACCACAACTATAGTCATAGGCTTGTCGAACAATTCCACGGAACTGATCTTCTACAGCAGGTTTGATCTTGACGGGTTCAATGTGATTTCGATGAAATGATAAATTACGTGAATCGGCAGTCTCTGTATAATAAACAGTTCCCGGTGGCTTTTTTTCTATTTCGAAGGCTTCTGTCGCAAAGTAATACATCAATGCTGAGCCTAAAACTATCTCTAACATAAGCACTTGGTCTAAATGGTGGCCTAACCGGCCTTATTCATTTTATTCTTAGAGCAATAGCTCTACATCCCTGTGTGTTGAAGATACCTTTTTTTTTTGTAAAAAACAGCTTTTTTTTAATCTTTTTGATGAATGTATAGTTCTACTTTAATTAAAGTGTTAATTAACTCTCATTTTTAAAAATCAATACTTTTAATATATTTAGTATACATATAACAATATTATTAATTCTTATGAAAATTTTAATTAAAACCCAATTAAAAAAGCGCGTTGAATACGCGCTTTTTTAATTTTAAACTTTTAAATTAGTGACCAGAAATTGTAATTGTAGAAGTACCAACATTTAAACCTTGGATTTCTAAATCACCAATTGAAGCGTTAGCAGCAGCACCTAGATGAATACCTTGCGCATACACATTCATGCCTTGAGCACTATTATTTTGGATTTTTAAACCAGTTGGTACAACTGAAATATTCGCATTCACGTCTAAATCACCAGTAGTATTACCAGCACCACGTACCATTACTTTATCTAGGACAATTTTACCGCCACCAGCAGCGTCATTAATACCAAAGTTAGATAGCGTTAAACCACCTTTTAAACTTGAATTTACTTTGATCATCGCACCTTGTGGAGTAGCACCTAACTGAACATTCGCTGAAATCTGACCTAAAGACAAATCCAAACCAGAGATAATTTCAGTTGGAGCTGTTTCTGTAATGCCACGTACAGCAGTTGTTTGATTTAAAGTACCTGAAGTACCAACACCAATTGAACCGACATGAATATCAACCGCTCCTACTGTAGCAGCAACATTTAAGAAAGCACCATTTGAGCCCGAAGCACCATTTGTATCAATTGCCAAATCTAAAAGATTACCTGTACCTGTTTGAGTAAGAGTAACACCACTAATTGCAATTGCACCAGCAGTACCTGACGCACCAGTAATACCTGTTGATGAAGCCAAACCATCATTATCGTGTAGGTATAGTTTATCAATAGAAACACCGCTAGAACCTAAAGCAATACCGATGTTAATACCATCTTGACCAGTAGCAGCACTAAGCGCAGCATCGTCCATTGACTGCATTGCCATTGCATTTGCGCTGATAGCTAAAGAAGAAACTAAAGCAAGTTTAGTAAACATTTTCATTGAGCACTCTCCCAAGAGCATTTATTTTTTGACTTAACCACTCTATTGTCTCAAGTCGCATTTTTCTTTATATGGCAACCGAAACTTCCAATCCTTGAGTAGTTTTGCTTAGCAATTACTAAATTACATCTACGTTAATTTTTGTTCAACTAGTGTTGTGCATTTTTTGCCAACTACCCGACAAACGGTACACTCAAGTTTTTCTACACAAACCTTGCTAAAAACAATAAATTCTCAGTTAAAATTTCGTTCATTTTATCAGCAAAAAGTTTAGTACTTAAAAGACTTTCTCCTGATGAAGTACAACTTATAGTAAACTAACCACTCTCTCATTAAACACTCTTTTATTTAAAAATGTCTCAGTTAAAGAAAAAAATCTCTTTATATAGTAAAAATGCTGCCGATATTTTAAAAAAATTAGATGGTTTAACTGGGCTTATTTATTTAAATGACAATAACAATCCAACTATCGGATTTCTTCCGCAAGATTATATTATTATTCAAAATGAAAATTATTTAGAATTTGAGCGCCAAAATTTCAACGAATATAAAAATAGATCAAAATTAAATCAACTCTTAAATTTCATTCAATTTAAAGAAAACAATTTACACAAAGATATTAAATCAACAACAAGTTTTATGGGTGGTTATATTGGTTTTATTAGTTATGATTTCAGTGCGCATCAATTTATTAATGGGCAAAATCATATACAACCTTCTCTATTCCTAGGCCAATATCGATCTTTTTTAAAATATATAGATAATGATTGGTATTTTCTTAGTGATGAAGAAAGTGCTATTGATCTATTCTCATATATTGAAAATAAAATAGAGAATTATACCTCCAGCAATTCTAAAAATACATTTAAATTAAAAACCACTATTCAACCAAGATGGTCTAAAAAACAATATTTCGATGCTTTCTATAAAATACAAGAATACATTAAAGCTGGCGACTGCTATCAAATTAATTTAACCCAAGAGTTTAAAGCTAAATTTTCAGGATCCTTATTAAATAAAGCTAAAGACCTATGGCAACTTACAAATGCTCCATATGCAGGTTATTTAAAATTAGATGATTTTGAATTATTAAGTTGCTCTCCCGAACTTTTCATCGAATTCAATCAAAATAAACAAATTAAAACTAGACCTATTAAAGGCACAATGCCTCGCTATGAGAATGCAGAAAAAGATTTTATTTCTAAACACACCTTAAAAAACTCTCAAAAAGACCAAGCAGAAAATGTGATGATTGTCGATTTATTACGTAATGATTTGAGCATTTATGCCAATACAGGATCTGTAAAAACAACAAAATTATTCGAAATTGAAAGTTTTAATCAAGTACATCACATGGTAAGCGAGATCGTTGCGACCCTTAAAGATGATATTAATCCTATGCAAATGTTGCTTTCAGCCTTACCCGGAGGCTCAATCACAGGTGCTCCCAAAATTCGGGCAATGCAGATCATTGAAGAGTTAGAAGAATCAGCAAGAGGCGCATATTGCGGAACATTGGGTTACTTCAATTTTGATGGAACTGGCCGCTGGAATATTCTTATCCGTAGTTTTCAACAATATCAGAATCAGCTTTCTTTATGGGCAGGTGGTGGTATTACGATTGCATCAAATGCAGAAGCAGAATATCAAGAAAGTCTTGATAAAGTCTCTGCTATGCTGAACTTGATGAACAGCACAGCAGAGTAAAATTTAGAGAATACCTTCTTTTAATGTCTGTACTAAACGCTCATTTTGCTCATCAGTTCCTACAGTAATTCGCAAGAATTGATTAATACGAGGCTTATTGAAATAACGCACAATAATGCCCTGCTCACGTAATTGCTGTGCAAGCTGACCTGCATCATGCGATGGATGTGAAGCAAAAATAAAGTTTGCTTTAGAAGGTAAAACTTTAAAGCCCAAAGCAGTTAATTCATCTACTAGCTTTTCACGACTAGAAATAACTTTTTGACATTGTTCTTCAAAATAAGTTTGATCTTCAAAAGAGGCTACCGCTGCTGCAATTGCAAAACGGTCAATAGGATATGAGTTAAAACTATTTTTGACAGCTTCAAGTGCAGCAATTAAATGAGACTGAGCAATCGCGAAGCCAACGCGTAAACCTGCAAGAGAGCGAGATTTTGAAGTTGTTTGACACACAACCAGATTCTCATAGCGATTTACTAAACTCACTGCTGATTCTGCACCGAAATCAACATAAGCCTCATCAATGACAACCACCCGATCTGGATTCGCTTTTAAAATTTGTTCGATTTCTGGTAAACCTAGTGCAATACTTGTTGGAGCATTAGGGTTTGTAATAATAATCCCACCATTTGGTTGCACATAATCTTTAACTTCTATCTCAAAATTATCATTGAGTGGGATTTCTTTAGTCTTTGTACCAAAAAACTGACTATAAACTGGGTAAAAGCTATAAGTGATATCTGGATAAAGAATTGGTTCATCTTGAAGAAAAAATGCTTTAAAAATATGAGCAAGCACTTCATCTGAGCCATTACCAACAAAAACTTGTGAAACGTCAATATTCTGTTGCTTAGCAATCGCATGTTTTAATGCCGTAGCATCTGGGTCTGGATATAAACGCAATGCATCAGCCTGATGAGTTAAAACAGCTTGAACTGCTTCAACTACTTTTGGTGATGGCGGATATGGATTTTCATTTGTATTGAGCTTCAATAAATTCTGAATTTTAGGCTGTTCACCAGGAACGTACGGCTCTAACTCACGAACTTCTGGACTCCAGAAGCGCATTTGTGCTGTAGATAAAGTCATGGTCTTATCTCAAAAAAGGGCTGAAAACCAGCCCTGAGTAATAATTAAAAAACTACAAGGTTTATAAGCTTATTGGTAACGATAGCGAGCTGAGCGTGCATGGGCATCTAAGTTCTCTTGGACAGCTAAGATGTCGGCTGTTTTGGCTAACGATTTGACTCCATCTTTCGAACACATGATTAAGCTCGAACGTTTTTGGAAATCATAAACACCTAATGGAGAAGAAAAACGAGCAGTTCCGGAAGTCGGCAATACATGGTTTGGACCTGCACAATAGTCACCAATTGCTTCAGGTGTATAGCGCCCCATGAAAATTGCTCCAGCATGGCGAATATCTTCACTCATAGCCTCGGCATCATCTAAGCAAAGTTCCAAATGTTCTGGTGCAACTTGATTAATCAAATCAATTGCTTCTGCACGGTCTTTAACTAATACCAAAGCACCACGGTTTTCAATCGAAGTTCTCGCAATGTCTGCCTTTGGCAATTCATTTAAATGGTTTTCAATTGCCAACTCTACCGCATTAAGCAAAGCTTCATCAGGAGTAATGAAAATAGCTTGAGCAACTGTGTCATGTTCAGCCTGAGATAAAACATCCATAGCTAACCAATCTGCATTATTTTCACCTTCTGCATATACTAAAATTTCAGAAGGTCCAGCAATCATATCAATACCAACCTGACCAAATACAGCGCGTTTGGCAGCCGCCACAAAACGATTTCCAGGGCCAGTAATTTTATCTACAGGTGGAATAGTCTGAGTACCATAAGCAAGAGCTGCTACAGCTTGAGCTCCCCCAATAGTGAATACTCGACTCACTCCTGCAAGGTAAGCCGCAGCTAGAACCAATGGATTTAGTTCACCGTTTGGTGCAGGAACAGCCATAATAATTTCAGGTACACCAGCAACATGGGCTGGCACTGCATTCATTAAAACTGAAGACGGATAAGAGGCTAAACCACCTGGTACATAAATACCCACACGGTCTAGAGGTGTAACTTTTTGTCCTAATGTATTACCCAAATCATCTATATAAGTCCAGCTCTCTTGTTTCTGAGCTTCATGAAATGAACGAATACGCTTTGCTGCTAACTCTAGAGCATCACGGATTTCTGGGCTTAAATTATCAAAAGCAGTTTTAAGTTGTTGTTGAGATAATTCTAAATCTGAAAATTGATGCGCAGGATGTCGATCGAACTGTTGAGTAAGCTTCAAAACATGATCATCACCATGCTGACGAACATCAGCAATAATTTGATCTACTGTTTGCACTAAATTAAGATCATTTACAGTTTCAAATGCTAAAAGCTCAGCAAAAACCTGTTTGAAGTTCTGATCTTGAGTCGATAAACGTCGCATCAATTTACCCACAAGGCGAAAAAGAAAAACCAAGTTTACTCTTTTTCTAGGCGCTTGTGGGCATCATCTGAAGCAACTATCACAAAAGCATGATGGGAAATTGCTTTTAACGTGATTGAACAGCTTGCTCGAGCTGTGAAATGATTGGGTTTAATAGAGTTTGCTTACGTTTAAAACTAGCTTTATTTACAATTAAACGTGAAGAGACTTTGCAAATCTCCTCTAATGGCTCAAGACCATTCGCTCTTAGCGTATTACCAGTATCAACCACATCCACAATGTAATCACCCAAACCTACTAAAGGCGCTAACTCCATAGAACCATAGAGTTTGATCACATCGACTTGCTCACCTAAGCTTGCATAATACTGACGCGTAAGATTGACGTATTTCGTGGCAATTTTTAAACGGCCTTCTGGACGTTCCATTCCCACTTTACCAGCAGTCATTAATTTACACTTAGCGATTTTCAGGTCAAGTAGCTCATATACATGCTGAGCGCCATGTTCCATCAACACATCTTTGCCTGCTACACCTAAATCTGCTGCGCCATTTTCTACATAGGTAGGCACATCAGATGCACGTAAAATCAAAATACGTACTTGCTTATGCGTAGTAGGAAAAATCAGTTTGCGGGACTTTTCCGGATCTTCGAGCAAATTAATACCCGCTGTAGCTAGTAAAGGTAACGTCTCTTTTAAGATACGTCCTTTACTGAGTGCCAAGGTCAAACCATGATCAAAATTGCCCATCACATCAAAATTAGGATCATCGTTTCTTACATCATTCATTAACTTACTCGCTTAATTTTGGCACCTAAACCTTGAAGTTTCTCTTCGACATGCTCATAACCACGGTCAATATGGTAGATACGGTCAATTAAGGTATCTCCTTCTGCCACTAAAGCTGCCAAAACTAGAGAGAACGAAGCACGCAAATCTGTTGCCATTACAGGTGCAGCCTGTAAAGTTTCTACTCCAGTCACGACAGCATCATGACCTTCAACCTGAATATTAGCACCCATGCGTGACAATTCAGGAACATGCATAAAACGATTTTCAAAAATCGTTTCAGAGATAGTTGCAAATCCACGACCAATAGCATTTACAGCCATAAGCTGAGCTTGCATATCTGTTGGAAACTCTGGATGTGGCAAAGTTCTAAAACTTACAGCTTTAGGGCGTTTGCCTAACATATCAAGTTCGATCCAGTCATCACCACGAGTGACTTCAGCACCCATTTCTTCAAACTTATCCAAAACAGATTCAAGTAATGCAGGGTCGGTATGTGTAGTTTTGACACGACCGCCCGTAATTGCCGCAGCTGCCAAATAAGATCCCGTTTCGATACGATCAGCTACCACAGCATATTCACAGCCATGCAAACTTTCTACTCCAGTTACAACAAGAGTATCAGTATCAAGTCCTTCAATCTTAGCGCCCATTTTAATGAGCATTTGAGCAAGGTCAGTGATCTCAGGCTCACGAGCTGCATTACGAATAGTCGTAACACCATCAGCCAGTGCAGCAGCCATCAAGATGTTTTCAGTACCACCAACGGTAACCATATCAAAAACAACTTCGCCGCCTTTTAAACGACCTTCAACTGAAGCATGGACATAACCATTTTCAACTTCAATATGTGCACCTAAAGCCTCTAAGGCTTTTAAATGCTGATCAACTGGACGTGATCCAATTGCACAACCACCTGGTAAAGAAACTTTCGCATTACCGTAACGCGCTAATAATGGTCCTAAAACCAAAATTGAGGCGCGCATTGTTTTTACTAGTTCATATGGAGCAAACTGATTATCTAAAGTAGAGGTATCAGCTTTTACTGTGTCATTTTCATAGCCGATTGTAACCCCCAAACCACCAATCAACTTGACCAAAGTATTTACGTCTTTAAGATTTGGAACATTAGTGATCGTAATTGGAGAGTCTGCAAGAATAGTTGCAGCAAGTAATGGTAAAGCTGCATTTTTAGCACCAGAAATGCGCACTTCCCCGTCGAGCTTAACACCACCCGTAATTAAAAATTTATCCATTAATATTTAAGCTCCGAAAAGGCTTGCTTTACGCCATTCATCTTTGGTCATTGCACGAATTGTTACCGCATGAACTTCGCCACTTGCAATATAAGTATTTAATGGTGCATAAACTAATTGTTGGCGAGCAACAGTACGCTTACCGTCAAATTGATCATCCACAATACGGAGGTCAAATTTTCCAGCCTGTCCGCTCACCGCTACTTCCGCTTCAGGGAAAGCTTCTTTTAAAATTTGAGTGAGCTGTTCACTATTCATTGCAAAGACCTCTGACACAACCTAAGGTGTAAAACGAAGTATTTTACTATAACTTTTTCAAAGAATTCAGTACGTGTTTATATTTTATCAATAAAAAAGAGGCTATGTTTCAAGCCTCTTTCAATTATATAAAACTTATTAAATAGAAACAGCAACTTGCGAATAAGTGCACTGCATTTTCCGATATTTTAATAATTGTTTTTTTAATTTTTCAGTTAGTTTTTTAATTGAAGTATACATATCATCAGCAGTTGCCTGAGCAAATAACTCAATTCCCGGCAATCTTACAATAGCCTCTGCAACATGGTTCGAACTACCTTTATGAGAGCGCTTATCAATTTGATGATCTTTTGTTAATTTAATCTGCATACTATTCACCTGATCTAAGTGTTTTGTTAACTGATTAAATTTTGATTTAATATTTTCTTCTATAGCTGGTGTAATTGCTAAATGATGTCCACGAATCGTTATTTGCATAATTCTATCCCTCACCTTTTTTAGGTTATCTAAAGAAGAACTAAAACGATTTAATGCTATCAAAAAGAAAACTTAGAACAATTAAACCATTTTAGTTACTCTCTTGGTGAAAATGAAATTTCATTATTTCGTCATAATGAATCTCTAGAATAGCCATACTTCAAAATTCAGATCAAGACTTTTCTTTCAGACGACGAAGGAATATGTAACGATTCTCGATATTTTGCGACCGTTCTTCGAGCCACTTCAATTCCCTCATCCTTTAACAATGTAGCAATTACATTATCTGACAAAGGCTTACGTGGATTTTCGTTGGCGACTAGTTTCTTAATCATTGCCCGAATTGCGGTGGAAGATGCCTCTCCCCCTGCT
Organism: Acinetobacter sp. D009; assembly: GCF_038562025.1. Taxonomy (NCBI): domain Bacteria; kingdom Pseudomonadati; phylum Pseudomonadota; class Gammaproteobacteria; order Moraxellales; family Moraxellaceae; genus Acinetobacter; species Acinetobacter sp. D009. The sequence goes on from NZ_CP151886.1 coordinate 3,158,019, forward strand.
GTTGTTCCTACATGGCTAGAGAAAAAATATTTCAACTCAAATAGACCACGAGGCGTAAGCATATATTTATTTGTAGTTACACGAGAAACTGTAGATTCATGCAATTCGACTTCTTCTGCCACGTCTCGAAGAACTAGCGGCTTCATCGCTTCCGGGCCTATTTCCAAAAAAGCTTTTTGATGCTCTACGATACAAGAAGCTACTTTTAATAACGTTTTATGCCTTTCATCAATACTTTTAATAAAGTTTTTCGCCTCAAGCATCTGGTTACGTAAATATAAATTATCCTCACTCTGATCTGCTCTACGAATCATACTAGAGTAAAAAGAATTAATTCTTAATTTAGGAAGTACATCTGGGTTTAGCTGAACCTGCCAATGTAAATCTTTTTTTGAAACTACTACATCGGGAATTTGATAATCAGATTCTTGCTTATCAAAATCCATACCAGGATAAGGTTTTAACGTTTTTAAAAGATTGATTGCAAACTTTAATTGGTCTTTCGTTAAACCAGTTTGTTTGAGTAATTTATTAAGATCATTGGCTATCAAAAGCTCATAATACTGTAATAGATTTTTTGCCTCATTTAGATATTCAACATCTTTGGGCAGAAACTCTAGCTGTATTTTTAAACATTCCGCTAAATTACGCGAACCGATCCCTAAAGGATCAAGTCGTTGAATGTGTTTTAAGACAACTAAAACCTCATCTTCTTCGATCTCTTCCTCAATATCCATTTCATTCAATAATTGTTGTGCCGCTAAAATTATTTCTTCAATTTCAGCATCTAAAAACCCTTTATCATCTAATGCATCAACAATACAATAAGCAATTAATTGATCTATTTTAGAAAAATGCAAAAGATTAACTTGTTCTAGAATATGTTCCTTTAGCGATAATTGAACTTGGCGATTATCCTCTCGTTCTTCAAATTCTGGAGTAGCCAAAGCTGTTGATTGATGGGTATAAACATCATCCCACTCAGTATCAACGGGTAAATCATCAGGCAAATGGTCTGCATTTAGCTCAGTCGTTAAGTCATCTGATTCTTTATTTTCTAATGCAGCCAGACTCTCCGTTAGTGATTCTTCTTCTATTTTTTCAAGTAAAGGATTACTATCTAGTTGAATCTGAATTTCCTGTTCAAGCTCTAAACTAGAGAGTTGTAACAAACGAATCGCCTGCTGCAATTGAGGTGTTAACGATAGAGAATTCGCTACTTTCAATCCAACAGATAATTTCATATATTTCATTTTCCATAAAACAAGCAAAAATCATGCCTATTCAATATTTATAACATATAGTCTCCATTTGTCATACATATCCAACTGAAATTTGCAGAAGAAAAAAGAGATTTTTCCAATTATAAAAATAATCTTATTAAATTAATTCTATCAAACATGGTTCTCATACAAAGTCAGACACGAAATCTTGTTATAAAAAGTTAATTAGGAGGAACTAGCCCTCTTTTAATTTTGTCTAATTGATTACTCTTCGATTGTATAGTTTTTTTCTATTAAATTTTAAGATTTCAACTCATAGCTTACTATTTTATATTTATTCCCCCCATATATATTTTTTATCACAATAAAAAACACCCCCATTCATTAGAATGGGGGTGTTTAGAATAATGAGCTGGCGATGACTTACTCTCACATGGGTAACCCCACACTACCATCAGCGCTAAGAGGTTTCACTTCTGAGTTCGGGAAGGGATCAGGTGGTTCACTCTTGCTATGGTCGCCAGCACAACTGGTATGGATACTTGCTTCGTTTTATTCACTGTGTGATACGTTGCGTTTTCCAAATCTTTACAGATGGGCTGATTGGTCTGATTTTTCGTTGTTCATTTTAGCTAAGTGTTTAACTAAATCAAGTTGCTTTGCATGTTTATGAATCGATTGATGCTTCATATACAACTGCTTGGGTGTTGTATAGTCAAGCCTCACGAGCAATTAGTATTGGTCAGCTTCACATATCACTATGCTTCCACATCCAACCTATCAACGTCCTAGTCTCGAACGGCTCTTTAGAGGAATAAATTCCTAGGGAAATCTTATCTTGAGGTAGGCTTCCCGCTTAGATGCTTTCAGCGGTTATCCCTTCCGAACATAGCTACCCGGCGATGCGACTGGCGTCACAACCGGTACACCAGAGGTTCGTCCACTCTGGTCCTCTCGTACTAGGAGCAGATCCTCTCAAATTTCCAGCGCCCACGGTAGATAGGGACCGAACTGTCTCACGACGTTCTAAACCCAGCTCGCGTACCTCTTTAAATGGCGAACAGCCATACCCTTGGGACCTGCTTCAGCCCCAGGATGAGATGAGCCGACATCGAGGTGCCAAACACCGCCGTCGATATGAACTCTTGGGCGGTATCAGCCTGTTATCCCCAGAGTACCTTTTATCCGTTGAGCGATGGCCCTTCCATACAGAACCACCGGATCACTAAGACCTACTTTCGTACCTGCTCGACTTGTGGGTCTCGCAGTTAAGCGCGCTTTTGCCTTTATACTCTACGCGTGATTTCCGACCACGCTGAGCGCACCTTCGTACTCCTCCGTTACTCTTTAGGAGGAGACCGCCCCAGTCAAACTACCCACCAGACACGGTCCTCGTCCCGGATAACGGGACAGAGTTAGAACCTCAACATTACCAGGGTGGTATTTCAAGGACGGCTCCATTGGAACTAGCGTTCCAACTTCAAAGCCTCCCACCTATCCTACACAAGTAAGGTCAAAGTTCAGTGTCAAGCTGCAGTAAAGGTTCACGGGGTCTTTCCGTCTAGCCGCGGGTACACTGCATCTTCACAGCGATTTCGATTTCACTGAGCCTCTGCTGGAGACAGCGCCGCCATCATTATGCCATTCGTGCAGGTCGGAACTTACCCGACAAGGAATTTCGCTACCTTAGGACCGTTATAGTTACGGCCGCCGTTTACTGGGGCTTCGATCAAGAGCTTCGCTTACGCTAACCCCATCAATTAACCTTCCAGCACCGGGCAGGCATCACACCCTATACGTCCACTTTCGTGTTTGCAGAGTGCTATGTTTTTAATAAACAGTTGCAGCGGCCTGGTTTCTGCGGCTGTCGTCAGCTCAGGAAGCAAGTTCCATCACCAACAACAGCGTACCTTCTCCCGAAGTTACGGTACCATTTTGCCTAGTTCCTTCAGCAGAGTTCTCTCAAGCGCCTTGGTCTACTCGACCTGACCACCTGTGTCGGTTTCGGGTACGATTCCTGTGTAACTGAAGCTTAGAGACTTTTCCTGGAAGCATGGTATCAGCCACTTCACTGTACAAGTACAGCTTGCTATCGGATCTCAGTATAGAGTACCCCGGATTTGCCTAAGATACATACCTACATCCTTCCACCTGGACAACCAACGCCAGGCTGACTTAACCTTCTCCGTCCTCTCATCGCATTACACAGAAGTATTGGAATATTAACCAATTTCCCATCGACTACGCCTTTCGGCCTCGCCTTAGGGGTCGACTCACCCAGCCCCGATTAACGTTGGACTGGAACCCTTGGTCTTTCGGCGAACGGGTTTTTCACCCGTTTTGTCGTTACTCACGTCAGCATTCGCACTTCTGATACCTCCAGCATACTTCTCAATACACCTTCATCGGCTTACAGAACGCTCCCCTACCACTTGACTAATGTCAAATCCGCAGCTTCGGCACATAGTTTTAGCCCCGTTACATCTTCCGCGCAGGCCGACTCGACTAGTGAGCTATTACGCTTTCTTTAAAGGGTGGCTGCTTCTAAGCCAACCTCCTAGCTGTCTATGCCTTCCCACATCGTTTCCCACTTAACTATGATTTTGGGGCCTTAGCTGGCGGTCTGGATTGTTTTCCTCTTGACTACGGACGTTAGCACCCGCAGTCTGTCTCCCGGATAGTACTCATAGGTATTCGGAGTTTGCATCGGTTTGGTAAGTCGGGATGACCCCCTAGCCGAAACAGTGCTCTACCCCCTATGGTATTCGTCCGAGGCGCTACCTAAATAGCTTTCGGGGAGAACCAGCTATCACCAGGCTTGATTAGCCTTTCACCCCTATCCACAAGTCATCCCCTGGCTTTTCAACGACAGTGGGTTCGGTCCTCCAGTTAGTGTTACCCAACCTTCAACCTGCTCATGGATAGATCGCCTGGTTTCGGGTCTATACCCAGCAACTAAACGCCCTATTAAGACTCGATTTCTCTACGGCTCCCCTATACGGTTAACCTCGCTACTGAATATAAGTCGCTGACCCATTATACAAAAGGTACGCAGTCACACCACGAAGGTGCTCCCACTGCTTGTATGCATGCGGTTTCAGGATCTATTTCACTCCCCTCACAGGGGTTCTTTTCGCCTTTCCCTCACGGTACTGGTTCACTATCGGTCAGTCAGGAGTATTTAGCCTTGGAGGATGGTCCCCCCATATTCAGACAAGGTTTCACGTGCCTCGCCCTACTCGTCATCATTATGTGTGCCCTTTCGTGTACGGGAATATCACCCTCTACGTTCGCACTTCCCAGAGCGTTCCACTAAAACACACATAACTTAATGGGCTGATCCCCGTTCGCTCGCCGCTACTGAGGGAATCTCAATTGATTTCTTTTCCTAAGGGTACTGAGATGTTTCACTTCCCCTCGTTCGCCTTGCAACACTATGTATTCATGTTGCAATACCTACCTTAAAGTAGGTGGGTTCCCCCATTCAGAAATCTCCGGATCAAAGGATATTTGCCGCCTCCCCGGAGCTTTTCGCAGGCTATCACGTCTTTCATCGCCTCTGACTGCCAAGGCATCCACCACATGCACTTAATTACTTGACTATACAACCCCAAACAGTCGTCAACACCTACAAGTGAGTGTTGTCCGTGCGATTCTTCATCGCTACTATCTGTTGTCTGTGTACTTAAACACTGTACAGCTTCAATCTAAATTCATATACCAAAACGCTTGATTCAGTTAATTTGCTAGTTCTCAATTCATCTAGATTAATTGCTTAATCTAAACTCTTGAGTGAACAATTTATTTCAGACTCAATTTTGCCAATCTGTTAATGAATAAACACGCCTTCGTCAGGTCATGCTTAATACCGTGATACTTAAATCACAGAAGTTAATAAACCAAGACCGAAATCTCTATTTACTAATTTCTGTAATCCGAACTTCTCTTAAGTTCTGGTGGAGACTAGGAGAGTCGAACTCCTGACCTCCTGCGTGCAAAGCAGGCGCTCTACCAACTAAGCTAAGTCCCCAGCTTACATCATCAGTCATGTATCTTTTATCTATAACTTCAACCAGTCAAAGTCATGGTGGGTCTGACAAGACTTGAACTTGTGACCCCACGCTTATCAAGCGTGTGCTCTAACCAACTGAGCTACAGACCCTCAGATACATCTATGAAGAACAACTTGTTGTGGATTCTTACCAATCGTCAATCTTTCGTTAAGGAGGTGATCCAGCCGCAGGTTCCCCTACGGCTACCTTGTTACGACTTCACCCCAGTCATCGGCCACACCGTGGTAACCGCCCTCTTTGCAGTTAGGCTAGCTACTTCTGGTGCAACAAACTCCCATGGTGTGACGGGCGGTGTGTACAAGGCCCGGGAACGTATTCACCGCGGCATTCTGATCCGCGATTACTAGCGATTCCGACTTCATGGAGTCGAGTTGCAGACTCCAATCCGGACTACGATCGGCTTTTTGAGATTAGCATCCTATCGCTAGGTAGCAACCCTTTGTACCGACCATTGTAGCACGTGTGTAGCCCTGGCCGTAAGGGCCATGATGACTTGACGTCGTCCCCGCCTTCCTCCAGTTTGTCACTGGCAGTATCCTTAAAGTTCCCGACATTACTCGCTGGCAAATAAGGAAAAGGGTTGCGCTCGTTGCGGGACTTAACCCAACATCTCACGACACGAGCTGACGACAGCCATGCAGCACCTGTATGTAAGTTCCCGAAGGCACCAATCCATCTCTGGAAAGTTCTTACTATGTCAAGGCCAGGTAAGGTTCTTCGCGTTGCATCGAATTAAACCACATGCTCCACCGCTTGTGCGGGCCCCCGTCAATTCATTTGAGTTTTAGTCTTGCGACCGTACTCCCCAGGCGGTCTACTTATCGCGTTAGCTGCGCCACTAAAGCCTCAAAGGCCCCAACGGCTAGTAGACATCGTTTACGGCATGGACTACCAGGGTATCTAATCCTGTTTGCTCCCCATGCTTTCGCACCTCAGCGTCAGTGTTAGGCCAGATGGCTGCCTTCGCCATCGGTATTCCTCCAGATCTCTACGCATTTCACCGCTACACCTGGAATTCTACCATCCTCTCCCACACTCTAGCTAACCAGTATCGAATGCAATTCCCAAGTTAAGCTCGGGGATTTCACATTTGACTTAATTAGCCGCCTACGCGCGCTTTACGCCCAGTAAATCCGATTAACGCTTGCACCCTCTGTATTACCGCGGCTGCTGGCACAGAGTTAGCCGGTGCTTATTCTGCGAGTAACGTCCACTATCTCTAGGTATTAACTAAAGTAGCCTCCTCCTCGCTTAAAGTGCTTTACAACCATAAGGCCTTCTTCACACACGCGGCATGGCTGGATCAGGCTTGCGCCCATTGTCCAATATTCCCCACTGCTGCCTCCCGTAGGAGTCTGGGCCGTGTCTCAGTCCCAGTGTGGCGGATCATCCTCTCAGACCCGCTACAGATCGTCGCCTTGGTAGGCCTTTACCCCACCAACTAGCTAATCCGACTTAGGCTCATCTATTAGCGCAAGGTCCGAAGATCCCCTGCTTTCTCCCGTAGGACGTATGCGGTATTAGCATTCCTTTCGAAATGTTGTCCCCCACTAATAGGCAGATTCCTAAGCATTACTCACCCGTCCGCCGCTAAGATCAGTAGCAAGCTACCTCTCTCCGCTCGACTTGCATGTGTTAAGCCTGCCGCCAGCGTTCAATCTGAGCCATGATCAAACTCTTCAGTTAAAATCATTTTGTACCTTATTTAAAGACAAGGTACCAATTCTGGCTCATCAATTACTGACTTAAATTTCGCTCAAATAAACTTCGAGTAATTTAAACCAATCAATCAATGAAAATTATTTCGATTAATCAACCAGTAAAAATCCACACAAGTTGTTCTTCAATTCTCTTAATGATCTTCTTCCTGGTTCGTCACCAGCAAGCTAGGTCGGCTATATTACTCTTAATCTCTTAAAAGTCAACAGGTAATTTCGATATTTTTAAAACTCATTCTCAAAACCAACTTACCATCAAATTCATCACTTAAAGCAATCAACTTAATCACAAGTAACTGTTTTTCAACAAGTTTCTATCTGCATCACCGCCGATGGATGTGCATTATAGATGATTAAGATCCCTTTGCAACCCTTTTTTTAAATCAATATCATCAACTGGATACTTTTTAAGCTTTTTAGCATTTTATCTATATTATTTGATCAATTTTACATTGATAATAGGTTATCAATTTTGTATTAAAACATATCTCCACCCAACTGCACATTTAAGTATTAGCCTGGCTGGCGGTTAAGGAATTATATGAATTATTCTAATTTAATTTTACTAAGCTTATTATCTGTAGGTGTTTGTACCTCTTTATATGCTCAAGAAAATACTATAAGCGAATCTTCTGATGCTAGCTCATTAGAAGAAACAGCACCGACTCATACGCGCTCACAAATTATTAAAGATTTAAAAAATATTAAAGTTAAAGATTTAAAAATTAATGCGAATGCAGCACAACCAGATCCTGTAAAAGATCCATTACAGTCATTAAATCGTCCAATTTACTCATTTAACGACATGTTGGACCGAAATTTTTTACGTCCAGTTGCTGTGCAATATAGAGAAAAGACTCCAGAAGATGTACGTGGTTCTTATCGTCAGTTCCGCAAAAATCTTGGAGAACCTTGGAATGCTGTTAACCAGCTTATTCAAGGCCGCCCTGGCCGTGCGGCAAAAACCCTAGGTCGCTTTACAATTAATACGTTAACCACTCTTGGTTTAGCTGACCCTGCCAGCCGTTTAGGTTTACCGACTGAAGAAGAGAATTTTGGTGTAACTCTCGGTTACTATGGTGTTCCTTCTGGCCCATTCCTGATGTTGCCTTTTTTCGGTCCAAGTACCTTACGTGATGGTTTTGGTTTAGCAGTAGACGCCCAAGCACGTCCACAGAAATATGTTATGGATGATCAAGATGGTCTTTATTGGTCAAGTAATATGTTACAAGCAGTTGATACACGCGCTCAATATCTGGATCTAGATCAGACCTTACAAGGTGATCAATACGCCATGATTCGAGATTTATATCTGCAACGTAAAGCATTCCAAATTGCAGAGAAAAAGGGCGACTCAGCTGATGTATCTTTCATTGATGATGATTCAGAAGACACACCAGATGAGAATCAAAACCCTTAAAAGATGAAATCAAGGTATTGCTTAGATTAAGAGTTCGGCAATACCTTGATTTTGATCATACATACTCTATGATGAATAAAGTGATCATATAAAAGGACTACCATCTCTTCTATGTATTTTATTAAACCGACACGCTCTATCCCTTATTTAGAGCAAGCTTTGGATAAACTGCCAGGCTTACAAGTCATTAACATAGATGATTTAGATTTATATGATCCAACCATCATTGCAATAGCAGATGTACAAGATTTCCTGACATATAAATGGAATTTACCAACGATTGTCATTGCTTTTGAACATGAAGGTAGCGCTTTAGCTCAAGCTTGGGAAGCGGGTGCTCTTGCAGGTTGGGTATGGAATCAACTACCTAATGATTTAAATAAAGCATTATCAAGAATCGATGCTCAATATAAACGCAACCAAGATAGTCGTGATTTACCTTCAGCTGCTGAACTACAAAAAAGACTATTGCCTAATCCAATTGATTTATTAAATTATCAAGTCGAAACTTTCTTTCAGCCTTCAGCTTATCTTTCTGGTGATTGGTATGACTACTGGAAATTAAATGATAAGGAAGTTTTATTCTATCTTGCCGATGTTTCAGGGCATGGCGTAACTAGCAGCTTATTAACATCTTGGATGGCAGCTTTCCATGGCCGCTCTAAAACACCAAGACAATTAATAAAAAAATTAAATGGAATGTTGGTTCAAGAAAATATTGAAAAACACATTACAATTGTGGTGGGTATTTTAAACCTTGAAACACATACGCTTCGCTGGTCAAGTGCTGGACACTACCCTCCTCCTATCATTTTTGAACCTAATCAAGCTCCCAAAATTCTAACAACAAGTAGCTTCCCATTAGGCTTGACTGATGAACTCGAAGTTGAAGAGCATGTTTGCACATTAAATCACCAAGCACGCTTCATTGTTTGCTCAGATGGAGCCCTTGAACCTTTTGATGGTGGGTTAAATGATCAATTCCAACAATTGGTTCATCATTTGCAAAATCAATCATTCCAAGCACCCGATCATGTGGCTGATGACATTGCCATCTTCAGTCTCTGTCGAATGAATTAATTTACGAATCAATTAATTACATAATATACGACTTAAGGACTCTTGAGTCTGCGATGGCACTATGTGATAATTTTTCTATCCTTCTCTGAAAATGGCATTTATATGTCAACAGGTCATGTTGAATATGCAAGTTTAAATGGAACGCATATTTTCAAACTTATTGGTGAAGTGCGAGCCCATTCTTGTATAAGTCTAGACAAACTTTTAAACAGAATTGAACAGCAAGAGAATGTTGTTGGTGCAATCGTTGATTTAACCCAAACAACATTTATTGATAGTACGGTGTTAGGCATCCTGGCTAAGCTAGGTTTAAAGCTTAAACAAACTCATCATATTCAAGCTGTGATGCTATCTACCAATCCAGATATCACAACCTTAGCCAACAGTATGGGGCTAGGGCAGGTTTTTGTCATTTTGAATTACTGTGGCGATCCTAACGTTTGCACATTAACGCTAACTGATGAACAGATCACTCATAATGCAATGCTAAGAACAGTTCTGGATGCACATAAGACATTGATGAAACTCAATGCAAACAACCAGAATATGTTTGAGCCACTTGTGAAGCAGTTACAGAAAGAACAAGATACGCTTGAACAGGTATCAGATAAGCAAAATGCCTGACTTTAATATTAAGCCGGATTAGAATATGACCCTTATTTCTGTTGCTCAAATGAACTCGCAAGATGATATTGAAAATAATTTTCAAGTCATTGAGTCGTTAATTCAACAAAGTAAGGCGCAAAATGCTAGCCTGATTGTTTTCCCTGAAAACTTTGTATGTTTTGCAGCTGGAAAACAACGCGAAACAGCTGAGCAATTTGAGTCTATTCAACAACGGCTTGAGAAACTAGCACATCAATATCAAATCTGGATTGTGGCCGGTACCTTGCCATGCCCATTTCGTCCAGATGGATCTACCATTCAAGATGGTAGAGTCCGGACGGTTAGTCTTTGTATTAGCCCTGAGCGTACAGAAGCACGTTATGACAAGATCCATTTATTTGATGTACAAGTGGGTGATGCTGTCGGTGGTTATCAAGAGTCTCGTTTCTTTGAACCTGGAACAGACGTAGTAGTCACATCTACCCCTTTTGGCAATATTGGCTTAATGGTATGTTATGACTTACGTTTTCCAGAGCTTGCTCTAACTCTGAGACAACAAGGCGCTCATCTTCTTACTGCTCCTGCTGCATTTACTTATACAACTGGACAAATGCACTGGCAGCTTTTGCTACAAGCTCGGGCAATGGATAGCCAATGTTATGTTTTAGGCGCAGCACAACAGGGCTGGCATGGTGAAAAACGACAAACCTGGGGACACTCTGGGGCAACAGATAGTCGTGGCCAAATTTTAAGTATGATTGGATATGAAGGGAGTGGTTTAATCACTGTACCCTTTGATTTAACAGCACAAGAACTCGTCCGGTCTTCAATGCCTCTGATGACTCACCGTAAATTGATTCATTATTAAAAGTTTAATTATTCATGTGGAAATACTTATTTAGCATTTTTTGCTTGGGGGCAAATATTCATTGTTATGCAGAGTTTGGTACAACAAACCATTTTGTTTCGCCTGCTGCACAGCTCAACTCAGATATTCTTCCAGCAACTCCTAAAAATATCCCCTTGCCCGCTTTTGGCCAAAGAATTATTGGCTGGGGTACAGGCGCAGAAGGTGCTAGACAACGTTTAGAAAATATTCAGCCAGCAGATGTTTCTGTGATTAAAAAACAAGGAACAACGCTTGAAATGATTACTGCATGGCAAGATTTTTATGAACAAGAGCAGCAACGCAATGCAAATAATCCTACCGCGAAGTATCGTGCGCGTTTAATGAAAAAGATTGCAGATTTGTGGTGAAACACTTTCACCTAGAATATTTTTATCTTATGGAATAGTTGAAGTAATTATTCCATTTTTTATGTCCCTTAATTTACTTTATTCATAACCTATTCTTATGAACATTTAAGAAACGGAATAGAAAGCGATATACTACAAAAGTAATATCATTTTCTTTTGAGGAATATATGGACCAAGACTGTCAAAACTTAAAGCTTGAGAATCAATTATGTTTCCTCATTTATTCAACAAATTTAGCGCTTAATCAGCTCTACAGAAAACTACTAGCGCCTTTGGGTATCACCTATCCCCAATATTTAGTTATGTTAGTGTTGTGGGAGCAAGATGAAGTAACTGTTTCAGAAATTGGAGCTAAACTTTTTTTAGAATCATCTACTCTCACACCTATCTTGAAAAAGTTAGAAGCCTCGCATTTACTTCATCGTACCCGTTCAACTCAAGATGAGAGACAAGTGATTATTACACTGAGTGATGAAGGGAAAAAATTAAAAGATCAAGCAATGGATATTCCGGCAGGTGTATTAGAAGCAAGTTCATGTGATATGACAACGCTATTAGGCCTTAAAGACCAACTTACTAAACTCCGTACAAACTTAGTCAAATAAACAGCAATTTTTTCAAAAAATATACTTGTCAAAATAATTAAGTCGTGTACGATATATTTGTATTCAATTTAATTTAGGAATAAAACGATGTCATTAGAAAAAGTTGTTTATCGTGCAAAAGCTAAAGCAACCGGTGGTCGTGATGGCCGTGCGACTTCATCAGACGGCGTATTAGATGTACAACTTGGTGTACCTAAAGAAATGGGTGGCGCTGGTGGTGCTGTAACAAATCCAGAGCAGTTATTTGCAGCTGGTTATTCAGCATGCTTTTTAGGTGCTTTAAAATTCGTTGCAAACCGCGATAAATTTAACATTAGTAAAGATGCTTATGTAGAGGGTGAAGTAGGTATTGGACCAATTCCTACAGGTTTTAGCATCGAAGCGACTTTAAATGTTTACTTAGTGGGTATGGATCGTGAAGAAGCTGAAAAGTTAGTTGCAGCAGCTCATATTGTTTGCCCATATTCAAATGCAACTCGCAACAATATTGATGTAACCTTTAATATTGTGACTGAATAAGTTTTAATATTAAAAAAATGCCCGCATCAAATCGGGCATTTTTTTATCTTACATATTATGCTTCACTTGCCTCATTGGTTACACGAAGCACTTCTTCGAGTGTAGTTTTACCTGTAAGTACTTTGCGCAAACCATCGTCACGAATAGAACCTGAATACTCACGAGCATGATTTTCTAATTCATATTCAGCTGCATTACCATGAATTAGACGGCGCATAGGTTCATCAACTGGTACGATTTCATAAATCGCTGTACGTCCATTAAAACCTAAATGTGAGCAATGATCGCACCCTTTGGCTTCAGGTAACTGCAACAACGGTTCATTATTAATATGCTGAAAAACCTGCTTCTCAAAAGTATCTGCTTCACGCCATGTCATACAATGTGGACATAAAGTACGAACCAAACGTTGAGCAATCACCCCAATTAAAGAGCTTGATAACAAGAAGGGTTCAATCCCCATATCTTTAAGTCGAGTAACCGCACCAATAGCAGTATTGGTATGCAGTGTTGATAAAACCAAATGACCTGTTAAAGATGCTTGAACTGCAATTTCAGCAGTTTCCAGATCACGAATCTCCCCCACCATCACAACATCAGGATCTTGACGTAACATTGCTTTTAAAGCACGAGCAAATGTCATATCCACTTTGGTATTCACTTGGGTTTGCCCAATGCCTTCGAGTTGATATTCGATTGGATCTTCAGCAGTTAAGATATTACGAGTATTGTCATTTAGATCAGACAAGGCTGCGTATAAGGTGGTCGTTTTCCCCGAACCTGTAGGCCCTGTGACCAAAATAATACCGTGGGGACGATGCACTAACTGAGTTAAACGCTCATAGTCATTAGCCATTAAACCCAAGTGAGTCATGTTGAGACGGCCCGCTTGTTTATCAAGCAAACGCATAACGACCCTTTCACCATGTGACGATGGCAAAGTTGAAACACGCACATCCACTTCCCGGCCAGCAAGACGTAAAGAAATACGTCCATCTTGTGGTACACGTTTTTCAGCAATATCAAGCTTCGCCATAACTTTAATACGCGAAACTAGTAAAGGCGCCAACTCACGGCGTGGTTGTACAATCTCACGTAATTGTCCATCTACACGTAATCGTACAGATAATTTTTTTTCAAAAGCTTCAATATGAATATCAGAAGCGCCTACTCGAATTGCCTCAGAGAGAAGTGCATTGATCAGACGCACAATAGGCGCGTCATCTTCTTGGTCCATCAAGTCTTCTGTTTCAGGAACCTGATCGGCCAAACTTAATAAATCCGGATGATCTTCTAAACCAGCTGCAACTTGTTGTGATTCCCCTGTATCACCTGCATAACTCGTACTTAAGAGCGTATTAAATTCTTGTTCAGTACATAATTGATAATGAGCTGGCTTACCCAAGATGCGTCTTGCTTCCTGCAATGCAATTTTTTCAGTGTTTTGACGTCTAATAATAAATACCTGATCACCGTCATAACGAAATAAAACACCATGACGCTTGGCAAAACTATATGGAACTTGTATTTGTTTCAATATTTGCATCACAATTTATAATGATGAGTAAGATGATTTTGAGTGTACTCTAAGCAGATTACAGCGTGAAGTCTGTTTAACAACTCGGTAGAGGAATTTTGCGTCTTGTTTGAAAATAATGAATATCAGCCTCACCCCCAGAATTCTTTAAAATGGTGGGGTGAACAGCACTTTGAAATTAACCAGTCCAAAGCATGGCAATTCGGTTCAATGCTCTTTCGTTTAACACGTGGCATAAAAGAATGGCGCATCGAATATTATCGTCCGTCTCTCCAAGATGATAATGAGCAAGATTGGCACCCAATTGCCGATCCACATTTTGCCTTTCCGCATACAGTTCAAGTAGAACGATACATGTTTCGAAAGACCAACCCAGAATTTTTACTGATGCCACGTCTGGCAGATCGTTCTGTGGTCATTAAACCTGTTGATCCTATTTATATTCCAGCAGGTCAACGTGGGACTCTATATATAAGCACACCATTATGGATTGCAGGCTTAGTTGAAAGTCAGCATGAACCTTTGTTTGAGATTCCTGTAATTCAGCCTAAAGATACGTGGTTTGGTCCTAATGCGCAGCAAGGAGAAATCTGTTATGCCACTTCCGTGGATGGCCGTACTGATTTGAATCTATTAACACCACGCGCTTTCCGTGCTGTTACTCCAATTGACTTTCACAACACAAGTAATCATCAATTACGCTTTGATCGCATGAATGTGCCAGTGACGGCCCTACCGCTATTTTATAGTGAAAGTACGGGACGCTTATGGACTTCTCAAATTAAAGTTTATTATGAGGGTTCTGATCGTCCTGCACGTATTCGTATTGAAAATCGTACGCCACCTCTTGCTGGTGAAGTGACCTATGTTCACCCACCACGCTCACCTGGTGGAGCATTATTCAATATGTTTGATTCATTCTTTTAAGAGGTTTATATGGCCGATTCAAATATTCCAAAAGATATCGCTGATAGCCTCAAAAGTATATTTACCAATATCAATACCGAACGTATTAGTGAAATTTTAGTCGCTGTTGTATTGTGTTTCATTGGCTTTGTTCTTGCTCGTATTATTTCGAATACGTTTATTAGAACTATTGGTTCACGCTTTAACGCTCACCAACGTCTGGTATGGCGCCGTGGTATTTTTTATTTCATTTTCTTACTCTTCATCATGACAAGTTTGAAAGAAGCTGGGTTCAAACTTAGTGTATTCCTTGGTGCAGCAGGGATTTTAACTGTAGCACTCGGTTTTGCATCGCAAACATCTGCCAGTAACTTGATTAGTGGTTTATTTTTGATTGGTGAAGGTTCATTTGAAGTCGGTGATACGATCCAGATTACTCTCATTCGTGGTAATACAATTGAAGGCGAAGTCATTTCAATTGATTTGCTTTCGGTAAAATTACTTACACTCGACAATGTCTATATTCGTTTACCGAATGAACAGCTTATTCGTGCGCCTGTACACAACTTGTCTAAATATCCGATACGGCGCATCCCAATTACGCTCGCAATCAACTTTCACGAAGATATTATTAAAGTACGTGAGGTTTTACTGAATGTAGCAGCTCATTACCCTCTTGTACTGGATGATCCCAAACCTGCAGTTACAGTTACCGCGTTCAGAGAATCATCAATTGAGCTTTTATTCACAATGTGGTGTCGACAAGAGAACTCTTTAAAAGTTCGAGATGAAATGCAAGAACGAATCCGAAATGGATTCTTAGATAACCGAATTGAAATTCCTGTTCCTAAAATGGGCTTGATTGATCGACCGTCTACCGGTTTTGCTGAAGATGATATCGATCAATATAGCAATCAAAAAGAATTAAAAAGAGAGCCTAAAGCTTAGGCTCTTGATTCTTGTGTGCGGTAGATGACGGGGGTAATGGCGCAAGATAAGCAATAATTAACATTACTCCACCTGCCCCAATAAACGAAATGACTCGAGTTAATGTCGCACTTTGTGATAGGTCAAGCAAAATCAACTTTAATACCACAATACCTAAAAGTGCAGCACCTACAAACCAGAGTTGACGAATCATTTTACGGCTTGAGAATGTAGTGAGTACAAATGCCAAAATGACCCAAAGCAATGTCAAACTTAACTGCACTTCACCATTCATCCAAATTGCTAAGCTCCATAGTGGTGTCCCCCAGTAATGATGTAAGCCCCTAACGACCACACTACTGAATACCAATAACCCAGCTAAAATTGTTGTAATTTTAAAAGTCCACTCTAGTGATTTATCTTGATCAAAAGCATGTTGATAAATAATAAAGAGCAGACCTGCAAATACTACAATAGAAAGAAAATCAGTTAAGTTAAATAAAGGAACAAAATAAAGGTACTCAGCAGAGTGGCGATCAACGCTCACAACTAGCAACCAAATTAAGCTTAAACACCAAACCGGAATTTGATGCAATAGTGTCGTTTTATGAGCCTTATACGCCCAAAGCGAATAAACCACAGGGATAAAAGCCAGAGCAACAACTGGCATTTTTGGAAAGATCGCCAAACCAACTGCTGCTAACGCCAACCAGCTTAAACCAGCCCAGACATTTAAGTACCCAGACTCATCCGACTGCGGTTGAGCCATAAGAAATAAGGCACTTAGAATAATGGTAGCGACTAAGAAAGTAGTTTGTTGTAATGAGTCTACCCATTTAAACAACGTAAACACTTGACTCGCAAACGCTTCACCCAAAACCAACAACAGTAACAGGCTAATTAAAATTAACTGCAAACTTTGCCATTGCACACAAAGTTTATAGTAAACAACTGCGCTAAATATTGCGATTAGAACTACGGCGAACATCAAATATGGACTCAAAGCATGATGATGCCATGCCATGATTTCTACACCAGCTACAGCACCCGCATACATTCCTAAACACAAGAAAATGCCACTAAACATGCTTGCGCTAAAATAGCGTTGCTCTTTACTGTTGTATTGCAATAAATAAAAGGCAGAAATAAATTGGGCAATTGCATAGATGCTTGTGCTTAGCGTTGGGAACTCTTCATTTGCCCACACCTGATAAAACAGTGCAATAGAGCTAAGTAAAACTAAAACTACACCAATATATCGGCTTAAACGGTAGCGCTCAGTTACTCCCCACACAATTAAAGCCGTACCTTGAGCAACCCAACCAATTGCTGTCCAATGTGCTCCTTTTGCAAGCGGGAAAATTAAGGCAAAAAACGCAACCGCGAGAATGAAAAAGCTTTTTGCAAGGACCGAAAGCTGTGGATGAGTTTTTTTAATCCAGAAAGTTAATACTGCATAGGTACCTGCCAAGACGGCTGCACCAATCGTCAATGCTTGTGTAGACTCATGTACTAAGTAGGCATGAAGGGTAAAGCCCAGTACTGGCACACTAAAAATAAGACCAACATCTAAGAGCGGAGGTAAACGAATCCCTTCTTGTTTTTCACTTGCTGACGTCCGAGATATATTTTGGCTATAACGAACACTAAGCCAAATAAACAGTGCGATATGGCACCACAAAATCCAGTCTAATGTATTAAATTTTGCGGGTTCTGCATAAAATGCGATTGCACTACCACCAATAAACATTGTGGCAAAAAAAGCTATTTGATTTAAGATTTTCCAAGGCTGAATAAAATTAACCGCAGCAACTGCTAAGTTAATTACTAAGTAGTAGCTAAATAAGAAAGTTACATCAGGGCGATATTGCTGAATAACTAAAGGAGCCGCATAAGCCATACCAAGTGCTAATATTGCCAAATAAATAGCTTGTTGTTTTAAGCTCAGGAATACCGTAATAGCTAATAAAATCGTAAACAGAATACTCGCTGTAGTTAGGTTGGCAATTACACCAAAATGATGTGAGAACACAAGTGTCAGGAATACAACAGCCAGCCCGACACCTTGCAATGCCACAGCAAAAAGCTGATTTTTCTTTTGCAATGTATACCCAAATGCCGTTAACACACCTCCAGCAATCGCAATAAATCCAAGTTTCACACCTAAACTAAGTTGCCAATGCTCGCTTGCAAAACGTAATAGCAACACGACCCCAACCATAAGCACAGCAACAGCAACTCTTAAGATTGGATTACCATGAATCATCCAATCTACGGCTGGTTGCCACCATGCGGTCTGAACATGTGCTGATTGTTCTGTTTGATTTAAAGGTGCCGTTTCCGTTGGGACTAGCATATCCGTATTGTTGGAACTAACTTGCTCTATTACAGGATTTATAACTTCTGTTTGTATGGTCTCATTTACATGAACAGTTTGTTTTGCTGACTCGAGGTATAATAGTCGAGTATGAAATGCACTGATGGTTTGAATCAAACATAGCAATAAAACAAGTAAAGCCCCACCAGCAATCCACATCCAATGATTTATATAAGCAACTAATGCAACCAAGGCGGCTGCATAAATCACTGTTCTTTGCATGTGAATAGAATAAAGTGGCGTTTTCTGCTGAGAAAACTGCTGTTCTAAATGAGTTAAACGCTCATGTAGATTTGACAGTAATTGAACTAGAATGACAGTAAGTGCAATAGATAAAGCAATAACAGCACTCTGAAATTTAAAACCAATTGAAATGGCTAAAAACAAAGTCAAAGCGATCAAAACAATGATCATTCCCTGTTTGTCTTTTTTATACATGGGCTTAGCAATATGACACCTTCATTACAGGTCATCTTACTTCAAGCCAATACAAGCGTATATTTATACATACAAAATACTGCAAAAATCATAAACCTGCATTCATAGCCGTTTTCACGTAAAATACCTGTAATTCAGATTAAGGAATTGTTCAATGCCACCATTTGTCTTGGTTGATGGGTCCTATTTTTTATTTCGTGCATATCATGCATTACCACCATTGACGACCTCTACAGGGTTACATACCAATGCAATACGTGGGGCAATTTCTGCCATTCAAAAATTAATGCGCCGTATGCAACCGACACATATGGCCGTCATTTTTGATACGCCTGAACCAACTTTTCGTCACAAGCTTTCACCTATTTATAAAGGTGATCGCCCAACCATGCCGGAAGAGTTATCTCAACAGATTCCATATTTGCATGCATTGATTAAAGCTCAAGGGATTCCTTTATATAGTCTTCCGGGTGCAGAGGCAGATGATATTATCGGTACACTCGCTAAACGCGCCGTACTCGAAGGCCATCATGTACTTATCTCAACTGGAGATAAAGACATGGCTCAGCTCGTCAATGATCATGTAAAACTTGAAGATAGCTTTAAAGACCGCGTAATGGATACCGACGGGGTATTTGAAAAATTTGGTGTTTGGCCAAATCAAATTATCGATTACTTAACCCTTATGGGCGATGCGTCTGATGGCATCATGGGTGTGCCGGGCGTAGGTGCAAAAACAGCAGCTAAGTTACTAACTGAATATGGCACTTTAGACAATATTATTGCCAATGCAGACCAACTTAAAGGCAAACTTAGCCAAAATATTAAAGATAACTTAGACAATATTAAGCTTGACCACCAGTTAGCTAGTATCGTCTGTGATCTTCCTTTAGAACTCGATTGGCATGAGTTAAAGCTTACTGATCCAAATGTAGAGGCTCTACGTAATCTTTATACTGAGCTTGAGTTTAGAAACCAATTACAGTCGCTTGATCATCCAAACAATCCAAATAGCTCAAGCTATAAACAACAAGCTTCACAGACTATTGTTCAAAATGAAGTTAAACCTGCTGAATCTATAGAAACTGAAGATCAAGCAAGCTTAACCAGTCAAGATGACCAGCTTGGAACTGCAAATTATCACACTGTTTTAACCCAAGAAGCATGGGATCAGCTCTGGCAACGCATGCAAAATGCCGATCATTTTGCTATTGATACAGAAACTACAAGCCTTGATTACCGTATTGCAGAGATGGTTGGTTTTTCAATCGCATTTGATGCGAAAGATGCCTACTATGTTCCATTAGCGCATAATTATGAAAATGCGCCGCAGCAACTAGATCGTGATCAAATTCTGGTTCAAATTAAGCCTGTGCTAGAAAATGAAGCAGTTAAAAAAATTGGGCATCACCTTAAATATGATGCCCACATCTTTGCCAATCATGGCATAGAACTTAAAGGCTGGTATTTCGATAGCATGCTTGCATCTTATGTATTGAATGCAGCGGCCACTCGTCACGGCATGGATGACGTAGCTCGTGTCTACTTAAGCCACTTAACCACCACTTTTGAACAAATTGCTGGTAAGGGTGCTAAACAAAAGACTTTCAATCAAATTGAGATTGAAGTTGCTGCTCACTATGCTGCAGAAGATGCTCATGTGACCTATCGTTTGTATGAAGTGCTTTCAAACAAACTTAAGCCATTTCCTGAGCTAGAAAATATTTTATATAACATCGAAATGCCAGTTGCCCGTATTTTATCGGGTATGGAAGAAGATGGAATTCGTTTAGATCATGCCTTCTTAGATAAATTAAGCGTTGAATTTGCAAAAACGATGGAAGGGCTTGAAAATCAAGCGATGGAAATTGCAGATAAAACTTTTAATATTGCATCTCCTAAACAAGTAGGTGAAATCCTATTTGATAAATTAGGAATCAAAGGCGGTAAAAAAACTGCAACTGGACAATACAGCACCAGTGAAAGTGTTTTAGAAAAAATTGAACATCCTTTAGCGGAAATTATTCTAGAGCATCGCGGTTTAGCAAAGCTAAAAAGTACCTATACTGATCGTCTAGTTGAGCAATCTCATAACGACACGCATCGTGTACATACAAGTTATCACCAAGCACTTACAGCAACAGGTCGCCTCTCCTCTTCAGATCCTAACTTACAAAATATTCCAATTCGTAGACAAATTGGGCGCCAAATTCGTAAAGCATTCATTGCGCCAGAAGGTCGAGTATTATTGGCTGCCGATTACTCGCAAATTGAATTACGTTTAATGGCTCATTTTTCTCAAGATGATGCTTTAGTACATGCGTTCCAGCATGGACAAGACGTTCACCGTCGTACTGCTGCAGAAGTATTAGGCATTGATATCGAAGATGTGACCAATGATCAACGTCGTCAAGCGAAAGCAGTTAACTTTGGTCTACTGTATGGTATGTCTGAGTTTGGTTTAATTCGTCAGTTAGGTTTCACACGTCAAGAATCACAGAACTATATCAAACAATACTTCCAGCGCTATCCTGGCATTTACGAATACATGCAACGTACCCGCCAAGTAGCATCGGAACAAGGTTTTGTTGAAACTATTTTAGGTCGTCGTCTTTATACACCAGATATTGATGCACGAAATGTAATGGTACGTAAGGCTGCTGAACGTGCCGCAATTAATGCGCCTTTGCAAGGTAGTGCTGCTGATATCATTAAACTCGCAATGATTGAAGTCGATAAAATCTTGCCAAAAGATCAAGCCAAACTACTACTTCAAGTACACGATGAATTAGTATTTGAAGCAGATCAAAACATTGCCGAGGAGCTCTCTAAGCAAATCGCGACTGTCATGGAATCTGTAGTAAAAATTTCTGTGCCTTTAGTTGTTGAAGTTGGGCAAGGGCAAAACTGGGATGATGCCCATTAATTAGTAGAAATAAAAAAAGGGCTGTATTAACAGCCCTTTTTATTGCGTTAACTTAAAGTCCTGTTAAAAGAACTTTTGCAACTTCATTCATTAAGATCTCGGCAATATAAAGCGCCAAAAACGCCAAAATTGGAGATAAGTCAATCATTCCCATATTAGGCAATAAACGACGGAATGGTGCGAGTAATGGTTCAGCTAAATCTTGAATCACTTCAATATAAGGTGAACGCGATTGAGTGAACATAACCACCCAACTCAAAATAATTGTCGCGAAAATTAAATAACGGCAGAAACGAATTAAGTCCTGAATCATAGTCACAAATGTCAGAATCACTAAGTGAACCGGACTATTTGGCATAGAACCAGAAAGATACATCACGCCAAAAATTTTCAGCAAATATAAAATAATTAAAAGAACCAACGCAGCCAAATTAAATCGGCCTTTTGCGACCGTCGGAAAAATTCGGCCAAAAATATCAACAATTTTAGTCGCCTTAACGGTCGATAAAACCACAGGATTATAAGGACTTACTGCCGCCAATTGCATTAAAAAACGGAAAAAGACCAATAAAATCGCGACATTAATTAAAATTCCAAAAATTAGCGCAGAATTTGCACCCATAGTTGTCTTATCCTATTTAAGCTATTTCGCACTGTCACTCAATTCTTGAGCCAATTCTTGACTACGCTTCTGTGCAGCAGCCAATGCAGATTGAATATTTTGGGAGATTTGTGCACGGTCAAAAACTTCAAGTGCAGCTTGAGTTGTGCCATTTGGCGATGTCACATTCTTACGAAGTTCAGAAGGAGTGTTTGAACTCGTAATTGCCATTTGAGCTGCACCTAATGCCGTTTGAAGAGTCAACGCAGTTGCAACTTTTTCATCAAGTCCTAAATTTTTACCCGCACGGATCATACTTTCCATGAGATAGAAGAAATATGCAGGACCTGAGCCAGAAACCGCTGTTACCGCATCAATTTGAGCTTCGGAGTTTACCCAAATTGTTAAGCCTGTGGCTGCTAAAATCTGACTTGTTAATTCACGATCCGAAGTACCTACTACATCATTTGCATAGATACCATGTGCACCCGTCTGAACTAGAGCTGGCGTATTTGGCATAACTCGAACAATTCGATTGCTATCAATTAAGTTTGATATCGTTTGGATTTCAGCACCAGCAATAATTGAAATAACCAATTTATCTGATAACAGTCCTTTTAAAGGACGTAAAACAGTCGCCAAAACTTGTGGTTTTACTGCCAGTACAACGACATCAGCATTTTTAATTGCAGCTACATTATCTTGTGTCACATGGACTTCTTTTTCTTGCAATAATTGACGTATTTGCTCAACAGGATCTGAAACGGTAATACGTGTTGGCGGTAAACCTCTTGAAATGAGCCCACCAATCAAAGCTTGGGCCATATTACCACCACCAATAAAACAGATATTACTATTTACTGCACTTGTCATAACCATCTTCGCCATTTACCAGATTACAAGAATAAGAAATTAAATCTGGTTGCCATCCTCCTTGCTCACAATACGGAGACTGAGCCAACCAAAATCCTTTCGGTGTAAAAACCCCAAGCATAACATTATCTATGACTAATATTTGAATTGTATGACGAAGCCAAGGCAAAATATGTGCTTCTTGAATTGCTTTTTTTAATGGCCATTGCCCAACACGACCATATAAATGGACCTTTTCACCACCTTGGCGTCGAATAATTTTTAATTTTTTATTTAATAAAGATGCAGACAAACCCATATTTTTTTGAGTAATTTGAAATTGTCCTGAAGCACAGTGCACTATTTCCCCTAGTTGAAAATAATGCTCTATCTCGGTTTCAACTGGATTTAATTTTTCAACAAGAAAAACTTGCTTACTCAATCTATAAAGATGATGTTGATAACGAACATAATAAAACTGGTTCCAGTGTAATGCCGCTTGTGCATCAGATTTTGAATCAATTACTTCATTTTTTAAACGCTCAACCATTTCAAATGCAGGTCGATATTGCCCATCACCTTTCATCCAAACCGAAAGCAATTGACGCTGACGGGCAGAAGATAGTTTTAATAGCTGATTTAAGTCCAAACATTCGTCCGTACCACAATTTTGCAAATCAACTTTTAAAACTTCTTCTAAAATTTCAGAAGCATCTTGCATCAGATAGCTGGTACGACTAAGTGCTTGCTGCATTTTTGGAAAACGGTTTTGTAAGAAGGGCCAAAGTTCTTCACGCGACCACGCCCGATCATAATGGATATCGTAATTTGTAGGATCATCTATATACTCAATTTCAAGTTGAGTAGTCCACTCGGCAATCTGCTCACGGGTTAAATCTAAAAAAGGGCGCCAAATTGTCATATCTACACGATGATCAATACACTGCATAGCAGCAAGCCCATCAACACCCGCCCCCGACAATAAACGTAATATTACTGTTTCAGCTTGATCTTGCTGGTGATGAGCAAGCGCTAAAATTTCGTTGGTTTGTAAATGTTGTAGATAAGCGTGATAACGTGCCTGACGTGCTTGAGCTTCCAAATTACCGTCAGTAACTTGAACTTTTTGAATAGTATAAGGAATATTTAAACGAGTCGCTTGTTTAGCAACGAGTTCGCCCCACTCCGCACTTTTTGATTGCAGTTGATGATCTATATAAATTATTCGGATCTTATGAGGGAAAATTTGAGACATCAAATGTAGTAGCAGCATTGAATCCATGCCGCCACTACATCCAATAAGAAAAGTACTATTTTCTGAAAACTCTTGAGCCTGTTTTAAGACGCGATGCCTAAATTTTCGCTGCCAAACTTCATTAAACGTTGATAACGTGCTTCGCATCGTTCATTTGCATCCATTGGTAGCAACTCATCCAAAGCTTGCTTCAAAACTACTTTTAGGTTTTGCATGACTTGCTCAGGGTCTAAATGAGCACCTTCGCCTTCATCTACTACATATTCAACAATACCTAGAGATTGTAATTTATCTGCTGTCAAACCTAAAGCTTCACTTGCTTGAGCCGCTTTTTCAGCAGTTTTCCACAAAATAGATGCACAGCCTTCTGGTGAAATCACTGAATAAATACTATGCGACAACATAATTACTCGGTCAGCAACACCAATACCTAGAGCACCACCAGAACCGCCCTCACCGAGTACTGTTGCAACAACAGGAACTTTCAAACTTGAAAGTTGAGCCAGGCTAGTTGCAATTGCTTCAGCTTGTCCACGCTCTTCAGCACCAACACCTGGATAAGCACCCATAGTATCAATAAATGTGAAGACCGGAAGGTTAAAGCGCTCAGCCATATCTAATAGGCGTTGAGATTTACGGTAACCTTCTGGGTTAGCCATACCGAAGTTGTGCTTTAATTTTTCACGGGTACTACGACCACGGTGTTGGCCAATAACCATCACAGGTTGACCATCAAAACGAGCAAGACCACCTACCATCGCACCATCGTCACCAAACAAACGATCACCATGCAAGGCATCAAACTCTGTAAAGATTTCACCGACATAATCTAGAAACTGCGGACGATCAGGATGACGTGCAATTTGAACCGTTGTCCACGCTTTGGACTGAGTAGCTTTTTTCATAGGTCGAATATTATCCCTTTAATCGATAAATTTTTCCGACTGAATATTCAATTCAATGTCCCAATGCTTAAACTGCTCTTGCTCATCATGCAAGTCGGCAACTAACAATGGCCATTGTTTGGCATCACCAGAAACACTAAGTTGCCATTGTTGATCATTTATGATGGTCAGTTCAATGGCAGGAAGCATCTGATCACTTCGACTATGGTTGAGTAAAACTGCTAGGCGAAGTAATAAACATAGATAAAGTAACTTATTACCACCAGCCTTCAAAATTTCATTTTTTATATCATTTCGCAATTTACGACGGTGGTGAGCGACTAAATGTGAAAGGTGATTTTGATCAATTTGTGAGAAGCCTGGAATATCAGAATGCTGCAATAAATAAGCACCATGACGGTGATAACCACCATGACTAATTGCTAAACCAATTTCATGCAAATAGGCAGCTCGACGCAGTAAGTCACTGTCTTCACTCGTTAAATTAAGAGATTCCGCAACACCATCAAATAATTGCTGTGCTGTATTTACAACCCGTTCTGCTTGTTTTGGATCTGCGTTATAACGCCCCATTAAGGCCTGTACACTACGATCACGGATATCTTCATGTTTAAAACGACCTAATAGGTCATACATGACTCCTTCACGTAATGCACCATCAGAATATGCCAAACGATCAATTTCTAAAACCTCAAAAACTGCGTACAAAATTGCCAATCCGGCTGGCAAAACTGCTCGTCGGTCTTCTCTTAACCCTTCAAAATCAATTTCAGAAATATTTTTAAACTTAAGTAATTTATCTTTGAGTTTATATAAGCCTTCTCGAGTAACGTTTTCTTGTTCATCACTCAAGCCCATATTTACCATAATTTGGCGGCAAGCTTTAATAGTTCCACTAGAACCAACGACAGTATCCCAACCTTCCATTTTATACGTTGTTGCAATAGCTGAAAGTTCTTTACGGGCAGCAACAACTGCTTTATCAAAGGCTTTTTGTGTGATTTCGCCATCGGCAAAGTAGGCTTTTGTATAAGCCACGCATCCCATTTGCAATGACTCAGTGTAAATAGGTTCAAACTCTTCACCAATAATGAACTCAGTAGAACCACCACCAATATCTACAACTAAACGTCGACCACCATTTGCCATAGTATGCGATACGCCAAGATAAATCAGACGCGCTTCTTCTCGCCCAGCAATGATTTCAATAGGTTTAGGCAAAATTTCTGCTGCTTTTTGGATAAATTCATGACCATTTTTTGCCTGACGCAAGGCATTGGTCGCCACAATTCTTAAACGATTTGGTTGAACAGAACTTAATCTTCCAACAAAACGAGCCAAGCAGGCTAAGCCTCGTTGCTGAGCAGCTTCTGTTAGGTTTTTATTCTCATCTAAACCAGCTGCAAGCTGTACTTTTTCTGACATCGAAGCAACTTTTTTAACTTCGCCATGATCTACCCGTGCAATTGCAAGGTGAAAACTGTTCGACCCCATATCTATGGCGGCAAGTAATTCTTCATCAATCAGAAAATCAGACATTATTGAACTAAACCCATAACAATTCACGCCTAGAGTAATTCACAAGAATGCAATTGAAAAGCCATTTTCATCAACAATTAGCTGTGATTTAAATTTTTCTATTTATTAGTTGATTGTACAAGTCGATGATGAATATCGTGAGCATCCATTAGACAAATTTAGTTAAGCCTTGAATAATAGCATCAAACCCTTACATTGAACTAAGTAGCTATGTAATACTGATAGAGATAATTTCTCCTGTAATAGCACTTTTTTCTAAAAATTGGAGCCGTACCATGTCTGCGACTATTGTAAATACAACTGATGATAACTTCCAAGCAGATGTTTTAGATGCTGAAACCCCTGTACTTGTTGACTTCTGGGCAGGATGGTGTGCACCTTGTAAAGCGATCGCACCTGTTCTTGAAGACCTATCAAGTGAATATGCTGGTAAAGTAAAAATTGTTAAAGTTGATGTGACTTCTTGCGAAGATACAGCAGTGAAATACAACATCCGTAACATTCCTGCTTTACTACTTTTCAAAAATGGTGAAGTTGTAGCTCAACAAATTGGTGCTGTACCTCGCTCTAAACTTGTTAGCTTTATTGATGAAAACGTTTAAGTCAAAATGCTAAAAAAGAAAATACGCTATACTTTTTTATAGCGTATTTTTTTCGCCTATAAATTGACAAATTTGCTAGGCTGGCTTATATTGCATGCTCAAGAGGCACTGAAGGGAATCATCTTCGTCCGGCTTCTTACAAGACACAAACATAAAGATCGCCACTCGGCAACAGAAATTGTTTTTTCACATTTCTCTTCGAAACAATTAATCAGACTTCTGAATTGTTATTGTGTAAATACAATTGCGATAATCTTTTTTGTATGCGAGCGATTTTTCTCCTTTTTAAACCACACTCTACTCTTTCCTAATTCTGACCCTTATGAATTTAACTGAACTCAAGAAAAAACCAATCGGCGAACTAATTAAAATTGCTGAATTTATGGGCCTGGAAGGTATGGCTCGTAACAGAAAGCAAGATATTATTTTTGCCATTTTGAAACGCCATGCGATGAATGGCGAAGAAATTTTTGGTGACGGCGTTCTCGAAATTCTCTCTGATGGTTTTGGTTTTTTGCGTTCTGCCGCAGGTTCGTATTTAGCAGGTCCGGATGATATTTATGTGAGTCCTTCACAGATCCGACGCTTTAACTTGCGTACAGGTGATACCATCACAGGTACTATTCGCCCTCCAAAAGAAGGTGAGCGTTATTTTGCGTTGCTCAAAGTTAACCAGATTAACTATGACACGCCAGAAAATTCTCGAAATAAAATTTTATTTGAAAACTTAACTCCCCTTTTCCCGACCGAACAATTGGTTATGGAATTAGGTAATGGTACGACAGAAGACTTAACTGCTCGTGTCGTTGATTTAGTTGCGCCAATTGGTAAAGGCCAACGTTCTATTATTGTTGCACCGCCGAAAGCGGGTAAAACAATGTTACTTCAAAATATTGCTCAATCGATTGTTAGAAACAATCCAGAAGTATTCTTGATCGTTCTATTAATTGACGAACGTCCAGAAGAAGTAACCGAAATGGAGCGTACTGTTCGCGGTGAAGTTATTGCGTCAACATTTGATGAAGCACCAGCTCGCCATGTACAAGTTGCAGAAATGGTAATTGAAAAAGCTAAACGTCTTGTTGAACATAAAAAAGATGTTGTGATTCTTCTTGACTCTATTACTCGCCTTGCACGTGCTTACAACACAGTAATCCCGTCATCAGGCAAAGTGTTAACTGGTGGTGTAGACGCTCATGCATTAGAGCGCCCTAAACGTTTCTTCGGTGCTGCGCGTAATATCGAAGAAGGTGGTTCACTTACGATCATCTCTACTGCTTTGATTGAAACAGGCAGTAAAATGGATGACGTAATTTATGAAGAATTCAAAGGTACAGGTAACCAAGAGATTACGCTTGATCGCCGTATTGCTGAAAAACGTGTCTTCCCTGCTATGAATATCAAAAAATCTGGCACACGTCGTGAAGAGCGTTTAATGGATGAAGATAAATTACGTAAAGTATGGATCCTCCGTAAGCTACTTCACCCTATGGATGAGTTGGCAGCAATGGAATTCTTACTTGACCGCATGAAAGAAACCAAAACAAATGATGATTTCTTTGATCAAATGAAACGTAAAGCTTCAACTTAACTAATTAAGCCTTCAAAAAAGCCACTCTTTTGAGTGGCTTTTTATTTGGTTGACAAGCTTTACACAAAAATACATTTTGCTTATTTTTATGTAAAATTATTTATAAGCTTTTGATAATAAATATTTTTGCTTAAAAAAGCTTAGTCTTTTTAGTAGCTTACCTCTACCTTTTCCAATATATACGAGCTGATTAATTGTTTTTTTCTGTTAAAAAACAGTCTGTTTTTCTCTTTTTCATACGTTTTTTTGATAGACGACAGTAGTATTTCAGCATTTGCAGTGATAGCATAGCGGCAGACCAGTTAGACTGCTCCATGCGTTGTTACCTAGCTACGTTTTAGGAATAATAAAAGCAAAACAGTCCAACTTAGGTTTTTTTAATCTCAAATCTTTTTTGTGAGAGTGATGCCATGTTATTCAAAAAATTCGCTGTTGCTGCTGCTGTTGCTGCTACTTTAGCTTTCGTTGGTTGTTCTAAGAAAGAAGAAGCTCCTGCTGCTGCTTCTGAAGCTGTAGCTGCTGCTTCTGAAGCTACTGCTGCTGCTTCTGAAGCTTCTACTGCTGCTTCTCAAGCTGTTGATGCTGCTGCATCTGAAGCTTCTGCTGCTGCTGCTTCTGCACCTGCTGCTTCTGAAGCTGCTGCTTCTGCTGCACACTAATCTATATTTTAGATTAGATAAAAAAGAGGACATTTTGTCCTCTTTTTTTATACCTAAATTTTATATATGAATGACTAAGCATACTTTTCTAATAATAAGCAAAATTTATTCTAGGTTTATTTAAAATTATAAGTAAAAAAAAGCAGATCAATCGATCTGCTCATTTCCAACGCGTTGTCTAAACTTCTGACCCGCTCTGAAGGTCACTACCCTACGTGCTGAAATTGGAATTTCTTCACCTGTCTTAGGGTTACGTCCTGGACGTTCGCGTTTATCTCTTAACTCGAAATTACCAAAACCAGAAAGCTTAACCTGCTCCCCTGCAATAAGCGCTTGGCTAATCTCGTCGAAGAACAACTCGACCATTTGTTTTGCTTCACGGCGATTTAAGCTGGTTAACTCACTTAAATGATCAGCCATGTCTGCTTTAGTTAATGCTGTCATGAGGCCCTCAATGTCGCTTGATAAGTGTTTTCCAACACTTGGATTATATTGTCCATACCAGATTTAATTTCAGCATCTTCAAGCGTACGTGAAGGATGTTGCCATAACAATGCAAACGCCAATGAGCGCTTACCTTCTTCGACACCCTGCCCCGTATACACATCGAATAACCATGTAGAGTCTAAAAGCTCTCCACCAGTTTTTTCGATTAACTGCTGAATATCTCTAACATTTATATTATCAGAGATTAAAAGCGCAATATCACGTCTAATCGAAGGAAAACGTGATAATTCTGTAAAATTAGATACATAAGATTGCAAAACGGCTGTTTGATTAAGTTCAGCAACCCAAGTTGTGCTTAAATCTAGCTCATTTTCTAAAGATGGATGCAGACGGCCTAAGTAACCAATTGATTGCCCATCAACTAAAATTTCAGCAGACTGCCCTGGATGCAACCATGCACGCTCTGAACGTACATATTCAACTTTGACACGACCAGCAGCTAAAATCTCTTCAATTTCTCCTTTGAAGTCGAAGAAATCCATTGGCTGAGGCTTAACATGCCAAGATTCAGGTTGTTGTGAACCTACTGCAACCAAAGCTAAAGTTGGAATCTGTTTTAGATCTTCAATACTTTTAGCATTTTGATAATCAAAACGAAGTCCTAATTCAAAGAAACGAACACGACTTTGTTGACGGTTGAGATTATATTGTACGCAAGGGATTAAACTTGAAAGCAAAGTACTACGCATCGCAGCCAAATCACTTGAAATTGGATTTGCTAGCATTAACGGGTTTACTTGCGGGTTCAATTGCTTTTCAAGTTTTGCATCAGCAAAGCTAAAACTAATTGCTTCTTGATAACCTAAAGTGACGATAGTTTGGCGTAACTCTGCAATTTCAAATCGGTCTTGATATTTAGCTAATTGAACATCCATGCTTGGTAAGCTAATTTGGATATTATCATAACCATCAATACGTGCCACTTCTTCAATTAAGTCTTGATAAATAGCCATGTCATAGCGATGTGATGGAGGTACTACATTCCACTCACCTTCAGCTTTAACAGTTACTTCACACCCTAGTCGAGTTAAAGCATCTGCAATGAAATCAGCCGTCAATTGATATCCCAACAATTGGTCTACCTGAGCTTGTTTCAGTTCAATTGCTTCACGCTTTGGTAAAATTTCAGTTTTTTCAGCCACAGTAATTGGACCAAATTCACCACCTGCCAACTCTTGAATAAGCTGCGAAGCACGGTTCATGGCAATTAACGGCAACTCAAAATCTACACCACGTTCATAACGTTGCGAAGAATCGGTATGCAAGCCAAAACGGCGAGCACGTCCAGCAATAGCAAGTGGCGCGAAGAATGCACTTTCTAGGAAAATGTCAGTTGTGTCATCAGTTACGCTTGATGCTAAACCACCCATAATTCCGGCAATTGCCAAAGCTTTCTGGTCATCAGCAATCACCATTATATCTTCTTGCAACTCAACTTCTTGATCATTAAGAAGTTGTAGTTTTTCTTGTGGCTGAGCTTGACGCACATGTACAGTTCCTTCGATTTTAGCTAAATCGAAAGCATGCATTGGCTGACCCAGTTCCATAAGGACATAGTTCGTCACATCAACCAAAATACTGTGCGTGCGAATTCCTGAACGAGCTAAAGCCTGTTCCATCCACTCAGGTGTAGCAGCTTTTACATTAACGTTTTTAATTACACGTCCTAAGTAGCGTGGAGCACCTTCAGTGCTGATCACTACTTTCTTCTCATCAGCAATTGTCGCATCAACTGATTTAATATCAAGTTCATTCATTTGCAGTTGGTTAATTACTGCAATCTCACGAGCGATACCACGGATACTGAAACAGTCACCACGGTTTGGTGTAATACTGATATCGATGACATTATCATCGAGTTTTAAGTATTCACGGATGTTTACCCCTACTGGAGCATCGGTAGGTAACTCAAGCAAACCATCGATTTTATCTTCAAGATCAATTTCAGAAGCACCACAAAGCATGCCTTGTGACTCAACTCCACGAAGTTTACCTTTTTTGATTTTGAAATCACCCGGTAATACAGCACCAATCGTCGCAACTGGAGCTTTCATGCCAGCACGAACATTCGGTGCCCCACAAACAATTTGTAAAGGCTCGCCCGAACCAATATTAACTGTCGTTACACGCAAACGATCTGCATCTGGATGCTGCTCAACTGTTAAAACTTCGCCGACCACGACGCCAGTAAATGGCTTAGCAACAGGTGCAAGTTCATCAACTTCAAGACCAAGCATAGTTAACTGATCAGACAATGTCTCACTATCAATTGCCGGGTTAACCCATGTGCGTAACCAATTTTCACTAATCTTCATCTTTATAAACCTTTTTTAATCCTGAAAAACTGTTAGGCAAATTGGCGTAAGAAACGCACATCATTTTGATAGAACATACGCAAATCATTAATGCCATAACGCAACATTGCAAAACGCTCTACCCCTAAACCAAAAGCAAAGCCTTTGTATTTATCAGGATCAATACCCGCAGCACGCAATACATTTGGATGTACCATGCCACAGCCTAATACTTCTAACCAACGTCCACGCTCATCCATGATATCTACTTCTGCACTAGGCTCTGTAAATGGGAAATATGATGGGCGGAAACGTACTTTTAAATCTTTCTCAAAAAATTCATTCAGTAGGTTAATCAATAAACCTTTTAATTCAGCAAAGCTGGTGTTCTCAGCAACATATAAGCCTTCGATCTGATGGAACATTGGCGAATGCGTTTGATCCGAATCACAACGGTAAACACGGCCAGGACATACGATACGAATTGGCGGCTCACTCGTCTCCATTGTACGAATCTGTACCCCAGAGGTATGCGTACGTAGTAGGTGAGTAGCATCAAAGTAGAAAGTATCGTGCATAGCACGTGCTGGATGGTGACCAGGAATATTTAATGCTTCGAAATTGTGATAGTCATCTTCAACTTCTGGACCGGTTGCAACTGTAAAACCAGCTTTAGTGAAGAACTGACAAATTCGCTCTTGTACTTGAGTAACAGGATGAACTGTACCAATACGTTGACCACGGCCCGGCAGTGTAATATCAATCGTTTCACTTGCTAGCTTTTGCGCAAGTGCTGCCTGTTGTAGTGCCGTTTGACGCTCTGTTAATGCAGTATTAATTGTTTCTCGAACAGCATGAATCGCAGCACCTTGTACTTTACGTTCTTCAGGGTCCATTTTCCCTAATGCTTTCGATTGTTCTGCAAGCTGGCTTTTTTTCCCTGTAAATTGCACACGCACCTGATCAAGTGCAACAAGGTCTTGAGCTGCTGCAATGGCAGCAAGCGCTTCTGTGGTCAGGGCTTCCAGTGACATATTAACTCTCAAAGCAACAAATTTAAAAAATATAATAAAACACTGCATTCTAACAGTTTTTCATCGAATTGATGAAGTTTATCCATCATGAAAAATGTATTAGGCAACAAAAAGATAAAACGTATAAGATAGTAGCATCGTCAATGAGATCAACTATTATGGCGCTTAATCAGATTTGGAAACAACAACTTACGCTTGTGACATATGGTAATGAATACCTCCGTCAGAATTTAAGCTTTAACCAATGGCGACAACATCATATTTTCGACCATCATAGTTTTCAGTTTCGTGACTTAACTTCTCAACATTTGTTGGCCCAACACTTCCAAGTTTGGCTAGAAGCATTAAAAAAACAAGGTACCTCAAAGCTCAGCTTACATTTATCAAGCCTTCTCAATGAAGAACAAAATCCAAATAGCAATGTCGAGCTCTTACCTTATACTCATTTTATTGTGAGTCATCAAAATGATAAGAAATTTGCTTGGATTTTTGGCCATGAGCTTGCCGAATGGTATAACAATGATAATGAGTTTGAAGCCCCTGCCTCACAAACCTGTGAGCTTCGTTTAGAAACTTTCTGGCGTTTTGAATTAAATGAAAAATTATCAAAAAAAATTGAAGCTGATTTAAAAAATCCGCCATGGCAAGAAATAGCTGACTTTATGGATAGTGAATTATTCCGTAGCAAGTATGCGACAGGCTTTGAGGAGCCAGAACTTCAAAATGCTCTTTTTGATGGTACAAATATTAAAAGCTTAGAGCCAAAACTTGCATTAATTCCAGAGAATTATCCCGCAGATTACGCTCATCAACTTTTATCTCGTACACAAGCATTAGCCAATTATTTAGAACAAAAGAAACGCCTTGCAAATGATCCTTTAGGAGAAGAACTAGACCAAGAGCAACTCATTAATTTAAGAAACTTTACACAAAAAACTGATGATTTGTTTGCCAAGCTTATTGTGAAAGTTGCCAACCATTATCAGACAGCTCAGATGGTACCTGTAGTTAAAGCCTCGCCATTCGAGCAATCAAATGAAAATCCTCAACATTTGAAATCTCAACATCATAAAGGCACTGGTTCAGGCGTTATTAAGCTGATTATTCTAACCATTATTATTTGTGCTCTGGCTTATTATTTTGGCCTTTAGATAAATAATAAAAAAGACCGCTAAAAAGCGGTCTTTCTTTGAATCTCTAAGCTTATGCAGCTAATGCGCCTTTAGCTTTTTCAGCTAAAGCAGCAAATGCTACTGCATCATGCATAGCGATGTCAGCTAATACGCGACGGTCGATGATCACTTGAGCTTTTTTCAAGCCATCGATCATACGGCTGTAAGACAAACCGTTTTGACGAGCACCAGCATTGATACGCGCAATCCATAGAGCACGGAATTGACGTTTCTTTTGACGGCGGTCACGGTAAGCGTATTGACCAGCTTTGATTACCGCTTGGAACGCTACGCGGTAAACGCGTGAACGAGCACCGTAGTAACCTTTAGCGCGAGCAAGAATTTTTTTGTGACGACGATGAGCCACTACACCACGTTTTACACGAGCCATTTATAATCTCCTTAGATGTATGGGCACATACGACGAACTGAATTCATGTCAGAAACATGAACCATTACACAGCCGCGTAATTGACGGATACGTTTAGCAGATTTTTTGGTCAAGATGTGGCGCTTGAACGCTTGTTTACGCTTAAAACCGTTTGCAGTCGCTTTGAAGCGTTTAGCTGCACCACGGCGAGTTTTTAACTTAGCCATAGTAACCTCTTTTAGGCACCTGTTCGGCGCGATTGCACCATTGCAAAATCGACCTGCAGGTAAGGAAGCGCGTATTTTATAGCAACCTGAGCAAAATTAAAACTATTAGTTACTGTTTTTATGAGTGCAAAGAAAGACTTTTTCACCTTTCACAGTGTCAGCAATATCAACAATAAATAAAGCACCTGTGCTTTTTTCCATTTATAATACGATCAAATTATCAACATACGATATTCCTAATGCAGAAACATGATGCATTTGCTGCCTTACGCTACAGAGATTTCTCAATTGTTACGATTAATCAATTTTGCTTAACTTTAGCGATTCTGATTCAAGAAATTATTGTTGCCTACTCACTCTATCAAATCACCAAAGACCCTCTGACTCTAGGTTTAATTGGACTCGCAGAAGCCATCCCTTTTATTGCTCTTTCTCTTTGGGGTGGCTATTTTGCAGATAGATTTAATAAACAGATTATTATGAAGATCTGTTTATTTTTCTCGGTTCCTCTTCCTTTAGTGCTGTGGTCACTGTTCCATCTGCATGGTTTAGGTCATATCAGCGTAAATTTCCTTTCATGGGGTATTTATGCTGTTATTTTTGGCTTAGGTACAATTCGTGGTTTTTACAATCCCTCTGCAACGTCTTTAAAACCATTTTTGATTCCTCGCGAACTGTATGCAAATGGTGCAACATGGACGACAATCGGTTGGCAAAGTGGTGTAATTATCGGGCCAATGCTTGGTGGTTTCATGCTTGCCTATTTAGGCCGAGAAGCAAGTCTCTTTAGTGTTGCGGTTTTACTTGGTATTTGTTTCATCTTAATTAACCTATTGCATAAGCGTACTTTTCCTAAAATTGAAACTGCTAATGTTTTAGAAAGTTTAGGAGATGGTTTCCGTTTTATCTGGAAAACTAAAATTGTTCTTTGGGCAATTTCTCTTGATTTAGCTTCTGTTTTATTTGGTGGAGTCATCGCATTATTACCAATTTTTGCAGAAGATATCTTAAAAGTCGGTCCAGAAGGACTGGGATATTTGCGTGCGGCGCCATCTATTGGAGCACTCGTCACTATGATTGCTTTGACTCGCTTTCCAACAACTCAGCATGCATGGCGTAACATGCTACTTGCTGTTGCAGGATTTGGTGTTTTCACAATTCTTTTCGCTTTCTCAAATAACATGTGGTTATCACTATTTGCGCTGGCTATGACGGGCGCTTGTGACAGTATTTCAGTTGTGGTTAGACAAACCATTTTGCAAATTTTTCCGCCAGAAAATATGCGTGGTCGTGTTGCTGCCGTAAATGGCATGTTCGTTTCATCAAGTAATGAGCTTGGTGCATTTGAGTCAGGTTTAGCAGCCAAATATTTAGGAACGATTGCAGCGACTATTTTTGGTGGTTGTATGACACTTGCAGTGGTCACCTTTTGTTGGCTAAAAACCAATGACCTATTTAAAGTCGATATTACAAAAAGCTCAGAAGACTAATTAAACCATTTTAATAAAAGCATCTTCGGATGCTTTTATTTTAAATAAAATCTGTAATCACCCAATAAATAAAAATATAGCGTCCTGCTTTAGCAATCAAAACTACAATTAAAAAGCGCCAAAAATTTTCTTTGAATAAACCTGCAACTAAAGTAATTGGGTCACCAATCACAGGGGTCCAACTTAGAAGCAGCGAATAAAACCCATATTTATGATAAAAACGCTGAGCTTGTTCTAAACGTTTTTCAGAAACTGGGAACCACTTTTTGTGTTTAAACTGCTCTATTTTTAAACCAAGCCACCAATTCACACACGAGCCCAGTACATTTCCAAAAGTGGCGATAGAAATTAGAAGGAAAGCAGAATATTCTTTTTTTAATAATAAGGTGGCGAGTACAGCTTCTG
Organism: Acinetobacter sp. D009; assembly: GCF_038562025.1. Lineage (NCBI taxonomy): Bacteria > Pseudomonadati > Pseudomonadota > Gammaproteobacteria > Moraxellales > Moraxellaceae > Acinetobacter > Acinetobacter sp. D009. The sequence continues at coordinate 3,195,134 of NZ_CP151886.1, forward strand.
ATTGTAACGGTAATAATGTAGCAGCCCCAAACGCGCTCAAAAAAAGTAAAAAGTAACTTAGCATATTAAATTAGACCAAATCACCTTTCACTTTATTCATTACGCTACCAATAAAAGTTAGATGACTTTAATTGATAGTGCTTTTTGTACCGCAGGACGTGCCGTCAAGCGAACAATATATTCTTGTACATAAGGATAATCCTCTAACTGAATACCTTGCCATTCATAGCGCAAAATCCAAGGTAAAATTGCCATATCAGCAATCGAGTATTCACCTGCAACAAACTTCTGGCCAATGAGCTGCTTATTCAGCACACCATATAAGCGCTTAGTCTCATTTACATAGCGGTCTATAGCATATGGAATTTTTTCTGGTGCAAAACGGTTAAAATGATGGTTCTGCCCTAGCATAGGCCCTAGCCCACCCATTTGCCACATGAGCCATTGTTCAACTTCAACTCGCTCTTGCTCATCAGTTGGATAAAATAATCCAGTTTTACGCCCTAAATATTGCAAAATAGCGCCTGATTCAAATATTGAAATTGGCTCACCACGAGGTCCATCTTGGTCAACAATCGCCGGAATTTTATTATTTGGAGAAATTCTCAGAAAGTCTGGTTGAAATTGATCATTTTCTAAAATATTGATTGGGTAAAGAGTGTAGTCCAGTCCCATTTCTTCTAAGGCAATTGTGATTTTATGTCCATTGGGAGTTCCCCAATAATATAGATCAATCATTCTATTTTCCTATTCATCGTTATCATGACTGCGTCTTGCGTTATAGCATGTTTTAAGAGGGACGATGAGATTTCCAACACTAAAAAATACATAAAATTCAAGAATTGAATTTCTTTTAAAAGATATAGCAATTGTCTTAAATAAAACTGAACAGAGAAAATTAAATCATCTTTTTTTATTATGATAAGGATATAAAAAAGCACTGCTTTTGCAGTGCTTTTTTTGAGTATTACTTTTTCTTTTTAGGTCCAAGTAACATACCCATTTGACGGCCTTCCATTTTAGGTGCTTGTTCCACAACCCCAAACTCAGCAACATCAGCTTCAATCTTTTGTAATTGAGCTAAGCCAAGTTGTTGGTGAGCCATTTCACGACCACGGAAACGTAAAGTGATTTTCACTTTGTTTCCTTCTTCAAGGAATTTCAAAATAGCACGAAGCTTAACTTGATAATCACCAACGTCAGTTGCAGGGCGCAGTTTGATTTCCTTCACTTGCACTTGATGCTGTTTTTTCTTCGCATCTTTTTGCTTCTGCTTAAGGTCAAACAAGTGCTTGTTGTAATCCATAATTTTACAAACAGGCGGCTCGGCGTTTGCAACGATCTCAACTAGGTCAAGATCTGCCTCTTCAGCAGCGCGCAGTGCTTCATTTAATGAAACAATTCCTTTTTGCTCACCGTCAGCACCAACGAGGCGTACTTCTTTTGCACGGATCTCGTCGTTAATTGCTGGACGGTTGCTTTTTGCACCTTGTTGTTGGTTACGGTCAGGCTGTTTAATCTTTCTTACTCCACAATATACCGGCCACGTTCGGCGACGGCAGACTTCACTAAGTCAATGAATGCATCTACTGACATAGTACCTAAATTTTTTCCTGAGCGGGTACGCACATTCACTGTACCTTCTTCAACTTCTCGATCACCAAGAACTAATAGGTAAGGAATACGCTCTAGAGTACGCTCACGAATCTTAAATCCGATTTTTTCATTTCTCAAGTCAGAAATAGCACGAAGGCCATTTTCTTTGAGTTTTGCTACGACTTTCTCACAAGCTTCAGCTTGAGAGTCCGTAATATTCATGACACATGCTTGTAACGGCGACAACCAAGGTGGCATGAAACCAGCGTAGTGTTCAATTAGTATACCAATAAAACGCTCAAAACTGCCAAGAATTGCACGATGCAACATCACAGGCTGATCACGATCATTGTCTTCAGTCACATAAGACGCATCTAAGCGTTCTGGCAAGTTGAAGTCACACTGAATAGTACCACACTGCCATACACGTCCGAGACAGTCTTTCAATGAGAATTCAATTTTCGGACCGTAGAATGCGCCTTCACCAGGTTGTAATTCCCATTCGAGACCTGCTGCATCTAAAGCATCTGCTAAAGATTTTTCAGCCATATCCCAAAGTGCATCATCACCGACACGTTTTTCTGGACGTGTAGAAAGTTTCATTTGCACTTCTTCAAAGCCAAAATCTTTATAAACTTCTAAAGTCAGCTTAATAAAGTCTGCAACTTCTTGACCGATCTGTTCTTTAGTACAGAAGATGTGCGCGTCATCTTGTGTAAAGCCACGTACACGCATAATGCCGTGTAAAGAACCTGATGGTTCGTTACGATGACAAGAACCAAACTCTGCTAAACGAATCGGTAAATCACGGTAAGACTTCAAACCTTGGTTGAACACTTGCACGTGACATGGGCAGTTCATTGGCTTAACGGCATAGTTACGATTCTCAGAATGAGTTGTAAACATGTTGTCAGCATAGTTCGCCGCATGACCTGATTTTTCCCACAGTGTAAAATCTACAATTTGTGGTGTTTTAATCTCAAGGTAACCGTTGTCTTGCTGAACTTTACGCATATATTGTTCAAGTACTTGGTAAATAGTCCAGCCATTTGGATGCCAGAACACCATACCCGGTGCTTCTTCTTGCATATGGAACAAGTCTAAAGCTTTACCAATTTTACGATGGTCACGCTTTTCAGCTTCTTCGATACGTTTGATGTATGCAGCGAGCTGTTTTTTGTCTGCCCAAGCTGTACCATAAATACGTTGAAGCTGTTCGTTCTTCGCATCACCACGCCAGTATGCACCAGAGATTTTAGTGAGCTTGAACGATTTTAAGAATTTGGTATTCGGTACGTGTGGACCACGACACATATCCAAATAATCTTGATGGTAGTACAAGCCCATTTGTGTTTCTTCAGGCATGTCTGCAATCAAGCGTAATTTATATTCTTCGCCACGCGCAGTAAATTCAGCAATAACTTCATCACGTGGTGTCATTTTTTTAACGACATCGTAATCTTGATCGATGAGCTTTTTCATACGCTCTTCGATAGCTGCCATATCATCTAAAGTAAAAGGACGTGGCATCCAGATGTCGTAGTAAAAACCTTCTTCAATGACTGGACCAATCACCATCTTGGCTTCCGGGAAAAGCTGTTTAACAGCATGCCCTACAAGGTGAGCACAAGAATGGCGAATAATTTCAAGACCTTCCTCATCTTTTGGAGTGATAATTTGTAAGGTCGAATCTTCGGTAATTAAGTCACATGCATCAACTAAGCGATCATTTACACGGCCAGCAACAGTATTTTTTGCTAGACCAGGCCCAATACTTTGGGCAACTTCCATAACAGATACAGCGTGATCAAAACTCTTTTGATCGCCATTTGGCAATGTGATAATTGGCATAAAAAAATCCTTAAGGAGTGATGCCCTATACGAAGGAGCATTTCACCGCGAGATTATGATCGAGGCGAACCTCAAAATATAAAAACGGTGTAAATCAAAGTTAAAAAACCTGAAAGATTTTACACTTGTTCAAGCAATGTGAAAACCTTTGAGTCCATAAAATCATAAATACATTTTGCTTATCACGTAAACAGTAATAAATGACTTAAAAAATATATTGAGATGATTTTTAAACATGTTTAACACAAGTGGTTTAAGATGAAGAAAATAGCATTTCTGCTCATTTTTTGACTGGAGGGTATCGTTCTTTAAGACTAAAGCATAGATGCTTTGATTAATATTAAATCATATGTTCAAAGAATGAATTAAAAATAGAACACGGAGTTGTTTCACATGGTTAGTGCTTATGATGAGTTACCACGCACACCCGCAAACTTTGTTGCGTTATCACCTCTACGCTACCTAGAGCGTGCGGCTTATATTTACCCAGATCAAGCTTCAATTATTCATGGTAAGCGTCAAATTTCATGGAAAGAAACTTATCAGCGCTGCTGTCAATTTGCATCTCAGCTCAAGCAACTGGGAATTGAGAAAAATGATACGGTATCTGTCTTATTGCCAAATATTCCAGCCATGATTGAAGCACATTTTGCAGTTCCTATGGCGGGTGCGGTACTTAATACCCTCAATACACGTTTAGATGCAAAAACAATCGCTTTCATGTTGGAACATGCTGAAAGTAAAGTGCTGTTGGTTGATCCTGAATTTGTGAATTTGGCAAGAGAAGCCCTCTCACTTATTCCTAACCAGCACATTATTGTAATTGATGTAGCCGATACAGAATATGAAGGTGAAAATCAGTTTTTAGGTTCTTTTGAATATGAAGAATGGATCGCTCAAGGCGACATTAACTTCTCTTGGCATTTACCAGAAGATGAATGGGATGCGATTAGCTTAAATTACACATCTGGAACTACAGGTAATCCTAAAGGTGTGGTCTATCATCATCGCGGGGCTTATCTTAATGCTGCAAGCAATATCTTGGCTTGTGGAATGAAACCGCGTGCTGTGTATTTATGGACACTACCCCTCTTTCATTGCAATGGCTGGTGTTTTGCATGGAGCATAGCAGCAAGTGGTGGAACCAATATTTGTTTACGCAAAGTCGATCCAGAATTAGTCATGCAATTGATTGCAGCCCATAAAGTTGATTATTTCTGTGGTGCGCCTATTGTTCTTTCAATGATTCTTAACTTACCTAAAGAAAAACAAACGAACTTTGATCACCATGTTGAAGTCATGGTTGCCGGGGCAGCTCCACCTGTTGCCATTATTGAAGGGATGCGAAACATGGGGATTAACGTAAACCATGTATATGGCTTAACAGAAACTTATGGACCTTCTGCCCTATGTGCTTCTCAATCTGGATGGAATGAGCTATCAATTGCTGAACAAGCCCAACTTCATTCCCGTCAAGGCGTACCCTACCCGTTGCAAGACAGCATGCGTGTGTTAGATCCCGAGACTATGGAACCTGTGCCTAATGATGGTCAAACCATGGGAGAAATCATGTTCCGTGGCAATATTGTCATGAAAGGCTATTTAAAGAACCCTAAAGCAACTCAAGAAGCCTTTGCTGGCGGATGGTTTCACACGGGCGACCTAGCCGTTTGTCACCCAGATGGTTATGCAAAAATTACTGATCGTTCAAAAGACATCATTATTTCAGGTGGAGAAAACATTTCATCTTTAGAAGTAGAAGATGTTTTGTATAAACATCCTGCTGTATTAACCGCTGCGGTAGTCGCTAAACCCGATGCACGTTGGCAAGAAGTACCATGCGCGTTTATTGAATTAAAGATGGGTACTACTGCAACACCTGAAGAAATTATTGCACACTGCCAAAAAGAATTAGCGCGCTTTAAAGTGCCTAAAGATGTGGTTATTACAGAAATTCCGAAAACATCGACAGGTAAATTACAGAAATTCATTTTGCGCGAATGGGCAAAAGAACGAGCTGAAAATATATAAATAAAAAAAGCGACGCCTTCAGCGTCGCTTTTTACTATTGAAGAGCAATTAGCCTTGATCAGACAATAAGGCAATTTGCTGCACATAGTTAACAAATTTACCTTTTGATGCCTCAAGCTCTGCTTCACTCACTTCTTGAGTCTTATCACGCTTGATTCTCAACACATGCTGACGCAATGTGTGACGTTCCGATGCATTATAAATTTTGCTAAATTCATTAATTGCAGGGTCGCCTTGTTCGATCATACGATCAACCCAACGCATCAATTGAGCCTGCTTTTTTGCGCCTTGCTGCGGAGTTAGATAAGACAAAATAACGGTCTCATCTTCATTGCGCAATAATTTACCAATACGTTGAAACTGACGACGACGGGCTTCAAAAGAACTAATGTTCTGTACTTCCATTAACGCATCAATTAAACGTTCATCAACTGGGAGTTTTTGAATCTGTTTAACAGAAAGTTGTGCTAATTGCTCACCTAAAGCAGCCATACGTTGAACTGCTTTTTTCTGCTCTGTCTTACTTGCACGTCCTTCTAAAGAGCCAAAATCTTCTTCAGTATAACGTTGGGGACGACGTGCCACGATTAATCTGCCTCATAAAATTTTGCGGCGAATAACGCCTGTACTTCATTTAATGCCTGCTCTTCGTCGGTACCATCAATGACCAATCGTAAAGTGGTCCCTTTACCTGCACCTAACATCAGCAAAGACATAATATTTTTTGCATCTACTAAATGATCGCCTTTTCCAATTTGGATCGACGAACGAAATTTTGTAGTGACCTCTATCAGTTTTCCTGATGCACGAGCATGTAAACCGAGTTTATTAATTACATCAACAGTTGTGTCTATCATGACCAGTGCTTCATTTCTCTGTGTAAGACCTGAACAGACCATTCTGCCTCAAGTGCTTGTTTTAGTCTATCTACGATATAAACGGAACGATGTTGACCACCAGTACAACCAATAGAAATCGTCATATAGTGACGATGTCCTTCAGCAAATGCTGGAAGCCATTTTTTTAAGAAGTGAAGAATATCATCAAACATTTCGTTTGCTTGCGGACTTGCTTCTAAAAATAGTCTTACTGGCTCATCCAAACCAGAAAAACGTCTCAATTCTAAATCCCAATGCGGATTTGGTAAATGCCGTACATCAAAAACATAATCAGCATCTAAAGGAATGCCATGTTTATATCCAAATGACTGCAATATCACGATGAGCTTATCTGACTGCCCCAATTTAGACAGTAAAATATGCTTTAGATCATGAACACTTTTATCTGTTGTATCAATATGAACCGTAGCGCGGAACTGAATTGGGAGCAGTAACTGCTTTTCTTCATGAATACATTGCAACAGACTTTTAAAACGATTGGCCAATGGATGCGGACGACGTGATGCACTAAAACGTGCGATCAAATCCTGATCTTGCGTAGTCAGATAAATCACATCAACTGTGCCATGTTTTTGTAGTTGCTCAAAAACATGGTCGAACTCTTGCATATCTGCACGAGTGCTTCGAACATCCACACCTAATGCCAATTGCTCTAGGTTATTTTCATGATCTAGCTTTGCAACAATTTCGGGCAGCAATGCCAAAGGCAAATTATCAATACAGTAATAGCCCAAATCTTCTAACACTTGGAGAGCTGAAGATTTTCCTGAACCAGACTGTCCTGTCACGATAAGTATACGCTTCATGGCATGGCTGTCCTTTGATCTGTTTATTGGGGTGTAAAGGCAACTTCTAAATTATCAATCAAACGAGTTGCACCCAATTTTGCCGCGATGAACAACACAATATCACGATCAAACTGAGTAGCAGGTAACAGATTTGACTGACGAGCTTCGACATAATCCACAACAAACCCATTATCTGTCAACTGAGTTTTGATATCTTCTAAAACTTGTTGTAGATCTTTACCTTGATGTAAATGCTGCTCAGCTTGCTTTAAACTCTGATAAATAACCGGAGCGACTTGACGTTGCTCAGGACTTAAATAACCATTTCTTGAACTAAGAGCCAAGCCATCTGCTGCACGAACAATTGGCACACCAATTACTTCTAGCGGGATATTTAAATCTTGTACAAACTGGCGAATCACTGCTAACTGTTGGTAATCTTTTTGACCAAAGAAAGCATAGTTAGGTTGCACAATATTAAAGAGTTTGGTGACCACCAAAGCTACGCCATCAAAATGCCCAGGACGTGAACTACCACATAAAGCATCAGTAATTTGGTTAACACTTATATTGGTTAAACGTGGCTGAGTACCGTACATTTGCTCAACTGATGGAGCAAAAATAATGTCACAACCAACATCGGCTAATAGACGACTATCTTGTTCTAAAGTACGAGGATAGTTATCAAAATCTTCACCCGGTCCAAATTGAGTTGGATTTACGAAGATACTAACAACTACAACATCACATAACTTTTTCGCTTCACGAACAAGTGTGAGATGTCCTTCATGTAGATTTCCCATTGTTGGGACAAAACCAATAATTTTACGCGCAGCTCTAGCAGGATTTAAAGAAGCTGCAAGACCTTGTATGGTGGTTTCTGTTTTCATGAATTACAGCTCAACGTGGAAAGTATGTTCTTTGGCTGGAAATGACTGGTCCTGCACAGCAGCATGAAAAGCTTTAAAAGCGTCTAGAATTGCTGTTTCGCCAGATTGTTCTTTCATAAAGTTACGGACAAAACGCGCAACTCGACCAAAAGTTAAACCCAACATATCCTGTACTACAAGTACCTGACCATCAGTCGCATTACCCGCACCAATACCAATCACAGGTGTATTTGGAAATAGTTCAGCAATTTCTTGTCCCAACTGAGCAGGAACACATTCAAGCAATAGAACTGCCGCACCTGCTTCAACCACTGCCGTACAGTCAGCAATAAGTTGATCAGCTGCTTCACGTGTTTTAGCTTGTAATTTGTAACCGCCAAATACGTGTACAGATTGAGGAGTTAAACCTAAATGTACGCACACAGGTACACCATTACGAGTTAACACTTGTACAGTTTCACTTAGCCAAGCGCCGCCTTCGATTTTGATCATCTGGGCACCAGCTTGCATAACTGTTCTTGCGTTTTGCAAAGCATCATTTAAGGTGGCATAACTCATAAATGGTAAGTCAGTCATAATCAAAGCATGCTGGTTACCACGACGCACAGCCGCCGTATGGTAAGCCATGTCCTCAACAGTTACAGGTAAAGTTGAGTCACGACCTTGAATTGCCATTCCAAGAGAATCACCAATTAAGATTGTATCAATTTCAGCAAGTTCCATTGCTTTTGCCATACTCGCATCGTAACAAGTTAGACAAGAGAACTTACGTCCTTCGGCTTTAAATTTTCTTAAGTCACTTAGACTAATCATGATGGTATCCTCTACAGGAGTTTGCAGAACGTAATAAGTCAGGCGTTAAGCCCAAGACTCATCAGCAAGTACAGTCAGCGTTGGCTGCTGTATGAGTTCTAAATTTTTAAGTGGCTGATCGTTAATATGTAAATCAGCGTCTAAATCTAATAATGGAATTACAACGAAATCTCGCTCTAGAATTCCAATGTGTGGCACAGTTAAGCGCTCATTTTGAATTTTTTCATCACCATATATAAGCAAATCTAGATCTAAGGTACGCTCTCCCCAACGACGAAGGCGTACACGACCAGCTTCTTGCTCAAATCGCTGTAACTGGTCTAACAAATCTAAAGGCATGAGATCTGTATTTAGCTCTGCAACTGCATTTAAATAATTTGGTTGATCTTGAGGCCCCATAGGTGGACTTTGATAAAGTTTAGAAACTTTCACTCCACCTAAAGTTTTAAGCTTAGCAATGGCTTCAGATAAGATTTGGCGCGAATCACCCAAATTACTTCCTAAACCAATATAGGTCTTCGTTGTCATTGCGTTGGCCCAAAAATAACTTGGCTTAAATCGCGTTGTACTCGCTTACGCTTCAAAATCGGATGGTCGCTCATCACCCCAGCTTCTGAAGCAGAGGCTTTTTCAACGAAACGACCCATCGATTGTTCTTGTCGAGCACGTTCTTTTTTCCCACGACGGCTGCGTGGTTCAGGAATATCAACCAAAGGTTCGATTTCCGTCTCAACTTTATTGTTTTCAACAGGTTCAGCAACGGCTTTACGACGGTTTCTAGCTTTCTGACGATTGTACTGGCTAATTGCAGCTTCTTTTTCGTCATTCGACATTTCTTGGTAGGCTTCCCACCAGCTTCCCATTCCCTGTGTCGTGTCATCACCTGACTTTTCACGAAGTAACAAGAAGTCAAAACCAGCACGGAAACGCGCATGTCCAGCCAATGCTTCAATTTGCTGTGGTTTCGGATTAAGCAAACGGGTCTGCATTTCCCAAACTTCACGAATAAAAGTTTCTGCAAAACGAGGAATCACAGTGCGTGTTGCCTGACGTTTTAAGACATCTAAACCAGCTTGTGCACGCGCTTCAGCTGGTACCACACCTTTAGATAAATAAAATTCACAACGCTCTAAAAATGGTTGCCACAATAAGACTGCATAGAAAAATGCAGGGTTGATTGTTTTACCCACTTGAATACGCTGATCTGTATTCTTTGCTGCTCTTAAAATAAATGGAGTGAGGTTAGGCTGAATATCGGCAAAGAGTTGTTTCCAAACACCAAACTCAATCAACATTGGCAAAACACGCGCCAAATGTCCCATTGTAAAGAGCTTCTGAGATTCATCATATAAACGATGCGGAGAAACATCACGCAATAGTTGCGTCATCTCTGCATCAAATATATCGAGAATATCTGAATCAATTTTAAAATTTAACTTCGCTGCAAAACGTAAAGTCCGCAGCATACGCACAGGGTCTTCTTCGAAGCGCTGTGCTGGATCGCCCAATAAACGTAGAGTTTTATTTTTTACATCGTCAATTGCTTTGCAGAAATCAAGCACAATACTCTTACGCGGTTGGTAATATAGCGTATTGATTGAAAAATCACGGCGAGCAAAGTCTTGTTCGATGGTTCCCCAGTTATTGTCACGTAAAATCATGCCTGAAGCACTAGTGACTGCTTTTTTTGGAGGAGCACGGAAAGTTGCAACTTCAATAAGCTCACGCCCTGAATAGACATGTGCTAATTCAAATCGACGGCCAATGATTCGACAACGTCGACCAAAAACTTCTTTAATCTGGGAAGGTGTTGCATTAGTGACTGCATCGAAATCTTTAGGATTAAGCCCTAGCATTAAATCACGGACACCACCCCCAACAATATAAGCTTCATAGCCAGCTTTTGTCAGGCTATCGATCACATCTAAAATCGAAGAAGGAAGTTGGGCTGTGGACAAACCACATTTTGACGCTCGCAAGGTTTGCAAAAGACGCTGTCTCCTACGTCAGGACGTAAATAACAAGTTGTCGCTAATCATAGCTCTAACGCACACAAAGGGCAATTTGATTCTCTGTAGTTTGCGCATGAAATGATAATTGACAGACAGATGATTTATAAAGTCAAACGCGTTTTATTCTTTTCAAAAATGGCGGGACCAATGCCCTTTACGTTTTTAAATTCATCAATATTTTTAAAGCCACCATTCTTTTGACGGTATTCCACAATTGCCTGAGCCTTTTTCTCACCAATACCTTTTAGCTTTTGGAGCTCATCAATATTGGCTTGATTCAAGTGAATTTGCCCTGACGAATCAGTCATAACTGAACTTTTTGGACTGTTAGAATGAGCGGAGCGCTGCATGCTCAACTTCTGATCATACCTCTGCTGTTTAGTCTTCCACTCCTTAAAATTTTGATCAAAAGATTGAGCCTGAACAAAGGTTGAAGAAATCAGGCTCCAAAATAAAACAATGAAAATATTGTGCTTATTCTTCCAAAGATTCATGCTGAGCTGCATGTGTTTTTTCCCCTAACTTTAACTGCCGCTTTGCCTGATTCCACAATTCATCCATTTCAGACAGGGTCATGTCCTCTAATGTTCTTTGCTGTTTTTGCGCTTGATCTTCAATAAAAGCAAAACGGCTTCTAAATTTATGTATTGTCGATAAAAGTGATGTTTCACTTGAAATCGCAAGTTTACGTCCAACATTGACTAATGAAAACAGGCAATCTCCAAATTCATCTTGAATTTCATCAATATTTTGATTTTTCAGGGCCTGCTTAAACTCATCCAATTCTTCTTCTAGTTTTTCATAGGCATCTTCTACCGTTTCGAAATCAAACCCAACCTTAGCTACATTTGTTTGAATTTCTTGTGCCTGTAACAATGCTGGCCCATGCTTTATTTCATCTAATCTTGATTGCGGCTTACCTTGTTTTTCTTGTTGTTTAATTTGTTTCCAAAGCTCACTTACTTGTTCTGGTGTTAAATTATTAAATTGATCTGCCTGAAAAACATGGGGATGACGGCGTATTAACTTTTCACTTATTGCCTCAACAACATCTTGAAAGTTAAAAGCGCCTTGCTCACTAAACATTTGTGATTGAAACACAACCTGTAATAACAAATCGCCTAGTTCATTTCTAATTTCATTAATATCGCCATGGCGGATGGCCGCCTCGACCTCATATGCTTCTTCAATCGCATATTTAGTTAGTGACATTGGGGTTTGTTGTTGATCCCACGGACATTTTTCACGTAACTCTTGCATGATTTTAAGCAATTTATCCATGGTAACCCTCAAGTTTAAAAAGTCGGTCAGTCAAACTAAGATTTTAATTTGTTATGATCAAAATCAAAGCGATTAAATCAGTCGCACTATTGTACTGACAAAGAGAAAAAAGATGAGATACAGTATTCTGATTAGTGGTGCCGCTCAAGGTATTGGGGCTGAAATTGCACGCGTATTCTACAAACAAGGATATAAAGTAGGTATTTATGATATTAATGAATCGCTTGCTCAGGAACTAGCAAATGACTTAGGGCCAAATGCCCGTGCCGGCTATCTAGATGTAAGTGACTACAGCCAGTGGCAACACATATTAAAAGAATTTACCGAATGGGCTGGTGAACTTAATATCTTGGTAAATAATGCCGGTATTTTATATTCTGGTGCATTTGAAGCAACTGATATTAAAGCTCACCAAAGAACAATAAATATTAATGTAAACGGCGTAATCAATGGCTGTCACGCTGCTCTACCCTACTTAAAGCAAGCGTCTTTTGCACGCGTTATCAACCTCTCTTCGGCTTCTGCAATTTATGGTCAAGCTGATTTAATCTCTTATTCAGCCAGTAAATTTGCTGTTCGCGGGATTACTGAAGGTTTAGATGTGGAATGGAAAAAATATGGTATTCGCGTTTTAGATGTGATGCCGCTATTTGTACAAACTGCAATGGTTAACAATATGGATGCAGGCAGCATTCAGAATATGGGGATAGATTTAACCCCAAATGATATTGCTCAGCAGGTGCTTACGCTTGTAGAGAAAAAGGCTCATTTTTGGACACCTACCCACACTCCAGTGGGTATAAAAACCAAACTGCTTTATCAACTCTCAACGTTGAGCCCTCAGTTTCTAAATCGACTCACCAATATTTATTTATCTAGAAAATAATTTGCAGTAAAAAGGCTGTCATTTGACAGCCTTTTTACTCAATTTATTAAACGCCTTGAATCATGCGTCGAGCACTAATAATTCCCGGTTGTTGCTCTAGGCGAGCCAATAAGCGAGAAAGCTGTGCTAAACCTTTAACCTCAATGAGCAACTTCATATTGGCAATACCATCTGCCTCAGAAATTGTATTAACCTGACGAATATTGATTTGGTCAGAGAAAATCACTTGAGTTAAGTCTTTAAGCAGACCACGACGATCATAAGCTTCCACCACAATCTGAACGCTTTGACCACGTGTTGGCTGCATTTCCCAATCAGCTTCAACAGCACGCTCTGGCTCTTGCTTAATCATACGCTGATAGTCAGAACAAATGACTTTATGGATGCTGACACCACGGTTCAAAGTAATATATCCAGCGATTGATTCACCATGCACCGGCTGACAGCACTGAGCGATATGCAGCTCTACATTATCCAAGCCATCAATTAAAATGCCATGTGCTGATAGCGTATGGCTAGCACGCGGATTTAACGTTGGTTTAAGTACTAGTTCAGGCTCATCCTGATCTAGATGCATTTGGCGGTTCACCTGATTAATCAGGGCATGTAAGCTAATATCGCCACTGACCAAATTCACCAAAATGTCGTCGCCGGTCTTCACATTAAAATGTGATGAATAATCGTTTAAGTCGATACTTTTTGGGTGAATCGCAAGACGAGCTAACTCTTTATTAAGCAGTTCTCGGCCTACTTCAAGATTCTTACTACGGTCTTGCTGCCTAAACCAATGACGCAACTTGTCACGTGCACGAGAGGTTTTAATATAACCAAGAGAGTTCACCAACCAATCACGGTTTGGTTCACGATCTTTTTTAGTTAAAATTTCAACCTGTTCACCCGTTTTTAAAGTATAGGTAAGTGGCACATAACGCTGGTTGACCCGCGCCGCATAACACTTATTCCCTACTTCTGTATGCACATGATAGGCAAAATCTAAAACTGTTGAGCCACGCGGCAATTCTTTAATATCACCATCACGACTGAAAACATAAATCTTCTCAAAGCCTTCAAAGTCTTGTAACTGTTCAAAGCCTTCTGTTTCATCTTCGTTTTGATGTACCGTCGTTTCATTACGCTCTTGATAATGTTCTAAAACGGCACGTAATGAATGCAAACGATGGTTAAAAGAATGGTCGGTATTCTTTGAACCTTCTTTATAGTTAAAGTGTGAACATACGCCTAACTCTGCTTCATCATGCATCTCGTGAGTACGAATTTGCACTTCAAGAGATTTGTTTTCAGCAATTACAGCCGTATGCAAAGAACGATAACCATTGGCTTTCGGGTTTGTAATATAGTCATCAAACTGATGCGGAATATGACGCCAGATTTGATGTACGATACCTAAAGAGTGGTAGCACTCTGGCACACTATTGACCAACACACGCAAAGCACGAATGTCATAAAGTTGGTCAAAGCTCAGGTTTTTGCTCTTCATTTTTCGATAAATCGAATAAATGTGTTTTGCACGCCCTGTAATTTCAGCTTCAATGCCGTAAGACGCTAACTCATTTTTCAAACGATCAATGACGAACTGAATATAATGCTCACGCTCTAAACGCTTTTCATTGAGTAATGAAGCAATCTCTTTATAGCGATCTGGAGCCAAATAGCGAAATGCTAGATCTTCAAGTTCCCATTTAAGCTGAGCAATACCAAGTCGATGTGCCAACGGCGAATAAATAGTAAGAATTTCACGCGCTACACGTTCTTGGCGTTCACGAGAGGAATTTGCAAGCTCTCGCAAAGAATAAGTACGTTCAGCAAGTTTAATTAAAACAACACGAACATCTTCGGTCACCGAAATCAGCATTTTATAAATGCCGCTTAGATGTTCTCGTTGATTATTATTAAAGTGATCTTCTAACCGTTTATTTTTTTCAATAAGTTCTGAGAGTTTACCCATTGCCAAAGTACCTTTGACAAGGTTGTAAACTTGCTCCCCGAATTTCTGTTTTACTTCTTCTATATCGGTAATGCCTTCACGCACACTACGATAAAGCATTGCTGCTGATAAAGTATCTTCATCTACATGGAGATGTGCCAGAATGTCGGCCATTCCAACGCCTGTAGCAAAAGTATTGGAACGATGATTAACCGTTGAATCTAACTCTTTTTGCAGGGTTAAATGAGCGACTTTTTCAAGTTGTTCAAGCTCCGCCCCATCTAATATTTCACGCACCCGATCCAACCATGAGGCTAAACCGATTTGCGTTTCGGCGGCATGCTCTACAGTCGTTTCCTCTGACAACTCGGTTAGTTGTTCAGGTAACTGTTCACGTACTGTGACCATACCATTCTCCTCAATATGTAACTCATGTTTTTAATCGTTTATCTCTTGAATTTTTTCAAATAGTGCAATGGATTCAACATGTTCGGTATGCGTAAACATGTCCATCACTGCTGCTTTTTTTAACTGGTAACCATATTGGACCAAAACACCCGCATCCCTTGCCAGTGTAGCTGGATTACATGATACATAAACGATTCTTTTTGCTCCAAAATTTGATACATACTGCATAATTTCATATGCACCAGCACGAGGAGGATCAATCAATAATGCATCAAATCCTTGATTTGCCCAAGAATGATGCGAAAAATCTTTTGTTAAATCTTGTGAAAAGAAGGTTGCTTGCACCAAACTATTGCATCTCGCATTAGCTGTTGCTCGCTGCACCATTTCTTCACTCCCTTCAACACCGACAACCTGACCACTCTCACCAACACATCGTGCTAACGGGAGTGAGAAATTGCCCAAACCGCAAAATAGATCAAGTACCTTTTCACCTGGTTGCAATTGAAGCAATTCACATGCCAATTGAACCATCTGTTCATTTACTGTGGCATTGACCTGAGTAAAATCCAATGGCGAAAAAGCAAAATTTACATTAAACCTTTCTAAGGCATAGTGTAAACGTAAAGCACCTTGTTCATCATCAATACGACGAATGCTTTCAGGACCTTTAGGTTGCAAATACAACTGCCACCCTTTGTGTAACGCAAATTGCTTTAATTGGTTGACATCAGAATTGTTTAATTTTTCTACATGACGAACCAATAAAGAAATTTCATTATCACCTTTTGCTAATTCTACATGACCAATGTGCGCTTTGCCTTTTAGACTTTGGAGTAAAGTGCGTAACTCAGGCAGACTATTTGATAAGTTTTTATCCAAAACACTACAGCTATGGATCGAAGTTAAACGATTACTATGATGTTCGCGAAAACCCATGATTAAGCGATCTGGTTTTGGCAAATAGCGCACGCCTATTCGAGCACGACGACGATAATCACTTTGTAAAGATCGAATCGGTTCTAGCCACTGTTCAGGTTGAATACCTGCAAAATGCTGTAAATGTGAATGGAGTACATTTTGTTTTAAACGGATTTGTTCATCAGGATGAATATGCTGCATGCTACATCCACCACAGATACCATAATGAGGACAAATTGCCTCTATACGATGTGCTGAAGGTTCTCCTAACAACTGCAACATTTCAGCTTCTTCAAGACGCTTCGCTTGATGGGTAATCCGAGCTTTTACAGTTTCTCCTGGCAATGCATAACGAATAAAAACTTTTTTGCCATGCTTATCTGCAGGGTGCTCAGGATGAGAACCATAATGCGCAATTCCACGCCCCTCATGAGAAAGTGTTTCAACCTGAAAAATATATTCAGGTTGTTGGAGGTTGCGAGATTTGGCTTGTTGTTTCAAAGAATGAACCTAAAAATCTGAAGAATTAAAATAGTGAGAAGTAAATTCAGTATGTTTCGAAGTACGTTCCCATACTTCAAGAAAATCAGCCTGCTGTGGCATGGTCTGTAAATATTCAATACTCGAACTGATCCAGTGGTTATGCTCATCTGCATTTAATTGGCCTTTTAGTACTAACCAACGCAAATAAATAAACCATGTATTGAGCACATCCCCTTCACAATAACTCGTCAATTTTAACCACTGTTGATTACGAACATATTCAGGCACATGATAACCCGACTCACCACGCTTACCTGGTAAACCTAAAATACAGGCAATATCATCAAGCTTTTGAAAATTACGACCATTAAACATTGCCATCACGTCCATTAAATCTATATGGCGATGGTGATAACGGTTTTGGTAATTATTAAAACGCTTCTGGCTATCAATCTCACCTTGATCAAACAGACCAGGTGCAGAGAGCCCATGATACATAGCGCGAAATAGGATAACTGGTAAATCAAATTGCGAACCATTCCAACTTACTAGAGTCGGATGGCGCTTATCAAAAATAGATAGAAATTTCTGCAAAATTTCTGCTTCAGAATATTGTTCTCGACTGAAAGAAAATAATCGAAAA
Organism: Acinetobacter sp. D009; assembly: GCF_038562025.1. Lineage (NCBI taxonomy): Bacteria > Pseudomonadati > Pseudomonadota > Gammaproteobacteria > Moraxellales > Moraxellaceae > Acinetobacter > Acinetobacter sp. D009. Next base: position 3,212,581 of record NZ_CP151886.1, read on the forward strand.
CCAGACTCATCGATCCATAAGCCAGAAATACAAACAATTTCATGTAAAGGCAAACGCTGAAAATCCATACCAGATTCTTGGCGACGGATTTTCGTCAATGCTTGCTCTACATCGGCCTCAGGTAAATCAAGATGATATAAATGCGCACCCGCTTTTAAATCAGTTAAAGTTTCAATATCAAAAACTAAGGTAGGGAAACGCATTATTTCTCTCAATTATGAGTTATCGTCCTGTACTGAAAACAGACCTGTAGACAAGTAGCGATCGCCACGGTCACAGATAATGCAAACAATAACAGCATCCGGATTTTCTTCTGCAATTTTGATTGATGCCCAAACTGCACCACCTGAAGATGTACCAGCACTAACACCTTCCATACGTGCTAATTTACGCATAGTTTTTTCAGCTTCAATTTGTGGAATATCAATAATACGATCCACACGGCTACTATCGAAAATAGTAGGTAAATATTCTTTTGGCCAACGGCGAATACCAGCGATACTTGATCCGTCTGCTGGCTGTAAACCAACAATTTGAATATCTGGGTTTTGTTCTTTTAAATATTTAGAAACACCCATAATAGTACCGGTTGTGCCCATTGAACTTACAAAATGGGTAATTTTACCGCCTGTTTGTTTCCAGATTTCAGGACCAGTCGTTAGATAATGAGCTTCAACATTATCAGGATTACCAAACTGATTTAAAACGTGCCCCTTACCCTCTTTTTCCATTTGTAAGGCTAAATCACGTGCACCTTCCATACCTTGCTGTGGTGTTACTTCAATCAGCTCTGCGCCATAAGCCAACATTGCGTCCTTACGCTCTTGGCTCATATTGTTCGGCATAATAAGTTTCATTTTATAGCCGCGCATTGCCGCAACCATAGCCAAAGCAATACCTGTATTACCGCTGGTTGCTTCAATTAAAGTATCACCCGGTTTAATTTGACCACGTTTTTCTGCCTGCATAATCATGTTATATGCAGGACGGTCTTTTACAGAACCTGCCGGATTATTACCTTCCAATTTTGCTAAAACTATCGCTTGCGTATGAGAAGCTAATCGCTGCAAACGAACTAGAGGTGTCTTACCTACATAGTGATCTAACAAAAATTCGTCAGCTAAAAAATCAGGTTGTGTATTACTCATGATCAACACCTATATCGAGGTGGGCCTATTGTATGAAAAAATGCTCGGTACTGCACCCATTTCAATATGCTTTTTCATGAAAGCGATTAAAGCTCGGTCATTTATAAAATGCCGTCTGTTTTAAAATAAAGCGTGATAAGATGCCGTACAGAGAGATAAATCTGATGTAGCCATGTCTAATTTCAATAAAACCTTATCGAAACGCTTACGTCTGAATCATGCATATGGGCAATTGATTGCTCTTATTTTTGTGCCCATTATGATTTTAACGTGTGTTGGTGCTTTTCTGGTTTTAACTGAAACCTCACATTCAGTAAAACAACAACAGCTACATCATGCCTCAGCAATTTTAGCTCGCTATAATCAAATCGCACTAGATTTATACCACCTAGTTGAACTACAGCCTGATGAATATGACCATGCTCAGCACATCATGCAAAGCATGTTTAATGAAAAAAATCTAAAACGTGCTGCGTTAATTGATAGCAATGGTCAGACTTATTTAAGTATCGGTTATCGAGACAATCGTTATTGGCCAAACTTTTCTGAAAAAAATAATTTTTTTGGTCCAATCTCTTATAACCACAACAATATTTATGGACTTCGTATTAGCGATACATCAGGAAAAACACCTGTCTGGCTCGTCATTGAAATGGACAATCAGCCACTAGAATTGGCACGTTACCGTATTTTGATTGCCCTCGTCATTACTGGCTTAATGACCTTACTGTTACTTTTACTTTGCTTGAATTTTTATTCGCGTCGCTGGATTGCGCCGATGTACGAAATTCGCATGCAGTTGCAACGTTTAAATGCAGACACGTTGGACCAGCATATGGTCATTAACAGTACAGGTGAATTGCGCTTATTACAGCGTGATATTGCAAACGTTGTTAAACGATTGCACTTTAGCTTTTTAGAGTTAAAAGAACACACCGAACAAACCGAAGAAGACTTACGAAGAACGTTAGATACCTTAGAAGTTCAAAACATTACCTATCGTCAAGCACGTGACCAAGCGATTTCGTCAAACCAAGCGAAATCGGTTTTCCTTGCTAATATTAGTCATGAGCTTCGAACGCCTTTAAACAGTATTGATGGCTTTATTCATTTATTACTTCGTCAACAAAATCTAAATAACGAACAAAACCTTTACCTGCAAACTATTCGCAAATCATCTGCCCATTTATTAGCATTAATTAATGATGTATTAGATTTCTCAAAAATTGATGCGGGTAAATTAGAGCTCGAAACAGCTCCGTTTGATTTAGAAGAAGCTGTCTTTGATGTCATGGACATGTTGTCCCCTCTAGCTGCCCAAAAGCATATCGCTATGGCTTTTTACTATGCCGACAATATTCCACAACAAGTGATTGGTGATGCTTTACGCTTCAAACAAATTCTGACTAACTTGATTTCGAATGCGATTAAGTTCACTCCAGATGGCGAAATTATTGTTCGTGTTCGTATGGAACATGATGATATCGGACAATGCTTACTTCATTTTAGTGTTCAAGACAGTGGTATTGGTTTAAGCGGTACAGATCGTAAAAAATTATTTGAATCATTCTCGCAAGGTGATGCATCCGTTACACGTCAATTTGGCGGTACAGGTTTAGGTCTTGCGATCTCTAAACAACTTGTCCATCTCATGCATGGCCAAATTGGCTTTGAAGATAATCAGGAACGTGCTCCAACAGAAAAAGGCTCAACCTTCTGGTTTACCGCACAATTTGTAGTAGATGAAGATTACGAGATCGAACACCCACACTTTGAACATTTACAAGTGGTGTCTTATCTTGCGCACCCTGCTACAGCGAGTGTTTTACGTTACTACCTTGAAAACTATCATGTTCCTCACATCGAGACACAATCGATTCTGGACTTATTTAGTCGTTTAAAACATCTTGATCAGAAAGATAATACATGGCTCATTGTTGATCATAGTGGTGATACTGAAGCGTTATTAAAAGAAATTCGTAGTCGTTATCAAGGTAATTTGGCAGTTTATGGCTATCAAATGACGCTTGAGCCAAATATGCTCACTGAATATCGTGCTCGTCCTCTCTATCAACCACTCAGCCGAAGTGGTCTTATTCAACTGTTGAGCGATCAACCTGTATTTGAAGAAGAACAACAAGACTTTAATGGTCAGGGTTTACACATTCTGGCAGTGGATGACCATTTACCTAACTTAATTGTTTTAGAAGCCCTACTGGGTGAACTTAACGTTAGAACAACTAAAGCAATCAGTGGTCAAGAAGCGCTTAATCTGATTCAAGAGCGAATCGATCAGAAACTCAAACCATTTGATCTAGTATTCATGGATATTCAAATGCCTGTCATGTCAGGTATTGATACCACGCGTGCTATTCGTTCATTAGAGTCGACTTTAGATGGTGAAATGCAGCTTCCAATTATTGCATTAACAGCCCATGCCCTTGCCGATGAAAAACAAAAACTTCTCAAAGTCGGCATGAATGACTACGTCACTAAGCCAATTCAAATGGAACAAATTATTCAGATTTTAACGCAATGGACTAAAAACAACTTTACAGCAAAAGCTCCAGATAAAGACCATCATGTCGTTGCAGAAGCATTAGACCCAGAAATTCTAAACTGGCAACAAAGCTTGCAGCTTGCAGCAAACAAAGAAGATCTTGCTCAAGATTTACTTAAAATGTTAGTTGATAGCTTCCCAACTGAGCTAGACGAAATGCAGCAGCTTATTGAGCTTGAAGACTTCCCTCAACTTGAGCATGTTTTACATCGTCTTTATGGCGCTACTCGCTATGTAGGGACTCCAAAACTACAACAAGTAACCGGTGACTTTGAGCAATTTATTTCAACACTACGCAAAGAACGCCGTATAGCCGATGAAAGCTTTATTGAAGAAGTTATGAGACGCTTTGATGAGTTGGGACTTGTTGTTAAAGAAGTAGAAAGTGCAGCCCACCAAATCTTGGTGATTCCTGACTAGCATATCTACCAAATGGTATGACTGAGCTGTCATGTTTCCAAATTACAGCCATGTTATGCTCCGCTTATCGATAAAAAAATAAGCGGGAATTTCATGGCACTTTTACGTATTGAAAAGAATAATGGCATTGCAACAGTTTATCTAAACCGTCCTGATAAACGTAACGCCATGAGTTTTGCCTTATTAAAAGAACTCGTTTCAACAGCAAAAGCCATTAAAAAAGATAGAGATATCCGCTGTGTGATTTTGACAGGTGAAGCACAAGTTTTTAGTGCTGGAATTGATTTATCTGATCTGAATAATCCGAAAAACTCCGCTTTTGCCATTTGGGAGCTTGTGAAACCTGGCCAAAGCCTATTCCAGAAAGCATTCCTGATTTGGCAAAATTTACCTGTACCTGTGATTGCAGCTCTTGAAGGATATTGTTTTGGTGCCGGAATGCAACTTGCCTTAGCAGCTGATATTCGAATTTCTCATCCAGACACAAAAATGTCGATTATGGAAAGCCGTTGGGGTTTAGTTCCAGATATGGGACTTACTCGCTCCTTGAAGGGACTAATTGGAGTTGACCTTGCAAAAGAACTCACCTTAACCGCTCGTGTTTTCGATGGAAATTATGCAAAAGAAATTGGTCTTGTAACTCATTTAAGTGACTCTCCGCTAGAAAAAGCAAATGAAATTGCCACTGAAATGTTACAACGCTCACCCGATGCTCTCACTGCTGCAAAACGTGTACTTGATGCAATGGAACACCAACCTGAAAAGTCATTGCGTCTAGAAAAAATCTGGCAACTTAAATTATTACTTGGTAAAAATAGCAAACTTGCTCGTAAAAAAGACAAACATCCGGAAGTTAATTTTTTACCACGCCAATATAAATAAAGAGCTTAGATTATGAATTTTGATCGTAATACCCCTATTGCTTTTTTAGGTATAGGGCTTATGGGGAGCCGCATGGCAACCCGCCTTATTCAAGCTGGCTTTCAAGTTGCGGTTTGGAATCGAACCTTTTCTGCATGTGAAGAACTGATTGATATCGGCGCACAGCCTTTAGATCTTATAAATATTGGCGAATATCCTATTATTTTAATCTGTCTGGCAGATGACAAAGCCGTAGAGGCAGTATTTGAACAAATTCAGCCGAACTTAAAAGCTAAACAGGTAATTGTTGATTTCTCGAGCTTATCTGTTGCTGCAACAAAAACGCTTGCTCAAACTGCTGCCGCGCATGATGTTACATGGATTGATTCACCCGTATCAGGTGGAACCGCTGGTGCAGAACAAGGCACACTTGTTATTTTTGCAGGTGGTGATGCTCAAACCATTACAGAATTAACGCCTGTTTATAATGTTTTATCTCAACGTGTAACACGAATGGGAGATACAGGAACTGGCCAAGCCACCAAAATCTGCAATCAACTCATTGTTGCAGCCAACAGTGCTCTTATTGCAGAAGCTGTTGCACTAGCAGACCGAGCTGGTGTAGACACCACATTACTTGCTCCAGCTCTAGCTGGTGGATTTGCCGACTCAAAGCCATTTCAAATACTTGCACCACGCATGGCAACTCATACATTCGAGCCTGTTCAGTGGAAAGTTCAAACATTATCAAAGGATCTTAACAACGCAGTAACATTGGCTAACAATGTTAATTTAGATATCCCAGTTGCACAAAAAGCTCTATTACAGCTACAAACTCACCAAAAAAATGGCTTTGCCGAGAAAGATTTAGCTACTATGATTCAATTAATAGAGCAAAAATAAACGGAGTTTGAGTATGGGTCGTCTTGCAGTCAATTTATCCATGATTTTTACCGAAGTTCCTTTAATTGAACGCTTTGCTCTGGCCCATGCTCAGGGCTTTGAATATGTCGAAATTCAATTTCCTTATGAATTGTCTATTGCAGATATTCAAACTCAACTCGAACGCTACAACCTCAGCCTTTGTTTAATTAATGTGCCTGCAGGTGATCTTATGCAAGGCGGAAACGGTTTAGCAGGCATTCCCGGCCAAGAAACAGCTTTCCATGAGGCATTAGAATTGGCTATTAGCTATGCCACGGCTTTAAACGTTCCTCGTGTTAATATTTTGGCGGGTAAGCAACCACTAGATGCTGACTTACTTCCTTGTTTAAAAACACTAGCAGCCAATTTAAAACTTGCCTGCAACTTACTCAGTGAACATGATATAGAACCCGTTTTTGAAATGATTAATGGCACGGATATGCCTCGCTTTTTGGTGCAGAACATTGCGCAGGGCCAAGAAATGCTTGAAGCAGTCAATCACCCTGCCCTCAAAATGCAATATGACTGCTATCACATGGCCATGATGGGTGAAGATGTACTTGAGGGTTTACAAGAAAACATTAACTTAATTGGTCATATTCAATTTGCAGACTGCCCGGGCCGCCATGAGCCTGATACAGCTCAAATTCCTTATGAACAAATTTTTTCTTGGTTAAAGCAAAGTTCATATCAGAACTATATTGCAGCGGAATATAAACCTGAAAATGGTTCAAATCAGTCGTTTACATGGAAGAAAAAATACTTTTCTGATGATGTAAATATATAAACTGTTACGACTTCTGTTTGAAATTTAGTGCGAAAACCACTATATTAGATAGTGAGTAATTGTCAGGAAAATATACCCTATATGAATTTAGAACCATCGCCCAGCGTGTCTAATTCTCACGATTTCGCAATGAACACTTCAAATAAAGACGTACAAGCTTGTCTCAAAGTCGTCCACGACGCTTTAGTTGATGTAAAAGCAAAAGATATTCTCCAGTTAGATGTTAGCTCAATTAGCAATGTCGCTGATGCTATTGTAATTGCAAGTGGTACTTCTACTCGCCATGTCAAAGCACTTGCTGACAATGTTGCAGAAGAAGCTCGAAAAGCCGGTTTCCGCCCGATTGGCGTTGAAGGTGAACGAGATGCAGAATGGATCTTAATTGATCTCGGCTTTGTTGTAGTACACGTAATGCTACCAACAGCTCGTAAATTCTATGATTTAGAAAGCTTATGGCGTACCGCTCCAGAGTCGGTTGCTTAAAATTTTGCTTTTAAAAAAAGCGGCTCTTTTGAGCCGCTTTTTTAATATTATTTGGTTATTAGCTTTTTTAAATTTTCATATTCTTGCGGGTATATATGTACGAGATTTAAAACATTTCCCATATTCTGAAATAAGATCCAATATATTTTTTTATCGTCTTTTTTCCATAAAGGGGAATAGTATTGGTATTTAGCTAAATTCAATAATATTTTAATAGAATCTCTCAACACATCCTTTTCGTCATCTGTTTGACAATATTTTTCGATATGGATCAACCACTCCACCTTATCCCAAAAAGATAAGTTCTCAGAAAATTCTAATCTTTGTACAAAGCTAATTGGTGTTGTAGTTAGCAAATAAAGTTCATCTATCTCTTTGAGCTCAGTACTCAACTTAGCAATTTTCTGAAGCAAATAAAATGGAAGCTTTAATTGTTTCCGATAGAACAAATTAATTACTTCACCCAATGAAATATACTTCATTTTAAGCGCTCTATATAAAATCATAAATAAAATAGACTTATCATTTAAATTATCTATATATAAATAAAAATCCTGTTTATTCCATTCTAAAATTAACATTTGTAATAAGCATTTTTTTACGCTTCCATTCTCAAGCTGATTATTTTGAAATTGTATAAAATATTCATTAAAATCAAAATCACGACTTTTCAATACAAAAATAGCAAAATCGATAATAGATAAATTCGCACTATTTAAAGCAATCATCAAAATTTCATTATCTAAAGCATCTAATTCCAACAAGCGATTTAAAAGGACTTTTTTTACATCTACATATTTTGATAGTCGAAATTCTGACTTTAAAAAATCTTCATTCTGTTGTAATGCAAAATTAATCCAATAACGTCTAAGCCACTGATCATTTGCATTTTTAGCAATATCAAGTAATTCCGACTCAATAATTAACTGCTTAGACTGAGCATAATTAAATAAAGCTCTACTCAACTTTCCTTGTTTAGATAATAAAACTAATTTTACTTTATCTAAATTTTGATGGATTTTATCCATCAATATATCTTCAATCTCTCCTACAATTCGAATTCGTCCCTTAATTGCCTCAATGTCTAAAAAGTAAGTGATGCATAAATCCGCACAATCTGACCGCTCCGCCCACTCTAATAAATGACGAGCTGCGAGATGTCTATTAACTTGCACATAATCACTTAATTTACGTAGCAAATGTGGAAATAAGGATGGCTCGAAACATCCTGATAATTGTCGGAGTGCAGCTTCGCGCTGGTAACCATCCCAAAGATAAAGTTGATTAATTTTCACTCTAATCTCATCTATGTTCATTTTATTTGATTTATAAATTCTTAAAATCAATATATTAAACTTAATTCAATAAAATTAAAAAGTTAGATTTTAATATTTCCAGAAAATTATAAAATAATAGAATCATCATTTTCTTAGAAGCCTACCTTACAAGTTAGTCATCAGCCTTCATTAAATTTGACATGACAAATTGTCAAATTTGCAGCACTATACAAATTCTTGAAGTCCCCACCAATAAATAACATAATCGGAGTACAGAAAGTGAAGATATTAATTACAGGTGCTAATACGGGCATAGGTTTCGCCACAGCAGAACAACTCGTTAAACAAGGACAACATGTGATTTTGGCATGTCGAAATCCTCAAAAAGCGCAAGAGGCACAAAACAAACTAAGCCCACTTAACCAAGGACAAGTCGATGTCGTTTCTATCGACTTAAATAGTCTTGAATTAACTAGAAAAGCCGCCGATGAAATTGCTGATCGCTATGGCAACCTTGATGTACTTATTAATAATGCAGGTTTATTTGCCAAAACCAAACAGTTGACCAGTGAAGGCTTTGAGCAACAATTTGGGGTTAATTATTTAGGTCATTTTTTATTAACTCAAAAACTACTCCCAGTTTTACAACAATCTCCTAAAGCGCGCATTATCCATCTTGCATCTATTGCCCACTGGGTGGGCTCAATTAAACCCAACAAGTTTCGTGCAGAAGGTTTTTACAATCCCCTGTTCTATTATGGGCAATCGAAGCTTGCAAATTTATTATTTAGTAATGCATTAGCAGAACAGCTAGCTGGAAGTTCAATTACCAATAATGCATTACACCCGGGTGGTGTTGCTTCTGATATTTATCGCGACTTACCCAAACCTGTCTATGCGGCGATGAAATTAGGCTTAGTCCCAACCTCAGTTCCAGCAAAACTCATTACAGAAATGGCAACTGGAGATGCATGGCAGAACCGTAATGGTGAATATGTGAGTGCACATATGCCAGACTGGAAATCATCACACGCTAAAAATCAGCAACTGGCACGTGACCTGTATCAACAATCTATGGATCTTGTAGAAAAATTTCTTTAAAAAACCAGCTCAAATAAAAAACCACCCGAAGGTGGTTTTTTTATTTCAAAGCAAATTAGTGGCCTGTACCGTTAATTGCTTTTGTCATATCTTCAACAACTTTCTTGGCATCACCAAAGATCATCATTGTTTTTTCGTTATAGAACAAATCGTTGTCTAGACCAGCATAACCAGTTGCCATAGAACGCTTAATCACCATGATTGTACGCGCTTTATGAGCTTCAAGAATCGGCATACCATAAATTGGTGAGCTTGGATCATCTTTTGCAGCTGGGTTTACAACGTCGTTTGCACCAATTACAAGTACTACGTCAGTTGCAGGGAAGTCTGAGTTGATCTCATCCATTTCCAAAATGTCTTCATATGCTACGTCCGCTTCAGCAAGTAGTACGTTCATATGACCAGGCATACGACCTGCAACCGGATGGATTGCAAAGCGAACCGTTACACCCTGTTCTTTCAAAAGTTCACACAACTCTTTTACCGCATTTTGAGCACGACCTTGCGCCATACCATAACCCGGTACAATCACAACGCTGTCCGCATTTGACATCAAGAAGCCAGCATCATCAGCAGAACCTGAACGGTAGTTACGTTGAACCTGTTCACCTTTATCTGCAGATGCAACTGCTGCACCACCCATTGCTCCACCAAACAATACATTGATGATCGAACGGTTCATTGCTTTACACATGATGTACGACAGAATCGCACCAGATGAACCTACAAGCGAACCTGCAACGATCAACATGTTGTTTTCAAGAGTAAAACCAATACCTGCCGCTGCCCAACCAGAGAATGAGTTAAGAAGCGATACCACTACAGGCATATCACCACCACCGACCGGTGCAATCCAAACCCAACCAAATGCAAGTGCAAGTGCTGTCATTGCCCAGAAAGCAGTCATGTTGCCAGTTGTAAAGAAGTAGAAACCACAAGCCAACATCGCAACAAAGATAAGTGCTTGAACAGGTTTAACCCATGCACCAGAAATTGTTTTAGCCCATTTTTTCGCAGCCAATTTACCGTATGCAAACACAGATGCAGTAAAGGTAATCGCACCAACGAAACAACCAACAAACAATTCAAATAAATGAACCTTACTCATGTGTGCATGCTGCACGCCAGCTGCTGTTAAAGCCGCCTCATTTTGAGCGAATAGTTCAGTAAGTTGGTTGTTATGTAAAATTGCAGCAATCGCAATTAATACCGCAGCCAAACCCACCAATGAGTGCATAAGCGCAACAGTTTCCGGCATTTGAGTCATTGGCACTGTACGTGCACGCGCAATACCCACGATTGCACCTAACACCATTGCCCCAACGATCATCCAAATAACTGGATTATTCGCAACAAAGAAGGTCGTTACAACTGCAATCGCCATCGCGATCATACCGTAACGGTTACCTTGAATTGCTGTTTTAGGGCCAGATAAGCCACGAAGCGTCAAGATAAAGAGGATTGCGCCAACAAGGTACAACCAGTTTGCATTTGCTTGAATAAATTCCATGTCAAAGCCCTCTTATTTCTTTTGCTTAGGCTTGAACATTTCCAGCATGCGTGCAGTTACTGCAAAGCCACCGAAAATATTAATGCTTGCCAAAAATACTGCAATCGCACCGAGTACGCTCACCACATTCACACTTTGAAATGCAACGTTAGCATCTACACCTAAAACAGGTAGACCAACTGTTTGCAACATCGCACCTACCACAATAATAGATGACAACGCATTAGTTACTGCCATAAGTGGTGTATGCAAAGCTGGCGTAACCCCCCAAACCACGTAATAACCTACGAAGATGGCAAGGACGAAAATTGTAATAGTTTCAACCATGAGAAATCTCCTTAACCACGCTTAAGCAGTACTTGACCGCCATGAGTGACCAATAGGGCTTTTTGGATTTCGTCTTCCTGATTAATCGCAAAGTTTTTCTCTTTGTCGAATAGGGTCTCTACGAAATTAAAAACGTTACGCGCATACAATGCAGAAGCTTCTGTTGCTACAGTTGCGGGAATATTTGGAACACCCAAAATTTTCACGCCATTTTCTGTAAACACAGTCTCACCAACTTTAGAGCCTTCAACGTTACCACCAGTTTCAACAGCCATATCTAAAATGACAGAGCCCGGTTTCATCTTGGCAACAGTTTCAGCTTTAATCAGACGTGGCGCATCACGCCCCGGCAGCAATGCAGTAGTAATCACGATGTCAGCATTAGAAACAGCTTTATCTACAATCGCAGCTTGGTCTTTGATGTATTGCTCACCCGGCATCCATCCATAACCATTTTTAGCGGCATCTGCTGCACGTTGTTGCTCTTCTTCAGACATTGGGACGTCTAACCACTTACCACCTAAAGACTCAACTTGATCTTTAGCTGTAGGACGTAAGTCTGTCGCTTCAACAATTGCACCTAAACGTTTTGCAGTTGCAATCGCCTGTAGACCAGCAACCCCAACACCCATGATCACAACACGCGCAGGCTTTACAGTACCCGCAGCAGTCATAAGCATTGGGAACATACGTTGATATTCAGCAGCAGCAAGTAAAACTGACTTATAACCAGCTAAGTTTGCTTGAGAAGACAACACATCCATGTTTTGTGCACGAGAAAGCGTACGAGGAAGCAGTTCTAAAGCAAAAGCAGACACTTGTTGATTCGCAAACTGATCTAGCTCGGTATTACGATAAGGATCAAACATTGCTACAATAGCAGTATTTGCTGCAAGTTTCTGAATTTCCCCGCCCTGTGGTGCGCGAACTTTCAAAATAATTTGACTACCCGTATAGGCATCATCCGTAATGGTTGCACCGACCTGTTCATAAGCACTGTCAATGTACGCAGCCTTTACACCAGCACCACGTTCAATCACAACGCTATGACCAGCGCTAATCAACTTCTTTACTGTCTCTGGCGTAGCAGCTACACGATTTTCACCGACGACAGTTTCGGTTGGGATTCCGATCTGCATGAGCGTTCCTCAAGCTAATTTCTCATTGTCAAAAACATTGCAAGCTGCAATGTTTCCCCCATGTGTATTCTTTGTACAGAATTTGGATTCTAATTGAACTTTTTTAAAATACCACCCACTATTTATTTAATAAATACCTATATTTTGAACTGATGATTCACGATATTTGTTTAGAGGTGTAATATGGGAAGGTTTTTCTTTTTTTGCAGACAATAGTCTCTCTTATACAGTCCTGTATATGAAAATTTCTTTATCTTCGTTTCAAATCGGGTCTTTTTTTGCTCTTTGCTCTGCGTTTCTATTCAGTACAAAAGCAATCTTTATTAAACAGACTTATGCCCTTTCTCCATTAGTAGACGGTACGGTCCTGATGGCTTTACGTATGTTAAGCGCTTTACCGTTCTTTCTATTAATTTGCTGGTTTAACAGGCATCATAATCAGGGCATAAAAAAGAAGGATTGGCTAATTTTAATTTTTGCCGGTCTATTAGGCTACTATTTTGCAAGTTGGCTCGATTTCATGGGCCTTATGTTTATTAGTGCCTCTTTAGAACGAATTATTCTATTTTTATATCCCACGCTTACTGTCATCGTATCAAGCTTACTCTACAAACAAAAATTAGATGTAAAAAGTTTATTTGCCATTTTTCTTAGTTATGGTGGAACGGTACTGGTTATGCTTCAGGAGCACAACAACGCACCAATTCAGGGCAACTTCTGGATAGGGACAAGTTTCGTATTTGCAAGTGCCGTAGCTTTCGCCGGCTATTTGTTGCTTACGCCACCTCTCATTAAGAAATTTGGCTCTTGGAATTTCACAGGGTTAGCCTTAACTGTAGCTTGTATCGGCACATTAACTCATTACGTATTAAGCACACCTCAACCTATTCAACTTCTATTACAACTCCCCTCTAGTGTAATTTGGTATGGCATTGGCTTAGGCTTTTTAGTTACCGTGTTACCCACCGTTATGCTCATGCAAAGCATTGAACGATTAGGTGCCTCTCAATCTGCAATGATTGCTTCAATTGGACCAGTTTTAACGATTTTGCTTGCCGTTGCTTTTTTAAATGAACATCTCAATATGTGGCAATGGGTTGGCTGCCTTCTTAATATTGTCGGCGTCATGATGATTACACTTAGAAAGAAAAGACTAAAACATTAAATTCTCTTGACCTCAACTTAAGTTGAGGTTGGATACTCATCTAAATTTTAATAAACGGTTGAGTTCCAATGAGTCAAGAAACTTTTAAAATCATAAATCCATCAACTTTATATAATCCAACGCCAAACGCTTATAGTCATGTTGCTGTAGTGGAAAGCTTTAAGAATATTATTCATGTAGCAGGTCAAGGAGGTGAAAATTCCCAAGGTGAATTAGGCCCAAGTTTTGAAGAACAAGCGAACCAAGTTTTTGATAATATTCAACATGCTTTAAAAGCAGCCAATGCAGAGCTTAGCAATATTGCTGTATTGAGAGTTTTAGTTGTTGACCACTCGGTCGAAAAACATCAAATTTTGATTAAAATTATGCAAAATTTATGGAAAAATCATCCTTTTCCTGCCTGTACACTTATTCCTGTGCCGCGCCTTGCGCTAGAACACATGCTTATTGAAGTTGAAGCAACGGCATACACCCAATAAAACTGAGAGAACGTCATGTCTACCCCTGAAGATATCAGTCAAAATAAACCTTTGCTTTGGTTGATGGCAGCAGCATGCGGTTTATGTGCAGGTGTGAATTATTATTGTCAGCCTTTAATTCACTCTATTCAGCAAGAGTTTGCTGTAACTCAAGCACAAGCTGCTTTAACAGTGACATTTGCTCAGGTGTCTTATGCCCTCGGTTTACTCTTTATTGTCCCATTGGGTGATATTGTCAATAAAGCCAAAGCTATTCCGTTTTTGATGGTGCTTTGCGCAGTTGGTCTATTTACATCTGCTTTTGCTGTGAACTTACCCATGTTGTGGATTGGTACAATTTTAGCGGGATTGTTTTCTGTTGCTGCCCAAGTCCTCATCCCACTTGCCACAATGACCGTAAAACCCGAAAAAACTGGCGAGATCATTGGTTTTTTAATGAGTGGCTTATTGGTCGGGATTTTACTCTCTACCAGTCTAGCTGGCTTATTTTCCAACCTTTTCCACTGGAAAGTAGTCTATGTCGTTAGCGGCGTATTAATGCTTCTGTTGGCATTTACCTTAAAAAGCCGTCTGCCTTATGTCTTGCGTATGAAAATGAACTATGGACAAATATTTGTTTCCATGGCTCAACTCTTAAAAGAGGAAAAGCGACTATTATTAAGAGCGCTTACAGGTGCTTTCGCCTTTGCCGCAGTAAGTATTTTGTATTCCACCATCGCCTTACTTTTGACTTCAGCACATCATTTGCCCGATCTATTTATCGGACTAGTCCCACTAGTCGGTATCTTTGGGGCATTATCAACACGCTATATTGGTAAATATGCCGACCAAGGCTACACAAGGTTACTTACGTGGATGGGTTGTGGACTGTTTTTGGTGAGCTGGCTTTGTTTCTATTTCGGACAAACCCTCCTTTCTAGTTATGTTATTGGCTTTGCTTTAATTCAATTAGCACTCGCGCTCGTTCATACTAGCAACCAGAGCATTATTTTCCGTTTACGTCCAGATGCTAAATCTCGTATTAATGCCATCTATATGACAACTTATTTTATTGGAGGAGCTGGTGGCTCTGCCTTAGGGATTTTTGCTTGGAATCATGGCGGGTGGACTATGACATGTGTTGCAGGTGTAGCTCTTGTTCTGCTTTGTATTTTATTTAGTCTCCTTGATGCTTTCTTACAAAAAAAGCAGCTCGCTCACTCATAAAGTAAATTGTTATAAATCATCTCCCTATATTCAACATAAGGGTGGTTATAAATTACTCGGTTAAATGCCACTGTCGATTCAAGGCTAAACCCCGTATAATGCTGCCCTTTCATTAATTTAGCGACTTTTGGGTCTATTGGCTATGCAATCACTTCAATCGTTACAACCTCGTATTTCTGTCGCACCTATGATGGACTGGACTACAAAGGACTACCGATTCTTTGCACGCTTGTTTAACCCAAACGTTGTGCTCTATACAGAAATGGTGACTACAGGTGCGATTCTATTTGGCGATGCAAAACGCCATTTAGACTACAATGCTCAAGAACACCCGATCGTATTACAGCTTGGCGGTTCAAACCCACAAGAGCTTGCAACTTGCACAAAAATGGCCGAAGACTGGGGTTATGACGAAGTCAACCTCAATGTAGGCTGCCCAAGTGACCGCGTACAGAACAATAAAATCGGTGCATGTTTAATGGCAGAGCCAGACTTGGTTGCTGAATGCATTCACAATATGCAAAAAGCAGTAAAGATTCCTGTAACAGTCAAACACCGTATTGGTATCGATGACATGCAGTCTTACGAAGAAATGCTAAATTTCGTAGATACTGTCGCTGCAACAGGTTGTACATATTTCGTTGTGCATGCCCGTATTGCTATTTTGAAAGGTTTGTCTCCAAAAGAAAACCGAGAAGTCCCTCCTTTACGCTACGAAGATGTATACCGCTTAAAGCAAGAACGCCCCCATCTAACCATTGAAATTAACGGCGGAATTAAAACTTTTGCCGAAACTCAAGTTCATTTACAACATGTTGATGGTGTCATGATTGGCCGTGAAGCCTATCATAACCCTTACCTACTCGCAGAACTGGGACAGCTTTGGAATTTAGAAGCGCCAGATCGTTTCGATATTATGGAACAAATGCTGCCTTATATTGAGCAACGCATGGCTGAAGGTGCTCCCCTTTCAATCATTACACGTCATATTTTAGGTTTATTCCAAAACTTACCGGGTGCTCGTAAATGGCGCCAAGCACTAAGTGGCGGAAATGCAAAGACTTTAGCTGATGTTGAAAATGCAATTCAGAACATGCGAGTAGCCATGATTCGCACTGAAG
This sequence comes from Acinetobacter sp. D009, assembly GCF_038562025.1. Classification (NCBI taxonomy): domain Bacteria; kingdom Pseudomonadati; phylum Pseudomonadota; class Gammaproteobacteria; order Moraxellales; family Moraxellaceae; genus Acinetobacter; species Acinetobacter sp. D009. The sequence goes on from NZ_CP151886.1 coordinate 3,229,089, forward strand.
AATATGTAAAAGAGCAGCAGGTTTAAGTTGGCGACGACTTCTTAAATTGTAAGAAAATGTGGCATTTTAAATCAGAGACTTAGATTTTGAGTATATTCGCAAATGTTGGAACAAAATATTCATATTTAAGCTCTGATTAGTTATTTATTTACAATGATATCAATAATTTAAATTTCACAATTTTTGACCACCTCTTTTGATAAGTATATTTTCGCTCCAAAGCAGACACCTCTGGAAAAAAGATACGTTATTACATAACATACACAAAACTTTTAAGATACGCCTATTAGTATCTCTGAACGCCACAGGTAGGTGGTGATTTTTTTAATATGGACATGGGTAGCACGGTAGAGATTTCACGATGATTATTTATGACGGACAAGTAGCTGATAATTACATGTATCAGGATTCAAATCAGGCAGCCATTGTTGTATCGCACAGCACACCAAGCCTCCCTTATCCTTTCACTATGAAACCCAATAATCATCAAACTCAAACTTCAACCAACCCACCCATCGATGTAGAAAAGTTTGTAGAAAAATTAGAAAGCGTTACTTCTAGACGCAGTAAAGCTAGATGCGCACGTAGTATCCGTCTTGCACTCGAATCTGCTGGTGCTAATGTTGAAAACCACCCAATCGCAGCTTCAGATTGGGGCGATACTCTCAAAAAGATTGGCTATAAACAAATTGATCCAGCCTTCGACGAACCTCAAGAAGGTGACATTTACATCATTCACAGAACCCGTAACCACGTTTATGGACACATCGCAGGATATACTGGAAGTGAATGGGTCTCTGACTTCAAACAAAATAGCTATGACGTCTATAAAGATGACAGCGTAACTTATACTTACTATAGATTAGCCGCTTAATCATTTTTCTAAGATTGAAACGTTTGATAAATGAGTTCAGTACAATGCTGAATCATTTCATCATGATCTTTTTTATAAATCAAAACCACTTCAGAAAGTGATAACAAATCGGTTAAAGGCAATAGTTTCACGTGAGCAGGCAAGATCTGCTGAAACTCTTCAGGTACAATACTTACACCAACATTTGCAGCCACGAGTTGTAACTGTGAAATCTTACGCGACTGAATTGGAGCTTTTTGTGGGGTAAATCCTGCGGCTAAACATAGATTTGAGACCAAATAGCTTAATCCACCTCTTTTAGAATGAGGGGTAGAAACAAAGTATTCATCTTTTAAATCTTTGGCACTCACCTTCTCTTTATTTGTAAACTTAGCATGATCAATGTGCACGGCCACCATTAAAGGTTCTTCATATAATTTAATAACATTGACGTCATCTAATGTGTGCCGAACTGGTGGTCTAATCAAACCAATATCAATTTCCCCATTCAGTAAAGCCAAAATCTGATGCTCAGATGACAAGGTATTTATCTCAAAATTGATTTGTTGCGTTAAGCTAATTTCTTTTAATATCTGAACCTTTTTATCATCCATAATAATACTGCTCGAATGAGCAATTTTAATCTGACGATTTTTTCCTTCTGCAATATTCTTAGAAACTCCAATGATCTCATTTAAATAATGCATATTATCTTTAATTTTTTTATAGAAGACCTCTCCTGCCGCCGTGAGTTTTACTTTCTTATCAGTACGATCAAATAGCTGAAAATCAATTTCTTCCTCTAATAACTTCATTTGCCGACTTAAAGCAGACTGAGCAATGAATAGTTTCTCTGAAGCAGCAGTAAAACTCCCTTCTTCAACAATTTTTATAAAATATTGAAATTGTTTTAATGTGAGCATAACCATCTCAAAATTAGATTATTAGGTCTATTTTCCATATTAGATTAGATAGATAGCCTTCGCTAGAATTTTATCAAGACCATTCAATTGATTGAATTATTCATGAAGTATTTAAAAGGGTTTATCATTTTCACCGTTGTTGTTCTAATTTTATGGTGCTTTAAATTTTATGATCAGCAGTTACCCACACAGCCCAAACAAGACAACATAGAGCTGTATGATTAAATAGTTTCTCTCAAAAATAAAAAGGCATGCACTTACATAAGCACATGCCTTTTCAATATTTAAATTAGGCTTTCTTTAAATCAAGCTTTTTCAAAACTTCAGCCACAGCAATCATAGCAAAGCTTGAAGTCACCACTACCGCTGACCCATAGCCACCACAACGTAAGCCCGCTGATGGGCAAACATCTGCACTTGAAAATGGGTTATCGATTGAGTAAATACAGGTAATACCAAATTTCTCTTTTGGCTTTTTACAGATGCCTCGAGCACGAAGTTGACTACGTAGCTTCGCTAACATCGGATCTTGTTCTGTTTTTGATAAATCAGCTACGCGGATTTTAAGTGGATCGAGCTTACCACCTGCTCCGCCCGACACAATTAAAGGAATTTTATTAAAACGACAATGAAGCATTAAAGCCAGTTTTGCTTTAACGTCATCGATGCAGTCCAAAACAATGTCTGGTACAGGGTTTAAAAGCTCTGTGACATTTTCAGACGTTAAAAAGTCATCAATAATATTAACCTTAATACGTGGGTTAATTTGGCGACAACGCTCCGCCATAATCTCAACTTTTTCACAACCCAGAGTTGATGTCATTGCAGGTAACTGACGATTCACATTTGATGCTGCAACCACATCCATATCTACTAGTGTAATCTCACCAATACCTGTACGCGCTAAAGCTTCTACCGCCCAACTACCGACACCACCAATACCAATCACCATCACATGACTTTTTTCATAGTGCTGGAACGATGAATCACCATAAACTTTGGCTACACCTGCAAAACGGCGGTCATATTCATCTTGTTGGAGATCGGTCATTGCTACTCTTTGAGGGGATATAAAACACGGAGAGTATTTTACTGCTTTTCAGAAGAAAGTGTATTTTAGATCAAAGAAAACTTGAGACTGTAATATTTAAACTCACGACAAGTCTTATGATTATTAATCAAATTATACGGCTTAAGATTTAAACTATTGATTACTAGTGTGACAGGCGGCATGGATGCCGCCCAGTTGGGCTGCGGTATAAGGACATACCGTCAGCCCGACAAAGGATTTTTGTTACTTTTTATCCTTAAAAAGTAAGGATATGGCTATATACCCAACATTAGCTCATTCATATTCATTACAAGGCTGTACAAGCTTAGCCAATTTATGAAGCAATCAAATTCCGTAGTACATAATGCAAAATACCACCTGCCTTAAAGTACTCAACCTCATTTAACGTATCAATTCGACATAACACATTAAAATGACTGGCTACCCCATTTGGCCCTTTCACATCAACCTCAAGAATTTGATGAGGCTGAACGCCATCAGACAAACCTCGAATTGATATCACCTCATGACCAGTTAAGTTGAGAGATTGTCGAGTTTGCCCATCAATAAACTGTAAGGGCAACACCCCCATACCTACCAAGTTTGAACGGTGAATACGCTCAAAACTTTCGGCAATGACAGCCTTCACGCCTAATAAGTTTGTTCCTTTAGCAGCCCAATCACGTGAAGATCCTGTTCCATATTCTTTACCAGCAATAATCACAAGCGGTGTATGTTCTTGTTGATAACGCATTGCTGCATCATAAATAGCAAGCTTTTCACCACTTGGCACATGAATGGTATTACCACCCTCTTCACCACCTAGCATCTCGTTTTTAATACGAATATTGGCAAAAGTACCTCGCATCATGACTTCGTGATTACCGCGTCGAGAACCATAAGAGTTAAAGTCTTTTGGTTCAACACCTTGCTCTTGCAAATATCGGCCAGCCGGACTGTCTTTTTTAATATTACCTGCCGGTGAAATATGGTCAGTTGTTACCGAGTCACCAAGTACTGCCAAGATACGTGCCTGTTCAATATTCTTAATTGGTTTTGGAGGTTCGCCAATGCCCTCAAAGAATGGCGGGTGGCGGATATAAGTCGAATCATCAGCCCATTCATAGGTTTTACTTTTTGGAATCTGAATCGCTTGCCAGCTTTCATCACCATCAAAGACCGCAGCATATTCTTTATGGAACATGTCTGTATTTACTTTCTGTAAGACAGCATCAATTTCTGCCTGACTTGGCCAGATATCTTTTAAGTAAACAGGTTGTCCATCTTTACCCTGTCCAATAGGTTGCGTAGTTAAATCAGTACGAATATTACCAACCAGACCATAAGCGACTACCAGAGGTGGCGAAGCAAGCCAGTTTGTCTTAACTAATGGGTGTACGCGTCCTTCAAAATTACGATTACCAGAAAGTACAGATGCAACATTTAAATCATGGCATTGGATTGCCTCTTCAACTGGTTCGGGTAGTGGACCTGAGTTACCAATACAGGTTGTACAACCATATCCCACCAAGTTATAGCCCAACTCATCTAAATACGGTGTAAGCCCAGCAGCCAGCAAATAATCCGTCACCACCTTCGAGCCTGGTGCAAGTGAACTTTTCACCCATGGTTTACGCTGCAAGCCTTTTTCAATCGCTTTTTTTGCAAGCAAACCTGCGGCTAGCATTACACTTGGGTTAGAAGTATTGGTACAAGAGGTAATCGCTGAAATAACAACATCACCATGAGTTAATGGATACTCTTTTCCTTCAATCACACATGACGGACTTTCATGCTGGATATTTGCTTTTTTTGCCTCTACGGCTGTGCCACCACCGCCTTCATTTTCTAAACGCTCTTTAGCTTCTTTAGCCGGTTTTAGCGTTAACTCCATTAAAGCATTAAAGGTTTTCGGCACATCAGATAAAAGAACTTTGTCCTGTGGACGTTTTGGACCAGCTAGACTTGCCTGAACCGTGCTCATATCTAAACTTAAAGTATCTGTAAAAACAGGTTCATCACCAGGGTTACGCCATAAGCCTTGTGCTTTGCTATACGCTTCAACCAGTTCAATACGATCACTTTGACGACCAGTTAATTTCAAATATCCCAATGTCACTTCATCAATCGGAAAGAAGCCACAAGTCGCACCATACTCTGGCGCCATGTTGGCAATGGTTGCACGGTCAGCAAGAGGTAGATCAGCTAAGCCATCTCCATAGAACTCTACAAATTTACCCACGACACCTTTTTGACGAAGCATTTGAGTAATAGTCAGCACCAAGTCTGTTGCAGTAATCCCTTCTGGTAATTTTCCTGTCAATTTAAAACCAATGACTTCAGGAATCAGCATAGAGATGGGTTGACCCAACATAGCAGCTTCGGCCTCAATCCCGCCAACACCCCAACCTAATACACCTAAACCATTGATCATAGTGGTATGGGAGTCTGTACCAACTAAGGTGTCAGGGAAAGCAAAGGTTTGTCCATTATCTTCACCTAGCCACACCGCTTGAGCCAAATATTCTAAATTGACCTGATGACAAATCCCCGTACCCGGCGGCACAACACTAAAGTTATTAAAAGCAGATTGCCCCCAACGCAAAAATTGATATCGCTCGCCATTACGCTGCATTTCAATCTGAACGTTTTCTTCAAAAGCCCGATCATCAGCAAAATGATCCACCATCACCGAGTGATCAATCACTAAATCTACAGGTGATAACGGATTAATTTTTTCAGGATCGCCACCCGCTTGTGCCATTGCAGCACGCATTGCAGCCAAGTCAACTACAGCGGGAACACCGGTAAAATCTTGCATTAAAACCCGTGCAGGTCGATATTGAATTTCTTGATCGGAACTACGGTTTTTTAGCCACTCAGCTAAAGCATGAATGTGTTCCGTTTTAACACTATGCTGATCTTCAAACCGTAATAAGTTTTCCAACAGTACTTTTAATGATTTCGGCAGTCTGGCAATGTCACCTAGCTTTTTCTCGGCTTGGGTTAAGCTAAAAATCTGATAATTGCTGGAACCTACTGTTAGCGTCTGTAAAGCATTAAAACTATTGATATTGCTATACTTAGCCATTGGGTTATCCTCCCATGTCTGGCAATGTTATTTTTCACGTTTTTACATGTTGTTTTCTTACTTTAAGCTTCTTTTCTAATCGCTGTGTTTTGTTTTAGTTACTATTTCTAATCTTTGATTTTTATTACGATAATTTCAAAGCAGATTGAGAGTTTTTCCACAGCAACTCAGCTAAATCTGACTCAGGCATGTTTAAATTTTCGGCCAAACTTTGTAAAACATAAGGCAAATTAACAGGGGTATTACGAGTACGCTGTTCAGTTGAGGTTTGACAACAAAGCGGAGTCATATCTGGGCAATCTGTTTCAATCACCAAGTGCTCGGCACCTATAGCATTTACCACAGTATGAAGCTTTTTCGCATTTGGGTTGGTAATTTGCCCCGTTACACCAATTTTAAAACCAAGCTTAATAAGACCCTTTGCCTCTTCTACCCCACCACTAAATGCATGAGCAATGCCTCCCAATTTAAATTTTTGAGCTTTTAATATAGCAAGCACATCACCATGCGCTTTTCGAATGTGGAGCAACACTGGTTTTTTGTATTGGGTTGCCAGCTCTAACTGATCTGCAAAATATTGTTTTTGCTTTGCATATACAACTGGCTGCTTATGTTCTTTTAAAAAAGTATCTAAGCCAATTTCACCCACTGCCACACAATTTTCTTGCTGCAAGATGTGTTCAAGATGAGTCAAATGTTCTGGTTGATGCTGCTCAATATAAAATGGGTGTAAACCTGGTGCTAAATATGAAGTAGGCACATTTTCCCAACTTTTTAACTGATGATGAGTTTGCACCAACTCATTAAAGCGTGACTGCATAAACCCAATTAACACTAAAGCGTCAACACCCACCTTTTTAGCGTCGACTGCTAACTGTTGCCGATCTTCATCAAAATCGGCAACATCAAAATGGGTATGAGTATCAAACAAATGCATTAGCCAGCACTTTTTGCAACTGGTGCCGAAGCTGGTTTAACTTTAGGCTGTGGCAAATATTCCTCTTTCAACACATCTTGCAATTGATCATAAGGAATGACTAATCGAGGGAGTCCAACCACATATGGTCCAATTTCATACTCACCGTATTGAAGGATTAAACCTTGCTCACCCAGCAAGAAGTTATTAGATAATTTAAATGGCCATGCTTGTTCATAGTCAGCAACATTATCAGCCAATTTAGAGTCCGTTACCCATGTCTTAAAGGCTTCATGAGCTAACTTCTCTAAACTTGCTTTTTGCTGAGGGCGTAATAAATCTTCAAGCTTAATTTGCTTTTGCTCTTTTAAATCAAAATTATAATAATGCTGTGCAGCAGAGCCATGAGCCCCTCCTAAATAGCTACTACTATTAAGCACTACAGTTACGACTTTACCTTGAGCCTGCAAAATCTTAGGTTTAACTAAAAGATTAATCTGATGATTACTACTTAAAGCTTTTAACTCATTATCTAGATCAATAAATGAATTTGCATAGCGTTGCACCTGTGTATCAAAGCTATTTTTTTGCTCTGCACCCGCTGCCGCTGAAGCTTCTACTTTTTGTTCCGCTTGCGTATTTTTAGCATCAGGTTCAGCTATTTCTAAAATTTGATTTAATGTATTTAAGATCTGTTGATCTATAATTTTGTCAATAAAAGGAAAATTACTCTGTAAGCGCTCTACCGTAAATTCTGGACAAATTTTACCATCACAATCAGGTAAAACCACCTTACTAGGAATTGTTTCACCCTTCAAAGTCAACTCTACTGGCTTTTGTTCCTCGACTGCTGGTTTCTGCTGCTCTTGAGAATCCTTAGGATCAGCTTTAGGTTGGCATGCTGCCAAAAATATAGCAGAAGCAAGCAAAGTTAATCGCAGTGAAGCTTTAGAAGATAACATCATATTTTGCCTTTTATTCTAAGGAGATTACGCTATGCCTTTCTAAGAAATTAGCGCATATAAATAGAGGTTGCAAATTCTGCTACCATCTTAAAACATTTGTTCATAAACCTCGGGTTGTAATATTTTTTTGGTCTGTTCTTTAGATAAATAAATATCGAGCTGTGGAGCTTCTTTAGTAATCTGGTTTGCCTGATAATGTAAGCCAACGCCTTCACCATCAAAGAACCAATCTGCCTGCCCCCAATATAAAGTTTTTGGTGCTTCTTTTTTTATGTCAGCAGTCTGCTTTTTTAACCAATCTTGATATGCGACCTGCACCATTTGATGCACAGCTGTTTGCTGATCCTTTTCTAAAACCTCTAACAAAGTTAAGCTCTTATGCAGTTTTCGGTCGGCCACAAAAAAGTAATAACGATCTTTGATCGTAAGCTCCTCTTGCTTGGTATCAAGTCCTAATTGCAATAAAACATATTGGTTACGCTGCGATGCAATACGTGTATGCAGATGCAATTCGTAAGCCCGATTCTTTGAATATTTATCTTGCCATTCATCAGACTTTTTAACATAAGCATTAATGGCTTGCTGCAAACTTAAGTCTTTTTTCAAATCAATTTGATCTTGAATTACCTTAGCCTGACTTTTCGCGATCCATTCATTTAGCCATGCATCTTGGGTCTTTATCGTTTGAATATCGACATCAATACAATTTTTCTTCTCACAAAATGGTAAAGCATAATCAGCTTTTACTTGCTGCAAGTTTAGAAATGGTAGTACTTCAGCTTTCTCTATATTTTGATTTTGGGTAGAAGCTGATTTTATTTGAAAAGATGATGAAGGTTGAGAGCTTTTCCAGACAAAAAGGCAAATAGCCAAAAGTAATATGATTACCGCAACTAAAAGTGCAATAACTGTCTTTCTATTCAAATTCATTTCATCATCCTTTCTTATTTTTCAAAACAAAACAGCTTCTGTTCGAAGCTGTCTGTCAAATCTTAAAGATTAGTGTTCACGTGTGTTACGGAACTGAATATCAGGCCAACGCTCTTGCATAATCTGCAAGTTCACACGACTTGGTGCAAGATAAGTTAAGTGACCACCACCATCGATAGAAAGTTGATCATGTGCTTTTTTCTTAAATTCATTGAGAATCTTGTCATCATCACAATGAATCCAACGCACAGTATTTACACTTACAGGCTCGTAAACACAGTCAACTTTATATTCTTCTTTCAGACGGTAAGCAACCACATCAAACTGAAGTACACCCACAGCACCCACGATCAAATCATTGCTAATTTGTGGCATAAATACCTGAGTTGCGCCTTCTTCAGACAACTCTTTCAAACCTTTTTGCAACTGCTTTGACTTTAATGGATCTTTCAAACGTACACGGCGGAACATTTCTGGAGCAAAGTGAGGAATACCTGTGAAGTGCAAGTTTTCACCGCTAGTGAAAGTATCACCAATTTGAATTGTGCCATGGTTATGTAAACCAATAATATCACCTGGCCACGCTTCTTCTAAGTGCTCACGCTCACCCGCAAGGAATGTCAATGCATCACTAATACGAACATCTTTACCAATACGTACATGATTCATTTTCAAACCTTTCTCGTATTTACCTGAGCAAATACGCATAAAGGCAATACGGTCACGGTGTTTCGGATCCATATTTGCTTGAATTTTAAATACGAAACCAGAAAAGCCTTCTTCTTTTGCATCAACAACACGCTCTTGTGTTGGATGAGCTTTAGGTTCTGGTGCCCAATTCATAAATGCATCTAATACATGGTCAACACCAAAGTTACCTAATGCTGTACCAAATAGAACTGGAGTTTGTTTACCTTGTAAAAATAATTCGCGGTCTAAAGGTTCGTTCGCCATTTGTACGAGCTCAAGTGACTCTTCAAAAGATGCCCAAGCCAACTCACCTACTTTTTCACGAATATCTGCATGGTCATAGCCATCGCGTACTTCAATATCTGTAATAGTTGAACCAAAGCCTGCTTTGTAGACATACAATTTGTTTTCAAGAATATTGTATACACCAGCAAAATCACGCCCCATCCCTAATGGCCATGTAATTGGTACACAGCGAATATTGAGGACATTCTCAATTTCATCCAGTAACTCAAGTGGTTCACGAATTTCACGGTCCATCTTGTTTACAAATGAAATGATCGGAGTGTCACGCATACGACAAACTTCCATCAATTTGATGGTACGTTCTTCAACACCTTTTGCACCATCAATCACCATTAACGCAGAGTCAACTGCAGTTAGGGTACGATAAGTATCTTCAGAGAAGTCTTCATGTCCCGGTGTATCAAGTAAGTTAATGGTGTGACCTTTATAAGGGAACTGCATAACAGAAGTGGTAATGGAAATTCCACGCTCTTTTTCCATTTCCATCCAGTCAGATGTAGCTGCGCGGTCAGATTTACGGCTTTTTACCATCCCTGCAACCTGAATTGCTTTACCCCATAACAGTAATTTCTCTGTCATGGTCGTTTTACCGGCATCGGGGTGGGAAATGATGGCAAATGTGCGGCGTTGAGCAACCTGTGCCGCTAACTCATCTTTAAAACTCATGAAATACACCTACTGCGGAGATTGCAGTGCCAAAGACCTAAAGTCGATCAAAATAAAAATTGGCGTAATTGTAGCAGATTTATAGAACTGTTTAATGATTGTTGATAAGCCATGAGTTATTCACAAACTTTTTAGATCTTTTTGAGAATGTAGTTTAGCTCCTTAGAAATTTTACAATTAAAAAAGCCCACCTGTTTAAGATGGGGCTTGATTAAGACTTAATAGAATCTTTACGCCAATTTCTTTTCTTCAATGAATTGAACATCTGCAATTTGTGCATTCCAGAACTCATTCCATAAAGCACAGTAATCAATACATAGCTTGGTTAAGCTTTCATAATCATCTTTTGTAATTGCTTGTGCTAATGCAAACCATAAATCATCTTCATGATCATCATCAGCAGCCTCAGATGTTTCATCCGTAGATACACCATGTACATGGTAGTAACCACCACCTTCAACATCGATATTTACGAATTTGGTTGCTTGACGTAATGGAGGACTAAAAAGAATGACTTCCTCCTCTGCAACAGCTAATAATGCCACGACATTAATATAACTATCATAAGAAGATTCTAAAAATGATCTAACCTGATCTGCAAATTTTGATGGTTTATAATTACGACGGTCAAGTTCCGTTAAACCATAATCATTAAGTAAATCTTCATATAAAGGATAATGAGCATATTCAGGATTACCCAGATAGTAATTATCTTTGTCTAAACCAGGGCGAAAACCAAACTCATCAAGTATATTTAAACTTAATAATACCCGTGGATACATCTTCGCTCCAGAGTGGAGTTTAGGTTCCAATTGTTTTGTTAAAAATTGAGCCTTTAATAGAGCGTCAGTAAAAATTTGTACAATCGCATGACGATATTCTAAATGGATAAGAGTCAAACGTTGTTTATCAAGATATCCACTGTTTAACAGTTCAATAGCAGGATGGTTGCAAACTGGTAACTCTGCAATTGTTTTTCTTAACTGTTTAAGAAATTGTAAATTTTCATCCCATTGTTTTGCAGGAATACTATTTTTCATCCCCTGCAATGCTTTTTCTCTTGGATTATTAAAGTCTTCAAATTTTTTTAACATAATGATTCTCTGTAAAAAGTTTTTCTTATAGTTAAGTTATAGGCTCTCTCTTTATTACAATTTTGCATTCAATTGCTAAAATAAATTCCGCACACCCATACTTAACAAGTTGATACTATGTGTATTATCTCAACAAATCAACGGATTAATTAATAATATTTAAAAAAGTAAACTATTGCCAATTAAATATATAATATGTTGTTTTTTAAATTAACCAAACTATTGAATAAATATAATTTTTTAAATACTATAAAATAAGTTTTATTTAAGCTTCTACACTTTACAATAGCAAAGTTAATCAAAAAATATCCGCAACGGGGAACCCGATGACAAAAAGAGAAACTATTATAACAACAGCAACATCCCTCTTTAACCAAAAAAGCTATACTTCTATTGGTGTTGATCGTATTATTGCTGAATCAAATGTTGCAAAAATGACTTTTTATAAATACTTTTCTTCTAAAGAAGCCTTAATTGAAGAATGTCTTTATAAGAGAAATTTAGAGATCCAATATTCAATATTGGAAAAAATTAAAAACACCAATAACCCCTTGATTAAATTAAAAAAGATATTTAATTGGTATATCGATTGGATTAATACAGATGACTTTAACGGCTGCTTATTTAAAAAAGCAACCATCGAAGTCATGCAATTGTACCCTTCTATTAAGCATCAAATTAATGAATATCGGGAGTGGATTTACTCATTAGTTTTCTCAGCTCTTTCAGAGTTAGAAGTAGAAAACACAAAAATCCTAACAGGGCTCTTTCTTAACATTGTAGATGGAATCATTATTGATGGCACTATAAATAAAGGAAAGATTAATCCAGAACAAACGTGGTCTTATATAAACAAAATTATTGAATTAGAAACAGTTCAAGAGTATGCAACTATTTAATTTATAAATTAATTAAATTTTTATATTTTAATAAAGATAAAAAGTATTTTTAATTCGGTGGAGTCTACCCTCCAACTCCACCAAAAATCCATTCACTCCCTAAAAATTAATATTTTTATTTAGTTCTATCTTCATCAATTTCAATTATTATATAAACTTCATAATACTTTATAACAATCCTTTTCATCTCTTATATTTTATAAAATACAAACATCAATTTATTAGTATTACTTTATACTTGCAGTATATATTCATAAATTATTATATGTAAAATACTCAACTAACTGAGAAGCTGATACTATTCACTACTACTGATATATAGGTGTATTTTAGAAGATAAATTTATTTTAATTAATTGTTCTTTAAAGATAAAATTAAAAGGAAATGTTAGGTTTAAAAATCGATATAGAAAAGATTAAGCGAAGTGAGCGCCTTGAGATTCAATCAGTTGATCGACGTGAACAGGCATTCCTAATAAATAACCCTGAAATTGCTGACAACCTAAACGGGTTAAAATCTCAACTTGCTGTTGAGTTTCCACCCCTTCCGCTGTTACGGTTAAACCTAACTTTTTAGCTAAATGTATTATACTTTCTAATATAACTTCTTCTTTTGAACCTGGTTTTAAGTCAACGATAAAACCACGATCAATTTTCAATTCATCTACAGGTAAATCTTTTAAATATAAAAAGCTTGAATGGCCTGTTCCAAAATCATCAATTGCGACTCGAATGCCCATATCACGTAGTCGCTCACAAGCTCGAATACTTAAATCAATATGTCGCATTGCAGTTGATTCAGTAATCTCAACAATTAAGTGATGAGGTTGAATTTGATATTTTTTCAATAATGCTTCGAGTGTACTAAATAATTTTTTATTTTCGAACTGTAGTGCAGATAGGTTTACTGCGACTGGATAAAATGGGGTGTTACTGCGTTCCCACTCTTGAATTTGCAGGCAAGCTTGCTCAAGTGCCCAATATCCCATTGGAATGATCAAACCCGTTTTTTCTGCACCTTCTATAAACATATGCGGTGTGAGTATTCCTAAAGCTGGATGATTCCAACGGATTAATGCTTCAACGCCACAGACTTCAAGATTCGTATTAAATTTTGGTTGGTAATATAGGATGAACTGCTTTTCTTCTACGGCCTTATAAAGATCATTGATCAGTTTTGACTGACTTCTCGTTTCTTGTTGATGGGTTGAATAACTAAAGATGGTGTAAGTATTTCGGCCTTGCTCTTTAGACATGAGCATCGCGGCATCAGCATTCATGAGTAAGTCCTGAACATTTTGTCCATGCTCAGGAAATAGTGCCACCCCTAAACTTGCAGAGATATTAATTTCTTTACCAGAAATCTGATAACTCTCTTGAATCAGCTGTAAAACTTTCTCAGCCAAAATAACTGCTTCATCGGCATTTGTATTTTCGGCAATAAGTAAAAACTCATCACCGCCAATTCTAAGCAGTTTACACTTCTCATTGAGTTGCCAATGTAAGCGGTTCGCCATCTGAATAAGTAATTGATCCCCCACATGATGCCCAAATGCATCATTCACCGATTTAAATCGGTCTAAATCAATGTATAAGAAAGCAATTTTCTGATCTTTGTATCGATGATCTGAAAGTAAGACTTCAGCATAATCCACCAAATAAAGGCGATTTGGTAGTTTAGTTAAATTGTCTTGTATAGATAAGTTAGCTAATTCTTTATTAGCCTTGCGTAATTCTAAATTTTGTTGAGTAAGGCGTTGCTCTAACATTGCAACAATAAAACTTGCTACGAGTACCAAACAGGTGACTAGAATAATTGTAAATAATAATAAGTCATGCTCAGCCTGATATTGGCTAATAAATTTATCAGTAATATTCGTCGCAATAAGCGCTGTGTAGTGCATCCCCATAATACTTAAGGTCATCATAACCGAAAATGCGATTTTTAAAGTTAAGCGATATCGTTCCGTGTCTTTTAATTTATAGGCGAGTAAAAACGCTAGCCCTGAACCACTCATTGCAATTAATACAGAAAATAAAAGTAAAAACGAAGTGTAATCTTTTTTATAAACATTCATATTCCAGCCCAACATGCTAATGTAATATGAAGCTGAAATTCCGATTCCCATAATAATCGAGCTCAAAATGAGTCTAAATAAAGGGAGCGTAAAACGCGAAGTCAACCACATCGCAATGCAAGATAACAATGCACTAATGGCATAAGAAATTGCAATTAAAGGAATATTAGAGTGAGCTGTATCAAACAGATGATAAGCTTGTATACCAACAATATGGACGATGCTAATTGCTAAGGCGAGTAGCAATCCATTAATAAATAAAATTAAGGATTCAAATTTCTTATAGACTTGCTTGAATATTAGTTGCTCCATGGAAATTACAATATAACAAATGAAGCCAGCTGCAATAAAAGAGCCGACGATCAATGTGCTATCGTAATCAACATGACCCATATTGGACTTCCATGATTATTCAATACTTTTTTTTATTTTGTTCAACTCATTGCCCAAAATACAATTAAACATGTTAAAGAAATTTTAGTAAATTTGACTTATTCAGTCAGTTATAAACAATAACATTATCTATCTTTTGGTCAAGTATTTTTTACTTTATAAATCAATAAAGTAAATAAAAATTAAGCAGCCAATTATATGAAAAATATAGAATTTATTTAATCTAGTCAAGTTGACCTAATCGCAATTTTCACATTCAAATAAAATAGTATAAATAAAGAACCCTGCTTAAAGCAGGGTTCTTTTAAAACGTTAGATAAAGAAAATTAGTTCTTTTCTTTGTCTACGATTTTGTTTGCTTGAATCCAAGGCATCATTGCACGCAACTTATTACCAGTTACTTCAATACCATGTGCAGCATTTTGACGACGACGAGCAGTCATAGATGGGTAGTTTAACGCACCTTCTTGAATGAACATCTTAGCGTATTCACCAGATTGAATACGTTTCAATGCATTACGCATTGCTTCACGAGATTGTTCGTTGATTACTTCAACACCAGTTACATATTCGCCGTACTCAGCATTGTTAGATACTGAGTAGTTCATGTCAGCGATACCGCCCTCGAACATTAAGTCAACGATCAATTTAAGTTCGTGTAAACATTCGAAGTAAGCCATTTCTGGTGCATAACCAGCTTCAACTAAAGTTTCGAAGCCCATTTTCACTAATTCAACCGCACCACCACAAAGAACTGCTTGCTCACCGAATAAGTCAGTTTCAGTTTCTTCACGGAATGAAGTTTCGATAATACCTGTACGGCCGCCACCTACGCCAGAAGCGTAAGAAAGAGCAACATTACGTGCATTACCAGAAGCATCTTGGTGAATTGCGATTAGGTCAGGAACACCTGAACCACGTTGGAACTCTGAACGTACAGTGTGACCAGGTGCTTTTGGAGCAACCATGATTACGTCTAAATCTTTACGTGGAACAACTTGGTTGTAAAGAACAGAGAAACCATGAGCAAATGCAAGAGTCGCGCCTTCTTTGATGTTTGGCTCAATCACGTCACGGTAAAGTTGTGATTGGAATTCATCTGGAGTCAAAATCATTACGAGGTCAGCTTGCTTAACAGCAGCAGGAACTTCTGCAACTTTAAGACCTGCATTTTCAGCTTTCTTCCAAGAAGCTGAATCTGCACGTAAACCTACAGTTACGTCTACGCCTGAGTCTTTAAGGTTAAGTGCATGAGCATGACCTTGAGAACCGTAACCAATAATCGCTACTTTCTTGCCTTGGATGATTGATAAGTCACAGTCTTTATCGTAAAAAATTTGCATTTGTGTTCTCCGCTAAAATACTTTTTAAAAAATTAAATGGCTAATACTTTTTCGCCACGGGCGATACCAGATACACCTGAACGAACGACTTCTAGAATAGTGTTTTCTGCAAGCGCATCGATAAAACCATCTAATTTTTCAGTTGTCCCTGCTATTTGAATGGTATAGGTCGTTGGTGTCACATCTACAATCTGCGCACGGAAAATATCCGCTGTTCGCTTAATCTCAGCACGTGAAGCACCTAAGGCTTTTACTTTAATCAGCATCAGTTCACGCTCAATATGTGAACCTTCTGATAAATCAACTACTTTTACAACTTCAACAAGTTTATTGAGCTGCTTTGTAATCTGTTCAATCTTATGGTCATCACCATAAGTTGTTAATGTTAAGCGTGACAAAGTTGGGTCTTCGGTTGGCGCAACATTCAGTGTTTCAATGTTATATCCACGTTGGCTAAATAAACCAACAAGGCGAGAAAGCGCACCAGCTTCGTTTTCAACGAGTACAGAAATAATATGTCTCATTATGTACGCTCCCCTTTACCTAACCACATATCCTTCATAGACTGACCTGCGATCAGCATTGGATAAACATGTTCCGTGCGATCAACCATGACATTAATGAATACACATTTATCATTAATCGCCATTGCTTCAGCAAGCTTCGACTCTAGTTCATCAGCATGATCAATCTGGATACCAACGTGACCATAAGCTTCCATTAACTTGCCAAAATCAGGCAATGATTCGACGTATGAGCTTGAGTGACGACCTTCATAGTTCATATCTTGCCACTGTTTCACCATACCTAAAGCACGGTTATTCAAGCACAAGATCTTCACATTCATGCCGTATTGCTTACATGTTGAAAGCTCTTGAATACACATTTGAATTGAAGCTTCACCAGTAATACAAACAACTTGTTGATCTGGGAAAGCGAGCTTCGCAGCCATTGCATAAGGTAAACCTACGCCCATGGTGCCCAATCCGCCTGAGTTAATCCATTGACGTGGACGTTTGTATTTGTAATACAACGCACCAAACATTTGGTGTTGGCCCACATCTGAAGTGATGATGGCATCACCATTGGTCGCTTTATATAAAGCTTCAACAACTTGCTGTGGCTTCATTGTGCCATCAGTCGGGGTTTCAAACTTCAAGCCATGAACTTTACGCCATTCATTAATTTGATCCCACCACGCAGCAATTGCTTCAGGGTTTGGCTTAGACACATTCAATTGTTTCAATTGCGTCAACATTTCCTGAAGTACAGGCTCAACTGCCCCTACAATTGGAATGTGCGCCATAATTGTTTTTGAAATGCTCGCCGGATCAATATCAATATGAATAACTTTAGCATTCACACAGAATTTTGCTGGGTTATTGGTCACTCGGTCATCAAAACGCGCACCAATTGCAAGAATGACATCAGCATTATGCATCGCCATATTTGCTTCATAAGTACCGTGCATACCCAACATGCCCACAAACTGTGGATCATCGCCAGGGAAACCACCAAGGCCCATAAGTGTGTTAGTTACTGGATAACCTAGTAAATGTGCGAGTTCAGTCAATAATGCCGATGCATTACCTTGAACAACACCACCACCCGTATAAATTACAGGGCGTTTTGCACTTAAAAGCTCATCAATCGCTTTACGAATTTGGCCAGAATGACCACGTGAAGGTGGCTGATAAGAACGCATCTTCACTTTTTCAGGATATTCGTACGCAAATTTTTCTGCAGGATTTGTCGCATCTTTAGGAATATCGACTACAACTGGACCAGGGCGACCACTTGCTGCGATATAAAATGCTTTTTTGATAATTGCAGGAATTTCGCTTGCATGACGAACTTGGAAGCTGTGTTTCACGATTGGACGTGAAATACCTACCATATCAGTTTCTTGGAAAGCGTCTTCACCAATAAGATGTGATGCAACCTGGCCAGACAAAATCACCATTGGGATTGAGTCCATATAAGCTGTTGCAATTGGAGTCACAGTATTAGTTGCGCCAGGTCCAGAAGTGACCAGTACTACGCCAGTCTTACCTGTGGCACGCGAGTAAGCATCTGCCATATGACCAGCAGCTTGTTCATGACGTACGAGGTAATGATTAATTTTGTCTTGTTGAAATAGCGCATCATAAATATGTAATACAGCGCCGCCTGGATAACCAAAAACATGTTCAACGCCTTCGTCCGCAAGAGCACGAACGAGCATTTCACCACCAGATAAAAGTTCCAACGTGATTCACCCTAAAATCTTTATCACTATTTATGGAAGGCACAAATAGTGTTTCATTCATTGAATTGTCTGCACTGTTATAGCACACATATTGTCTAGTTTTCGTTGCAATAGAAAAATTTCTGTTTTTCAGCCGTATAAGCTTTTTTAACATTAATAAAGCATGTCTGGATATACATACTTTAAGTAAAATCAATCTCTCGGCTAGAGAGAATGTCTATTACAAAACATGACGGTTATTCGAAGGGTGATCAAATAATCGCATATAAAACTAAAGGAAGCATTTTTGTTGTTTAATTCACTAAAGTCAAGATTAAAGAAACACTTTTCTATGATTATTTTTTAACTGACTATTTTTTCATCTTATTTGATTTTTCCACTTTTCTTTTTTTATGATTACCCCGCTTTTTTCAGGTTTATTCTTGTTTAATTTTTAACGGAAAATAAATCCATCCCAAAACTGCATTTTTGTCGATTTTGCGCTATGCTGTGCAACAATCTTTAATATCAATTTTTGTTGTATAGCTTACGTCTATGACTATTTCTCACATTGACCCCGAATATCAAGCAAACACGATTGAACCATCAGTTCAACAAGATTGGGAAAATCGTAAAGTCTTTAAAGTTGCCGACACTGTCGAAGGTAAACATCGTTACATCCTGTCAATGTTTCCTTACCCAAGCGGCAAGCTGCATATGGGGCATGTGCGTAACTATACAATTGGCGATGTGATTAGCCGTTTCTATCGTTTAAAAGGTGAAACTGTATTACAACCTATGGGTTGGGATGCATTCGGTTTACCTGCAGAAAACGCAGCAATTGCCCATAAAGTTGCTCCGGCAAAATGGACATTTGAAAACATTGCGTACATGCGTGACCAATTAAAAAAATTAGGTCTATCTGTAGATTGGGATCGTGAATTTGCAACTTGTACACCAGAGTATTATCACTGGGAACAATGGTTATTTGTTCAGCTTTATAAAAAAGGCCTGATCTACCGTAAACTTTCAACAGTAAACTGGGATCCAGTTGACCAAACTGTTTTAGCAAACGAACAAGTTGAAAATGGTCGCGGATGGCGTTCTGGTGCATTGGTTGAAAAACGCGATATTCCAATGTACTACTTCCGTATTACTGACTATGCACAAGAATTATTAGACGACCTAGACACTCTAAAAGACGGCTGGCCTCAACAAGTGTTGACTATGCAGCGTAACTGGATCGGTCGTTCTACAGGCATGGAAATTACTTTCCCATCTGCCAATACCGAAATTTATGCTGATGGCTTAACTGTTTATACAACACGTGCTGACACGCTTATGGGCGTGACATATGTTGCCGTTGCAGCAGAACACCCTCTTGCGCTTAAAGCTGCTGAAAACAACCCTGAATTGGCTGCATTCATTGAAGAGTGCCGCATGGGTTCAGTTGCAGAAGCAGACTTGGCAACAGCCGAGAAAAAAGGCATGGCGACAGGTTTGTTTGTAAAGCATCCTGTAACTGGTGAAGAGCTTCCTGTCTGGATCGCAAACTACGTATTAATGTCTTACGGTTCTGGCGCAGTGATGGCTGTACCAGCGCATGACGAACGTGACTTCGAATTTGCTAACAAGTTCAACTTGCCTATTAAGCAAGTAATTGATGCCAAAGGCGCTGACGATGCAGACTACTCTGCAACTGAGTGGCAAGAATGGTACGGTTCTAAAGAAGGTAAACTTGTTAACTCTGGTGAGTTTGATGGTTTAGAATTCCAAGCTGCATTTGATGCATTCCTTGCAAAATTAGAACCACAAGGTTTAGCAAATTCTAAAGTTCAATTCCGTTTACGTGACTGGGGTGTTTCTCGTCAACGTTACTGGGGTTGTCCAATTCCAATGATTAACTGTGATACTTGTGGTCAAGTCACAGTTCCAGAAGACCAGCTTCCAGTTGTATTACCAACTGACGTTGTTCCAGATGGTTCAGGTAACCCGCTTAATAAAATGCCTGAATTCTATGAAACTAAATGTCCTTGTTGTGGTGGCGATGCACGTCGTGAAACAGATACCTTGGATACTTTCGTTGAGTCATCTTGGTACTACGCACGCTACGCATCTCCAGACTTTACTGGCGGCATGGTTAAACCTGAAGCAGCTCAAAACTGGCTTCCTGTAAACCAATACATTGGTGGTGTTGAACACGCGATTCTTCACTTACTTTATGCACGTTTCTTCCACAAATTAATGCGTGATGAAGGTGTAGTACAAGGTAATGAGCCATTTACCAACTTGTTAACTCAAGGCATGGTGCTTGCTGATACATTCTATCGTGAAGCAGAAAATGGTAAGAAAACTTGGTTTAACCCTGCTGATATCGAATTAGAACGCGATGAAAAAGGTCGCATTCTTTCTGCAAAATATTCAGGTGATGGTCAAGAAGTTGTGATCGGCGGACAAGAAAAAATGTCTAAGTCGAAAAACAACGGTATCGACCCACAAGCGATTATTGATCAATACGGCGCAGACACAGCACGTGTATTTATGATGTTCGCTGCTCCACCAGATCAATCTTTAGAATGGTCTGATGCAGGTGTTGAAGGTGCAAACCGTTTCTTAAAACGTGTGTGGCGCCTTGTGGCAAGCTTCCTTGAAAAAGGCAACCAAGCTTCTACGATTGATACTGCTAACTTGTCTAAAGATGCTCAAGATTTACGTCGTAAAACTCACGAAACTATTCAAAAAGTAAGTGATGATATCGAACGTCGTCATGCATTCAATACTGCGATTGCTGCTTTGATGGAATTGTTAAATGCGAGCAACAAGTTTGAAGCAAAAGATGACAACGACGTTGCTGTAGAACGTGAAGCGATCACCACACTGTTAACTTTACTTGCTCCATTTGCACCGCACTTAAGTCAAACATTATTGGCTCAGTTTGGTACAGATGTAACAGAAGCAACATTCCCTGAAGTCGATGCCTCTGCATTAACTCGTAATACGCAAACGATTGTTGTACAGGTTAACGGTAAACTTCGCGGTAAACTTGAAGTTTCTGTTGATATTTCTAAAGAAGATCTATTAGCTCAAGCTAAAGCCCTTCCAGAAGTTCAACAATTCTTAACAGGACCAACAAAGAAAGAAATTGTGGTTCCAAATAAATTAGTTAACCTCGTGGTTTAATTAAAGTTATTAATGAGAGGATCAAGCATGCACTTTGCCAAACGTTTAGCCGCTGTTGTTTTGACCTTAGGCCTTAGTGCAGGCTTAGTCGGGTGTGGATTTCATTTAAAAGGAACCAACCCGACTGCAACTCCGCTTGTTTATAAAAAATTAAGCCTTGAGTTACCAGCTAAAACTGATGATTTAGAAACCCAGTTAAAAGTTTATTTAGCTGCAAATGGTGTTCAATTCAGCAATGATAATGATGCCTACGTACTCCGTGTTTTAGAGTACACACCACGTCGTCAGCTTTTAAACGGAAAACTAACGGAAGTATTATTACGCTTAACCGTAACCTTCCAGATTGAAGACCGTCAGGGTAATAAAATTACTGAACCACGTTCATTAACTGCGTCTCGTAGTTACCAATATGATCTTGCAACGGTTAACACCGAAAATCAGCAAGAATCTTATTTGCAACGTATTGTGATCGATGACATTGCACAGCAAATTACTCGTCAGATTTCAGCAAACCGTTTACCAAAAGCTCAGCCTTAATCTTTATTTTTACCAGCAATGAAAATTGACTATTTACAAGCCTTAAAACGCATTCCGGAAGCACGGGGTGCGTGGATTTTACATGGCCAAGAACCTTTGCTGGAACAAAATTTATTAGATGCTTTTCGTAAAAGTTGGCAACAACAAGAAGTTGAAAGACAGCGCTACGATATTAGTAGTGCAAGCGACTGGAAAAATGTTTTTAACGCTCTTAACAGCTTATCTTTATTTTCTCAGCAGCTTGCCATTGAAGTACATGGCAATATAAAGCCTGACGCAAATGGGCTAAAACAACTTAAAAGTTATATTCAACATAATGAAACTAACCTTCTTTTAATTGTTTTACCTAAGCAAGATAGTAGTAGCTTAAAGTCTGCTTTTTTCCAAGTTGTGGAAGCAAATGGTGTTGTCGTTGCCCTAACGGCAAACTATCCGCAAGACCGTCAAAGAATTTTATCTGCTGAAGCAGAGAAACTTGAAATTCAACTCGATAATGACGCATGGCAGTGGCTCATGCAGCATCATGAGCATAATCTGCTCGCAGCTAAGAATAGCTTGATGCGTGTAAGAGATACTTTTCCAGACCAACAACTGATTCAAATTGAACAGTTGTATGCTTGTTTACAAGATCAGTCTCGTTACACCACTTACGATTTAAGTGACGCACTGTTAGAAGGTAATCTCGCTCAATCTATTAAAATTTTTCAATATTTAATTGCTGCTGGCGAACCAGAAAGTCTGATTTTATGGACACTAAGCAAAGAAATGCGTTTACTGATGCAATTATTTGAACAGCCTCATAATGCATTACAACTTGGTATCTGGAAAACTAAAGTCAGTTTATATCAACAAGCGTTAAGAAGATTAAATCCTCAACAGTTTTTAGGCTGGTCCACCCTTCTATTGCAAGTTGATGCAGCAATTAAAGGAATGTCGAATGAAAATTCCCAACATTTGATGCAGCAGGCCATTGCTGAATTATGTGGTAAAACGCTATTTATACAATAATTCGGCGGAATCATTTTTCTTCATTCTTGAAATATAATAAAAATTCACGTTTTATCCTCATTTCGCTTTTATACTAAATTAAATTTTAAACTTTTCGACCTCTCACCATGCCAAAAATAAAGCCAATCAAACTTGTTATTATTATCCTCTGTATAGCAATTATTGCTGTATTAGCTTGGAAGTTTTTAAAGCCTAAAGAGCAGCAACCTCAATATATTACTGCTGAGGTAACACGTGGGGATATTGAAAATAATGTACTTGCGACAGGTACACTGGATGCGACCAAACTTATTAGTGTGGGTGCGCAGGTATCTGGTCAGGTTAAAAAGATGTATGTACAGTTGGGTGATCAGGTTAAACAAGGTCAACTCATTGCGCAAATTGACTCAACCACCCAAGAAAATAGTCTAAAAACTTCAGATGCAAACATTAAAAATTTAGAAGCACAGCGTCTTCAACAAGTTGCTTCCTTAAATGAGAAACAACTTGAATACCGTCGTCAGCAACAAATGTATGCGCAAGACGCAACGCCACGTGCAGATTTAGAATCGGCTGAGGCAAGCTACAAAACAGCTCAGGCACAAATTAAAGCATTAGATGCACAAATCGAATCTGCAAAAGTCACAAAATCTACGGCACAAACCAATATTGGTTACACACGTATTGTTGCTCCAACTGATGGTACGGTTGTCGCGATTGTGACTGAAGAAGGTCAAACCGTAAACGCAAACCAAAGCGCGCCAACAATTGTCAAAATTGCAAAATTACAAAACATGACGATTAAGGCGCAAGTCAGTGAAGCTGACATTATGAAAGTTGAAAAAGGACAACAGGTTTACTTTACAACCTTAGGTGATGAAACTAAGCGCTACGCAACTTTACGTCAAATTGAGCCTGCTCCTGACTCAATTTCTAGCGATTCAACAAGTACAACAAGCTCAACAACCAGTTCGGCTGTTTACTACAATGCCTTATTCGATGTGCCAAATACCGATGGTAAATTGCGTATTGATATGACTGCACAAGTTTATATCGTATTAAATTCAGCAAAAAATGCCCTGCTCGTTCCTTCATCAGCACTGAGTTCTAAACAATTTTCAGGCCAAAGAAAATCTGGTCAATCCTCTGATAAATCAAGTTCTTCACCTGAAGCAGCTAAAAAATCTCAAGGAAATGGAGCTCGTCTAGAGCGTCTTAACCTGACTGCTGAACAAAAACAACTGGTTGAACAAGGTAAATTAACATTAAGTGTTGTACGTGTATTACAAGCTGACGGCACAACTAAACCGACTCAAATTTTGGTGGGTATTAACAACCGTGTAAATGCGCAAGTTCTTGCGGGCTTAAAACAAGGTGATCAAGTTGTGATTGCAGATAGTGCCGATACTTCTGCTGCATCAGCAAATAGTAGTAATAACCGTCGCCGTAGTGGCCCAATGGGAATGTAAGCATGACAAAACAAGCTTTGCTTGAAGTCAGCAATCTAGTCCGGGAATTCCCTGCTGGCGAAAGCACGATACAAATTTTAAAAGGTATTGACCTGACCATTTACGAAGGTGAACTGGTTGCCATTGTCGGCCAGTCGGGTTCCGGCAAATCGACCCTCATGAATATTTTGGGGTGTTTGGACCGACCTACGAGTGGTAGTTATAAGGTTAATGGACAAGAAACAGGTAAACTTGAGCCAGATCAGCTGGCTCGACTACGCCGTGAATATTTTGGTTTTATTTTCCAGCGCTATCACTTACTGGGCGACTTATCTGCCGAAGGTAACGTAGAAGTTCCAGCTGTTTATGCTGGTGTTACGCCTTCTGAGCGTAAACAACGTGCAACCGCTCTACTGACTGAATTAGGGTTGGGCACAAAAACACTCAATAGACCAAGCCAACTTTCTGGTGGTCAGCAGCAACGTGTTTCTATTGCCCGTGCGCTGATGAATGGCGGTGACGTTATTCTAGCAGATGAACCGACGGGGGCACTTGACTCTCATAGTGGTGTTGAGGTGATGCGTATTTTGCGTGAACTCAATGCTGCAGGTCACACTATTATTTTAGTCACCCATGATATGCAAGTTGCAAAAAATGCGACTCGTATTATCGAGATTAGTGATGGAGAGATTATTAGTGACCGCCCTAATGTTCCAGATCAAGCAGCCGAACCAATCAAGACTGATCCTGATGCCGCTCCTGCTTTACAAGGTAAACAGAAGAAAGGCAAAAGTATTTCTGCATGGCGTTCTACTTTAGACCGTTTATCAGAAGCCTTCCAAATGGCTTTACTGTCTATGAATGCCCACCGCATGCGTACTTTTTTAACCATGCTTGGGATTATTATTGGTATTGCATCGGTTGTTACCGTTGTCGCGCTAGGTAAAGGCTCTCAACAGCAAATTTTAAGCAATATTAGCAGTCTGGGAACAAATACGATTACGGTATTTCAGGGCCGCGGTTTTGGTGATAACTCTAAAACTGCAAGCTTTAAAACCTTGGTACCTGCCGATGCCGATGCGTTAATGACTCAACCGTATGTCAGTGCAGTTAGCCCCATCGTTAGTACATCCAAAACCATGCGTTATCAACAAAATGAAGCTAACGCGACCATTAATGGTGTGAGTAACGATTATTTCGATGTGAAAGGTTTGGTCTTTAAAGATGGACAAACTTTTGATCAACGTAGTGTTCGTGATCGCTCACAGGATGTGGTCATTGATACCAATACTCAAAAACAATTTTTTAGTGACGGTACCAACCCAATCGGTCAAGTGGTACTGCTCGGTAGTGTACCTGCTCGTATTATTGGTGTTGTAGAACCGCAAACGAGCGGCATGGGCTCAGATGACACTTTAAATGTCTATATGCCTTATACAACCGTGATGAGCCGTATGTTAGGACAAACCCATGTTCGCAATATCGTGGTTCGTATTAATGACAAATATTCAACTGCTGCAGCTGAAAATGCGATTGTAAATCTATTAACCCAGCGCCATGGTGCACAAGATATTTTCACTATGAACAGTGACAGTATCCGTCAAACCATTGAGAAAACAACTAGCACAATGACCCTTCTGGTTTCAGCAATTGCCGTAATTTCATTGGTCGTTGGTGGTATCGGGGTAATGAATATTATGTTGGTTTCGGTGACTGAACGTACTCAAGAAATTGGTGTACGTATGGCCGTAGGTGCGCGTCAAAGTGATATTTTGCAGCAATTCCTGATTGAAGCAATTTTGGTGTGTTTAATTGGTGGTGTGCTTGGCGTCTTACTGTCGCTTGGCCTTGGGCAACTTATTAATAAATTTGCTGGCGGTAACTTTAGCGTGGCTTATTCAAGCACCTCAATTATTGCAGCCTTTGTCTGTTCAACACTGATTGGGGTCGTTTTTGGTTTCTTACCAGCCAAGAATGCCGCGAAACTTGACCCTGTCGCCGCACTATCTCGAGAATAAGGAAAATTGCATGTCTTTCTCTATGACTAAACTCAGCACAGCACTTCTTCTCACAGGTTCTCTTGTAGGATGTGCAGCTGTAGTAAAAACACCTTATGAAACACCTGCAGTACAAGTTCCGGGTAGTTTTCAGTATGACACAGCAAAAACAAAAACCATGTCTGCCGATCAATACTCTGACCGTTGGTGGACACTCTTTAACGATGCACAGCTCAATCAACTTGTAAGTAATGTATTAGAACGTAATAGTGATTTAGCAGTTGCAGGTATTGCTCTAAAGCAAGCCCGTCTACAAGCTGACTTAACCGCTAACAAACAAGGCTTGCGAACCAGTTCAAGTGTATCTACTGGACATTCTTTCGATTTAAATTCGGGAGATGACAGTGCTAAAGGTCTTTCCATGAGTGCTGGGGTAAGCTATGAGCTTGATTTGTTTGGCAAGCTTGCCCGCCAAACCGAAGCAAGTAAATGGGAAGCTTTAGCGACAGAACAAGACTTACAAGCCACGGGACAAAGTTTAATTGCAACTACTGCCAAACTTTATTGGCAACTCGGTTATTTAAATGAGCGTTATACAACCGCACAGCAAAGTCTAGCAACTTCTCAAAAGCTTTATGACTTGGTACAGATTCAATATAAAGCTGGTGCCGTTTCAGGTGTAGATCTGACTCAAGCAGAACAATCAGTACAAAGCCAGAAAGCGAGTTTAAGCCAGATTGAACAACAACTGGTTGAAACTCGCACAGCCATTGCGGTGTTATTGCATGAACCATTGCAGCAATTAAATATTCAAGAGCCAAAGCGTTTACCACGCACTGCTCTACCTGCAATTAGTGCTGGTTTACCTGCAGATATTTTATCGCGACGCCCTGATTTGCAAGCAAGTGAGCTACGCTTAAGAAAAGCATTAGCCACTAAAGATGCTACTAAAGCGAGCTACTATCCATCGATTAGCTTAACCAGTAGTTTGGGCTCAAGCAGCACATCGTTAACGGAGTTGTTACGTAACCCTGCCCTCACGCTTGGGGCGAGTTTGAGCTTACCGTTTTTGCAATATAACGATATGAAAAAAGATATCGCGATTAGTAATCTGGATTATGAAAAAGCGATTATTCAATATCGTCAAACGCTTTATCAGGCTTTTGCTGATGTAGAAAATGCTTTATCGAGTCGTACCGAACTCGACAAACAAGTAGCATTACAAGAGCGTAATGTTGAACTTGCAGAAAAAACTGAACGTCTAACCGAAGTTCGTTACCGTTATGGTGCTGTTGCATTAAAAACACTTCTCGATGCACAGCAAACCACACGTACTGCTCGCTTAAGCCTCGTTGAAACCAAGCAAAGCCAATACAATGCTTATGTCACCCTCATGCAAGCTCTAGGTGGTTCCCCTGTAAAAGAACTACCGCAATAACTTGTACCAATTAAAAAAGCCGTAGTCCTTCAACTACGGCTTTTTTATGGCTAAATAAATTTTAAAACTTATTCATCATCCATCATAGATTGGCTCATACCTACAGTATTGAAACCAGCATCTACATATAGAATTTCACCAGTAATACCTGAAGCCCAAGGTGAGCATAGGAATAATGCTGCGTTACCTACTTCTTCAATAGTTACATTACGCTTTAACGGCGCAACTTTTTCATTGGCATCTAACATTTTACGGAAAGATTTAATACCAGAAGCAGCTAAAGTACGGATTGGACCCGCAGAAATCGCGTTTACACGGATACCATCAACACCAAGGCTTGATGCTAAATAGCGAACACCAGCTTCTAAAGAAGCTTTTGCCATACCCATTACGTTGTAGTTAGGCATAACGCGCTCAGAACCTTGGTAAGTCAAAGTCAATAAACAACCTTGACGAGCTTGTAATAGAGGTTTTGCAGCACGTGCCATTGCAACAAAGCTGTATGCACTGATGTCATGAGCAACTTTAAAACCTTCACGGTCAGTCACGTCAGTGAAGTCACCATCAAGCGTGTGTGCAGGTGCAAAGCCAATTGAGTGCACAACACCATCTACGCCGTCCCAATGTTTTGCAAGTTCTGCAAATGCATTATCAATTTCAGCATCAACAGCAACATCACATGGAAACACAAGCTTAGAACCGAATTGCTCAGCAAATTCATCCACACGTTTTTTTAATTTTTCGTTTGGATAAGTAAACGCAAGCTCTGCACCTTCACGGTGTAATGCTTGTGCAATACCAAAAGCAATTGATAATTTACTAGCAACGCCTGCAATCAAAAAGCGCTTACCTGCTAAAAGTCCTTGTGTCATGCCGATCTCACTCAAAACAATTTCAAGCATAATGCCAATATTCGGCGGTTTTCGAAATTGCATAATGCATCTTTTTTCAAAAATCGCACGAAAAAAAATCGCTCCTGATGAGGAGCGACTTCTAGATGAATTCAATCTTAGTCGTCAGACAATAAGCCCAGTAAGCGTAAGAAAGAAATATACATCCATACTAAAGTTGCAAGTAATGCGATACCACACAACCATTCCATGAATTTTGGTGCACGATATGCTGCATTAGTTTCGATTAAATCAAAATCTAAAATCAGGTTAAGCGAAGCAATGACAGCGACAAATGCAGCAAAACCAATACCTAACCAGTTACTTTCAAAAATATAAGGAACGCTTGAACCAAAAGCTAAACGCATGATCATCTGCACGATAAATACAATAAAGATCGCCAAAGATGCAGAGATTACAACTGACTTAAACTTTTCAGTTGCGCGGATAATTTGGAATTTATATAGACCAAACATCACCAAAGTGGTGACAAAGGTCGCTAATAAAGCCTGAAGTGGAACACCTGGGTATTTCAACTGGAAAGTAAAAGAAATACCACCTAAAAAAGCCCCTTCAAATAAGGCATACGGAATTGCTAATGTTGGGGCGGTCGTTGGTTTAAAGGTTGTAATTAAAGCTAAAACCAAGCCACCAATTGCACCCACAATTGAAGCTGCGTAAGCAATACCAACATTTGCAGTAAAGGCTGCATAGAAAAATAAAGCGACACCCACTGCAGCTGCAATGGCCGTCAACATAACAGATTTTTGAATCGCACCTTGCACAGTCATCGGTTGACTATAGTCACTGACCGTTTCAACGCGCGTCAGTATCGGGTTATTACTTTGCATAAATGCTCTCTTTTTATAATAAAAATTTAAAACATCATTTTAAGCAAAATGAATATGAAAGCCAAATCAGGCGATCGGCATTATTGTAACAAGGTCCTTTAAGTAATAAAAAAAGGGGCTATAGCCCCTTTCATATTAAATCTAAAACATTATTAATCTTTACCATCTGTATTCATAATAAAGAAATATTCGCGGTAATATTTCAACTCTGAAATTGAGTCACGAATATCATCCATTGCCAAATGTGATGCATTCTTTTTCAAGCCACTCATAATTTCAGGGCGCCAGCGTTTTGAAAGTTCTTTTACCGTAGATACATCAAGATTACGATAATGGAAATACTGCTCAAGTTCAGGCATAAGACGGTGTAAGAAACGACGATCCTGACAGATTGAGTTACCGCACATTGGTGAAACTTTTGGATTCACCCATTTTTTTAGGAATTCTAAAGTTTGTAACTCAGCATCACGGGCTGTTAATTTACTGCGACGAACTCGTTCAATCAGACCAGACTGCCCATGTTGACGAGTGTTCCATTCATCCATTGCATTTAAAATACGATCAGGTTGATGAATAGCCAAAACTGGACCTTCGGCAAGTACATTTAAATGATCATCTGTAATAATTGTTGCGATTTCAATAATTTGGTCATTATCGGTATCTAATCCGGTCATTTCCAGATCAATCCAAATTAATCGTGTATTTAAAGTACTGCTCATGAATGTACGTTCTAAAATGCCGTAAAAACATCAATAGTAGCAAATTTCTTGCTTCCGCGCTGTAATTCTATAGCTGCTTCATGCTATTTTTGCGGTCTTCAAACAATGGTTTTTTTGGGATATGAATGGCTTTAATTCGTAAGCGTCGTTTAACTGAACAACAGCAACGTCGTATTGAAAAACAGCATAAAACTCGCCAAGAAGAGATCGATACTTCACAGGATCTAGACGGACTCGTTGTACAACATTATGGCCGTCAACTTGAAGTACAAGCCCTCTCTGTACCTGAGCATCACCCAGAAAAACCACAAGTTGCCGAAGGAGAACCAGAACCATTCTGGAAGCCAATCGAGCTCAATAGTGTTTGGCGTTGCCATACTCGAACTAATCTTGAGTTACTTGTAACTGGTGATCGTGTTAAATGGCAGGCAGACCCAAATACGGGTTTAGGCATTATTACAGCCATTCACCCACGTACATCTTTACTTACCCGCCCTGACCGCTATCACAAAGTTAAACCAGTAGCCGCAAATATCAGTTTGATTGTGATTGTATTTTCACCGCTTCCTGAACCAGCTCCAACGCTAATCGATCGGTATTTAGTTGCTTGTGCAGATGCAAATATTCCTGCTCTTTTGGTCCTCAATAAGTCTGATTTACTCACTGAAAATGACCCAATTCTTACCCTATTAGGAGAATATAAAACCTTGGGTTATGAGGTGATGATTTGTCAGTCGAAGAAGGGAGATATCTCGGCTTTATCTGAGCGTTTAGATGGTGAAACCGTAGCATTTGTAGGGCAATCAGGCGTAGGAAAAAGCTCTTTAATTAATGTGCTCATTCCAGATGCAGAGCAAAAAACCAATGTTATTTCTGAAAACTCTGCACTTGGACAACACACGACAACCTCTACACGCTTAATCAACTTCGGCAAAAACGGCGCCTTAATTGATTCCCCGGGAATTCGTGAGTTTGGTCTTTGGCATCTCGATTTAGAAAAAATTCGTATGGGCTTTCCTGACATTGCCGCACATCTAGGATCTTGCCAATTCCGTAATTGCACACATACTCATGAAAAGAATTGTGGGCTTAAACAGGCCGTTGAAGCGGGTGAAATTTTGCCACGACGTTTAGATAGCTTTTTGCGTTTAATCGATGAGATTCAAGAAGCGCAGCAAAAAAACTGATTTTCTGCCCTATTTGCCCTTGAAGTGGTGATTTTGATCACCATCTATATACGCTATACTCTAGGTCAATTTTGTTTTTTAATTTTTTTAGGTGACTTGTGGAACGCTGGTTAGAGTTTATGGGGAATCACCCCATTTTGTTTGGTACGCTCGGAGTCTTGATTGTGTTGTTCTTCATTTTTGAAGGTCAACGTAACGGTCGTAAAATTTCTCCACAGTCGCTTGGTATTTTAGTGAAAGCGAAAAATGCTCTTTTGATTGACTTACGCGATAGCAAAGATTTCCGCGAAGGTCACATTAGTGGCAGTCGCAATATTCCGTATAGCCAAATCGCAAGTCATGCTGACGAATTAAAAGCAAGTGACCGTCCACTGGTATTTATTTGCAACTTGGGGCAAGTTGCTGGAAGTGCTTTGCAAAAAGTTGCTCACCACGATAGCTATCGTCTTGATGGTGGTATTAGTAACTGGAAAGCACAAGGCTTACCTCTTGTTAAAAGCAAACCAAAAGCTTAAGGAGAATTATCATGGCTGCAAATGTCATTGTTTACTCAACTTCTGTATGCCCGTATTGTGTTCGTGCTAAACAGTTACTTGAGCGTAAAGGTGTTGCTTATAAAGAAGTAAATCTTTCTGTTGAAGCACCCGAAGTACGTGTTGAATTAATGCAACGCACAAATCATCGTACTGTCCCACAAATTTTCATAAACGATCAGTTTATTGGTGGTTTTGACCAACTTTATGCTTTAGAGCGTGAAGGTAAACTCGACGAATTATTGGCTTAACATCGCATCCATATTAAGGAAAAAACAATGAGCGAAGAACAACAAGTTCAACCACAATTAGCTTTAGAGCGTATTTATACAAAAGATATTTCTTTTGAGGTTCCTGGGGCGCAGGTTTTTACTAAACAATGGCAACCTGAACTTAATATCAATCTTTCTTCTGCTGCAGAAAAGATTGACCCAACTCACTTTGAAGTTTCTTTAAAAGTTGTGGTACAAGCCGATAACGACAACGAAACAGCGTTCATTGTAGATGTAACTCAATCAGGTATTTTCTTGATCGACAACATTGAAGAAGAGCGTTTACCTTATATTTTAGGCGCATACTGCCCAAATATTTTGTTCCCGTTCTTACGTGAAGCTGTAAATGATTTAGTAACTAAAGGTAGCTTCCCACAGTTACTTCTTACTCCAATCAACTTTGATGCAGAGTTTGAAGCCAACATGCAACGTGCTCAAGCTGCTGCTGTTGAAGGTCAAGCTTAATTTTTTAGCTTATCCTTTTAATAAAAAAACCGCGTATTACGCGGTTTTTTTATGCGTGCTATTTAACTTATTAACGATCAAGTGAGTGAAGCTGAATAGACGGAAACTGAAAACCACGGCAAGATAACTCTGAACGCCATGCCACGGTTAATATCATATTGCCAATAATAAAATTCTGATACGCAAATGTCCCATTAAGTGGATGAGAACAAACTCCACCATGATCAGTAGGATGTGCCTGAGTATTTAACGTATTTAAATCTAAACGTATACCTAGTCCTGAGGCTTTTAAAACAGCTTCTTTAATGGTCCAAACTTTGAACCAATATTCTCGATCTTGTTCTAAGCTTAGCCATGTTTCATATTCATCGGGATGAAATGCATGTTTTGCTAAAGCGTCTAAGCGTACATTTCGATCCAGTTCCTCAACATCTACCCCAATATCTTTAACATGTTCGCTCATAGCTAAAGCGTAGTATTGTTGGCTATGTGAGTGATTAAAATGCAAAGTATGCTTCGCTAAATAAGGTTTGCCATGTTCATGCTTGGCAAACTCCAATTCCATTGAATTGAGTTGTAGTTTCTCTGCAATCAGTCGATTTCTGACACTCTGTATTTGTTGTTTTTTATAATGATTAAATGAACGGAAGTCTGGAAAATCTTGTTTAGACTTTAAAAGAAGTTGAGATGATGCCTGTGTATAGACTTCAATTTTCCGCTCAGACATTATCTCAACCTTACTAGAAATTATTAGAATTTAACCACGTCGCCTTTTAAAGCAACACCTGCCATCATGGTGCCTTTATAGCAATCGTAAGTTGTCGTACTCGTTGTTTCATTGGCTTTAAAATAGCTCACAATATTGGTCACGGCGTTTGCCCCTTGTGCTTTAGCATTGTTTTGCATTTGGATCAGTGCTGAACGTAAAACCCAGTCACAAGACGTTGCTGCCGACTTACCAAAACCATTGGTCTTTTTATTCGTCACCGCGTCTTTTTGAATAACTTTACCACCAGACTTTGTCCCCTTTAAATAAAACTTTACCGAACCATCCAAAGTCCCATCGGCAACTGCACGGTCTACAGCTTCTTTAAAATTTAACTGATGTACTTCATCTCCAGCCTGAACAGTGGCAGTAAAACCCGCACTTAGCATTGCTACAAATAAAAGTTTTTTATTTAACATTGTTGTGTTCCTTATTGTTTAACACGTTTAAAAATAAGCGAAGTATTAATTCCGCCAAAAGCAAAGTTATTGCTCATAATAATGTCAGCATCCAAATTTCTCGGCTGCTGAACGATATAATCTAGTTCACCACATAGTGGGTCGATTTCATCTAGATTTAAAGTTGGAATAAAACGGCCACGATTCATCATTTCGATGCTTAACCAAGCTTCAATAGCCCCACACGCCCCCAGCGTATGTCCAAAATAACTCTTTAAAGAGCTGATTGGTTTATAGCCTAAAACTTTTGCAGTGGCTCGGCTCTCTGCCACATCGCCCTGATCAGTTGAAGTACCATGCGCGTTTACATAGGCAATGTCTTTAGCCTCTACAGATGCATCTTTAAGCGCTAACTCCATACAGCGTCCCATCATTTCTGACTCAGGACGAGTTACATGTTGACCATCGGTATTGCTACCATAGCCAATCACTTCTGCATAGATATGAGCACCTCGAGCTTTGGCATGTTCGTATTCTTCTAAAATTAAACAGCCTGCCCCTTCACCAATTACCAATCCATCTCGTTTAGCATCAAATGGTCGTGGTGTTTTTTCAGGTTGATCATTCATTCCACTGGTCGCGAACAATACATCAAAAACCGCTGCACCTGCCGCACTGAGTTCCTCTGCACCACCCGCAATCATGACCTGTTGCTTACCATATTTGATTGCTTCATACGCTTGCCCAATTGCCATGGAACCAGAGGTACATGCACTTGAGGTAGGTAAAGTTAATCCTTTTAGGCCAAAATATACGGTCATGTTCACTGCACTGGTGTGGGCCATCATGCGAATATAAGTGGTGGCATTAATCTTACTCATGCTCTGGTGAAGCAACATGCTTGCAAACTCACCGACGGCATCTACGCTACCCGCAGAAGAACCAAAGGCAACACCCGCTTCACCACTAGACAAAATTTCATGCCCGAGCAAACCAGCATTTTGTAAAGCAGTTTCGGCACAAACCACAGACATGAGCGCTACACGTCCCATCCCACGGGTAACCTTACGGTTAAAATATTTTGGAACATGAAATGTTTCAACAGGCCCAGCAAGCTTGGTCCGAAGGTCAACATATTGCTCCCACTCCGGCATGTAGCGAATACCGCTTTTAGCAGCTTCAAATCGCGCAAAGATGTCATCGGCAGTTTCACCTAAAGAGGTAATTCCTGCCATTCCTGTCACAACAACACGTTTCATCAGATCAATCCCCCATTCACAGAGATCACCTGTCGAGTTACATACGAAGCTTCATCTGAACACAAGAATTTCACTACGCTCGCCACTTCATCAACCTGTCCCATGCGTTGCAACGGAATCATTTTAAGCGCATGTTCTTTGACTTCATCTGTCACCATTTCGGTTTCGATCAGTCCAGGAGCTACACAGTTCACAGTAATTTTTCGCTTCGCCAATTCGAGTGCTAAGGCTTTGGTCGCACCAATCAGACCTGCTTTTGCAGCGCTGTAATTGACCTGTCCACGATTACCCATAATTCCAGACACAGAAGATAAAGTGACAATACGGCCACCTTTGCGTAAGTGAATCATTGGCATGATGAGTGGTTTTAAAATATTATAAAAACCATCTAATGAGGTTGAAATAACTTCATCCCAATCTTGATCTGTTAACGCAGGAAAAGCACCATCATGAGTAAGACCTGCGTTCAATACAACGCCATAGAATCCGCCATGCTGCTCTACATCTTGTTCTAGAATTTGTTGAACCGTCTGGCGTTCATTTACATCAAACATTAGATAATGGCTATTTTGTCCTAATGCTTGAATCTCTTGTACGACTTGCTCAGCCTCTGCCTGACGCGAACGTGCATGTACGGTCACATCAAAACCAGCCTTTGCTAGTTGTAATGCAATCGCTTTCCCAATTCCTCGACTTGAACCTGTTACTAAAATTCGTCTTGTCACAATGTATTCCTAATTCTTTGTGGTTATTCAAATGGTGATTCTGTTGGCTCAAATACACTTAACGTTGCCTGAATGCAGTGCTCAGCATATTGAATTTCACAGGAAAATTGCCCAAGTCCTTCATGAAAATATTGTTGTTCTATTTGAATGATCAATCGAGAATCCAAGGCGAAATAAGGGATCGGTAAATTTAATTTACGCGTTCCCAATAAAAAACCGACTTTTGGTGCTTGTTTTGACTGCTGACCTTGCCAGCCTGAATAAGCACTAATCGTTTGGGCCATAATTTCAATGCTTGCCCATGTCGGCAAACCTTCTGCTTCACAAAACATCAGCTCTGGCGTAATCGTGAGTTCTGCTTGTGCCCGCCCTTCCGCAACCTCGGTTAAATGGTCAATAAATACCATCGGTTGCTCATGAGGAATATATTGAATTGCATCTAGTTTCACTAGGGCTTCACTCCAAAAACAAGACTAATATTACTTCCCCCAAAAGCGAAAGAATTACTCATGATATAGCGGATGGGCTGTGTTAGTTCGGCATTTTGCACATAGTTTTGGTCAGCCAAATCTGGATCAATCTCAACACTTTGATGTAAAGGCAACCAACTTTGATCTTTTAAAACTTGCTCACAAACAAAAGCTTCTATGGCACCCGCTGCACCGAGACAATGTCCCGTTTTATGTTTTGTACTACTTAAAGCAACTTGGTAATCCCCAAAAACTTGTCTTACAGCCTTAATTTCCATTGCATCATTTTGTGGAGTTGCTGTTCCATGCAAATTGATATAACCCACCTCTTGAGCGGAAATATGTGCCATATCTAATGCACGTTGCATAGCTAAAGCGGCACCTTTACCTTCAGGGTGCGGGGCTGAAATGTGCCATGCATCCATGGACTCACCCGCCC
Organism: Acinetobacter sp. D009; assembly: GCF_038562025.1. Classification (NCBI taxonomy): domain Bacteria; kingdom Pseudomonadati; phylum Pseudomonadota; class Gammaproteobacteria; order Moraxellales; family Moraxellaceae; genus Acinetobacter; species Acinetobacter sp. D009. The sequence goes on from NZ_CP151886.1 coordinate 3,266,074, forward strand.
CCATTAACATGACAGGTGCTTGTTCTTTACTTAGTACAAAAAACGCAGCGGCTTCACCAATATTAATACCATCACGGTTTAGACCGCAGGGTTGGCAAATATGTTCAGATAAACTTTCTAGGCTATTAAACCCATTTAGAGTCAACTTACACAAGGTATCGACGCCACCGACTAACACAACATCGGCTAAATCTGCATGAAGTAATCTCTGCCCTGCGGCTAATGCTTTAGCGCTTGAAGAACAAGCTGTTGAAATCGTATATGCTGGCCCTTCCCATCCTAAGTACTGCTGTAATGCTTTCGCTAAACAGCTCATTTCTTGGGGATAGTGTGATATCGATAGATCTGTTTGCTCTTGAAAATATTGCTTAAGTAAGAGTTCATTATCTGCAATACCAGAAGTCGATGTGCCCACCACAATCGCCAAACGTTTATTTTCAAAGGATGCCGTATAGGCTTTTAACTCTGTTTCAATTTCAGATAATGCGGTTAATGCAAAGCGTAGATTACGTGAATCTACAGACTGTAAAGTATCAGGTACGCTCGAACATAATGGATGCGTATATTGTCCCACCCAAACATCACGATCAGCGATTAAATCATCTCGCAAACTCAAGGTTTGCTGCGGCTGTTGTAATGCCTGTTTAATTTGATTAAGTTCGCTGCCTAATGCAGATAAACCAACACTAAATTGTATGCCTACTGCCATTGGAGCTGCATTTGCTGAAGGTAAATGTTTCATGGCGTAGGGCTTTCTTCTGTCTGCAAGGTGTTCTCAATCGAACTCAGCGTCATGGTATAAGGGACTTTTTCATTAATCAATTCAATGCTTCCTTGTCCCTGTTTAAGCTGCAATACAGGTTGCTTTTCAATATAAACAACCTGCTTGTCTGCTTGTTGTTTCATCTCTACAGCTTGCTGCCCTAACTGTGAAAATTGAGGGTAAGTCGCAAACAAAAGATCACGTACCACAAACTCAAAAGGCAATAAACGCATTTGATCAATGCGTTGTTCAACATGAACCCGATGCCCATCAAACTGTAACTTAAATAATTGTTGACCTGTTAGGCTCAAAGCAACCATATCTAGTACAGCGCCCTTTTGCTGTTGATATAGCAAGAAGCTAAAACTTTGCTGCTTCCACTGAACCTCAACCTGATCTTGCCTTTGATAAGTCTGAGCCTGCCACAGTGGACTTTGCAGCCCTTTGGCATGTGGCATGATCTGACAACCATTTAAAAATATAAAGCTACTGAGTAATATCGTTGCCCATTTGCGTTGCATGGTTATCCCTCAAGTACCTGTTCTTGCGCCAAGCCTTCACGACAATATTCTGCCAAGGTGGTAAGTCTACGCTTGGCATTTTTATGGATCGGGTTTTGTTCATCCCACGCGTAACCAGCCAATAATGAAGAAATCATACGGCGAATGCCTTCATTCTGATTTTGCGAGAACACCACATCCTGAAACTCGCCTTCGTACCATGACTCAACATAGGCACGAAATACTTGAATGCCGCGGCGTAATGGCTTTTCATATTCTTCTAACCAGTCGACTTGTTCACCTTGTAAAATTCGTTCAACCAAAGGAACCGCCAAACTTGAAGATTTAAGAGCAATCGTCACACCTGATGAAAAGACAGGATCCAAAAACTCACCCGCATTACCTAATAGCGCATAGTTGCGGTCTGCCAAGTGTTTTACATTCGCTGAATAACCAACCAAGGTGCGCACTGGTGTATCAAAGTTTGCACGGCGCAAGACATGTGACAAGCTTGGCTCATCAGCCAAAATGCGTTTGAACATTGCTTCCGGTTCATTATCTTCAGCATTTTTGACCGTGTATTTGTCAAAAAAATCTTGTTCTGCAACGACACCGAAAGAAGCACGCCCATCAGCAAATGGAATTAACCAATACCATGCACGGTGATCTTTTTCATGGACAGTGATTAAAATTTTATTACGGTCAAATTCTGGATCATCCGTAATTCCGTCTTCAATATGGGTAAACAGCGCACGTCTTACCGGAAAATTTGATGGACTTTCCAAATCAAGTAATTTTGGCAAAATTCGTCCAAAGCCACTCGCATCTAACAAGAATTTAGTTTGAATCTGATAACGCTGTTGTTCTTCATCAATTACTGTAAGTACAGGCTGTTCAGATGCAACATCAACATCTAAAACCTCATGCCCAAAGCGTATATCAGCACCATAGGCTTGAGCCTGTTTTGCTAGTAAGTTGTCAAAATCTGCACGGCGTACTTGCCAAGTTGTTCCCGGACCATCCGTAAATTTTTCTGTAAAGTCATAAAAACTACGCTGTTTGCCGCGTAGAAAAGCTGCCCCATTTTTAAATTGAAAAGCATATTGCTCAACATGCTCACGGACTGTTTCTAATAAGCCAGCCTCTTCTAAAAATGCCATAGACTGCGGTAGCAATGACTCACCAATCGAAAAACGAGGGAAATACTGTTTTTCAATGACCGTAACGGTATAGCCCTTTTTTCGAAGAAGTGCAGCAGCAGAACTACCTGATGGCCCAGCCCCAATAATCACGACGTCAATTTTTTCTATAGTGCTCATAGCACAACTTCCTTTTTAATTTATTCAAATTATGAATGGTCTTGTAAATTCACGATATGTTTTTCATCTGCAGGGGTTAATAAAGTCGCATAGATAAACGAGAAAATAACCCCGAATAAAACCGTTAAACCAAAACAATGAATTGCGTAAGTATGGCTAAATGAAAGTAATCCAAAGCCGAGTAAGGTCGACATCATACATAAAAATAATGCCATTCCAACTACTTGAGGGTGATCATGTCCATGTCGGTAGAAAATTGCATAGTCGACGCCAATCCCAATAATCAGAAAAGTTGCCATAATACTAAACAGGTTAATCTCGACACCTAACCATGCCTGAACAGCAAAAGTGCTCAATAATGCCAAGCTGACTGGCAAGACCAAAGGTACAATCGAACTTAATCCATAAATAACCGCCAAACCAACTGCCAGACCAATTAAGGCATAAGTCAGAAGATGTTGAGCCTGCACCCGATGTTCAGCAAACATTTGCGACATTGCAGTAATCGGTTGCTGAAAATGTATGTGATCATTCTGTAGTTGCTTTAACGCGTCAGGTTGTTTCACCCCTGTCACCATCACTAATCGCTCATTGGCTTGAGGTTGTAAAAAAGCTAAAGGGTGATCTTTAAATACTGAAAAATCTAATAACGGTTGTGCCGCTAGTTGCTGTTGCCACTGTAAAACATCAGTGACATTTAGGCCCATACTTTGTGCATATTGCTGCAAACTCGCTTTTGGAATATTTCTTAATAATTGTAGATTACTTTGCTGCTCTGCTAATGGTGGAATCCATTGTCCTAAAGCTTGAAATGCACTGATTTTCCCTTGTGACTGTAACTGTTGCAAATGTCCAATCAGTTGCTGCTCTTGTTGCTGCATTTCATTTGCAGATGCTGCACGCACCACAAAATAATCACTACTTTGCTGCTGGCCAAATTGCTCACGAACCACTTGGTCTTGCTGCTTTAACCTCGCGTCCATACCTTGTAAGTTACGAATATCATCATTACTTTTAAGATAGAAAAGACTCACTGTACCTACTGCTAAAATGACTGCAATCAAGCCATAACGAACTTTGGCACGCTGTTGAAACCATAAGCGTGCTTGCCCAATCCACGATAAAGCTTTTATTGCTGGCTGAGCATTGAGTGCAGGTAATCTTGGTAATAGCAGTACACTACTGATCCACGCCGCAGTTAATCCTACAATTGAAAAGACCGCAATCTGCTTAAATCCTGGAAATGGGGTAAAACTCAAAAATATGTATGCAACTAATGTGGTCATTAAACCCATAAACAAACTTGGTAATAGCGGTTTTAAAATTTGAAAACCGCCAAGCTTTCTGTGCTGCGATTGCATCGCCATAAAATAAAATGAAAAATCAACACAGACACCAATCAGACTCGCACCAAACACTAATGTCATCAAGTGAATTTCACCAAACATCCAGTGGGTCACGGCAAATGCCACAAAGCTTCCAGTCGAAACGGCAATAAACTCGGTCGCCAAAGGTCGCAGTGAGCGAAAGCCGAACCAAACCAGAAAAATTAAGCCCAGTGTCGAGCCAACACCAATGGTTGAGATTTCCTGTTTAGCCGATTGCGTTCCAAAATTTGAAAACAAAATAGTTCCAGTCCAATGAGATTTTAATCCCATTGCCGCTAACTTTTGCTTAGTTTGCTCAATCCAAGTAGAGGTCTGTTCTTGATAATCAATATTGTATGGACTTTGCGTCAACTGTAATACGAAAAGCCGAGAGATACCTTGCTCTTGATGAATCGTGGCAAAACCCTGCTCCATTTCAATATCTTGTTGCGACGGGGTTGCCAACTGCATAGCATAACGAGGGAACAACAGTAACGGGTCTCGCTTAAGTGACTCAGCCGTGACAGGCATACCTGGACTCATCATCTGCATCAGACTTTGTTCAGTCAGCGCAGCATAATCCTTTTTTTGCAATAAGGCTTGATCTTGAGCACTCAACAAACCTGCTCGATGTTGATACAACTGTTTTGCAAAATGATCAAAATCAAGCTGTGGTTTGAGTGGTTGCCATAGCGAACTTTGCTTGGCTTGCGCTGTTAAGAAATGAGTCGCTTGTTGTATCGCAGCTTCATCTTTGGCATCTACCACTACAAATACTTTATTGTTGAGTTGCTCATTCATGTACTGCTGAGTACGTGCAAGTTCTAGGTCTTGCTGAACTTTAGGCAATAACGCAAAAATATTGGTCTGAATATGAATATCTTTATTCAGCCACGTCATGCCAAGCCCCACCGCGATCAGTAGCAGAGCAATTAACCAAAGCGCGGTAAACTTATTTTGCCAGTTGGAAAAGCGCATGCTCAGCAGCCGTTAGAGTCGTCGGTTGAGAAGTCTGGTGACTAAAGCGAATGGTCGTTAAATTATTCGCTTTCTCGGTAATCACGATTTGGTTAACGTACTGTTGACCTTGAGCATCAACACGCACAAATAACTTTTTAAACAAGCTACTTTTCGGAGTTAAGCTCATACTCCAACCCGCTGGACTATAATTCGCACTTACCACATTAAAATTCTTTGCCAAAGCCTGTTCATTACCAGACATGAGCTGTAAGAATAAAGTTGCGACCGAACTATATGGCGATTGATCAACTTGTATTTGGCTAAATGTACGCTGAGTTTTCTGTACCAATTTGGTTGGGGTAACGATCAAATCTGCTTGCACAGGTCGTTTGATTTGCCACGCTACACCATAAGATTTTGAGAACAACAAAGAGCCGTTCGATACAAAAGTTTTATTCAACGATGGCAATTTTTTTTGCTGTTCGAAATCAGCACGAACCGTAGGAGATTGTGACAATTGCTGAAAAATTTGAGTGATCTGTGTTGGCGCTGCATAGACCGCACTTAAACTGCTCATCCAAACAGCAGCACCTAAACCTAAAGTTTTGATGAATTCAGACATCACGCATTCCTCTTCGGTTGAAACTCAGACCATGCATTCAAGCGATCAAACAAAACCTGTGGCGATTGAAAACACATTTCACGAGCTTCAATATTCACCGCCACCTGTGTGGTATAACCTTTAGTTAAACGTTTCCCAGACTCAGCATCAAAAATCAAATAATCGATTTTCAAACGGTTTTCCCATTCCTTTAAAATGGCTCGAACCCGAATCTTTTGTTCAAACTCAATACCGTATGCATAGCGAACATGGCTTTCAATCACAGGCCATGCATAGCCTGATTCTTTCATCTGCATATAGTTGTAATGAAATTGATCGAGCAATTTGCAGCGCGCAATCTCAAAATATTTTAAATAGTGTCCATGCCAAACCACATTCATGGTATCGACATCATGAAATGGAATTTCAATGATTACATCTGCATGCATTGGCTCACCTTATCCCATAAATTCTGGTTGATTAAACAATTCAAGTTGGTCTAAACGATCAACAATCTGTTGTAATTCGGTTTGTAATGGTCGGTCTTCTTCGACAAATGCAAAGCTTTGTAAGGTCCATTGCATAAATGCCTGCAATGTTGGACTTAACTGTGTAGTTAAACCTTTCAGATGAATCGCCTGCACACTCGCACAGCAAAGAGCTGCAATGACTTGCTGTGTTAAGGTAATTACTCGGCTCGCATCACGCGCAGCAATGGTTCCCATACTGACTTTGTCTTGGTTATGACATTCGGTTGAACGTGAAAAAATTGAAGCTGCCAAAGTATTTTTCAAGGCTTCAGCCGTCCACGCCGACACCCCAATTTGTACCGCTTTAAAACCATGATTCAGTGGTAAACGTTTAGCTGTCGCACCCGTTAAATTACGTGGTAAACCATGATTCATTTTGTGGTCAACCAACTGTGCAATTTGTCTGTCCATCAAATCAGCAATATTGGCAATCATAATTTTTAAGCTATCCATTGCCTGTGCAATATGTCCACCGTAAAAATGACCGCCATGCAATACACGCATCCCTACAGGATCAATCAATGGATTGTCATTACTTGAGTTCAGTTCATTTTCAATAAACTGACGTAACCATACTTTTGAGTCTTCAAACACACCAATAATGTGTGGTGCACAGCGCAACGAATAACGGTCTTGCAAGCGTGGACTTTGATGTGCTGTTTGTACTTCACTATTCAGCCAGTCACGTAATTGCTTGGCAATCTGTTGCTGTCCTGGATGAGGTTTCTGTGCAAACAGTACTTCATCAAAATGACTAGGATTACCTTCCAAGGCCAAAACATTTAGAGCAGTAATTAAAGTACTAGCAAGTGCAATTTGCTCTGCTTTTTTATAGTTTAGACAAGCAATTGCTGTCATCACTGCTGTGCCGTTCATGAGCGCCAAACCTTCTTTTGGTCTGAGCGTTAAAGGCTGCAAGCCTTTTTCAGCATACACCTGAGCAACTGGAACAATATTCCCATCAACATACACATCACGCTCACCGACTAAAGTTCCCGCAATGTAAGACAAAGGCGTTAAATCCCCGCTTGCCCCGACTGAGCCTTCAGAGGGAATGACTGGAATTACATTTTCGTTCAGCAACCATACCAAGCGCTCAAGTAGTGCTATTGATACACCCGAATAACCGCGAGCTAACGAACATAAACGCGACACCACCACTGCACGTGCAGTGATGACATCTAAATTTTCACCTAAACCACAACCATGAAAACGTGAAAGATGCAGCGGTAGTTCATTGACCTGATGTAATGGCACTTCAACTAAACATGAGTCACCATAACCAGTAGTGACACCGTAGATCACCCCTTCTTCTTCAAGGAGTTGATCTAGAAAATCAGCGCCTTTCTGAATCAGTTCACGCCACTCAGACGTTTCAGGTAAAGCAACCTGACATTCGCTTCTTGCTACAGAAACGACATCTTCAATACTCAGTGGCTGTTCACCTACGGTTAACACACGCATGTTATTTCGTCCAAAAATTATAAAAATTAAACCATTGATAAGGGGTACGCAGACAATGCTGTTCTAGGACGGCAACGTATGTTTTAGTGATAGTTTGCATACTTTCAATACGGTTAGCGCGAGGTAAATTTATCTGCTCGGCAATTGAATGAATATGCACTTGAAACTGCTGCTGCACCCGATAGCAAAACACCGCAATAACAGGCACTTTGAGTAAATTTGCTAAAATCCATGCACCCTGCGGGAAAGCTGCTGACTCTCCTAAAAAATCAACATGCTGTACACGATCTGACTGCACAGGAACTCGATCTGCCGCCACAATGACCCATTCACCTTGTTGCATCTTGTCTTGCAATAGCATGGCAGTTTCAATGCCCAGCTCATCAACTGATAAAAGACACACATCAGCCTTATCATTTATCTTTTTCAAAAACTCATTAAATTTTGTCGCGTGCTTTTGGTAAACCAACACATTAATTTTCTGCGGATGCTCTGACTTAATGGCTCGAAGTAATTCAATATTGCCAAAGTGAGAGACAATAATCAGAGCACCTTTTTGATAATGCTGAGAGAAGTTTTCATGTCCAAAAACTTGCAGTTCCTGCTCGGGAATATTACCTAGCCAGCCCTCAATCTTATCTAAAATACATTCACCAAATTGCATGAAATGCGCATAGCTATTTGTCCAATTTGGTTGGTGGCTAAAGGGAGATTGTGATCCAGCAAAATGATGCAGTTTTTGTAAATAAAGTAAGGAGGCCTGTCTTGCTGCGGCAGCAAATAACCAGTACCACATGATGACGAAGTACATCACAAACTTGCATAACCAACGTCCACCAAAACGGTAAAACCACAACATCAGCATAAGGGGCAACATACCGCCTCGCTCTTTAATATCGTTCCATTTTGGTGAAGCTGAATCTGTCATAATTAACCTTGCAGCTTTTGTTTTAATAGCTTCGGTAAGCGAATCAGCATGCCCATAAACAAAGTTGCATGCGCTTTACTTAACCCTAAGTTATCTCGCCAAGCATGAAAATGAGAAATACCCTGCTCTGGATAAACCACAGGCGTTGGTACATTAATAAAAGGGGTATTTTCCCATTTTAAACGTACTAAAATTTCACTATCAAAGCCCATACGTGGCTGAAATTTAGCACTATTCAATACCTTGATTGTGCTCTCGAGCGGATATACGCGAAACCCACACATGCTATCTTTAATTTCAAAAGATAAACTATTTAACCACACCCAAAAATGAGTAATGTAACGGCCATATAAGCGCTTTTTAGGAATAGAGGCATCAAAGTATGGCTGACCAATCACCATTGCATCGGGATGCTGGTGAGACTGCTCAATAAATTTTGGAATGTCATCCCAACAGTGTTGACCATCCGAATCGAGTTGTAATACATGGCTTAAACCAAGCTCATAGGCTGCACGTAAACCAGTCATTACAGCTTGTCCCTTACCCTTATTCACCTCATGCTCAATAAGATGAATTTGGGAATATTGCTCTGCCAACGCTTTTAAAATTTCGCTACATGAAGCATCACTGCCATCATTGACCAGAACAATCGGTAGATCAAAACTGTTCAGATAAGAAATTAAATCTGCTAAATAATGTGGATGGTTATAAACCGGAACAACAAAGCCGTAATTGGTCTGCATTTTTAACCCTCTACTTCCGTTTGCAAAGCAAATAATAATCGCCCTGAAGCCAGAATTTGTTCTGAATCACGTAGTTCAAAATTCACTTTATGCTCTTTTCGAGAAAACTTGAGTTGTACTACAGCATAAGGGCGAATCAGGTTTTGGAATTTTAACTGCTCATATCCCTGACACCAGCTCAAATCAGACCAAATTGATTTAGCAAATTGTTGTAAAAAGCCTATTTGCCCAACCCCAGGATAAATCGGTTGTGTTGGGAAATGCCCTTTAAAACAAGCTAACTCGGGTGAAAATTCCAACTCCCAAATGTAGTCATCTGAATTTTGAGACTGTGACAGCACTACGGGTTGTAACATAGACTTAAATAGAGTTTTCAAATAATTTTTATTGAGTTTGGACTGAGTATTTTGTGGTAACTGGCTAAGGAAACGCCATTGACGAGGAATCGCGATCGTTTCCAAGCCGTCTTTCAACTGTTGTTTTAAATGGTTAACAAAAGCTGATTTACCCTGTTGCTGTAATTGTTCATGAGCTTGTTCTGTTAGAACAACAATACAACCCAACATTTGGCGTTGCTCATGTTCAAATACCAATACATGGCATTGCTTTACGACATCTAAAGCTTGAATGCTTTGCTCGATCGCATCTAGACTTAAACGCTTTTCTTCAAGTTTTACAATTCGATCTGTACGCCCCATCAGCTTAAAGGTCTGACATGTGGCATCTGTCCATGCCGCACCGTCACCTGTGGTAATCCAGTCATTCTCATAGGCATGATTACTCTTGACCATAAGCTGTTGATCTTCAATACGAATAGCCACATTACTAAATGCAGTCCAAGCATCTTCATCTTTAGCACGATGGGCAATACCACCAGTTTCCGAACTTCCCAAAACTTCAATAATCGGACGATTTAGTAAAGGGCGAACACCACTTTCTAGTTTGCCCCCGGAACTAAACACCATCTGGCAGTGTTGTAAAACAACATCGGTTGTCCAACGTTTTAATAAAGCAGGACTTGAGATCAAATAATTGCTTAACCCTATTGTTTCTAATTGTTTTTGGGCTTGTACCACATCTTCAGGGAATGCCATTTGAGGATTATAAAAACTTCGACCTGTAGCAAGTGGTAGTAATAATTTAAACAGTAATCCATAAATATGTTGATGACTAACTGTTGCAATCGCATTTGCATGTTCATCAAAGCTAAAACTCTGACTTAATCCCTGGACTTCGTTGAGTAATTGTCTCAGTGTTCTTGGAATTTTTTTAGGTTCCCCAGTTGAACCCGAAGTATAAAAATAGAGTTGAGCCTGCTCTAAAAAAGTATCATCTAAGGTTAAAGATAAAGGTACAACTTCTCCAATTTCTTGACGCTTTAAAAAATAAATCTGTTGTGCGGCAAAATCCTGTTCTAATTCACGCACTCGACTGGGTGGCAAAAGTATTTGCTTTTTCGCTAACAAGGCAGCAAAGAATAAAACCAGAAATTCATAACTATCTGCTTCCCATAAAGCCCAAGTTAGATTTTCTATTTGAGCAATTGCAGCAGCTTGTAATGCCACATCTTGCCAAAATTGATTAAAACTGGTCGAGTTTAGAGTACCGTCTATACAAAGTGGCTGAGCTGAATCGATGAATTTCTGAAAGTGGCAATACATAGTTTTTAATTAATGATTTGAAGAATGTAAACGCTGATGTCGCTTACGTAAAATAAATTCACCAAGGAACAAAATGCCCATCAGCACATAAGAAATAAAGCCATTATAAATGACCCAAACCTGAGTTGAGGTAAAAAGCACAGTGCTTAAAGCAATCAATGCATTACAAAAAAAGAAAACACACCAAACTTTGGTGACCTGTCTGGTCCACTGTACGCCAGAAGCAGGTAAATCAGGTTCAACGAGTCGGGCAAAGCGCTCAATCATAGACGGCGGCTTAATGAGCGTCAGCGCAAAAATAATTAATGCACCTAAACTCATACCCACTGGATATAGCTTTAGCCAAGCATGGTCATGTGACAATAAACTCAGGCTACCGCAAACGATGGCAAAACCCGTTAATGGCCATAATAACGAGTTGCCTTTGCTAAAAAGTCTGATCACACCTAACCCGATGAGTAAAGCACTCACCCAGACAAATTGGCCGTGAGTCAAACTCCAGCCCACAATAAAGGGATACAGCACAAAAAGTGCCGTCATTATCCCTTTAAGAATAAACTTCATTCAGCAGTCATGTTCTGAATAACCGTCACCACATCAAGTACGGTTCTCACATTTTTAAAGTCTTCAGGTTTTACTTGCTTACCTGTTAACTCTTTAATTTTTACAACTAAATCAACCGCATCAATACTGTCTACATCAAGGTCTGAATAAAGGTTCGAATCGAGTTGAACAGTCTCTGGTTCAATTTCAAACAAATCTTCCATCCATTCGCGGAGTTTAGTTAATACTTGCTCTTGAGATAACATCATCACGCTCCTTATGACTTCTGTTGTGCTTCAACTAAAGCAACCAAGCTCTGAATTGACTTAAAATGCTGTTTAGTTTCATCCGATTCTGCATTTAAATGAATGTTGTAACGCTTTTTCAAAGCCAGTCCCAACTCAAGTGCATCAATCGAGTCTAATCCTAAACCTTCTCCAAATAATGGAGCTTCTGTATCAATATCGGCAATAGTAATATCTTCTAGTGCTAGAACATCAATAATCATTTGCTTTAGTTCATCAGCAAGATTGCTCATTTCAAGATAACTCTTCATCAAAAATTTTATAAAAACTACGACTTAACTGACGAACTTGTTTAGGTCCTACTGTTAAATCATCTAACAGATCTGATACTTGCACAGCATCTAATACCTTGACCTCGATATGAAATGGTTGAGATGGTACGTGGTACCATTTTTCATTCTTGGTTAAAGTTGATGGTGTACAAGTAATAATTACTGGGCGAATTGGTACATTTGCACGAATGGCAATATTGGCTGCGCCTCGCTGAAACTCGTTTAGGGTCATCCCTTTTTCAGTGCGCGTTCCTTCCGGAAAAATTAAAAGAGAAGCCGCATTATTTTCTTTTAGACGCTTTACACAGTCTTCAACAAACTGCTGAGAACCTGCATTTAAAATATAGCCTGCGCTTTGTACGGGTCCTTTGGTAAATGGGTTCGACCAAAGAGACTGCTTCACGACACAATTAGCCTGCTGCATCATACCAATTAGTACAACAACATCAATCAAAGTCGGATGATTGGCAATTACCAGCTCTTGGCGACTATTTTGTAGTTTTTCCAGCCCCTCTACCGAATAAGTCATGATGCCGAGTTTGACCATCATGTCGGTAAAGCCTTTAAAACTATGTTTAATCACATTTTGCGCACGTTGCTGCCGCTTTTGCGGATCAAAAGTGGTTGCATTGAGTACGGGTGCAATCACTGAGGCGATTGCCATACCACCCACCCCAAAACTGGCAAAACTAAAGCCAGTGGCAGCTACACGCCAGCAATAATTACTTTTTTGCTTGAGATTTTTAAGATTTAGCATTTGTTCCACCCAAATGCAGATGTTAACTGGTCAGCATCCTGCCAAAAATGAGCAAAAGCAGGAGCATCTGCTTCATCTGTATGCGTCCACGCAGTAATTTGTAAATTAGGTTGCTCTAGAGTAACGACAGCAGCCATAGCATAGGCAGGAAAATTGATTGCCTCAGCATAAATATTAGGTAATGGCTCATCATAAACGACGACTAAGACCCGCTTAATCTCAGGCATTGACTTTAAAAGTGCATAAGCCTCAATCAAACCTTCAGTCCATGAACAGCTTAAGCTGGTAGAGGGAGTATCATCCTGACATAAAATCGAGTAGAGACCAGAAATTGCATTATGAACAGATGTTGAAAATTGTGTTGGCGATGGAGTTTGATCATTTAAAACGTCTTGCAAGATATTTAACGTTTTTGCCTCATCACCATATTTTGATACCCAAACAATATAATCAGCCTTATTACTTTCTAATGCACCGATCGCACTATTTAAAGCAAGTTTAGCCAATGGTGATAAACGTCTACGCTGCATAGCTGGGATGCAGTCGAGAGCCGCATAGGAAGGCTGAGCATGTGTAAATATAAGCTGAGCAAGATGTAATGTTACCATGCTAAAAAATGAACCCTAAGCCGCGTTATTCTGTCGAAATATAAATTATTTTATAAAGATGCTGATTATAGCATTCGTTATAAAATTTACAAAAAATTACGTTTATCACTCACACTTTTTCATAACTCTTCGGAGTAGTTCATTTATTTGCAAAAAAAACCCAAAGAAAACTTTGGGTTTTTGAACAGTAAAAAACTTAACGGTTAAATTTTTTCTCTGCTTTCTTAAATTTCTGAATATAACGACGGCGACGTGCAGCAGTACGTTCATCAACCTGACTCTTACGACCTTCAAACGGGTTTTCAGAAGTTTTAAAGTCAATACGAACTGGTGTACCTTCGAGTTTATACACTTTACGGAACACGTTTTCTAAATAACGGCGATAATCGGCAGGTGTCTTATCAACCTTATTACCATGAATCACAATAGTCGGTGGATTCTGACCACCCATATGTGCATAACGCATTTTAATACGACGACCGCTAATCATTGGTGGCTGATGAGCTTCTGTCGCATCACTCAAAATTTGAGTCAATTTAGCTGGTGATACTTTTAAGTTCGCAGACTCATAAGCACGGTGGATAGAAGGATATAAATCACCTACCCCAGTTCCATGTAAAGCAGAAATTAAATGGATTTTTGCCCATGGAATAAAGTCAAAACGACGTTCAACATCAAGCTTACATTGCTTGCGGTCATATTCAGACATGTTATCCCATTTGTTGATAGCAATAACCATGGCACGACCAGCTTCAAGCGCATAGCCAATTAAATGCAAGTCTTGCTCAACAATACCTTCACGCGCATCGACTACAACCACTACAACATGTGCATCTTTCATTGCTTGCAAAGTTTTAACAATTGAGAACTTCTCAATCATTTCATCAACTTTACCTTTACGACGCACACCTGCTGTATCAATTAAGGTGTATTTACGGCCTTCTCGCTCAAAAGGAATGTAAATAGAGTCACGAGTTGTACCTGGTTGGTCAAATGCCACCACACGGTCTTCACCCAGCAAACGGTTTACCAGTGTTGACTTACCAACGTTAGGACGACCAATAATTGCTAAACGTAAGCCAGTATCTTTGTCATGTTCTTCAGGATTTTCATCTTCTGGAACTTCTGCAAGTACATCTTCCAGCATTTGCTGTACGCCACGACCATGGCTAGCGGCAACTTGTAATGGTTCACCCATACCAAGTTTATAGAACTCAACCAAAGCTGCTTCAGCATGAACACCATCTACCTTGTTCGCAACAAGATAAATTTTCTTGCCTAAAGTACGTAGTTCACGAGCAATTTGCTCATCAGAAGCTAACAATCCCGCACGAGCGTCAACCACGAAAATAATAATATCTGCTTCGTTGATCGCTGTTTTTGACTGCTCGGCCATGTAGTTATCGATACCGCCTTCACTCTCACCGATACCGCCAGTATCAACAACAATGAAAGACTTATTTTGATAAGTCGCATCACCATATTTACGGTCACGAGTCAGACCCGCGAAGTCGGCTACAAGTGCATCACGACTCTTGGTAATCTGGTTAAATAACGTTGATTTTCCGACATTCGGACGACCAATGAGCGCAATAACGGGTTTCATACAATAACCTTAATTCAAGACCAGCCATATCTCATGGCATGAGCATTAGAAACAATACAGGAGATATATTTTAAGGTCAGATATGACCATAATAAAAGACGGGGCTTTGAACTGATTTAATTCAAACACCCCGATATTTTTTAACAGCGTAATTTGTTAAGCGGCTATTTTAGCACAAGCAAACGAAATTAACGATTCTGCCAAATACTTAAATCGCCTTTTCTGGTCGAAACGAAAAGTTGGTTCTCAATAACACGTAATGTATTGACCTCACCACTTGTTTTTGAACGACCAATCAACTTACCTGTTGCAGGATCAACAAGATGTAATACGCCATCTAAATCACCAACAATAAGGTCCGATCCCAACACAACAGGATTACTTAAATGACGGTTTAATAAACTATCATTTTGCCAAACTTGTTCGCCTGTCGTTAAATCATAAGCAGTTAACTTACCATCAGTTGATGAAACAAATACTTTATTGTCATAAACTTCTGGACGCTTCGTGCTGCTTGAGTCTTCACTCCAAACTACACGTTGCGAAGCTAGATCAGTTACAGTCACTTGCCCTTGGAAACTTGTAGTTACCATAAACTGTCCAGCAACAGTAGGATCACCATCGATATCAATCAAACGTTGAATATCAGAACGACCTTCACTTACTGCAACACGGCGTTGGAAACGTGGAATACCACTAATCGTATCAATTGCATAAACATACGCATTCGCAGATGCGATTAATACGGTACGTGGGTCAAGACTCACTGGTGATGCTTGACCACGTAAACTAAATTGGACATTTGGTAATTTATAAGCCCAAACTTGCTGGCCTGAAGCAGCATCATGCGCAAATACAGTACCATCATTAGCAATAGTAATAACGCGTCCAGACTGAACTAAAGAAGGACTTAATAGTGCACCAGATAACTGCGCAGTCCACTTTTGTTCACCTGTTGCCTGATCTAAAGCAAAAAGTTGACCTTTACTGTTACCAACAACGACAATTCCTTCAGCAGCTTCAACACCAGAGCTCAAGCCTAATTTGCTGACTTTTTTCTCCCAAAGACGTTGCTTGCCACGATATGCAGCGACTTCACCTTTTGGATCAAGTGTAAAGACCACGCCCTCACTTGCATCAAGCTGCAAACGTAACGGATCTGCCTTATCAGTAGAAGAAACACTGCGCGAAAACACGGGTACTAGAGTCTTTTTCGACTCAGTCAATTTCGGTAGTGGATTTGGTTTTGCTTCTTTTACTTTGTTGCTAGAACATCCCACCAGTACAGCTGATGCGATTGCAATTGCCAAAGGCAGTTTGAATTTCTGATTCATTAAGACTCTTCCACCTGTGTTTCCAAAATTGGGCGCTCAATCTGTGGATCTTCAACTAAAACGCCAACACTTTCGAGTTTAATTTGTAAAATTTGTCGTTCTTGTTTACGTTCCAGTAACGAATCCCATGCTGCCTGATACGCTTTTTTAGCAGAATCAATATCTTTCTTGGCAACAAAGATATCACCACGTAACTCTTCTACTGTTGCTTTAAATGCAGGATCGACGTTACCAGACAAGGTTTTTAGTGCTTCATCATATTTGTTTTGCGCCAATTGTGCATCTGCTAAACGCAATTTTACAACCTGAATCAAACCTTCATCTTTTACTTTTGAATTTTCGACTTTCTTCAATGCTTTTTCAGCAGCAGCATAGTCTTGTTTTTCATAGGCTAATTTTGCTAATACAAACTGAGTCTGTATCGCCTGAACAGAATCGATATCATCTTTTACGATTTTATCTGCCGATGCAGTGACCGAAGTTAAAGCATTAGGATTATCAGCACTTGCATTTGCCTCATCCATTAACTGCTGTACTTTTGCAGTTTCTGTCTGGCTGCTCGCAAGATTTCTTTTTTGCCAATATTCCCACCCAAAAAAGGCAATCAATGCAATGAGAATCCCGCTAATCATGGCAGAACCATATTTTTTGGCGAACGACTTTAAGCTGTCGAATTGTTCTTCATCACTTACACTCATGTGATTGTCCTTTTCCAGATGTTTCAGTTTATTTTGTAAATTTTTCGATTAAGAATGGTACAAGCTCAGCCAGCGCAACTTGTGACTGCTCAGCTGTTGCTAACTCTTTGATAGCAAGCTGCTGTGCTTCCCATTCACGCTCACCTAAAATCATGGCGTAAACAGCCCCAGCCTGATCAGCTTTTTTCATCTGACTCTTCATACTGCCTTGTGAACCTGTTTTGATTCGAATACTGCTATTTGCAGCTTCTAACTGGTCACGTAATTGTTCTGCTAAAATCAAAGCTTTGGTTTGATAAGCAGGTTCTGCAACCAAGAAGACTTCACAATCACGTATAACTTGAGCCTGTTCAACCTGCTCAAGTAGAAGCAATAAACGCTCCATACCCATCGCAAAACCAACAGCAGGTACAGATTGATCGGCCTTACCTTTTAGCTGACCAACTAAACCGTCGTAGCGACCGCCAGCACATACAGTACCTTGCGAACCAAGTGCAGTTGTTGTCCATTCAAAAACGGTTTTATTGTAGTAATCCAGACCACGCACCAATTTTTGATTAATGACAAATTGGATGCCAGCAGCAGTCAAATAATCTTGTAACTGCTTAAAATGATCCAAGCTTTCTTCTTTCAAGAAGTCATGTAATTTCGGTGCATTTTCTAAAATTTTCTGAGTAGATTCAATTTTAGAATCCAAAATACGTAATGGATTCGTTGTTAAACGACGCTGTGAGTCTTCATCCAACGCATCTTTATGCTCGTTTAAAAACGCAACTAAAGCATTACGATACTCTGTACGCTCATCAGTTTCGCCCAAAGTATTTAACTCAAGCTGAACCTTATCAGCAACGCCCATACGTTTCCATAAACGAGCGGTCAACATAATCAATTCAGCATCAATATCAGGAGTCGCAACACCGAAAGTTTCCACGCCAAACTGGTGGAACTGGCGGTAACGTCCTTTTTGTGGCTTCTCATAACGGAACATAGGTCCCATATACCACACGCGTGGTGTAGCACCGCGTAATAAGTTATGTTCAACCAACGCGCGAACACAACCCGCTGTACCTTCCGGACGTAAGGTTAATGACTCTGGTGGATTGCCTTTGTCAAAAAAGGTATACATTTCTTTTTCAACAATATCGGTAGCATCACCAATAGCACGTTTAAACAAGCCCGTTTGTTCAACGATCGGCAAACGAATTTGTTGATATCCATAAGCATCCATTAAAGATGCTAAATGTTGCTCGAGACGTCTCCACGCTACTGTTTGCGATGGCAAGATGTCATTAAAACCTTTGATTGCGACGATTGAACTCATGATGAACTACGAATAATTTCTTTAGATTTAGCTTCTTCAAGCTCTTGGACACGTTGACGAACCATAGTTTCGATTTCATCAACCAATTGATCGGTATCGATTAAATGACTTTTTTCACCATTACGATAAACCAATGAGCGAGGCGCAGCCCCAACAACCCCGATGTCAGCTTCTTTTGCTTCACCAGGGCCGTTTACTTTACAACCAATTACCGACACATCCATTGGAGTACGAATATCTTCTAAACGCTCTTCCAATGCTTGCATTACCTGAATAACATTAAATTCTTGGCGAGAGCAACTTGGGCAAGCAATAAAGTTAATCCCGTTAGAGCGAAGCCCAAGTGATTTTAAGATATCAAAACCAATCTTGATTTCATCTTCCGGTTCGGCGGCAAGCGAAATACGCATCGTATCGCCAATACCTTCCATCAACAATCCACCAAGGGCAATCGCTGATTTCACAGTACCTGTACGGTAAATACCAGCTTCAGTTACGCCTAAATGTAATGGATTATCAATTTGCTGAGAAAGCAAGCGGTAAGCATCCATGGTTAAAAACACATTTGAGGCTTTTACGCTGACTTTAAATTCATGGAAGTTGAGACGATCTAAAATATCAATATGACGTAGTGCTGATTCAAGCAACGCCTCACCTGTAGGCTCGCCATATTTCTTTTGTAAATCTTTTTCTAAAGAACCCGCATTGACCCCAATACGCATAGAAATGCCATGATGACGCGCCGCAGCAACCACTTCACGCACTTTCTGATCTGAGCCAATATTACCTGGGTTAATACGTAAACAGTCTGCACCATAATCTGCAACAGCTAGAGCAATTCTATGGTCAAAGTGAATATCAGCCACTAATGGAACTGAAACACGTTTACGGATCGCGCCAAATGCTTCAGCAGCCTCCATAGATGGGACCGAAACACGCATAATATCAGCACCTGCATCAACGCAACGCTCAATTTGAGCAACGGTTGCATCGACATCGCAAGTTTCGGTATTTGTCATACTTTGCACACTAATAGGTGCATCGCCACCGACATACACCGAACCAACACGGATTTTACGTGTTGGTCGACGTTTAATTGGGTTCTCTATCATTGTATCGCTCAACTCATGGTATTAGCGGGATAAACGGAATTCTGCTTTACCGTTTACCGTATATGGAGACAATGAAATCTGTTCTTGGTTTAGACTTAATGACACAGCCGTTGCATCATCAAGACGAATCTGAAATGGAGACTCACCATTTAAACTTAAAGTTGATGACTGACGACCTGTCGCCAAAACTTTACCTGTTGCATCAACAATATGAACAGAAGTTGGTCGGTTAAAGTTTAACACCAATTGATCACCCACTGTTGAGGTGGTAGCTCCTTGCATAGGTAAAACTTCAACATTCGATTGATTTACTTTAGGTAAATCAGCATCTTCTTTCTTTGAAGTCCATTTTTGGACACCCATAACAAGCAATGAAACAACAGCAAGAATTACAACAGCAAGAAGTGCGCGCTTTAACCATTTCTTATTACGATCACTATTAGAACCTGGGAGTTTACCCATGATTTTAATTGGTGAATTATTTAAGGCATGATTTGGTAACAGCCCAGTATCATTTGCATAAATCTCATCGAAACGCTGAATAATTGCGGTCGCGTCCGTATTTAAATATTTTGCATATGAACGGTAATAACCCTTAATGAAAGTCGCTTCCGGCAATGATTTATAGTCATCTTGCTCTAAAGCGGTCAAGGTCTTAACCGGCATATTTAAATCTGAAGAAACTTGCCCTAACTCTTTATTCTGAGCAACTCGAATTTGACGTAAATACTCACCAGGACGTTGAATATTTCCTAAAGCAGAAGTCGGTAAGCTTGAGCCAGTTGGCTGCTGTGAATTAGGATTTATTTCCATACGGCCTCAGTACTATACTGTAATTGCAAATAACGTTGATATTCTGGACTTTCCGGGAACAAGGCACGTAACTGGTTTACTAACACTTGCATTCCCATTTTATCCGCATTGGCTCGAGCCACTCTTACACCAATCCAAAGTGCTCTTGCACCCTGATTTTTCTGCCCCACTGTACGAACATATTGCTCATACATTTGTGTAGCAGCCGGAATCTGCTGCTGCAAATAAAAAATTTCCGCTAACTCTAACATTGAAATATAAGAGTCGCGGTTAGCAAGGAGTGCTTGTTTGAATGTTTTTTCAGCATTCGCAACATCACCCAATTTTAAATAAATACGCCCCAGATTTTCTAATGCCTGATAGCGTTGGTCATAACCTAATGTTGCGCCAGCAATACGAAATTGCTCAACCGCCTCATTATAACGCTCCATTTGATATAAATAAGTACCATAATTATTATGTGCTTGAGCATTATCCGGTTCAGATGAAATTGCTCGTTTGAAATAATGCTCTGCTTTTTCTAAATTGGGTTTGCTACCTTCTTGCTGTAGCAAAATACCCATCATCATATTTGCAGTAGCATCGCGGCTATCTACACTTAAAGCTTGATCAAGAGCTCGCTTTGCTGAGTCCAAGTCACCCGAACGGATATGTTCAGCAGCAAGTTGTGTACGCACCTTTACCGCTTTTTCTGGGTCTTTTTTTTGCGTATGCGTTGTCTGGCAACCACTTGCCAGAAATGCAACTGCAATCCCCATACATAAGACCGTTTTTAACTTTGGAATACTCAAAGCCTGCCCTCAATTTATCCTTGTGTACGCAAAATCTCTTGACGCTGTGTGACCTTTTTCTGCCACTGTTCTGCACGGCGGGTTCTGTCAGCCACCTGACCCACTAACTGTCCACATGCAGCATCAATATCATCACCACGTGTTTGACGAATCGTACACACAAATCCCGCATCAGACAAAGTTTTTTGGAACGAGATAATACGATTTCTGCTTGAGCGACCATATGGTGCATGCGGGAACGGGTTAAATGGAATCAAGTTAATTTTACTTGGTAAATTTTTTAATAATTTAATCATTTGCTGCGCATGTTCAGGCTGATCATTTACGCCTTCTAACATCACATATTCAATCGTTACATGTTTACGCGTACTTTCATTACCATCTTTGGCAATATAACGCTGACATGCTGCAATTAACTGAGTCAATGGATATTTTTTATTAATTGGCACAAGCTCATTACGTAATTCATCGTTTGGCGCATGTAAAGAAATGGCTAAAGCGACATCAATGTCTTTTGCAAGCTGGTCAATTTTCGGTACAACACCCGATGTCGATAAAGTCACACGACGTTTTGACATGCCATAAGCAAAGTCATCAAGCATAATCTGCATTGAGCTTAATACAGCATCATAGTTGAGTAATGGCTCACCCATACCCATCATCACCACATTGGTCACTGAACGCTCACGCTCGGCAACAGGCACTTCTTCCATATAAGAATAGTTTGCCATCCAGAGTTGCCCAATAATTTCATCTGGCGTTAAATCACGTTGGAAACCTTGTTTACCTGTTGAACAAAATGAGCAATCTAATGCGCAGCCCACTTGGGAGGAAATACAAAGCGTTTTACGTAAGCCAGTTTTATCTTCGGCAGGAATTAATACAGTTTCAACTAAAGAACCTGCACCCTCACCTACGCGAAATACCCACTTACGTGTACCATCTTTTGAATAATGACGGTGAACCACTTCAGGTGCTTTAATTTCACAAATCTGTTCAAGCTTCGCACGTAGTTTGCCAGAAATATTGGTCATTTCAGCAAAGTCAGTAACAAAGTATTGATGTATCCATTTCATGACCTGTCCGGCACGAAACTTCTTCTCACCAATATCTTCAAAGAATTTTTCCAACTCAGGACGAGACATGCCGAGTAAATTCACTTTATTTTCGGCAGCAGGGATTACCGGCGTGGACGAAGATTGCTGCTGTCCATCAAGATTTTCAGATGAAACGACCACTGCAGAACTCATGTGTATTTACCTAAACCATGTCAAAAACTGAAGATATTGTTCAAGAATCAAACAATATTCTCTTAAGAGAATAAAAAAACCAGATAAGTAGTATACCACTTATCTGGTTTGAATGCTTTCGATTAACGAGTGCGTGGGCAGATCTCGTTGTCAGCAAAGAAGTAAGCAATTTCACGCTCTGCAGAAGCAACTGAGTCAGAACCGTGAGCAGCGTTTTCGTCGATGCTTACAGCGAAGTCAGCACGGATAGTACCAGGAGCAGCTTCTTTAGGGTTTGTAGCACCTAAGATTTCACGGTGTGCAAGAACTGCGTTTTCACCTTCAAGAACAGATACTACAACTGGACCAGAAGTCATGAATGCAACTAAGTCACCAAAGAAACCACGCTCTTTATGCTCAGCATAGAAACCTTCAGCATCAGCTTGAGAAAGGTGTTTCATTTTAGTCGCAACAATTTTTAAACCCGCTTTTTCAAAACGAGCAAAAATTTCACCGATGTGGTTTTTAGACACTGCATCAGGTTTTACGATAGACAAAGTACGTTCAATAGCCATGAGTGGCTCCTTTATTTTAAGATTTAAACTTTAAAAAATTTGCCGCATTATACCGATGTCATAGGCAATAATCAGCTTTGAATGTGTAAAAGTTGCGATTTTTTCTACTGTTTTTAGCGAACTTCGTCTATCCAGGCCATTTGAATGGCCTCTAGCAATCCTTCTGTCGATTTATTTGGGTCATCGCTGAAGTCTGGCAATGCGCACACCCATGCATGTAAATCGGTAAAACGGATCCATTGCGGATCAACTTCTGGATGTGCTTCTGACAATTCAATGGCAATATCAATCGTATCTGTCCAACGTAAGCCCATAGCGGCTCCTATCTGTTTAATCTGCTAAATCACGAACTGTGTACTTTAGCAAATCCACAAACCTAATCGATAGCTTAAGCTGATAAAAATTACCGATGCTTATAAAGCGATGTTCAATAATGGCGCCACAAAAATAATCGTAGCCGCAACCGCTGCACCAATCAGTGCACCAACAATCACATCACTTGGATAATGAAGACCCAGTACCATACGAGACAAAGCGACAAGCACCATAAATGGGAACATGGCTGCAAGCAGAACTGGCTGAATGTAACCCAATACAATTGTCACCATGACCGCATGAAGTGTGTGGCCTGATGGAAAACTAAAATGATCAAGCGGTCTTTCACCGAGCACAATCACCTGATGCACCTGATAAGGACGTGGCCGCGTGGTTTTATGTTTTAAGAATTTATAAATTGCTGTGCCGACAGAACCACCTAATAACAAGTAGATGATTTGCAAACTATAGGTAATGCCTTGCATACCCCACACGATTGCCAACATTAGATACCAAAACGGACCATCACCAACACGACTGATAATTTTGAAAAAAAGGGCAACACGCTGTGAGTGAGAGAAATTGTTCAGATATAAACAGCCTCTCAAATCTAAATCGAGTATTTTTATTTTTGCATTCTTAAATTTCATGGTCATTCTCCTATCTTAGGATACTTAGGTGAAGTCCAACGAGGGCTCCTTCACTACCTGATAAAATGCCTGCTCCAATTGCTGAACCGGAAGTTGCCAACCGCTTTGCTGTACTTTATGACAGGCTTGTACGCCCATTTCTCTAAGTTGTTGTACCGAAGGAAGCTGATAAATTTGTTGTATAAAGTGGTTTTTTTGTCCAAGTGGGCTTAACCAGCCATTCACATCATGTGTTAAGTATTGATGTGCACATGCATAATCATACGCTATAACTGGTAAACCGCTTGCCATTGCCTCTAAAACTACGTTACCAAACGTTTCAACTTGACTCGCAAATACGAATACATCTGCACTCGCATAGGCCACCGCCAAATCTTGACCTCTCAGACTTCCAGTAAAGATAACACCCTTCGCTTCAGGTAGTGACTTTAAACGAGCAAAATCTGGGCCATCTCCCACAATAACTAATTTAGTTTTATGTGGCTGAATGCTTTGCAGGTTCGCGTAACTTTCAATAAGTACTTGCACTTCTTTTTCAGGAGACAAACGCCCCACATAAAGCATAACGCGAGTATTCTCATCAGCATCCCATTGTTTTCGCAAATTTTCAGAGCGATGCTTCGGTGAAAATCTTGTTGTATCTACGCCACGCCCAACGACAACCAGTGGACAAGTAATACCGAAACCTCGTAATGCTTCTTGAGTATCTTTACTCGGCACACAAGTTACTTGAGTGTTATTGTGAAACCAGCACAGATATTTTTGAATCGGTTTGACTAAAAAAGCCAAATCGAAGAATCGACTAAAGTCTTGAAATGGTGAATGAAAGCCACTAGAAACTGGAATAGCTTTTGCCTTAGCAGCTTGCATGGCAGTTAAACCTAATGGCCCTTCAGTCACAATGTGCACGACATCTGGGACAAACTTTTCAAAAGCTTTCGATACTTTTAAATATTGTGGCCAACCAAATTGTAAAGTTGGATACTTGGGAATCGCCTGCGACATAACCAAACATTCTTGCTCTGGTGTAAAGTCATGGCATTTTGCTTTTTGCTCTGGGCGAATCAGTAAAATCTTATGCCCCTGTTTTTGTAAACCTTGGCATAACTGTAATAATGATAGTGCCACACCATTGATTTCGGGTGGCCAAGTTTCCGTCACAATCGCAATTTTTAAACGTGGGCGCACCAAATCATGCAATGAATGTGCATTAGATAGCTGCTGCTTTTGTTTAAAAAAGAATTGGAAGCTTTCAGGAAGTTGCTGTTGTTTTAATAGTGCTGTCGCGTATGAACTTTGCATAGCGCCATCCATCAATGTATTTATTTTCATGCTTAAAGATTAAGCAGTTTTTTTGACATTTTGATGATAAATGCATGACAGTTTACTGACATGAAAAATAAAAAAAGCACACTGATGACAGCATGCTTTTTTCTTAAATCCTAGTAACTCTTAGCGATTTTGCAATTTTGCATAATCCATGAGTACATTAGCAGCTTCAGTCACAAAAGTTTCTTCTTCTGGTAACGCTGGACGTTGCGATGCTTTCATTTTAGCGCGAGATTCAGCTAGAGCATCTAATGAAGCTTGATAGCTTTCCCAGTTTGCAAAAGGCTTTTGACCCGTTGCAGCACGGCGTTCATTCTCTGCATCTAAAGTTTGTTTCTCTAAACCAAGTAATTCAGCACGGCGCTTATCAATATCAAGTACCACTTGTTTTTGATCACTCGTCACCTTAGCAATCGCAGTACGTTTATTTAGATATTTAAACTGAGCATCATTGCCAACACGTTGTTCAGAGAATTGAGACAACTTTGTCACATAAGGCTGAACAGAACCTTCACGTTTAAATGGTGCAGTAGGAATTGTGTCCCACTTCAATGCATTCTTCGATTTACGCTCACCAAACTCTTCGTTATAGATATCAACAAGTTTAATGTCTGGCACTACACCTTTATTTTGTGTACTACCACCTGTAATACGATAGAACTTACGCTGAGTTAAAGTCGCTTGACCATATGCCAGAGTATCAAGTTGTACCTGAGCTGTACCCTTACCAGTTGTTGTACTACCAATAATAATACCGCGCTCATAATCTTGAATTGCAGCAGAGTAAATCTCACTTGCCGATGCAGATGCCAAGTTTACCAATACCGCGAGTGGGCCTGTATAGATTTGCTGGCCGCCATCGTTATCTTCAAACACGCTTACGTTGCCATTGCCATCACGAATTTGTACTACCGGGCCAGACTTAATCACCTGCCCCAACATACGTGCAACTTCTTCTAATGAGCCACCTGGGTCATTACGTAAGTCAATAATAATACCTTCTACTTTCTTCGCTTTTAGTGCTTCGAAAGCATTTGCAGTATCTTCAGAAACTGAACGGTATTGTTGACCCGCACGACGTGAACGATAGTCAAAATAGAATGATGGAATTTCAATTACACCCAACACATGCTTTTTACCATCACGTGTCACTTCAACTGTGCGTGAACGAACACCAGCATCTTCTTCTTGAATCACATCACGTACTAAAGTCACATTACGAGCCTGACTCATTGATGCGCCAGCACCAAGAAGTTTTAATGTGACTTTTGTTCCGCGCTTACCACGAATAAGCCCAACAATTTCAGAACTTGTCCAGCCAATCACATCAACCATTTTCTCGCCTTCTTGGGCGACACCAATGATTCGATCTCCTGATTTCACTTGACCAGACTTACTTGCAGGACCACCTTCTACAATGGTTTCAATCTTGGTGTAATCTTCGTTGCCACGTTCTGGACGAATCGACACCCCAATACCTTCTAGTTGCAAGGTAGTTTGGCGATTAAGTTCGATCGCATCAATTGGCGGGTAATAGTTACTATGTGGATCATAGGTCGCCAACATTGCATTTAATGTTTTGTCCAAGACGTCATCGCTTTTCACACGACTAATTCTTTCAAGCTGACGCGTATAACGTTTAGTTAACGTTTGAGCTGGCGTTAAATCTTCTGGGCCAGTTAAGTCTTGACCATCAGCAAGCGAAGGATTTTCTTTAAGCGCTTTTTGTTTCGCCTGCTCTTCTTCACGGCTAATGGTTAAGTTGATTAACTGTGAAACCAACATTTTCCGCCAATGATTTTGTTGCTCAGCAGTCGTTTTAAAATACGGTGCTTTTTCACGATCAACTTCAATATAACTATTCGGCTGCTTTAAATTTTGCTGTTGTTTTAACTCAGCTAACATGAACTCATAAAATTGTTTTAAGCGTTCACGATATTGCTGATGAATTGCAAACGGTCCAGTTAAATTCCCCGCTTTTAATGAAGCACCAAAATTTGAACCATATAGTTTTTTATAATTTTGAACTTCAGAATCTAGAAATAATGAGTGATCTGGATCAAGACTATCTAAATACATATCTAGAATACGATTTGATGTGGTCTCATCCAAACGCATATTTAAATAATGTTGACGATCAACTAAAGTTGCCAGTTGGCGAGCCACCAAAGCCTGTTCTTGCGTTGGCTGGATTGATTGAGAAACCGCAGCAGTATTGGTTGCCGCTCTCGCTTCATTCATCGTATGAGAGAAGAATAAACCGCCAGTCGCGATCGCTACTGCACAAGCTATAGTTTGAAGTTTCATAAATTTTTAATACTTCCTTGGGTGTTCCTATCTTACACGCTCTGTTTTCGATATGAACTAAGCAGATTCAAAATCTTAACCAACTAAATTGTTTATACCGTGTAGTTTTATCATATTCTGTACTGACAAAATGTAGCAAAACATTGCAAAATTCGCTTATTGTTTTTCAATCAAAATTCAAATGGAACCAATATGATTGGCGCATTGATGCTGGACATCGCCGGCACAGAACTTACTCAAGAAGATATTGAACTATTACGCGCTCCGCAAGTCGGTGGCATGATTTTATTTGCACGAAATATTGAATCTCCACAACAAGTCCGCGCATTAACGGACCATATGCGTCAAATTCGTCCAGATATTTTGATTGCTGTTGACCAAGAAGGTGGTCGAGTTCAGCGCCTAAGATCAGGTTTCACTCTATTACCAGCCATGGCCCGTTTCGGAGAGTTGTATTTAACTCAACCTCAAAAAGCACTTGAGCTGGCTGAACAGTGCGGTTGGTTAATGGCAACAGAAGTCCTTGCAGTCGGCATCGATTTTAGTTTTGCACCAGTTTTAGATCTTAATGCAATTAGTGACGTGATTGGCGACCGTGGCTTCTCTAAAAATATTGAAGATATTGCCCCACTTGCAGGCGCATTTATGCAAGGTATGAAAAAAGCTGGAATGGCAAATACGGGCAAGCACTTCCCTGGTCACGGCTCCGTGAAAGCAGATTCTCATGTTGCGGCCGCAATCGACAGCCGTAGCTATGACGAAATTTACAACCACGATATGCAGAGCTTCATTAAGCTTATGCCTCAGCTAGATGCGCTCATGCCTGCACATGTGATTTATGATCAAGTTGATCCAAATCCAGCTGGTTTTTCACCTTTCTGGATTCAAGAAGTTCTACGCAAACGTTTAAATTTTAATGGTGTACTTTTCTCTGATGACTTAAGCATGCAGGCTGCATGTGTAGCAGGTGGCGCAGATGCTCGCATTCAAGCTGCTCTTGCGGCTGGGTGTGACATGGGGTTGGTGTGTAATGACCGAAGTGCAGCCTGTACAGCGCTCGAAGGTATTACAAACTTAGAACTACCAAACCAAGAGCGTTTAGAACGCATGCGCGGCCAAATTCCACAAATTCAGATCGGTGAAACCTTATCGCTTGGAAATGAGTGGCAAGCTGTCAAAACAGCCATTGAAGAGTTTAAAAATTCGGTCTAAATTGAGTTTAACCTATATTTGACTGATGGTCTCGATCATCAGTCAAACCAAACAAAAACAATAAATCGAGTTCAGGACGAATGACACAACAACTTTCAAAACACCGCCACATCTCTTTTACAGCCCACTATACAGGCTATATCTGGTATCAAATGGGGATCTCTCATGAAGCACTTGCCACAACCAAAGGCAAATCACTGGCTTATTTGGTTCATCCGATAGAATCATGGGCAGAGAAATATGTCGGCGGTAGCATGCGTACCACGCTTAAACAACGCCACACCATGCTTGATCATTATTTAGAACAACTCATTCAAGAAAATCCTGATTTACAGGTTCTAGAAATAGCATGTGGCTTGTCTCCACGTGGCTGGTGGTTTAGACAACGTTACCCTTCTATTACCTATCGGG
The DNA here is from genome assembly GCF_038562025.1 of Acinetobacter sp. D009. Classification (NCBI taxonomy): domain Bacteria; kingdom Pseudomonadati; phylum Pseudomonadota; class Gammaproteobacteria; order Moraxellales; family Moraxellaceae; genus Acinetobacter; species Acinetobacter sp. D009. The sequence goes on from NZ_CP151886.1 coordinate 3,295,098, forward strand.
AGCTTGATTTGCCCGATATGGCACAAACCAAACAAAATGCGTTACAGCAAATTGAAAAAAATGCACCTGAAATCTTATCAGTTGATTTATTTACAGAAGCTTTTGCACAAGCATTTAAAGTATTTGACCCTAACCGCCCATTGGTTGTAATCAGTGAAGGCTTGATTAACTATTTTGATAAAGATTTATTAAAACAATTGATCCAATCGATTGGCCACTATGGGGCTACTTTTAAAAAGTTTCACTATTTAACCGACTTATATCCTGAACCCATTAAAAACAAACTCGCTAGTATTATTTGGAATAGTAGTAAGTTACTTAAACTCATGTCTCGCAGTTCATTTAGTTTTCATTTCAAAAGTCCACAAGAAGTGAAAGACTTTTTTAAAGATACAGCGTTTGAGCAGGTTACTATTGAACAGCCACAAATATTCTTTGGGCAAGTTTCTCAAGATAACCATGAAGAGCATTTAGGCGACTTAGTTTGGATTATTCACGCTCAAATAAAATAATAAATATAAAAAATGGAAGCTCGACATAAACGAGCTTCCATCTATAACTATATTATTAAGCTGCTTGTTTTTGACGAGCAATAAAACGGCTCAACCGATCAGCAAGCTCAAAACTACCATGTTTAAATAAAGCACGTATTCCTTGTTCAGTAGCTTCAAAGATTAAACATTCAATCGAGAAAGGACCTTCTTCATCTTCTAAATGCAGTGCCAAATCACGTGGATGGTCATTCACAAAATCAAGCTGCGAAATATCATCCATTTTTAAATACATCCCAAAGAAAGTCACATCAACAATCGCCACTGGCACTTCTGTTTTACATTCACGGTGGCTCAGTTGAGTGCTCGGTTGCAAAACTGGAACTCGCTCTTCACCACGGCGCTCCATCTTTTGCATTTGTTCACGCGTCATTGGAATAATACCATCCAGATTGTGGATAGATTCACCCTTCAAGAATGAAGTGAACAAACTCATGGTTTCTTTACGACGCTGGAGCTGTGGCACATGATCAGCGTTTGCAATAAGTGCAAATTCCATATCAGGACATTGCAAAGCAAAATTGGCATTTTCATGAGGCAGAGTAAAACTGTCGTATTGCCCTGCTGCAACTAGCGTTTTGCACTCTGGAATAGGTACATCTGTTAACCGCAAAAGGCGGTTACAGTTAATTTCATAACGTTCCCGCTCAGTCCCCGTAAACTCGGCCATTTGTCTAAAAAATAACTTTTTAGCGGTTGGTGACATACGAGTTTTATCTAATTTTGCATGATTAACTAAATATAAAATTACAGCTTGCCCAAACTCCTCCATGCGGTTTTCTTGCATGAGCTTGAGCGACTCTTCCAAAATCATTCGCCAACTTTTTCGGGTCTTTTGCATAACCCCCATTAAAATCATGCGATCCATTAATTCAGGACGATGATAAGCAAAACAAGAAGCAATCACTGACCCCAAAGACATTCCCATTACAGAAACTTTTTGTATTCCAACAATATCTAACCAACGTCCTAACATTTCAGATAAATCAGGAAGTTCTAAAGTACCGGCAGATACTCCTGTGTCGCGATTGGTAATTTGCTGATTTGCACCCATCGAAGGTAAATCAATTAAAATAACCGGACCACTTTCAAACAATTGTTCAACACAATATTTATAAGAATTAAAATTCTGGAAAGCACCACCAACAATCACAATCGGCGTTTTGTGAATAGTTTTAGGATCGGCAATTGCCATATATTCAATTTTCCAACCGTCAATCCATGTTGTACGAGCAGGTTGTTTAAAACTATCTCTATGGTAGATATCGAAAAAGCCAAAACCGGCATAAGCTTGGTTGATCTCCGAATCCATTTGAATAATGGAATTCATATCCTTGCTTCCTCCTTGCTGTAATTTTTTTATGCTGCAAGAGTTCCTTCTTGAACACGTAATCTTTTATGCACAAAACTTTAAAATTTGTATTAGTTTGTATTGCACAATAACATTCTAAACAATTGTCTGAAATATACGCAATCGCTGAAATGACCGCTCATCTTGTTTAAGTCGCTAATAGTTTGCAAAATATTTAAATGTTTTTTTATGGCGGTCACATTTTTCAAAAAAAGCCATTCATTGTTCCGCATTTGACTGCTACTATCTTACTCATTGGTAAATGATTAAAAAATGCTATGCAAGATTCAATTGAACAATATATGCAAAAAGTTGGGCAACAAGCACGCGAGGCCTCACGCGTCTTAACAAGTGCTTCTACCTCACTAAAAAATCATGCACTCTCTGCTATTTATACTGCTTTGGAGAATAATCAAGCAGCAATCTTGGCGGCGAATCAAATCGACATGGATAAAGGTCGTAGCAATCAGCTCGACAGTGCCTTACTTGATCGTCTTGAGCTTACGCCCGCACGCTTTAAAGGGATGTTGCAAGGTTTAAAAGATGTGATCGCGCTTGTCGATCCAATTGGGGAAATTACTGATCTTGCATATCGCCCCACAGGCATTCAAATTGGAAAAATGCGTGTACCTTTAGGTGTTGTTGGTATGATTTACGAATCACGTCCAAACGTTACCCTTGAAGCTGCATCTTTAGCGATTAAATCTGGTAATGCCATTATTTTACGTGGTGGTTCAGAAGCACTCGAGTCAAATAAAGCAATCGCTGAAGCTATTAAGCATGGCTTAAAAGTTGCTGGTTTACCTGAACATTCAGTACAAGTTATTGAAACTTCTGACCGTGCAGCTGTTGGTCACCTCATCACGATGGCTGAATATGTAGATGTAATCGTTCCACGTGGCGGTAAAAGCTTAATTGAGCGCGTAACCAATGAAGCTCGTATTCCTGTCATTAAACATCTTGATGGTAACTGCCATGTATTTGTTGAAGCACAGGCAGACTTGCAAAAAGCATTACCAATTACTTTAAATGCCAAAACACATCGTTATGGCGTTTGTAATGCGATGGAAACGCTGCTTGTTGATGAAAAAATTGCAGACGTTTTCTTACCACGCATTGCCGAACTATATGCTGAAAAACAAGTTGAGTTACGCGGTTGTCCAGAAACACGCCGTATTTTGGGTGCCTCTGTAAAACCTGCAACAGAAGAAGATTGGTACACCGAATATTTAGGGCCAATTCTTGCAGTTAAAGTGGTGAGCGGGATTGATGAAGCAATTGACCATATCAACAAATATGGTTCACATCATACCGATGCAATTGTGACTGAAAACTATACTTTGGCTCGTCAGTTCTTGGCTCGTGTAGATTCAAGTTCAGTTGTAATCAATGCTTCAACTCGTTTTGCTGATGGTTTTGAATATGGCTTAGGTGCAGAAATTGGTATCTCTACAGATAAAATCCATGCCCGCGGTCCTGTTGGCTTAGAAGGCTTAACTTCTCAAAAATGGATTGTGTTAGGTGACGGTCAAATTCGTCAATAATTAATCTATTTGTTCAAACCAGAAACGCCTGATCAATTTCAGGCGTTTTTTATTATTCAAATTATGAGTCACTATAAAAAACCAGCCCGTAGGCTGGTTTTTTTATTCATATATTTATTAGAAAATAAAGTCGGTATTCACGAATTTAGAATAGTGCTCAGACACCATAGAGGCCAACATGCCTTTGCTATCATCTGTCTGTTTAGCAGCAATCATAGAACGGATAGAGAACGCTCGTAGAGCATCATGTACAGACAGTGTACCTTCCGCGGAATCTTTACGACCACCGAACGGGAATACATCAGGGCCACGCTGACATTGACAATTGATGTTTACACGACAGACCTGATGGACCAACGGATCAACTAAATGACCAATTTGCTCAGGGTCACTACCAAAAATACTCACCTGCTGCCCATGATCAGAAGTAGTGACATATTCCAAGACAGTTTCAATGTCATCATAAACAGAGACTGGAATCACTGGACCGAACTGTTCTTCACGATACAGTCTCATCCCCTCAGTCACTGGATAAACTACGGCTGGATAGAACATGGTTTTGCAGAACTCACCACCTTCCGGATTAACTACTTTTGCCCCTTTAGCCACGGCATCTTCAATGACGTCAGTCATGTAGGCCGTACGGTGCATACCTGGTAATGGGGTGATAAATACACCCTTTTCCCACGGCATACCCACTTTAAGTTTGGCCAGTTCAGCCGTTAAGCGGTTAACAAATTCATCGGCTATCGAGCGATGTACCATCAACATTTTGAGGGCAGTACAACGCTGACCATTAAATGACAATGCACCCAACAGACACTCTTTCACTGTCAGATCCAAATCAGCATCTGGCAGAATAATAGCGGCATTCTTCGCATCTAGCCCCAAAATCGCACGCAGACGGTGAGATTTAGGATGTTGCTTCTTCAAATGATCAGCTACTTTACTAGAACCAATCAGTGCCAGTACGTTAATTTTCCCAGATGCCAGTAGATGGGGTACCACTAGAGAACCTGGTGCATAAATGGTATTGATCACACCTTTTGGAAATGAATCACGGAACGCTTCTAGTAACGGTTCAAACAACAATGTCCCAAATTGAGGTGGTTTGAAGATGATCGTATTCCCCATCAGCATGGCTGGGATCAGAGTTGCAAAGGTTTCATTCAGTGGGTAGTTGTATGGTCCCATACACAACACGACACCTAGTGGAGTACGACGAATTTGACCAATCGTACCTTCAGCGATTACAAAGCGGGAGTTGGCATTATCCAAATCTTTTAGGGCATCAATCGTTTGACGCATGTAGGTAATCGTACGGTCAAACTCTTTCTCTGAGTCTGCCAAGCTTTTGCCAATTTCCCACATGATCAGCTTAATAATCAGATCTCGTTGCTCCACCATGCGCTGAATAAAATTTTGCATACAGGCAATGCGCTCACCAACCTTCATCATGGGCCATTCGCCACGACCATTATTGTAAGCCCTTACTGCTGCTTCTAGTGCTTCATCGCTTTCTTTTTCACCCATGACTGGATAACTACCAAGTTCAACTTGCTGTAGGCTACCGTCAGGCTGCTGAATCCAGATCGGAGATAATGTTTTCTTGGTTGCACCAGCCCATAACTTCAACTCACCATCCACGAGTGAGACACGCTGATGAATTTGGGAGGGCAAACGTACACTTTCAGGAATACCGTCCACTACTGGGAATTTATGCTGTAGATTATTTAACTGATTCATTCTTCTTAATACCTTATTATTCGTATGTCTTTTATATATTCCCGAACTCACCCCTGTAATCAGGTTTTATTCGGGTCAATATCACTATTATTATCCGTACTCACCTTGCTTGAACCGTAAACTACAAGGTGAATATCTTAAAGCGTTGATAATCTTTCTAGATGAATTTACCCCCGACACACACTATCAGCCACCCCTAGCTTCTGGATGACTTGTTCAATGATCTGTTCTGGTGTGAGAGCAATATCAATAGCAATTGCTTCATTCACATCAGGTTCCTCTAATGTGTCTAGCTGGGTTTGTAGCAACGCTGGGTCAAAAAAATGACCTGATCTTTCTGCAAGTCGTTGCTGTAATAACTCATAAGAACCTTTTAAGTAGACAAACTTAACATTCTGGTCCTGCCCTCTTAAAATATCGCGATACATGCGTTTTAAAGATGAGCATGTAAATACAGCCGTTTCACCGTCTCTTTGTTTGGTTTCAATGGCCTGACGAATTGCTTGTAACCATGGCAAGCGGTCTTCATCAGTTAAGGGAATACCTTGACTCATCTTACTTTTATTTGCAGCTGAATGAAGCGTATCGCCATCAAGGAACTCACAAGCCAAACGCTCTGATAACAATTCACCAATTAGGGTTTTACCTGTTCCACAGACACCCATTGCAATCACAATCATGGATTACTCACCTTTAATTATAAAATAGTGCTAAGCAGTAGCGTGAAAGATAAACCCAACACTGAAATGATCGTTTCCAATACCGACCAAGTTTTGAGTGTCTGCCCTACTGTCATACCGAAATATTCTTTGATTAACCAGAATCCTGCGTCATTTACATGTGAGAAAACTAATGAACCTGAACCTGTGGCAAGTACCAAAAGCTCGGGCCTAACTGCAACACCCGCCGTAGCTGCAATTGGAGCGACAATACTACACGCTGTAGCCATAGCCACCGTTGCCGATCCTGTTGCCAAACGAATCAGTGCTGCAACAAACCAGCCTAACAATAACGGCGACAGGTTTGCCTTCAACGCTGTAGAAACAATCTCATTAGAAATACCAGTGTCACGCAAAATGCCGCCAAAACCACCACCAGCACCTACAATCAACATAATCCCAGCAATAGAAGCTAAACACCCACCGCAGAATTTTTCAATTTGTTCACGGTTAAAGCCCTGCATCGTACCAAAGGTAATAAAGCTGACCAGCACGGCAATGAGTAATGCAATATCAGAAGTACCAATGAAACGTAGTAAATCATTTGCGAAAGTTTGTGGTGCAAAGAATAGATCAGCCCAGCTACCAACCAACATTAATACTACAGGCAGCATAATTGTGAATAAGGTAATCCCAAAGCTTGGTAGCTCACGAGTTCTATTGGTATCTGCTTCAATAAACTGCTTCGCTAACGGATTATTTTCGGGCAATTTAACGTATTTATTGATCCAAAGTGCATACAATGGCCCAGCGACAATAGCCGTTGGCACACCAACGATCAGACTATAAGCAATCGTTTTACCGATATCAGCATGATAAGCCTGTACTGCCAACAATGCCGCTGGATGTGGTGGAATTAAGCCATGCACAACCGACAAACCTGCAACCATTGGCAAGCCCACAACCAGTAAGGATTTACCTGTCCGTTTAGCAATGTTGAACGCAATTGGAATGAGTAGAACGAAACCTACTTCGAAAAATACGGGAAGGCCAACAATAAGGGCAATAAACATCATGGCCCAGTGAATATTTTTCTCACCAAACCATTTAATTAAGGTGATTGCTATTCGCTCTGCGCCACCAGACTCGGCCATCATTTTACCGAGCATCGTTCCTAGTGCGATTACAATCGCAAGGTGGCCTAAGGTTTTACCTGTACCGGCTTCATAAGACTTAACAATATCACCCATTGGCATACCAACAGCCAAGGCTAAACCGAGTGAAACAATAATAAGAACTAAAAATGGATAAATTCTAAACTTCGCGATCATGACCACTAAAGCAATAATCGCGATTACAGTGTAGATCAGTAACATGCCACCCTGAACCGTCTCCATGGGACACTTCTCCTTGGAATAATTATTTAGGCACACTGCCTAAACAAGGGTCTTCAACCACAGTAATTCCTACTGTTAAGACATTAAATTTTTATATTTAGGTGTGACCAGCACAAACTGGTCACATCAATACAGCCTTTAAAGCACATAGAATGCACTTCATTTTTTATAAATATTGTCTACATTTACAAAGCTCTCAACTGACTCGCAATTTGTGCCAAGCGAGTAATTTCAGCCCAGTCTTGTGCAACTACAGTAGCTTTAGGTGTTAACCATGAACCACCTACACAAACCACGTTAGGTTGTTTTAAGAAATCTGGCGCTGACTCTGCCGTAATTCCACCAGTCGGACAAAAGCGCAAGTTTGGAAATGGACCATAAAATGCTTTTAGCATCTCAACGCCACCTGCCTGTTGAGCTGGGAAGAACTTCACAATGTCATAACCCAATTCAATCGCTTGAATCAGGTCACTTGGTGTCATCACACCCGGCAATAGAGGTAAGCCAGCATCTTGCGCAGCCAAATGCAAATCTTTAGTTAAACCAGGAGATACACCAAATTGAGCACCTGCTTTTTTGGCTTGAGCACAGTGTTCTGGCTTGGTAATCGTACCTACACCAACCACAATGTCATCAGCCAACTGGCTAGCACGCTCGATAGCAGCAAGACCAGCAGCGGTACGTAAGGTAATCTCAAGAACTTTCACGCCACCTGCATGTAAAGCACGTGATACATCTTCACCTTGCTCGGCAGAATCAAATGCTAATACAGGAATGACTGGGCCTAATTTGACGATATCTTCAATTTTAATCATTATTTTTCAGTTCCTTTGATTCAAATCTGCTCTGGTGAATTTTCACCAACCAATGCACCAAATACAGATGCCCCATGTTCAGCTGGCGCAGCAGCAGCACGGAAAACACCAAATAATTCACGGCCAAAGCCAACTTCGTTTTCTGCCTGATGTTCTGGCTGTGCAACAGGACGCGACTGCCATACATCGTCATCTATTTCGACATCAAGTACGCCAGCTTCGGCATCAATAATTAACATATCGCCTGTTTGAACTTTAGCAATCGGCCCATTTAGTAAGGCTTCTGGAGATAAATGAATCACCGCAGGAACTTTGCCTGAAGCGCCAGACATACGACCATCAGTGACTAAAGCAACGTGGAAACCTTGATCTTGTAAAACACCCAACACAGGCGTTAAACGATGCAATTCAGGCATACCATTCGCACGCGCACCTTGGAAACGAACAACTGCAATAAAGTCTCGGTGTAATTCACCACGATCAAATGCAGCTTGCACTGCTTCTTGCGAATCAAACACAATTGCTGGAGCTTTAACTTTACGGTGTTCTGGCGCAACAGCAGAAATCTTGATCACGCCACGGCCAAGGCGACCTTGCATTAAACGCAAGCCACCATCTGGTTGAAACGGCGCATCAATGCTACGTAGAACTTTGTCATCAAGGCTTTGAACCACACCGTCAACCCAAGTGAGCTTGCCATCAATCAGTTTTGGTTCTTTGGTGTAGTGCTGTAAACCTTTACCAGCTACAGTCGTTACATCGTTATGCAACAGGCCAGCTTCAAGTAAGTTACGAATGAGGAAAGCGACCCCACCCGCAGCTTGGAAATGGTTTACATCAGCCTTACCATTTGGATAGATTTTTGCGAGCAATGGAACAACAGCCGATAACTCATCGAAGTCATCCCAGTCAATCAAGATGCCAGCGGCACGAGCAATCGCAATAAGATGTAGAGTGTGGTTGGTTGAACCACCTGTAGCGAGTAACGCCACAATACCGTTTATAATTGCTTTTTCATCGACCACATGACCAATCGGCGTGTAGTTTCCACGCTCAACTGTTAAATCAAGTACACGAATCGCCGCTTCTGCGGTGAGTGCATCACGTAATGGTGTATGAGGATGAACAAATGCGGCACTTGGCAAATGCAAGCCCATGACTTCCATCAGCATCTGATTACTGTTGGCTGTACCATAAAAAGTACAGGTCCCTTGTCCGTGATAAGCAGCTGACTCAGCTTCTAGCAAAGCATCTCGGCCAACCTGACCCGTTGCAAATTGCTGACGAATTTTGGCTTTCTCATCGTTAGATAGACCACTGGTCATTGGGCCAGCTGGCACAAAAATAGTAGGTAAATAGCCAAACTGCAAAGCACCAATGAGCAAGCCCGGCACAATCTTGTCGCAAACACCAAGACATAAAGCTGCGTCAAACATGTTATGAGACAATGCAATCGCTGTACTCATCGCAATGGTTTCACGAGAGAACAAAGATAGTTCCATACCAGCATTACCTTGGGTAATACCGTCACACATCGCAGGCACACCACCTGCAAACTGTGCCACGCCGCCATTCTCACGAGCGGCTGTTTTAATTAAATCTGGAAATGTTTTATACGGTGCGTGAGCCGACAGCATTTCGTTATATGAAGATACGATGCCAATATTTGGTTCACGGCCTACTTTAATAATTAATTTTTCATTATCGTCCATACTGGCAAAACCATGAGCCAGATTGGCACATGAAAGTGCTCCACGAGCAGGAAATTTGCCTTGTGCATGTTCAATACGTTGTAAATATGCAGAACGAGTTTTTTGACTACGTGCGATTACACGCTCGGTCACTTTTGCCAATACTGGATTCGGCAAGTCCATGCTGGACGCTCCTGTACAACCGGATAAGCCGGAACATAAAAATAGACCAAATGATATATTTCATCATCATTTGATAAGGGGAAGGAACAATATTATTAAGGCAAAAAGCGACATGCAAGCCCTAGTAAATTTTACGGTAATACCAGAGCATGGGTATTAAATACAAATTATGTTTAAGTTTTAAACAAGAAGCTGGTTTTATTTTTGACTATATTTACTGGTATATTAGCTTCTAATAACTACGAGAAAATTCTCATAATATCAAAGCAATAAAATATTCTTATAAATGTATTTATACCACTTTTTTATACTAAGTTTTATATTAAAAATGTTTATGATTTATATATTTTAACCTATATATAAACGATTAAAATTTAATTTCATTTACGTATATTATTTGTAATACTCCCCTATAGTTTGATTAAAATAACAGCACTTCTTTTTTCTTAAAAAATTTATACCAAATATTTGAAAAATACATTAAATAGAAATTTACCTTTCATAAATATATACAAAAAACTCGTTTCTACACGTATAAAAAAACAAGGAATACAGTGGTTAAGCTTTATACTGGACAAATGTTAGTTACAAATAATTTGATGGTCGATAGTGCTTAAGTCTAATGGGCTAAAGTCTATCTTGGACAGAAAAACAACACATGTTAAAACATGACAACCCGTTCAATCTGTATCGAAAAATAATACATCTTGAACAGGAAGTTAGGAAAACTATTTTAAATCAGGACTTGGGTATTTCAACGTGGCTACATCAGTATTAGTTATCAATTGCGGCTCTTCATCTATTAAATACGCACTGGTTTCAGAGCGTCGTGAAGATCGTATTTACGGTTTAGCAGAAAACTTGGGGGCAGCTGATGCTCGTATTAAGGGAATTACAGTAGGTGGTGAACCACTTGAACTTTCAATCCCTTATGCTGACCATGCCAAAGCTTTAGAAACTTTACTTGCACGTCTTGCCAACTACAAACCGCAAGCAATCGGACATCGTGTTGTACACGGTGGTAGTTTAACCAAAGCAGAATTACTCACTCCTGAAATTATTGAACGTATTCGTGCTGCGACACCTTTAGCCCCACTTCACAACCCAGCACATTTAATTGGTATTGACGCAACCGTACGTCTATTTCCTGAATTACCGCAAGTTGCCGTATTCGACACTGCATTCCATCAAACCATGCCACCGCATGCATACCGTTATGCAATTCCTAAATTTTTATATACTGACCACAACGTCCGCCGTTATGGCTTCCATGGTACAAGCCATGCGTATGTGTCTGATAAAGCGAGTGAGCTGGCAGGTAACCTGAAAAAAGGTGGATGGTTAACAGCCCACTTAGGAAACGGCAGTTCAACTTGCGCAGTATGGAATGGACAAAGTGTTGATACTTCTATGGGTCTTACTCCACTTGAAGGTGTGGTAATGGGAACACGTAGTGGTGACGTTGATCCAAGCTTACATAGCTTCCTTGCGAAAAATCTCGGTTGGGACTTGGCTAAAATTGATAAAGTTTTAAATAACGAAAGTGGCTTACTAGGCTTATCTCAACTGTCTAACGACATGCGTACAGTCATTGAAGCTGCTGAAAATGGCAACGAAGATGCTAGTCTTGCAATTGAAGTGTTTAGCTATCGCCTAGCAAAATCACTTGCTGCATTAAGCTGTGGTTTGCCAACTTTAGACGGCTTAATCTTCACGGGCGGTATTGGCGAGAACTCAGCTTATATTCGTGAAAAAACCTTAGCGTATTTACCTCATTTTGGTTTGCAGCTTGATAAAGATCAAAACAACAATCTAAAACGTGGCACTGAAGGAAGAATCGACAACGGAAATGGTCCACAAATTTGGGTCATTCCTACAGACGAAGAAGGCCGTATTGCCAAAGAAACTCGTCAAGTTGTTGAAGCAGCAGAAAATACAGCATCTGTAGCAAGCCTTGCTTAATCAGATCCTAGCGAAAACTCGATATTCGTTTATTTATAGGTTTATATGAATACAATTTTATTGATTCCTACAGGCGAAGGGGTTGGCCTAACCTCTGCCTGCTTAGGTATGATTTACGCACTTGATTGCAACGGGATTAAAGCTGGCTTTTTAAAACCATTTTCTCAAGAAGACCAAGAGCATCTTGACCGAACCACTTCATTATTTGGTCATTTATTTCAAAGTAAAACCGTTCAATCTATTTCGCATGAAAAATTAACTCAGCTTATTGCCGCTGGAGAAGTAGATGAATTACTTGAAGAAGCTGTTAGCCTTCATCGTAGTGTTGCAGCAGACCATGATGTCATTATTGTGGAAGGCTTATTACCAAACGGACAAGACCATTTTGCCAGTGAGCTCAACGCAAGTCTTGCACAAGCACTTGATGCAGAAGTCGTGCTGGTCAGCACAGCAGATATTCAAAACCCGAAAAAAGCAGCAGAAAAAGTAGATGCTCATTTACGTCAGTTTGGCGGTGCAACATCAAATCGTACTGCTGGTGTTCTGTTTATGCGTACCCGTGGATTAACCGAAGAAACAGCACAAATTCCTGTTGCATTTGATCCATCGTTACGACCAACTGAAGAAATCGCGAAATTTACGACCGAACTGCAAAAATATAATCGTTATTTCGGCTCTAGTGATTTACCGATTATTGGTTTAGTTCCGTTTAGTAATACACTGAGCGTACCAAGAACACTTGATATTGCCAGCGTTATTGAGGGGCAATGGCTACATCAAGGTGAAGCTAAAACACGTCGTATTTTGCATTCGAGTTTAATTGCTTCAAGCATTGAATATGAACTGAATAAATTCATTGCAGGCGAATTAATTATTAGCGCATCTGAGCGTACCGACGTTTTACTTGCAAGTAGCTTAGCAACCAGCAACGGTATACCTCTAGCAGGTTTGGTACTTACGGAAAGAGAAGCACCAGCACCAGAACTTTTAGAGTTTTGCCAAAGTGCAATTAAACAAGGTTTGCCGATTTTACATACCCGTTTAAACACACTTGAAACTGCTCAGCGTTTATCTAATTTTGGTAATGAAATTCCAACCGATGACACTGAACGTGCTGAGCAAGTGACTCGATTTGTTTCAAGTCATATTGATGTTGAATGGCTTAAGCAGCACAGCAACAATGCCGCAACCCCTCGCCTGTCGCCATCGGCTTTCCGTCATGAATTAGTGCAAAAATCAATTGCAGCTAAAAAACGGATTGTGCTACCTGAAGGTGATGAACCGCGCACCATTCAAGCTGCGGCAATTTGTCAGGCACGTGGTATTGCTGACTGTATTTTGTTAGCTAAACCAGATGCTGTGCACGATGTTGCAAAAGCACGCGGTATTGAATTACCTGCTGAATTGGCAATTGTCGACCCTGATAGTATTCGTAACCAATACGTTGCACCAATGGTTGAGCTACGTAAAGGTAAACTCAACGAGCTTCAAGCGAAAGAACAGCTTCAAGATACCGTAGTGCTTGGCACCATGATGTTAGCCTTAGATCAAGTCGATGGCTTAGTTTCTGGTGCGGTACACACCACTGCAAATACGGTTCGCCCAGCATTCCAACTCATCAAAACAGCACCTGAATATTCACTAGTTTCATCTATATTCTTTATGCTTTTACCAGATGAAGTTTATGTATATGGCGACTGTGCAATTAACCCAGACCCGACAGCAGAGCAACTTGCTGAAATTGCAATTCAGTCTGCTGACTCAGCGAAAGCTTTTGGAATTGACCCGCGTATTGCCATGATCAGCTACTCAACTGGTACTTCGGGAACAGGCGCTGATGTTGAAAAAGTACAGCAAGCAACTCAAATTGCTCAACAACGTCGTCCGGACTTACTGATTGATGGTCCACTTCAATACGATGCAGCTTCAGTTGAAAGCGTAGGACGTCAAAAGGCACCAGACTCACGCGTTGCTGGCCGCGCAAATGTATTTATTTTCCCAGACTTAAATACAGGCAACACAACTTATAAGGCGGTACAACGTGCTGCAAATGTAGTCAGTGTAGGTCCAATGCTGCAAGGCCTCAACAAACCAGTCAATGACTTGTCTCGTGGCGCATTGGTAGATGACATCGTCTTTACAATTGCGTTAACGGCAATTCAGGCAGAACAGCAAGCCACCGCCAAATAATTAATATAATTAACCTTTACTACCTCTCGCCATTTGATGTCCGCTCAAATGGCTTTTTTTTATTTTAATCATTCAAAAATAAATAATTTTCCGATCTGTCTCTTTTAAATCACATCAATATGTTCTTATGCGACTTTCGGTCAAAAGATCAACCAATCTCCCACAACACTGTCTTTTTGTCATATAATTTAGCCCGCTAGCTAACAGCCCGCTCAAGAGATTTTCTGGTATGACAACGATTATCAAACAAGATGACTTGATTACATCGATCAAGGACGCCCTACAGTTTATTTCGTACTATCACCCGCAAGACTTTATCCAAGCGATGAGCCGTGCTTATGATCGCGAAGAAAACAAAGCCGCAAAGGATGCAATTGCACAGATTCTAATTAACTCTCGCATGTGTGCGGAAGGTCATCGTCCAATTTGCCAAGATACTGGTATTGTTAACGTTTTCCTTGAAGTGGGCTTAGATGTTAAATTTGATTTAACGATGAGCTTAGACGATGCAGTAAATGAAGGTGTTCGCCAAGGTTACCTTGAAAACAGTAACGTTCTTCGTGCATCTGTACTTGCTGACCCTGCATTTGGTCGTAAAAATACAAAAGATAATACCCCTGCTGTAATTCACTACAAACTCGTTCCGGGTAATAAAGTAGATATTACTGTTGCTGCTAAAGGTGGCGGTTCAGAAAACAAATCTAAACTTGCGATGCTTAACCCATCTGACTCGATTGTTGACTGGGTACTTAAAACCGTTCCAACAATGGGTGCAGGCTGGTGTCCTCCGGGTATGCTCGGTATTGGTATTGGTGGTACTGCTGAAAAAGCCATGATGCTTGCTAAAGAAGCGCTCATGGAAGAAATCAACATGGACGAATTACTTCGCCGTGGACCAGAAAACAAAATCGAAGAACTTCGTATCGAAATCTTTGAAAAAGTAAACGCACTTGGTATTGGTGCTCAAGGCCTAGGCGGTTTAACGACTGTTCTTGATATTAAAATTAAAGATTACCCATGTCATGCTGCTGGTAAACCAGTAGGTATGATTCCTAACTGTGCTGCGACTCGTCATGCTCACTTCCAGCTTGATGGTACAGGTGTCGCTCATATTCAAGCACCAAAACTTGAAGACTACCCATCTGTAACTTGGGACTCTTCACAGTCTAAACGCGTAAACCTTGATATCATTACTCAAGAAGAAATGGACTCTTGGAAACCAGGTGACACATTACTTCTTAGCGGAACAATGTACACAGGTCGTGATGCTGCGCACAAACGTATGGTTGAAATGATCGACAATGGTGAAGAATTACCAGTTGATCTTAAAGGTAAATTTATTTACTACGTTGGCCCTGTTGATCCAGTGGGTGATGAAGTCGTTGGTCCTGCTGGCCCAACAACTGCAACACGTATGGATAAATTCACACGTAAAGTATTAGAACATACTGGCTTATTCGGTATGATCGGTAAAGCTGATCGTGGTCCTACAGCAATTGAAGCAATCAAAGACAACAAAGCAACTTACTTAATGGCAGTTGGTGGTGCGGCTTACCTCGTATCTAAAGCTGTTCGTGAAGCTGAAGTTGTTGCGTTTGCAGACTTAGGTATGGAAGCAATCTACAAATTCGTAGTTGAAGATATGCCAGTTTCTGTTGCAGTTGATGTAAACGGTACTTCAATTCACGCAGTAGCTCCAAAAATCTGGCAAGCGAAAATTGGAAAAATTCCAGTAGTCGATGCAGCAGCTGGCTAATCAAGAAAAGCACCGAATTCGGTGCTTTTTTTTATACATTCTTTTTTTATTTTAAAATCTGAAAAGAATTGTAACAATTACTTCGTCAATCTGTGCTATTAATGAAAGCACCCTCTCGCCAAATATTGAATATAGGTCATTTCATGACTATTCGCCCTATTCTTAAAAATCTCTCAATCAGCCTCTGCCTAAGCTGTATTACCACAAGCTTATTTGCCTCTCCTGCCAAATTAAGTTCAGTTAAAGAACTCATGCAAATGAGTCAAATTGATTATTTGCTTAAAGAATCAATTAATGAATTAACGCCTTACTATGATCAACAGGCAGAACAGATCGTTAGTAATATCACGGGTATCAAAACTTTAGGTCCAAAAGAAAAAGAGGCCGCGAAGAAGTTAGGTTCTCTCCTAAAAGATTCGAGCAATCAGCTGATTAGCAACCCCAAAACAGCTCAAGCCTTACAAGATATTTATCTTAAGACTTATACTGAAGAGGAAATTCAGGCTAATCTGAAATTTTTAAAAACCCCAGAAGGCCAATCAATTACGCGCAAGAACGTACAGATTATGGGACAAATTTCAGAATATATGATGGAGTTGGGACAGCAAACATTTAATGACCCTAAAGCACGAGATCATATGCAAGAAGAGATGCTTAAAATTCTTGCACCGTTGATGAAAGATAAAGAAAAGTCTTAACTTTTCTTTATCTTTTGCAGCTCATTACCAAGTTAAAGGATTCCATAATTTAAATGGTTTAATCAGATGTACATCTGATTTTTCATCATATTTCGCTGGCTTTAATTCTTGTGGTTTATGACGGATCTTTCCTGAAGCATCTTCAGCCACAAAGTTGTAGCTAGAAGATTTAAGCTCGGTAAATGCTATCTCTCTACGTCCAATATTGTCTTGCATTAACATAAATGGACCAGTATGTTCACTTCGGTCCATTTTATTTTCTTCATCATATTTCAAATAATAAGACGTTCCAGTCTCAACAGTGATATCAATATATTTTGGTTCTTGAAAATGGATTCCAAGTAAAGGGCGACTCGCAGAAAGGCGATACGTTCCTGCTGGCAACTCAATCCAGTAATAATGATTATGTAATAGACTCGGAATACGCTTACCATTCACAAAGAGATTAATCGCTGCAATTTCCTGACGATTCCATTTTGTGTCCGGTCGATATAGATAAACTACAGCAGCCTGTTCATTTTGTGGTTTGATTGGAGCAAAAGTCTGACCCAATTTTTGGTTGACCCACCCTCCCACAGTAAAACCGCCTAAATGATATTGATCTAATAAACCTGGTTCTTTTTCAACATCAACTTTAGGTAGAGTCGCAGTCAATTCACTCGGATTTTTTTCTAAATGAGATGAACTTTGACAGCCCACAAATAGTCCGGCACAGCACAAAGATACGATTAAATAACGCATGGCATCCCTCAAAGCGTTTTGTTTTTGATTTATTTTTTACACCGCAAAACTATGCGTATTTTGTATTTTTAAGATTAACACTACCCATATAAATTGAAAACAAAAAAAGCATGAATCACTAACGCGATTCATGCTTTTTAGATGAATGAAATCTATGCAGACTTCGAATCAATAACCTTTAAATCTGCCTTAGCAACACTTTCATGCGTTGCAGCTTCTTTAGGTTGACGTTCAGCCTGATAAACAGGTTCTGCTTCACCATTAATGACTGCTTCATTAATAATGACTGTTCCAACATCTGTACGACTTGGTAAATCATACATAGTTTCAAGCAGTACGTTTTCCATAATAGAACGTAGACCACGCGCACCCGTATTACGTTCAAGAGCTTTTTTAGCAACAGCACGTAATGCAGAGTCTTCAAAGATCAGATCAACATTTTCCATAGTGAAAAGATATTGATACTGGCGTGTTAATGCATTTTTTGGCTCAGTCAAAATTTGCATTAAAGCTTCTTCGTCTAGCTCTTCAAGTGTAGCAATCACTGGTAAACGACCAATGAATTCTGGAATTAAACCAAATTTCACTAAGTCAGTTGGCTCAACCTGACGGAACAATTCAGCCAGCTTTTTGGTTTCATCTTTGTTTTTAACGTCAGCTGTAAAACCAATACCGCCTTTCTCTTGACGCTGTTGTACAATTTTTTCCAAACCAGAAAATGCACCACCACAAATAAATAAGATATTTGAGGTGTCAATTTGGATAAACTCTTGCTGTGGATGCTTACGACCACCTTGAGGCGGAATCGAAGCAACTGTACCTTCAATCATTTTTAATAATGCTTGTTGTACACCTTCACCAGACACATCACGCGTAATTGATGGATTTTCAGATTTACGAGTAATCTTATCAATCTCGTCGATGTAGATAATGCCCTTCTGAGCCTTCTCTACATCGTAGTCTGCTTTTTGCAAAAGCTTTTGCACAATATTTTCAACATCCTCTCCCACATAACCAGCTTCGGTTAATGTTGTTGCATCTGCCATCGCAAATGGAACATCTAAAAGGCGAGCTAATGTTTGCGCAAGTAAAGTTTTACCTGAGCCAGTAGGTCCAATCAGTAAGATATTACTTTTAGCAATTTCTACTTCTTTAGACACATGGCCATTATGACCAACTTTCAAGCGTTTATAATGGTTATAAACCGCAACAGAGAGTGTCTTTTTGGCAAGATCTTGACCAATAACATATTGATCAAGCGCAGCACGTATTTCATGTGGTTTTGGCAATGCCTTGCTCGCCCAGTCACCTGCTTCAACCTGTTGGCTGGTTTGTACAAGGTCTAAGCAGACATCCACACATTCATTACAAATATATGCGTCCTCACCCGCAATCAGTTTCCCGACTTCAGACTGCGTTTTACCGCAAAATGAACAATGTTTTTGTCCTTGAGGATGTTCGGACATATTCACTCCACAAATAGAATCTTAAATATTAGGGCAAGATGCACTGCATAAATAACTAAATGGAGATCTTTTTCAACATCTCAAGTTATTTATATAAGAAGGTCCTTATGGACGCTTACTTAACACCTGATCAACCAGACCATATTCTTTAGCAGCTTGGGCTGTCATAAAGTTATCACGGTCAGTATCACGAGCAACGGTTTCATAGTCTTGACCACTGTGCTCTGCCATTAAGCGGTTCAAACGTTCTTTAATAAAGAGAATTTCACGCGCATGGATTTCAATATCCGATGCTTGACCACGGAAACCACCCAATGGTTGATGAATCATGACACGGGCATTTTCTAAACAATAGCGTTTGCCTTTAGCACCCGCATTTAATAAGAATGCACCCATTGAAGCAGCTTGACCCATACAATATGTCACGACATCAGGCTTAATAAACTGCATCGTGTCATAAATAGCCATGCCCGCTGTCACAGATCCACCTGGAGAGTTGATATAAAGGTGGATATCTTTATCAGGATTTTCAGCTTCTAAAAACAACATTTGGGCAACAATCAGATTTGCCATGTTATCTTCAACTTCACCTGTCAAAAAAATGACGCGCTCACGTAAAAGTCGTGAATAAATATCAAAAGAACGTTCGCCGCGAGAAGATTGTTCAACCACAACAGGAACTAAAGCATTTTCAATTGTTGGAACATACATACGTTATTTATTCCTAAATTTTTTGTGACTTAACCTATGGCAACAATATGCGGGATAATTTCTCAAATTGCAAAAGGTTCGCACTGAAATATTATATTATTTATACCTAAGTACTTAATGCCGCACTCTAATTGATCACATAAAGAAAAACAAAAAAGGCGCCTCAGGCGCCTTTTTCTGACTTCTTAAAAGATTAGCCCATACGGCGAGCTTGTTGTTCTTTCAATAAGTCATCATAAGATACAGCTTTGTCAGTCACTTTAGCACCAGCTAAGATGTGATCAACAACTTGATCTTCTAATACAACTGCTTCGATTTGAGCACGTTGTTGAGCATCATTTTTGAAGTATTCAATCACTTCAGTTGGATCTTCGTAAGAAGAAGCCATGTCGTCAATGTAAGCATCAACGCGAGCTTGGTCAACTTCAAGTTTAGCATCAGCTAAAACTTTGCTTACCAATACGCCAAGCTTAACAGAACGCTCTGCTTGTTCTTTGAACAATTCGTCAGGAAGCATGCTCTTGTCAAAAGATTGCGCGCCTGCACCACCAAATTGTTGAGTGAACTGTTGAACCATTTGTTGACGTTGGCGGTCAATTTCTTGCGCAACCATTGCAGTTGGAACTTCAACTTCGTTCGCAGCAACAAGTGCATCAAAAGCAGCTTGTTTAACTTGGTTACGTAAACCATTGCGAACTTCACGTTCCATATTCTTACGAACGTCAGCTTTTAATTTCTCAACGCCTTCTTCTTCAGTTACACCGAAGATTTTCAAGAATTCAGCATCAATTTCTGGAAGTTTTGATTTTTCAACTTGCTTCACAGTGATTTTGAACTGAGCTGCTTTACCAGCCAAGTTTTCAGCTTGGTAGTCTTCTGGGAAAGTAACATCAATTACTTTCTCTTCACCAGCTTTCATACCAATGATGCCGTCTTCAAAGCCAGGAATCATACGACCTGAACCTAACACAAGTTTAAAGTCTTCAGCAGAACCGCCTTCAAACTTCTCACCATCGATAGTGCCTTCAAAGTCAAAAGTCACTTGCATGTCTTTTTTCGCCATACCCTTGGTTACAGCCCAAGTTTGACGTTGTTTTTGCAAGTTTTCGATCATAGCGTCAACGTCAGCGTCTTTAATTTCAGCTGATTTACGTTCAACTTCTAAGCCGTCAAATGCTTTTACTTCAACTTCTGGATAAACTTCTACAGTTGCTTCAAAAACTAAAGCGTCTTCTTTATGTTCAACTTTCTCAATGTTCGGCATACCTACCGCATTGATTTTTTCTTGTTGAATTGCTTCAAAAACGCTATCACGAATGATGTCATTTACAACTTCTTGATAAATGCTTGCACCGTATTCGCGACGAACAACGTTTTCAGGTACTTTACCTGGACGGAAGCCGTTGATCTTCACAGTTTTGGCAGTGCGCTTCAAACGAGCTTCAAATTGCTCGTTAATACGGCTCGTCGGTACAGACACATTTAAACGACGGGCAACGCCCGAAACCGCTTCAGTCGTTACTTGCATGGCTTCCTCGATAAAAATTAGTTAGTAGGAACAGTTTTTAAAAAAGTGCTGTATTATATGACAACTTTCAAGATATACAAAATTAACCGATCACTTCATGTAAGTGAAGGACATTATTCTAGTAAATTTCACAGTAATTTTATGATTCTTTAAATATTTTTCATAAGTACTTAAGTAAAACTAATTTTTTAGTTATTCTTTATAAATCTAAAATTACAATTAAACTTTGAATTTAATCGCTTTAATAAACAATTACTAATAATCAGTAGATTAGCCATATAAAAGTACAATTTACCATTCGATTATTCATTTTCTCTTCATAATTCAATTGGCAAATCCAATTAACACAAACTGTACATATAAATAAGAATTATTATTATTCGCATAACCTTTTAGTTTTAGAGTCCTGAAGTTATGTCTTTGATTAGAACACGTAAAAAAATTGTTTCTTCTGCAATAGCTTCATCGCTATCAATGATTGCAACAACAGCCATGGCGCAAGAAGCAGTTTCCCAATTACCAACAATTCATACTAAAGCGACTCAAGAAGAATCTTTAAAAGTAGATCAGTCTGCAAACTCTAAATTCGTAGCTCCTCTCAAAGACACACCAAAATCAGTCTCTATTCTTTCTCAAAAATTAATTAAAGATACAAACTCTAATACCCTACTCGAAGCATTACGCTATGAACCTGGTATTACATTAGGTGCTGGTGAAGGCGGCACACCGTTTACAGATATGCCTTACATTCGTGGTTATAGCGGTCAATCTTCTATCTATGTCGATGGCGTTCGTAATACGACTTCCCAAAACCGCGACATGTTTGCCATTGAACAAGTTGAAGTTATTAAAGGCTCTTCTTCTGCCCTTGGTGGTGGCGGTAGCGTAGGTGGAAGCATTAACTTAATCCCTAAAGTAGCTCATGAAGGTGACGTTTACCAAGGTAGCGTTCAAGGTGGTACTGACAACTATCGTCATATACAACTTGATGCCAACAAAGACTTTGGCAACGGAGTTGCTGGTCGTGTTGTTATTATGGGTCACGAAAATGAAAAAGCTGGTCAAAGTAACGGTGCAGAATATGCCCGTGCCGGTATTGCCTCAAGTCTTGCATTTGGTTTAGATACGGCAACTCGTGGAACACTAAGCTACTACTATTTACGTAGTAACGATGAACCTGATGCAGGTATTCCATTTAACAACGCAAACCCAACGAAACCTCCTGTTGGAGTTATTGTAACTCCTGGTGACGGCAAGCCCGTTGATGTAAAAGCTGGAACCTACTATGGCTGGAAAGCGCGTGATTTCGACAAACGCGAAAACCACATTGGTACGTTTAAGTTGGAACATGATTTTAATGAAAATCTTACCTTGTCTAATATAGCAACCTACAACAAATCTAAATCTGATTATGTTTATACGAATGCTGATGACTCTAAGGGTAATATTTACAGAGGCACAATCGCTCGCCGTGCGTTAAGCCGTATCTTAGATAGCGATGCTTATAGCGATCAGCTTTCTTTAAGAGGTAAATTCAACACAGGTAGCCTAAAGCATTCTTTTAATGTTGGTACCGAGTGGAGCTTCCAAGAAACTGATCAGGGTGTACATACTTTTACTAATGCTGCTGGTGAAACCACATCGACCATTTTAGACAGCAATATTCAAAACTGTACTTCAGCTGCTGCTGTGGCAAATGGCTGGTGTACGAGTTTAAATAATCCTGGAAATGGTGCCTTCACAGATAAGCGTGGATCTATCACAGCACAATCGACCACTCGTAGTCATAATGTAGGCGTATATGCTTTAGATAGTATTGAATTTAATCCACAATGGTTACTTAATGTAGGTGTTCGTTGGGATAAGTTTGAAACTGAGAAAAAATATAATAAGGACGTAAGTGGACGTACTCCTCACAAAGCTGGTGATAAATTAGAAAGCGATACAGATTACTTCTCTTACCAAGCTGGTTTAGTTTTTAAACCAACAGAAGATGGTAGTATTTATTTAAGCTATGCTACGTCAGCAAACCCAGTAGGTGTGCTTGCTGAAGGTGACACAGGTTCAGATTCTATTAGCGACTCAGGCGCTGCAAGTGCGAGTGCAAATGATCTAAAACCAGAAGAAGCTCGTACTTTCGAGTTAGGAACTAAATGGGATCTGTTTAATAACCGTGCTAATTTAACAGCAGCAGTTTTCCGTACTGAAAAGCAAAATACACGTATCCAAATTGATCCGAACACGACAGCCAATGCTGGTAAAAGTAAAGTTGATGGATTTGAAATTAGTTTGAACGGGAAAATTACCGACAAATGGGATGTTTCTACAGGCTATAGCTATTTAGATAGCGAAATCACAGAAGCTGCATATAATGCGGTTGCTCAAGAAGGTAAACCATTACCATTTGTAGCGAAAAACAGTGCTACACTTTGGTCTACTTACAGAGTAATGCCTCAATTGACTTTAGGCGCTGGTGTTGAATATCGTGATCAAGTCTTTGTAAACACAACCGCACCTAAATATTTGCCAACTTATACCATTTACAATGCTATGGCTAAATACGACGTGAACAAGAACGTAAACTTACAGCTTAATATTAATAATATTTCTGATAAGCGTTATTTCACAAGTGCACATGCAGCTCACTACGCATTTGAAGGCAATGGTCGTAATGCTGTCTTAGCGATTAACTTTAAGTACTAATGTTAAATGCCATAATTTATTTATGGAATTAATTGAAGTTCATATAAAATAGCCTCGTCATGAGGCTATTTTTACAAATGAAGTATCTATTTAAAGGGTGTTTGCCGTGATTCATCATATCCCCAATGTTTTAAGCAAAGAGCAAGTTGCCGAGTTTCGTAAGCTCATGCAAGACGCCAATTGGGTAGGTGGGAAAGTGACTGCCGGCACCTTGTCTGCTTCGGTGAAAAGAAATCAGCAACTCTCAGAACAAGACCCGCTTACTCATCATTTAAGTGATCTTGTCATCAAAGCAATTTGGCAAAATCCAGTGTTTCAGGCTGCTGCCCTACCCCACAAAATTATTCCACCGCTTTTTAATCGTTATGATGAACATGAAAGCTTCGGTTTCCATGTAGACAACTCAATTCGCCTTATCCGTGGAACTTCTGAGCAGCTCCGCACTGATTTATCTTGTACATTATTTTTAAGTGAACCCGATGAATATGAAGGTGGTGACCTAGTGATTGAAGACACTTATGGTTATCACGAAGTTAAATTACCAGCAGGTGATGTCGTGCTCTACCCGTCTACTAGTCTGCACGAAGTCAGTAGCATTACCTCAGGTACTCGTTTCGCTTCTTTTTTCTGGGTACAAAGTTTGGTCCGTGACGATAGTAAACGCCACCTTTTATTTAATCTTGATGAGAGCATTCGAGAACTACGTAAAGCACACGGCGATAACTATTCAGAAGTCATGAAGCTCACCAATATTTATCATAATTTAATTCGTATGTGGTCAGAACTGTAACTATATTTATTTTTGCCTTTTTAATTCTTAACAAACTTTTTTTCCTTAAAAAGGCAAGAATATGAAAATAATTTTCCATAAAAAATAAAATAGCGCAAAATTAGAAAATTATTTTCTAAACTATTTAACTAAAATTATGATAAGAATTTTGCACAAGGTGTAATCATTGTTTAGATGTGATATATCTAAATATCAAGATTACCCCCAGCAAACCATCAAACTTATTATTCTACGGTCTAGAGATGAAAACGAATTACTTGTTTGCCCAGCCTACTCAAGCAAGACATCATCTGCAACTCCTGATACTGCGCCAAGCG
Organism: Acinetobacter sp. D009; assembly: GCF_038562025.1. Taxonomy (NCBI): domain Bacteria; kingdom Pseudomonadati; phylum Pseudomonadota; class Gammaproteobacteria; order Moraxellales; family Moraxellaceae; genus Acinetobacter; species Acinetobacter sp. D009. Next base: position 3,319,897 of record NZ_CP151886.1, read on the forward strand.
CGCGTATAAAAATTTTGTCTGCTTTTTAAAGCAGCACTTTGAAATTCCCTTTAATTTTTCTGAATTAGATACCATATATTAAGTAGAGACGTTGCCTTTTAAATATATCCAGAGCAACCGCGCTACGAGACAAGGAGTTTTCTCATGATGTTGGCTGACCCTAGCAAAAAATACCGCCGTATGTACCAGCGTGTGGATTTACCAGATCGCCAATGGCCAAATAACGAAATTACAAAAGCGCCAATCTGGATGAGTACGGATTTACGTGACGGTAACCAAGCAATTTTTGAACCAATGAACATGGAACAAAAATTCAAAATGTTCAAAATGCTTGTGAAAATTGGTTTTAAGCATATTGAAATCGGTTTCCCTTCTGCATCTCAAATTGACTTCGATTTTACTCGCATGTTGATCGAAGAAAATCATATTCCTGATGACGTATACATTGAAGTTTTGGTTCAAGCACGTGACCATTTAATTGAACGTACTTTTGAATCTTTGGCAGGCGCTAAACGAGCGATTGTACATATTTATAACTCGAACTCTCCAACCTTCCGTCAAAAGGTGTTGAATGTAGATGTTGATGGCGCAAAACAATTAGCAATCAATGCTGCTCAAAAAGTTAAAGAGTATGCGGCTCAATATCCTCAAACTGACTGGATTTTCCAATACAGTCCAGAATGTTTCTCTGCAACTGAATTAGAAGTCGCTAAAGATGTCTGTGATGCCGTCACAGAAATCTGGGATGCACGTCCAGATCATAAAGTTATTTTAAACTTGCCTGCGACTGTAGAAGTTTCCACACCAAATGTTTATGCAGACCAAATTGAATGGATGCATCGTAATTTGGCGCGTCGTGATGGCGTAATCATTTCTGTTCACTGCCACAATGACCGCGGCTGTGGTATTGCTGCATCAGAACTTGCCATTATGGCGGGTGCTGACCGTGTTGAAGGCTGTGTGTTCGGTAATGGTGAACGTACAGGTAACGTTGACGTTGCAGCAATTGCATTGAACATGTATACCCAAGGTGTAGCACCAGAGTTAGATTTTTCTAATATTAATGAAGTGATTGCAACGGTTGAAGAATGTACTGGCTTACCGGTACACCCACGTCATCCATATGCAGGTGACTTGGTATTTACTGCATTCTCTGGTTCACATCAAGATGCGATTAAAAAAGGCTTCGAGTACCAGAAAAACGAAGAAATCTGGGATATGCCTTACTTACCAATCGACCCGAAAGATTTGGGCCGTGACTACGATGCTGTAATTCGTGTAAATAGTCAGTCTGGTAAAGGTGGTATCGCTTATTTATTAGAATCAAACTATAACGTTGTATTGCCGCGTCGCTTACAAATCGAATTCAGCCAAGTTGTTCAACAATATGCTGATGAGAACGGTACAGAAATTAACGCTAAAGAAATCTGGACCTTATTTAAAGATGCGTATGTTGATGTGAAGAATCATCATTACACAGTCAAACACTACAAGTTATCTGATATTAACGGCACTCAAATTATCGAACTTGATATTGATGTCGAAGGTGAAACACAACAGCTTCGTGGTGAAGGTAATGGACCAATTTCTGCATTCTTAAATGCACTTCAATTACCAATTGACGTATTGAACTATGAAGAACGTAGTATTAGTTCAGGTGCAAATGCGAAAGCCTTAACCTTAATTGAACTTCAAGTAAAAGGTACTGGTAAAGGCTCATTTGGTGCTGGTGTTCATGACAATACAGTCACCTCGTCCATTGAAGCAATTATTGCGTGTACCAACCGTTTGATTGATCAAGGTGTTTTAAGTACAGATCAGGTTGTTGCCGCCGCTGTTTAATTAAAAAAAAGACTTTGGAAAGGATACCTAGCTTGGTATCCTTTCTTTTTATTCCTGAAAGATTTAAAAGGCGAAATGTTCCCGTGTCTTTTCCAGCTGATTCAGTGGGGTTAGTCACTCCGCAAAAGTTCCAATTTGAAGAACCATTACACCTTGAATGTGATCGTGTTTTGCCACGTTTTGAACTAATGGTCGAAACTTACGGCACTTTAAATGCTGATAAATCAAATGCAATTTTAATCTGTCATGCTCTTTCCGGACATCATCATGCAGCGGGTTATCACCACGAAGATGATAAAAAAGCTGGATGGTGGGATAGTTGTATTGGCCCGGGTAAGGCAATCGATACAAATAAGTTTTTTGTAGTTTCGCTCAATAATATTGGTGGTTGTAATGGCTCAACTGGCCCGACCTCACCAAATCCTGAAAACGATAACCGTCCTTATGGACCTGATTTTCCATTAGTAACGGTACGTGACTGGGTTAAAACTCAGGCCATGCTTTCTGACCGTTTGGGTGTAGATGTCTGGTATGCAGTGGTCGGTGGATCATTAGGAGGCATGCAAGCACTACAATGGTCCGTAGACTACCCTGACCGCCTACAAAAATGTGTGATTATTGCCAGTGCACCAAAGCTTTCAGCACAAAATATTGCATTTAATGAGGTTGCTCGTCAGTCAATCTTGTCTGATCCAGACTTCCATCATGGCCGTTATTTAGAAAATGATAGTTATCCGAAACGCGGACTAATTCTGGCTCGCATGGTAGGTCATATCACCTATCTTTCAGAAGAAGCCATGAAACAAAAATTTGGCCGTGATTTAAAATCTGGCAAATTTATGTACGGTTTTGATGTCGAGTTTCAGGTCGAAAGCTATCTACGTTATCAAGGTGAACAGTTCAGCCGTAACTTTGATGCCAATACCTATCTGATCATGACTAAAGCTTTAGATTACTTTGACCCATCTCGTGAATACGGCCATTCTTTAACTGAAGCAATGGGCAAAACTAAATGTCAGTTCTTGATTGTCTCATTTACAACTGACTGGCGTTTTGCACCAAGTCGCTCACAAGAAATTGTAGATGCGCTTATTACCAATCATAAGCCTGTAAGTTATCTCGACATTGATGCTGAACAAGGTCATGACTCCTTCTTATTCCCGATTCCACTGTATGTCAAAACCATGCGCGCTTTCTTAGGCGGTGAAGAACACTTGAAATCGACGTCACTGGAGGCAAGCTAATGCGTATTGATCAACAACTGGCAGAAAAGTGGATTAAACCCGGCTCAAGCGTACTCGATTTAGGGTGTGGTGACGGTGAATTACTCGCTCATATGAGCCAAAAGCATCAAATTCGTGCTTATGGTTTAGAAATTGATCAAGAAAAGATTGCAATTGCCGTCAGTCGCGGGTTAAATATTATTCAACAAGATTTGAATCTCGGCTTAAGCCGCTTTGCAGACCAGTCCTTTGACTATGTGGTTATGGCACAAGCTTTGCAAGCCGTAGATGCACCCGATGTTTTATTAAGAGACATGGTGCGTGTGGGTAAACAGGCAATTATTACTTTTCCAAACTTTGCACATTGGAAGACTCGCTCTTTTCTTGCATTAAAAGGAATGATGCCTGTATCGGATGCTCTACCATATATGTGGTATAACACCCCCAACATTCATTTATGTACATTTAAAGATTTCGAAGCACTATGTGCTGAAAATCAGATACAAATTATTAATCGACTCGCCGTCAATGGAAATCAGCAGGGAAGCCTGTTAAGCAAACATGTTCCAAATTTGTTTGGTGAAGTCGCTATTTATCGAGTGAGTGCACTATGAAAAAGACATTATTTAGCACACTATTTGCAGGACTGCTAAGTATGCAGGCTCATGCAGATTATATCGCCCAGCCACAATCGGTTGCGAGTCAAGCCGCACGCTTTTCAACAATGGGGATTAACGATCTTCAGAAAGCAGCAAAAGCTGGTCAAGCAGGCGCACAGTTTTACCTTGGTACACACTACCAATATGGTAAAGATGTAGCAAAAGACGAGAAACAAGCTTTCGCATGGTTTAAAGCAGCAGCCGATCAAGGTTTATCACCAGCACAATTAAACGTAGGCCGCATGTATGCGGACGGTATTGGTGTTAAAAAAGATGAGTCTATGGCTCGTAAATACTTTGAAAAAGCAGCAAGCAATGGTGATAATCGTGCAAGCTATAACCTTGCGATGATGGAAGAGCAAAAGAAAAACTACGTTGGTGCTTACCAATGGTATGAGCTTTCAACTCGTGATGGCATGCTCGACAATAAAGTGATTAGCCTATCTGAAGGTAAGAAAACTGCTCTAGCAGCGAACTTAACTCAAGAACAAATCCGTACAGCTCGTGACCGTGCGGACAAATGGATTCAAGCACAATAATAACGGTTCATCCGTAAAAAAACCTTACTCGACTAAAGCCACCTTGTATGCTCTACAAGGTGGCTTTAGTTTAGGTTATCCCATTTTATATTCTATTTGTTTTCCTCTATATCCCCTTCCAAAAAACACGTAACATAACTGCTGTTCGATATTAGCTATAAAGTTTGGTTTTATTATGTCTACCCCACATTGGTTTGATCAGGGCAGTTTAGTTCTTGCCAGCAATAACAAAGGTAAAGTCGCAGAGTTTGAAAAACTTTTTGAACAGCTTAAGTTACCAGTAGAAATTATTCCTCAAGGTCGCCTTAATATTCCTGATGCCATTGAAGATGGTTTAAGCTTTATTGAAAATGCTATTATTAAAGCGCGTCATGCTTCTAAAATTTCAGGTAAACCTGCTATGGCTGACGACTCTGGTATTTGTGTACCAGTCTTAGGCGGCGCACCTGGTATTTACTCAGCACGCTATGCTGGAGAACATGGTGACGATGCAGCTAACAATGCAAAATTATTAAATGACCTTTTGCAATTTCGTAAAAATGGTGAAGCGATTGAAGGTATGTTTGTGTGCGTACTTGCTTTAGTCACTCATGCGGAAGATCCATTACCACAAATTTTCCAAGGTATCTGGCACGGCGAAATTTTAGAAGCGCCACGTGGCGAAAATGGCTTTGGTTATGACCCACTGTTCTGGTTGCCTGAGCTACAAGTTTCTAGCGCTGAATTGTCTAAAGAAGACAAAAACAAGATTAGCCATCGTGGACAAGCGATGCAGTTATTTAGAGAGAGCTTGCAGAAGTAAGCTGATCACATGGCCACAATATGCAGCGTTAAAACATATTAAACTTTGTATAGGCAAATCTTACTTTTCAAAGATGAAAAGTAAGCAAAAATCTTTTGTTAGACTGATGGCACATCCTTGTGCCACAGTCTAACTGGCGATATCCATGCCGCCTTCGCACAAGCAAGTTTAGGAAACTTAGAATTAAATAAAGATTAATCGAACAAGTGTAAAAACACAGCATAAATCGCAATACACACACAACTCACAATCGTCCCCGAAGCAATGTAAGCCGCAGATCTACCCGTCCCTTGATAATGTGTTTCTAGCGCTACAATATTGGCTGCTGGTGGCAGGCAGAACATTAAAAACATCACTCCAATTTGCTGGCTGATATTAGGAATGGGTAAAAATCTATAAGTTAAGCCACAGAGAATAAATCCGCACACTACTTTAAATGCTTGAGCTTTCATACTATAAATTAAGTCTTTTAAATGTACTCGAGTACGGCGTAGCCACATTCCCAGCACACACATACCAGCAAAAGTCATGACAAACTTGGCAACTTCATATACCCAATGTATAGCAGGATGCTCGATATGTTGAGCACCTAACGACCTAAGTAAAAGTGCACAAAATATTGAAATACACGGTGGAGAAGTTAAAACCTTTTTTAATATGTTGAGTTTACTTTGTGGTGTAGTGGTGACTGCCGTAACAGCCCATGCATTTCCAAAAAGAGACATACCAATATATAAGGCCACAATAGGAGCCGTAGCATCAGGGCCAAATAAAGCCATGGCAAAGGGAAAACCAAGCCACCCCATGTTGGTATAACTCACGCATAGCGCTAACAATCTGTCTTTAAATAGAGCTAAATAGGCAAAGAAAATAAGAAATGCTGAACCGAAGCTAAACAGCATCAAACTCAAACTACCTGGCTGATAAAATACCATGTTGTAAATAATCACAATCGGAATCAGGAGTCGTGCAAGCCAAGCTGAGAGAATAGGTTTTATAGTTTCTGCAATGGAAATCTGAGCAAGTAGAAGCCCTGTGATAAATGCCAATACAGGCAGTAGTAGCGCCACACTCTCTCCTCTTGCTCATCAAAACCAGCTTGCTATGCTACACCTTTTCAAAATGAAATGTACTCTCCATTTCAAGTAATTTAAGTGACTCTTTTCAAACTATGTATAAATAAAAAAAGGAGATATGCTGTTTATAAAATTAACTTTTTAGATTTTGGCAGCCATTCATTGTCTTAAAAATGACATATAAATGTCACATTCCTGTCATGGCAACCTGTTGATATAAAGCAAACTGAAAAGAGGTATAAGATCATGGCCGGTTTATCTATTTGGCATGTCGTTATTTTTGCAATTGTCGTTATTTTATTATTCGGTACGTCGAAATTAAAAAATATCGGTAAAGACGTAGGCGGTGCAGTAAAAGACTTTAAAAAATCAGTTCGTGAAGAAGATGAGACTACTGCTCTTAATACTCCACGTACAATTGATGCCCAAGTCAAAACACCTGACAGCACATCAGTAAAAAGCTAAAGGTTTTCGACCATGCTTGATGTAGGAATGACAGAGCTACTCTGTTTTGCAATTATTGCAATTTTAGTTTTAGGTCCGGATAAACTTCCAGAAGCTGCACGCTTTGCTGGTCGTTGGTATGTTCGTCTAAAACGTTATATTACCAATTTGCAAAATGAGATTGATCAAGAGTTGCGTCTTTCTGAGTTTCGAAAAGAAATGCAAGAAGAACTCAACCGCATTGAAGCACTAGAACGTAAAGTACAACAACAGCTTGAAGAAATTCAAAAGCAGAATATTTCTGAAAATATAGATAAGGCTGAGGCAACCAAATCTGTGCCCCAACCTATTCGGATATGTCTTCCTATATCAGGCCATTATAAAGTCCCATACATTAGAAAATTTATGCCTTTAGCATCATCAACTGATATTTCAGAGACATCACCTGTTAAATTGAAGATTGCCGTATGAACCAACTGCCTTCAACCACTGTAAATAATCAGGAAAATTTAGACCAAATGCCAATCATGAGCCATTTGGTCGTTTTACGACGTCATTTATTTAGGATTGTCGGAGTAACCTTATTTTTATTTTTTTGCTTATTACCATTTAGAAATAATACTTACCAATTACTATCTGAACCTTTGAGGCTGCAACTTCCAACCTCCTCCTCAATGATTGCAACAGATGTCACTGCAACATTCATGGCGCCTTTTAAACTCAATTTATTTGTCGCACTTGTGCTGGCAATGCCATTTATTCTGTATGAAATCTGGTCATTTGTTCGTCCAGCGCTGTATCAAAAAGAACGTCATTTAGCACTACCATTACTCATCGGTAGTATTGTCTTGTTTTATGCGGGTGTTGCTTTTGCATATTACATTACTCTTCCGGCAATTTTACATTTCTTTATTAGTGTATCGCCTGAAACTGTTGCACCGATGACGGATATTAATAGCTACCTAAGCTTCTGCTTAAAGTTATTTTTAGTTTTTGGACTGACTTTTGAAATTCCAATCGCGACACTCCTCCTTATTTTAATCGGTGTGGTAAATACAAAAAGCCTTGCTGAAAAGCGACGTTTTATTATTGTTGGATGCTTTTTTGTAGCGATGTTTATTACACCACCAGATGCAATTTCAATGGTGATGTTAGCAATTCCAATGTGGTTGCTTTTTGAGCTCGGCCTGCTCTTTGGTAAAATTCTTGAGAAAAGAAAAATCCATTCTGCTGAATAAAATGATTTCTAGAAAAAAGCCTGAGCCTACAAGTTCAGGCTTTTTTATGTAGAGCACTTTTTAATCTACAAAGCAATAAACTGTCTTCAAAGTGACTTAAAAATGTAAGAAAAGTGTCATTTTCAGTCCATAGAATCAACTCAACAAATATACCCACAAAATTTACGGATTTATTATGACAACTGCTTCTACTCAACCAACGCGTCGCGAAATTTTAAAATGGTTTTCGGGGATTCCTTTTCTACCATTAGGAGCGATGGCTACGGCAGCAACATTAGCAGGTTGTAATGATAGTGATGACAGCTCAGTAGTCACTCCCACACCACAACCAAGCAAATTTAAAAATGCAAAATTCACAGCAATGCCAGCGCCAACAACTGCAGCTGATCGTGCAACAACTGTAGTGAATTCTAAATTAAAAATTGATTGGGAAAATTCAACCAGTACTGAATACCAACTCGCTTATAAACCTTTCTTTAAAACTGGTGATAGCGTACCAAAACTTGGTGGTGGGACGATTATCGCGGGTGGTTATTTTGATGTTAACGGCAATCCAATTATGGATAAGTCAGTTGCTGGTAAAGAACGTCAATTCTTTTCAGACTGTCCAGATGGTTCATCTCTAATTCAATTAGAAGGTGCGAAAGTTGAAGGCGTAGCAAACCCAGTGTTCCATGTTGTTCAATTTGAATACAACTCTAAAGACCAAGCAGGCGGTGATACTTACGGTCAATTACCTTCACCAATCGCAATTTTGACTTTAGATCAAGACCAAAAAACAGGTCACTTAGAACTTAAAAAATACTTCAACGTTGATACTGCACCAGTACACGGTTTATGGATTACTTGCGGTGCTAGCTTATCACCTTGGAACACTCACTTATCAAGTGAAGAATATGAGCCAGATGCATTCAATCAAGGTATTGGCGGTACAGATCCAAAATATCTTGGTAAATACTTCTTTGGTGATGAAACTAAAGCAAACCCATATAACTATGGTCATTTGCCAGAAGTAACAGTTAACCTTGATGGTACTGGTAGCATTAAAAAGCACTATTGTTTAGGTCGTATTTCTCACGAACTTATCCATGTTATGCCAGACAACCGTACAGCACTTATGGGAGATGACTACACCAACGGTGGCTTCTTCATGTTCGTTGCAGATAAAGAAAAAGATTTATCGGCAGGGACACTATACGTTGCTAAATACATCAATACCCTAACTGAAACCTCAACTGCTAGCATTCAATGGATCAAACTTGGCCATGCGACTAGTAAAGAAATTGAGGATTTAGTTGCTGGTGGGATTAAGTCAACTGACATCATGGAAAGTTTAACAACCAATCCAAATGATGCGAGCTATACTGAAATCACTTTGGCAAAGAAACAGCTTTGGGTCAAACTTAAACCAGGTATGGAAAAAGCAGCAGCTTTCTTGGAAACACATCGTTATGCAGCACTAAAAGGTGCAAGTATGGCGTTTACCAAGATGGAAGGTACTAACGTAAATATTAAAGATAAAGTTGCTTACTCTGCTTTAGCTAATATTCAAGATTCAATGGTCATTGGTGGTAAAGGTTATGTCGCTGGACATAATGTCGCGTTCTCTAAAAAAATTACTGCTGGTGGGGTTCTGGCACACAAGTTAGGTAATAGCTTTACAGATAATGAAGGCAGCGCAATCAATAGTGAGTGGGTTCCTCTTTACTCATATATGCTGCTCATGGGTGAAGATCTTGCTGCGAAAGATAGTTTAGGTAATACAGCGAACCCAGACAAAATTGCTAGCCCAGACAATCTGAAGTTCTCTGAAACTTTACGCACATTATTCATTGGTGAAGACTCAGGTAACCACGTGAACAACTTCTTGTGGGCATACAATGTAGATACCAAAGAATTAACACGTTTACTTTCTACACCGGCAGGTGCAGAGTCAACAGGTTTACATGCGGTAGATTCAATCAACGGTTGGACTTACATCATGAGCAACTTCCAACATCCAGGCGATAGTAGTAGTGTACCTGAGGATGTTAAGGCCTTAATTAACCAAAATTACAACAATGGTTATAGTGCTAACGTCGGCTATATTACAGCAGACCCAATTGCCCCTTCAGTCACAACTAAATAATTTTTCATAACCTCTCTAAATATTAAAGCTGGCCAAGGTCAGCTTTAATATTTTTACATTCAACTTTTACTTTTTATGAAAATTAAATGAAAAGTTACAGAACTTTTCATTAACTTATCATCAAAACGTCAACGCCTCGTCACATTCACAAACTAAGCTCATGAAGAATTTTAGAACAATCTCTTTATTTACTTAGGAATTTCCCATGACAGAGCTGACGCCATATCATGAAGACCAAGAATTGGATAACAATACTTCTGACAACATCCACTTTCGTGACATTTTAGAACAACACATCAGTCGCCGTAGTTTAATTACTAAAGCAGCAAGTGGTGCTGTAGCGTTAACTTTAGCCTCTACATTAACAGGCTGTAATGATAGCGATGATGATTCAGGTTCTAACAACGGTGGAACCACACCTGTAGATCCAAATAAAAAACCAGAAAAATTAACTTTTACCGCAGTTGCGAAAAACCATAATGATATTGTGACTGTACCTGAAGGTTACGAAGCGAATGTCATTTATGCATTGGGTGATTCAATCAACCCTAATTTTGGCGAATGGGACGATAATAATATTCCATCAGGCCCAAGCTTTCAGTTCCGTTCAGGCGACTGTCATGATGGTATGCATTATTTTGGTTTAAATACTTCAACAAACCGCTTTGACGAGAGTGCTTCAGCGCAAGGTTTGTTGGTCATGAATCATGAATATATTAATCAGACTTTCCTTCACCCCAAAGGCCCAACAAAAGTTGATGGACACCGCCCTGAAGATGAAGTTATTCGTGAAACCAATGCGCATGGCGTTTCTATTGTTTACATCAAAAAAGATGCTGCAACTCAAAAAGTAACAATTGATAAAAATTCTATTTTTAACCGCCGTATTACAGCATCAACAGAAATGGATTTTGCAGGTGCTGCAGCTGGTTCTGGCTTGCTTGCAACTCGCTTCTCCCCGACTGCTCGTAAAACACGTGGTACCCATAATAACTGCGGTAACGGTTATACGCCTTGGGGTACATACTTAACCACTGAAGAAAACTTTATTGGTTACTTTGCTCGTAGTACGACTGATGACGCGTTACGTACTCCAGAAGAAATTATTGCACTGAAACGCTATGGCTTAAAAGCAGGATCTGGCTCACGTTATGGCTGGGAAACAGCAATTGGTCAAGTAGAGTCACAAGACTTATATGACCGCTGGAATGCCGACGTAAAAGCTGCACAAGCTACCCAAGATTATCGTAACGGTCCAAATACATTCGGCTGGATGGTCGAGATTGATCCGTTTGATGTTCGCCTAAATCCGGTTAAACGTACTTCACTTGGTCGTTTTGCACATGAAGATAGTGCTTGTCGTGCCGTTGTAGGTCAACCATTAGCATTTTATATGGGCGATGATTCTCGCGGTGAGTACATCTATAAATTCGTCTCTACCGCAGTGTGGGATGTCAAAGATGTAAATCGTGGTTATGCGGCTGGCGACAAATACATGAACGCAGGTAAATTGTATGTTGCCAAGTTTAATAACGATGGTTCAGGTCAATGGATTGAACTTGCTTATGGCAAAAATGGATTAAATGAAAGCAACACGACCTACCCATTTAAATCTCAAGCAGACGTTGTCACATTTGCACGTTTAGCTGCCGATGCAGTCGGTGCTACAAAAATGGACCGCCCAGAATGGTGTACGGTCAACCCAGTGAACGGCGAAGTTTATGTCACACTCACCAACAACTCAAATCGTGGTAAAGATTACGCGACCGATGCTGCAAACCCACGTAACTACACAGACCTCTACAACGGCACTAAAGAGCAAAAGGGTAACGTGAACGGTCATATCATCCGTTTTAAAGAAATGGATGACAAAACGACTGCTGAAACCTTCAAGTGGGATATTTATCTATTCGGTGCAGAAGCATCTATGGCCTCAAACATCAACTTATCGGGTCTCACAGACAACAATGATTTGTCATCTCCAGATGGTATGTGGTTTGACCCACGTGGCGTACTTTGGATTCAAACAGATGATGGCGCATACACTGATGTCACTAACTGTATGATGCTTGCTGCGCTGCCAGGTCAGATTGGAGATGGTGCTCCTGCAACTACGTCAAATGGTCAGCAAACTTTAGTCGGTGCTAAAGTTACAGACTCAACTTTGCGCCGTTTCTTGGTGGGACCTAAGCAATGTGAGATTACAGGTATTGCGATGACACCTGACTACAAAGCAATTTTCATTAATGTTCAACATCCTGGTGAAGATTCTGCAAGTTACTCAACACCAGAAAGTAACTGGCCAGCAACCCAGAAAGATCCAAGTAACAAAACTGCGCGTCCACGCTCAGCAACTGTTGTGATTACCCGTAAAGATGGTGGTGTGATCGTGGGTTAATTCTTAGATGATTAAAAATGCCGGTCAATTGATCGGCATTTTTATTATCATCGATTTAAGAGAACCTGCTGCTGAACAATTTGCCCACTATGCTCGCCTTGTTGGGTCTTTTCCAACCAAAGCCATTCGTTATTGGTCATTCGTAAAAAATTTGAACAACGTGTGCCATACACAGGGCTTTGAATAAAAGTCGATGATAATAACTCTTCCATTTCTGGCTGAATGCCCGTATTGGGTAATAATGCCGTTGTGACCTTACGCTCATCTTCAAGAATATCCCATGCAGCATGTTGCAAAGTTAACTCTTCCGTCTGGTGCTGAAGCAAAGGCAAAAACTCTTGCGTAAAACGTGTTCTTAAATGTCTGGTTTTTTCCCAATGTTCAGACATCAAACCATTTGAAACCACATAAACACCATTGGCTAATACTTGCGGGGCTTCACCACGGTTACTCATATAAACCGCTTGATCAGCATTTCCCATAAATAGGTTAAAGCCAGCAAAGTTCTGTTGCTGCTGTTCTAATTGTTGAGCAAATCGAATCGGCAATAAATCTGACTCTAAAAAAGCCTGAACTAAATGCCCCCGAGAGGTTTCATATGATTTCTGATCTCGTCCATCACGAAAATTGGTCAAGACAGCCCATCGGCCTTGAGGTGTAACGCCCATCCAAGTACCACCCGACTGTAAATCTTGCCCAGCAATAATCGGTGTATGTTGCCACTGATGTAACAATGCTGTTGGTCGATGATAGAACTCATCCCGATTTGACATAAGACATAAGGGCATATCATCCAGAACATGCCATGCTAAAGCCACAATACACATCTTTTCTTATTCCATATCTTTACACATTGAATGTACAACATTTTTCACATCATTCCGCTACAATCTGTCAAAACGTAAGATCAAGGAGCAGCAATGCTGACCTATCCTAATATCGATCCGGTCGCAATACATCTAGGACCTCTTCAAGTCCATTGGTATGGACTCATGTATTTATTGGCATTTTTATGTGCTTGGGGGCTAGCTTCCTACCGTGCCAAACAGCGTGATGGCTGGACATCAGAAATGGTTTCCGATCTGGTGTTTTACGGTGCTTTAGGTGTCGTTCTGGGCGGTCGTGTCGGCTACGTCCTTTTCTATGAGTTTGATAAATTCCTTGAAAATCCGATTTGGCTATTCCAAGTCTGGACAGGTGGTATGAGTTTCCACGGCGGCTTTTTAGGCGTCATGATTGCGATGTTATTTTGGTGTAAAAAATATCAAAAAACATGGTTCCAAACTCTCGACTTTATCGCCCCATGTGTACCGACTGGCTTAATGTTTGGGCGCTTTGGTAACTTCATTGGTGGAGAGTTATATGGTCGTGCAGTAACTGACCCAAATTATCCATTCGGTATGATCTTCCCGACCGATCCATTACAACTGGTACGCCATCCATCACAAATTTATCAAGCAATTTGTGAAGGCTTAATCCTATTTATTGTCTTGTGGTGGTTTAGTTCAAAACCACGTCCACGCATGGCAGTTTCTGCCCTATTTTTAATGGGCTATGGTGTTGCACGCTTCGTAATGGAATTCTTCCGTCAACCAGATGCCGACCAAGGTTTTATTTTGTTTGGCTGGATGACTAAAGGTCAGATCCTCACCGTTCCAATGCTATTAATTGGCCTTTGGATGATGTGGTATGCCTACCAAAAGAAAATTTATGACTGGGGCCCACAAAAGAACAGTTAATATGATAAATCAGAGGAGTTTCGGCTCCTCTTTTCTTTTTTATGCTACAGTTTTTACTCTCCTAAAAATGAAGATATGACATGCTGGAATTCTGGTTTAACACTCAAGTCCCGACATTTAAAAAATTAGTAATTTTAATTATTACACTGTTGATTTGTATTGGATTATATCAATACCAACCACTGCCTTTAGATACCATTCTAATGTTTACAGGAACTGGGATTATTTTTTTAATCTGTCGCTATTTTAAATTACATTTTGCTCAGAAAAATCCAACTGGCCTACTTTACCGCCTGCTGACTTGGATCCCTATCGCACTGTTATTTGCACTTATTTTTGTTAAAACAATGCCGAATTTGCTGATCTGGGGTGTGCAAGGAATCGCTTTTATGGCGCTTGCTGCTTTTATTTTTTCACCTCAATCACTTTTTAATAAATAGGCTCAATATATGTTGGCTTATTGGTACAACGCACCACGTCACATCAAACTTATCTTCATTATTGTTGTTTGTGTTGCAGTTTATGCTGCTAATCAAGTTCAGCCCTTACCTCCTATTTATACAATACTCAGCCTTATTTTCGGGTTTGGTTTACATGTTGGGCATTACTTGAATACCAAACTTTCAAACAACACATCAGGCAAATCGAGCTTGGGCGTTTTAATCAAAATCTATCCTATTTTAATCATTATTATTTTGATGTATTTGCTCCCTGTTCAGCATAAATGGATTCATCTCATACAAGCTTTAGGCTTTGTACTGGTTGGCTTTTTTCTTGTTTCGATTTATCAAAATCGCGCTAAACGATTTTAATTACAAACTATTGCTCGCTTTCCTACCTGTCATTAAACCATGTTATTATCTTCCACGGTTTATTGATCCAGAAACCATCTCCCCTTCTATTTTATGGAATTAATCCGAACTCGAGAGTGTTATGCGTGCATATTTAGACCTACTACAACATATCCTTGATAATGGCGGTGACAAAGGCGACCGTACAGGCACAGGAACCCGTTCTGTATTTGGTCATCAAATGCGTTTTGATCTCTCTAAAGGTTTTCCTTTACTCACCACCAAAAAAGTTCACTTCCGCTCGATTGTGATTGAGTTGCTTTGGTTTTTAAAAGGCGACACTAACGTCCAATACCTAAAAGACAATAAAGTTTCAATTTGGGACGAATGGGCAACAGCAGAACAAACTGCTCGCTTTGGCCGTCCAGAGCATGAACTTGGACCAGTCTATGGTCATCAATGGCGTAATTTCGGCGCAACTAAAAATGCTGACGGTACTTATAATCAAGATGGTTTTGACCAGATTAAATGGTTAATTAACGAAATTAAGACCAATCCAAACTCGCGCCGTTTAATTATTTCTGGCTGGAACCCAAATGAAGCTGGACAAGTTGCCTTACCGCCTTGCCATACGCTCTTCCAATTTTTCGTACAAGACAACAAGTTGTCATGCCAGCTTTATCAACGTAGTGCCGATGTGTTTTTAGGCGTGCCTTTTAACATCGCGAGTTATGCTCTACTCACCCATATGATTGCTCAAGTGTGCGGTTTAGGTGTAGGGGATTTTGTCTGGACTGGTGGTGATACGCATCTTTATGCCAACCATTTTGAACAAGCTAAACTTCAATTGACACGTGAGCCTTTACCGCTATGCCAATTGAAACTAAATCCAGAAATAACTGACTTATTTGATTTCAAATTTGAAGATATCGAGATTGTAGGTTACGAGTCACATCCGGCAATTAAAGCACCAGTTGCAGTATAACGAAGGCTTAAATTTCATTAGATTACGGTTTAGAGAATAAGATTATGGCATGGCAAAATGTAGAAGTTGTCCACGTTGTGGCAATGGACAAAAACCACTGTATTGGTAAAGGCAATGCGTTGCCATGGCATATTTCTGCCGACTTAAAACATTTTAAAGAAATCACACAAGGTGGCGTGGTCGTGATGGGTCGTAAAACCCTTGAGTCTATGGGCCGTGCTCTACCAAACCGTGTGAACTGGGTGATTACCCGTGACATTAACTGGCAATTTGATGGCGTTAAAGTTGCGTATTCAATTGAAGATGCCTTAAATGCAGCTTTAGAAGATGTAAAGAATACCGAAAAACAAGCTTTATTCATCATTGGTGGCGGCGAGATATTCAAGCAAACCTTATCGATTGCAGACCGTCTTGAACTTACTCATGTTGACTTAGATGTGCAAGGTGATGCACATTATCCAACAATACCGAGTGAGTTTCATAAAACTGCAAGTGAACAGCAAGTTGATGAAAAATCAGGAACTTCATTCGAGTTTGCTACTTATAAAAAATAATTTTATGGATGCCTATGCACAATATCGGAACACGTGAATTTATTATTGCTCTACTTTTTGGGCTATTACATAGTCTATTCACGCTGTTTATTGTGTTCTCTAGCATTTGGGTATGCGTAGCGCTTTGGGTTCAACAACCTTTTGGCTGGTTGGGCAGCCGCATACTCATTGGCATCTGGATTGCTTTTGCACTCAGCATGGCTGGCTTATATGTTGAAGGTCATATTATTAGTCGCCGTACCGATATCCTGATTTATCTTCTTGCATTTGCTTGTTCGCTAGTCTGGTATTTTTCGATTACTGCACGTCAAGATCGAGACTGGAACCCTGAAGTCGCGAATATGCTGAGCTATGAAAAGCACGGCGATGTAATCACTTTACACAATGTTCGTAACTTCAACTGGCATCCTGATGGAACCTATGATGTGCGATGGGAAACCCGCAGTTTTGACCTCAACCAGTTAAATGGAGTAAATATCATTACTTCTTACTGGATGGGACCACAAATTGCTCACACACTGGTAAGCTTCGAATTTAAGAATCAGCAACCTTTAGTCTTCTCAATCGAGATTCGTAAAGAAAAGACTGAAGAGTTTTCGGCAATTGGCGGTTTTTTTAGAAAATATGAACTTAGCTTAATTGCTTCTGATGAAAAGGATATTGTCTATACGCGTAGCAACATCCGTAAAGAGCAAGTGTATAATTTTCCAGTCAATATGCCGCGTAGCGAGCAAAAAGCGCTATTTTTAGAATATCTTAAGAAATCGGATGAGCTACGCAAGAAGCCTGAGTGGTACAACACCCTTACGAGTAACTGTACAACCTTAATTTTCGATATGGTTCAAGCAATTAACCCATATCAGCTTCCCAAAGATTATCGTCTAATCGCTTCGGGTTACTTACCTAATTATTTATATGACCTTAAAGCACTTAATCAAAATATCAGTTTAAAACAGTGGTATCAAATTGCACATATCAACCCAAGAACTGAAAATTTTGAACAGCTCTCAGATCAGAGTAGTGAACACTTCTCTCAAATCGTTCGACAAGGTTTACCTAAAGCTAAATGAAATAAGTAATGCACTTTTCTTTACTTTTTTATACATGCTTTACTTTGTATTTTAAATACATAAACCCTATTGTAATAGGCAGGAAATAGAGGGAAAAACAATGCAACAGGCATTATTTGGCGGCGGCTGTTTTTGGTGCGTCGAAGCTGTATTTTTACAAATACGCGGTGTAGAAAAAGTAACGAGTGGTTATGCAGGTGGACACACCACTAACCCTACCTACGAGCAAGTATGTCAAGGAGACACCCAGCACGCTGAGGTGATCTTAGTCGACTTTGATGAAGAGCAAGTAACTTACTCCCAGTTACTCGACGTGTTCTTTGCGACTCATGATCCAACGACTTTAAATCGCCAAGGTAATGATATCGGCACACAATACCGCTCTGTTATTTACTATTATAATGAAGAGCAAAAGCAGGCAGCGGAACACACGATTCAGACTCTAAAAAATGACGATCTTGATATTGTGACTGAGCTGTCCCCTGTTCCGACATTCTATCCAGCAGAAGAATATCATCAGAATTACTATGCAAAGAATCCTTCACAAGGTTATTGCAACTTTGCGATTCCACCAAAGCTGCTCAAGCTATATAGTAAATTCCAGCATCTGATGAAAGATCAATAAATCAGAACAATAAAAAAGCAACCAGTTTGGTTGCTTTTTTATTGAGTAAACTAAATTTTAGTTTTCACTTACAAAGGCAATATCGCTCAGTCCGGCTTCACTGGCGCGAGACATTACCTGAGCAACAGTATCGTACTTCGACTCTTTATCAGCACGAAGTTGAACTGTTGGTTTAACATCACCTTGACCTGCTTCTTGAAAACGTTTTTGAAGCTCATCAAGGCTAATTACTTGAGTATCCCAAGCCACTTCACCATTTGCATTAATACTAATCGTAATTGCTTTTGGTGGTGGATCAATAATTTCAGCAGTTGTTTTAGGAAGCGTTAATGGAATCGATGGGTTGGCAACTGTTGCTGTGACCAAAAAGATGATCATTAACACCAACATAATGTCGATTAGCGGAATGAGGTTCATCTCATTTATGCCACTATCGTGGTCTTCACCCAATTGAAAAGCCATTAAGCTTGACCTCCAACATAACTTTGCTGTGCAGTTTTAACATCAGACTTTACAGTTGAGTCTTGCTGCAACATCGTATCAATTAATAAGCTGTGCGCTTGATCTTGTAAATCATGAGCAAGACCACGGTTAGCGCGTACACAAATGTTATAAGCCAATACCGCAGGAATCGCAACTGCAAGACCAAGGCCCGTCATAATAAGCGCCTCACCTACTGGTGTAGCCACTTGAGCCAAACCTGCTTGTCCACTTTTACCGACTGCAACAAGTGCATGGAAAATACCCCATACCGTACCAAACAAACCAACGAATGGTGCAATTGAAGCAATTGTTCCTAAAACAGAAATACCTTTTTCAGCATTGACTTTTTCAGCAGAAATTTGACGAAGTAGAGCCTGCTCCGCAACCGCTTTACGCTGCTCAAAACTTAAAGGTTGTAACTTTGCTTTTAGCGAAGTGATAGCCTGAGAAAGTTGAGCATAAGCTTGTTGCTTTAATTGGCGAGTCCCCATCAAACGTAAGATGAAAACTGTCCAGGTAGCAATCGACATTGCCAATAAGATGAAATACAGGGTTTTACTCACTGCATCTGCATGTTGCCAATAGATTGAAAAGTTCATATTGAACTCCTGATTAAGGTTAGCCGTTGGGACTCAAATTTATTAAGGATTAAACTCAAATGGTTGCTCAGTTTTAATTGGATAAGCAACACCATTTTCCATATAAGGTTTAAATTTCGCACCACGTACTGCGCGCAAAACTTTGTCATCTAAATTCTGCAAACCACTACTTTTAGTAACTCGTGCAACTGTAACCTTACCTTTTTCATCTGCTTCAATATATATACCAACTGAACGTGTTTGATTTTCTAAATCTTTTGAAGTAACGGTTACACGTGGCGATCGACTCCATTGAATACCCGAACCACCAATTGAAACGCGTTTTGGTGAGGGATCTGGAGCAGTTTGAGCTTTAGGTGCTTCTGGTATCACTGGTTTTGGAGTTTCCTCCACTTTTTTAACAACAGTTGTCGTCGTTGTCACCACTTTGGTTTCAACTTTAGGTTCTGTCTTTACTGTTTCTTTTGGTGTTTCAGCTTTTTTCACCTGTTGAATTTTTTCCACTTTTTTCGGTGGTGTCACAGGCTTTTCAACAACTTTAACTTCTTTTACCTCTTTTTTAGGTTCCGGCTTTTTAGGCGGTTCCTTTGGCTTAGGAGGTAGTGGTTTTGGTTGCTCTTGAATTTTTACGAAACGTACCTGTAAAGGCTTCTTCTCGATTGGCTTTAATTCAGCAGGCTTAATATGGCTGACCGCCCATAAGACCCCGATATGACCAATTGCAACCGCAATTAGTGCCGTGATGACTTTCTTTTTCATCGGATTGGGAGAGTTTAAGGCTGCGGAAGATTGACTCATAAGAATCTAATTACCTAATGGATGATGATTTCAGATTTCTATTTGTAGAAACGATTTCAAACATCGGATAGAACAATAAAGTGCCACAATAATAAATGAGAAGTGTTTTCATTTGCAACTATTTTTTGAGAAAAACATTTGCTCAATATCACTAATTTGTATCAGTTGAGTGTCTTTGCTTTTGTTTTCTCATAGTTACATGAACGCGTATCTCTTGTTCACAAAGTATTTAATCTAACTTATATAGTTAGGCTAATTTCACTATGAAGAGATCGAATCCTACCATAAATTCATTCAATATTGTTACGTTATATCATTTCAATATTTTTTTTGATATAAAAAAACACGCATAAAGCGTGCTTTTTTAAAATAAGCGTTATTTAAAAAACAACCGTCTTGTTACCATCAACAATAATACGGTCTTCTAAATGCCATTTTACTGCACGAGCCAATACATTACGCTCGACATCTTCACCTAGCTCACGAAGTTGCTCAACATTATAGTCATGGCTTACACGCTCAACGTCTTGCTCAATAATTGGGCCTTGGTCTAGATCAGCCGTCACATAATGAGCTGTCGCACCAATCAACTTCACACCTTTTTCATAAGCTTGCTTGTATGGATTAGCACCCACGAAAGCTGGCAAGAAAGAATGGTGGATATTGATGATTTTCATTTCCCATTTCGCAACAAAATCTTCGCTTAAAATCTGCATGTAACGTGCAAGAACTAATAAGTCATTGCCCTGCATCATTTCATCAATTTGTGCATAAGCTTCAGCTTTATTGTCTTTAGTTACTTTAATTACAGTAAATGGAATACCGAAGTTCTCAACGGATTCACGTAAATCTTCGTGGTTAGAAATCACGTGTGTAATTTCACAAGGTAACGACCCACGTGCATGACGCCACAATAACTCAAGTAAAGCATGGTCGACTTTAGAAACTAAAATACCAACCTTTTTAATTTCATTTACGAAAGCAAGACGCCATTGCATGCCATAACGCTCAGCAACGTTGGCAGCAAATGTTTGAATTAATGCATCTTTACGTGACTGTAAATGGTCAAGTTCAAACTCAACACGCATGAAATAACGTCCACCCTGAGCTTCCGTCGCATACTGATCAAGCGCGGTAATATTTGCACCTTGGTGGTACAAAAAGCTCGATACAGCCTGTACGATCCCAGGCTTGTCTTCACAAGTAATCAGTAAACGGGCTGTATTGGCAGTGGTCATATTCATTTGGTTAATATCACTTAATTGAGTCAAATTTTTAATAAGCCGAGTATTCTAGCGCTCTAAATAGGCAAGCACAACTATTCATCTTTTAACGACGACAAGCTGGCGAATAGATCAGAAGGCCCCAGTGAATCAAGCAACTGCTCGTAAGTTGCTCGGCTTTCTCCCATAAGATAAGGACCTTCAAGGAAAACCATTTGACGTAATGCCTGCCAAACCCATTTCTCTTCTAAGTGGTTATTGTCACTAATGTGACCAGACATATATAAAAAGTTTGTCCAGTTTGTTAATACAATCCATAAGTTAATAATGAGCGCTTCAATTTCAGATGGCGTCATTTTCATAAGGCCGGCATCGACAAAGGCTTGATAAATCTTTTGCCCCTGTTGCAT
Source organism: Acinetobacter sp. D009 (assembly GCF_038562025.1). Taxonomy (NCBI): domain Bacteria; kingdom Pseudomonadati; phylum Pseudomonadota; class Gammaproteobacteria; order Moraxellales; family Moraxellaceae; genus Acinetobacter; species Acinetobacter sp. D009. Next base: position 3,341,523 of record NZ_CP151886.1, read on the forward strand.
GACCTGTCCAGCAAACCGTGGATAAATCTTTTTAAAGTCTTCGTTACTTTCAACTAAATGATAGACATCACGATGGATAAAACGGTAACTCCAGAGTTGACCACTTAATACTTGAAAATAGTTAATTTTATCATTGGTCGTTAGTGGTCTGTCTTCAGGTAAAGAAAGCATTTCCAAAGTCTCAACCTGATATTGGTACATTAATTCTTTAATAATTTCATGCTTATTCCGGAAATGGTAATACAAGTTTCCAGGACTAATACCTAACTCCGCCGCAATATGATTGGTTGTAACCGACCGTTCACCTCGCTCGTTAAAAAGCTGCAAACTAATTTGTAAAATCCGGTCTTTTGTCTTCAGAGCTTTAGGTAGAGACATTTTAATAACCTTTAATAATTCACATGGTTAAGACTTAAACACATAAACCGACTTGACTATTTAGAGTATTTACTCTAAAAAATAAGTATATCAGTATATTTGGTAAGTACCGATGAACAGTCAAACAAAAACAAATCCAGAGACTCAGCTTCCTTATGATGTTAAGCATTTACATGATTTGCTTGAACAACAAAAGCTCGCTTATTTACGTCATCCGGTACCCACTGCTAAAGAGCGTATTGATCGTTTAGCTCGTCTTAAAAGAGTCTTGGTAAAATATCAAGATCAGATTGCCGAAGCAATTAACCTTGATTATGGCAATCGTGCAGTTATGGAAACAAAAATTGGTGAACTACTCACGAGTTTGGAACAAATCAAGTATTACAGTAAACATCTGACTGCGTGGATGAAACCATCAAAACGCCACATCAGTGTATTACATCAGCCAGCAAAAGGTTGGGTACAATATCAACCTATGGGTGTGATTGGTATTATTACACCATGGAATTATCCATTATTACTTTCGGTTGGACCTCTGATCTGTGCATTAGCTGCGGGCAATCATGCAATGATCAAAATTTCTAGTGCCTCACCAAACTTTGGACGTGCCCTTGAAAGTGCATTGGCAGAAGCATTCCCACAAGAATTAGTTGCTGTGGTAAATGGTGGTGGCGTTATTTCAGATGCGTTTAGTCATTTGCCTTTTGACAAAATGATTTTCACAGGCTCAACTTCTGTTGGTAAAACAGTGATGGCAGCCGCAGCTCAAAACCTAGTTCCAGTAATTCTCGAGTTAGGCGGAAAATCTCCTGCCCTAGTACATGCATCAATGGACATGAAAGATGTTGCCCAGCGTATTGCTGTAGGTAAATTGTGGAATGCAGGACAAACTTGTGTTGCGCCAGATCATATTTTCTTACCACGAGGCAAAACTGCCGAGTTCATCGAGAACTTTAAATTGATTGTAGCTGGAATGTATCCTCATTTCCGCAACAACCAAGATTACACTTCTATTATTAATGATAAACAGTACAACCGCATTCAGGGCTATCTCGAAAATGCCCGTGATCAAGGTGCACGTATTGTTGAAATTAACCCGCAAAATGAAATTTTAGATGATGTCCGTAAAATTGCACCGACTTTAGTTACAGGTGTAACGACTGCAATGGATATTATGCAAAATGAAATCTTCGGGCCTATTCTACCAATTTTAGAATATGACCAAATAGAAGAAGTCGTCGAATTCATTAATAGTCGCCCGCGTCCTTTAGCGATGTATTATTTTGACTATGATCAAGCGCGTGCTGACTATATTGCACAGCACACCCATTCAGGGCATTTTGGAATTAACATGGTGATTACCCATGTTGCACAAGATGATTTACCGTTTGGCGGGATTGGCGCATCAGGTATGGGTAAATATCACGGACCAGAGGGCTTTTTTAGCCTTTCTCATGAGCGTTCGGTGATGTCAAATCCAAAACTTTATAGCCTTAAATACATTCTTCCACCGTTCAATAAGCCGATTCATCGATTCATTTCGAAAACCTTGTTGCGCTAACTGATCAAGGCATGATCTGTTATACTAAATCATGCCTCGTTTTTACCAATTTCGCTTGTCTTTTAATCGTATTTTTGGTATAAAACGCCCCTTGAATGAATTCATCCGTTTACATTTAGTATGACTGGCCACAGATTTGCTGTTGGCTGAATCAATGGAGTTACACCATGTCTAAGGTTTGCCAAGTTACCGGCAAGCGTCCAGTCGTTGGTAACAACGTCTCACACGCCAACAACAAAACCAAGCGCCGGTTCGAGCCGAACCTGCACCACCACCGTTTCTGGTTAGAAAGCGAAAAACGTTTTGTACGTCTTCGTTTAACCACTAAAGGTATGCGTATTATTGACAAATTGGGTATCGAAAAGGTTGTTGCAGACCTTCGTGCTCAAGGTCAAAAGATCTAAGGAGTCTGAGCAATGCGTGATAAGATTCGCCTCGTTTCTTCAGCTGGTACAGGTTACTTCTATACCACGACTAAAAACAAACGTACTATGCCGGAAAAAATGGAAATCAAAAAATTTGATCCAAAAATCCGTCAACACGTGATTTTCAAAGAAGCTAAAATCAAATAATTTTAGCCTCGAAAAAAACGACTTCTTTATGAAGTCGTTTTTTTTTTTGCATTTTTTTTATACCTACCTTTTTGTTAAACTTTCTCTACATTCCGCCTTGGCATTTTTTATGCTTGTTTTTAGCCTAACTCACGTAAAAGGAGTTTTTAGTGCCGCATGACGTAGATTTAATTATTTTACTTGCTGTTGGTTTCGGCGTTGCCCTCATTTTTGGCTACATTGCAGCCCGATTACGACTCCCCCCTCTTATCGGCTATTTAATTGCCGGAATTATTATTAGCCCAAATACACCCGGTATAGAAGCAGATATCCACCTTGCCAACCAGCTTGCAGAACTCGGGGTCATGTTCCTGATGTTTGGTGTAGGGATGCACTTTTCATTAAAAGACTTATTACTGGTTCGTCGTATTGCCTTGCCTGGCGCAATTCTACAAATCGCTGTTGCAACCTTACTTGGTATTGGCGTTTCAATGCTATGGGGATGGAGTTTCGGGTCTGCACTCGTTTTTGGCTTAAGTCTATCGTGTGCGAGTACAGTTGTATTATTAAAAGCATTAGGAGACCGAGGTCTTTTAGACTCAGTTAACGGCAAAATTGCTGTGGGTTGGTTGTTAGTCGAAGATTTAGTGATGGTGCTAGTTTTAGTACTTCTTCCGGCTACAGCTGTTTTACTCGGTGGAAAAGCACCAGCAGGTGCAGACGGTAATATCTGGTTAACCCTTGGAATCACCTTATTAAAGGTGATTGGCTTTATTGCCTTTATGCTCATTGTAGGCAAACGCGTTGTGCCTATTATTATGCAATTTGTTGCTCGTTTAGGATCAAGAGAGCTATTTACGCTGACCGTCGTCGCTGCTGCTGTTTCGATCGCTTACGGTTCTTATGCCATCTTTGGGGTTTCAATGGCTTTAGGGGCATTCTTTGCAGGTATGGTCGTTAAAGAATCAGACTTTAGCCATCGTGCTGAGGAAGAGACTCTCCCACTACGTGAAATTTTCTCGATTTTATTTTTCGTTTCTGTGGGCATGCTGTTTGATCCACATATTCTTGTTGAGAGTCCACTCCATATTTTAGCTGTTATCGCGATTATTATGGTAGGTAAGACTCTTGCAGCAATGGCATTGGTTTTATTCTTCCGCTATCCAATCAATACAGCTTTAACAGTCGGGGCAAGCCTTGCACAGATTGGTGAGTTTTCATTTATTTTGGCGACACTTGGTGTTTCTTTAGGCTTATTAAGCTTAGAAGCTCAGAATCTAATTCTAGCAGGCGCTTTATTTTCAATTACGCTTAACTCTTTCATCTTCTCAGCGATTGAACCTGTACAACGCTGGATTCGTGAACGCTCTCACTTAGCTCGACTGCTTGAACGTAGCGGTGACCCATTAGCAATGTTACCCGATGAAGTTGATCAAGCTTACTTACGTGATCAGGTCGTAATTGTGGGGTATGGCGGTGTAGGACGACGCATTACTGAAAATTTAATTAATGAGAATATTAAAGTCGTTATTGCAGAAGAGAATCGTGAAATCGTAGAAAAACTACGTAACGCAAATATTGCTGCTGTGAGTGGTGTTGCTACTGAACCAAGTGTTTTAATTCAAGCACATATCATGCATGCACGACTCTTGGTAATCTCACCTATGGATATTTTAGATATTCACCGTATCGTGGCGATTGCCAAGCAATTAAATCCTCAGATTCAGGTATTAATTTGTGCAGAAAGCAAAGAAGAAGCAGCGGTTATCCGTGATGAAAATATTGGCGAAGTGTTCTATGCAAAAGAAGAAATGGCAAAGAATATGAGTCACCACATCTTAAATCAGATCGAGCTTGCTCATCAGTCAACAATTCATTAACCCATATAAAAAGCGTACTCAAGAGTACGCTTTTTTTAACTCAAGAATTTAGGCTGTTCGTCTAATACCTCAGCCTGCCACTCGTTTACCTGCTTTTCCAGCAGTCCAAACAATGCAGCCTGAATCATATGCTGAGCAACAACTGGAGTCTGCTCACCCAAGATTGCTTTGACTTCATCGCTAAATTGAATTTTAACCAAGGGTTCATTCTCAGAACCTGCATTACGCAAGGCGAGTTCACCACCTTCGAGTTGAACTAATTCCAACACTGCTTCTTGATTTCCAAATAACTCTTTCAATTGCTGTATAGACATATACTTCCTCCATGTTTCAACATGGTGGCAAAGCACCCTTGCACTTTGCATCTCTTGTCTTATTTATATAGGCACACCTAGTCTAAATTTCAAGCATCTAGGCAGTTTAATTTTAGAACTCGACCATTTCGTTACGAAAACCATCAATTAAATGACTTAATTCTCGGTGCCATTCACGCAAGATTTTAACATCTGGCAACCAAGACTGAGGCCCTTGTGTCACTTTAATAATAAGGTTAGAAGAAGTTTCTTCTTCAGGAGTCGGTTCTTTTGGTTCTGGGGCGTATTGGCACATACGATAAGCTCGTTTTAACTCTGCAACAAAACCATCTTTTGCCAATTGCTGCAAAACGGACACTTCAGGGGAAACCTGTCCTTTTGCCGCCATATGTTCCTCAATAGATTTTAAGGTGGGTTGCAAATCATTTAAACGGTAATAACGTACCAATTCTTGTAAGAACGCTAACATTGCGCCATGTAAATGAAATACAGCTGCTTCACGGTAAGCTTGTACCTGCTGCACATGATCGGTCTGCTCTGCCTGTTGACACGCTAAACGTGCAAAATAGAGCTTCTGATTGGTACGATCGGCATGATAACGAGCAACACGTGACATAATTAAACTTTCCTGTTCTAAAATCGCCATTGCAATAGCTATTCTTAGCTTAACGACTCCATTGATAAAATCAACGTTATTTATGGTAAATCCAGCTCAACTTGATAAATTTTACGTTTAGCTAAAATTTTCACTGGCTGTTTTATAGGACGGACATTACTTAAGACCCAAGCAAAATAGCCTTCACTCCAAGCAGATGCACAGGCTAAATTGACCTCGTCATTTCGCCAAGCATGAATAGAGTCGACATCAACTAAAGCGACAGCAACTCCTTCCTCTTCATCAGTATCTTTAATCAGAAAGTTCTGGTTTTCGACAATTAATAGATCTTTCACTGGTAACTGCGTAGGCACCCATGAACGCACTTCAAGTGTTTTGATACCTTCAGCAATACGAATACCATTGGGCGTTACAATCGAGAGAGCTAAAAATTGTCTTTTCATCAGAAAAACTTATTCTTCGGCTGCTTTAACTCGAATTCCATAGCCTTTAACTTTAAGCGTATTTAAGCCTTTAATTGCCTTAATCGCTTCACGTGGATTCGGCATTTCAACAAAACCAAAGCCTTTCGATTTACCTGTGTCTTTATCAGTCACAAGAACACATGTATCAACTTTACCATATGCCTTAAACAACTCTAAAACTTCAGCTTCACTTACAGCACGATCTAAATTACGAACTAATATTTTCATTTTCTAACCTTAATTGGCAATAAAAGGGAGGGCCAATATACATTTAAGTAATCACAGCGTCTTATACAGTAGTTTAGTCCAGATCGATACCAAAACCTAAATTTACTGCAGGAGATCTGTTCCATTGTTTTTTAGTAAATTGCTGAGGTACTTGCCTATGAATTTTTGCTTGAACCAAGTGTGCAGGCAGATCATTTAAGAAATAACTCTCAACTTTACGACCTTGCTCATCATAAGTGTCTTGCGACCACGTATTAAGATTTTGCTTCGTCAAAATTAATTCATTTTCAGCACGCGTTAAGGCAACATATAGCACACGGCGTTCTTCCTCAACATCATCAAAATCACCCTGAGCCCTTGCATAAGGATATTGATTTGGCGATACGTGAGGTACATAACAAACTTTCTGTTCGGCACCCTTAGCTGAATGAATCGTAATTAAAGTTACCAAATCTTGATCAGCAGCTTTTTCAATTTCAGAAACTGAAATCGGCTCAAGTACATACTCCTCAAGGAATTCACCTAACGACGCATGCTTTCGTGCAAGTTGCTTAACCAAATCAAAGTCTTTTAAACGACGCGACCAATCTTTAGTTTTATAATTTTGCTCTAGCTGTTCACCTAAAGCATCAAGAGCCAAGCCAATACTTGCCTCGACATGCTGCTGTAATACATCTAGTTGTTTTAAAATTAAAATCGCTTGTAGAGGTACCTTGCCATGACGTTCAAGTCGCTGACAGCGCTCCTCGACATCAACAATTCCCATCAGCTCTTGGGCTAACTTACTGGCACCAACATCACCGATCCCATCCCACAAGGTTAAAAAACGCATCCAAGCCAAATCATCGTGAGGGTTACTCACAATACGTAGCAGGCTCAGTACATCTTTTACATGGGCCGACTCAAGAAGCTTTACCCCACCAATAAAACGATAAGGTATTTCAGCAGCAATAAAAGCCCCTTCTAGATATCGAGCACTATAGCTAGAACGGACTAACACCATGTGGTCATGCCAGTTTGCACCTTGCTGATGCCGCGTTATTAAATCTTGTGCAATCCAGTTTGCTTCTTCAAACTCATTACCAAACAAATGTAGCTGTGGCTTTTGCCCTTGACCACGATGCGCTTGTAGCTGTTTTTGATAATCAATTGGGCTATGTGCCAATAACCAATTTGATAAATCTAGAATTTCTTGAGTCGAGCGATAATTTAAAGCGAGTGTAAGTACTTCTGCATCGGATATTCGTTCTTTAAAAGAATGAATATTTTCAAAGTCTGCGCCACGAAAGCCATAAATGGACTGAGCGTCATCACCCACGCAAAATAACTTCACTTTACCAATTAAAGGCTGCAACAAAGCCCATTGCAAAGGGTTTGTATCTTGCATTTCATCAACTAGCAATGCCTGACAAAAGCCTGCCACCCAATTGGTCAACGCTTCTGAGTTTTGTAAATGAACAGCCACAATCGACAAGATATCGTCGTAATCTAAAAAATTACGCTCTCTTTTACGTTGCTCATAAGTTTTCATCAACTCAGCAATTTGTGCCTTGTGCTCATAGGCTTCTGGAAGTTGCTTAAGCAGTGCTTCAGAAAGCTTGGTTTGAGTATTTCTTGCATAGGAATATAGATCACACAGCTCTGCCGCTTTAGGTAAAACATTATCTTTGTCTTTACCTCTTAATAAACGGAACATCAGTAACTGATCATCGCGATCAATAATACTAAATTGATTTAAGCCAAAAGCTTGTGGATTACGGCGCAGTAAATACATACAAAAAGTATGAAAAGTCGAAGCTCTTAGACCCTTTGCCTGTGCTCCTACATGCTGCTCTACTCTTGCAACAATCTCACTCGCAGCACGTCGAGTAAAAGTTAAAATCTGGATTTGATTCGCTGGTAAGCCTTGATCAATTAAATAGGCGGCACGTGCAACAATTGTCTTTGTCTTGCCACAACCAGCACCCGCCAAAACTAAACAGTTCTGCGCAGATGTCGTGGCTGCTTTTTTTTGCTGAGCATTTAGTTCATTAATTAATTTTGCAAGACTCATAACACATATCGCTAAAACACCAAGACATAGTTTAACAGACCCAACCATAGATGCGTCTGCTCGCCCTAAAAACAAAAAGAGCACCTAAAGTGCTCTTTGTTTCAATTTTCTTATTTAAGATATTGTTTTTGAACTAGATGGTAGATGCTTAATCGCAGAAGCCAAACCTAGAAAATTAATTCCTTGAAATAGGATATCAATAGCAAGGAACATTCCTAGCACCCAAAAAGGTGAATCTTTAGAAACCAAAATTAAAATACCTGTAGCGAGTGTTAATAATCCGGAGAATAAAGTCCAGCCCCAGCCCGTAATTGGCTTAAGTAAAATCGCGTTTATTGTACGTATAGTCCCAGCGATGATAAGTGCAATCGATAGTAAGCTTGTTAAAACTACCGCGGTTTTTACAGGAGTAGAAAAAGCGTAATAACCCGCTATTAAATAAAGTACACCAAACAGTGCCCATAACCATCGGCTTGCGCCTTTAAAAACACTAATAGCCGCAACAAGATGTAAAACACCTCCGACCATCATGAGTATTCCAAATAAAAAAACGACTGAAAAGGTCGCAAATGGTAATGAACTAAACAAAATCAGACCGAAGCCAATAAGCACAAAGCCTAATATCAAATACCACTTACGATCAGCATGTAACTGATTACGCACCAAATCATTACCGACAGTTTTCATCATGGCTACTCTTATTATCAGGTATTAGAATTTCATCTACCTAATAATAGTGATCCACTTCACATTTTTTGTCTGTATAAGATCTGCATCGTTTCTTATCAATTAATGTGGATAAAGCAGTATTTATCCACAATTTTATTTCACCCAACCAATTTCTTGAGCTGTAAGTAAACCTATTATCGTTTCATGTAAACCATTCGGCATTTTACTGCTCTGCTCAGATAATGGTGTTCGACCACCCATGATTTCAGCGTCAATTTGCGGATATAAAGGCACTTTTTCAGGGTGCGCGTAACCTAGAGGATAAAGCGGTTGACCAGTTTTTAAATCATATTTGTCTTGTGCCCCAAAGCCATGTAATAGCTCATGAACAATCACAACCTGATTTTGGGAAGCTTGTGTTTTAGTCGCAAATAAATTCACACTACCAATACGACCTTTTTCCAAAGCAGTCGAATGGATCAAAACTTTTTGATAATTGGGATCGTAATAATTTAAATAAAGTTTAAGTGATGCCCCATTGTCTTCAGGTTGTTGATGTCGCCATGCATAAAAACGGAACTTTAAACTCCACCACATTACATGAAAGATATTGGCATTTTGAGGAACCTCAGGAGGTCGTTGCTGTAACGGCTGACCTAAACGAATTACAAAGTTTCCTGATTGACCACGATAGTGTTGCGACCATTCTCCCAAATAATTTCTTATTCTCTCAAAATCAGTGTATTTTAACTGATGGATATAGCTCTGCGTTGTCTGCAAACCATCTGCATTAATAGGATGTAAAACGACAACAATAGGTTGATTCCAGTCTTGGTTTTGATCTCGCCATGCCTGAACAGCAACAATCAATAAAATAATTAACAAACATAAAACTCGAATGTTTTTCCACATTCTTTTTCCCCATACATTTAAAATTTTCTTTTATTGTTTTAGATATAAAAAATGCTAGCTGAGCTAGCATTTTTTATTGTGGACTTAATTAGCCCTCAACCCATTTACCATTTTGATAAATTAGGCTCCATTTGGTTTGTTTACCTTCTGGAGTTTCCGAGCCTACATATTGTGATTGATTCTTACGACTGAATTTCACAACTGTCGGATTACCTTCAGGGTCCACATCTGGTGCTTGTAAAATAAATTGATATTTAGGATCAAGCTGAGCAGCAACACTACGCAATTCCGCAACTTTTGGCGCACGTGTTTCACGAATTTTCGGGAATTTACTTGCAGCCAAGAATAAACCAGCAGCACCATCACGCAACACGAAATAGTCATCATGCTTTGTTGAGCGCAAATGTTCCATTTTGATCGGTTCTACACGTGGAGGTGCAGGCTGACCGCTTTTCAAGACCTTACGAGTATTGTCACAACTTGTACAAGCGAAATACGGACCAAAACGACCAGTCTTAAGCTGCATTTCACCATCACATTTATCACACGGAATGGTTGGGCCATCGTAGCCTTTAATCTTGAACTCACCTTCTTCGAGCTCAAAACCGTCACAGTCAGGGTTGTTACCACATACGTGCAGTTTACGACCACCATCAATCACATAGCTGTCCATGGCTGTGCCACATTTCGCACAACGATGTTTTGACATCAAGTCTGCGGTTTCAGCACCATCATCATCAGAAAGAGCAGCTAAGGACTCAACTGGCGTTAAGTTCAAAGTACCTTTACAACGCTCTTTAGGTGGTAAGTTATACCCAGAACAACCTAAGAACACGCCTGTTGTACCTGTACGAATCTGCATTGGACGTGAACATTCAGGACAATGTACCGCTGGCACTTCAACCGGTTGGTTACGGCGCATGCCGTGCTCGCCTTGAGCATTGGTAAGACGTTTTTTGAAGTCACCATAGAAAGTATCAAGTAACTCTTTCCAGTTACGCTCGCCTGTTGCAACTTTATCGAGCTGCCCTTCAAGGTCTGCTGTAAAGGCATAGTTCATCAAGTTATTGAAACTTTCATCAAGTCGATCTGTCACGATTTCACCCATTTTTTCGGCGAAAAGACGGCGGTTTTCCAACTTAACGTAGCCACGTTCTTGAATTGTAGAAATAATCGCTGCATAAGTCGAAGGACGACCAATACTACGTTTTTCGAGTTCTTTAACCAAAGAAGCTTCAGTAAAACGTGCAGGTGGTTTAGTAAAGTGCTGACTTGGGTCTAACTTCTCTAATTTTAAAATTTCACCTACTTTAATTGCAGGCAAAATAATATCGTCATCAGACTTGTTAGCACCACGCACTCGTGTAAAACCATCAAATACAAGCGTACGGCCTTTTGCCTTCAATTCAACATTTGCAGCTTCAACCGTTAAAGTTGAAGATAAATATTCTGCTGGAGTCATTTGACAAGCAACAAACTGACGCCAGATCAAATCATATAAACGCTGAGCATCACGCTCTACACCTGCAAGTTGGTCACCTGTAAGCGCAACATTAGAAGGACGAATTGCTTCATGGGCTTCTTGAGCACCGGCTTTGTTTCCATAGCGGTTTGGCTTTGCAGGTAAATATTTCTCACCAAATTGGCTTTCAATATGAGCACGTACCATGCTTACTGCATCATCACTCAAGAATGTTGAGTCAGTACGCATATAGGTAATAAAACCTGCTTCATATAGACGCTGCGCCAACATCATGGTTTTCTTTACAGAAAAACCTAGACGTGTACTTGCAGCCTGTTGCAGCGTTGAAGTGATATACGGTGCACTTGGATTGACCTTAGTCGGTTTATCTTCACGCTGTGCAACTTTATATTCAGCACCTTTTAAAACGTCTAATAGAGCATCGGTTTCAGCTTTATTTTTCAGTTTAAGGGTTTTACCAGCTTGCTTAACTGCTTCAAGACGAATGTCATCTTTCTTGGCTTGAGTATCTGCAAAAACTTGCCAGTATTCTTCTGGTATAAAAGCACGAATTTCTCTTTCACGCTCTACAACCAGTTTCACTGCTACAGACTGTACACGACCTGCCGATAAACCACGGGCAATCTTTTCCCACAGCAATGGTGAAACCATAAAGCCAACAACACGGTCTAAGAAACGGCGTGCTTGCTGAGCATTAACTCGGTTTAAATCTAGGCGGGTAGGTTGTTTAAATGCTTCTTGAATAGCATTTTTAGTAATTTCGTTAAATACCACGCGATGATAACGACTGTCATCACCACCAATAACTTCTCTTAGGTGCCAAGCAATGGCTTCCCCTTCTCTATCCAAGTCCGTTGCGAGATAGATTGCATCAGCATCTTTGGCGAGTTTCTTTAGTTCAGCAACAACATTTTCCTTACCTGGCAGAACTTCGTAATGAGCTTCCCAACCATGTTCAGGATCAACCCCCATACGATTAACTAAAGCCTGACTGGCTTTTTGTTCTTTTTCTGCTTCAGTGAGTTTAGTCCGTGCAGCGGGCTTTTTCTCAGTTGATTTACTGCCACCTGTTGGCAAATCACGCACGTGACCTACAGAAGACTTTACAATGTATTGCGAACCCAGATATTTATTGATGGTTTTCGCTTTGGCAGGCGACTCCACAATCACTAAGGCACGTTTATGTGCAGCAGGTGCAGTAGATGCTGTGCTTTGAGATGCAGAGCGCGAGGTATTCGCCATATAAAATGTTATTCCTATACCAATAAATTTAAAAATCAGGCTTTAGCCAAGTTCAACAGATAAGCCTTCATCTCATCTAATTGTGTTGCTCTCAGGTCTGATTCCTCATCCCAATAAAGCCCTACACAGTTTGCCTGCATATCAATAGCATAAATCCCTTTTAATGCAATGGGAGAATCATTAAATTTCTCATCACCCTGAACTACTTTTAATTTGCCGTCTACAACACGAGCACGCATTAAAGATAAACGGGCATCGGGAATCAATACACTATAATAAGCAACCATGCTGGCACGCTTTTCAGTCGCCATTGGGACATGTGTCCATTCAGGTGCAACGATTACACGCGGGTGTAAACCCATTTTACGAGCTTTATCACGCATAATACCAAGTGCCTTTTCACGTGGGCTCACTCTTAAACCAAAAATGGAGCCTAGTACGAAAAGAACAATGATAACGGTAACCCAAATTCCCATATTGTCCATAGCAAAACCTATTAATCTCTTTTATTAGAGTTGCATAAGCTGACCAGAAAACGCAAGTTTCATCATAAAAATAATGCCCAATCCAGGGGCAAGCTTAAAAATAGTCAGATTTCACAGTGCAAATTACGATGAGCTAACTCAAATATAATTAAGGATTCGAATTACGATCCACAAGTGTCAGCTTCCCAAATTGGTCAATATGAGCATCCCCCCACTGTTTTAAAGCAAATAGAATTTTCTCAAGACTTTGTCCCAAATCAGTCAGGCAATATTCCACTTTAGGCGGTACCTGAGGATAGACTTCTCTATGAATAATTCCATCTTGTTCCAATTCACGTAGCTGATTTGTCAGCATTCTTTGGGTAATGCTCGGAACACGCTTTCGAATTTCGTTAAACCTCAAGGTGCCTTCATTAAATAAATGCCAAAGAATGACGCATTTCCATTTTCCATCAATCAAGCTAATCGCCGCCTCCACTGAACATCCCGGAGAGCAATCAAAACTTGAATGTCTTGCTTTTGCCATTTTACAGTATCCTTTTTAACACTATGAGCGTTATTTGTCTGTAGTCACTTATTTTAAGCTTACGTTATGATCAAACTCTCAACAAGAGGAATGATCATTATGAAAGCTGTGGCATATCAAAAAGCGGGGCCTATTACATCGCCAGAAGCACTCGTCGATATTGAACTCGATGCCCCTATTGCTGAAGGACACGATTTACTTGTTCGTGTACAAGCTGTTTCAGTAAATCCGGTAGATACTAAAATTCGAAAGAATGTAAGCCCTGAGAATAATCAGTGGAAAACTCTTGGCTGGGACGCAGTAGGTGTAGTTGAAGCGATTGGAGATAAAGTTACTCAATTTAAGATTGGCGATATTGTTTGGTATGCAGGTGCTCTTAATCGTCAAGGTAGTAATAGCGAATTACAGCTCGTTGATGAACGTATTGTTGGCCATAAACCAAAAACTTTAGAAGCAACCGAGGCTGCAGCTCTCCCTTTAACTGCAATCACGGCTTGGGAGATGTTATTTGATCGTCTACAAGTGCCAAAGAACGCACCAGAAAACACAACAATATTAGTGATTGGTGGAGCTGGCGGTGTAGGTTCAATCACCATTCAACTTCTTAAACAGCTGACTAACCTAACAATTATTGCAACAGCTTCACGAGCAGAAACTCAAGACTGGGTTAAGCAACTTGGAGCAGATTATGTGTTGGATCATCGTCAACCTTTAGCAGCCCAAATCAAGCAATTAGGTTTAACTGCACCTTTATATGTATTCTCGACTACTCAAACAGATCAGCATTTAGCAGATATTGTAGAGTTGATTGCACCGCAAGGCCGTTTCGGACTTATTGATGATCCTGAACAGTTAGATATCAAACCGTTTAAATCGAAGTCCGTATCAGTGCATTGGGAATTTATGTTTACACGTTCAATGTTCCAGACCGAAGATATGGCAAAACAAAGTGAACTATTAAATGAAGTCAGCAAGCTAGTTGATGAAGGAAAAATTAAGACGACTGTGACAGAAGTTATAAGTCCAATTAATGCTAAAAATTTAAAACGAGTTCATCAGCAAATTGAAAGTGGTACAACAAAAGGTAAGATCGTCTTACAAGGTTTTTAAACAAAATTGGAAAATATTCCCCAATAAAAAGGCAAGTATCGAACTTGCCTTTTTATTAATAGTGGGGAGGTTTATTCGTTAATGGATCAAAAGGTGCAATGCCTTCTGACAAATCCGACGATTCAACACGTTGATAAAGAAATTGCATTTGTTTTTTCAAATCAGCTATTTCTTGAGTTTGAATAGCGAGTTGTTGATTTAATTGTTCAACTAAATCATCCAAAAATGTAATTCGCACTTGCAAATCTTCAATGGGTGCGGAAAATGACGCTTGATCATCATGATATGGTGGTTTAGTCATTTAAATCCTCATTTGAGATTCTGGAAAACATTATGGCCTATATTACCCTAAGGGATGTCCAACTTGCTTTTGGCGGACCTGCCCTGCTCGATGGCGCGAACTTTAATCTAGAACGTGGCGAACGAGTCTGTTTAATTGGTCGTAATGGTGAAGGTAAGTCTACTTTACTTAAACTGATCGAGGGAAGCCTATTACCGGATTCTGGTGAAGTTTCTATTCAAAATGGTTTAACTGTTTCAATGTTAGCCCAAGACGTTCCAATGGATTCAGGTAAGGTTGCTGACATTGTAGCTGATGGCGCAGGCGAAGCTGCCGAAGTACTCAGAGCTTATCATGAAGCAACTGATGCTTGTATGCTGGGAGATATGGAAGCTTGTGACCGTATGGGCAACCTACAGCATAAGCTCGACCAACTCGACGGCTGGGCACTCGAAAACAAGGTCAATGCCCTGTTAAGTAAAATGGGACTCGATCCAAATGCAGATTTGGCAGATCTTTCAGGTGGACGTAAACGCCGTGTTTTACTCGCTCGTGCTCTTTTAACACAGCCAGACGTATTACTTCTAGACGAACCGACGAACCATTTAGATGTTGAAAGTATTGAGTGGCTAGAAAAATTCCTACTCGATCAAAATAATTTAACGCTTCTATTTATTTCGCATGACCGTTCTTTTGTAGACAGCATTGCGACTCGAATTGTTGAACTTGACCGCGGCATTTTACGTGGCTACGAAGGCAACTATTCACGCTATTTAGAGCTTAAAGCTCAGCAAATGGAAGCAGAAGAGAAACAAAATGCTTTATTTGATAAAAAGTTAGCTGAAGAAGAGGCTTGGATTCGCCAAGGGATTAAAGCTCGTCGTACCCGTAATGAAGGTCGTGTTCGTGCCTTAAAAGCTTTACGTGAAGAATCGAAAGCTCGCCGTTCACAACAAGGCAAAGTGAGCATGGCGACTCAAGAAGCAAATCGCTCTGGGAAATTAGTATTTGATATTGAGCACTTAAGCGTATCTTATGACGACAAACCACTGATTAAAGATTTCTCTACACTTGTCATGCGTGGTGACCGTATTGGTCTAGTCGGCGATAACGGTGTTGGTAAAACAACGTTAATTAAAGCCATTTTAGGTGAAATCGAACACGGTGGTTCTGTTAAGACAGGTACACAGTTAGAAGTAGCCTATTTTGATCAATTACGTAATGCCTTAGACCTTGAAAAAACAGTCATGGCTAACGTTTCAGAAGGTTCTGACTTCGTTGATGTAAATGGCAACCGCCGTCATATCTATAGCTATTTACAAGATTTCTTGTTCTCACCTGAACGTGCACGCACCCCAGTAAAAGCTCTTTCTGGCGGTGAACGTAACCGTATTTTGCTTGCTAAATTATTACTTAAACCATCAAACCTGATTGTGATGGACGAACCAACCAATGACTTGGATATGGTGACTCTTGAGCTTCTTGAAGAGATGCTTTCTGAATATAAAGGTACTCTGTTACTCATTTCCCATGACCGTGCATTTATGGACAACGTCGTAACATCGACTTGGGTCTTTGATGGTAAAGGTAATATTGCAGAATATATTGGTGGCTACCAAGACTATTTGCAGCAACGTCCAGATGATAAAGTCGTAGACCAAAAGTCTGATGTTAAAAAAGCTCAGGCAAAAGCCGAAGCTGAAAAAGCCGCTGCACAAAGTAACGTTAAAAAGGTCAAACTGAGCTATAAAGACCAACGTGAACTTGAGCAACTTCCTGCCGAAATCGAGAAACTAGAAGTTGAACAAGCAGAGCTTTCTGACAAGCTGGCAGATGGTTCGTGGTTTGTCAGTAATGCCGATGAAGCAACTAAAGCAAGTCAGCGTCTCGCAGAAATTGAAGAGGTATTACTTGAAAAATTAGAGCGTTGGGATGAACTTGAGCAAATGAGTAAAGGAAATTAATTTGTGTTCTTTCCTACAATTTAAATAACAAAAAAGCCTCCTTAAATTAAGGGGGCTTTTTATAGAATATCTATAAATTTGAAAGCTAAAAATCTATGAAAAATACATGATGAGTGATTAAATGTAGTCAGCCTTAATAGTTTAAAATATAGCTCTAATTGAATATAAGACTTATAAAAATAATTATGTTATATCTACCCATATAATAATATTCGAGTATTTTTTATGCTAGATCTTTCTCAAATTTTAGCATTCGGATTAATCTGCTTGGCAATGGTGCTTACCCCTGGCCCAAACATGATTTACCTTATTTCTCGTTCAATTTGCCAAGGAAAAACGGCGGGATTTATTTCACTCGCTGGTGTTGGCGTTGGCTTCGTATTTTATATGCTTTGTGCTTCTTTCGGGATTACAGCGCTTATTATCGCAGTCCCTTATGCTTATGACACTATACGCATTGCAGGGGCAATTTATTTACTCTGGCTAGCATGGAAAGCACTACGTCCCAATGCATCCCCAATTTTTGATGTAAAACAATTATCGGTAGACTCCCCAGCTAAACTATTTTTAATGGGTTTTGCTACAAATCTACTTAATCCTAAAATTGCGATTATGTATTTATCGTTATTGCCACAGTTTATTCACCCACAACAAGGCAGTATTTTATGGCAATCCATTCAGCTCGGTACTATTCAAATTTTTGTTAGCGTCTCGGTAAATGCGCTGATTGTGCTTTCTGCGGGTAGCATTGCCCTTTTTCTTCAACAAAAACCTCTTTGGGCAAATATACAACATTGGCTTATGGGAACAGTGCTAGCTGGGCTTGCTGTTCGTATTCTTTTAGAAAATCGCCGATAACCGCGTTTTACTTCCTCATCTTAACCGCTCAATTCAACAGTGTATTACGACGATAAATTCAGTTCGTGATACACTTTTGCCAGTTTTAATTTTGAATTCTTTATATCGTTATGAGCCAAAAGCAGCCTTATACGCCCGGTGAATTTCAATGGTCCTTTTTATTGCCTAAATATTGGGGTATTTGGATTGCCATCGTTTTTTTAATGCTTTTGGCTATTTTGCCGTGGGCAATTCAATGGCGTCTGGCTCATGGCTTAGCAAATCTGGCTTGGAAATATTTAAAATCTCGCCGAAAAACGACTATTCGTAATTTAGAAGTTTGCTTTCCTGAATGGTCAGCCGAAAAAGTACAGCAACAAGCTAAGCAAGTTTTTGTAGATATGATGCTTGGTATTTTTGAGACATTAAACGCATGGTATAAGCCTTACTGGTTTAAAAACCGTGTCACCATTGAGGGCTTAGAACACATTACCAATGCTCAAGCTCAGGGCAAAGGCGTTTTATTATTGGGTACTCATAGTACGCTTCTTGATGCGGGTGGGTATGTTTGTGCTCAATATTTCGAGCCAGATGTTGTGTACCGCCCTCAAAATAATCCATTGCTCGATATGCTGATTTATCGTTGCCGTGGCACCATTTATAAAGCACAAATCGACCATGATGATATGCGTGGTTTAATTCGTCACCTTAAAGATGGCGATGCAATTTGGTATAGCCCCGATCAAGACTTTGGACTCAAGCAAGGGGTGATGGCACCATTCTTTGGTGTGCCAGCGGCCACAGTAACTGCACATCGCCGTTTATTAAAAATCTCGAAGGCAGTCGCAGTTCCTTTATATTTTTATCGTCAAGGCGATGTACAAGACCCAAAATATCATATTTTGATTGAGCCGGCGGTCGACAATATGCCAAGTGAAGATGAAATTGATGATGCAACACGTGTTAATAAGATTATTGAAAATCAGCTTCGTATCGCACCAACTCAATATATGTGGTTCCACCGCCGATTTAAGACACGTCCAGAGGGATATGAAGAGATTTATTAAGATAAAGCTGTGATAATTTTAAATTGATGACAGACACAGCCTTAATTTAAAGTGAAATTCAAATACTATCGAATAGGCAGACCTTACTTTTTAAGGATAAAAAGTAAGCAAAAATCCTTTGTTCCGCTGATGTTACTTCCTTGTAACACAGCGAAACAGCGACATCCATGTCGCTAGCACGATAGTAAATTCCGGATAATGATTTAGTTTGAAATGATGTATCTATGGATGGTCCATCTTTTATGAATGTATAAGGCAAAAAACAATGAAAGTGATGCAACTTCTCCCAGAACTTAATAGCGGTGGCGTAGAACGCGGCACACTGGAAATTGCACGTGCACTGGTTGCGCAGGGCCATCAATCTCTGGTTGTGTCTAATGGCGGGCGTTTGGTTGCACAACTTGAAGCTGAAGGTTCTACGCACTTAACGCTGCCTATTCATAAAAAATCATTGTCGAGCTTGTGGCAAATCCGTCCTTTACGCAAGCTGATTGAACAGCATCAACCTGATATTGTTCATGTGCGCTCTCGTGTACCAGCTTGGCTTACTCACTTCGCTTTGAGAAAAATACCTGCAAACAAACGCCCTCACCTCATTAGCACTGTACATGGTTTCTATTCAGTTAATCGTTATAGTGCGATTATGACTCAAGCTGAAAAAGTGATTGCTGTTTCTGACAGTGTGGTTAAGTACATCACTGACCATTATAAAAACTGTCCACCGCAAGATATTGTGCGGATTTATCGAGGTATTGACCCTGCCGCTTTTCCGCATAATTACCAGCCTTCAGCACAATGGTTTAATCAAGTTTTTAATGACTTTCCTGAGCTTGAAAATAAGTTTTTACTTTGCTTACCTGGTCGTATTACACGCTTAAAGGGGCATGAAAGTTTAATTGAACTGATGCATCAACTTCAGACGCAATATCCTCAGCTACATGCGGTTGTTGTCGGCGGTGCTGACGCCAAAAAGCAAGCTTACTTAAGTGAATTGCAAAGTACTATTCAAAGCAAAGGGCTCGCAAATAAAATTACCTTCGTAGGTCATCGCTCAGATATTCGGGAATGGCTCGCTTTTAGCGATATTGTGCTCTCTCTATCCAATCAAGCCGAAACATTCGGTAGAACAGCTTTAGAAGCGCTTTCAGTGGGTACGCCAGTCATTGGCTGGAACCGTGGCGGTGTTGCCGAGATTTTATCGAATGTATACCCACAAGGTCTTGTTGAAGCAGAAAATGAAAAAGTATTAATCGAGACGGTGAAAAATCATATTGAACAACCTCAAATCGTTGCTCCTATCACTATGTTTAGCTTAAAAGATATGTGTGATCAAACAATAGAACTTTACCAACGCGTTTTGAAATAACCCAATAAAAAACCCGCGATATTCGCGGGTTTTTTACAACTAAAAGAAAGCCATCTTATTTAAATGTTGCTTCATAAGCGGCAGCTTTTTCAGAGTCGTATTGTTTTTCCCATTTACTGATTACAAGTACAGCAAGCGCGTTACCAACAACGTTCAACGCAGTACGAGCCATATCCATAATACGGTCAACACCAGCAATAAATGCTAAGCCTTCTACAGGAATACCAACACTACCTAATGTCGCTAATAACACAACAAATGATACGCCAGGAACACCAGCAATACCCTTAGAAGTAATCATTAATGTTACAACCAAAATAACTTGTTGGCTGATTGACATTTCAATACCGTAAAGCTGTGCAATAAAGATTGCCGCGATACTTTGGTAAAGCGTAGAACCATCAAGGTTAAATGAATAACCAGTTGGAATCACAAAGCTGGAAATTGCTTTTGGCGCACCGTAAGCTTCCATTTTTTGCATAATACGCGGTAATACTGTTTCCGAGCTTGCAGTTGAATATGCCAAAATCAATTCATCTTTTAAAATCTTAAACAAGATAAAGATGTTGATTCCAAACATTTTTGCAGTCAAACCAAGCACAACAAATGCAAAGAAGAAGATTGCACCGTAAACTAATACAACTAATTTACCTAATGGAATAAGTGAAGCAAAACCGAAGTTAGCAACAGTTACAGCGATTAAACCAAATACACCCACTGGTGCATATTTCATAATGATGTGCGTTACGCGGAACATCGTTTCTGAAACTGCATGAAATACGTTTAGTAATGGGTCTTTAGTGGTTGCTGGCAAAGAAGATAAACCAATACCAAATAGCACAGCAAAGAAAATCACAGGTAACATTTCGCCATGCGCCATTGAACTAATAATGTTCGTTGGGATAAGCGATAATATTGTTTGAATTAAACCATGTGACTGTGACTGAACTTCTTCAGTTGTATGCTTATATTGAGAAATATCCGACTGCACCAACTGAGACATATCAATGCCTGAGCCTGGGTGGAAAATATTTGCTGCAACCAAGCCAACCAAAATAGCAATAGTCGTAATAATTTCAAAATAGAGAATGGTTTTAAAACCAAGTCGCCCTAAACTTTTCGTACTGCCAACACCTGCAATACCTAAAATCAAGGTAGAGAAAACGATTGGAATAACAATCATTTTAATCAGGCTAATAAAGATCTTACCAAGTGGGGTAAGAACATTATTCACAATACTGTCTTTGATTTCAGGCTGGTTATGTAAAACAGCCCCGACAACTATCCCTAGGATTAAAGCAATTAAAATTTGCCAAGCAAGGCTAAATTTAAAATTCTTCATAAGACAATCCTTATGCACCGCAAAGTATCAAATATGAGAGGGAGAAGAACACTAACTAAGAGTGAAACCTCAACATGTACAGTAATTTCCAAACAGAAATTTAAATGTACAAACAAATCACAACCCGCCGATCCGGCGAAGTAAAAAACAATGCCTGTTGACGATCCAACATGTCAACGATCGGCACATTCTATTGAGATTTATTAATTAAACAACCCCAATTTATCTTTAAATAAATTAAAGCCTATATTTATTCATCAATAATCTATAAAAACAAAAACTTAGATAAAAAAAATTTTGTATCTTTTTTCATTAAAAATTGCGCACATGTACATGAAAATTTATGAAGGCTTAACGCGAATTAAATAGATTTTAAAAATAAGATAATCTTGGAAATTTTTATATGATTTACAATAAATTTAATAAGGTATATAAAAATATCAACCCGAGTTCTGCGTCCTGCAAAACTCGGGTAAATGAGGTTGTGCTTTCAGGTTAATAATTATTTTTATCGTTTCCGTTCCAACATCTGATCCGTGATGCTATTCCATATCAGCTTTGTGTATCCTTACTTGGGATTATCCATTCCCGGTTCCGTTTGCCGATGAATGTAGAATAAGGTTTTTATAACCCTCTGCCTATTCGCCCTAGACTCAAATCTTTGTACGATATTGCTTACATCACTTTTTATATTCTTTTTATTTATAAGGCTGTGCAATTTTATCATTCACCACTTTTTCTTCGGCTTCAGCCTTTGCAATTCCTTCTTGGATAGCTCTTTGTGCCTCTTCTTCATCATCTTGAGTTTGTTCCAATTCCTCTTGAATATGCTCAAATATTCGACCAGTCTGCAAAACCACATAGACAGGAAAATGATCAGATCCAATATGAGGTAAACGCTGCATCTTCACTAAACCGAAATCGGTACTATGGAAAATATGGTCTAAAGACCAGCGCAACAATGGATAATCTGCATGAAAAGTATTAATGAAATGTCGCCCAACACGCGGGTCAAGTAATCCACTAATTCGTTGAAATAACCGTGTAGTACGTGACCACGCTACATCGTTTAAATCACCCATCACAATACAGCTTTCATCTAGATCTTTAATTTGGTCACCCACAATTAAAAGTTCAGCATCGCGTAAAGTCGAATCCTTCGCCTCAGTTGGACTAGGGGGCTTAGGATGCAAACAATAGAGTTGAACCGGCATACCAGACCGTAAAGTCACAGTGGTATGAATAGAGGGAATTTCATCACTGAGAATAAATTTAACTTCAGTATTTGATAAAGGTAGACGACTATATAAATGCATGCCGTAGAGGTTATCTAAGGGTACAGGAACGCGATAAGGATAGTCACCTTCGATCTCCTTTAAAGCATTTTCCCATGTCTTATCGCTTTCCAATGTAAGCAGTAAATCTGGTTTTAATGTCCTGATCTGTTCAAGCAATAAATGATATTTATCATTAGGAGTGAGCACATTCGATACAATTAAGGAAATCTGCTTTTGTGGATCTAATTGAGACGGCTTCACCTGTTTAACCTGTTTTTTCCAAAACAAGGTATAAGGCAAAATCATTTTAAGCTGATAGGCAATGGCAGCAATGAGCGCAGCCAGCACGACTTCACGCCAGAGATTCCATTCGGTGGACCAAAACAGCATTCCTATAAAGGCTAAAAGACCAACAAATAGAATCTGCAACCGAGGGAAGTCGGCACCACGAAACCACCACTCATCACGAGGAATAAGTGACCAGAAACTTAACCAAATCACCAGACCAGCTAGAACTTCGATATAAATCATTGAATTTTCTCTTTTAAGATGATTTGTTTTTTAAAGTTTTTGTCATCTTTATCAATTTTGTATGTAACATAAACAAGATATTCTACTCAATAAAGATGGTGTTTTGTTTCTGTAACGCTTGCAGTTGTGGACACTTTTGATACACTCAACTCCCCCTAACAATTTTAACGCACCGAGGCAAAATGACATGAAAGTAGGTCTGGTCGGTTGGCGCGGGATGGTCGGTTCCGTCCTTATGCAACGTATGGTTGAAGAGAATGATTTTGCTCATATTGAGCCATTTTATTTCTCTACCAGTAATGCAGGTGGTGAAGCTCCTTCATTTGGTGGTAAGACTGCCCCAGCACTTATGGAAGCTACAGACATTAATAGTCTGAAGCAAATGGATGTCATTATTACCTGTCAAGGTGGTGACTATACGTCTGAAGTTTTCCCACAGTTAAAAGCGACTGGTTGGGATGGCTACTGGATTGACGCAGCTTCAACTTTACGTATGTCAGATGATGCGATCATCGTTCTTGACCCAGTAAACCTTAACGTCATCAAAGACGGATTGGTTAACGGCACCAAAACTTTCGTAGGTGGTAACTGTACAGTATCACTTATGTTGATGGGTGTAGGTTCACTTTTCCAAAACAATTTGGTGGAGTGGATGACTGCTATGACTTATCAAGCAGCATCAGGCGCTGGCGCACAAAACATGCGTGAGCTAATTACTGGTATGGGCTACTTATATAACAATACCAAAACATTGTTAGATGATCCTAAATCTGCAATTTTGGATATTGATCGTCAAGTTGCTGAGTTACAACGTGGTGAAGGTTTCCCATCTGCTAACTTTGGTGTGCCATTAGCGGGTTCATTAATTCCTTACATTGATAAGCAACTTGAAAACGGTCAATCAAAAGAAGAGTGGAAAGGTCAGGTTGAAACCAACAAGATCTTGGGTAACTCACAAATTGTTCCTATCGACGGCCACTGTGTCCGTATTGGTGCGATGCGTTGCCACTCTCAGGCGCTTACTATCAAGTTGAAGAAAGATGTGCCGCTTGATGAAATCGAAGATATGATTCGTACTTCAAACCAATGGGCGAAAGTTGTACCAAACACTCGTGAAGCGTCTATGACTGATCTTACACCTGTTGCTGTAACTGGTACTTTAACTGTGCCTGTAGGTCGTCTACGTAAACTCAACATGGGTAAAGAATATCTAGGTGCATTTACAGTGGGTGACCAGTTACTCTGGGGTGCTGCTGAGCCTTTACGTCGTATGTTACGCATCTTAGTTGAATACAAAAGCTCATAATTTGATTTGAATTATTCAGTCAAAATAAAAAGCCGATCACATTAGATCGGCTTTTTCGTAACTGGTTTGTGAAAATTTTACAATTTATTTACATTTCATTATTGTATAATTTTGAATGACTTTACGACTTATTAGGTCATGGATTGAGATGACTGTTTATAACAAATTAAAAATTGCCATTTTCACCATTATGTCTTCGCCTTCTATTTATGCGATTACATTAGACCCTATACAAATTCAGTCCGCACCTGGCGATTTGTTATATGCCGAAATGAATTTTCAACAAGCTGACCCCAACACCAATATACAAGTCAGTCTAGCGACTCCTGAAGATTTAAGCGCGTTAGGCGTAACTCATCAGCCGCCCGGAAATCTTAATTTTTATACGCGCCAAAACGGTCAAGGCTCAGGGGTTATTGTGATTACCTCATCTCGCCCTGTGATTGATCCTGAACTAAATATTGTAGTAAAAATTAGTGAAGGTTCTGCTACACGTTTGCAGCATATCAAAACCGTAATTAAGCCTTCTTCTATAAAAAAGACTGAAAATAACGAAAGTACTTTGTCACCTCAGTTTATTGTCAATGAAAAAGACATTGCTCTAAATCTGCCAGAAAGTACTCGATATGCATCACCAACTTCGGCCTCAACTCCAACTGATTCGAATGGTGAACATAGCCTTAATATTAGCTCTGGTAATGCTCCAGCAATAAACACAAACTCACCCAATACATCTAGCGAAAGCTCTTCTAGTCAGGTTGCTCAACAAGTTGCAGCTAGTGCTACTTCTGATCAGGTAGCAGCAAAAAATCAAAGTAAACCAAGCAGTGTCAAAACAACCACAAACAGTTCACCCAAAAACACGGTCAACAAACTAACAGCGCAAAAGAAATCTGTACCTCAAAAAGCGCTTAACCAAAATCCTGCGAAGAAACAATCGTTAAGTTCCTACAAAGGACCAGCATCATCAGGTAAATATGTGGTACAGCGAAATGAGTCTTTATGGAGCATTGCTAATCGTATTGCCGCGAAAACAAAACAACCTGTTGCGAAAGTCATGCATGATATTCAAACACAAAACCGACATGCTTTTATTCAAGGTGATGTAAATCGTTTGCGTCAGGGAATCGCACTTAACCTAGCTCACTCTCCTGCAGCTAAACCTCAGCAAAACAAGTCAAAAACAGATATCGCACATACTGCAAAATCAACTTCTGGCAAAGCAAAATACCGTTTACAGCAAGCCGAAATGAGTATTGTGGCTGAAAACAGTCAAAATTCTACGCATGGAAGTGCTAAAAAGAGCACACAACAAAGTCAAAACAATACTGAGTTAGCAGTAAAAGTTATGACAACAAGAGAAAAAACCGTTACATTACAAAGGAATGTAACCAAACTAAATCAAACTTTACGTTTAAAAGACCAACGTATTCAACTTCTGAATGCACGTTTGGCAGAGTTACAACAGCAGTTAAAAGCACAGCAACAGACTCATAAGCAAAAGCATTAAGTTAAAACCAGAGTCAGCTCGCTTTATATTGCAAATATTTATTTTTTAAGGGGAAAGTAATGTTATATGTGATTCCATTCATCATATTGCTCGTGGTCGCTGTCATTTTAAAAAAACGCGAAAATAGCCAAAAGCAAGAGTCGAATTCCCCTAAAACAATAAATAGAAAAACCAATAAAAAAGCGAACTCTAAATCAAGTAAAAACTCGCGTGAAAAAACTAAAGTAAATGTAGTTGAAGAATCTATTCCCTCTACCCCACAAAGCAGTCCTGTTCCAGACGCTGTTCGTCAGAAGATTCAGCTACTTATTCAAGAAAGACAATTCTCAGCCGCTGAAGCTCAAGTCAATCAGGCGCTAAAGAAAGATAATACGCAACATGAACTTTATTTATTGCTACTTGAGATTCATATTGCACAAAAAGATGAGTTTGCAATAACTCAACTGATTAGCCATATTCGTAGCTTAGCGCTCAATGAAATAGCCATTCAAGCAGAAGCCAGACAAAAAGAATATGAGTCATCAAGACAACCAGATGCGATCGATTTTCCTCAAGCTCAAACATACCAAGAGCCAAAAAATACATCTGATGCAACAGCTCAGTTTGACCAATTAACAACAAGTTCTTCTGAAACTTCTTTTGATGAATTGCAGCAAGACTATACGCCTGTAAAGCAAGAACCTGCTGTTGAAGTTGAACCTTTAGAGTTTAACTTTTCATTTGAGCAAACCACGACTACCGAAAGTACCAGCCAACCAACACAGAAATCAGAGTTATCGCCATCTCAAGAAACAAATGAGCTAGCTGACCTAGAGTTTTCTTTTGACTTGGCACCTCTGCATGAATCTGAGGAAAAAAACCAGACAGTAGCGGCACCAGCAGCTCAAGAGAACACCAATGCTTTGGATTTTAATCTTGAATTAACCCATGAAAATCCAGAAGTAAAACCTAATGAACAGATCTCATCATTAGATGAGCTTCAACTCTTAGAACAAGTTCCATTAGAGTCGAATTCAATAGCACCTCTTGAGTTTTCGCTAGACGAACCTGCATTAGTTATAGCACCAGAGATTGAAACTCAAAACCTTGTAGACCTAGTAGGCGAAGAAACTACCCCAGATCAAACTAAAGATCCCCTTGTAGAAGCTTTTCCAGAATTAAAACAGTTAGATGAAAATGAACTTGATCTAAAACTAGCTGAGCAATACATCAAGTTAGGAGCCTACCCAGCAGCTCAAGCCTTATTGGCAAGCAATGAGCAAAAATTCAACACAGAACAACAACAACGCGCGAAAAACTTACTTAATCGCATAGCTTCTTAGAACTGTTCGATTTACCATAAGCAGTCAGAGATGACTGCTTTTTTATGCCTGCAAAAATATGAAAAAAATAGCCTTATTTTATATGGGTGGTACTTTTGGTTGCATTGGTGAACCTTTAGCTCCTATGCCTTATGAGCAATTCTTGCCTCAACTTGAAAAAGTGATTCCCCCACACTTAACAGTTGACTGCTTTGCTGCACCCAATATTGTTGATAGCAGTGCATGTACGGCACCTGACTGGTTGCGCCTGATTCAACGTATACAACAACTACAACTTGAAGGTTATCAGCATTTCGTTGTTATTCATGGTACAGACACGCTCAGTTATGCGGCTGCGACCCTAGCCCGCTTTTTAGGCCAAAGCTGTCATATTGTGATTACCGGTAGTCAATATCCGCTACTCAATATTCAAGGCGATAACACCCGTGAATTTACTGATGCAATTGAGAACTTATATCTTGCATTAGAACAAGTGATTGCTTTACCTGTGGGTGCTTATCTCGCATTCCACCATCAAGTATTCCACGCGCGAACTGCATTAAAAACGCATACGACTGAACTCGATGCATTTTCAGGGTTAAGTAGTGAAGCTGAGTTTACGCCTCAGCAAAATGAATTGATCGTACAAGATGCCCAAATTGAACGAGCTGCTTCCTTCCAGATTTTAAACTGGATGATGCAACCCATTGCAACACAGCACTTAGTACAACAATTACGCCACTTACTTTCAGCCCCACCACACTTTTTAGTGTTACAAGGTTTTGGTACTGGCAATATTGCAGTAAACCAAGAATTACTTGCAACATTAGATGAGCTTTACACACGTGGCTGTGTTCCGATTCTTACCACTCAGGTGACATTCGGTGGTATTGATCAACGTTATGCGATTAGTGCATGGGCCAAAACTGCAAAAATTGTCATCAGTGATGCACATAGCCATGCAGATCTCTATGCAAAAGCACTTCAAATCTATTTAAAATACCCAACCCCAGAACAATGGCTAAGCCATTGGAACGAAAATTTGCATTAAACAGAGGTAAAGCCATGCAACGTTATGCAGTCGGTATTGAATTTAGCGGAGTTCAATACCGAGGTTGGCAAACACAACAGCCAGGCGTTGCCAGCGTTCAGGAAACGATCGAGCGTGTACTGAGTAAAATTGCAGATGAGCCCATTGCACTTCACGGTGCGGGTCGTACTGATGCGGGAGTACATGCAACAAATATGGTGGCGCACTTTGACACGAACGCTATTCGTCCAGAAACGGGGTGGTTAAGAGGGGCAAATAGTCAACTACCTAAAGATATTTCCATTCAGTGGATTAAACTGATGGATGAAAATTTTCATGCCCGCTTTAAAGCGACTGCTCGACGTTACCGCTATATCATCTATAACGCACCGCATCGCCCAGCACTATTACACAAGCAAGTTACGCACATTTACCAAAAGCTAGACGTGCAAAAGATGATTAAAGCTGCTAGTAAGTTCGAAGGAACGCATAACTTTGAAACTTTCCGCGCAGCAGCATGCCAATCAAACCAGCCTGTTCGACATGTAAAACATTGCCGTTTATTTGAACATGGACGCTATTTAGTTTTAGATATTCAAGCAGATGGTTTTTTACACCATATGGTGCGTAATATTGTCGGTTGCTTACTCGAAATTGGTCAAGGTATGTATGAGATTGATCATATCGATGCAATGTTTGCGGCGCAGGATCGTAAGGCAGCTGGGGTAACCGCCCCACCCGATGGCCTTTATTTTATTCAGTGTAATTATCCTGAGCAGTTTGATTTGCCGCAGCCACCACTTGGGCCACATTGGCTAAACTTACCAGAGTAAGCTTAGCCAACTTTACATATACTTATCTAGCGATGCTGCTTACGCTTACGATATTCCACAGGTGTTTCATTCGTCCAACGCTTAAATGCACGATAGAACGTACTTGGTTCAGAGAAGCCAGTTAAATACACAATACGTTCAACACTCTCATTGGTATTTGCCAAAAGCTTTTTAGCCAAACGACAACGATAGTCAGAAAGTATTTGTTGAAAACTGGTATTTGCCTCACTGAGCTGAGTACGTAAACGACGCGGCGTAATATTCAACTGAGCAGCAACCGTCTCTAAAGTTGTTTCTCCACTTTCAAGTGTCGAACCAATCGCACGACGAACCTCACCCACTAAATCATAACGGGCGAGTTCTTGTAACTTTTCAATCGCTAATTGTTCATGCAATTGAAGTAACTCAGGCTCTGCCTGCCAAAGCTGAAAATCTAAAATAGCTGGATCAAAATATAAACGTGTCTCTTTCTGACCTAAGCTAACTGGGCAGCCAAATACACGGAAATATTCATCCTCAGAAGCTCCTTCGCTAAAATTAAAATCGATGAAGATAGGATGAAATTGTCCTTCAGTAATGAACTTAAAAAATCTAAGCACGCCCGAAATTGCACATTCAGAGAAATGACGATTGACGAGATTGTCAGCACCAATCTGTTCACCATTGGTTAAATAACAACGTCCTTCTTCAACGACTAGTTTTGCATCAAATGCATCACTAATCAGTCGCTGATAAGCTAAGGCTCGTTTTAAGCCTTCACCAAAGGTTTCACTACTAATAAATAGATGTTCAATCACCTGCCCTCGATATAAAGGCAAATGCTCACCTAAATGCAGACCGATGTCTGGATCTTTACTGACTTCCTGAGCGGCAGTCCAAAAGGCGTACTGTGCACTTAACGGTGTACGTGCATTGGTATCGACCTGATTTAAAGCAACTCCCGCTTTGGTTAATATTTCTTCTGTTGGCAAACCCGCACGACGAATCGCTTGGTAGCCAAAGCGTAATACAACTGATGCATCTGTTAGCTGACCCACGCAGTGCCCTTCCATGTAGATACTTCATTGATATTTAGGGCTGTTGACCTTTATGCAATTAACAGTCCCTAATAACTATGATTTTAGATTAGCGTTGATTGACCAAACTGACAACAGAATTACACTTCTTTTGTGAAAAAAATTACATCTTTTTTTATTAGTCATACTTTAACCAGATGCTTTAGCAGAAGTGTGTCTATCTTGTTTTTTTTAAAAAAATTGACTATAATTTGCGCCTTTCCAATTTGATCATCAGGTAGGCTATGGCCAATAAAGAGGAACTCATTGAGTTCGAAGGCGTTGTCACCGAAACGCTTCCTAATACGATGTTCCGTGTACGTCTTGAAAACGGTCACGAAGTTATTGCACACATTTCTGGTAAAATGCGTAAACACTATATTCGTATTCTTACTGGCGACAGTGTAAAAGTCGAAATGACTCCATATGACTTAACTAAAGGTCGTATTACGTACCGTGCTCGCTAATTAGTGAATGCAAAAAAGCCACTTTATGATGTGGCTTTTTTATTGCGTTATTTACTCACTTAAGCGACTGGTTTTACATCCCACCGTTTGGCATTCACGCAATCTTTCTTGCAGCCAATGGTTTCTTTCTTGCGTTGTCTGTAAACGACATTGCACGTCTACACTATTCCTATTTGAATCTGTACACTCGGCATCACGTTGACGTATCCATGCAAGCTGAGACTTTTTAAGAATATTTTTCTGCGCGGTGTTTAACTTTACTCGCAGTGCTTGATAATTCTTATTCAGATCAGCATCAGCACTCGCATAAATTTTATTTGTACAGTAAATATCATCATAAGTATTACGGGCACTATCACAGTTATCTGCATAGACTGAAGTCATGCCAAAGCTACATAAAAAAGCAAAAACTATTTTTCTCATACTATTCTTCCTTAAGTTTTCTATGAAATTATTATTAAAGTGATTCGGATGTAATTGATAAATCGAAAGACAAATTTACCCTCCATTTATCATAATCCTCCTTTTTTACTTTACAAGCTTGTAAATACAACCTATTGTTCTTTAATAATAAATATAATTTTATATAGTGAGAAAAATGAACATATATACCCACTACCAAATTGGCTTATTATCTTTCATCATTATTTGTCTTAACGGTTGTGCTAGCCACCCACGTCAATCCGTAGATTTACAGGAATATTTAAAAGGCTTTTTAGGAAAATCATCGGCGACCATTCAACAAGATATCAATCTACGTAGTCTTGGTTTTCAAGTCGCCAACTCTCCGCAAAAAACCGCCAATCAACTCATCTATACGATTTTGCGTCCTTTAAGCATTCCTATTCCGATGGTGAGTAATGTTGATATGAGAGGAAGCTCTATTCCTATCCAATCAGGAAATCTGAGCGGCAATTCTTATGATATTAATTTCAATTGCAAAGTGATTTTCCAGCTTAAAAATGACATTGCCGAGTCAATTCAATATGAGGGTAAAGCCTGCTAAGACATCAGCACAAAAAAACGCAGCTCAATGCTGCGTTTTTTTATAATAAGCTTTTAAGCAAGAGCAGCTACAACAGCCTCACCCATTTCAGCCGTACCTACTTTTGTCATACCTTCAGACATAATATCTGCTGTACGCAAACCTTGATCAAGCACTTGACCTACTGCATCTTCAATTGCTTTTGCAGCAGCTTCTTCACGGAATGTGTAGCGAAGCATCATTGCAACTGAAAGAATAGTTGCTAATGGGTTTGCCACATTTTGACCCGCGATATCAGGTGCAGAACCATGGCAAGGCTCATACATACCTTTGCCATTTTCATCTAACGAAGCCGATGGCAACATGCCGATTGAACCTGTAAGCATTGCTGCTTCATCAGATAAGATGTCGCCAAACAAGTTACCCGTTACGATCACGTCAAACTGTTTCGGTGCACGTACAAGTTGCATTGCAGCGTTATCAACATACATATGTGAAAGCTGAATATTTGAATAATTTGCTTGCTGTAAATCAGTAACTGTTTGCTTCCAAAGCTCTGTAACTTCCAAAACGTTAGCTTTATCTACAGAACAAACCTTTCCACCACGTAAGCCTGCAAGTTCAAAAGCTACTTTTGCAATACGCTTAATTTCGCTTTCAGAGTAAACGTCAGTGTTGTACCCTTGCTTTTCACCGTTTTCGAGTTCACGGATACCACGTGGCTGACCGAAATAGATACCGCCAGTTAATTCACGAACAATTAAAATATCTAAGCCAGCAACAATTTCAGGCTTCAAACTAGAAGCATCTGCTAATTGCGGATATAAAATCGCTGGGCGCAAGTTAGCAAACAAGTTAAGTTCACTACGAATTTTTAAAAGACCACGTTCAGGGCGAATAGAGCGCTCAATAGTGTCCCATTTTGGTCCGCCTACCGCACCTAATAAAATTGCATCAGCTTTTTTTGCTTGTTCACTTGTTACTGCTGGGTACGGTTCACCATGCGCATCAATTGCCGCGCCGCCTAATAAGCCATGTTCCCAAGTTAACGATAAATTAAATTTTTCATTTACTGTATTTAATACTTTTTCTGCTGCCCCAACAATTTCAGGACCAATACCATCACCAGCTAAAATTAAAATCTGTTTAGACATGAACTTTTTCCATTTTCCAAAGACAAGCAGTGCTACAACTACCGCGGTGTTAGTTTTTTCTGCTCAAGGAATTCACCTAGTCCTGTTGTAACATCAAATGGTCGACAAAAACGGCGAATGACATGCCCATCTTGTTCTAAATCGACACATAATGGATCTGGTACAGAAACATTCAGCAAACTACCCGAACGGTTAGATTTGTCTCGGTACATTTTAAATGTATAGCGATGGTTAGCATTAAACTGGTGAATCACATGAAATGTTTCTGCACGATCCGGAGAGATCGGATAGAAACGAATCACCACTTCATATTGTTTAGCAGGCACTGATAAATATAAGCTGTTAGTTTGGCTAAGCACTGAACCTTGTAATCTCACAATCCCTTGATGAATTGCCTGATTACTAATTCTTCGTGTTTGCGCATCCACTACAGTAATATCATTTAGTCGTTCAAATTCACAACTCTTCGCGCCCGAACAATATATTGCTGCATTCTGCCCCAAATTTTCTTGTTCAGCCTGCTTAATGCGGACAGTATCCACTACATTGTAAGTGCTTTGACAAGCACTGAGTGTTATTGCGCACAGGCTCAACAAAAAGCTATGAGTAACGTTCCTCTTCATTGTTCAAGCCCAATCCTCATCTAGTGCATAATTCTAAGGTGTTTTTATGCTTTAGCATGTTAGCAAGAGTTTGAACGCTACGCCATGGCTATGTTTAAAATGTACCGAAAGGTTAATTCAACTCTTGGAATACCCAAGGACGAACTTGTTTAGTTTTTTCTTCATAAGCGCGAATTGCGTCCGCATTTTGAAGAGTTAAACCAATATCATCCAATCCATTTAACAAGCAGTGCTTACGAAATGGATCAACTTCAAATTTAAACGCTTCACCTGTTGGCGTACGTACTTCTTGAGCTGCTAAATCAATTGTTAATTGATATCCCTCATTAGCAGCACATTCTTTAAATAACTGCTCAACTGTTTCTTCTGGCAAAATGACAGGTAACATGCCATTTTTGAAACAGTTATTAAAGAAAATATCAGCAAAGCTTGGTGCAATAACAGTACGGAATCCATATTCATTTAATGCCCAAGGTGCATGCTCACGACTTGAACCACAACCAAAGTTAGTACGAGCAATTAAAACAGTTGCTCCTTGATAACGAGGCTGGTTTAAAACGAAATCCGGATTTTTTGGACGTACTAAATTGTCTTGTCCTGGATAACCTTCATCTAAATAACGAAGCTCATCAAATAAATTGTCGCCAAAACCAGTGCGCTTAATCGACTTTAAAAACTGTTTTGGAATAATTAAATCTGTATCAACATTGGCACGATCTAATGGTGCAACGATACCTTGTTCAACTGTATAAGCTTTCATGGTTTGCTCCAGACCGAATTAAAATGAACGAACATCAACAAAGTGACCAGCGATTGCAGCCGCTGCCGCCATTGCCGGGCTCACCAAGTGAGTACGACCACCATTGCCTTGACGGCCTTCAAAGTTACGATTAGATGTCGATGCACAGTGTTCACCTGGTTGTAACTTATCTGCATTCATTGCTAAACACATTGAACAACCCGGCTCACGCCATTCAAAGCCAGCTTCCAAGAAGATTTTATCTAAGCCTTCTTTTTCAGCCTGTTGCTTAACTAAACCAGAACCCGGAACAATCATAGCTTGCTTAATGGTGGATGCCACTTTACGGCCCTTAACCACCTCAGCCGCAGCACGGATGTCTTCAATACGAGAGTTCGTACAAGAACCAATAAAGACACGATCAAGCTGAATATCAGCTAATGCCTGACCTGCATTTAAACCCATATATTGATAAGCACGTGTCCAGTCATTGCGTTGTACGTCATCTTTCGCTTGCTCTAAAGTTGGTACAGCTTCAGTGACTGGAATAACCATCTCAGGTGAAGTTCCCCAAGATACTTGTGGTTCGATCTCTGCGCCATTTAACTCAACTACAGCATCAAACACAGCATCTTCGTCTGAATGCAATGTGTTCCAGTAAGCAACTGCTTGTTCCCATTGCTCGCCTTTTGGTGCGTAGCTACGACCTTTTACGTATTCAATGGTTTTGTCATCAACTGCAACCATACCGACACGAGCACCTGCTTCAATCGCCATGTTACATACCGTCATACGACCTTCAATCGACATATCACGGAAAACTTGGCCACCGAATTCGATTGCATAGCCCGTACCGCCAGCAGTACCAATTTTAGCAATGATTGCCAACACAACATCTTTTGGTGTTACGCCTTTACCTAATACGCCATCTACACGAACTAACATGTTTTTAGATTTTTTCTGAATCAAGCATTGTGTTGCTAACACATGTTCAACTTCAGATGTTCCAATACCATGCGCCAAGCAACCGAAAGCACCATGAGTCGCTGTATGTGAGTCACCACATACCACCGTCATGCCCGGCAAAGTTAAGCCCTGTTCAGGTCCAACTACATGCACAATCCCCTGACGAATATCATTAATACTAAATTCAACAATATTAAAGGCTTTACAGTTGTCATCTAAGGTTTGGACTTGAATACGAGATGTATCATCTTCAATACCAGCGATGCCTTGGTCACGTTCCTTTTTAGACGTTGGAACATTGTGGTCCGGTGTAGCAACGTTTGCACTTAAACGCCATGGTTGACGATCCGCAAGTTGCAATCCTTCAAATGCTTGTGGACTTGTCACTTCATGCAATAAATGACGGTCAATGTATAGTAAACATGAGCCATCATCACGCTGTGAAACAACGTGGTCATCCCACAATTTGTCATATAAAGTTTTGCCTGCCATGTCGTCTTGCTCCATTGGACTGGGTAATTCTGATCTTTCTTCGATTATAGCCAGAGTTTCACATAAATCTAATTTATCATTTTTATAAATTAGAAAACTTTTTGGAATAAATTATAATTTCCATAAGGTACATCAAATTTAATAAATCGTTTTTGTTAATGATTATCATTTGCATAATCAATTTTTAATCTTATACTCTAATGCCTATACTAAAAATATCTAAAGTGGCTAAAGAGAATGATCATGGCTAATATCCAAAAATTCGTTATAAATAATCAACGTACCTTAAAGAAAACCTTAAGCTATTACATTATGCATATTACTGTCGCAATGCTAGTCGCATACTTTGTAACAGGTAATATCTGGATGGCTTTAACATTAAGTATGCTTGAGCCAACCGTACAAGCTTTTGCTTTTTTCTTCCATGAAAAAATTTGGGCTGCTAAAGATCGCCGCGTATCAGCCTTAGCTGAAAAAGAAACAACGGCTTAGGCTAAGATTAGTGCGGTAATTCACAACTTTCTCACTCGTTTTGCTGCAAGCATGATACGATTTTGGCTCGGCAACTTTAGCCCCTCGATTTTTCTATTCCAAGTTGAGTTGTATTATGAATCTTGCAGCCTTTGAAGCTTTTGTAAAAGTTATGGAAACAGGGTCTATCTCTGTGGCAGCAGATCAGTTATTTATTACTCAACCTGCTGTTACCAAAAGAATTCACAGCTTAGAAGAATATTTTGGCGTAAAACTATTTGAATCTGCAGGCCGAGGTGTTCAGGCAACTCATGCCGCACATTCATTACTTCCTAAAGTTAAAAACTGGTTAAATGAGCTGGGTGATATTCACCATACGCTGAGCCATGAACAAACTCAGGTACAAGGCCGCTTAAAAGTCGGTACGAGTCACCATATTGGTTTGCACCATTTACCCGCACCACTTAAGCATTTTGTTCAGCAATTCCCTCAAGTTACCTTAGATGTGCATTTTGTTGATTCAGAGCAAGCCCATGAACAAGTATTGGCTGGTGATTTAGAACTAGCATTTTTAACGCTTCCTCCTTCAGGAGATGAGCGTCTTAACTACATTACAATTTGGAATGATCCTTTAGTTTTTGTTGCTGCCCCTTTTCATCCGCTGGCACAAAAGAAGAATCTTACCTTACAAGATTTAATTGAATATCCAAGCTTATTACCCGCTGCACAAACTTATACTGCTCAAATCACTTTAGCTGAGTTTGAAAAACAAGGACTTAAACCAAAAATTACCATGAGCAATAACCCTCTTGAGTCTATTCGTATGTTGGTGTCGATTGGTTTAGGTTGGTCAGTTTTACCAAAAACTCTGTTGAATCAGGATATGCAGCAACTTGATTTAAATGTTGAGATGAATCGTCAATTAGGCATGGTCTGGCATCCTGCACGTACTCAATCTAGAGCCATGCAGGAGTTGATTAAAATGATGCAAGATGCATAAAAGGCTCTCATTTAAGCATCTAATTTAATTTATCCAAGCTTCAAGAGGCTTCTAATTTGTTGCACCATTTGGTTTTCATCAAGCATATGGTGTGGAATCGTCATCGTTAATAGCTGATCTGATCGAAAATGGCGGTCTACTTCAAGCATAACGTGAGTTTGATTAGGTTCAGCAACAAAAGATACCTCAACTTCATTAAATCCGCTAAACATATGTGAAGAGACAAATTCAAGCTCTTGGTAACAACCAATCGTTGATCTAAAATTTCGCGCAGTCAGCTGCCCTTTTTCTACATCTACTGTCGATAGAACGAAGCCACATCGCTGCATAGCCTGTAGAAACATTTGCATGGCTGGAGTTGGCAGAACCTTTAGATAATCACGATCAGTTGCATCTAGTCCCCAATCAACATCCATATGGGTTTGAATCCAAACACGTGCACCATTTCTTCGACAAGCAACCTCAGTAATTGGTGTCTCAAATGGTAGTTGAATACTAAAAGGGAAAGAATGTGCTTGATGTGCCGGCAAGAGGAATCGAGAGTTCACTAACCACTCTTGTAAAACTAAAGGTTGGTTAAACTCATGATCACCAGATTCGACTTCTGCCATCGTCACCAATTGCAAATAAAGACCATTAATCTCTTTATCAGATGATCCGCCTTTAAAGCTAATTTCTCCATGCAATGTGCTGCCTGCTTGCAAGCTTGGGTTCTGTAAAACAGTTTCTACTGTCACACCTTGAAGACCCAAACCAGACATAATTTTACTAAACATTTTTTCTCTAACCTTTCGAATTATTTCATGTCATCTGTAGCAGCATACTTATTATTAAAGTGCATCATCTCCAGCCAGCTGAATCTTACCATCTGCAACTTCATTCATAAATTGGTCATAGTCATTTAGATTACGTTCTGCATATTCTTCTGCATACGTTTGTAATACTTCTACTATCGTATTACCTTCGCCAAGATATCCCATAAGTACATCTGCATTTCCAGATTTAGCATGGGCATGAGCCAATGCTAAACCACAACTTTCGGCATACTCATAGAAATACTCATCATCCATGTCACTAAGATCAACCGAAATTTTCATATCACGTAACTGACGTACATGAAAATGTTGATTTGATATGGAAGAGAACCCAAGAAATATATCACTTGCAGCCTGCATGAGCTGCTGACCATGCACTACACGCTCACCTTCGTGATTTACCTTGTCTAAAAATAGCGGGCTGAGAATTGATGGATTCGCTTCTTTCATTTGTAAAATTAACGGTTCCCGATCTGCATCTTGAAATAATGCAATCGCTGATCGTGTACCAACACTTCCGACACCCACCACTTTCAAAGCTATATCTGTACGTTGATAACGATCAAAAAGCACTTGGCGATCGTATTTCAAAGAATTACGGTATTGTTGAAAGAATACATCAACATCTTTACCAAATGGCTCATTTGCACTTGGATGCCATAATAACGGCGCATCATCCACAAAATGACGAAATCCTATATCTTGATCTTGCTGCGTAAGCTTCGGCAAAACAGAGTACGCCGTTCTTTTCTGTGCTGAATCAAGATGCTTCTCGCGTTTCTTTCTTAGTTTTCGACACTCAGTATTTTCTAATAACGTACTGGCATCAACTTTTTCATACCAAACTTGGAGTGGTGAAAGTTCTGTAATTTCTAATAAGTGCTGACGATAACTATTCAGCATTATTTTAATTGCTTTTAACCCGACTTTCTCTGCAAGATTAATATCACGCGCCGCAATCACAAAACTGGTTGCTAAACGCTTTACATCCCATTCAAACGGGGCAACTAAAGTTTCGTCAAAATCATTAATTCCAAATAACAGATTACGTTCTGGACTTGCAAAACCGCCAAAATTACTTAAATGACAATCCCCACAAATCTGTTGAAATAAGCCTGAATTTACCGGCTCCCACGCTTGATCAAATAGCATCAAAGAAGGCATGCCACGATAAAATGTAAATGGAGAAACACTCATCCGTTTTGCACGAATCGGTTTGAGTTTTTCTAAACGACCTTGGTTACTCCAATCATAGATCGTTAAGGCAGTTGTACCTTTTGGTCGTTCAGAAAGCTTTGATAGCTGTTCACGTGGCACTTTTTTACGTTGAGCCTTACCTAATTTGAAACCTTCGCTTTTATTAAGTAATTTCCCCTGATAACTATGACGTGTTACATCAATACTTTCATCATTCCAAAGTTGTTTTGGTAATTTAATTTGTGCTGTTTTTGACATTATTTCCTCATTTTTAAATTAAAATTTTTTATATTCTGAAATCTTTACCAAGATAAAATTTATTTTATTAATCATAACAATATCTTTTTTTAGCTAAGATTTATAAGAGATATTAAAAAATGATTTTAAATATAGTTAAGAGTTGGAAGACCTCAAAACTTTTCAAAATGTTCTTCCAACTCTACATTCTTAAATCGACCAGTCCTGAATATCCCAGTTATGTTCTTGAGCCAGTTTTTCAAGGCGATCATCAGGGTTTACTGCAATTGCATGCGTTGCATATTCAAGTAAAAAACGGTCATTAATTGAATCGGAATAGGCCCAAGACTCAGACACGCTACGACCTTCCAACCAACCATCTAGACGTGCAAGTTTGCCTTTTTGATAACACGCTAAACCAGCAACTTTACCTGTATATTTTCCATCAGCCACTTCAGCATTGGTTGCTAAAATTTCGGTAATCCCAAATTCACGAAAAATCGGTGCAGTAATAAAATCACTTGTTGCCGTAATACCCACAATAGTATGGCCTAAATCTTGATGTTTTTTGATTGCATCAAAACCTTTTGGACGCATTTGCGGACGAATGACTTTTTGCATGAACAATTGGTGAAGCTCAGTTAAGTAGTCATTGTCATGCTGCGTTAAAAATCCGAAAACAAATTCATTATAAGCATATGGATCAAGTTGGCCTGCTTTGTAATCTTCATAAAATTTATCATTCATCTGACGATGATGAACCGGATCAACCAAACCTTCATTGACTAAAAATTCACCCCAAGAATGGTCTGAATCGGTATTTAACAAGGTATGGTCTAAATCAAACAACGCCAGTTTCATGAAAATTCTCGTTTAAACTGAAATTTAAGAAAAAAAATGTAAATCTATCTCCGCTAGTCGATAGAAATTCGTTAAGATCGTAGCAATTTAAACATTTTACTTTGATCTTTTCGAGCTGGACATAAAAAAGTGTTTGTCCCCGCGATTAAAGTCAACGATATAGACAATATTTAGGTAGCCAAATGATCGATTCAGAAGGTTTCCGACCGAATGTCGGGATCATTTTGGCAAACGATGATGGACAGGTTTTATGGGCAAAGCGCATTGGTCACAATGCTTGGCAATTTCCACAAGGAGGCATCCAGTTTGGAGAAACCCCTGAACAGGCACTTTTTCGAGAACTGAGAGAAGAAATCGGCTTATTGCCCGAACATGTCCAGATTATTGCGCAAACCAAAGGATGGCTGCGTTATCGTTTGCCACATCGGTACATTCGGTCAGACTCTGACCCCGTATGTATCGGACAGAAACAAAAATGGTTTTTACTGAAGTTAACTGCGCCTGCAAAAAATATTCAGTTAAACCTCTCCGACCCGCCCGAATTCGATGAATGGCAGTGGGTTAGCTATTGGTATCCTCTTGGACAAGTGGTGAACTTCAAGCGTGATGTTTATCGTAAAGCCATGGTGGAGTTGTGTACACAGTTGCCGATGCAACAATTACCCTAAAAATCATTTATCTAGCAAATGATTTTTATTAAAAGTGCTGTTATAAATACATTCATAGTCTAAAAAAATACTGGAGTATACATCCATGTCAAACATGCAACTCGACACTCTACGGCGCATTGTCCAAGAGGTTAATGCGTCCGTCAGTTTGCATGAATCATTAGACATCATGGTTAATCAGGTTGCTGAGGCCATGAAAGTGGATGTTTGTTCTATTTATTTACTCGATGAACGCAATCAGCGTTATGTATTAATGGCCTCTAAAGGCTTAAATCCAGAATCTGTAGGTCATGTTTCTTTGCAACTCGGTGAAGGCTTGGTTGGTCTGGTCGGGCAACGTGAAGAAATCGTTAACCTTGACAATGCGCCAAAACATGAGCGTTTCTTGTATTTACCTGAAACAGGCGAAGAAATTTATAACTCTTTCCTCGGCGTACCAGTCATGTATCGTCGTAAGGTTATGGGCGTTTTGGTTGTCCAAAATAAACTTCCTCAAGATTTTAGTGAAGCTGCCGAGTCCTTTTTAGTTACGCTGTGTGCTCAGCTTTCTGGCGTTATTGCTCATGCTCATGCAGTAGGTAATATTGACGTATTCCGTAAACCAAGTAATGGCCCTGCTTATAAAACCTTTCAAGGCGCTTCAGGTGCAGGCGGTGTTGCTTTAGGTCGCGCTATTATTTTATATCCGCCTGCCGATTTGGGTTCTGTGCCTGATCGTGAAGCAGAAGATATTAGCGATGAACTTCGAATTTTAGATCAAGCCATTTCATCAGTTCGTTCAGAGATTCGTTCTCTGGATGAAAAAATGCATGATTCACTCATGGCCGAAGAGCGCGCTTTATTTAGTGTTTTCTTAAGAATGCTAGATGAAAATGCATTACCAGCAGAAATTAAAGAACTTATCCGTGATGGACATTGGGCACAAGGTGCAGTACGCCGTGTCATTGAAAAACACACTGCCCTTTTTGCACAAATGGAAGACGACTATCTTCGTGAGCGAGTTTCTGATCTTAAAGATTTAGGGCGACGTATTTTAGCTTCTTTGCAAGAAGAAGACTCTAGCCATCGTGACCTGAGTCCAGACAGTATTTTAATTGGTGAAGAAATTAGTACTGCTGCTCTCGTTGAGTTGCCAGTAGACAATATTGCAGCGATTGTGACATCCGAAGGTGCAGCCAACTCACATATGGTGATTGTTGCTCGTGCATTAGGTATTCCAACCGTAGTTGGTGTAACTGAACTGCCAGTGAACACACTTGATGATGCAGAAATGATTGTGGATGCCTATCAAGGCCGTGTTTTTGTAAACCCTCCACGTCGTTTACGTCAACGCTATAAAGAAATTCAGAAAGAAGATGAACAAATCGCAAAAGATCTCAAACAATACGAGACCAAAGAAGCGATTACTCCAGATGGTGTGTCTGTTCAACTTTATGTAAATACGGGCCTCATGATTGACGTAGTACGCGGAGTACAACGTGGCGCTCAAGGCGTAGGTCTATACCGAAGTGAAATTCCATTCATGTTACGGGAACGTTTCCCGGGTGAAGAAGAACAACGCGCAATCTACCGTCAACAGTTGAGCCATTTCGCCAACAAACCTGTGGTGATGCGAACTCTGGATATTGGTGCCGATAAAGACTTGCCGTATTTCAGTATTGAAGAAGAAAACTCGGCATTAGGCTGGCGTGGCATTCGTTTCACGCTTGATCATCCCGAGATTTTTTCTTCGCAAATTCGCGCCATGCTCAAAGCCAGTATTGGTTTAAATAATTTGCATATTTTATTGCCAATGGTCACTACAGTCAGTGAAGTAGAAGAAGTACTTTATTTACTTGAGCGTGACTGGATTGCAGTGCAAGAAGAAGAGCAAGTTAAAATTACCAAACCAAAAATTGGGATTATGGTTGAGGTGCCGAGCGTACTGCTACAAATTGATGAGTTTGCCGAACTCGTCGATTTCTTCTCGGTCGGTTCAAATGACTTAACCCAGTATTTACTTGCAGTTGACCGTAATAATCCACATGTGGCAAACGTTTACTCACACTTTCACCCATCCATTCTACGTGCGCTAACCCGCTTAGTTAAAGAATGTCATGAATACAAAAAACCTATCAGTATTTGTGGTGAGATGGCAGGTGATCCATTATCAGCAATTCTGCTCATGGCGATGGGCTTCAATACCCTTTCGATGAGTTCGAGTAACATTTTGCGAGTAAGAAAAGCAATTTGTCATGTCCCTATGACAGATGCACAAAAATTGCTGGATGATGTCATGAAAATGAATAATCCACTCATAGTGAAAAGTTGGCTTGAGTACTATTTTAAAACTCACGGTTTAGCTGATATGGTGAAATCGAATCGAATCGTAAATGTTTAATATATAAACAATAAAGGAGAGCAATGCTCTCCTTTATTCATTTGAGATCACGTCTACTACAACTAAATATAAAAAATTTCATCTCACTATTGCCGCCATCATAATCTTTTAAATAAACATACAATCGGTTTTTTAAATCAATATTGACAGTTTAATCCATTTGAAAAATAAGACTCCTACTCCTAGTATATTTACAGAGCGTTATTAAAAGATCTTACGTTGTTCCAACAATTGAAGAGGTAATTCTATGCATCGTTATTTACAAGTTTCATCTTATTTTTCCTCTTGTTTTTTAACCTTCATGCAGTAAATTGGAGGAATAACAACTAAACGAATCTGATGCATTATTAAATAAAAAATAATGGGCCGACATCTCAGTGAAAAGACTTTTAAACGGTTTCTCTCACCATTTGTTCTCTCATTTCTTTATTTAGTAAACATGAGTTTTTAAACCAGAAGTCCAGGAAAATGAGCCCTAACATTTTACGAAGAGCTCAATAATTATTACCCAGAGAGAATATAACCATGTCAGACGAATCAAAATGCCCTTTTTCAGGCCATAAATCAAAACCAGAGGTAACGGTCGGTGGTGGCACGCCTAGTTTACACTGGTGGCCAAAACAACTACGCGTCGACCTACTCAACCAACATTCAGAACGCTCTAATCCACTCGGTAAAGAATTTAATTACCGTCAAGAATTTAAAAAACTCGACTACTACACCCTCAAAGCTGATATCAAAAATGTATTAACCGATTCTCAAGATTGGTGGCCAGCCGATTGGGGAAATTATACAGGCTTATTTATTCGATTAGCATGGCATGCTGCCGGTACATATCGCATGGGCGATGGTCGTGGTGGTGCTGGTCGCGGTCAGCAACGTTTTGCACCATTAAATAGTTGGCCTGACAATGCAAGCTTAGATAAAGCGCGCCGCTTATTATGGCCAGTTAAACAAAAATACGGTCAAAAAATATCGTGGGCAGATTTATTTATTCTTGCTGGAAACATCGCACTTGAATCTTCGGGTTTCCGCACCTTCGGTTTTGGTGCAGGTCGTGAAGATGTTTGGGAACCAGACAATGATGTAAACTGGGGTGATGAAAAAGAATGGTTAGCTCATCGCAACTCTGAAGCATTGGAAGGCAGCAATCTAGCTGCAACCGAAATGGGTCTAATTTATGTAAACCCTGAAGGCCCACAAGCCAGCGGTGACCCTAAATCAGCTGCACCATTTATTCGCGCGACTTTCGGCAATATGGCAATGGATGATGAAGAAATTGTTGCCTTAATCGCAGGCGGTCATACTTTAGGTAAAACTCACGGCGCTGCCTCTGCTGACCATGTTCAGGCTGATCCTGAGGGAGCTTCAATTGAACAA
Source organism: Acinetobacter sp. D009 (assembly GCF_038562025.1). Classification (NCBI taxonomy): domain Bacteria; kingdom Pseudomonadati; phylum Pseudomonadota; class Gammaproteobacteria; order Moraxellales; family Moraxellaceae; genus Acinetobacter; species Acinetobacter sp. D009. The sequence goes on from NZ_CP151886.1 coordinate 3,386,129, forward strand.
ATGGGCTTTGGCTGGTCAAACAGTTTTGGCACTGGTGTTGGTAAAGATGCGATCACTTCAGGTTTAGAAGTGATTTGGTCACAAACACCAACACAATGGAGCAACTACTTCTTTGAAAACCTATTCAAATACGAGTGGGTACAAGAGCGTTCACCTGCTGGTGCAATTCAATGGGTAGCAGCAGATGCTGAGGCAATCATTCCAGATCCATTCGACCCATCAGTTAAACGTAAGCCAACAATGCTTACTACAGATTTGACCTTACGTTTTGATCCTGAGTTTGAAAAGATCTCTCGTCGTTTCCTTAACGATCCACAAGCATTTGCCAATGCTTTTGCTCGCGCTTGGTTCAAATTAACTCACCGTGATATGGGGCCAAAAGCACGTTATTTAGGTCCTGAAGTTCCGGCTGAAGATTTAATCTGGCAAGACCCATTACCTGCTGCCAGCGCTATACCATCTGCTGCTAGCATAGATGATGCAAAAGCAAAAATTGTTGCATTGGGACTATCTGCTGGCGAGCTAGTTTCCCTTGGTTGGGCTTCGGCATCAACTTTCCGTGGTGGAGACAAGCGTGGCGGTGCAAATGGTGCACGTATTGCTTTATCGCCACAACGTGAATGGGACGTAAATAAAAAAGCAGTTGAGACTTTAAGCAAAATTGAAGAACTCAAAGCATCTACTCAATTATCATTAGCTGATTTAATCGTGCTTGCAGGTAACGTTGGTGTAGAGCAAGCTGCTCAAGCGGCAGGTTTCAATATTAGCGTTCCATTTGCTCCTGGTCGTGTTGATGCAATACAAAGTCAAACTGATGTCGAATCTTTCCAATTACTTCTCGGCCTTGCTGATGGTTTTAGAAACTGGAAAAAAGAGGGTGTCAGCGCAACAACTGAGGCATTATTGATTGATAAAGCACAACAACTGACTTTGACTGCACCAGAGTTAACTGCATTGATTGGTGGCTTACGTGTACTGGGCACCAACTGGGATGGCTCACAATACGGTGTATTTACTCAGCAAGTTGGTGTACTCAGCACAGACTTCTTTACGAACTTACTCGACATGTCTACTGCATGGGCACCTGTTGACTCAACAAGCGAAGTCTTTGAAGGTAAAGACCGTAAAACAGGCGCAGTAAAATTTACCGCAACACGTAATGATTTAGTCTTCGGTTCAAACTCAATCTTACGTGCATTAGCCGAAGTTTATGCTCAGGCAGATGGTAAAGAAAAATTTGTTCAAGACTTTGTTGCTGCATGGACTAAAGTCATGAATCTTGACCGTTTTGACTTAGCTTAATTTAAGTCAAAATAATAAAAAGCTAGTTCAATTTGAACTGGCTTTTTTAATATCAAGCATCGTTTTTTAAACAGTCAGTTTGTGCCCTTCCCGAATACAATAAAAAGGATTTGCAAGCTTTGACGAAGCTTTAATTGCCTGTGCTAGAGCATGCTCTGGATCTTCTCGGTCTTCATCAGTCAACTGGAAAGTCCGATAATGAATCGCAATAGAACGATGAGCCTGTAAATCGAAGTGCGCATGTAGCGCATCTTGCGGGTTCATATGAACATAGCTCATCAGTTCACGTGGCTCATACGCACCTATTGGAAGCAAGGCAACTCGCGGTGCGCCATAACGGGCATGTATTTGCTTAAAATGACCCGCATAACCGGTATCACCCGCAAAGAAACAATGACCTGTTTTAGCCACAACCGAAAAGCCGCCCCAAAGTGCCTTATTCTGGTCGCGCAAACCACGACCTGAACCATGCTGTGCAGGTGTATAGATTATTCTTAATTCGTGATAGGGAATTTCTTGCCACCAATTCATCTCAATGACATGAAACTCTTTAGGTAGATAAAAACCATTCCCGAGTCCAGTGTAAATTGGCATTGCGAATTTTTTATGTAGCCATTCAAGCGTCGCCAAGTCCATATGGTCATAATGATTATGGCTGAGCAAAACTCCATGAATCGTCGGTAATTGTTCTAGTGCAAAACCTGCCGGGCATACACGGCGTGGGCCACGCCCTTGTGAAGGACTTGCATAATCACACCACACTGGGTCGGTAATAAAGTTATAAGGACCAATCTGAACCAATACTGTTGCATGCCCAACAAACCAGACTTGCCAATCATCCAGATCTGCCTGAGGTCGATTTTGCGGCAAAGCTACAGCCGTATTTACACGGGTTTCATATTCATTTTGAATATCCACTTTCCATGTAAAAGACTCACGCGTAACCAACCAACGCAATAACTCTTTTGAGCCACGAGCAGGTGATTTAGGTTGTTGATTATAAAAACGTGTATCCGTTTCATGCCCAGACTCGGGATGACAAAAAGGAGGTTTTATCCATGTATGCGTCCAACAGGACTGAGTCGGCAATTGATATGTTAATGTCGGCTTGTCTTTCATGGGCTTTTCTATGTTTTAGCATCAGCAGAATGGATGTGATCAGGTTTCTATCTTAACGATTAAAACAAATTAAGCTATGGCACTTACACTTATTTATCATATAAATATCCATTATATCGTGGTCATAGCTAACCTAAGTTAAATTAGAGTGCCATAAAAAACACTTAGATGTGTTGAGTTTATGCGTCAGTAATTACCATTCTTACTAAGATTTCTTGTATAACATAACAATTAGAAGATGCCGAAAGCCGCCATAGAACCTGTCTATTTCATCTTTGTCGCCTATAATTTTTACGTTAGGATTCTTTTGTGCAATGAAAACAATATATTTAGTAACGATTAGATTTGAGTAGATGTTAGCGACCTATAGGTTATAAATTTATTTTATTATTCTAGTTTTTGCATAATATGAGAATTTCTTAAATGAATATTTAAATCCTTTAGAAAATTCTTTGATTAATTATAAATAATGTATTTATTATTTAATTATTAATATATTTTATGAATTATTTGAGCTTATATTCCCATATTAAATCTTTAATGAAAATTAAAATTCCATTTATTTTATAAATACCTAAATCACCTTCACGCTATATCTATTTATGCTTTATACTTCACTTAAATCATAGTAAGACATTTTTTGGATTAGTCTTATGGAACTACGCCATCTCCGATATTTCATTACCGTTGCTGAAGAATTAAATTTTAGTAAAGCCGCTCTTAAACTTTTTACCGCACAGCCCTCTCTTAGCCAACAAATTAAAGATTTAGAAGAAGACGTTGGTGTACGACTTTTAAACCGCACAAAACGCAAAGTTGAGTTAACAGAAGAAGGCGAAGTATTTTTAGAACATGCTCGACTCACTCTCGCTCAGGCTGAAAAAGCGGTCGCTATGGCACGACAAGTTTCTAAGGCTAAACAGCAATTGTTACGTATCGGTTTCGTTCCCATCGCAGAAATGAAAATTTTCCCTTATGTACTTCCTAATCTGCGACTACAACACCCAGACCTCACCATTGAATTATCTAATTTAAACAATACTGAACAGCTTAAAGCCTTAAAAAAAGGAGAGCTGGACATTACGTTTACTCGTGAAAATACAGATAGTGATGAAATACAAAGCCAATTTGTTTTAACAGAACCCCTGATTTTCTTACTTCCTAAAAATCACCCACTTGCTCAATATGATCGAATCCCAGTCCATGCTTTACAAGGTATTGACTTTATTATCCCAGCAGCCGAACAATCACAAACCTTACATAACACCATTTTAGATTTCGCTAAAACTCATAACATTGAACTGAATATTGTTCAAAGAGCAGACAGTATACTATTCAATATTAACTCTCTTGGTTCTGGATTAGGCTGTACAATTTTACCTGCCTACGTTGCGCCTTTAGGCATCAAAAACACGATAGTTCGTCCACTTGATGTCGACTTACCAACACTTGATTTATTCGTAAATTACCGTAAAAACTCGCAGTCTTTAGGCGTTCAAAAATTCATTGACCAACTCACTAAAGTATTTCATTTAGATAAAAACTTAAACCACGCTTAATTATTACGAATAATTTTATTATTAAGCGCATGATTAATAAGATCATCTTTATAAAAAAGTATAAATAAATATTCTTTTTATTTATTTTATACTTTTTATAAACAGTTTAATCCACAGTAATGTCCTATTTTACCTAACAGGTAAAATTAAATATATCATGAATATAAATGAAAAGAATTGAAATAAAATCTATATAAAACCATATATTATTTTCACCATTTAATAAAAAATAATATATTTAACGTGTAATAAAGGAGACTAGGAAAATGGTTGGCGTATTTCAACATCTAGGACGTAGTGTACAAAACCGCCCACATTTCTTTATTGCTTTATTCATAGGTATTGTCACAGCCGGTATTTTGACATGGTTAACGTCATGGAAATGGTCAACTATTTTATTATTCAGCTGGAATGCTTCCGTTAGCATATATTTACTACATGTTTGGCAACTCATGAAAAGTGCCGACCATTCACAAATGCAACAGCAAGCTAAAAAACAAGATGAAAGCAAATGGGTCATTATGCTGATTGTTTTATTAGCATTAATCATGTGTTTGGTTGCTATTCTAATTCAACTGTCACAACTCCCTTCCGGCAGTTCTGCAAAGTTAGGTCATGTGGCTTTAGCTTTACTCACCATTGTGTCTGCATGGCTTTTTATGCATACCGTTTTTGCTCTACATTATGCCCATGATTTTTATATGGCTTTATCTAGAAATGAGGAAAATGGAGGGCTAGATTTCCCTGGTACAAAACAGCCAACTTATCCTGATTTTCTATATTTTAGTTATATTATTGGTACTTCTGCTCAAACTGCGGATGTGTCAATTACCACCAAGCACATGCGTCTTTTAAACTTATTTCACGCTGTGTTGTCTTTTGGATTTAATACCACCATTTTAGCGATTTGTATTAACGTTGCTGCTGGCTTTCTTACCAATTAAAACCTCTATTTGAAAAAAAAAGCCACCCTTTTGGGTGACTTTTAAGAATATTAAGTTTACAGCAATTGCCCCATAGTACTTTGTTTTAAGCCTTCACGCTGTTTGATCGTTTCAACATAACGGGTAATAGCAGGATGTGATTCAATCGCATTCATTTTTAACTGCCATAAAAGCATTGCTCCAACACTTACATCTGCTGCGGTAAATTGCTCACCACATACATACGGATTCGCTTCACTCAATCCCTGAACTAAAGCTTGATAAGCATCGTTGTAATCGCCATAGCCAACAAACATTTTTTGCTCAGGTGATACTTCTATTCCTAAAGCTTTATCAACACCCGCAGCTTCCCAAGGACCCGCCATCACAAATAACCAACGATAGTACAAACCACGTTTCGGATCATTCAAGGCTGGTGCCAAACCTTTATCACTAAACTTATCAGCCAAATAAGCACAGATTGCACCCAACTCATAAATCACGACATCGCCATCTACCAATACCGGTACTTTTCCAAAAGGATTAAGTTTTAGATATTCAGGCGATTTCATCTCGGTCTTATATGCGACTTCAATTCGTTCACATTCAACACCCAACTCGACCAAAAGCCAGTCAATAACGACACCACGTGACTCTTTGTTAGTATAAAGTTTAAGGCTCATTCTTATTGCTCCTTGTTTATCGTAGTTCCTAGTTTACAAATAACTTTTGTCAGTTTTTGTCAGTAGTCCTTTGCATTTCTTGTTTCCACCATCTTTGAAACAGATGTTTTTTAAATTCAGGATATATTTCCTCACTCATTTGCAAGTCATGGATACGATCTATCCGAAAATGGCGAAATGCCTGCCGTAATTCACACCAAGCAGCAAGTACAACTTTGTCATGTAAATACCCTAAAGCAAAAGGCCAAAGTGAACGTTCACTTAACCGTTTTTGTTCATCGCAATAATCGACTTTTATTTTTACTTGTTTACGAATCGCTAAACGCACTTGTTCTACTAAAGCTTCATCAACCGGATGCCAGTAATGTGTAACGCCTAGCGTCATGTCATCGATCAAATATTTCCGGTGCTCAGGTAGAACTGCATAAAGTTTAGAATAGATTGAAACGGCTGCCGATTTCATTGCCTGATCTGGAACGTCTTTCAACCACTCTAAAGCTAAAAATAGAGCTTCGGCTTCATTCTCATTAAAAGTAACCGGTGGTAATAAGATGTCTTCTTTAAGCTGAAAACCTAAGCCTGCTGAGGCATCAATTCTTACACCTTGCTCACGTAAGCTATCAATATCTCGATAGACACTTCGAACACTAATGTTTAGGCTCTCAGCCAAGACTTGTGCTGTGATTGGGTAACGGGCTTCACGGAGCTGTTGTAAAAGATTTAATAGACGAATTGAACGGCTCATTTTTCTCTTCTTATTGTTTTGTTATTCAGCTTAAAGCAAGAGGGAACGTATTCCCTCTTTAATACTATTTCAATTTAAGCGACATCTACAGTAGATAACTGAGCATACCCTCTCAAAAAGCTGTGAAGCTCTTGTACATCTTTAGCAATCGTTAAAGGTTGAAACTTTTGCAGAACTTCAACCGAATGTACGCCATAGCCTACTCCGATACGCGGCATCCCTAAACGCTGTGCCATCTCAAGATCATAGCTGCTGTCACCAATCATAACCGCTTGCTCAACATTCACACCAGTTACAGTCAATATTTCTTGCAGCATGAGCGGATCTGGTTTTGAACGTGTTTCGTTGGCTGCCCGAGTCACATCAAAAAGATGGGTACTTTGTGTTTTTGCGATTACACGGTCTAACCCACGGCGATTTTTACCCGTCGCAACTGCAAGTTTTAAACCTTGGGCTTTTAAATCATGGAGTAGTTCAGAAATACCCTCAAACCATGCATCACTAGTCGAGTTCGCGATATAGTGATCACCATATGCCTTTAAGATCGAGTCATGCAATTCTGGCGCTTCTGGAAATAAGGTCTGCATCACCTCAGGCAAGCCTAAACCGATAATACTTTTTGCGGCTTCATCGCTTAGAGGCAGTTCATGTTGCTCTGCTGCATGTTGTAAGCTGGCAACAATCTGGCCAACAGAGTTATATAAAGTTCCATCCCAGTCAAAAATAACTAATTCGGTTTTTAGACTCATTTTGCTACTCTCAAAGCCTTTAATAACTGGGTCATGTCTTCTGGTAACGGCGCTTCAATCGGTGGATAACCCGGAATATCTAAACGCATCGCGTGTAAACATAAACGTCGTGCCTGCGGACCTGCGTACTCAGTGGTGTGTCCATATTTATCATCACCCAACAACGGATGTCCAATACTTAAGCCATGGACACGAATTTGATGAGTACGGCCTGATAACGGCGATGCATGAACTAAAGTCGCATTTTTAAAACGCTCTGCAACCACCCATTCCGTTTTACTCGGTTTACCTTCTTTAGACACACGCACACGACGCTCGCCATTGGCTAACTCATAACGAAATAAAGGAGCATCAATGAGTTGTTTGTCGAGACTCACCTGACCTTTTACAATTGCCGCATAAGTCTTACGAATTTTGTGCTCACGCAACATATCTTGTAGCAGCTTTAAAGTACTACGTTTCTTGCTAATCATGACCAGACCAGAGGTGTCACGGTCAATGCGGTGAATTAGTTCTAAATATTTTTTACCTGTCGCGGCGCGTAAAGCCTCAATCAAACCATACGCCACACCACTACCACCATGTACAGCAATACCTGATGGTTTATTGATGACTAACAGGCCTTCATCTTCATAAACCACACGGCTGAGTAGACTCTGTGCTACACTATCACTCACAGGAGCAGCGGTTTCATCCTTTTGTTCATAGCGAATAGGTGCAACACGAATCTGATCTCCAATCTCTAATTTGGTCTCAGCTTTAATACGTTTTTTGTTTACTCGAACCTGACCTTCACGAATCAAACGATAAATACGACTCTTAGGTACACCCTTTAAACGCGAAAACAGGAAATTATCAATTCGCTGTCCTGCTTGATGTTCATCCACCTCAAACCAAGTGACACTTTGCCATTGCTGTGTAGAATTCATACTAATATTTAAACCTGAAATTTTGCTAAATTTGATTAATAAATGACCGATTAGCTTAGTTTTTTCACAAGAAATCTAAGCTTAGCCCATAGGCAGATGCTGCAAGGTTTGATATAGTCAGCGCACGGATACCGCCGTAAGTGAACATCTAATAGGGAATTTCCCTGATTGAAACCTCAATCAAAATGATGCTTTCATCACCAGCTCGGATTGGTCCTAAAGAATTATGCCGACGCCGAAGGCTTATTATATCGGCAAAATGACAAACTGTTGCGTTTAATTCAGTTTGTTCAAAAAAATATGTTACCAACTCTAGTTGGTTATGGAACGTAAACTGATACACATCAGACAAATCGCTCCTTAATGTTGCCTTCAGGCTAAAGCGTTGATGCATTGGAACTGCCGAAAGCACCGATACGATGAGCATTCCGTATCAAACTTCCAAAAAGAAGTCACTTCGCGCCCAATGACAGTGAAAGTCATTAACCAATGCACCGCTCACCCGCCAGTGAAGCACTAAGGAAGTCCGATTTAAAGGTTGAAGCAGTATTGCCTACATCACAGACGAGAATCGAAGCTAAGGCTAAATGTAGCCGGTAACAGATGACTCAGACCACAAATATTTTGAGATCTGGGAAATGATCCGTCATGTTCGATGTTCGTTCAGAACCTTTAAGTTTGTGCGATATGTTTGTGTGGGTCACTATTAGGTGTCACACCCATGAAACGTATGTTGATTAATGCAACTCACGCAGAAGAAGTCCGCGTTGCACTTATCACTGGTAATCGTCTTTACGATTTTGATTTAGAGAATCGTACCCGAGAACAGAAAAAATCCAATATCTATAAAGGCCATGTAACCCGCGTAGAACCATCTTTAGAAGCTGTTTTTGTTGAATACGGCGCAGGCCGTCAAGGCTTCTTGTCTATGCGCGAAATTGCTAACAGTTATTTCCAAGCAGACCCACGACAAACTTCAAACATTCGTGAACTTATCACTGAAGGTACTGAATTACTTGTTCAAGTCGAAAAAGAAGAACGTGGCAATAAAGGTGCAGCCCTTTCTACCTTTATTTCACTTGCAGGACGTTATTTGGTTCTTATGCCAAACAACCCGAAAGGCGGCGGTATTAGTCGTCAAATTTCAGGTTCTGTACGTGAAGAATTAAAAGAAATTCTAGCTTCTTTAAATTTACCACGTGGTATGAGCGTTATTGTACGTACCGCTGGTATTGGCCGTACCCAAGAAGAATTACAGTTAGACTTACAGCATTTGCTTGACCTTTGGGCTCAAATCCAAGGCACAGCAAGCTCTGGTCCTTCTCCAATGCTGGTTCATCAAGAAGCAGGTGTTGTTACTCGCGCTATCCGCGATTATTTACGTGATGATGTTGCAGAAATTTTAATTGATAGCGAACAGGCTTATAACGAAGCTTATAACTTTGTTAAAGCAGTGATGCCTCGTCAATTAGACAAACTTAAAACTTATACTTTAAACGAGCCATTATTTGCTCATTTTGGTATTGAAAGTCAAATTCAAACTGCTTATGAACGTGAAGTAAAACTTCCTTCTGGCGGTTCAATTGTGATTGACCAGACTGAAGCTTTAGTTTCAATCGATATTAACTCTGCGAAATCGACTCGTGGACATGACGTTGAAGAAACTGCGCTGAATACTAACTTAGAAGCAGCAGAAGAAATTGCTCGCCAACTTCGTCTTCGTGACATTGGTGGTTTAGTTGTAATCGACTTCATCGATATGACTAAAGAGCGCAACCAACGTATGGTTGAAGCAAAACTTCGTGAAGCAACACAAAGCGATCGCGCACGTATTCAGTTTGGACAACTTTCTCGTTTTGGCTTAATGGAAATGAGCCGTCAACGCTTACGTCCATCTCTTGAAGAAGCAACAGGTTATGTGTGCCCACGCTGTCATGGTACAGGCATGGTTCGTGACTTACGCTCACTTTCGCTTTCAATTATGCGTAAAGTAGAAGAGATCGCGCTTCGTGAACGTCATGGTGAAGTACAAGTAGAAGTGCCTGTTGAAATTGCAGCATTCTTGCTCAATGAAAAACGTCATAGTCTTGTCTATTTAGAACAAACTTCTAGTGTTCGTGTGACTGTTTTACCTCACCCGCACTTAGAAACCCCTCACTACGAAATTCAGTACAATCCAGATGGGTTTGCACCATCTAGCTATGAACGTACTGAAGCAACTCGTTCAAGTGAAAAAGAGTTAGGTTATGAATCTTCTGAATGGCATTTAGAAGAAACCGATCATGGCCATACTAATGTTGCTCCTGCTGCCAATAACGCAGCCAACCAAAAGAAAACAAATCAAGCGGCTCAACCTGCTGCTCAGGCAAGCGCTCAAAAAGCAGCAAGCCCTTGTGCATGGTTAGAAAACCTTTTTGTTCAAAAACAAGCTCAAACAGTTGATCAATCTCGCTCAGCACAAAATGCTGCTGCTGCAATTGAACAAATGGTGAATACTGGCGCTGTTAGCCGTGGGCAGTTTGGACAAGTCGTAGCACCAGCTGTTGCTGAAGTTACTTCTACTCCATCTAACAATGCTTATATTTCTCAATCTCCTGTTAAGCAGGAAGCACGTGAGAATGTTGAAAAAGACGATAAAGTACAACAGCAGCGTCCAAACAACAAAAAACGTAAGCACAAAGAGCAACGTGAACAACATCAGCACCACCACAATCAAGAACCACAGCAACAACAGGTTCATGAAGAGGTTGTACAGTTATCACGCCAAGAGCAGCGTGAATTAAAACGTCAACAAAAGCGTCAACAGCAAGACCAGCCGCATGCGCAACATCAAAATGATGGCCAACAAGCTGAACATGCTGTACCACGTCGTGACCGTAATAATCAACAACGTCCAAACCGCCCGAATCGCCACCGCGATCCAAGCGTATTAAATGAAAATCAAAATACACCAGCAGCAGTTGTTGATGAAAAACAAATTAAGGTTGATTTGATTGATGCTCCACAGCATGAAGTCATGAATACAGCCTTAGTCATCAATGTTGATCAAGCACAAAGCGAAATTATTGCTTTAACGCCTGAGCAACCTGTTGAACGCACTGAAAAAGCACCTGTTGTTGAAGCTACTCAAGAATCAGCTCCAGCACCAGTTGTGGCAGTGGAAGAGGCGGTAACTGCTGAAGCAGAAGCTCCTCAACCAAAGGCTGAGAAAACTCAACCGCAAGTTCAACGTGCAAGTAATGATCCTCGTATGCGTCGCCGTGAACAACGCAATGCAAAACGTGCTAAAGCTGCTGCACCATCAATTGCCCCATCGCAAATTCCAACGTTGGCGCAATATACAATTGGTAGCTTGATCCGTCATGTTTACGGTGAAGACTGCACAGTATTGATTGAGCAGTTTGGTTTAGTTCCAACATTCAATCGTGCATTGCAGAAATTTGCAGAGCAATACGCAAGTACTCTAGTGACTGAAGTCGCAGCTGAAGCTGAAGACAAAAAGCCTGTTACTCGTGATGCCGAGCTTCCAAGCAATAAACCTTCACAAGAAGCAGAACCTGCGCCAGTACTTCCGTTGACGCCACCAAAAGAAGCGACACCACGTGTTGCTAATGATCCGCGTGAACGCCGTCGTTTAGCGAAACTTGCAGCTGAACAAGCTTTTGAGCAAGTTAAACAACAACATTCTGCACCAGAAGAAGCTGCCCCTGTAGCTGAGACTGTGGAAGAAGCCGTTGTTGCTCCTACTGCTGAAACACAAGCACCTGTTGAATCAAAACAACAACCGCTTGAGCTTGATCAGGAAACTGAAGTAACAGCTAATGTAGAAGAGACACCTGAGACAACTGTAGTAGAAGCTCCAGTTGCAAAACAGCCAAAAGCAGCTGCAAAAGCCAAAGCAGCTACAGAACAAGCTGTAGAGCCAACTGAAGCTTCTGCCGAGAGTGAATCAGAAGATTCTAAAGCTGATAAGGACAAACCAAGTCGTCCTCGTCGCCCTCGCGGCCGTCCACCAAAGAAAGCAAATCCTGTAGCTGAGTAAATCATTTGCTCAATTGCAGCTAATTTAAACAAACCTAGTCATTTCGATGACTAGGTTTTTTTTGTTATTTTTAACCAATTAGGTTGATTGCACTAGAAGAAAAGTTTTAAAAGCATGGTGAACCATGAAAAATACTGTACTTTTGCCAACGCAACCTTTTTTGGATTGATCGAAAAATAAATAGGATTGATATGAGCCAGACAACACAGACCGATATCATTACGCTTGGGGATGTTGCCACTAGACTTCCTAGCTTCATTCCCAAAGTACCCCATATCCTGAATGGTCTTAAACAGGCTTATTTAAGAACAGCAAATACACCAACTGGATTAGGTGTAGCTTTTGAGAAAGCTGTTAAGCGAAATCCGAAAGGTATTGCTTTATTATTTGAAGATCAAAGTTACTCATATGAAGCTTTAAATGAATGGGCTAACCAGATTTCTCACTATTATTTATCTCTCGGCGCACGTAAAGGTGATGTGATTGCCGTAATGGTTGAGAACCGTTCTGAGCTTATTGCCACTATTGTGGGCTTAGCTAAAATTGGGGTAACGATTGCGCTTGTAAATACATCGCAAGTCGGTAAAGTTCTCGCTCATAGTATCAATCTTGTAAAACCAATTGCAGTCATTGCGGGCGAAGAAGTTCGTGCTGCAATTGATGAAATTCGTCAAGACTTAAACGTTCCTAAAGACCGTTTTCACTGGTTTGCAGATCAGGCTACTCGTCAAGATGCAGGAACAGCACCTCAAGGTTATGCCAATCTTGCAATAGAAATTGATCAATTCCCGAAATTCAATCCATCGACCACACATTCCGTTCATGGTAATGATGGTCTATTTTATATTTATACTTCGGGTACAACCGGCTTACCAAAAGCAGTTATTTTTAAACATAGCCGCTGGACACTTGCCTACGGCACTTACGGCCACATTTTAAACCTTGGCCCAGATGATGTGATGTATGTCACTTTGCCGCTGTACCATGCAACAGGTGTGGTGGTTTGCTGGTGTGGTGTGATTGCAGGAAGCTCTACACTTGCCATTCGACGTAAATATTCAACCAGTGCATTCTGGAAAGATGTTCAGAAGTTTAATGCGTCTGCAATCGGTTATGTAGGTGAACTTTGCCGTTACTTAATGGATGCTCCAACTACAGAACTTGACCGTGCTCACCGTGTAACCAAAATGATTGGTAACGGCATGCGTCCAAACATTTGGGATAAATTCAAACAGCGTTTTGGTGTTGAAGAGGTTCTTGAACTTTATGCATCAAGTGAAGGCAATGTCGGTTTTAGTAATATTTTCAATTTTGACAACACCGTAGGCTTCTCCCCTATGCCGTATGCAGTCATTCAATTTGATAAAGAAAAGAATGAGCCTGTACGCGATAAAAATGGCTGGTGTAAAAAAGTTAAAGCAGGTGAAGTCGGTTTATTGGTAGGTAAAATTACCAGTCGCTCTCCATTTGATGGCTATACTGACCCAGAAAAGAACAAATCTGTGATTATGCAAGATGTCTTTAAAAAAGGTGACTCATATTTCAACACAGGTGATCTTGTTCGTAATATTGGTTTCCGTCACGCTCAGTTTGTTGACCGCTTAGGTGATACCTTCCGCTGGAAAGGCGAAAATGTATCTACCACCGAAGTTGAAAACATGGTGTGTGAATATGACAAGATCGCTGAAGCTGTGGTTTACGGTGTAGAAATTCCAAATACTAATGGTCGTGCAGGTATGGCAGCAATCACGCTTGCTGATGGTGCCGAGTTAAATGACGCTGATTTAACAGAAATGGTGACTGTATTTAAAAAATGCTTACCTGCTTATGCGGTACCAGTGTTTTTACGTATACAAGCTAAAGTTGAAACTACAGGTACTTTTAAGTACCAAAAGAATAAATTGAAGGAAGATGCGTTTAATCCAAGCAAAACTTCTGAACGTTTACTCGCTTTATTGCCTGGTGAAAGCAGTTACTGTGACATCACAAGTGAAATTTTTGACAACATTCAGGCATATAAATACCGTTTTTAGTTCATTTTTTAGCTAAACAAGAGGAAATCGTGCTTTTTATAGGCAATCATGCAAATGTTTTTAAATTTCCTCTTGTGTTAGTTGAATAACTTGCTAAAATACGCGACATCAAAACAAAGGTGGTGTTAGAAAACTTTTAGTTATCTTGCACTTCACATTCAAATGATATTTGAATGTTTGTTCAGGGTCGTTAGCTCAGTTGGTAGAGCAGCGGACTTTTAATCCGTTGGTCCCGCGTTCGAGTCGCGGACGACCCACCACTTATCTGTTTTGAACCTATTTGGGTCGTTAGCTCAGTTGGTAGAGCAGCGGACTTTTAATCCGTTGGTCCCGCGTTCGAGTCGCGGACGACCCACCAAATTCTAAAAAGCCTCTCAGTTCGAGAGGCTTTTTTTATTGTTAATGTATTTTAGTTTTATGACTAAAAGATGACGATGCACTTCTTATAGAGAACATCCCTAGCCCATTCCATAAAGATTTCCAAACGTTTAGGAATATAACTTCTATTCGGATATAAAATATTAAGTGGAAGTGATTGAGCGGTATAGGCACTTAGTACTTCAACTAAAGTTCCCCGCTCGATTTTATCCTGAACATCGTAGTATGGAAGTTGAATAATTCCTAAACCTGCAATAGCCGCTGCAATATAGGCTTCCGTATTATTTACGCTTAAAGTACTATCCATCATCACAGCTCCATCTTGATATAAGAATACGCCCTGTTTTTCTCCTACTGCTCCCGCATAGTTAATGAGTTTGTGTTGAGATAGATCTTCTAATTGTTCAGGAATACCATACTGTTCTAGATAATCAGCACTTGCACAGTTCACCATAATCAAGTTACCAACGAACTTCGCAATTAAACTACTATTATCTAGCTGCCCCACCCGAACAACACAATCGATTCCTTTCTCGATTAAATCAGTGATGTCATCAGAGCTATGAAGTTGTAAATGGATATCTGGATAGCGGCTATAAAAATCGGGCAGTTCAGGAATAATCACTTGATGCACGATTCGGCTGGGCATTGAAATTTTTAGCGTGCCACGATAATGCTGCTTTTGTGTCTGTATTAGCTGTTCGAGCTGTTCATAATCAAATAACAGGTTTTGGCATTCGGGTAATATTCTTTGTCCATCTTGAGTGAGGCTTACTTTACGCGTAGTACGATGAAATAAGCGTACTCCATAGTGAGTTTCTAACTGTTGAATAGCACTCGTCACTGTCGAGCGAGGTAAATCAAGCTGATTTGCCACTTCACTAAAGCTTTGTCGTTTAGCGACTTCTGTAAAAATAAAAAATTGCTGCAACCGATCCATTTAATTGTTCGTATTTTTTGAATAGTTAAACCAAACTAGCATAATTGATCAAAAATTACCGCCAATCTAGACTAAAAACACATTAAAACAAGTCAGCATAGGAACAAGCATCATGGCAACTCATACTCTTAAAGATAAAGTTGTATTGATTACAGGCGGCGCAAAAAACTTAGGTGGACTGATTAGCCGTAAATTTGCAGAACAAGGCGCAAAAATCGCAATTCACTACAATAGCGCTGAAACTCAAGCAGATGCTGAACAGACGCTCGCAGATGTAAGAGCATTCGGTGTAGATGCCGTTTTAATTCAGGCAGACCTAACGGATATTGATAATATCGAAAAGCTATTCTTAGACACTAAGCAGCATTTTGGCGGAATTGATATTGCGATCAATACAGTTGGAAAGGTTTTAAAGAAATCGTTTTTAGATACCACAGAACAAGAGTTTGATAGCATGAGCGATATCAACTCAAAAATTGCCTATTTCTTTATTCAATCGGCAGGTCGTCATTTAAATGACGGCGGCAAGATTTGTTCAATCGTGACTTCTCTTCTTGCAGCCTACACTGGACTCTATTCAACTTATGAAGGCTTAAAAGCACCTGTTGAGCATTACACTCGCGCTGCATCAAAAGAATTTGGTGATCGTCAGATTTCTGTGACTGCTGTTGCACCTGGACCAATGGATACACCATTCTTTTATGGGCAGGAATCTGCCGAGGCAGTGGCTTACCACAAATCAGCCTCAGCTTTAGGTGGGCTTACCAAAATTGAAGATATTGAACCTCTAGTTCAATTTTTAGTGACCGATGGTTGGTGGATTACCGGTCAAACAATTTTTGCAAATGGTGGCTACACCACTCGCTAAAATCAAAAAAGCCGCATTTGATAATGCGGCTTTGACTTTGCTTTATCACAAGAACTCTTCTAGTACTGAGTTCAAGAAAATATGCCCCTGCTCTGTACAAGCCAAACGAGAACTATCCTCTACCAGTAGCTTTCTAGCTCGAAGTGAAGTGAGTACCTCATTTAAATGATCTAAGCTTAAGCCTGTACGCTGCTCATATAACTCAGCTTTTACCCCGTCATTTAGACGCAAAGCATTCATCATAAATTCAAAAGGTAGCTCTTCTACTTCAATCTTTTTCATTTGCAAATGTTCGGCTGGAACCTTAGCCAAATAGTCTTTCGGTAAACGAGTCTTTTGGAAACGATACACGCCATCTGGTCGGGTTACTTTGCCATGTGCTCCTGCACCAATTGCAAGGTAATCACCAAATTCCCAGTAATTTAAATTATGGGCTGAAGGTTGTTCTTTACGCCAAGCCGACACTTCATAGTTTACAAAGCCATTTGCTTTTAAATATGCTTCGCCTTGCTCTTGAATATCTTCTAACACTTCATCTTGAGGTAAAATAGGCTGAGTTCGGAAAAATACGGTATTTGGCTCAATAGTAAGTTGATACCAACTGATATGTGTCGCGCCATGCTCTACAGCCATCTTTAAATCATAAAGTGCTTGCTCTAGCGTTTGCTCAGGTAGGCCATGCATTAAATCGACATTAACTCGCTTAAAGCCTGCTTGTCGTGCCTGCTCTATTGCATCCATAGCATTGTTGGCTGAATGAATACGCCCCAGTTTTTGCAAGTGCTCTGTATTAAAAGTCTGCACACCAATCGATAAACGGTTAATACCTGCTTCTAAATAGCCTGCAAATGGGTCATGCTCTAGTGTTCCGGGATTTGCCTCTAGGGTGATTTCACAGCCATCTTCAAATTTGAGCAATGACTTAAGCTGTTCAAACAGCCACGCATAGCCTTTAGCAGAAATAAGTGAAGGTGTTCCACCACCAATAAATACACTATGAATTGAACGTCCCTGAGCCATCTCAACTTGAGTTTCAAAGTCGGCCACCAATGCTTTTAAATAGGTTTGCTCGAGTTCTGCCGAAAGCGCTCCATCGGGTACGGCATGCGAGTTAAAGTCACAATATGGACATTTACGCACACACCAAGGCATGTGGATATATAAAGATAAAGGAACAGAAGCAGGGTTTAATACGGCCAAGGAGCAGGTCCAATTTACACAATATTTCTATTTTAACATGACTGCATCAATGGGCTTATGAAAACATACCTTAATTGCTTTAGACTGTTTTTAAACATACTTAAATATTGATAAAAATGATGAAATTCTCTAGTCAACTTTTCCTGATCTTACCTCTAGCTATGGGAATCGGTGTTGCCATGGCTTTTCAAACTGCAATCAATGCTCAACTGCGCGAGCAACTACACTCACCGTTGCAGGCAGCTTTATTATCATTTTTCATAGGTACAATTGTTTTAGCCATTATGGTTTTCTTTCAAAGTGCCGAGAAGCCCACTTTAAGTGAAATATCAAATATTCCATGGCTTCTTTGGACAGGAGGATTCCTTGGGGTTTATGCAATTAGCATGAGCATTTATACTGCACCTAAACTTGGTTTTTTAACCTTTACAGGGCTAGTCGTTTTTGGGCAATTGGTCATTTCAATGTTGCTTGACCATTTTGGCTGGTTAGGTACAGAAAAGACACCTGTTACATGGCAACGGTTTCTTGGTGGCGTGATCATCTTTGTCGGTGTGTTACTCACTTTGCAACGTTAGCTTCATTTTTATATTTAAAAAGAGTACCTTTTGTGTCGAATGTCACATCTTTTCGGTCTGAATTAAAACAACTCTTCCACTTAATGCTACCGATTTTAATTACCCAGTTTGCTCAAGCGGGATTTGGGTTAATTGACACTATTATGGCTGGGCATTTATCTGCAACCGATTTAGCAGCAATTGCGGTAGGTGTGGGCTTATGGATTCCAGTCATGCTCCTGTTCAGTGGCATTATGATTGCAACGACACCTTTGGTCGCTGAAGCAAAGGGCGCAAGAAATACAGAACAAATTCCTGTCATTGTCCGTCAATCGTTATGGGTCGCCATCATTTTAGGCGTAATGGCTATGCTCATTTTGCAGCTCATGCCGTTTTTCTTGCATGTGTTTGGCGTACCGGAGAGCTTACAGCCTAAAGCAAGTTTATTCTTACATGCGATTGGTTTAGGTATGCCTGCTGTGACCATGTACGCAGCCCTACGCGGTTATTCAGAGGCTTTAGGCCATCCCCGCCCAGTAACGGTCATTAGCTTACTGGCCTTAGTGGTTTTGATTCCTCTAAACATGATTTTTATGCATGGGTTAGGACCAATACCTGCTTTAGGTAGTGCAGGCTGTGGTTTTGCAACATCCATTTTACAGTGGCTCATGCTAATTACTTTAGCTGGCTATATTTATAAAGCTTCGGCTTATCGAAACACGTCTATTTTTAGCAGATTCGATAAAATTAACCTGACTTGGGTTAAAAGAATTTTACAGCTTGGCCTACCAATCGGTTTAGCCGTGTTCTTTGAAGTCAGTATTTTTAGTACAGGTGCATTGGTACTTAGCCCACTGGGTGAAGTATTTATTGCAGCGCATCAAGTTGCAATTTCAGTTACCTCTGTGCTGTTTATGATCCCGCTTTCACTCGCGATTGCCCTGACCATTCGTGTGGGAACCTATTATGGTGAAAAGAACTGGGCTTCGATGTACCAAGTCCAAAAAATTGGTCTGAGCACAGCAATATTTTTTGCATTATTGACGATGTCCTTTATTGCCTTAGGTCGTGAACAAATTGTCTCGGTTTATACTCAAGATATAGATGTAGTTCCTGTTGCAATGTATTTACTCTGGTTTGCAATGGGTTATCAGCTGATGGATGCATTGCAAGTGAGTGCCGCAGGCTGTTTAAGAGGTATGCAAGATACGCAAGCACCGATGTGGATTACACTCATGGCATATTGGGTGATTGCTTTTCCTATCGGACTTTATTTAGCACGTTATACCCATTGGGGTGTAGCTGGCGTGTGGTTAGGCTTAATTATTGGTTTAAGCATTGCTTGTGTTTTATTACTTTCAAGGCTTTATTTAAATACCAAACGTTTAAGTCAAACTTAATAAAAAAAGCCGATTATTCATCGGCTTTTTTTATTTTATGCAGACTTTGCCCGCGGGCTTGCTCCGATTTGCCAGACAAAGGGCAAATCGGTACGGTTTACTTCCCAATCTCCAATCACCTTTTCTTTATAGATAAGCGGATTATGTGAAGAGACCGTTCGTGCATTACGCCAGAAACGGTCGAGTTGTTTCACTTGACTACTTGCTGACGCGCCCAAAGCATTAAATAATTGGCTGGTTAAATCGAGTACCAAATTAGAAATCACCACCTGTCCTTGCGCCGATTCAAGCTCTGCATCTACATTAAACTGATGTTCTTTCACCTCTAACTCACTAAAGTGACTTTCATAAGCCTTCTGCAATGCTTCAGCTGTTTTAATCGTAATTGCTAGACTTCCATAAGCTTGAGCAGAGGCTTTACCCACCACCTGTAAAACTTGTGGGTCGTGACGAACAAGGTCACCATTACCATGACTAAAAATACGCTTTCGCTCTCGTATTTCTTGACTAAAAGTTTCTACTGCCGCATGTGCAATACCCGTTAAAGTTGCAAGATGGACGACTTGATAAAAAGCAGTTTGATATTTAAAACGCTGGTCAAATGGAATAAGGTGCGAGGCTGGCAAATGCACCTGATGTACTTTTAAAGTACCACTGCCCGTTGTCTTTTGACCAAAGCCATCCCAATCATCAATCACACTCACGCCCGTTTCATGGCGATAAATAGCAGCAATCACGTGGCGGTCATTTACTTCATCATAAGCAAATAAATCGATCCAGTCTGCAAAGATACTTCCGGTTGAATAGTACTTTTCACCATTCACTACCAAGTTGCCCGAAGCATCTTTGGTTACTCGTGTAACGACATCACCGATTTGCACATTTCCAACTTCGGTCCATGCATTCCCAACTAAATCACCTTGTACAAAACGCTGAAACCAAACCTCCTGCGAATGCTCTTTATGCGCAACTAAACGGTCTTCGACAAAAGCAAAGTGTCCACGCAACGCTTGCACAATATTCGAATCTGCTTGCGCCAATTCTGCTAGAAGCTGGAAAAGTTGCGGTAATGACACCCCATCTCCACCATATTTAACAGGTACACGTACCGCACCTAATTTAAGTTCTTTTAACCACTGAATCGGTTCAAAAGGCAAGATTCGTTCTTTTTCTCGCTGAATTGCACCTTGGGCAATTTTTTCAAAAACTGGGCGAAATCTACTTGCGACCTTTTCATAATCGGCGCCTACAGACAGTTCTTCTAATTCAATTTGGGTAATCGTCATCTTTATTCTCCTAATCTTATTTTTTCTTCACTTTAGCTCCATGCATGACGAGGTGGATGGATGCCATTGAGGTAGTAATTACCGACAATGTGATATTTCCAACGCACTGGATCATGCAAGGTATGAGTACGTGCATTACGCCAATGGCGGTCCAGATTAAGCTCAGACAAGGTTGACCGTGTTCCAGACAACTCAAAAAGCTTATTCGCTGCTAAAATCGCAACTTCTGTAGTGAGTACTTTTGCTTCAGCAACCAGTAATGTCGCTTGGTTTACATGCTCTTCTGTCGTGTCGGCAATCGCCTGATCGATCGCATCTCCTGCTAAATCTAATACCGCTTCTGCTGCACGCAGCTTAATTTTTAAATCACCAATATTTGCAATTGTGTAAGGGTCATCGCTGGCTTTTTCCAAACCTGAGTCGACCCATGCACGGCTATGATTTTTGACATAGTGAATTGTTTCTTCAATTGCACCACGCGCAATGCCTGCGTCGACAGCAGCTTGAATAAATTGTGAAATTGCACCTGCTGGTGTAGGACGTTCGAAAGCCTGATAAATCGGAATTAGATATTCTTCACGTACTGGAACTTGATTAAGTTCAACGGTTCCACTGGCCGTGGTTCTTTGCCCGAAACCAGACCAATCATTAATAATATTAACCCCTGAAGTTTCCCGAGGAACGAGTGCAGCATAAGGCTGCCCTTGTTCATTTACAGCGACAATGGGAACCCAATGTGCCAGCAAAGCGCCTGTTGCAAAGAATTTCTTGCCATTAATTTCATAACCGTGCTCGGTCTTTCGTAAGGTGGTAGTGAGGTCAGCCACCGTTTTGCTATGCTTTTCTGAAAAGGCATTGCCAAAACGAATTCCCCTCAACACTAAGTTAAAGAAAAACTGTTGTTGTTCTGGGCCTGCATCAAGGCGTAAATGTTCAATAAAAGCCAAGTGATTTTGAGGAAGCTGTGCAAGAGATGGGTCAACACTCGCAATTGTTTTGATGACCTCAGCTAAGGTTCGATATTTAACTTGGGCACCACCAAATTGCTTGGGAACCGTAATAGCCCATAAGCCACTTTGTGAGAACTGTTGAATTTCGTTTAGAGGTAAACGGCGCTCTTTGTCTCGCTCAGATGCTTCTTGTGCAAACTCTTGAGCAAGTTGCTTGGCAAGCTCAATTGCCTCTTCATCAGAACGAATAATATGCGCATCTTTTGACTGCTCAAACACAGATAAAGGAACCGCCTGAGACCGCCCATGGGCCGAACTTAAACTTGTCATAACTTTTGTTATCTCTATTTTTATTTAACTTGTCATTCACATTAGCACCAAAAAAACAGACACTTTATAGATATTAAAGCTTTGTTTATGAAATGGATTTTCACAAGCTTTTCATATTTTTTACTATAAAAATAACATTTTGTTTTTCGAAAATTTTCTTACATGAGATAAACAATTTCATATAGGCTTTTTAAGCTTTGTCACCTATGATCAAAACTAGGCAATATTATGTTGTAGTCAATGAGGTATCGAAGATATGGCAAAGAATGCAAGTTCACCCGGCAAACGATTTATGAAACTTGCAGGAATGACCGCGAGCATTGCAACGAAAACCGTTTCTAACTCGATTCGAAACTTGACCGCAGATGAAGAGCAAAAGCTGGCTTCAAAAACCAAGTTATTTCAGGATATTGGTTTGCAAATTGCCGACACCTTAGGCGAAATGAAAGGTGCCGTCATGAAGGTCGGCCAAATTGCATCACAATATAAAGATATTTTCCCACCCGAGGTCGCTAAAGCAATTTCTAAGTTACAGCGCCAAGCTCCACCTATGCCCTTTGCTTCTATTCAACAACAAGTTGAACGTGAGCTTGGAAAGCCGCTGAATGTTGCCTTTAAATCTTTTGATCAAGAACCTTTTGCAGCTGCTTCAATTGGACAAGTTCACAAAGCTGTCTTGCCAAGTGGCGAGCAAGTTGTTGTTAAAGTGCAATATCCGGGTGTTGATGAAGCCTGTGAAAGTGACTTAAAACAAGTACGTTTGGCACTTCGTTTAATGGGTGTGCTTAAAATTGATAAAAAGCTACAAGATCAGCTTTTTGCAGAGATTCAAGATAGTCTGTCAGCAGAGCTTAACTATGAAATCGAGGCTCAAAACCTTGAAGTTTTCAAAACATTTCATAGCCAATTAGATGACAAAATTATCATCCCGACCGTTTATAAAGATTACTCTTCAAGACGTATTTTAACCTTGAGTCTCGAACAAGGTGACAACATTGAAACTGCTAGCGCTTGGCCTATCGAAATTCGAAATACCATTGGACGCCGCTTGATTCGTGCTTTAGGTCAGGAAATGTTCTTTTTAAAACGTTTCCACTGTGACCCTCATCCGGGTAACTTTGCTTTCCGCCAAGATGGCAGTGTCATTATTTATGACTATGGCAGTGTTAAAACGCTCTCAAATGAAATCGTGCAGCACTTTAAACGCTTAGTAAATGCAGCTCGCCATGAAAATATTGAGCTAATCGAAACAGAATTATTTGAACTACATTCACTTGCTGAAAAAGGCAAATTCCCGAGTGATCTATATAAACTCTGGATTGAAGTATTATTACGTCCGCTTACCACCACTTATAATTTTGCAGAGAACTCATCACATCATGATGGCATGTTACTTGTGAAAAAATCTTTGAAGTATTGGGATGTCTTTAAACCCTCACCAGATACTTTAATGGTCAACAGAACCATTTCAGGGCATTACTGGAACCTGATTCACTTAAAAGTTCATGACAATCTAAACGATCTATTTGAAGAGCTTGTTCCACCTTCTAACTAACTTAATTTACTGATCAGTGTAGCCTTTTATAGGTTACATTGACTTTTTAATTGTTATGTTATAACATTTCTTTAATCAAAAATAATTTAGGACAATCTCTCATGCGTAAAGATATTCATCCTGCTTATCAACAAGTGTTATTTCATGACACCAATGCAGACGTGTACTTCTTAATTGGTAGTACTCTTCAGTCTAAACAAACTAAAGAATATCAAGGGAAAGTCTACCCTTATGTCACTCTTGATATTTCAAGTGCATCACACCCTTTCTACACAGGTGAAGTACGTCAAGCAAGTAACGAAGGCCGTGTAGCAAGCTTCAATAAACGTTTCGCTCGCTTTAATCGTAAGAGTTAATCTTGCGTTAAGATTTGACCAATAAACTTAAATCATTGGAAGCCTAAGACTATCTCCTCCACTTAGGCTTCTTTTTTTATGTGTATTTTTTCATCATTTCTAAACTGTGTATAAAAGAAAACTTATCCACAAATTGTCTAAAAACTCTTCTGATTTTTTTCAATAACTCCTCAATTTTTATAATTGCCAAGCTTTCAAAGCATGTATTCAATGCTATGCTTAAGCCCCATTTGATAGGAAGTTTAAGATTATGGCACAAGAGTTACTTGCCCAATTACAAGCAGGCACAGCAAAATTTTCAGACGTTTTAGCTCATATTGAAGCACGTTACCAACATACTCCAACAGCTTTTCAAAATGGTGCACAGTATAATGCTGCTACTGAAAATCAAGGCAGTGCGAAAGTTTTCTCTTTTGCCAAGTTACAAGGGTTAGACCAAGCACAAACTTTAAGTTTATTTGCAGAACACTACGCATCTGTATTAGCTACCCCAGAAGGAACTGATCATCAAAATATTCGTCAGTTTATGCAAAATGGTTGGGATGGTGTGAAGTTTGAAGGTCAGGCTTTAACTGAAAAGTAATAGATTTAAATAAATAATAGAAACGACTTAATTTTTATTATGAGCACTACCTTAAATGGAAGTGATATCCAAATGATGGATTGTATAGGCTAAGCTTACTTTTCAAGGATGAAAAGTAACAAAAATCCTTTGTTGCGCTGATGCTACATCCATGTAGCACAGCGAAACGACGGCATCCATGCCGTCTATCACGATAGTGAATGACTAATTATTAATTAAATTATTTAGTTAATCTCTTACATTCGATACGCGATAAGGTCATTCGCAGCCTGCGTGGTGCCAATAAAAGATCGTTTTTGCAAAGCATAAGAAAATGGATTCAGTGAACAGGTTCTGCGAATGACAGATGCCTTTGGTTACTTTGGGCAAAACCAAAATAACTTAATTAGCTGCTTCCATTAGATAACTCAACGATAAGACTCCGTCGTGAAAATCCTACCCAACACTCAACTTCGATGAGCTCTCATAACTTGAAATCATGGTCAATTCTTAAATATAAAAACTCAATGCCCCGCTACCCAATGATAAGCCACCAAACCCAAACACGTAAAAATTAAAGACCCAATTAAATGGATAGAAATCCCCAACATCGCCATTCCCAACTTACCACTTTGTAATAAAGTGACGATCTCAATCGAGAACGTTGAAAAGGTAGTTAAAGCACCACAAAAACCAGTAATCACAAAAAGCTTATAGTTCGGGCTTAAATCACTTTGAGCAAAGTAGGCAATCGCAAAACCAATAATAAAACCACCGACCAAATTAACAGTGACAGTACCAAGTGGAATCTGCGGGTAAATCGGGTTGAGTTTTAAACCTAAAAACCAACGCAACCATGCCCCTAGAACTGAGCCTAAAGCAATTGAAAGTAGAGAGTAATACATAGGACCACCCCTTTAGATAGACGCTAAAAGAGCAAAAAATAATGAAGGGAAATATGACACAGCGTACTCCAAAAATAAGTAGAGTACGTAATAACCTACGTACCCAGCGATATAAATACATGAGGGTAACGTAGGCATCATTAGCCAATATGGCGGTTTTTCAAGGGAGGAATGCCATCTCCCTGTTTTAAGTATATTAGATCATCTTGAATTTGATTTAAACATACTTTTTAAAATCATGGGCGTTCAGCAAATTGTGGTAAATCGTCACAAATACTTTCCCATTCTGCCTTAGAAGCAGCAAAAATATGCATAGTCGGTTTTTGGTCTAATGGTGTATCAAGTGTGCCAATTCTTAAGCGATATAATTCAGGCTGCGCATCACGAGAACTAATCAAAGGTGAACCACATTCGCTACAAAACCAGCGGTACACACCGTTCACAGCAAATTTTTTGACAAGGTTTTCACCTTGTGTAATTTTAAAATCTGCACTGTTGATAGGAGCATTGGTGGCAAATGCTGTTCCATTGGCTTTTCGGCAGCGTTGACAGTGACATTGAATAATATCTCCGATATCGCCCTTAATTTCATAGCGAATACCCTGACATAAACAACTTCCTTGATAAACTGGTGATGCTTGAGACATATTCTCGTAAATCCTATTATTATTGATCGCTCAAAAATAACACTTTTCACATATCAAACATAGCACCAAATTATCCTGTTATTTTTCTAAAAAAGAATGCACACCTTCACCAGCTGCTCGCCCTGTAGCAAAGCATGCTGTAAGTAAATATCCACCTGTAGGAGCATCCCAATCCAGCATTTCACCACAACAGAATACACCTGAAGTTTGTTTAAGCTCTAAGCTTTCAGTTAGTGCATTCTGCTTAACACCACCAGCACAGCTAATCGCTTCTTCAATGGGTCTAAACCCTTCTAGCTTAATTTGGAGCGCTTTGATTCGCTGGGCCATAGCCTCTGGTTGGTTCCATAATGCTTTATTAACCACTTCTCGAATTAAGTTAATCTTGGTCGTGTCTAAGCCTGCTTTACGCCAGATATTGGTGAGCGATTGTTTTTTGCTAGCCTGTAATTTTTTAACTAACTGTGACAACTCTACATCAGGCAATAAATCTAAAAACAAATTTAAGCTTTGCCCTTGTTTTTGTTGTTCTCGTAAAGCACGTCCAAGTTTATAAATAACACCACTTTCTAACCCATAGTGAGTAATCACAATATCACCATGAGTAACTTGGCTGGGTTCAACCCACGCATTGATACGTTTTAAAGGTTCACCAAAACAGCTTTCCATAAAAGCTGACCAAGCGTGCAATACTCCTGCATTACTCGCTTGAAAAGGTTCAATATTGGATTGATCAACCCATTGCTGCCAAGCACCATCACTGCCTAATTGTGACCAAGACACAGCACCACAAGCCAATACGACCGCATCGTATTGCTGGGTAAAGGTTTCAGTGCTTTGATTATTTTGGTTTTCTAAAGTTACCGTTGTGCCTTGCAAATTAATACAACGATGACGATAAAAGAATTTAACCTGCTGTTCTGCTAAACGTTTTAGCCAAGCACGTAACAGAGGGGCCGCTTTCATTTCGACAGGGAAAATACGCCCTGAAGTACCAACGTAAGACTCAATTCCCAGACTTTTCATCCAATTTTGAATCCAGCCCGCATCCCACTTTTCAACCCACGGTTTGAGCCATTCTGCATGGTCATAGCGCTCAATAAACTGCACTAATGGTTCAGCATGCGAGATGTTTAACCCTGTTTTACCTGCCATTAGAAACTTACGCGCAGCTGAAGGCTTTTGCTCGTATACATCAATATCATAAGCATATTGGCTCAGTACCTCAGCTGCCATTAAACCAGCCGGACCTGCACCAATAATGGCAACCCGCTTATTCGCCATGCACTTGACCTTGTAATGGGGCAAACTCATCAAAACGTGTGCTGTAACCTTCAGGTTTAGTGATCACAAGCTGTTGGCAAAGTTCTCCACGTTCCAAATACTTAATTTCAAAATGAGTACGTGCAGATGTTTGAGCAATTTTTTCTTTTTGATAAGGCAGCTTCCAGACATTAATTAATTGTTGTTCAGCTTCTTCAATATATTCAGGAATATTACTTGCCAACGTAATGGTTCCACCTGTTTGCAGGCGAGAAATTAAGAACTCAAAAAATGGCATATTCAACCAGCGCTGTGCTGGATTATGGGGTTCTGGGTTTGGATAGAGAATAAAGAAATGTTCAACTTGAGCAGGATATAATGCATGTACCACCCAAGGCAAAGCATCTGCATGTACAGGGATTAAATTATCTCTTGGTTCCAGACCGTGCTGTTTTTGCATTGCCAAGAATTTTTCTCGGGTTCGTTCAATTGCATACAATGTGTGCTGCGGCTGTTGCCCGCTAAAAAGCAAAGCATGTTTACCCTTGCCCGCTCCAATTTCTACACAAATTGGGGTATTTTCAATTGGGGTAAAATCGCGAGGCGCTTGCATACGTTGTGCTTGAAATTGACGAATCTGCATAATCACATCAAACTAAATAAAAATCGGCATAAGTCTAACAAGTCACCTGACTTTTGCCTAATCTATTTCTCTTCACTTTGAGGATATCGCTTTATGCCACGTACATTCCCCTGCCCACGTTGTGGTGAACCAAGTGTTTGGGAAGGTAATGAATTTCGTCCGTTTTGTTCAGAGCGCTGTAAATTAATCGATTTAGGCGCTTGGGCGAATGATGAATATAAACTGCCTACCCAAGATGCGCCTCAGCATGACAAGGGTAGTCAAAATGAAGATGATTACGAGGATTAACCCGCTTTACCTGCAACAAAAGGGTTAAATTGTTTTTCATAGCCAATGGTACTCATCGGACCATGTCCAGAAATAAACTGAGTATCATCTGGCAGACTAAAACATTCTCGTTTAATCGATTCAATCAACTGATCGTGATTACCACGCGGGAAATCTGTTCTGCCAATTGAGCCTTTAAACAAGACATCACCTGTCCACAGCAATCCATGATTTTTATTATAAAAAATGACATGTCCTGGCGTATGGCCGGGAGCAAAACGTACCTCAAACTCATCTTCGCCAAGTTTTAGCACTTCGCCACCTTCAAGCCATTGATCGACTTTAACAGGCTGTGGAATTGGAAAACCATAACGTGCTGAAACTTCCTGAATCATATCTAGCCAGAACCGATCTTCTTTATGGGGACCAATAACTGGAACGCTCCATTCTTTGGCAAGTTCACCCACCGCTCCAGCATGGTCTAAATGTCCGTGAGTGAGCCAAAGAGCTTTCACCTTTAACCCTAAGGCTTCAACTTCTTTCTTCAAAACTGAAGCGTCACCGCCAGCATCAATCAAAACTGCTTCTTTTGTTTCACTGTCCCAAACAAGAGAACAATTTTGGGCAAATGCAGTAACTGGAACAATTTTGACTTGCAACATAAGAACCTCTGGCTAAAACGCAATTAACGGTGGGCTAAGGTATAGGTAAGGGCATCAAGATTAGCCTGAACTAACCCTGCAAGCAAATCAATATGAGCTTGATCGCTATTTAAAGCAGGAATATAAGCATAGCTACCACCACCCGCCTCTTGAAACAACTCAGCATTTTGTATAGCTAACTCTTCAAGTGTTTCCAAGCAGTCAGCAGAAAAAGCTGGGCTTAATACCTGTACTGACTTAACGCCTTGCTTCGCCCAATCTTGTAAAAGTTGGTCTGTATATGGTTTAACCCACTCTTGTTTCCCAAACCGTGACTGGAAGCTAATCGCCCATTCATCATCTTTCAAATGTAAGGCTTCAGCGACTAACTTTGCTGTGATGCGACAACGGTCTGCATAAGGATCGCCTTTGTCTGCATAAGGCTGTGGAATACCATGAAATGACATCAACAGTTTTTCAGGTTTCCCATGTTGCTCTTGGTAAGCTAAAACACTTTCTGCCAATGCCTGAATAAACATTGGATGCTGATAGTAGTCTTTAATAATTGTTAGACCCGGCAAGTTTCGCTGGGCTGGAATCCACTTGGCAAATGCATCGTATAGCGGTGCTGTAGAAGTGGCTGAATATTGAGGAAATAAAGGCAATAGAATGACATGCTCTTGCGGGTTAGCGGCCAGTTTTTCTAAAACTGCATCAATACCCGGATTACCATAGGTCATCGCCGGTATCACGGTTAAATCAAACTGATTATTTTCTCGCTGCAAATAAGCCTGAATACGTTGAGTTTGCTCAAACACAATTTCACGCATGGGCGAATCTTTTGACCATACCGAAGCATAGGCATGTGCTACCCTTTTTGGGCGAAAAGGTAAAACAAACAGATTTAAAATAATCCACCAAATGAATTTCGGTATTTCAATTACACGTGAATCAGATAAAAACTGCTTTAGAAAACGGCGAACCGCAGGAACAGTGGCCTCATCCGGTGTACCTAAATTCGCTAAAATGACAGTAACTTTCGGTTTTTGTTCAAACGACATGTGTAAATGCCTTTCAATTCATCTTATGTCACTAATGTAACAGCTTTTATTGTCATATATAAATTGAATCGCTCTAAGCTTTTAATCGAATGCCCCGATGGCTCCATTTATAGCTAAGTAATAACTTTTGAGCTTTAGCTGTGACTTTCCATAAGCTATAGGATTGTTCAGTCTGAGTTGGAACAATCCAGCCCTGTGACTGCATTTGCTTTTTTATCCGAAACAATGCTTTATGGTTAATCTGAGCGCAGGCGACAGCATGAGCACGAGGTAACTCCTGACGAGCATCTTCTAGGCCAGCCTGATTTAAATATTCATTTAAACATGTCCCAAAATTCTCTTCTGGTGTAGCTGTTTCAAACTGCTTTGCCAATATACTTAACAACTGCGACCAAGTCATTTGTCGTTGTCGTTTAAGCTCTTTAAAATTCCCATCCTGAAATGCTTGAATTTGATATTCAAATGCAAAAATATCTTGAGGAGCAACTTCATTTACTTGAGCTGATGACTCTGTTAATTGCTGTTCTAACTGTAAAATTTTACTTTTTAATAGCTTAATTTCATCTTCTAAGTGATGAGCCTGATGAGCAGGCACCCAACCTTGCCCCATATGTTGTTCAACCATTAAAGGCATATTTAAACGAACAGCCAACTCTAGTTCACGTGGCGTTTTAAAGTAAAATACGTGCTGAGCTTCATGTAATAGTTTTTTTCTAAATACGAGAAATTTATCTTTAAGCTGTGGATGTGTTTCTTGTAAATGTATTTCACGACTTTCAGGCTGCTCATGCATGAACACAATAATGGGTTTAGCCTGACTTAACGCATATTCATATTCTAAAGATAAATAACTCACACCAGCAATCGACTGCTCTCCATACTGGCTGCCTAAAAGTAGGATTACATAATCACACTCATCAATTTGTCGACGAGCAAGCGTAGTGGTTAGGGGTGTTCGTTGTTCTAATCCCCAAGCAAAGAAACCCATCCCTACCAAGGTTTGAGACAAAACCATTCGCTCTGGCTGCATATCGCGGCCGGATGTTGAAATAAAAATCTGATAGCGTGTATCGAGCATAACAATACCCTTTCGCCCCATGATCTGTCCGTGACTTAATATCAGCCAAGATCATGAACCGCCCCAAATAAAATAATAAATCTAAAAAACACTGCTTTCTAAATGATGCTAAAAGCTCAGTTCAGATTATGAAGTGTCCAAGTTAACTCTTGTGGAATCATATGTTGTAAAACAGGTTGCAGTGCCTCAGCATTATTACCACTGACATAACATTCAATACGTGCAACATTCTGACCTATTTGGTCACATAATAACTCATTTTTTATTAAAATACGGGCTGTTTGTCGGGCAACTGCCAATCCAGAATCAACCAGTGTGAATTGGTTATCAAAAAGATGATGAATTGCTTGATTTAAGAAAGGATAATGCGTGCAACCGAGCACTAAATAGTCGGCACCTTGCTCAGCGGCGGGCTGTAAAACTTCTTTTAATGCCTTTAAACATGCCTCACCCATTTGCTGACCTGCCTCTACACAAGGAACAAGTTCAAGGCTGGTTAAGGTCATCACTTTAACACCCGCCGGAACAGCAAACTTCTCGACAACATCTTTAATGAGTTGGCCACGAAAAGTAGCAGGCGTCGCCAATACAGCAACCACTTTAGAACGAGTCTGTAATACAGCAGGTTTTAATGCTGGAACCAATCCAACAATTGGAAAGTGTTCACCATAATGCTCACGCAAATGATCAAGGCTAAATGCAGAAGCCGTATTGCAGGCTACGACTGCAATTTTACAGCCTTGACGATATAGCCAATCGACTGCTCGAGCCGTGAGTTCTCTAATTTCTTCATCAGAACGAGGACCATAAGGAACGTAGGCAGTATCGGCATAATACACAATACGTTCATTTGGTAAATATTTGGCAATTTCTGCTGCAACTGACATCCCTCCAATTCCCGAATCAAAAATACCAATTGGGGCATCTGCTGATGCTTTAGGCATAGGTTCTAGCTCGGAAAATAAAGGTTGTATGGCGGTCATAGCTGTACTGAAGTGTCAGAAAATTTCACTCCCTAAAGCTTAAACCTCAAGTGCCTAATTGCAAGAGCAAATTACCACTTTTTAGCTCTAAAATGGTTTCACCTTTATCGTTTTCAATCAGTGTTCCATAGCTCACCAAATGATAGAAAGCCTGACGTTGAATCAGCGCATTAATCCCAAAACGGACATGCACATAAGGACGCAACTCTCCTGCATATTCACGCATAAAAATAGGATGTTCTGCATCAACCAAAATTACATCTTGGTTAGTGGTGGTCAGTTGTAAAAATTGCTCACCTGAAATTTCGACCTGATCTGCCTGATTGACTAATAAAGGTTCATCTTCAACTTCGATTTCAATTTGTTCTACAGGGGTTTTCAGGTAGAATTTGCCTTCTTCTTTCCATAGGACTTTGGTAAACAGATCTAATAGAGCTTGGCGCTTGATTAATTGACCTTCGTGCCACCATTCTCCATTGGATTTCACTGTCAAATCCATTTTGCCGCAATGCTTTGGATGCCACTGCTCTAAAGGTGGAATTGACCTTTTGTGACTTTGCTGTACACCTTTTAAGTATTGTGCAATGTTCATTAAGTTTTTATCATCAGATAACGGTATTTTTCCCATATCAGATGGTGAATTATTTTGATTTACCATAGTTTATGCCTTGCTGACGAAAAAATGTTACGACTCAGCCAATTGGCTAGATCATGGTTTAAAACTATACTAGCCCAAACGATAAAAGGCACAATAGCATATTTGCGCCTATGGATTAAAACACTCACGGCAGCACCGAATTATCTGAATATGACGGTTGCCACCTTTAAGTATTGAGGAGTCCTACATGGAACACATCGAACGTGAATCGATGGAGTTTGACGTTGTCATCGTAGGTGCAGGACCTGCAGGTCTATCTGCTGCGATTAAGATCCGTCAATTAGCGATTGAAAAAAACTTACCCGATCTTTCTGTTTGTGTAGTTGAAAAAGGCTCTGAAGTAGGTGCGCATATCTTGTCTGGTGCTGTGCTTGAGCCACGTGCCATCAATGAACTTTTCCCGAACTGGAAAGATGAAGGCGCCCCTCTTAATGTCCCTGTAACTGAAGACAAAACATTCTTCTTACTTTCAGACACCACTTCTAAAGAAGTTCCTCACTGGATGGTTCCTAAAACCATGCATAACGATGGTAACTATGTGATCTCTTTAGGTAACGTAGTTCGCTGGTTAGGTCAAAAAGCTGAAGAGCTAGAAGTTTCTATCTTCCCTGGCTTTGCTGCATCTGAAGTGCTTTATCATGAAGATGGTACTGTAAAAGGTATTCAAACAGGTGACATGGGTATTGGTAAAGATGGCGAACCAACGCATAACTTTACTCCAGGCTATGAGCTTCACGCTAAATACACCCTCTTCGCTGAAGGTTGCCGTGGTCACTTAGGTAAACGCCTAATTGCGAAATACAACCTTGATAAAGATGCTGATCCTCAGCACTACGGTATCGGGATTAAAGAGCTTTGGGAAATTGACCCAGCAAAACATAAACCGGGCTTAGTCATGCACGGTGCAGGTTGGCCTTTAGCAGAAACAGCTTCTTCAGGTGGCTGGTGGTTATACCACGCTGAAAACAACCAAGTTACTTTGGGCATGATTGTGGACTTGTCTTATGAAAATCCACACATGTATCCATTTATGGAAATGCAGCGCTGGAAAACTCACCCACTGATTAAACAGTATTTAGAAGGTGGTAAACGTATTTCTTACGGCGCACGTGCGGTAGTGAAAGGCGGTTTCAACTCATTACCTAAATTAACTTTCCCGGGCGGTTGCTTGATTGGTGATGATGCAGGTTTCTTAAACTTTGCAAAAATCAAAGGCTCACACACTGCCATGAAATCAGGCATGTTATGTGGTGAAGCTGTATTTGAAGCGATTGCTGCGGGTGTAGAAAAAGGCGGTGATCTTGCGATTGCACGTGTTACTGAAGGCGAAGATTTATTCGTTAAAGAATTGACTTCATACACTGACAAATTTAACAACAGCTGGTTAAAAGAAGAGCTTTATAACTCTCGTAACTTTGGCCCAGCGATGCATAAATTTGGTCAATGGATGGGTGGTGCATTTAACTTTATCGACCAGAATGTCTTTAAAGTGCCATTCACTTTACATGACTTGAAGCAAGACTTTGCTGCATTGAAAACTGTTGATGCAACAAGCTTTAAGCCAAACTATCCAAAACCGGATGGCAAACTTACATTTGACCGTTTATCTTCAGTATTTATCTCAAACACTGTACATGAAGAAAACCAGCCAGCTCACTTGAAGCTTACTGATCCTTCAATTCCAGTGAATGTGAACTTACCAAAATGGGATGAGCCTGCACAGCGCTATTGCCCTGCTGGTGTTTACGAAATCATGGAAAATGATGATGGTTCTAAACGCTTCCAGATTAACGCAGCGAACTGTGTTCACTGTAAGACCTGTGATATTAAAGACCCATCTCAAAATATCACATGGGTAACGCCTGAAGGCGGCGGTGGTCCGAATTACCCTAACATGTAATTCCTTGCGCCGCTTTAGCCGCGGCTCATATCCTAATATGTAATAAAAAAGCCCCGATTATTCGGGGCTTTTTTATTAGTATCCACTTATTGAAAAGGCGGTATTTTTGCTACGTTTAAATTAAAATTCTTTTTATAGAAAATAAATGTGCCTAATAAAAATAAGCCAAGAAAACCAAAGTTCCGCGCTAAATCGTAGTACCAAACCGATTTACCAAATAATAAATCAAGAATTAACATCAGCCCGAGAAACCTTGTATGCAAGATCAAACTCATCTTTATCTTTGGTTCAGGAGCAAAATATGTATTTCTATAACCGAGTAGAATTGAACCTAAAATAATAAGAATAGATATAATAATGATAGCAACAGTTTCAGATAGCCAAGTGATCTCTAAATGTAATAAACCAGCAATAGTGAAAAACCAAAGACAGATTAATAAGCTTCGTTTCACAAAATAATCATTCATTTTTATACGTCATTTATATACTTAATTTCAATAAATTATATAACGATTCTTATTTGTAAAAAATTATCATTTCAAATTAAAGTTAAATTATTCATGGCTTCTAATCATCTTTATTAGAAGCCTTATTATTCTATTAACCTTTCTTCACTAAGTAATGAAATTCTTTATGACCATTTTCATCTAAGCGTTCTTCTTGCAACAATAACTCATGGCCTAAATGCATACAAAACTTAGGAATATCCCACGAGGTCGAATTATCTGTTGCGAAGACTTCAACCACATCCCCAGACTTAGATTTGCGGATGGCTTGATGCAACATCATGACAGGTTCCGGACAACGTAAACCACGCGTATTGAGTTGTACAGTAGGTGAAATGGGTTGCTCTGACATAACAAACTCGAACAAATAGAATTTTCACATTTTAGCATAAACAAATTACTGAGCTGTTAACTGTAACTGGCTTTTACATAACAATATACGTTTTGTCTTTTAGCTTGTTTTATAGATGCATAAGCATCTTTTCTTCGGTA
The DNA here is from genome assembly GCF_038562025.1 of Acinetobacter sp. D009. Lineage (NCBI taxonomy): Bacteria > Pseudomonadati > Pseudomonadota > Gammaproteobacteria > Moraxellales > Moraxellaceae > Acinetobacter > Acinetobacter sp. D009. The sequence continues at coordinate 3,421,639 of NZ_CP151886.1, forward strand.
TGATCTGTGTATTCATTTGATACATTGAGTCTTTAGGAAAGATCATGCAAGAGGAACCAAGTCCGTCGTGGGGAATGCGAGGCTTACGAAAATGGTTAGGTACAGCGCCAGAAACCCGTGATGAATTATTAAAATTAGTCCAAAATTCACGCCGCTTTTTAGAACCAGATACTGTTGCTATGCTTGAAGGCGTTCTTGACCTTCCAGCTACAAAAATTCGTGAAGTCATGACGCCACGAACAGCAATGATCAGTTTACAAGAAGATGATCAATTACTTGATATTCTTGATGTACTGGTTGAGTCTGCTCACTCACGCTTTCCAGTCTTCTCTGCCGATCAGCCGGACAATGTTGTCGGGATTTTGCTCGCAAAAGATTTGTTGCCGTTTCTAACTGAACCGAATACCAAAGTTGATATTCGAGTTCTTATGCGCCAACCGTTATTTGTTCCTGAAAGTGCACGTTCCGATCAGGTACTGCGCATGTTAAAACATACTCAGACTCACATTGCGATTGTGATTGACGAATATGGTTCAACAGCCGGTCTTGTTACGCTTGAAGATATTCTTGAAGAGATCGTTGGCGAAATTGAAGATGAGCACGACACTGTCGATGAAGATGCTCAGTACATTGTTCCTGACAATGACCATACGGTAGCAAATGCGTGGATGGTGCAAGCACTTACACCAATCGAACATTTCAATACTGTTTTAGATGCTGATTTTTCTGACGATGAAGTAGAAACTGTCGGCGGTTTATTGCTTCAAGAGATTGGTCTGGTAAGTGATTTACAAGGTCAAACTGTTGAGCTTGGAAATTGGTTATTTACAATCGTTGAAGCAGATGCCCGCACTATTCATCTGATTCGAGCTGTACGTCAATGAGAGCATACTTTGAAAAGCTGTTAGATTCTTCGCAACAACAAAAACAGCTTCCTTTAATTTTTCCTTTACTCATTGCTTTATTTTCAGGTGCCGTGTTCAGTTTTTCACTGGCACCTTATTATTGGTGGTGGTTGGCAATTTTATCTCCAGCCCTACTCTATGCAACATTACATAAGCGCTCAGCTAAACAAGCCTTTGCTATTGGTTGGAGCTATGGCTTTGGTTTATGGTTTGTAGGCGCTTTCTGGCTCTATACTTCCATCCATGTATATGGCGATACCAATGCATTTCTAAGCGTGTGTATGATTGCTGTTATGGCCCTTGTGATGGGTTTATTTACAGCATTTCAGACATGGGTTTACCGACGATTCTTCCCTGAAACACCACTTACTTTTGCCCCGCTCTGGATTGTTTTCGAATGGGCAAAAACTTGGGTATTTACAGGTTTCCCATGGTTATTTGTAGGTTACGCTTTTACGGAACGTTTACTCGATGGTTATGCACCGCTATTTGGTATTTATGCAATTTCCTTCGTCGTCATTGTATTAGCATGTGCTTTAGTTGAAGTTCTGCGTAAACGTATTTTTTGGGTTATCCCTTCTGTCCTATTGGTTTTGGGTGCATGGGGAGCATCATATATTCAGTTTGTAAAACCTAAAGATGCCAAGCCGCTTAGCGTTTCACTCATTCAAGGTAATATTCCACAAGATTTAAAATGGCTGACTGAATATCAAGTTAGAACATTAGAAATTTATGCTGGCTTGACACAATCTGAATGGGGCCGTGATCTGATTGTATGGCCTGAGTCTTCAATTCCGCTTTTCCAAACCGATATTGAACCGTTTTTGGATGCAATGGATGCACAAGCTAAAAAGAACCATACTGCATGGGTAACTGGAATTCCCTACTGGGATGTTGCAAAATCACATCAAGTTGGTAGCCCGCTGTATTACAACAGTATTATGGCTTCTGGCAGTGATTCAAGTGGACTCTATAAAAAGCAGCGTCTTGTTCCATTTGGTGAATACATCCCTCTTTCAGGTTTACTCTCTTGGGTATTACCAGCCATGCAAAATGATATCAGCATGAGCGGTTTTACACGTGGTGAGAGTGACCAGAAACCCCTCTTAATTAAAGGGCATGCACTTGCTGCTGCAATTTGTTATGAAGTGGCTTACCCGAACCTGACAAGACGTAATGCAGAAGACAGCGACTTCTTGGTTACTGTATCGAATGATGCTTGGTTTACGGGTACTGCTGGGCCTTGGCAACATTTACAAATGGTGCAGATGCGCGCGAAAGAAAATGGCCGCTGGTTTATTCGTGCAACCAACACAGGTGTAACAGCGTTTATTGATCAAAATGGTCATATCACTGAACAAGCACCAATCGATAAAGAGTTTGTCTTGAGAGGTGATTTACCAGCCATGCAAGGCCAAACTCTTTATAACCGTTTAGGTGATTATCCAATTTTAGGATTTGCGGTCTTACTGCTGATTTTAGGTTGGGTTTATCGTCCACGTAAAGTTGACGTTTCTTTTAAATCTCGTCGCTAAATTACAATAACTTTGTACCCAGAGGCACTTCAAACTCTGGGATACAAAGTGCGACATCACCATCTGCATTATGAAACCCTGTCACTAAACATTCCGACTGGATAGGTCCGATTTGTTTTTTAGGGAAATTTACTACGGCAACAACTAATTTACCCACCAAATCTTGTGGCTGATAAAGCTTGGTAATCTGCGCACTTGATTTACGCACACCCAATTCTTCACCAAAATCTATATGTAAAATATAGGCAGGTTTACGCGCTTTTTCAAAAACCTCGGCTTGAATAATTTTACCAACACGCAGCTCTACTTTAAAAAAATCATTCCACTCGATTTGTTCCATTTCATATTTCTCATTTTCTTAAATTGCTGATTTGAAGCATATAATATGTACAAATGAAGAAACACCCTGTTTTTAAGTCCAGTTAAAAAATAAAACGTAGATGTTGAGTCTACGTTTTATCTAAAAATTTGGTTTTAAAATATTATTAAAAAGCGATTGATAATTGCAGAGATAAATAAGCAACTAAACTCGATAAAAAAACCATGGGTACATAACGATAAGCTTTAAAAAGGAATTGCTCATATTGAGTAGAGATTTGTTTAGCTTGCCAGACGCTCGCTTTTAATGCAGTAAAGAAGCTCACCATTAACCATGCGCTCACAATACTTAATGCGAAGAAACCAATCATGATTTGGCTACTTCCCTCTGTACTCAGCCATAACTTTAATGAAACTTCAGCAATCGGCAATAAACCCAAAATCAATAGGACAGACTTGAGCATTACCCAATGAAACTGAGTCAGTTCATCTAATATGAGAAATGCTTTCATTTAATCTCTCCTTTTAATTGAATAAAGTGCTTTTTAGTTATTATGCAAAGCTTTCATTTAAATATATAGCTTATTTTTCTCTACATTTTAACTTTCTTGTAACTATTAAATATGGGAATAATTCTTATTATAAATCTCAAATATTTATATTAACTTTAATTTATATTTTTCAGTTAGTTATTATATTTCTCTGATTGAGAGAGATTATCAATTCGTATTTATCATTTTATCTCTTTAACTGAATTGATAATCTCCATTACATTTTAATTAAGGTTGATAATAAATATCTGCATCATTACCTTCACCGCCTTCTTTGCCATCCGCTCCAAATGAGTACAAGTCAAAAGCTCGACCATCTGCCCCAGGAATGACATATTGAATATCATTTTTCCAACTATCTTTAGGATAACCACCTTTTACATAGCCACCTGGCATCCAGTTTTTCGCTGTAGCTGGCTGGTTAACCAAAGCATCTAGCCCACCTTCTTGCATGGTTGGGAAATGGCCATTATCTAGCTTGTACTGATCTAAAGCACCCGCCACACCCTTCAATGCAATTTGAGTCGTATCAATTTTAGCTTTTTCACTACGCCCCATGACATTTGGTACGATTAAAGCTGCTAACACACCTAAAATTACAATCACGACCATGACTTCAATGAGGGTAAAGCCTGAGGCACGTTTCATTCGAGCACCGCTCGAACGTGCCGCAAGTGCGAAAGCTACGCTTGAGGTTTTTTGAGCATCCTTAACGTGCTCTTTTTGTTTCATGACCATCTTCATCATTATCTCTAATATCAAAGTTATTAAATCATATTGTTCATATTTACGATTGGCAGCATAACCGCGATTACAATAACCAGTACAATGCTTGCCATTAAAACCAGCATAAGCGGTTCAAGTAATGCCAGTAAGGTTGAAATAAATGTCGTCACCTCACGGTCTTGCATGGTCGATGCTCGTTCTAACATCCTGTCAAGCTCGCCTGATGCCTCTCCACTTCGAATCATTTGTACCATCATTGGTGGGAAATAACCACTGCGCTCCAGTTGCGTACCTAGGTTACCACCCTCTGTCACTCGCTCAGCCGCATGAGCAATTGAATCTCGGATAACCCAGTTGTTGGTCACTGCTGCACCAATTTTTAAGGCATCCACCAAAGGCACACCTGAACGAGTCAAAATAGATAAGGTACTGGCAAATCGTGCAGCATTAATACCACGTGATAGTTTACCGAATAATGGCAATTTGAGTGTTAATCGATCAAAAGCATAATGTCCAGCAGTGGTTTTTAAAAACCTTACGAATGCAATAACACCCACCACTGCAAAAAGAATAATGAACACCCACGCGTGGCGAATAAAATCACTGGCTTTCATTAAAGCGACTGTAATCCACGGTAAAGCGTCTTTATTTTGATCAAAAGTTTTTACAATCTCTGGCACAACATAAGTCATTAAACCCATCACAATACCAAAAGACATCAGCATTAAAATGATGGGATAAATCATGGCGCCCTGAACTTTCTTTTGCATGGCAAAGCGGTTTTCAGTGTAATCCGAAAGCTGATCTAAAATGAGATCTAAATGTCCCGAGCGCTCGCCAGCAGCCACCGTTGCAATATAAAGGTCTGGAAACCGTCCAGACTGCTGCATACCTTGTGCAAGTGAATGCCCTTCTAAGACTCGAGAACGTACGGATAGTAAAAGATTTTGCACATGTGTTTTTTCACTTTGCCTACTCACGGCGCGCAAAGCTTCTTCAAGTGGAATAGCAGCGGCAACCAAGACCGAAAGTTGTCTGGTCATGAGCGCCAAATCGTAAGCACTGAACTTTTTTTGGAATAACCCCTGACTTTGATGTTTATCTTTTTGTTCAACAGGGTCAACGCTAATGGGAGTCCATGCTTTATCGCGTAATTGTTGGCGAATCTGGCGCGCTGAGTCTCCCTCAAGCACTCCTTTTTGCTGCTTCCCTGAAGCATCAATGGCAGTAAATTGATATGCAGGCATGGTAATGTTCTAATTTTCCAAAAATAATAGTCGCTGCTGTTGCATCTATGCTACGCAATCATTCATATTCGTTCTATAGCCTGTGTAGAATACCCAAGTCCTCTTCACGACGCTATGCCGTTTTTTAAAATTGACGAAATGAGCCTCTATGACCATAACGCCAAAGCCTGATTCAGTTGTTTATCGTGTGCGTGTAGCCGTACCTGTGCATCTGTACGACACTTTTGACTATACACTCACCCAAGCACAATATGAACGGGCTCATGTAGGCTCACGCGTCGCTATTTCATTTGGGCGCCAAAACCTGATTGGCATCATTACTGAAAAAGTTGATCCAAGTGAATCATTTACAGGCACCTTTCAGCTTAAAGCCATTTCTGACCTTTTAGATGAAGAACCAATTTTAGATGAACAAGTTTTAAGTTTATTGACATGGTCCGCGCAATATTACCAATTTCCAATTGGTGAGGTCATGCAAACTGCCCTACCCGCGTTATTGCGTCAGGGCAAACCGATGGATGTTTTGTTTCATCTTTGGAAAATCACACCATGTGATAATGTTGAAGCACTTCTTAAACGCTCTGTTAAGCAACAAGACGCGTATCAAATTTTAAAATTACACCCTGCCGGAACTACAGAGAATATTCTTAATTTAAGTGGTGTAGAAACGGCTACGCTTAAAGCACTTCAAAAGAAAGGACTGGTTGACTGCACGCTTGAACCACACAATTTTAGCCCATCGCCCGTTCAATTGGCACAAATGCCGCTCATGCTAAATGAAGATCAAAAGAAAGCAACTCAGCACGTCGTAAACGCACAGCATCAATACCAAGCCTTTTTACTAGATGGCTTAACTGGAAGTGGTAAAACTGAAGTTTATCTGCACATCATGCACGAAGTGCTAAAGCAAGGTAAGCAAGTACTGGTTTTAGTCCCAGAAATTGGTCTAACTCCTCAAACGATTTCTCGTTTTAAATCGCGTTTTAACTGTGATATTGCTCTATTACACTCTGGCTTAAATGACTCCAAACGCTTGCAGGCATGGCAACAGGCTCAGACTGGCAAAGCATCTATTATTTTAGGAACGCGCTCAGCCATCTATACGCCACTGCCACATTTAGGTCTCATCATTTTAGATGAAGAACATGACCTCTCTTATAAACAGCAAGAAGGCTTCCGCTACCATGCACGTGATGTCGCATTGTACCGAGGCCACTTACAAAACTGCCCAGTTATTTTAGGTTCAGCAACACCGAGCATCGATAGTTATTATTTGGTCGAAACTGGCAAATTAACTTCACTGCAACTTAACCAACGTGCAGGCCATGCACTTTTACCTAAAATGCATTTGATTGACCTTAAAATTGTCAAAAAACAGCATGGAATTAGCCAGCCTTTAATCGAACAGATTAAAAATACGCTAGCGAGAAAAGAACAGGTTTTAATCTTTTTAAACCGTCGTGGCTATGCACCTGTACTGGTCTGTGAAAGTTGTGGGTGGCAAGCAAATTGTCCACATTGTGATGCCCATTTTACGTTGCACACTCAGCCTTATTCTTATTTACACTGCCACCACTGCGGCACTGTTCATCGCTTGCCAGACCATTGCCCTGAATGCCAGCAAAAAAGCTTAAAAACCCTAGGAGCAGGGACAGCCAAGGTTGAAGAGCACTTACAAGAACTATTTCCAGACTATGATGTGATTCGGGTTGACCGTGACAGCACCAGTCGTGTCGGTAGCTGGCAAAAAATCTATGACCGTATTCATCAAAACAAACCAACAATTTTGCTGGGCACTCAAATGTTGGCAAAAGGCCATCATTTTCCACACGTAACTTTGGTTGCTATTTTAGATATTGATGCGGGCTTACTGAGTGTCGACATTCGTGCGCCAGAACGTACTGCGCAGTTAATTGTACAAGTCGCTGGCCGTGCAGGCCGTGGTGAACATAAAGGCCATGTTTATTTACAAACTCTAAGACCAGATCACCCTTTACTCACCACGCTCATCGAAAAAGATTATCGGGCGGTTGCCAAACAGACTCTTGCGGAACGTAAAGTTGCTTTGCTGCCGCCTTACCGTTATGCAGTACTGATACGTGCGGAATCCAAAGATCGTGACTATACCTTGCAATTTTTAAATGAAGCGGCAGAACATTTACGCCAAATTGCGGGTGAAATTGTTGATATTTGGGGGCCAATTCCAGCCCCTATGGAGCGTAAAGCGGGACGTTATCGCGCACATATGGTGATTTTATCTGCTGACCGTGCTCGCCTCCATTTTTACTTAAGACAATGGTGGTCACAATTGGTTCATGCACCAAGGCAGCATCAACTTCGACTCTCAATTGATGTTGATCCGCAAGAATTTAATTAGATGGCTTGAATATCATAGTGTGAAGAAGCCTTTTTGGCTTTACACTTAAAAGAGACTAATACATTCGAGGCAATGAATGTCATTCTTACTGCAAGCAACAATTTTTCTTGGAGCTTCTCTGATTTTAGTCCCTCTTGGCAAACGCCTAGGGATAGCAACAGTTTTAGGTTATTTATTTACAGGAATACTTCTGGGCCCTAGTGTTTTAAATATTGCACATGACCCTGAAGCAATTATGGAACTTGCCGAATTTGGCGTCATCTTACTGATGTTCCTGATTGGCTTAGAGTTGCGCCCCCAACGTTTGTGGGAAATGCGTGACTCTATTTTTGTAATGGGAAGTCTGCAAGTCCTCATTAGTGGGGCTATTCTTATGCTGATCGTACTATTACTCTTTCAAGAGCAGCTTTCTGTCAGCTTTGTGGTTGGTTTTGCCCTTGCGCTGTCTTCTACAGCTTTTGTATTACAGCTTCTGACCGAAAAGCAGCAACTCAATACGACTTATGGTCAGCAGTCTTTTTCCATTTTACTCTTTCAAGATATAGCGGCTATTCCCTTACTTGCCATCATTCCATTATTGGCAGGAACAGAATCAACCCATCATGGGGTGGCTTATTTTGCGGCTATCATTGCAACGTTTACTGGTCTATTTCTGTTTAGTCGCTATGTGATGCGTCCCTTCTTCCGCTTTGTTGCTAAAAGTGGAGCGACTGAACTTATTACAGCAGTAGGATTATTTATTATTCTTGCTGTTGTGTTGCTTATGGACACTTTAGGAATTAGCACCACATTAGGTGCATTCCTTACAGGTGTATTATTAGCAGATTCAGAATTTCGCCACGAAGTTGAAGCGAGTATTGCACCGTTTAAAGGTTTATTGCTTGGCTTATTCTTTATGACCGTCGGCATGACTACACAGCTGTCACTGCTCATTGAAATGCCTTTGCTTATTATTGGTGGTGCAGTCGGCTTATTGCTCATCAAAACGCTGATATTGACCGCTATTGCCCGCTATAAAAAATATAGTTGGAATAACAGTTTGCTTTTAGGTACTTGCTTGGCACAAGGCGGAGAATTTGCTTTTGTGATTTTGAGTCTTGCAAAAAGTGAGAAGGTTTTAACTCAAGCTATATTAGAACCAGTGACCCTGATCGTAACATTGTCGATGGTACTTACTCCAGTAATTTACTGGATTATGGCAACTCAGATCATTCCTTTGTTTAATAAAGAACGTCCACCTGAATATGACGAAATTCCTCAGCAGGATAACCCGATTATCATTGCAGGTTTTGGTCGATTTGGACAAATCATCGCGCGTATTGCTCGCCTACAACATTTAGGCTTTACTGCAATCGACAACAATCTTCATCAAGTGGACTTTGTTCGTCGCTACGGCGGCAAGCTCTATTATGGCGATGTAACCCAGCCCGATTTACTGCGTTCTGCCGGTATTGAAAAAGCTAAAGTATTTATTTTAGCAATCGATGATGTTGAAGACTCTATGAATGTCGCACGTCATCTTAGATTAAATTATCCAAACTTAAAGCTGTTGGCTCGTGCTCGTGACCGCCACCATGTCCATCTTTTAAGAGATTTAGGTGTTGAATATATTTGGCGTGAGACGTATTTATCTTCATTAGGAATGGCTTATCGCGCTTTGCGAGAACTTGGGATCTCTGATGAACAAGCCTATAACAATATCGAAATCTTTCGGGATTATGATGAGAAATTGCTCATACAGCAGCAAAGTATTTATACTGATGAACAGAAGATTTTTGAAACACATCGTAATGCCTTAGCCGAGCTTGAACATTTGTTTGAAAGTGATGCGCAGCAACAGGCTACATCAAAACATGATGTTAATTTAAAGCGTCATTTACAACCAAATCGCATCGACATTACAAGAGATCATCTAGAATAACTTGAGATTTCAGAAAATGGCTATATTAAGGACTTATTCACATTGCCTAAATAATTGGACAATGGGCACAAAGCTGCCCCTGTCCGGCTTGCGGCTTAGCTGCATTTCCTGAGCTTGATTAAAACGAAATAGTTATACTCTGCTTAGGGCCCTGGAGAATATTATGTCTGATTTACGCCAACGCTTTTATATAGAGAACTTTCCAGTACGTGGAGAAGTAGTTCATCTAGAAGAAGCCCTACAAACTATCTTAGCTCAACGTGACTATATGCCTGCGGTTAAAATTCTGCTAGGTGAAATGTTGAGTGCGACTGCATTACTTGCAAGTACACTAAAAATCAAAGGCCGTATCAGCTTGCAAATCCAGGCTAGCGGCACCTTCAAATGGGCGATGGCTGAATGTAACCATTTAGGAGAGGTTCGTGCTTTAGCGGACTATGAAACCGACCCTCGCTTTGTTGAAGCAACAGACAGCAGCACAGTTCTTGGCGCTTTAGTTAATCCGGTTTTATTTATTAATATTGAACCGGAATTTGGTGAACGTTATCAAGGGATCGTGCCGCTTGATCAAGTAACTTTAGCGGGTTGCTTGATGCAATATTATGATTTGTCTGCACAAATTCCAACTCGTATTGTGTTGGCAAGTACAGATAAACGTTCTGGTGGTTTACTGATTCAACTCTTACCACGTCATGATGAAGAAGAGCAAAACTTGGTTGATGAAGATTTATGGCCACGTTTGACGATGTTGACTGAAACATTAAAAGCTGAAGAGCTTACCAATTTAGATGCAAATGAAATCTTATATCGTTTATATAACGAAGAAGAAGTTCGTTTACCAGAAATTGAAACATTAAAATTTGGCTGTACATGTTCAAAAGAACGCTGTGCAAATGCCCTGATTCAAATTGGTGTAGACGCTGTTCACGAAACCCTAGAACATCAGAACCCGATTCGTATGGACTGTCAGTTCTGTAATACGCAATATACCTTTACCGCTGAAGAAGCTTTAGCATTATTTGGTGAACATTTAAGTTAATATTTTAATTTTATAAAAAGGCGGTTATACCGCCTTTTTATTTACCTGTATTTTTTGATGATAATTTTCAACATGTTAATTTAAATAGGATAATATAAGGCTACTTTATAGCCTAATAAATAAGATGCCTAAATACCATGGATTATTTTGATTATTTTCTCTTTATTTTTAGTGTAGTTATTATGATTGCGACCCCTGGCCCTGTCATGATTTTAGTTGCAAGCGCTGGACTTAAAGGAGGCTATAAAAAAGCACTTGAAACCATTTTTGGTACAAACCTAGCATCCCTTGTTTTAATTTTTATTTCAGTACTGGTTTTAAAAGGAGTACTGAGTGTTAATGATAGTTACCTCAATATCATTCGTATTTTAGGCTGCCTATATATTGGTTATTTGGGTTTGAGTATTCTCAAAGAAGTTATTCAAGCTCCTCACCCAGAAGCAATACAAACAGTTTCAGCACAAAATGGTGGCTTTAAAAAAGGTTTTCTCGTCGGTATTTCAAACCCAAAAGATATTATCTTTTTCTCGGCTTTCTTTCCGCAATTTGTCTCTATTACACCTCAGTTAAATTTAAGTCTAACCCTACTTACGCTGACATGGATTGTTTTAGATTTCCTCACACTATCTTTGGTTTATATCTTTTTCCGCCGCCTTGCTAACAGCCATTTATATCCCAAAATATTAGGCCTATGCGGTTTATTACTTCTACTTATTGCCCTGTATGGCTTATATCAAAGTTTCATCTAAATCCTGAGAGGTATAGTCTAATTTTTCTATACCTCTTTAGGTTCCTCTGCATTTCGTAATAGAACAACTCTTATACAATCTAGCTTATTGAAAACTCTAAAAATCGTTTCATAATGAAATAAACAACACCATCGTGATAAAACATTATGGCAAAAAATTATTATGAAGAATTAGGGGTTACACGCAAAGCCTCTGCTGATGAAATTAAAAAAGCTTATCGAAAATTAGCCCGTAAATATCATCCCGACATCAGCAAAGAAAAAGATGCAGAAGAAAAAATGCAGGCCATTAATGTTGCCTACGACACATTAAGCAATGCAGATAAAAAAGCCGAATATGACCAAATGTTAGATCATCCTCAAGGTTTTAATAACTTTGGTCAAGGTGCTGCACAAGGTGGTTTTGATGGAGCACAGTTTTATCGTCAAGGTTTTACAGGCGGTGAACAAGCAGACTTTAGCGGTTTTGAAGATTTATTTGGTCGCTTTGGTGCAGGCTTTGGCGGTGGGCAACAACAATATCAAAGACAACAACGTAGTTATCGCGGTGAAGATCAACATGCCAGCATAGAGGTCGATCTTGATATTGCCTATCATGGTTCAACACAGCAAATTACTTTGCAAATTCCAACCATAAACGCTTATGGCGAACCTGAAGTTCAACGCAAAACCTTGCAGGTGAAAATACCAAAAGGCATGAAAGAAGGTCAACAAATTCGCTTAAGTGGACAAGGCCAAAGCGGGATTAATGGCGGTGCCAACGGCGATCTTTATATTGAAATCCAGTATAAAGATACAGACCGTATTCATGTTGAAGGCAGTGATGTGTATTTGACTGTAGATGTAACCCCATGGGAAGCGGCACTAGGTCAAGGTATTGAAGTAAAAACTCCAGCAGGATCCTTACATGTCAATTTACCTAAAAATGCAAAACAAGGACAACAGCTACGCTTAAAAGACAAAGGGATACCAAATAAAACGCCAGGCCATCTCTATTTAATTTTAAATATTGTATTCCCCCCAGCAAATTCTGAAAAAGAAAAAGAAGCGTATCAGCAACTGGCAGAAGCCTTTGCTTCATTCGAACCTCGTTCATCTCATTAGGGAGCAAGATCATGACAACCATTCACTATCGAGAAATTGTATATGACGGCCATACCTTTAGTGCAGAGGTCGTTGATGAACAATCGACATTTGATTTACAACAATTTGCCCAAGCTTGCGGCCAAAGTCCAGACTGGATTCTTCAGCTCATTGAATATGATATTTTATCAGTCGAGAACACACCTGAAGCACACCAGTTTATGGGCGAAGATGTCGCACGTGCACGTAAAGCTTATCGTTTACAACGTGACTTTGACGCAAGTTTGGCGGCAGTTGCTGTGATGTTAGATTTGATTGATGAAGTGCAACAACTTAGAAAACAGTTGAAGCATTTTCATTGAGATTTTTTCTTCTAAATAACCATTCAAGCAGGCATGAACTAAGGTGATGGGCGGCAGGGATGCCGCCTTTTGGACTGCGGTAACATGGATGTACCGTCAGTCTAATAAAGGGTTTTGTTACTTTTGCCCAGTCAAAAGTAAGGACAAACCTATATAAAAAATATCTAATTAAACCCTATAGTCAAGGCAATGCTAACCAAACAACTTTGCCATTTTTGGAAGTCTTTATTACTTTAATCGAGTAATCTTTTCCACTTCCTTCAAAGTCTGTTTAATCGGTTCATACTCCAAAAACCAGAACAAATTCATCCGATCTTGGCGATGCTGCTGGGCCAATAAGTCAATCACACTTTTTTCACCACGTCCAACCAAGTGCTGTCGATAAAAATAGTACAGTAATAAAACAGTACTTAGCAGCATGACACCCAGCATAATCCAGAAACCTACTGGTGATTTAAGTCCTGGAATAAACTCAAAGTTCATTCCATAAATACCCGTTAAAAGAGTAAGCGGTGCAAATACGGCAGTAATAATGGCAAGAATACGCATATTTTCATTGGTCTGGTTTGCAATTGCCGAGAAATGCAAATCAATCGCCGACTGAATGGCGCTACGTAAACGTAAAGTATGTTTTTGAATACGTTCGACATGACTCATTAAATCATTCAAACGAACCAACAGAAGGTCTTGAGAACTATGCGTCTTCTCACCAATAACATGATGATAATTTTCTACAATTTCATCTCGAAACTCTTGTAAGGTTTCGATTTGCTCTTCGCATAAATTTTCAACCTGCTGAAAGGCCATATTTTCATGAAACAGCTGATGCCATTGTTTAAAACGGCGATTACCTTGCAGCAATTGCTGTTGCCAATGCTCGACCCTTCTAGTCAAAGGTGAACGGATATCAAGGTAGCCATCCACCATACTATTGAGCAGTCGTAAACATAAATCTACAGGTGAATTAGGCAGCTTACGGGTTTTGTTTTGTTCTTCCAAAGTTTTACATAAAATATTTTCGAGACGTTGAATATAGTTTTCAATCGATTTATTGCCCTGCTCACGAACACTAATCAGAACTTTAGGAGTAAAAATAAAGCTAATCGGCGTGGTTGCTAGACCAAATACACTCTCATGGGATTCCCCATTTTTAATTTCATCATCAGGTGTAACGAGCTTTCTAAAAATAAGCAGGTCATATTCTTCAAGCGTATCAAATGCACAAGGATGCTCAATATTCGCAATATCTCGCATATGAAATTCATTAATAACCACGCCTGAAAGCTGCTGAATCTTTTGTTGCCATTCTTCGTTATGGTTCACCACATCAGCTCTGACACTATCAACCCAGAAAAACTCCAGAATGTGTTCATTATGCTGTTCACGGCTTAAAAAGACATAGCCGTCAGCTTGATGGCGATAAAAGTAATAAACCTGCATACCACAATGATCTGTTTTTGTATTACTTGCATCATGCCATAAAAAAAGTCCGCATCAAGCGGACTTTTTCATGTCACCAGAACAATTATGCTTGTTCAATGTCTTTCATAGTCAATTTAATACGACCACGATTATCAACATCAGCAACTTGTACTTTCACTTCTTGACCTTCTTTAAGAACATCAGTTACGTTCGCAATACGTTCATTTGAAATTTGCGAAATGTGAAGAAGACCATCAGTACCCGGCATGATATTTACAAACGCACCGAATTCTACGATACGGATTACTTTACCGTCATAGATCTTACCTGGTTCAACTTCAGCAGTAATTGCTTGAATCTTAGCAATTGCAGCTTTAGCAGCAGCTTTAGTTTCACCAAATACGCGAACAGTACCGTTGTCTTCGATATCAATTGCAGCTTTAGTTTCTTCAGTAATTTGACGGATAGTTGCGCCGCCTTTACCAATAACATCACGGATCTTGTCTGGATTAATGTTAATCACTTCAAACGTCGGTGCATGAGCACTAATTTCAGCACGCGCACGTGAAATGACTTTATTCATTTCGTTTAGGATGTGCATACGACCAGCAAATGCTTGGTTTAATGCAACTTCCATAATTTCTTCGGTAATACCTTCAATCTTGATGTCCATTTGAAGCGCAGTAATACCGTTTGCAGAACCTGCTACTTTAAAGTCCATATCACCTAAGTGATCTTCATCACCCAAGATGTCAGAAAGTACTGCGAAACGCTCGCCTTCTTTCACTAAGCCCATTGCGATACCCGCAACTGGTGCTTTAAGCGGAACACCTGCATCCATAAGTGATAATGAAGCACCACATACAGAAGCCATTGAAGATGAGCCGTTAGATTCAGTAATGTCAGATACAATACGAATTACATACGGGAAGCGGTCAGCAGCAGGAAGAACTGCTTGAACACCACGACGTGCTAAACGACCGTGACCAATTTCACGACGCTTAGGACCAGATTCGCGGCCTGTTTCACCTACAGAGTATGCAGGGAAGTTGTAGTGCAACATGAAGTTGTCAGTTTTAGTACCAGCAAGGGTATCAACCATTAACGCATCACGAGTATTACCCAAAGTTGTTGTTACTAACGCCTGAGTTTCACCACGTGTAAATAATGCAGAACCGTGTGCACGATCTAATACGCCAACTTGAACGTCGATAGCACGAACAGTTTTAGTATCACGGCCATCGATACGTGGCTTACCTGACAAGATGTTGTCACGTACTGTACGGTATTTAAGGTCTTCGAATAATTCGTTTACTTCATCAGCAATACCAGTTTCGTCATTTTCTGGAACGAACTGAGCTACAGCTTCTGCATAAAGTGCATCAAGTGCCGCGTAACGATCTTGTTTAACCGCAATTGTATATGCTTCAGAAATTTTAGCTTCGAAAGCTGCTTTTAATTGCTCAAGAAGAGCTTCGTTTTTAGTTGGAGCAACCCAAGTTGACTCAACAGCACCAGCAGCGGCAGCAAATTCTTTAATCGCTTGAATTGCGATTTGCATTTCGTCATGACCGAAAAGAACAGCACCAAGCATTTGGTCTTCTGAAAGTTCTTTCGCTTCAGATTCAACCATCAATACAGCAGATTCTGTACCTGCAACCACAAGGTCAAGGTCACTTTCTTTCAACTGTTCGAAGTTCGGGTTAAGAACATATTCACCGTTGATTAAACCAACACGTGCGCCACCAATTGGACCACGGAAAGGAGTACCAGCAATAGACAATGCTGCTGATGTACCAAGCATTGCTGCAATGTCAGCATCCATAGTTTTGTCAGAAGAAACAACAGTTGCTGTTACTTGGATTTCGTTGAAGTAACCTTCTGGGAACAACGGACGAATTGGACGGTCAATAAGACGTGAAATTAAAGTTTCAGCTTCAGAAGCACGACCTTCACGCTTACCGTAACCACCAGGAATACGACCAGCTGCATATTGTTTTTCTTGATAGTTAACTGTTAACGGGAAGAAGTCTTGACCCGCTTTTGCTTTAGGTTGAGCAACAACTGCAACTAAAACAGTTACGCCACCCATAGTGATTAAAACTGTGTTTGCTTGACGTGCAACGCGACCCGTTTCTAAAACGACTTGATGTTGACCGAATTGGAATTCTTTACGAACGATATTAAACATTGACATGTATTGTATTTTCCTAATTTTATTCTAGTGAGACCCCTAAGGTTTGGCATTCAGACTACACCGATTGGTAGATAAATGACAAAGCTTAGAAGCCATCACACTAGATCAATTATTTAAAATAAGTTAAACGCAAAGAAGGAGCGCACAAGCGCCCCTTCTAAAAATCACTTAACCTAACATTAAGTGAAACTCTCTTTTCAGCGATAAAGCATTGCGACATGCGAAATAGCGAAAACAAAGTGAAAATCGAATTAACGACGTAAACCTAAAGCACCGATCAAAGCAGTGTAACGACCATGGTCTTTACCATTTAAGTAGTCGAGCAATTTACGACGTTGGTTAACCATACGGATCAAACCACGACGGCTGTGGTGGTCGTGTTTGTGAGCTTTGAAGTGACCTTGTAAATCATTGATTTGAGCAGTCAATAAAGCTACTTGTACTTCTGGTGAACCAGTGTCATTTTCAGCGCGAGCAAATTTAGCAATGATCTCTGCGCGGTCTGCATTAGTTAAAGCCATTCGATTTCTCCGAGATGCTTAAAAAAGTAAACGATATGAATCAGTTGAGGCAACTGACTGCCGTGCATCACTACAGCAAGTCGCCTATTTTAAGGTATCTATAGGTGGATTGCAAAATAGTTTTCAGTAACTTGTCATTTTAGACACTGACATGAAGACCTTAACCCTGCACACTAGCCTCGAATAAAAAGAAAGAAGCGCGAGGGACGTGTGAAAATTTTTTCAACCAACACTTGTCCAGTACCGGACAATATTGAGCAAGTCATTCGGCAAAAAGATGAAGTTGCTGCTGAACAGGGTGGAATGAGTGATCACCAGATTCAAAAAATCTGGAAAAGTATAGAAGCACTATATAAAACCGGAAACTATCCACTCATTACCTTTTGCTTACGCAGACAAGGTAAAATTTTACTCAATCGAAGCATTGGATATGCTCAAGGGAACTCTCCAGCAGGCCTTCAAGAAAATGCCCTGATTGCAACACCTGATACACCTGTTTGCCTATTTTCAGCATCAAAGATGATCACAGCCATGTTGATTCATCTATTAGATGAAAAAGGCGAAATCAATTTGCTTGATCCCGTGAGCTATTATGTTCCTGAATATGGGGTAAATGGTAAGCGTCGTGCAACGATCTTTCATTTATTAGCACATCGTGGCGGCATTCCTTATATTGATGGCGATGTCACACCAGATTTATTATTTGATAAAGACGAAATTTTAAAACGTTTATATGCTGCCCGACCTGTGTCTCCTGCTGGCAATCACCTTGCCTATCATGCTGTTACGGCAGGTTATATTTTAGGAGAAGTCATTGAACGGGTGACTGGGCAGGATTTACGTGAATTTGTACATCAAACTATCGAAAAACCAATGGGGATGCCTTATTTCAATTATGGCTTAAAACCAGAATACCGTTCAGAAGTCGCCTTAAACTGTGCAACAGGTCTGCACCCTCGCCTTGGTACCGATCACTACCTGAATCATGTGTTAGGTGGTGGTTTACAACTTGCAGTTGATGTAACTAACGATAGTCGTTTTATGGACACCATTTGCCCAGCTGGAAACATCTATACCAGTGCAGAACAAGCCGGCCGCTTCTTTGAAATGCTTTTAAGTGGTGGAAGCTACGGCGGTCAGCAAATCTTTAGTGAGAAAACGATTTTCAGAGCAACACTTCCAACCACAGGCGTTAACATTGACCGTACTTTGCTAATTCCAATGCGCTATGCTTTAGGACCAATGTTAGGTAGCAATCCTGTAGGTCTTTTTGGCCCAATGACAGGACAAGCATTTGGTCATTTAGGATTCTCTAACATTTTATGTTGGGCCGACCCTGAAAGAGATATCAGTGTTTCCTTATTAACAACTGGTAAATCTGTAGTGGGTACTCACCTGCCTGCTTTAGCTAAAGTGCTCTATCAAATCTCAACCCAATGTCCACGTATACCAAGAGATCAACGCCGTTCGTTATTTGGTAGTGATTCTCATGAAACTGACTTAGTGTAGAAACAAATAAAAAACCCAAGCATTTCTGCTTGGGTTTTTTGCGCTGTAGTTTTTGTTTATCGTGTTATTACTGTTTTTATTGTCGTTGGTGAGATGCTAGTCACATCCTTCTTGTTGTTTTAACTCACTTCCGATGTTTTCGTTTCTATTTCCTTATGTGATGTATTGTGACATATCCAATTATGAAGAAAAGTAGTATTTTTCTTATCATCATGTAAGTGAAAACGTACAGGTCTGTATAATATTTGGTAAATAGCCATTTTTAACCTTTAACGTACAGTTCTGTATAACATATAACTTAACAATTCACAGGAAAAATGCCTGTTTTGAAATCATATTATAGATAAATATATTGATATTATTGATTTAAATCTTTAGACAAAAACAGAGTGAAGATAGTGTTAAAAACGAAACGTTCGAATGCTTTTTTAAACATAGTGAAAAGTAGAATATAAAAAAGCCCTGTAGTCTCTCCCAAAACTACAAGGCTTAGCGGCTGTAAGTTTCCTCTTTATACACCTACTTCATTGTAAGTTCGCAGTCTCTCGACTTAAGTTATTATTATTGTGCGATTTTGCCCGACATTCCGTGCCAAGCTCGTTGTGCGTTTATAATCTCAAAAACACGGGGTGTACTCTAGCAGCAAATATCTCGAATCTATGTAAGCTTTTTCTTACAAGGGTAAAAATATTAAGTTTGTCTTAACGAACTAACCGATTAACTTTTTGAACTAAACCGCTTTTTCGTGTAGTACGAACTGTAAATGCTTGTAATAAAGCCTCTTGATGTACTAAAAGACTGACTACTTTCTTAGCTCGTGTAATCGCAGTGTAAATAAGTTCTTGGCTTAATAAGTTCTTGGCAGCCTGATCTAAAACTACAGCAGTATGGGTAAATTCAGACCCTTGCGATTTATGAATCGTTAAAGCGAATGCACTCTGAATACTTTTAGGCAATCGATTTGCAGCGACCCATTTGTTCAAACTTGGAAAATATACTTCAAACTGCTGTGGCTGAGTCCTGTGCTCAAAGCACAAACCAATATCCCCGTTTGAAATACCGAGCTGATAATCGTTATAGGTCATCATTACAGGACGACCGACATACCATCCCCCTGCTGTCACTATTGAAAGTTGCTGCTGCAACCAACGCTGCGCATATTGGTTTAACTGCTGCAATCCAAACGGACCATGACGAACCGCGGTTAAAATCCGGTAATCATCAAATGCTTTTACTACATTTTGGACCTGTTCAATCGAGCGCTCTTCTTTTAAATAATTTTTTAGACTCTGTACATACCTCTGGAAACCGAGCATTAGCTTTTGATAATAGAGATCTAGGTCTAATTGATTCCCTTCTGGTAAATATTCAAGCTGAACAACATCAGGCATATCTGTTTGTAGAAGTATAGGTTTTAATTCTGAAGCTTGAACAATATCAATTTCAAACTGCTGCAAAACAGCTGCATGATCCTGTTGATAGGTTTGTGCCTGAATAAATTTGGCCACTTGTCCAATCAATGCCCCTTCAGCAAAACGACGACTGGTTTGTAATTGTACCCGGTTATCAGCCAATGCCTGTATTTGCTGCAAATCTGCAAGAACCGCGCCGACATCGACAGAAGCGAGCTGATTTGCATCTCCTAATAAAATAATTCGACAAGACTCAGGCACGGCTTCAAATAAAAGAGTAGCCAGATTTAAATCCAGCATGGAAGCTTCATCGACGACAATCACGTCATAAGGCAAAGGCTGTTTTTGATTAAACCGTGGTGTCTGGCTATGTCCCATCCCCAACAAACGGTGAATCGTTTGTGTTCCCTGATTTCTGAGCTCTTCACTCACTAATCCGGATTCAAGCAATTTAGGATCGTTAAATGAGTTCTGTAAAGCCTCTTGCATGCGCTGTGCTGCTTTACCTGTTGGAGCAGCCATTGCCACACGAATATGTGGAATTGCTTGGCTAAGTACAGCAATGATACGTGCAAGTGTATAAGTCTTACCTGTACCTGGCCCACCGGTAATAATACTCAAACTCTGCCGAGCAACCATTTGTAAAGCTGCCTGTTGATGCGGGTCTGTGAGTAGGTCTAAGTAGTCATCACAAGAGACTGGTTGAATTAATTGTTGCTTTAATCGACAAATTTGTTCTGCAAGTCGTTGCTCTAGGTGCCAATATCGGTATAATGCCAACCCCTGCTCATCATAGACGCATGGGGCAACATTTAAGGTTGCTTGATCGGCAGATATAGCAAGCTGACCAAGTGCTACAATTTGCTCTGAACTGATATCGATACAACTATCGCCTTGTAAGCTCGCTTCAATAAGCTGCTGCAAGTAAGAAGTGGCTTC
This sequence comes from Acinetobacter sp. D009, assembly GCF_038562025.1. NCBI lineage: Bacteria > Pseudomonadati > Pseudomonadota > Gammaproteobacteria > Moraxellales > Moraxellaceae > Acinetobacter > Acinetobacter sp. D009. The sequence continues at coordinate 3,442,451 of NZ_CP151886.1, forward strand.
TGACACTTGCGATTGTTCAGTAAATGGAGCCTGATTTAAGAAGTTACTCCACGTTGTTAACCAGCTTAAATCGGCTTGTTCAGAGCTGTTTAGATTGTCCACACACTTATCCACCTAGTTTTCCACACGCTTGTCCACATGGTTATAGACAGGCTTATCCACATACCAAGTATTTGTTAATCTTCAGATTACGCATTTTATCAGCATTTTTCATGCTATTTTATCCTCAGCAAAATACCCCAAAATGGCATCAAGACGCAGAATAAACTCGACGCTAGGTTCCCAATAATAGTACCCCTGCTCTGCTTCACCATTCATACCACGTAAATAAAGATAAGTTGCCCCACCCAAATGTTGCTCAATTTGGTAATCCTGCATTTTGACTTGCAAATAGCGATGTAACGCAACGAGATATAATCCTGCTTGTAACCAGTAACTTGCCAAAGACATGCTTTGAGCAATGCTATCGCTACGATAGTCTGCAAGATCATCACCTAAGTAATTACTTTTATAATCGGCAATGTGGTAACGCTGCCCATCAAAATAAACCAAATCGATAGAACCATTTAGGTAACGTGCTGAACGAGCCTCAAGTAACTCCGGCATATTCAACCCATACTCAGCGAAGAGTTGCTGAATACGAGTCATCGCTAGAACCCGATCTGACAATGCCAAATAAAAAGGAAACTCTGACAAATACTGCTCTTGTTGAAGCTGATTGAGCCGGAAACCTTGATCAAGCGGTGTTCGCAAAATATCTTTCAACCACTCTGCAACTGACTGGTAAAGCAGATTTTCTGCATCTTCCTCTTCTGGGAAACTCTCGTTATATTTATTAAGTAAATCTTGCCAAAGGCTACTATAGTCATTTTTAAAACGACGACGTATTTCTATGACCCAGTCATCTGAACATTGAAAATCAATATGCTCAAAGATTTCATGCAAGAAATTACCGGCAAGCGTTCCTCTAGGAAAGTTATTCTTTATCCAGTCAATCGGCTGAGCACTGATTGCTTCAGCAGTATTGATTAAGTCCAACTCATCTTCTGCCAATACAGCATCATTGCTCTGGCTGGCCAATAAATCTATGCCAGCCTTATGTTTTAAATGCTGTGCCAAGTAACTGAAACTGGTTTTCCCTCTCGAATAAAAACGTTGTTCAGGGAATCGTTGTGCTTGTATTTCAATAATACTTGTTTGTTTGGCTAAATGAATTGCCTGTGGAATCTGCTCCAAAACCATTTCATCCGTACAGCAACGGTGTTGAAAAGGCTCAGTCCTATTTTTCCAAAACGCAAGGCCTGATACTGATTTACCATCCCCATCTTGTAAAAGCGCATAGACGCGGTGGCTTGCTCGCGTTAAAGCGACATACCAAAGTCGATTCTGTTCAGCGAGCGCTCGTTCTTCGTGCTGCTTAAGTTCTATTTCATTCAAATAAGTCTTGTCAGCAATCGCAACGACACGTTGAGTCAAAGTCTGGTTTGAGTCCGGTTTGACAATATCTTGGGTCGAAAAATTGAGTGTTTTATTATTTTCTCGAAAGGGCTTATCTGCACCTAATAAAAATACAATCTTAAATTCCAGCCCTTTTGACTGGTGAATTGTCATGAGCTGAACACCAGCTTCGCTCGATAATTTACGCTCTAACTCCCAATCACGGTCAAGAGGAGAACGCAACTGTTTGAGATACCAGTGATAAAGGTTCTGAGCACCTGAGTATTTCTCACTGTGCTGACTCAGAATTTCAGTTAAATGACGCAAGTTCACCACAACCCGTTCATTATCTTTACTTTGGGCAGCGACCAAATTTTGCCATATATCAAACTGGATGAGGCATTGTTGCCATGCCACTAAAAAGCCTTGAGCGGACCACAACTCTCTAATCGTGTCAAAACCAGTCATAAACTGGCTTAACCCTTCGGCTGTCTGCTCAAGTTGCAAGAGTTGTTTTAAATCCATGGCAAATAGACGGCTAATTAAAGCTCGCTTCACTTTTGCCTCATCGTAAGGATGAAGTATGGCGGTCAACAAAGCACCCACATCTTGAGCAATCGTGCAGTCGAAAACACTTCGTTTTGATGGCCTATTAACCCGAATTCCTAAACGCTCTAGCTCAAATTGAACTTTATCCAACCCATCATGATTACGAGACAATACCGCAATATCATCTTCGTTTAAGACTTGAGTCTGAGCATCTTTTTGAAAATATAGCTGTCCAGCATGTGACTGGTTAAGTAGATCTCGAATCTTCCATGCAACTTGCTGAGCCTCTGTTTCTTTATCTTTGAGCATTAACCAGCGCAAAGGGTGAGGATTATGATTGTTCTGCTCAATCAGTACAGGATGAGGTCGAGTACCCGCTCGAATTGGGTCATATTGAACCTCTTCACCAAAGTCGATTTGCCTTTGAAATAAGGCGTCGACCACTTCAACCAGATCAGCAACAGAACGATGGTTATGAATTAACTTATATTCGCGGCCATGTTTGGCTTGAATATCTTTATAGGCATTTAAAAAGGTAAGCATATCCCCACCACGGAAACCGTAAATTGCCTGTTTACGGTCACCCACCATAATCATACAACCTTTTTGGTAGCGCTCTGGATGGCGCCAAATGCTCGCTAGCATGTCGTCTTGATCTTGGTTAGTGTCCTGAAATTCATCAACCAAAATTAAGGGATAACGTGCCTGAACAAATACAGCAAAACGCTGCCCCTGCTCACCTTTTAAAGCTTCAGAAAGTGTACGAATTTGCTGAGAAAAAGTAGTTTCACCTTTATTTTGCAAAACCTGAGGTAAACGTTTTTTCACCTCTACACATAAATAGGCTTTTAAAAAAATATGAAGCTGGTCGAACTGCTCGGCGTAGTTTTTCAGTACGCCAAATAGCTGTTGAATCTGTTGAATACAAGGATGCTGATAGAAACCATCTGAAATTTCAGCAGGACATTTCTTAAAAACTTTCTGATCGGCAAGTTGACCTAAAAACTTAAAAACAAGTTCTCGTTGTGCGGCTAATGACCCATCAAAAACCAAAATGCTGTCGCTTTGCTTTAGAACTTGTAGTAGCTGCGGTAAACATTCACTAAATAGTTTATTAAATGCCCCATTTCTAAATACTGTCCCGCTCACATGTTTATAGTGCTCGCCATCAAGCGAGTAATATGGTTCTAGAAGACTGATATCAATTTCTGCTGCCAGCTTTTTGAGCTGAGCAAGCTGTTCAAACTGAATGGTAGGCTTTTCGGGGAGTTTAAAGTGAGCCGAACTAAAATTCAGTGAGTCTTCGACCAGTTTGACAAAACTATCGACACTTTTTAATTCACCCGCCAGATACAACGCATCAATCACGGTCTGAGGTTGAGACTGTATCCATTCACGCAGTACATCATGAATCAGTTGACGACTATAAGTTTTGGCATCATCGGTGATTTGAGCGCGTTCAATTTTGCCACTCTCAAAAGCAAACTCACGTAATAGTTTTTGGCTAAAGCTATCGAGTGTTCCGACAAATAACTCGTCTAACTGATCTATAACCAATTTTAAACGTTCACACGCATAGGCAATACGCGTCGCAAAATGCTTTAGAATATGCTGGAGTAATAAGTCAGGTTCTTGCTCTGCCTGCGTAAGTAATTCTTGTTCTGTAAAACTACGCTTGGCATCTAAATAACGGTACGTTTCAACCAAACGTGCACGAATACGGCTTTTTAACTCAGCAGCAGCAGCACGGGTAAACGTGGTCGCAATGACTTGTCTAGGCAAGTATTTTTCAAGAAAGATACGGACCATCAAACTTGATAAGGTATAGGTTTTTCCTGTACCTGCCGAAGCTTCAATTAAGTGCAAGCCACTAAATTCAATATCAATAATAGGTTGATAAGACACCTGTACTCTTGAGTTCATGCCTTACTCCGAATGTTGAAATTGAAAAACCGGATGATACAAATCATACGCAAACTCATCACAAGCATGTTGAAGCAAAGCTTGCGCATCTTGTTCTTGCAAAATAAAGCTCCAGTCTTGATGCAACTTACAAGCTTCATTTTGAGTCATATCCATCGTAGTAAATGACCCTGTTTCATTCCAGTATTTTAGCAGCTCAGCATAGCTCTTCTCATCCAGTTTTGCTTTTTCTGTCTGATTTGTTGTTTCCCACTGATATGCTTTAGCTTTTTCTAACGGCTTTAATAATAAGGCTGCTGGTAAAACCAATGGTTGTTGCTGTGCATGGCGCCAGATTTTAAACCATGGCTGCAAATATTGCCGAGCTTGCTCAGAACTAATCCCACTACAAATCACAGTTTGATCGCTAAAAACCACAATACGGCGCTTTTCAGCTCCTGCACTTCCCTCGTTTAAGTAAGCTAACCAGAGCAGATATTCTAACCAAACTTTAGCACGTCTTTTTGCGCGAGCGCTTGAAGGTTCCATACTCACCCAGTCCCGAGTTTCAGACTTCGGAACGGTAATATTCATATGAAGCTGTTTAGCAATTCGCCAAATACGCTGAGTTGTTTGTGTCACTGCTGGTGCATAATGGTGAAGGCGTTCAAGTAAACATTCTTGCTCAAACACACCTTGTTGCCATGCACTATATTTGACTTTACCGACAGGCAGCTGATCAATTAATACTTCAGGTTGTGCTTGCTGTTCAGATTGTTGTAAAAAATGTCGGATCGCATAGCGCCCTAAACCATCTAATAATAAAGGTTCATTTTGGTCGAGCACTCCGACACTTCCTAAGTTTTCTACCCCTAAAGTTTTCAAATATAATCGTGCAGGGAATGTCACATCCTGTATCCACTGTTGGCTCTCTAAAACCAGCATGTCAGGCGCTTGTAACGGATAGGTTGTGTTCGCCCAAGGTTGGCGACTTCCTGAAACTTGCTGAATTTGTGAAGCGACCTTAAACCAGTGATCTTGGTAGCGAATAACACTTTTTTCTACAGTAAAACCTTTCGGGTCGAAGGGCTGTAAATCATGTAAGTGATAGAGTTGTTTTAACTGTGATGGAATTTCAATCCCTTCAATAACGACACTTTCAGGTACATCGTTTTCAGCTTTCACAATCAAGGCAAGATGTTCACGGAACTCTTGAAGAATACTGGAAGGTTCTCGCACCTCGCCATCGTTCACATCAAAGCCGTTATAAAACAGCCATAAATTGTCTTGGGCTAATAATAAAGCATCTAAAAACGCCCCTTGATCATCTTCAAGTCGAGAGCGATCGCCTAACTGTTGACGCAGTGCATCCATCAAATCAAATGGAACATGGGTATCGCGGTTTGGAAATTGCCCTGCATCCAGATTTAGCAGGACCATTAAACGATAAGGTAACGGTCGAATGTGTCCAATTTGGGCAAAAGTAATTTGCCCAGTCGGCTCAGCTTGCGCACTTTGACTTTCTAAAGTCCGTTGAATTTCTTCAATAATATAAGGTAGTGGCAAGGTAATTTTGCGCAAAGTTCCTGTTTCTGTCTCGGCGTAATAGCTTGCGAGCGTCAACATTCGCTCTTGTTTTTTAACAATTTCACGCACAGCTTTTAGAGCAGCAACACCAACCTGCTCAAATTCAACAATATCTTTGCCTAGTACCTGAAGCCAATATTCAACCGTATAGACTTTTCCTTGTTCATGCAGAGTCAGCCAATCACGGCGCTCATTCAAATCCTGATAAATCTGAATGAGTGTACCCACCAACTCGAAATCGCTCGGTTGAACTTTGGCATAACTCAACACCTGATTAAATGTTGCATGCACAGGCACAGCAATGCCAAGGGCCAATCGCTCTAAGGCAAATTTAAAACTATATCGATAATCATCATCACCGTCACACAAACTGCGCTTGAGATGCTCTGCATCAAGCCCTCGTTTAAAGCCTGCATCGGCAAGCAAATTTAGAATTCGCTCAACCTGAACATATTCAAGTTCATAACGTTGCTGGGTCGCATGTAAACTTAACCAATCAGCAAAATCATCAAAGCTAAAACGCCCCTGCATCAGTTGAATACGCCCAATCACGGCACGCCAAGCATTAAGTGCATCAAGTGATGCAACACCTGCAATCTTTACTGGCAAATGCACACCCTGCTCAGCGGCAGTAGCAGGAAATACACTTCGAATTAAAGGCTCTATGTCGGCCAAATTAGGAACTAAAACTAAAATATCGTTTGGTCGGCGCGGCTGTTCATGTGGTTTAGACAACCAACCAATCAACTGCTCTTTTAAAACTTCAAGCTGACGTAAAGTTGAATGACAAACATGAATCTGAATCGAGTCATCGTCTGGAGCGAGTTCATATTGCTTAGCTTGCGGTTCTACCAAATGCAAAATATCTGACTGAACTTTACCGAGCAGACTTTCAGGAAAATCATCCACAAAAGCATCAACCCACTTACCTTCTTCACCCGTAGATAAATTCGACAATAGTGAAAAGTGGTCGCGGGCTTGTTTTCCTAATCTGGTTAAAAGCGGATGTCTAGACTCACGCGCTTCAGCATTAAAATTGAGTGTAAATTTATTAAAGAAATCGCTAATTTCAGCATCTGTAGCCTTCGGATTTTTCGCAATAAAACGTTCTTTTACTCCTAAGTCATAACGCTGCTTCCAGAGTGGATCGACACTATCGGCCCAATATTCTTGTGAAGGGTTATAGTGCAAAATCAGTACATCAACGTATTGTCCTAAACGGCGCAAGAACTGTAACTGGCTTGGCGGCAAATCTAATAACGTAAAGATCACCACCTGATTAGGTAATCTTGTAATAGCACGCTTACTGCGGTCTGGATGATCTAACTCTTGCCAAAACAATGCATCAATTTGCTGCATCTGCAAAAAGTCATCATGAAAATGTTGTTGCCATAACCAACGCTGCCAACGTTCTAGCTCCTCAGTTTGATGTAATGCAAAAGCAGTCACTTCTTCATCTTTTTGCACAATATATTTTTCAATATCGAGTGCTCGGCCCTGCCCCCAAGCAGACAACCAGTTTTCCGGACAGGTACAACTATTTTCACAACCACGCTGACACTGCCCACGATAAATCATATAGTTACTAAATAGATCGGCAACCTGCTCAGCGACCCAGTACAGCATTTTTTGTTTTTTTAATTGTTTGTCTATGCCTTGTTCGAGTCGATCTGCGCTGTCATAAATACGCTGGACAATAGAATGTAAAGGATGCGACGAATCTATACTTATCGTGTCAGGTTGAATGAATTCGTGCAAAGCTTGATGCACCCGCCATTTAAAAATTAAACGTGGGATGTTCGCTTTACGAACCTGTTCTTTATGCGCAGTTAAAACTTGCTGGTAGGCGTACCACTGGAAGCCGCGTACCCGTTGGTGAAACTGGTAATTAGCACTCATGCCTTGCTGTTCTGCAAGTTTTTGTATCAGCCACTGCTCGACCGCAGGACTTGGAACAATAAAATGCTGGGTTTTCAAAACCTGTAATGGATGCGTTGAAGCTTGAGATGTAGACGTCAATACACCTTGCAACAACACATCAATACGTTGACTTTGAATAACATGAATCCCCATTTATTTCATATCCTGCTTGCATAATTTATGCACAAAATCATAAACATTCATTACTATACAACTGAATCTGACTATGTCACGTTGGTTTAAACACAGCATAATTTAACTTTAGGTGTCACTTACACTTGGTTTAAATGACGCCATCAAGAAACTTATACAGGTAGACATTATGAAAATTGACAAGATTCCTGACTATATTGATCCTAGCCTAAATCTGGAACAAATTCGCGATGAGTGTCATGATCTCATCAAAAAAAGAGCTTACGTCTCAGCAGGAGCGGCAATTGTACCGATTCCTTTTTTTGACGTGGCAGTCGATTTGGGAATTTTGTCGTACCTTATTCCAGATATCAATTCCCGTTTTGGCTTAGCACCTGAACACGTGAGTGTCTACGACCCGAAAACTAAAACAATTCATTGGGATGAACTACGTAAACGCGGTTTTGAATTTTCAGGCTTTGTAGTAGCGCGTACTACAGTTAAAAAAACATTTAATGGCTTTCTTGGCAAAATCGTAACGAAACAGGTGACTAAATTTATACCACTAGGTGGGCAAATTGTAGCAGCAAGTTTGGGCTATTTCATGATGAAAAAAATAGCAGAAACTCATCTGAATGATAGTTATAACCTTGCAAAACGTATTCAGCAAAAAAGCCGTAGCACTATTGTAAATTAATGTTTGCCTTGTAGCTGAGAGCTTAGTCTGCTCTCAGCTGTTTTAAAATGGCCTTCAACACTTCTAAACGTGCCGTATATTTATCATCGGTTGCGACAATATACCAAGGTGCATATTCAGTACTAGTTCGCTCAAACATATCTGCGGCCGCTTTTAAATAATCGTCCCACTTATCACGATTACGCCAATCCTCTGCGGTAATTTTAAAGCGTTTATGTGGTGTTTCTTCTCTGGCCTTAAAACGCTGCTCTTGCTCATCTTTACTAATCGCCAGCCAAATTTTTACTACAATCGTTTGACTATCAAATAAATCTTTTTCAAAGCGGTTTATTTCATCATAGGCACGCTGCCATTCTAAAGGTGAAGCAAAACCTTCGACACGTTCAACGAGTACACGTCCATACCATGTCCGATCAAAAATCGTGATTTTTTCGGCCTCATTAATGCGGTTCCAAAAGCGCCATAAGTAAGGATGACGTGCTTCAAAACGTTCAGGTGCTCCAATACAGTGAATATCATATTCACGCGGGTCTAGGTTTTTAACGATTCGCTTAATGGCCCCACCTTTACCAGCTGCGTCCATGCCTTCAAAAGCAATGACGACATTGCGTTGATCAAAACGCATGGCATCGGCAATTTTTTTACTCAGTTTATCGAGTTCTTTTTTATATTCTGCTTTTTCAAGTGGTTCGTTAGAAGGGTTTAATAAACTCTCTGGAATTTTAGCTTGCTGCCATTTTCCTTTAACTTCGGTTTCATGCTCTGGAAGTTGACGCATGTGTTGTAAAAGGTATTGCGCAAAAAACTGATCACGCTGCTTTTCATCTTCGCCATCAATAATGTACCAATCGTCGGTAAAACGACGACGTAACTTTTGCAAAGTGTCATATTGTTTTTTATTACGCCAGTCTAGGCCATGCAGCTTATGCCAGTGCTGTTCAGATGGATCTATCTTGTCTAAACGTTTTTGCAGTGATTTCCATGACAGATCGAACCAGACTTTGACCACATCGACATAGTTGTTTTTTAAATCTTGCTCAAATGCCCGCATATTTTCAACGTAAGCATCAAAGCGTGCTTCATCCAAAGGTTCAGACACGTGCGTTGCCGTGACGAGCAAATCGCTATACCAGTTGCCAAACATCACCACAATTTGCCCTTCAGTCGGAATGAACTCCGAGTAAGATTGCCAAAATGCTTCTGTATCTGTCAGCACACGTGGCGCGTCTGCTTTGACTCGTAAATATCGTGGATCTAGCCATTCACGAAGTTGCTTAACAGCCTCGCCTTTTCCAGCCAACTCTATACCACTCATTAATATTAGTGTGCTCTTAGCGTTGGGTTTGCCCCGACTTTCTTTTAACGCATATTGTGCTTCAATCAAATCGACTGAAAGCTGTTCTTCATCACGAATCTCAAATTTTGGTTGTTGTTCACTCATAGTCCACGGCTCTAATCTTTTATTGTTTAATTTCGATGATCTTTAACTTATGCGCTTAAATGATGAATTGCTATACAAATTATGTCATTGCGCCAAAATTCTGTTTAAAAATTGACGCATGAATCATTTTTTTTACATCTACTCGCCATAGTACAAGGTTACAATGCCTTTTATGATTTTTTGCAAATAGCCCAATATTAGAGCCTTAAATGTCTAAACTCGCTGCTTTTGATGATCTTTTACAACAATATAAAACATTTAATTATCACGATAATCCAGTACTTGCTCAGCGTTTGCAAGATGTACAAACATGGTTAAAAGAGCGGATGAAAGATACGCATCATGACTTTTTTAATCTGCCAGCGCACAAGCTCATGTCAGAGTACTTTTTAAATCGTTTATATGGTGGCCCAGAATTTGATGCTCTTGCAGCTCAAATCGAGCGTTTACTAAAATATGCCCATAAAGCAGAAAAAGTCTTACCTGAGAATGCAATTAAAACAGGTACTAAATCAGTAAGTTTGGCTGTACTTGCAACCCAACTTGATGAGCAAGTAGCAATGCAACTTCTTGAGGACTATCCGGCAGATACAGTATTAACTGATGAGATTATGCGTTTAACCTTAATCAAGCTTGATCAGGCCGAAGCTCGTTATCAACAACTTGCTCTTCTTGACGATTTAGGTGCAGCACTCGATAAATACATGCGTTCATTTATGATGTTTACTGCTTTTAAAATGTGTAAAGGTATTGCCCAAAAATATCACTTCGAATTGATGTATGATTTCATTCAAGATGGTTTTAGTGCGATGAAACCGTTAAAATCAGCCGAGACCTTTATTAAGACTTTTACTGAAAAAGAACGCCAGATTATTGAAAATGTACATTCAGGGCATCCGAATCCGTTTAGAGTGTGATAAGGTCGGCACATAGAAAAACTCAACCTCGCGAAGTTGAGATTTTATTCATTATATTTGCATGATGATGCCTGTAAAAATAGACAAAATCTGTCATCATGCAGAACTTATTCCGTTTCACTTGAGTTTGAGTCTAGGAGAGACAATATGTCTAACGAAAACCAAAAGCCAACATCTCCAACTGAGCAGGCACAAAGTTCAGACAAAGTTAGCCCATTCCTAAGCTCACCTTTACCTCAAGGTACTCCTCAAGGGCAACAACAAACTTTACAGCAAACCTTAACAGACACACCTGTGAATGGTTCTGTACCTAAATACAATTTACCTCGTGGTGCTGGTAATACTGGCAACGTTGGTGAAACAACACATTTCGGTTACTCAACAGTTAGAACTGAAGATAAAGCACAAAAAGTTGCAGAAGTTTTCCACTCAGTTGCAAGCAAATATGACTTGATGAATGACTTGATGTCATTTGGTATTCACCGTTTGTGGAAGCGTTTTGCAATTAACATGTCTGGTGTCCGCCGTGGTCAACACGTGTTAGACATTGCTGGCGGTACAGGCGACTTAGCAAAAGTATTTAGCCGTGAAGTTGGTCCGCAAGGTCATGTTGTACTTTCAGACATTAACGAATCTATGCTCAATGTTGGCCGTGACCGTCTAATTGATGCAGGCTGTACCAATGTTGACTTCGTTCTTGCCAATGCAGAAACATTAGAACCTTTTGCAGACAACAGCTTTGACCTTGTAACCATTAGCTTTGGTTTACGTAACGTGACAGATAAAGACGCAGCACTTGCTTCTATGTTCCGTGTGTTAAAACCAGGTGGCCGTTTACTGATTCTTGAGTTTTCTAAACCTGTATTTGAGCCATTCTCAAAACTTTATGACCTCTATTCATTCACCGCTTTACCGATTATGGGTAAATTGGTTGCGAATGACTCAGAAAGCTATAAATATTTGGCTGAATCAATCCGTATGCACCCAGACCAACGCACCTTAAAAGGTATGATGGAAAATGCTGGCTTCCAGAACTGTGACTATCACAACCTTACTGCCGGTATCGTTGCCGTTCACCGTGGCTTCAAACTGTAAGGGATAACGATATGTGGTCGATTCTGGCACTCGGTGCAGTCGAACGTATCATTCATCATCTGATCGATCTGGATGCGGTTACTCGCATTCAGCTTAATCAGTTACAGGGCAAAATGTTGCGTGTTGTGATTGATAGTCCGCAGCTTTCTGTCGATGTGTTCTTTGACCAAGAAAAAGTACGTCTTGAACCTACCGTAACAGGTCATAGTGAAAAGCCTTCTATTTTTGAACAGCGTCCTTTTGATGCCCAATTCAAAATTTCTGAAGCAACCGCAACTTTGCATGTTAAAGATGTCGTTGAACTGATTAAATTATTGGTCAGCGATCCAGACCAGATTGGGAATATCCCGCTCCAAGGTGATTATCACCTATTACAGGATATTCAAAAAATTATGCAGCAAGCTGAACCTGATTTAGCTGCGCATTTATCAAGATGGGTGGGTCCTCAGCTCGCTCATGAAATTGGCAAGATTCAACTTGCACCAAAACATTTAAAACGCTCGGTGCAAAGCCATCTGTTTTTTGCTGAAGATGCCTTAAAAGAAGATAGCGGCCTATTCGCCCCTCGCTGGGAAATGGACGACTTAACTCAAGCAACTCGCAAGCTTAATCAAGACATTGACCGTCTTGAAGCAAGATTGCAGCAACTCAATGCACAACTACAACCCTCTCAAGACTAGGTAAGACTTTATATGATTCCGCACGTTTCACGTTTACTCGAACTTTGGCGTATTGCAGCGCACTATAGACTCGATACGTTGTTCCCTGCGGATGAATTACCAGTTAAAGCTCAGCATGCATTAAATATTATTAAAATGCATCCAGCTGCATGGTCGAGTCGTGAACGTAAAAATCCTTTAAAGCTTAAAGAAGCTTTAGAAGATATGGGACCACTTGCAATCAAGCTTGGTCAATTACTGTCTACTCGCCGTGACCTAATTCCACCTGAGGTACTCGCTCAACTAGTTTTACTTCAAGATCAAGTAAAACCTTTTGATAGCAATGTTGCCAAACAACGTATTCAAGATTCTTTAAAAGCAGACGTAAATACTCTATTTGCCCGCTTTGATGACCAACCATTAGCTGCTGCTTCAATTGCACAAGTACATACAGCGGCACTGCATGATGGCCGTGAAGTTGTTGTTAAAGTTACTCGTCCGGACATTCGTAGCCAGATTTTACAAGACTTTGAAATTCTGGCATGGCTAGGAAATACGTTAGAAAGCCGCCTTGAAGCTGCTCGTGCATTGCATCTCACCGAAATTATTCAAGACTACCGCCAGATCATTTTAAATGAACTGGACTTGAGTATTGAGGCTGATAACACCCGTCGTATGCGCCATTACTTTACTGGCTCAACCATGATGTATGTGCCAGAAGTCTACATGGACACCAAAGATGTCATGGTGGCTGAGCGCATTACTGGCGTGCCTATTTCAGATACAGCAACCTTTGACCGTCTAGGCATGGACCGTGCACAACTTGCAGAAAAAGGGTTAACTATTTTCTTTACGCAAGTATTCCGCGATAACTTTTTCCATGCCGACATGCATCCCGGTAATGTCTTTGTAGAAACCATTAATCCAAGCAATCCACGCTTTATCGCACTGGACTGTGCGATTATGGGAGAGCTATCTAAACACGACCAGATGACAGTTGCCCGTATGTTGCTTGCTGTCATGAACAGCAACTTTATGCAGCTCATTCAAATTGTGCACCAAGCTGGCTGGATTCCACCGGGTACAGATCAAGACGCGTTAGCACGTGAAATGCGCCGCACTGTTGGTCCAATGGTATCTAAACCAATGGACCAGCTTGATTTTGCGGGTATCTTAATTCAAGTGATGGACATTGCTCGTCGCTTCCATCTTGAGATTCCGCCACAGCTCATGCTGCTACTCAAAACTTTAGTGCATGTAGAAGGCCTAGGGACTGACCTTTACCCACAGCTCGACATCTGGAAATTGGCAAAACCAATTTTGACGGAATGGGTCAAATCCAACATGAACCCAGTCAAAAATGTAAAAGAACTCGGCCAGCAATTACCTGACCTGCTTTTAGGCGCTCAAGATTTCCCAAGCTTAATTATTGATAGCTTAAATGGTTTAAAAAATCAGTCGGCTTGGCAAGACCGCCAGTTACGCGAAATTCAGCAACTTCGTTTGCAAATGGAACATCAGCAACGCCGTAGCTGGATGTTCGGCAGTACCATGCTGATTTTGCTGACTATTGCAATTATTAGCCCTTGGTTTGTTTCGATTATTCTAATTGTGCTGAGTAGTTTACTAGCGCTTTGGCGTATATTGAAATAAGTTCAAAATCCCTTGCCAGTGCAAGGGATTTTTTATGAGAAAAATTTAATATTTTAAAAAATTTATAGATCAGCTATTCGTTCATTGCTAAATTGAAGCTATAAATGCTTCAAAAGAACAAACAATGAAAACACCTCATTTTGCCATTATCGGTGCAGGTACAGCAGGTTTAGCCACAGCGATTTTACTCGCCCGCCAAGGCAATAACGTTACGATTTTTGAACAAGTTGATGAGTTATCTCCGGTAGGTGCAGGTTTACTGCTACAACCTGCGGGCTTAGCCGTATTTGAGCACTTAGGTGTGCTCGACAAAGCCCTAACCTTAGGTGCGAAAGTCACAGGCTTAGAAGGACAACTTCCAGACAAGCGTCTTTTAGTTAACAGTCACTATCGCGAAGCATCAACAAATCTTTATGGTCTAGGTATACACCGAGCCACTTTGTGTCACGTTCTCACTCAAAAACTTAACGAGTATTCAAGCCAGATTACTTGGTGCATGAATCATTCCGTTGAAAGTTTTGTAGAACATAACGATGAAGTTCGGATATTCGGCAGTCATCAAAACCAAAAGTTTGATGCTTGCTTTGATGGCCTACTCATTGCCAATGGTGCTCGTAGTCAATTACGCCATAAAGCATGGGTAAAAGTTGACAAAGCTTATCCTTGGGGGGCTGCATGGAGTATCGTGCCCGAGTGCCAAGTCCTCGATTCTGAAATTCTGCATCAATTTTATGATCGCTCGAAAATTATGATGGGAATTCTTCCTACGGGAGCGATTCCAACCGAACCTCAACAGCGCCTTTCAAGTGTTTTTTGGAGCTTACCTACGCCACAATTACAAAGTTTTTTGCAAGATGAGCAGGCTAAACAAGCTTGGTTAAAGCAAGTCTCAGAACGTTGGCCCAAAGTTGCAGAGTGGCTCAAAGAAATTTTGTATAACAGTCAAACTCAGCCCAAATGGCTATCTGCAAACTATCGTGATGTAGTCATGACTCAATTTGGTCAAGGCCGAATTGGTGTGCTTGGCGATGCAGCTCATGCAATGAGTCCCCAGTTAGGTCAAGGTGCAAATATGGCATTATTGGATGCTTGGGCTTTCTATCAATCATTACAAAATGCTCAAAAGAACCAAAATATTGATTGGTCCCTGCTCTGGCAGCACTACCACCAGCTTCGCCGTTCATCCACCCAGTTTTATCAATTTCTTAGTCGCTTATTAACACCACTTTATCAGTCTGATCATTGGTGGGCTGGAGGTTTAAGAGATTTAGTTTTCCCGTGGATGTATCAAATCCCTTATTTTCGAAAAGAAATGGCAATTACAATTTCAGGCTTAAAGACTGGTCCATTCCAACAACTTAACTATGATCAGGTTACTCAATTACCTAAAGAAAACAGTGCGTTCCATTTAGAAAGCGAATCTCTGTCTGACTATTAACCCCACCAAATAATAGTGATTAACACATGAAAATCAGCCATCTTGATCATCTTGTTTTAACTGTCTCAAATATTGAATCTACCTGTCATTTCTATCAAACCGTATTGGGGTTTGAAGTCATCACGTTTAAAGGTGATAGAAAGTCTCTAAAGTTTGGAAATCAAAAGATAAATTTACACCAGCAAGGCAACGAGTTTGAACCGAAGGCATTACAGCCGACTCCCGGATCTGCCGACTTGTGTTTTATTTCAGACACTCCCATTTCAGAAGTGGTTGCACACCTTAATCAATTAAATATTCAAATTGAAGAAGGTCCGATTGAGCGTACTGGTGCAATGCATCCTATTCTTTCAGTTTATATTCGCGATCCAGATCAAAATTTGATTGAGATTTCAAATATCCTCACGCCTTAGTCATTTGAATAAGATACAGATTGGTAAGTGTTACAACCTATTCATTACGCTAGCAGAGACAAAAAGGACAAAGAATTTTTCCGCAAAGCGACGTTGATGCCGTACACTATACAAGCTATTTTTTAGCATCAGATTGAAATCAATTTATAGTTCATATTTCTTTGGTGATTCCTCATGAATAACACGCAATGGCTCGATGAAGTAAAATTTAACGAACAAGGTCTTATCCCTGCCATTGCTCAACATCATCAAACCGGACGTATTTTGATGGTGGCGTGGATGAACCGTGAATCACTTGCGCTCACAGCAGAAAAAAATCAGGCGGTGTATTTCTCTCGCTCTCGCCAAAAACTTTGGCACAAGGGTGAAGAATCAGGTCATTTCCAAACAGTTTATGAAATTCGTTTAGACTGCGACGGCGATGTAATCATATTACAAGTTGAGCAACACGGCGGTATTGCATGCCATACAGGTCGTGAGTCTTGTTTCTACCGTAAACTCACCCCACAGGGCTGGGAAATTGTCGATGCACAATTAAAAGACCCTACTGCAATTTATGGTGACAAAGCCAAAACTGAAAGCCACGATCATGCTCATACTACTGAACAAGTTGATGTACTTGCTCACTTAGGGCAATTGATGCAAGAGCGTAAACAAGCTGAAGCGGATACGTCATATGTTGCAAGCCTCTACAAAAAAGGCATCAATAAAATCTTGGAAAAAGTCGGCGAAGAAAGCGTAGAAACTATTATTGCTGCGAAAGACTACGCTGCTCAAAATACAGAAAGCAATTTAAATGACTTGATTTATGAAACTGCCGATTTGTGGTTCCATAGCATTGTCATGTTGGGTTATTTCGATCTTAATCCACAACTTATTATTGACGAATTAGCTCGTCGTCAGGGTTTATCTGGTTTAGTTGAAAAAGCTAACCGCAACAAGGTTTAAAATCACTCAGTGTCGAATATCGAAAAACCTAAAGCCACCTATGAGCAAGCTATTGCCATAGATAACGGACGTCTTGGGCAATCATTTAAAGTGATTGCCTATGCGGGTACAGGTAAAACTACTACGTTACAAATGATTAGCGATGCCATGCCTGAACGGCGCGGTATGTATTTGGCTTTTAACAAAGCCATTGCTGGTGAAGCACAAAACAAATTTCATCGTAATGTAGACTGCCGGACTTTTCACTCACTCGCGTTTCGCAGTGTGCCACGAGGTGTGACTGATAAATTACGCTTACCTCGCTTAAGTCCAAGCTTTATTGCCAAAGAATATCGACTAGAACCTATTACTTTACGACGCATGATGGGTGGACGTTATGAAAAATACGTCTTAATGCCAAGTCGCCTCGCAAGCCTTGTCGCTAATGCTGTCAGCTATTTCTGTTCAACCAGTTCTCAATATCCAGCTCCTCGACATATTCAGGCACCCAACTGGTTACATCCGGATGATATTACCGAGCTACAAACTCACCTTTACCCTGCTGTAGAGCGCCGTTGGTTAGAGTCCATCGACCCAAATCATCAGGCAGGAATTGGTCACGATATTTACCTCAAACTTTGGGCTTTGTCTGAACCTAACATCCCAGCCGATTATGTCTTATTTGATGAAGCACAAGACGCTGATCCTTTAATGCTGGGTATTTTACTTCGCCAAAAAAGTACTCAGGTTATCTATGTAGGTGATGCACATCAGCAAATCTACGCGTGGCGTGGTGCAATCAATGCCATGCAGCAATTGCCCTTACCAGAGTCTCGCCTCACCACTTCTTTTCGTTTTGGTGAAACGATTGCGGATGTTGCCAATGCATTGCTAGGCGGATTAAATGAAACTGTTCCTTTGCTTGGTAATCCAAATCAAAAATCAAGTGTCGTAAATAAACCGCATACCAAAATGCGTGATGCGATTTTATGCCGTACCAATGCTCGGGCTATGGAACTTCTATTAGCAGGTTTAGTTCACGGCGATAAAGTGAGTTTGCAAGCTGATCATCAAAAACTAAACCGTTTTGTAGATGCCGCAAGTCTCTTAAAACAAGGAAAACGGGTTACTGATGTGCCTGAATTAGCATGGTTCAATTCATGGCATGATGTCCATGAATACTGTGAAACCAATGAAGGTAGTGATATTAAACCATTGGTTAAATTGGTGGATGATCACGGCACTGACCCGCTAAAAAAAGCACTTGCAAAGATTACTCCACTTAAGCAAGCTGACTATGTCATCTCTACAGCACATAAAGCAAAAGGCTTAGAATGGAACCGTGTTCATATTGAAGATGACTATCAATTTAAAATTAATGGGTTAGAACACAAGATTACCGATGAAGAATTAAGACTACTGTACGTTGCCTGTACTCGTGCTAAAGTAAGTCTAAATATCCATCATCTTTATGATCTGATACAACAATTAAAACTAAGGGCGCCTTTAAGTCTTCGTCAGTCGGTTGGTTGAAGCGCTCATATTTAGGTGAGCCTATGAAACTTGAATCTGTCCAATTTAAACATATTGCTCTGTTTCACGACCTTAAAATAAACTTTCACTATGAGAAACAGCCAATCACCTTAATTTTAGGAGAACAGGCAACTGGTAAAAGTATGTTGCTCAAACATATTTACCATGCTTTAACTTGGCTCCCTGCTCGCCTTAAAGATTTGCGTAGTCCCGGTATTGTGATGCCTGATCAAGACATTACTCAGTCGCGTCTACAATCAAAAATTGAAGTAACCATTCAAGTTCCTTCAGAAATTGGTCACCTGCCAGAAAGTACCTCTGCTCAGCAGGTAGACTCTTCACTATGTAGCTGGAAACTTTTTAAAACCTTAAATGCAAGTGGGATTGGAGTGAGCCAAGTTGAAACTCAGCAACTTGACCAAACCATGGCTCTTTATCAACAAGTCATAAAAAAAGATCCATTACAGGGACTTCCCTTAATCGCTTACTACCCAGCCGAGCGATTTGTGAATGATATTAATCTGCTCAATAAAAATTTACCCGGCATTACTCAAGCCATTTCAGCCTATGACATTAGCCCACTACCGTTTACAACTTTTACACGCTTTTTTGAATGGCTACGAGAAATCAGTGATATTGAAAATGCTCAAGCTGCATATCTAGTACAACGGATTAGATCGAAACAATTAGATCAGCAAGATCAAAAAGAATTATTAAATGAGCTTCAAAAAGAGTTATCAGGGCAACCTAAACAGCTTACTTCACCCAATCTCTATGCCCTCAAGAATGCATTAAGTATAGTTCTGCCTGAGCTTAAAGACCTCTATCTACACTATCAGCCTCGACTACAACTTATGGTCGACTATGAAGATCAAATCTTACCTTTTCAGCAACTTTCAAATACAACAAAAACTTGGATTGCTTTAGTAGGTGATATAGCCCGCCGACTATGTTTGCTCAACCCTTTAAGCCTAAACCCTTGTCTTGAGGGGGATGGAGTTTTACTCATTGACCAGATTGATACACAGCTCGACTCAACGCATTGCTCCGAAATCTTAAATCGGCTTCATCAAGCATTTCCACGCCTACAAATTATTGCAACAGGAAGTCGTGAAGAGCTACTTGAACATGCCTCGACCTATCAATGTCTAAAATTAGAGTCTGGTAAAATTAGCCATCTTGACCTAAATACGACCAAGCAACAGCTTGAACATATCTATAACTTACTTCAAAGAAGCGAACCTTTAACACCATCTATAGAAGCACAGCCTCTGAGTTTAATAGACCCAACACCAGCACAGATTGAGGTTTTATTTCAGCAGATTCAGGGTTTAACTGAACAACAAAAAAATGAATTATTAAGGATGATTCATGCGGGAGACGCACCGGAAGAAAGCCCTTCGGTTTGAGTTTTATAATCAAAAAAACCACACTCACAAAATATATGGTGGAGTACGGTTTTTTAGGCACTAAAATAACTAGATGTTGTTACTACATGTAATAACATCAGATTTTCAATGCTTTTTTAGTGTACAATAAATTTCATTTTGCGTTTTTATTCTTCAAGTTGCGCAATACAACTTGTTTCTCGCTTTATTTTCTAATTTGGTTGGGTTTTCGGAATAATAAGCTTTGGAACTCTCTTTGAATTCCTATCTATTCTGAAATTAAAATTTCACCTTTAGGTTTCGACCTAAATCACATATGGATACGAGTGTGCTACCGATAATTATCTTATTACCGTTAATATTAGGCACCACCCTTGTTTCATTGCTTCAACGGTTCTCGCGTGGAGTAACGGCTTTAGGGGCAATTGGAGTCAGTTTAACCAGTTTTGGTTTATTACTGACTCAAGCTAAAACTGTGCTTGGTGGTGCAAGCATTCAACAAAGCTGGGATTGGCTACCTCAATTAGGGATCAATCTGAGCTTCAGGCTCGATGCTCTTGGTTTATTATTTTCTCTTCTTATTACCGGTATCGGTACACTCATTTATATATACGCCTATTATTATTTAGGCCCTAAAAATTCATTAAGTAAACTCTATACTTTACTCATGCTGTTTATGGCAGCAATGCTGGGAATTTCGCTCTCTAATAATCTTATTATTTTATTAGTCTTTTGGGAGCTCACCAGTATTTCATCTTTCTTGTTAGTGGGTTATTGGAGTCATTATGAAGCTGCTCAACGTGGCTCTCGGATGGCACTCACCATTACAGGAATGGGTGGTTTAGCAATGCTAGGTGGATTTGTTCTCTTAGGACAAATCACTGGGACCTATGAAATTAGCGAAATCATGGGCATGAAAGATGTTATCCAAGCCCACGCTCTTTTTATTCCAATATTATTGCTTATTTTGCTTGGCGCATTTACGAAGAGTGCTCAGTTTCCCTTTCATTTTTGGTTACCTAACGCAATGGCAGCACCCACACCAGTGTCTGCTTACCTACACTCTGCGACCATGGTAAAAGCGGGGATTTTTCTACTTGCCCGCTTACTTCCAATTTTTATAGGCGCTGCGATTTATCATAATATCGTTACGTTTGTCGGCCTATTTACGCTCTGTATGGCAGCGTGTTTTGCCATTTTCAAAGAAGATTTAAAAGGACTGTTAGCCTATTCAACCATTAGTCATTTAGGGCTTATTGTTTGTTTACTCGGTATCGGTTCTCCTTTAGCGGTTGCCGCTGCTATTTTCCATATTATTAACCATGCAACATTTAAAGCAGCGCTGTTTATGCTTGCAGGGATTATTGATCATGAAACCGGCACACGTGATCTTCGAAAACTCAGTGGTATTTGGCAATTACTTCCTTTCACTGCCACACTCACCATGATTACCGCTGCCTCTATGGCAGGTGTACCACTTACCAACGGCTTTATTTCAAAAGAGATGTTCTTTACCGAGCTATTGGCGAATCTTTCAGGCTCAACAGTTATCTTTGCCAGCATCATTGCAACTCTGGCTGGTATCTTCGCAGTAAGTTATTCAATTCGCTTAGTGCATGGTATGTTCTTTGATGGTCCAATTGGTAAACAAGTTCCAAATAAAGATGCACATGAACCACCAATGGGGATGCGTGCTCCAGCCATTCTTCTTGCTGTGCTTTGTATCTTGGTCGGCGTTCTGCCTTCGTTATTGGTAGAACCACTGGTCAATAGCGTAACTAGAGCAAGCTTGATGCAACCGGAATTTGCGGGTACACACCTTGCAATTTGGCATGGTTTCAACGCTCCTCTTGTGATGAGTATTATTGCTTTGATTGGCGGTACGCTGTTCTACTTTGCCTTAGCAAAAGACGGCATGATTCGTAAAATTGACCTTGACCCACGTCTAGGCAAATTACAAGGCCGCATCTTATTTGATTTATTTTTAAAACATCTGCTGCTTACAAGCCGAAAAATCAAACAAAAAACTGAAAATGGTTCATTGCAAAGTTATTTGTTCTGGATCATTGCTTTTAGCGTCATCATGGTCACTATGCCTTTACTCAATCAAGGGCTGAGCACAGGTACACGCGAACTCACCCATGCTCCATGGATTGCTGTAGTTCTTTGGCTGACGTTATTCTCAGGCTGTTGGATGATGCTCTGGTTCCATCATGAGCGTATTAAAGCAGTGCTTATTAGTGGTGCAATTGGTCTAGTGGTAACGATGGTCTTCGTCACCATGTCAGCACCAGATTTAGCGCTGACTCAAATTACAGTAGACGTGGTAACGACTGTTCTTTTATTAATGAGCTTATCGTTACTTCCACAGCTCACACCGTATGAATCTCGTCGTTCTAGACGTTTGAGAGATGCTGCCTTAGCAATTATTGGAGGTTTAGGAATTGGCTGGATTACTTGGCTCATTTTAACCCGTGATCATAATTCAATTTCTTGGTTCTTTGCCCAACAGTCTTTACCACTTGGGGGTGGCTCAAATATTGTAAATGTCATTTTAGTTGACTTCCGTGGCTTCGATACCTTCGGTGAAATTACGGTATTAGGAATCGCTGCGATTGGTGCACTATGTTTAATGGATGGTATGCGTGTACACGGCACCACCATGACGCAAGGTCTCACCTATCGTTTCAATCCATCTCCGCTTATGTTCCGTATTACGGCCTCTTGGGTACTACCTCTAGCGCTTGTCGTCAGTGTTTATATCTTTTTGCGAGGACATAACTATCCAGGCGGTGGCTTCATTGCAGGTCTAATCACCTCAATGGCGCTAATCATTCAATATATTGCACTAGGTCAAGATCAAGCAGAACAGCTGTTAAAAGCGAAGTCTGGCCGCCTTTACGAAGTCTGGATTGGCACAGGATTAACGATTGCAGGTCTGACTGGTATAGCAGCATGGTTCTGGTTACGTCCGTTCCTCACGAGTGCTCATGTCTATGTTGAATTACCAATTCTAGGAAAACTACATCTAGCTTCAGCTGCAAGTTTTGATTTGGGTGTTTATATCACCGTTGTAGGCGCGACAATGTTGCTCATCTCTGTATTAGGCGACTCTCGTCATTCGAGTATGTCCGGTCCTGTACCACATCGGGAGGAATCATCATGATCAGTTTAGAATTCTTACTGGCTTCTGCTATTGGTTTACTTGTTGCCACAGGTATTTATCTGATTTTACGTGCTCGTACTTTCCCTGTTGTGCTCGGATTGGCTGTAATCGGTTATGCAGTAAACTTATTTTTATTTGCTATGGGTCGATTACAAATCAGCTCACCAGCAATTTTAACTGAAACCACAAAAATAACCGATCCACTTCCTCAAGCGTTGGTGTTAACCGCCATCGTGATCGGTTTTGCAACTACAGCGTTTATTGTACAACTTGCGCTACGTAGCCGTTATGAATCAGGTAGTGATCATGTTGATGCTAAAGAAGATGCTTCCCCAACATACGACCCACGTGAGGATGAGCCGTGATGTTTGATTTTTTATCTTTTTGGCAACAACACACGCCTATTTTTAGCATTCTCATCCCAGCATTTACTGCTTTTATCTTATTACTGTTAGGTAACCCTGGGGCAGGTGCTTTAAAAGATGACTGGCGCCAACCTTGGCGTCGTGGCATTAGTCTTGTCTCAGCAATTGCCGGATTAATTACCGCTATTGTTTATCTTAGTTACGCCAGCACGGGGCAAATTACTGTTTACCAATTAAGTGAATGGTCAGCGCCATTTGGTATTGTGCTTGTACTCGATCGTCTTTCTGCTTTTATGCTGGCACTGACTTACGCATTAGCGGTACCAGTTTTATGGTATGCAAGTGATAACTGGGATACCCGTGGTCGCTATTTCCATGCCATGGTACATTTTCTATTAATGGGGATTTGTGGAGCATTTCTAACAGGCGACTTATTTAACCTTTTCGTCTTTTTTGAAATCCTGTTGATGGCTTCGTATGTGTTGCTCTTACATGGACAAGGCAAACCTCGTTTTCAGCTTGGCGTTCACTATGTCATTATCAATCTTTTAGCCTCTGCCCTTTTCTTAATTGGGCTTGGTATGATTTATGGCAGTGTTGGTAGCCTCAACATGGCGGATGTCTCACGTCTTATACCGACACTTGAAGCAGATCAACACAAATTAGCAGTCGCTGGTTCGTTACTTCTCTTTGTCGTTTTCGGTATTAAAGCAGCAATGCTTCCTGTCGGTTTTTGGCTACCAAAAACCTATGCTGTTGCAAGTACGCCTGTAGCTGCAATTTTCACTATTATGACTAAAGTCGGGATCTATTCTATTTTACGTGTAAATGGAACAGTATTTGACGATGCGCTTAGTCAAGAAATCTTAAAAAGCTGGTTATTGCCTATTGGCTTAATTACTTCTCTTTATGGGGTGATTGCAGCAATTGGAGCAGATCGTTTACGTCGATTTGTCGGCTTTATGGTCCTTTCTTCAATTGGTACCTTGCTTACAGCAATTGCCATGTCTAATACGCAGGCATGGTCTGGTGCTTTATATTACTTAGTGCACAGTACATTGATCGGTGCAGCTTTTTATCTATTTTGTGGATGGATCACTTCACAACGTGGAGATTTTAAAGATCATTTAAAAGTTGCCCCAAGAATCAAACAAGAAAAAGCGGCTATGCTGACTTATTTCTTGATTGCGATGATGATGGCTGGATTACCACCTTTTAGTGGTTTTCTTGGAAAAGTATTCATTTTACAAGCGACAGTTGAAGCTAGCTATCAAGGCTGGATTATTGGTGTTGTGCTTGTTGTGAGCCTATTAAGTATTATTGCACTCACACGTGTTGGTTTTATCTTATTTTGGCGCGCATCTCCTCCAGAAGAAGATCCAATCCATCCAGCTTATATTCTTTATCGTGCTTTGCCGGAACGCGCACCACCACGTAATGATCAAGTCATTTATTTATTACTGGCTGGTTTAATCGCTTATGTTGTCTTTGCTGCACCAATTCAGCATTACACCTTAAGCACCGCAGAGCAGATCCAAGACCACGCACTTTATCAACACTCTATTCTTAAAGTGGATAAAAACGGCGAAGTCATCAGTGTGCAGCCATATGACCCAGCTTACTTACCGGAAACTAAGTACGGTGGTGAAGTTGAAGATCATAATGCTTATCTTGTTCCAGATATTATTTCGAAAGATACGTTCAATGGCGAACATATTTCTGAATATAAACAACGACAAATTCAGCAACAGGACAAACTCCAAACGCCTACCATTGTTGATGAAAGTCAATTGAAACCTAGGGAGCCATAACAATGCAGTTAACTCATTTGCTTGAACGCTGGTTTCCACATCCACTTGTTTCGGTTCTCATCGTTTTATTTTGGTTGATGCTGGCGCATAGTCTTGATGCGAGTGATCTTTTGACTGCGATGCTTTTGGGCTTAATCATCCCTCGTTTAGTCAAGCCGTTTATTACCCGCACACCGCATATTCACTGGAAACCTGCGGTTAAGCTATGTTTTGTGGTTCTTTGGGATATTATTATTTCTAACTTTAAGGTCGCAAAACTTGTTTTGGGACCTACTAAGAAATTACATCCTAAATGGTATCGCGTACCTTTAGAGACAGAACATGAGCAGGTCAACACCTTACTGGCAATGATCATTACCACAACGCCAGGTACGGTTTCTGCGGGCATTGATCAGGAACGCGGGGATATTCTGGTTCATGCTTTGAGCACAGATAATACCGAATCTGATATTCAAGACATCAAAGAACGTTATGAAATTCCTCTTATGGAAATTTTTGATGTGAAAAGTAAAACGGAGGCAAATGCATGACAATCCTACCCTATGCTCTAGGTATTAGTTTGATTGCCGTTACAATCTCGATGCTACTTTGCCTTTTTAGACTGGTCATGGGTCCATCAATTGTAGACCGCCTTTTAGCGCTCGATACGCTTTTCCTCAATGCAACTTGCCTTATTGTTGTATTAGGCATTTATTGGATGACGACTTCTCTATTTGAAGGAGCACTATTGGTTGCGATGTTAGGTTTCGTATCTACAGCCGCCTTAGCACGCTACTTCACAACCGGTCATGTTATCGATTAAGGAGAGGTCAAATGCAATTTACAATGGAAATTATTGTTTCGGTCTTTCTGGTTTTTGGCGCCTTCTTCATGTTAGTTGGCTCAATCGGTATGGTCCGTTTACCCGACTTATTCATGCGCTTACATGCGCCTACCAAATCGAGTACGCTCGGCTTAGGAAGCTTCCTGATTGCTTCCATGATCTTTTTTGCTTTCCAAGGTCGGTTCGGTTTTGCTGAGCTACTCATTACCCTTTTAGCTTTCATTACCGCACCAGTTTCGGCTAATTTGATTGCTCAAGCTGCGCTACATTTACGTTTACGCTCATTGAGTGGTGAAGTACCTGAAGCCATTGAACGCCCTCTACCTTGGGACCGTTACAAAATTGGTCAACGCTTTTCACAAAACAAACCACCAATGGAACCTCCTAAAGAATAAAAAATTGAACCAATAAAAAAGCCACCCGAAGGTGGCTTTTTTATTTTTGAGTTTTAATTACTCTTGGTCATCTGACTTACGTTCTGGTAAATCTTGTACCGCTTTTTCGATTAGACCAAACATATAGTTACCATATGCATTCGTCTTATCGTAATGGAAACGTAAGCGAGGCGTAATACGAGTCTTAATGCGACGGCTCAATTCATGACGCAAGAAACCAGAAGCTTTATTTAATACATCTAAAGTTTCTTTATTTGCTGCTTCACTTTGCTCATCGCCGAGTTCACGTCCCATAACAGTGACATAAACTTCAGCATAACCCATATCCGCACTGACTTTCACCGCAGAGATGGTCACTAGACCACCTAAGCGAGGATCTTTAAGCTCTTGACGGATCAGCTCAGACAACTCACGTTGTACTGAATCCGCCATGCGCTTTAAGCGTTGGCTACCCGCCATTAAAGACTCCGTTTAATCAATTGAACATCATACACTTCGATCTTATCTTGTGGCTTGATGTCTTTATAACCTTTCACCGCAAGGCCACATTCCATACCAGCACGAACTTCATCAACAACATCTTTATAACGACGAAGAGATTCAAGCTCACCTTGGAAAATTACAACATCATCACGTAATACGCGAATCGGTTTATTACGATGTAATGTGCCTTCAAGTACCATACAGCCTGCTGCTGCACCAAACTTACTTGAGTGGAATACTTCACGTACTTCCGCAACACCCAAGATTGTTTCACGATGTTCAGGAGCAAGTTTACCGCTCATGGCATCTTTCACATCATCAATTAATTCATAGATGATGCTGTAGTAACGAATATCAATACCGTCTTGGTCACTTCTCTGACGAGCAGTCGTATCGGCACGGACGTTAAAGCCTAACAATACAGCTTCTGAAGATTCAGCAAGAATTACATCAGACTCAGTAATCGCACCAACACCTGAGCTAATTACACGAACTTTTACTTCGTCAGTAGATAATTCATGTAGAGCAGCATTCAATGCTTCTAAAGTACCACGTACGTCTGTTTTCAAAACAACGTTCACTGTAGGAACATCTTTTTTGCCCATTGACGACATGATATTTTCAAGGCGCATAGCACTTTGACGATCAATACGTTTTTGACGCTCACGGTCAGCACGAGCATCGGCAACTTCACGCGCTTTCTTCTCGTCATTTACAACAAGAACTTCATCACCCGCCATTGGAGCATCTGGAAGACCCAGAATTTCTACTGGAATAGATGGTCCTGCTGATTTAATCGGCTTACCGTTTTCATCAGACATTGCACGGACACGACCATAAGATGAACCTGCAAGAACAAGGTCACCAATGTTTAATGTACCGTTTTGAACAAGAATCGAAGTTACTGCACCACGGCCTTTATCTACACGTGCTTCAATAACAACACCTTGCGCAGCACCTTCAGCAGATGCTTTTAATTCCATCAATTCTGATTGAATAAGAATTAAATCAAGGAGTTCATCAATACCTTGTCCGCTGTGTGCAGAAACTTTAGCAATCGGAACATCACCACCCCATTCTTCTGGAACGATTTGTTTCGTTGTTAATTCATTTAACACACGGTCTGGATCAGCAGATTCTTTATCCATTTTGTTGATTGCAACAATAATTGGAGTACCTGCTGCACGAGCATGGTCAATTGCTTCTGCAGTTTGTGGCATTACACCGTCATCTGCAGCAACAACTAATACAACGATATCTGTTGCTTTAGCACCACGTGCACGCATTGAAGTAAATGCCGCATGTCCTGGCGTATCAAGGAATGTAATAATTCCTTTGTCTGTTTCAACGTGATATGCACCAATATGCTGGGTAATACCACCTGCTTCCCCAGCCGCTACTTTCGAACGACGGATACGGTCAAGCAATGATGTTTTACCATGGTCAACGTGACCCATAATGGTAACAACTGGCGGACGAGTTGTTTGCTCACCACGAGCTTCTTCAGCTGCTTCAAGCAAGTTATCTTCCGCTTGTGTATCAGAAACTAAAACAGGGTTGTGGCCCATTTCTTCTACAACAAGTGCCGCTGTGTCTTGATCAATAGCTTGATCTTGATTAACCAATTCACCCATTTTCATAAGTGTTTTGATAACTTCACGTACTTTAATCGCCATTTTTTGAGCAAGATCGGCAACAACAATGCTTGAACCGATTTCTACATCATAAACTTGCTTTTTAACTGGCTTTTCAAATCCATGCTTATTCGCTTGGCTTGATTTTAAACCACGTTTGTTATGGTTAACAAAGCTTTGCTCTTCTTGACCACGACGGCCACCTTTCTTCCCAGCACGTGGGTTAGTGGTTGCGCCACCGCGTTTAATTTCACGGTCTTCTTGCTTAAATGAATCTTCATAAGCTTGGCCAACTAGACCTGAAGCAAGTGGAGAATCATCAATCACACGAATTGTCGTAGTAGCATCGTCATTTGAATACTTAGACGCCATTTTGCGCATTTGTTCAAGTGTACGTTGCTGAGCTTCTTCAGCCGCTTTACGACGTGCAGCTTCTTCAGTTGCTTTTAACTGAGCTGACTGCTCTTCACGAGCTCTTTTCTGTTCTGGAGTTTCAGCTGGTTTTGGCGCAGGTTTTACTGTACCGCCACCACGCTTTTTCACTACAACAGCAGCTTTTGGAGCTGTCTGTGCAGCACTATCTTGTTGATGAGCAGCACGCATCGCATCTAAAGTTGCTTTAGCTTTTTGCTCTGTTTGAAGACGCGCTTTTTGCTCGGCAGTTTCACGCGTTTGCTGTTCTACACGTGCTTTCGCTTCTGCTTCTGCACGTGCTTTAGCTTCGGCTGCAATTTGTTCAGGGTTTGGTTTAGCAAAAACCTGTTTTTTACGTACTTCTACGTTAATCGTTTTTGCTTTACCTGAAGTACTTGCAACTTTAGCGGTACTGGTTGTTTTACGTTTCAACGCAATTTTTCCTGTGTTACCACTTTCCTGACCATGAACTTTTTTCAAGTGATTGACCAAAGTATCCTGTTGTTCAGTGGTAATAATGTCGTCTGCTGTACGTTGAGGCAAACCTGCTTCACGAGCCTGTTCTAGGAGCTTCTCAACAGGACGTCCTACACTGAGAGCTAACTCTTTAATCGACTTGTCCGTCATATTTCATCTCCTAGTTAAACCATGATTCGCGAGCTTTCATGATCAATTGACCTGCTTTTTCATGACCAAGTCCTTCAATATCAGAGATATCGTCAGTAGCCTGATCTGCCAAATCGTCGACAGTAATAATACCGCGAGCGGCAAGCGAGTAAGCGATCTCAGAAGTCATGCCTTCCATAGTGAGAAGGTCTGCGCTCGGTTCTTGAATATTTTCTTGCTGTTTCAAAGCATCAGTAAGGGCTGCTTCTTTTGCACGACTTTGCAATAACTCAACCAATTCAGCATCAAGCTCAATTTCGTCAAAAGTCTCAGCAGGAACATAAGCAATCTCTTCTAAAGAAGTGAAGCCCATTTCCACCAATGCCATTGCTAAATCTTCTTCAATATCGAGACGTGATACAAACATGTCGAGATATTGCTGAGCTTCATTTTGCTGACGAGCACGATACTCTTCTTCAAGCATCATGTCGAGTTTGTAGCCAGTTAAATCAGAAGCTAAACGAACGTTTTGACCTTGAGAGCCAATCGCACGAGCTAATTGATCGCTGGTTGCAAAAATAATGTCGGCACTTCTTGCATCTTCATCAAGCACGATGCCTGAAACATCAGCTGGTTCTAATGCACTAGCAATGTATTGAGCCGGATCATCAGACCAGACCACTACATCAATACGTTCACCATTTAACTCTTGTTGTACAGCTTGAATACGCGTACCACGCATACCAATACATGCACCTACAGGGTCAATACGGTGATCATTTGTTTTCACTGCAATTTTAGCACGAACGCCCGGTTGACGTGCCGCTGCTTTAATTTCAATAATTTCTTCAGAAATTTCAGGAATTTCTTTTTTCATTAAAGCAATTAACATTTCAGGCTTAGCGCGTGATAACAACAACTGAGCGCCACGACCTTCACGGTTAACATTATATAAAATAGCGTTTACACGCTGTTTTGGACGAAGAATTTCTTTTGGAATCATCTCTTCGCGTGCAAGATAAGCTTCTGCGTTGTCACCTAAGTCGATAATGAAGCCATCTTTGGTTTGTTTTTTCACTTCACCGTAAATTAACTCACCAACTTTAGACTCGTATGCATCAGCAACTAAAGCACGCTCAGCTTCACGAATTTTTTGTACAATAACTTGTTTTGCAATTTGTGCAGCAATACGACCAAACTCAATAGATTCTACTTCGAGTTCACGCACGTCACCAATTGACCATTTAGCCGGATCAACGTCAGAAATTGCATCTTGGCAAGCCGGCATTTCATGATCTTCATCTGCCACAACAGTCCATTGACGGAACGTACGGTAATCACCAGTTTTACGATCAATTTCTACACGAAGCTGAGCTTCTTCAGCATGCGTACCTTCGTAAAATCTTTTCTTCGTTGCAGCAACTAGAGCTTGTTCCAAAGCTTCGAAGATCGCTTCACGACTAACACCTTTTTCATTACTAACCGTTTCAACAACGGTAAGAATTTCGCGGCCCATAAGTCACCTACCGATTTCTTATAAAATTTAAATAAATTTAATCTTGATAGATCAAGTTTGCTTTATCGATATTGTTGCTGTCGATCACAAGCACATGCTTCCCATCAACTTCAACCTGAATTTCTTCATTTTCAAGGTCTACTGCGATAAGTTTTGCTTGAAATTTACGACGGTTTTCTACTGCTGCAATTAAACGCAAAGCAATTTGTTGTCCGATGTAGCCTTGTAACTGTTCTAGTTGAAAAAATGGACGGTCCCAACCTGGTGAAGAAACTTCTAATGAATACTCACCTGAAATTGGATCATGAACATCCAACATTGCGCCAACTTGTTGTGTTACACGCACACAATCTTGCACACCAATACCACGGCCTAGTTCTACTTCGCCATCTTCATTAATTACAGGCTCAGCATCTTCACTTACCGCTTTATCGATATAAATACGCAATAATGAACGTTTACCTTGTGGGAGAAACTCGATTCCCCAAAGGTCGACACCACATGCTTCCACTGCAGGAACAATTAAGTCATGCAATGCTTGGGATTTATTTGATAATTTCATTTACTCTCGTCATTCTCGTGCGATTCAATCGGTTGTTTTAACCGACACAGACCTACTATAGTGAAGCATGACTATTTGACCAATTGATGTCGACACTACACGATAGCGATACGATAACCAATAAAAAAGGGCGTTAATCGCCCCTATTTAGCACAGAAAACAATAGTCCACTGTGCAAAAAGGCCCACCTGTCTGTGAGCCTCTTTTAAGAAACTTGGTAGCGGGAGCTGGATTTGAACCAACGACCTTCGGGTTATGAGCCCGACGAGCTACCAGACTGCTCCATCCCGCATCAACGTGCAAAAATTATATACAAATATCTAAAAAAGTCAATGTAAACTTATCTAATATTCGCTTGATTAAGTTGCACCTTAATCAAATTGGTAGCGGGAGCTGGATTTGAACCAACGACCTTCGGGTTATGAGCCCGACGAGCTACCAGACTGCTCCATCCCGCATCAAAAAACTGCTTGCACTCAACTTTCTGGTTCAAAGTTGGTGCGGAAGGGGGGACTTGAACCCCCACGCCCGAAGGCACTACCACCTCAAGGTAGCGTGTCTACCAATTCCACCACCACCGCAGCTTGTGGGACGCATTCTAGTCCTTCCCACTGCAAAAGGAAAGCCCTATTTCGAATTATTGACTCGTTTTTGGTGCATTTGGTGAAGTTTCAGGCGATGTCGTTTGAACTGGCGCTGTAGTTTGTACAGTTTTCAAACTATATGCATCAGTAGTCTGTTTTTTCGCAAAAACAGCTAGAGTTAAACTCGTCACAAAAAACAACGCTGTTAAGATAGCAGTAAGTCGAGTAAGGAAGTTACCTGAACCTGATGCACCGAATACAGTTGCTGCTCCGCCACCGCCGAAAGAAGCACCGGCATCAGCACCTTTACCGTGTTGCACTAGAATTAAGGCAATCATCAGTACCGCTAAAATAATATGTACGATCAGTACAAAAGAGTGCATACCCTATCCTCGTTATTTACTTTGTGCAAAGGCTTGTACGATTTGATAAAAAGATGCTGCATTTAATGAAGCACCGCCTACCAACGCACCATTAATATCTGGACATGCCGCCAATTCGACCGCATTTTCAGCTTTTACACTACCGCCATATAAAATCGCAATGTCTGAACCCGCTGAGGTAATCTGACTTAAACCTTCACGAATCTTAGCATGCATTGCCTGTGCATCTTGTGGAGAAGCAGTTTTACCTGTTCCAATTGCCCAGATTGGCTCATAGGCAATTACAATTTGCTTTTGCCACTGCTCAACAGTTACTACAGGAGCAATATCACAAATTTGTTGCAATACAACTTGTTCTGCCAAACCTTGTTCACGTTGCTCGAGGCTTTCACCAACACAATAAATGGCAGTCAAGCCTGCATTTAAAGCATTTTGGAGTTTAGCTTTCAAAATTTCAACGTTGTCACCAAAAATATCACGGCGTTCAGAATGACCCACCAATACAAAGTTAATTTGGCTATCTTTTAATAATTCTGCACTGACTTCGCCAGTATACGCGCCAGTACCTGCTACACGTGATACGTCTTGTGCAACTGTATATACTGTTCTTGCAACATCCTGCAATTGTGTTTGTACCATTGCAAGTGCAATAGAAACCGGAGCAACCCCTACATGACAGCTTTCATCTGCAATTTGGTCTTGTTGCAATAGTTGTTTAAATTCTTCTATAAGTTGTTTGGCATTGGCACGCATTGGGTTCATTTTCCAGTTGCCAACTACCCAAGGCGTAATCGTCGAACCCGACATACGGCTCACCTTTCATCAAAAATGCAGCACATTCTACACGCATTTATACAAATTTCAGATACTTTTCTTTAACAGCTTTGCCCATATCTTTTCTACTCATTGAAAACAGTTATAAAAGTTTATTGAATCTAAAGAATCATCTTTCAAAAATTAATGGATAAAAACTTCGACTAGTTCAAGCTTTGGCGAATGGATCAAGACCAGAGCATCATTTTCTCAGGTAGTAATTTTAGATAACAAAAGTATAATTTTTTATATACCAATTATAAACATATGAGCACAGGTAGGCAGA
The DNA here is from genome assembly GCF_038562025.1 of Acinetobacter sp. D009. Taxonomy (NCBI): domain Bacteria; kingdom Pseudomonadati; phylum Pseudomonadota; class Gammaproteobacteria; order Moraxellales; family Moraxellaceae; genus Acinetobacter; species Acinetobacter sp. D009. The sequence goes on from NZ_CP151886.1 coordinate 3,475,980, forward strand.
TGTCAGTCATACATACATCTCCAAAATTTTCGGGGTTTTTTCGACGATTAGTCGAAGAAAAACATGTGTCGGCAGCGACCATGCAAACAGCATTAGATGCAGCAAAAAGAGCTAAACGGGATACGGTTGCGTACCTTATTGAAGAGGTTCATATCCCCCCTTCTTTATTAGCTGAAACTATTTCTATTGAATTTGCTGAACCATATTTTGATCTGGATGTTTACGATACCAACCAAATTCCTAAAGATTTGGTCGATCAGAAACTGATTTTAAAACATCGGATCTTACCTCTTATACAAAGAGGGCAGATTTTATATGTCGCGACCAGCAATCCAAGTAATATTGAAGCGATTGATGCCATTCGCTTTAATAGCAAGCTCATGGTTGAACCAGTTATTGTCGAGCACCATAAGCTTGAGAAAATTCTGGCGCAGCAATTTACCGAAGAAAGTAACTTCGAATTTAGTGATGAAGAGTTTGATCTTGATGTAGATCTAGAAGCTCCACCCTCACAAGAGGATGAGGAAGAAACACCTCAAGGCGATGAAGCACCTATTGTTAAATATATTAATAAATTACTCATCGATGCGATTCGTATGGGGGCTTCAGACTTACATTTTGAACCATACGAGAAATCATATCGGGTCCGTTATCGAGTCGACGGCGTGTTACGTCAGATAGCAAATCCACCTTTGCAATTGGCTAACCGTTTGGCTTCACGTTTAAAAGTCATGTCTCAAATGGATATTTCCGAAAAACGAGTGCCTCAAGATGGTCGTATCAAGCTTAAGTTATCAAAGACTAAAGCAATCGATTTTCGTGTGAACTCACTTCCAACCTTGTTTGGTGAAAAACTGGTTCTGCGTATTCTCGATCCATCTAGCGCAATGCTCGGCATTGATGCTTTAGGATATGAAGAAGATCAGAAAGCTCTTTTTTTAGAAGCACTGGATAAGCCACAAGGTATGCTTTTAATTACAGGTCCTACCGGTTCTGGTAAAACGGTATCTTTATATACTGGCTTAAATATTTTAAATACTGAAAGCTCTAATATTTCCACTGCCGAAGATCCAGTCGAAATCAACCTTGAAGGTATTAATCAAGTTAACGTTAACCCGAAAGTAGGTCTTACTTTTTCGGCCGCACTGAAATCATTTTTACGTCAAGACCCTGACATTATTATGGTCGGTGAGATTCGTGACTTAGAAACGGCTGAAATTGCGATTAAAGCTGCACAAACCGGTCACATGGTCATGTCCACACTGCATACCAATAGTGCGCCTGAAACACTTACTCGCCTACGTAATATGGGTGTTCCATCCTTTAATATCGCAACGTCTGTCAATCTGGTGATTGCTCAACGTTTGGCGCGTCGGTTATGCCCACAGTGTAAAACACCTGCCGACATTCCTAAACAGAGCCTATTAGAAATGGGCTTTACCGACCAAGATTTAACCCATCCCGATTTTCAAGTTTTTCAACCTGTGGGTTGTACTGAGTGTCGTGAAGGCTACAAAGGTCGAGTAGGTATTTACGAGGTGATGAAAGTTACACCTGAAATTTCCAAGATTATTATGGAAGATGGCAATGCTTTAGAAATCGCTGCTGCTTCTGAAAAACTGGGGTTTAATAATCTGCGTCGTTCAGGATTAAAGAAAGTCATGCAAGGGGTTACTTCTTTACAAGAAGTCAACCGTGTGACCAGTGAATAAAAGACAATTTAAAATAAGGATAATTCATGACTGTCAAAAAGGCACAAATGATGCCGACTTTTGCTTATGAAGGGGTTGACCGTAAGGGCGTAAAAATTAAGGGCGAACTTCCAGCTAAGAATATGGCCTTAGCCAAAGTCACCCTACGCAAACAAGGTGTAACTGTCCGTAATATTCGGGAAAAGCGTAAGAATATTCTTGAAGGTTTATTTAAGAAAAAAGTATCAACGCTCGATATCACGATTTTTACTAGGCAACTTGCAACCATGATGAAAGCCGGTGTCCCACTGGTACAAGGCTTTGAAATTGTAGCGGAGGGTCTGGAAAACCCAGCCATGCGCGAGGTGGTACTCGGGATTAAAGGTGAAGTTGAAGGTGGTAGTACCTTTGCTTCAGCTTTAAGGAAGTATCCTCAACACTTCGATAACTTGTTTTGTTCTCTTGTAGAGTCTGGCGAACAATCTGGTGCGCTTGAAACCATGTTGGACCGTGTGGCAATTTACAAAGAAAAAAGTGAATTGCTTAAGCAGAAAATTAAGAAAGCTATGAAATATCCAGCAACGGTCATCGTGGTTGCTGTGGTTGTTACTATTATTTTGATGGTTAAAGTAGTGCCTGTTTTCCAAGACCTGTTTTCTTCTTTTGGTGCAGATTTACCGGCATTCACCCAAATGGTCGTGAATATGTCGAAATGGATGCAGGAATATTGGTTTATTCTGATTTTTGTGATTGGGACAATCATTGCCACATTTCTGGAAGCTAAAAAGCGTAGTAAAAAATTCCGTGATGGTTTAGACAAATTTGCCCTAAAACTACCTATCTTTGGTGATCTGGTTTATAAGGCGATTATTGCCCGTTATAGCCGTACTTTAGCCACCACGTTTGCCGCTGGTGTTCCGCTCATCGATGCGCTTGAATCAACTGCTGCTGCAACCAACAATATCATTTATGAAGAAGCCGTCATGAAAATTCGTGAAGATGTTGCTACAGGCCAACAACTCCAATTTGCAATGCGTGTTTCAAATCGTTTTCCATCTATGGCTATACAAATGGTCGCAATTGGTGAAGAATCTGGTGCACTAGACAGCATGCTCGATAAAGTTGCAACGTACTATGAAAATGAAGTTGATAATGCCGTTGATGGTTTAACTTCAATGATGGAACCTTTAATTATGGCAATTTTAGGAGTACTCGTAGGCGGTCTAGTAATTGCTATGTATCTTCCAATTTTCCAAATGGGCTCAGTTGTATAATGCATGAAATTATTGCTTATTTTATTCAAAACTTAACTGCTCTTTATATTGCAGTTGCACTATTGAGCCTATGTATTGGTAGCTTTTTGAATGTGGTGATTTATCGCACCCCAAAAATGATGGAACAAGATTGGCAGCAGGAATGTCAAATGTTGCTCAATCCCGAACAACCTATCATTGAGCATGAAAAGCTAACATTAAGTAAACCTGCTTCATCATGTCCTGCATGTCAGCAACCGATCCGTTGGTATCAAAATATTCCAGTTATAAGCTGGTTAATGTTAAGAGGAAAATGTGGCCATTGCCAACATCCTATTAGCATTCGTTATCCAGCGATTGAATTACTCACGATGCTATGTTCATTAGTAGTCGTCATGGTTTTTGGTCCAACCCTACAAATGCTTTGGGGGCTAGTGCTCACTTGGGTTTTGATTGCTTTAACATTTATAGACTTTGATACTCAGCTACTACCTGACCGTTTCACCCTACCTTTGGCTGCTCTCGGCTTAGGTATTAATACCTTTAGTATTTACACCTCGCCTAACTCAGCCATTTGGGGATATTTAATCGGCTTTTTATGTCTTTGGATTGTGTATTACTTATTTAAAGTGATTACAGGCAAAGAAGGTATGGGTTATGGCGACTTTAAACTGCTTGCCGCATTAGGCGCGTGGATGGGGCCATTGATGCTGCCATTAATTGTGCTATTGTCATCTTTACTCGGTGCAATTATTGGCATCATTTTACTAAAATTACGTAATGATAATCAGCCCTTTGCGTTTGGGCCCTATATTGCCATTGCGGGTTGGGTTGCCTTTTTATGGGGTGACCAAATTATGAAAATTTATTTGGGAGGTTAAGATGGCTTTTATTCTGGGAGTCACAGGTGGTATTGGCAGTGGAAAATCTGCTGCAACACAATGGTTTGAATCCCAAGGAATCCAAGTCGTCGATGCCGATATTGTTGCTCGCGAAGTGGTTGAAAAAGGCCAACCTACCCTTCAAAAAATCCAACAAACTTTTGGAGATTGGGTACTTCAACCCGACGGCAATCTAGACCGCCGTGCACTACGTGAATATATTTTTCAAAACCCTGAAGCAAGACAAACGCTTGAGAAAATCACGCATCCAGCCATTCGCCAATCTATTATTCAACAGCTACAAAATCCAAAAAGTCCTTATGTGATTTTAGTTTCACCCCTACTTTTTGAAACCAACCAGCATGAATTGGTTAATCACACTTTATTAGTTGATGCGAGTGAAAAAACTCAAATTCAGCGTGCAAGCCAACGTGATGGGCAAAATCAAGAACAAATCCAGAAAATTATTGCAGCACAAATGCCACGCGAGCGTAAACGTGAACTTGCCAATGACATTGTGTTTAATGACGGATTACTCGAACATTTATATCAGCAATTAGAGCCTTTACATCAAAGCTATTTGAAGCGCGCCAACTAATCTTGCTTATTTTGCTGCTGAATCTTTTGTGCCAAGCTATCTTGTCGAAACCAGCGCCAAGGTTGTAAGGCACCGATTCCCATTCCCACCAAGCCCACAACAATTGATGGACTTAATGACTCACCAAGTAAAGGTACAGCTAAAATGGCAGCAATAAACGGCGCCAAAGTAACAATACTTCCCGTTTTAAAAGCACCAAGTCTTTGGATAGCCGCAACATAGGTTAATGTCGCAATAATCACGACAAACACACCATGGAAAATACCTTGTATCGCTAGATGAACAGGACTGACTTCCATGAAATGTTTAGGTAAGAATAAAGCATAGATGGGTAAGTAAATAATTGCAGACCAAATCGCAACACTTGCCATAGAGTGCCATGCGGAAAGTTTCCACTGTTTAAGTAATACAGTGAAAATGCCCCACCAAATCGCACTAATAAAAAGAAGTAAATCCCCCATGCCAAAAGCAGAAGCATTACCTTGCAACATCAACACACTCATGAGAGCCAAGGCAATGATCATAATTGCAAGACTCACCCATGTATGCTTATCAAATGGTTGTCTAAATAAAATGTATGCTGCAATTGCAGTACAAATAGGAATACAACCATTTAAAAAAATGGCAGCATGTGCAGCGGGAGCATAGAGAAACGCGGTATAGACGGTAAGACAATAAATAACTCCGCCAATGAGCGCCAAAATAACAGCGTGCTTACTCCATAAAAAAGCGAGATCTTTCTTATAGATCAGAATCGGCATCAAAATCAGGAAGGCGATAGCAAAGCGTAGTGCAGCAATGTCCCAAGCACTGATGTGCCATTGTGCATTTAAACGGGCAAAAAGTGTAAACCCGCCCCAAATGCACATGGTCACCAATACAAAAAAATAACCTTGCTTACGGGGAGACATATCAAGACTGCTTACAAACTAGAAAGGCAGCTAGATTATACCTCAGAACGCTGACGGCAAGCCTCATAAAGTGCCATACCTGTTGCCACGCTCACATTTAGACTCTGTAAATTTCCAGACATCGGAATATAAACTTTATGATCACACTGTGCCTGTGTAATTGGACGTAAACCTGTATCTTCGGCTCCCATTACGATCACGACTGGGCCAGAGAAATCACATTTTTGAATTGGCATTGCACTTTCATCAAGCATAGTGCCAATCACACGTGTATGAGTCGTCTCTTTGAGATGGGCTAATGTACGAGCCAAATTTGTTACTTGAATGAATTTAACTTTTTCAGCTCCACCCGCTGCAACTTTACGAGCTGTTGGGGTTAAACTTGCCGAACGATCACGAGGTACAATCACTGCTTGCACGCCCATTGCAGCAGCGGTACGGATGCAAGCCCCTAAGTTATGCGGGTCTGTCACCTGATCTAATGCCAGCAATAAAGCATCTGGGGTTTCAGCCAAGATCTGATCTAGATCTTTTTCATTTAAAGTCGGATGCGGACGTACTGCTGCAACCACACCTTGATGAAACGGTAGACCTGCAAGCTTTTCGAGACTATCACGGCTTGCTTTTTGTACACTAATTCCAAAAGGCTCTGCCAATTGCAAAATCTTTTGCAAACGCTGGTCATCCCGTCCTTTTAAAGTAAACAGGGTTAGCACACGTTCCGGTTCAAGTTCTAACAATGACTCCACTGAATGAACGCCATAATAATATTCCGGTTTTGCCATGCATGACCTCTAACAACGTTTGAGCAAAAAAATAAAAATCCTGCAAAGCCAACTTCACAGGATTTCTTTGGGCATAGTGTACCCGATTTGAATAGGAATTTCTTAGCCTTCTAAATGGCACACATAATCGAGTACTTCATCAGTTTCGATTTTAAAAAGACTATTACCAGGCACATAAAATGATTGGCCTGCACGGAACAACTCACTTTCATTACTGTCCGCAATTGTTACGCGGCATTCACCTGAAATAATTTCCATACGCTCAGGAACATGGGTTTCAAAAGTTAAAGCTTGCTCAGTCGGCAAAATAACACCTAGTGTTTTTTTTGTTCCATCTTCAAATTGCACGGTATGGCTGATACATGCTCCACCAAAATAAACGTTTGATTTTTTGATGACCGTTACATGATCAAATTGGGTTGAACTCATGCACACTCTCCAGATAATGCCGTATTTATATAAATTATGATGAATGTAGTTTAATTGTGCCTAAATAACTAATCAATCAGTTTTCATACGGATAGACTTGTAATTTCCACTGCTGTGCCTGAATTTTTTTGGCAAAAGCATAAGGTAAGTTAATCTCAATATTTCGACTATTCGACACAATTGCATCGTATCTGCAAACTTCGACCTGATTTTCATCTAGAAGTACCCAACACACTCTCTGTGCAGTTGGATGGGCAACTGCTGTAGCAACTACCGGTGAACCGTCATTCATTCCTACATGAAAATTTTCGCTGTCGTTTTGCATTAACGCCAGATCATAAGCTGGAAAATCGATAGCATCTGAATCGAATTGCTGGCTATCGTGTATAAGCACACTTTGTTTTAAAGTCGGCCAAATACAGTAGCGCAAATAATGCTGATCCATCACCCGATTATCCAGATAACGTCCGGTGGCAACATAATCCCTGATATGTGCTTCAATATTATGAAAAATCCCCGTACATCCACCCCACATTCCCGCCAAAATTAACTCGGTATGAGAATAATTGTCTCGCATTAAGTGAAACCATTTATCACTCTTGAGCCAAGCATCTACAGCTGCTTTTTCGCGGTGCGAGACAATGGAGTCGGCATCACGTATCAGAAAACGCTTAATTGTCGGATCATCCATTACAAAAAAGCGCCAAAACAAACCAGATAGCTGTTTTTGAGAATCTGTAACTTGAATAACTTGCGCGCCCTTCTCTTTTAAACGCTGTTGCACCAGTACTGGCACAGTATCATCGACATAAAAGCGACACGTCCATTCTGGATAAATTTGTTTGGCTAGCTGAATATTTAAAATAGAGGTTTCACAATAGCGAGGATTTGCCCCAAACAATGAAAAAGCAATAATATTTTCTTGAGGGTTTGCACTAAATGCTGGTGGTGCATGATTGGCAATAGACAAAACAGGTTCTTTCTTCGCTAATTCTTTTTTGGTTGCAATTGCCAAACGCCCAAATTTGATTGTTTCTTCTTTTTTCTTTAAATGATGACAAACTTCTGTGAGTCCATCATATAAGTTTGTATTTACATTAGCTCCACTTGCTTGAATCGCTTGTAAATAATGTTGATAGGCATCGTTATAACGGCCTAAGCGTAATTCGGTATAAGCTAAATCTGATAAGGCGCCAGCATGCTTGGGAACCAAATTAACAGCTTGTTTAACATGTTGATAAGCTTTGGCATAATCCCCTTGTGCTGCTGCCTGTTTAAATGCATTAAAATGCTGATTTAGAATTTTATTCATTTCCGCAGGATTGTTTTTTTTATGGCGGTTGATCATCCCTATTGGTGGTTTCGGTAAGCTTAATGTTTTTTTCATTGTAAATATCCGCAATCTTGCTGTTCTATAATTTCAGTTAGAATAATAGATCACTTGTAGCAAATTCAAAACTTCTCTATCTTTAACCCATAATTTGGCGCGTTGGATGCGTTTATGCTCACACATTTAACTTTAATTAATTTTGCATTAGCTGATCATTTGGCTATTGATATAGAACAAGGATTTAATGTTCTAACAGGCGAAACAGGTGCCGGAAAATCATTATTACTGGATGCACTCTCTGCCTGCCTAGGGGAACGTACAGATACAAATTATGTCCGTTATGGTTCGGACAAAGCGGATATTACCGCTGTTTTTACCTATCAAAATAATAGTCCTGAAGCAAAATGGCTCCAAGACCACGAGCTAGATGATGATTCTGGGGAAATTCATTTACGTCGTGTTATTTTTGCAACTGGCCGTAGTAAAGCATGGGTCAATGGACGCCCAAGTAGTCTATCTGAACTCAAAGAATTAGGCCGTTTGCTGGTTCAGCTCTATAGCCAGCACAGCCAGCAGCAGCTGCTTGAACCACCTTATCCAAAGCATTGGTTAGACCGTTATAACAATTTTTATGCTGAAGCGAATGATGTACGTGAAGCTTATAGCACATGGCAACGTACCATTCGTTTGCACCAAGCGGCCCTAGATGCACAAGCAACGCGTCTACAACGCATTGGTACTTTAGAGCATCAAATTGAAGAACTCGAAGAGGTCATTCAAACTGACTATAAAGAAATTGAGCAAGAGTTCGATCGCCTCAGTCATCATGAACATATCATGCAAGACTGTAGCTACAGCCTAAATGTGCTTGATGAAGCTGAGCAAAACATTACTCAAGAAATGTCTTCGATTATTCGTAGATTAGAATCCCACGCGGGCCGTAGCGAACAACTTTCCGAGATTTATAATTCTTTACTTAATGCTCAAAGTGAAATAGATGATGCAACGGCAAACTTGCGACAGTTTATTGATCGTCAAAGTTTTGATCCAGAACGAATGGAAGAGCTCAACTCTAAACTTGAAGTTTTCCATCGTTTAGCACGTAAATACCGAACTCAACCAGAAACGCTTAAAGAAGAATATGAAGCTTGGCAAAGTGAGCTTGAGCAATTGCATCAACTTGAAGACCCAGAGACTCTGGCAGAACAAGTTGAAAAGTCGCATGAGGAGTTCTTAGAAAAAGCTCAGCATTTAGACCATATTCGTCGTGAAGCTGCCGCTCCTCTTGCGAAGCAATTAACTGAACAAGTGAAGCCTTTAGCGTTACCAGAGGCACACTTCGAGTTTAAGTTTGAACCATTAGAGCAACCTACCGCTGAAGGTTTGAGTTTTATTCAACTATTATTTACTGCCAATAAGGGTATTCCTCCTCAACCATTAGCACGAGTAGCTTCAGGTGGTGAACTTTCACGTATTGCGTTAGTTATGCAAGTCATGAACGCTGAAAAAACCGAAGCAGAAGTGTTAGTGTTTGATGAAATTGATGTCGGGATTAGTGGTGGAACCGCAGAAGTTGTAGGTCGTTTACTTGCTGACTTAGCCCAACATGTTCAACTTTTATGTATTACCCATCAGGCACAAGTTGCTGCACAATCAGATCAGCATTTATTAGTTAAAAAGCAACAAACTGATCCGGCAAGCAGTACAATTGTGGAACTAGACGAAAATCAAATCATTTTTGAGTTAGCTCGCATGTCAGGCGGTGTTGAAATTAATGAAACAACCTTGCAACACGCAAAACAATTACGCCAACTTAAATTTCAGGCTTCTTCAAATTAATAAAGAAAATGAGAGAAAAAGATTGGCGAAATCCGATTAACTCTTGTATGTTGATAAAAAGAACCTATATAGATAAAAGGGTCGAGAGACCCTCTAGTGACATTTTTTGAGGGAGAACCGCTTAGGTGACCAAACAATATCTGACTCACCGTTGTCTGATTGCCCCGCCAGAAATGGCAGATGACTTTTTCGCAAACACTGTAATTTATCTTGCCCGTCATGATGAAGAAGGTGCTCAAGGCATTATTATTAACCGCCCTTCCGGCATTCAAATTAAAGAATTACTCAATGATCTCGACATTGAAGCAGACAATGTAAATCCACATGTGGTTTTACAAGGTGGCCCATTACGTCCCGAAGCTGGATTCGTTCTTCATACTGGACAACCGACATGGCATTCATCTATCGCTGTAGGTGAAAATGTTTGTATTACCACCAGTAAAGATATTCTTGATGCGATTGCCCACAATGAAGGTGTTGGTCGATATCAAATTGCTTTAGGTTATGCGAGCTGGGGTAAAAACCAGTTAGAAGATGAAATTACGCGCGGTGACTGGCTCATTTGTGATGCCGATATGGACCTAATTTTTAACCTGCCTTATGACGATCGTTGGGATGCAGCTTATAAAAAGATCGGTGTAGATCGTGCATGGTTAGCATCTGAAATCGGACATGCTTAATGACCGAAACACAATCAAAATCGATTATGGCTTTTGACTTTGGTACTCAAAAAATGGGAATGGCGATTGGCCAGTCTTCAATTGAAAGTGCCAATCCCCTCCCTCTATTTGTGATGAAAGATGGTATTCCAAACTGGGATCAGCTCTTAAAAATCGTGAAAGAATGGCAACCTGATCTATTTTTGGTTGGTTTGCCTTTGAATATGGATGATAGCGAGTCAGAACTTTCTACACGTGCCCGCAAATTTGCGAGACGTTTACGCCATCAAACCAATATTGAAACATTAATGGTAGATGAGCGTTTAACTACACGTGAAGCACGAGAAGAACTCGGTTTCTACCAAGAGCAAGGTCGAGCAAAAAAGCTTTCGGCAGATAGTTTTGCAGCCGCCTTACTCATTCAGAGTTGGTATCGAAATCCAGTCGGTTTAACACCGTAAGAACTAAAAAAGGAAGGCTAAAGCCTTCCTTTTTTAGTTCTCGTTTTATTTCTCGATAATATGCACAGTTGCCGTACGTCCAGAGACAAAAGCAAGCTGGTTCTTTGGTGTTTCATCCAATACGATTTTTACAGGCACACGCTGCGCTAAACGAACCCAACTAAACGTTGGATTTACATTAGCAAGAAGTTTAGAGCTGCTTGAGCGTTCACGATCTTCGATACCTGATGCAATACCTTGTACATGGCCTTTAATTTTCTGGCTATCCCCCATTAACTGTACACTGGCCTGATCGCCGACATGAATACGGTTTAACTTCGTCTCTTCAAAATAGCCCACAACATAGAGTTGTTTACGGTCAAGTAGTGCCGCAACAGCCTGACCAACTTGAACATAGTTACCTGGGCGCATATCAAAGTTAGATAAAGTACCATCAGCTGGAGCAATCACCGCAGCACGATGCATATTAAGCTCAGCCAAATGCAAATTACTCGTTGCCGCCTCAATCAGAGCCTGTTGTTGCTTAACAGTTGCTTCCGCTTGTTGAATAGCAGCTTGGAGTTGCTCATGTTCAGCATGAGATTGATCACGAGTTGCGAAAACTTGATCTTGTTCTTGTTTAGAGATAGCGCCATCCATAAGGTTTGAATAGCGGCTTGCATTTTTCTCGGCTAACTTAATATTCGTATCTGATTTAATCAGGTTCGCTTTTGCTTGTGCTAAACCAGCTTGCGCTTGGACAAAAGCTGCATTTGCTTTTGCTAAATCAGATTTTGCCTGCTCTACATCTAAAGCTCGGCGAGAAACATCAATTTTAAAGAGCACCTGACCTTTTTTTACAGTCTGATTATCTTGAACCAATACTTCTGTCACAAGCCCCGCAACATCCGAAGATACTTGAATAACGTCACCACGAACTCGACCGTCGCGTGTCCACGGCGCCGCATTATAGTAATTCCATAAATGCACAATGGTATAGACTGCCACCATTAATGCGACAATCAAAATTACTGGACGGATGACTTTTTTCAAATCCACCTGATTCATTTCACTCACCTAACTCAATCTTTAATTTCGCAAACATCTCTACGCACCGACCCCAACAAAAATTTGATGTATTACCAAAAGTAATAAGAGGTAAAAACACAAATTAAAAATACTAGGTAATGCAATCCAGCCTTGTGCAATCAACTTATTTGTTAAAGGACTTAACCCACGGAAACAGATATATGCCAAGAGTGCTTGAACGAGCAAAGAAGGCACATAAATACCATAAACATTAAACTCACCCATTTGCTGTGGCTCCTCTCAGGGTGCTGTTTTCATTCATCTGCTCTGATGAAACATGGCACATGCTATAAGCAATATTGTTCAGTGAAATGAGTAGTCTTTGTCGCATAGTCATATCTTCAACATTTGAAGCAAGCTGTTTTAATTCAAATAACGCTCGGTAGATTCGCTCTACTAAAGCGGTCGTATCATTTTCATCGTTTTCTTTAGCTCTAAACAACTCATCCAGATTTTGTTGCAAATCGCCAATATGCTGAGTGAGTTCGGATGTTTGGGGAAACTGATTGGCTAACTCTTGCAATCGGCTTAAATCAACAATACTACTCGACTCAATCAGGGCCTGATGAATTGAAGCTTTAATCTCGTCTGATTGCACCATTTTGCTATTTAGAATCCCAATCCGATCTAGCATACTGCGTAGATGAACTTTAAAATCAAGACCATATGGCAGATAGATCGCTTGTCGCATGGCACGGTAATGCAAGGCTAAAATACGGCTTGCACTCGTGTCTGGTGACATGGCGCGAACAACATCAATGACAATCAAAGACACTAAAACACCTAAGATCATGGCAAATGAACTATCAAGATAAGACACTGCATCCATGCTATAAGCATTGTGCAAGTTTAATCCCATCATGGTATTAATACCCAACACCATACCTACTGGCATCAGCATCTGGTTAGCCATCATAGACACTGCGAATAAGAACATCGGTAATAAAACCAGTCCAAGTTCCCAGAAAGTGGTGACATGCGGGAAAATACCAAATGCATAAACGAAGACTAAAACTGCTGAAGCTATACTGCCCCAGATAAAAATACGCAGAACCGGAACAGGGTTGTCTAAGGCTGTTAAAATACAGGCGGTTACTGCGCCCATCTGTGCCATCATAAATCCAGCTTTCCACCCCGAAACAATCCAGACTCCAGTCACAATAAATGTAATAAGGACTGCACTGATACCACCTCGTATTGCCACACCATGGTCACGGTGCAAACTTGGATATTTGGTCGTCATTGGGGTAATGTTGTCAGGAATTTCTTTATTACCTTGCTGAATTCGCTGCCACAAGACTTTAACAGCCAACACATTGCTAATGAAATGGCGTACATCCATTTTCATGGCTGCAACTAAAACTTGTTGGTGTGTAGAAGCCGACTCCATCAAACTTGCAAAATCACTTTCAAATTCATCAGGTAACTGCAAAATATTTTCATCAACAATCAGGTCTTTTTGCTCTAAAAACTGTACAACATGAGCTGAAAGCTGTTGCAGTTTTTCTGCATGAGTCTCGATAAATCTAAGTTCTTGAAGCTGCTTAATACGCTCAGATAAAGCGACTAGATTAGCGACCACCATTGAGATTTGATGAAGCATTTCCTGCAAGGGTTTGGTCATACCATGCAGTTCGCCCTTTTCATAGCTCAAATGTACTGCCAAGGCATGGATGTCTGTGGTGTCGCGAGTAATGGCAGCCAAAAGCTGGGTATTGTTCTGCTGCAAATCTGTATTTAATAAATTAGCAAACAGATTCTCTGTATCTTTTAGGGTTTTTATCACCCGCTGTTTAATTGCCGAGCCAATATGCATTGGAAGAATCGTGGCAGAAACCACTGCACTTGAAATCACGCCAATCGAAATTTCTATAACCCGAGCTAAAGCAATATCGAATATATTGTATTGATCAATATAGGTAATCGCATTGAAGACGATCATGGCTGTCGAGTAGCCCGCCAGCATAAAAGCATAACTACGTGGAGTACGATCTAGTAACGACACATAAAGCGCAAAACCCACCCACAACGATAACACCACGGTAAATATCCAAGGTGTATTAATTAAATGCGGTGTTAGGGTTAGGGCTATCACAGCTCCGCCAATTGTCCCTACCACTCGATAGACACATTTAGAAGACACCATTCCTGAATATGGATTGGCAATAATCAGGACCGTACCAATCGACCACATCGGGTTAATCAGATCTAATTCAAACGAAACAAATAGTGCCAACATTCCGGCAATAAATGTTTTTAAGGCAAAGATCAGATCAAGCCTACTCGGGCGAAACGCCAGTATTTGCTTTAATAACATGAACTCATCTCAAATACAGATTTGAACTGATGAGCATGCCCTTCAATATTTGATTGTCTTTCTAAAGACAACACAACTTTGCCATTTGCCTCAAAGCAAATGATATGAGGAGCATCCTTCAATACAATGATTTTTCCACATCTCGCCTGATTGGCAGAGATGATTTCAGTTTGGGCGCCATTTAAACGGCCAAGCTTTGGAAAGAAGAGGTATCAAGAAATCAATCTAGAACCGACCAATTTCTCGATTAGATATTTTGTTTGGCAATTTTTTCAAAATAAAGCGATTTAGTCAACTAAAATATCTCTATTTGATAATTTGATATATTTTTTAATTATCGTATATGATGTATAAGCCGAGAGAACTTTTCTCTTTGTCAGAGTAAAATACTCAAATCAGACATTTATTTTAGAATTGAGACAAATCTTCTTTTTTTCTGTTATAAAAACTCAAAGATGACTCGTTGTTAAAGGATACGAACAAGACATTATGGCAATTTCAAGTTTTGGCAAAATTTTAACCGTACTGGACCTATTTTCAGTTTCGCGTCCAATCATTAATGTCGATATTATTTGCGAAGAACTTGGCTTGTCCAAACCAACGAGTTACCGTTACCTCAAAGAGCTAGTATCAGCTGATCTATTAAAACGCATTAATGGAACCTCTGGCGATTATACCTTAGGCTCAAAAATTGCAGTTCTTGACTATATATCTAGAACAACCGACCCACTCGTTCAGATCAGCACACCGTTTATGCGAAATATTGTAGAGCGTACTGAACTGTGCTGTTTGCTTACCTATTTAAATGATGACTATTGCATTGACATACATCATGAAATATTTAAAGACACTGAGCTACTTTCATATGGCCGAGGCTGCCCAAGACCGATTTACGTTGGATCATCTCCAAAAACAATGGTTTCGCATTTAAGTAAACAACGCATGCAAGACTACTACCACCGTTACCAGCAAGAATTAAAACAATCAGGTTTTGCTGAAGATGAACCGAGCTTTATTCAGCGTATGCGTAAAATTAAAAAACAAGGGTTCTATTTCTCACAAGGTGAGATTGACCCAAATGTTTCAGGTCTAGCGGTTCCTGTTCGTTTTTCAAACAAAGAAGTACCTTTAGCTTTGACTTTAGTTGCCTCTAAAAATCGTTTTGATTTTTTAAATGTTGAAAAGCTCATCGAAATTTTGCAAGAAAATGCAGCACTTATTGAACAACGTTTTATGGAATTATCTGAAAAAGGTGAAATCTAAAACCCCACCTTGTGATAATTTAAACTTTTCTTACACTTTAAAACATTGAATATATCATAATATTCTCATATTATGATTTTAGCTCCTATTGATGATTCTTTTCATCAGCAGCTCATCAGTAGAAGCATCCCCCTCAGAGGAATAAGCTCATGCTGCCATCATGGGCTTTTTTCTTGCCCGCTTTTTAATGAAGGTTATAAAAACTTAAATTGCCGAAAAGTAAGATTAATACGTGGTTGTAAAATCTTTGTTGAGCGATTTAAACGGTGTTGCCAATATTGTTGAGTCTCACCACGCATCACAATGAGTTGGCCTGGCTGTAGCCACAATTCAACTTTCTCTTTACTTTGAATATGTCTAAAAGAAAATTTACGGGTAGCACCAAAGCTTAAAGAGGCGATTGTTGTCGTTCTTGCCAAAGATACATCCGAGTCACTGTGCCAAGCCATTCCTTGGGTTCCATCTTCATAAAGATTTGCCAAACAAGAATTAAATTTTTCTGAAAGTATTTGTTCTACCTGCTGTTTTAGTTTGGCAAGTGCTTTGTCCCAAGGTAAAGAATCACGTGCGACACCCGAATATTTATATTGATAGTAGTCATCTCCATACCATGCAACTTTTCGAGCTGTAATAAAGTGCTTGCCATACAACTTAGCCTCGTCATGTTTCCATGCGAGGTGTTGATAAAGGTAGTGAAAATATTGTTCAGCTTCTTCAGGGCTTAAAATACAACCATAGTCCTGAACTTCACCATCATAGGGTAATAAATTCTCACAAGGCTCTGGAGAAAATAAATCCAAGGTCATACAGTTTCTCCATGTTGCTTTGACATCTCCCAAGCTAACAATGCCAATTTACGCCCCTTTTGCCAATGATATTCTCCGACCATCCCTGTGGCACGGATCACTCGATGGCAAGGAATCAGATACGCAATCGGATTTTGTCCAATTGCAGTAGCAACGGCTCTGACTGCTTTAGGCTTCCCAATTTGCTCTGCAATGTCTTGATAAGTACGCAATTGGCCTTCTGGAATGGTGAGCAAGGCTTCCCATACTTGTAGCTGAAATGGGGTTCCAGCCAAATTAAGAGGAAGTTTCTGCTGTAAGTGTTCTGAAAAATCCTGTTCAAACCACTTTGCAATTTGTTGATGCCAAATCGGTGATTGATTTTTTAATTGAGCTTTCGGAAAAGACTGTTGAATGAGATGTTCAATATTGTTGTGAGTTTCGATAAACCTTATAGAACATATCCCTTTTTCACTACTGACAACCAACAACTCACCGAAGGGACTTGTCTCAACCGAATAATTAAGGATAACGCCTTCGCCTTGTTGTTTATATTCACCAGGCGTCATCCCTTCAAGCTGAATAAACAGATCGTGTAAACGTCCTGTGCCAGACAACCCCGTATTTAAAGCAGTTTCCAATAAACTCCGCTGTTGCATCAGATAATATTTAGCCTGTTGCAAACTCATATATTGCACAAATTTTTTCGGGCTAATCCCTACCCATTCTTGAAACTGGCGTTGAATATAACCTGAACTTAAATTCATATGGCTCGCAACATCGTCCAGACTCGGTTGCTGGCCTAGATGTTCATATAAATATTCAATTACATTGGCAATTACAGCAAATTGCCGAGAAGAAAGCATTTGCATGTGTCACCTCCTTAGCACTTATATCTTACATTAAAGTAGCTAAAGCCCCATGACGACCCGATTCTTGCACTCTTCAAAAATAAAAAAGCCTTTCATCGTAGAAAGGCTTCATCATTCAATATGCACTTAAGGTTGCTTTAAATAAGGCCAAGCTGCTTTGAGGTAAATAAACATAGACCATAAAGTTAAAATGACCGCTGTATATAACAAAGCATAGGCAAGCATTTCTAAAGGCTGCCAATTAAGTAAGAACACACTAATGGCAATCATTTGAAAGGCTGTTTTATATTTACCCACAGTCGATACTGCTACACTGGTTCGTGCGCCAAGTTCAGCCATCCATTCACGTAAAGCAGAAACTGTAATTTCCCGTGAAATAATAACAATTGCGGCAAAAGCCATTGAAATGGTTGGATTCCACTGCACTAAAACAATCAGTGCAGCCGCCACCATGAGCTTATCTGCAACTGGATCTAAGAAACGGCCAAATGCTGAAGTCTGGTTTAAAGTTCGTGCTAAATAGCCATCAAACCAATCGGTAATAGCAGCAAACACAAAAATAGCCGTCAAGATAATATGACGACTCATACTACCTTCATGCTCACCAATACCCATTGCAGGCGGCCAATACGCGATCACCAAAAATACAGGAATAAGCGCGATACGCGCTAATGTTAGGATATTTGGGATATTCAGGATTCGCCCTGTGGTCATAAACACCGCCAATTAAGTCTTCATGCATCTTGTAACAGACAAAAATACTTTCTTCAATATTGTATCTATCTGTAACAGCCACTTTATACGAAATATATGAATCGAGGAAGTGGACTGCTTAGGTAAATACCGTAACAGTTTGCCGTAAAATTGCAATTAAATGATCATTTTGGTCCCAAAGATGGGCATATTCTGTGGAATAACCTTCACCTGCATATTCGGTTACCACTTTATATTTAAACCAGTCACACAATTGATGTTGGAACGGATGGACATAGGTAATGTGCCAAGTTAAAGAACTTGCAGGAGCAACTTGCTTAAACATCGGCAATACACCAGGTGGCCAAATATCCATCAAGACAATTAAATCTGGCAAAGTCATTTGACGATTTTCATGCTTATCGGGATTAAACCTTGACCATCCTCCAAAGTCAGCATACTGACTTCCTGTAACAGGATAATGACCTTCCGCCCAGCATACATCAAAATGTTGATAGCATTCTGGCATTTGTCTAGCAAAAGGAATAGGTTGTAACTCTTCAGGTTGCCTATAAACTGGAACGATAGGCTCATGTCGCACTTCAATATTCGACGCACGCGGCACACCAAAGCTCGCAACCAAAATCGTTTGTACCGCACCATCTTGCCATAAACGGGTTTCAAGCGTAGTGACCGACTTTCCTTCCCTTAAAATTTCAATAGTCAATTGGGCAGCTCCCTGCTGTACAGGGCCCACGAAAGTAACACTACAACTTAATAATCTTTTATTTGGATCTTGAATATTGCAGCAGGCTTTTTGCATGAGTAGGCCAGCAACAAGACCACCAAAAACAGTTCGCCCCTGCAACCACCCTTCAGGTATTTCAATCCATTCCTTTTGTTTTATTTCTTCAAATAATTGCAGTAATGACATTCACTTCCCTAAAGCACTCTGACTTTTGATGAAACATTTTTCATCATTTTAAAGGGAAAGTGAATGATCATTCTTGTACTTATATCCCAACTATTTGGTCACTCGGCATAGAAACCTATCTTTATTCATGCAGAATTTTATAAATCGTTCTTGCCATCATTTCACCAAAACCGGGCACAAGAGTAAGCTCTTTTTCAGATGCTTTTAAAACGCCTTGGATTCCACCAAAATGAGTTAATAAATCTCGACGGCGCTTTGGCCCCAACCCAGGAATTGCCTCTAAAACTGAGGTACTGCGGCGTTTGTCGCGTTTAGCACGATGCTTGGTAATCGCAAAACGATGGGCTTCATCACGCACCTGCTGAATTAAATGCAATGCCTTATGGTCTTCCGGTAACTGGATTTTTGTGCCGTCAGTAAAATGCAGGGTTTCAAGTCCGGGTTTACGCCCTTCACCTTTAGATACACCCACCATAAAAGCGTCTAGGCCCAGCTCTTGCATGACCTCCATCGCCATATGAAGTTGGCCTTTACCACCATCAATCAACAGTAAATCAGGCAATATGGCCTTTTTATAACGTCGTGTTAAGGCTTGACGCATAGCTGCATAGTCATCGCCTGCTGTGATGTCTTGAATGGCAAATTGGCGGTAGTCACGCTTACGAGCACCCCCTTGATCAAACACGACACATGAAGCAATTGGAGCTTCACCCATGGTATGACTAATATCAAAACACTCAATACGATCGACAGGTCTTCCCACCACTTGCTCTAACTGATGGAAACGTTCATTAAGTTCTAAATGATTACTCAACTGCCCCTTAATGGCATGTTGAACGTTCATTTCGGCTAGCTCCAGCCACTCGGCACGAGTTTCTCGAACATTATTCTTAATCTGAACTTTTTTGCCAAACTGCTGTGCCAATGCTTCTTCTAATTCTTTGCAGTCAGGCAAAGCAATATTTACGATAAGCTCATTGGGAACTTCATCTGCAACCTGAAAGTAAAAATTCGCCATAAAGTCACTGAGCATTTGCCCAAGATCATCACCAAGCATGTCTGGGAAATAACTTTTTCCACCCAGCATTCGCCCATTGCGTACATACATTATTTGCACGCATGTCACACCTGCCTGATATGCAATTGCCAGAATATCCGCTTCGCCTTTGACTTTAAACACGGCTTGTTGTGCTTGAACTTCACGCAGTAAAGATAATCGATCACGGTAAAAAACAGCTTTTTCAAATTCAAGCTCAGCCGCTGCTTGTTCCATTTTGGCAATGAGTTCTTGATTAAGCTCTTTGGTATCACCTTGCAAAAAGCGAATACTATTATTAACGTCTTCTTTATAATCTTCGGGCGAAATCAGACCTACGCACGGAGCTGAACACCGCTTGATTTGATATTGCAAACATGGACGCTTGCGCTGTGAGAAATAGCTATTTTCACACTGACGTACATTAAAAAGTTTTTGCAAAACTAGTAACGTATCACGTGCACTATAAGCACTTGGATAAGGTCCAAAAAACTTACCAATTTGGTGTTTTCCTTTGCCACGCCCGCTCGCAAGCCGAGGATAAGGCTTATCAGCCGAAACAAAAATATAGACATAAGACTTATCGTCCCGCAGCATAATGTTATAAGGCGGACGATGTTGTTTAATTAAGTTTTGTTCTAAGAGTAAAGCTTCAGTTTCCGAACGAGTAACCAAAGTTTCAATATCATAAATTCGTGCAACTAAAGCTTGCGTTTTAGGATGCTCAATCGTTTTAACAAAATAACTCGACACCCGATTTTTTAGATTTTTTGCTTTGCCGACATATAACAATTCACCCTCCTTCCCTAGCATTTTATAAACACCTGGAAGCTGGGTCATGTTGGCTAAAATTTTTTCAATATGAGGACGAGCGTTTTGATTCACTATTGGCATGCATGGCTTAATACTGAATACCTAATGTGATGTTTTCATCCTTACTTTTCAAGTGCTTTACCGTGCCAGAACATAAATTTGGAAAGGGATTTAGATATGACCCGACAGACTGTGTCGTACTTGCTTAAGAATCTAGACGATAGTAACTATATTTAACGTCTTTTTCTTTGTAGACCGCATAGGTTTTTTGACGAAAATCCGAGAACCAACCATTGCCCGTATAGCCTGCAATATGACCATAGGTGTGACCACTTGTTCGCTCAATAATGTAAATGTCACCTTCTTGTGGACGGTTGAAAGCAGGTTTAATTTTCTTATAACCATTCTTTTCTAACGTTTGCCCCCAATCAGAAGCAGCTACAGGATGCTTTGATACATCTGCTCCAGCCGCTTGTAGAGCAATACGGATATTTTTGGCGCATTTCTCTTTACTATGGTTGGCAGAGATACTTTCGAGCTTACTTGAGAACTTATGTAGATTAATATTTTGATCTTCAGTTTTATGATTTTGAGTTTTAGATCGTTTAGATTTTTCAGTCGTCGAAGCTGCTTGTCTTAACATCACTTTTGTTTTTAAATCGCCTTGAGAACTGTCTTCTTTTCTCTCTTCGATATGATGAACATGTGCATGAGCTGCGTGATGAGCATGAGCCATTTTAAAACCTACTTCCGCTGACCAGTCTTCGAAAAAACCGCGCCATTGTAGAATCAAAATTGCCTATTGGCTCTTAATAGTTGTAACAAATTACCAGCACTGTGAAATAGGTCACAAAAGCTATTAGATACTTTATGTCATAAAAAAACGCCCTTTCGGGCGCTTTAATATTTGTATAAATATACGTTACAAATGAAATTCAATTACTGAGCTTAAGGCTCCCCTTTCCAAGTTTTAATCATAGTATCCGCAGCAATTTCACTAACAAAGTGACAATATTTACCTGCATAAGGTGGAACATATTCGTCCACACCCGACTTATGGTAGTACTGCCCAGAATATTCGGTATCGTTTATTGTAAATTTCATTGCTAATAATAACTCATCGCGCGACCAGTTAATACCTTGCCATGTTCCCATTACAGGCGCAGTAGCATTTGATTCTGTATATAAAGGTGCAGTACCGTCACTAGAGAACCCAATATAATCTTTATTGCTGTAAGTTTTATTAATCATCCAGCAGGTGGAACCTTTCGGAAAATTAGCTACATTTTGTTGTAATAATGCATTGTAATAATCTTCAAAAAAGCCCTGTTGACTAAGTGGTAATGACTCATAAATCCACTGACCTAAATACTTAGTCACTGGTTGACCTGAAATATCAATTTTAATTAAATCTTGATTTAAAAATAAATTATCGTCTTTCACTAAATTGGCAGGTTGATAGTTTAAGACTTTATCTGAAAATTGAACTTGTGTACCCAGCAAATACCATGTCCCATCTGTTGTTTTAATGGGTTCCAAGGTCACGCCCCGATCAGTGAAATAATGTCGACTAAGCTCATAACCTAATGGACGCCCATCAGGATAGCTTATATAAATCTTATTATCCTGAATCTTATAATTTTTCTTCTCAATTATTGGATTCCCAGCGATCTGACCCACAGAAAAACCAACAAGTCTCTCACCTTGTTCCTCTGTCTCATCATTACATGCTGAAAGGCTTAATATACATAAACATGGAAGTAGTATTTTTTTCATTTTATTCCTCGAGTCAAATTATTAATATAATGTAATCTGAATTATCAATAATTTTCTCTTTTTATCAATCTAAAATTAAATACTCAGATAAAAAGCACTATGTTTTTATTAAGAACTATTTTATAAAATTTTAATCTTAGACTAAGAAAAACCATATAATTAAATAAGATGACCCACTGCTATTATCTTTTTTCTAAATTATTTTATAGTCTTTTTTTATTTTTTCTTTTAGAAAAGAGAACTAAAATTTTCATGCTAAATTAATCTAAAAACCTAATCATTAACATCACGAATCTTTATAAAAGTTTTGTGTTAATTAGACTAGCAGGTTAAATTCCATTGAAATATCCCATGCCCTTACAAGAAATGATATCAAATATTGAACATGTTTCTGATGAACACACCATCTATGCTGAACAACCTTGGGATATTACATCCAAAGCAATTGCTCTATCAAACGATGAAAAGATGGAGGTTTTTATCAAGGATACGTGCTACAGCTATTTTCTTGAAGTATTTATTATCAGAGAGTTAATAGAAGACTTAGATGACTCTTTAAATAATCAAGACCTTGTATTTAAGATCATTCAATACGCAATAAATGATGCATGATGAATATCATTATTTAAAATAAAAACGCCCTTTCGGGCGCTTTAATTAAAATACATATGGTCGAACAAAAATCAGGAAAAAAATCCCAAGCATCAAGAACCATTTTAAGAAGTAATACAACTTACGGTTCTTAGCTTTTAAAGCCTTAGCTTTAATACGAATTTGATAGACATAACCAAAAGCTTTATTTAGGCCACCTGTTTGGTCGCCTGTTTCATTCGGTGAACTTGCCGCAGTCATCACATTACGACCAAACCAATGGTTGAAACGCTCCATCCATTTTACTTTCATTGGACGTTCAACGTCTGCAAAGAAAATAATACGGTTTTGATCAGTCTTATTTTCAGCATAGTGAATATAAGTTTCATCAAATACAACACTTTGACCATCACGCCAAGAATATCTTTCGCCATCGACATCAATAAAACAACGGTCATCATTTGGTGTAATTAGACCTAAGTGATAACGCAAAGAACCTGCATACGGATCACGGTGTCTTACCAAACGGCTGTCAGGTGCAAGCTCGGTAAACATTGCTGCTTTAATTGTCGGCAATGTTTTAAGAAGTGCTGTAGTTTTTGGGCAAAGCTCAGCAGCAGATGGATGACTCGATTCATACCATTTGAGGTAAAAACGCTTCCAACCTGTTTTAAAGAATGAGTTAAAACCTAAATCGTTATAGGTACTTGAAGCTTTAATCCCACCTTGGTCATATAAAGCTTTCGCTTCATCTCGAATCATTTCCCAATTTTCATCCAGCACTTTTAAATCTTTAAAATGCTGTGTATCGATATAAGGTTGATTCGGCACCTTTGAAAAGATGTACATTAAAAAGTTAATCGGTGCGAGCAAGGTTGAATGGTCAAAAAATTGACGATAAAACGAGTGACGCACTTTGCCGCGATGTTGAATATACAATGCTGATATCACAAAAATCGCTAATATGATCCACTTAATCATATAGTTACTCGCATTTAAGCATCTTTAAAGATACTTCGAAGGAATTTGAAATTGAGGGAATAATAACAAAGTCTCGAAGAAAATTCAGACCTAGATCAGCAAGTATTATTTTTTGGCTAAATAGAAATCTCAAAAATAACCATTTTTGAGATTTCTCAAACTCAACTTCCAAAGTTAGTCTTGATATGGTTTCCAATCTAATCCAGTCAGAGAAACAAGTGCTTTTGCAGCGGTTTCATTATAGGCATAACAACCAGATTTCAATTGAGCAATTGTTAATTGGGCAAAACGGAGCTCTTCAGGATCATCTGTATTTTTTAAATATATTTCCCAATGCTTAATCTCTTGATCAGCAGTCCAAGCAATGTTACTCGTATAATTTGCTTTATAGAGCTTACCTTGATATTGCACCGCAACACCATCACCAATAGCAAAACCTAAAGTAGTATCATAAATCGTTGTCCATAGAACATTTTGCCATGATCCCTTAACTGCTTTATAAGTAAAACCAAATGGATTTGTTTGATTCAAATAATTAAGATAAGGACCATTTTCAGCATCAAACTGATCAAAACTTTGATTAATTTCATAGTTTTGATCAATATTAAATGCAAATGTTTCTTGATTAGATTTTTTTGAAACTAAACGATAACAGCTACTCCCTTGAGGGAATTTATTCTGTCCATAGGTAGTAAGAAATAGACGCCCATTAGTCGTACTTTCATCACTCACTGAAAAGCCTAATGCTCGATATCCTGGCAAGACAGTATCAAACATATTCTTATCAGATAAATCAACTCTTTGAAATTTCCAATCCTCTTTAACATCTCCAATGATGTCTAATCTCCAATCTGTCATTGAATTAAAATTCATGACATTGAGTGCTTTATCAGTAGGGAAATAGAGTTTTTTCTCTGTTAATAAATACTCATTTAAAGCTTGATTAGAGGAGCCATCTATTGATTTTTTATTAAAAATTTCAAAATAAGCATTATTTAGCTCATCTGTTTTTTCATTAGCATTGTAATCCATAAAATAATAACGCGTACCATCCGCAATAGAATCTTGTGATGTACCACTTTGGTTGTTATTTGCAGAATTATTATCACTGGAACCACCGCCTCCACATGCACTCAACATAAAAGGAAGGATGGCCAAAATCATAAATTTATTTTTTAACATAATAGATACTTTATTGAACATTTTTATAACACAAAGTTTATCCAAAGATAAAAAAATAGACAATACTGTCTGTCTAATAATTCACACAAAATATTAATTTTTATTACTAGACCAAAAATAATTTATTAATTGTCTACTACATTTTCTAACTTTATCTTGTCCCTTCTTAACAAGAAGCTTTTACAATTAAAAATATATTTTTCATAAATATAGATTAAAAAAATTATTTAAAAATAATTGATGACCCTTGCGTCACGGCTTGATACAACTTGTCAGGTTTTTTTTAGATATAGTTATCGTAAGATTAGCGAAGCATAAATGTGTACCTAAGATGTGCACACGCTTCATAACATCAACTTAGAAGTCCTCCAAAACTAAGGAGATCAGGCATGATCCACGCTGGCAATGCCATTACCGTCCAAATGCTTTCGGACGGAATTGCAGAATTCCGCTTTGACTTACAAGGTGAGTCGGTCAATAAATTTAACCGTGCAACAATTGAAGATTTCCAAGCTGCTATTGCTGCGGTAAAAGCAAATAATGATATTAAAGGCTTAGTTGTTACCTCAGGCAAATCGACATTTATTGTTGGGGCAGACATTACCGAATTTGGTGAAAACTTCGCACAAGGCGAAAAAGCGATTGTTGACTGGCTTATGCCTGTTCACGAAATCTTCAATAGCTTTGAAGATTTAGAGATTCCAAAAGTTGTTGCTATTAACGGTATGGCGTTAGGTGGCGGTTTTGAAATGTGTTTAGTTTGTGACTATCGTGTGATGTCAGAAGCTGCACAAGTGGGCTTACCGGAAATTAAACTTGGTATTTACCCAGGTTTTGGCGGTAGCGTACGTTTAAGCCGTCTGATCGGTATCGACAACGCGGTTGAATGGATGGCGATGGCTGCTCCTAAAAAACCGGCTGCTGCTCTAAAAGATGGTGCTGTAGATGCGGTTGTAGCTGCTGATAAATTACTTGAAGCTGCAACTGACTTGGTTAAGCAAGCAATTTCTGGTCGTTTAAACTGGAAAGCAAAACGTCAAGAAAAGCTTGAAGCTGTAAAATTGAATCCGCTTGAACAAATGATGGCGTTCAATACTGCGAAAGGTGCAGTGCTTGCTAAAGCAAACCCTGCTCAATACCCTGCTCCAAAATTATTACTTGATTCATTACAAGCAGGTGCAAGCCTTGCGCGTGACGAAGCATTGAAAGCGGAAGCGAAAGGTTTTGCAAAAGCTGCGATTACACCACAAGCTGGTGCATTGATTGGTTTATTCCTCAATGACCAAGTTGTTAAGAAAACTGCTAAAAAATATGAAAAAGGTGCACATCCTGTAAACCAAGCAGCTGTACTTGGCGCTGGTATCATGGGTGGTGGTATTGCTTACCAAGCGGCAAGCAAAGGTACACCAATTATCATGAAAGATATTGGTAATCCGCAACTTGCTTTAGGTATGAAAGAAGCGAACAGCTTGTTAACTAAACAAGTTGAACGTAAGAAAATGAAACCTGCGCAAATGGGTGAAACGCTTGCACGTATCCGTCCTACTTTAAGCTACGATGAGTTTAAAGAAGTTGATATCGTGATCGAAGCAGTTACAGAAAATCCAAAAGTAAAAGAAATGGTGCTTGCGGATACTGAGAAGAATGTTCGTGAAAATACGATTATTGCTTCTAATACTTCTACGATTTCAATCACACGTTTAGCAAAAGCATTACAACGTCCTGAAAACTTCGTTGGTATGCACTTCTTCAACCCAGTTCACATGATGCCGCTTGTAGAAGTTATTCGTGGTGAAAAGACTTCTGAAGAAGCGATTGCAACTACTGTTGTTCTTGCTCAAAAAATGGGTAAAACACCGATCGTTGTAAACGACTGCCCAGGATTCTTGGTTAACCGTGTATTGTTCCCTTACTTTGGTGCGTTTGACCTTCTTGTAAAAGACGGCGCAGACTTCCAGCAAGTTGACAATGTAATGTCTAAGTTTGGTTGGCCAATGGGTCCTGCTTACCTTATCGACGTTGTAGGTATCGACACGGGTGTACATGGTGCAGAAGTCATGGCTGAAGGTTTCCCAGACCGTATGAAGCCAGACTACAAAGGTTCAATCCAAGCAATGTACGAAGCTAAACGTCTTGGTCAAAAGAATGACGTTGGTTTCTACAAATACGAACTCGATAAGAAAGGCAAGAAAGCAAAAACTGTTGACCCAACAGCGTATGAAATCATTGCTCCTTTCGTCACTGGTGAAAAACGCGAGTTTGATAACCAAGAAATCATTGACCGCATGATGCTTGCTTTCTGTAACGAAACAGTTCGTTGCTTAGAAGACAACATCGTTGCAACTGCTGCTGAAGCAGACATGGCAATGATTATGGGTGTAGGTTTCCCTCCATTCCGTGGTGGTCCATGTCGTTATATCGACCAGACTGGTGTTGCTGAATACGTTGCACTTTGCGACAAATATGCACACTTAGGTAAGGCTTATGAAGCGCCACAAATGTTGCGCGACATGGCTGCTAACAACAAAAAATTCTACGGTTAAGGAGCAACGTGAATGGCTACTTTAAATCCACGTGACGTTGTCATCGTTGATGGCGTACGTTCTGCAATGGGTAAAACCAAAAACGGTATGTTCCGTAATGTACGTGCTGACAGCTTATCTGCTGAATTGGTTCGTGCACTCGTTGCTCGTAACCAGTTTGATGTAAACGAAGTTGAAGACCTGATCTGGGGCTGTGTAAACCAGACTCTAGAACAAGGTATGAACATTGGCCGTAACATCGGCTTATTGGCTGACTTACCAAAAACTGTTGCTGGTCAAACAGTAAACCGTCTTTGTGGTTCTTCTATGCAAGCGCTTCATACTGCTGCTGCACAGATTGCAACAAACCAAGGTGATATTTTCATTATTGGTGGTGTAGAGCACATGGGCCACGTAGGTATGATGCATGGCATCGACCTAAACCCAGAAGCATCTAAACACTATGCAAAAGCATCTAACATGATGGGCTTAACTGCTGAAATGTTAGGTCGTATGAATGGCATTAGCCGTGAAGAGCAAGACGCTTTTGGTGTTGAATCTCACCGCCGTGCTTGGGCTGCAACTCAAGAAGGTCGTTTCAAAAACGAAATCGTTGGTGTTGAAGGCCACGATGCTAATGGCTTTAAAATCCTTTGCGACATCGATGAAGTAATTCGTCCAGATGCAAACCTTGAAGCGTTCAAAGCATTACGTCCTGTATTTGACCCGAAAGGTGGTACGGTAACGGCTGCTACATCTTCAGCTTTATCTGATGGTGCTTCTGCAATGTTACTTATGTCTGCTGAACGCGCACAAGCGTTAGGTTTAAAACCACGCGCTGTAATTCGCTCTATGGCAGTTGCAGGTTGTGATGCAGCAATCATGGGTTACGGTCCAGTTCCAGCAACTCAAAAAGCGCTTAAACGTGCTGGTTTAACGATGGCTGATATTCAAACTATCGAGTTAAACGAAGCATTTGCTGCTCAAGGCTTATCAGTAATGAAAGGCTTAGGTATTTATGACAAGCAAGACATCATTAACTTAAATGGTGGTGCGATTGCTTTGGGTCACCCACTAGGTTGTTCTGGTGCGCGTATCACCACTACGTTATTGAACGTAATGGAACAACAAGATACTCAAATCGGTCTTGCGACCATGTGTATCGGCCTTGGTCAAGGTATTGCAACAGTGATCGAACGTGTTTAATTAACACCAAGATAAAAAAATCCCCGCTCAATGCGGGGATTTTTATTTTATCGGCCTTTTAACCCATCTTGAATTTGCTGTTGTAAATTTATGAGGTCATTAAGGTTAACTTTCATCGTACCATCACGATAAGCACCAACATTACTTCGGTTAATATTCAAAGGTCTTAACATTTCAAAAATGCCGTTGGTTGGATCAGAAGACTGTATTCCACCCGCTACCGCTAAAATATATTCTTGTAGAAATGGAGAAAGCTGGGACAAATCGGGCTGTGCCATAACTGGCTGATAATCTACTGTCGTCATGCCTTCAGGGACTAAAGCATTCTGTATATCGTAATGAGCTTTATACTCATGATGTTGCAGCGCCTGACGCACTTTTTTATCTTCTTGAAAGGGTACAAATCCCACCTCTTCACGTAGCTCAGATTCAGCCATAACGCGAATTGTTGGTAAAGTAGCCACTTCTTCTGCTTGAACAGTCGGTAAACCCATAAAAGCAAATGCAGCAATGAAGGCTGATTGTTTTAGAAAGTTCATAACTTGCTCCAAAAATCAGTCACCCTATTTCAATTAAAAGATGATGATTAAATTAAAAGTATCTATAAATAGGCTACAACAAAGTCGAATTTGATTCAGTAAGGCTCAGATAAACGGTAAATATAATTAAAATTTTTAATGTAATAGTAAGGGACTTTCTAAAATATTTTAGAAATTAGTCTGAGTATAACTAAGTCAGATCATACTACTAGATTTAAATATTAAGATCTTTTGTTTATAGTCAAACTTTTATAAATCCATTGAATTCAACAGAAATAATGAACTTTAAAGTATTAAATCAGAATATTCTTATGAGCTGCCTACTCGTCATTTTCTTTCTCACTGGTTGTGCGAGTAACCGAATTATTGGTGAGAACACGCGAGAGCTATTTACAAAATATGACTCAGGCCATGAATGGATCACTTTAATTGAAGATGATGTAATTGCATTTGGTAAACCATCAGTATCTCTCCCTAATGAATCAGAGGACAGTGTTGTCATCGCCGGGAAAAAATATAGTTATGTCATTAGTAAAGGCGGTAACGATTTCATTCAATTAATTAATCAATTAAATCCACAATATATTCAAATAAGTAATGAGCTAGATTTTAATGCTCCAGCTCCGGATAGTAATCATTTTTACGGACATATTAGATTTTCTTACACCCCACCTAATGGGAAATTGAACGAGAAAGAATCAGCTTTATTTAAACAATATGGTGTAGTTCCATGTGGCTGTGCAAAGACATCAGAACCACATAAATTTGATTTAAATATTAAAGGAACTGTTTATCCTCCTGTAAACAATCTTAAAACTATAACCCCTTTATCTAAGCCATATCACGTTAAAATCCAATATCTTCACGATAAAAGTGGAAAAGTGCCCCTATCAACTAAAGAGAAGCTAGCAAGTTTACCACTGCTTCCGTTTACCTTAACTTTCGATATTATCGCTTTACCTGCGAAAGTCATGGGTATCATTTACCAGCCCTAATAGACTACGAATAAAAATTACAAACTTTCAGTAAAGATAAAAAATCCCCGCTTACTACGGGGATTTTTATTAATCATTTAACATCTGTTTTAAAGAATCAACTAATTGCGGAAATTTCGTATAACCTTCTCTACCTAAAAAATGCCCACCATTAGGAACAGTAATGTACGGCGCATCAATTTCTTTCGCCAATTCAATAGTCAGTTTGGGCGGAACCAAATCATCATTATCCGATAAATACACCAGCTTTTTCTTTGTGTCCTTAAAGTAATCCGTATCGACTTTACTCTTCGTTATATAACTATTAAGAACAGAAGAATCTGAAATGAGACCAGAGAATCCAGATACTAAAATCATTCCTCCAATATTTTGATAGTCATGTCTTTGTAAAAAGTGCAGTAACGTAATCACTCCTAAACTGTGCGCAACAAAATAGGTATTCTCATCCACCTTAGGGATCTGTTGATCTAAAACCTTTTGCCATGCATCTACGTCCGGATTCTCAGAATCTGGAAATGGAATTAAGGTAACAGTTGTATGTTCATCTTCTATTTGATGTTTTAAATCTAAAAACCAATGATCATCTATAGAAGCAGAGTAACCATGGAGCACAAATATTTGACGCATGTTCTTCTCCTGAAGTTCAAGTGTTTTGGCATTTGCAACAAATGACATTAATCCGAATAACACCAATAAAATGAGTTTTCTGATCATTGAACAAGTACCATTTTGAAAGATAAAAACATGCTAAACTATGACACCACTGTTAAGGTCAACCCCATTTTATGAACTTAGCTAAAGTTGCCGAGCTTACAAAAGTAAGTCCTCGTATGCTGCGTTATTACGAGAGCTTAGGGCTTATACAGCCTCTTCGAGCGAGTAATAACTATCGAAGTTATACGCAAAAAGATATTGAAAATATTAAGAAAATTAAAATATTAAATGATGCAGGCATGCACCTAAAAGATATTCAGGTTTTGCTGCCTTGTTTTGATTTAGATGAACGAGTATTTACACTATGCTCAGTGGTTCAAGAAAAACTGCAAACTGAACTCATGCATGTGTCTGAGCAGTTAAACAAACTGCAAACTTCTCAAAGTTTATTACAATCTTTTTTAACCAAAGGGAAAGTCGAGAGCACCAAATCATAATATTTGATGCTCATACTTTGCTTATTCTTTTAAATCTCCTTCGAGCGCAGCCACATTCTTTTTCTTAATTTTTTCAATTTTTGCATTTAGCTTTAGAACATCTTGATAAAGCCCATTAAACTTTTTGACCTGAGCATTTTCATGAAAAAGAATCATCTGATCTTTCTTTTGCCATTCATAATTTTTTAGAAGCTTAAACATTTCTTCTGCTTTATCTAAAATTTGTAGCTCAATCATAAAAATTGCATGATCTTGATCTGTTTTTTGCTGAGTTCCCAATTTCATTTCAAGAAGTTGCCTCATCTCTGCATCAACAGATAACTCTTGAACCTTTGCTAAGAAAGTTTTATGAATCTTTTCATATTCAGTCTGATACTGATCTGACGCTTTACGGACATCGGCTAGCATCTTTTCGGTTTCTGAAAATTTTTGTTTTTTATCAAGATCTAAACGGTCCACATTTAAAAAAGTATCCCATTTGGCTGCTTTAAGTTCTCTTAAGTATGCATTGCGTGCATTAATATTTTGAATCCAATAACTTAAAAGAAATTCTGAAATTTGCTTATAGTGTCCTGCCAAACGCTTATCGTGAATATCGAGCTGGACGGGTTTAGACCAGTCTTGTGCTTGGTCATAAAGCTGATTCATTTTTTCAGTCATGACGACATCAAACATTTGACTACTGTCTTTGGCTTGCTGCTGTTTGATATGCTGATAGGTGAAAAAAATAATGCTTGTGATAACAATCAAACTTGCAATCGCAATCAAAACTCGGCGCATACACACCTCCTATTTCCCTTCTTATAGTTTTGCTCTTTATAGTTATAAAATAGAGCTTATTCTTCTTTATATGCCATTTATTTCACAATACGCAACACTGTATTCGCTACTCAAAGCTTTAAATCCTTATCCATCATCCCTATTATGATGGGTAATTAAAATTTATGAGATTCTCCCATGCGTGTAGATGTCTGGTCTGATGTAGTTTGCCCTTTTTGTTATATCGGCAAAAAACGCCTTGAGCATGTAGCTGCTGAAGCAGGTATTGATCTTGAAATTCACTGGCATAGTTTTGAATTAGATCCTGATGCGCCAGCTAAACATGACACTTCAAATACTGAACGTCTAGCTAAAAAATATGGCCGTACCTATGAAGAGATGGAAGAAATGGAGCGCAATATTGCGGCCATGGCTGCTTCTGAAGGTATTGATTTCCAATGGCAAAAGGCCAACTCAGGCAATAGTTTCAATGCACACCGTATTATTCACCTTGCGCAAAGCAAAGGTTTAGGTAATGAAGCTAAAGAAGCTTTTTTCCATGCTTATATGACCGAAGGTCTCGCAATTGGTGAACGTGAAGTTGTAGAAGAAATTGCATCTCGTATTGGTTTAGACAATGCTGAAGTTGAGTATGTATTAGATACCAACGAATTATCTGACTTTGTCCGCCATGATGAAAAAATTGCACGTGAGCAGCTTAATGTAACTGGTGTGCCATTTTTTGTATTTGATCAAAGAATTGCGCTTGCTGGTGCTCAACCTCGTGAAGTCTTTTTACAAGTTTTGGAAAAAGCTCAAATCAAAGCAAATACTGAAGAAGTCGAGCAAGATAATGCGGCTGTTTGTACCGATGAAACTTGTGATATTCCAAAGAAATAAATGAACACAATTAAAATGTGATCAAATCGTATGTTTTATCATCATTTTAGCAATAGAGCGTTCTAAAAAAAGAACTATCTAATTGCTAAAAATCAGTTTATTATTGCCGCTTAGAATATTCGCGCTGTAATGTTCTGTTTTTTATGTGTTTAATGATCGGAATTTGAAGTTTCCTTGATCTATCATCCCCCTTCACTGGGGGATTTTTTTTGGCTAAAAATAATCGCTAATAGCTTAAACTTTTTCATTTATTTCAAATATGTAAAAAAAGTTAAATTTACTTAACTTTTGTGTCTCCCTCTTGATTTTATTAGAAAAATCAACAAAAGTGGAAACAACAACAAAACATAAAGATAGATATGAAAACATTTCATGTAATGCCGTACAGGCAGCTTTTTGCACTTTTAACGATTGGATTTGGTTCAGTATGCATCGCTCATGCAGAGACCGCCTCTTCTTCGGCAAACCAACAAGTAGGAAGTACATCATCTGGAGTACAAACTGAAGTCACCACAGACGAAAATCTCTTAGATCAAATTCCGCGTTGGGTAGATGCAACCCCAACCATTTTTCCAGAGCAGTCTAGTGAGCCTATTGTTCCGCCTACCGAACAAACCGAAGATCAAACCTGGGTTGATCGTAAGCAAAAGAAAATTCGTAATTGGGCCGATCGTACTTCTGAAAAAATTGATAATTGGTTTGGTGAAGTTGATCCACAAAAACCTGCAACAGCAACCATTCGCGTCATGGTGGATAACTATTG
Source organism: Acinetobacter sp. D009 (assembly GCF_038562025.1). Taxonomy (NCBI): domain Bacteria; kingdom Pseudomonadati; phylum Pseudomonadota; class Gammaproteobacteria; order Moraxellales; family Moraxellaceae; genus Acinetobacter; species Acinetobacter sp. D009. The sequence continues at coordinate 3,509,963 of NZ_CP151886.1, forward strand.
GAATGAATACGACAACTTTGAAATTAAGCCCAGAATTCGCGGTAAGATTAAGCTCCCTACGCTAGAAAAACGTTTAAGCGTGGTATTTGGTGATGACTCTTTAGATAATGAATTTAATAACAGCCCAGCTAATATTAACCAAAACCCAAATCAAGACTCTAATAAGAAGTTAGATGGTAAGCAAACTCGAGATGACAACAGCTCAATTGCTTTACGTTGGTCAAATTTCTCGAAAAAATTGCCTTTTGAAACCGATGCAGACTTAGGTATTCGTTCTGGAGACGATATTTATGTTCGTTTAAAAGCATCGAGAGATTGGCAACTTCGTAATGATTTTAAGTTTTATGCTGAACAAATTTATCGTTACGGCATAGACAGCGAAAACTACTTACGTACTAATCTTGAGCTTACACATGCTAGACCAAATCAACCGATTTTATCCAATCAGTTCAGCCTGACCTATGCAGATGATCAAGACGATGATTTAGCTTGGGAAAACCGAACATTCCGCGAACACAGTTTCTTTGCAAACAACCGTTTTAACTATGGTATTTATACTAGCGGTTATTACAACGACAATGACTTACGTTTAAACAGTTGGGGACCGTTTGTTTCATGGCGCCAACCCGTTTTACGTGAATGGTTCTTTGTACAAGGCGATGTAAATTACTTTAATGACCACCGCGAAGACCGTAATCATTTTGTCAGCACCTTCTTGCGTTTAGAAGCACTTTTCTAAACTAGCAAACATCACCTTGGACCTCATCCAAGGTGATGAATAACAAAATACTTTTAAATAAAATTTTAAGATTAGCCTTTTAAAGTATTGTTCTAATTTTATTTTTGATTCCTTATCTTTTAAAATGAATCAATTTTCTTCTCCATTTCAAAATAAATCGACAGTCTTCATTTGTATTTATAGTTTAGGTCTATTAGCTTTACTTCCACATACTCATTTTTTTTATCACTCTCTAAAATATAAAAGGTCACGGCGTTATCCCTATTCTTCTACGAGTTTCGCTAAAGTAAAAAGACAATCACTTTCACGCTCACCTTGTGAAGTGGAAGCAAACAATACTTTATCTGATGCTGGTTTAATTCAAGAGCTTATGGCTGTATTTGGAAATGATACGTTATGGAAACGTGCGACTCAGCCTGAACAAACTTATAAAGCCTTTGGTAAGAAAAAGAAGAAGACCTCATCGGCACAGATTTCGGCTACTAATCCACTGAGTGCAAGCTGGGCCACCATTTCAACTTGGATGCCTTTTGAAAATGACCTTGATTTAGGCTCTAACTCTGAGAGTGATGTGTATGTCCAGTTTCTGGCTAAAAAGAAATGGAATTTGAGACATAACATTAGCTTTGATACAGAGCAGATATTTCGCTACGGATCTACTAGCCGAAATTACACTGAAACCACGCTAAACCTAACGCAAAAAATGCAAGATAACACATTATTTTCTAATAAATTTAATGTGAACAAAAGCGAAAATGAAGATTACAACTGGGGCAATTGGACTTTTCAACAATTTGAGTTTGTAAAAGACAATAGTCTAACTTACGGTATTTATAGCGGTGGCGTATATACCAAAAATGATATTCGACTAAATAGCTGGGGTCCTTATATTTCATGGCGCCAACCGATATGGAGAGATTGGATTTTTATGCAAAATGATCTTAATTTTTTTAACCATATTGATGATGATCCGAAACACCAACTCAGCGTTCAAATAAATCTAGAAGCTAATTTTTAATCATAAATTCCCAAATTGTGGATAACTCTTTCTTTATCCACAAAAAAAAGCCCCTGACAGTTCAGAGGCTTTTTTATATCAAAAAATTATTTCAACAATAAGCTATTAATGCGTTTCACGTAAGCTGCTGGGTCTTCTGGTAAACCACCTTCTGCAATCACAGCCTGATCAAAAATCACGTTTGCCAAATCATCAAACTGCTCTGAACCTTCAAGTTTTTTCACCAAAGGATGCTCAGGGTTAATTTCTAAAATAGGTTTGATTTCTGGCACTGCTTGTCCAGCTTGTTTTAGCATGCGAATAAGTTGAGGAGACAATTCACCTTCACTTGTCACTAAACATGCTGGAGAATCAACTAGACGTGTAGTTACACGTACTTCTTTAGTTTTAGCCTTTAATGAGTCACTTAGTTTCTCAACAACAGGCTTAAACTGTTCAGCTGCTTGCTCAAGTGCTTTCTTCTCTTCAGCATCTTGCAAATCGCCTAAATCAACAGCCCCTTTCGACACATTCTTTAATGGCGTACCGTCAAACTCTTGAACAAAATTCATTGCCCATTCGTCAACACGCTCTGCCATTAATAACACTTCAATACCTTTTTTCTTAAACAACTCAAGCTGCGGCGAGTTTTTCGCTGCTGCTAGACTGTCAGCAGTCACATAATAGATGGCTTTTTGCCCCTCTTTCATACGTGCCTTATAGTCAGCAAAAGAAGTCGTTACTTCATCATTTGTTGAAGTCGCATAACGTAATAATTTTAAAATACGTTCACGGTTACCAAAGTCTTCGCCCAAGCCTTCTTTAAGTACTGAGCCAAATTCACTGTAGAAGGTTTTGAATTTTTCTTGGTCTTTTTCATCTTCCGATTTAGCCAAACCATCAAGTACAGTTAATACACGGCGTGCATTACCTTCACGAATCGTTTTGACGTCACGGCTTTCTTGCAACAACTCACGGCTAACATTAAGTGGTAAATCCGCACTGTCCACGACACCTTGAACAAAACGTAAATAGTTTGGAATTAAATTATCCGCATCATCCATGATGAACACACGTTTTACATATAGCTTAATTCCCGCTTTTGCTTCACGTGTAAAAATGTCATGTGGTGCTTTACTTGGAATATAAAGTAATTGGGTATATTCCGTACTACCTTCAACACGGTTATGTGCCCATGCGAGCGGCGCTTCAAAGTCATGAGTTAAGTTTTTATAGAACTCAATATATTGCTCTTCAGTCACTTCACTTTTATTACGTGTCCATAAAGCACTTGCCGAGTTAATCGCTTCCCACTCGTCAGTTTTGACCATTTGGCCGCCTTTAGGCTCTTCACCTTCAGCAACTTCTTCTTGCCAAACTTCTTTTTGCATTTCAATTGGCAAGCTAATGTGGTCAGAGTATTTATTAACAATCTGCTTAACTTTATAAGATTCTAAATAATCAAGCGCATCATCACGTAAGTGAAGAATAATGTCAGTACCACGTGACGCCTTATCAATTTGCTGAACTTCAAACTCGCCTGTACCACCACTAATCCAGCGCACCCCTTCAGATGCCTCTAGACCTGCACGGCGTGATTCAACCGTAATCTTGTCTGCAACAATAAAACCTGAGTAAAAACCCACACCAAACTGACCAATCAATTGAGCATCGGCTTTTTGATCACCAGTCAATTTTGACATGAAATCTTTAGTGCCTGACTTAGCAATTGTACCTAAGTTATCAATTGCTTCTTGTTGGCTTAAACCAATACCGTTATCAGAAATCTTTAAGGTTTTATCTTCTTTATTTAAGCTGATTCGTACATGTAAGTCTGGATCATTTTCATAATATTCAGGATGATTAATTCCTTCAAAACGTAACTTATCACATGCATCTGATGCATTAGAGATAAGCTCACGTAAGAAAATCTCAGGGTTAGAATAGAGAGAATGCGTCACTAAATGTAAAAGCTGGGCAACTTCTGCTTGGAAACTATAATTTTGTGATGCTTGTTCACTCATAAATCACTCCTTAAATTTTGAAGCTGTTTGTTCTCGAATGCTTTATGAATGGAGTACTTCTAGAATTTTTCAATCCTGAATATTAAAAATTTTTACTCTAATTAAAATGGGCCGTGGCTTAACACCCTATCTTGCAATATCGTATCTAACTGCTTTTGACGTTGTTGGTAAGCTTTGCTAATACAACTGACATTGGCAGCACAAGCATTTCTTTTTTTCAGCCATTGCTGCTGGGTATCTTTCTGGTTATCTCGCCCACCCATAGGTAAAGCATGCAGAACGATTTGATATGTCGTTGCCATTTTTACATCTGCATCATTTAAAGAACGGTTCTTACAAATACTTTTTTCCGTTTTCGTTTTTGCAGCATCGCAAGAAAAACTTGCAGCTTGTAAATTTTGAGTAAAAGCAATACCGCTCAAAAGTGCTAAACAAATCGCTAATTTGTTATTCATGTTTTTATTCCCATGCTTGTAATGAATAGAAATTAGTTTAGAAAAAACTTGCAGAAAATATGTGTAAAACTGTCTGTTTTATGCTTTTTTTAGTGCAAATAAAATCCATAAAAAAACCTCACATAAAATATATGTGAGGTGCCTGAGTCTAGGTTTATTATTATATTTTTCTATTTATTATTATGCTTAAAATTTATAGCTATAACCCAAAGTATAAACAAAAGGATTAATATCTAGATCAAACTTGTAGTTAGCAATTGATGGATCAATTGTTACTTCCGGACTAATATCAGCATAACGTACATCTACAAATACACCCCAGTTTTTAGCATCAGCAGGTTGGAAATTAAAACCAACTTGACCTGCCAAACCAAAATCTTCTTTAACCTTTACCGCTGCACCTTCTTCATCCCAAGGAATAAATGCTGTAGCACCAATACCAATATACGGTGTGAAACGTGTAGAGTTTTTAAAATGATATTTTGCAGTAATTGTTGGTGGTAATTGTTTTATACGTGCTGCATTTTTACCATCTAGCAATACATCATGATTAATAGGTGTTGCTAATAATAATTCTGCCGAAAATGGAGACTGACCAAAAAAGTATTCTACCGATGGTGTAAATGCATATTCATGATCTGCTTTTACCACGCCTAAAGGTGTTGTTGTATCTTCAGATGGAGCAATAACACTACCACCAAATTTCACTTGCCAGTTACCAGCAAAAGTAAAAGAAGACATCCCCATTAATGCAATAACCAAAGCTTTTTTGAACACTTTAATATCTCCAACCTTATTTATATTTATAATAAACATTTATTTTAAAACCATGCAATACTCATTATAAAATTATTTTATAGTTTATTTTTAAACTACTGTTTTAAATAAAATTATATATTATCCAACTATTTTAATAGGTTTTTATCCCAACCTCATTAATCAAGATTATTTTATATTACCAACTATTTTAATATACTTTCAAATTCCGAGTGTTTTAATATAATTTATTTTAAATACATGTTTTATTTAAACAATAAAAAACCTTCTTAATTTAAATCTAAAGATCGTTATTAAGAAGGTTTACACTTTAATATTTTATAAAAACTTTATAAAACCATTGCAGCGATCCAGCCAAAAATTAATAGCGGAATATTAAAGTGAATAAAGGTAGGTACGACTGTATCCCAAATATGATCGTGTTGCCCATCTACTCCTAAACCAGCTGTTGGCCCTAAGGTTGAATCAGAGGCTGGCGATCCAGCATCACCTAATGCTGCTGCTGTACCAATAAGTGCAATCGTTGCTAATGGTGAGAAACCAAACTGCACACATAAAGGCACATAAATAACAGCTAATACAGGAACACTTGAGAAAGATGAACCAATACCAATTGTCACAAATAAGCCAATACAAAGCATTAGGAAAGCAGCAAGCGCGCGGTTATCTCCAATAATCTCGACTACACCATTTACTAGCTGATTAATATCACCAGTATGAGTCATTACTGAGGCGAAACCGGCAGCAGAAATCATGATGAAGCCTACTAAAGCCATCATTCGCATGCCTTGTACAAAGACATCATCTGCATCTTGCCATTTAAAAATTCCGGCAGTAGATAGAACAGCAAAACCGACTAAACCACCCAAAATCATCGAACCTGAATACAGCTGTGCAGCAAGTGTCAAGCCAATTGCGAGCAGTGCCATCAAGATCGTTTTCTTTGCAATAACTGGTGCTTGCTCTGCTTCATGCTTTAACTCTTCAGCATCTGCTTTTAAGTCGGCTGTTTCAACTTGAGTAGTTGCACGAATAGGTTTATCTAAATCAATCGTGGTCACAGGTGTAATCGCACGATCAGCATAAATTCTTGGTTTACGGTAGCTAATAAATACAGCAACCAAGGTGCCTAACACCATACCTAAAACAGGAATGGCCATGCCAATTGGCATCATTGCCCGATCAACATGCAAGCCATACGCTGCCCCAATTTTGTTGATATTTCCCATCAGAATCTGTTCAAGGAAAATTGCACCAAATCCAACCGGAAGAAAAATATAAGTACCAACCAAACCTAGCGTAAGTACACAGGCTGCGGCGCGGCGGTCTAATTTTAAATGGTTCATTACCCGTAGTAGTGGCGGAACCAGTACAGGAATAAAGGCAATATGAACTGGAATAAGGTTTTGAGAGAAAATAGCAGAAATTAATAAAATACCTAAGAGGAGATACTTCACTTTAGTCTGACGGCTTTTCCCAGCTTCCATTCCCAATAGACCAATCAGCTTATGAGCAAGTAAATCAGGTAAACCAGATTTTGATAGAGCCAGAGCAAATGCCCCTAACACTGCATAGGCAAGTGCAACTTCAGCACCATCGCCAAGGCCAGCGTTAAAAGCTTCAACGGTTTGGGAAAGGCTTAAACCTGCTACGAGGCCGCCCACAATGGCAGAAACCACTAAAGTCAGTACGACAGAAACGCGCGCCAGTGATAATAAGAACATCACTGCAATCGCAATAACGACAGCATTCATGAATAAGTTCAGAGCAAAACAAAAGGCGATATTCTAGCAGATTCATATCTATGAAGCCGAAAATATCGCCGAATTAACAGTTTTATGCAGTCATTCTATTCTTAAGCTTGAGCTTTAATAAACTCACGAATATGAGTTGCTATTTTCTCAGGCTCACTCAGAATTGCCCAGTGATTTGCGTTAAGCTCTACATATTCAAATTTTTCAACCCACTTTGGCATAGCCTCAGTGATGTATTCTGGGCTTACAAACGTATCGTATTTTAAAATAACAGCCTTAACTGGGCACTGTGCATAACGTTGACGTGGACCAGTTAAGCGAGGAATAAAATTGGCACGATATAAATTAATGCCATATTTACCATCAGCATTAATATTATTATTTAAAGGTAAATTACTTTTTCTTTCCAGCTGAGTAAGAACTTTACCCCATTTTTCTGGACTAAAAAGAGACCATACAGTTGGTGCTAATAACGGAAGATGGAATGCCCCGATATACCAAGATTTGGTTAAAATTTTTAAGATTTGAGCTGGTGAAGATTTAAATTTATCACGTAAAAATAAAGCAGCATGATCAAGACATGGTCCAGAAATGGTGGTATATGATAATAAACGACCTTTGAACTTAGGCTCGGTGACAGACTCCCAAGACTGAATCGAACCCCAATCATGTGCAGCCATATGGAATTGACGATTTGGTAATAACTCATCAACAACTTCTTGGAGATCTAGAGATAAACGCTCTAAACGATAATCACGTATACGTTTTGGTATAGATGACAAACCAGCTCCACGCACATCGTAAGTAACAATATAGAAGTCATTGATCAAATGCTCAATGATTGATTCCCATACTTCTTGATTGTCTGGATAGCCATGTACTAAAACTAAGGGAGTATTTTTTTCGTCACCCCATGTTTTAGCACAAAGCGTTTGTTGATCACTTGTTGTTACTGTATGAACTTTTGGCTGCATAATCATTTCCTATCTTGTTTTTCAATCGATCATGTCGTTAGTCGGATAGAGCATTGCCATCAATATAAAAAAGATGATACTTATCTAGTATGAATACTGTTGCAATAAAAAAAATTGACTATTATGGCTATTTTAAGAAGACTTCAGAACAATCCTACGATTTCAAAATTTCTATTTAATCACTATCCCCCTTATCGTGGCGCAGGGATTTATATTGAAATCATGAATTTAGAACTTTGCCATGTGCGTGTAAAAATGCCGCTGACTTGGAAAAACCAAAATTTAGTCGGTACACATTTTGGTGGAAGCCTTTATTCAATGGTTGACCCATTTTATATGATGATTCTTATGCATCATCTCGGATCAAAATATATTGTTTGGGACAAAGCTGCCGAAATCAATTTTCTTTCTCCAGGACGCAGTACTGTACATGCAGATATTCGAGTTGATTTAGCTGAAATAGAACAAATTCGTGAACTTGCCGAGAACTATGAACCTGTTTTAAGAACTTATCATCTAAACATTTTTGATGAATCTGGAGTAAGAATTGCAGAGGTTCAGAAAACGCTTTATATCAGACGTAAAAAGGCGAAACCTTTCCCTCAATAAAAAATAAGCGCTGAAAGCGCTTATTTTTTATTTGTTAATTTTTATCTTTTCTCTTCAATCGCAGCGCCAGCACCACCACCGATCGCACCACCAATTGCAGCACCAGAGTCACCACCAATCAGTGCTTTACCTACGACTGAACCGATACCAGCACCAATCGCACTCTTAGTCGTTGTCTGTTTACTGCCGCCTTGGGTATTAGAACCTACGCCTGCACCTACCGCTGCGCCTAAGCCTGCACCAATACCTCCACCTACATGGTTACCTAAACCACCACCAAGTGCTCCACCTGCTGCTGCTGCACCAATACGTTGGTCAGATGGGCTCATATTTTGGCAGCCTGTGAACATAAGTGTAGACAACATTAAAGCAGAAACTAATCCAATTGTTTTTTTCATGACCGTTCTCACAATGATCTGTTCTAGAGAAAAGAATAATCCCCTTTTATGAGGAATTTGATCAGATTGTGTTATCCGTCTGTCCTAATCGATTGATATTTTGTAAAGCTCTGCCTTTTATATTTATTAAGCAAAATTTTAATTATAAAAAAGAAGTCTTTAATCACATAAAGACTTCTATAGTTTAACAATTATTAAGGATACTTTTAGTACTTCCCTTTCTTCTCTTCATAGGCTGCACCAGCACTACCACCCAATGCTCCACCTGTAGCAGCACCAGCGTCACCACCAATAATTGCTCCACCTAATACAGCGCCGACACCAGCACCAATTGCACTATTACGTACGGTTTTACTGCTAGACCCTTTTGCATTAGCCGCAACACCTGCACCCAGTGCCGCTCCTAGACCTGCACCTATATTACCGCCCACGTGTTTTCCTACCGCACCACCTGCGCCACCACCAATAGCAGCTGAACCAATACGTTGACTTTCTGGGCTTGCATTCTGACAACCAACAAACAAAGTTGTAGACATCAGGCCAACACTAACAATCATCATCATTTTTTTCATTAGATTTACTCCAGTCTTCATAAGCAGGTAGCCTAGTGTGTTTTTGTGGAGTATTTATCCCGCTTAAGTAATAAAATAATGGCTCTTTAATATGTTTATGTAATTACAATTGAAAATTGTTATAAATAAATATAAATAAAAAAGGCACCCTAAGGTGCCTTTTTTAGTGCCAGTCTAAACTTAGAATTGTTCAGAGTTTAATGCTTGGCTAAATGCTTGGTCTACTTCGCTGAAGTCATTATGAAGTTCATGCTCTGCAGCTTCTGCTTCTTGACGACGACGCTCTAAGTGGTACGCAAGACCAGTACCTGCTGGAATCAAACGACCTACTACAACGTTTTCTTTCAAGCCACGTAAATCATCTTCTTTACCTGTTACAGCCGCTTCAGTTAACACACGAGTTGTTTCCTGGAACGATGCAGCAGAGATGAACGAGTCAGTAGAAAGCGATGCTTTCGTAATACCCATCAATTGACGTTCAAACTTCGCAGGGAACTTGTTCTGAGCCAAGACAGCTTGGTTCTCTTGAACAACGCGGATGTAATCCACTTGCTCGCCTTTAATGAAGCTTGTATCACCGCCATCAGTGATATCAACTTTACGCAACATTTGACGCACGATAACTTCAATGTGCTTATCGTTGATTTTTACACCTTGGAGACGGTAAACGTCTTGAACTTCGTTCACGATGTAGTTAGTTAATGCAACTTCACCTTTCAAACGCAAGATGTCATGTGGGTTTTGTGGACCATCAGAAATAGTCTCACCACGGTTCACATGCTCGCCTTCGAATACGTTGATTTGACGCCATTTTGGAATCAATTCTTCGTAAATCTCAGAACCATCATCAGGAGTAATTACCAAACGGTTTTTACCTTTAGTCTCTTTACCGAAGCTTACAACACCTGATACTTCAGCAAGAATTGCATGCTCTTTTGGCTTACGCGCTTCGAACAAGTCAGCTACACGCGGAAGACCACCGGTAATATCACGAGTACGTGATGTTTCTTGTGGTACACGACCAATAACGTCACCCACACCAATCGTTTCGCCATCACGGACAGTTACGATTGTATTTTGTGGCAAGAAGTAGAACTGTTCGCCGCCATCTGTTGTATCCAACACGATTGCAGGACGTAAATCTTTACCAGAAGCAGGACGAGCTGTTACAGGCAAGATTTCAACAGTAGTCATACCAGTTGCATCATCAGTTTTCGATGTTGCAGTTACGCCATCAGCGATTTGGCTGAAGCGCGCTTTACCAGCAACTTCTGTTACCAATGGATGGGTATGCGGATCCCAAGTCGCTACGATACCGCCAGCTTCTACAGCTTCACCATCTTTCAACAAGATGCTTGCACCGTAAGGAAGTTTATAACGCTCGCGCTCACGACCTAAATCATCGGCAATACCAATTTCACCTGAACGTGAAACTGAAACTAAGTGGCCTTTTGCATGTTGTACAGTTTTCACGTTATGGAAACGTACAGTACCTTTATTACGTACTTGAACACTGTTCGCAGCAGAAGTTCGGCTCGCAGCACCACCAACGTGGAACGTACGCATCGTTAACTGTGTACCTGGCTCACCGATTGACTGTGCAGCCATTACACCGACTGATTCACCTGGGTTCACCAAGTGACCACGTGCAAGGTCACGACCATAACAACGAGCACATACACCGAATGTTGATTCACATGCGATTACAGAACGTACTTTAACTTCATCGACACCAGCTTCTTCAAGCTGAGCTGCGATTTTCTCGTCAATTAACGTACCGCGAGGTAATACAACTTCATCATCAGATGCACGACGTACATCTTCAGCAGTTACACGACCTAATACGCGGTCACGTAATGGCTCGATGACATCACCACCCTGAATGAATGGAGTCATTACTAAACCACCCGCTGTACCACAATCAGGTTCAGTAATTACCAAGTCTTGCGCTACGTCTACAAGACGACGAGTCAAGTAACCAGAGTTCGCAGTTTTCAATGCTGTATCGGCCAAACCTTTACGCGCACCGTGTGTTGAAATAAAGTACTGAAGTACTGTTAAACCTTCACGGAAGTTCGCTTTAATCGGAGTCTCAATAATCGAGCCATCCGGTTTTGCCATCAAACCACGCATACCAGCAAGCTGACGAATCTGCGCCGCACTACCACGGGCACCCGAGTCAGACATCATATAGATGCTGTTGAATGATTTTTGTTTCTCGTCTTCACCTTGTTTGTTTTTAACAAGTGTATAAGACAAGTTATCCATCATTGCTTTAGCAACTTGGTCGTTTGTACGCGCCCAGATATCGACAACTTTGTTATAACGCTCACCAGCAGTTACGAAACCTTGTTCGAACTGTTGTTCGATTTCACGAACTTCTGTTTCTGCTTTATCAATAATTGTGTGCTTAGTAGGTGGAATGAGCATGTCTTCCATACCTACAGATACACCTGAACGAGTCGCTTGACGGAAGCCCAAGTACATTAATTGGTCAGCAAAGATAACTGTATCTTTCAAACCAAGTTTACGGTAGCAAGAGTTGATCAATTTAGAGATGTTCTTTTTAGTCATCTCAAGGTTGATCATGTCAAAGCTTAAGCCTTGTGGAACAATTTCCCAAAGCAAACAACGACCAGGTGTTGTATCAACAATAATAGTTTGGTGTTCACGTTCACCATTTTCATTGATAACAGTTTGGTGTACACGTACTTTAACACGCGCATGGATCGCAACCTGACCAGTAGCAAGTGCACGGTTTACTTCATGAGTATCCGCGAACACCATGCCTTCACCTTTGGCATTTACAGCATCACGTGTGATGTAGTAAAGACCCAAGACAACGTCCTGAGAAGGAACGATGATTGGCTCACCGTTTGCTGGTGACAAGATGTTGTTTGTTGACATCATCAATGCACGAGCTTCTAACTGTGCTTCAAGTGTCAATGGAACGTGTACCGCCATTTGGTCACCATCGAAGTCGGCGTTAAACGCAGCACAAACGAGTGGGTGAAGACGGATTGCCTTACCTTCAATAAGAATAGGTTCAAATGCTTGAAGACCTAAACGGTGAAGTGTTGGCGCACGGTTCAACATTACTGGGTGTTGACGAATTACAGAAGCAAGAACGTCCCAAACTTCCGGAGTCTCACGCTCAACCATTTTCTTCGCAGCTTTAATGGTAGTCGCCTGACCTGAAGCTTGTAGTTTCGCGAAAATGAATGGCTTGAATAATTCAAGTGCCATTTTCTTCGGAAGACCACATTGGTGAAGACGTAAAGTAGGACCTACAGTAATTACCGAACGACCAGAATAGTCAACACGCTTACCTAATAAGTTCTGACGGAAACGACCTTGTTTACCTTTGATCATATCTGCCAAAGATTTTAATGGACGCTTGTTAGAACCAGTAATTGCACGACCACGACGACCGTTATCAAGCAATGCATCTACAGACTCTTGTAACATACGTTTTTCGTTACGTACGATGATATCTGGAGCAGCAAGGTCAAGAAGACGCTTCAAACGGTTGTTACGGTTAATGACACGACGGTATAAATCGTTCAAGTCAGAAGTCGCGAAACGACCACCTTCAAGTGGAACTAATGGACGTAAATCAGGTGGAAGTACCGGAAGTACATTCATCACCATCCATTCTGGCTTGTTGTTTGAATCTTTGAATGCTTCCATCAATTTCAAGCGTTTAGACGCTTTTTTCAACTTCGTTTCAGAAGTTGTTTGAGGAATTTCTTCACGTAAACGTGCGATTTCAGCTTCAAGATCGATATCTTTCAACAAGTCCTGAACCGCTTCTGCACCCATTTTCGCAGTGAATTCATCACCGTGTTCTTCAAGTGCATTGAAGTATTCTTCGTCTGTTAAAAGTTGATACTTTTCAAACGGAGTCATACCTGGGTCAGTTACAACGTATGATTCGAAATACAATACACGTTCGATATCACGAAGTGTCATATCTAATAATAAACCGATACGGCTCGGTAACGATTTTAAGAACCAGATATGTGCAACTGGAGAAGCAAGTTCAATGTGACCCATACGTTCACGACGAACTTTCGCTGTAGTTACTTCAACGCCACATTTTTCACAAATGACGCCTTTGTATTTCATACGCTTGTATTTACCACACAAGCATTCGTAATCTTTTACTGGACCAAAAATTTTGGCACAGAACAAACCGTCACGTTCAGGTTTAAAAGTACGGTAGTTAATTGTCTCAGGTTTTTTAACTTCACCATGAGACCATGACTTAATCATTTCTGGTGACGCAAGACCAATACGGATACGGTCAAACTCAATTGGTGCATGACCATCTGAGTCCGTTTTCTTACGCATGATATCGAGCAAGTCTTTCAATTTTTTTCTCCGTGTGTCGGGAAGCAACGCTTACCCGACTGGGTCACAAATATTGTTTTTACCTAAAAAATCGTGAGTCTTACGACTTAATCACCATTTTTCAGTTCAATGTTGATACCTAAAGAACGGATCTCTTTGGTCAATACGTTGAACGATTCAGGCATACCCGGATCCATATAATGGTTACCATCTACAATATTCTTATAGATGCGTGTACGACCTTCAACGTCATCCGACTTAACAGTTAACATCTCTTGGAGAGTATATGCTGCGCCGTAAGCTTCGAGTGCCCAGACCTCCATCTCACCGAAACGCTGACCACCGAATTGTGCTTTACCACCAAGCGGTTGCTGTGTAACAAGAGAGTAAGAACCAGTTGAACGCGCATGCATCTTGTCATCAACCAAGTGGTTCAATTTGAGCATGTACATGTAACCTACAGTTACAGGACGATCAAACTGTTCACCAGTACGGCCATCAAACAATACTGTTTGACCTGTACGAGAGATACCAGCTAACTCAAGCAAGTCTTTAATTTGGCTTTCTTCAGCACCATCGAATACAGGAGTAGCTAAAGGTACACCTGCACGTAAGTTGCCTGAAAGTGCCAAGACTTCAGCATCAGTTAAGCTATCAAGATCTTCTTGCTCACCACCGACTTTGTTATAAATCTTGTCTAAGAATTCACGCAGTTCTAAAACTGTACGCTGTTCTTTCAACATTTTCTCGATTTTATCACCAAGCCCTTTAGCCGCCATACCTAAGTGAGTCTCAAGAATCTGACCCACGTTCATACGAGATGGTACGCCCAACGGGTTCAATACGATATCTACTGGTACACCGTTAGCATCGTGTGGCATGTCTTCAACAGGTAAGATGTTAGATACAACACCCTTGTTACCGTGACGACCAGCCATCTTATCACCAGGCTGAATACGACGTTTAACAGCTAAGTAAACTTTAACAACTTTCAATACGCCAGTTGTTAATTCATCACCTGTTGCAAGCTTACGTTTCTTCTCAGCGAATTTCTCGTCAATTTCTGCGCTCTTTTCTTTTAAGAACACTTGAATTTGAGTTAAACGCTCAGCGATTGCTTCATCTGCCGGTTGAATTTCAAGTAAATCAACAAGCTCTAAACCAGATAACACTTCTTCAACGAGTTTGTCACCACGTTTAGTTGAACCACCGCCATTAGACTCTTGGCCTTTAAGCAAACGAATTACACGCTCACGAGCTGCTTCTTCAAAGATCTTGTATTCTTCTTTCAAGTCTTTACGGTAAGCATCAAGTTGTGCTTTTTCGATCGCCAATGCACGGTCATCTTTCTCTAAGCCATCACGAGTGAAGACTTGAACATCGATAACTGTACCTTTTGTACCAGATGGAACACGTAAAGATGAATCTTTAACGTCAGCTGCTTTCTCACCAAAGATTGCACGAAGCAATTTTTCTTCAGGAGTTAACTGAGTTTCACCTTTAGGCGTTACTTTACCAACAAGAATGTCACCTGCTGTAACTTCAGCACCGATATAAACGATACCTGATTCATCAAGTTTAGAAAGTGCAGCTTCACCAACGTTAGGAATATCGGCAGTAATTTCTTCTGCACCTAACTTAGTATCACGCGCTACACAAGATAATTCTTGAATATGAATAGAAGTTAAACGGTCTTCTTGAAGTACGCGCTCAGATAATAAGATCGAGTCTTCATAGTTGTAACCATTCCAAGTCATGAACGCAACGCGCATGTTTTGACCAAGCGCAAGCTCACCCATATCTGTAGACGGACCGTCTGCCAAGATATCACCGCGAGCAACTTTGTCGCCCAAATTCACGATAATATTTTGGTTGATACAAGTGTTTTGGTTAGAACGCGTATATTTAATGAGGTTGTAGATATCTACACCCGCCTCACCAGCAATCATTTCATCTTCGTTTACACGAATAACGATACGAGAAGCATCTACGTATTCAATTGCACCACCACGGTTTGCGATCACACACACACCTGAGTCACGTGCAACGTTCGCTTCCATACCTGTACCTACAAGCGGTTTATCCGCACGTAGAGTAGGAACTGCCTGACGTTGCATGTTTGAACCCATAAGCGCACGGTTCGCGTCATCGTGTTCAAGGAATGGAATAAGTGATGCAGCAACAGATACAACTTGCTGAGCAGAAACGTCCATATGCGTCACTTTTTCAGGTGGCATACGTACGAATTCACCTTGATGACGAACAGAAACAAACTCTTCTGTTAGGTTGCCATCTTTATCTACTGCAGAATCGGCCTGTGCAATAACAGTACCTACTTCTTCAATCGCAGAAAGGTATTCAACTGCATCAGTTACTCGACCATCTACTACTTTACGGTAAGGTGTTTCCAAGAAACCGAAGTCATTTGCTTTTGCATATACAGAAAGCGAGTTGATCAAACCAATGTTTGGACCTTCCGGCGTTTCAATTGGACATACACGACCATAGTGAGTTTGATGTACGTCACGTACTTCAAAGCCCGCACGTTCACGTGTTAAACCACCAGGCCCAAGCGCTGATACACGACGCTTATGCGTAATCTCAGATAATGGGTTGTTTTGGTCCATGAACTGAGATAATTGGCTTGAACCAAAGAATTCTTTGATTGCAGCTGCAACTGGTTTAGCGTTAATTAGATCTTGTGGAGACAAGTTATCTGTTTCTGCTTGGCTTAAACGTTCTTTAACAGCACGTTCAACACGTACCAAACCAACACGGAATTGGTTTTCAGTCATTTCACCAACAGAACGTACACGACGGTTACCCAAGTGATCGATATCGTCGACTTCACCTTTACCGTTACGGATTTCAACTAATGTACGTAATACATCAATGATATCTTCGTGCGATAAAATACCTTCTACTTCACGTGACTTCTGGTCAGTACCAACTTCGTATGGACGACCCAAACGACGGTTGAACTTCATACGACCTACTGGAGATAAGTCATAACGCTCAGAAGAGAAGAATAAGTTATTGAATAAGTTTTCAGCAGCTTCTTTTGTTGGCGGCTCGCCTGGACGCATTACTTTATAAATTTCAACTAATGCTTCTTCACGACCAGCCGTTGTATCTGCACGTAAAGTGTCAGCAACAAACGAACCACGGTCAATATCGTTCGTAAACAAGATATTGAACTGTTTAACACCACCTTCTGCCAACTTCACCATAACTTCATGGCTTAACAAAGTATTCGCAGCAATTACTTCACCATCACGCAAAGTAATATTTTCAGCAGTGATACGCTCATATAAGTATTCATCAGGAACTGAAAGTTTTGTTAAACCAGCAGCTTCCATTTGACGTACGTGACGAGCATTAATACGCTTACCTTGCTCAACAATAACTTTACCGTCATTATCAGCAATATCAAATTGAGCCATTTCCCCACGTAAACGTTCAGGTACTAGATCAATCTGAT
The DNA here is from genome assembly GCF_038562025.1 of Acinetobacter sp. D009. Classification (NCBI taxonomy): domain Bacteria; kingdom Pseudomonadati; phylum Pseudomonadota; class Gammaproteobacteria; order Moraxellales; family Moraxellaceae; genus Acinetobacter; species Acinetobacter sp. D009. The sequence continues at coordinate 3,527,096 of NZ_CP151886.1, forward strand.
AGCTACCCATATCAAGATACACAGGTACTTTTTCATAGAACAAATTCAAGATTTGTTCGTTGTTATAACCTAGTGCACGTAACACAACAGTAGCAAGTAATTTACGACGACGGTCAATACGTACGTAAACTAAGTCTTTCGCATCAAATTCGAAGTCTAACCATGAACCACGGTAAGGAATGATACGTGCTGAATACAACACTTTACCACTTGAGTGGGTTTTACCTTTATCGTGATCAAAGAAAACGCCTGGTGAACGATGTAATTGAGATACGATTACACGCTCAGTACCATTAATGACGAATGTACCATTTTCAGTCATGAGTGGAATTTCACCCATATAGACTTCTTGTTCTCGTACGTCTTTAATTGATTTAGTTTCGCGATCTTTAATAATCAAACGAATTTTAACGCGCATTGGTGCCGCATAAGTCGAACCACGAAGAATACATTCGCGTACATCGAACTCAGGTTTACCAAGGCTATACTCAACAAATTCTAAAGCAGCATTGCCAGAATAACTTTCGATAGGAAAAACTGAACGAAATGCGGCTTGGAGACCGATATCTTCGCGGTTTTTTGGAGTTTTGCCATCTTGCAAGAATGTTCTGTACGAATCGACCTGAATCGAAAGTAAGTACGGTGCATCCATTACTTGGGGCAATTTACCAAAATTCTTACGGATCCGTTTCTTTTCGGTATATGAGTATGCCATCTGGAGTCCTCGGAAAGTAAACCAAGCCCGCCTGCAGAACGGGCTCAGAAGGAATTACGCAGGCCGATATGGCCACCACTGTTTACAAATGCTGCAATTTTTAGTGGTATAAAAACGCTTAACAATATTTTTAAAAAAGAAAAATATTGGTAAACATTTGAAATTACTTGTTTTATTTGAATTTTTCTAAAAAACAAACAAAACTAACAAAAATCGAGCCGATTATTGTAACGCAAAAAGGCTGATGACCCAAGAGCCATCAGCCATTTTATGGAGCCGATTTAAAAACCGACTCCTTTTACAATTACTTAAGTGTAACTGTAGCACCAGCTTCTTCAAGTTTCTTCTTAAGTTCTTCGCCTTCTTCTTTAGAAACGCCTTCTTTAAGAACTTGAGGAGCACCTTCAACTAGGTCTTTAGCTTCTTTAAGACCAAGGCCAGTTGCTTCACGAACTGCTTTAATTACAGCTACTTTGTTAGCACCGAAAGAAGTCAACTCAACGTTGAATTCAGATTGTTCTTCAGCAGCAGCAGCAGCGCCACCAGCTGGAGCAGCAACAGCAACAGCTGCAGCTGAAACGTTGAATTTCTCTTCGAAAGCAGAAATTAATTCAACAAGTTCAAGAACAGTTTTTTCAGCAACTGCGTTTAAGATTTCTTCGTTAGTTAAAGCCATGAGAATAACTCCAAATGGATATTGAATGGTGTGTAAAATTGATTAAGCAGCTTCTGACTCGTTTTTCTCTTTGAGCGCTGTAATAAGGCGACCCAATTTCGAAATAGGAGCTTGAAGGACAGAGGCAAGCATAGTAAGAGCTTTCTCTTGGTTCGGAAGGTTTGCAATTACGCTAACGTCAGCACCTTGATAAACTTTGCCGTCAAATGCAGCAGCTTTTAACTCAAATGCTTTGTTAGTTTTAGCAAAATCTTCGAACAAACGTGCAGCTGCACCCATGTCATCTTCAGAAGTTGAAAAACCTAGAATTGTTGGACCAACAAGGTTGTCGTTCAAGATATTGAATTGAGTATCTTGAAGTGCGCGTTTAGCCAAAGTGTTACGTACAATACGTGTAGAAACACCTAACTTACGAGCTTCAACACGAAGTGTTGTTAATTGCTCTACGCTTAAGCCTTGGTAGTCAGCAACAACGGCTGCAAACGCCTTAGAAGCAACTTCACTTACTTCCGCAACGATCTGTTTTTTGTCTTCAATAAGAAGAGCCATTGTAAAACCTCCTAAGGTGATTTATGTACCCAATGGGCACACTCCCAATTCGTAAGCCTTTCGACTTACACGCGGAGGAGGAACAAATCACACCACCGCGTCTACGCAGGCTGGTTTATTAAGAAAAGTGCTATTCGAAAACGGCATCTTTTCGCCTGAGGTCTTTGACGCTGATAAATTCTCATTTATCAATTCAAAGTCCGCCTGACGGGTAAGGGATAAAGCTTTGCTCCACCCAACCAAATAGAAAACATTTCTATTTAAGTTCTGTCCCCAATCAGGACTTTAAAATTCTTTACTAAGTCTAAACTTAGTTAGAAACGTTGTTTACATCAACTGTAAGACCAGGACCCATAGTTGAGCTCAAAGTGATCTTTTTGATGTATACACCTTTAGAAGTTGCAGGTTTTAACTTTTTCAAGTCAGCAACTAAGGTTTCAACGTTTTGACGGATAGCAGCAGCATCAAAGCCTAATTGACCGATCGCAGCATGGATAATACCCGCTTTGTCTACACGGTAACGAGCCTGACCAGATTTAGCGTTTTTAACAGCATTCGCTACGTCAGGAGTTACAGTACCAACTTTAGGGTTTGGCATTAAACCACGTGGACCAAGAATTGTACCGAGCTTACCAACAACACGCATAGCGTCAGGAGCAGCGATTACAACATCAAAGTCAAGGTTTCCACCTTGGATGCTTTCAGCAAGGTCATCAAAACCTACAACATCAGCACCAGCTTCTTTAGCAGCTTCTGCTTGCGCGCCTTGAGCAAATACAGCTACACGTACAGTTTTACCAGTACCTGCAGGTAATGTAGTTGCGCCACGAACAACCTGGTCAGATTTACGTGGGTCTACACCAAGATTTACAGCTACATCCAAAGATTCTTTGAACTTTGCAGCAGGTAGGCTGTTAAGAACTTGTACTGCTTCTTCCAAAGTGTAAACTTTGTTTGCTTCAACAGCAGCAGCAATGGCTTTTTGACGTTTAGTTAACTTTGCCATATCTTATAGCTCCACTTCCAAGCCCATAGAACGTGCAGAACCAGCGATGGTACGAACACGTGCGTCTAAATCAGCACCAGTTAAATCCGGTTCTTTAGTAGTCGCAATTTCTTCTAACTGAGCACGAGTCAACTTACCAACTTTAGTTTTGTTTGGTACAGATGAACCCTTTTGAATACCAGCAGCTTTCTTAAGAAGAATAGAAGCTGGAGGAGTTTTCATGATGAATGTGAACGACTTGTCGTTGTACACAGTAATCACTACAGGAATTGGAAGACCTGGTTCAACTTTTTGTGTAGCAGCATTGAATTCTTTACAGAATGCCATGATGTTTACACCACGTTGACCTAATGCAGGACCAATTGGTGGAGATGGATTTGCTTTACCAGCTGGAACTTGCAGCTTGATATAGCCGTCAATCTTCTTAGCCATTTTAAAATACCTCTGGGTACAAACGCCGCTAGGCTCCCCAATCTTTACGCAACACTACTGTTACAACAACAATGCCCGATAAAATCGGGCGCTTTTCAACCAATTGAGATTAAATCGTTTTTTCGACTTGGCGAAACTCGAGTTCAACCTGAGTTGGTCGATTAAATACATTAATCGTCAACGTTAAACGTGACTTATCGTATTGAACTTCTTCCACCACACCTTTAAAGTCTGTGAATGGACCGTCAATAACAAGTAATTCTTCACCTGGCTCAAACATCGTTTTAGGACGTGGCGCTTCACCAGTATTACGTACACGCGCAAGAATCGCATCTGCTTCACGTTGAGTGATTGGTGCTGGTTTTTCAGGTGTACCACCGATAAAACCTAGAACCTTTGGACATTCTTTAACGATATGCCAAGTATCATCATTCATTTCCATTTCGACTAACACATAGCCAGGAAAGAATTTACGCTCAGATTTACGTTTCTTACCATCCTTCATTTCTACCACTTCTTCGGTAGGAACAAGGACATCACCAAAGCTATCGGCAACAGCGCTACGCTGGATTCGTTCTGTAAGTGAACGCATCACTTGTTTTTCATAGCCAGAGTAGGCATGAATAATGTACCAACGTTTCATAGCTCTTTTACCCGATAATCAACTTAATTAACCAACCCAAACCATAGTCAAAGCACCATAAAACCAATGATGCAACAACTACAACCAATAGAACCTGCCACGATGTAGTGACTGTTTCTTGTTTTGTTGGCCAAGTTACTCGACGCAATTCGACTCGTGCATCTTTTAGCAAGCGAACGAAGCCTTTACCTTGATGGGTGGCGTATAATAAACCTAAAGCCACAACGATACAAGCAAAAATTGCCCCAACGCGCACCCAAACATTATTTGCAGGTGCCCAATACGCTGGCAAATGCTGATTCACCATGGTAGCTAAAAGCAACAATGCTATTGCTATCACCCATAGAACAATATCTAAAGGCGAACCAGAACGAACAACTTCAGCAGAATTATTTCTTTGAGGAATTGGCGCGTCGCTCAATGCGTCACGCGATTTATCATTCGACATTTTTGTACTCGTCGTAGAACTCGCGACTTATTATATGAACAACTAAGCCAGCATCAAGCTTTTTATTTCAAAATATGGCAGGTCAGGAGGGACTCGAACCCCCAACATTCGGTTTTGGAGACCGACGCTCTACCAATTGAACTACTGACCTATAATGCAAGTTGAGAGCCAAAGCCCTCAACCTGAGACGTAATCCGTCACTATAATATGCTTATGCAGTTACTTTCGCAACAACACCTGCACCTACAGTACGACCACCTTCACGGATCGCAAAACGTAGACCTGGGTCCATTGCGATTGGGTGGATTAATTCTACTGACATTTCAACGTTGTCGCCTGGCATAACCATTTCAACGCCGTCTTGTAATTGGATTGCACCAGTTACGTCAGTTGTACGGAAGTAGAACTGTGGACGGTAACCATTTAAGAATGGAGTGTGACGACCACCTTCTTCTTTAGAAAGTACGTATACTTCTGCGTCGAATTTAGTGTGCGGCTTGATTGTACCTGGTTTAGCAAGTACTTGACCACGTTGCACGTCTTCACGCTTAGTACCACGAAGTAAGATACCACAGTTCTCACCTGCACGGCCTTCGTCAAGAAGTTTACGGAACATTTCTACGCCAGTTACAGTTGTTTTAACTGTATCTTTAATACCAACGATCTCTACTTCTTCACCAACTTTAACGATACCAGCTTCTACACGGCCTGTTACTACAGTACCACGACCAGAAATTGAGAATACGTCTTCGATTGGCATTAAGAATGCTTTGTCGATAGCACGTTCTGGTTCTGGGATGTAAGAGTCAAGCGCTTCAACAAGAGCAAGAACTGAAGACTCACCATATTGACCAGCATCGCCTTCCAACGCTTTAAGCGCAGAACCACGGATAACTGGAGTGTCATCACCTGGGAAGTCATAAGTAGAAAGAAGTTCACGAACTTCCATTTCTACTAATTCAAGTAATTCTTCATCATCAACAAGGTCACACTTGTTTAAGAATACGATGATGTAAGGTACACCAACCTGACGAGAAAGAAGGATGTGTTCACGAGTTTGTGGCATTGGACCGTCAGTCGCAGCACACACAAGGATCGCGCCGTCCATCTGAGCAGCACCAGTAATCATGTTTTTAACGTAATCGGCGTGGCCCGGGCAGTCAACATGCGCGTAGTGACGAATTGGAGAATCGTATTCTACGTGTGAAGTATTAATTGTAATACCACGTGCTTTTTCTTCAGGTGCTGAGTCGATTTGTGAGTAATCTTTCGCTTCACCGCCGTAAGTTTTTGCACAAATTGTTGCAATCGCAGCAGTTAAAGTTGTTTTACCATGGTCAACGTGACCGATTGTGCCCACGTTTACGTGTGGCTTATTACGTTCAAACTTAGCCTTAGCCATGTTTATAGTCCTCGTTTACGTCGAACACAATTCTGAGCAAAAACTCAGCATCGACATATCGCCTAAAAAATCAAACACCCAATACTTGAAAAGCAGACTAATAAGCCTGCTTTTTAAATCTTTGTAGAAAATCTACTAAACTGTATCTGGAGCTCTTATCGAGATTTGAACTCGAGACCTCTCCCTTACCAAGGGAGTGCTCTACCACTGAGCTATAAGAGCGATTATCCTTCGATGGAGCGGGAGACGAGGATCGAACTCGCGACATGCAGCTTGGAAGGCTGCCGCTCTACCAACTGAGCTACTCCCGCACTGTGTTGGTATATATACCACTTCAATCGAAGTTAATGGTGGTGAGAGAAGGATTCGAACCTTCGAAACTTTCGTAGCGGAGTTACAGTCCGCCCCCTTTGACCGCTCGGGAATCTCACCATATCACACTTATTTCAGTGTTGTTCTTTACTTCACAACTACACACCTTTAAGATGGTGCCGGCACACGGATTCGAACTGTGGACCTACTGATTACAAGTCAGTTGCTCTACCAACTGAGCTATGCCGGCTCTTCTTAGTGTTTCGTACGTTTCGTATCGGAACGGTGTGCAGTTTAGCAAAACTTCCAAACGATGCAAGCGGTTTTTTTAAAAAAACCGCTAAAAACTCATAAAATCAATCCGTTTGATGATAATTCAACCGCTTTGATCACTGCGCGAGCTTTTATTTGCGTTTCATTCCATTCAGATTCAGGATTTGAGTCCGCTACCAGACCTGCTCCAGCCTGTACATAGACCTTTTTATCTCGAATAACACAAGTACGGATTGCAATCGACATATCCATTTCACCGTGCCACCCTAAATATCCTACTGCCCCACCAAAGACACCTCTTTTTACAGGCTCAACTTCATCAATAATTTCCATTGCACGAATTTTTGGTGCACCCGATAAAGTACCTGCGGGGAAAGTTGCTTTGAATACATCTAGTGCATCGATATCGTCACGAACTTCGCCTTGCACATTTGAGACAATGTGCATGACATGTGAATAGCGTTCAATCACCATTTGATCCGTTACTTGGACCTTACCTATTTTTGATATGCGTCCCACATCATTTCGACCAAGGTCAATCAACATTAAATGCTCAGCGATTTCTTTTTCGTCAGAAAGCAAATCTTTTTCTAGCGCAATATCTTCTTCTTTAGTTTTACCACGCGGTCTGGTACCTGCAAGAGGACGCACTGTCGCAATGCCATTTTCCAAACGAGAAAGAATTTCTGGCGACGACCCTACAATATGGAATGGCTTTTTATCAGTAATCGTTTGCCCTTGTACCAAGAATAAATAAGGCGATGGGTTCAAATGACGTAAAGCACGATAAACCTGTAAAGCCTCCCCATCGAAATCAGAAACCATACGCTGCCCTGGAACAACCTGCATCACATCACCAGCACGTATATATTCTTTAACTTTTTCAACTGTCTCCAAGAATTTCGCTTTACCAGTAATTGATTCAAAATGTGGAGGTGTATGCGGCTTAGCTTGCAAACTAACTGGAGTAGCTAACAACTGTTCTAATTGATCTAATTTTTGCTGAGCGTCTTCATAAGCATTGCTCTGCTCTGTATCCGCATGAACAATTAAAAATAAAGTGTCTTTAAGGTTATCAAAGACTATGACTGTCTTTGATAGCATTAACCATAAATCTGGCAATGTAATTGGGTCAGCTGTAGGAACATTCTTTAAACGTGGCTCGATATAACGGACTGCATCATAGCCTAAATAACCTACTAGTCCGCCCGTAAAACTCGGTAAGTTTGGCAAGAGCTCAGCAGATGGCACTTTAAATTGCTTCTGAAATTCACGAATATACTGAAATGGGTCTTGGCAATCTTGTTGTGTAATTGAGCCATCAGCATGTTGTATAGACAGAACACCTGCATTACATGAGAAAACCGTCGACTCACCCAAACCAATCATAGAATAGCGCGCCCAATTTTCGCCACCTTCGACTGACTCAAATAAATAAGCTTGCGTGTGGTCTTTAAAACGAGCGAAAACTGATAAAGGAGTTTCTGTATCTGCTAAGCGTTGGCGATAAACTGGAATCGTGTTGTAACCAGCAGCCTTGAGTTGCTCAAATTGCGCTAATGTTGTCATGAATTTTCTCTAATATGGTTTCGATTTAAAAGTGTGTTTTTCTAGATTCGGTTTAGACACGCCATCGAAAAACCATACGCTTATTCATTCTGATCTCCATTTCATTCATTAGATAATTAACTCAGCAAGACTATCAACAACTTGCTGAGGTTGGCAATCATAGATATTTTCTCCATGATTATAGCCATAGCTAACCACAATACAATCAATTCCAGCACGACGCGCAGCCTCAATATCATTACTTGAATCGCCAATCATTAATGATTGTGAAGCAGATATTTTTAGGCTTTGCATGCAATGCAATAATGGCAATGGATGAGGCTTTCTCTCTGGTAAGCTATCCCCACCAAGTACGACTTGAAAATATGGAGAGAGCTGTAAAGCATCAAGTAAACCTTGGGCAAGTTGTACAGGCTTATTGGTAACGCATGCCATTTGTATATTCAAAGTTTTACAATGTTTTAAAAACTCGGTTACACCAGGATAAATTTGAGTATTTACACAGAGTTCTACACTATATATATCAATAAATTTTTGTAATAAGACTTTGTGCTGTTCAGGATCTAATTTTCCAAAAATATGAAGCAGAACACTTTCACAGAGTTTTGAAGCTCCTTTACCCACCCATTCTCGTATTTGAACTTCTGTTACCAATGGCCAACTTAGCGCCTCTAAACTTAAATTCATAGACCGATACAAATCAGCAGCAGAATCAACCAACGTCCCATCTAGATCAAATAAAATTAAATCGCGCTTACTTAGTTGTGCAACAGACATCTTTTTTCTACTCAAAATTAAAAAGGCATGCGTTTAGCATGCCTTGATTGTAAAAGCAGCAACGGATTATTTAAAGAATAACCACGCCAATACAGCTAAAATTACTAAAATAATGATAGTGATTAAACCAACTGAGGCATTCTTTTGTTGCTCTTTTTCTTCAGCAACACGAGAAACCGGTTCATCAAAAGCGATAGGTGTTTGCTGTTGTGCATTAATATCTACACCCTCTGGAATAGGTGCAGGCTTTGGAATAGAAATATTCTGCGGCATACCATCGCGACGAACTTCTACTTCTGCGGCACGCTCTGCAAGGGTCGGCATTCCTTGATCGCTTAAATCTGGAGAGGATGTCGTATTTACAGGTTCGGCTTCAATTTCAGGTAATTCCGTGATTTTCTGTGCAGGAGCCAATACAGAAAATTTAAAACTAGCAAACTGAACAATATCACCATCATGTAGCTGCTTTTCTTGCTCAATACGAATATCGTTCACAAATGTGCCATTGGATGAATTAAGGTCTTGCACCCATAGCGCTTGATCTTTTAGAAGCAATGCAGCATGGCGACGTGAAATTTCAGCAGCTTGTAACAAAACATCAGCATCTTGATGACGCCCTACCAACATATCACGATCAACATTAATTTCTTGGCCAGTAATTTCACCAGTAATTGCTTGTAGTTTCCAAGTCATGCGTATGTCCTATTCATTTTTTATCAATCATAACATGCTACTACTGTGCTGTGCTTGGGCGCAGTGTCGTTGTTGTTACTGTATTTTTAGTACGATTAACTTCAGGATCAGGTAACTGTAAAGTTTGCTTTTGCACTGCTGGCTCTACGGCTACAGGTGTAGTTACCGTCGAGGTTTTTCCACCTGAAGGAACCTGTTGATAGTTTTTCGGCTGAGAGGCAATACTAGGTGGTGTCATCTTTTGATTGTAGACATCATCAACCTGCTCAGGCAGTTTTGCAAAATTGCCGTTTTTATCCATAGCCAATTGCAAGCTATAAAGCTGGCTATAGCGCTGCTGAGACAAACGGCGCACATCATTTGCATCACCCACAATTGTTGGGTGGATAAAAACAAGAAGGTTACGCTTCACATTACTTCGAGTATCCGAGCGGAATAATCTACCTAAGTATGGAATACTGCTTAACCCAGGAATACCTTGACGATTAAATTCAACATCATCAGATACTAAGCCACCCAAGACTACTGTCTGTCCATGCTCAGCCAATACAGCTGTTTTTATAGCACGTTTGTTTGTAATCAAATCGGCAGCCTGCCCCTTACTCGCCTGAACATTTGAAACTTCTTGTTCAATTTCAAGTCGAACTGTGCCATTTTCACCTATGTGAGGTATAACTTTTAATGTCACCCCCACATCTTTACGCTCAACCGTGGTGTATGGGTTGATCCCCGTACTGTTTGTAGTGACCGATCCTGTTACAAATGGAACGTTTTGACCGACAACAATATAAGCTTCTTCATTGTCCATCGTTACAATAGAGGGGGTAGACAATAAATTAGAAGCTGTATTCTCTTTTAAAGCTTGAATTAAAGCTCCATAAAGCTGGCGAGAACCATCCGCACCCTCTTTATACTTCCCTAATGCAATTGAACTACCGGCTCCAATTGCACTTCCCAAACCAGAAGCACCGCCAGTTAAGTAACCTGCTGCCAATGAAGCCAGACTTGAACCTGCATTGGTAAAGTTAATTAGACCAATACCACTATTAATGTCACCAAGTGCCCATTGCACCCCTAATTGATCGGCATCTTTACCTGAAACCTCAATAATCGCAGCTTCAATCAGAACTTGCTGACGACGAACATCAAGCTGCTGAATAGCAGATTCAATTTCGCGCATTAATTGAGGATCTGCCTTAACCACTAACGAGTTTTGAGCATTATCCGCAATAATGCTTACCCCATTTTGGCTAAAGCTAGAGATATTGTTCTGATTATTATTGTTCGAATTACCATTTAAATTAATAGATGGCGTAGAAATTGAACTACCATTTGAACCAGAGGTATTTGAATTGGAATTCTGGTTATTACCCATCAAATTATTGATCGGATTCGATGAATTAGAAGAACTGTTATTACTATTTGACGAAGAAACAGCTTGTCCTGTTACGAGGCCTTGCAAAATCTCAGATAAATTTTTTGCACTTGCATATTTCAATCGAAAAACTTTTAAACCACCTAAACGGTCGGCCGAAGGCACATCTAGCATTTCAATCATGTGGCGAATACGCTTACGCGTTTCAGGATCACCCTTAACTAAAATACGATTGGTTCGATTGTCTGCAATAATACGGATCCGTGCACCATTAAAATCTTTAGATGCTCCCGTAGCACTCATCGCCTCAAGTTGAGTAATGATTTCTTCCGCTTGGCTCGATTGGAGGCCTATTGCCTCAATATCATTCTGGCCAGTACCATCTAGATTACGAATAATATTTTCAAGTTGATAAATATTTGCCGCACGGTCCGAAACAATCAGTGCATTAGTCCCTGCAATTGCGGCCATATGTGCAAATTGCGGCATTAATGGACGAAGTGCTGGAATTAAATCATTAGGATTGGTATTTTCAAGCCAAATGACTCGGGTAACAATCTGATCACCACGCAATTTATTTCGCGAGTCGTAAGGAATTCCCGAATTTTTAACATTGCTATCTGGAACTAGCTTAATGGTGTTACCCGAAGGAATTGCCACCACCCCATTCACATTTAAGACCCCAAGGAATAGGTCGTAAACTTCATTTTTATTGAGGGGTTTATTCGATATTACTGTGACGTTACCACGCACTCGTGGATCTACTGCAAAGTTTTTACCCGTAATGTCTGCCACTTCATTAATAAAAGCAGTTAAGTCAGCATCACGTAAATTGATCTTCCATGTTTGGGCATAGACGCTGCTGCTCACTGTCGCAATCAATGGGGCTGCTGCAAGTAATGCCCAAAGTGGACGTTGATGATTCAATAAAGCCATAACTTGCGATAATTCCTAACTCTTATGGTGACGTGTTATCACTAAAAATTTTGTTGTATGGTCATCACTTGATCACCACGTTTTATTTCTATTTTCACTTGCCCAGCTCGGCGAGCCTGTTCAAGTAACTGCACATCCGTTTGTCCCTGCCCAACCGTTTGACCGTTTAAAGAAACAATCCGATCACCCGGCCTTAAACCTAACTTATTTCGAAGCGCAGTGGGTGTACGTTCTGTAACTTCAAAACCCTCACCAGAGTTCCCACTAACACCCATGTCACGCAGATATTGTTCACGGTTGCCTTGCATTTGCTGAATAGCCTGCCCTAACGCCTCTTGAGTCGTATTAACAGGTGCCGATGACTGAGGCGCAGTAGCAGTTGGCTGTGAAGCATCTGGCGTCATAGGTTGATATAAACCGTTTGGCAAACCTTTAAACTGAAGTTCACGAGTACTTCCATTACCTTGACGCAATATCACGTGATCCCAATAAACTTCTGCTAACTGATAAGATGTAGAACCTATTGTTTCTCCTACCCGATATCGGTCAGCAATATTATCTAGCTTAATAACAGCCGAAGAAAAACGGTTCGGATAACCCAGCATTACGCCTTGTAATTCTAGGTTGACATTTTCCTGAGCTGCATTGGCTGAAGGTTCATTAAAAAGCGAAAAAGTACTAATGTTAGGAATTTGCGGCTGCTGTGATCCTAACTCGACTCGATCAAACTGCATCATTTGAGGAGGGGCAATTACCCACCAAAATAATGAAGCTAATTTCCAACACAACCATAAAACCAAAAAGGCAAATACAACTACACTTAACCGATCTAATTTTTGCCACTGTAATTGCTGTAATTTTTCAATCCATACTTTCATTAGTTACCCCCTTGTATTAAGGGTTGACGAGAACTAATGACAAACGTATCTAAACCAGCTTTTCCATCATAAGATGGGATATTAAGTAATAACCTTTGGGTAAGCTGTACATCAAGCATCATGTTGGCATCTAATAAAAGATTCGCCATTTTTTGACTGCGTTGATCACGTATATCAACTTGTAATTGTCCATTTTGATCCGTTAATTGCCCATTTAAAGAAGGCATATTCATACGGTCTTGACGATCACCAATATTATAAATTAAAGCACCACCACCCCAATGTAATTGACCATCAACTGCTGCGAACCCCTGCTCTTTCTTATAATTAAACTCAATATCTTTCAGCTGGATGCTGTTCGCAGGCCATTGCCAATTCACAATTTGTTTTAATGTTTCAGGTGCAACCTGACCATTCATAGCCTTTACAATTACTTTTTTCCCCACACCATAGCCCATTACCCCAGCTAATTGGGTATTTCCACTATGGATATCTACATCAGCAGCGAACCTTAATAAAAACAGGTCTAGAGGTCTAGTTTTCCAATGAATCGAGCCTCTCAAAGTACCACGCCGCCAATCTGCTTGGCCTTGCCAGATATTTCCACTTACATTGTGTAGAGTTTGATTATTCTTTGAAAATTTAGAAATAAGCCACGTCGCCGGGATCTGTAAAATAATAAAAATTAAAAATGCAATGAGGGCAAAAAACCACCACTTCCATTGCTTAGACTTTTTCTTCATTCAGCCTTACCAACATGCAAATTATCGTCCTTATTTTGAGAGTAGCTCCCTAGTCTGACATTATGCATACTTTTTCAACATCGCCAATTCACTTCATATAAAAAAACCAAGCAATCAGGCTTGGCTTCGATATTAAGACTATAAGTTGAACGTATGACAAAATCATGAAAACTTGACGCTCAATGAACTAAATGCACATTTGATCTCAACAATTCATTTAAAGAGCAATTTAAACACTCAATTTTTTAAATAATATTTATAGCAAAATTTTGAGATATTTTTATCAATAAAAAAGCCAAGCAAATTTGCTTGGCTTTTAAAAATGGCAATTTGATTAGATTAAGAAATCTTCAAGTTTTGCGCCTTTTTCAATTTCAGCAACTAACCAGCGTGGTTGTTTACCGCGACCAGTCCAAGTCTCTTCAGCATTGTTTTTGTTGCGGTAACGAGGCTCAACAGATTTACGAGTTGTTTTCTTACGTTTTTGAGCACCAAACTCAAGAAGTTGTTCAACACTGAAACCTACATTTTCAGCAATCTCGATAATTTGATTATAAGCATCTTCGATTGCTTGATCTTTTTTACTTGCAATTAAAGCTTCTGCTTCTTCTTGTAAGCGTTTTAACTCTTCAACAGATAATTCACTGATATCCGGCTTCATTAATAAATACTCCAGTCTTACAGACAATTCAAAATAATACAGACAAAATTTAAAAACATAAAATCAAGACCAATATTATTTATAATCTATTCAATAAGCAATAGTTTGAAAGCCGTGTTCATCAGAATAACCAAAAAAATTACCTTTTAATTACATTACCAATTATAAATGAAATATATTTTATTAATATTTATTTAAGATAAATGTATTAAGTCATGCCCAACTGATTTTTCTAGCTCAATAATTTTTTGTTTTATTTCCTGTGGTATTTCACATTTTCGTTCTGTTAATTTATCTACGCATACCATAACAGCTTCACCAGTAGCGACTATTTGTTGTTGGGTTTCACTCCACAATATATAAGCCATACGGAATGCGCTATTACGGAGCTCTTCCACGCGAACACCAACTTTCAATACGTCAGGATAAAAAACAGGCTTTAAATATTTACACTGACTTGAAGCAACAACGGTATATAAATGTGGGGTTAATATATTGATTACTTCCATATATAAAATACGTGAGTTTTCAATATATCGATAATATTGTACATTATTGACATGACCGAAAGCGTCCATATCTCCCCACGCTACTTTCTGTTCATATATTACTGGGTAGACAGACAGTTCTTTCATTTTTACCTCATATTTTAAACTTTAAAAAATTTGCATCATTTTCAAAGATTAGATTTAACTGTTTGATTAACACGTCATCTTCTTTAAGCGTAGACTTAATACGTAAATAGCTCATTAAAATATTATCTGGATATAATGATAATAATGTTTCAGCTTCTGTTTGACGTCCAGTTGCCATATAGACATGCCATTTTGCAAAGGTTAAAACTGGCAAATTCATATATTGATTTTCAAATTGAATAATTTTTTCTTCAACATCAGCATAGTCTGGAACTTGTTTAAGCAACTGCTGCTGAAACCATAGATAAAACACTTCTGGGTCAAACTGCTCTTTTAACAAATGTAGCGTTAAGGCCGCATGCTGCATGCTCATATCTGGCATACGTGCTAATAGTTTTAGCCATAACAACTTACTGCTATAAGGTCGAGTTTGAATTTCAGACTCTAAATCCAAATAACGTTGCTGTAAGGCATGTAAGTCATCGATAGACGCTTGGTCAAATTGCTGAAGAAGCTGCTGTAACCATAAATCACGGTGTTCTGCATCTAGCAAACCGTATTTCATAGAACGTAAATATACCCATGGATGTTGCAGCGCTAATTGCCCCCATAAAGCCGTTAATCTTTGCTGGTAAGCAGTTTCTATTTCTTGTAACCACGGTGATAACTGGTGTTGATATAAAAATTCGAGATGAGTTAATGCACGATCGGCTTCATTTTCGGCTAAAAAGATTTCAATTCGCTGTAACTCTGCCAATTCAAATGCCATCGGTGGTGATTGATCGAGAGCAGCCAATGCTTTTGGATAGTCCCCACTTAAAACCAGAAACTTGGCATCGATAATATTTTTTAAAAGCCCTGATTGAGTAAAAACACGTTCAATAAATACACGTTGATCTTCGGCCGCTTCTAATAACCAAACAATACCTAATTGTTCATAGGGATGAAGGTTTTTAAACTGGAAGATGTTTTCACTTTTTCTTTGTTCACGAGATGAATAACGTTTAATCCACAGCCACAAGAGTTGAGCAATAAAACTCATCACTACAAAAGTAAGAGTTAATCCCCAGACATTTGTTTGCAGCTGCAATTGTCGCCAGTAAATATAGACATACCCCATTCCATAGCCATAACTAAATAAAGCTAGGGCTGCAAAGAGTATTAAGCTGATTACGAAATAAACCCACAGGAGGTGTTTCATATATCCTCCTTATGAGCCGATTAGCCCAAGTGTAGAGAGTTTAGGAACAGGCACGATAGATAAATGTGCCACTTTAGCAATACGTTTTTTTAACTGCTGACTGGTTGCATCAGGCATTTCATCTAACTTTTGCATCACAGATTGCAACTCATTTTGATACTCAGTCATTTTTCCTTGATTGAGTGCCTGTTCGGCAATCAACAATCTTAATTGCACTTCTTTAAGCACAACGCTTCGACTCATTAAATTAATAGACGGCGTTTCTACTTTTTCTATACGGAACCACTTTTTCCACCAAGACACAGTCTCGGATTGATCCATTTCAAGTTTAGGCTGGGCTAAGGCTTGTTGAATATTCTTATCAATGTTCTGTAATAAATCATCGATTAATTGATGACGTTGATTTTGAGCCAAAGTGAACTGTTGAACTGCCTGTTTATCCTGCTCGAGCGATTGATTCAAGCTATGCTGCAATGCAGGAGCAATTTCATAGTGTACAAGCGATTGCTGTAACTGATTTAATTGATCAACTGCATAAATCAACTGCTGCTGATCAATCGCAAATTGAATTAAATCTAATTTTTGTTTAATTAAAACTGTAGGTGCAATACCTGTCGGTGGAGCATCCGGTTGAACTACTGAACTGGTTTTATTCCCTGTACTTACGGGTTGATTCTGCAACTGTCGCTGTAAAGCAACCAATTGATCATTTAAATTGGCATAGTGCTGTTCTGATTGCAACAGACTTTGTTTAAGCTCGGGAACAGTACGAGAAATTTGCCACATATCGTAACTGAGCTTAGCCAACCAAGCTACGCCCAGTAAAATGATGATAGAAACAAGTTTTCTCATACGAATCCTTATAATGCCTGAATGTGATGAATCATCCCCGAAGGCGATAAATTTTCAAGTTGAATAATGTGAAAATGAGCCTGTTGCTGATCGCGATACTCTTTAACAATTTGAAAAAGACGAGGTCCTAAAACCAGATATACACCATCAGGTTGTACATTATTTTTTGAACAAAGCTCTAACCAATATTTCCAGCTCGCTTCACTGGTAATTAAGACGAGCCATTTATTTAAATTATAATTTGAATTCTGTGTCAGATGTTTGAATGTAGAATATGAAGTTTCTGGGCATTGCCGATGATATAGAACAAAATTTAAAATCTGAATTCCTTGTTGTTGCAAGGTCTCCATCATAAATTGGCGTCCACCTTCTCCCCGCCAAAAAGCCACACTACCCGTCTGTTGCATATTGTGCAGAATAGGCAGGTTCAACATTCCTTCAGAAGTTTCAACATCTGGGATATGTGCTTCTATTCCATATTCGTTTAGACAATTGGCTGTTGCTTGCCCTACCGCAATCCACTGAATATGTTTTAAGTCGCTAATTTTTAAACCGCTTTTTACTAAATACTCCATACCCAATTCAACAGCGGTTGGGCTGACGACAACAATAGCTTGCGCCTTGATTAATTGTTGGTAAAGCTGAAGTAAGTGTTCAGAAAAGGGTTTTGCAACGAGCTCTAAAAGGGGTAAAGACTCAACCTGATAACCTTCATTTTGCAAAGCTTCTGTTAATTCAGCTGCACGCGAATCAGGTCGAGTATTAATAAACAGCATGGTTTAGTAGAGGGCCTTTAATAGCTCGCCAGCACCTTGATCAAGTAAGTTTCGAGCAAGGTTTTCCCCCAATTGCTGAGCATTATTGGCTTCATCTGTTAGTTCAGCACGTAATAATGTTTGGCCATCAGGGCTTCCAACACGACCTTCGATATGGATTTGACCATTTTGCAGTGTGGCATAACCTGCAATTGGGACCTGACAACCGCCTTCAAGATAGGCATTAAATGCACGTTCAGCACGTACACAAACATCTGTTTCTTCGTGTAATAAAGGTTGAATTAAAGCCAATACATCTTGGTCAGCTGTACGACACTCTAAACCCAATGCACCTTGTCCCACAGCAGGCAAACTAACATCTGGTGTTAAACAATGACGGATACGTTCTGACAAACCTAAACGCTTCAAACCAGCACTGGCTAGAATAATTGCATCGTATTGACCTTCATCTAGCTTCGCTAACCGTGTACCAACATTTCCACGCAAGTCAATAATTTGTAAATCAGGACGTTGTTTTAATATTTGAGATTTTCGACGTAAGCTTGATGTACCAACTTTTGCACCTTGTGGTAAATCAGCGAATGTTTCAAAACGATTTGAAACAAAAGCATCTAACGGATCTTCACGCTCACAAATTACTGCTAAAGTTAAACCTTCAGGCAAAGCCATTGGGACATCTTTCATTGAATGTACAGCTAAGTCCGCACGCCCATCTAAAAGTGCTGCTTCCAACTCTTTAACGAACAGCCCTTTACCCCCAATTTTTGCTAAAGGCGTATCTAAAATTTTATCGCCCTGCGTGACAAACTTAACCAATTCCACCGTTAAATCAGGGTGAAGCTCCTGTAAACGGGCACGAATATGTTCTGCCTGCCAAAGAGCAAGTGGGCTTTGTCGTGTAGCAATTTTCAAGGTTTTCATAAATTCAAGCATGGGCTGGTCAAACAATACACCCTAAACTTAACTTGATCCCTTAAAATTGCAAGTAAAATCTCGCAAGTCCAAGATAACTCTTTTAAATTTAGAGCTGATGAATTCGCTCTCTAAGCGTAGACAAATGTCGACGGCTCACTGAAAGTCTTTCATCAAGACCGCGTAATCTAACCTGATATTGCCCTGAACTGATCAGCTCCAACCCATCTAAATATGCGACTGCAACCAACGCATTTCGATGAATACGAATGAACTGATCTGCGAATTCGGTTTCAAGCTCTTTTAATGTTTCATCTATTAATACACTGCCATTTTTATGTCTCACAGTGACATATTTCTGATCTGCTAAAAAGTAATAGATATTTTCAACAGGAATCAGCTCAACACCACGATAGGTTTTTGCGGCAATTTGATGACGCTGTGTTTTTAAATCTTGTAAAAGTTCAGAATTCGGTAATGCATTGAGCTGCGCTTGAGTAAGTTGAGTTAGCTGACTTAAAGCTTGCTCAAGTTCAACCGGATCAATCGGTTTAAGAAGATAAGCTTGAGCCTGAGCTTTAAAAGCTTCTAATGCATGCTGATCGTAGGCGGTACAAAATACAATCGCAGGTCGAGGATTGAGCTGACTTAACTGTTCTGCACAGACAAGCCCATTCATACCTGGCATTTGAATATCAAGTAAGATTACATCCGGTTGATGAAGCCGTGCCTGTTCCAAGGCCTCTTGTCCATGATGAGCCGTTGATACAACCTCATGTCCCATCTTTGAAACTAAACGTGATAAACGCTCCACTGCAAGTGGTTCATCATCACAAATTAGCACCTTCATTCATCCTCCTTGTCACCGTTAACTTGGTCCATTTTTTTATGGTTAACTCTGACTGACTTATTATTTTGTTTGATATTGATAGCTCATAATAGTGGTATATAAAGCTTCACCTTTATAAACCTGAAATCTAACGGTGTTCCCATAATACGCTTTCAGGCGCTGCTTAACATTTTCAAGAGCGATTCCATGCCCTTTCCGTGAATTTATTGTATCGTCTGTATATGGGTTGGTAATGACTATACTGACCTGATTTTGCAATATTTCAACCAATACCCCTATGGTTGCTTTACCCATCATTGGTTCTACCCCATGAAAAATACTATTCTCTAACAAGGGTTGTAATGTCAATAAAGGAATAGTGATCTGTTTTAATTGCACAGATGAAAGCTCGATCTTCCAATCCACTTTTAAACGCTCCCCCAAACGCACCTGCTCAATCATTAAATATTGTTTACTCAGCTCGATTTCTTCATGCAGACTCACCAATTTTAATTCTTGGAAACTCGCGCGAAATAACCGCGACAAACTGATGAGCATGCTTTCTGCTTTATCTGGATCTATCGCAATTAAACTCACCACATTATTTAAACTATTAAATAAGAAGTGAGGGTGAATTCGTGCTTGCATGGCCTGAATACGGGCATTTAATTCGGCATATTGCTGATGCAACCATTGTTCCCTGACATATAAATAACGTAAGCAAAAAGCCCCGAGTAATATTCCATAGCTTAGATATAAAGGTACATTGGTAAAATAAACACTCCAGCCCTGCGTTAAAGAAGCATGTTTATTTAAAAGACCAAACTGAAAAAAATTACTAATTAAAGTGGTCAAAACAACAATACTTTGCAGCATGACAAAACCAATAGCCAAAGCAAATTCTTGACGCAAGCTGCTAAAAAAACCTTGAAAGCGTTCAACCAATGCAAAAAAGGACAATATTACCCAGTTAATAAAAACGATGTATTGAAAAAGCCTTCCTCCGCTTAAGGCTTGCCAAGACTGTGCTTCAGCCAATGCCAAAACCAGTGCCAAAACATTACTTGCGATAATTAATTCGAATAAGTGTTGCCAACGCCCGCTTTTCGTAAAAAAATAGGAGGAATTTTGATTTCGGTATGCTGTAGGAAACAACTTTGTTTGTTGAGCTTCGGCAAGTGATATACTCTTTTTTATTTTACTGAGCCACCATGACCACATCTTCAAATCCCCCTAATTCAGTAACCCCAGACCAAACCTCAGGTATGTGGGGTGGTCGTTTTTCTGAGGCGACAGACGCTTTTGTAGCCGAATTTACCGCCTCTGTTCAGTTTGACCAACGTTTTTATAAACAAGACATCGCTGGTTCGATTGCGCATGCTACCATGCTTGCGAAAGTTGGCGTACTCACGGAAGCAGAACGCGATGACATTATTGAAGGTTTAAGCACCATTCGCTCAGAAATTGAGGCTGGAAACTTTGAGTGGCGCATCGATCTTGAAGATGTTCACATGAACATTGAATCACGTTTGACTCAACGTATTGGCATTACAGGTAAAAAATTACACACAGGCCGTAGCCGTAACGATCAGGTTGCAACTGATATTCGTCTTTACCTGCGCGACGAAATTGATGATATTTTAAAATTATTAGAACGTTTACAAAAAGGCTTGTTAGGCTTGGCTGCCAAAAATGTAAATACAATTATGCCAGGCTTTACACACCTACAAACTGCTCAGCCTGTGACTTTTGGTCATCACTTGTTAGCATGGTTTGAAATGTTAGTACGTGACACTGAACGTCTTCAAGACTGCCGTAAACGCGTTAACCGCATGCCACTTGGTTCAGCTGCTCTTGCTGGTACAACTTATCCGATTGACCGTGCTTATACAGCAGAACTTTTAGGGTTTGAAGCTGTATCTGAAAACTCGCTTGATGCTGTATCTGACCGTGACTTTGCCATCGAATTTAATGCTGCTGCTGCGCTTATCATGATGCATTTATCACGTATGTCAGAAGAGCTCATTCTTTGGACTTCTGCACAGTTCAAATTTGTGAATATTCCTGACCGCTTCTGTACTGGTTCTTCAATCATGCCACAGAAGAAGAATCCGGATGTTCCAGAACTTATTCGTGGTAAATCTGGCCGTGTATTTGGTGACTTAATTAGCTTACTTACGCTCATGAAAGGTCAACCATTGGCATACAACAAAGATAACCAAGAAGACAAAGAACCTTTATTTGATGCAATCGATACGGTTCGTGGTTCACTCATGGCATTTGCAGACATGATTCCTGCATTGGTTCCAAATATTGAAATCATGCGTGAAGCTGCTCTTCGTGGATTCTCAACTGCAACTGACCTTGCTGACTACTTAGTGAAAAAAGGCGTTGCGTTCCGTGATGCGCATGAAATTGTAGGTAAAGCTGTTGCATTAGGTGTTGCGGAAGAAAAAGACTTATCTGAACTCACACTTGAGCAATTACAGCAATTCTCTGACTTAATTACAGCAGATGTGTTTGACAAAGCCTTAACTCTAGAAGCTTCTGTAAATGCTCGTGATCATATTGGTGGAACTTCTCCAAAACAGGTTGAAGCTGCAATTGCGCGCGCCCATACACGTTTAGAACAGTTATACGCTTAAGGATAAAACATGAGTCGCCAAGTATTTTGCCGTAAATATCAAAAGGAAATGGAAGGTTTAGACTTCGCTCCTTTCCCTGGTGCTAAAGGCCAAGATTTTTTTGAAAATGTTTCTAAACAAGCATGGCAAGAATGGTTACAGCATCAAACTACGCTAATTAATGAAAAGCGCTTAAACGTGTTTGAACCAGAAGCTAAAAAGTTTCTGGAAGAACAACGTGAGAAATTCTTCAATAATGATGAAAGTGTAGAAAAAGCTGAAGGCTGGAAACCAGAATAATCGGTTTGTTTTAGCTTACTCATCATTAAAAAGGCGGGTCTATATACATAGATCCGCCTTTTTTTACGTGAAACTTACACAAACATAAAAAGCCTTACATAGAGCGCACAGGACTCTACATGACATCAAAAAGCGAAGAACTTAATATCACTCTATAGCAAGAAGAACACGATCCCTGTCGTGTTTATGCACTTGATTTTCTGTCCTGAACTCCCCCCCAAAGTTCGGGACATTTTTTTATCTATTATTTTAAAAATAAGAAAGCCTTGTTTGAAACAAGGCCTTTAACTATTTCAGCTCAAAATTACTTTTCGTGGACTTTAGCTTCAATTTCTTCAATTTTGGTATGACGAGCATCAAAGCCTTTGGCCATATAAATCACTTGCTCAGCAATGTTACGAGCATGATCGCCAATACGCTCTAATGAACGTAAGACCCACATGACATTAATTACACGAGCAATATGACGCGGGTCTTCAATCATATAAGTCATTAATGTACGTGTTGCTGATTGATATTCACGGTCAATGTCAGCATCCGCTAAAAGTACACGTAAAGCTTGATCTGCATCTAAACGCGCAAAAGCATCAAGAGCATCATGAATCATGACACGAACTTGGTTACCAATATGACGTGTTTCCATGTAGCCACGTGGTGAACCACCCTCTTCACAAAGGTTCTGTGCAATACGGGCAATTTTTGCAGCTTCGTCACCAATACGCTCAAGGTCAGTATTGGCTTTACTCATGGCAATAACCATACGCAAGTCAATCGCTGCTGGATGACGACGCGCCAAAATTAGCGTCAAGCCTTCATCAATATCACGTTCATATTGATTGACTGCATTATCTTTAAATTGAACATCAATCGCTAAATTTGCGTCGGTATCAAGTAAAGAATGAATTGCATTTGCAACCTGCTGTTCGACCAAGCCACCCATGGTCATAAACTTTGTGTTTACATCTTGCAAATCTTCATTAAATTGAGAAGAAATATGATGGCTTAACACCGGATTACTCGGACTCAAGGGAAGCCTCCAACATGATGGCACGGGAATAAAATGATTGAGCATTAAAACACAGCAATCATTAAGTTTTTATGACAAAATTAAATTTCAGATAGAAGCATTTTATTACTGATACGTTAACCAGCTATTAAGCTCAACCAGATCTTTTTCACCTAACTGGCCTACCGCAGCTTTTAAACGAAGCACATTCAATAAATAGTCATACTGAGCATTAAGATAATCCTGTTTTGCAGAAAAAGCATTACGCTGGGCCAATAAAACATCAACCATACTTTTTAAGCCTTCGTTATAACTTGCTTTCGAAGCTTGAGAAACCAAAGAAGATGAATCCATTGCGGCCTTTCTTGCTTCAAGTTTGGCTTGATCTGTATCGACCTGCATAAAGGCACTTTTCACATCGACATTGGCACGGCGAATCGCTGCATCAAGTTGTGCCTGCGCTTTACTGGCTTCAATAGTGGCTTTTTTAATTGATGTTCGGGTCCGTCCACCATTAAATAGATTCCAGTTCATTTCTACCCCCACCTGATCAAATTTCCCGTCAGTAGAAATGAGTGTCTCTGGTGTTTGTTTAGTATAGCCATAGCTTGCTACAGCATCTATTTGAGGATAAAGCGCTGCCTTTTCGACACGGCGCTGGTCCTCACTATATTTTTGCTGTAAGCGGGCTTGCTGAATTTTTAAGTTTTTTTGCTGCGCCAAAGAAAGCCAGTCATTAAGCTCTGCTGGATAAGGCTTTTGAAAACTAAAATCACTGCGCAGTACAGCAAGTTTATCTTGATAAGAACCAATATATTCAGAAAGCTGCTCTTGGGCTAAAAGTAATTGAACATTGGTTGAAATACGATTGGCTCTGGCATTTTGATATTGAGCATTTGCTTCACTTACATCACTACGTGCCACCAACCCTTCTTTGAGTTTGGCATTCATCATATTAAGCTGCTCAAGCAAAGCCTTTTCTTCTTGTAAGTATGCAACACTAAGTGCCTGCTGACGCAACACATTAAAATAGGCTTCTGCCACATTTAAAACATGATCTTGTTTTTGTAGTCTTAAAGTGATTTCACTTAAGGCAACCGAAGTTTTAACTTGCTTATAACCTTCCCAAGCATCCATTCGAAATAATGGCTGACGTGCAGTGAGAGTCGCTTGTCGAGTCGTTGACGTACTACTTACCAAAGCATCTGACAGGCCTTCTTGATCAACGCCTGGAAAGTTTGAACGTTTTACAGTTTGTCGATTACGGGTAATGTTTCCAGACAATGTGACAGTAGGTAATAATGCCCCCGTTGCTAAGCCTAAGTTCAGTTGATCTGCTTCATATTGTTGTTGATTGGCTTGCCACGTCGGGTCATTTTGTTTTGCGCGCTCATAAGCTTCAACTAAATCTAAAGCAAAACTCGAAGATGCAAAACTCCAAAGGCCAACAGCGACCATTAATTTTATTTTCATTGTTTAAATCAACGATAAAACTTGTCCTTAAGACTAAGAAAAATTCAAATCAAACTCAAGCCATTAAAAGTTTTAGTTTTTTAAGCGTTCTTAGTTTTTGACAAAATTAAAATACAAATAAAAATCAAAAACATGCCTATCCAACCTACCCATGAAACATGCTCGCCAACCAAAACAATCGCAAAAATCGCAGCGACTAAGGGTTCGAATAAAGTTAGGGTGGTCGCTTTGCTGGCATTTACTGTTTTTAATCCAAAACCGAAAAGTAAATAACCCAAAAACATAGGAATCAGCATCATATAACCAGCCACAAGTAGATTGGCTGAGCTATGCAATAACCCTCCACCTGTAACCAATAAAGTAGGAAGCAAAATAACTGCCCCGCCTCCCATAATCATGCCCATTGCAGCTTTAGAGGCAACACCCCGATCTATTAATCTTTTTGCAGCCCATGAATAAAGTGAATAAGTTGTAGCAGCGACCAGCCCAAGAAAAATACCGAAGAATTTACTCCATTGATTTGTACTCTCTTGGATCGCATGACTTTCCCCCATCGATAACATACTTACACCAAGCACACCGCACACAAAACTTAGAAACCAAATAGCCGATAAAGCTTTGCGGTCAAAAAATCGCTCTAAAATTGCTGCTATTAATGGAGCGGTACCAATTGAAACAACGGTGCCAATCGTAATGCCCGCATAATGCATTGAGGAATAAAAAGCCAAAGGATAAATACCAACCGCCGCTACCCCTAAAAGCAGTATTGAAAGATTTTCCCTTATAAACTGACGGTTTTCGCGTATTGCTCGTGATGCAACCAAAGCTTGTAAAAGTCCTCCACCGCCCATCGCTACAGCGCCAATAGCAAGTGGGCCAAGAGTCGGTGCAAATGCTGCCGCCGTACCTGTTGTTCCCCACAAAACAGAAGCAACTAAAATTGCAATTGTGCCACCATAGCTACTATTTTTAATAAGGCTAATCATGTTGGCATTCTCGATCTAAAATATCTTCTGCCATTTGTCTCGCTAATTGAAGTTGACGACTGTTTCCTTCTAAGCCTGCTCGTGCCATAGAGCCCTCTAAAAGAAAAGAAAGCTGCGTAGCCACATAGTTAACGCGCTGTGAGCGTGGTATTAATTTTTTTAAATGTTCAGCAACAATAGCCTCAACTTCTTCTTTATGCTGTCTTACCGAACTTCGCCCTGCACTATTTGCAGGGAACTCTGCCGCAGCATTCAATAACCCACAACCTCGAAAGCCTTTTTCGTAGGCAAATTCTGCATGGTCTTGATAGGCATCAAACACGGCCAAAATGGCTTCTTTAGCTGTTTTTGTTTTTTCTAAACGCTTTTGATAGAGGTCGAGCCACTCTTGATGGCGTGCAGCAATATAGGCATCAACAAGATCTCCTTTTGAAGAAAAATTATTATAAAGCGACATCTTCGCGACATCTGCTTTAGCCGTAACTGAGTTGATTCCTGTTGCAGTAATGCCATCGTTATAAAACAAGGTTGCCGCTGCATCGAGAATTTTCTGTCTTGCTGTTTTATCATTCATAGCTTTTACTTAAGTAGACCGACCTACCTAATAATAAAGATTTCTAACAATGATGCAATCTTTTTAAGCGTTATAATTTGAGCAATATTAATTTCTATAAAAGTACAATGATGAAAAAAGTTCTAATAATGAGTATGTGCGGTGCACTACTTTTAGCTGGATGTAATAAAACATCAGAGCAAGATCAGGCTGTATCTAAAGAGCAAAAACCAACTGAGCAAAAGGCCACTCAAAAACAAGACAGTAGCTGCTTACAAATTATGGTAGCTATGCACACGATTAATCAAAACAGCAAAATAGAAGACTTAAATCAAATTAATGAAAAGCTTAAAATCTGTGTTCCCTCTTTAAAAAATCATGAGCAGCTTAAGCAGATTGATGCATCAACTGCCATGTATCAACGTTTTCTAAAACAAGACTACACTGAAAAAACAGGTAGAGCTTTTGAAGCATTTGGCTATGCCGTTTTAGAACAGAAACAAGACCTTAAAAAGGTCATCCAAACTCAGAAAAAACTCTTTGACCAACTTAGCCCGCGTGATCAATATTTACTTCAACATGAAGGGCAAGCCTATATTGAACTTCTCTATCAAGGTGAAGGCATGTTTACCTATCGACGCCAGCCAAGCTATTTAGTTGACGTTTTTTCTAAGTCCTTACCCGCGGACCAAAAAGAGTTTTTAACTCGTATGGCGAAAGACAATCAAAATATTTTCTATAATGATGGTGCGTTGGCTATTTCATGGAAAGAGCTCACTGAACGCGCATTATTTTGGGAAAAATTTATTCAAAAATATCCAAAGAGCCACTTTATTGATGATGCAAAACTACTATTTAATGAATATCGTTATTTTATTTTCTTTGGTCTCGATAATACGCCTGTGTCAGATGAATATGCACCGAACACATGGTTTGATAAAGATGCGCTTCAGCAAATTCGGTTTCTCTCTACACAAAATGAGTCGAGTTTAGCCAAACCTGCTCAACTGTTTCTTAAGTTTATTGCTACGCCTGTAGAAGAGCGCAATAAGCAATTTAAAATAGATTTAACTGATAAAAATGGTGATAAAAAATCAAATTATCAGATGACTCATGAACAGCTTGAGCAGCTCTTAAAATTTGATTCTCCATGGAACACGGAAGTCTATCGTGACTGCCATATGGATGCGGTTTGTATAGATACAAATTGACAATGCCAGCCAACCTAAAACATGTTAGTCTTTAAATCGCTTGACGGAGCGCGAGTAATAGCTCGCTGAGATTGTGTAAATTCCGTGTTATCGCAACACAAGTTTGATCACAAGTACCGTTGAACCTGATCAGGTTAAGACCTGCGTAGGAATCAAGCCATCTGAAAACTTACAGCCTTAAATTTATCTCATAAAGATAAATCCGCCATCGTTTTTGGTCGTGCTTGATTCGTTGATGTTATTCATAAGGATCATGTGATGAACCAGTTAACGAATCTTTCTTCTGCTGAAATTTCAGCACAACATGAACAAGATGCAAAAGATTTAACTCGCATCTTACCCGCTTCTAAAAAAGTTTATATTGAAGGCTCTCGCCCTGACATTCAGGTTCCAATGCGGGAAATTTCTTTAACCGACACCCCTACCGGTCTTGGCGGTGAACATAACCCTCCTGTTATGGTATATGACACTTCAGGTGTTTATACCGACCCAAATGTTCAAATTGATTTAGACAAAGGTTTACCTTCAGTTCGCCAAAACTGGATTGAAGAACGTAACGATACTGACGTACTTTCTGGCTTGACTTCAAAATTTGGGCAAGAACGTTTAAAAGACATTCGCACCGCTGACATTCGTTTTGCCCATATTCAAAATCCGCGCCGTGCTAAAGCAGGCAAAAATGTCACTCAAATGCACTATGCCAAGCAAGGTATTATCACACCTGAAATGGAATATATTGCAATTCGTGAAAATCAACGCCAGCGTGAAGGTGTTGATATGCGTCAACATGCTGGTCAGAATTTTGGTGCAAAAAACTTAAAAGAAATTACACCTGAATTTGTTCGCCAAGAAGTTGCTGAAGGTCGTGCGATCATTCCTGCAAACATTAACCACCCAGAACTTGAGCCAATGATTATTGGTCGTAATTTCTTGGTGAAAATTAATGCCAATATTGGTAACTCAGCGCTTGGCTCTTCAATTGACGAAGAAGTTGCGAAAATGACTTGGGCAACCCGTTGGGGTGCCGACACCATTATGGACTTGTCGACAGGTAAAAACATTCATGAAACACGTGAATGGATTATTCGTAACTCACCTGTTCCAATCGGCACCGTACCGATTTATCAAGCACTTGAAAAAGTTGATGGCGTTGCAGAGGACCTAACTTGGGAAATCTTCAAAGACACACTAATTGAACAAGCCGAACAAGGTGTTGACTACTTCACCATTCACGCAGGTGTATTACTTCGCTATGTACCACTTACAGCAAACCGTTTAACAGGTATTGTATCTCGTGGTGGTTCGATCATGGCGCAGTGGTGTCTAGCGCATCATGAAGAAAATTTCTTATACACTCATTTCGATGAAATCTGTGAAATCATGAAAGCTTATGACGTTTCATTTAGCTTAGGTGATGGCTTACGTCCGGGCTGTATTCAAGATGCAAATGACGAAGCACAGTTCAGCGAACTTAAAACCTTAGGTGAACTGACTCACCGTGCATGGGAACATGATGTTCAAGTCATGATTGAAGGCCCTGGTCACGTACCAATGCACATGATTAAAGAAAACATGGACCTTCAGCTAGAAGTGTGTAAAGAAGCGCCATTCTATACACTTGGGCCATTAACAACAGATATCGCTCCGGGGTATGACCACATTACTTCTGCAATTGGTGCAGCCATGATTGGCTGGTATGGCACAGCAATGCTTTGTTATGTCACACCGAAAGAGCATTTGGGTCTACCAAACAAAAAAGATGTTAAAGACGGAATTATTACCTACAAGCTTGCAGCACATGCTGCCGATCTTGCGAAAGGACATCCAGGTGCACAGGTACGTGATAATGCCTTATCAAAAGCTCGTTTTGAATTCCGTTGGGATGATCAGTTCAACCTAAGTCTGGACCCTGACACAGCGCGTAGTATGCACGATGAAACCTTACCAAAAGAAGCACATAAATCTGCTCACTTTTGCTCAATGTGTGGTCCAAAATTCTGTTCAATGAAAATCACTCAGAATGTACGTGACTATGCCAACAACCTCACCAATAACGATTCAGAGGTTGAAGAAGGCCTCAAAGCGATGAAAGAGGTTTATCAGGAACAAGGTCAAAAACTGTATCATAAAGTGTAAATATTCAAAAAAAACACTTGCCTAGCCCTGATTCTCGGTTAGGATGAAATAAATAGATTTCGTCCTGATCGAATCATGAGTATTGTTGAACGTCCAAGTTATACATCTAAAGATGTCGAAGTAACATCACGTGAATCTCTATTCCGTGGTTTTATTCAAGTTGAAAAAGTCAGCCTTCGACATCGTCTATTTAATCAATCTGAATATACTCATGTATTGCAGCGTGAACTCGTTCATCGGCCTGAAGCAGCTGGTGTATTACTCTACAACGATCAAAAACAACAGTTTGCTCTGATTGAACAGTTCCGTGTTGGGGCTTTAGATGACTCTCACTCCCCATGGCAGCTAGAAATAATTGCAGGTGTGTTAGATGGTGATGAATCACCAGAAAGTTGTATTCGACGAGAGAGCCTTGAAGAATCAGGTTGCGAAGTTCAAAATTTAGAGCATCTATTTAGCTTTTACCCGTCAGCTGGTGCTTGCTCAGAGTTATTTCATCTCTATGTTGCCCAAACCAATTTACCCGCTGAAGGGGGTGTTTTTGGCGTAGATGATGAGGGTGAAAATATTCAACTACACTTATTTAATTATAGTGAAATCCAGACTCTACTCGACAGCGGACGTTTAAGAAATGCTCCTGTCATTATGGCATTACAATGGCTGGCCCAACACAGCAAAACGATAATAAACCCGAAGAGGTAGGACGGTGACTTTTCAAGTCTCAACACTTTCACAAAAAGACCATGTCATTATACAAATTACCGATACCCACCTATTGGAGTATCCGCACTTAGAATTTGTGGGTATAAATCCTGAAGAAAGCTTTCATGCGATTATTCAACAGATACTTAATAAACATCCTGAAACTGATGCAATTATCCATACTGGGGACCTAGCTCAGGCACCAACGCCTATTACCTACAAACGTTATATTCAATATATGCAAACGCTTGGTCTGCCCTTTTTTCAGACCTTAGGTAATCATGACAATGTTGACCATTTCCCATTGCATAAAGAGAATCATCAGGAACCTGTAGTTATTTGCTTAGGAAACTGGCGGGTTATTTTATTAAATAGTGCGGTTAAAGGTCATATTGATGGGCATCTATCAGCAGAACAGCTAGACAGCTTAACGAATTTACTTGAAGAGTATGCAGATAACCCGATTTTGCTGGCTTGTCATCACCATCCTTTTGCCATGAAGTCAAAATGGATTGATCATCACAAGTTACAAAATTCTAATGCTTTGCTTACTACCTTGGCTCCATTTAAAAATGTAAAAGCTTTAGTCTGCGGGCATGTTCATCAGGACTCAATAAACACTTGGCAAGGGATCGAATTTTTCTCTACACCCTCAACAAGTGTGCAGTTTAAACCCTTTAGCAATGATTTTGCTTTAGATCAAAATGCTCCCGGCTATCGTTACATTCGTCTAAAAAACGATGGTAGTTTTGAAACCGAAGTCTTCCGTCTTGAAAATTTTCAAGGCCATATAAACACTGATATTTCAGGCTATTAGCCCTATTTCTTATATGCTTATATATAATTATGACTGGGGTAAACACGTTTTGAAAATATTTACGGGTCGGAATGACTATCATCTTGCAGGAAAAATCTATATGATGACGACCCGATGGGAAAATCCCATCGATGGTTTTCTATAAAAACACTTGCATATCACCATATTTTTTGCGTATAGATAATACGTGTATGATGAGGAATGCCCTATTATGGCGAATGACAACCACAACCAAGTTTTGGATGAACATACAGAAGTTGTAGTGGAAGGTGACAAAGCTTCTGCAAAACGTGCACGTAAAGTGAAACCTAAAACTTCTGACATAGGCACAACTGCAAGTTTATTTGGTATTGCACCTTATCAACCTAAGAAAAATGAAGAGTACATGTCTGAAGGACAGCTCGAGCATTTCCGACAAATTCTGCAAGCATGGAAAGCTGAATTAATGTCTGAAGTTGATCGTACTTTAAATACGATGCAAGACGAATCAACTGCACTGCCAGATGTAAACGACCGTGCTACCCAAGAAGAAGAATTTGCAATTGAATTACGTACACGTGACCGTGAACGTAAGTTAATTCGTAAAATCGAACAATCTATGGAAGCCATTAAGAATGAAGACTACGGTTTCTGTGAAACTTGTGGTATTGAAATCGGCTTACGTCGTTTAGAAGCACGTCCAACTGCAACTTTATGTATTGATTGCAAAACTTTGGCAGAAATCAAAGAGAAGCAAAATAACGGTTAATTGTGACTGTTGATAATTCTCCAGCCGAGCACAACTCGGCTGTTGTGCAGCAGTTAAATCGCCTGCCAGAAAAGCATAGCTTTTCTCTTGCGCAGCGGCGGAACAATGTTCCGCTTAATCGCTGCTCATACTCAGGTCGGTTTGCGCCATCGCCAACCGGCCCTTTGCATTTTGGATCACTCATTACTGCTGTTGCTAGCTATTGCGATGCAAAAGCCCATCAAGGCAAATGGCTCGTTCGTGTCGAAGATACAGATATCCCTCGTATTTATCCCGGCAGTGAAGAGCATATTCTCACATCACTTGAAGCCTTCCAGTTCGAATCCGATGCAGAGATCATCTTTCAAAAAAATCGTTTAGACATTTATGAAAGCGTATTAGACCAGCTCAAAAAAGAAGGTCTTATCTATGCATGTCAATGTACCCGCAAAATGCTTGGTTCAAATGCAATCTATGCAGGTACTTGCCGCGATCTCAATCTTGATTTTCAAGGTCAAGCGATTCGGGTAAAAGTTCAAGATCAGCAGATCTGTTTTGATGACCGATTACAAGGACATCATTGCTCCAATCTACAACACGATCTTGGAGATTTTGTTCTTAAGCGCCGTGATGGGATTATTAACTATCAACTTGCAGTCGTTGTGGATGATTATCTACAAGGCATTACCCATGTCGTTCGAGGCGCAGACTTATTAGATAACACCGAACGTCAGATTTGGCTAGGTCAGCTTCTAGGTTATCCTCAACTAAGCTATATGCACCTACCCCTTGCAATGAATGACCAAGGGCAAAAGCTCTCTAAACAAAATCTAGCTCAAGCACTCGATTTATCAAAAGCACCTGAATTACTTCAAAAAGCGATACTAGCCTTGGGACAACCCAACGTTGATTTAGATCAACCTAGACTGATGCTCAAACAGGCTGTAGCACAGTGGAATGTTGATTTGATTCCCCATGTGCAAGAACTCAGCGGAACATATCTATAAATAATAAAAAAGCCCGATATCAAATCGGACTTTTTAAACTTCTAAATACTCAATTAGAAGTTCGATTCTTCTCGTTCTGGGTTGACTTCTTGTGTTGATGCATCAATCTTTAAGATTAAGCTAATCATCGCAGCACACATCATTAAAGACGTACCACCATAACTAATGAATGGCAAAGTCAAACCTTTCGTCGGCATTAAACCCATATTCATGCCCGCATTTACTAAAATCTGGAGCAAGAAAATAATACTAATGCCGTAAGCTAAATAGCCTGCGCGAAGGTAATGATGTTTCAAGGCACGGTGACCAATTTTGATACAACATGCCAGCATCAAGAAAGACAAGCCAATAACAATAGAAATACCCACAAAGCCAAACTCTTCACCTAGCACTGCCAACATAAAGTCAGTATGCGCTTCAGGTAAATAAGATAGTTTTTGTACACTATGCCCTAAGCCTGTACCAAACCATTCACCACGGCCAAAAGCCATTAATGCATTTGATAACTGATAACCTACCCCTAATGGATCTGCCCATGGGTCAGTAAACGAAATCAAACGCTGGAAACGGTATGGTTCAAATAAGATCAAAAACACAATACCTGTGACAATCGCACCAAGCATGATTAAGAACTGAGTTGGCGGCGCGCCCGCTAAAAAGAACACACCAACCATCATCATGACAATAACGACGGTTGCCCCCAAGTCAGGCTCAGCAATAATTAAACCGACCGTGATTGCCATAACCCCACTTAAACGCAATAAGCCTTTCCAATGAGTACGAACCTCTTTGGCACGGCGCACAACGTAGTCTGCGGTAAAGATTGCCATCATGACTTTGGCAACCTCGGTTGGCTGCAAGGTAAAGCCACCAATCTTAATCCAACGTGTAGAACCGTTGACTTCCGAACCCACCACCAAAGCAGCAAGCAACAGAACCATGGTTAATAACCACAGCGGGAAGGTATTTTTAAACCACGTATTAAGTGATATTCGATAGGTCAAATAAGCCACTACACCCGCAGCGACAATCGAAATACCATGACGAATCACATAGTGAAACGGGTTTTCATGCATATATTCAGCATAGGGCATCGAAGCAGATGCAACCATCACTGAACCGATACATAATAATGCAACGACACAGAAAATCAGGACATTACGTGGCGTCACTTCCGCTGGCCATTTAGGCAATATCCGTTCATACCAATGATTGATTTTCTGGATTGTGGTCTGAGCTAAGCCTGCCATACTACATTCCTAATCATGTTTTCTTTAAACCAACGAATTGACGCAGGCAACAAACTGCTGACCACGGTCATTATAACTTTTAAACATATCAAAACTTGCACATGCTGGTGATAACAACACCACATCTTCGGCCTGTGTTTCACGTTGAGACAGCTCTACAGCTTCTTTAAGCGTTGCTGCATGTAAAATTTTGGTTGCACCTTGAATGGCTTGTTCAATCACCGGAGCATCCTCACCAATCAATACCACAACTTTGGCATATTTTTCGATAGAAGAACGTAATGGACCAAAATCCTGACCTTTACCTTGCCCACCTAAAATCAAGGCAACCTTTCCTTTTTTCACTTCAATGGCAGCGCCTAAACCATCAATTGCTGCAAGCGTAGCACCAACGTTAGTGCCTTTAGAATCATTGTAATAACGTACATCATGCACAGTCTTTACATATTCACAGCGATGCTCTAACCCTTTAAATTGTTTTAAGGTTTCAAGCATAGATTCCATAGGCAGGCCTATTGCCTCTCCTAATGCGAGACAAGCTAAAGCATTTGCTACGTTATGCATGCCTTGAATATATAAATCTGAGCTTTTAATTAAACGCTGTAAACCACGCGCAAGCCAAAGCGTGCCATCACCATCTCTTAAAACACCATATTGATTTAAATCTGGTGCATTTAAACCAAAGCTTTGCATTGGTGTGGTATCTGGAACAAGAGGACGACTTAAAGCATCATCACGGTTAAATACTACTTTTTTAACGCCTTGGAAAATACGGTGTTTTGCTTGATGGTAACCCAACATATTGCCGTGACGATCTAAGTGGTCTTCACTCATATTGAGAACCACAGCAACTTCAGCATTTAAGTGAGACGTGGTTTCTAGCTGAAAACTTGATAGCTCAAGTACAATTAATTCAGGTTGATCTTTTAATAAATCTAGAGCTGGGCGTCCAAGATTGCCACCCACAGCAACTTTCTTACCCGCATCTTTAGCCATTAAGCCAATTAAAGTCGTTACTGTACTTTTAGCATTAGAACCAGTGATCGCCACAATAGGCACATCGGTTGCACGGCGTAATAATTGAATATCACCTACCACAGAAATACCTTTAGCAATAGCTGCCTGAATTTCCGGTAATTGCGGTGCAAGGCCTGGGCTTAAAATAATTTCTTCTGCTTGTAATAATAATTCTTGATCAAGTTGACCGAAACTGGTTTTAACGCCAGCTGGGATCTGATCATGCCCTGGTGGCGTGGGACGAGAATCTGTTACTGCAACTTGGTAGCCTTGTTCATGCAGGAAATTTACAGCAGAAACGCCTGATATTCCCAAGCCTGCTACAACTTTTAACCCACCACGTTGTATTAACATTTTTGCCCCACAATTTATCAATCGACAGAATGGCAAAAATGTTAGCACTTTGCTGTTTTGAATGCTTTTTCAGTTTGAACTTTATTCATCTTTTTTTGTGTCAGTGCGTAAAAAAGCCATCAATGTGATGGCTTTTTAAACGAAACAAGAAATACTAAATTTATTGCCATTTAATCGGCTTAATTTCTTGAACTGTATTGGTAGGTTTATCTTCGCTTGAACAACCACAACCGCCAGCACAACCAAAGGCCATTTTTGGTTTAAGCCATTTTGCCAAGGTTACCCAACCTTGCTTTTCGCAAAATGCAGAGAGTGAAGAAAAGACTGAATTTGATGTTTTTGGAAATACTTTCTTAAAAACAACGACAGCACTCCAAATCACTAAAACCGCAATAATCAGATATTGAACCATATACAACCTCCTTTATTGCTTTAGCCCCAGTAGTGGGAAGCAATTTGATAGGTAACAAACGATGCAAAATAAGCTAAACCAAACAGATATGCAGTCATAGCTGCAACATGTTTCCATGAACCTGTTTCGCGACGTACCGTTGCCAGTGTTGCCAAACAATGTGGAGCATAAATGAACCACACTAAAAGTGATAAACCTGTTGCCAAAGACCACCCCGTTCCATCTGCACTAATCAGATGTGACAAACCTTGTGCCACAGCATCATCATCTGTTGCAGACAAGGCATAAACTGTACCTAATGCCGCGACAACCACTTCACGAGCAGCCATAGCTGGAATTAAAGCGATACAGATTTGCCAATTAAAACCAACTGGAGCAAATAAAGGTTGGATAAGATGTCCGAGCATACCTGCAAAACTATAATCTATGGCAGGTAATGTCGCCCCTTCTGGTGGCTGCGGGAAAGTACACAAGAACCAGAGCAAAATAGAGAGCGCAAAAATGATTCCACCGACGCGTTTCAAGAAGATCTTTGCACGATCCAATAAACCGATTCCCACACTTTTTAAATCAGGAAAACGATAACTTGGTAGCTCTAGCAGTAACGCATGTTGCGATTTATCTTTTTGCAAAAACTTCATTAAAAATGAAACGCAAAGCGCACTCACAATACCAGCCATATACAGACCAAAAAGCACTAAACCTTGCAGGTTAAAAATACCCCAGACCATTTTCTCTGGAATGAAGGCAGCAATCAGCAAGGCATAGACGGGTAAACGTGCCGAACAAGTCATTAAAGGCGCAACCATAATCGTCGTAAAACGATCACGAGGGTCACTAATACTACGCGTTGCCATAATTCCCGGTACTGCACAAGCAAAGCTTGAAAGTAAAGGAATGAAAGCTCGACCACTTAAGCCCGCTTGGAACATTAATTTATCAAGTAAGAATGCTGCACGCGGTAAATAGCCTGATTCTTCGAGTACTAAAATAAAGAAGAACAAGATCAAAATTTGTGGCAAGAACACAACTACGCCACCCGCACCTGCAATAATTCCGTCAACAACCAAACTATGCAGTAGTGGTTGGGTAATCACACTTCCTATTACTTCACCCAACCACCCGAAGAAGCCTTCAATGCCATCCATGAATGGTGCTGCCCATGCAAAAACTGCTTGGAACACAATAAACATCATGAGCGCAAGGCTAAGTAGGCCCAAAACCGGATGCAAGAAAATTCGATCTAGAAAATCAGTACGCTTATCGCCCTGCTCAACATAATGAACAACATCTTTAAAAATCATATCGATTTTTTGATGATGAGTTCCAGTTAAACCACTCAATTCGGTTTGTGGCACACTGTATTTTTCTTGATCAAGGGCATGTAATAGATTTTCAATACCCGCATTACGGACAGCAACTGTTTCAACAACTGGTACACCCAAACGTTGAGACAACTTTTGAGTATTAATTTGGATGCCACGACGACGCGCTTCATCCATCATATTCAGTACAAGTAAAATCGGACGACCTAACTCGATCATTTCGAGCACTAGCCCTAAATGCAATTTTAAGTTAGTGGCATCAACCACACATAAAAAGGCATCTTGCTGCCCTTCTTCTGCAATCTTACCCAAACATACGTCACGGGTAATTACTTCATCAGGACTGGTGGCATTAAGGCTATATGTACCCGGCAAATCAAGTACGCGCACTGCTCGGCCTGAAGGCAACTGAAAATGACCAACCTTACGCTCGACCGTTACACCAGCATAGTTTGCAACTTTTTGTCGAGTTCCCGTTAAATGGTTAAAAAGAGAGGTTTTACCACAGTTAGGGTTTCCCACAAGGGCAATACGTAACGCATCACTCATGCGGGTACTCCTTCTTCTACTTGAATTTCAATTTTTTCCGCTTCTGCTTTACGTAAAGCGAAACGAGTAAAGCCGATTTGGATTAAGATCGGATCACCACCAAAAATACCTTTGGTAATCACTTCCACTCGTGTGCCCGGTACAAAGCCCAGACTTTCCAAACGAATTGCGACCAAATCTTGCTGCTCG
The DNA here is from genome assembly GCF_038562025.1 of Acinetobacter sp. D009. Taxonomy (NCBI): domain Bacteria; kingdom Pseudomonadati; phylum Pseudomonadota; class Gammaproteobacteria; order Moraxellales; family Moraxellaceae; genus Acinetobacter; species Acinetobacter sp. D009. The sequence continues at coordinate 3,565,027 of NZ_CP151886.1, forward strand.
GACTCTAGTTCTATCCGATTCACTTTGGTGATGGTCGCCGCTTGCTTCACTTTTAAAGCTGATAAACGCACCGCATCCGATCCTAAACCTTTTTTAATAGTATACATATAAATGAGAATAATTACCAAATAAGGTTAAATTTCACTTCTTATCTAGTTTAATCGACAAACCTTAAAGTTTCTTTTACAGTACAGAGGTTTAGAGGATCTAGTGTATGTTGAATAAAAAACCGCGTATTCCAAGCCCTGTTCAAATTCCTGAACATTTAAGCTTTTTACAAGGTTTTCGTGACTATCTCGTTGCTCAGACGGTAAGTCCACATACACGTAATGCTTATTTATCCGACCTTATTCAATGCAGTGAACTTCATAAAAATTTAGCTCTTCCAGAGTGGACAAGTGATGATATCGCTGATGTTTTGATTGAGTTAACTAAAGCGGGAAAAAGCCCACGCTCGATTGCCCGCTGCTTATCTGCCCTACGCCAGTTTTACAAATTTTTACGTGAACAAAAATTACGAAGCGATAATCCTGTAGCAACCCATCATTCTCCAAAAATTGGCAGAGCCTTACCCAAAGATCTATCAGAAGAAGATGTCGAAGCACTGATTCAGGCTCCAGACATTAATACAGCACTTGGTTTACGTGATCGGGCAATGTTTGAAGTTCTTTACGCATGCGGTTTACGTGTTTCAGAACTGCTGAACTTGCGCCTAGAACTTATTAACTTAAAACAAGGCTATTTAAGAATTACTGGTAAAGGTAATAAAGAGCGCTTGGTCCCGCTAGGGCAATTTGCTTGTGAATGGGTAGAACGCTACTTGCAGGATGCTCGGCCTCAACTCTATAAAAGCTCTACTGACTATCTCTTTTTAACTCAACACGGCGGAATTATGAGCCGTCAGAACTTCTGGTATGCCATTAAACGTTACGCGCTTCAAGCCAATATTCAAGCTGAACTCTCACCTCACACCTTACGTCACGCCTTTGCAACACACCTGCTCAATCACGGTGCCGATTTACGCGTAGTACAAATGTTACTGGGCCATAGTGACCTATCAACTACTCAAATTTATACACATGTAGCACAAGTAAGAATGCAACAATTGCATGAAAAACATCATCCTAGAGGTTAAAAAATTTAAAACTTATTATTTGAAATACGCCTAACAATCACTTGATTTCGTTCACAAAGGTTAAGAAAGTTTTAACAATACACGCTAGATTTTTTGTTATGCTTAGCAGCTTCTGACTATAAATACTGATGAAATAAGGGTTATCTATGTCTTTTACCCGATCTCAACTTTTTCTTGCCTGTGCTTTGGCTTCTAGCCTGTTATTCAGTGCTTGTTCTAAAGAAAACAAACCACAAAAAGAAGATGCGCTCACTGCGACCGCACCTGCTACTGGGGAAGCTTCAACCATCATTGAACGCAATGCTAAACAGCGTTTAATTGAAACTTTGCAAAAACAATTTAAGAATGCAAACATCAACGCCAAAATTTTAGATATCAAGCCTACTGAAGTTCCTAACTTATATTGGGTAAACCTCGAAGGAATGACGTCAATTTATACAACCAACGACGGTAAATACCTTATTCAAGGTGATGTCATCCGTTTAGGTGATAAAGAACTTCATAATATTGGCGATAGCCTCCAAGCATCGGAAAATAAAAAGCACCTAGCGGCTTTAAAAAATGAAGATTTGATTGTCTACCCTGCAAAAGGTAAGGCGAAACATGTGATTTATGTGTTTACCGATGCAAGCTGTCCTTATTGCCATAAATTACATGAGCATTTACCTGAAATTAATGAAAAAGGTATTGAGGTACGCTATATCGCTTGGCCACGCGGTGAACAATTTATGCCGACCATGGAAGCTGTATGGTGTAGCGCAGACCGTAAAGCTGCCTTTAACCAAGCAGTACAAGGTATCAATATTCCACCTGCTCAATGTAAAAACCCTGTTCGTGAACAATATCAACTTGGCTTAAACATGGGTGTAAATGGAACACCAGCTATTTACAATGTTGATGGGGAGTACTTAGGTGGATACCTAACACCGGATGAATTAATTAAACGTCTGGATAAATAACATCCTTTAAGTTGATGAACGATTAATCATCTTTCTCTTTTAAAAAGCGCTGCTCTGATTGCAGCGCTTTGTTTTTTAAATAATTAATGTTTAATCAAACTCTGTTTAAAGACTGATCTACTCTTCTTTTCCAAACATCGCACTCTAATTCATTGAACAAGCACTAAAAGCGCTAGAGTCTGGCGTTTTTTTTAGCTATGATCTAGCTTCAACTAAATGATTAAATGATGATATGGAGTGTGACGTGAAACCAGTTCGCCTGGCAATACTCGGTTTAGGAACCGTAGGTGGAGGAGCCCTTAAACTACTACAAGAAAATGCCGCTGAAATTAAACGTCGCACCGGTCGAGAAATTCAAATTACCCACGTTGGAACACGCCGCCCTCGTCCAGATCTTGAATTGGAAGGGATTAAACAAAGCGCCGATTTACTTGACATCGTTCGTCAACCAGACGTTGATGTAGTTGTAGAAGTTATGGGTGGGATCCACCCTGCTTACGAAGTTATCATGGAAGCAATCAAACACGGCAAACAAGTCGTGACTGCAAACAAAGCGTTACTCGCTGAACATGGCAATGAATTATTTAAAGCAGCAGAAGACAATGCTGTGCAAATTGCTTATGAAGCAGCAGTTGCTGGCGGTATTCCAATTATTAAAGTGATCCGTGAAGGTCTTGCTGCAAACCATATCGAATGGTTGGCTGGCATTATTAATGGTACAGGTAACTTTATTCTGACTGAAATGCGTGAGAAAGGTCGTGCATTTGATGATGTATTAAAAGAAGCTCAAGAACTCGGTTATGCAGAAGCAGACCCAACTTTTGACGTTGAAGGTATTGATGCTGCGCATAAACTTACCATTTTAGCGTCTTGTGCGTTTGGTATTCCTCTTCAGTTTGATAAGGTTTATACCGAAGGTATCAGCAAAATCACTGCGCAAGATGTGAAATATGCCGAAGATCTTGGTTTCCGCATTAAACATCTTGGTATTGCACGTCGTGCTGAAAAAGGTATTGAGTTACGTGTTCACCCAACACTTATTCCAGATGAACAACTTATTGCGAATGTAAACGGCGTTAAAAATGCTGTTTTAGTTCAAGCTAATGCCGTAGGTCCAACACTCTATTACGGCGCGGGTGCAGGCGCAGGTCCTACAGCTTCTGCAGTTGTTGCCGACGTTATTGATATTGTTCGTGACATCTCTTATACCGAAGACGGCGCAGGAACAATTCCTCAGTTGGCTTTTGAAGCATTAACCAATGTGCCAATTTTAAGCCGTGAAGAAATGACCACAGGTTATTACATCCGCTTAAATGCAGAAGACCAAACTGGCGTACTTGCAGATGTTACTACCATCTTAAGTCGCGCTGGAATTAGTATTGATGCGATCATGCAACAATCTCGTTTAAAAGACCTTATTCCAATCGTGATTCTGACCGATCCAATCGTTGAATCAAAAATGGATGATGCTCTTGCACAAATCCAAGCATTACCTGCAATTCGTGGCGAAATCGTAAGAATTCGTTTAGAATCGCTCGATAGTTAATCAGGTTGAGGGAAAGATTCCCTCTCCCGCTTCACCTCTAATTGGAACACCATCATGTCTAATGCCAATCGTTATACTGGTCTTGTAGATCGTTATCGTGACCGTTTGCCAGTTTCGGCAACTACTCGTGCTATCTCTTTGGGTGAAGGCAACACCCCACTCATTAAACTTGAGAATATTCCACGTATTATTGGCAAAGATGTTGAAATTTATGTGAAATATGAGGGTTTAAACCCAACTGGTTCATTTAAAGACCGTGGTATGACCATGGCTGTAACCAAAGCGGTTGAAGAAGGCTCTAAAGCGATTATCTGTGCATCTACTGGTAACACTTCTGCTGCTGCTGCTGCCTATGCTGCACGCGCAGGTATCAAAGCATTTGTTTTGATTCCAGAAGGCAAAATTGCGATGGGTAAAATGGCACAAGCGATGATGTATGGTGCGATCACTATGCAAATTCGTGGTAACTTCGATGATGGTATGCGTCTTGTAAAAGAAGTTGCTGATCAAGCGCCTGTAACGATTGTAAACTCAATCAACCCTTACCGTTTGCAAGGTCAAAAGACGATTGCTTATGAAATCGTTGAAGCTTTAGGCCGTGCACCTGATTACCACTGCTTACCTGTAGGTAACGCAGGTAATATCACCGCTCACTGGATGGGTTATACCGAAGCTGTAGCAAACCAGCCTGCTGATCAGTTTGAACAAGTGATTTATGATGCTGCTACTGATCAATTCACTGGTCCAAAACCTGAAGGTTTACCAACAATGGTGGGTTACCAAGCTTCTGGTGCAGCTCCATTTTTACGTGGTGCTCCAGTTGAAAGCCCTGAAACTATTGCAACTGCAATCCGTATTGGTAACCCACAAAGCTGGAACCATGCAAAAGCTGTAGTACGTGACTCTAAAGGTTGGTTTGATGAACTTCAAGACAGCGAAATTTTAGAAGCTCAACGCTTACTTTCTATGTATGAAGGCGTATTTGTTGAGCCTGCATCTGCTGCGTCTATCGGCGGTGCGATCCGTGATATTAAAGCGGGTAAAATTGCTGAAGGTTCTGTCATTGTATGTACAGTAACGGGTAATGGCTTGAAAGACCCTGATACTGCAATCAAACAATGTGCTGATGCAGTGATGTTGTCAATTGATGCAACAATGGACCAAGTAAAAGATTCGATTTTATCTAATATGTAAGATCTGATTTTTCAAAAACGGCTGTTTTAAACAGCCGTTTTTTTATGTCTTTTTTATAGGCATAAAAAAACGCTTCTTAATAGAAGCGTTTTTTGAATATTTAAATTAAATACGTTTTGGCAAATTGCTCAACCAACCAAGCAAGTTAGTTGCATCATTATTACGTGCCTGTGTACTTGGCTCACCCAGTAATACAATCACTGCCGGACGTGAGTTTACAGTTGTGTGCATCACAACACAGCGACCTGCTTCATTAATATAACCAGTTTTAGACAAGTTAATATTCCAACCACCATTACGCACTAGCGCATTAGTATTATTAGATTTCAACACGCGATAACCCAAGTTAAAGTCATAGGTCGGTGTAGTTGAGAATTGACGGATCAAACCATATTGAGAAGCTGTACTTGCCAAAATCCCTAAGTCACGCGCAGAAGATACATTACGCGGATCTAAACCTGTTGACTCGTAATAGTGAGTTGCGTTCATGCCTAAAGCACGTGCTTTAGCGTTCATTGCAGCTACGAATGCTGGACGACCACCCGGATAAGTACGTGCTAAAGCTGCCGCTGCTGGGTTTTCAGATTTCATTAGAGCAAATAGAAGAACTTCTGCACGGTTCATCTTGTCGCCAACACGTAAGGTTGAACTTGAGTTTTTACCATTTGCACCAGCAAAATCGATTTGCTCAAGTGTAATTTCTTCTGACATGTTTAAACGGGCATCTGCCGTTACAACTGCTGTCATCAATTTAGTAATAGAGGCAATTGGCACAGAAGCGTTGGTATTTTTACTGTAGAGCACTTCACCAGTTTGCGCATCCATCACAAGTGCAGCTCGAGCGCTTACACTTGGCTGGGCATTGTAACCAGTCGTATCACGGATTGGAGCAATTTTCGGTGTAGATGCTACAATTTTCGGTGCACTACCACCACGCAATGTTGTGGTTACCGATGTTGAACCTTGTGGAGTAGGTTCATCATCTTCATCATTTAAAAATTGGCTAGCATCAGCTGAAGACCAATTTAAGCTTGCAGTACCACTATTCCCTGAGGACGGGTTATTGACGAGTTCTGCAAAGCTTGTTGAACTCAAACTAAGCAAAATAGACATGCTTAGCACATGCATTAAAGACTTTTTAGAATTTTTCACGGCACAATACTCGACTCAGGGTGATACACATTTGCGCTTACTATAATTATGCCTTACATTTGAGGTATAAGGTATAACGCTTTTACCGACACAATTGTGCACAACTATTCGCTCACTATATAAGAATAGGATTGCTAATTTTGTCATTCCATTGCAAGCTAATTTTGCTTTATGTAACAAAAAACTTGTTTTTTGAAAGAAAGGAGGTCTTCTTGATTACAGTTTTAGTTGTGGATGACCATGAACTTGTACGTACAGGTATCTGCCGTATGTTAGAAGATCATGCCGATGTAGAGGTCATTGGACAAGCCGAATCGGGTGAAGAAGCAATTGCTATTGTTCGTCAGAAACATCCTCAAGTTGTGCTACTTGATGTCAATATGCCTGGCATCGGTGGCGTAGAAACAACCCGCCGTTTACTGCAAACAGCACCAGATACAAAAGTGATTGCAGTCAGTGGCTTAGCAGAAGAACCTTACCCTTCTCTTTTGCTTAAAGCAGGAGCTAAAGGCTACATTACCAAAGGTGCTCCAATTACAGAAATGGTTCGGGCTATTAATAAAGTGATGCAAGGCGGCAAATACTTTAGTGCCGATATTGCGGAGCAACTAGCAAGTTCTTATCTATCCGACACACAGCAATCACCTTTTGATTCTCTCTCTGAACGAGAAATGCAAGTTGCAATGATGGTTGTAAATTGTATTAGCGCTCAAGAAATTGCAGACAAACTTTTTGTAAGTGTTAAAACAGTGAATACTTACCGCTACCGTATTTTTGAAAAGCTAGCCATTGATAGTGATGTTAAACTAACTCATCTCGCGATTCGTTACGGTCTGATCAAGCCTTAATCAGACTTACATGCAATTTCCCGTAAACTCATCCTTGTCCCATACGATATTTCGTTTGGGCACGTGGTATGGTTTATATCGCCTTATTATTGCGGTTAGCCTGAATATTATTTTGGTTTTAACCGATGCTCAAATCGACAATAGTCTACAACAACCCACTTTATATTCTTACACACTACTCGGCTATTCGCTCTTAAGCCTTCTTCAACTTTTATGTTTTAAGTTTATTGCCACTCAGGCAACAAGGCAGCTCATTTTATTTTTTGTAGTTGATATTATCTGTCTGAGTTTACTTACATTTTCAGTAGGCGAACCCAATCTTCAACTCAGCTTGCTCTATGTGATTGCCATATTTACTTCGGCTATTTTACTTAGCGCAAGAATGTCGTTGCTCATTACATTACTTGCAGTCATTGCGGTTATTTACCAACGCTTCGTTGGCAGTTTATTTGACTACAATAATTTAAATACGATTGGTAATAGCGCTTTATTGGCCTTCTTGTTTTTTGTAGTACACGGAATCGGACAAATTGCGGTCCAGCGCTTTAAATTACTTGAAGCACTAACTTTCCATCAATCAATAGAACTCTATCAACTACAAAATATTAACCGCTATATCTTGGAACAAATTGAAGAAGGCTATTTAGTTCTAGATGAAAACTACGACATTGTTTTAAGTAACCCAGCCGCCTGCTCTCTTTTAGGAATTCCACCTCAATTTGCCAGTGAAAAATATCCCTTAGCAAAATGGCATGCTGACTTATTTGAAATATTAAAGTTTGATAATTTAAAAGAAGGCGATCGATTTATTTTTGAGTCTCGACTGTCGGCTTATTCTATTAATATTAAAGTGCAACATCTTTTGGTGCCGCAACAAGCATTAACACTACTCATCTTACAAGATGCGCAGCAGATTAATCAGCAAGCTCAACAACTCAAACTTGCCGCTTTGGGACAACTCTCAGCAAGTATTGCACATGAGATCCGTAATCCTCTTGCAGCCATTGTTCAAGCAAATGAATTACTCAAAGATAGTGACGCGGAACAGCAAAATACTTTACGCAATATGATTGGCAAGCAAACGAAACGCATTGATAGTATTGTTCAAGACACCTTAGGACTTGCCCGCAGTGAAAGAACGTATCCCATCCAGATTGAACTAAACGACTTCATAAAAACGTTATTAGATGAAGATTTATCTGATGTTAAACATGCGATCCAGCTTAAAAGTTCTGATTTATCCTTAAAGCTATTGTTTGATGAAAAGCAACTCAGACAAGTGCTCATTAACCTTGTTAGGAATGCTCTACGCCACAATGCACCCGACTCTCCCTATGTTCTGATCAATATCCATTCACAAACAAATAAAATTTATATTGATGTGATCGATTACGGTGAAGGTGTTTCAAAACGTGATATATCTCAATTATTTAAACCATTTTTTAGTACCGAAATTAATGGAACTGGTTTAGGATTATATTTGTCTCATAGTTTTTGTGAGGCAAACCATGCAAAGCTCACTTATGTAGAGCAAAAACAAGGGGCATGCTTCAGAATAGAATGCCCAATAATATATTGATTTTTTATTAGGTTTTTGGGGAAATGGCAGAACAGCAACCACTCGTTTTGCTTGTAGACGATGAAGAAGATTTGTGCCTGTTAATGCAAATGACTCTTGCACGAATGGGGATTAAGACACATCTTGCTTATCGGGTTGAACAGGCCAAACAGCTCTTTACTCAGTTTCATTACGATGCATGCTTGACCGATTTAAATCTACCTGACGGTAGTGGCTTAGAATTGGTCCAACATGTTTCTCAAACTTACCCACACACTCCCATTGCAGTCTTAACTGCATACGGCAATATGGATATTGCAATTGCAGCATTAAAAGCTGGAGCTTTTGATTTTGTCAGCAAACCTATTAACCAAATTCACTTAGATCAATTGTTAAAAAAGGCGCTCAACCAGCCAAAACCAGAGCATGAGTTCGGTGAAACAACATTAGAAAATGACTTATTAATTGGGCGTTCACCACCTATACAAAACTTACGGACAGCTATTAAAAAAATAGCCCGCTCCCAAGCTCCTGTATTTGTTACAGGCGAATCTGGTACGGGTAAAGAAGTTGTTGCTAATCTAATTCACCGCTTAAGCAACCGCAGTGAAGGACCATTTATTGCAATTAACTGTGGAGCAATCCCAACTGAGCTCATGGAAAGTGAACTTTTCGGGCATAAAAAAGGCAGTTTTACTGGAGCAACCCAAGACAAACAAGGTCTGATTTTATCGGCACACGGCGGCAGTTTATTTTTAGATGAAATTGCCGAATTGCCTTTAAGTATGCAAGTTAAATTGCTTCGGGCAGTACAAGAGAAAAAGATTCGCCCTGTAGGTTCAGATCAGGAAATTGATGTTGATTTTCGAGTAATCAGTGCGAGCCACCAAGACTTAGATTTATTAGTTCAACAAGGTAAATTCCGTCAGGACTTATTTTTCCGTATTCATGTTATGGATATTATGTTGCCGCCACTACGTGACCGTGGTGGAGATATTTTGCTATTGGCCAATCATTTTATTCAAAAGGTTTGTACGGAATGGGGAATTTCAAGCAAGCAATTAACGGCGAGCGCTGAAACTTACTTATTGCAGCAAGACTTTCTGGGTAATGTTCGTGAATTAAGAAATATGATTGAACGAGCCATTACTTTAAGTGATGATGAGTCCATTGATTTAACACACTTAGCGCCTCCTCTTAGAGGCAGTAGCGTGAGCCCGCAAATCGTAACGAAACAACTAAATCAAACACCGGCTGTTCAGACTCACCCAAAATTTCCAATGGAAGGTTTAGAACGCTACTTAGAAAATATCGAAAAAGATATTTTACTGAATGCTCTGAACATGACGCATTGGAATCGAACTTTGGCAGCTAAAAAGCTAGGAATGACATTTCGTTCTTTGCGCTATCGACTCAAAAAGTTTGGCTTAGATACTGAAATGGGAGAGGAAGTATAAAAATTACTTCCTCTTTAGCAATAAATCTGCAACGCGCTCTAAATATACGTCTTCTTTCATTTCTGCAGGTAATGGATAGGTCTGGTTAGGCTGAATACCCTGTCCTTCAATCATATTGCCATTGGGTGTGTAGTAGTGAGAGACTGTCATCTGTAGAGCCGCCCCACTTGGCAAAGGAAATAGCTTTTGCACTACACCTTTTCCATAACTTTTTTCACCCATCACCCAAGCACGCTGGTGTTCTTTCATGGCCGCAGTAAAAACTTCTGCTGCCGATGCAGAGCGGTGATTAATTAATATACCCAGTTTTATATTCTGAAATTCATTACCGGGCAAAGCCTGAAACTGCTGGTTACCTTCCGAACGGCTTTTGGTTGAAACAATAATTCCGTTATTTAAAAATAAATCTGCTGATTCAACTGCTGCCGATAACAACCCACCCGGATTGTTTCGCAAATCGATTAAAACAGCCTTTAAACGTGGAGAACTGTTTTCTTCAATTAATCTTTTAATTTCATTAGCAGTGTCTTGTTGGAATACTCTAATTTTGAGTACGAGCACCTGATTATGTAACATTACAGGTTCTATATCGGTTTCTATTTTTTTATTACGGACTAAGTTAATGTTTCCGTTTAGCTCTTCTGCTTGTACTTGAAGTGTACTTCCTATAGAACCGTAAAGTAGTCCAAGCACCTGATCTTGGTTTAAATTTTTTAAATCTTGGTTATCAATTTTGAGAATCGTCTGACCATTTCTCAAACCTAATTTATAGGAATCAGAACCGGTTTTAAGATCACGAATCATCCATTTATGAGCATGTGATTCAGGGCTTAATGCAAAATCAACTGATGCAAGATCACCCTCTGTGTATTGAATCAGTTGGCGATATTCTTCTGCCGATAAATAACGCGAATAACGATCTAACCCACTCACTAACCCTTTTATGGCTTGTTGAAATAAGGCATCGTCGGATTTCACATCAACGTAGTTATCTCGAACAATTCCATAGATTTGCACAAACTGTTGAATCGACTCGATCGGCACCTCTGCATAGCTATGTTCCGGTTCTTCCGAATCCGAATGCAAAGGTGACATTTTTTCTTTTACAACTGGCGCTGCAAAGGTAAATTGGCTGCAACACAGCAACATACTTACAATAAGTTTTTTATATTTAATGTGTTGCAGCATCCAATCACCTTTAACTTATGCAGATAGTGTAATCAGATTACGTCCTTGCATTTCGGCAGGAACAGGAATCTTCATTAAATTGAGAATTGTCGGTGCTACGTCTGCAAGCACACCACCTTCTGCAATTGTTGCTTGTGTTGGACCAACATAGATAAACGGCACAAGCTCGGTTGTATGTTGAGTATGCACTTGCCCACTTTCGTAGTCTTGCATTTGTTCAACGTTACCATGGTCAGCAGTAATGAGCATATGGCCTTTTTTCGCCATAACTGCCTCATAGACACGACCTAAACAAGTATCAACCGCTTCAACTGCTTTAACCGCAGCATCAAATACACCCGTATGACCGACCATATCACCATTTGCGTAGTTCACAACTAATAAGTCGTACTCACCCGAATTAATCGCTTTAACCAACTCATCAGTGACTTCATAAGCACTCATTTCTGGCTTAAGGTCATATGTCGCAACGTTTGGAGATGGAATTAGAATACGTTTTTCACCTGGATATTCATCTTCACGACCACCACTAAAGAAGAATGTTACATGTGCATACTTTTCAGTTTCAGCAATACGTAACTGGGTTTTACCTAAAGAAGATAAATACTCACCCAATGAATTTTTAAGGGCTTCTGGCATATATGCAACTGGTGCATCAATGCTTGCCTGATAACGCGTTAACATCACAAATTTAGAAAGATTTGGTACAACTTTGCGTTCAAAACCAGCAAAGTCTTTCTCTACAAATGCGCGAGTAATTTCACGAGCTCGGTCAGCACGGAAATTCATAAATACAACGCTATCACCATCTTGAACTTTAGCAATATCACCAATACGAGTCGCTTTTACAAACTCATCATTTTCATTGGCTGCATAAGCTAATTCCAACCCTTCAACCGCTGTTTGCGCAGTACGAAGCGCTTCACCTTCGGTCAACAAGCGATAAGCTTGCTCAACGCGATCCCAACGGTTGTCACGGTCCATTGCAAAGTAGCGACCAATCATGGTTGCGATACGGCCTTGGCCCGGATATTGAGCAAATAATGCATCTAATTTTTCTAAAGACGGCTGAGCACTACGTGGAGGTGTATCACGACCATCAAGGAAAGCGTGCAAATAAACTTTTGCACCGCGTTTTAATGCAAGTTCACACATCGCCACAATATGATCTTCATGTGAATGGACGCCACCTTCTGAAAGTAGCCCCATGATATGGACAGCACCGCCAGCAGCTTTGGCTTTTTCAACAGCGTCGATCAACACTTCATGTTTGAAAAAGTCACCAGTACGGATATCTTTAGTAATACGGGTAAAGTCTTGATATAACACACGGCCAGCGCCAAGATTCATATGGCCGACTTCAGAGTTACCCATTTGTCCATCAGGCAATCCAACATCTTCACCTGAACCAGAAATTAGACTATTCGGATGCTTAGCTTTCATTGCCGCCAAATTTGGTGTTTTTGCTGCAAGAAAAGCATTATCTTCAATCGCTTCACGGTGTCCAACACCATCCATAATGACCAGAACGTGAGGGATCTTGCCAGCAGTTGCATCCGTCATAATCAATTTCTCTTTTGTCTACAATTTCGTCACAATATCTTACCGAATTTTCGGTCAAGACTCTATTTATTCCTATGGCTTTCACCAATATCCGCGATTGATGAAAACCATAAATATCACTTATTACTAGCGAGCGCGGTAAAGCAAATAACTTCCGGCACCAAACATTAACAAGATAGGCACGAGCACAAACCATGCTGGAGATGGAGAATAAACCAAGCTCGCATAGCCCAAGAAATCCTGCAAATAATAGAAACTCAAACCAATAAACAATGCGATCACCAAACGGAAACCCATCGATTGTTGACGTAATGGTCCAAAAATAAAAGAACACGCCACGAGAACTAATGCGATGAGTGAAAATGGCGAAGCAACTTTTTGCCAGAAAGCCAATTGATACGTTTTTGGTACCTGGCTATATTCATCCATATAACGCATAAAGCTAATCAGTTGGCTTGGTGATAAATCTTCAGGATCTAAAGTCACCATGTGCACATATTTCGGCTGCAATGCTAAAGCAAGCGATTGCTCTTCATGATCAGTTTTGATGGCATTGCCTGCCGCCAAAATGTCCATTTGTTCAGCTTTTTTCAACGCCCATTGACCATTTTTAATAAACTGTCCTTGCTGAGCATTAATTAATGATTGCAAGTAATAGTTCTGGTCAAAGTCGACCACTTGAATGTCTCTTAAATTGCCCTGAGAGTTAGCATAGTCGATATAGATAAATCGCTGCCCTTCACGTGACCAATAGCCTTTAACTTCACCTAAAGCAGCTACAGAACGATGGCTTTTAACACTTTGTGCTTTTTCATTGGTATAAGGAATAACCCATTCACTTAAAGCAAATGACAAAATAATAAGCAGTAAAGCTGAGCGCATAACCCAACCAACAATACGCCATAAGCTAACACCGACTGAACGCATAACAATGAGCTCACTACTCGTTGCCAATGAGCCCAGTCCAATCACGGCACCAATCAAGACAGAGATAGGTAAAATTTCATAGAGATAGCGAGGAGCTCCCCACAAGACATAGACGAGAGCTTGCCATGCGTTATAGTCTGGTTTGAGCTCACCCAACTCGCCAAGATATGTAAATAAGACCTGAAGAATGGACAAAACAACTGTGGTGCCAAACATCGCAAGCGCAGTGGTTTTCGTCACATATTTGGCGACTATTCGACGTGCTAACATTATAATTTCACTCGCTTGATCTGTTTCTTGATTTTTGGTCCTAACTTCTGCTTACGTGAGAATAAGGCGGCAGCAACGCCATACACAACTAACACGGCAGGATAAGCCCAAATATCGAGTTCTTCTTTACTAATACGAGTCTTGATTGCAATCATTAATACGATCAGACTGGAAAAAATAAAAATCGCCGGAATAAGACGGTAATAACGGCCTTGTCGTGGGCTCACCTCAGACAATGCCACTGATAGCATTAACGCAATAACAATCGTGAATGGCCCAAATAAACGCCATCCCAACTCACTTCTGATGACTGGATCATTCGTTTTTGAAAAGAGTTTTGTTGTTGATAGTGCTTCTACATCGCCACTCTCAAACTTAACATCTTTGTCATTTTCTAAACGTAGACGATAAGACTGAAACTCTGCTTGTGTATATTTTGGTTGTCCCGGGAATATTTCATAGCGACGACCTTGTACCAGATCAACGACATTGGCGGTGTCATTTGCAACTTCTACACGAGTCGCTTCCTTTGCCAAAATCATAACATCTGGCTTATCTTCTTTAGCAGCGCGTTGATAAAAGAAAATATCCTTCAAATTCTTTCGGTCTTCTGACAATGAACCTGCATAGATCGTATATGGCCCAGAAGAAATAAACTCTCTTGGTCGAACCAAATCGAAACCTGTCCGAACAGCTTGTGTAGTTGTCAGTTTTTCAAACTCGCGTAGTCCCCACGGCGTCATCCAGAGCATAAGCACAGACTGAAATACCATATAAACCAGCGTCATTGGAATGAGTAATCGTGCTAATTGATGACGGCTTACACCACTACCATTTAATACAGCCATTTCATGGTCAACATATAAACGACCAAACACCAACATTAAACCAATGAAAAAACCCAATGGTAAAATGAGTGTTAGAAATTCAGGTAAACGATATCCAATGATGCTAAACAAGATACTGGCATCTAAACGCCCCTGCGCCGCCACACCAAAGTATTTGATCAGACGACCACCCATCATGATTAAGGTCAGTAAAGAAATGACCACCAATGAGGTAGAGACAACTTGCTTGACGAGATAACGCCGAATAATCAAAGTAATACTTCCAAAAGGCTAATCGGGACGTGTGCTAGTTTACCCGAATGTTAAAAATATAAAACCGCACATTGCAACGCTATGCTTGAAAGTGTTTCAATGTTTTAATCCAACATAACTTTCTATAGGCAATCACGGCAGCCATGAAATTTACAACTTATACAACTTTTCCCGAACAGACATCTAATGAATCTTTGTGGGTTTTAGTTGATTCAGAACAGCTACAAAGCAACATCAACACATATCAAATCAATAACCTAGAAAGCGTTCTTACTGCCACCCAATTCAAAGGCAACTTCAATGAAACTCTGCCTTTATTCGGTCAGGTTTCAAATCAACCTCATAGCCAATTACTTGGCTTAGGAAAAACAGCCGAACTTCAGGCGGTTAAGCTCGCTAAACTTGCCCAAACCATTATCAAATCGACACAAAATAAATTTAAGCATATCGCAATTGATATTGCTGCGTTACCTGTCGAATACCATTATTTATTCGCTTTAAGCTTAACTCAAGCAGCTTATGGTTATGATGAGTTTAAATCGAAAAAAAATGAATTTGTGTTACAACAGGTTGATTTAATTAGTTCAACAACGAGCCTCGATGAAAAACAACTGGCTTTAGTGCATGCCGTACAGTCTGGTCAGTCGTATGCACGTGACCTTGGAAACCGTCCAGGTAACATTTGCTTCCCTGAATATTTGGCAGAACAAGCATTAGCTTTAGCTGCAGAATTCCCTGACTTACTCAAAGTAACTGTCTTAAATGAACAGCAAATGGCTGATTTAGGTATGTATGCTTTTCTTGCAGTCAGCAAAGGATCTGAACGTCCGGGTCGTATCGTAACACTCGAATACCAAGCTGGAATCGATCAAGCGCCTGTTGTGCTTGTTGGTAAAGGCGTTACTTTTGATACAGGCGGTATTTCTTTAAAACCAGGCCTAGGCATGGATGAAATGAAGTTCGATATGTGCGGTGCCGCCTCTGTACTAGGTACTATTCGTGCGCTATGCGAAGCAAAACTTCCAATTCATGTCGTTGGAGCAATTGCAGCCGCAGAAAACATGCCTTCAGGTAAAGCAACTCGTCCGGGCGATATTGTGACAACCATGAGCGGACAAACAGTTGAAATTTTAAATACCGATGCGGAAGGTCGTTTGGTACTGTGCGACACATTAACCTATATCAAACGCTTCAACCCAGCAGTTGTGGTTGATATCGCAACATTAACTGGTGCATGTGTAGTCGCTTTAGGTAAAGTACTGAGTGGTTTGTTCTCACCAGATGATGCTTTAGCAGCTGAACTTCAACAAGCGGGTGAACAATCATATGACCGTGTATGGCGTATGCCAGTGATTGAGGATTATCAAGAATTACTTGATTCACCATTTGCTGATATTGCAAACATCGGCGGTCCATACGGCGGTGCGATTACGGCAGCATGTTTCCTTGAACGCTTTACACGTGAGTACCGTTGGGCTCATTTAGATGTAGCAGGAACAGCATGGTTATCTGGTCCAGCTAAAGGTGCAACAGGTCGCCCAGTACCATTACTCATGCAATTTTTAGCGAATCGTGTAAATACGAATGGCTAAAGTTAGTTTTTATCTGTTTGAAACCAGTGAAGAACGGCAAGTCGATAGTGCTTGCCGTTTATGCCGAAAGATTTTACAGAAGCATCCTAAAATCTGGTGGTATTGCCCAGATGTGCAGCTACAACAAACTCTTGATGAAAGATTATGGGATTTCGACCCTGCAAGTTTCATTGCGCATGGCATTGACCAAGCTGAAGCTGCTGTATGTATTTCGGCTAAACAACCGCTTGAACAAGGCTTGTTAGTATTTAATTTTAACAATCATGCACTTGAACAAGTTGATCATTTTAGCCACATTATAGAAATTGTTGAAAATAATGAAACAGCCAAGCAAATTGGCCGAGAAAAATTTAAAATGTATCGCCGTTTGGGTATAGAACCGCGGACCTTTAAATTATAACGCGCTAAAATGTAAATACTGTTGAACAAAGGAGAAGCATGGTGGCATTAAATGTCGGGCAAGATTTTAAAAAAAGATGGTTAAATGCGCCTGAAGCTGTCCGTCATGCCTATCAACAAGATCTGGCACGTATTTGCGACCTATTAGAACCACAAACCCCTATTCAGCTTTGGGTTTTAAATGATGAAAAAGCGCAGTTAGAATCACAGCAAAAAATTGAACAAGCTTACGCGGACCTTAAGGCAGAGCTTATTGAGCAAGCACGTATCCGTCGTCAGCTCGCTTTAGAAAAAGCGCTTGCTGACAAACGTGCATCAGAAGCTGCTTATGCTGCGGAGTTGCAAGCAGACGAAATTCGCAAGTTTAATGAACAGACTGAAACATTACAGACATTACGTAGTCATTTAGAACAAGAAGTTGCAGAACAAACTGCACGTTATCAGAAAAACCCTGAAACCCCAGCCGTCAATTACTCTGCTGGCGTAAAACTTAGTATCACCGATGATCAAATCTTATCTGAGCTTGAAAGTTTACGCATTCGTTTAGAACTTGAAGCTGAAAACTTAATTGAAGAGTCCGTAACGGCTTTCCGAGCTAAACTACATTCGGCAGCTCAAGAAGAAATTGAATATATTTTAAAGAACTCTAAGTTTTCTGATGAAAAAATAGAGAAGTAAAGTTTTAAAACTTCTTCTGTCATAAAACTGACACCTATGTGTCACAAAATAGACATAAATATTATTCTTGTAGATCAATTGATTATGAGAATAGAAAGTAGTGATTTTAAGATAATTAATGAGGGTAAGAAATGGACATTCCGCATCAGATTTCAAAGCAACTTGAGCAGCTTAATCAGGGTGAGCAATGGACATTTTCAGCACAAGAACTTTATATGAGTCATAACGACTTTAATTCGCTTTCAATCTTGCTGACACGAGCGTCGGAAAAAGGTGAGTTTTCAATTACACGCACTCAGCATACTAAACCATGGGTTGGCACACATTCGGTTACACTCACCAAGCATTAATTTTTAAAAATAAAAAAACCGGAACATATGTCCGGTTTTTTTATTTTGATGATCTGGCTTTTATTTTAAAAAACCATTTTCAGCTAAAAAAGCCATACTAATATTTGACTCAGTTTTTTGTTCAGCTGCTTTATCACCTAGCAATAAACGTTCGATATAACGCGCCAACACGTCGACTTCAAGGTTGACCTTACTGCCTACTTGCCATGTTCCAATATTGGTACGTTCTGCGGTATGCGGAATCAAATTCAAGCTTAAAATATTTCCACGCAAGTGGTTAATCGTTAAGCTAATTCCGTCAACGGTTACAGAGCCTTTTTCCGCCAAATATTTAGCAAGTTCTGTCGGTGCTGTAACTTCATAATAGATTGATCGAGCATCTTCACGCACTACGGTAATTTCACCTACGCCATCAACATGACCACTTACAATGTGCCCACCAAAGCGCGTTGTCGGTAACATTGCCTTTTCAACATTGACACGTTGCCCAACTTTCCAGTTACCTAAAGTCGTTCGATTTAAACTTTCACGGGAAACATCTGCTGCGTACCAGTTATCGCCCCATTCAATCACTGTAAGACAAATACCATTGGTTGCAATCGAATCACCCAAATGTACATCAGACATATCCAGATCAGTCTGAATACGTAGACGTACATCACCACCTACACTTTGCAGGCTTTCAACTTTACCTAAACTTTCAATAATGCCTGTAAACATGGCTCAATCTCCAAATCTTTTACACTGCTTAAATTGCAGCGCTTACCAAAGTGCGAGCTGTGTACTATTGCCTGAGGTATCTACACCACCTAGCTCGGCGAAGTGGTAAAGCTGGCCTAATAACTGACGTAATGGTGGTCCTGACTTAGCATGAGTATCAGTAATCACAATAAACTCAAGCACGCGTGCACGTTCAGACTGTCGTTGTTTACTCACTCGATAACGCGGAACATCTTGTGTTAACAAGGTCACTTTGCCTCGTTCCAGATTGGCCATAAGTAAATCTTTCGGCTCGATATTACCATCAGTTGAATAGCTGGTCAGAATATAGCGTGCATTGATCGTTGAAAGTAATTTCTCATACGCATCTTTTGCATGTTTAGAAGAGTTATATGGACTTGGGCGTTCTTTACGCCATGCTCTATCAATACCACTCTTATAACCTTTGGTATCCGGTGAAGGTAAATCCACCTGATCCCATAAAGTTAATGCATTTAAAACGTGGTAATTACTACTATATGCGTGCTGGTTATATGGTGGATCGAGATAGGCAACATCAACCTCAAAACCACTCATTTGATTTGCTAGATGTTGTGAATCTACACACCACATTTCAGCAGCCGGACGTTTGCGATCACCAATCTCACAAAAACGGCTCGGTGTTAACCAAAGTAATGACTCAAT
Source organism: Acinetobacter sp. D009 (assembly GCF_038562025.1). Taxonomy (NCBI): domain Bacteria; kingdom Pseudomonadati; phylum Pseudomonadota; class Gammaproteobacteria; order Moraxellales; family Moraxellaceae; genus Acinetobacter; species Acinetobacter sp. D009. The sequence continues at coordinate 3,584,347 of NZ_CP151886.1, forward strand.
TCGTTCTAGCGCAGTTTGAGTACGTCCGCCCCACCCTTGGTGAAAGCTTTTAAATACGCCACTCGTGTTACTGACAAAACTAGCTGAATAGAGCAATGGCGCAAGTAAAGCACTCATCTCTACATCATTAATTGCACCTTGTGCCTGCCATGTTGCAATCTGCTGACGAATTGCATCGATACGCATACCGTTACGACGTTTAAAGAATAAACGGTCACGAGTTGGATCGTATACATCATCGTTACGTGGGCAAAGGTTATGCGTTACCCAACCTTTAACTTCAGGTAAGCGATTTAAATAATCGATTGCCTTTTGATAGCCCCCCAGTTCTTTAAAAGCAGGTGCATCTACACAGGCTAAAATCGCATGATTTAAAGCATGACTATAAGGTTCCCAGTCATTCGCAATCACACGGTAACCATTTTGACGTGCTAAACGAGATACAACGCCACTGCCGGCAAAGAAATCGGCAAAAATCGGTGGATTCTTTTTCTTGCTATTCAGTGTCCCTGTAATTTCAAGGGCTTCTAAAATTAGATGGAGCAATCGGCGCTTATTACCCAAGTACGGCACAAGCTGATGGAAAAGATATTCGTCTGTCGTACGGGCTGCATGACGACGTTTGTGATAAACCGAAGGCTCTGAATTCATACTTTCTCTTGCGTAGGGATTAACCTTAAGCGTATATCTTGATCAATTTGTGTCACATCAAGAAGTGTAAAACGAAGTTGCTCTGCCATATATTCAAACTCTGCATTGAACATGGCCCTTGCACTTTTCCCCAATAAGGTCGGGGCAATATAGCTGATTAATTCATCCACCAAACCTTCTTGCAAAAAGGCAGTAGACAATGTTGCGCCAGCTTCAACCAACACATCATAAATTTGATGTTGCTTAGATAGGGTCTGTAACAGCATTTTTAAAGGCTTAATTTCTAATTGTATCACGCCTAAATCAGCAAGTTCTCGACGATACGGCCCCATCACCATCACAGTTTCAGGATTCGCTAAGATCTTAGCGTTAAGTGGCAAACGTCCTTGGCGGTCTAAAACAACCCGTTTTGGCTGAGCAATCATCTCGATATCAAAATTATTGAGTGAACGCACATTAAGCTGACAATCATCTGCAATCACAGTTTCAATACCTGTAATCACTGCTCCAGAAATGGCACGCCAATGTTGTACATCTTGGCGCGCAGCCGAACCGGTAATCCACTTCGACTCACCTGATGCCATTGCAGTACGCCCATCTAAACTTGAGGCTACCTTTAAACGTACATAAGGCATGCCTGTAGACATTGTCTTTAAAAAACCTTGATTAAGTTTTGATGCTAAATCTTCGCAAATGCCAACTTCTACTTCAATTCCGGCATTTTCTAAAATCTGAACACCCTTACCCGCAACCAATGGATTTGGATCAGGACAAGCAACCACTACTTTTTTAACTTGAGCTTTCACCAATGCTTCGGCACAAGGAGGGGTTCTGCCATAATGCGCACATGGTTCAAGCGTGACATAAGCCGTTGCACCTTGTGCATGTTCACCCGCTTCGCGTAAGGCAAAAACCTCTGCGTGTGGCTGACCCGCTTTAGGATGAAAACCTTGGCCAATTAACTGATCATCTTTGACAATCACACAACCAACATTTGGATTAGGCTTGGTCGAATATAGTCCTCGTTTGGCAAGTTCAATGGCTTGCTGCATCCAATACTGATCTTGTTTCAACTCAGACATAAAAATCTCAAATGATTAGTGTTCACGTTGCTGCATTTGCTCTATTTGACGGCGAAACGCTTCAACATCCTGAAAATCTTGATAGACAGAAGCAAATCGGACGTAAGCAACATGGTCAAGGGCAAATAAAGATTGCATGACGATTTCGCCAATTGTTCTAGATTTCACATCACGCTCACCTAAACGGCGAATCTGCAACTGAATATCACTTAAAACTGTTTCGATCTGCTCTTGTGTGACCGGACGTTTTTGCAAAGCATGCATTAACGAACGGCGTAATTTGGCCTCATCGAAAGGTTCATTTTTTCCATTCGATTTGATCACACGGGGCATTACCACTTCATAGCTTTCAAAAGTGGTAAAACGTTCACCGCAACTTACACACTCACGACGTCGACGAATCTGACAGCCTTCGGCGGCTAAACGTGAATCGATGACTTTACTATCTGCGGCGTTGCAAAATGGACAATGCATAGCGGATTTATAGGGTCGATTACTTTGACCTAGTGTAGCAAAATTTCTACACTTACAGAACCAGCATTCTATAAGACAAAAAAACAGTCCGAAGACTGTTTTTTGATTGGAATATATTACGAATTATTCGATACGTTCGCCATGTTGGCTTAAATCCAGCCCCATACGTTCATCATCAGCATTAACACGAATACCAATCACAAGATCAATCACTTTAAGAATAATGAAAGTCGCGATACCACTGTAAACCATGGTTGCCAATACGCCTTCAACTTGTACCCATAATTGGCCAGCGAATGTTGGAGCTAATGCAACGTTCGCTGCTTTAATAATTTCGTCACTGTAGAATACGCCAGTTAAAATCGCACCGACAATACCGCCTACCGCATGCAAACCAAACGCATCCAAAGCATCATCGGCTTTAAGTAAGCGTTTAAGTGCTGTAATACCCCAGAAGCACACTACGCCACCAATAAGGCCCATCACTAAAGCACCGCCTACCCCAACAAAACCTGCTGCTGGTGTAATCACAACTAAGCCAGCTACCGCACCAGAAGCACCGCCTAATACAGATGCTTTACCACGGATCATACGTTCAACAACTAACCAAGAGAATGCAGCAGCGGCAGCGGCAACTTGAGTCACTAAAATTGCCATACTTGCACGAGCACCAGCGCCTAGAGCACTACCACCGTTAAAGCCGAACCAACCCACCCAAAGTAAGCTTGCGCCCACTACAGTTAAAGTCAGGTTATGCGGAGCCATAGATTCGCGGCCAAGGCCAATACGTTTTCCAAGCATGTAAGCAGCAACTAGACCTGCAACACCTGAGTTGATATGTACAACTGTACCACCAGCAAAATCTAATGCGCCTGCTTTAAATAACCAGCCATCTGCAGCCCATACCCAGTGGGTAATTGGTGCGTAAACAACGAGCACCCAAACTGCAATAAACACCATGAAAGCTGAATATTTCATACGGTCTGCAATAGAACCGCTAAGGATCGCCACTGTAATAATGGCAAAAGTCATTTGGAAAATAACAAAGAGACTTTCAGGAATTGTCCCACTTAATGCATCAAACGCTACCCCGTTTAGCATTGCTTTAGACAAATCACCAAAAAATGCACCTGTGCCAGAGAACGCGATTGAGTAACCAGCAATCACCCACAGCAAACTTACCAAGATTGCAGCTGAAAGGCTGAACATCATCGTACTGAGTACATTTTTTTTACGTACCATACCGCCGTAGAATAATGCCAACCCCGGAATGGTCATTAATAGAACCAATGCGGTTGAAACTAAAATCCAAGAGGTATCACCCGTATCAAGCGTAGGTGTCGGTGCTGGAGCTGCTGGAGTTTCAGCAACTGGTGCTTCTGCAGTAGTTGCAGTAGCTGGAGATGTTGATGCAGCCGCAACTTCCGATGTTGGCGTTGTTACAGCTTCTTCTGCCCAAACGGCAGTACCACCCAAAAGAGCGCCTGATAGACTGAGCGCCATAAGCATTTTTTTCATTCGTGTCCCCCAACCTCATTTGCGAGTTATTTTCTACTCAGCAAGCTTTGTGCCAATTTAGACAGCATCCGGTCCAGTTTCACCCGTACGAATACGGATTACTTGTTCCAGGTTAGTCACAAAAATCTTACCATCGCCGATTTTTCCAGTGCTTGCTACACGTGTAATTGATTCAATTACTGCGTCGACCATTTCATCACTAATCGCAATCTCGATTTTTACTTTAGGTAAGAAATCAACCACATACTCCGCGCCACGGTAGAGTTCAGTATGCCCTTTTTGACGACCAAAACCTTTAACTTCAGTTACGGTAATCCCTTGTACACCAATGTCAGAGAGTGCTTCACGCACGTCATCCAATTTAAACGGTTTTACAATTGCAGTTACAAGCTTCATGTTTGTTTCCTTCGGCTTCTTTTCACCAGTAAGGTTTTATGTTCAATTTTCATGCCAATATTTCAAAGGTTGAGGGAAATGAATCTTTTGCATGAACTTTCTTTATAACCTATTTAGTGAGCAAGATGTAGATGAGCTATCAAAAATAAAATGAATTTTCAGTAGTGTTATATGCTGATTTAATGATCTATTTGCACTAAAAAAATTGAAACCTATATCCAGCGCTTAAGCAGTGTTAAACTGTAAAGCATAAGGTAATACAACACTTTGGATATTTCATGCTAGAAACTTTGCTACAGGCCATTCTGGAACAAATTGATGAGCCTAAAAAAGATTTGGAAAAAAATTTACGTGCATTATTAAATGAAGCGGTCGAAAAGTTGGATCTTGTTTCCAAACAAGAGATCGACCGTCAAAAGACTGCACTTCAATCAGCCAATCAACGTTTAGAAGAGCTACAAAAACAAGTAAGTTTGTTAGAAGAAACTTTAAAGAATAAAAAATAAGCACCAACGTAGCGCATTTATACTTTACAACGATTAAAAATGAAGCACCATAATGGAACAATAAGATGTCTTTTTCTAAAATTTATACACGGGGACTTTTAGGTTTACATGCACCTCTGATTGAAGTTGAGGTACATGTGAGTCAAGGCTTACCTTCTCTTACTATTGTCGGCCTAGCAGAGGCGGCGGTAAGAGAAAGTAAAGACCGCGTTCGCTCAGCCATTATTAATAGTGGATTTCAATTTCCAACAAAACGGCTGACCATTAATCTTGCACCAGCAGATTTGCCCAAAGATGGATCACGTCTAGATTTACCTATTGCTATAGGTATTTTAATTGCATCTGGCCAGCTCCCAGAAAACTGTGCCGAAGATTTTGAATTAATTGGTGAATTAGCTTTAGATGGCCATGTAAGGCCAGTGTCAGGCACTTTAACTTTGGCAATGGCGTGTCAACAGGCCAAGCATAAAATGCTTTTACCTCTCGATAACAGTCAGGATATTAGCCATTTACCGAATCTTAAATGTTATCCAGTGAGCCATTTAAAAGAAGTTTGTGATCATTTCTTGGGCATAAAATCACTATCTTCGATTGAACCTGCAACGACCTCAAACCAAATGCCTTATAAATTTGATCTGGCAGATGTAAAAGGTCAGCTACGTCCACGTCGCGCACTAGAAATTGCCGCCGCAGGCGGGCACTCGCTGCTCTTTAAAGGACCACCAGGTACAGGTAAGACTTTACTCGCTTCACGTCTTCCTTCAATTTTGCCACCGCTTTCTAATCAGGAAACGCTTGAAGTCGCGAGTATTTATTCTATTTCAAATACACCGCATACCTTTGGTCAGCGTCCATTTCGCGCGCCCCACCATACAGCATCAGCGATTGCACTAGTTGGGGGCGGTTCACATCCTAAACCGGGTGAAATTACCTTATCTCATTTAGGGGTTTTGTTTTTAGATGAACTCCCCGAGTTTGACAGAAAAGTTCTAGAGGTCTTACGTCAGCCGCTTGAGTCAAAAGAAATCATTATTTCACGTGCAGCTCGGCAAATTACTTATCCTGCAAACTTTCAACTCATTGCAGCAATGAACCCTTGTCCATGTGGTTATGCGTTTAATCAAGACAGCCGTTGCCAATGTTCGCCAGAGAGTATCAAGCGCTATCAAAACCGTATATCGGGACCATTACTTGACCGTATCGATTTACATATTGATGTACCGCCTTTAAAAGCTCAAGAACTGCAAGATCCAACGCCTGCTGAAGACTCTACGGCTGTAAGACAGCGTGTGATTTATGCTTATAAACAACAAATGCAAAGACAAGATTGTTTAAATCAAGCACTTTCACCGAAACAACTTGAGCAATATGCTGTACTTGATAGTACTTCTCAACGAATGATTGAAATGGCTCAACAACGTTTGAATCTGTCGGCTCGTGCTTATCATCGTGTTTTACGGGTTGCTCGTACCATTGCCGATTTGGCGCAAAGTGAGATGATCCAAAGTCCTCATCTTACAGAAGCGCTCTCTTATCGAGGCAATCATTCTTAAAATAAAAACAGCGGATTATGAGTCCGCTTTTTTAATATTTATAGAAGTTATTAATAAGAGAATTTATTACTCCCTATGTATTAATAGAAGTAAAGAGGATGCTATGAAAATTTTGGCTATCTCAGGTAGTGCAAGAAAAGAATCTACAAATACTGCTCTATTAAGAGCAATGAAGGATATAGCACCGTCCGACATTGAATTGACAGTTTTTGATCATATTAATAATCTGCCTGTCTTTTCTCCAGATAATGAAGGAGAAAAAACGCCTACTGTAGTGGAAGATTTCATCAAATCTGTTTCTGATGCAGATGGCATTATCATCTCAAGTCCAGAATATATCCGTTGTATTCCAGGTGGTCTCAAGAATGCAATTGATTGGATGGTTTCCCGTACCGAAATTATAGATATACCTATTGTCCTGGTTCATGCATCTAGCCGCGGCGACGACATGCTAGTTTCTTTAAGAAGAGTATTGTCGACTGTTAGTAGCAATTTCTTTGAAGATTTATTTTTAAGGATTTCTCTCATCGGCAAATCTCCTGAAAAAATTAGCGAGATGCTACAAACCGAAAAATATAAGTCACAAATTACCCCCTTTCTGCTTAAATTTGTCTCAGAGATTCAAAAATGTAGAAATGAATTAGAGTGAACTTTCTTAAAATAAAACAGCGGATTATGAGTTCACTGTTCTTTTATTAGGAATCTCATTTAGCTTCTCGATTAAAGCAGTGATTTCCTTCTCTGATAAAGCAGCAAAGCCAAAACGAACACAATGGTTAGAAGGCTCCCCCTGTTTAAACTTATGCTCTGTATCAATGTTAAGTTCTTTTAATTTTATAAGCTGATCTTGAGTAAATGGTTTCTGGAATTTCACCCACAAAGCCATTCCACCTGCGGGTGGCTGTATCTGAACACTCTCTGCAAAAATTCGATTGAACTCAACTAAGGCATGGTCACGGCGTAGTTGATATATTTTTTTCATTTTACGGATATGCCGCTTGATTTCCCCTCGCTGCATTAAATCTGCTAAAGCAAGTTCCGTAATGTTATTGCCTTGCCGATCAATCAATAAAATATCTTCAGTAATGGATTGAATGATTGTTGGGGACGCTACCATATATCCCAATCGGACACCGGGTGCAAAGACCTTTGATAATGAACCCACATGAATGACTAACTCAGAATGAGGCAAACTTGCTAAGGGTGGCATAGGCCGGCTGTCATAATGGAATTCGTGGTCATAATCATCTTCAATAATATAAAAGCCCCATTTTTTTGAAAGCTCTAAGAGTTGAAGACGGCGAGACATGGTCATGGTGACAGTTGTAGGATATTGATGATGCGGAGTTGTATAAATGGCGGCTACAGAATGCTCTTGTAAAATCCGTTCTAAATCTTCAATGACAATACCTTGTTCATCTAATTTAACAGAAACCACTTGAAAGCCATTTGACTGAAATGCTTTAAAAGCAGATGGATAATACAATTCCTCAATAACGATAACGCCCTGCCGATTAGGTAATGCTCGAGAGGCAAGAAAAATTCCCATCTGGCTACCACGTACAATACAAATCTCATCTTCGGCAACATTCATAAAACGTTCCATCGATAGCATTTGTTGTAAAGCCTGTCTTAGCTCAACCATCCCTCGTGGGTCACCATATCCCATGTACTGGTTTTGCGTAATTTTAATCAGTGCATGCCGGTATGCCCGCGAAAATAGTTCGTAGGGAATAAGCCTCGGATCTGGCACACCATCGTTATGTGGGCGTTGAATCACTTCTTGAGTGATTGGTTTATCAATAACTGTTCGCTCAGATACTGGCTCTATTTGAAGCTGTTTTTCCGGCAAAACATCCGCCACAAATGTACCTTTTCGGGGACGGGTCACAAGCCATCCTTGTGCCTCTAACTCTTCATATACTGCTTGTACAGTTTTTCGATTAATTCCTAGTTCTTTTGACAAGCTACGAGACCCCGGCAGCATCGTCCCCTGCACTAAACGGCCACATAAAATTTCCTGACTAATCAAGTTAGTCAGTTTTAGAAAAACCGTTTTTTCTTCTCTTTCATCGATACGAAAATTTACTTGCCAAGGTCTTAGCATATTCGCCCCATCTGGACCATACAACTTATAAAAACTGGATGTATTGATTCATCCAGATATTTTCTATTCTGCCTTCACCTACTTAATTTGGTCAACTGGACTGGAGAAGAGATGAAGACTGCTGCTGTAAACAAACAAGACCTGATGCAACACGCACAGCAAGACATGCAAAAGTGGATTAGCGACTCAGATTTAACTGATCGTCAAAAGCTTGCACTCACTTGTCGTATTTTATTTGACCATGGCCATGATGCTGGTTTAGCAGGCCAAATTACCTGCCGTAGTGAAAATAAAGAATCCTTTATTACCCAACGTTTCGGTTTAGGTTTTGATGAAATTACTGCCTCAAATTTACTTGAGGTGAATCAAGATTTAGAACCCATCAATCAAGAAGGAATGGCAAACCCAGCCAATCGTTTTCACACATGGATTTATAGAGAACACCCAGAGGTGAATTGCATTATCCATACGCATCCGACTCATGTAGCGGCTCTATCGATGCTACAGGTTCCACTTATGGTTTCCCAAATGGACGTTTGCGCACTTTACGAAGACTGCTCATTTGTAGGTCATTGGCCAGGTGTCCCTGTAGGTAATGAAGAAGGTATTTTGATTTCTTCTGCGCTTGGTAAAAACCGTGCTGTTTTGTTGTCTCATCATGGCCAACTGGTTACAGGAAAAACCATTGAAGAAGCCTGCAACTTGGCTCTTTTAATTGAACGAGCAGCTCAACTGCAACTGCTAGCCATGTCTGCCGGACAAATCCAGCCCATCCCCCATGCTTTAGCAAAAGAAGCTCATGACTGGGTTTCTACCGATAAACGCAACAAAGTGAACTTTGCCTACTACGCACGTAAAGCTTTGAAAAAACATTCTGACTGTATTTAAAAAGAGATTTCCACCATGAAAATAAACGGCATTATTGGCTACCCTGTTACCCCATTTTCTGATGACAACACCATTAATCTTCCTGTTTTAAAACAGATGCTGGATTTGCTTATTGAAAACGGTTGCGACGCGATTGCGCCTTTAGGCAGTACAGGCGAAAGCGCTTATCTTGAATGGGATGAATGGTGCTTAGTCGCAAAAACTTCAATTGAAAGTATTAATAAACGCATGCCTGTCATTATTGGAATTTCAGAACTCACGACTGATCAAGCCATTAAAAAAGCCCAAATCGCGCAAAGCTACGGTGCAGATGCACTCATGGTGATTCCTATATCTTATTGGAAGCTAACAGACCAAGAGATTTTTGAATATTATCACGCAATTGCCCAAGAGACCACACTACCAATTATGATTTATAACAACCCTGCGACTAGCGGTGTTGATATGTCTCCAGAATTAATCGTGCATATGTTTAATAGCATTGCAAATATTACGATGGTGAAAGAAAGTAGCGGTGATATTCAGCGCATGCATAAGATTTATGAGCTATCAAAAGGAGAACTCCCATTTTATAACGGTTGTAACCCTCTAGCTTTAGAAGCTTTATGTGCTGGAGCAAGCGGCTGGTGTACAGCAGCACCAAACCTATTAGGTCAACGACCTCAACAGCTTATTGAACATGTAAAAAATGGTGAGTTAGAACAAGCCCAAAATTCATTTTATCAGCAACTTCCTTTACTACGCTTTATTGTAAATGGTGGTTTACCTAAAACAATTAAAGCTGGTTTACAACTAAAAGGTGTCTCTGCGGGTTTACCACGCAAGCCATTATCTAAAGCTACGGATATTGAGCTTAACCAGTTAAAACAGCTACTTTCTGAAATAGAAAATTAATAAAAAAGCGGGTTACTCACCCGCTTTTTTAAAACTCAAACTTAGAATGTTTTAGTTAAACTAAACACCAAGCCCGTGTCATAAGGTTTCTTACCAGCATCAGTCATACCAGAAGTACTAATGTCTGTACCAACAACATCTAGCTCAGCAACAATACCTAAAATGTTATAGTTTACGCCGACTTTATAATCGATATAGCTATCGTCTTCACCTGGTCCACCTGCAACTACAAGTAAAGAGTCTTTGTTTTTAAGCTTGTTATAACCAACTGAAGCAAGTCCAGTAAATCCTGTGTCTGCAATTGGTGCTGAATAACCGACGTTGAAATACCAGAACTCATCAGAGTGGCCCCAGTAATCATCTGAATAGCTTACGCCCACACTAAGTGCATCACCTTTAAACAAAGAGTCTGCAAACGTTAATTTTCCGTAAAATTCGGTGAAGTCGAAGCCAGTATCACCATTGTATGGGTTAGTAAATTTTGAGTCAGAACCAATGTATCCATAATGAATTACACCCACATCATAAGTTGGTGCAAGCGTATCAGACAATTTTAATGTATTTGTATAACCTAAAGAGATATCGGTTTCAGTTGAAACGCCAGGTGTATTAAAGTCTACGCTTGACCCCCAAAGCGCAACATAAGCACCTGACTTATGAGAAAAAGTGAATCCACCTTGAATAGCTGGGTTATTTGACGATTGGGTAACACCACGGAAACGGTAGTCTGTGGTCGCTGCCACACTACCTGTTGCCGTGATTCCATAAAAAGATGGAGCATCTTCAGCCATAGCCATAGTTGACCCTGCTGCAAAGATACCAAGAGTTACTGCCTTAAGTGCAAATTTCATCATTTTGATCTCCCCCACAATGAACGCACGATTTATAGGAATTAAACAAATTGTGTTACTTGAGCTTTAGCAATTGCTGTGCCAAGTACGAATTTGCTCTCAGTGCTCTTCATTAATTTTGAGATCAAACTCACTTTATTATAAAATTTCTGGGTAATTTTTATAAAAATATATCCATAAAAAACATAGCGATAAAATAAAATTCTTATACAAGAAAAAATACTAAACATACGAAAACCCCTTATCGGAAATTAATGAGCGAGGCGTGAAGTATTCATTTGTTGCACATAAATTTTCTATTTAATCTTAGAGGCGAGATATAAAAAGTATGTAAATTTCTAGAGGACAATGCTTGTAATGATCTGTGATTGCGCATTTCTACTCATTAGATTTGTTTATTTATTACTTGTTTAAAGTAGATGTACTATTTTGGGTCTTTTTTAAGCAATAATATGGATAAAAAGAGTAATGCACAAAATATAAGCAATGTATTGCACTAAATTTGATCAACCTAAACATATTTTGTTGACCGCCTATAGTGATCTATTTTTGTACATTCCATTTTTAAAATAACGTTATATAGTAACAATTTAAAGGATATAAAAATAAAAGTGATGAAAAAAGAAACTTAAAATAAGATTAAAAAGTGAACATATCCAACAAAAAAGAGTAAAAAATGAACACAAGAATCAACTATTTTTTGAACTTTAAATACAAAATAAATGGTAAAAATCCACTAAAAATTAAATTACTTTTTTTATTTTAAACAATAGATTAAGTATAAAAGACTAATTATAAATTTATTAAACAACCCCTACCACATTAATCAAATCCTGCATAGCATATATAAAATAAAATGAACAAAAATATATCTTTTTTATAGATTACTTATACAATTGATGGAAATCCTAGGCTTTGAACTATAACAAGGCACAGGATTTATCGTTTTTATGAGGTTCTTTAAATATGCTAAAAGCACAAAAACTTACATTAGCAGTTCTCATTTCTGCGGCAATAATTTCCTCAGCTCAGGCAAGCGAGCAAAGTGAGGCAAAAGGATTTGTTGAAGATGCGAACGGTTCTATTCTCTTCCGTACAGGTTATATTCAACGTGACAAGAAAAATAACGTTGAAGATGACAGTTCATTTGTTCAATCAGCAATCGTTACACTAGATTCTGGCTTTACCAAAGGTATTGTTGGTTTCGGTGTTGGCGCTGTGGGTGATTTTTCATTCAAAATTGGTGCAAATAACAATAACGGCAACCAAATGATTCCTCGTTACAATGGCGTACGTGAAAATCCGTATGATCAATGGACACGTGGTGGCGGTAGCGTAAAGGCTCGTTTCTCAAATACTACTGTACGTTATGGTACTCAAGTACTTGATTTACCTGTTCTTGCAAGTAACACTGCTCGTATGGTTCCGGAATATTTCACAGGTACATTGTTAACCAGCCATGAAATTAAAGATTTAGAAGTAATTGCTGGTAAATTCACTAAAAACCAATATTCTGACCAAATTGCGACTGACCAAAATGGTTTAGATCGTGCCGTGGTTTGGGGTGCAAAATATAAGTTTGATGATCAACTTAATGGTTCTTACTATGGCGTTGATGTAAAAGACAAACTTGATCGTCATTATGTCAATGTGAACTACAAGCAACCCCTTGCTAATGACAGCTCACTTACTTATGACTTCAGTGGTTATCACACTAAATTTGATAAAAATGCATCATTGTCATACGCAACTGGCCCAGCTGGTGAAGACAAAACCAATAATATTTGGGCAGTTTCAGGAACTTATGCGACTGGTCCACATAGTGTGATGTTAGCGTACCAACAAAACAGCGGTAATATTGGTTATAACTATGGTTCAAACCAAGACGGCGGTCAAAGTGTTTATTTGCCAAACTCTTATTTGTCTGACTTCATTGGTAATGATGAAAAATCTGCACAAATCCAATATAACCTCGACTTTGGTAAGTTAGGTGTATTACCAGGTCTAAACTGGACTACTGCTTATGTGTATGGTTGGGATATCAAAACGTCTAACGGTGCAGATGACTCAAGTGAAAGCGAATTCTTCAACCAAGTAAAATACACAGTTCAAAGTGGTTTTGCCAAAGGTTCAAGCTTACGCTTACGTAATTCAATCTACCGTGCTGACGATGCCTATACTGCAGACTATATGCCTGACACTAATGAATGGCGTATCTTCCTTGATATTCCTGTGAAATTATTCTAATTCACAAATCTATCAAGTATAAAAAAACCTACGTCTGGCAACAGATGTAGGTTTTTTATTAAGCTCAAAATATCAATTCAGACATTCTAAGCTTATCAATTAAAGCTTATTTAGCAGCTTCAATTGCTTTTAATACTTCTGCTTTAGCAACATCAGCACCTTCCCAACCACTGATTTTTACCCACTTACCTGGTTCCAAATCTTTATAGTGACTGAAGAAATGCTCAACTTGGCTAATCAATAACGGAGGAAGATCTGTATATTCCTTCACGTCTTTGTAAAGTGGAGATAATTTTTCGTGTGGAACAGCGATTAATTTCGCATCAATACCACCGTCATCTTCCATGTTTAATTTGCCCACTGGACGGCAACGAATTACAGAACCAGCAGCAACAGGATGTGGAGTTACAACAAGTACGTCTAGTGGATCGCCATCTTCAGACAAAGTATTTGGAACATAGCCATAGTTCGCTGGATAGAACATTGCTGTACCCATGAAACGGTCTACAAACAATGCATCAGAATCTTTATCGATTTCATATTTAATTGGTGCTGCATTTGCAGGAATTTCAATGATGACATAGATGTCATTTGGCGCATCTTTACCTGCTGGGATATTGCTGTAACTCATATCAATACTCTTTCGTTATGAAGTCAGATGTAAAATCCACTCGATTATAGCGTGGATATCATCAAAATGATGCCGATTATACAATGGGCACACGCGAAAGTTGATATGAATGATGACAGAATGACACTCAAGTCAGTTTTATCGTGACCACTAACAGAAAGATTGGACACAATATCGATAAGAACCAAACAATCGAGCGTAAAGTTGCCCAGTTACTTAAATAGCAGATGCCATAAATAACTCTTAAAATAATATATGCCCAACCTAATCTCAGAATAAAATATTCTGGAACAACCATATATTCAGCCATTAAAATAGCAGTTAAGAATAAAGGTAGGCTTTCAAAGCTATTTTGTTGTACAGCATTAGCGCGAGCAGCAAGCCCTGTTGTTTTAGCCAAAAAAGCTCTCGGATTTTGATTATCGACGGGCTGGAAACCACCTGTAAATTTTGCAATTACGGTAAATGCGTATGGCAGCAAACATGCCACTAAAATAATATAGATAATGCCGCTGATGCCCTGCATAGTGCCATCCATCACTGAAAATACTGTTGATCATGCTATCATAACATTGCGTTTTTACCTGAAATTTTATGCAATCACTTGTCATCACTGATTAATAGGGCCATGTATGCAACAACCTGATCAAAAAGAATTGTTTGAAGTCTTAGAGAAGCAAAAACAAAATCAACTTCAGGTAGACCGTATATTAAAAATCGTACTTCCTATTGTGGCTTTTTTATTGAGTGTGATTTGTGCAAATCTAAATTGGCAATCGACACTGGGCACCTTTGTTATTTTAACAATTACTTTTATTGCAGTCGGTATTAAACGACTTCCTTTATGGCATTGGTTAATTGTGATTACCCTATATTGCCTAGCAGATAATTATTTAAGTTATGGTCAGCTCGATTTAACTCATCTGCGTTTACAATTGGGCACAATGCTAGTTTTTGTTGGGATGGTGGGAATTGGTCGTCCTTACATAGACCGCTGGTTTATGAAGAGCCACAACAAAATGTAAAAACAAAAAAAGCGCCCTAAGGCGCTTTTTTATTAACTTTTTAGGCTGGCTTACGTAAGTCTTTACGTAAGATTTTGCCTACGTTTGATTTAGGTAATTCATCCATAAACTCAACATAACGAGGGCGTTTATAACCTGTTAAGTTTTCTTTAGCAAAGTTCAAAATTTCTTCGGTCGTTAAGCTTTGGTCTTTTTTCACGATAAAGAGTTTTGGCACTTCACCTGATTTTTCATCAGGAACACCAATTGCTGCAACTTCCAATACTTTTGGATGTTTAGCAATAACTTCTTCGATTTCGCTTGGATAAACGTTAAAGCCAGAAACCAAAATCATATCTTTTTTACGGTCTACAATTTTAGTATATCCACGGCTATCCATAACACCGATATCACCCGTACGGAAGAAACCGTCTGCAGTCATGACTTTCGCAGTCTCATCAGGACGGTTCCAATAGCCTTTCATGACTTGAGGACCGCGAATCGAGATTTCGCCTTGCTCACCTAAAGCAACTTCTTTACCGTCATCATCTAAAATAGCAACTTCTGTTAAAGGTAATGGAATACCAATTGTGCCGCTAAATTCAGTAGATGCAGGAGGGTTTGCAGTCGCTACCGGAGAAGTCTCAGACAAACCATAACCTTCAATAATGGTTGTACCAGTAATCTTCTTCCACGCTTCTGCTGTAGAAGGTAGAACTGCCATACCACCGCCCATCGCCATTTTTAAATTGCTATGGTCAAGTTGTTTAAATTCTTCATTGTTTACTAAAGCATTAAATAATGTATTTACTGCTGGGAAGAATGATGGCTGATATTTACGTAATTCATTAATTACCGCTGGTAAATCACGTGGGTTCGGAATCAAGATATTTGCCTGACCTTTATACATACCGTACATCGCGCAAACCATGAACGCAAAAATATGATAAAGCGGTAGTGCGCAAACAATACGGTCGCCTTTAGCACCATCATTTGCACCAAATTTACTTTGGAAGATACCATCACACTGTAAAAGGTTGGCAACCAAATTAAGATGTGTTAATTCCGCACCTTTTGAAACACCTGTAGTACCACCCGTATATTGAAGCACGGCAGTATCACTTAAAGTTAAATTTGGACGCTTATAATTACTCGGACTTACTTTATTTAATGCTGTATTAAATTTAACGTACCCTGGAATATTCCAAGCAGGAATTTGCTTACGTACTTTACGTAATACGAAATTTACTAATGTACCTTTAAGCGTACCAAGCATATCTCCTACTGTCGCAACCACAACATGCTTCACAGGAGTTTTACCTAAAATGCTTTGGTAAACACTGGCAAAGTTTTCGATAATCACGAGTACTTCTGAACCCGAGTCATTTAATTGATGCTCAAGCTCACGCGCAGTATAAAGTGGGTTTACATTCACTAATACTAAACCTGCACGTAACACAGCTAATGCAACTACAGGATATTGCAATACGTTTGGCATCATCACTGCCACACGAGTTCCCTTTGCTAACCCCAAATTTTGCAAATAGGTCGCGAACTTACGGCTTGCAAGTTCCAACTCGTTAAATGACATCGCTTTATCCATAAAGATAAAGGCATCACGAGAACCAAATTTTTGGAAATTACTCTCAAAAATATCAACAAGAGAGGTATTTTCCGCAGGCAATGCTACTGTTTCTGGAATCCCTGTTTTTTGGTATTCTGCAAACCAAATCTTTTCCATAATGCCATTATCTCCGATTCGTAATCCTTAGTAATAACTGTTATTCAATGCCCCAGCTATTCTTTAGCTTCTTGGTGCCAGAACATATTTAAAACTTATTGGCACATTCATGACACTTTCGAACAAGATTATGAGACAGAAGTTTTGACAATTTGACCCTGTCAAATTTTTTGCATGGAGTACAAATTGCGTACTCCAAATTGCTGTCCTTTTAATCGTTATCCAATACCAATAAGTTCAGTTCATTGCTTGAACTTATTGCCATATATAGCGTATTTATGTTGCCCGACGCTAGCTTTATCTCTGAATCAACAGTTTATTTGCTTTTTGATATCCACGTGGTAAGAGGTGACCTTTTGAAGCTCGTTTACCCATGTATTTCTGTAGATCATCACCTTTTAATTTTAGATGTTGTTGACCTGCAACCACCTGAATTATTTCATCTAAGTTCAGGGTTGTCATGGATAAAATCTGCTCTTTCGCTTCAAGTTGTATCAACTTATTACCTTTACCCTTATTTAAATTTGGCAGTTCTAATAAATCAATAATCAGGAGTCGACCTGCTGAGCTGAGTACAGCCAAATGTGTCATGTTTTGGGCAGATATTAACGGTAGTGCTTTTGACTTTTCAGGTACCGACAAGAAGCTTTTCCCTGCCTTAGCATTGGTATCTAACTGTTTGACTTGAGTTTTAAAACCATAACCTGATGAGCTAGCAGCAATAAGTTCTGACTCTTCATCATCTAAATAGACCTGAATAAACGCAACTCCACTTGCAGGAGCAAGTTTTGAACTTAATGGCTCGCCTAAACCTCTTGCTGATGGCAAACTGCTAATAGGCAAGGCATAACTACGCCCTGTCTCATCAAGGAAATAAATTCGTTGATTGGTTTTGCCCACCGCATGACTTAAATATTGGTCACCAGCACGATAGTTTAAATTCTCTGCATCAACATCCGCACCTTTTGCAGCACGAATCCATCCCGCTTCAGATAAAACCACCGTTACTGCTTCAGCCGGCATTAAATCTTGTTCTCTAATTTGAACAGCTTCAGCACGTGCAACAATTGGAGAACGGCGTTCGTCACCAAACTTTTTCGCGTCTTCTTTTAATTCGCCAATAATCAGGTTTTTTAAAGATTCTGGGTTTTCTAATTGTTCACGAATAATCGCTGCTTTTGCTGAGAGCTCATCCTGTTCTTGACGGATTTCCATCTCTTCAAGTTTTGCTAAATGGCGTAACTTGAGTTCTAAAATTGCTTCTGCTTGTATCTCATCAATTTTGAAATGATCCATCAATACAGGTTTAGGCTGATCTTCTTCACGAATAATACGAATAACTGTATCAATATCGAGATAAGCAATTAAAAGGCCTGCCAAAATATGTAGGCGTTTTTCAATTCGGTTTAAATGATATTCCAAACGGCGAGTAACCGTTTTTTTACGGATCTCAATCCACTCAAGCAAGATACGTCGAATCGACTTAACCTGAGGACGACCGTCCTCACCAATCATGTTTAAATTAACACGGTAGCTTGATTCTAAATCGGTAGTCGCAAATAAGTGGCTCATCACCGCTTCAGCATCAATACGGTTAGAACGAAGTACAATCACGAGTCGTGTTGGGTTTTCATGATCCGACTCGTCACGCACATCCACCACTAATGGTAGCTTTTTGGCCTGCATTTGGTCGGCAATTTGAGTGATCACCTTAGAACCCGATACTTGATACGGCAATTCGGTAATCACGATTTCATTTTTTTCGATGGTATAAACCGCTCGCATGCGGTAACTACCACGTCCAGTCGTCTGGATTTTGAGTAATTCTTCTGGCGGAGTAATAATTTCAGCTTTGGTTGGTAAATCTGGCGCTGGAATATATTCAGCCAATTTCTCGTCTGATGTTTGCGGATTACGAATTAAGGCAATTGTTCCTTTAATCACTTCACGCAAATTATGTGGTGGAATATCAGTCGCCATACCAACGGCAATACCGGTTGTACCATTCAGCAGAATATTAGGAACTCGTGCTGGCAAAGTAATCGGTTCTTTTAATGAACCATCAAAGTTATCTTGCCATTCACTCGTGCCTTGTCCTAACTCACTTAGTAATAACTCACTGTAGGCAGAAAGTTTTGCCTCGGTATAACGCATCGCAGCAAAGGATTTAGGGTCATCTGGTGAACCCCAGTTCCCTTGACCTTCAATTAAAGGATAACGATAACTAAATGGCTGAGCCATCAACACCATGGCTTCATAACATGCTGAATCACCATGCGGATGATATTTACCTAGTACGTCACCTACAGTACGGGCCGATTTTTTTGGCTTACCACTGCTTTTTAAGCCCAACTCGCTCATGGCGTAGACAATACGGCGCTGTACAGGTTTTAAGCCATCACTGATATGTGGCAATGCACGGTCCATGATGACGTACATGGCATAATTCAGGTAAGCCTGTTCAGTAAATTCGGCTACAGAGCGGTTTTCTGTCGCTTGATGCGCAAGGCTGGTCATAGTCAGCTTATCTTCCAAATCAGTCGTTATTTTAAATGAGTCTTATGCTAAGTGGGCTATGTTACAGACACAAGAGGGACTCTGTCACCTGAGCGTCAAATTATGTCTCATCTCTCTATATTTTTAGTTACTTGCTATAAAGTTAGGCAAAACTAGAGGCCTATCGACTCTAGTCTTTTACCTTGTGTTTCTTCACCTAATATTAAAATTACAGCTGCAACCAAAAGTAAAACAATAGTAAACATTATAAAAACATGGCTAAACCCATTTTTGGAAACCATCATATGAGTGACGACTATCGGCGCCAAAATTCCACCTAAACGGCCCATTGCCGATGCCCAGCCCGAACCAAAAGCCCGAATGTTGGCTGGATATTGCTCTGGTGTATAGGTATATAACACTCCCCATGCACCCAAATTAAAGAAGGACATGAGACAACCCCAAAACATAATGCTATTTACACTATCGGCTTGTCCAAAGAAATATGCAGACAAGGCACAAAAACCGATAAATGCAGCGAGTGTAATTTTTCTACCCAATCGCTCTACAAACCATGCCGCTGCCAAGTAGCCTGGTAGCTGCGCCAAAATCATAAGCAAAACATATTCAAAAGATTTAACGATGTCATAGCCCTGTTTCACTAATAAACTTGGCAGCCACGTAAAGATACCGTAGTAGGAATATACAATTCCAAACCAGATGAGCCAAAGCATTAAGCTTCTGCGAGCAAATTGACCACTCCAAAGTTGTTTAAAAGAGACTTTTTGTCGCATGGCTACAGGCACGACTTCAATGTGGTGAACAATTTGAACGCCTGCTTGAGCTTCTAATTTTTGAACCAATGCATGTGCTTCTTCAACACGTCCACGGTTAATCAGGTAAGGTATAGATTCAGGGAGTTTTTTCCAAATGACTAAAATATAAATCAGTGGGAGGCCACCCATAAGGAATGCAATGTGCCAACCAAATTTAGGAATAATAAAATAAGAAATGAGTGCAGCAACTAACCAGCCCAAACCCCAAAAACTTTCGAGTAGAACGATAAAACGACCACGTACATGCGCAGGTATGTATTCGCTCACCAATGTCACTGCAACGGGTAACTGTCCACCAAGCCCAAGACCAACAATAAAACGGAAAATTAATAACCACTTTAAGTCTGGAGCAAAAGCACATAAGGCAGTGGCAATGCTATAGATCGCCATGGTCACTGCAAATATTGTCTTTCGGCCAAAGCGGTCTGCTAAAGCTCCCGAACAAACAGCTCCAATAGCCATTCCTACAAAACCGATACTCACAATCCAACCGCTTTCGGCTGGTGTTAATGCCCAGTCTTTAACAAGCGTTGTCATAATAAAAGCAATGATCCCTGTGTCCATCGCATCAAACATCCAACCTAAACCAACCACCCACAGTAATGTGTAGTGAAATTTGCCAATTGGAAGATTTTGTATACGTGAAACCAGATCCATAGGAAAAACTCTACTGGAAAAAATAAGTGAGCAAGACAATATATTTAATTGTTATATCATGCTCACATCGAATTCTGCATGATTAATGTTCGTCAGTTGAAGAAGCCGATTCTGCATCATCATCTTTATAAATAAATTTAGGCATTTCTAAGCCAAAATAGATCGCAATCAGACGTAAGGTAAAGCCAAAAATTAAAGTTGAAATAACGGTTAACTCTAGGCTTAATCCTAAATCCTGACAAACCCAGTAACAGATGACTGCTACAAAAGAGATACTCGCATAGAGTTCACGGCGGAAAACGAACGGGACATCGTTACATAAAATATCACGTAAAATACCACCAGATACTCCAGTCAACACTCCAGCTACTGCCGAGACGACAAAACCATGTCCCATTTGTAAGGCAATCTGGCAACCAATGATCGTAAAACCAATCAAGCCTAAAGCATCGAGCACCAAAAAGATGTTATGTAAATGACGCATCCATTTGGCAATAATAATCGTGACAAATGCAGCACAGCATGTCAGAACCAAGTACTCAGGATGTTTTACCCAAGTTAAAGGATAGTGACCAAGCAATACATCTCGCACCGAACCACCACCTAAAGCAGTTACACAGGCAATCAGTACGACACCGAACCAGTCCATACTCCGTCGACCAGCAGACAATGCGCCTGTCATAGCTTCTGCAGTAATCGCAATAATATAAATAACGGTGAGTAACATCGCCCTTTCCCTCAGGCCAAACAGTGAGCGTATTTTAAGATAAACTTACAGAAATTGTGCACAGCATTGCTTAAATTTTTTTCCTGAACCACATATACAAGGTTGTTTCATGGTGACCTGCATATCGACCGTTGGGTCGAGGAAAAACCATTTTTGCTGGTGATAAACAAAATGTGAAACCTCGTGGTGAATTTGGGCTTTTTGCCCATCATGATAATGAGCCTTGAACTCAACCTGTGCATGAGTTTTATCTAATTTTTCGTTGGCATTAACCACCTCTAAACCCAACCATTGATTTTGTTTGCTCCACTCTGCAATGCTATCTTTATGAAGTGCTGTTTGCTGACCTAAAGCAGTCGTTTGCACAATATAATCAATTTGCTGTAATGCAAAAGCGCTATAACGTGAACGCATAAGCTGCTCTGCCGTTAGTGCTTTGGCTGTGCCTAAATGTAAAGGCTCACAACATTGGGTATAGCTGCCTTTTCCACATGGACAAGTT
Organism: Acinetobacter sp. D009; assembly: GCF_038562025.1. Taxonomy (NCBI): domain Bacteria; kingdom Pseudomonadati; phylum Pseudomonadota; class Gammaproteobacteria; order Moraxellales; family Moraxellaceae; genus Acinetobacter; species Acinetobacter sp. D009. The sequence goes on from NZ_CP151886.1 coordinate 3,606,108, forward strand.
TGTTGGGTCATTTAGTGCTTCTCAAATAAAAAAAATAGCTCAGAGTTGAGCTATTTTATGATGTTTCTAGACTTAAAACGTCATTTAATCTTTTGATTCATCTTGCTCGATAGAAACAATATGAACTTTCTCAATTTTATGACCTTCCATCGTAATCACTTCAAAGCGATAACCGTCTGCCTCAACAGCTTCACCATTTTCCGGTAAACGGCCTAAATGGAATAACAAGTAGCCCGATAAAGTTGAATACTGTTCACTTTCGTCAACGAGATCACGACCTAATAAAAGTGATACATGGCGAATATCAGTTGAGCCTTCAAGCATTAATGAACCATCTGCCAAGCTTTCAGCAGCAGCGTCTAACTCATCTTCATCTGGGAATTCACCAGCAATCGCTTCTAAAATATCAATTGGTGTTGCGATACCTTCGATGGAACCATATTCATTTAATACGATAGCCATTTGTAAAGGTGCTTGACGCAATTGCTCCATCACCATAAGCACTTGAGCATTTTCATGCACAATCACAGGTTCACGTAGATGCTTTTGGAAATCAATTACACCTGTCTCAATAAAGTTATTTAAAACTTTATGCGTAAGCGCGATACCTTCAATATTATCAAGCTCACCACGTGCAACGATCAAACGAGAATGTGTCATTGACATTAAACGTTCTTTTAAAACTTCAGGTTCATCGTCTAAGTCAATCCACTCAAGTTCAGGGCGTGGAGTCATAACAGACTTTACAGGGCGCTCTGATAAACCAAGCACACCTTGTACAAGCACACTGTGATAAGCGCCATTTTCTTCGTCAAAAACCTCATCTGCAAAAGCTTGTGTCGCCAATACATCTTCTTTATCAGAAGATTGAGTATCTGGAGAACCACTATTTTTGCTGCCTAACATACGTAAAACCGCAGAGGCAGTGCGATAACGCAAGTCTGTGGTTGTAACTAGCTTTTCCTGATTGCGGCGCATGCTCTGATTGATAACTTCCACTAAAACTGAGAAGCCAATTGCAGCATATAAGTAACCCTTCGGAATATGGAAACCAAAGCCTTCCACCACCAAAGAGAAACCGATCATCATTAAAAAGCCAAGACATAGAATGACAACTGTTGGATGTTTATTGACAAAGTCCATGAGGGGTTTGGATGCCCACAACATGATACCGACCGCAATAACAACCGCAACCATCATCACTGACAGCTCTTTCACCATACCAACAGCTGTAATCACACTGTCTAATGAGAATACGGCATCCAGTACAACAATCTGGACAATAACCATCCAGAACGCTGCATGAACAGGATTATCTTCTTTATGGAGTTGTTTTCCTTCCATTCGTTCATGCAATTCCATGGTGCCTTTAAATAATAAGAACACACCACCGAACAACAAGATCAAATCACGACCAGAAAAAGGATGATCAAAAATATGGAAGAGTGGCTCAGTCAGTGTCACGACCCAAGCAATTGAGGCTAAGAGTACAAGACGCATTCCTAACGCGAGCACCAAACCGATTATACGGGCTTTAGCTCGTTGCTCTGGCGGTAATTTCTCAGCCAAAATCGCAATAAAAACGAGGTTATCGATCCCCAATACAATTTCAAGAACGATTAAAGTTGCTAAACCCACCCACGCAGAGGGATCAGACATCCATTCAAAGATCATCGATCCTGCTCCTGTGTTGTTTGAATTTTATCTTTATTTGGCAACACAACAGGCGCGCCTTCACAAAGTGAGGAAAATGTTTTTTTAAGACAAGAAATTAAAACGGAGCGACTACAACCACTACCCATATTTGTTCATATGTTGTTAAACGAATTTTTAGTATAGGCAAGATTTAACATAAATTCATCATTTTTATTTGTTCATGATTAGCATTCACCAAACCCATACAAAACATGACTCTTTCTTATAAATCTGCTTATAAAGTTGTCATATCTTTTGCTTAGTGTAGACAAGAAATATGAACGTGATAAGGTGAAAATAAAGCAATGAATAGCGTATTAACAATGGCAGTAAATGATTCACCAATAACAGCTGTAAAAACAAAACAACCTCTTATTGCATTATATTGTGGTTCACGTGCAGGAAATAATCCAATTTACCGAGAAAAAGCAATTGAACTTGCTCATGGAATTGCTGACCAAGGTTTTGGTTTAGTCTACGGCGGTGCCAGTATCGGCTTAATGGGACAAGTCGCAGATAGCGTTCTCGCAAACGGCGGAGAGGCTGTCGGTGTAATCCCTGAATTTATGCTTGATTATGAAGTCGCACATGCAGGTCTAACTGAATTACATGTGGTCGAAACTATGCACGAACGTAAAGCCATGATGGCAGAACGCGCGAGTGCATTCATTGCATTACCAGGTGGTTTAGGGACATTTGAAGAAATATTGGAAATTGCTACTTGGGGCCAACTCAACCAACACCAAAAGCCCATGATTTTATATAACGTAAATGGCTTTTATAACGCACTTATTGCCCAATTAGACCATGCAGTTCAAGAAGGTTTCCTTCCCCTTCAGCACCGAGCTAAATTAATTGTATGTGATGATGTTGATCAAATTTATAACGTCATTAAAAACTTAAAAATGCCAAAAAGATTTGTTGTCTAGTTATCCACCTACTCTATTTAAAAAAGCGGTTCTGCCGCTTTTTTTTGTTTTAACTATTTTCATCTCTACCTTCAAAAGAACTTAGATTTAGTAAAGGGGTATTCAACATTGGCTTACTTCTTTTAAATTCAATTTGTTTTACACTAGACCAAAACGTTAATTTTCAAATGTTATGAATGCCACGCCGACTCACCAAGCCTTGCAACCCGAATATCGCTTACTCGTTCTTTTGGTTTCTATTGGCTTTTTTATGCAGGCCTTGGACACAACCATTGTAAATACTGCTATTCCTGCAATGGCTCATCATCTAAATGAAGACCCTTTACGCATGCACAGTGTAGTGGTGGCCTATGTATTATCGGTTGCTGCCTGTATTCCTCTAAGTGGATGGTTAGCAGACCGCTTTGGTGTTAGAAATATTTTCTTGTCGGCAATCGTAATTTTTACTCTGGCTTCTTTAGGTTGTGGTCTTTCTCAGAGTCTCAATCAGCTGTTATTTTTCCGAGTCATCCAAGGCGTAGGCGGAGCCTTACTACTTCCTGTTGGCCGATTATCACTTTTAAAAATTATTCCTCGAACTCAGTTCTTAGCTGCGATGAGCTTAATGAGCCTTGCAGGTTTACTCGGGCCTTTGGCTGGTCCAACTTTGGGCGGATGGTTGGTTGAAGTTGCAACTTGGCATTGGATTTTTCTCATCAATATTCCTATGGGTATACTTGGCATATTAATGACACTAAAAGTCATGCCAAATGTAAAAGAACCTTCAGTCAAAACATTCGATTTGGGTGGCTTCATCTTATTAGTCGTGGCCATGATTGGATGGTCTTTAGGGATCGAACACCTAGCCTCACCTGAATATTCAAAATGGTTTAGCATTTCATTATTAGTCGTCGGAATAATCGCAACACTATGGTATGCCTACCATTCACATACTCATCAAAATGCATTATTCCGCAGCCGACTCTTTAGAAACAAAATTTATGCGATTGGTATTTTAGGTAATTTCTTTGCTCGCTTTGGTGGTAATGCTTTGCCTTTTGTTTTACCACTCATGCTACAAGTTGCTTTTGGTTTTGAACCCTTTATTGCAGGTTTAATGATGATTCCCTTGGTCTTGGGCTCATTATTTTCAAAGCCAATTGTCAGGCCTATTATTCAAAAAATTGGCTACCGACGTTTTTTACTCATTAACACAACATTAGTTGGGCTATGTATTGCCTCTTTTGCAATCATGACCGTCGATACTCCAACTTGGTTTAGAGCCTTGCACTTTTTCTTGTTTGGAACATTAAATTCACTGCAATTTGTTGGCATGAATACATTAACCTTGAAAGACTTGCCTCAACAAGATGCGAGTAGCGGTAATAGTTTCTTGTCGATGATCATGATGCTATCAATGAGTATTGGTGTTGCACTGGCAGGTACCCTCATTAATATTTTTACTAATTATTATGGTTCAGACCACGTGACAACAGCGTTTCATGTCACTCTCATTTGTCTCGGTTGTATCAATGTCATTACTGCTTTTATTTTCTGGCAAATTCCAAAGGATACGCCTGTATAAGCAGTTGCATTTTTAGCATGGTTTCTCGCTCGCGAATCACGCTATGATGTCGACTTCAAATTTTAACGAGTTTTGAATGAGCAAACTGGCTAAAACTTTTTTCACATCACGGCACAATACCCTAATCGGAATTGGCTTAGCTTGTGTTATGGGAGTCTTAGCTTATTTTGGTCTGTTCTATCAACAAAAAGCTGTTGCGCAGGATTATCCGGTGCAAGGGTTCGATGTTTCTCATCATCAAGGAGATATTAACTGGAAAAAAATATCACCGGAAAAATTTCAATTCGTCTATTTAAAAGCGACTGAAGGCGGCGATTACAAAGATTCAAAATTTCAGGAAAACTGGCTCAAGGCACGTGAACATGGGTTTAATGTGGGCGCTTATCACTTTTATCGTCTATGCCGTGATGGTAAAACGCAAGCGGATAACTTTATTGCGACTGTACCCAACAAAGCCGATGCCCTTCCTCCTGTTATCGATCTAGAATATGACGGTAACTGTATTAATGCACACACCAAAGAACAATTACTTAAAGAAATAGGCATCATGCATGACCGCTTAAAACAGCACTATGGCAAACAGCCCATCTTTTATATTTCCAAAACTTTTTACCACATTGTATTAATAGGAAGTTTTCCTAATACACCGCTTTGGGTTAGAGATTACGAAGGAAAACCTGAGCTGAAAGACAAAAGAAAATGGCTCTTTTGGCAACATAGTAATCAAGGTAAAATTGAAGGCATGACAAAACCAGTAGACCTAAATGTTTATGAGGGTTCAGTCAAAGAATGGCATCATTTTTTACAGCAGCAAGGCATCGTGAAAGCACAATAATATGCGCAAAATCATTCATATCGATATGGATGCCTTCTATGCATCGGTCGAATTGCGAGAGCGTCCTGATCTAAAGCATCTTCCCGTCGTTATTTCTTCGCATCATCCGCGAGCTGTGATTGCTGCTGCCTCCTACCCTGCCCGTGAATTTGGTTTGCGTTCTGCCATGTCGATGAGTCAGGCAAGAAAACTATGTCCTCAAGTTGTCATTATTGAACCAAATTTTGAAAAATACCGTACGGTTTCTGCTCAAATTCACTCAATCTTTCAGCAATATACGCTACTTATTGAACCTTTATCTTTAGATGAAGCTTATTTAGATGTCACTGAAAACCTAAAACAGATTGCGAGTGCAACTGAAGTTGCCATGCATATTCGGGAAGATATTTTTAGATTAACCGGATTGACCGCATCAGCTGGTGTGGCACCAAATAAGTTTTTGGCAAAAATTGCTTCGGATTGGAACAAACCTAATGGCTTATGTGTAATCAAACCTTCGCAAGTTGCTACTTTTATTCAAGACCTTCCGCTTAAAAAGATTCCAGGCGTGGGTAAAGTCACTCAGGAAAAATTACAACAGCTTCAGCTACATACGTTAGGTGATTTACAGAAAATTGAAGAAGCTGTTTTGGTTCACCACTTCGGTAAATATGGACAACAACTCTATCTATATGCTCAGGGGATTGACCATAGACCTGTTCAAGCTGAAAGAGCTCGCCAACAAATTTCGAAAGAGACCACTTTTGACAGTGATTTTACTTTGGCTCAATGTCAGCCCTATTGGCAGGGATTAGCTGAAAAAGTCTGGCAAACATTAGAGAAAAAACAGCTCAATGCACGTGGTGTGAATATCAAACTTAAACTCAAGAATTTTCAGACTCTACAACATAGTAAAAGCTTTAAAAGACCGATCCAGTCGCTACAGGACCTAATCCAAGTTTTATTTTTATTGTTAAATGAAATGCAGATACCCGAACATTTCCAGTTTCGCCTGATTGGTATAGGCGTTTATCAATTACAGACCCAAGCTGATGACTTCCAGCTTAACCTCTGGTAATTGACTACTTTTCACTCAAAAGAGCAACTTTTAAACAAAATAGACTCCCTTTTACTAAAACTTTAGAGTAACCTAATCCACGCATATTCATTACCCATGTATTTGCAACATGCCAAAGCAACCTTTACTTTCGGCATATCGTCCTGTGATTGGCGTGACGACCAAATCCGAATATTGCAGGGCACAAATGTGCCCTTTATCTTATAAAGAATTATAAAAAATTAATATTACAGCATTTCTCTACCGTATCTTCCGTTAAACTAACTCAATAAAATTACAACATATTAATTAGTTAACCATGATGAGTCCTAAACAAATTTTATGTATTGAAGATGAAGCTGCGATTATTCTTCCTCTACGTTATGCGCTTGAACGTGAAGGCTGGAATGTCAGTTGGGCAAATACGGGGACTCAAGCATTACAATATCTTTCAGAACAAGCTTTTGATTTTATTATTTTAGATATCGGTTTACCTGATCTTAACGGCTTTGAAGTCTGCAAACAACTACGCCAAAAATCTCAAACACCTTTATTATTTCTTACGGCACGAGATGATGAAATTGATAGAGTTGTCGGTTTGGAAATTGGCGCAGATGATTATTGTACAAAGCCTTTTAGTGCAAGGGAAATTGTGGCTAGAATTAAAGCCATTTGGCGTAGAATGGAAGTACAAATACAAAGTAATTCAAGTCAAAATCCAATCTCTCAGGCTGCAATAATTGCTCCATGCTCGATATGGTCATGCAAACCACAATCTTTGCAAATTCAATATTATGGAAAATCATTACAACTGACACGTTATGAATATCGATTATTATTTTTGTTGATTCAACATCCTGAACAAGTCTTTAGCCGTCAGCAATTAATGGATCATATTTGGGAACATCCTGAGCATAGCTTAGAGCGCACAGTCGATACGCATATCAAAAGTTTAAGGCAAAAACTAAAACAAATTACCCCTGATAATGACCCTATTCGGACGCATCGAGGGTTCGGATACAGTCTAGTGAAGTTCGGTTAATCAATGTCCATCTTTATCCGCATTTGGTTTTTCTTTAGCTTAGTGGTGGTACTGAGCCTAAGCTTTATTGCTTATACATTAAACCAACAGGTCAAACCAAATGTCCGCCAAGTGGTCGAAGACACACTTGCTGAAAATGCCAATATTATTGCCCAACTGATTGCAGAAGATGTAGCACAAAAACAAGTTAGTACGCCCGAATTTGATCAAAAAATTCAAGCAGCATTATCTCGCCAACTGAATGCTACAATTTGGCAGCATAAAAAAGATGAAATTAATCAACAACTTTATATAACAGATCAGCACGGCATAGTAATCTACGACTCAGAAGATCAAGCCATTGGGCAAGATTATTCAAAATGGAATGATGTTTATTTAACCCTACAAGGTAAGTACGGTGCACGTTCTACTGCAACCACACCTTATGATCGAAACAGCAGTGTAATGTATATCGCTGCGCCGATTATCTACAAACACCAATTAATAGGTGTAGTCAGTATTGGTAAACCAAATCTATCCGTGCAACCGTATATCGCACGTGCCGAACGTCAACTGATTTATCAAGCGCTCTGGATCGCTGCACTCAGCTTATTACTTGCAAGCATGGTGGCATATTGGTTAAGACACAGTATTGATAAAGTACGTCGTTATGCTCAAGCACTAGCACCTGTCAATCAAGCTCCATTTTTTTATTCTGCAAAAGAGCTGAACCAAGTCACTCAAGCGCTCAGTGAAATGCGAGAGAAACTCGAAGATCGTGCTTATGTCGAAAATTATGTAAATACTCTAACTCATGAATTGAAAAGTCCACTCACGGCGATTCAAGCCAGCGCAGAACTATTACAAGATGATCTGCCCTTAGAAGATCAACAACAATTTGCTGCACATATTGTTGAGCAAAGTCATCGCTTACAATCTTTAATTGAACGTATGCTATTGCTCACACGTTTAGAGAAGAATCAGCATGTTTTAGAGTTTCAAAATATTGACTTATCAAAAGTGATTCGAGATTGTTTGATACAACAACACAGTGCTCTCCAAATTAAACATCTCCAATTAGAGCTGAATCTTCCTGAGCATTACATAATCTACGCTGATACATTTTGGCTTAAACAAGCCATCAATAATCTAGTAGATAATGCAAGAGACTTTTGTTCTGAGTATGGCCTTATCGCCATTCAACTCAGGAAAAATACTGTCACTGATGGCATTGAAATTCTGTTATTCAATGAAGGTGAAGCCATTCCTGAATATGCCTTAAATCGTGTCTTTGAAACCTATTTTTCATTACCACGTCCGCATAACCAGCAAAGAAGTACAGGTATCGGACTAAGTATCGTGCAGCAGATTATCCAACAGCATCAAGGTCATATCACTATTCAAAATATCCCTGAAAATTATTTGGATTTTTTAAAGCAACACAAATCGGGAGTATTGGTAAAAATTTTACTTCATCAAAACTTCACATAAGCTTCAACTGCAACTCATTTAAAACGCATATCAATTCGAGACACTGGTCATATCAGAATGACAATGGAATCCACCATGCGTAGAAACTCTATTAATCTTAAAATAGGAGCGGTTTTATTCCTAATTTTGATTTTTTATATTGGTCTCTTTTTTATTTCAAGCTTGGTAGATGAACGCCAAAGCTATCAACAACAAGTAATTCAAGACATTGCAAAAGAACAAATTCGCCCACAACAAGTGATCGCACCATATTTAAAAATCCCTTATCAAGTTCAAACCATATGTACCGATGAGCAAAAGAAAACTTACGCTTGTATCCAAACATTATTTGTCACCCTAGGGGCAGAATCAACGGACTGGAAAGCTCAGTTTAAAGTTTCTGATAACACTTACAAACGCAATATGTATAAAGCAATTAGCTATCAAAATCACATGTTAGGTAAAGGTGTATTTAAAGGCACAATGTTTGAATCACAACGCAACTATCTTTGGGATCAAGCTGAAATCATTTTTCCTATCCAAGATGCTCGCGGTCTAAATACCAAACCAATATTTAATATTGATGGAAAAAATTATAAATTTGACTTTTCTGCACAAAGCCAAGGTCAACATGGCTTTGATCTTCTTCATATTACCAGCAAACAATATCCTGAACTGATTCCAAAATTGCAAAAAGGTTTTAGCTTTAGTCTGCAATTTGATTTAGAAGGTTTAAGCGAATTTGCCTTTATTCCAACCAGTTACGAGATGACCTATCAAGCTAAAGGCAATTGGGGAGATGTCAAATACGATGGACAAAGTTTGCCTTTTAAGAAACTGAGCAAAAAACAATTCTTTGAAGCTGACTGGAAAAATATGGCTTTAGGTAAACGTAATTTAGATCGTCTCTCAACCTGTGCAAATAGTCAGTGTTTTTACCAAGCTGTAAATACTCAAAGCAATCTGATCAGTGATGTTGATGCTGCTTATACTGCTTCAAATACATCTTCAAATAACATTTCTGGTATTTCAACGCAGTTTTTAGAACCCGTTAATATTTATACTCAAACTGATCGTGCCATCAAATATGGCATTATGGTAATTATCATTACCTTTGGTTGCTTCTTCTTATTTGAAGTTTTGAAAAGTCTTAAAATTCATCCTGTTCAGTACGCTCTGGTGGCTATGGCACAAGGTGTATTCTTTGTTTTGCTTCTATCTATAAGTGAATATTATGCTTTTGGCCTAGCCTACCTCGTTGCGGCAGTTGCATGTATTGGCTTGATTACTTGGTATTTATACTTCGTCGTTCAAGGTTTTAAAGCCGCTATACTCTTCGGTGTTTTGCTCAGTGCGTTATACGGCATGATGTATCTATTACTACAATCCAGCGGCAAGACCTTCCTTTTTGGCTCTATTCTTTCGTTCATACTAATTGCATGTGTCATGTACATCACACGCCATGTTAATTGGTATCAGTCCGAACAATAGCGCATCTAAATCTATCAGACGAAGTTAAATTTTTATATTTAAATTAGGATCTTACCATGTATCAAACGACCAAATCAGCTTTAAGTCAACTCAAACAATTGTGTCCAAATCAAAGCTCCATTGCAGCTTGCTTGAATCAGCTTCGGCGCGCCAAAATCCAATTTTTAAATTTAGGTAATATTATTGTTTGCCCACAATACCGCTCTATTCTTATTTTCAAACAGCGTAAATTAATGGAAATAGAAACTTTTTCAGCCTAATTTAAAGAAATTTACACTGCATTAGAATTGTATCAAGTACAATCTTTTCTATCGTTTTTATATCAGGTAAAACTTATGTCTGTGCAGCGTTTACACGTTACTTCACGCTACTGCGAAGTTGCGATTTCAGGTAATTTGGTACACCTAGCTGGGCAACTCGCAGATGATACAAGCACAGATGTCACAGGGCAGACTCAACAAACTTTAGCTAATATTGACCGTCTATTGGCAGAAGCTGGAACAGATAAAACCCATATCCTTTCTGTCATGATTTTTTTAAAAGATATTGAAAAAGATTATGCAGCAATGAATGCGGTTTGGGATGCATGGATTAGCGAAGGGAACCCACCAGCACGTACATGTGTAGAATCAAAACTCTATGCACCAGATGTACTTGTAGAAATGACGGTTGTTGCGGTACTTCCATAATTTTTATAATTATAAATCCATGTAAAATTGAGCAATATTTTGGGTGATATTGCTCAATTTTTTAGTAATTTTAAAATTTTGAATTTCAGCATTTTATTAAGATATTCTTAAATGAGCTCTCAGATTAGTTGCGCTAATGTCGAATTTTTAAGGCTTAACAAAAGCATTTGACATTCTTTCTAGCTGGGGTGTCGCATGCAAAGTTGCTAACTCTGATTCAGGACTCAATAAATCTCTTCTTAGGTCATGATAATCAGGCACACTGCTATAATGAAGCACACGATAGCCAGCCAATTGTAATAGACGACGTTCATATTGTTGATGAGCTCGGCGCAACCCGTTTTCCCCTAGAACAACAACTACAACTACCTGATAATTTTGATCAAGCACAACAAAATCAGCTGACATATTTTGATATTTACGACGTGTATGCGCGTATTTTGTAGTTAAAAGTGCATCAAAAGATACATGCGCTAATACTGTAAATTTGGGCAAAACAGTTTGTAGTCTGGTTAAGGTCATTTGCTCATGGCTAGTTAACACTGCACGGCGCTTTAAAGCACTATCATGTTGATGCCTTCGTGACAGACTTTTCACTGCCATAACAACAACCAGAAATAATAATAAGATCGTGATTAAATAATACATGGGCCTAATCCTTTAAGTTTTTTATAATGATTTTGCTAGATCACACTTTGTTTTAATTGATAACGACACAGCCGTTTTTTAAAAGGTTCACTTAGTAATTTCACTTGTAGTTATCAAGCTTGGCTTAAATTTAGCCACCCTCACATTATTTATAATCATAGAATCAATAACAATCAAGTGCAGCTCGTCAGATTTTGGCTATTTATCATTATTCGTTACGTTTTTTGTACTTTAAATCCTCAAAAATCTCATTATACGATTTAAATAGAGCCATAAAAAACAAAACAGGCTCTATTTAAGAGCCTGTTTTATCATTATCCACGAACTTTAGATTTAGGTTTGCTTTTCCCATCAAACGGTCTTTTTTCTCCAGTTTCACGAGGAGGCAAACCATTATGTTGCGTTAGAACCTGTCCTTTTTGTGGACGCTTCTGATTCGAATGATTATTCGTTTGCTGATTATTTCGTTTAACCGAATCACCTGCTGTAGACGAATTTTTCTTACGAGCAGACTTATATTCCCCTTCTGTGCCTTTTGGCTGATAAGTCGGAATTAAATGCTGCTTCGAATTACCAATTAAATCTGCGCGACCCATCTCTTTTAAGGCTTCACGAAGTAATGGCCAGTTGTTTGGATCATGATAACGCAAGAATGCTTTATGCAGACGACGGCGTTTTTCACCTTTTACAATATCAACCTTTTCAGTATAGCGAGCTACTTTAGCAAGTGGGTTTTTCCCTGAATAATACATGGTTGTTGCAGTTGCCATTGGCGATGGATAGAAAGTCTGTACCTGATCGGCACGGAAACCATTCTTTTTCAACCAAATTGCAAGGTGCATCATGTCATAATCTGAAGTACCCGGATGCGCAGCAATAAAGTAAGGAATTAAATATTGCTCTTTTCCTGCTTCTTTACTGAAACGGTCAAACATTTGTTTGAAACGATCATACGTACCAATACCCGGTTTCATCATTTTAGATAACGGGCCTTGTTCAGTATGCTCTGGTGCAATTTTTAAATAACCGCCAACATGGTGCTGTACCAGCTCTTTGACATATTCAGGGTTGAGTACAGCAAGGTCATAGCGCAGACCTGACCCAATCAGAATCTTCTTCACACCTTTAATAGCGCGGGCTTTACGATAAAGCTGCACTAATGGCGCGTGATCGGTATGTAAGTTTTGACAAACACCTGGATATACACAAGAAGGTTTACGACAGTTCTTTTCAATTTCTGGGTCTTTACAGTGCAAACGGTACATGTTTGCCGTTGGACCACCTAAGTCTGAAATAATACCAGTGAAGTTTGGTGCCGTATCACGAATTTTTTCAATCTCACGTAAGATCGAATCTTCCGAACGGTTTTGAATAATACGCCCTTCATGTTCTGTAATTGAACAGAATGTACAACCACCAAAACAGCCACGCATAATGTTGACCGAGAATTTGATCATATCAAATGCAGGGAAACGCGCATCACCATAAGTAGGATGTGGCAAACGTGCATATGGAAGATCAAACACATAGTCCATTTCTTCTGTAGTTAGAGGAATTGGAGGTGGATTAATCCACACATCTCGTTCACCATGGCGTTGAACGAGTGCACGAGCATTACCGGGGTTGGTTTCAAGGTGCAAAATACGGTTTGCATGCGCATAAAGCACTTGATCATTTGCCACTTCTTCAAAAGAAGGCAAACGAATAACCGCCAACTCTCGTGGTGGTAATTTATGTTTAATTGCTTTTGACGGTGCCGGCTTTAATTGAACGATTTGAGTGTCATCATCGAGTTTGTCGCCTTCACGCACAATCGGATTTGCAACAATCTCTTTTTGGAAATTTTGATACTGAGCTAAAGAGTTACCCTTTTCTTTTTCAACCTCACAGCCATCAATATCTTCTGTCATGACATATGGGTTAATAATTGGATCAACACGCCCAACCGTATCTACATCATTACTCGCAACTTCAACAAACTTTGCTTTTGATGCTTTGTTATGTTTATTAATAATAAATGCCGTACCACGAACATCTGTAATCTCGTGGATTTTCTCACCTTTAGCCAAACGATGCATTACATCAATAATGGCACGCTCACCATTACCATACATCAGCAAATCAGCTTTTGAGTCCATCAAAATCGAACGACGGACTTTATCTGACCAATAATCGTAGTGTGCGATACGGCGTAAACTGCCTTCAATACCACCTAATAACACAGGTACATCAGGGAATGCTTCTCGACAACGTTGGCAATAAACTGTTGCTGCGCGGTCTGGACGTTTATTTGGTTCATTATTTGGAGAATATGCATCATCCGAACGGATTTTACGATCTGCCGTATAACGGTTAATCATCGAATCCATATTACCTGCGGTTACACCCCAAGCAATTGTTGGCTTACCTAAAACTCGGAAGCTTTCAACATTGGTCCAGTCTGGCTGCGCAATAATTCCGACACGGAAACCTTGTGCCTCAAGCACACGTCCAATCACACCTGATACAAATGATGGATGGTCAATATAAGCATCACCACAGACTAAAATAAAGTCACACGCATCCCAGCCGAGTTGATCCATTTCTTCTCGTGACATCGGCAAAAATGGTGCGGGTTCAAAACACGACGCCCAATATTTGTCGTAATCAAACAGCGCTTTGGGCGCAGTTTGCATGGTGTAGGCAGTAGACATGGCTTGCGAATCTCGGCTAGCAGATGAAGGAGAGACATCTAAAGATGAAAGCCGATCATTTTAACATGAATTTCATTCATTTTCCCTGTTTATAAAACATGCGAAAACAACAATATAGAAATTAATTTGATTAAAGTTTATTCAATATTTTATTCTTGTAATAAATACGGCGGACCAAAATCCGCCGCAGTTTTAATTTTTATTTATAAAGCTTAGAACAAAGCTTTTGGCAAACGAATTTGAATAATCTCGTTATCGTCAGCCAGTTTTGCGTTACGTCCTGTCGAACCAGGGAAGTTATTATCATTGAAAACCGTCAACGTTGTACCGTTTTCAATAATTACATCTTCAATGGTTTCAAATGGGAAAGCAAAAACCTGTCCCGTACCAATATCACCCTCTCTAGCTATGCCATACAACATATTCGGGTTAGCAATTTTAATTAAATCAATCAAATCTTCACGGCCGACTAGCTGGCCTGACTCATTTAATTTAATACGAATTAATTTTTTATAACCACCTAAATTATTCTGCGTGGCATCACGTTCAATAATAATACCCTCATTATTATTAAAGAGTTGGAAATCACCAATATTGGTAGCTTTACTGTCTAACTGGAACCAATAATATTTTCCTGTATACGCTTTTTTCTTAATATCGAATTGGGAAATCAGCAACTGTCTTTCTGTTTCCCGAATTGATTTAATTGGCTTTTCTATAAGAGGGTAAAGATACTGCCCATCTGGCGAAATCGCCATTCCTTCAAAACCGCCACTTTGTTGAACAAGAGGTTCCACAAAATTAATTTGTGCTTTATTAAATTGATTTTGTGGTGAACGTAATTCTTGAGTTGGATTTAATGGATTTGGTAAAGGAATAGGAGCGTCTAAAAGTACACCATCTGCTGAGAAATGGAGTAAATATGGACCAAATTCATCTCCAATCCAGTAAGTCCCATCACTAGTGCGTTGCATTGACTCTGGATCAAAATCAGCGCCCGTTAATAAACGCTCATGTGTATTACCATTGATGATATTAAATGGAATTAATTTATTCGGATCACGCAATTGGATAAAACTTTGTACAGTAACTTGACCGGTGCCTTTAGTTTTAGTTTTGAAATCAGGCTTTATTTTATAAATACGAAGTAAAAAGTCTGATGAATTATCTTGAGTGCCAAAACCGTTATCGGCCATTGCCATATAACTGCCATCTTCATTTTTTAATGCAGCAGAAAAGCCTTGTACAGGTTGACCTTTAAATGGAGGATAAATTCCATTTGCACCTTTCACATATGCGCCAGAGTCTGGACCAGCAGCATAAGTTTCTACAGGTAACTTAGCAAAAGAAATTAAGGTTGGTTCGGTAACATTTTCAGTAGGTGAAGTTTGTTCTTGGTCGTTATCATCATTACATGCCGCCAATCCTAAACTGGCACAGCATAATAATGCCGCTAATGTTTTTTTGCTCATGGTTTTATACAGTTGGTAAAAAATTAAGCAAATTTAATCAAGCTTATATGAAGTTTTTACTTCAAAAAGATGAAATCTTTATGGCGAAAATATGACAAACCCAACTGTGCAATACAAACACAAACTAAATAACTTCATCAAAACGAATTAAAGTTTCGTTGGCTGATATTCTCCAGCAATTGCTGCTTTTAAAAATTTTTGGAAAGTTGGACATTCCATATGATTTTCGGCAGGACATACAGCAGCATGTTCTAATCCTTGGCTGATAAAATGCAATTGTTTTGCCATTTGCTCCAACTGTTCAGCTTTATCTTTTAATTTTTGCCGATCAAGTTCAGGCTTACCATCTTGTCCAAACATTGCAGCAATCTCATTTAAAGAAAAACCCGCAGCACGACCTAAAGAGATTAATGCCAATTGATCAATGACCTGCTTGCCATATTGTCGACGTAAGCCTTGCCGCCCAATCGACTTAATTAGCCCCTTCTCTTCATAAAAGCGTAGCGTTGCAGTTGTGACTTTTGCCTTTTTAGCAACTTCACCGATATCCATAATAGCCTCTTGACTTCAAGTGAACTTGAACTTGCACAATAAATTTATCACGTTTCATACGTATAAAAGCAAGGTGTAAAAATGAATACCTCTACGTTGTTCTTTCAAGCTTTATGTCTTGGTATTGGTGCAACCGTCGTTATGGATATATGGCTATTAATATTAAAGATGTTCAAAATTCCGACCTTAAATTTTGCCTTCCTCGGCCGCTGGGTTGGTTGGATATTTCAAGGGAAACTCATCCATCAATCTATTGCAAAAAGCCCACAAATTAAGGGTGAATATTTATTGGGTTGGATTGCTCACTATAGTGTTGGGATTATCTTTGCATTGAGTTTTCTTTTCATTATTGGTTCAACTTGGCTTAGCCAACCTCATTTTTATTCAGCACTAATGTTTGGTGTAGTCACCGTCCTCATTCCATTTTTTATTATGCAACCTGCGATGGGTAGTGGCTTTGCTTCATCAAAAACACCCCATCCTTTTTTGAACTGTCTAAAAAGTTTAATGAACCATAGTGTTTTTGGTTGTGGCTTATATCTCACTGCAAAACTATTTCAAATTTAAATAAAAAGGAGACTGCTCATGAAGACTGTTGCCATCATTTACCATAGCCGCCAAGGTCATACGCAATTTATTGCTCAGCAAATTCAAACTGGTATTTTGAGCCATAAAAATATGAAAGCAGATTTACTCAATACTGAAGATATTATCAACAGCCCAGAAATTCTCATCCAATATGACGGCTTAATTTGGGGCTCCCCCACTTATTTAGGTGGTGTATCTTCCAAGTTAAAACAACTCATGGATGCAACTGGTCCATTATGGAAAAAACAAAGTTTTAAAGGAAAATTAGCGGCTGGATTTACCGTTTCATCTCTACCTGCTGGTGATAAACAATCCACACTAATTTCAATTTTTACCTTTTGTATGCAACATGGCATGTTATGGGTAGGTAACCCAATTCTACCAGAACAACATCAAGGTGTTGCCTATACACAAGCAGCTAACCGACTCGGCTCATGGTCAGGTTTAATGGCTCAGGCTGAACATGGCAGTAATGCCGATGGGTTTGAGGAAGGAGATATTAAAACTGCTCAACAATTTGGAGAAAATTTTGCATTAACCTTAAGTGCTTATCAAGGAATATAAGACCATGAAAGCACAGAAACTTTTATTCCTCTTAATTTTATCAGGAATGATGTCTTTTATAGTTTCAGGTATTTCAACTTTCAAGGCTGTAGGGCTAAATCATCACTTCGTTTCATTATGGTTATCGGCTTGGATCATTGCATGGATATTAGCTTTCCCAAGTGTATTGATTTGTGCTCCTATAGCCCAGAAATTAGTCGACATCATATCTAAGAAAGTTGAAAAAAAACGACTGTAAGTTAAAACGTACAGAACTTGCGGTGATTTGCGGATATTCAGCTTTAGTATTTTTTCATAGTATATAAACCATAGAGAGACAGGATGTCTCATTGAAGAAGAATAAGAACGCAGGAAGCGGTAGTTGACAGGAGTTAGCTACATAAAGCTGAATACGAAGAAACCTCGACAGGATGTCGGGGTTTTTTCATTTCAATTATACAAAATTCTTACTTTATAGATGTGCTGAGCAACAGAACTTATATTGATCCGATAAGTACGGCTGAATACCATCATTTCATTTGAAATTTGATTATTGGTTTTGTATTTTGCTTACCTCATCTTTAGCTCAAGATCATTTTGAACCATCAGAATTACACCGCCTTAGCCTCAAATTTTTTATTATTGCATTGATGACAATAATGACAGGGTGTACAAGCTTAGGACCTAACAGTGGCTCATTTTCTTGGCGCTCCAATAAACTCTCGTCTGGCTTACAAAAAGCTTATTCTGTTCCAGCGAGTACAGCCAATCGGCTATCTCCAATGATTATTCAAAGTGCTGACCAATATAATGTCCCCCCTCTTTTACTCGCAGCAGTCATCAGGCAAGAGTCTAGTTACAATAGTAATGCTCGCTCTCCTACTGGTGCTGTCGGTTTAACTCAAATTATTCCGAGTTATTGGCAACAAACTTGTGCTGGGAATTTGTATGATGAAACTACTAATATCCAATGTGGGGCTTATATCTTAAATCACTATTATCAGTCAGCTGATAGTTGGTTCAAAGCAACAGCTTATTATAATGTGGGACCGACTGGATATGAGCGAAGCTTCTGGACACGACACAAAGCAAAAAAATATGCTCGATCTGTGAAACGTCATCAGAAAACTTTAAAAAGTGCATTATAAATTCAGATCAAATAAAAAAGCCCATCTATTAATGGGCTTTTTTACATAGTTAATTTTATTCGTCAAATAAACCTTCAAATAAAACAGAAGATAAATAACGTTCTCCGCTATCAGGAAGAATAACAACTATTGTTTTACCAGCATTTTCACGACGTTCTGCAATTTTAGCTGCAGCAGCCAAGGCAGCTCCACTTGAGATACCTACCAAAATACCTTCTTGAGTTGCACAGTTTCTCGCCCATTGAATTGCTTCTTCACTACTCACTGGTAAGACTTCATCAACCAAATCTAAATCAAGATTTTTTGGAATAAAGTTTGCACCAATCCCCTGAATTTTATGAGGTGCAGGCGTAATACTTTCACCATTTTTAGTTTGAGTAATAATTGGAGACTCAGCAGGTTCAACTGCTACTGAGTACAATGGCTTATTTTGAACCTGTTCAAAATAACGAGAAATACCCGTTATCGTACCTCCAGTACCTACGCCAGCAACTAAAATATCAACCTGACCACCTGTTGCTTGCCAAATTTCTGGGCCAGTTGTGTCCACATGAATTTGTGGATTGGCTGGGTTTTCGAATTGTTGAGGTAAAAAATAAACATCTGGATGCTCAGTTGCTAATCGTACCGCTTCATCAACCGCACCTTTCATCCCTTTCGCCGGTTCGGTTAGAACTAAATTAGCACCTAAAGCTTTTAATACTTTTCTACGTTCAAGACTCATGCTGGCTGGCATAGTCAAAGTAATTGCATAACCCTTCGCTGCCGCAACAAAAGCCAATGCAATCCCTGTATTACCACTAGTTGGTTCAACAATATGCATACCTTCTTTCAACACACCTCTTTTTTCTGCATCTGCAATAAGTGCAGCCCCAATACGGCATTTCACAGAAAAGGCAGGATTACGACTTTCTACTTTCGCTAATACAGTTGCACCAGTTTTAATTAAACGGTTGATACGAACTAAAGGAGTATTACCAATAGCTTCTGCATTATTTGAATAAACTGCGATACCTAAATTATTGGTTGTTGGGAATTGTTGATCGCTAGACATGTTATATCCTTATTAAATTTGGAATGCTTCTGCATCATTATAGACCTGTCAAATAAACAGAAAAGTAGTAAACATAAAGTATAGAAAAATTTATACTTATTAAGTTAATTAAGTATAAATAATTATTTTTTATCTACATAAAAGTATCTGTAATTAATTATTTGATATAACTAGAATTTTTATATTTTAATGTACCATTTTCCAATATTAATGTAGATTTCGTTACGCTATTACTTGTAACTACTTCTTTATAATTTCCTCTTTCTAACAAAAACTTAGTTTCACTTTCTAACACTACTTCTGCTGACTGCTTATTTTCAGATATATAAAGAGACTTGATCTTAGCATTATGGAGAATTTTGGAAGCATTCATAAAAGTTATAATTACTCCCTCTTTATAACCCTCCTTAGTAAGAGAAGTACCATCCTTCTTTGCACCCGAAAAATCTTCTGACAACAACTCCATAAAATTCATTATTTCCTTGTTTTGAACTGACTGTTTTTCTTTTTCTAAAAGATTTAAAACCAATTGTTCATCGATATATTCAGCTGGATAACTATTCAAAGCTAAACAAGCAAATAAAAAGGCTATTATTCTCATAAAATACCTAAATTCAAATTACAAAAAGAAATTAAGATATTATTTCTTCATATTTTGCTTATTTTTTCATCTTTTAGATTAAAATACTATATAGGATCAGCATGCTTATTTAGATTTTTAATTTATTTTTCCCCTAATAAAAAAACACCCCCATTCATTAGAATGGGGGTGTTTAGAATAATGAGCTGGCGATGACTTACTCTCACATGGGTAACCCCACACTACCATCAGCGCTAAGAGGTTTCACTTCTGAGTTCGGGAAGGGATCAGGTGGTTCACTCTTGCTATGGTCGCCAGCACAACTGGTATGGATACTTGCTTCGTTTTATTCACTGTGTGATACGTTGCGTTTTCCAAATCTTTACAGATGGGCTGATTGGTCTGATTTTTCGTTGTTCATTTTAGCTAAGTGTTTAACTAAATCAAGTTGCTTTGCATGTTTATGAATCGATTGATGCTTCATATACAACTGCTTGGGTGTTGTATAGTCAAGCCTCACGAGCAATTAGTATTGGTCAGCTTCACATATCACTATGCTTCCACATCCAACCTATCAACGTCCTAGTCTCGAACGGCTCTTTAGAGGAATAAATTCCTAGGGAAATCTTATCTTGAGGTAGGCTTCCCGCTTAGATGCTTTCAGCGGTTATCCCTTCCGAACATAGCTACCCGGCGATGCGACTGGCGTCACAACCGGTACACCAGAGGTTCGTCCACTCTGGTCCTCTCGTACTAGGAGCAGATCCTCTCAAATTTCCGCCCACGGTAGATAGGGACCGAACTGTCTCACGACGTTCTAAACAAAACCCGCGCGTACCTCTTTAAATGGCGAACAGCCATACCCTTGGGACCTGCTTCAGCCCCAGGATGAGATGAGCCGACATCGAGGTGCCAAACACCGCCGTCGATATGAACTCTTGGGCGGTATCAGCCTGTTATCCCCAGAGTACCTTTTATCCGTTGAGCGATGGCCCTTCCATACAGAACCACCGGATCACTAAGACCTACTTTCGTACCTGCTCGACTTGTGGGTCTCGCAGTTAAGCGCGCTTTTGCCTTTATACTCTACGCGTGATTTCCGACCACGCTGAGCGCACCTTCGTACTCCTCCGTTACTCTTTAGGAGGAGACCGCCCCAGTCAAACTACCCACCAGACACGGTCCTCGTCCCGGATAACGGGACAGAGTTAGAACCTCAACATTACCAGGGTGGTATTTCAAGGACGGCTCCATTGGAACTAGCGTTCCAACTTCAAAGCCTCCCACCTATCCTACACAAGTAAGGTCAAAGTTCAGTGTCAAGCTGCAGTAAAGGTTCACGGGGTCTTTCCGTCTAGCCGCGGGTACACTGCATCTTCACAGCGATTTCGATTTCACTGAGCCTCTCTTGGAGACAGCGCCGCCATCATTATGCCATTCGTGCAGGTCGGAACTTACCCGACAAGGAATTTCGCTACCTTAGGACCGTTATAGTTACGGCCGCCGTTTACTGGGGCTTCGATCAAGAGCTTCGCTTACGCTAACCCCATCAATTAACCTTCCAAAGACCGGGCAGGCATCACACCCTATACGTCCACTTTCGTGTTTGCAGAGTGCTATGTTTTTAATAAACAGTTGCAGCGGCCTGGTTTCTGCGGCTGTCGTCAGCTCAGGAAGCAAGTTCCATCACCAACAACAGCGTACCTTCTCCCGAAGTTACGGTACCATTTTGCCTAGTTCCTTCAGCAGAGTTCTCTCAAGCGCCTTGGTCTACTCGACCTGACCACCTGTGTCGGTTTCGGGTACGATTCCTGTGTAACTGAAGCTTAGAGACTTTTCCTGGAAGCATGGTATCAGCCACTTCACTGTACAAGTACAGCTTGCTATCGGATCTCAGTATAGAGTACCCCGGATTTGCCTAAGATACATACCTACATCCTTCCACCTGGACAACCAACGCCAGGCTGACTTAACCTTCTCCGTCCTCTCATCGCATTACACAGAAGTATTGGAATATTAACCAATTTCCCATCGACTACGCCTTTCGGCCTCGCCTTAGGGGTCGACTCACCCGACCCCGATTAACGTTGGACTGGAACCCTTGGTCTTTCGGCGAACGGGTTTTTCACCCGTTTTGTCGTTACTCACGTCAGCATTCGCACTTCTGATACCTCCAAAGATACTTCTCAATACACCTTCATCGGCTTACAGAACGCTCCCCTACCACTTGACTAATGTCAAATCCGCAGCTTCGGCACATAGTTTTAGCCCCGTTACATCTTCCGCGCAGGCCGACTCGACTAGTGAGCTATTACGCTTTCTTTAAAGGGTGGCTGCTTCTAAGCCAACCTCCTAGCTGTCTATGCCTTCCCACATCGTTTCCCACTTAACTATGATTTTGGGGCCTTAGGCGGCGGTCTGGATTGTTTTCCTCTTGACTACGGACGTTAGCACCCGCAGTCTGTCTCCCGGATAGTACTCATAGGTATTCGGAGTTTGCATCGGTTTGGTAAGTCGGGATGACCCCCTAGCCGAAACAGTGCTCTACCCCCTATGGTATTCGTCCGAGGCGCTACCTAAATAGCTTTCGGGGAGAACCAGACTATCACCAGGCTTGATTAGCCTTTCACCCCTATCCACAAGTCATCCCCTGGCTTTTCAACGACAGTGGGTTCGGTCCTCCAGTTAGTGTTACCCAACCTTCAACCTGCTCATGGATAGATCGCCTGGTTTCGGGTCTATACCCGGAACTAAACGCCCTATTAAGACTCGATTTCTCTACGGCTCCCCTATACGGTTAACCTCGCTACTGAATATAAGTCGCTGACCCATTATACAAAAGGTACGCAGTCACACCACGAAGGTGCTCCCACTGCTTGTATGCATGCGGTTTCAGGATCTATTTCACTCCCCTCACAGGGGTTCTTTTCGCCTTTCCCTCACGGTACTGGTTCACTATCGGTCAGTCAGGAGTATTTAGCCTTGGAGGATGGTCCCCCCATATTCAGACAAGGTTTCACGTGCCTCGCCCTACTCGTCATCATTATGTGTGCCCTTTCGTGTACGGGAATATCACCCTCTACGTTCGCACTTCCCAGAGCGTTCCACTAAAACACACATAACTTAATGGGCTGATCCCCGTTCGCTCGCCGCTACTGAGGGAATCTCAATTGATTTCTTTTCCTAAGGGTACTGAGATGTTTCACTTCCCCTCGTTCGCCTTGCAACACTATGTATTCATGTTGCAATACCTACCTTAAAGTAGGTGGGTTCCCCCATTCAGAAATCTCCGGATCAAAGGATATTTGCCGCCTCCCCGGAGCTTTTCGCAGGCTATCACGTCTTTCATCGCCTCTGACTGCCAAGGCATCCACCACATGCACTTAATTACTTGACTATACAACCCCAAACAGTCGTCAACACCTACAAGTGAGTGTTGTCCGTGCGATTCTTCATCGCTACTATCTGTTGTCTGTGTACTTAAACACTGTACAGCTTCAATCTAAATTCATATACCAAAACGCTTGATTCAGTTAATTTGCTAGTTCTCAATTCATCTAGATTAATTGCTTAATCTAAACTCTTGAGTGAACAATTTATTTCAGACTCAATTTTGCCAATCTGTTAATGAATAAACACGCCTTCGTCAGGTCATGCTTAATACCGTGATACTTAAATCACAGAAGTTAATAAACCAAGACCGAAATCTCTATTTACTAATTTCTGTAATCCGAACTTCTCTTAAGTTCTGGTGGAGACTAGGAGAGTCGAACTCCTGACCTCCTGCGTGCAAAGCAGGCGCTCTACCAACTAAGCTAAGTCCCCACTTACATCATCAGTCATGTATCTTTTATCTATAACTTCAACCAGTCAAAGTCATGGTGGGTCTGACAAGACTTGAACTTGTGACCCCACGCTTATCAAGCGTGTGCTCTAACCAACTGAGCTACAGACCCTCAGATACATCTATGAAGAACAACTTGTTGTGGATTCTTACCAATCGTCAATCTTTCGTTAAGGAGGTGATCCGACCGCAGGTTCCCCTACGGCTACCTTGTTACGACTTCACCCCAGTCATCGGCCACACCGTGGTAACCGCCCTCTTTGCAGTTAGGCTAGCTACTTCTGGTGCAACAAACTCCCATGGTGTGACGGGCGGTGTGTACAAGGCCCGGGAACGTATTCACCGCGGCATTCTGATCCGCGATTACTAGCGATTCCGACTTCATGGAGTCGAGTTGCAGACTCCAATCCGGACTACGATCGGCTTTTTGAGATTAGCATCCTATCGCTAGGTAGCAACCCTTTGTACCGACCATTGTAGCACGTGTGTAGCCCTGGCCGTAAGGGCCATGATGACTTGACGTCGTCCCCGCCTTCCTCCAGTTTGTCACTGGCAGTATCCTTAAAGTTCCCGACATTACTCGGCGGCAAATAAGGAAAAGGGTTGCGCTCGTTGCGGGACTTAACCCAACATCTCACGACACGAGCTGACGACAGCCATGCAGCACCTGTATGTAAGTTCCCGAAGGCACCAATCCATCTCTGGAAAGTTCTTACTATGTCAAGGCCAGGTAAGGTTCTTCGCGTTGCATCGAATTAAACCACATGCTCCACCGCTTGTGCGGGCCCCCGTCAATTCATTTGAGTTTTAGTCTTGCGACCGTACTCCCCAGGCGGTCTACTTATCGCGTTAGCTGCGCCACTAAAGCCTCAAAGGCCCCAACGGCTAGTAGACATCGTTTACGGCATGGACTACCAGGGTATCTAATCCTGTTTGCTCCCCATGCTTTCGCACCTCAGCGTCAGTGTTAGGCCAGATGGCTGCCTTCGCCATCGGTATTCCTCCAGATCTCTACGCATTTCACCGCTACACCTGGAATTCTACCATCCTCTCCCACACTCTAGCTAACCAGTATCGAATGCAATTCCCAAGTTAAGCTCGGGGATTTCACATTTGACTTAATTAGCCGCCTACGCGCGCTTTACGCCCAGTAAATCCGATTAACGCTTGCACCCTCTGTATTACCGCGGCTGCTTGGCACAGAGTTAGCCGGTGCTTATTCTGCGAGTAACGTCCACTATCTCTAGGTATTAACTAAAGTAGCCTCCTCCTCGCTTAAAGTGCTTTACAACCATAAGGCCTTCTTCACACACGCGGCATGGGCGGATCAGGCTTGCGCCCATTGTCCAATATTCCCCACTGCTGCCTCCCGTAGGAGTCTGGGCCGTGTCTCAGTCCCAGTGTGGCGGATCATCCTCTCAGACCCGCTACAGATCGTCGCCTTGGTAGGCCTTTACCCCACCAACTAGCTAATCCGACTTAGGCTCATCTATTAGCGCAAGGTCCGAAGATCCCCTGCTTTCTCCCGTAGGACGTATGCGGTATTAGCATTCCTTTCGAAATGTTGTCCCCCACTAATAGGCAGATTCCTAAGCATTACTCACCCGTCCGCCGCTAAGATCAGTAGCAAGCTACCTCTCTCCGCTCGACTTGCATGTGTTAAGCCTGCCGCCGCTGTTCAATCTGAGCCATGATCAAACTCTTCAGTTAAAATCATTTTGTACCTTATTTAAAGACAAGGTACCAATTCTGGCTCATCAATTACTGACTTAAATTTCGCTCAAATAAACTTCGAGTAATTTAAACCAATCAATCAATGAAAATTATTTCGATTAATCAACCAGTAAAAATCCACACAAGTTGTTCTTCAATTCTCTTAATGATCTTCTTCCTGGTTCGTCACCAGCAAGCTAGGTCGGCTATATTACTCTTAATCTCTTAAAAGTCAACAGGTAATTTCGATATTTTTAAAACTCATTCTCAAAACCAACTTACCATCAAATTCATCACTTAAAGCAATCAACTTAATCACAAGTAACTGTTTTTCAACAAGTTTCTATCTGCATCACCGCCGATGGATGTGCATTATAGACCATTACATTCCCTTTGCAAGCGAAAATTAAAAATTAATGACTTGAGCGTTCACTTTTAAACCACAATACGAATTAAGTTATTGTTTTATATTGATAATTATTTTAATTTTTTATTTTTGGCTTAAATAAGCCAGTATCATGCTCGATAATTCGCATTTAAGTTGTTGTTCTGAGATGAGAAAATTGTTCTGACTCACATAACGCATCATCGTAAAAAGCGTACTATTAATAATTACAAAGGATTTATGCTTCACCTGTTCGAAGTCCCATTGATGAGGATTTCTACTGAATGTATATAGCCCTACTTCAAAAAAATGCTTTTCTAAAATCTGAGCAGCTTGCGAATGACTATAGTCATGCCAATGTTTCAACACTTCTATAAAAAATCCATGATCGGCTTTTAATGCATTAAATCCTAACTCTATCGCCAAAGGGATGAGCACGTCTAAAGGAATATTTCCTTGTCGCACAACTAATTCTTTAAGTTGTCGCCCCAGCAATTCGCTTTTACGGCGCAATAGTTCTTCTATGATTTGATCTTTATTTTCAAAGTATTGGTAAATCGACCCAACACTTACTCCAGATTTCTCTGCAATTTTAGGCGTCGTCGTATGTAGTAATCCATACTGGGCGATACACTGCTGTGTCGCCTCTAAAATATGGTCAACAATAATTTTTGAACGCTGTTGCTGTGGGGCTTTTCTCATCGTTTTTTATTCGTTAAATGTGAATTGAATGCGAATAATTATTCATATTAGCCTATTTATTATTCAGTTCAACAAGTAAGTAACGATATGCAAATGATTAGCCCGACTCGACTTGCTTCTTTTAATGACATGCAAGACAGTAATTTCTTTACTCAGTTTTTAAATATCTGTTGTGAAAAACCTGTACAACCAAACTATAAAGAATATGTGTTTTTACAACGTGCTCTTTGTGAAGGGGACGTTGAAATGGATAAGGTGATTGATTGGGTTATGCAAAATCCCAAAGATCACCGCATGATTTTTGAGAAGATATTATTTCAAGGCCGCGATACTCTATCTGAGCGTATACCTACTGAGTTAGAAAATTTCTTTAATTACATTGAGCAAAAGCCTGAATGGTTAGATCAGCGTCAAATTGATGAGGCTGTTAAATTTACTCATCGTTTAGGAATAAATAATGGTTTTATTCTTAGAGATTTATCCTTAATGGCGGGATATTTATATCCAGGATTTAATCAGCCGCTAATTTTAACGGGTGCATTAAAGAAACAGGCAGGTACTCGTTTAGCTGAAACCACTAAATGGTGGGTTGATATTACTGAAGCTCAAGGACTTGAGCGTCTAAGCGCAGGTTTTACATCAACGATTTATGTTCGCTTTATTCATGCACTCGTTCGCCGACAATTAAAAAAGTCTGATCGTTGGAATAGTGAGGTTTGGGGAATTCCACTTAATCAATTTGATTTAGCAATGACTAATTTGGCTTTTAGCAGTGTAGTTTTACTCGGTATTAGAGCTTTAGGTGTATGGCCGACCAAACAAGAAGCCAAGAGTTTTCTACATTTTTGGCGTTATGTTGGCTGGTTGATGGGTATTGATGAAAAATGGCTTATTCAATCTGAATCTGAGGGTTGGAGGTTACTTTACTGGATGCAGTTTGCTCACCCTCGCTCCGATCACAGCAGTGTTGAGTTAGGATCAAGCTTATCCAAAGAGCCTTTTGAGAGAAAATATCTGCATTTACGCTCTCTGCAGCAGAAGCTTGCTTATCGACAACATTTAGAACTTACCCAATTTTTTATTGGCAAGAAGAGAATGAAACTACTCGGATTGCCTCAGCAGTCTGCCTCATGGTTTGCTTATTATCTAATTGTGCGTAATTCACTACTTTATAATGGTGCAAAGCTTTCACCAAAAGTTGAAAAGTTTTTATCTAAATCAGGCCGTAATATACAAAAACTTGGCTTAACGCTTTATCAGAATCAAGGTAAGGCAAAAACCTTAGCGAGTATGCATCAATAACTTTTAAAACTTAAAAACAAAAATGGAAGCCCGTTAATTAGACTTCCATTTTCAAATATTAAGGAACTTATTGAGCTGATGAACTGTGCATTTCAGCGTGATTCATTTGCTCGTGTGACTCCGTCATCTGCTTCTTTTTTTGACTTGGCATGTAGTCAGGCTCATTATTGATGGCCAAGTAAAAAATAATCATAAACAATACACTCAAGATAGAAGCCACAATAAGTAACTTCCATCCCCACCAAGACTGTTCAGGTGATAATTTATCAGTCATTTCATTTCTCTCTTTAAATTAATATTTTCAGTTCATTCGCTACCGCTTATTAAAACTTCATGCTCATACGAACCCAGTAATTTCTTCCGATATTGTTAAACTGCTCTTCGCTCGCAAATCCAAAGCCAGCACTACCCGCTTTATTTAAGTGTTCGGTATAAGTCTTATCTAATACGTTATCAATGCCAACAGAGACATCGATATCTTTACGAAGGTTGTAACTACCGTTTAGAGAAAGAGTCGAGAAACCTTTACTTGGTTTTAAGTCATATCCTACGATATTACCTTGATGTAGACTCACACGGTTTTGCTCAGCCACAGCTCGCCACAAAAGACCTAAATTATATTTTTCAGCCACATAGCGAATATTTAAACGACCTTCTAAAGGGGAAATTTGAGGTAGCGGTTTGTCATCTGTGGTGTTTTTACCCCATGCATACATCGCACTCAAATCTGCCTGAATATGGTCGGTAAATTGATATCCAATACCCGCTTCCGCACCTGCAATGGTTGCATCGACATTCTTGGCACCCGCAGTAATATCATGGCTCATGTCATGCCCATCCATTCCCATACTTGGATGATGGTGGTAACTCATTAAAATGTAGTCATCCACCACACCAGCATAAGCAGAAGCCCATGTATTTAAAGCACCATGTTGTTGCTGGAAACCCAGATCCAACTGTAATGTTTTCTCAGGATTCACACCGTTAAAAGTATTGGTTGAGCCCGCATTACCATGTTTAGGCGAGAAAAGTTCCCAATAATCAGGCATACGCTCTACATAACCTAAACCAATATAGCTTTTTAGGTCATGCTCAGGATGTTGATTTTCCCAACGCACAAATGCACTCGGTAAAGTCTTTTCAAGTTTAGTATTAAAGCCTTTTGCTTGAGAATCAGCGCGCTCATCTTCAACTGTGACTCGATCTAAACGTGCACCTGTAACCAGTTTGTTGAAATCGTTCCATTCATAGCCCAGTTCGCCAAAAGCACCATATGATTGAAAACGCATATCTTGACGATATGGAATATTCATAGAAGGCATTGTTGGGGATGACATGCTACCGCCATGTTTATTAAACTGAGAGTCAACGCCTGTGATCAAACTCCATTTGTTCCATTCAGAAGTCATTGCCAAACGTGAGTTTAATGTACGGCGTGTCACTTGCATTGCCATTGGATTCGGCATCAGCATGGTCATACCACCATGATTCATTTCAACTAATGGCGGTGTGCGCAAACTAAAGTTATCCATAATATGGTCGTTATAGCTATAGTTCACCTGCCCTTCAATTTTCTTAATGACGTCAGTGATATTTTTCTTTTCAAACCGCAGACCTAAGCTTTCTCGCGCAAATTGAGATCCATCCATTGAACGTCCAGCATAAAGCGATTCACCATCAGATTTTCCACCAGTGAGTTCGACCCACGTGTTTTCATCTGGAGTAAAGCCAAGTGCTACATCAGCATTCCACTTTTTCCATGCTGACGGCACGGTATTTCCATCACCATCTTGATAACTATTCGACTCTGAACGATTGGCATTTAAACGGATATATTTTTTCTCATCGCCCACTGCAGCTTCAATATTATGGTCAATACGCCCATATGAACCTAGCAAGACACTTGCTTGCCCACGATAAGGTTTTTCAGAGGTAAGTTTCTCAGGCTGACGTTCAAAAAGGACTGTTGCAGCAGAACCTGTATTGGCATATTGAACAGTTTGCGGACCCTTAATCACAGAAATACGATCATAACTTTCTGGTGAAATATAAGAGGTCGGTGCATCCATACGGTTTGGGCATGCACCTAAGTTCTCAGTTCCATCTGTCAAAATTTTGATGCGTGACCCAAACATACCTCGGAATGTCACATCACCATTGGTTCCACCGCTTTGTATTGAGTTAAAACCCATAATACTTTGTAGATAGTCTGCCCCATCTGTAGCAGGCACTGGCTGAATTGGCTGTTTCGGGTCTGCATGTACAATCAAGCCATTTGCATCGTTGCCTTGTTGTGCTGTAACAACAATAGGTGCTAATGAGTGAAGCGTTTGGGTATCGGCATCATTTTTTTCTGAATCAGCAAAAACTAGACCCGAATGAGAGACAGCAAGCATCGCAACCCATAAAGGTTGTAGTAAAAATTTAGAATGTGGCATTTTTATACGCTCTAAAACATAAATAAAGTGATATCGAAGCCAGTTAAGACCCCAACAAAAAATTGCTTTTATTTATGCAAATAGAGGTGGTGCACGCCCTTGCGGGAGTAGAAAAAGTCGCTGTAGTGCAAAGTAGACATGTCTAAATGCTTGTTGATAAGCGACTAAGCGGACTTGTATGCGGACTAAAACTTCTTTTACGCCAAATTCAGGTGGCAAAACCAGATTGGCATAGACGGTACAATATTGACACTGGTGATTTGCATCATGATGATCATGTTGCCCAGAGGCTTGTGCCTGTTCAATATGATGTTCATGATGTGAATGCATGGCATGTGACATGGTTTCCATCTGTGCTTTAGGTTTAAGCAAAGCGAGGGTAATAGTTTCACAGACCGGAGCAATTTGATACTGCTTCGGTAATAGCGGCTGTAGAAATACCGCGACCTGTAAAAATACTGCTGCACATGCAAGCAGTAAACCACTACGAAAAACCAAAAATCACATCCACACTACATTAATGTTTCAAGAATAGAAATTTTTAACGTTTTACTGCAACTTTTTCACGCTCACGTTGACGAACAACTTTTTCGACTTTTTCTCGAGCACGCTGACGTTTAAGTGGCGACAAATAATCCACAAACAATTTGCCATTTAAGTGATCCATTTCATGTTGGATACAAACAGCGAGAAGTCCATCAGCTTCTAACTCAAATGCTTGACCTTCAAGGTTAATTGCCTCAATTTTCACACGTGACGGGCGCTCAACTTTGTCGTATATTTGTGGCACCGATAGGCAGCCTTCTTCGTACTGCTGCTTATCTTCTGTCAGTGGAGTTATTTTGGGGTTAATGAAAACCATAGGGTCATCTTTAGATTCAGACAAATCTATGACGATAAGCTGAATATGACGATCGACCTGAGAAGCTGCTAAACCAATACCTGGTGCCGCATACATGGTTTCAAGCATATCTGCTGCAAGTTGACGAATTTCATCAGTAACTTCTTCAACAGGCTTAGCAATGGTACGAAGACGGGGATCAGGAAAACTTAAAATAGGTAATAAGGCCATACTGACGTCCTCACTTATGCCATTGATTGAAAAACCAAATGAAGGAAATACTTCATCGAAAAATTGTGTGTTAGCCGCCTATTATAACGCATCTGCACGCATAATTTTTAGGAATTATCATAATGAAAAAGGTTTTTGACGGCATGGTTCAATTTCATGCTTTGGGGATAAAAAAGCATTTACTTGCTTTGGCACTTTTTACAGGGGTTGCATTCGGTACGGTAGCAGAGACTTATGCTGCTAGTCCGAACCATAATCCACCCTCTCTTAGAAGTAATGCACCACATGTCTACATAGTAAAACGAGGAGATACGCTATGGGATATTTCCGGTCACTTTCTGAGTAAACCTTGGCGCTGGCCTGAAATTTGGGCAAATAATCAGCATGTCAAAAATCCACACTGGATTTACCCAGGTGATCGATTACTGCTGTGTAGTTTAGATGGCCGTCCATTGGTTGGAAAAGATGAGGGAGATGGCTGTGTCGGCATTATTCGCCGTTACACAGGCCAAATGACAAATTTACAACCTCAAGTTCGTATGGAGTCACTTAACAATAACGTACCTGTTATTCCTCTTGAGCATATCAAACAATGGTTAGAACACAGCACAATTTTGCCAGCCGACGCAATTGAACACACTCCTTATGTAGTCGGTACTGCTGATCAACGTGTACTGGCGGCAAAAGGTCAGACTATTTATGCGCGCGGACAAGGTTTAGTTAATGGTCAACGTTATGCAGTTTATCGTGAAGGCGAACCTTATTATTTCACAGACAGTAAAGGTAAAAAGCATAGTCTAGGTATTGAGCTGCAACAAGTTGCCTCAGGGATTGCGATCTCTTCTGAAAAAGACATTACCACGCTTGAGTTAACTGATAGCTACAATTCTGAAGTACGTCGTGGTGATCGGGTGATGCCAGAAGAAGAAGCAACATTACCTACTTTGTTTTATCCGGTGGATGCCACTCAGGTGACGGACGGCGGCAAAATTATTCGTGTAATGGGATCAATTGGTACTGCTGCCAAAAATAGTGTGGTCACTTTAGATCGCGGTACGGCACAAGGTATTCAAGTAGGACAAGTTTTTGATATTACGCAACAAGGTGAAACCATTCGAGATCCTAAAACCAAAGAACCAATACAGTTACCAGGACAACAAATTGGTAGTCTGATGGTCTTTAGAACTTTTGATCAGTTGAGTTATGCCTACGTATTAGAAAGCGATTTACCAGTTAAAGTTGGTTCAAGCATTCAGCCACCCCGCTTTAATGATTAATGCTGGATGTACCTTTTACAATGCTTACTCAACTTTCTTCACACCATTACCACACGCTTAAAGTGTGGTATTTGGTGCAACACTCTTTAGTCAGCTTTAAAAAAATTGTCGATTATTTTGGTAACTGTGAAAAGGCAGTCCAACCTGTTGGATTATCTCAATGGCGCAATCTTGGCTTACATGCTAATCATTTAAAACGTGTAGCTGAATTTCAAACCGCTCAGGGCCAAGCTCAGTTTGAAAAACTAATTGAGCAGATCCAGCTATATACCGACTTTATTTTAACGGCAGATGACTCAGGCTATCCCACTCAGTTATTACCTTATACAGATCACCCACCTATCATTTTTGGAAAAGGTCAGGCACAAGCCTTATTACAACCACAAATTGCGATTGTAGGTAGCCGAAAACCAAGCCCACATGGTCGTCAGGTTGCTTATGATTTTGCCTATTACTTAAGTGAAAAAGGTTTTTATGTGAGTAGTGGCTTGGCATATGGGATTGATGAAGCTGCTCACCAAGGAGCATCAGCACATCAACGTACAATTGCAGTAACAGGAACTGGTTTAGACAGTACCTACCCTGCTCAAAATAAAAAACTTGCAGAACATATTTTGGCTCAAAACGGCGCGATTATTACTGAGTTTTTGCCTGGGACACCTCCACTACAACAGCATTTCCCACGTAGAAACCGAATTGTCAGCGGTTTGAGTTTAGGTGTGTTAGTGGTAGAAGCTACCTTAAAAAGTGGTTCTCTCATCACTGCGAACAAAGCTGCCGAACAAGGTAAGACTGTATTTGCCATTCCTGGTCATATTTACAGTGAGTTTCATCAAGGTTGCCATCAACTTATTCGTGAGGGGGCAATTTTAGTCGATCATCCTGAACAAATTATTGAAGACCTTGCTTTACCCACACAGTGGCAAAGTCAGCAACAAAACTCCACCGAGCAGGCTGTAATTTCTAGTACCCCAGAAATTCCTGAGCATTTAATTAACCTTTATCAATCTTTAGACTGGGTCGGACAAAATATTGATCAGCTTGTCTTACATCACTCTCAGCCTGTTGCAGAACTCACCTCTTCACTGATGGAACTAGAACTACTTGGTTTATGTATGCAACAATCAGGATTGTATTTACGTTGTCGTTCTTAGTATTGGAGCGCACAATAGCAATTCTGTCTGATTGAAAGGAAGAGTATTACCATGATTACCACCTCAGTTACCGAAGCAGCCGAATGTTTACAACAAGGTCAAGTTTTGGCATATCCAACTGAGGCAGTTTGGGGGCTAGGTTGCGACCCTTTTAATAAGCAAGCTTTTCAAAAAATTCTTGAATTAAAGCAAAGGCCTATTGAAAAGGGTGTAATTTTATTAGCAGGTCATATTAGCCAAGTTGAACACCTGCTAACTTCTCTACCTCAAACAACCCAACAAGAAATTATTGATTGTTGGACTAATCATCAACCATCAGAAAGAGCAACAACTTGGCTATTACCTGCTGGCGAACATATTCCTTCATGGATTAAAGGTGAGCATCCTCTTGTCGCTGTTCGAGTCACTACACATCCTTTATGTGTGGCATTATGCAATGCTTTTCATGGCTTTATTGTCTCGACTAGTGCGAACCCAAGCGGGCAAGAACCTGCTCATTCATTACAGGATGCCTGCCAATACTTTGGTTCACAATTAAACTATCTGAATGGTGACTTAGGCCAGAGCCAACAGCCAAGTAGAATCATTAACGCTCTTACCAGAGAGATTATTCGCGCCTAATTTCAAACAAAAAAAAGCTCAGTTATATAGGGATAACTGAGCATAAAAAAGGATGGGTATATACCACATCCAGAGGGTTTGGATATCTGTGGAACGAAAGATAATTTACAAAGAAAATAGCGCCTTTCGTAGTGGCCGCTATTATGTGGTAAGAGGTTCAATGAGAGAAATATATTATTTCTCTAAAAAAAGCATGAAAAGTGTAGGGAATTTACGGTTTTTTGCCTATAAATTAAAATTATATTAATATTTTTACTCGGCTTTTTTAATATTTATATTACAACCTATTTTTATAAACTATTTATAAATCATATAGAAAAACTTTAACTAAGAAAAAATTGGCATATTTTTATGAGTTTTTTTCAAAATATGCCATAGTTTTTTTACTGACTTTAGTTTTGTTCTTGCATTAATTCGCTCTTTTTAGGACTCACCTTCTTCTGAGCCATAATGATACCAATTAAAATAACAATCCCACCTAACGTGTGATAAATAGTCCACTGCTCAGACAACCAGACACTTGCAATAACTGCTGTAAAGACAGGTACCAAGTTCATAAAAATACTTGTTCTATTAGGACCGAGTTGTTGAACAGCTAACATCCAAACTAACGGCGCAATGAGTGAAGCAAATACTCCTGCATAAATAGCACTTGGTGCATTTTGTACATTTAAAGCATCAAGTCCAAACCAGAGAATTAAAGGAATATGAAATATGACAGAAAACCCAATCTGAACATATAAGCTTGTCATAATTGGTAGAGGCAGCTGCCATTTTTTAAGGAATACTCCATAAAATGCATAGAAGAATACGGCAATAATCATCAATGCATCACCAAGGTGTCCGCCACCACTTAAAAGCTTATTAATATTTCCTTGGGACATGACATATAGCAAACCTGCGAAAGATAAAATACTGCCAAAAACTGCAAAGCGATTAGGCACATCTTTTAAAATGGCAAGCGAAACAAAGATCGTGAATATAGGAATAAATGCATTCACAATTCCCATATTGGTTGCACTGGTATAATGGGCAGCTGTATAAGCCAAGCCTTGATAAAGCACCATCCCAAATGCACTTAACACAGCAAGCTTAGGTAAATATGGTATTACTAGTCGTCTTTGTCTCCACACAGACATAAACATAAATGGAGTCAAAATAATAAAAGCGATTAACCACCGATAAAAACTAATACTTACCGGAGAGATATAATCCGAGACATAGCGGGTGACTACAATATTTAAAGACCAAATCAATACTGCCAAAATGGGAAAAATAAACGCCCATTTGTGATATTTCATGACCTGACTCATAGCAATACACCATCTACAAAAGAGATTTTATTTTGAAGAATGTCTTAATAAATTGAAATATCGTATTTCCGACATTGATATCGAACTTAAGACATTATCCTTTTTAGAATAATGTCCAAGCTTTCATGGCATGTTCTACAACTTTATGTAATTGATCAGTACTGGCACCGTCTCTTGCCTGAATGGTAAGGCCTTGAATGACAGTGGCATAAAAGTCTGTCATTTCTTGTAGAGGAGCATTAGATAGCAAATCACCCTGCTCAACACCTTGTTTGAGACGCTCCAATAATTTTTCTTTGGTTTTTATGCGCTTGTCTAATAGGTTCTGCTGCACATCTTGAGTTGCATCAGAACAATTCATGGCAGCAACCACCAACATACAACCAGCTGGTTTATTGGGTTGAACCAGTCGTTTTACGTTGTCATAAAGATATAACTCAAACGCAATTTTTGCAGTTTTTGCTTCTAAAAAGATGGTCTCAATAGGGCAGGCTTCATGAGCCAAATAGTAATCAATACTTTTATAAAACAGCCCTGCCTTATCACCAAAAGCACTATATAGGCTAGGTGCCGTAATTTCCAAAGCTTGTGTTAAATCACTAATAGACGTTGCTTCATAGCCATGCTCCCAAAAGAGCAACATTGCTTTTTGCAGAACCTCTTGCTCATCAAAGCATTTAGGACGTCCACGCTTTTTTTTCAGCGTATCTTCTGTAACAGCTAAATTCGTTTCATGCCTATTTGTCATAAAGATCACATCTATTTTTATAACAATCGTTATTAAATTAATTGACGTTCGATTTTTTATCAACTATTTTATTTTCATAATGATCGTTAGTTAATTAATAAATTGCCTTTCTTTACTCCAAATTTAGCCAAGTAAGGATTTCCTATGGACCAATCGTCTATCTCTAAAGCGCGACCCACGACCTCCACTCAAGGAAGCTGGTTTGCCATTTTGGCCGTTTCTATCGCAGCATTTGCCTTAGTTACAAGTGAATTTTTACCCGTTGGCGTTTTAAATAGTGTCGCAACAGATTTAAATATTTCTGTAGGTACAGCAGGCCTGATTATTACCGTACCCGGCATTATGGCAGCAATTGCAGCCCCTCTATTGCCTGTATCAGTAAAACAACTTGATCGGCGTTATGTGCTTATCTTGCTGACAGCTATTATGGTTATTGCCAATACCATTACCGCATTTGCTGAAAACTTCCATGTTCTATTGTTAAGTCGCTTAATTTTAGGTATTTCAATTGGTGGTTTCTGGGCGACCGCCATTGCTCTAAGTGGAAAATTAGCTCCCTCACACCTTCCTATTGCTAAAGCAACTGCGGTCGTGATGGCAGGTGTGACTTTTGCTACAGTTTTAGGTGTGCCTATTGGAACCTGGCTAAGTGAATTTTATGGCTGGCGTAGTGCTTTTGGAATTACAGCAGGCATTGGCTTAATTGTTTTAATCTTACAATTAATCTTTTTACCTAAACTTATTCCAGACTCGGCAATTCACCTGAAAGACTTACCAGCACTATTACGCACTCCTAAAGCACGTAGTGGCATGTTGATTGTTTTATTGATCGGACTCGCTCACTTTTGTGCCTATAGCTATTTAGCACCTTTCTTTAAAAATGTTGCTGGTTTTAATGGGACAACCATTAGTTCATTATTATTGCTCTATGGAATTGCTGGTATTTTCGGAAATGCTTTTGCCGGATATAGTGGGAATCTAAATGTCCGTTATACATTAGCTTTTGTAGGTACATGCTTTGCAATCGTATTCTTTGGATTTCCTCTTTTTGCCGTTCATGAGTTTGGTGCTATTGTCTTAACCGCGTTATGGGGATTTGCATTTGGTGCCTTCCCTACCTCAGCGAATATTTGGATGTTTGTCCACGCACCACATGCAGTTGAAAAAGGCATGCCGCTTTTTGTAGGTATGTTTCAGGTGATGATTGCGACAGGTTCATTATTAGGTGGATATGTAGTTGATCATTTCAATGAAAATACTTTAATTTATGGTGTATTAAGCTTCGTTGCCCTAGCATTACTGAGTACATTTACCTTAGCGAAAGGTCTTAATAACCCTAAAGCTACTTGTGAAAACTAAAATATGAGTCAGAGCATATAGATGAACAATGAGGATCAGCAATTTTCATTATTAAACAGTATAGAAGTTCATGAATTTCTATACCAAAAAGAAGATATTGTTCGTCCTCATGCATCTCTTTGGGGAGATTTTAATTTCAGTTTAAATGGCATATTAGAAATGGAGATTGAAGAACAGCTATATCTTTCTCCTCCTAGCTATGGTCTTTGGATTCCACCTCAAACTGTTCATCAGTCAACCCATATCGACCATGAAATTCATTATATCTGTATTCGACTGCACCCTCGCCTATGCTCTATTTTAGGAAATAGCTGTCGATGCTTTAGTATTCAGCCTTTTTTTCGCACTTTAGTTTTACAAATTCTAGAGCAGCAAAAAAAAACCGAACAACCTGAATACTTAGAACATCTTTTACAAGTTTTATTCGATCAACTCAAACAAGCTCCTGCATATTCACATTATTTACCGCAAACGCGGCATCCTGTTTTATTGCCTATTTTAGAAAAACTTTCAGATCCTTTACTTTTTGATCAGTCTTTACAGCAGTTACTACAAAACTTTTCGGTCAGTGATCGCCACTTATTACGTTTGAGTCAACAAGAGCTTCAGCTTTCGTTGTCCGAATGGAGAAATCGGGCCAAAATTGTTTATGCCATTCATCAGATTCGCCAAGGGACGTCTATCAAGCGTTTAGCATACGATTTAGGTTATCAACATAGCTCAAGTTTTATTGAATTTTTTAAACGTTACACTGGGCAAACACCTATCCAAATCAGAAATAACTAGAATTCAGCTTATCTTTAAAAACTTTTTCTTTTTTGAACACGAATATTATTGCACTACCCCTCAATAGCAGTTAAAACAAATGCGTTACTTGATATCAATTACAATCTTTAGGAAAGACTCATGACACAATCTGTATATCACATTCCAGTAAAAGCTATTTCAGGCGAAACGGTTGACCTCGAACAATACAAAGGTAAAGTTCTACTTATCGTAAATACCGCTTCTAAATGTGGTTTAACTCCACAATACGAAGGCTTAGAAAAACTTTACCAAGCAAAAAAAGACCAAGGTCTTGAAATTTTAGGTTTCCCAGCAAATAACTTTAAAGAGCAAGAACCAGGTTCTGATGAAGAAATTCAGCAATTTTGTTCATTAAATTATGATGTTCATTTCCCTTTATTTTCTAAGGTTTCTGTAGTCGGCGAAGATAAGCACCCACTTTACCAAACTTTGACAGCAGCTCAACCAGAACGTACTGGTGAAGGTCCTTTCCGTGAGCGTTTAGAAGGCTTAGGTATTCCAACCAACCCTGCTCCAGAAGTTTTATGGAACTTCGAAAAGTTTTTAATTAATAAAAATGGTGAAGTCGTGGCTCGCTTTGCTCCGAACCTAACAGCAGACGATGAACAAATCGTTAAAGCAGTTGAAGCAGAGTTAGCAAAATAATATTTTAAAATGTGAGAAAGGGCGTTTTATACGCTCTTTTTTATGCTCTCCTCAAAGTGTTGTTCGTTTGCAAAAATACAATCTTTCTTCATATTTTATGCCTATAGTATCTATTTGCTTTATTTGATGTTGTTTGTAGTTATGAAAAAAGTTTTACAGGGCGCATTTCTTCCTTTTGTAATTTTTGCCTCAGGCATGCTTTTACTCGGGTGCGATCAGGCACAAGACCATGCTACCGAACAAGAAAAGACTGAAATAACTGAACAGGCATCTGACCAGAACATTGAACAACAAGCGGCAGAAATTGCACCCAACAAAGCCGAACTTAAAAGTGGCAATATTTTTTATATGGTCCGCGATGCTGCTAATTTACAGCTTAAAGCTGGTGACTATGTTGAACAGCTTAAAGATACTCAGCTTGATGTTGAACAAGCCATCCAAGATAAGAATCAGAATGAACTAAAAACTACTGTCACTACCTTAAAACAGCAACTAGAAGGTTTAAATCAAGCACTTTTGACTTTAGATATTAAAAGTCAGGAAATTGAGAATATTCGCCAAAGTTTATTACATGCCAACCAACAAGCTCTTAGCATGCCATTACTCAATGGGAAATTAGATCAAATCAATTTTGACCAAATTGAAAAACAGCTTAATACCATTCAAATGGATATGGTGAAGCTTGCTGCCATGATTATGGCAGGAGATGAAAAGTCAGATTCAAAAACTGAATCTTAAAAAAACAACTTATAAAAAAAGCCACCTTACGGTGGCTTTTTCAATCTCAAACCGGCAATTATAGTGCGCGGTTTTTGATTTTACGGATAGTTTCAAGCTGTGCAGCTGTTTCTGCCAAGGCAGCCAACGCAGCAGCTGAGTCCAAATCACTCTTTTGGTTTGCAAGCAATTGTTCAGCATTTTTACGTGCTTCTAAAATTGCCGCTTCATCCAAGTTGTCTGCACGGATTGCAGTATCTGCAAGAACCGTTACAACATGAGGTTGAACTTCTAAAACACCGCCAGATACATAGACGATTTCTTCTGTACCATTTTCCAACTGAACACGAATCGGGCCCGGTTGAAGCAAGGTTACAAGTGGAGCATGTCCTGGCAAAATACCAAGCTCACCACCAGCACCTTTCGCGATTAACATCGTTACTGCGCCAGAGTAAATAGACTCTTTAACACTTACGACATCACATTGCATAGTCGCCATGAGATGATCTCCTTAAATTAGAGTTTCTCAGCTTTAGCAATCACTTCGTCAATACCACCAACCATATAGAACGCTTGTTCTGGGATGTGATCGTATTCACCAGCTAATAGACCTTTAAAGCCACGAATCGTTTCTTTAAGTGGTACTAATTTACCAGGAGCACCAGTAAACACTTCAGCTACGTGGAATGGTTGAGAGAAGAAACGTTGGATTTTACGCGCACGGTAAACAACCAATTTATCTTCTTCAGCTAATTCATCCATACCCAAGATTGCGATGATGTCTTTAAGCTCTTTATAACGTTGCAATACGTTTTGTACTGCACGCGCAATTTCATAGTGCTCTTGACCAACAACTAATGGGTCTAACTGACGTGAAGTTGAGTCAAGTGGATCGATCGCTGGATAGATACCAGAAGATGCGATGTCACGGCTCAATACTACTGTTGCATCTAAGTGAGCAAATGTAGTTGCAGGAGATGGATCTGTTAAGTCATCGGCAGGTACATATACCGCTTGGATCGATGTGATCGAACCAGATTTAGTAGATGTAATACGCTCTTGAAGAACACCCATTTCTTCTGCAAGTGTAGGTTGGTAACCTACCGCAGATGGCATACGACCTAACAATGCTGATACTTCAGTA
This sequence comes from Acinetobacter sp. D009, assembly GCF_038562025.1. Classification (NCBI taxonomy): domain Bacteria; kingdom Pseudomonadati; phylum Pseudomonadota; class Gammaproteobacteria; order Moraxellales; family Moraxellaceae; genus Acinetobacter; species Acinetobacter sp. D009. The sequence goes on from NZ_CP151886.1 coordinate 3,647,357, forward strand.
CCTGCAAGTGTATAACGGTAGATGTTGTCGACGAATAATAATACGTCACGACCTTTACCATTTTCGTCTTTTTGATCACGGAAGTATTCAGCCATAGTCAAACCAGTTAACGCTACGCGTAAACGGTTACCTGGTGGCTCGTTCATCTGACCGTAGACCATTGCTACTTTGTCAAGAACGTTAGAATCTTTCATTTCGTGATAGAAGTCGTTACCTTCACGAGTACGCTCACCAACACCAGCAAACACAGATAAACCTGAGTGAGCTTTCGCGATGTTGTTGATCAACTCCATCATGTTAACGGTTTTACCAACACCAGCACCACCGAATAGACCAACTTTACCACCTTTTGCGAACGGGCAAAGTAAGTCAATTACTTTAATACCAGTTTCTAAAAGATCAGTAGAAGCTGCTTGTTCAGCATAAGAAGGGGCTTGACGGTGAATCGGCAAACGCTCTTCAGTCGCTACAGGACCTGCTTCATCAATTGGGCGACCCAAAACGTCCATGATACGACCAAGCGTAGCTGGACCTACTGGAACAGAAATCGGTGCATTTGTGCTAGTTACATTAAGGCCACGTTTAAGACCTTCTGTAGAACCCATTGCGATGGTACGAACAACACCATCGCCAAGCTGTTGCTGAACTTCTAATGTAGTTTCAGTACCGTCAACTTGGAGAGCGTCATAGATCTTAGGAACGCTATTGCGCTCAAACTCGACGTCGATAACCGCGCCGATGATCTGAATGATACGACCGCTACTCATTGCTGTCTCCTCAATTCAAACTTAATAATGTTAAACGGCAGCGGCACCGCCAACGATCTCGGAAATTTCCTGAGTAATCGCGGCTTGACGCAGCTTGTTGTAAATGAGTTGTAGGTCTTTAATCAATTGTCCTGCGTTGTCTGTCGCTGCTTTCATCGCGACCATACGAGCTGACTGCTCACATGCAACGTTTTCAATCACACCTTGATAAACCATAGACTCGATATAGCGAACCAACAAACCATTTAACAATTCTTCTGCTTCTGGTTCGTAGATATAGTCCCAACCATAAGTACGGTTGAGATCATCGCCTTCTTCTGCTGGTGCTAAAGGAACAAGTTGTTCTACTTTAGGCTGCTGAGTCATTGCATTAACGAAGCCATTTGATACGAGATAGATACGATCTAATTCGCCTTTATCAAATGCATCAAGCATAACTTGGACTGAGCCAGTTAACTGTTCCAAACTCGGCGCATCGCCAAGTTGGGTAGTTGCACCGAGCACTTTACCGCCGTAATTCTTAAAAAACGAAACCGCTTTTTGACCAATTAAAGCAAATTCAACTTCAATTGACTGCTGTTGTTGTGCTTTGACATGCTGCACAACTTTCTTGAACAAGTTAATGTTCAAGCCACCTGCCAAACCACGATCTGAAGACACTACGATATAGCCAACACGCTTAACTGGGCGGTCAACCATATAACGGTGTTTGTATTCAGGGTTTGCTTGTACCAAGTGAGCAATTACACGGCGCATATTATCGGCATACGGACGGCCCTGAGCCATGCGCTCTTGCGCACGACGCATTTTAGAAGCAGCTACCATTTGCATCGCGCGAGTAATCTTTTGCGTGCTCTTGATACTAGCTACTTTGGCGCGAATTTCTTTTAAATTTGCCATACGCTTAACCTAGTATTCGAAAGCTCTTTCGAGCTTCCGAAGGTTGATCCGTGAACCAAACTTAACTAAAACTAAACTTAGTAAGTTTGAGTCGCTTTAAAGCTTTCAATACCTGCTTTGATTGCTGCTTCGATGTCTTTGTTGTAATCACCAGTTTCATCGATTTGTTTCATCAACGGAGCATATTCTGAGCGGAAGTAAGAAATTAACGCAGCATCAAAGTCTACGATTTTCTTAACTTCTACGTCAGCCATGTAGCCTTCGTTAGATGCATAAACAGAAACAGCTTGGTCAGCAATTGAGTAAGGAGCATATTGTTTTTGCTTCATTAACTCAGTTACACGTTGACCATGTTCAAGTTGCTTACGAGTTGCTTCGTCAAGGTCAGAAGCGAACTGAGCAAACGCAGCCAATTCACGGTATTGTGCTAAAGCAGTACGGATACCACCAGACAATTTTTTGATGATCTTAGTTTGAGCAGAACCACCAACACGAGATACAGAGATACCCGCGTTCACAGCAGGACGAATACCTGCGTTGAATAATGATGTTTCTAAGAAGATCTGACCGTCAGTAATCGAAATTACGTTCGTTGGTACGAATGCAGATACGTCACCTGCTTGAGTTTCAATAATTGGCAATGCAGTTAAAGAACCAGTTTGACCAGTTACTGCGCCATTAGTGAATTTCTCAACGTAGTCAGCAGATACACGAGAAGCACGTTCAAGAAGACGTGAGTGAAGATAGAATACGTCACCCGGATACGCTTCACGACCTGGTGGACGACGTAAAAGTAATGAAATTTGACGGTAAGCAACAGCTTGCTTAGACAAATCATCATAAATAATAAGAGCGTCTTCACCGCGGTCACGGAAGTATTCACCCATTGTACAGCCAGAGTACGGAGCTAAGTACTGCATTGCAGCAGGATCAGCAGCCGCAGCAGCGACAACAGTTGTATACGCCATAGCGCCAGTTTCTTCTAGCTTACGTACAACGTTTGCAATTGTTGATTGTTTTTGACCAATCGCAACGTATACACACTTAATGCCAGAGTTTTTCTGAGCGATAATCGCATCGATCGCCATCGCTGTTTTACCAGTTTGACGGTCACCGATGATCAACTCACGTTGGCCACGGCCAACAGGAATCATTGTATCAACTGATTTATAACCAGTTTGAACAGGCTCATCTACAGATTGACGCCAAATTACGCCTGGTGCTACTTTTTCAACAGCATCAGTTAATTTCGCATCAATTGGGCCTTTACCATCAATTGGGTTACCCAAAGCATCGACAACACGGCCAAGAAGTTCAGGACCAACTGGAACTTCTAATACACGACCTGTACAACGAGCTTTTTGACCTTCTTGAAGGCTTAGGTAGTTACCTAAAACAACGGCACCCACTGAATCCTGTTCTAGGTTCAGTGCCATACCAAATAAGCCGCCGTCGAATTCGATCATTTCACCGTACATTGCATCAGCAAGACCGTGAATGCGCACGATACCGTCGGATACCATAACAATGGTACCTTCGTTTTTAGCGGTCGCGCTGGTGTCCAGATCTCCGATACGCTGTTTAATGAGCGCACTGATCTCGGATGGATTCAGTTGTTGCATTGCGCTATTCCTCAATCTTTTATTAGTTCAGTCTTCATCATTTGCATTATGCAAGAAGACGAGTACGCATTTTTTCAAGCTTGTTAAGCGCAGAATCATCTATCACTTGATCGCCTGCACGAATTACAACACCTGCAATAAGCTCAGGTTTAACTTCAACTGAAACAGTTACTGTACTGTTAAAACGCTTTTCTAAAGCAGATTTCAACAGTTGCTCTTGTTCAGCAGTTAACGGGAAAGCCGATTCAATCACGACATCCACATTGTTGTTATTCTGTGATTTAAGCTGTTCATATTCTGCTTCAATTTCAGGTAACAGCATTAAACGATCGTTATCTGCAAGAAGTGTCAAAAAGTTAGACACTGCTTGAGATTGATCTTCACCTAAAACTTTAGCAAAAAGCTTCACTTGCTCCGCAGGAGTAAGTTCAGGGCGATTTAAATAAGCGGAAAATGCTTCGTCTTGCACCGCAGCACTGAGCACTTGTAACGCATTCGACCAATTGTCTGTTGCACCTTGCTCAGAAGCATAAGCAAATGCTGCTTTGGCATACGGACGTGCCAACGTCAAGAGTTCAGCCATAATTCGCCTCGCTTAAAGTTTAGCAGCCAGCTGAGACAGCATGGCGTTATGAGCTTCTGCATCAACTTGCTGGTTCAGGATTTTTTCTGCACCAGTTACTGCCAAAGCAGCTACTTGTTGACGTAATTCTTCGCGAGCAGAATTGATTTCTTGATCAACAGCTTCTTTAGCCTGTTGACGAATACGCTCACCTTCAGCCGCAGCTTGAGTACGAGCTTCTTCGATCAATTGCGCTGCACGACGGTTCGCTTGTTCGATCAATTGAGCCGCTTGTGCTTTAGCTGCATCAAGTTCTTGCTTAACTTGCGCTTGTGCATCGGCAAGGTCAGCTTTCGCTTTTTCTGCTGCATTTAAGCCATCAGCGATTTTACGCTGACGCTCACTAATCGCATTGATTAGTGGTGGCCAAACAAACTTCATGCAGAATGCAACAAAGAATGCAAACGCAATCGCTTGACCAATCAATGTGAGGTTGATATTCATTGCAATTCCTCAAATAGTGGATTTAGGAATTAAGATGATTAACCTACAAATGGATTAGCGAAGATGAAGAACAAGCCAATACCAACACCGATCATAGGCACAGCATCAAGAAGACCCGCGATTAAGAACATACGAGTTTGAAGTTGTGGAGCCAATTCTGGTTGACGAGCAACAGCTTCTAAAAAGCGACCACCCAAAAGACCAAAACCAATCGCAGTACCCAAAGCACCGAAAGCGATCAAGATAGCAGATGCAATTGCAACTAGACCTAAAGTGAGTTCCATGAAAAATTCCTCAGAGGTTAGGTTATTACCAAATTAAATTAAAAAAATTCAGCCCAACCATCATTTGATAGTTAGGCAATACCATTAATGTTTTTCGCTTGCCATGCTCAAGTAAACGATGGTAAGCATCATAAAGATGAATGCCTGCAACGTGATTACAAGAATGTGGAAGATCGCCCAAGGCACAGACAACGCCCATTGAATCCAGAACGGCAATAAAGCAATTAGGATAAAGATCAACTCACCGGCATACATGTTACCGAATAGTCGGAGAGCTAATGAAATCGGACGAGCAAGGAATGTTACCAATTCCAAAATCAAGTTCACTGGAATAAGCAACGCTTTTGCAACTGGATTACTTGGGTTAAATGGGTTAAGTGCCAACTCGCCAACGAAACCACCAACACCCTTTTCGCGGATGCTGTAGAACAAGATAAGTACAAATACAGATAAAGACATACCTAAAGTAATGTTTGGATCTGTAGATGGAACGATCTTGAAGTAAACGTGGTGAGGGTCCATACCAAATACGTTTGCACCTACAAACGCTGCAACTTGAGGAATCCAGTCAACTGGGATCAAGTCCATTAAGTTCATGAGGAAAATCCACACGAAAATAGTGAGTGCGAGCGGAGCGATTAAACGTGATTTGCCATGAAAAGTATCACGGACACTTGAGTCAACAAACTCAATGATCATTTCGATTGCTGACTGGAATTTAGTTGGAACACCTGCATTTGCAGCTTTCGCAACGATCCAGAACATCAAACAGAAAATCACACCAAGGCCAATTGACCAACCCATTGAATCCAAGTGAATTGCAGTGAACCCCATCGAATGAGCTTCTTCAGCAGTCTCAGCCAATTTCCATGTACCGTCTGGCATTTTGCCATAGGTCATATTGGTCAAGTGATGCTTGATATACTCTGTCGAAGTGAGGGCATGTTCTTCAGCAGCCATAAATCACACCTGGTCAATGTCAATTACTAAAAAGAAGGGAAACGAACATCGGCGTACTGTCGATATCTCGCCACCCTCCAAAAAATCTTCAATTCTTCTTGTTTCTACACCCGTTTTTGTAGACGTGACACCCAAAACGGAGCGACCCACGACATTGCCTGAACGAGAATAAAACCAAACAGCAATGCTAACGGTGATAAAGGTTTAACATTGCTCAAAATCAAAATAAATCCAACGATCATGATTGCAAATTTGCCTAACATGCCCCTATACATGTTAGACAGCACTTGTTTTGATGCTCGTGCACCTGCTGTTCTGAAGGATTGCCACGAAAAATAACCCGTAGCAAGCCAGCAGACCAACGCACCAAGTGCCGCACTTAATGCTGCTGTCATGTCTTTTATGCTCCACGCCACAAGTGCGGAAACAGGGATCATACATGCTTGTAAGAAGACCAAAGCTTTTGCTAATCGTCGGTCAATCAAGCGACTAGTTTGGCTCATTATTTATCCACTCACAGCATAAATGCTTGACAAGTTTAGCTGATGATCGCTTTTAATCGCAGGCATTATAGAGTTACACCCCTGAACATGCAATCTTTTCCCGACTTTAGTCGGGGTTTTTCATGACAGGTGGTGCTGACGCTACAGTCAGCCTTTGTTTACTTTTTATCTTACTTTTGCGTACTTAATACACATTTATCTGTTTTTATAGCCAGTTTCTTCCATGCAGTGACGAAATCATCCTCATTATTCATGCTCTCGTCTACTGGTTGAAAAGTAATGTTACCTAATTTTTGATATTGACTCTTAGTGGTAAAACTCTCTGCCAACAAACACATCTGATTTTTTGGTCGACTATCATTAAGATACTTAATTTGAGCTGCTGTTGGTGCAACGTGAGGATCATCTGTTAAAGCACCAGCGAACTTTAAGTTTAGTGAGCGTTCTAAATATTGATAAGCATCATGATATGCCCAATACGGTTTGCCATTACTTGAACTATCGTAAGCTTGTGCTGCCTGGAACATTTTACGAGCGAACACATTGGCGTTATTCCAATACTTTGCCTTATTTTCAGGGTGTTGCTGAGAGCGCAAAGCAGCAATAAAGAAACCAATTCGAACTGCATTGTTGGGCTCTAACCACACATGTGTATCTACCGTATTAGGTAAAGCTGCACCGCGTGTACTTCGCTGAGGTAAAACAGAAACAATCCCACTATCTAATAGTGCAATCGCCTTCTTATTATTACCTAATAATTTATTTAAGGGCGCTTCATGCGCTTTACCCAACCAAATCACCAAAGACGCATCATTAATTGCTTTACGATGCGCTGGAGTTAATTGTACGTCATGCCCCGTTTGTCCCTTTAATAAGAGTTGTGGTTCTTCAACCCCTTGAGTGACTTCTTTTGCAATCAGATAAATCGGGTGTGTAGAAACCACCAAACCCTGACTCCACCCTAACGTACTCAAAAGTGAGAACATACTGAAAACAAAAAAACGGAACATGACAGACCATCAATTTAAATTAGCTCGAAGCATGTTATAATATAACAAAGTTACAAAAATACCTAAGATTAATCGAATGAAGCATCGCTTCATGCTAATATTCCGTTAAAAATTCGAGGTTATCCCTATGAGTTCCTGCTCGCATGAACATCATGATTCTTTGCATGGTGTGCATGATCACCATAATGTCGCAAGTCGTTTAGCTGAAGCAGAAAGTTTATGTTCTGCGACTGGCGCACGCCTTACACCTTTGCGCAAAGAAGTTCTGGAACTCATCTTAAATGCCTCGGGTCCAATGGGTGCTTATGACTTATTGGCACGTATAAAAAGTCAAACTGATCGCCCTGCTGCGCCTCCAACTGTATATAGAACTTTAGATTTTTTATTAGAAAAAGGCCTCATTCACCGCCTAACTTCTATTAATGCGTATATTCCTTGCTGCCACCCGCGTGAAGGCCATCAAGCAGCATTCCTGATTTGTACCGAATGCCATATGGTTAAAGAGGCTTCTTCTCAAGGCCTCACGCACCAGCTTGACCAGCTTGCAGCTTCAGATGACTTCGTGGCTCAACACAGCATTATTGAAATTTCGGGGAAATGCCAACAGTGCCGCACAACTCCTTAAATCCTGTATTAATTCAGCTTGAGCAGGTTTCTGTTCGTCGTGATGATCGGAATATATTAAAAAAAGTTGATTTTGCCCTACATCAAAATGAGATTGTGTCTTTAATTGGACCCAATGGTGCAGGCAAATCAACACTAATTAAAGTTCTACTCGGTATTCTTCAACCAAGTAGCGGGCGTGTTATTAATCATAAAAAACTTAAAATGGCTTATGTGCCACAAAAGTTTAATCCTTCACACAGCCTTCCTTTACGTGTTCAGGACCTTCTTGATTTAGAAAAATGCAGCCCTGCCCTGCGTCAGGAAATTATTCAAGACACAGGTATTTCAAAGTTACAACAATCAAAAGTACAACAACTTTCAGGTGGAGAACGCCAAAGAGTACTATTGGCTCGTGCACTGCTTCGTCAGCCAGATATTTTAGTTCTTGATGAACCCATGCAAGGCCTAGATATTCAGTCAGAAGCAGAACTTTATGATTATGTTCGTAGCCTACCAGAACGATATGGTTGCGCGATCTTAATTGTTTCTCATGACTTACAATGGGTGATGCAAGGAACACACCGTGTGGTGTGTTTAAATAAACATATTTGCTGTAGCGGGCTGCCCGAAAATATCCAACAACATCCTGAATATCAGGCAATATTTGGAACTCAAAGGGTTTTCTATCAACATCATCATGACCATTGTGCTCACGGTGATGCTGCACACCCCTGCCCTCATAATGACCGTCCTCATATTCACCCAGAACCGGAAGCTTAAGCCATGATGGAATGGTTACAATTATTGTTACCCGCATGGATTATGGGATCTCTGCTAGTATTTTTAACTGCACCTCTGGGTTGTTTAATGCTTTGGAGACGCATGTCTTTTTTTGCTGACACGATGGCGCACGGAACACTACTTGGGGTTGCTATTGCGGGAGCTTTAAGTCTTCCATTATGGCTTGGTGTTGCAGGTACAGCGGTTTTACTGGTAGGCGTTTTATGGGCTTTACATGACAACCGTTTACCCAATGATGCTCTGCTAGCCTTATGTTCAGCAACATTACTCTGTAGTGGCCTGTTGTTTATTCAACATGTTCCAAGTTTAAGACCCGAGCTTTTAAGTTATTTGTTTGGCGATTTACTTAGTATTGATTGGCCAGATCTTCCTGTTTTCACTTTAATTATTGCAATATCACTCGCAATTCTTTACCGCTTTTGGCAGCCACAAATACAGTTTGCAATTGATCCGGATATCGCAATTAGTGAAGGGGTGAATGCAAACTGGCAACGCCTTATTTTTATGCTGTTATTAGCTTTATTTACAGTTTTAGCTTTGCGTGCTGTAGGTTCTTTGCTAATGGGTGCATTACTAGTAATACCAGCTTTAAGCGCTCGTCTATTGGCAAATTCACCAAAGCAAATGGTTATTTGGGCATTCGTGTTAGCCCAGCTTGGTGTTAGTGTCGGCTTATGGTCAAGTGCAGCACTTAATATCTCTACAGGTCTTAGTATTGTTTTATGTATGGCATTAAGTTTTGCCGTTATTTTTATAACTCAAAAACTAAAAAATCAGACACAGGCGTCCTAAACTAGGCCGCCTGATGAACTGTGCTCAATAATAAAGCCGCACAGCTAAACATCACAGCAAAGCCCCGATTTAAATATTTTTGCTGTCTAGGGGATCGAAGTAATCTTAAAACCTTGGATGCCAGCCCCGTATATCCAGCCATTACAATCAAATCGATCGTAATCATAGTGGCCGCCATAATTAGGTACTGTATCCATTGAGGCTTACTTAAATCTAAGAACTGCGGTAAAACCGCCAATAAAAATACGATCGCTTTAGGATTGCTAATATTAACCACAAAACCATTTAATAGCAGAGCTAAAGCAGACTTATCTCTTTTTTCTTGTTGAATTTCTATATCTTTTACAGGTGCTGTCCACTGCAAATAGGCCAAATACAATAAATAAGCTACGCCAAACCACTTAACGGCCTGAAAAGCTAAAGGAGTTGTGGCAAATAAGACCCCAACACCTGCTGCCACCACCATAATTTGAAGCACCAAGGCAACTTGCAAACCGATTGCATTCCAATAACCATGTCTAAATCCATAGTTTAGACCACTCGACATTGAGGCAATAGCTCCCGCACCCGGAGAGATACTAATGACCCAACAGGCCAACATATAGGCAAACCAAACTTGCAAAGACATAGTAAAAATAGACAATAAAAGTGGAATTATACTGTTTTATAAAACTATATTGATGAGAATTCAAACAATAAAATCAAGAAATAGACTACTAACCGCTCTTCGCATCAGGCACAATAATTAAAGCTCATACTAAATTATAATTGAGGAGATACCTTCCAATGACTGCTCAATCTGTCATTTTGCCGTTGCCATCAGATCATGCCCGATTTATTGTTCTTCGTTTAAAAGACTTATCAATTGATGAATTAAAAGAACAACTCGAAGCGTTGTTTGAAACACGCGACCGTCTCATTACTCAGCATTCAGACGCGCAAATTAAAACAGCAGTCGCTTTTGGTCCAGAACTTTGGAAGCAACTTTACAGTCAATCTCCTGCTGGCTTTAAACAACTTGAACCAGAAAACGGCGCATTCAACATGCCAGCCGTTCCCGCTGATGTCCTCATCCATATTGCTAGTATGCGTTCTGATATTTGTTTTGCATTAAGCCAAGCATTTTTTGAAGGTATTAAAGATAAAGTTGAAGTTCTTGATGAGCGTGTTTGCTTCCGTTATTTCGATGGTCGCGATATTACTGGCTTTATAGATGGTACTGAAAACCCTCAATTTCCAGATGACCGCGCGGAAACAGCCCTACTCCCAGAAAGTGCTGGAGTATTTGCAGATGGTAGTTTCATATTTGCACAGCGCTATGCACACGACTTAGAAAAATGGAAAAAACTAAAAGTTGATGCTCAAGAAAATGTCATGGGTCGTACTAAGCTTGAGTCAATTGAACTTGATGATGACGTTAAACCAGAAAATGCCCATGTTGCCCGTACTGTCGTTGAAGATGAGGAAGGCGAAGAAATGGAAATCTTACGTCATAGCCTTCCTTATGGTGATGGTCGAGGCGATCAGGGCTTATTTTTCATTGCTTACACAAAAGATCTCAGCATTATTGATGCCATGTTAAAGCGTATGTTCGGCACAAGTGGAGATGGTATTCATGATCGTTTATTGCATTTCGTTACACCACTAGACGGCGCATATTACTTTGCACCTAGTGAAGAATTGCTAGAAGAAGTTTTAGAAGGTTAAATAAAAAGAGGAGCTTAAGCTCCTCTTTTTATGTTCTCAACCTTAGAAAGGAATACGTTTATATTTGCGGTATTCAGGTTTCCAGAATGATTGATCAATTTTTTGCTGTAGTAAGTCATCACTAATCGTTACAGCCACGCCATCTGCCATAGCAGCTTTGGCAACTTCAAACGCAATAACCTTAGAAACTTGCTGAATTTCCCCTAAAGGTGGTAATAAATCAGCTTGCGGATCTTTTAGTAGAGGTGAGCAATTCGCTAAAGCACTACTTGAAGCCATTAACATATTTTCAGTAACGCGTTTAGCACCCGATGCTACCACACCCAGCCCAATGCCCGGGAAAATGTACGAGTTATTACACTGAGAAATATTATAAAGCTTGCCGTGATGATTCACAGGAGCAAACGGGCTACCTGTTGCAATTAACGCTCTACCTTCAGTCCACTCTACAATATCTGCTGGCACAGCTTCAACACGTGAAGTTGGGTTAGACAATGGCATAACAATTGGGCGCTCACAATTCGCCGCCATGGTCTTAATAATCTCTTCGGTGAACAGACCCGGTTGACCAGAAACGCCAATTAATACTGTAGGCTTAGCATTTTTAACAACATCAAGGAGTGAAATCACTTCTTCAATATTGCCCCATTGATCAACCACCTCAGCTTTTTGCGCCAATTTGCGTTGGAAGTCCAATAAGTTTGGCTGATTTTCGGTAATCAAGCCAAAACGATCAACCATATAAACGCGTGCACGTGCTTCAGAATCAGTCAGACCTTCAGCAACCATTTGCGCAACAATTTGCTCTGCAATACCGCATCCCGCAGAGCCCGCGCCTAAGAAAGCAATTGTTTGATCTTTTAATTGCTTGCCTGCTGCACGACTTGCAGCAATCAAACTACCTACAGATACCGCTGCTGTTCCTTGAATATCATCGTTAAAACAACAAATCTTATCGCGATATTTTTCTAAAAGTGGCATCGCATTTTTTTGTGCAAAATCTTCAAACTGAATTAATGCTTTTGGCCAACGACGCTTTACAGCTTCAATCACCATATCGACAAATGCATAATATTCATCACCACTAATACGTGGCTGACGCCAACCCATATAGATCGGATCATTTAACAGTTGTGGATTGTTCGTCCCTACATCAATTGTGATTGGTAATGTATAAGCTGGACTAATCCCACCACAAGCGGTGTAAAGCGAAAGTTTTCCAATAGGAATTCCCATTCCGCCAATACCTTGGTCACCAAGACCTAGGATACGTTCACCATCAGTAATCACGATCACTTTTACATTATTTTTATTTACGTTCTGCAAAATATCATCAATCACATCACGATCTGGATATGAAATAAAAACACCACGATGACGACGATAGATATCGGAGAAACGCTGACATGCTTCACCCACTGTTGGGGTATAAATAATCGGCATCATTTCTTCAAGATGATTTTCGATTAGATGATAGAACAAGGTTTCGTTGGTATCTTGGATATTACGCAAATAGATATGTCGATTGATATCATCAGTAAAAGCGCAATATTGCTGATAAGAGCGCTGGCTCTGCTCTTCAATAGTTTCAATAATATGGGGGAGTAAACCGTGTAAGTTAAAGTTACTTCTTTCTTCTTCAGTGAAAGCCGAACCTTTATTTAAGAGTGGTAACTCTAAAAGTGTAAAACCTGCATATGGAATATAAAGGGGATGTTTACTTGGGTGTCCTGATATCATTGCCTATCTCATTTTCCAGCTTAGAGTAGAGAAAAACACGTTTTGTATGGTCTCTAAAACTCTTTGTGCGTATAAGCTTAAGCCTAATTCGATCAAAATAGATATTTTAAACCGTGATGTTAAAATTAAACACTATTTAGTTAAAACATGTTTAAAAATAAATAATAAAAATCAGTATTTTAATATTTTTATGATTTTAAAAATTTCTTTTATTTTCTCAACTTTAAAAGCCATAATTATATGATTTAGCGGAAACAGGTATTTCCTCAGGAAATAATATTAAATTAAACACTTAATTTACTCACAAAAACTGCCCAGAAGGCTTGTAATTCATTATTTTCAGTATAATAAGGCGATTTATCAACCGACATTCATTTAAAAAATAATCATCAGTAATTTGCATAAAGAATTATTGGAATATTAAATCCCCTCCCCTAAGTCATCGGAAATTTGCTATATTTGACGTTTTTCTGCGACATCTATTTTCGATTGATATGAATACGGCAATACAAGCAGCTCTCGACCATGCAGTGCAAACTCTTCAACAAGAAGGGGTGCTTCCTTCCGACTGGAAAAACACAAGCAACTTAACACGCACCAAAGACCGAAGCCATGGCGACTTTGCTTCTAATATTGCCATGATCGGCTCGAAAGCTGCTGGTATGAAACCACGTGATTTAGCTGAGAAAGTTCTCGCTGCATTACCAGAAGTGGCAGATATCAGTAAAGCTGAAATCGCAGGACCCGGATTTATTAACTTCTTTTTAAATGCAGACCAGCGTTTTGCTATTCTTGATCAAATTCAAGCACAAAAAGAAATTTTTGGTCGTAGCCAAGCAAATGCAGCGAAAAAGATTCAAGTCGAATTTGTTTCTGCAAACCCTACGTCTAGCCTACACGTAGGTCATGGACGTGGTGCGGCATACGGTATGACTGTTGCTAATTTACTTGAAGCAACGGGTGCTAAAGTTGACCGTGAGTACTACGTGAATGATGCTGGTCGTCAAATGGATATTTTGGCGACTTCTACTTATTTACGTTATTTGGAACTACTTGGACAAAACCTTGTATTCCCTAAAAATGCATATCAAGGCGATTACGTTAAAGAAATCGCACAAGGCATTATTGATAAAGATGGCGATGCTTACGTTCGTGAAGTTGCGAATGTTTATAAAGATGTACCAGAAGATGTGCAATATGCTGAAGAGCTAGATAGCGAAGGCAACAAAGTTGTGTTATCTGGTGATAAAGAAAAGCATATTGATGGCCTTATTGCCAACTCACAACAATTATTAGGTGAAGGTTACCGCGTATTCCACCAAGCTGCTCTTCATGCCATTTTAGATGACATTAAAGATGACCTTGCTGACTTTGGTGTAACATTCAACCAATGGTTTAGTGAAGCATCTCTTAGTGCAAAAATTGATGAAGCTTTAGAAACACTTGATCAACGTGGTTTCCTTTATGAAAAAGATGGCAACATCTGGTTCAAGTCGACTGAATTTGGTGATGAAAAAGACCGTGTTGTTAAGCGTCGGAATGGCCAAACGACTTACTTTGCATCTGACATTGCATACCACTTAAATAAACTACAACGTGGTTATACTGACCTAATCGATATTTGGGGTTCTGACCACCATGGCTATATTTCTCGCGTAAAAGCGGCGATTGATGCAATGGGTTACGACTCTAAGAAATTGACTGTTCTTTTAGTTCAGTTCGTAAGTTTATGGCGTGGCGGCGAGATGGTTCAAATGTCTTCTCGTTCTGGGCAGTTCGTAACATTACGTGACTTGCGTAAAGAAGTAGGCAATGACGCAGCTCGTTTCTACTACGTAATGCGTAAGAGTGAACAACACATCGACTTTGACCTTGACCTTGCTGTTTCACAAAGTAAAGACAATGCTGTGTACTATATTCAATATGCACACGCACGTATTTGTCGTATGTTAGAAAAAGCAGCAAGCACAGATTTACAATTCGACGTAAATACTGCTCGCCAACATGCAGCACGCTTGTCTCTTGATGCAGAAACCGAGATTCTTGCTAAACTGGCAGCTTATCCAGATGCAGTGTTGCGAGCGGCAAATGCCTATGAACCTCATCAGGTTGGTAATTACTTAAAAGAGTTAGCTGCCCTGTTCCATGGTTGGTACAATGAACATAAAGTATTAAGCGATGATGCAGAGCTTACACAAGCCCGTTTATTGCTTTCAATCAATGTACAACAAGTGCTTCGTAATGGTTTAGAATTACTTGGTGTATCTGCACCAGAATCTATGTAATAAATATATTGCATGACAGCAAATTAAAGGTCATGCAATATATAGTAAGCTGTGGTTTGTATAGCTAAAATATCAATACAAACCACTGTTTTTAGCATCGTAAGACGAGACTCAAACTCGAATTAAAAAACAATCAAAATACAGAGGAATAATCCACGTGTTTGGCAAAACGCAACGCGGTGTATCTGAAAGACCTAATAAGCCTAAAAAGCCCCTAATTCCCAAATGGTTAGGGACACTTGTCGCTATTTTGGCGGTCTTATGTATCGCTGTAATGCTTATGCTTTGGAAACCTTGGCAACCTGTTCCTGCGAAAAATCAGATTACTTCTGAACATTATCAAGAAGAAGATACTAATAAAGACTATCGCTTCTACGACCTATTGCCTCAACAACAGGTTACCCCTATTCCTGAACAAGCGATCCCTGAAAGCAAAAATCAAGGCACTGCTATGATCGTTGAGGCACCAAGTACCACTCAACCAGCGGCCTCTGAAAGTGTAGGAATTGACCCGAATCAGTCAGCTACAACTCCTCAGCAACCTACCTATATTTTACAAGTTCGTAGTTATAACGATCCTGATCAGGCTGATGCCCGCCGTGCAGAAATCATTTTAAATGGCTTATCTGCGGACGTAGTCAAAAGTACTGAAAACGGACAAACATGGTATCGCGTTATTTCCGGACCGTATGATACTCAAGACGCTGCCTTGGCTGCTCAGCAGACCTTACAACACAGTGGCATTGATTCTATCGTGATCAAACGCAAGTAAAGTGAAAATAAAGAAGGAACAAATATTTGTTCCTTTTCTTTTAAATATCAGCACAATTCCTTTCATTAGAACCAATTCCCTTTTGTCTCGCTTTTTGAAACGCAGGTCTTTGCTGAATACGGTGTAAAAACGCTTGAATATGAGGGTATTTACCCTGTAAGCGAGATTGTAAAGCTTCCAAAGGAAAGCTCATTTGAATATCAGCAAAGGAAAAATCACCTGCAAAATATTCATGCTCTGCCAAATAGTTTTCTAAAAAACTAATATGATCTTTCATACGTGGTCGAACAAAATTTGCCTTCACCCCTTCCGTGATTTTTTTAGCTACTGGTTGAATTAACCATGGCACATGCTTGTTTACACTATTCATGACCAAAGTCATGACCAGTAGTGGCATAAGCGAACCTTCAGCATAGTGCATCCAGTAAATATATTGCTGTAAATCTTGAGGTTGTGTAGGTTTAAATTGTTGCTTTTGATCATAATGCTGCTGCAGATATTCTAAAATCACAGCAGATTCTGCGATGACTTGCTCATCATCAGTCAAAATTGGAGCTTTACCTAATGGATGAATACATTTCAATGTTTCTGGAGCAGAGTAATTAGGTAAGCGTTGATAGTAATGAATATCATAATCCAAGCCTAACTCTTCTAAAGCCCATAAAATTCGAAACGAACGCGAACATTCCAGGTGGTGTACACTAATCATATTATTGCCTACTTTTATTTTTCTTTTTACATAAAAAACAGCATGTGAACATGCTGTTTTATTCCATTTGTGGCATGGATATAAAATCATCCACCTCAACAAAATAGCATTTTTACGCTGTAACAAGCACAGTATGAATGTCTAAACTACGTAACAAAGTTTTAGTGACTGGGGTTTTACCGCATACCGCTAAGATTTTTTGTTGAAGCTCTTCGTTTGGTAAGTCTTTAAAAACAATACGACGTTCTATATGTTCTTCATGTTCTCTATTGGTATGAAAATCGATTTCAACCGAAAACTCACCAAAATCATAACCCTTATGCTTTGCGTACATTCTTAAAGTAATGAGCGTACACGCGGCTAAACTTCCAGTGAGCAAATCATATGGCGCTGGGCCTTGATCTTGCCCTTCTAACTTTTCTGGCTCATCACAAAAATATTGGTGACGACCACTGGTGATTTCGCCCTTCCATTGTTCAGCAAGGGGCTTTGCTTTACTGCTTGCAATTACTGCTGTCATTTTGATGCTCTCATTTGATCTGGAAGAACAGGGGCTTCTAAACGTGCACCAACATAATCTGGAATTTCACCAAAACGTGTATCATGGTTAATCCATTGCTCACGGGCTTCTTTTAAATCACCCATTGTACGTGCAACAAAGTTCCACCATAGCAAAATTGGTGTTTCAAACGGTTCACCGCCAATCAAAAGGATACGATTGCCTTTTTTTACTTCAATCTCAATTTCACTAAGACCCGTATCTAATACCACCATGTTGTCAGCAGTTAACTCATGGCCATTTACACGAGCACTACCCTCAAGCGCCATAAAACCATATTCATAATTAGGATTTAATGGAATGCGGGTTTTCGTATCTTCGGTAGCAATGAGGTCAACACCCACTAACGGCGTATGTACCAAGACTGGAGAAGTAGTTGCCAAATATTCACCCACAAGCACGGTAAACTCTAGACCGTCTTTCTCAACAACAGGCAGTTCAGGATAATGTTCAAATTTCGGGTCCATGTTGCGCTTAGCATCTGGTAAGGCAATCCAGAGCTGAGCAGCGTGCATTTGAGTTTCTGTATCAGGTGCAACTTCTGTATGTGAAATTCCGTGACCTGCCGTCATTAAATTAACTTGTTTAGGTCGAATCAGTTGTTTTGAGCCTAGACTATCGGTATGCATCATGGTGCCTTCAATCATCCACGTGAAGGTTTGCAAACCAATATGAGGATGAGGACCAACATCTAAACCATCACCCGCCGGAAAAGTGACTGGGCCCGCATGATCTAGGAAACACCACGCACCAATCATTCGTTTTTGTCGGCTAGGTAAAGCCCGCTTAATGACTGTCCCCTGTCCAATTTCAGCAGAGCGAATTGGAAATTCCTGAATAAACTGATTGGCAAATTTTTCGCAATCCTTTGAATCAGAAATATCGTAATCATTATTATTGCTCATGATATTACTCTCTTTTACCTATGCTTTTGCAATGAGTCGTTGTAATGATCTTAACAATACACTCATTATTCAATATAGTCTTTTAGTAATACACAGGGTGCTATGAATGAGACAATCATTTGTTAATTACATAACATTAAAGCTGCATTGAGCAGCTTAAGATGATTGAGTTTTAACGAGCTGTTTCAGGTTTTTCATAAATTGACCAAATTGTGGGAGAAACTCTTGAAATAGTGGGTGGTCACGGTTTTCAAGCATAACCTCACTAAAAAGTTTTAGCCCAACTCCAAAAGATTTTGTTGTTTCATCATCAAAAAAATCTGCTTTTTTTAAGCGTTCAACAATTTCAAAAATATCGTCATGATTTCCCGCATAGAACTCAAGGCGTTCAGTATAAGTAGAGGCCTCTCCTTTTGCATTTTTTAAGTGTTGTACCGTGACATGATATTGATGTTGTTTCATATATAAATTCTCTCTTAAAAATTAATAACTTTGAAGAATTTCAACTTGTTTAAGGTCGACTTATAGGCGCCCAATCGCAACAGCAGCCTGATCAATTTTTTCGGCAATTTGATAAATCTGCTCTTGCTGTAAACCTGCCGAGTTCAACTTCAAACGTAAGGCTGTTTTTAGGTTTTCCATTGCACGGTGAATTTCGATTAATTCATCATTACTGTGGATTTCTCGTCTTAAACGTAGTTTTTCTAATAACTCTTTCAACTTGTCTTGTTGTTCAGTTAAGTAAGCTTTCCCAAATTCCGTGATTTGATATTGCTTACGCTCTACATCCAGCAAATTAATCAACTTCATTTCTTCAAGACTGGTTAATGTTGGATAAATTGTTCCTGCGCTTGGCGTATAGCCATCGCCTACCAAATCACTTATTTCTTTAATGATTTCATAGCCATGCTTTGGGCTTTGCTGAATAAGGTGGAGTACCAAAAGTTTCATGCGTCCAGCTTTAAAAAGTCTTCCACGGCGTCCCGAACGATGATGTTCAGCATGATGCTGTTCTGATTGTTGTTTCATCTTTTAAGATCCAAAATGATCAATTTATAATTATTAAGATATATCTTAATATATCTTTGATCAAGTAAAAGTAATAAGAGTTGATCTATTGCTTTGATAGTTATCAAAATTAATTTTTAGCTTTAAAATCTAAGTAATAAAAAAGAGTGCTTAAGCACTCTTATATAGCCACATGTTTAGCAAAGTCGGTAAATAAAGCCAGAATCAAAAAATTATTATGTGATCAGATTTCTTTTCTGCTCAAACTGCTCTTCAATTTTTGAACTCAAAAAATTGACAATAGGCTGCAAAGCATAATGCTCCTCTTGCCAATTTTGTTTGCCGATTTCCCCTCTATATTCCTGTATAAGTCGCTGCAATACGAATTTCTGCTCATCAGAAAGCTGAGACATAACCCATCGTGCAGCATTGTCTTTTGAAGCAATATCCTTCATCACTAAACTAAAATAGATCCGGCATAAAGCTAAAATCTGGTTTCTTTCATCTGCATCCTCATCCCAATGCGCTACAATTTCGGGATAAGTGTCAGACATTGCTTGCCATAGTTTTTGATCAGAAATTTCAGGTGCCCATTGGTTTAAAGCTGGCCCAAATAAAACTGTATGATGAGATCTCGCTTTTCTAAGCAATATACTAATATCTGGGTCTTTCTGTGAGCTCAATATTCCACCTTCTTTAAGCTCTTCACGCAGCCATTCACCAAATTGCATTTCATAACTTAAAGGATAAATTCCAGACTGAATCTCATCTTTTAATAAAATAGTAACTTCTAATGGCCTTTGTAATTCCCCAACAGGCTGTGAAATTTTTAGTAATTCTTGTGCAAGCTGCTCACGTAAAGCAGAAGTTAATGGTTGAGTGACCACGACCAGTACATCAAGATCACTTTCTGGCCCTAAACCACCGTCAACAGCTGAACCATAAAGATAAATTGCAAATAATGATTCCGCTAAAAGCTGCTGTAATTTTTCTTGTAGATATTCTAACTGAATTAAATCAGGCATCTCTCACCTCCTTTGGAAGAAACAGATATAAAAAAGGCAGGATTAAATCCTGCCTTTTCATTTAATTATTCCCACTCAATCGTTGCTGGTGGTTTAGATGACACGTCATATACAACACGTGATACATCTTTAATTTCATTCATAATACGCGTTGAGATTTTATCAACCAATTCGTATGGTAAATGTGCAAAACGAGCTGTCATAAAGTCAACCGTTTCAACTGCACGAAGCGCAATTACCCATGCATAACGACGGCCATCACCCACTACACCAACTGACTTAACAGGTTGGAACACAGCAAACGCTTGAGCAGTTTTATCATACCAACCACTGTCACGAAGCTCTTGCATGAAGATGTCATCAGCAAGACGAAGAATATCAGCATATTCTTTCTTCACCTCACCCAAAATACGAACACCTAAACCAGGGCCCGGGAATGGATGGCGGTAAATCATGCTATGTGGCAAGCCAAGTGTAGTACCTAATTTACGAACTTCGTCTTTGAATAAGTCGCGTAAAGGTTCTACCAATTCAAATGCTAAATCTTCTGGTAAACCACCCACGTTGTGGTGTGATTTAATGACGTGTGCTTTACCTTGTTTGCTTGCAGCAGATTCGATTACGTCTGGGTAAATCGTACCTTGTGCCAAGAATTTCACGCCATCAAGTTTACGTGCTTCTTCAGCAAATACCTCAATGAATTCACGGCCAATGATTTTACGTTTTTTCTCGGGATCAACTTCACCAGCCAATGCAGTTAAAAAGCGTTGTTCAGCATCTGCACGAATAACACGGATACCCATGTTTTCAGCAAACATTTGCATCACTTGATCACCTTCGTTTAAACGAAGTAAACCATTATCAACAAATACACATGTTAGCTGGTCGCCAATTGCTTTGTGTAAAAGCGCAGCAACGACAGATGAGTCAACACCACCTGAAAGGCCTAAAAGAACTTTTTCATTACCAATTTGTTCACGTAATTGTTCTACACGTAAATCGATGATGTGCTCAGGTGTCCAAAGGCCACCACATCCACAAATTTTATGAACGAAGTTTGCAAGTAACTCTTCACCTTTTGCCGTGTGTGTTACTTCTGGGTGGAATTGCACGCCATAAAAACGACGCGCTTCATCACTTACAGCAGCAACTGGACAGCTTGGTGTGCTTGCAGTAATGGTAAAGCCTTCTGGAATCTGGCTAACTTTGTCACCATGACTCATCCAAACATGAAGTTGATTTTCACGGTCTTGTAAGTTACCAATCAGTTGGTCGCGTTTAACGATATCAACTTCGGCATAACCAAACTCATGTACAGTACCCGGCTCAACTTTACCGCCTAACTGTTCAGACATGGTTTGCAAGCCATAGCAAATACCCAATACTGGAACGCCTAACTCAAACACTACTTGTGGTGCGCGAGGGCTACCTTCTTCATGCACGCTCTCAGGTCCACCTGACAAAATAATGCCATTTGGCTTAAAAGCGCGAATGTCTTCTTCAGACATATCAAAAGCATACATTTCAGAGTAAACACCAGCTTCACGTACACGACGTGCAATGAGCTGACTATATTGAGAGCCGAAATCCAGAATCAGGATACGATCTTCAGTAATTTGAGTATTGGTAGTCATGACAAACCACTAAATGGCAAAAGAATTAAGCGCGCCATTTTAACATTTTTCGCGCTTCGGCGCACCGCAAATCATCATATATCTTATTTTTTTCATATCAGAATCATTTCTATAATTGGATTGTTTGATATAAATCAAAATTTACTTATATTTATCAACTGTATGGGTTACGCTTAAAAACTCCATGTGTATTGATAAATTCATCACATTCTATGCAACATCGCCTTGAATTTGATGTTAAGATGAGCCGATAAAACAGGCATTACCATGGAAAGGTAAATACCATAAGCGATATTTGTCTGTGCTTAAACAATTATCCATTTTTATGGCTTGTTGCCCCCTATCAAAATCAATAGAAATCTAAGGAACAACAATGCTTCAAACTATGATTGCAGATTTCCAGCAACATTTTTGGTTGTATGTCTCTATTCCTTTTATGAGTGGCTTAATTGGCTATA
The DNA here is from genome assembly GCF_038562025.1 of Acinetobacter sp. D009. Classification (NCBI taxonomy): domain Bacteria; kingdom Pseudomonadati; phylum Pseudomonadota; class Gammaproteobacteria; order Moraxellales; family Moraxellaceae; genus Acinetobacter; species Acinetobacter sp. D009. The sequence goes on from NZ_CP151886.1 coordinate 3,669,470, forward strand.
TCACCAAGGTGGTTGCCATCCAGATGATGTTTTCACCACTTGAATTTAAAGGTATTAAACCATTTTTGGGTTGGCAAGGTATTGTGCCTCGCAAAGCTGAGAAAATGGCAACCATTGCTGTTGAGCTCATGACAGCAAAGCTGATTAAACCTGAAGAAATTTTTGCACGCCTAGATCCTAAACGTATTGCCAAAGAAATAGAAAAACCCCTACTTGCAGCGGCTGAAGACATTACCCGTGACGTTGCTCAAGAGTATCAGCCTGGTTTATGGGAAGGCATGCCAGAATTTGCTCGCCAAAGACTTATCCGTCGTGTGCAATCCAAAGCACCAGAAATTGTTGAACACATCATGAGCGAAGTACAACGTGATGTGAATCGATACTTTGATATTAAACATCTTGTTATCAGCAACTTGCTTAAAGATAAACGTTTGCTCAACAATATTTTTAAACGTGTAGGGAAACAAGAATTTAAATTTTTCAGTAATGTAGGCTTTGTATTTGGCTTCGGTATTGGTGTAATTCAGATGCTGTGCTGGATTGTCACTCAAGGAAAATATCCTTGGATGCTACCTTTATTTGGTGGTTTTGTGGGTTTCTTCAGTGACTGGATTGCACTGCAAATGATGTTTAGACCACTTTATCCTAAAAAGATATTGGGTTACACATGGCAAGGTCTGTTTATTAAACGCCAAAATGAAGTTGCAGCTGACTATGCAGCTTTAATTTCTAAGCAGCTTTTAACTTCACGTCACATGATGGAAGAGTTATTTTCTGGTACACATTCTGCACGTGTTATTGATCTGGTTAACCGGCATGTCAAACAAGAAATTGATATGCAAGCTGGGGTTATTCGTCCGTTAGTTGTATATGCAATTGGTGGAGAAAAATATCAGAATATGAAATCACAAGTTGCTGAACGTATTATGCAACAGCTTCCAGAGACGATGAAATATGTAGAGTCTTATGCAGAAGATGCAATGAATATTCGTAGCACACTCATTGAACGTATGCAAAAATTAACACCTTCTGAATTTGAAGGGATGTTACGTCCTGCATTTAAAGAAGATGAGTGGGCCTTGATTGCAGTCGGCGCAGTTCTTGGTTTCGTGGTTGGGGAATTGCAAATCCAATTTATGCTTTAATTTTTAAAATAAAGAAATAAAAAAACCGGATGAATTGCTCATCCGGTTTTTATTTTGTCTTGAATATTATTTCTCGATTGCATGATCCAGACTAATACGGCCAGCACCATGAAGCATTAGGAAGAATAAACCACCTGCCATTGCTAAGTTTTTCATAAAGTGGATGCCATTATTGTATTGTGCCGCTGCATCAGCCCCACCTTGGTGGAACAAGAATGCAGTTAAAATACTGAAGATACCAAGACCGAAAGCTGCAAAGCGTGCTTGGAAACCAAATAACAAGGCTAAACCACCACCAAACTCAACCAAGATCACCAAAGGAAGAATTCCACCTGGTACACCCATTGCTTCCATATATCCTGCAGTTGCTGCATAACCGGTAATTTTCCCCCAACCAGCAACAAGGAAGATATAAGCCATAAGAAGACGAGCAATAAGGCTAATAAAACTGTCCGCGCCTGATTGCGTTACGATATTTTTGACCACTACATTTGGATTAAACATTTTGCCACCTTTATTTAAATGCTTATTTATTGATGAGCTCATTCTAGGTTTGGGACATTGATAATTAAATACTCAAAATCCATATATATCGTTGCACAAACAGGATGATCAATTTGTATATTTTTGATGTTTTATACTGACTTTCTATAGGGTCACTGCTAGGATTTGAGCACGGTTTACCACTTAATCATCTCATGGAACTTCTTGATTTTATTCTACACGTTGATCAACATCTCGCCGAGTTTATTACAAATTACGGGACGTGGATTTATGGCATTTTATTTTTAATTATCTTTGTCGAAACCGGTTTAGTGGTTATGCCGTTTTTACCGGGAGATAGTCTACTATTTGCAGCTGGTGCTTTAGCAGCATCTACAGGTGCGATGGATCCATGGTTATTGGGTGCTCTACTCTTCATTGCTGCCGTTTTAGGCGATACAGTGAACTACCATATTGGTCGTTTTATCGGTCCACGTGTATTTGAAATGAATTCACGATTCATTAATAAGCAGCATTTAATTAAAACCCAAGAATTCTTTGCTCGTCATGGTGGCAAAACAATTATTTTTGCTCGCTTTGTTCCATTTGCCCGTACTTTTGCCCCTTTTGTTGCGGGTGCTGGTAGCATGAACTATAAGTTTTTCTTAACTTATAATGTGATTGGCGCATTTTGTTGGGTCGCTTCTTTTGTGGCGTTAGGCTATCTATTTGGAAATATGCCAATCGTTAAAGACAACTTCACTCATCTTATTTTTGGCATCATTATTATTAGTGTTTTACCGGGTATCATCGGCTTTATACGTGAAAAACTAAAAAGCCGGAAAACCAATGCTTAAGGCTTAATTTAGAAGAAACGGAATACCACTGGAAGCATACATAAAATAAGCAACATAGCCGATCCTTTATATAAATGATCGGCTTTTATTTTTTGTACTGGACCCGTTAATAGTGCACGTCCAAAAATCATCCAGAAGCTTGCAGCTGGAATGAGCGTCAATGTAAAAACACCAAATACCATTAGACAATTTTCAGGCGAATTCCATGTTTCGGCAGGGAAAATACCTGCAGCAAAAAGTAAAGATTTCGGATTTTTTAAGGTTGAGAAGAATAATTGACGTGGGCGAATGTTACGGTGAGTTTGACTAAATTGTTGTAAATGGGTGGTTTTCCATAATCGGAATGCCATCCAGAACACATACGCCACACTTGTAATATGTAAAATGAGCAATAACGCCGGCCAAACTGGTGCTGCCAAATGAATAAACACAGCCCAAAAGCTAATACCGTAGGCATAGCCTAACCATTCCATAGGAATAAGCCAAAATGCTTTAGATAAACCTTGAGAATGAGCAGCGGTTGCAAGTAAAGCATTTGTCGGCCCAGGAATGAGCAAAACAGCCAACATTGCCAATACAAAAAACCAACTCTCAATCATAAAGTTTCCATAATATCCAAGATGGGGCCACCTTAAACGAAACAGGCAAAATATAGCAAGTTTATAAGGCTTTTTGATTACAGAAAATACAGAATTTTGGAAGCTTAAAAATTGATAAACCAATTATTTATATTAATTTTATTATGAAACATTTTGCTAAACTTTATTCATCACAACATGCCTTAGTTAGCATATTGCGATGTAAAGTTGACTATTAATTGGTCTTTTTGCGGACAATAATTGGACAATTCTTGAACTGGGCAGCCTGAACAATTGCTTCTTGTTGGCCTAAAACACGTGAAAGTTCGGTATTTTTCGTTGAAGAAGACTGTCCCATGTTTACAGAAATAGATGGACCGAATCCCCAACCACCTCGTCCCCAGCCACCACCGAGTCCAAGACCAACACCCATACCTGTACTTTTTGGAGTTTGCACGCCATTGTCGATATATTGCTGAATACGGTTATATTCACTTTGAAGCTGCTGGCAGCTCAAAGATTGATATTGTGTCGGAGACACATAAGTCGGTTTTACCGTTGTAGCACAAGCGCCAAGGAGTAAAGTGGCTGCCACCAAAGGCGCAATATATAAGCCTTTCATCATTTTTCTCTTATCGTTTTGGCTCAATCTCACCAAACAATGTCTCATAAGCTTGAGTCAATTTATGTTCGGGTGCCAAATGGGCCAAAGGTAAATTTTTCTGATGCGATTCTTTCATCAAAATCGAAGGCGGTAACATGCTATTGAGTACAGGCAACCCTTCATCTTTTAACTGCTGAACCACTTCCCGAGGTAATTTTGCTTGGGATTGGAATTGATTCACCACAATTCCTTCAATTTCCAAGCGATCATTATGATCATCTTGCGTTTCGAGAACATTTTCAATCAATGTTTGTAACGCACGCTTTGAAAAAACATCACAGTCGAAAGGAATAAGTACTTTATCTGCCGCAATCAGAGCAGAAAGAGTAAAAAAGTTAAATGCTGGTGGTGTGTCTATATAGATACGGTCATATCGCCCAACTAAGTTTTGAATAGAGTCACGCAATTTATAAATTTTATGTTTACTTTCAAGCGCATGTTCAAGCGCGCCAAGTGTAGGACTTGCTGGAAGCACATCTAATTTTGCAAAAGGAGTTGAATGAACAAAACTGTCGAGATCTTTATTTCTTGGAGCTTTTAAAATTGAACCTAATGCGTTACCGATTAAACCCTTTTGTTGATTGTTGCCCAACACATCATCAAAGAAATTTTCGATATTTGGCTCTAAAATTGATTTTTCAGCAGAATAGGTTGCTTCGTCACCTAAAAGATACTGACTAGAATTGGCTTGAGGATCAAGATCGATCACCAATGTTCTTAAGCCATGTTTGGCACTAATTGCAGCCAAATTTACAGTAATACTTGATTTCCCTACACCGCCTTTTTGGTTAAACACCACACGAGTTAACATGTTTCCCTCTGCATATTATTTTACTGTACGCAGTTTAACCTAGAGCTTAATCAAAAAGGCAAAGAATGTAGAACAATTAAGCAAAAACAGGTTTCACAATCACTAAGATCATAATAGCAATAAATGCAATCGCACTAATGACCAAACCTGCACGACGCTGTGCCAACAAAAGAGTGTCATCTTTTTTAAAGGCTTTCATCAGGGAAGATAACAACACTAAAAATAGAATAATTTTAGCGTAAAACCACGGTTGTACCTGAAAGTCTTTCATGACTAACAAAATTGCACCCGTAATGAAAACCACGGTAAATGACAAATGTTGTAAGGCAACTAATACTTTACGCCCTGCTGGATTGGGTTGTTCACCTTGAACACCTATAAACAGAGTTGAAGCGCGTAAAACAAAGACCATAAGTGCAGCAGCTACCGCAGTCATATGAATAATTTTAGTGAGTAAATGTGCATCCATGAAATTAACCCTTAGCTTTTAGGTGCATGTGCACATTCTGGGCTAGCAGGTGCTTGACCTTGCCACTCACTTGGCAAATAAGCATGAATTGCTAAAGCATGAATTTGGCCCGGATTCATCAAATCAGAAGCTAAGGCGTATACTTTTTGATGACGTTGAACTAAGCGCAATCCATTAAATTCGTCGCTCACTATAATCACTTTAAAATGAGATTCCTTACCTGGAAAATAACCACCGTGCCCGGCAGACTCATTGATCACTTCCAAATGGCTAGGTGCAAGTGTTTGTAACCGTTCAATCAACTGTTGTTCAAGGCTCATAGCTTTTCCTTTTACGATTATTCGTATATTTGAACCTAGTATACCTTGTCTACACACAAACAAAAGTTGCTCTTGTATGCTTTAACTTCAAACAAAATGTCTATTTATTCGGCAACTTAACAATAAAAATACCGCTAAATGGTCATTTCTGTTTTTATTTTATGCAATCAGCATAATTATTTGCATAAAGTTGTTGACCCTTGTTTTGCTTAATGTATTATAAGCGGCACGCGGGAATAGCTCAGTTGGTAGAGCATAACCTTGCCAAGGTTGGGGTCGCGAGTTCGAGTCTCGTTTCCCGCTCCAAATTGGTTTTTTTTGAGAAAGTTTTAGTAAAAACTGCTTATATATGCGGGAATAGCTCAGTTGGTAGAGCATAACCTTGCCAAGGTTGGGGTCGCGAGTTCGAGTCTCGTTTCCCGCTCCAAATTTAAAAGGCCCTAGTCGAAAGACTGGGGCTTTTTTCTTTTTATCGATCCATGATTTTACGTTCTATCGATTCACAGCATATTTTTAGGATAACTCGACTCAAGCCCAAGTGTTTCATTAATAGACTCATATTTTTAAACCAGTAATTGTATCGATTTAATCTAGTTATATTTGCAGGGTATTGGCGTTATCCGATGCGTAGATATACATGGCACCAATTGAAAACAATCCAGATCAAATCTTTCTTGGGCAAGAAGCTGTTGTAAACAGATTGAAAAGATAAAGTTATGATCATAGACATAGCTTTGGAAATAATATTCTTCTGTCTTTTGAATATCACGAGTTGAATCGAGAAACTCTATATGTTCAGCTAACACATGAAAGTTGAGCTTCTTTAAATGACGACTCATTCCTTCGCCAGTACATTTAATATAGGATTCTTTTAAGGTCCATATTTGAAAAAACCGTTGATATACAGTGGATGGATCAATCCTTTCATTTTCCTGAATCCATTCAATTTCACTTGGCGCTAACACGCTATCGACACGCATCCAATCGAACTCACGGTCCACCCGTTCAACATCGACTCCTATTTCTCCTTCTTCAGTCACCGCAAGAACAATAACGTCTGCTGAATGACTAAGATTGAAATAAACAGCTTTATTGCGTTGTACAAAAGGTTTGCCGTTAGGTTGTAATTGAATGTTGACCTCATGGGGTGAAATACCCATCTTATCTGCTAAAACAGACTTCGTTAACACACGAGAAATTAAGAAAAGCCGTGCAGCATGAGGATGATATTGATCATATCTCAACTTTTCTGCCGCATTGAGAAAGCTGAGATAATGACTCAATATGAGATGGTTTTGTGGCACCCGTGAAACTGGGCAGACATAAACCTGTACTTTGGAAATATCAGACATCACTGAGCTGTACTGTGGTGCTGATATATTTGGTTAGAACTGGTGTGAGATAATCATAAACCGCTTCTACATGGGTAACGTGCGGATTATGGCCTGCGCCAGCAATGATATGTACAGGAATATTAGGACTTATTGTAGTAACGATTGGATCCTTCTCTCCAACAATGATTTCAACTTTAGAGCCAAGCTCGTTTAACAAAGCTGTTTGAGATACTCTCTGCTGAGGCAAACTAATACGATGCATATACTCACTAATATGCTTGGCTACCGACACCCGATGTAATGAATCCATCGCATAACCAACAGATAGATTTTTTTGTCCATCTGGATGCAGGTTTTTAGCAATTTTATCTTTCGATACAAAACGGAAAATTAGATTAGAGATCGTTTGTATTTGAAATATTTTTGCGGCCTGTGCCTGCACGAAATAAGGCGATATAAGGATAAGACGTGCAACTTTATTTGGATATTTCTGTGCAAGACTCAATGCAAATAAACATCCTAACGAGTGAGCAATAACAACACTATTTGGTGCTAAAAGCTTTGCAGCATTATCAATAAACTGATGATTGTTATCTTCCATCACCTCATAACTACCTGAACGCCCAAGTCCAGGTAGGTCCATCATAACGACCTGATCATAGGTGATTTTATTAATTATTGGGGACCAACATGTGCTATCGAATGGAATGCCGTGTAAAAACAATGCAGAAGATTTTTCTGAACCAACTGGTTGTTTAGTATAGATTTCTGTCCAATATCGATTCTGATAGCTGAAACAGCTAGGTGTTGGAGCTTGCATACGACCAAAACGTGTAAGGACCAGATGATCAATCCAACGAGAAAAATAAGGACTGGTATTGATTAGGTCTGCGATACCCATCTTAACAGCTATCTTTTCTGTCTCAGCGACATGATAGTTTTCATTAGAAATGAAAGCGAGCTGCTCTTTTGAGCCACCAAGCAATGCCTCAGGTAATTTCTCGAGCAGAACTTTAGGTATTTGCAAATGTGGTGCGCTAACCCCTAAATGCTCGGCAGCTAGGTTAACTAGACGATGACATTTAGGTGTCGCAGGATCAAGTAATACATACTCCTGAGCAATAGTCTCAGGAAAAGATATCGTTCGGATGAGAAAGCTCACGATATATTGCATATTGCACAGTGGCAGAAATGTATCACTCCCACCAGGCAGCGCCAGCAGACGTCCTTGATATAACTTATCAATCATTTCGGCAATACCAATATATTGCATATCACCATAAGTATAAAAACCATCAATGACTGTCGCCGGATTTATTGCGGTCCATGGCACATTTAAACGCTTACATGTCTCAATAAAAGCCTGATGCCCTAAAATTTTCGAAGCTTCGTAACCACCATATTTATAATACAAATCATCAGCAGACTCTTGCGGTGGAGTAGCGACTCGATATCCACCAATCCAGATAAATCGCTCAAGCTGCTTCAATGTCGCAGCCCATTCAATCAGAGCAAGTCCTGATTTTACATTCGTACGCTGAGCTTCAGCTTTGCTAATGCCCCAATTAAATGATGCTGCAAGATGATAAACAACATGGATCTTTGTTTGAGCATCCGTTAGTAGAGAGTCCAACTTAAAGTCATGACTTAAATCATATTCAACAAAAGAAATAGATGGATCTGTCAGCCCTTGTGTTGCAATGAAACCTAATAGCTTTTCTTTCTTAGTTGCCGTATTGCGTAGTGCAGCAATCACCTGATGACCTTCTCGTAGAAGTTCAACGATCAATCTGCTGCCAATAAAACCTGCTGCACCTGTTACTAATATGGTCTTCCGTGAAAAATTATCTTTTTTTGCATTATTTAAATTATTCATAAATCACCTTAATTAGGGACTGCAAACTCCAGCATTGTTTTGGAGCGAATTATCTTAAAAGTTATATCGAACCTGGGCATACACCAGACTGTTATCTCTAAATTGTCCTAACACCGTATCATTTCTACCCCAGAATCGATCGCCACCTGCATTCAATTGCCAGTGATCATTAAGGTTGTAATTAATACGAACTCTCAACATCTCATTGGGCTCTGGTGCAAAATAGAAACCTGTTACTTCTAACTTTAGATTGTCATTCAGGAGGTTAAGTGCATAGCGCAGCATAGCTCCATACTGATCGCGCTCATATTGGTTACTGATGGTTTGCTGATAACGGTAAACTTCTCTCAATAATGGATTTGTTAGACTATCGGCAGATCTTAAGTCCTCCGTATGTTTATAGACACCTACTAAACTCACGGTGGAATTCTTCAATGCTAATTCTGAACCCATGACCACGGTCAGATTATTTTTTTTGTGCGTAAGATCTTCACTACCTTCTGAGTCAGTCTGGGTATATGCTGCTTCACCGCGCCATACGATATCGTTATGGTTATAACTGAAATCAAATCCATAGACAGACATAGGATTATTTTTCAGTTGTAAAGTTGCTCCTGTTTGAGATAACGACTGGAGTGACAGATCGGGCATATGATCCAAACCCGAGAAATATGATGCACCCACATCTAAACCATCTACAGAATAATCCCAGCGCACTGCAAATGCAGGTCGGCTCTTACGGTCTATGTCATATTGAACACCAGTAATCTGACGCAATGGAATTACATCTGAACGACTACGCGGATACCACAACGCTGTCCATTTATTGGTTCCAGATTCAGGAATATACGTCAATTTAAGTGCATCATTTCCAAGACGTTGATCTGTCTCATCTGGTACTAAGCGCGTATAGTCACGGGGCGATAGATTATCTGTTGGATTAATCCCATCAGCTCTCCCCCAGACGACAATCTGGCGACCAACATCTAGATAGAACGTCTGATCCCAGTTGTAAGAGGCATACAACTCACGTAAGTTGCGATTCACCTTACTCACCTGATCTGGGTTTACAGTATGGTCCGTTTCGTCTCCAATATTTATGTCGTAATGGATCTTAAACTCAGGGTTAAACTTGAGCGTGCCATTGGACCAGAAACTTGCTTGCCCAATGTTTTTTAACGAACTTAAATCACGATCTGATGACCAGACATCGAGTCTGGCCGAGTTCTGGCTTACAAAACTCATTTCGCTGTCATCTGCATAAGCATGCTGCAGCAGCATAAAGCTACTGCAGCATGCAAATACCCAATAGGCACCTTGCGTCATTTTTCAAGACTCTGAGGTGAGAAAAGCTTGTCGGATAAAGTTTTTTCTGCAACAAAATCATTGACGATCACTTGTGTCATATGCTGAGTTTGCAGATTCTTCGCCATAGATTTCATGGCTTGCCATCTTGGTTTCACTTTGCCGTAAGGACGGATATCCGTGAACTCAATATGCTTTAACGGTTTGCCTGCTGTGTCCCATATATCGATGGTTGCTGTCACAAAGTTGTCTTTGAGAATACACATGCGACGTTTGCTATAACCAAAGTCACTCTTCACCGTATTATTGATTGGCGTTGCTTCAATCGTGTAGCAATCTTTGCCATTAAACTTGCCATCTGCCAGTTTGGTGTACTTCCAGTCACTTAGCTTATAGCCAAGTACATCACCATAACTAAAGTCCGTACCAATAAAAGCATCACCCTTATTCGCTGATGCAAGACGGCGTACTTTTTTCAATGCAGGCAAATAGACAAACATGCTATCACTGCCTTTTGAGTTCTCAATCAATAACGTCGTGGTTCCCTGTACATCTGCAGGCGAGATAAACTCGGTCAAACGCATATTGTTCTGAGTATTTCCAGCAAGCTTGGTCATATTTTTAGTCAAGCGCACACGTTGCTCGCCATTTTTAGAAGTCAAAATAAATTTGGCACTAGCACTTGAGGTCAGAAATTTAGAGGCATCATCACTACGATTAACAATGTCTTGAACTTCATCTGCATGAGATGTTTTAGGTAATGAAAAGGTGAGCACAGTACCTAACAAAAGGCTTGTCACAACAGTTTGTGCAACGGGGATGCTTTTCTTATTTGAGGAAAAGATGAAACGAGGTTTTAATATTAGAATCATTGTAGGTACCATAATTAAGGTTGCAAACACACTGAATAGCATCGCAATCACAATAAACATCGCCAGCCATTGATGTACGTGGAAGCCCTGCGATAAGGACAATACGCCATACCCGCCAGCGACCGCAGTCGCGACAAAAAGAGAAGCCTTACCAGCGGTACTTAATGTTTTACGAATAGCATCTTTGATATCTCCCCCTTCTTCGCGCAAGATTTCACGCAAACGATAGAGGAAATAAATTGCGTAATCCGCACCAATACCTACAGCCATGGCCGAGATAAGGGAATTTGGAATATTGAGCGGAATGTCGAGCCAGCCCATCACACCAAAGATGGCAAGAATTGAGAACAAAAGTGGTGTCAGAACAATCAGTCCAGCTGAAATCGAACGGAAGACCAGTGCTGAAATAAAGAATACGGCAAATGAAATTTGTAGAATGTTCATAAGCTTGCCGTGAACCATTGTTTCAGTCAAAGCAATGGTTTGCGTCACGTCACCACCAAAACTCACTACAGCCTTGTCACCCAATTGAGCCGCCATATACGTTTTTAGCGACTCAAGGATTTCTTTGATACGGTGGTTGCTGCCCGTTTTCATAAGAATCGTGATCTTGGCATAGCGCTGAGTAGTATCAATGTAGGATTCAAAATCAGTCGGCTCACCAGACATTGAATACAACAGCAGATATTGAGCAACAACATCTTTGGTTGCAGGAACCTGAAATGCCTGTGGCTGATCGGCATTCATTGCCTGATTCATCCTTTTGATATAGTCCACGATAGAGATTGTTTTACCAACCTCTGGAATTGAATTCGCGAACTTCTCTGTATTATCAATCGCTTTTAGGATCTCTGGGTTTTCAATACCGTCACGGACCTTCGTATCGACCATAATATAAAGGCTGTTTGTGCCACCAAGTGACTGATTCAAGAACCTGTCATCCTGCTGCATCGGAAGATCACGTGAGAAGAAATTCCGACTATCGTTATCTACCACAATACGGCTCGTGCCGATCGCAAGAAAAACACCAATTGCCGCAATCGCAGTCATTAATATCATTCGTGGACGAACTGACAAAATGGCATCGCCAATACGATTTGGAATCCAATCCCAGATCGGTAGCCCTTTGCGTTTGACCTTGGTAACCGAAGGCGGTGGCAACATTGAGCGTAGTGCCGGAATAAAAGTCATCTCAATGATCAGCGTACTGATGATCCCGATTCCAGTAAAAATACCGAATGAACGAATGGTTGGAATATTGAAGGTCAACAGAGAGAAGAATCCAGCTGCCGCAATTCCGCCAGCCAGCACCATAACTGGACCAACACGAACTAAAGACTGCACCACAGCTTCGCTATTGGCAGCTTTAGGTTCCATCCCTTGAGCAATCAGACGATCAAAATCTTCATAGTAGCGTTTGAGCAACTGCACGGCGTGCCCTGCTGCAATGGCCAGAATCAAAATTGGTGTAGGCGAGTTAAAGATATCCATCGGCTGTTTAAACAGCCCCATCATGCCCATACCCCATGCCACAGCAAGCAAAGCTGTAACGAGTGGCAGGATTAAACCCTGCTTACTGCGGAATGCTTCAAAGTGCAACAATCCAATCACCAGTACGGCAATCGGGAACAAAATATTGATACGCTTAGAGTAATCTTCAGCTTTATCTAGATAGACAGGATTACCGCCGACACTGAGCGTCATATCTTTAGATTGTTCGCTTTCTACAATTTTGTTGATCGGAGCCATCATCTTCTGGAAGCCCTCTGGACTTTCCTCAAGCTCAAGCAAAATTGCAGCAGTTCTTTGATCTTTAGACACCACTGAATTCATATAAGTTGGATTCATTGCCAACACTTTTTTCAGTTGATCGATATCATCCTGAGTGACTGAACTGGTCGGCAATAATTTTTTGGCATCAAACCCTTCCGAATTAGCCATGATCCCTTTCGCTTGACGTGCAGCCAAACTCATCATAGTTGATCGAACAACGCCGGGGGCGTTGTCCACTTCTTCGGTAATACGTTTGACTTTTTCCAACACTTGCGGCTGATAAATATCACCTTGCTTCGGTGTAATACCGATCACGACCATATACTTGGAGCCGAATTTTTTTTCGATCAGCTTGGTCGAGGTGATATAAGGATGCCCATTCGGTGCAAGTGCGCCTGGATCAATAATAATTTTTACACCAGATGCAAGATATGCCAAAGCAATCGTCAAAAGCATGACCACCGTCAGTACAATACGGCGATGTCTGAGAATCCATCGCGCATATTGCTCCATCACTAGATGAGTCTTTTGAAGTGGTTTTTCGATCTCTTGCGATGACTCTTTGATCTCCTGCAATGGTTTTTTGATCTCTGGCGATGGTTCTTCTATCTCCTGCAATGGTTTTTTGACTTCTACCAATGGCTCTTCAATCTCTTGCGTTTGCGTACTCACTGCCTCATAGGTTCCGCCCTTCTGAGCCAGCGCCTGAAGATTAGCAAGATCTTTCTTGAACTGGGCAAGAACCATTTTTTTTAGCAGTGCATTAGGAAATACACCAAAAAAGCCGCCCGGCTCTGCCTCAAACAACCACTCAATCCATGTACCTTCTGGATGCGGTTTGAAGCGATAAGTACCTTTGTAATAAAACGGTCCTTCCAACACTTGGAAGGCATACAATTCGTTCGGTACCAGATGTGTAATTTCACCTTTAAAGGCCAACTCACGACTAGCAAAGCTCAAATTGAGTTCATACTTGCTGCCCACACGCGGAGTAGTGTCTAGTAGCTCTGAATGCTTACATGACAATTGCCAGCTTGCATCATTGCCCGGGTTTGCAAGATATTTAAAAACCTTATCAATCTCGGCCGGTATAAGGAAAGCATGTTCTATGGTCACCATAGTGGTTCTACCTTCTTGTATTTCTTATGCAGGAATTGGATACATCTGATCAATTGCCTTGGCCACAGCCGCAACGTTCTCAGCGAACATAATCGATGAATGGTCACCAGGTAGATCCACTTGTGTAAGCGTATCTTTGATCAAATGATCCCAGCCGAGACTTTCCCCAAAATCTTCAGACTCATCTTTGGCTTTAACCAAGAGGATCGGAAAATCTTCAGGCTCTGGGAAATAGGTTTGAAGTGCGACGCCATTAGCCAAATAGGTATCAAAGTAAAGTCGGAAATCTGATGGGTTAGCATCCAGAGGTATGACATTGATGGCCTTAGCTTCTTTAAGCACATGATCAAACATGTGATCTGGACTCAATTCACGCAAGTATTGCGCTGATATCGTCAGCTTTTTGCCATAAGGCACAGCCAAATCACGAGCAAACCAAGACAAAAGCATGGCATCATCAGCATCTTCAGGCACATTCTCTGGAATTGGAGCACGTGTATCGATCATGACAATCCCTGTGACCTGCTGCCCCATTTGACGCAACTGACGACTGATCTCGTATGCAATCGCACCGCCAAAACACCAACCACCGAGGAAATAAGGCCCTTGAGGCTGCATTTTTTGCATTTCAGCAATATAGAGTGTCGCCATTTCTTCAATCGCCACTTCAGCAGCATCTGCTTCGATCAGACCCGGAGATTGAATAGCACGTAAAGTACGGTTCGGGTTGAGATGACGCGAGAGTTCCATATAACAGAAGGTACTGCCACCAATCGGATGGAAGAGCCATAGCGGCTGTTCATAAGTTCCGCTGCGCAGTTCGATTACGATTGAAGGTTTGATTTCTTTATTTTCACGGATGATCTCCCCCAAACTCTCAACAGTTGAGTACTGTGCAAGTAAAGCAACTGATAATTCGGTACCAAATACCTTCTTGAGATGATTGACAAGTTTCACAGCCAGTAATGAATGCCCACCTAATTCAAAGAAATCATCATGTATACCAACTCGCTTGACTGACAAAATCTGCTCAAAGGTAGTACATAACTCGATTTCAATCGAATCGCGTGGAGCAACATAATCGTTGCTCTGCTCAAACACTGGCTCAGGGAATGCTTTACGATCTAACTTATTGTTAGCCGTCATTGGAAACTCATCCAATCGGATAAACGTACTTGGCACCATATAAGCCGGAAGATGGATTTGCAGAGTCTTTTTTAAACCAGCCATTTCAATATCATGTCCAGTCACATAAGCCACCAGTTTCTGATCATTGTCGGCTGTGGTCTTAACCAAGACTACTGCATCTGTAATACCATCGATCTGTTTGAGGACATTCTCGATTTCGCCTAGCTCAATACGGAATCCACGGATTTTGACCTGAAAATCCAGACGTCCATGATGAGTCAAACGCCCATCCATTCGCAGACAGACTTTATCTCCGGTGCGATAGAGTCGACCAGCATTTGGTAGGGATGGTAAAGTTCTAAATTGTGCATCTGTCAACTCAGGTCGATGCCAGTAATCGACTGCAAGACCATCGCCTCCAATCCAGAGCTCTCCCATAACGCCTCGTGGAACCAATCGCTGCTGTTCATCAAGAACATAAAGCTGGGTGTTCGCCATTGGTTCGCCTAAATCAATATATTTGGCATCGGTGATGTGGGCTGCACTGGACCACACAGTTGTCTCGGTCGGGCCATAGACATTCCAAAGGCAGCTGACTTTGCTCAGTAGTTTTTCTGCGAGTACAGGATCTAGCGCTTCGCCTCCGCTAAGTGCAGTTAGATGTGGGATACCTTTCCACTCACTGTCCAAGAGCATTTTCCAAGAGGACGGCGTTGCCTGCATAACATTGATCGACTTCGCCTGCATATACTCAACCAGCAGGTTCCCATCTAGAGATATCTCACGTGGGCACACATGCACCACACCGCCGTACATCAGTGGAATCAATAGTTCAACAACAGAAATATCAAACGCATAAGTCGTGATCGCTAATAACTGCATATCAGCAGTTGCTTGCAGCCTATCATTCACAGACAGTAAGAAATTAGCTATTGAGGGATGCCCAATACGCACGCCTTTAGGCTTACCTGTCGAACCTGAGGTGTACATCACATAAGCGGTATCACCAAAGGCAAGCGTCTCACGTACTTGCTCAAGGGGAATAACACCAGCTTGATTGATATCTAGACGTGGTACAGAGACTGTAAGAGCATCCATCAAGTCAGTTTGAGTCAAGATGACTTTAGGTTCAGCATCTTCTACGATGTTATGCAAACGTTCTCTTGGGAAACTAGGATCCAACGGTACATATGCTGCTCCTGCCGCCCAGATTCCGAGGACTGCCGCGGGCAATAGCACAGTGCGGTCTACCATCAGACCTACACGATCCCCATTGGTAATGCCATGTGCACGTAAATATTCAGCAATCCCAGCAATATGCTGACCTAACTCATGATAGCTGACTGCATGGTCTCTAGAGGTCATAGCATGATTGTGACCACGCTCATCGATCTGCTTTAGAATCATTCCCAGTAGATCATGTCGAGGATAATCAGTCACCTGACCACGTAGATAGCCTAGCTGAATACCATTCGCATAATCAGGTGCGATATCTAACTCAACGATCTTACGTTCAGGATGAGCCACCATTTCCGATAGTACAACTTGTAGTAGTTGCACCATATTCTCGGCAGACTCAGCAGAAAATATTTCAGAGTTGTATTTCAGTACACCAACCAGTTCACCCTGATATTCACCGCCCATTTCTAGCATAATATCTAGTTGGCCTTCTTGTTGGCGAACTGGAAAGCTTCCTAGCGTAAGGTCTTGACCGGCTAAAGTAGCTGGATTTTGGATTGGCAAGAGTAGTTCTTTAAACTCATCCAAACCACCTAGACGTTCCCAGAACATTCCAACCTGAGCCAATGGATTAATACTGCCATCACGCTTTGGTGAAACAGCTTCAACCACTCTGGAAAAAGCAACTTTTTGATGCTTGAGGCTCTGTTTTAATTGTTCCTGCACCTGCTGTGTAAATTGACGTAAAGTCTGATCAGCATCGATGTCTATGTTAAGAGCAATTGTATTAACAAACTGTCCTAGTGCATTGCGCAAAGAACGTTCAAGTCGGCCTGCTACTGCTGTGGCAACGACTAGATTATTTTCATTCGATAGTTTGTTCAGCAGGATATAGAAGCCCGATAATACAAGACCGAACAAGGTAATTTCATAATCTTTCGCCAAGTTTACAAGACCAGACGATACTGACTCAGGTACACGGAAAATTACCGAGCTACCTTTATGTTGTTGCACAGCTGGACGTGGATAATCAAGTGGAATGCTATGCACATGTGGAGCATGCTTTAACGCATTTTTCCAAAACAGTAAGCTTTCATCAGCATCACCGATCACGTTGCTCTTCTGCTTATCTGCATATTGAGCGAACTCGATTCCGTTCACTAGATTTGAGTCTGTTACCAGTCCAAAACGCTTGCAGACATCACGCAGCAATAGACCAATCGACCAGAAATCCATTAAGGCATGATGAATCACAACTGCAATCACATAGTGATTCTGACCACGCTCATAACAATGGATACGCCACAACGGTGGCTGAGTCAGGTCAAATGGTTGCTTGGTATCCTGTTCGACTAATTTCGTCAAATCAGAAGCTTCAACATGACGAGCATCAGAGAGAATGATATTAGGATATACACGATCCCAAATGATTTGCTCGATACCCTGATCATTGGCAGGCATGCTTACACGTAGTAACGGATAATCATGTAACACTGCTTCCAAAATCTCCATCGGCTTGTTGCCTAATGGCTGGTTGACCTTCACATCAAAAGCCACCACCATATTGTAGGCACTGCAAGTTGGCTCAAGACGCTGGATATACCAAATACCAAGCTGTTCTGCAGAAATCGCATGACGCGACAGAATTTTTGGTTCTATACTCGCAATGTTATTCATGAAGCAACTCCCTGTTGCAACTCAGAAACTAGATATTCAGCCAATGCATTGATTGTTGGGTAATCCCATAGCAGTGTCGGCTCAAGTTCCAGTTTTGTCAGATCTTCCAAGTCCCCAGACACAGACAAAGCAACAATTGAATCAAGACCATAACTGGTAAATTTCTGCTCTGGATCAATCGTCTCAGGCTCTACACGCATCTCTTTAGCTACTAGCGTACGAATGATCGCGCTCCAGTAAACTTTATCCTTATTCATGGGGTAATCTCCTCTTTAACTGGTTTGGCATCACGCGGTGCCAATGCGAAATCGATAACAGATAACATGTGGTTGGTTGAAATTCGGTCTAGCAAATCTGCTAATGTGCTTTCACGTAATGACGTAATAGGAGGAGAGGTCTGCCCTTCAGCAGCATTTAGGAAAATGATCAACCATGCTCCATCCTTTAAAGCAGTCCTTAAGCCATGACGGTTGAAGACCCAGAAACCCAGCACAGCAATGCGGGCAAACAGTTCTGCGTAGCCTCGAGCGAGACTAAAACGCAACGTTTCAAACTCTTTGCTTTCCTCAGAGCTTGAAAAGTAATTCTGAATTTTTTGATCTAATGTACGCTGTTCAACCAGAAGCCGATCTGCATGCTCACGTAGCGTAGATAGCATTTCAGTAGACAACCCTACTGTGGCTTCGGCATCGTTGAGCATTTCAATGATTGTCTCCAGTGACTCCATCACCAAATCGCCATCTCGGTTGAAAATCTCAAGCCCACGGAAATCAATAGCGTCTGTCTCCACTTGTAAGTCATACAACTGACGATAGAGTGCTTTGGCTTCGGCTTGGTTGAGATGGTCGGCTTTTTTGCTACGACCTTTATTGGCTGATTTGAGCTGAAAACTCAGACTGTCTAGACAAACGGTGCTACTTCCGTCAAACACACTAACAATCAGATGGTCTCTGAATGCTTTCTGGTACATTCCATCTGCATATGCATTTCTTAAGAAGAAACGTGACCCAAGCACTGAAGAAGTGATCTTGGCAAGTGACTCTACATACTCAGGCACCAGTACCTTGACGATTGGCGACCATGTACTGAACTGATTAATACAAACGTGTAATCCGCGCGCGCCAACGAGTGATAACACCTCCGCTGCTAATAGATAGGCATAGGCTGTAGCGAGCTGCTCACGCACCAGTGGAATGCTTATTACTTTTTTGTTATATAACTCGCGTTCGATAGCAAACTCGGTCGCGATTCGTAGCATCGTATCGCCAGCCCCCAGCGAGAAACTGCTGCAATATGCACGCGTTACCTGTAGGGTTTTGAGTCCAAGTTCTAACCCTTGGCCCTCTTCACCGATCAAAGCATCTTTGTGAATTTCAGCGTTGTTAAAGCCAATACCACTAATATCTAAACCACGCATACCCACTGTTGGCAGGCGGTTCAGACTATAGGTTCCTTTAGAAGCCATATGACGCTTATCAAGCCAGAATGCGCTCAAACTACGTGGTCCACGATCGTTCGATGTTTTAGCGATCAGGCTTAAAGAGTCTCCTAAAGTGGCGCGGTTGATTGACCATTTTTCGCCATTTAAGATGTATTTACTCTCGGCAGACTGGGCTGTCACTTCACTAGATAATAGGTCAGCACCATGCGCTTTCTCGCTATAAGCCAGTGCTGGAGCAGCACCACTTAAAATTCGACTAGCAATATTTTGGCATTGATTCGCATTACCGCCGATCCATACGATCACAGACCAAGCATTCGTGCTATAGGTCGAATTGATAGTTAGATCTCGTCGTGCCAACACACGATGCAGATATAGCAACTCTTCACCAATTTCCATACGACCTCCGAGCTCTGAAGGTACATAGAAACGGTTCATACCCACCGCATTCAGAAAATCAACAGCACGCTGAGGATATTGCTCTTTCTCATCACGCTCGATGGCAGCGGGCCAAGAAAAATCGTTGTTGTTATCATGTACGGAGCCTAAAATTTGCTCCAGACGAGCAGCAGACTGAAACTGCCGCAAATTGGATG
The DNA here is from genome assembly GCF_038562025.1 of Acinetobacter sp. D009. Classification (NCBI taxonomy): domain Bacteria; kingdom Pseudomonadati; phylum Pseudomonadota; class Gammaproteobacteria; order Moraxellales; family Moraxellaceae; genus Acinetobacter; species Acinetobacter sp. D009. Next base: position 3,689,097 of record NZ_CP151886.1, read on the forward strand.
TAAGTGACATGGATTTTCACTCAAATGATTAAAGGGTAAGGGTTAAAACAAAGCACTTTTCAGACGATTAAAAATCAGCGTGCGTACTTCACGTTCCTTGATCATTGAGTTGAGAAGATTGGAGCTATAACGAATCAGCTGCCCCCGCTGCTCACGATCACGGATGACTTCTAAGCCGTTTTTGACATAGTTTCGAGCAATCACCGTTCTACGGTTTGGATGGGTTAAACAGACCAGTTGACCGCGTTCGATCTGCTCTTTAATTTTTCTTCTTCTAATTTTGCCGCTAGTAGTTTTGTTAATTCGGCCTTGATGCAGTAAATAGACACCTTCTACAGGCAAGCCAATATCAGCTGTCACTTGTTCCTTGACCTGAGTTCTAATGGCTTCAAAATTGAGAGTCTTGTCTAGTGATTTCTTCTTGATCTCAAGTACAACCGTAACACCCTCAGAATCAGCAACATTCACTACCGCAACACAGCCTTTACGAACAGCAGGATGTGCCATTTCAACAGAGCACTCGATATCTTGCGGGTAATAGTTCTTGCCACGAATGATAATCACATCCTTAAGGCGGCCAGTTACATATAGGTCTCCGTCTTTGACAAAGCCCATATCACCCGTTCTCAAGTAGTGCACTTGACTCGGTTGACCCGCGTCATCAATGATAGTCGCCGCAAAAGTTTCCTGATTGACCTCTGGCTTCTGCCAGTAACCTGCTGTAACGCTCTCACCTGCTAGCCAGATTTCACCAACTTCATGAGCTGCTACTTCTTGACGGGTATGCGGATTGACAATACGGCAATCAATATGTGCCGAGATCTTGCCACAGCTCACCACTTGCACGGCGGTCTGATCTTGACTGGCCTGTATCAGATTGGCATTTAACTTGTCACGATCGATTGAAATTGCATTGAGAGGACCAGTCACACCACTAACTAAAAGCGTAACTTCTGCCAGTCCATAGCATGGCAAGAAAGTATCTAGTTTCAGTTCCGACTGGGTATTGAACTTTTCCATGAAGCGTTGCATGACGTGAGCCTTGATCGGCTCAGCACCATTAAACAGCACCCGTAAACGGCTCAGATCAAGCGATGCAGCCTGCTCATCAGAGATGCGGTGCAGACATAATTCATAAGCAAAGTTTGGTCCACCAGTAATTGTGACACCTTTTTCACTGATAAATTGCAGCCATTTTAGAGGCTTACGAATAAAGTCTAGCGGTGACATGACATAGCAAGTCAGGCCCACATACACAGTTTGCAAAACTGAACCAATCAACCCCATATCGTGGTAAACAGGTAGCCATGTAAGACCAATATCTTCAGGTTGTGTGCCAAAAGCTTCAGCAATCATGACTTCATTTGCCATAATATTCTTATGGGTAACAATTACCCCTTTAGGCCAACCTGTTGATCCCGAAGTGTATTGCAGGAAGCAGATATCTTCTTCAGTAATGAGCGGGAAATCTTTTTGTACCAAATCACGCTGTAGCTCAGCATCAACGGCATGTAATATTAAGCTTTCATTTTGAGCTTTTAATGTGATCAGACCTGATAGCTCAAGAATCTTTTTGGTGGTGAGTACTATTTTTGGCTCACAGTCATTCATAATATTCAAAATATTAGAAAAACCATTACGATTAAAAGGTAGGCTGACTGGTACCGCGATAATTTTAGCTTTTAGACAGGCAAAGAACGATACGATAAAGTCCAACCCAGGCTCAAACAGCAATACAGCGCGATCACCACTGTCTACAAGATTCATTAATACCTGAGCTTGATGTTGAACCCGAGCGTTCAAATCTTTATACGTAAGAGACTGAATACCACCCGATTGACGCCCTAAATACTCGAAAGCAACCTTACTTCCATTTAAATTTGCGTGGGATTCCAATGTTGCAATGATATTATCCGTATCCATTACAGCCATAACTTACTCCGATTAATTATAATGCACCCTTAAAATTCGCTAATTTAGAAATTACATTTCTCGTCGGGGCTTTTAATAAAAATGAATATACTTTTTGTTTAAAATATAAATTCACATTATATTTTATGGTTGGGCATCATTTATTACACCTGTAAGTGCTTACAGGTTGGTCTATATTTATAAAAATCGAGAAGCTAGACACCTTTTATAAATCCTTTTACTCATTTCTATTTTTTGCAATTAGATTAAATATTAAACTTATTTTCATCTTTACTTTTTTAGTAGTTGAAAAAGTGTCTAAAAGCTTTAAATACATCAGCGAATTCTTAGCTCGTATAATTCTTTTATTGATATTTTAGTTTTTGATTTTTTGAGATTTAATTTCTTATAGCAATAAGCTATTTAAGTATAGATTAACAATCCACCCATATTATTCATTTAAAAATAAATCATATTTCAACATTATAATTTCTCACAACCAACATATACTTTTATAAATCAATACAATTAATTTTTTGACTTTCGTCATAAGGTCATGAATACTAAAATAATATGAAATTAAATTTTTCCAGTTGGTTTAATTTTAAAATAAAACTCAGATAAATAGCTTTTATAATAAGCTATAGTAATGATTGATTTAAAATATAAATATTAGAAGCATTTACTTTATTCAGATGTATTATTTATACGTATATTTTTATAAAAGTCCTAACATCACAGCTCGAATAGCTGCTGAAATTTTATTATTCACATTTAACTTCTGCATTGAATTTCCGAGGTGAAAATTTACTGTTCTTTCAGTGACCCCTAGAATCTGGGCAATTTCTGCTGACGTTTTACCCTCAGCAGTCCAACGCAGTGCCTCTTTTTCTCGGTTCGTTAAATAAAGATTAAACTGAGCGAATTCCACCTCATTTACAACTTTAGCAATGCTAGAATGCACAGTTTGAGACAACCAATACATATTTGTATATTGTGACTTTTGCTCTTTTTCCGACAATTGGTCATTGGATCTTGCGAGTGTTAGCATCCCTCTGGTTCCAATAAAGTCACGGCTTGACTGAGCCCAACCGACATTAAGGCCATAAGAGCGCGCCTCCTCCCAGAAATCTTTTTCTTCTTGTGTCTTTGCAGATTGGCTCGACCAGACAAGAGGTTGAAGTGATACCATACAATGCTGCACAGTTGGATCTATCTTCACATAATGCTGTTCCAAATAACGCTTTTGCCATGCTTCTGGATAATTATTCAACATAATCGTTTTTGGTTCAGCAATAGATAATGGCGACTGCATACCATAAGCACAATAATCAAATCCAAGCTTTGAAGCTGTAGATTTAACGATTTCAAACAGCTGGTATTCATTTTGTACGATCAGAAATTCTGATAATAAGTCCTCTTGCCAATTTTCCATTTACTCTCATTAGACTCCATTCACAAATCATTTTTTTTCAGTTGCACATTGTGAATTCAAACAATCCAATTGAAGCGTAGGTCTCTTCGTTTACCTTTATTTCAACAAAGCTTTTAAATACCTAATTTTATTTATCTGATTTCTCAATTTCAGATTTTGAATTCATCACCTAATTAACAACTCTTTTAAGCCAGATATGATTGCAAATTATTCAGACAAACTAAATTTATAAGAGCTTCCAAGGTTGTTATATTCCATGTGCGGATTATGCTTGAAAAATTGAATTTTACAGGATGCATTTTATTACAAAAAAATAAGTATTTTAAAAAAGATCAGAAGATCTATTAATTATTATTAATATTCAGTTTTCATTAATTTAATTAAACAATATTTTCTATCACCTATCTAGCCGATATAATTTTACTAATTATTATACAAATAAACTAAACACACCTTTAATAATTTAATAAATCAAGCAATTACATTATAAATCACCTTGCTTAGTATTATTATTTTAACAATAAGACTTGATGCACACTAAAACTTCTACAACAACTCCAATCTATCTAGCATTTTTTAAAAGGCAGTTTGCATATTAAAACTACAAAATTCTCGTTTTTTCATAAGTAAGCCTTAAAGGCTGAATAACTCTCTAGTAAGAACAGCTTAACGGTGTATGCCATACAATTACATTTAACCTGTTAAACATAACAGTATTTTATTGGCAATAATTTATGTTATTTATCCATTGAACCCCAATTCAAGTCACTTGAACAGGTAGCATGGTCACCATCCCCCCTTATTTCTCAATATCAGCAGATGGTTTTATTCGAATGAATGAAAACCAGCTCATGAACTATCCGCTCCAACACCTCATATCTATTGTTGAATCAACACAAATTGAAGATTCTCAAATTCTCTATTATGGTTTTACTGAATGGGTAACATCACTGACCCCAGCTTTAAGCACGGGATGGGATTGGGAATTTATTGAGTACAATGGCATCACAAGTATAAAAAGAATTGGCCTGCCTCGAAGCAATATTATGCTTGTTGATGTATCTGGTACAGATATTGGATTTGAAGTTACTGAAACACTAATTGAAAAGAAAATCGATACTTTGTTCTGGGAACAGTTCATTTATGCCCAAATCAATACAACCCAAACAATGGCTAAATTAACTCCATATTTCTCTTAGAAACCTGTAAATTCTTACAGTTACCGCTTCCTCACCTGTTAAGTAAAGTCACTTGAAAAATAAGTGGAAGCACTTGTAATGAATGTTATTGCTGGATTTCAAAATAATTTTTCAGAAGGCCTATATACTAAATTTAAAAATTACCGCTATAGGGTATTTGTTGAATATTTAGGTTGGGAGTTGAACTGTCCTAATAATGAAGAATTAGATCAGTTTGACAAAGTCGATACCGCCTATGTCGTCGCTCAAGATAGAGAATCTAATATTATTGGTTGTGCCAGATTACTACCGACTACTCAACCTTATTTACTTGGTGAGATATTTCCTCAATTACTTAATGGAATGCCTATTCCTTGCTCACCAGAAATTTGGGAGTTATCAAGATTCTCAGCAGTAGATTTCTCGAATCCGCCATCTTCAGCTAGTCAAGCTGTGTCATCGCCCGTCTCTATTGCAATTCTGCAAGAATCTATCAACTTTGCAAGAGAACAAGGTGCAAAACAACTCATTACCACCTCTCCTCTGGGGGTAGAACGGTTATTACGTGCTGCGGGTTTTCGTGCTCATCGTGCAGGCCCACCCATGGTTATTGATGGCTATGCGATGTTTGCATGCTTGATTGATATTTAATTTCTTATTTGGGACTCATACCTATTTTTGGCATGAGTCCCAATTTTTATATAGTTAGGTAGCAATACGATTAAGAAACATGAATACCTATTAATCAATTTTGGTTTTTAAATTTAAATTCGACTTTTTATAATAAGCTTTATCCGTTTTAGCACTCCAATCACGCGGCATAAATGACGTCGATATAATTGCGACTACAGCCATACTTCCAATATAAAGCATAATTAGATATGGATTACCCTGCCCGACACTCAACAATTTAGTAGCAATCATCGGTGCCAAACCACCACCTAATACACCAGCCAACTGTACCGAAATCGAGATTCCGCTATATCGAATTTCTGCCGGAAATTGACGGGCAAAAAGCTGAGCTTGTGGTGCGTACATAATTGGGAACACAACGCCAATTGCTAAAACAATTGCTGTCCACACTAATACCGGATCTTTTGTATTGAGCATGGTAAAAAATGGATAGCAGTAAAGCGCCAATATGCATAGGCCAAACATAAACATATTGCGTTGGCCGACTTTATCCGACAAATGTCCACATAACGGCGTCATAAATAAAATGACGGCTGCGCCGCAAATGGTGGCAAATAAAATGTCTTGGCGTGGAATACCAAGTTGTGCGGTGGTATAAGCCAAAGTAAATGTTGAAGCAATATAGAACCATGCATTTTCGGCAGCACGAGCTAAAATAATGGTAATAAGTTGCTTTGGATGGTTTTTAAAAACCTGTAAAGCAGGAACTTTGACTTCTTCAGACTGTTGTTTTACTTTTTCGAAATCTGGTGACTCTGGCACTTTTACACGAATATACCAACCTACTGCCAGTAAAATAATACTGGCAAGAAATGGTAAACGCCAACCCCAGCTAAACAGCGCTTCTTCAGGTAATAACGACACCAGACCCAACGCGATTGAGGCTAGCATTAAGCCACCACCTGTACTAGCTTGAGGCAAGCTTCCCCAGAACCCTTTACCACCTTCGGGCGCATGTTCAACGGCCATCAGTACAGCACCGCCCCATTCACCGCCCATTGCCATCCCTTGAATAAATCGTAAGACAACCAAACCAATCGCAGCCCAATATCCAATTGATTCATAAGTCGGTAATAAGCCAATCAGTACGGTTGGGATCCCCATGAGCATCAAGGTCAACAGCAACATCGATTTACGGCCAATCTTATCACCAAAGTGACCAAAGACTAAGCCGCCTAATGGTCTCCCAATAAACCCAACGGCATAGGTTGCGAATGCGGCAAGCACGCCGGTAAGTGCATCTAGATTTGGGAAAAATAGCTTATTAAAAATGAGCGCCGCCGCCGCACCGTAAATAAAAAAGTCATACCACTCAATGGTGGTGCCAACCATGCTAGAGATACCTGCTAATCGATGTGACGACTTTTTAGTATTTGAACCGTTTCCATGTATTGATTGCATCGTAATATCCTTTTTTAGATTTTCTTGTTTTATCTTTTTTATGCTTATGACCAACCCTGACCATAAGCATTTTCAGGTCTCGCTTTATCTCCTTAAGCTTTTTATGTTTTTATAATTCTGTTTAGCTCAATTTTTCTAAAATTGGTTCAAATTTCGAATTACGTTCTTGCCACTGTGGTTGTTTGTCTTTATCGACAATGAGTGCGCGGACACCTTCAATAAAGTCACCATGCTCAAACCAGATGTCCTGTAAATCGCGTTCAAGCTGCATACATTGTGGTAAAGAGAGTCCTCGTCCTAAATGCTGTAGTTTTAAACTGGTTTGTTTGGCAATAAATGAGCGTTGCTGCAAAATGCTGAGCATCTTGCTTGCCCAAGTTTTTAAGCTTTCATCTTGTTCATTTTCAAGACTTTGCTCGATTTCATCTAAATGCTGATATCCAAAGTGTTTACGAATACCTTCAGCCAATTGTTTTAATTCACTTTCGGCAGGGCGAGTAATAAATCGGGTAATGATGCGTTCAATTCCCTCTTTGCTTAAACTTGGCGCTTCAACGAGAGCATCTTGCAACGCTTGTAACTGCACGCTTGGCACATGGTAGTCAATTAAATCGAGGTAAAGCGCATCGCTACTACTAATCTGCTCACCCGTAATGGCCATATAAACGCCAATATCATCAAGGCGAGACAGGAAATGAGTTGCACCAACGTCTGGGAAAAAACCAATCGCTGTTTCAGGCATGGCAAATCTAGATTTTTCACTGCTCACCACAATGTGACAAGCCTGAGCCAAGCCAAAACCGCCACCTAATACATAGCCATCAAGCACAACAATGATTGGCTTCTCATATTCACGCAGTATATTTAGCATTTTATATTCGGCACTAAAGTAGCCTTTGTAATCGGCTGTACCATTTTTATAACTGTCGTAGAGATAGCGGATATCTCCACCTGCACAGAAGGCTTTTGGACTATTTGACTTAATTATCACTGCCTGAACAGCAGCATCATTTCGCCACAGTTCCAATTGGGCGCCAATACTTTTAATCATGTCTAAAGACAATGCATTGAGATGAGTCACACGGTCTAAGGTAATCATGCCCAACTTACCTTGTTGCTCAATCATTAAGTGATTTTCTGTATTCATTTTATTGATCTCTTATTGATTTTTAAAATTTGGTTTTCGTTTTTCAACGAACGCCTGCATTCCTTCTTTTTGGTCAAATGTTGCAAATATTGAATGGAACATACGTCTTTCAAAACGCAAGCCTTCAGTAAGGTTTACTTCAAAAGCTCGGTTGATGGTTTCTTTAAGCATCATGTTTGCAGTTAAAGAGCGTGCCGCAATTTTTTCAGCTGCTTGCAAGGTTTGTTCAAGTAATTCTTCTTTGCTAAACACACGTGCGACTAAACCACTTTGCTCTGCTTCTACAGCGCCCATTTGACGAGCGGTAAAACACATTTCCATTGCTTTGGCTTTACCAATCGCATGGGTTAAGCGTTGTGTGCCACCAATACCCGGAATTACCCCTAAGGTCACTTCGGGTAAGCCAAACTTGGCGTTGTCGGCACAATAAATAAAATCACACATAAGCGCCAATTCACAGCCACCACCTAACGCATAGCCACTCACCGCTGCAATTAGAGGTTTACGGCGCTGTGCAATACGGTCTGCAAGATGGAAAAAGTCATCAAAATAAATATCAGGAAATGCTAAATCAGCCATTTCTTTAATGTCTGCACCTGCGGCAAAAGCTTTTTCAGAGCCTGCCAATACGATGCAACCAATTTCGCGGTCTTTTTCGAGCTGATCTAATGCCTGATTAATTTCACTAATTAATTCGCTGTTTAAAGCATTGAGCGCTTGAGGGCGATTTAATATAATCAGTCCAACCCCATTACGCTTTTCTAATAAAATACTTTGCCACTGCATTATTTATTCCTTGTTCTGATTTTATAGACTACGTGCAATCACTAAACGTTGGATATCGCTTGTGCCTTCGTAAATTTGACAAATACGCGCATCACGATAAATACGTTCAATTGGGAAATCTCTGAGATAGCCATAGCCACCAAACACTTGTAGCGCACTCGAGCACACACGCTCAGTCATTTCTGAAGCAAATAACTTGGCCATTGAAGCTTCGTTGAGACACGGTTGACCTGCTTCTTTTAAACGCGCAGCGTAGTGAACCAGTTGTCTCGCTGCTTCAATTTCAGTTGCCATACTGGCAAGGCGAAAAGCGATGGTTTGATGCTCAAAAATTGGTTTTCCAAAAGTAATACGCTCTTTGGCATAGCGAGTCGCTTCTTCGAGCGCCGCACGTGCTAGACCGACTGCTTGTGCAGCAATACCAATACGTCCACCTTCTAAATTGGCAAGGGCGATTTTCAAACCCTCACCTTCTTTGCCAAGCATGAGGCTTTTATGAATGCGCACATCGGTTAGTGCAATCTGACACGTATCTGAAGCATGCAGACCGAGTTTTTCTTCAACACGAATCACTTCATAGCCCGGTGTTTCGCGTGGGACTAAAAAGGCACTAATACCCTTTTTACCCGCGCTCGGATCAGTCACTGCAAACACAATAATGACGCCTGCATTATCACCCGAGGTAATAAACTGCTTGGCACCATTTAAAATGTAATCGTCCCCATCTTTCACCGCTCGGGTTTTAAGAGCTGCCGCATCTGAGCCCGTATGTGGTTCGGTTAAAGCAAAAGCGCCGATCATTTCACCTTGAGCCAAAGGCTTTAAAAAACGCTCTTTTTGCTCGTCGGTACCAAATTTTAAAATAGGCGCACAGCCAACCGAGTTATGTACACTCATGATGGTTGAGGTTGCGCCATCTGCTGCCGCAACTTCTTCAAGAGCTAGTACATAGGCTAAGTTACCCGTGTCTGAACCACCCCATTGCTCTGAAACAAGCATACCCATAAAACCGAGTTGCCCCATTTGAGTCAGAGTTTCTTTTGGGAATGTCCCGTCTCGGTCCCAATCACTGGCATTAGGCTTGATTTGTTCTTGGGCGAAACTTTTCGCCATATCACGAATGAGTAATTGTTCTTCGGTAAATTGCATTATTATTTCCTTTACCCTGCTTTAGCTTGTTGTTTAGCAATTTCTTGATTACGCAATAAAAAGCGCTGAATTTTGCCACTTGGAGTTTTAGGTAATTCACTCACAAATTCAACTAAACGTGGATAAGCATGTGCAGAAAGTCGTCTTTTAACAAACTGGCTGAGTTGTTCAGCAAGAGCATCGGAAGGTTGAGCATCCGCAGCTAAAATTACGAATGCCTTAACCACTTCGGTACGGTCCGGATCAGGCACGCCAATCACTGCTGCTTCAACCACAGCATCGTGTTCGAGTAGTGCGCTTTCTACATCGAAAGGCCCAATACGATAGCCTGATGTAGTGATTACATCATCACTACGACCAACAAAGCTCATACTGCCATCGGCATGTAACTCGGCAGTGTCGCCAGTTAAATAGTAGTGACCCACGAAAGGCGATTTTCGGCTTTCTTTATAGCCGCCGAACCACATCATTGGAGAATGGCTAATATCGACTGCTAAAATTCCTGGGGTGTCCGGTGGAAGTTCTTCACCTTGTTCATTGACAATCGCAACGCGGTAGCCTGGACTTGGGAAACCTGCTGAACCAGCATGAATTTCATGTTTTAAACCATGATGATTACACACCACCATGCCCACTTCAGTTTGTCCATAATGGTCATAAATTGGAGCATCAAGCACTTGTTTAAACCAGCGAATTACTTCTGGATTCAGCGGTTCACCGGCACTGCTCACTACACGGAACTGCCCTTTTAAAGGCGCCATTTGTGCTGGATCAGCCGCCATCATCATACGGTAAGCGGTTGGTGCACCTGCCAAGTTGTTAACTTTATAATCTTTCACAATTTGGCATAGGCTATCTGTGCTGAAACCACCTTCATAAAACAAAGTAGCGTGACCCAAGAATAACGGCCCAGTAATCGCGTAGTAGAGACCATACGCCCAACCCGGATCGGCAATATTCCAAAACGAGTCTTCTTCGGTTAAACCAATAGCATCTTGCATATATCGACCAAAGGCAATCAGTGCTTTTAATGGCACTTCCAATGGTTTAGCTGGCCCTGTAGTGCCTGAAGTAAACATGAGTAAGAAAGGATCTTGGATGCTACGCATAACCAAATCACATTGATCGGACTGCTGCTTCACTTCATTCCAAAAGTTAAAATCACCTGCTTTAAGCGGAGTGCTTTGTGCATCGGCGACAGTCACAATTGCAGGACAATTTTCAATTTCATCAAGCTTGCTACGGTTGCCCATATCGGTCACCACCAGCTTACTTTGTGCAAGCTGAATACGGTGCTCAATCGCTTTTGGGCCAAACGCAGTAAAGAGTGGTTGATAGACTGCACCAATTCGCCAAGCTGCAAAAATAGTCACGATCAATTCAGGTGTTCTTGGTAATAGACCTGAAATACGGTCGCCTGCTTTTACACCTTGTGATTTTAGAAAGTTGGCAAACTGACTTGACCACTCTTTTAATTCACGGAAGGTATATTGCTCTTTTCGTCCGTCTTTTCCTTGCCAATACAGTGCAATTTTGTCGCCATCTGCGTGTCGATCACAGCATTCATAACAAGCATTTAAGGCATCAAGTGAACCTGATAACATCTGTTTTGCAGTGCTTTCCAAATCGAAAGTCTGTGCAGCATTTTGATAATCCATCATATCTTTTCCCTCAGTCCGGATTTGTTGTTATTCACGACAGGGTTTATGTGTTTAAAGCCATCCTTTGGCTTTACCGTTATGCCTCTTGTGGCAGGTATTGCTGAATAATGCTCGAAAAATCGAGATTGGCATTACCGCGCATGCACATTTGCTGATACAGCTGTTGCACCATGCCACCTAATACGACTGGCTGTTTGACTTGGCCTGCCGCTTCGACAGCGAGTCCTAAATCTTTTAGCATCAGCTGAGTTGCAAAGCCGTCTTGGTAACCTCGAGATGCTGGCGCATTTTCATTAATATGCGGCCATGGGTTACATACGTCCGAGCTCCAGCAACGACCGCTTGAAGTATTAATGACGCCTGCCAATGCTTGTGGGTCAATACCTAGCTTCACACCCAGCGCCATACCTTCGGCAACAGCAGCCATTGAAATACCCAAAATCAGGTTATTGCAGATTTTGGCAATTTGACCTGCACCGACATCACCACAATGAACTATGTTTTTGCCCATGTGGCTAAGCACAGGTTTTACTTCGTTAAAGGTTTGATCATCGGCACCCACCATAAAGGTTAAGGTTCCTGCTTGAGCACCAATGGTTCCACCAGAGACGGGTGCATCACAGATTTTAATATTTTTACTATGCGCAACAGCAGCAATGTCTTTAATGGTTTGTGGGTCAATGGTACTGCTATCAATGCATAAGCTACCTGCTTTTAGTACTTCTAAAACACCATTTTCACCCAAGTAAACTTCTTTAACATGCTTGGCCGCAGGCAACATGGTAATGACCACATCTGCTTGTTTAGCTGCATCCTGTGGGCTGTCGCAGACCACACCACCTGCCTCGGCAAAGTGCTGAATAGCAACTTCACTGAGGTCATATCCATAAACATTGAGTCCGGCTTTAAGTAGGTTATGAGCCATTCTGCCGCCCATATTGCCTAGACCGATAAAGGCGATATTCATCCGTGATCCCCTTAACGTAAACTAATGGTTGTATTTACACCGCCAACTTCATGGCTATCTTCAAACCAGCGACTGGTAATGGTTTTAGTTTGAGTGTAGAACTGCACAGCTTGTTTGCCGTACGGCCCCAAATCACCCAGTTTTGAACCTCTTGAACCCGTAAAACTAAAGAAAGGCACTGGCACAGGAATTGGAATATTGATACCAACTTGACCAATATCAATTAAGTTTTGGAAAGTACGTGCAATCGCACCGCTTTGTGTGAATAGACCTACACCGTTACCAAATGGGTTGGCGTTGATAAGAGCAATCGCTTCATCAAGTGTGTCTACACAAATAATTGAAAGAACTGGACCAAAGATTTCTTCTTTATAAATACGCATATCGGTATTTACACCGCTAAAAATCGTCGCGCCGACAAAGTTGCCCGATTCATAGCCTTGAACTTGAACGTCTCGACCATCGAGTAGCAATTCTGCCCCTTGCTCAACACCGCTATTAATCAAGTCCAGCACTCGCGCTTTAGCACGTTTTGAAATCACTGGCCCAATGTCAGTATTTGGCTCATGGCCTGCGTTTACTTTTAAGGTTTTCGCTTTTTCGACTAGCTCTTGAATCCACTGTTTGCTGTCACCCACCATCACTGCAACCGACAATGCCATACAACGTTGTCCCGCTGCACCAAACGCTGCGCCCACTAGAGCATTTAAGGTTTGTTCTTTATTGGCATCAGGCATGACCACAACATGGTTTTTTGCACCCATCATCGACTGCACGCGTTTACCATGTTGCCCTGCAAGGTTATAAACATGTGTTCCAACTGCAGTTGAACCTACAAATGAAATCGCTTTAATGTCTTTATGTGTGCACAAACGGTCAACCACTTCTTTGCCACCATGCACAACGTTAAGTACACCCGCTGGAACACCTGCTTGAATCGCAAGCTCAACCAGCATCATGGTTGATAACGGGTCTTGTTCTGATGGTTTTAAAACAAAGGTATTACCACACACGATTGCCATTGGGAACATCCAAAGTGGAATCATGGCTGGGAAGTTAAACGGCGTAATACCTGCACAAACACCCAAAGGTTGCTGCAATGTGTAAGTGTCTACACCACGTGCAACACCTTCAACATATTCACCCATTTGCAAAGTGCCGACCGAACAGGCATGTTCAACCACTTCTAGACCACGTTGAATATCGCCTTCAGCGTCTGCCAAGGTTTTGCCTTGTTCAGCCGTTAGTACTTGCGCAATTTCTTTCATGTTGGCACGGATTAAGTCTTGTAACTTAAGCATGATGCGCATACGTGCCTGAATTGGAGTCTGACGCCAAGAAGCAAAAGCATCTTGTGCAGCTTGAATAGCAGCGTCAACTTCTTTAACCGTTGCAAATGGTACGCGACCAATCACTTCCTGAGTCGCAGGATTAACAATGTCTTGCCATTCCTGTGTTTCAGATTCGATAAAATTTCCGTTAATGAGTAATTTAGCGGTTTCCAATTCGATTTTTTGGATTGTGTTCATAACCTCTCCGTAGGCCATATTTTTATTGTGTTCAATTATTAGAAAATACTTATCTATGTATTTTCTTTATTCCAGTTTCAATTGAGACTAGCAAAGAAAACTTTGACCACCAACGGAAATTCATGCACGATTGTTGTGCAAATATGCACAAGGATGACAACAAAAATGAAAGTGGATTGGGATCATCTACATTTTTTTCTGGTTTTAGCTCGGACTAAAACTTTGACCAATGCTGCGCGGATTATTGGTGTTGAGCACAGTACAGTGGCTAGACGGATTCAGGCCCTAGAACTTGCTTTGGGTACAACGCTGTTTAAGCGTGAAGCGACGGGTTATGAGCTGACACTCGAAGGGATGGCACTGGTTCCTCGAGTTGAGCAAATGGAACAAGCTTTCTTACAAATTGAAAAACCACATCAACCTTTGCAAGGTCGTGTGCGAATTGGCACACCTGAAGGTTTTGGTACTGCGTTTTTAGCTCGGTTATTGGCTGAGTTCTCGATTCAATACCCACTGCTCACCATCGACCTAATTCCAGTGCCAAAAATGATTAAGCTTTCACACCGTGAGGCAGATATTGTTGTGTCAATTGATCGTCCTACGTCTGGCCCTTACATCATTACGCGATTATCAGATTATTGTTTAAAAATTTATGGTAGCAAAAACTATCTGGCCCAAAACCCGCCTATTCGAGCCTTAGAAGATTTAACCCAACATCGCTTTGTGAACTATATTGACGATCTGGTATATAGCCCCGAGTTGTACTGTTTAGAACGACTCCCTCTAAAGCTGAATGCCAACTTCCGTAGCAGCAGTATTTTGGCCCAGCAAATTGCGGTAAGTGCGGGTGCAGGACTTGCGATTTTGCCTAAGTTTTTGGCAGATGATAAACCGGAACTTGAAGAAGTGTTAGAACAACAAGTTCGCTTTACCCATACGTTTTGGATGCTGACCTTTGTTGATTTACAACATGAACCGCGCATTAAGTTAGTTTGGGATTATCTACGGAAACAAGCCGATAAATATCAGCATTTGTTGGTTGATTAAAGAAACTAAATAAAAAAGCCAATCATGATCGATTGGCTTTTTTAAAATCATTTATAGTTCATTAAACAAGTTCTTGGTCTAATTTTTTGATACGTGGCTTATAGAACACAAAATACGTCACGCTTAAAACCACCAACCATAGTGGACTCACGTATACCGCTTTTAATGTATCTGGCTCGAGTGCCAAAATCACTAAAGTAAACAAGAAGAATGCAATAACGACATAAGCCATTAACACGCCACCCGGCATTTTAAATGTTGATGCAGCATGTAACTCTGGACTCAACTTACGGTAACGTAAATAGCATGCCATGATCAGAAGCCATACACTAATAAAGAGAATCACACAGAGTGAACTTGCCAAAGTAAATGCTTCCATCGTGTTTGGAACAAAGTACTGAAGCACTGCCCCACCCATAATGAAAATACATGAGAAGATTAAACCATTTGAAGGTACGGCACGTTTTGATAAACGCCCCAATGCACTCGGTGCCTGTCCATCTTTTGATAAACCGAACAGCATACGGCTCGTTGAAAACACACCGCTGTTCATTGAAGACATCACTGAAGACAGTACGACCAAGTTCATGATAATTGCAGAAATAGGAATACCTGCATTTAAGAACAACTCAACAAATGGACTTTTATCTGCACGAATGTGATCCCAAGGTGTTACTGACATCACCACAAAGAGTGCCAACACATAGAATAGAATAATACGTACAGGAATCGCGTTAATTGCCTTCGGTAAATTCTTCTCTGGATCTTTCGTTTCAGCAGCAGTTGTACCAATCAATTCAACGCCAATGAAGGCAAACACAGCAATCTGGAAACCTGCCAAAAATCCGCTTACACCTTTTGGAAATATGCCGCCATGCGACCACACATTACTTACACTCACAACCTCACCATGCGGAGCTTGAAAATGAGTGAGGAGCATGTAACCACCGACTCCAATCAGGCCAATAATGGCCAAAATCTTAATGAGTGCGAACCAGAATTCAACTTCACCAAATAGCTTAACGGTAAGAAGGTTAAGCCCTAAAATGAATAGTACACAGCCTGAACTAATCATGGCTTGTTGCATGGGTGAGAAACTGGCACCTTCGGGCAGCCAGAAACTTAAATAGTTAATGACCGCAGACAAATCAGCAATACCGACCAGTACCCAGCCTAACCAATAAGTCCAGCCTATATAATAGCCAGCCCATGGTCCGATCAAATCATAAGCCATATCGACAAATGATTTGTAATGTAAGTTGGCAAGCAGTAGTTCACCCAATGCACGCATCAGAAAAAAGAACATGCCACCAATTATCATGTAGATAACGAGGATTGAAGGACCTGCGAGGGAGATGGTTTTGCCCGAGCCCATAAATAGGCCGGTTCCAATTGCACCGCCAATTGCAATCATTTGTAGATGGCGATTATTTAATTTCCGTTGTAAATGATCAGGGGAGCTTGCCTCATCAGAATGATGAACCATTGTCATATTAGAAGTCCTTTTTATATTTTGCTTAACTTAAATCAGCAACCTATAGGGAGAAAAACGAACCGTATATCGTGGGTTGCTGAGTCTATACCTCAGGACAAGATGTTCAAGTATATTTTTTCCTTAATTGATAAATCGTTTGTCCTGATTTTTTTAAGTCACATTATTTATGTACTGCCTTCACGGCAATTTTAATTAATCAATCTGGGGTTCCAGATTAGCCGAAGTGTAGCATGTGATCCTGCTATATGTACTTTTCCAATACCCTCCAAACTGCTCTATTGATCCAAAAATAAACAATATTATTCCGATAAAAAATCTAATAAAAATAAAAAAAGCCAATCATGATTGATTGGCTTTTTAATAAAACTTAATGATCGTTGACGAGTCCACGTCCTAGTTTTTTCATGCGTGGTTTATACAACACATGGTAGGTAACACCTAAAATGACCAGCCATACTGGACTGACATATAGAGCTTTCAATGTATCTGGCTCTAATGCCAAGATGACTAAAGTGAAAAGCATAAATGCCAAAACAACATAACTCATCCAAACGCCACCTGGCATTTTGAATGTTGATTTTTCATGTAATTCAGGACGTAATTTACGGTAGCGTAAATAGCACACCATGATGAGACTCCAGACACTAATGAATAGAATCACACAGAGTGAACTTGCTAAAGTAAATGCTTCCATTGTGTTTGGAACAAAGTACTGGAGTACTGCCCCACCCATAATGAAAGTACAAGAGAAAATCAAACCATTTGAAGGGACTGCGCGTTTTGATAAACGACCAAATGCACCCGGTGCCTGACCATCTTTTGATAATCCAAACAACATACGACTGGTTGAAAACACACCGCTGTTCATTGAAGACATGACCGAAGATAGCACCACCAAGTTCATGATGATGGCTGAAACCGGAATACCCGCATTTAAGAACAACTCAACAAACGGACTTTTGTCTGCACGAATGTGATCCCACGGTGTTACCGACATCACAATAAACAGTGCCAACACATAGAACAAAATAATACGTACTGGAATCGCATTAATCGCTTTCGGTAAGTTTTTCTGTGGATCTTTGGTTTCAGCAGCCGTTGTACCTACAAGTTCCACCCCGACAAAAGCAAATACAGCAATCTGGAATCCTGCCAAGAAGCCTTCTGTACCTTTCGGGAATAAACCGCCATGTGACCAAACATTACTGATGCTTGCGACAGCGCCTTGCGGAGCTTGGAAATGGCTGAAAATCATGTAGCCGCCCACTCCGATCAGACCAATAATCGCCAAGATCTTAATAAGAGCAAACCAGAATTCAATTTCACCAAATAGGCGTACTGTTAGGAGGTTAAGACCCATCACAAACAACACACAACCTGCGCTAATCATGGCTTGCTGTATTGGTGAGAAACTTGCACCGTCAGGCAGCCAGAAACCTAAATAGTTAATGACTGCTGAAAGGTCCGCAATACCCACCAGCACCCAACCTAACCAATAAGTCCAGCCCAAATAATAACCAGCCCAAGGACCAATCAGGTCATGAGCCATATCAACAAAAGATTTGTAATGCAGATTTGCAAGGAGCAACTCACCCATTGCACGCATTAAGAAAAAGAACATTCCTCCAATAATCATATAGATCAAAAGGATTGAAGGACCTGCGAGGGAGATAGTTTTGCCCGAACCCATAAATAGGCCGGTTCCAATTGCACCGCCAATAGCAATCAGTTGTAAATGACGGTTAGACAGTTTTCGTTGCAGATGATCAGGAGAATTTTCCGTATCTGAATGACGAGCCGTTGTCATATTAAAATTCCTTTTTGAATTCCTTTGTTAAGATCAGCAACCTACGGCGAAAATTGAACCGTATGCCATAGGTCACTGAATCTGTTCACCAAAAATGACTGGTTAAACCGTATCTATCTTCCTTCTGTTAGATACATCATCATTTTTGGAGTAAAAACGAATTACTTTTGTGCTGCCGTCACGGCAATTTCAATTAACCAATCTGGATTGACCAAATCGGCCTGAATTGTGGCACGCGATGGAGCAACACACCCTTTTAACCAGTCAACCCAAATTGCATTTACGGTTGAAAAGTCAGAAAGATTTTTTAAATAGAGCTGTGCAGAGAGCAAGCGAGATTTGTCGGTATTGGCTAATGCCAAAAGTTCATCAATCGTTGCAAGAATTTCACGAGTTTGGCCTGCCACGTCTTGCTCGGTATTTTTAGGTACCTGACCTGACAGATAAACTACTTTGTTAAAAACAGTCACGGCGCTCATGACTTCGTTAGTGTTAATCTTTTGTATATCTGAATTAGACATTCG
Source organism: Acinetobacter sp. D009 (assembly GCF_038562025.1). Taxonomy (NCBI): domain Bacteria; kingdom Pseudomonadati; phylum Pseudomonadota; class Gammaproteobacteria; order Moraxellales; family Moraxellaceae; genus Acinetobacter; species Acinetobacter sp. D009. The sequence goes on from NZ_CP151886.1 coordinate 3,707,827, forward strand.
GATTTCCTTATACCTGATTAATAAATTGAACACGGGCGGTGACAGCACACATCAGTTCATAGCCCACCGTACCGGATGAAACTGCGACATCATCAATAGGTAAAACGACGCCTGTACTTGATTGGCCCCAAAGCACGACTTCACTGCCGACTTTGGCACTTTCAATACCTGTTAAATCGACTGCCAACATATCCATGCTGACGCGGCCAATTGTACGAGTGAGGACAGAGTCCACTAAAACAGGCGTACCTGTTGGTGAAATACGTTGATAACCATCGGCATAGCCACAAGCTACAATTCCAATCGTCATGGGCTGCTCTGCGACAAAGTTTGAGCCATAACCTACGCTTTCATTCGGTTCTAAATGCTGAACTGAAATAATTTCGCTGCGTAAGCTCATGGTCGGTTGTAAACCCCAGTCCGCAATACTATGCGTCGGGTAGTCTGGCGAGCTGCCATAGAGCATGATGCCGCTACGTGCATAATCTGATTTGAGCTGGTCTTGATAACGCAGAATTGCCGCGCTATTACTTACCGACCTTTCACCTGGTAAATCTTTAATAATTTCTTCAAATGCAGTGATTTGATAATCAATGCCTTGCTGGCCGAAACGATCACCATCTGCATCAGAAAAATGCATCATGTGCGTAATCTTGGACACATTTGCCAAGTTATTTAAACGTTCCCAAGCCTGAACATAGTTTTGTGGTTTAAAACCAAGACGGTTCATACCACTGTTCATTTTTAGACAAACATCAAATTGGGCTGGATAAGGATGCTTTTCTACCCACTCGATTTGCGCTTCACTATGAATGGTGAAGCTGAGTTGATACTGTACACAATCAAATAAATCTTGAGGAGAAAAAATCCCTTCGAGCAATAAAATTGGACCTGTCCAACCTAAAGCACGAATGCGTTTTGCTTCATCAAGATCAAGTAAGGCAAAGCCATCTGCTGCTTTAAATGCTTCATAAACACGTTCAATTCCGTGTCCATAAGCATTGGCTTTTACAACGGCAAAGACCTTACTATTTGGCATAGCCTTGCGTACCACCGCCAAGTTATTTTGTAAGGCTTGACGGTGGATGACTGCGGTAATAGGACGAGGCATGATTACTTTCCTAACGTCCGTTATGCAGCATGCGCGTGTGAATAACGCTGAATTGAAAGGCCATCGGTACTGATATCAGTCTTGTGATTCAATACGATGTCACTGATTAATTTTCCTGAACCACACGCCATGGTCCAGCCTAGAGTGCCGTGACCTGTATTCAAGAACAGATTTTTAAAGCGAGTTGCGCCAATAATCGGTGTACTATCTGGTGTCATTGGACGTAAACCAGTCCAAAAAGACGCCTGTGCCATATCGCCGCCCGGGAACAAGTCCTGAGTCACCATTTGCAATGTTGCACGGCGGTCTTCATTCAGGCCTAAGTTAAAGCCACTTAACTCAGCCATCCCACCTACGCGAATACGTTGGTCAAAACGAGTAATCGCAATTTTGTAGGTTTCATCAAGCACTGTAGATTGTGGAGCAAAAGCAGAGTCAACAATAGGAATCGTCAACGAATAACCTTTCACAGGATATACAGGTAACTGTAGATCAAGTGGTTTCAAGAAATCACGTGAATAGCTACCAAATGCTAAGACATAACGATCTGCAGTTAAAACTTTACCATTGACCTGAACGCCCTTAATTTCATCGCCTTCAACAATCAATTTTTCTACGTTCTGGTTGAACTGGAAGTTAACACCCAACTCTTTAGCAATTTGAGCTAAAGCATTGGTAAATAAATAACAGTCACCTGTTTCATCATTTGGTAAATGTAAACCACCAACCAATTTATCTTGTGCATTTGCCAACGCTGGTTCTACACGACCAAGTTCGTTGCCATTTAATAATTCGTAGCTTACGCCGCACTCTTCAAGCACACTAATGTCGCGTTGAACCGCTTCCATTTGTGCTTCTTTACGGAATAACTGCAACGTACCTTTAGCACGGTTTTCGTAATTAATACCTGTATCTTTTCTAAGTTCACGTAAGCAGTCACGGCTGTATTCAGCCACGCGCATCATACGTTCTTTGTTCACAGCATAACTTTGTGGATTACAGTTTTTTAGCATTTGAGCCATCCACTGTAACTGCCACATGCTGCCATCTAAATTAATCGCAAGCGGTGCATGGTGTTGGAACATCCATTTCACAGCTTTAAAAGGGATTCCTGGTGCTGCCCAAGGAGTCGAATACCCAGGCGAAATTTGACCTGCATTACCAAAACTTGTTTCTTCGGCAGGACCTGACTGGCGATCGAGAACAGTAACCTCAGCTCCTTGTTGAGCTAGATAATAGGCACTTGCCACTCCAATAACGCCGCTACCTAAAACAATTACGCGCATTTCCATTCCCTCACGCACACCAGTTTATTTAACTAGTATATTTCTGCTTCAATAGTTTATTTCACTGTTTTTCAGGCTATAATCTAGGTAAATTTATGTTTTTCTCGCGAGAATTTAAAAAAAAGAGGAAATATCTATGCGCCCCTTAGATCGTATAGATCGCATGATTCTGGACATTTTGCAGCGTGAAGGACGAATTGCGATTAGTGAATTGGCATCGAGAGTTAACCTGTCGACCACCCCTTGTTCAGAGCGTGTAAAACGCCTAGAACGCGATGGCATTATCATGGGTTATTACGCTCGGCTAAACCCAGCCTTTGTGGACCGTAACCTGCTTGTCTTTTTAGAAATTAAGTTATCTGCCAAATCTGGCGATGTGTTTGATCAGGTGGCTAGAGATTTAGTCGAGATTCCTGAAGTGCTTGAATGTCACCTTATTTCTGGCGAATTTGACTACCTTGTAAAAGCGCGTTTAAAAGAAATGAGCGCATACCGCCGCTTATTAGGAGATCTATTAAAGAAACTCCCTGCTTCGGCGTCTTCACACAGTTATGTGGTTATGGAAGAAGTCAAAGAAACTCTATATCTCGATGTAAGCAAGTAAAGCGAAGCTTCATTGAATTCGCTTTACTCACGTTTTGAAAATTAGAAATATTTTAAAATCGAAATATGTTTGTTTTGATGTTTGAACTTCGAGAACCATTTAACCGCTGGGTAGAGTGCAAAAGACAACACAATCGTGATTAACCATAGCATCCACACATGATTGACCGACAAATAGTTTCCGTAGTTAGCTCCCCACACACTGAGTGCAAACACATACATGAGTTTCAACACATATAAATGCAGTAAGTAAAAGAACATAGGCACCGAGCCAAACACCACCAAGGGTTTTAGGAATGAATATTGCTGCATACGCTCAAAAGCCACCAGCACAATCAAGCCAATTCCAACATTCAGCAAAATAAATAATAAAGACGGTGGATACTTAGTGAGGTTAAAAAAGCTCATAAGGCTAAGTTGTAATGACTCAAAATGTTGCCACGGCTGGTCGCCATAGACATTGATAAAACGCAGTAAAACAAACAATCCAATACTTACTAAACCAAGGCTAAGTAAAGTGCGGCTTCTTTGCTTTGCTGAATATTTTGAACTAAAGAACTGACCTAGCGCATAGCCCAATAAAATCACGCCAATCCAAGGTAAAACAGGGTAACTTGTACGAAGCTTGATGTCTGCAATCTCAATCCAACCACGGTCATGTAAAACAAACCATATATTTTGCAAGACGCCTTGTGAGAAGTGCACTGAATCTAATAAATTGTGCCCAAAAATAATAACCAAACCTGCGCCCGCAAGAACAGGCAAAGGCAAACTTACACAGCACGCTAGCACCACCATGCTAATACCAATCGCCCAGATCACCTGTAAATAAATGACTTCGGGTGGAAAAGTTGCTGTCCATGCAAAGTTCACCAGCGTGAGCTCTAGTGCAATCAAAAATAAGCCGCGCTTTAATAAAAAAGCACGTGTTTGCTGTAAATCTTGTTTTTTTGATTGAAATAAAAATGCAGAAATACCCGTTAAAAGTACAAAAACTGGAGCGCAAATATGGGCCAATAATCGACTGCCAAATAAAGCGGGTTCTGTTACTGTTACGTCCATTGGATCGGTAACCTGTTTATGTAAATAGAAAGTTTCTCTTACATGGTCGAGCAACATAATAATGATGACCAGACCGCGTAAAGCATCAATCGACTGTAAACGTTCAATATTTTTTTCTATAGACATAGCGGTAATCAACAAAATAATGTAACGTTATACTATTACATTTAATTCCTTTTGTCTTTTTATGGCTGATTATTTATGCGACACAAATTAGGATTGCTGTCTTCGTTAGGTCTATCATTTATATCGACACTCACTTGGGGAGAGGACACGTCAACGGTACTAGAAACCATACGTGTTCAGGCCGAAAGCACCCGAGAAGATGTGAGCCAAAATAGCTCGGCAACTAAATTTACTCACGATGTTTTAGATGTCCCTTTTAACCGTGCTTATCTTTCTAAACAAATAATAGAACAACAAGACGTTCAACGGATTGATGACGCATTAAGCTTAGTGAGCGGGGTTTTTCATCAAAATAGTTTCGGTGGTGGCTTTTGGGATAATTACTCTTTCCGCGGTTTTAGTACCGATCCCAATTTAGGTGCCTCAATGATCCGCAACGGCTTGAGTGTCAACCGAGGAATTAGTGCTCCAAAAGATGTAGTGAACATTGAATCTTTAGAGTTTTTAAAAGGGCCAATGGCGGCTTTATATGGTCGCGGCGAAACAGGTGGCTTGCTTAACCTCAACAGTAAAAAACCACAGTGGGAAAGCGAAAGTGAACTTAACTTACGTGCCAATACCCAAGAACAATACCGAATTAGTCTGGAACATACCGCGCCTATAAATGATGAACTGGCCTATCGTGTAGCAGTAGCTCATGAAGATAATCAAAGCTTCCGTGATCATGTCAGCAGTGAACGCTGGTTCTTTTCACCACAGCTTACATGGAAAATTTCAGACCAGACACAACTCGACTTTGACAGTGAATTTACAGAGCACAAAGGAACCTTTGACCGTGGCGTCAGCACAGTCAATCAGCAGTTTGTGATGGACCCGAAAACCTTTACAGGTGAACCTGATGATGGGGATATGAAAGTGAAAGACTACTTTTACCAATTACGTCTCTCTCACGAGTTTAATCCTGACTGGAAGCTGAATAGTGCAGTCAGTTATAAAGACGCTCAAATGATCGGCTTTTCAACCGAACCACGACGTATACAAGCCGATGGGCGCACTTTAGAACGCCAACGCCGTTATCGTGATTATACAAGTGAAGATGTTCTGGCTCAGACAGAATTAGTTGGTAAATTTGATACATCTTGGGCACGTCATGAAATTTTACTTTCAACCGAGCTTGGTCAACTCGACTATAAGCAAAACCAGCTTCGTCGCAATCACAGCACAAGCTCAACAAACACAATTGATATCTACCAACCTGAATACGGCAAATATTTACCTAGCTTAGATCCATTTACCAACACCAAAGAGCGCCAACGCTATTTTGCGCTTAATGTACAAGATCAGATCTTTTTCAATGACCAATGGAGTGTACTATTTGGCAACCGTTTTGATCAGGTCGAACAAGACTTTAAAAACCATATAAAACAAACCGAAAATAATCAGACGCTTCACCAAAATAGTCCGCGTTTTGGAGTAAATTTTAAAGCCTCTGACCAATGGGCGTTTTATACCAATTATGGCCGCTCATTTGCCATGAATAGTGGTATGAACCGAAATAGTCAGACTTTTGCTCCGGAAAAAGGTGAAAGCTATGAAGTCGGTACCAAATATAAAATGAATGACCAAAGTGTGCTGAGTCTCGCTTTGTTTAAAATGAAAAAGCAGAATGTACTGACGACAGATCCTATCAACAAAGACTTCCAAACCGCAGCAGGCGAAGTAAGTAGTAAAGGGATTGAGTTTGACTTAAATAATCAGATCACTGACCGCTGGTTCATCAATGCCAACTATAGTTATACCGATGCTCAAATTGAAAAAGACCAAGACTTGGCAAAAGGTGCACGTCTGAGCAATGTTCCAAAACACCAAGGTGCTGTAAGTACTAATTATGAGTTTCTACAAGACGGTCCGAGAAAAGCAGGTGTAGGAGCTAACCTCACCTATGTCGGTGAACGCAGCGGGCATAACCTAGACAATGGCTTTAATTTACCAAGTTATACGCTGGTCAATTTAAATGGTTACTATGCTCCATCAGACCGCTTACGTTATCAGCTGAATGTGAACAACCTGTTTGACAAAACTTACTATGTCTCAAGCTATAGCGATTTATGGGTTCAACCAGGTGAACCACTAAATGCTTCAATCTCAGCACAATGGAAGTTTTAATTGATACATAAATAAAAAGCCCGAATTATTTCGGGCTTTTTTATTAGAACATACCATTTTCATTGACGAGCGGGTCGGGCTGTACTTGCCCAATATCCCAAAACTCAGCAATTTTGCCCTTTTCAAAACGACAAATATGAACCACAGCCAAGGTGGTTAAGCCGTTCATTTGCATTTCAAGTTTTGAATGCACAGCAACCAAATCACCTTCTTCAATGACATGTTGAACATCAAAGACTTTGTTGGGAGTTTCAATTGCACTTTCACGCATCCCTTCCTTCAAAGAAGTCGCATCACCCGCATAATAAGGGTTGTGATGCTTGAAGTTCGGCGCAGTATAATTGCTGTAAGCTTCATCAACTTCACCAGCTGCGGCAAGTTCTAAAAACCGTACTGCAATTTGTTTTTGAGATAAATTCATGATTATCTCCTACTCTTTATTTTAGACCTTACTGCAACAGGTCATCTTCTTCGTCTTCCTCAAAGACATAGGCCATACAGCCCCATCCATCATATTCGCCCTGAAATTTCTCAGCGATGCTGGCAAACCATTGTTCCAAGTCAACAATGTCTGAATACTCAGGTTCCATGTTAACGAAGATGGTAATCACCCACTCATTTGGCTCAACAGAGTCATCTTGAAAAAGTGAAACTTTTTGTTCTTGGTAAAGCAAATAGAGTGCACATTGCTCTGCATTTTTCTGATCTTGAAAAGCAATTGAAAATTCAATTTCATGCAGCTCGGTTAAATCATCCCCATCTTCAGCCATTTGCCAAAGTACGTTGCCGTTATCGTCATCTGGAAATTGTTCGTAGTCACGAGTCATAAAGTGTTCCTTGTTGTTGTCGCAGTATTAATATTATTCGACATCAAGAATACCCGACTTTTATTGCAGTTTGGGTATATATTCCGTTCCCAATTGCATCAAATTAATTTTTTAATTATATAAATTTTAAAAAGGCACTTGTGACTCAATCACCACATCCGTTCCATTTAATGGATGCTGGAAAGCCAAATATGCGGCATGTAAGGCCATGCGGTTTAAGTGAAAACGTTTAGGCTCAGGGTGATATAACTTATCCCCCATAATCGGATGTCCTATATGCATCATGTGCACACGTAACTGATGCGAACGTCCTGTTACAGGTTCAAGCAATACTCGACTTTGATCTGTTTTTTCATCATAAACCAAGGGCTGAAACAAGGTTTTGGCGTGTTTACCTAATTCAAAATGTACAATTTGTCTTGGGCGATTTTCCCAGTCGGTAATGAGTGGAACCTCAACGCTTCCCTCTTGTGCGACTTGGCCTTGCACCAAAGCAATATAATGTTTTTTGACTGTTCTGGCCTGAAACATTTTACTTACCGCAACTTCTGCATCACGGTGTTTAGCAAACATAAGTAAGCCTGATGTCGCCATATCTAAACGATGCGTAACCTTAGCTAAAGGGAATTTTTCCAGCACCCGTAAATAAGCACTGTCATGATGCTCAGGTAACCGTCCCATTACCGACAACAAACCCGCAGGTTTATCAACCACAACCAAATCATCGTCTTCAAATAAAATTGAAAGCGGATCTTGTGGCGGAGCGTAAACAAAGTTGTCGTTTAAAGGCATGGTCGTAGAAACAGCAATGGAGCATGGCGGCAAATCATAAAGAAATTTCAGATCTACCGCAAAATAATCTATAACGCTTTACTCATGTTCCACGTGAAACTCAGAAAATCTTTATCGTTTTTTATTCATTTCAGCTAAAAGATCAAGCTGAATTTCTTGAATATGCGCAAGTCTTTCCCACTGATGCGATAAAAGGTGATCCATTTTTTCATGCAAATGGCGAATCTCAAGTTCGGCTTTTAAATTAATTTGATAGTCATGTTGAGAACGTAAACGGTCTTTTGCTTCTTGGCGATTCTGGCTCATCATAATAATAGGTGCCTGAATCGCAGCTAAGCAGGACAAAACCAGATTAAGCAAAATAAAGGGATAAGGATCGACGGGACGGACTACCATCACTACCGTATTTAGAATAATCCAGCCTGTCAAAAATAGAGCAAAGCAAATGAGAAAAGCCCAGCTACCACCAAATGTTGCGATTTTATCTGCCAGTTTTTCCCCAAACGTCCATTTTTGATCAAAGTCGGATTCGGTATTTCGGCTAATTAGCTCATGGCGTTGCATACTGCCAATCACTTCATTTTCTAAATTAGAGAGTTCGCCCTTTTCGGAACGTAAAATTGATTGAACGTACTTAATTCGATAATCTGCCAGATCGGCTCGACAAATAAAGCTTGAGTAATTCCAATCTGGATAGTCTTTTAAAATTTCATCACTAATCACATTACGAATGACTTCACCAGACACTAGATCTTTTAAAGGAAAATTTTTCCCACAAACGGCGCACTGCCGACACTGATTTTTATTCTCCATATTATTCAGCTCTTTATTATGATATTAAGATTATTATATAAACAATTTTGGCTGATCACATCGTAAATAAAAATAGTAATCTAACCTAAAATCTGTAAAGTCGCTGGTACGATTTTTCGATGGGCAGGAATTACAGGTAGCATATACAATCGCCCAAGCCAATTTTTAATATGCACTATTGTAGTTACGGTAAGCACTTGGGTATCTTCATTTTTATAAATAGATAAAGTCACATTTAAGTGCTTGTCATCGTCTCCAATCACTAATTCATTTTCGGTACGCTGCAAAAAAGTAAAAATTCCAATTCGGTCGCCTGCCACATACTCATTTTCTTTTTTATGAGTATCAATCTGCTTAAAACTTCCTAAATCTTTAAGCCCAATCTTTGAAGTAATTTTATTACGCATATTCATGCTCCACTCTATCCACTGCGGAGTGTTCTGAAATAGCTTAATAAGTTGCTGAAATACATTTAGGTCGGGCTGACCAAGCACAATACTCCACGAATCGTGGAAGTAAGCATTATTCAGTTGAGATGAGATTTGACTGTCGGTAGGTAAAGCAGAAAGATAAGGCTTATTCATAAATTATATTCTTGTAAAGTATCGTTTTTATTATAGAGAATTTTTTAGGGTGTCAAGGGAAAACATCTATGGTTTACTTCAACAATCATAACTTTGTAAGTTATAACCTTGTGCCTATAAACTTTTGATCTATAGCGTCCTAAGCCGAATCGAGACCTTTTGGGTGAGTACACACTAACGTTATACGTTTTGGTGCATGCTACTCTTTTCGATCCCTATCACACCCTTGAGATATAGTTTAGCCAGCACCCTGCGGGATTGTTTTTCTAAGAAAAGCGAATTTTTATTATTTTTGGAAATTTTTACGTGATTAGCCAAATTTAAAAGAATTTATTCCCATTTACCTATAATTAGTTATATTTAAATTCCACTTTATTTGTATTTTTCGGTTTATTTTACCAAGAAAAATTTTTAAGCCAAATTGGAAGTTCGTTCAACCGCGCATGTTTAGCCGAATAACTCATGTAAAGCTGACTCCCTAATCCCCACTTTTAAGCATTTTTATTCTTTGAGCACTATTCTTAGAGATAACTTTTGCGCTTGAATACATTATAAAAACATATTATAAACTATTTCTAACCAAATGATTGGTTTTTTGGAACTTTATAATGAACAACAATATTATAATTTTTGGTTATGGAACAGGTATTTCCAAAGCCGTAGCACATAAGTTTGGTAAAGAAGGCTATAAAATCGGGTTAGTGGCACGTAATGCTGAAAAACTCGAAAAAGCTATTTTAGAACTTAAAACACAAGGTATTGAAGCTTACGCTTTTGCATGTGATTTAGCGGTTCTTGAAGATATACCAAATCTTATTAATCGTATTAAAGACCGATTAGGAGAGATTAAAAATATCCATTGGAATGCTTTCCATGATATTGAAGGCAATATCTTAAAAACCCCTCCACTAGAGCTTACTAAAAGCTTTCATATTCGTGTTTCGAGCTATATTGCGACCGTGCAAGCTTGCTTAGGTGATTTAGAAAAGAACCACGGTAGTATTTTATCGACAAACGGAATTTTTGCTTTTGATGCAGTGGGTATCGACTTGGTGGCTAAAGAGTACTCATCCTTAGCAACTACCGCTGCCGCTCAATACAAAGCCACCAACTTACTTGCTCATAGTCTTGCTGACTCAAATGTTTACGTGAGCCAAGTAATTGTGAATGGTTTCGTTGATGGTACATCTGGAGCACAAGATAAAACCTACACGGTGCATCCAGAAACGGTTGCAGAGCAGTTCTGGTACTTACACCAGCATAAGCAAGAAACTGTTTCCTTTTGTGGTGAAGCAATTCAAGCTGCTTAATATTTCTTATGACAGAAGAAGCGTAATAAATTACGCTTCTCTAAATTTTTAATTTGATGTTTTATATGTCGCAGTAGTATTTAACTACTTTTCATACTCTGATGGATCAATTTTGTATTTTTTAAAGAGAATAGAACGTACGGAGTCATTTATACTGTCATCATGTTTAATAATTAAATAAATATCCTTCTTAGTTAAGGGAATAGTTTTTAAAATATCACTTAGCTCTGTACTTCTAATAGATCGTACTTCACTTGGTTGTTTGGATATTTCAGGATCTTGCTCTTCAAAATTAAAATCTACACCTTGTAAATTGAAATAAACCATAACTCTTCTATTTAAAGAATCACTATCATCATATAAAACAGTTCCTGCTGGAAGGATTGTATATTCTGAATAATTATCACCATTTGAAGAAATTTTTAGAGGCCTCTCTAAAATATGTATCTTAGGCATTTCTCTAGAACTCCACAGATAAAAATTTAAAACTAATTGAACTAAAAACAAAATTCCTAATATGATTATTACCAGATTTTTTTTCATATATCCCTACTTTTTAAGATGATATGTATTTTTAATATCTACTTTTACATCAGGAGACTTCATTAAATAATCATTTAAATTATCGGGTAAAAATAGGTATTTTGGCATTTCATATTTACTTGCCTTAAATGCTAGCTTTACTGTAGTGGATAGTACTTTCTCAGCATTTACAAACATATGGCCTGATTTCGCCATACTTGGAATTGCTTTTTTCGTTGCTTCTAAACTTTGAGTAGTGCAATTCGGGGCCAAAGCAAAATAGTCCTGAGATAAAGCATAACTTTTATAGTATTTTTCATTTCGTCTTAATGTGGCTGTTTTCAATAAATTATTATAATAATTTAATACCAGCATAGCCTGACTATCAAAGATTTTATAGCCATAAGCATGGGTTGTCCTCGTTTTTGAAGTTCCTACCCCTTGGCTATTTTCATCAGCAATATAAGCGTCAAAGCTACTCCAAATCCTTAATATCCCTTCCCCGCGGGGACTATTAGCACCCTCTAAAGTAAAAATACCAAAGCTTTCAGGTTTCGTCTTACCATACCTACCAAAATCATAGATATAATCTTTACCTTTTAACTTAATATAAACAGCAGTATGGCCATATGGTGACTCTCTATCTCCTTCCCCATATGCACTCCCTACTAATAGATGTAACTCAGCTTCTGGTTTCAAAGGAACTTTCTGGGTCGGTGGATTAGCTGTATTCGTTGTAGTACTTGTTGTTGAATTATTCGCCATTTACCCTATCTTCCTGTTCGAACCAATTAACAACTAATTCATCATTTTCAGCAGATTTTATAGTTTTCGTCATTCCTTTCTCATTGGTAAAACCATAAGATTTTATTCCTGTTCTTTTATTCAAAATTGAATAAGGTATTCCTTCTAATGGTTCATTCTTAGATGAATCTATAGCTTGGAAATTACGATGCTCAGTTTTAATTCTCAAATCGGGCAATGCAGGAACATTAGCATTCACACTCCCACCTCCCATAAATAAATGCTGCCCAGCTTTCACCTCAAACTTGCCACTCGTGGTCATAAAAATGCCTGAACCGGTAATTTTGACTTGAGACCCGCCTGCGGTGAGCACAATTTCTTTGGCTGCTGTCGCCTCAATTTTGTCTTCAGTCGAAATCACCTGAACAGCTTTACGGGCAATTAAATCTGCACCATCGCCTTGTGCTTGTATCTCAACTTTGCCTTTGCCTGCATAGAGTCTTGCGCCTTCTTGCGCTGCAAAAAGGCTAATCTTGTTTTGGGCATGTGCAATCAAGTTCTTTTGGGTAGACAGATTAATGCTGTCTCCAGCAGTTTGGTTTATCTGGCCATCTGCACTTAAGTGAATGTCTTCGTTACTGCTCAGCGCGATGCTATTTGGGCTCGCCAACAACATAATCGCCTCTTTAAACGTTTTGGCTTTTGCGTTGTCTTGCTGCTCAAGTTTTTCAATAAACGACTTTAGGTTTTCTAAATTTTCTAACGGGTCAGTTTGCTGATTTTTAGCGACTTCACTGAGTGCCTTGGCATTGTTAAGGCCCCCTTCTATTTGTTGTTTAGCCTCAGCTGCCTCTAGATGTACGCCTTGGGCTTGGTCCTGTTTATGGGTACTAACGAATAAACCACTGCCAGCTCTTACCGCACCCCACTGGTCTGTTCGTAGCTCAAAACCTTCACCACGGCCATCACTTTCCGCCTTGTCTTTTGGATGGCTTAAGTTACCGAGATTTAATTGGCTTGCGGCATGGCTACTTTGTAGCTGGGCACTGATCTGGCCTGTCGTGTCATCAAAACGTAGCTGGTTAAAACCTTTGCCATCCACTTCTTCTGAACGAATGCCACTGAGTTTCTTGGTATCAGGTAACTGACCTTTCTGGTCGAATTGCGTTGGATGTCGATCAGCCTCGTGAATACGACCCACCACAAATGGACGGTCAATGTTGCCATCAAAGAAATCGATGACCACGATTTCGCCCACGCGAGGCAAGAAGCGTGCGCCATAACCGGCGCCCGCCCACGGGGTCAGCACATCTACCCAAGCCGAGTCAGTGTCATTGTCGTTACTTCCTGCCCCACCATCATGGCTATGGTCGTCAGCTCGGGTAAACAAGAAACGGACTTTAATGCGTCCCCACTGGTCGACATGAATGCTTTCACCTTCCAGCCCCACCACTCTAGCGCGCTGCGGGTGAGCGGCTGGTCGGTGCTCTAGTGGGTTATATTCAGGCACAGCTTTAATGTTGCGTCGAACCACGTTCAGTTCAGCATAGTGGCGCTGCTCTGGGTTTTGGCTATCGATTTGAGCTGCCTTGAGCTTGTCTTTTGGTAATAAGTGCTCAAGTTGCTGTTGTAATTCTTTCGGTAAATTATTCTGGTTATAGTAATGCTTGCTTAAGATTAAGAATTCTTTATCGGCACTATCATGCTGGTCGAGTTCAGGATGGTCATTCAGCTCAAACCAGTAACCCACCTGTGCATCACGGACGTTGCCCGAAACGGTAAACTGTTTCGAGCTCAGGTGATGGTAAGTATTAATATGTTGGTTAAGCTGTTCAATCTGGCTATTGCCTGAAGCTGTGGCCTGATCTTCACCGTTTAAATCTTGCATCCACGCTGGGCTGACATGCCATGCATCTTCAAGGTTTAAGCTGGCATTGTCATAGTGTTCGCTGTGCTTTTGTGTGCCTTGTACGCTGCCGCTGCCTTCTTCTTGTTGCAAAGCATCGGCTTGCCAGCGTTGCACATGAACCGAGGTTGGTTGTAAGCGACGCTCAGCTTTAACTTGGGTAATGGTATCGAACTGTTCTGTGGCACTGCTGCGTTGGTAACGTAGGCTACGACGTTCAAGCGCCTGATAGTTTTGGTTATCGTCAATTAAACGTAAGACTTGTGGCTGAATGGAAGCATTCGGGTCAGCGACAAAAAGCTGTGATTCATCGACCAGCCAGTTAATGCCTTCACTACGCCACAAACGGGTTAAAAAGTCATAATCGCTTTCGTTTGACTGCATCACAAATGGACGCACATCGTAGTCTTTGGTTAAGCCTGCTGTGTCGAGTGTTAAGCTTGAGGCAAATAACGGGCTTTTCCCCTGCCATTCTTTAAACAGAATTTCGCTAATATCGCGCACGCTTTTGTTCATAAACACGCGGCTATTACGGCGTTTATGCCAAAGTGCAGTTGGGTCTTTTAAGGTTAAGTTATAAATGGTAAGTGAGCCGTCGCTTTGCCCTTGGCTCGCTTCGGTAATAATACCTGTCGTTCTAAAAAACTGGCCTGTGTCTGTCACCTGATCGACGGCAACCTGACAGCCAATAAATTGTTTTAATGCAATATGTGCGTTTGTCGACAGACACAGTAATTCAGCAACGCTACCTTGGTTGAGCGTATGTTCACCCTCAATGCGTTGCAAGAAAACTTGCTGATTTAAAGACTGATTTGAGAATTGGATATGAACAGCGCGATTTTGTGAAACAAGGCCTAAACGCTCCAATATACTCGACACACTCATCTGCATTTTTATTATCAATCAAACTTATATTTAGGCCGCATTTTAATTAAAAAAAGACTAATCTGTCTATCTATACTCATTTTCAAAATGTAACTAGTCTAAATATGCAGTTTTAGGTTAATTTCTTATTAAATAGGTATTTAAACCGTAAAATCAGATCATTTTAAAGCGTTATAAACCAACCAAACATATTTAATATTTTTCTTTTATATTCAAATAGATATTAAAGAAAGCAACTACTCAAATTAATAAAATTCAGGATAAGATATGAAAATAAAAAAGTCTGCTTTTTATATATTTACGGTGATTTTCTCACTTCATTCTTCAGCATTTGCTGAACCGAGTGTGGCCGATATTCAATATCGTGCAGAGCAAGGGCAATCCGTTGCCCAATATCATTTGGGGATGATGCTTTTAAGTGGCGAACAAGGCGTTGTTAAAAACTATGAACAAGCGTTTAAATGGCTAACTGCGGCTGATCAAAATGGAAGTATGGGGGCAAAATATAGTTTAGGGATGATGTATTACACAGGCACGGGCGTCGAAAAAGATGCCAAGCGCGCTTTTGATTATTTTACTAAGGCTGCGGCCAAGGGCCATGCTAAAGCGCAATATAACTTAGGGGTGCTATATGACAGAGGTGAAGGAACTGCGCAAGACTATGGAAAGGCGTTTGAGTGGTTCAGTCGTGCTGCCAACCAAGGCTACCCACCCGCAGAATATAATTTAGCTCATCTATATAAAAAAGGTCACGGCGTTTCACAAAGTGATGAGCAAGCCCTTAAGTGGTACACCAAAGCGGCTGAGCATAATGAAAGCGATGCCCAGTACAACTTGGCCCAGATGTATTTAAATGGTGAAGGCACGCCGAAAAACCTACAACTGGCAAAGAAATGGTTTCAGCAAGCTGCCGATGCAGGTGATTCGGATGCGAAAGAAATGCTTAAAAGTTTAGAATAAGGTATTAAAACTTAATGTTTATCTAGCTCTAATAACTCACTAATTTCTTCACCATATAGCCATTTATTTAAAATACCTTCCGAACTTTCTAGGCCTACAATATCTAGAAAGCTTTCAAATGTAGTTGCCACTTGTTCTCGATCTTCTGTATCAAGCTTGTCAGGATCGATTTGGCTAATTCCATGAGCAAGAACATGTAAAAGTTCTGCCTTAGTTGGTTCATTCTTTTGTTGATAGAGTCCAATAAAAGCTTGTGCAGCATCAGCCACTTTTTGGTTCAAGCTCATACGTAATGCAGGATTTTGAACCCCTGTATATAGTTGTCCATCTCCAGCAAAATGATCTTGAGCTTTAAACTTTTCTAATTGTTGAATAACAATAGAGTTTGAATTTTGAATACTCATTTCTGTTTTATTGTCAGTTTTTT
Source organism: Acinetobacter sp. D009 (assembly GCF_038562025.1). Taxonomy (NCBI): domain Bacteria; kingdom Pseudomonadati; phylum Pseudomonadota; class Gammaproteobacteria; order Moraxellales; family Moraxellaceae; genus Acinetobacter; species Acinetobacter sp. D009. Next base: position 3,723,951 of record NZ_CP151886.1, read on the forward strand.
GGGCACAACCAACTTGTGAACTTAAGATGGCCATAACTAAAACTAAAAGCTTTTTCATAATTTTATTACTTTTATATTTGTCTGCATCAAATATAAACTAAATTAATTATAATTTTCCATACCCATGAAAACTTATTTTATTATTTATTTTTTCTAATTAAATATAAATATTAATCCTATTATTTTAAAAATACATTTAGTTTTATTATTAAATCAAAAATATTTTAAATATTAAATTGACGTAATTAAAATCACCGATTATTATCTCGTTGCTGGCCTACATTGCCAGACGGTTTTAGCAGACCGTAACCTCGTAGCGGTTTATAGTACAATCTATAAGTCGTTAGACCCTTGCGTCCCCTTTTCTTTGCGGTAGGACGGGAGGGGGACGCCCCGTGCGTGCTGGTTCTACGAGGCCAGTCTGCTAACCCCCTTTCGTTCTACCACCATAAATTAATTCGCGGTAATCTGGTGGTAGGACTCCATAAATTATAAGGAGTTGACCATGACATTTTTCAAACTTACTCCCTCTTTAGATTAATTATTTTATTTATTTAAAATTTAGGTTTTCTATTGCCTAATTTTTAAATTTATAAATTATTTTTATTTTTAAAATTTAATTATTTTATTTTCCTAAATTTATTGGAGGATTAATTATTACCTAAAAATTATTTAAAATCTTAAAACCAATTATATTTTTATTCTACTCATAGATATAAATCATTATGAGAATAATATGACAATTTATAAATCTATTATGGCTTTAAATTTGGTTCTAAGCAGCTACGGTTTTTCAGTTTGCAAAGTCTTGTTCTCCCACGGGACTTTGCCCCTACTTTTTTAGCGTCATGCAGCGGTGTGACAAAAGTAGTCCGGGCTAAGTGTTAGGCTTAGCTCCTTTATCTCTGTGCTGCAATGGTTTATTACTTTAAATCAGCGCAAAAGATTAAAGTCTGTTGCAGCACAGAGGCCTAAAGAAGAATATTTTTAAGAAATTTGAATTCTTATAGTTTAGATATTTCTATACTCAGCTCGTTTTTAACGATAAAGTCATGTTTAATAAGTAGTATTTTTTTCACTAATATCATAGAGCTAATAAAAATGAGTTTTTATACAGAACTACAAGTCCGTTATACAGATTTTGACACGATTGATTTATCTACTGAAAAGCAGAATATCCTAGAAATATTAACTGAAGATTCAATCCACGAAGATGTTTATAATGCTTTAGTAGATGCCTTTTCTAATGGTCAGGCAGGCCTTAATGTCGATCCAGTTTATTGCCTAGAACTCATAGAAAAAATTACCGCTCTATTTCCAAATGCAAATTTTGAATGTCGAGGGTTAGGAGAAGAGTATTTCTATACGTGGATCCTCTGTGCTGAAAATGGGCAGATTATTTTTAGCAGCAAGCCTTGGGAAACTGAAAACCCTTTTATATAAGGATAACCCTACCCATTTTTGTACGCTTTAACTTACAAACTTTTAGGGATTTTGCGGATTGGCGATACTCCTCTTTTTTCCTAATATGAACTCATACAGGAACAGGATGTTCCAGAACATAAAACAACAATAATAGGTTCAAGCACCAGGAGCGTGAGATACGACAGGAGTCATATCTAGCAACCAAATACGAAAAAGCTCGACAGGATGTCGGGCTTTTTTTATTGCCATTTAAAAATAACCTAAAAGAAAATTCTTATATTGTTCTATTCACAACATACCTTTGAACTACTTGGTTGAGAGTAATTTCAGAATGAAGACGACCATTGTTTGCTTGAATAGTTTTTGCAGAAGCTAAATTAGATTTATAACAATGTATATGTAACTCCGTTAGGCCTAGCTTCCATGCCTCCTGAATTGTAAGCTCTAACAATTTCGAGCCAAAATTCTGTCCACGTTTAGAGGGACGAATACCTAAACCAATATGTCCACCACAATATTCAATCTGTTCATTGAGTTTAAGTCGCAAGTTAGACGCGCCAATAATTTCATTACCTTCTACTAACCAATATGTAATGTTGGGAACATGCCCTTCTTCTAGGGATTCCCCTTTTTCATAATCTCTCAGTTTATTCAAAAATGATTCAAAATTTGTATGGTCAAACTCCGTTGTCAAAGGGTGACGATCTTCATCTGCTAATTCATTAATATAGTTGTTATAGCTTTCTTTAAATCTTAAATGAGGTTTTACCAACATAACGGTCATTTATTCATTACTCCCGATAAAATTGTTCTTTTTACAACCAAACTTAAACATAACATATTGTTATCAATAGCAACTCTTATTCTTTTCAACATCTCAAATGATTAGATATAAAAGTAAGCCCCCTCTATTCGCCCCCCGTTGTAACTACAAAATGCCCCATACCATGTTTCAATGTACGTTTTATCCTACAAACTTTTAGGGATTTTGCGGATTGGCGACACCCCTCTTTTTTCCTAATATGAACTCATACAGGAACAGGATGTTCCGGAACATAAAACAACAATAATAGGTTCAAGCACCAGGAGCGTGAGATACGACAGGAGTCATATCTAGTACCCAAATACGAAAAAGCCCAACAGGATGTTGGGCTTTTTTTATTGCCATTTAAAGTGATGTTTAGGCTAAACCTATAGAGGACTATGCGCCTGTTCTTGCTTTTTATGGCGTATCCAACGTACCGCTAAAATAATCGCTATCAGCACCACTACTGCAACAAGTGCAGGCACTAACATGGCCGAAACCGAAAGTAAGATCGCTCCAATCCATTCACCTGTCGCAACGACAAAATTCCCTAAACCACCCGTGGTTGCAGTTGAAACACCACGTGCAGCAACGGTACTCATTTGCACCACACCTGCCGTACCACCACCAACAATAATGGCTGCTGCCCAACTGGCAAACTGAGACATTTCTCCACTACTGACCGCCATTGTCGCTAACGTACCCGCGATCATCGCCGCAGGGGTTGCGACTGTGTCTAAGGCATTATCGACCCACGGGATATAGTAAGCTGCGACTTCACACACCGTTGCCACACCTAAAGCCAAACACACCGATGGCAGAGCTAACCACTCAAAGCCTTTTGATGGCTCAAACCATCCCATCATGGTTGCAATGCTCATGACCAATAGCGGCACAAACACGCGAAAACCGCAGGCAGCGCTCAGGCCCACACCAATACATAAACCCAATATTGTTTCCATAACGGTTTCCTTTTCATGCCCATCACGGGTCTTGTTATGTAAGTCTTATTTTTAAATTAACAAAAAAGCCCCATCAGGTGACAGGGCTTTTTGTTAAATGCGAACGCAAATATTATTTCATTCTTAACGTTTAAATTGTGTGCAGTAGCATTTCGTGCAAGGTGGTAAAGGGTCTGTATTAATTTCTAAAAACACTCTATGTCCGCACTGAGCACAGAAGTAGAAGCCTGTTCCGGGTTTTTCGCCAGCTGTTACCATGATTACATTCCTATAATCGTATATATATTAAACAGGAATATAACCCACTTAAAGTGAATGTCAATTGTCCATTTCGCCCGATGATGATGGCATAAATGCAAAAAATGTTATTTGTACGATTTATCTTACACAGATTTAGGGATTTAGCGGATTGGCTGCCCCCTGCTTTTTTTCTATGATGAGTTCATACAGGAACAGGATGTTCCGGAACATAAAACAACAATAATAGGTTCATGCATCGGGATCGTGAGATACGACAGGAGTCATATCTAGCAACCAAATACGGAAAAGCCCAACAGGATGTCGGGCTTTTTTTATGTTCTTCTTTCATAGAGTTATAAAGTGTGAAACTTATAAAATTACTTTGCTTCTCACTAATTATTAGATTTTAGTTAATTACTTTCTTTTACTGGCAGATAATTTAGGATTTCCATCAATTAAAACAATTTGAGAAGCTTTACTATAACTTGTAACAAATTCTCTTCTCACTTCTTGTAGTCTTTTGAATTTTTCTCTTAAGCCACCTATATCTATTAGAATAAAAATACCTTCTTCTGACTGCTCGGCTGTCTTATATATTTCAAGTTGTTTCTCATAGCCATGTATGACATTTGGATTAGTCGATAATTTTATTTCGACTATAACTTTAAAATTAAAACCCTGAGATATTTTAAAATCAACAGGTCCATTACCACTATCTACTTCAGGACTAAGATCTAAATTATTTGCTTTACAATAACTTAAAGCTACGGCAAAAAGTAATCTTTGACATGCTTTTTCTTTTCTCGGTTCTCCTTCTTCAGTCCATAATTCTTTCCATAGACCATTATCTTCAATTAAGAATTTGAATTGATCTATGATTTCATTCACCACGCCTAAAAGTTGTTCTCTGTTTTGTATACCATTACTAAAATTCTTCAAATTTAAAGGATATTGATTTGCAATATTTTTTAAAATTTGAAGCCAAAATATATCCCCATTAGGATCTTGAATAAAATCATAAGCTTGAGCATCTTTCAATTTTCTAATTAGATTTAAAACGTCATCAAATGACTCCTTATCTTGAAGAGCAGAACTTTTAAATTCCGCTTTATCTTTTTTAGTCATAGTGGCCCAAATATGGCCGACATTCTCATTAATTCTTTTTCGAAGTTGCTCATTTTTTCTTACAACATCTGAGATTTCACTCCAATCATTAGCTATTGGTAAATCTCGAACAACATCCATAGGTACAAAGAATATAGGATTTTTAGAATAAGGATTTCTTATTAATTGAACAACTTGGTCTTTAAGTTCAAAGCGTTCTGTAGGAATATTTAGTTTTTCAACAATATCGATTGTATATTCAAGTATTTGATCATAAATAATATTAGTGACCATATCACTTATTCGATCAGGGCCAATCCCTTCCTCAAATAAAGCTAATGCCATGAATAAGTCAACATCTTCCACACCTAGATCTACAATATCTTTTGCAGTATTCAAAGTTCTATTTACTAATTCTGGTCCCCAGCCAGATCCTTTACCCCCTCCATATCCCAAACATGTGTAATTAATTTCATGAAATAAAAAATCTTTATTCAAAGTTCTCCAAGCAATATCTTTAGAGTTTCTTTGCTTTACTGCTGATAAAAGTTTAATCGCTCGCTTAAAGAAATTATTGTATGAATTAAAAGCCTTTTCTGACCATATTTTAGACTTTGATTTCGGAATTAATAATGGATCAATAAATAAAGGAGTATCTGCGTTCAATATTATATCTATAGCACCTAAGCTATTGAATGTTGCTTCACTTTCAGGAAATTGCATTGAAAAGGTTATTGGTTTATTAATTTTTGCCATTTTATAAATATCAAGTAAAAGCCCCACTTCACAGTAGGGCTTTTTTTAAACAATATCAATAATGTTTAACTAAAGTATCAAGCCACTTGACCTTCTAAAAAGTCCTGCGCAAAACGCTGTAATACACCGCCCGCTTCATATACAGAAACTTCTTCTTCTGTATCTAAACGGCAAGTCACTGGCACTTCAAGAATCTCTTCTTTACCATCCGCTGTGGCACGTTCAATCACTAAGGTTAAAGTCGAACGTGGCGCGATATTACCAATCACGCTATAAAGCTCTGTACCATCTAGTTTTAAAGTCTTGCGGTTTACACCCGGTTTAAACTCAAGCGGTAACACGCCCATACCCACCAAGTTAGTACGGTGAATACGCTCAAAACCTTCTGCCACAATTGCTTCAACACCTGCAAGGCGTACACCTTTTGCGGCCCAGTCACGGCTTGAACCCTGACCGTAGTCAGCACCCGCGACAATGATTAACGGTTGCTTACGGTTCATGTAGGTTTCAATCGCTTCCCACATACGCATCACTTCGCCTTCAGGCTCTACACGCGCTTTTGAACCTTGCTTAATAGTACCGTCTGAACGGACCACCATTTCGTTATAGAGTTTCGGGTTGGCAAATGTTGCACGTTGTGCAGTCAAGTGGTCACCACGGTGCGTTGCGTATGAGTTGAAGTCTTCTTCTGGTACGCCCATTTTGTGAAGGTATTCACCCGCAGCCGAGTCCATCAAAATCGCATTTGAAGGTGACAAGTGGTCGGTAGTGATGTTATCACCCAAAATCGCAAGCGGACGCATATTCGCTAAAGTACGTGGTGCAGCCAACGCCCCTTCCCAATATGGTGGACGACGGATGTAAGTACTTTGCGGACGCCAGTCGTAAAGTGGGCTCTTCGCTTGTTCAACTTCGCCCAAGTCAAACATTGGAATGTAGACTTTACGGAACTGTTCAGGCTTCACGGCTTCTTTAACTAAGGCATCAATTTCAGCGTCAGATGGCCAGATGTCTTTGAGGTAAATCGGGTTACCGTTTTTGTCATGACCCAAAGCATCTTTTTCGATGTCAAAACGAATCGTACCCGCGATTGCATACGCCACAACTAGCGGTGGAGATGCCAAGAATGCTTGTTTTGCGTATGGATGGATACGGCCATCGAAGTTACGGTTACCAGACAGTACTGCGGTTGCGTACAAGTCACGGTCGATAATTTCTTGTTGGATGACTGGATCTAACGCACCCGACATGCCGTTACAAGTAGTACAAGCATAAGCCACAATACCAAAACCAAGTTGTTCTAAATCTTTTAAAACACCCGCTTCTTCGAGGTAAAGTGCAGCCGCTTTCGAACCCGGTGCAAATGATGATTTCACCCAAGGTTTACGAACTAAGCCTAGCTCGTTAGCCTTACGCGCCAACAAACCTGCCGCCACGGTGTTACGTGGGTTAGAGGTATTTGTACACGAAGTGATTGCAGCAATAATGATTGCGCCATCAGGCATTAAGCCATCAGAACGGTTTTCAACAACGCCCGCAATGCCTTTTTCTTTTAGGTCGGCGGTAGAAACACGTGCATGTGGGTTTGATGGACCAGCAATGTTACGTGTTACTTTTGATAGGTCAAAACGTAGTACACGTGGGTACTCTGCTTTGGTCATGTCAGTTGCCCAAAGGCCGATTTCTTTTGCGTACTGCTCAACCAATGCCACTTGTGCATCTTCACGGCCTGTTAGGCGTAAGTAGTCGATTGTGTTTTGGTCGATGTAGAACATTGCAGCCGTAGCGCCGTACTCTGGTGTCATGTTCGAAATGGTTGCACGGTCGCCCACAGACATGCTGTCAGCACCTTCACCAAAGAACTCAAGGTATGCACCCACTACGCGCTCTTTACGTAAAAATTCAGTTAAAGCAAGTACGATATCTGTTGCAGTAATACCTGCCTGACGCTGACCTACAAACTCAACACCAATAATGTCTGGCAGACGCATCCAAGATGCACGGCCCAACATCACGTTTTCAGCTTCCAAACCACCAACGCCCACAGAAATTACGCCCAAAGCGTCTGTATGTGGTGTATGTGAGTCTGTACCTACGCAAGTGTCTGGATATGCCACGCCATCACGCGCCTGAATCACCGGAGACATTTTCTCTAGGTTAATCTGGTGCATGATGCCGTTCCCAGCAGGGATCACATCGACATTTTTAAATGCTGTTTTAGTCCACTCAATAAAGTGGAAACGGTCTTCGTTACGACGGTCTTCAACAGCACGGTTTTTTTCAAAAGCGTCTGGGTCAGCACCACCGTATTCCACTGCTAAAGAGTGGTCGACAATGAGCTGTGTTGGTACAACTGGGTTGACTTTAGATGGGTCACCGCCTTTGTCAGCAATCGCATCACGTAAACCTGCAAGATCAACCAATGCAGTTTGACCCAAGATGTCATGACACACCACGCGCGCAGGATACCAAGGAAAGTCCAAGTCCTGACGGCGTTCAATCAACTGTGTTAAATAGGCAGTTAAGTTCTCGGCATCGGCACGGCGTACTAATTGCTCTGCAAGTACTTTAGAGGTGTAAGGCAGTTTTTCGTATGCGCCTGGCTGAATATCTTCAACGGCTTGACGCACGTCGTAATATTCAAGCTGGGTGCCTGCCAGTGGCTTACGGTATTTTGTGTTCATTAACCACGCTCCGCCAATGGTTTAAATTCAAGATTTTCAGGACCTGTGTAGTTCGCGCTTGGACGAATGATTTTGCCGTCTTGGCGTTGTTCAATCACGTGCGCTGACCAGCCTGCTGTACGTGCAATCACGAACAATGGTGTGAACATTGCAGTTGGAACACCCATTAAGTGGTAGCTCACCGCACTGAACCAGTCGAGGTTCGGGAACATGTTTTTCACTTCTTTCATCACTGCTTCTAAACGCTCAGCGATGAGGTACATTTTGGTGTTCTCTTGTGCTTGCGCTAAGTCGTGCGCAACTTTCTTGATCACTTCGTTACGTGGGTCAGAAACTGTATAGACAGGGTGACCAAAACCGATCACAACTTCTTTATTTTCAACACGTTTACGGATGTCAGCTTCTGCTTCGTCTGCGTTGTCGTAACGCTGTTGAATCACGAATGCAACTTCGTTTGCACCACCGTGCTTAGGTCCGCGAAGTGCACCAATACCGCCTGTAATTGCCGAGTACATGTCAGAACCTGTACCTGCAACCACACGTGAGGTAAATGTAGATGCGTTGAACTCGTGCTCAGCATACAAAATAAGAGAGGTATGCATTGCTTGAATCCATTCTTCAGATGGTTTTTCGCCATGAAGTAAATGTAAGAAATGCGCTGCAATTGAGTCGTCATCTGTCTCAACTTCAATACGACGACCGTTATTGCTGAAGTGATACCAATAAAGCAGCATTGAGCCTAGGCTTGCCATTAATTTATCAGCAATGTCTTTTGCGCCCGCTTCATTGTGGTCTTCGTGTTCTGGAGTTAAACAACCTAGCACTGACACACCTGTACGCATCACGTCCATTGGGTGTGCAGACGGAGGAAGTTGTTCAAGTGCTGTTTTAAGTGCTGCTGGTAAGCCACGAAGTGCTTTTAATTTTGCTTTATATGCTTTGAGTTCAGCTTTGTTTGGTAATTTGCCATGTACGAGCAAGTGAGCAACTTCTTCAAACTGGCTACCCGCTGCAAGGTCAAGAATGTCATAGCCACGATAGTGCAAGTCGTTACCGCTACGTCCTACGGTACAAAGTGCTGTGTTGCCTGCAACTTGTCCGCTAAGTGCAACTGATTTTTTTGGTTTGAAGCCTGTTGTTGTTTCATTTGAGCTCATAAGATTGTCCTTTCCTATCTATCTGAATTTATTTATTAAGCACGACGGAGTCGCACCGTTTTCACTTCTTATATCGGGATTAACCTTCGGTTCGACCTACTTTTCTTTCGGGAAAAGTAGGCAAAACCATTGTCATCTGCAAAACTCGTCCACAACCATCGAATATCCTATCTATCGCAGAATCAATTTAAAAAAATGTAGTCCTGCCTCAAACAGTTGCAGATGACGCCTCCGAGTATCAGATTCCAATTAATCAACTTTTTAATTTATTACTTCTTTTTAGCAAATGCGTTGTCTAAGTAGTCTTCAAACGCATAGTAATTAATGCGTTCATATAACTCTTTACGCGTTTGCATAATATCAATCACGTTCTTTTGCGTGCCTTCTTTACGCAAGGTTTCATAGACAGTTTCGGCTGCTTTGTTCATGGCACGGAAAGCAGAAAGCGGATAAAGTGCAAGGCTTACATCAGCAGATGCTAACTCTTCGGTGGTAAACAATGGTGTAGAACCGAACTCGGTAATGTTCGCCAAAATTGGTGCGCCAGTCTTCTGAGCAAATTGCTTGTACATATCAAGCTCGGTAATTGCTTCAGGGAATAACATGTCTGCACCCGCTTCAATGTAAGCACCCGCACGGTCAATTGCAGCTTGTAAGCCATCTACTGCCAATGCGTCGGTACGAGCCATAATCACGAAGCTGTCATCACCACGCGCATCGACCGCAGCTTTAATACGGTCAACCATTTCTTCTTGAGTCACAATGGCTTTGTTCGGACGGTGACCACAACGTTTTGCGCCCACTTGGTCTTCAATGTGCATTGCCGCAGCACCAAACTTGATCAGTGCTTTTGTAGTACGAGCAATGTTAAATGCAGAAGCACCAAAACCTGTGTCAGCATCGACCAATAAAGGAAGATCACATACATCGGTAATACGGCGTACGTCTGTCAACACATCATCAAGGTTACTAATTCCCAAATCAGGTAAACCTAAAGAACCAGCGGCCACACCACCACCTGATAAGTAAATCGCTTTATAACCTGCACGTTTTGCCAAAAGTGCATGATTGGCGTTAATGGTTCCAACCACTTGTAATGGCTTTTCTTGGGCTACTGCATCGCGAAATAGCTGACCTGCGGATTGTTTAGCCATTGTTATGTTCTCCTTGTGCTTGTAGCAGTGTTTGCTCAATAATTTTGTAAGAAGCATTGATATGTCGATGCATGAGCAGCTCGGCAAGTTCACCATCGCCTTCTGCAATTGCATCTAAAATACGGATGTGTTCGTCCCAAGCTTTGCTCGGTCGATCGGGTGTGTTTGAAAACTGAATTCGGTACATACGGATGAGGTGATAAAGCTCATCACATAGCATTTTTTCTAGCGTTTTATTGCCACTACTTTTGATAATGCAGTAGTGAAAATCGTCCTGCCCTTCTTGCAAGTAATATCCCTTACCTGCTTTAAAGTTTTCATCTTCGGCATGCATACGCAAAACATCACGTAGCGCCAAAATTTGCTTTTTATCAATATGCTGTGCCGCAAGTTTGCAAGCCAAACCTTCTAAAGACGCACGAATCTGGTAAAGCTCTTTAAACTGTTGCAAGGATAACGAAACCACGCGCGCACCCACATGTGCAGTACGCTCAACCAAACGTTGCCCTTCAAGGCGATGAATCGCTTCGCGCAAAGGCCCACGACTAATACCATAAGTGCGTGCCAGTTCAGGTTCGGAAATCTTGCTGCCTGCCGGAATTTGACCCAAAACAATCGCCGTCTGTATTTGCTTAAATACATTCTCGGTCAGTGTTCTTCCCTGACTTTGTAATGGCTCTGGTGCGAAGGTCAAATCTTGCATATTGTCGACAATTTTTAATCAATTATGAGTTTTATAGCGGTATGAATGAAAAAAATCAAGGTGATTGTTGACACTTTACAGAACGCATCAGGTCAATTTTTATAGCCTCACCGCTTATATCACCTTATATTTAAAGCATTAAACCACTTGCCAATTAGTATTTATAAAACAGTTATTTAATATTATTTTACCTATAGATTTATGGCACTTTTTTAGCTACTTTTCGACCTCTAATCTTTTGTTTCAAACTTTAGTCTACAACCAATGTATTACAGCAAGATTGTAGACAATCTGCTTGAATGAAAGCATGAGTTAGAAATTAGTTTCTATTTACCGTAATTTCTTTTAAATCTTTTTATCATTTTCATCCAGAAAATATCGATATTAGTGAAATTATCAGGTGCTTCACGGTAGCTTTATTGATACATTATTGAGCATCGACATAGTTGTGGCGTATTTTTCGAGACAGAAAAAACCCAATACTATGCATATTGTTGAATGAAAGGACTTTTTTGATGTTTCAACATATCCCCCCATACGCAGGCGATCCAATTCTCTCTTTAATGGAACAGTTCAATGCTGATACTCGTTCTGGAAAAGTGAACTTGAGTATTGGTCTTTACTATAACGAAGACAGTATTGTTCCTCAGTTAGAGACCATTATTGAAGCGCAAAAGCGTATCGAGCCTAAAAACGGTAAAACCAAACTTTATTTGCCAATGGAAGGCTTCAAACCTTACCGTGAAGCAATTCAAGCACTTTTATTTGGTGCAAACAGCCCAGCAGTTAAAGCTGGCCGTGCTGTAACCATCCAAACACTTGGTGGTTCAGGTGCATTGAAAGTTGGTGCGGACTTTTTAAAAACTTATTTCCCAAATTCAGACGTTTGGGTAAGCCAACCAACTTGGGATAACCACGTTGCGATTTTCAATGGCGCTGGCATCAAAACTCATTTCTACCCATATTTCGACAACGAAACACGTGGTGTAGATTTTGACGGTATGCTTTCTACACTTAAAACTTTGCCTGAGCAAAGCATTGTGTTATTGCACCCATGCTGCCACAACCCAACTGGTGCTGACTTAAACCCAGCTCAATGGGACCAAGTAATTGCAGTATTAAAAGACCGTAACCTTATTCCATTCCTAGATATCGCTTACCAAGGTTTTGGTGACGGTATGGAAGAAGATGCGTATGCAATCCGTGCTTTAGACCAAGCGGGTCTAAACTTCATTGTGAGCAACTCGTTCTCTAAAATCTTCTCTTTATATGGCGAACGTGTTGGCGGCTTAACTTTCGTATGTGACGATGCAGAAGCTGCTCAGTGCACATTCGGTCAGTTAAAAGCGACTGTACGTCGTATTTACTCTAGCCCTCCTACTACAGGCGCTTGGTTAGTTGATGAAGTGTTAAATGACGCTGAACTTAACCAACAATGGCAAGGCGAAGTAAAAGAGATGCGTGAGCGTATTATTAAAATGCGTAGTATCTTGAAAGACGAACTTACTAAAGCATTACCAGATCGTGACTTTAGCTACCTTGTAAACCAAAAAGGTATGTTCAGTTACACAGGTTTAACTGCTGAGCAAGTTGATATCTTGCGTGAAGAATATGCAATCTACTTAGTACGTAGTGGTCGTATTTGTGTAGCAGGTTTAAACATGAACAATGTTTATACTGTTGCTAAAGCAGTTGCAGAAGTACTTGCTAAATCTGTAGAAGCTGCATAAGACATCTACAAAAAAAGGCGCTTCGGCGCCTTTTTTTATGTTTCGATATTAAGATTTAGCCTTGCCCCAATACTTCAGTTTTGAGGTATGTCCAATACCTACGTTAAAGCTGTTGGTTGGGTCGAGTTTTTGGTAAAAATTGGCCAATGCAGGTTTGGCAATGTAGAGATGCCCAACATTATGCTCTGCCGGATATTCAGCACGGCGTGCATCGAGTAATTTCCACATTTGATGTTCCATTTCTAAAGGGTCATGGCCCTTTTTAAGAATATAGTCTTGATGGAACACATGACAAAAGAAATGCCCATAATAGAGTTTATGGAGAATTTTCTTTTCCATCTCGGCTGGTAGTTGCTCTACCCACTCGCGGTCATTTCGACGTAACGCAATATCAAGCGCCACAATATCTTCAACTTCACTACGGTGCGTATCACGATAACGAATTGCAGCTCCTGCAATCGCAAAACGGTGTAAGAACGCCTTTCGGCCTTCCTCTTCGCTACATACGAAATAGTTACCTGACTGATGCACTGCAAAATATTCTTTTAAAAACTGCTCGGTCTGTGCTTTTGAATTATTTTCGACGCGTAAAACTAAATGATGCTCATAACGATCTCGATATTCGGTCATACGCTTCGGCAAATGACTCGGTAAAAAGAAGGTGATCGCTTGTAAAATATGGTCTGTTAAACCTTTAATTTTAAATCTTTCCAAAAAGCCATCGATTTTATCTTTCATCGCAAAAGCTTTGGGAACATTGGCTGTGCCAAATTTTTCAATAAATAAGAACGTATCTTTTCCGTACTTTTCACCAATTAAATAAGCATCTCGGTGAATATATTCGCCTGCAATCGGTAGACTTGGCAGTGAGGTCAGTAAATAACGGCGAATCGCTGTTAAATCATCAGCATCATTAGTACCAATATAAAAGACATTACTTTCTACTTTTTCATAAGTATCAAGACGTACAGCAAACACACAGACTTTACCTGCCGAACCCGAAGCCTCAAACAAACGTGACGGGTCTGCATTAAAACGTGCAGGTGTATCTTCATCAACTTGTGTCACATCATGCGCATAGCGATGATCCGACGCCTGCTTTTCGCTATCATCTAAAATATCTGCGGCTTGATATTTCTGCTTCTCTAAACGTGTCAGAATTTCTTCAGGAGTCGAACCTAAATTCACCCCTAAATGGTTCACTAGTTCTAACTGACCAGCAGCATTAACCTGAGCATATAACGCCAGTTCAGTATACGCAGGACCACGGCGTACCAAAGCACCGCCAGAATTATTACACACACCGCCCAGTACCGAAGCACCAATACAAGATGAACCAATTACTGAATGTGGTTCACGGTCATAACCTTTTAAAATTTGTTCTAAATTATCTAAGGTTGCACCTGGTAAACAAATGACTTGCTTGCCGTCATGGATGACCTGAATGCCCTTTAATCGGCGCGTACTCATCACCAAAACAGGACGGTCATAATCATCGCCATATGGGGTTGAACCACCAGTGAGTCCTGTATTTGCCGCCTGCATAATCACAATACAGTCTGCCTCAATCGCAGCTTGGAGTACCCGCCATTGCTCTAGCAATGTGCCCGGCACCACCACAGCAAGTACTTTCCCCTCGCCAAAACGACGTCCTTGTCGGTACTGACGCGTGCTTTGATCATCGGTCAACACATGCGAACGCCCTACAATGTTTTGTAAACGGTCAATCACTGCTTGAGGAGAAAATGTTTGCATGATGGTTTCCTTTTGGTCATCCATTTATCAAATTAGACCAACACGACGGCATCTTACCGTTTGTAATTTATAATTTAATTAGCTCATTCTCTAATGTGAATCAGCCCTACATTTACTATCGCGGTTGGCGGCATGGATGCCGCCTGTTGAGCAACCGTACAAGGACGTAAGGTTTGCTCAACAAAAGGTTTTTGGTTACTTTTGACCTTTCAAAAGTGACAAATGCCTATATGTAAAACATTAGCAAATCACCAAATTCTGAGGCTGTGCTTATTGCTTCACTTAAAAAGTTATTTCTTAAAAACCTTGTTTCATCGCCTGTACTAAACAATCCGCATTAATATCCGAAATCGACTTAGCACCTGTGAGCGTCATCGCAACACGCATTTCTTTATCGATCAAATCAAGCAAGTTCGACACCCCTTGCCCACCTGCTGCCGCCAAGGCATAAACAAATGCACGGCCAAGTAAAACCGTATCGGCACCGAGCGCCAACATACGCACCACGTCTAAACCATTACGAATGCCTGAGTCAGCCAAAATGGCCAAATCACCTTTCACGGCATCGGCAATTGCAGGCAATGCACGAGCAGACGACATCACACCATCTAACTGACGACCACCGTGATTTGATACCACAATCCCATCTGCACCCAAACGCACAGCATCTTTCGCATCTTCAGGGTCTAAAATACCCTTAATTACCATTGGGCCATCCCAAAACTCACGAATCCACTCAAGGTCTTTCCATGAAATTGATGGGTCAAAGTTTGAGCCTAACCAGCCGATATAGTCTTCAAGTCCAGTCGGTTTACCTAAATATTTAGAGATATTACCCAAGTCGTGCGGACGACCCATTAAGCCGACATTCCATGACCAATGTGGGTGGAACATAGACTGCATATAACGGCGCATCGCAGCATTTGGCCCACTCATACCAGAATGAGCATCACGGTAACGTGCACCCGGCACAGGCATATCTACGGTAAACACAAGTGTTGAGCAGCCTGCCGCTTTTGCACGTTCCAAAGCATTACGCATAAAACCACGGTCGCGTAATACATAAAGCTGGAACCACATCGGGCGATTAATTGCAGGTGCAACTTCTTCAATCGGACAAACAGAAACCGTTGAAAGCGTAAATGGAATGCCCTTTTTATCGGCTGCCATTGCGGCTTGCACTTCACCACGGCGTGCATACATACCTGTTAAACCCACAGGTGCCAAAGCAACTGGCATCGACAATGTTTCATTAAACAGTTTTGTCTCTAAACTTAACGCTGACATGTCATTGAGCACACGTTGACGCAATGCAATCTCTGACAAATCTTGTACGTTACGCTTTAAGGTATATTCCGAATACGCTCCACCATCAATGTAGTGAAATAAAAATGGCGGTAAGCGACGTTGTGCCGCAGCACGGTAATCATTGCCAGAAGAAATAATCATTTTGAATCAACTCTATTTAAACGGTTTGCACGTTTCTGGCGAGCTTCGTCTTCATCCAGAGAACGCACATGATTAATCACAAATTCAATATGACCGCAGACAGCTTGGCGTGCGGCCTCGGGATCTTTACGATCAATAGCATCCATCACCTGAAAATGCTGCTCGCTTAGCAAGTCACCATTGACTGGGTCGTTATAAACTTTTTTACGCCCTAACAAGACGTTGTATTGCAGCAAATCAAACAAGCTACGCATCATTTGAATCAGCACCACATTGTGAGAGGCTTCAGCAATCGCCAAGTGGAACTCAGCATCCGCCACAGCAGCCTGTGCTGAGTCACCTGCATTTTGATGTCGACTAATTTCATTAAAATAATGATGAATTTTGGCGCGATCTTCAGGCGTTGAGCGCAATGCGGCATACCATGCCGTGCCACCTTCAAGTAGTAGCCGCGCCTCTTGCACATCAAAACGGTAGAGTGGATCTTCTTCAATCAGGTTACTAATCGGGTTCACAATGAGTTGCTGTGGCCACTGTTCAGGTAACTGCTGAATATAAGTCCCATCACCGCGGCGGCTACTGAGCACCCCTTGACTATTGAGCTGTTGAATTGCTTCGCGCAAAGACGGACGAGAAACTCCCAAGCTAGTTGCAAGCTGGCGCTCGGCAGGCAAACGGTCACCCTTTTTCATGTGACGCTCTTCAATTAATGCCTGCAATTTCATGACCACTTGATCGGAGATTCTCATCGCGTTTCCTTCACTGGAGTTATGGAATCATCCACGGAACAAGATAAGCCTGAACCGTAATAATGATGCCAACAAAGACAGTGAATATGATGCTATGTTTTACCGTGAAACGGAACAAGTCAGACTCTTTTCCAACTAAGCCTACCGCAGCACAAGCGATAGCAATCGACTGCGGAGAAATCATTTTACCTGTCACACCACCGCTGGTATTGGCAGCCACAAGCAATACTTCTGGAATACCAATTTGCTGAGCTGTGGTTGCCTGTAGTGCCGAGAACAAAGCATTTGAAGAGGTATCTGAACCCGTAAGGAATACACCAAGCCAACCCAAAAATGGTGAGAAGAAAGTAAACGCATGACCCGTATGTGATAGAGCCAAAGCTAAAGTTGCAGATAAACCTGAGTAGTTCGCAATAAAAGCAAATGCCAACACCATACCAATCGAGTAAATCGGTGTTTTTAACTCATTGAGTGTTTCACCAAAAGTCGTTAGTGCCTCACTTGCTTTCATTTTCAAGAAAATAGCAGTGATGATTGCAGCAATAAAAATTGCAGTACCTGTTGCAGAGAACCAGTCAAACTTATAAATCGCTTCATATGGTTTCATCTCTGCCACAATTGGTGGCATTTTTTCGACCAATTTATGCAAATACGGTACTTCAAGTTTAAAAATCCAGTGCTCAAGAGCGCCATCTTTTGCAAATAATGCTTTAAATGGCTTAATACTCCAGATGGTGACCATCACGGTTAAGATGGCAAATGGAGACCATGCCTTCACAATTTTGCCAATGCTATAACGTTGAACCGTAGTAGGTTGTTGAGTTAAAGTTTGACCCGCCTCAGGTTCAAAACGGAAAATATGTTTTGGTTTCCAAACACGGAACAGTAAAGTTAAGCTCACTAATGATGCAATTGCTGCGGTAATGTCTGGTAATTCAGGGCCAATGAAGTTAGAAGTGAGATACTGAGCAATCGCAAACGAACCACCACCGACAACTACCGCAGGCCAAGTTTCTTTAACACCACGCCAGCCATCCATAATCGCCATAATCCAGAACAGCACGATCAGCGTTAAAAACGGCAACTGACGACCCACCATCTGGCTAATTTCCATGGTATCTACACCAGAAACTTGCCCCGCCACAATAATTGGAATACCCATTGCACCGAATGCCACTGGCGCCGTATTTACAATTAAACATAAACCAGCAGCGTAAAGTGGCTTAAAGCCTAAACCAACAAGGAGTGCAGCGGTAATCGCAACTGGAGCACCAAAGCCAGCCGCCCCTTCTAAGAAAGTACCAAAGGCAAAACCAACCAATAACATTTGCAGACGTTGGTCTTCGGTAATTGACAAAATGCTTGAGCGGATAACTTCAAACTGGCCTGTTTTTACCGAAATCTTGTATAGAAAAACTGCCCCGATAATGATCCATGAAATTGGCCATAGACCGTAGAAGAAACCGTAAATAATGGATGCAAAGGCCATTTGACCCGGCATTTGATAGAAAAAGAGCGCAATCAATAATGCAATAATGACTGTGCCCGTACCCGCGATACTGCCTTTTAAACGAAAAACTGCTAATGCTAAAAAGAAGAAAATAATCGGGATTAATGCAATCGCACTGGACAGCCAAATATTATTTAAAGGGTCATAAAGTTGTTGCCACATATTGAGCATTGTCATCTCCTTGAAATGCCGGGGCGAATTTTTGTACCTTAAATTCTTAAACATTTAACACAATTGGTATGACCAATTAAAAATTAAGTGCAAATGTTGTTCCTTAAACCACAGACCGCATCATAAACACAGATATTGGTAAGATCAATCATTAAATAATCACTATAATTGGTAAGACCAATAGTACTAAGCAAAATCAAGCTCTTTCTAATTTAGAAATTTTCTTATTAGACTAAAGTCTTAAAAATACTTTCTTATAAACTTAAATAAGACTTACAGAAATGAAGTGAAAAATTTGAACATAAAACAATAAACATAATCATTTATTGATAAATGTATAATAATGCCCAAAACTTAAATCATTTGTATTGAACTGAATAATGACTACTTTAACCTGTTTTAAAGCCTATGATATCCGAGGCAAACTCGGCACCGAATTGAATGAAGAAATCGCCTATAAAATTGGCCGCGCGTACGGACAAATCTATAAACCAAAGACTGTGGTTGTAGGTTGTGATATTCGTCTAAGCAGTGAATCTTTAAAACAAGCAACCATCCACGGCCTAAATGATGCAGGTGTAAATGTGCTTGATTTAGGCATGACGGGAACTGAAGAAGTTTACTTCGCAGCTTTTCATTTAGATGTACAAGGTGGAATTGAAGTTACTGCTAGTCATAACCCAATGGACTATAACGGTATGAAATTGGTTCGCGAAAATGCTCGTCCAATTAGTGCCGATACAGGTTTAAAAGAAATTCAGGCTTTAGCAGAAACTAATCACTTTGAAGAAGTTAGCCAAAAAGGTACAACGCAAAGCTATAACATTTTGCCTGAGTTCGTTGATCACCTAATGACCTATATTGAACCAGCAAAAATCCGCCCACTTAAGTTGGTGGTTAATGCTGGTAATGGTGCAGCTGGTCACGTCATTGATGCCATTGAAGAAAAATTTAAAGCACTTAACGTACCAGTTGAATTTATTAAAATTCATCATGAAGCAGATGGTACTTTTCCAAATGGCATCCCTAACCCAATTTTAATTGAAAACCGTGACAGTACCCGAAATGCTGTGCTTGAGCATAAAGCAGATATGGGAATTGCTTGGGACGGCGACTTTGACCGCTGTTTCTTGTTTGATGAGAAGGGCCAATTTATTGAAGGCTACTATATTGTTGGACTCTTGGCTCAAGCTTTCTTAATCAAACAGTCAGGCGAAAAAATTGTTCATGACCCACGTTTAGTCTGGAACACATTTGATATCGTCGATGAATACAAAGGCATTGCCGTACAGTCAAAATCTGGTCATGCATTCATTAAAGATGTCATGCGTGAACACAATGCGGTATATGGCGGTGAAATGAGTGCCCATCACTATTTCCGTGACTTTGCTTACTGCGACAGCGGCATGATTCCGTGGTTACTGACCGTTGCCCTACTTTCTGAAACAGGACAATCACTTTCAACACTCGTTGAAAATATGATTACCAAATTTCCTTGTAGTGGTGAAATCAACTTTAAAGTAGCTGATACACAAACCACTATTCAAAAGATTTTCGACTTCTATGCCGATCAAAATCCACAAATTGACCGTACTGATGGTGTAAGCCTCGACTTTGGCGCATGGCGTTTTAATGTCCGTGCTTCAAATACTGAACCGCTATTACGACTCAACATTGAAAGCCGTGCAGACCGTCAAGCTCAGCCAATGCAGCATTATGTAGATGAATTGACTGGGTTGATTCAAAGCTAATCAAAAATAAAAAAGGAGCAATTTGCTCCTTTTTTTATTGTTATTTACTTAATTATAGCCATTAGGATTCTGCTTCTGCCAATTCCAGCTATCAGCAAGCATATCTTCTAAACCATATTGCGGCTGCCAACCCAATTCAGCAACTGCACGACTATTGTCTGCAAAAGATGTGGCTACATCTCCAGATCTCCGCGGTGCAAATTCAAAAGCTACAGGCACGCCATTAACTTTTTCAAATGTATCCTTAACTTGCAAAACAGATGAACCATTACCCGTACCGATATTCCATGCACGACAACCTGTCGCATTCAATCGGTTATTGAGAGCACATAAGTGCGCATTCGCTAAATCGACCACATGGATATAGTCACGCACACCAGTACCATCCACAGTTTCATAATCATTACCATAAATGGATAGTTTCTCGCGGCGACCAACAGCAACTTGTGTCACATACGGCATTAAATTATTTGGAATACCCTGTGGGTCTTCCCCAATACGTCCACTTTTATGTGCACCGACTGGGTTAAAATAACGAAGTAATGCGATTGACCATTTTGGATTAGATGCGGACAATTTTTGTAATAATTGCTCAACAATCAGTTTAGTATAGCCATAGTTATTACTTGGCATACCTGTTGGCATTTCTTCATTTAATGGAGATATATTGGCTTCATCATAAACTGTTGCAGATGAGCTAAATACAAGCGTATAGACACCTGCCTTTTCCATCGATTTAACCAGTTGAACGCTGCCGGCAATATTATTATCAAAATAAATGAGTGGCTTTTCCTGACTTTCACCCACTGCTTTCAAACCTGCGAAGTGAATAACAGCATCAATAGTATGTATTTGAAATACACGGTCCAACTCATCTGCATTGCGGATGTCACCATGTACAAAAGTTAAACTTTTTTGGGCGATATCTTGAACTCTATTTAAAGATTCTTCAGAACTATTTGAAAGATTATCAAAAACAACAACTTCATGACCAGCCTGCAAAAGTTCAACACATGTGTGTGAACCAATATAACCTGCGCCACCAGTGACTAGAATTTTAGCCATCTACTTTTCCTAACAAAATTTTAATTAATCCACGTGTTGAAGCGTCAAGTTTTGAAGAATCATTTTGAACGCCACTTAAAATCGGGAGTAACTGATCAGCGATCTGTTTACCCTTTTCAACTCCCCACTGGTCAAATGGATTAATATTCCAAATTACAGATTGAACAAAAACTTTATGTTCATATAAAGCAATTAACATTCCTAAACTATAAGGATTAAGTTCTTTTAATAATAAGGTAGAACTCGGCTGATTACCTTCATATTGCTTATAAATTGGCAGATTTTCTAATTCAGTTGAATCCAAAGCTTCATTACCGAAAGCCAATAAGCGTGATTGCGCCAAGCAATTAGAGAGAGCAAGATGATGTTGCTCAACTAAGGCATCTGCGTTTTCAGCATAGGTAAAGTGGTCTGCATTATAACGTTGAATTGGTGCAATAAAATCACAACTGACTGCTTGGGAGCCTTGATGTAGCAATTGATAGAACGCATGCTGAGCATTTGGACCAACTTCACCCCACACAATTGGGCAAGTATCTAGCTCAACTTTTTGACCATTGCGCTGCACCGACTTGCCATTAGACTCCATCTCTAATTGTTGTAAATAAGCAGCAAAATATTTTAAACGTCCATCATAAGGCAAGACCGCATGAGTCTGAATATTTAAAAAATTATTATTCCAAATTCCTAATAATGCCATTAAAACAGGAATATTTTGATCAAAACTCGTATTTTGAAAATGCTCATCGACGGCGTGAGCCCCTGCTAAAAGTTGCTTAAACCCGTCAACACCAATCGTCAAAGCAATAGGTAAACCAATACAAGACCATAGTGAATAACGGCCACCTACCCAATCCCACAGCAATAATTGATTTTCAGGCGCAATTCCCCATTCAGACATTTTGTCAGCTTTTGTGGACACACCAATAAAATGGCTTTTTAATACGCGGGCATGTTTCCCTAACGTTTTTTCTAACCACTGACGCACTGTTTGGGCATTTGATAAGGTATCAATCGTTCCAAAAGATTTTGAAGAAATAATAAATAAAGTAGTTTCTGGGCGAAGTTGATGGAGCAGTTCTGATAGCTGACTACCATCCATCGTTGAAACAAAATGAGTGTTAAGGGGCTTAGCCGTTTTCACCTTAAAATCAGACAGCGCATGAGTCACCATTTGTGGCCCTAAATCAGAACCACCCACTCCAATATTGACAACATCTTGGATCACTTCACCAGTAGCACCACGATATTGCCCTGCATGGATTTTTTCCACTAAGGTATACATACGTTCTAACTGACTATGAACTTGTTCTGTTAAATCTGGAAACTTTAAATAATCAGCTGGTAAACGCAATGCCCAGTGCATTGCTTCACGTTGTTCGGTACAGTTAATTTTATCTTGTGAAAAAAGACGATTAATCCATTGGGTTAAATTTTTATTCTTCGCAAGAGCTACTAACTGTTCTAAAATATCCTTAGTTACTCGGTGCTTACTGTAATCAAAAAATAATTGATCAAACTTTACTGAGTAATTATGAAAACGATCTGGCTCTAAAGCAAATAACTCTTTGATATGTAATTTTGAGTTTTCTTCACCTAAAGTTTGAAGATGAGCTAGAGGCGAGACTAATTCCTTCGGAAATTGCTCAATTGATTTACTCATAAGCGACCTACTCCTTCATAAGCAAAGCCTTTCGCTTTTACATATGCTGGATCATA
This sequence comes from Acinetobacter sp. D009, assembly GCF_038562025.1. Taxonomy (NCBI): domain Bacteria; kingdom Pseudomonadati; phylum Pseudomonadota; class Gammaproteobacteria; order Moraxellales; family Moraxellaceae; genus Acinetobacter; species Acinetobacter sp. D009. The sequence continues at coordinate 3,746,840 of NZ_CP151886.1, forward strand.
AATATTACGTCCATCTAAAATTAACGGATGTTTCATTAACTGTTGTAGTTGCTTAAAGTCAGGGCTCCAATATTGCTTCCAAGCCGTGACGAGGCACAATGCATGAGCATCTTGTGCAGCCTGATATTGATCAGTGCATAAAATTAAATCTTCACGAACCCCATAAGTCGCAGCTATTTCATCTAAAGCTTGAGGATCGTGCAGGCGCACTATTACGCCTTGTGCCCATAACGCCGCCAATAAAATATGAATCGGTGAGTTATGTATATTTGAAGTATTTTCTTTAAAAGAAGCACCCCAAATCGCAACCGTTTTACCATTTAGACTACAGTGATAATAATTCCATAATTTACGGAATAAAATTTCTTTTTGCTGCTCATTAATCGCCCAAACCTGTTCTAAAAGACGGCTTTTTGTTCCTGTTTCAGATACAGTGCTCGAAAGGGTTAAAATATCGTGTGAAAAATTCTCACCACCAAATCCTACACCAGGCGATAAATATGCAGCACCAATTCGTGTATCAGCAGCAATACCATGCTTTACATTCGCAATATCAATACCTAACTTTTCGGCAACCATAGCTAAGTCATTCATATAACTAATGCGGGTCGCCAACATACCCGAGATACTAAGTTTGGTAAACTCCGCATCTAAAATTGGCATAAATAAATATTGATAGCTAAATTGGAAAAATGGACGCAATAGCTCTTGCATGGTTTCACTTGCATCCCTAGATTCAACACCAATAATGACATGTTTTACATTCAATACACTATTGATAGCATTACCCTCCTGAATCACATCAGGAAAGTAAACCCACTCATGTTTTGGCAAATGCTGTTTTAATTTTTCTGTACCGTGTAAACCAAAAGTTGAACCATTAATCATTAATCTAGGATGAACAATTGGTCGCTCACTCAGTTTTTGTACGGTTTTTAAAGCAAGTTCAATTTGTGTGGGACTAAAACAAAATAAATATACTTCAATATCTAAAGGAATCTCGGAAAAAGCACTTTCTTTTAAAAAACCAGCTTTTCTTTGTTTATTTAAATAATTATTTACTTCTTGATCTTGATACGTAAGGACAGAAATATCTTCTTCACAACTTACACAGGTACACCAATAAATTTGGTTACCATATTCAGCTAATAATGCCGCCATAACACCGGCATGTAACGTTGTTCCAAATACTGCGATTTTCATTGCACACCTGATTTATAGATTTCTATTCCTTTTCCAGGAAAAGAATATACTGCTCTGCTACCATATTCAGCAGTTTTTACAAATACTTAAGCAGAGCTACAAAACTTTATAGTTTAAGTTCTTGAATCAGATGTTTAAATTCTAATCCCAATTTAGGGTGTGCAACACCATAATGTAGTACAGCTTTCAAATAACCAAGTTTACTGCCACAGTCAAAAGTTTGGCCCTGCATCCGATAGGCTTCCACAATGTCTGTACTTTGAAGCATCGCAATAGCATCAGTTAACTGAATTTCATTACCTGCTCCTTTCGGCGTATTCTCTAGAAGCTGCATAATCTTGGCAGGTAAAATATAACGTCCGACTACAGATAAATTAGAAGGTGCAGAGCCGACAGCAGGTTTTTCGACAATACCCTGCATGACAATACTTTCACCCTCAGCCGGGCTCTGTTTTACATCAACAATCCCATATTGATCTACTAAATGATCGGGTACTGCTTCAACCATGATTTGAGCAGCTTGACTCACTTCATAACGAGAAATCATACGCGATAAATCATTTTGCCCTGAGTTATCTTTAACCAATACATCTGGTAACAACACAGCAAAATCATCTTGCCCAATAATACTTTTTGCGCATAACACAGCATGCCCCAAACCCAAAGGTTGAGGCTGTCTTACACTCACTACACTTACATGAGGTGGGATAATCTGAGTAATCTCATCAAGCAGATCAAACTTTTTCTTCTGCTCTAAAGTCGTTTCAAGTTCAAAGTTTCGATCAAAATAATTTTCAATTGATGCTTTAGATGAGTGCGTTACCAGAATAATTTGCTCAATTCCTGCTTCTACAGCTTCACGCACTACATATTCAATCGCAGGACGATCAACTACTGTGACCATTTCTTTAGGAATTGACTTACTTGCCGGTAAAAAACGTGTACCTAATCCAGCTACAGGTAAAACTGCCTTTTTAATCACACATTCACTCTCTAATTAACCATAATATCTTTACTACGTTTATAACCATCAACATAGTGTTCAAGTTGACATAGCGCCCAATCAATATCTTGCTGGACAGCAGTCATATTATTCACTCGATCAAAGACTTCTTGAATTTCTCTAAGAGGGTAGAATTTCTCAAAAGATCGAAGAATTCTACTATGCTCGGTATATTCAGTATTTTCTTGATCAATTAATAATTCTTCGTAAAGTTTCTCACCTGGACGCAATCCACTATAATGAATTTCGATATCCCCTTGCATTGAACCTTGTTCACGCACAGTTAAACCACTTAAAGAAATCATTTGGCGAGCTAAGTCCTGAATACGGACAGGTTCACCCATATCAAGTAAAAACACATCACCGCCTCTACCTAATGCACCAGCTTGAATAACCAACTGAGATGCTTCAGGAATAGTCATGAAGTAGCGTGTTACTTCTGGGTGAGTCACAGTAATTGGACCACCTTTGGCAATTTGCTGTTTAAATAATGGCACTACTGAGCCAGAAGACCCTAATACATTACCAAAACGTACGATACTAATTTGAGTTTGCTTTTGGGCTTCAGCCATTGCTTGACAATAGAGCTCTGCCATACGTTTCGATGCGCCCATTACATTGGTAGGACGTACTGCTTTATCGGTCGAGATGAGAACGAACGTTTCCACACCTTTTTTTACAGCTGCATTTAGACTATTTGCAGTACCAATCGCATTGTTCTTTAATCCTGCAATTGGATTACACTCAACTAAAGGTACATGTTTATAAGCAGCAGCATGGTAAACGGTCTGAACACCATATTGCTCGATAATACGTTCTAATTTCTGTTGATCTTGCACTGTACCTAAAATAGGAACAATTTCACATTGAGCCGTTAGACGTAACTCTTTATCTATACTATAAAGCGCAAACTCTGTAATTTCATAAATAATCAACATTTTAGGCTGATTTTTAACTATTTGACGGCATAACTCAGAACCAATAGAACCACCCGCACCAGTGACCATAACAATCTTATTAAGGATATTTTTTGCAAGTAAATGATCTACAGGTGGTACAGGATCACGTCCCAGTAAGTCAATAATGTCTACTTCACGAATATCTGCAACTTTGAGCTCACCATCAACAAGTTGTGTAAGGCCAGGTAGCTCAGTAATTTTAAGATGTGCAGGTTCTAGCTGTTGAATAATTTCACTTTTACGCACACGGCCTACTGAAGGTAACGCTAGCAAAATTTCATCAGTTTTATACTTTTCGAAACGTTGTAAAGCTTTTTCTAAAGATAGTACTTTTAAACCGCCAACCATATGGTCTTGTAAGGATGTATTATCGTCAATGAAAAAAACGGGTAAATGATTACCAGAACGATAAAGCACAGCTGCAATTTGTTGACCTGCATCACCAGCACCGTAAATTGCAATTCGTTTACGCTCTTCACCAGTTTGTAACGTAGCTTTTACGATAAAACGAATAAATGCACGACTACACCACACCCAACCAAACATTAAGAAGCCGAACATTAATGGAATTGAAGTCGGAACAAATGCAGGTGAAAAAGCATTCATGCCATATAAAACGATGACCATCAACGTAACAGCAATCGCTAATTTAGCAATAAAGGCTTCATTAAAAGTACGGACAATAAACCGATAAACTCCAGCTAGCATTAAGCTTAGGATAGCTAAAATTGTAACAAATGCCACACCATAGTTGATGCCTGGAATAACCTCAGCACCTAAATCAAATAATCGAATGGCATAACATAGCCACAAAATAACAGGAAAAGCGAATAGGTCGATAAGAACCAAAAAACATTGTTTTGTAAGCCGAGGAGCTGACGCAAACTGATAAATAATCTTTTTCACAATACTCTTCTAATCGTTCTAGTAACCGTGCGATATTTATACTCATTTCTTATATAAGTAGAAATAAAATTTACGCAGCGGTTACATAACTTTAAGTCAGATCATAATTTAAAAGAAAGCTATGTGAATAGCTTCACATTCCTTATGATTGTAAAGCTCTATTAACAGTATTAATTGCACGAATCGTTTTTTCTATACTTTCTTGACTCAAAGTCGGATGAACCAAGAACATTAAACTGGTTTCACCTAATTTCTGTGCATTTTCTAGACGCTTTTCTGGACGCCATGGTGTACCGTCAAATGCGTGTTCTAAATAAACTTCAGAACAAGACCCACTAAAACAAGGCACTTCCTGAGAGTTAATTTCTTGCATAATGCGATCTCGTGACCAACCATCTGGCAAGGCTTCTAAATTCACTTGGACATAGCATTTATAATATGCATGGACATAATCTACAGAGGGAGTATGAACACTAAAGAAAGGAGAGCCGCCAAAGGCTTCTAAAATCTTTTCTGCATTTTCAGTACGTTTTTTAGTCCATTCAGCCATACGGGTTAACTGAATTCGACCAATCACTGCTTGCATTTCCATCATACGCCAGTTAGTTCCGAATGAGTCATGTAACCAACGGAAACCTGGTGGGTGCTGTTTATTATAAATACTGTCGTAACTTTTACCATGATCTTTATAAGACCACATTTTTTTCCAAAGCGTTTCATCATTCGTGGTGACCATACCGCCCTCACCACCAGTTGTCATAATTTTGTCTTGGCAAAATGACCATGCCGCAATATGGCCGATAGAACCTGCTGCTTTACCTTTATATTTTGCTCCATGAGCTTGGGCGCAGTCTTCAATAACATATATACCACGCTCAGCAGCAAGTTGCATAATCGGATCCATATCACACATCCAACCAGCTAAATGTACACAAATAATGGCTTTAGTATTTGGTGTAAGTACAGCCTCAATAGTACGACGTGAAATATTTTGAGAATCTAATTCTACATCTGCAAAAACAGGATTAGCGCCAGCTGTTACAATTGAACTTGCTGAAGCTAAAAAAGTACGAGACGTCACAATAACATCATCACCCGCGCCAATATCTAAGGCTTTTAATGCGACATCTAGAGCTACGGTACCATTTGCTAAAGCAACCGCATATTTTGTATCAGAAAACTCAGCGAATTCTTTTTCAAAAATTCTACACTCTTGACCGGTCCAATAATTTACTTTATTTGATAGTAATACATTTTTGACTGCGTCAGCTTCTTCTGTTGTAAAACTTGGCCATGGTTCAAATGCAGTGTTTAACATTTTAACTTCCTAATAAAATATTTCTTACTTACTTTCTTTCTAAAATTCTTGCAGGATTACCTACAACAGTTACACCAGCTGGCACGCTTTTAGTCACTACAGCGCCCATTCCAACAATAGCACCTTCACCAATTATTAAAGGGTTATCAGGTGTGCCTTGTTTAATAACTGCTCCAGCACCAATATATGCATGATCTTCAATGTGAATATTACCATTGCATTTAACGCCAGGGGCAAAAGTCACATAGTCACCAATTACACAATCATGCTCAACATAGCTGTATAAATTAGCATGAAAACATTTACCAATTTTTATGTTTGATGTAATTGAAACAAAAGGACTTAGGGCTGCTCCTTCACTAATTTCTACGTTATCCATAATTACTGTGTTATCAGCTTGTATGGACCAAAGTTTAATGCCATCAACAACCAATTGATTTGCGATTTTTTCACGAATCTGACTATTCGCAATTGCAATTAATACGTATTTATAAGAGCAATCTATTGATTTAAAAGATTGATAGTTTAAAGCTCTATGGCCATTTACTAATTTTTCTTCTTGTAAACTATCATCAATAAAATAAATTTCAGCCGTAATACCCTGACGTTGAAGCTGTTGTCTTGCAACAGGCATCAAACTACGGCCACAGCCCGAAGCACCATAAATAGCATAGACCTGATTATTCATTTATCTGCTTCCGACTTTGAACCTGTAAACTTCGTCATCGTCGCCTCGCCAGCTTCATTGATATCATCTTTAGCAATTACTTTTTTAACGGTTTGAAGCATTATTTTAAAGTCTAACCAAAGCGATCTATTTTCAACGTACCACGTATCAAGTTTAAATTTTTCTTCCCAGCCAATAGCATTACGTCCATTCACTTGCGCGTGGCCAGTCATTCCTGGACGTACATCATGACGCTTTGCTTGTTCTTTATTATAAAGTGGCAAGTACTCCATCAATAAGGGTCTTGGACCTACAATACTCATATCACCTTTAATTACATTCCAAAGCTCAGGCATTTCATCCAGACTAGTAGAACGAAGCATTTTACCAAATGGCGTTAGGCGCTCACTATCTGGTAAAGGATTACCCTGTGCGTCTGTTGCATCTTTCATAGTTCGAAACTTAATCATTTCAAAAGGCTTCCCATGTAAGCCAGGGCGAACTTGGCGAAACAATACAGGTGAGCCTAAATTTTTTTTCACCTTATATGCAACATAGAAATATAGTGGTGAGAGTAAAGTAAGGGCAATAGAAGCAATAACAATATCTAATAAACGCTTTAGCATATTATGCTCCTGTTACCCAGTCAGAGAACTTTTGAGAAAGAATGGAGCGGTTAAACTGTTCTTTAGCCACTTGCTGGCCATTTTTACCCATCTGATTGAGCTGCTCACGTTGATCGGCAGCTTGTTCCAATGCATCAGCAAAGGCTTTTGGATTTTCAGGAGGAACAGCAAATCCGCATTGTTCCTTTGTAATTAACTCAGCTAACCAACCTGGATAGTTATTTAGAACTGGTAAACCTGCAGAAATATAGTCAAAGAATTTATTAGGAGATGTACCATAATAAAAAGCAGGGACATTCGCTAAAATTTGCAAACCGATATCTGCACTTGACATAAGACCCGCTAACTTTGCTTTGTTAACAGGATCATGAAAAACTACATTATCCAATTGAAGCTTTTCTGCTCGTTCAATTAATGCTTTTTTCTGCATGCCATCACCGACAAGAACAAGTTTAATATCTGTTCTTTGGCGGGCTTTCAACTCTACAGCTGCATCTAACACAGCATTCAAGCCATTTGCCAAGCCATGTGTCCCTGTAAAAATTGCCATCAAGTCAGTTTCTTTCACACCTTCTGGGCGCCATGGTTGGTGTTCAGAAGCAAAAATATCTAAATCACATCCATTAGGAATAGAGGCAACTTTTTCAGGTGCAATACCCCGTTTGATTATACCATCCACAATTCCAGGGGATAGACCAACTAAACGATCGGCAGAATGATAAGAAGTCCACTCAAGTACTGACATCATCCATAAAACAATAGGGTTTTTTATTACGCCCATAGCTTTCGGAAGCTCAGGCCATAAGTCACGCACCTCAAAAACAAAAGGTTTCCGACGTAACCATTTAGCAAAAATACCTGGAATACCTGCTGTTAAAGGGGTAGTGGTTGCAAAAACAATATCGTATTGCTCAGTCAGAGCGACTTTAATTGATTTAAATGCAAAACTTAAAAAAATTAGAATGCGTTTTAAAAACGATAAGCTATTTGAATAAGGCAATTCAAATTCAATAATATCTATACCATCCACTACACCCCGACGTACCCCTTTATTAAAAGGTTGAGTTAAACCAGTCTGACCAGCACCAAAAGAACCGCAGACCATAGTGACTTGATGCCCATTACGAATCAATGATTGAGCCATTGCATAAGAACGAATCCCAGCAGACCCTTTTGGTGTAGAAAAATGTTGATGGAAATATAAAATCTTCATGTTATATCTTTAATTACGGTAAAAATCGTAGTCGGTTGTGTTGCTTTAATTTCTAGAACAGGCAATTTAGTCTTTTGATAATAATATCTCGACTCTTCACCCTCTGTGAGATGAATAGAAATAGAATGCTCAGCTTCTAAAATTATCTCAACTTTTCCATTGGTTAAAATATTATTGTTTAATACCCAGTGATCCGGTTGTAAACGCCAACGTAAAATAGCTTGTTGCTGAAAACCAGAAATATTATCTACTACTTCTATTTGATTATCTGTTAATAAAACTTTACGGTGATGTTCACACTGCCAATAGTCTTGGTAGCCACAGCCAAACTCATATGGTTTATAAGTTAAATTTTTTGGAGTCAGCCAAGCACCAAACAAGAAGCGGCTTAAGCGTGGCATTTGTTGGTGTTTATCAAACTCAACTGTATTGTGGCTAGCAACGCCAGAGAAATATTCTAAGTCTTCTGGTGAGGAATTATAACTATAGGTACCACCATCTCTTAGTATATTCTGACCTTTAAACCAAACATCTAAATGCAGTCCATCACACTGACTTGGACGGAATTTAAATTTCGGCAACTTAAAAGCAATAAAGAAATTATCTTTTTCAGAGGTAATTAAACCACTTTCATTAAAAATTTGATTTCGTGAAGGTAATTTAAAGTTTTCTTTTTCCAATTTATGTATATGAAAAAAATTTAAACTTTGATCATAAGTTCCTAAATCTTGATAATAACTATGTTGATGAAATAAGGTACTTGCCAACTGAACTGTTGGTCTAAAATCACGATAATCGGTCTGACTTACTGGAAGGAGTCGCGCACCATCATTTGCACCTAAATTGGGCACATCTCCATCAGCTTGAGTTAATACATATAACCAGTCTGTCGCTTTCTGCAATTGACGATATAACTGTTCTGAAAAAGGCTTTAATACTAATTTTCGGCGAACTATTTCAGCTAAACAATAAGAATCTAACATCACTCGATGATAATTAATTGAATATTGGCTAAAGCCGCCATCTTGCATGATAAGCTTGTTTGCCCTATTAGCTAACCATTTTTCGCCTAAAGCTTGCCATTTTTTATATTGTGGCAAAGGTTTATTTGCATTTAAGAAAGCTCCACCTATATAAAGTGCAGCTGCCTCAGATGTTCCATGATTATTATCCTGAGCAATCGCATAATCAATTGTAGGTTCAATACGCTTTAAATGAGCCTCAATAAATGCACAGATATTGTCGTGCGCATGCTGCTCTTGTCCTAAACCGATCAACGCAGTAATAATATGCATGACACGGATAGAAGCTTCCTGCCCACATTTCCAGTTTGGTCCAAAATAAGCAGGGTTCTCCTTACACCAATCATTCAACCATAAATCAAGTTGAACCAATGCCTGCCCATCTCTCACTTTAAGCTCGTGTAGAGCAAGATCAATTAGCCAGTCAAAACGGGAAGCCTCCCATACGCCTTTAATATCACCAACATTCGCATCAAAATCTGGAATTTGATACCACGCCCTTTCTGTATTTTGAAAAGTATGCTCGGTTAAAGGACTATAGAACCAATTGGGAAGCTGTCCAGCCACTGGATACTTGAGGTATCCAAAGGCTGTTAAAGTTGAGTTTACGGGTACAGTCTTTGCTTCAGTGGCAGTACACTGACTAAAGAAGCAACCCGTTGGCAATTGTGCAGACAACTTTTGTACAGGGTTTAGACCTGTCTTTACGCCAAGACGATATTTAAACACCCTGAACAAATTAAACAGCCCTAAAGCAAGAGCTGTTTGACCTTTCATGACTAAACTCATGTTTGTGCTCTTAAAATTTCGGCAACCTGAATGGTCACTCTAGCAACTTCAAAAATTTCATCGGCAGGAATTGGCGCTTCTTTTCCGTCTCGAATACTGTCTACAAAGACTGCAGCACAAGCATCTTGACCTTTATCTTGACGCCACAGATTCATCTTGTTAAATCCAGGCCAGCCAAATGCTTTTAGCTTTCTGAAATTATCTAGTTGTAATACTCGACCTGCTGTAAAGACTTCTACACGCTCTTTAGGGAAGCTTGAAGCGCCATTTGCCAAGTAGAAAATGGTGCCAAATGATCCATCTTCAAAACCAAGCGTAATTGAAGCCTTATCTTCTAAAATTTGTACTGCATCAGTTTCGCCCATACGTCGGGCCTGAATAGAAACAATTTTTGACCCTGCTAGGAAGCGCATCAAATCGATAAAATGGCATGCTTCCCCAATAATTCGTCCTCCACCCACAGCATTGTCTTGTGTCCAATGATCCGTCGGTATTGCACCTGCATTCATGGTCATGATAAAACTTTTCGGCTCTTTTACTGTATCCAACAAGGTTTTCATTTTTTGCACTTGTGGTGAGAAACGACGGTTGAAGCCCACCATGACTCGTGCATATTGATTATTCTGGATATTTTGATTATAAACCGTTTCAATTTTTTCAATTTCTTCGACAGTCAAAGCTAATGGCTTTTCAACAAAAACATTCTTACCTGCTGATAAAACTTTTTCAACAAAGTAAGCATGGCTATTATGACGTGTCGCAATCGCGACGGTATTAATATCTTTATTATTTAATAAACCATCCAGATCTGTCGAAGCTTCGGCAAATCCTGTTTTTTCTCCATGAATAACCCCATTAATGCCACCAGAGGTTACGATGGTATGTAATTGAGAAGATGCTTTTTTGAAAGCAGGAATCAAGATACGAGAAGCATAATTACCCGCACCAATAAAACCAACAACAGCATTCTTTGGCTCAATAGAAATTGGGCGTAATACCACTCGTTTTTCTAAACGAGTTTCAACTGGAGAGTTATATTTAAGCAATAAACCTAGACCTGATTTGTCTTCCGTCAATGCATCATAAGCTTTGGGTGCGTCTTCAAATTCAAAACGTTGTGTAATTAAAGGCTCTACATTTAAGGTACCTGCAGCCATCATATCCAAAACGGCAACAAAGTTGCGTTGCTCAGTCCAACGCACAAAGCCGAGTGGATAATCATTACCCTTATCTTCATATTCAGTATCGTAACGACCTGGACCATATGAACAAGAAACTTGAAAACTAAGTTCTTTTTCATAAAAATCAGCACGGTTTAGCTCTAAACCTGTTACACCAACTAGAATAATACGGCCACGCTTTCGGCTCATACGAGCTGCTTGAATAACAGGGTCACTTACCTTAGTTGAAGCGGTAATAATGACCCCATCCACACCAACACCACGACTGAATGCCAAACCAACAGCAACCGGATCTTCACCTTTACCCGGATTACATACTTCTGCACCAAATTGTTTTGCTAGCTCAAGTTTACTTTGATCAAAGTCAATCGCAAGAACACGACAACCATTAGCTCTTAACATTTGAATGGTTAACAAACCAATCAAACCAGCGCCAGTTACTACGAAACTCTCGCCTAAGGTAGGCTGAGCAAGACGAATACCTTGTAAACCAATGCTAGCAACTACAGCAAATGAAGCAGATTCATCATCAACATTATCTGGAATTTTGGCACAAAGGTTTTTAGGTACTTTTACCATATCAGCATGTGGACCATTTGAAACGACACGATCACCTACTTGAAAATCATCAACTCCCGCACCTACTTCATGCACAACACCGACATTACAGTATCCAAGTGCTAAAGGTTGAGCTAATTTTGATTTAACCGCATCATAGGTAGTTAACAGTCCATCAGTTTGTACTTTTTCAAGCACCATTTTCACTTTTTCAGGTTGTTGGCGAGCTTTATCAATTAAAGAAGCTTTACCAAAGCCCACTAACATACGTTCTGTTCCAGCAGAAATAAGCGAAGTCGTTGTGGAAATAAGTAAATGACCTTTGGAACATTGGGGTACAGGAGCTTCTGTTACAGTCGTACCACCATTTGCCATATCTTGAAGAATTTGTTTCATTAATAACTTCCTAAATATTCATCAATTTTTTGACTGAGATCATCTTTTTCTAAGTTAAACAACATAACATTATCCGGTCTCGGTACTACATCCGATGCTAAAACAGGAGCACCGAAATATAATGCCTCTCTCAAGCTTACAGAATCACCGTCTGTAGTCGTCGCACGAATAAACAATTTCGTTATCTCTAAAAGAGGCCATATTTTCTTATCATTCTCTAAAAAGAGAAGATTGTCATATTTGCCATTAAGTGAACGTACCTTTGTTCTTATTTCTTGGCTAAAACTAGTTTCTGGATAGCTTGCAATAGCGATAAGAAAATAATCTTGTTTATATTTTGGCGCTAATTTTGCAAAAATATCTATTAAAGAATCTAATGTATAAATATCAGCCCCTTTAGCATCTAAATTTGGCTGAAATGCGCTGGTTAATATGATTTTTCTTTGCTGATTTTTTAATGCGGTTTGATATAAATCCAATAACTTTTGATCATATGTATATAAAATATCTTTTAATTCAGCCTTAGCAGGAGGTAAAAAAGCAGAGACTGTTTCGAACTTAGGAGTAATATCATGAAATTGAGCAAATACTTTATAATTCTCTTTAAGATGCTTATTAACTAACATAATATTTTTACACTTAAGAAAAAAATTTAAATAAATTTTCTTCTTCCAATTCGCTAAAGAAGAAAAATGTCGGCTAGAATTATGATCATAAAATATAACTGTTTGATATTTTGCAAAAAAAGAAGCCAATGAAATTAATAAAAAATTAGAAGCACTTAAATGCTTAATTGATTTCGACCTTAAGACTAAAACTATTTTAAAAAAGTTTTTCTTATTTGGTTCGATTAAGACAACATTAGTATTTTGAGAATTATTAGTTAATTGCTCTAATTTACGTTGATTAAAAACAGTAACACCACCTATAGGTAAAGGAAGTTTACCAATAAAATATATTTTATTCACTTAATTCCCACCTGCTTTTAATTTTCCAACTCGACAAAAAACCAAAATAGATATTAAAACTACAACACCAAGAATAAAAAATGTTCTAAAGTTACTAATCATATCATTCCTTAAAGTAAAGGAAAAACAGAAGATATATATAGTACCCAACAAAACTCCAAAAGAAGATTTGTTATAAAATTTAGAAAAAAAGACAAGTAAAAATGCAAAAACAATAGGTCCTAATATATTAAAATTCATCATAGACTCAAGAATTGCATTAAAAGCTAAACCACCACCAGAATTATAGATATCAGGATAAAACTCTTTTACAAAGTTAACTGAAGGTGAAATAGGCCGATTAGGAAAAATAAATGTAGGAATAATCTGTGCAAATGTCTCTAAATAGGTAGGATGCATTTGAACTGAAGAATATTTAGAAAAATAGTCATTCCAAATGATACTAAAAGCTCCGAATTCGGACTTATCAGGACTAAAAGCTGTACTATAGTCTAATTCACTTAAAATAGATCCCCACTGAGAAATACTAGTATTTCGTAAATACCCATAAAGCCACATTACTAAAGCAAACATAAATCCATATCCAATATAGATAGGGTTAATACGTCTTTTCACATTAATAGTATAAGCACAAATAATAAACAACAATATTGCTAACTTTCTATCGCCTAAAATAAGAATATCTGTAGCTGAAAATAAGATTAGAGGTAACAACCAAAATAACAAATATTTACCTTTTTTTTGTTCAATACATATAATAAACCAAATATAAAATACAGAAAAAGAGTAAACAAAGAGTTTATAAACATCAAAAAAAGTAGACTTCGATTTATAAATATCGGCACGCGTAACTGCCCCAATATCTAATGAAAAAGACATTGAAACCATAGTAATATATATAAATACAATCAACGCATATATTACAAAAACAACATTTGAACTAAATTTTTTTCTAAAATCAAGTTCAATAGTTTTAATTTTATTTAAATATGAATCAAAAAAAATAAAAGAGCCAAAAAAAATAAAAGAATACAAGATTAAACTTGCATTAGTTTTTTCTAGAAAATAACTATAGTCTCTATAAATAAAAGAGTTATATATTGCTGTTAAAAAATAAGGAAGTGCCGTTACAAAAACTATTGTACTCGGTGCCAGGATGCCACTTTTCTTTATTTGAAAAAATGTAAGTAATGCAATAAAAACAAGAGAAAAGTTTAAAAATAAATCTAGGCTCTCCAAACCTAAGAGCAACCATAAGAGACATATCATTACTAGAGATATTATTCCCCAAATAAATGCCAACCTATTCATTTTAACCTCTTAATATATTTTAAAATGCTATAAAAATTTACAACATAAATAAGCAACATAATTATCAGAAATAAGATAATAAAATATAAAAAAGATAATTTTGCAAAAAAGGAAAATAACGGTAAAATTATAGCTACCAAAATAAACCTAGTTAATTCAAAACCTAAAGCTTTATTAACTTCTCCCCATAATGGATATAAAGTAGTTAAAGGTTGTAACAAGGCATCCATAAAGTAGTAGACGAATAATAGGGATAGCAACCAAGAAAATATCACCCATTCTCTACCAAAAAATATTATTATCAAATATTTCGAACAAAACACTAGAAATATTAGTAAAGACATAAATAAAACTGTAGCAATAAATATATTTCTTATAGTTAATATATCTTCAAATAGTTTTTTAATTTTTCCTGGGTCACTATATTCACCATTAAAGAGTATTAAAACATTTCTGCGAATCAGTGAAAATGGAACTGCCATCGTTTGAGAAAATAGAAAATATGCACCAATTTGGCTCTTATCAAAAATATATCCACCAAATAGTACAGGTATTACTGGAGTTGAGTATTGTATAAATGTAAGAAAAGAATTTTTTAAGCCCTCCCCCCAATTTTTACGAACAAAAATTCTGAAATTATTGTAATTAAATGATAAATTTTCTCTAATCAACCAAAAAAATAAAAGTGAGATAATTAATTGAGGAAAAATATTCGCTAATAATAATCCTTTCTCAGAAAAAAAATAATAAAAAATTACAATTAGTATAATTTGAAGAACTAATTGATTGGTTTTGTAAAAAATAAATTTCTTATAGTCTTTTATTAATATGAGGTACTGACTTAATAGATTAAAAAAACTTAAGCTGAGACAAAATAATAACAAGTAGGCAATACTATATTTAAAAGAAAAAATACTATTAGCAATTATAGTACATATAGATAACAAAGAAAAAATTAAAATACTAACAACTATAGCATTAGAGAAAAACTCTTTTTTTTCCTCTTCGCCTACTCTATCACTCAATACAATATAATCAAATCGCAAGGCGGCAATAATTGAAAACACTGAAGCAAAACTTAAGTACCAACCTAATTCGCCAAATACTTCTGGCTTATAAAGTCGCGAAGATATCATAACAGATACTGCTACAAGTAACTGTACAATTATCCCTCCTGCTATAAGTTTGGATAAAATCTTCATACACTCTATCTATTCTTTATAAATTTAAGTGGATTACCCGCATGTATTTGCATTGATGGAATTTCTATACTTTTTACAATAGATTCAGCACCAATAATTGCACCTTTACGAATTATAGTATTTAGAAAAATACTACAACCACGACCTATCCACACATCCTCTTCTATTAAAATTTCACCTCTCTTCATCCCTTGTTTATTTATTGGTTCACTTTTATCAAATAAATGCTGCGCATCTCTAATAGATACCCACTCCGCAATTAGAGTATTATTCTGTATTTCAACTTTATTAATTGCAGAAATCACAACTCCTTGTGTCATTTTCACATGATCACCTATTATTAATTGACCTAATGGTGGTATGTCAAAATGACTAAAAGCTCCTATATCACATCTTTTGCCGATAACAATTCCTTTATGGGGAGGATATTTGAAAATAACGTTTTTCCCAACTTTAGGAATACTTTTACAAACACCTCCACATAAATGTATAAGCAAAAAAAGTTTTAGACCTCTAAAATAATCTCCCAGTCTAAAAAAAATTTTAAATAAATTATACATTTATAGAATACCTTTCGTATCTACAACATAAGAAAAAGAGAGGTCCATATTTTTAAATTGTTTATGATCGACCAAAATTAAATGGATGTCTGCTTGCTGATGCTCTTCAACAGAAATCAGTTTAATACTTGAAGGAAGCCGGCTTGGGAGTTCATTGATATTCGGTTCTACTGCAAGAATATTTAAACCTTGTTCTGCCAATTTCTTAGTGATTTCTAATGCTGGGCTCTCGCGAAGATCATCAATATCAGGTTTAAAAGCTAAGCCATAGCAAGCAATCGTTACATCTTGAATTGTCTTATTTGGGTTAGCTTGTAAAAATTCGGCAATTTTAATTTTAACTTGATCAATGACCCATTCAGGTTTTGCATCATTTACTTCACGTGCGGTACGAATCAATCGCGCCTGTTCTGGTGTTTTAGCCACAATAAACCATGGATCAACAGCAATACAGTGTCCACCTACACCAGGGCCTGGTTGTAAAATATTTACCCGAGGATGACGATTTGCGAGAGAGATTAACTCCCAAACATTAATATCTAACTTATCACAAATAATAGAAAGCTCATTTGCAAAGGCAATATTAACATCTCGGAAAGAGTTTTCTGTTAATTTACACATTTCTGCAGTACGCGCATTTGTTTCTATACACTCACCTTTCACGAAGGTTTTGTATAGCTCACAAGCTGCTTTTGAACAGCGCGGTGTCATACCGCCGATAATACGGTCATTGCTAATCAGTTCTTGCAAAACCTTACCTGGTAATACTCGTTCTGGGCAGTGCGCTACCAAAATATCTGCCTCTTCACCTTTTTGCTGAGGAAAACTTAAGTCGGGGCGAGCTTCGCTCAACCAAGCTGACATTTGTTCGGTTGCTTCTACAGGTGAGGTAGACTCAAGAATAACGAGATTACCTTTTTTCAAAAAAGGAGCTAAGGCTTTAGAAGCTGCTTCAATATATTTTAAATCAGGTTGATAGTCATCTTTAAAAGGAGTAGGAACTGCAACTATATATGCATCAGCTTCTAATGGAGTAGTTTGAGCAGATAACTTACCTTGTGCAACCACATCACGCACTAACGCATCTAAGTCGGGTTCAACAATGTGCACTTTTCCTTGGTTAATCATATCTACGGCATGTTGATTAACATCCACACCAGTAACTTTTATTCCATGTGCTGCAAAAGTTGCTGCTGTTGGTAAACCAATATAACCTAAACCTATAACACAGATATGTTTAAATGACTTATTCATATTCAATACTTTAAATTAAAATAAAATAATAAAAAAATTAACTTCTTCTTAAGAAATCAATAATTTGCTGACAAGAAGTGCCATCGCCGTAAGGATTATGTGCAGCAGCCATAGCATTATATACTGAGGTATTTTCTAATAACTCCGATACTGATTTTTCAATTGTATTCACATCAGTACCAACTAAACGCACAGTCCCTGCATCAACAGCTTCTGGTCGTTCAGTAGTATCACGCATAACCAAGACAGGTTTTCCAAGAGAAGGAGCCTCTTCTTGAATCCCCCCTGAGTCAGTTAAGATGAGATAACTACGGTTCATTAAATACACAAATGGCAAATAATCTTGGGGTTGAATTAAAAAGATATTATCTATACCTGATAGCAATTCATTTACAGGTCTTTGCACATTAGGATTCAAATGAACAGGATATACAATTTGGATATCACTAAATTTTTTTGCAAGATTAGCTAATGCAGTGCAGATATTTAAAAAACCTTGACCAAAGTTTTCACGTCTATGACCAGTAACTAGAACTAACTTCTTATTCTTATCAAGAAACTTAAACTCTTGCTCAAACTTCTGAATTAAAGCTTCATCTTGTTCAACTTTATCTTTCACTTGCAACAGCGCATCAATAACTGTGTTCCCAGTCACAATAATAGTTTCAGGATTCACATTCTCTTTTATTAAATTATGGTAAGAAGATTTTGTAGGAGCAAAATGATAGTTTGCCAAAACCCCTGTAAGCTGACGATTTGCTTCTTCAGGCCACGGCGAATAAAGATCACCTGTTCGCAGGCCAGCTTCAACGTGACCAATCTTAATTTTATGGTAATAGCCTGCTAATGAAGCAGCAAAAGTCGTTGCTGTATCTCCATGAACAAGAATTACGTCTGGTAACCATTGCTCAAAAACTTGTTCTAAACCTTTTAAAACGCCAGAAGTTACATCAGATAATGTTTGTCCAGGTTTCATTAAGTTTAAATCAAAATCTGGTTCTAAATTAAAGAGCTCTAAAACTTGATCCAGCATTTGGCGATGTTGACCAGTTACACAAACTTTAGTTTCGAAGTCTTCAATATTTTGCTGTAATTTTAAGGCTAATGGCGCCATTTTTATTGCTTCTGGTCTTGTTCCAAATACCAATAAAACTCTTTTCACCTGAACTAATTCCTTATAACCGTATAGATGATTCTTGTTGATCTAATACATATTTCAAATCATAAAGTACATGATTGGCTTTACCTAATGCGTGAAACTCTTGCGCAGTCATTGCTTTAAACTGATCATGAGCGACTGCAATAACGACCGCATCATACACACCTTGCTTCAATTCTTTAACTGGTGCTAAACCATATTCGTGTTGGACTTCTGTATCATCTACCCAAGGATCACAAATATCTAAATCTAAGTCGTATTCTTTAAGAGCTTTAATAAAGTCAATAATTTTTGTATTACGAATATCTGGACAGTTTTCTTTAAAGCTGAGCCCCATTACTAAAATGCGGGCACCAACTACTTGAATTCGACGCTTTACCATTTCTTTAATGAGTTGCGTCGCCACATATTCTCCCATACGATCATTTAAGCGACGAGCTGCTAAAATAATTTCTGGGTGCAATCCAATAGATTGAGCCTTATGGGTTAAATAATAAGGATCAACGCCAATACAGTGTCCGCCTACCAACCCTGGTCGAAATGGCAAAAAGTTCCATTTCGTCCCTGCAGCTTTCAATACATCTTCCGTATCTATATCTAACTTATTAAAAATAAGTGCTAATTCGTTAATAAGAGCAATATTGACATCACGTTGAGTATTTTCAATCACTTTAGCAGCTTCTGCTACTTTTATATTCGGCGCCTTATGAGTTCCTGCCTCAATAATCAGATTATATACTTCATCAACATAATCAGCGATTTCAGGTGTAGAACCTGAAGTAATTTTTAAAATATTAGTTACGCGGTGAAGCTTATCACCTGGGTTAATCCGCTCAGGGCTATAACCTGCAAAAAAATCCTGATTAAATTTTAAACCTGAAACTTTTTCCAAAACCGGAATACATACTTCTTCGGTTGCGCCTGGGTATACAGTAGATTCATATACTACTACATCACCCTTTTTAAGCACTTTGCCAATACTGGTCGATGCTTTGATTAAAGGTGTGAGATCGGGTTGTTTAAAATCATCAATTGGTGTTGGAACGGTAACAATAAAAAAATTACTGTCTTTTAGATCACCCAAATCAGCAGAATAACTTAATTGCAACGCCTGTTGTAATTCTTGTGTTGATACTTCTAAAGTATGATCTTTACCGTTTTTGAGTTCATCAATACGTTTTTGATAAATATCAAAACCAACAACAGGTACTTTTTTGCCAAACTCAACTGCCAATGGCAAGCCTACATAGCCCAACCCAATAATTGCTATTTTTAAATTGGCAATTTGCATATAAACGAGCCTTTTTCCTTAGAGTTTATATCTAATAAATCATGCTTTTGGCACTTACATTGCAGCGTACTATATCAGATTTTAAGTTAGCGCCGAACACCAATTGTATAAATGTGTTTACAGTACTTATAAGTACAATTTATTAGTTTAGCTAAAACAGTACATTTTTAATATTTCTGATCAATGACCACAGTCTAAATAAGCCATTCAGATAAACTAAACATACAAAGCTATACGATTTTTCGATGTTTTTTCATTTCTTTTCAGCTAGAATCTCTTCAGCCTGCGTTTAATAGACACTTGTTACTATGCAGTGGACAATATCAATTAAAGATAAATACACAAAGGGTCGCGTGTGAAGTATTGCCAGTTTTTTTCTGTTCTTGCCTTAAGTTTAAGTGCTGCTAGTTGTGCAGTTACCTCCGGTTTACAAACTTATGATATTCCAAGTGAAGGCGTTTATAAAACCGACCTTGGAACTACGGTTAATGTGGTTAAAATTTCACAAGAAACTCTGCCCGCAATACAGCCCGCACAGGTTGATTATCAACGTAACTATGCAACTCTTTTTAAGAGCCAACAACCCATATATCGTTTAAGCCCTGGAGACGTTCTTTCTATTCAACTTTGGGCATATCCTGAAATTACTCCACCTGTAAACAACGTTAATAATGAACAATCTGTACAAGCAAGTGGTTATCCAATCGACCAAACTGGTTACATCCAGTTTCCTCTAGTTGGGCGTTATAAAGCAGCTGGCAAAACTCTTTCTCAAGTGAACCGTGAACTTCACAGCCAACTGGCCCGTTTTTTAAAAAATCCTGATGTGATAGTACGCGTACTATCTTATGAGGGACAACGCTTTTCTGTTCAAGGCAGCGTCATAAAGGGTGGCCAGTTCTACTTAAGCGATCAACCAGTAAGTGTATACACAGCTTTAGGTCTTGCTGGAGGAGTAACCGATAAAGGTGACAATACCTACGTTCAACTCATTCGTAATGGCATTACATATAACTTAAATACGATTGAGTTAGAAAAAGCGGGTTATTCGTTACATAAACTTTTAGTACAACCAAATGACACAATCTATGTCAGTACCCGAGAAAACCAGAAAATTTATGTCATGGGTGAATCTGGCAAGAATCAAGCTTTACCAATGCGTGATCAGGGTATGACGCTAAGTGATGCTCTAGGTGAAAGCTTGGGTCTAAATCCTTTATCTGCTAGTGCTAGTCGTATTTATGTTTTACGTACCAATCCAAATGACCGTACAACTGAGCTTTACCATTTAAATTTAATGAGTATTGGTGATTTCGGATTAGCCAATCAGTTTAAATTACGTAGTAATGATATTGTATATGTTGATGCGACTGGCTTGACTCGCTGGCAACGTGTTGTTAATCAAATTATTCCATTCTCAAGCGCTTTATATAATATAGATCGATTGGGACAATAATATTATGCAATTTAAGAATATTTTGGTGGTCTGCATTGGAAATATCTGCCGAAGCCCAATGGCTGAGTATTTCCTTAAACAGCAATATCCCCAATTAAATATTGAGTCAGCAGGTATTTCAGGGCTTATTGGTCATCAAGCTGATGAAAAAGCTCGACTTTGTATGCAACGATTAGGCATTGATATGGAGCCTCATGTTGCACGTAAACTTAGTGCAGAACATATCAAAAGAGCTGACCTGATTTTAGTCATGAGTCACAACCAGCAAAAACATATTGAGCAAACTTGGCCCTTTGCAAAAGGTAAAACCTATCGCTTAGGACATTGGCAAAACAAAAATGTGCCAGATCCATATCAACATGATCAAACTATTTTTGATGAAACTTGCCAACTCATACAGCAATGTGTTGATGACTGGAAACCTTATATTTAACATTCAGATTTTAAGCTTATGAACCAAAATACTAATACCGAAGATACAATTGATCTAAAGGAATTATTTTTTTCCCTGATAGCTCAGTGGAAACTTATTGCCCTCTGCATTATTTTAAGCCTTGTATGTGCACTACTCTATTTACGTGTAACGCCTGATACTTATTCGGTTGATGCTTTGGTTCAAGTTGAAGACAGCAAAGGGGCTTCTGCTGCTCTTTTAGGCGATTTATCACAAATGATTGAGCAAAAATCACCAGCTCAAGCAGAAATTGAAATTTTAAAATCTCGTTTAGTGTTAGGTTCTGTAATTAAAGATTTGCATTTAAATATTCAGATTTCCAGCACAGAAAACACTTTTACTCATCGTTTATTAAGCGATGGTGAATATAAAACCGAATATACTAAAAAGTCCGTTTTATTTAAAGACGATTTAAAAAGTTTTGAAGTTCGCCAGTTTGAAGTGCCTGCATATTATTTAGATAAGAATTTACTTCTAAATTTTGATAAACAATCTTTACGTTTAACTGACCCTAGTACTGAGCAGACTATTTTAACAGTACCAATTAATCAGTTAAGCCAAGTTACAGGACCACATGGTACTTGGAAGGTTGCAATCTTTACGCAAGATCAACTCAATGCAACTTATAATATTAAAAATTTATCCATACCTGCTGCTGTAAATGCACTTAGCTTAAACTATTCGGTCGCAGAACGAGGTAAGCTTACAGGTGTTTTAGGTTTAAACTATCAAGGTCAAGACAAAGAACATATTACTAAAGTTTTAAATGCAATTTTGGCAACTTATAGTGCACAAAATATTGAACGTCGTTCGGCTGAATCTGCTCAGACTTTAAAATTTTTGGATGAACAACTCCCAGATCTGAAAAAACAATTAGATGACGCAGAGCGCCAATTCAATAAATTCCGTCAGCAGTATAATACAGTTGATGTCACCAAAGAATCTGAGTTGTATTTAACCCAAAGTATTACTTTAGAAACTAGAAAGGCTGAGCTTGAACAAAAGCAAGCAGAAATGGCGGCAAAATATACAGCTGAGCACCCAGCAATGCGCGAAATTAATGGCCAGCTTGCTGCTATTAATAAACAAATTGGTGAACTCAACAGTACTTTGAAACAATTACCAGATGTACAGCGCCAATACTTACAGCTGTATCGCGAAGTGGAAGTTAAAACACAACTCTACACTGCATTATTAAATTCTTACCAACAACTGCGTATTGCGAAAGCAGGTGAAATTGGCAATGTACGCGTTGTAGACACGGCTGTTGAGCCCGTTGAACCAATTAAGCCTAAAAAATTACAAGTCCTAATCTTATCTTTGTTTTTAGGCGGATTTATTGGTACTGTAATTGCATTACTACGTAATATGTTACGTACAGGCATCAAAGACTCTGGTCAAATTGAAAATGAGCTGGATTTACCAGTATATGCAACTGTTCCTCGTTCTCCAATTCAAGAAAGTCGCATCAAAATTTTAAAGAAAAAGAAGAGTATTCCTATTCTTGCTGTTAAAAATGGTGATGACATCGCAATTGAGAGCTTACGTAGTATCCGTACCGCGATTCACTTTGCTTTAGCAAATGCAAAAAATAATATCATTATGATTGCTGGCCCTTCTCCAGAAGTGGGTAAATCATTTATTTCGACCAACCTTGCAACAATTTTCGCTCAAGGTGATAAACGCGTACTACTCATTGATGCCGATATGCGCCGTGGTTATATGCACAAATATTTTGATGTTGATGTGAAACCGGGTCTTTCTGAATTGTTAAGTGGACAAGCTGATCTACAAAAAGTATTGCACAAAACTCAAGTTGCTAACCTTGATGTGATTACGCGTGGTAAGAGCCCAACTAATCCTTCAGAGATTTTAAGTTCAAACCAATTTAAAGAATTACTTGAACAGCTACAAAGCCAATATGACCATATCATTATTGATACTCCACCAGTGCTGGCAGTAACCGATGGTATTATTATTTCGCAATATACTGGTGTGAACTTAATTGTTGCCCGTTATGCTAAATCACAAATGAAAGAGCTTGAATTAACGCTTAATCGCTTTGAACAAGCAGGTGTTAAAGTCAACGGCTTTATCCTTAACGATATTCAACGTGCTAGTGCCGGCTATGGTTATGGCTATAACTATGCCTATGCTTATAAAGCACAAAAAGAAGATTAATCGTAAAGTGATAAGAGAACCGGATCAAATGATCCGGTTTTTTATTTAAGATTTTTTAAGTTTATTCCAACTAAAACTAACTAAAATATATAAAAAACCACTCGTTTTTTTTCTTAAACATTCTATGCTTAAGCATGCTAAGATCAAAAGCAGCCTTTTTAGACTCAAATGATTATTTTTGGAACCTTTTATGAGTAAAGCCTTACCCATTGCTGTCGCTGTAGTTTTAGGCGGTGCTGCACTTGTACCAGTTTATTATGCAAGCCAACATCCGACCACAGAAGTCGGAAGCAAAGCAAATAAAAATGCCTCTCCAATTGAAAAAATCAGTTATGTTCTTGGGTACGAAGTTGCTCAGCAAACTCCACCTGAACTAGACACAAAATCATTTGTGAAGGGGATTCATGATGCTCGTAATAAGCAACCAAGTGCTTATACTCAAGAAGAGTTAAAAGCTGCTGTTGCTGCTTATGAAAAAGAATTGCAGCAAAAAATGCAACAACAAGATAAACCACAGCAAGCCGCTGGTGCAGCGTCTGAATCTGCAGATGTTCAATTCCTTGCAGAAAATAAAACAAAAGCTGGTGTAAAAACTACAGCATCTGGCTTGCAATATATCATCACTAAAGAAGGCACAGGTAAACAACCAACTGCGCAATCTATGGTGAAAGTACATTACGAAGGCCGATTAATTAATGGTCAAGTTTTTGATAGTTCTTATAAGCGCGGTGAGCCAGTTGAGTTTCCTCTCAATCAGGTTATTCCAGGCTGGACTGAAGGGCTTCAGCTCATGAAAGAAGGCGGTAAAGCGACGTTCTTTATTCCATCTAATCTTGCTTATGGTCCTCAGGAACTTCCTGGTATTCCAGCAAACAGTACGCTGATTTTTGATGTAGAACTCATTTCAGTGAAATAAAAATATTCAGGAGAGTAAAACAGTACTCTCCTTTTTTTGGAAAACGGCATGAAAAAAATTGGTTTAATTATTGCAACATCAACGATGAGTTTATCTGTTTTTGCTGCTGCACCTATTACAAATAAAAGCCCAGCAAAAGAAAAATTTAGCTATAGCTATGGCTATTTAATGGGCCGTAATAATACTGATGCTTTAACAGATCTAAATCTTGATATTTTTTATCAGGGTTTACAAGAAGGTGCTCAGAACAAAACCGCACGCTTAACTGACGAAGAAATGGCGAAAGCGATTAATGATTATAAAAAAACTTTAGAAGCTAAGCAGCTTGCTGAATTTCAAAAAGTAGGGCAACAAAATGCTCAAGCTGGTGCTGCATTTCTTGCTGATAATGCAAAAAAATCGGGTGTAATCACGACTAAATCAGGCCTCCAATATCAAGTATTAAAAGAAGGTACAGGTAAAAAACCTAAAGCTGTATCACGTGTCAAAGTGAATTATGAAGGTCGTTTACTCGACGGAACGGTATTTGACAGCTCAATCGCACGTAATCATCCAGTTGAGTTTCAGCTTAGCCAAGTGATTGCAGGCTGGACTGAAGGTCTACAAACCATGAAAGAAGGCGGTAAAACCCGTTTCTTTATCCCTGCAAATCTCGCTTACGGTGAAGTCGGTGCAGGTGACACGATTGGTCCGAATAGCACTTTAATTTTCGATATTGAATTACTACAAGTTTTGCCAAAATAAATGTATTAGTATAAAAAAAGCGATCATTTAAGATCGCTTTTTTATTTTTAGTGTTTTAAATCTCTTGGTCGAAAACCCGTAAGAATTAAACCGATCAGGTAAGCAATTATCCCAACTACGCATAGCCCTACGACTTCGGCAACACGTAACCACTGTGAAAGCTCTCCGTTATACCAATTGAGTCCAAACCAAAGCGCTGCAATCATAGCAAGGTTTGCTAAACCATATTGAAGTCCCAATTTCTTCCAATGTGAACCAAATCGGAAAATATTACGCTTATGCAAATAGAAGTAGAGTAGACCCGCATTTACTAACGCTGAACCTGAAGACGCTAGTGCAAGTGCCATATGTTCTGCATGCCAATCAATAAGCTTAAAGAAGCCAATAAATACAACGTTTAAAATCGCATTAGCGGCAACAGACATTAAACCTACACGCACTGGTGTTTTTGTATCTTGCTGAGCATAGAAACCTGGTGCAAATACTTTAATGAGCATGAAAGAAATTACACCTGCACTCATACATTGCAACGCTAAAGCTGTCATTTGTGTATCACGTAAATCAAACTCACCGCGCTGGAATAATGCTTGAATAATCGGTGTTGAAAGCATAAATAAAGCAATACTTGCTGGCAATCCTACCAATACAATGACTTTTGCAGCCCAGTCGATCATGCCGCGGAACTTTGCTTGATCCTGCTCTGCATGACGGGCAGAAAGTGAAGGCAAAATTACTGTACCAATCGCAACACCAATTAAACCTAAAGGTAGCTCAGTCATACGTTCGGCACTGTAGAGCCAAGACACTGAACCATCTTGCATAAAAGATGCCCAAATCGTATTTAACAGCAGGTTAATCTGAGTCACCGATACACCAAATAATGCTGGAAGCATTAATTTTAAAATACGTTCTACACCTTCATGTTTAAAATCAACTTTAGGTGGAATTAGTAGGTTTTTACGCCACAATTCAGGAATTTGTATCGCTAACTGTAATACCCCAGCCGCAACAACTGACCAGCCTAATGCTTTGATTGGCTCAGCCATATACGGCGTAAGCCACCACGCTCCTGCAATCATCGCTACATTTAATAAAACTGGCGAAAAAGCAGGTGAAGCGAACGAGCCATAACTATTTAAGATGCTGCTGGCAAAAGCCGTGAGCGACATAAACATTAAATATGGAATAGTCAAACGGAACATGCTGACAGCTAAATCGAACTTTTCCGGATCACTGTGGAAGCCCGGTGCGTACATATAGATGATTGCAGGTGCTAAAACCATAGCCACAAAAGTCAGTAAGGTCATAACTGTTAGCAAACAGCCAAATACCCGACTAATTAAGATCTGTACTTCAGCGTGTGCTCGACCCGTTTTATATTCAGTTAAGACTGGGATAAAGGCCTGAGAAAAGGCGCCTTCGGCAAATAGTCGTCGAAAGAAGTTGGGAATACGAAAAGCGACGACGAAGGTATCAAAATCTTTACCTGCACCAAACACGTTGAGCAATACGACATCACGCACGAGCCCTAACACTCGTGACAACATCGTCATTGCACTGACAATAAAAGTCGATCGCCACAATGCCATCGCACTCACCTACAGCTATATTCGAAAGACGCTATTGTAATGAAACTAGAAAATCTTTTCGTTGTGAAATGATGAACAAACTCAAGTTTTTTTCTGTGCTAACAGTTGTCTAAAGTGTTGCCATTTAAAATAAGGCCCCGGATCGGTTTTTCGGCCCGGTGCAATGTCTGAATGCCCTGCAATATGGTTTTTAATTTCAGGATAAGCCTGACGGATAGCGGTAACAACGTCAGTTAGCACTTCATATTGTAAGTCTTCAAAAGGTAAATCATCACTTCCTTCAAGTTCTATACCAATTGAATAATCGTTGCATTCTACTTTGGCTAAATAACTTGAACGCCCTGCATGCCATGCTCTCTCATTAAAATTAACAAACTGCAGAACTTCACCTGTTCGTAAAATTAACAGATGTGTAGAAACTTGCATGCCTTCAATAGTCTGAAAATAAGGATGAACTGACCAATCTAACTTGTTTTGAAAAAACTGCTCAATATAGCCGCCTCCAAACTGAGACGGTGGCAAACTAATATTATGAACCACAATCATTTGAATTTCGGTGCCAGTCGGACGCTGGTTAAAATTTGGAGAAGGGATTTGTCTCGCCCCTTTTAATTGTCCATCTATAACTTCATACGCTGTGATTTGCTTCATTGAGACGCCAATAAATTGCTTGCCAATTGTTTTAGTTTAAAACAGTTATGTGCTTTTCAAAGTAGTAAATGCGATTGTTTATCGCGATTAATCTCATAAAATAGCTTATTTTTCAGGTCGACGATGCTAATATATCGCAAGTTTTAGGGTCATCGACAAAATGGAAACCGTATGAGCATACCTCAGTCTTTGCTTGAACAATCAATTCAAATCAATATTCAACAAGCATTACAAGAAGATATTGGGGACGGTGACATTACCGCTATGCTCACACCTGAAGATGAGCAAGCCACGGCAACCATTATTAGCCGAGAAGATATGGTCTTAGCTGGACAACCGTGGGTTAATGCGCTCATCTCAGCTTATGACAATACTGTTCAAGTGACTTGGCTAAAACAAGAAGGTGAACGTGTTGCTGCAAACGAAGCCTTTTTAAAGCTTGCTGGTTCTGCACGTAGCTTACTGACTGTAGAGCGCCCTGCTTTAAACTTTATTCAAACTTTGTCTGCTGTTGCAACAAAAACTGCTGAATATGTTCAACATCTTGAAGGTTTAAATACAAAACTTCTCGATACACGTAAAACTCTACCAGGCTTACGTATTGCACAAAAATATGCGGTTGCTATCGGGGGCGGACAAAACCATCGTCTTGGCTTATTTGATGCGTTCTTAATTAAAGAAAACCATATTATGGCAGCGGGTGGTATTGCTCAAGCAATCACCAAAGCACATCAAATTGCATCGGGCAAACCTGTTGAAGTCGAAGTTGAAACTTGGGATGAACTAAATCAAGCGCTTGAAGCTGGTGCTGACATTGTCATGCTCGATAACTTCAGTCAACAGCAAATGATTGATGCCGTAAAACATGTGGCGGGCCGCTGTAAACTCGAAGCATCTGGCAATATCACTATTGAAAACTTGCGTGAAGTTGCCACCACTGGCGTTGACTATATTTCTATGGGCGTCCTAACTAAAGACGTTAGAGCTGTTGATTTATCTATGCGTTTTAATGCTTAGATAAAATCTGCGTCATTATTGGTATTTTTTTGCGACTTGGTCATGTCTGCAGCTTGTGTTTTTTGCCACGCTGACTGAGTCGCTTGTGCCCCACCATCACGTGGGTCAGCAGCCATTAAAACAAATGTCACTACTGCTAATAATACAATAAAACCTTGTAGCATAAATTTTCCCCATCACTTTTAAAAATTTAGGGTTCCAAAGTAAAAGATAAATATGACCAGGCTTAGGAGATTCTGTTACAAAAGGTAAGCCTTTATTTTTATTATTCATCTATACGACAGCATCTTCCCACATAGTATTTTATATAAACACCCTATTCCCTTTATTTACTATCGTGATGTGGATATCTCGTTTCTCTATTCGGCCTACGCGGCAGAGTCTTACCGCTTATAATTTTTTTGCCAACAGCTCATTCTATTACTTTGGTTTTGCCCTGAGTGGCGGCTAAAGCCACGTAAGACCAAAGGCATTGTCATCTGCAAAACCTGCCCATTTTTATCCTCTATCCTATTTTGTTGCAAAAATAAGATCCTTATAGATTATAGACAGGTTGCAGATGACTTTTAGCACCAGCAAATGAGGAATAAATTCCAATACCCTCATTAAGGGAAAAACTTACCAGCTTAAGACTCTAAATAACCCATATATGGATCAGAAATTGAATCTTCTTGAGTTTCTATACGTCCTGCGAAACGACGACTGAAAGTAGTATCATCAGCTAAAGTCAGAGTGAAGTCATACCAACCACCAAATTCAGACATATCCCAAACCAGTTCTTTTTCAGAACTATTGGTTTCAATCGTCCATGTCTTATTTGGAAGATAAGCATTTGCTTTGACGTTTAGCTTGACTGACTTATTACCATCATGACGCACTTTTAAATACAAATTCGCATCACACTCTTCCACACATACTCTAATTTCCGGTAATGCTTGAGTCTGGTTAGCTTGACTCAAATTACCTTTAAACGCACGGTGGAAACCATTTGGTCCGAGTACCCACAAATCGTACTGCCCATTTGTAGCATTCCATACATCATCGAGCTGTTTACCTGCCTCAACCATATAACGACGTGGAATTGCCGTAAGATCAAATCGGTTATAGACATGGAAAACGGCTGCCTGTTTACCTGTATTAGAGAACATCAGCTTAATCGTTTTTTGAGTGGTATCGACTTTGGCACTGGTGTGCAAAATATATGGCAAAGCACGTGATGGCCTAATTCCCATTTCCTGCTGAGGAAATTGCTGCTGGCTCGGAACAGGAACTTGTGGCAATAAAGCTTGAGCAACACGAATCGCATCGGCTTCGGCTTTGGTTTTCTTCCCATCTAGTTCAGCAACAGGCAGAACATTCGGTGTTTTAAAATTAAATGCCGTCGTTAAATCACCACATACAGCACGGCGGTAAGGGCTAATGTTAGGTTCTTGCACACCAAAGCGTTTTTCCAAGAACTGTAAAATAGAGGTATGGTCAAAGACTTGAGAATTTACCCATCCTCCACGGCTCCACGGCGAAATCACATACATGGGAACGCGTACGCCTGGTCCATACACTCGACCATCTGGCTTAGGTTGAGATTTTGAAGTCACTACTGCTGGATGGTTAAAGTACTCATAAGACACTTGCTGATCGTTTAAAGTCGTTTTTCCATATACAACACCGTTTACATCTTTAGACGGTGCACTTGGTGAAGGAACATGGTCAAAGAAACCGTCATTTTCATCGAAGTTCACCAATAAAACGGTTTGGCTCCACAGCTCAGGGTTTTCAGTTAATGCATTTAATACTTCCTGAATATACCAAGCACCTTGTACAGGACTAGATGGCCCCGGATGTTCACTGTAAGTTGCAGGAGCGACCAACCAACTCACCTGCGGTAATTTACCTTGGGCGATATCAGCTTTAAAAGTTCCTAAAAAACCACCGTCCGGCATGGTATTGGCAATACCTTTGTAAAGTGGTTGGGTCGCATCAATCTTTTCATCGTATGCTGGACACGTTAGTGTGTCGTTACTGACAGGTTGACCAGATTGCTCATTTGCACGGCGATATTGCTTGAAACCAGCTAACGGGTTATCGGTAAAGTTATCTGGCATATTTTGATAGACTTTCCATGTTACGCCAGCTTGCTGTAAGCGCTCAGGATACGTTGCCCACTCATAACCTTCTGTTGATGCCCCAATCCCATCAAATTCATTTACAACACTCGCAACACCTGCACCTGTAGGACCATTCGTTCCAGTCCAAATAAACTTACGGTTTGGGTTGGTTCCAGCATGCATAGCACAGTGGTAAGCATCACAAATGGTAAAAGCATTTGCTAAAGCAAACTGATATTCGACTTCTTGTTTTTTATAGTAGCCCATCGACTGTGGTTTTTTATAAGCGACCCAATCACTCATACGACCATTGTCCCAAGCTGCTTGGCCATCAGACCATGAGTGAGGTGTACCTGAAACACGCTGAGCATTTCCTAAACGGCTATCTAAATGGTATGGCAATACTTTCTTTTTATTCGCATCATATTGTTCCCAAACCTTTCGACCTTCTGTCATAGGAATGGTAAAACGATCACCAAAACCACGCACACCTTTCAATGTTCCGAAATAATTATCGAAAGAACGGTTTTCCTGAGTCAAAATCACGATGTGTTTAACATCTTGAATAGTTCCACTTTCAACTTTGGCATCAATAGCTAAAGCTTTTTGAATACTCAGCGGGAAACTCGCTAAAGCAGCTGTCCCAAACATGGTTTTTGTAGAGTTTAAAAGAAATTCGCGACGGTTCATTAGTTCTATCCTGAGTTCTTATTATGGTGCACAGTGCATTTTGCAATTACTGGTGGGCGGTGTTGTTGGCGATGAATTATCTGAGTCATTATCATCGTTACAAGCACTGAGCATGAGTGCTAAAGAAGTAATTAATAAAAGTGAAAGTTTTCGCATTGGTTTTTTCCAAACGGTTTAAATGCGAACTACTAATAAAGTGTTAAAGTGACAGGCAAGTGATGTTTTTATGTCGGTTTGATGAAGGCATAAAAAAACGCATCCGAAGATGCGTTTTTCACAAAGCGTAAAATTACCAGCCTAAAGCTTCTTGTTGCTTTTTAATGAGCTCGGCAATCCCTTTTTCAGCCGTTTCTAACATGGCATTGCTTTGAGCGCGGGTAAACGGTTTGTCTTCGGCAGTACCTTGAATTTCGATAAACTCGCCAGCTTGTGTCATTACTACATTTAAGTCAGTTTGACAGTTCGAGTCTTCTTCATAGCAAAGATCAAGCAACACTTCGTCTTGATACATACCGACAGAAATCGCAGCAACTAACCCTTTAAGCGGATCATGCTTAATTTTCTTTTGAGACAATAAAACATTCATCGCATCAACTAATGCTACAGCAGCACCAGTGATTGAAGCAGTACGCGTACCACCATCAGCCTGAATCACGTCACAGTCGATGGTAATCGTGTTTTCACCAAGCTTTTTCAAATCAACCATCGCACGTAAGCTACGGCCAATCAAACGTTGGATTTCTTGAGTACGACCAGTTTGTTTACCACGAGCCGCTTCACGGTCACAACGTGAATGTGTTGAACGCGGTAGCATGCCATATTCTGCCGTTACCCAGCCTTGGCCTTGGCCTTTTAAAAAGCGTGGCACTGAGTTATCAATGCTTGCAGTACAAAGGACTTTGGTGTGACCAAATTCGACCAGCACAGAACCTTCAGCATAACGGGTGTAGTTTCGTGTAATTTTCACTTCACGTAATTGGTCTAATGCACGTTGGTCAATACGCATAATCCTTCCTAACTTCTCTTAAATACAAACTTGGGCATAGTATAGCAAAGGATTTTGACAGGTTGAGTTTATTCCCTACTTTCAAATGTAAGTCTGCAAGTTTCATAACTCAAAAATAAAAATAGCCCCTAAAAAGGAGCTATTTTGGATTAACTGAGATTATGCAAGTTTAAATTTTGCCTTTAACTTTTCCAATGTCTGCATCACTTTTCCAGTGGTATGGTTTGGCAGTGAACATTTCGCTAAACGTACCCATACACTCCAGAACTGACGCATAAAGTTCGCTTCGTTATAGTTAATACCATATTCAGCGCAAAGTGCCTTAATTTTCGGGGCTACTTCTTTATAACGATTAGCTGGCATATCTGGAAATAAATGATGCTCAATCTGATGGCTTAAGTTACCACTCATAAAATGCAGCCATTCTGTACCACTAAAATTACTTGAACCACGAATCTGGCGTAAGTACCACTCTGCCTTAGTTTCAGTGTCTGTATTATCAGGCTCAAACGTTTCTGCATCTTCAGTAAAGTGACCATTAAAAATCACCGCAGATGACCACAAGTTACGAATAATATTCGCAACTACATTTCCTGCAAAAACCGGTAAAAACATAGGACCAGAGATGACAGGGAAAAACACATAGTCTTTTAAGACTTGGCGTGTGGCTTTTTTACGGACTTTAGCCGAGTCTTTCCACACCTGTTTCCAGCTCTTGGTTTTATAAACTAATGCATCTTCAAGATGTAAGTTTTGCACGCCTACATACCACTCAAAGAAAAACATTAACTGTAGACCAAGTGGAATATTAAACAGGTGGCGAGGTTCCCACTTCTGTTGATCACTTACTCGCAAAAGACCATAACCGACATCATGGTCTTTACCGACAATATTGGTATAGGTGTGGTGCACATAGTTATGTGTTTCACGCCAGTCATCACCAGAGGCAATGGTATCCCAATCGTAAGTATTACCGTTCAGGCTTGGTTCATTTAACCAGTCAAACTGACCGTGCATGACGTTATGACCAAGTTCCATATTTTCTACAATTTTAGAAATACCTAATAAGCCTGTGCCTAGTAGCCAGACTGGCGGAATCCAACCACCAAACATCAACATACCACGTGAAGCGATTTCGGTGTAGCGAACAAAATTACGCACTTTGTAGATATATTTCGCGTCTTGTTCACCAAGGCTTTGCATCACGTCTTGGCGAATCTGCTCAACACGGCGACCAAACTCTTCAGTCTGTTCTGGAGTTAAATGAGCAGATTTAGAAACGGTAGAAAACTCTAATGCCATATTCATAAGGTTAATCCTCTTTAATTCTTTTTATAGATCAATCGTGACTGGGCTTAATGCCTGGCTCACGCATAGTTTAATTGGACGGTTAGGTTGGTCTTCAATTTCACCGGTTAACAGGTTTTGAGTAACTCCACTTACTTTGGTACAGCTGCATTTATTGCAGACACCCATACGGCAACCATGTTGTGGGCGTAAACCAGCTTGCTCTGCACTGCTCAGTAAATTTGTTTCAGCTAAAAACTCGTGTTGAGCACGGCGGAAAATAACAGGCTGTGCTACATGTGTACCAGTCACTTGAAGTGGCTGAAAATACTCTTGATGAAGCTGCGACTGAGCACCTTTTTGTGCATAAATTTCATTGGCTTGCTGCATCATGCCATGATGACCACAAACATAAGTTGCTGTCTGCTCAAAGTCAGGAACAAGCTTTTGTAGTAGGCTTTCAGTTAAATGCTGCTTTTGCTCGGTGGTATTAAAAAAGTGATATTGAAGCTGCGGGTGCTGTTCTGCCAAAGCTTTTAATTCAGTATGAAAAATTTCCGCACGATTAAAATAAATGACATGAATTTGTTCAAGTTGCTGTTTTAAAGCTTGCTGCAAGAGTGAATAAATTGCAGTTATACCGCTTCCTGACGCAATCAAAATCGCAGGATGCTGACCTTGGTGCAAAATAAAATCACCTTGTGGTTGTGAAATCTCAACACACTCACCCACATGTAATAGTTGAGCTGCACGAGACACCAAACCTTGTACTTTAATACCTAAAGCGATTTCACCCTGAGTAGTCACTTCAATAATTGAATAACTACGCTGTTGGTAAACGCCATCGATGAGCAAAGTCAGCAGAATACTTTGACCTGCGCGGACCTGATCGAAATTAAAATTACGATTCGGTTTAAGTCTAATGAGCACCATATCGGTATGAAGTGGCTGAACTGCAGTAACTTCTGCAAGTACCCTTTTCCACGCCCAAGTCACGTTAATTTTCTGCAAGACAAAATCAACGAAATCTTCTCGAACCCAATGTGGCTGATAGCTAAGTGTTGCGTTCATACGTTCCTCTTTTGTTTCTGGCTATTTATTTGAGTGAACACATGTTCGTATAGTGAACATATGTACACTATATTTATAACTGTTCACTCAGTCAACACTTGTTCACTATTTTTTTTATGAAAGTTTGCTCTTTTTTGTTAGACTTTGGCTCACGGTTTAAATAGGTTCTTTTAATGTCGATACGGGATGAACGAAAACAGCAAAGTCGTCAGGCACTTCTCGATGCAGCCTTGCATCTAAGCACGTCTGGGCGTTCGTTCAGTAGTATCAGTTTGCGTGAAGTTGCACGTGAAGTAGGTTTAGTACCGACAGCGTTCTACCGCCATTTTCAGGACATGGATGAGCTCGGCAAGGAATTGGTCGATCAAGTTGCCCTACATTTAAAAAGCGTTTTACATCAACTTGGACAAAGTTATTTACAACATAAATCTGCTAAAACCCAAACCAGTATTGAGCTATTTGTGCAGGCGGTGAATCATAGCCCTAAGCAATGGCAATTTATGATTGCTGAACGTTGGGGAGGTTCAGAAACGGTTCGTGCAGCAATTGCCAGAGAAATTGAATTTCTGATTGAAGATCTCACAACTGATCTTACTAAACTCGAAAATTTTAAACATATTCAAAATCCTCAAGACCTAAATGTCTTATCTACCATTTTGACTAATATGTCATTTACATGGGCAATGACGTGGCTCAACCTATCGAAACAATATCAAGGTGAACAGCTCAAGCTGCAACAAACTGCCTTTATTGAAAATGCTTCTACACAAGTTCGCTTACTCTTTAGAGGGATTGCAAACTGGGAACGATAGAAGCGGCAAATGACAAAAAACAGGTTATGTGGTAATACGTAAAGAGAGAAAGAAAAAGGCTAAAAATTTCGAGAAAAGTCTTTTTCTTTTTTACAGGAAGTAAACTATTAGTTAGGCCAAACTGGTGTGGGAATACCTATGAATCTTGATCGTCATACACAGTTTTTGATGCGTAAAGAAAAAATTCTGAGCGTGGCAGAAAAATTGTTATTAGAAAACAATCAGGAAATTACTCTAGATGAGTTAGTGGCCGAGCTAGATATTGCTAAAGGCACACTTTATAAGCATTTTAGAAGTAAAAATGAGCTTCTACTTGAGCTCATTATTCAAAATGAAAAGCAAATTTTAGAAATTTCTAAAAAATATAATACAGATTTCAAAGAATATGCTCCTCATTACATGCTTCACCATTTACTTGCACCAGGGAAAACGATTCTATTGCATCAACTTGAAGAAAATCTGACGATGACAGAGTCTAAGTTGAAGCATCTTTTTGAAGAGCTTTATGAAATTCGCCAACAGCGTATTTTGGCAATTAAAGATATTACCGAAAATTATTTAAAATCATTGAATTATGATATGTCGATTCGTGATTATTTGTCTTATATCTGGTCACTGACTTATGGTGCATCACTGCTTTTAAATTCTACTTATTATCAGCGTTCGATTGGTTCTCGCCAAAAATTAATTAATTTATATATTAATCAGGCATTATCACTGCCGACTCAAACAGCTAATTTTGATGTTTTAAATTTTCAGATTGAAGATGAAAATCAGAAAAATTAATTGAATTATTTCGTGATAATTAACGATAAATTAAATATAAAAATGGGCTTCACATGAAGCCCATTTTTTTTTTGAAGTAAAGCCTAAACAACTTATTTTGCTTTACGTTCTTTCTCAATTAAATAATTAAGAACTTGAGTGACTTTACCATCTTCACCCTGCACAACATATTTACCATTCACGACAACTGCAGGTACGCCTGTTAATTGGTACTGTTGAGCAAGTTTATTTGACTCGGCAACTTTCGCAGTCACAGCAAATGAGTTGTAAGTACTATTAAATTTCTGCTCAGGTACGCCATAACGAGTAAAGAATTTCGCAGCAGAAGCCTGATCAAAAATTTGTTGACCGTTCACTTGAATCGCATGGAATAGTGGTAAATGCGTGCGTTTACGTACACCTAATGCCTCAGATGTATAATATGTACGCGCCCCTTGTTCCCACATTTTATTCATTGCAGCAGGTGTACGTACAAAACGTACATCTTTAGGAATCTGTTTTAACCACGTTTGCATATGCGGTTCAAGTTTAAAACAGTGTGGACATCCATACCAAAAGAACTCTCGAACCTCGATTTTCCCCGGAACTTCCACTTTGCCTGGATTGGCAATCACGGTGTAGTCTTTACCAGCAACAAAATCTGCTGCCATTGCACCACCCGATACGGCCATAATTGCTGCACTCAAACCACCCAAAACCAATTTTTTCATTGCTACAGCTTTTCCTCTAAGTTGTTATACATTAGCTTATGCCCTAAATATAAAACAAATATGCTAAATTCGTTTTGCTTCTGTGAAGTTTTTTATTGGGTTTATCGCTTTTTTCCCAATAATCGCTACACTAACGGCGAACTACATCCAAAAAGATAACTCAAGTTTAGAGGTAGCACCATGTCGCAATTGAATGTTGATTTACAAGAAATCGCAAAGTTTGAAGCACTTGCTGCCAAATGGTGGGATCAACATTCTGAATTTCGCCCACTTCATCAAATTAATCCACTACGTCTAAACTGGATTGATGAACGTGCAGGCGGTCTCGCTGGTAAAAAAGTACTTGATGTCGGCTGTGGTGGCGGTATCTTGGCCGAAAGCATGGCACGTCGTGGCGCAGATGTATTAGGTATCGATATGGGTGAAGCACCTCTAGCTGTCGGCCGTTTACATGCTCAGCAAGAAAATGTTCAAAATATTGAATATCGTCAAATTCCCGTAGAGGAATTAGCACAAGAACAGGCTGGTCAATATGACGTGGTGACTTGTATGGAAATGATGGAACACGTTCCAGATCCGGCATCTATTGTAAAAGCTTGTCAGGCTCTGGTTAAACCGGGCGGCCATGTGTTCTTCTCGACCATTAACCGTAACCCAAAATCTTATTTATTTGCCATTATCGGTGCAGAGTACGTCCTACGCATGTTGCCAAAAGGTACGCATGATTATCATAAATTTATTCGACCATCTGAAATGGCACATGATATTCGTAATGCAGGTCTTACGTTAAAAGAAATGACTGGACTACATTACAACCCACTGACCAAGCATTACTGGTTAGCGCCAAATGTTGACGTTAACTATATGGTTCATACGATTAATACAGGTGCATGATGAAAGCTGTTTTATTTGATTTAGACGGTACGCTTATCGATACAGCTGCGGATTTCATTCGTATTATTCAGCAAATGTGCCGTGATGCAAGACGCCCTGTTGTAGAAGCCGATCTTATTCGCACTCAGGTGTCTGAAGGTGCACGTGCGATGGTGAAATTGGTCTATCCAGAGCTAGATGTGGCCAACCCAATATTCTTGGCACATCGTCAAAACTTTTTAGATCTGTACGGCAATAATATTGTGGTTGATACAGATCTGTTTGAAGGCATGTATCCACTTCTAGAAGAGTTAGAAGCTGCGCAAATCCCGTGGGGTATTGTGACCAATAAACCACGTGGTTTAAGTGAATCTCTTTTAGAAAAGTTAAATCTGACAGAACGCTGTGCGGTTTTGGTATGTCCTGAAGATGTCAGTAAAACCAAACCAGACCCTGAACCAATGTATTTGGCTGCTAAACAGTTAAACATCCCAGCAGATGAAATTATTTATGTGGGCGACCACCCACGTGATATTGATGCTGGTCGCAATGCCGATATGTATACCATCTTGGCAGCTTATGGCTATTTACCTATCGAACACCGTGATGATTTAGCATCATGGCAGGCCGATTCGATTGTAAATACAGTGACAGAATTACACGATATGTTACGTCAAAAGCTTCCTGCTCTACAGGAAAATCAGCGTATGATAAGTTAACATCAGAGTTTTATAGACTTTTTTAACGGCTATTCGTTTTATCAATATAAAAAGAAGGAGGTTTACCAATGAAATATTCAGAATACCAACCTCGTCCGGATCTACTCAAAGATCGAATTATTTTAATTACCGGTGCTGGTGATGGAATTGGGCGAGCTGCGGCTCTAAGTTATGCCCTACATGGTGCAACCGTTGTCCTACATGGTAGAACCTTAAATAAACTTGAAGTTATTTATGATGAAATTGAGAGTCTCGGTGCACCACAACCCGCGATTTTACCGCTACAACTTTCAAGTGCCTCTGACCGTGATTATGATTTTTTAGTCGATACGCTCGAAAAGCAGTTTGGACGTCTAGACGGTATTTTGCATAATGCGGGTATTTTAGGTGAACGTGTAGAGCTAGCACATTACCCTACAGAAGTATGGGATGACGTGATGGCAGTTAACCTACGTGCTCCGTTTGCCCTCACTCAAGCCTTATTACCACTTTTGCAAAAGTCAGAAAACGCCTCTGTTGTATTTACCAGTTCAGGTGTAGGCCGTGAAGCACGTGCTTTGTGGGGCGCATATTCTGTCTCAAAAATTGCAATTGAAGCAGTAAGTAAAATTTTTGCAGCGGAGAATACTTATCCAAATATCCGCTTTAACTGCATTAATCCAGGTGCAACACGTACTGCAATGCGTGCTAAAGCCTACCCACAAGAAGATCCGAAAACACTACCTACACCAGAGTCTATCTTGCCTGCTTACCTCTATTTAATGGGTGAAGACAGCTTGGCACTCAATGGTCAAAGTATTGATGCGCAGGATTAAAAAGTTAAAGATGAAAAAGCTAAATTAAATTACGGCCAATCATCAGATCTGGCTTGCCTATACCTGAAAAGATATACAAGCCTTTTTTATTATTGATAAAAACCCTTGATCTATCCGTAATTTTAATTGAACCATTAAATGATCTTCACAGTTTCTCTGCATTTTGCGCGTAGAGTATTCAACATGAGAGACATCAGATGTAAACGAGGATGCATCATGAAAAAGTTGTTCACCATCTTAGCCCTATGCATAACCGTACTAACCACAAGTATGGCGAGCTTTGCTGATCCTCCTTTTGACCGAGGCCATGGCCCAAAAGGTCCTAAAGGTGGAGGTCCACGTGGTGAGTGGAATGATCGTGGACCAGGATTTGGACGTGATCATGATGATGATCGTATCCGTGACGAACGCCGTATGCGCGAAGAACGTGGCTTTGAACGCTTAAAACAACATCGCTGGCAGCCTGGCTATGTTATGCCACAGCACTATCGTGGTAATGGCTATAAAGTCGACTATAAAGACAGTAACCTGCCGAAACCAGGCCGTAATCAACAATGGTACAAAATCAACAATGACTATATTTTAGTCGACACAGATTCTAATAGCATTGTGAGTATTCGTGGTTTTTAAGGCGATAGACCCTCGCTATCGCTGAATAAAAAGGATAAAACCTCTCGGTTTTATCCTTTTTTATTGCTTATCTAACTTAAAAATAAAAAGATTTTTTATATTCTTAAATGATGAATTTTCTTAATTTCTTCTTATTTCATAGAGAGTTTTCACATTTATTCTTCTTGGCCTCCACGATTTATCTGCAATTGTTCACTAATCTTTAATTATTGAAA
This sequence comes from Acinetobacter sp. D009, assembly GCF_038562025.1. NCBI lineage: Bacteria > Pseudomonadati > Pseudomonadota > Gammaproteobacteria > Moraxellales > Moraxellaceae > Acinetobacter > Acinetobacter sp. D009. The sequence continues at coordinate 3,787,153 of NZ_CP151886.1, forward strand.
TTCAGCTCATCATTCGAGGTTTACAATGAAAAAATTAACAACAGCGATTGTTCTTTCTCTTAGTGGTTTAGTTGCAACAACAGCCATGGCAGCACCAAACGATCATAATCATCATGGCAATTACCAAAACCATGAAGTAAAAACAGTTAAAGTGATTAAAAAAGATGATCATCACAATGCGTGGCGAGTAGGCCAGATTGTACCGCATGAGTATCGACATTCACGTTACGTGATTGACTATCGTCAACATCAAAAATTGACTAAACCAGGTCGTTACCAAAAATGGTATAAAGTGAATGGAAATTATGTACTGGTGAATGAACAAAGTCATAAAATCATTAGAGTGGTTTACTAATTTAAAACTTTTTAAGCACCCAAATTTCAATTTGGGTGTTTTTTTATCTAAAACATGCGGCTTTAATCTTTTTTGTTTAGAATCATCTTTATATCTTTTTGCTGTTGATTCGAGATCGGTATGTCAAGTAAACCTGTAAGTAAGTCGCATAATAACACCCAGCATTATGTACACTGGTTTCGACACTCAGCGCCCTACATTAATGCTCACCGCGATAAAACATTTGTGTTGATGTTTGGTGGTGAAGCAGTCCGTCATCCTAATTTTGAACATATCATTCACGACATTGCTTTATTGCACTCTCTTGGTATTCGCTTAATTCTCGTGTACGGCGCACGTCCGCAAATTAATCAAAATCTTAAAGAAAAAGGAATCGAAACTCCTTTTTATGACAACAGCCGTATTACCACACGTGAATCTTTAAGCTGTGTCATGAGTGCTGTAGGTTCTATCCGCCTAGAAATCGAAGCATTGCTTTCTATGGGCTTAGCAAACTCGCCAATGTACGGCGCTCGCATAGATGTGGTATCAGGTAATTTTGTGACTGCTAAACCTTATGGTATTCGTGATGGCATGGATTTCCAGCTTACAGGTGAAGTTCGTTCTATCGATACAGATGCGATTGATCGACACCTCGATAATCATAATATTGTACTGCTAGGGCCAACAGGTTACTCCACTACAGGTGAGGTGTTTAACTTGCGAGCAGAAGAAGTTGCGACCAAAACTGCAACTTATTTAAAAGCAGATAAACTCATTTTTCTAGGTGAGCAACAAGGATTGCTGAATGAAGATGAGCAAATATTACGTGAATTAAGCCCACATCAACTGGACTACTATATTCAACAATACCAAACCATTAGCCCAACACTCACCTTGCATTTGCAACAGGCAAAAAAAGCATCTTTATCAGGCGTACACCGCGTTCATCTTATTTCTTATGCCTATGATGGCGCCCTTCTCGAAGAGTTATTTACTCGAGATGGTATCGGTACCATGATTACCGATGCGCATTATGAAGAAGTTCGCATGGCCAACATTCAAGATGTGGGCGGTTTAATGAATTTATTACGTCCATTAGAAGAAGAAGGTATCTTAGTTTATCGTTCGCGTGAACGTTTAGAGCAAGAGATTAGCCAGTTCGCTGTTATTGAGCGCGATGGTACGATTCTAGCGTGTGCTGCACTTTATCCAATTCCAACCGAATTTAATGAAACACGTTCAGCAGAAATCGCCTGCGTCGCAGTACACCCAAGTTATCGTAAATCGAACCGTGGCAGCCAGATTTTGCAATTCCTTGAAGAAAAGGCAAAAGAACAAGGTATTCGTCAATTATTTGTTTTAACGACTCGAACCGCTCACTGGTTCTTAGAACACGGTTTTCATCAGGTGAGTGTTGATGACTTACCAAATGCTCGTCAGGCACTCTATAACTATCAAAGAAATTCTTTAGTCTTTAAGAAACTGCTTCCTTAGCCTTTGCTAATTTTAAGATATTCTTATTTCAGATAAGCTTAGTTCAAAAAGTACAACCGTAAACACGATTAATTTATGGTTGTACTTTTTTTAAATCTAAATTTTTTAAGGTTTTAATATTTTTTATTTTATTTACATTAACTTAATAACAATTCATTAAATATATTTCTATTAGATAAATCATTTTTTCGCATAAGTTTATAGCCTATTGTGTTTAGCTTTTTTTTGCATAAATAAAGACCGAATACTTATTTTTTCTGAAATAAAAATCCATTTAGGGTATCTGCTCATCCAATTATTTTTTTTTCTTTTTCTCTTTCGGGGAGTACGAAATCTCATGGCACTTTTCAACACCACTTCATGGGCAAAATATTCAGTCATCGCGGCCAGCCTTGCAGGAGTGATGATGTTAAGTGGTTGTGCCAAAAAAGAGGAACAAGCCACCACAACCTTAAATATCGGCTATCAAAAATATGGGATTCTTCCTATTTTAAAGGCTCGTGGTGACTTAGAAAAAGCATTAAAAGAACAAGGCGTGCAAGTGAAATGGGTTGAGTTCCCTGCTGGCCCTCAATTGCTTGAAGGCTTAAACGTAGGAAGTGTTTCACTCGGTGAAGCAGGTGAAGCACCACCGATCTTTGCTCAGGCTGCCAATCCAAATTTAGTCTATGTCGCAAACCAACCTGCTGCGCCAAAAGCTGAAGCACTATTGGTACAAAAAGACTCTCCAATCCAATCTATTAAAGATTTAAAAGGCAAACGTGTTGCTCTTAATAAAGGCTCGAATGTTCATTACCTATTGTTAAAAGTTTTAGAAGCCAACAACTTAAGCTTAAGTGATATTCAACCAGTTTATTTGCCGCCATCAGACGCACGTGCTGCCTTTGAAAAAGGTGCTGTCGATGCATGGGTGATTTGGGACCCGTTCTTTGCAGCGGCTGAACATCAAATTCAGGCCCGAGTTTTAGCAACAGGCGAAAACTTGGTGAGTAATCATCAGTTTTATTTAGCTGACCGTAAATTTGCAGAAAATAATCCGAAAGTACTCAACACTGTTGTACAGACACTTAACCAGACCACTGAGTGGGTAAGTTCACATCAGGATGAAGCTGCCAAGTTACTCGAAAAACCTACCGCACTTGAGTTTGATGTACTTAAAACTTCAATTTCACGTATGGGTTTTGGAGTTCAGCCAATCTCTGACAAGGTGGCACAAGAACAACAATATGTGGCTGATGCTTTTTATGCACAAAAGCTCATTCCAAACAAACTCACCATTCAAGATGCCATTTTAAAACTGAAATAAACCCAGCTTGGGCACGGCTTAAATAATCATATAAATGCTGTGCCTGACCTCAAGGGGAACAAGGATATCAATATGCAACATCAATCATTATTTAATAAGAATCAGTGGACACAATTAATTAAGCGCCTCAGTGTAGTCACTGTATTAGGCTTAACAATCGCAGCGCCAGCTTGGGCAATTGACCCAACTGTGAAAGAACTTCGTATTGGTTTTCAAAAAAGTTCGATTAACTTTGCGATTGCCAAACAACAAAAATTATTTGAACAAGAATTTCCAAATGCCAAAGTTACTTGGAACGAGTTCCCTGCTGGTCCACAAATTTTAGAAGCTTTAGCTGTCGGTTCACTTGATGTAGGCGTTACTGGAGATACACCTCCTGTCTACGCACAAGCGGCTGGCAAGCCTTTGTATTACATTGCCTATGAAGCGGCTAAACCACTAGCATCGGCAATTTTAGTTCCAAAAAACTCGCAACTCAAACAACTTAAAGACCTTAAAGGCAAACGTATTGCGCTGCAAAAAGGTTCAAGTTCACATTACCTACTTGTACAAGCCGTACGTAAAGCAGGCCTAAACTGGAGCGATATTACCCCCATCTGGCTTACCCCTGCCGATGCTCGCGCAGCATTCCAAAAAGGTGCCGTTGATGCATGGGCCATTTGGGACCCTTACTTCGCTTCAGCACAACTAGAAGATCAAGCTCGTGTTCTTGCATCGGGTAAAGGCTTAAGCCCGAACTATACATTTTATTTAGCAGCTCCAAATTTTGTTAAACAACATCCTAAATCTGTTTCAGGGCTCATCAAACAAATCAATCAAGCTGACAAATGGGTTCAAAGCCATCAAGCAGAAACGGCAACAGCCATTGGCCAAAGCACAGGACTGAAGCCTGCGACCAGTGACTTATTTATTAAACGCCGTCCTCGTCCTTCATCAGCAGCTCCTCTCAGCAGCAAAGTGATTGCTGAGCAGCAGCAACTCGCAGACATTTTTACTCAACAAGGCATCATTCCAAAGCCAATCAGCATCAAGCAAGCTGTTTGGGGCGCCAAGTAATTTCAATAGACATATAGGTAATGCACATGAAAATTTTCTGGTTTATTCCTACCCACGGTGATAGTCGCTATTTAGGTACAAGTAAAGGCGCTCGTCAGGTTGACCATGCCTATATGAAGCAAATTGCTGTGGCAGTAGATAATTTAGGTTACGAAGGTGTACTTATTCCAACAGGTCGTTCATGTGAAGATCCTTGGATTACGGCGGCTAGCCTAATTGATGCAACTCAACACCTTAAATTTTTAGTTGCATTACGACCAGGGGTAACCACACCAGCTTTGGCAGCACGTATGGCTGCAACGTTTGACCGTTTGTCGAATGGTCGTGTATTACTCAACTTAGTGACTGGTGGTGATGAGGCTGAATTACGCGGAGATGGTTTATATGAAGATCACTCAACGCGTTATCAAACTGCCAATGAATACGTAAAAATCTGGCGTGAGATTTTGACACGCTCACATACAGGTGAAGCTTTTACATTCCACGGTGAACGTTTACAAGTGGATGATGCAAAACTACTTTACCCACCTGTTCAAAAGCCTTACCCACCACTTTGGTTCGGTGGCTCTTCAGACGTCGCTGTCGATTTGGCTGCTGAGCAAGTCGATACTTACCTTACGTGGGGTGAACCACCTGAAGCCGTAAAACAAAAGATCGAACATGTTCGTGCCAAAGCTGAGGCTAAAGGCCGTAAATTAACTTATGGTATTCGCTTGCATGTGATTGTTCGTGAAACCAACGAACAAGCTTGGGCAGCAGCGAACGAGCTTATCCAATATCTTGATGATGCGACTATTGCTGCTGCACAGAAAAAATTTGCACAAATGGACTCGGTAGGCCAACAACGTATGGCGGCTCTCCACGGCGGTAATCGAGACAAACTAGAAGTATCTCCAAACCTTTGGGCTGGTATTGGTTTAGTTCGTGGTGGTGCAGGTACAGCACTTGTAGGCGATCCTGAAACAGTTGCTGCTCGTATTCAGGAATATGCTGATTTAGGTATTGATACCTTCATTTTCTCGGGCTATCCACACCTTGAAGAATCAATTCGTTTTGCAGAGTTAGTATTCCCGTTATTACCAATTGAAACTCGCGCTAAACTTGCTCAGCCAAATTTAACCGGTCCATTCGGTGAAATTATTGCCAACAATTATGTTCCAGACGAGAAGAAGCAAAATAGTTCCGTCAAGGAGCCTGCATGAGCAAAGCTGAAAGTGTTGTTTCACGTGGAACAAAACAAATCGGGCAGCGTTTGCTGCCTTGGATTTTCCCTATTCTTCTATTGGTTGTTTGGCAAATTGCCTCAAGTTCGGGTCTTTTAGAAAGCCGTATTTTACCTGCACCTACTGCTGTTGTTTCCGCTTTTTGGCATCTACTGGTGAGTGGAGAACTTTGGCAGCACGTTAAAGTGAGTGCAGGGCGTGCTTTACTGGGGTTGTTGATTGGTGGCGGTTTAGGTTTGTTATTAGGTCTACTCAACGGGTCTTCGCGTTTCGCCTCTACCCTGCTCGATACGACCTTACAAATGATTCGTAACATCCCAGCCTTAGCACTTATCCCACTCGTCATCTTGTGGTTCGGGATTGATGAAACAGCAAAATTATTTTTAGTCGCCGTAGGTGTTTTCTTCCCCATTTATATTAATACCTATCACGGTATTCGATCAGTTGACCCTCAATTGATTGAGATGGGCAAAAGCTATGGGCTTTCTCGCTGGCAGCTTTACAAAGAAATTATTTTGCCGGGTGCGATGCCTTCTATTTTAGTGGGTTTACGCTTTGCTTTAGGTTTGGTTTGGGTATTGCTCATTGTTGCTGAAACTATTTCAGCTCAAGCAGGTATTGGTTATATGACCATGAATGCACGTGAGTTTTTACAAACGGATGTAGTTCTGGTCGGTATTCTTCTGTACGCCTTACTAGGCAAACTGGCAGATGTTTTAGCACAGCTTTTGGAACGCTATTTACTACGTTGGCACTCTGGATATCAGAAATAAGGGAGCTTAGAACATGACAAATCTGAATTTAAATATTAATCAGAATGAAGTGCAGCTCATTCCGGAAGAACCAACAGAATCTCAAGAACCTGTATTAGGTGCAGAGATTCTGATTGAGCAACTTTATAAATTCTATGGCGAGGTAAAGGTCCTCGAAGATCTTGACCTACACATCCAGCCGGGTGAGTTTTTAGCAATTGTTGGCCGAAGTGGTTGTGGCAAAAGTACGTTACTCCGTTTAATTGCTCAACTTGAAAAAGCCAGCTTTGGGGAAATCAAATTTAAATCTGCCCGACATTTACGTGAAGGCATTACGAACGATGATATTCGAGTAATGTTCCAAGATCCTCGTTTACTTCCTTGGAGAAATATTCTTCAAAATGTTCAACTTGGGCTACCAAAATCGCAACATGCTTTAGCAGAAGAATTACTAGAAAAAGTCGGTTTAAAAGAGAAATCAGGACAATGGCCTTCCCAGCTTTCAGGTGGTCAACGTCAGCGTACTGCCCTAGCCCGTGCACTATCACATACGCCGCGCATATTGTTGCTAGACGAACCTTTGGGTGCATTAGATGCGTTAACTCGGCTTGAGATGCAAAGCTTGATTGAACGCTTGTGGAAGGAGCAAGGCTTTACTGCAATTTTAGTCACACACGATGTGAGTGAAGCAGTGCAATTAGCTGACCGTATTATTTTATTAGATAAGGGTCAGATTGCTCAAAGTTTCCAAGTTAATTTGCCGCGCCCGCGTAAAAAAAGTATTACTTTTGCTCAGCTTGAACAACAAGTACTCGATGCGGTTTTGGCAACTTAAGGTTGCGATGAGTAATGAGAACTGTTCAACCAAAAAATGCCCAATTTACGAGCAATAAAACTGCTGTTTTATTGCTCTTTTTTAGGGCGAAAATAAAAAAATATTTTTAAGAATAACAATAAACTAGTGAATCTCTCTATTTTTTGCACAATAGTATATCTATTACACAAATAAGTAGCCGTTTTTTGATTAAAAAAGCAAGACACCTGTGCACAAATCAAACAATTTCCCTTACAATGGGAATACTATTTTTTTAATTATGCAGCAGATGGAACAAAAAAAGAGTACCCAAAAGCGCAATCAGCTTCTTGCTGCGGCCCTTGACGTATTTTCAGTCTATGGGTTCAGTGGAGCAAGTCTGGATGAAATTGCCCAACTCGCCGACATGCATAAGTCGAATATTTTCTATTACTATGAAAATAAAGAGTCTTTATATGTAGAAGTGCTCACAACCGTTTTACAAAAATGGTTGGCCCCCTTACAAACTTTAGAAGCTGAATTAGAACCAGCCGAAGCCTTATCTCACTATTTAATTCAAAAAATCGAACTGTCTCGTAGCCAACCGAAAGCATCTAGATTGTTTGCACTAGAAATTATTCAAGGCGCTCCACATATTTTGCCTATACTGAAAGGGCCTTTGAAAAAGCTATTTAAACGCAAAGCTAAAGTCATTCAGACTTGGCAAGAAGAAGGAAAGATTTCCCCAGATATCGACCCAGAATTATTAATCTTAAATATTTGGGGCCTTACGCAAAACTATGCAGATTTTGCAACTCAAATGGAAATGGTGACTGGTAAAACGCTTCGTAACCGCAGTATGTTCCAGCGTTCGATTGAGCATACGGTACATATGATGCTCTACGGCGTATTGCCTCGTTAAAACCAAAAAAAGATCGGCAAATTTGCCGATCTTTTTTTAGAAGTGATTTTGATAAAGCGCTAAAAGTTTTTGAGCACCTAATAATAAATTTTCTTCCCAATCCACATGTGCAGTGTCATCTGCACCATCAGTAATATATTTCACCGAAATCAGGCGTACACCTAACTTATGGCAGACTTTGGCTAAGGCATACCCTTCCATATCCACCACATCACAAGCTACTTTTGGCTGACCCGTTTCAAATGAATCTCCAGTTCCGCAAACTGCTTTTGGCAAATCAGCAAAATGTGATTGAAGATGAATTTCAGCTGGCAAGTGATCATCTAATGGCGTTACACCTACTTCAAACCCTAGGGGTGAAACATCCATATCACGTTGTACAAAAGTCTTCACCTCGACCAAATCATGTCGATTAAACACAGAGCTTCCAGCTGTACCTAGATTAATTAAAGTTTTACAGCCAGTTTTTTGAATAACCTCAAATGCTTTAAAGGCAGCATTAATCTTACCAATACCACTGTAATGAACTTCAACACCTGCTTGTTCAAATAAACCCTTAGATTCATTAGGAAGTGCCATAATCAAAGCAATATCAGTGTTCATTCAAGAAGCTCAAATCAAAATTAAATAAGTTAGAAAATAAGTATAAATCAGGTGCAAAAGCTTTTTGCACCTTTTCATCATTACTGCACTTTTTGTTGTAAAGCGATTAAGCATGGAGAAAAAAACAGTTGACCACTATATGCTCCTGCTAGCGTTTTCTTCATTACAACGCCCCACATCGTCAATAACAGAATACTCAATGCGACAGCAACGTATTGTAAGAATACAATTTCAACCTGATGTCCTAAATTAAATAGTGCGAGAATAAATACACCTAATGGAAAGGTTAAGCCCCACCAGCCCAAGTTAAATGGAATACCTGTCTTTGCGTGACGGAGCGTTGTTAAAATCGCAAGACCAAGCCACCATAACCCAAAACCTAAAAGCACGAGACTACCTACAACTCCTAAAGCTTGAAAGACATTCGCAAATTGGTGAAATCCTACGTTTGGCGCCACTCTTTGTGCCTGCTGCCCTAGTAACAATAAACCTAATGCACCTGTACCAATCGGGCCTAAAGAGAGCCAGCTAGAAATGGCGACTTCTTTTTCAGGTAACTGATGCAAAGCCATACGCAACATTAAAATTGTCAGAATAGCAAATGCTGGTAAAACAGAGATTCCCCAGAGTACATAGCCAGCCATTAATAAATGAAAGCTATGCATATCTGCTGGTAAATGTGCAACCAACATGCCCGAAGAACTTGCCGCTACTTCACAAGCAACCACAGGTAAAAGCCAGATTGCAGTCATCGTATGTAGCTGATGGTTCTGACGACTAAACATACAAAATGGCACGATCCACGCAATGGCCAATGCTAAAAAGACATCGATGTACCATAAAGCTTGAGCAATATGGATAGCCACTTCACCGTAAAGCCCGACACCGAAGCTTAAAAAGCCATTTAGTATTGTAGCGAGCCCCATCGGAATAGCGCCTAAAAACAAGCTCATATTGGGATGGTTAAATATTTGCTTCGCTTCATGAGGGAAAAGAAACCACCGCAATAAATAAAGACCTGAAAAAACGCTGAATAAAATAATATTAAATTGCCATAACAAAGTTGCTAGCGTGAATAAAAATGATTGAGCAAATGGAAGCTGAATTAAAATCATACTTACCACGCCAGTACCCATAGTCGCTGTAAACCAATTTGGGGTAAAATGTCGTATAACATCTTTGCTTTGATTTAATTGGTAAAAGGGTTTTTTCATCTTAGTTCTCTAATCAAAGAGTGGATAAAGATATAGTAGAGCAAACCATTAATAAGAAAAATTGATTTATTTTTATTTAATTCATCAATATTTTAAATATATAAATATTCATATTGAAAAATAACTGAGTAAAAACACAACAACAAGACGAATCTGTGAGATTATGGCAATATATAGCCCTTGCAAAAATAGCCATATTTTAAGTTCATGAAACTGCTTCGTCTCAATGCGTTATCGCCCAATTTTCAGTTACCTCAAACAGCGGTGACTATTGGTAATTTTGATGGTGTCCATTTAGGCCACCAAGCGATGATTGCTCAACTCAAAAAAATTGCTGCAGCACAAGGCTTAAAAACTTTGGTCATGATTTTTGAGCCACAACCTCTTGAATTCTTTAAAGGTTATGATGCACCTCCTCGTATTAATTCATTACGGGAAAAAGTTGAATACCTAGCTGAGCTTGGCGTTGACTATATTGCAGTTGCTAAATTTGATGAACATTTCCGTAGCATGAGCGCATCTGCCTTCGCAGATTTATTAAAAAATAAATTAAATGCCCAGTCATTAGTTTTGGGGGATGACTTTCATTTCGGTAAAGACCGCCAAGGCAACAGTGAATTTTTAAAAGATTATGGCTTCCAAGTCACAAATTTACACACCATTGAACTTGAAGGTGAACGCGTCAGTTCAACCCGTATTCGCCAAGTACTTCAAGTGGGTAATCTCGCTTTAGCAGCTAAATTATTAGGCCGTCCGTACAGTATTACTGGACGTGTCCAATATGGCGATCAAATTGGACGAACTCTTGATTTTCCAACCATTAATGTTCGTCTCAATCGCCACAAACCTTGTTTAAACGGTATTTATGGCGTTGAAGTCATTTGCGAAACGACTTCTCTCACTGAAAAAGTGCGCCAAGAAACACCTGAAAAACCGGGAATTGCCGGATATCATGAAAATAGCCTCTATGGCGCAGGTCATGTCGGTACACGTCCCGCCATTCAGCAAGAACATCCAGAATGGAGATTAGAAGTACATTTCCCTGATGTTTCTGCTAATCTGTATGGCTTATTTATGCGGGTGACTTTTCTTCACTATCTTCATGGTGAATTGAACTACCCTTCGCTTGAAGCACTTAAGGCTGGAATTGATAATGACGTGCAACAGTTACGACAATATCGTAACGACACGACACAATTTCCTTTTTAATTCGAATTTTGATTGTAAAACATGTCAGCTCCCAAGCTGATTAAACTGGAAGAAAACTTGCATGAGCGATAAGCAAACTCCTGAGAATGCAGTGGACTACAAAGCCACGCTAAACCTGCCGGATACTCAATTTGCAATGAAAGCAAATTTGGCAGTACGTGAAGTGAAATGGTTAGAAGAGTGGTATACCGACAACATTTATCAGCAGATTCGTGCATCGCGTATTGGCAAGAAAAAATATATTTTGCATGATGGCCCTCCATATGCGAACGGTACAATTCACTTGGGTCACGCAGTCAATAAAGTACTCAAAGATGTTATTGTAAAAAGCCGTACGCTTTCAGGTTTTGATGCACCATATGTTCCGGGTTGGGACTGTCATGGCTTGCCAATCGAACTAAAAGTTGAAGAGAAAGTAGGTAAAGTGGGCGAAAAAGTTGACGCAGCAACTTTCCGTAAACTTTGCCGTGAATACGCGCTAAAACAAATTGATTTACAACGTACTGACTTTAAACGTCTTGGTATTTTAGGTGATTGGGATAATCCTTATCTCACCATGAATTACAAACAAGAAGCCGATATTGTTCGTGCTCTAGGTCTCATCCAGAAAAATGGCCATATCCAGCCAGGCTTAAAGCCAGTGAACTGGTGTATGGACTGTGGTTCAGCTCTTGCTGAAGCAGAAGTTGAATACGAAGATAAAAAATCTGACGCAATTGACGTTGGTTTTGGCGTTGTCGATCTCAAAGATTTAAGTGTCCGTTTAAACGTAGAAGTTCAAGATCCGACAGATATCGTGATCTGGACCACTACACCATGGACATTACCAGCTAACCAAGCCGTTGCGTTGCATGCCGAAATTGAATATCAATTGGTGCAAGTGACAACTGAGCGCGGTAAGCAAAACTTCATTCTTGCTAAAGACTTAGTTGCTTCAGCGATTGAGCGTTACAAGCTTGAGAACCCAGTTGTTTTAGCTGATTTTACTGGTTCGGCTCTTGAAAACCTTACCCTACAACACCCTTTACTTACTGATCGTCAAGTTCCGGTTATTTTAGGTGAACACGTTATCGCAACAAGCGGTACAGGTGCCGTACATACAGCGCCTGGCCACGGTGCAGACGACTATAAAGTAGGTCTTCAATACAACCTTAAAGTAGATAACCCAGTGGGTGGTAACGGTGTTTATTTACCAACTGCTCCAATCTACGCTGGTGAACACATCTATAAAGCTAATCCAAAGATTATTGAAGCTTTAGGTGCTGTAGGCCGTTTATGGGCTCATCAGCCAATTAAACATAGCTACCCACACTGCTGGCGCCATAAGACTCCAATTATTTTCCGTGCTACACCACAGTGGTTCATTAGCATGGATCAAAAAGGATTACGTGAAGGTGCGCTTAATGCCATTGAAAATGATATCGAGTTTGTACCGAACTGGGGTAAAAACCGTATTGAATCAATGATCGAAGGTCGTCCGGACTGGTGTATTTCACGTCAACGTACTTGGGGTGTTCCAATTCCATTCTTCGTTCATAAAGATACGAACGAATTACACCCTCGTACACCTGAACTCATCGAAGAAGTTGCTCAACTGATCGAAGAAGAAGGTATCGAAGCATGGTTCAAACGTGAAGCAAAAGACTTCATCGGTGAAGATGCTGAACAATATAACGCTGTTCGCGATACACTCGATGTATGGTTCGACTCTGGTACAACGCATTACGCTGTACTTGAGCAACGTGATGAATTAGAAAGCCCTGCTGACTTATATTTAGAGGGTTCAGACCAACACCGTGGCTGGTTCCAATCTTCTTTATTAACATCTATGGCAATTCACAATCGTGCGCCATATAAAGCCTTGTTAACTCATGGTTTTACAGTGGACGAAAACGGTCGTAAATTGTCGAAATCTTTAGGCAACTATATCCCGCTTGAAGAAATCATCAAACAGCTTGGTGCAGATGGTTTACGACTATATGTAGCGTCTAGCGACTACCGTTATGAAATCGCAGCATCGAAAGAAATCTTTAACCGTGTAAGTGATAGCTACCGTCGTATTCGTAATACCCTACGTTTCTTGCTTGCGAACTTAAATGGTTTCAAACCAAGTACAGATGCTTTAGCTGTAGATGACCTCATCGCTCTTGATCAATACATCTTGCAACGCGCGAATGAAGTACAACAAACCATTATCACTGCCTATGAAGAAATGAACTTCCATGTGGTATGTAGTGCGTTAACAAGCTTCTGTATTAATGACTTAGGTGGTTTCTACCTAGATATTATCAAAGACCGTCAATACACCACTAAAGCGGATTCTCAGGCACGTCGTTCTGCACAAACAGCGCTTTATCATATTGTCCAAGCATTTATCCGTTGGATGAGCCCAATCTTAAGCTTTACCGCTCAAGAAGCTTGGCCACTGATTCCAGAACAAACTGAAAAGTATGTATTTACATCAGAATGGTATGACTTGCCTGTTTCATCAAAAGCAAACTTGCTTTCTGAAGAAGATTGGCAAACATTGATTAGCGTAAAATCTGCAGTAAATAAACAGATTGAAGCAGCGCGTAACGCTAAACTTGTCGGCAGTAATCTTTCAGCCAAAGTTGAACTTTGGGCAAGTGAATCATTACAAACAGTTTTAAACCAACTGGCTGATGAACTCCGTTTTGTTCTTATTACTTCGCAAGTAGTAGTACATCCATTTGCTGAGCAAGGTGAAGCAACTGAAATGGAAGGCTTACGTGTACAAATATCTGCAGCTGAAGGTGAAAAATGTGCACGTTGCTGGCACGTCCTTCCAGATGTAAATACACATGCCGATCATCCTGGTTTATGTGGTCGTTGTATTGTGAACGTCACTGGTCGTGGCGAAGTGAGAAAATATGCCTAATTCACAAGCTAAAAAAGGCTTATTCCAGTTTTATCCACATAATCTGATTTGGCTTGGACTTTCTGTCCTTGCCATTGTATTGGATCAATGGACAAAATGGATTGCGAGTACACATCTAAACTATGCAGATCCTGTACCTGTACTTCCATTTTTAAACTGGACACTATTACATAACTATGGTGCAGCTTTTAGCTTTTTATCTGATGCAGGAGGATGGCAGCGCTATTTCTTCACATCTTTGGCGGGCTTAGTTTCAGTACTTTTTGTATTTTGGTTAATGCGTATGCCTAAAAAAATGGTGGTGCTACCTGTAGCCATCGCTTTAATTTTAGGTGGAGCTTTAGGCAATTTAATTGACCGTATTACCTTAGGTTATGTAGTCGATTTCATTCACGTTTACTACCAAAATCATCACTTTCCAGCTTTTAATATTGCGGATAGTGCTATCACTCTAGGTACGATTTTGCTACTCATTGATACATTCTTCCTTGAGAAGCAACGTAACCAAAATTCGGATGCATAATATGACCGAAATTATTCAACCTAACGAAGAAATTCGTATCCAAGAAGGCTCTAAAGTCGACCTACACTTTTCTGTAGCTATCGAAAATGGTGTAGAAATTGACAATACACGTAGCCGTGAAGAGCCAGTTAGTCTGACTATTGGTGACGGAAACCTTTTACCAGGTTTCGAAAAAGCATTATTCGGTTTACGTGCAGGTGACCGCCGTACAGTACACCTTCCACCAGAAGAGGCTTTTGGTCCGTGGAATCCAGAAAATGTTCAAACTTTCGATACAGTTAAGTTTGAACAACGCCCTATTCCTGGTCACATGATCGAATTTGAAGATAAGGCAAAAACCACCTTATTCGGTGTAGTAAAATCAGTTAATGATGACATTACAGAAATTGATTTTAATCACCCATTAGCTGGGAAAAATATTACCTTTGAAGTAGAAATATTTAAGGTTACTCCTGAAGGCCAACAAGGCTTTAAGCTAATGTAAATAAAAAAGCCCTCTAAATGAGGGCTTTTTTATGATTCAATTTTTATTAGTGACATAAGATTCCTTACAAATTCTATATTCTCTCCTACCTATAGAATGAATTAAGTTATAAAGATAAAAATTCTTAGGAAAAATACATGCTGGTCTATATTATCGTAGGAAGTGTTCGTGAAGGATGTACAGCAATTAAAGTTGCCAATTGGCTAGAATCCACAATTCCATCATTTAATCTAGAAGATTTTCAGACAGAAGTAATTGATTTAAAAAAGTGGAATTTACCGTTATTTTCAGGCTCTCACCCACCTGCTACCGGGATTTATGATCAACCTAAACAACAAGAATGGGCAGACAAAATTGCTCAAGCAGACGCATTTATCTTTATTAGCCCAGAATACAACCATGGTTACAGCCCAGCTTTAAAAAATGCACTTGATTATGTCGGTAAGGAGTGGGGTGGTAAACCTGCTGCATTTATTGGCTATGGTTCAACAAATGGCTCTCGTTCTATTAGCCAAATACGTCAAGTCACCTCAAGTTTAAGTATTATTGACCCGAATGCTGTAATAGAGATAAGAGATATATTTAAACGTAATAAAGATGAAAAATTCGAAGCTAATGAATTTGAAGTAAAAGGTCTTCAATCCATTGTTGAGAAATTACAGAAATATCATTTGTCTTAATTGCACAAAAGGCCTCTTTTCTAAACAAAAGAGGCCTTTAATTTTATAAACTATTTAAATACTCCACTACATCAGCATTACCTGCCATTTCTGCAAGCTCTAATGCTGTGTATTCACTTTTGTAAGCGACATGCGCACCTTTTTCAATTAAGAGTTGAACTATCTCTAAATGATCATTTTCAGCAGCTGCTTGTAGAGCACTATATCCCTCATCATCTATCTGATTAGGATCCTCTCCCTCTATTAGTAATTCTTTTACTTGATCGATATCACCTAGAGATGCCCAATAAATCAATGCAGGCAAAGATAGCTCTTCATCATCTTTAGGTATTGGAGAGAAAGAATTGATTTTCATGGATGTACCCAAAATAATAGAGTTCATCATTATATTCATAGAATACAGCAAGAATACAAATCTAATTTTGGACCTATCTTTTATTAAAAATTAAATTCCCCTAATAAAAAAACACCCCCATTCATTAGAATGGGGGTGTTTAGAATAATGAGCTGGCGATGACTTACTCTCACATGGGTAACCCCACACTACCATCAGCGCTAAGAGGTTTCACTTCTGAGTTCGGGAAGGGATCAGGTGGTTCACTCTTGCTATGGTCGCCAGCACAACTGGTATGGATACTTGCTTCGTTTTATTCACTGTGTGATACGTTGCGTTTTCCAAATCTTTACAGATGGGCTGATTGGTCTGATTTTTCGTTGTTCATTTTAGCTAAGTGTTTAACTAAATCAAGTTGCTTTGCATGTTTATGAATCGATTGATGCTTCATATACAACTGCTTGGGTGTTGTATAGTCAAGCCTCACGAGCAATTAGTATTGGTCAGCTTCACATATCACTATGCTTCCACATCCAACCTATCAACGTCCTAGTCTCGAACGGCTCTTTAGAGGAATAAATTCCTAGGGAAATCTTATCTTGAGGTAGGCTTCCCGCTTAGATGCTTTCAGCGGTTATCCCTTCCGAACATAGCTACCCGGCGATGCGACTGGCGTCACAACCGGTACACCAGAGGTTCGTCCACTCTGGTCCTCTCGTACTAGGAGCAGATCCTCTCAAATTTCCAGCGCCCACGGTAGATAGGGACCGAACTGTCTCACGACGTTCTAAACCCAGCTCGCGTACCTCTTTAAATGGCGAACAGCCATACCCTTGGGACCTGCTTCAGCCCCAGGATGAGATGAGCCGACATCGAGGTGCCAAACACCGCCGTCGATATGAACTCTTGGGCGGTATCAGCCTGTTATCCCCAGAGTACCTTTTATCCGTTGAGCGATGGCCCTTCCATACAGAACCACCGGATCACTAAGACCTACTTTCGTACCTGCTCGACTTGTGGGTCTCGCAGTTAAGCGCGCTTTTGCCTTTATACTCTACGCGTGATTTCCGACCACGCTGAGCGCACCTTCGTACTCCTCCGTTACTCTTTAGGAGGAGACCGCCCCAGTCAAACTACCCACCAGACACGGTCCTCGTCCCGGATAACGGGACAGAGTTAGAACCTCAACATTACCAGGGTGGTATTTCAAGGACGGCTCCATTGGAACTAGCGTTCCAACTTCAAAGCCTCCCACCTATCCTACACAAGTAAGGTCAAAGTTCAGTGTCAAGCTGCAGTAAAGGTTCACGGGGTCTTTCCGTCTAGCCGCGGGTACACTGCATCTTCACAGCGATTTCGATTTCACTGAGCCTCTGCTGGAGACAGCGCCGCCATCATTATGCCATTCGTGCAGGTCGGAACTTACCCGACAAGGAATTTCGCTACCTTAGGACCGTTATAGTTACGGCCGCCGTTTACTGGGGCTTCGATCAAGAGCTTCGCTTACGCTAACCCCATCAATTAACCTTCCAGCACCGGGCAGGCATCACACCCTATACGTCCACTTTCGTGTTTGCAGAGTGCTATGTTTTTAATAAACAGTTGCAGCGGCCTGGTTTCTGCGGCTGTCGTCAGCTCAGGAAGCAAGTTCCATCACCAACAACAGCGTACCTTCTCCCGAAGTTACGGTACCATTTTGCCTAGTTCCTTCAGCAGAGTTCTCTCAAGCGCCTTGGTCTACTCGACCTGACCACCTGTGTCGGTTTCGGGTACGATTCCTGTGTAACTGAAGCTTAGAGACTTTTCCTGGAAGCATGGTATCAGCCACTTCACTGTACAAGTACAGCTTGCTATCGGATCTCAGTATAGAGTACCCCGGATTTGCCTAAGATACATACCTACATCCTTCCACCTGGACAACCAACGCCAGGCTGACTTAACCTTCTCCGTCCTCTCATCGCATTACACAGAAGTATTGGAATATTAACCAATTTCCCATCGACTACGCCTTTCGGCCTCGCCTTAGGGGTCGACTCACCCAGCCCCGATTAACGTTGGACTGGAACCCTTGGTCTTTCGGCGAACGGGTTTTTCACCCGTTTTGTCGTTACTCACGTCAGCATTCGCACTTCTGATACCTCCAGCATACTTCTCAATACACCTTCATCGGCTTACAGAACGCTCCCCTACCACTTGACTAATGTCAAATCCGCAGCTTCGGCACATAGTTTTAGCCCCGTTACATCTTCCGCGCAGGCCGACTCGACTAGTGAGCTATTACGCTTTCTTTAAAGGGTGGCTGCTTCTAAGCCAACCTCCTAGCTGTCTATGCCTTCCCACATCGTTTCCCACTTAACTATGATTTTGGGGCCTTAGCTGGCGGTCTGGATTGTTTTCCTCTTGACTACGGACGTTAGCACCCGCAGTCTGTCTCCCGGATAGTACTCATAGGTATTCGGAGTTTGCATCGGTTTGGTAAGTCGGGATGACCCCCTAGCCGAAACAGTGCTCTACCCCCTATGGTATTCGTCCGAGGCGCTACCTAAATAGCTTTCGGGGAGAACCAGCTATCACCAGGCTTGATTAGCCTTTCACCCCTATCCACAAGTCATCCCCTGGCTTTTCAACGACAGTGGGTTCGGTCCTCCAGTTAGTGTTACCCAACCTTCAACCTGCTCATGGATAGATCGCCTGGTTTCGGGTCTATACCCAGCAACTAAACGCCCTATTAAGACTCGATTTCTCTACGGCTCCCCTATACGGTTAACCTCGCTACTGAATATAAGTCGCTGACCCATTATACAAAAGGTACGCAGTCACACCACGAAGGTGCTCCCACTGCTTGTATGCATGCGGTTTCAGGATCTATTTCACTCCCCTCACAGGGGTTCTTTTCGCCTTTCCCTCACGGTACTGGTTCACTATCGGTCAGTCAGGAGTATTTAGCCTTGGAGGATGGTCCCCCCATATTCAGACAAGGTTTCACGTGCCTCGCCCTACTCGTCATCATTATGTGTGCCCTTTCGTGTACGGGAATATCACCCTCTACGTTCGCACTTCCCAGAGCGTTCCACTAAAACACACATAACTTAATGGGCTGATCCCCGTTCGCTCGCCGCTACTGAGGGAATCTCAATTGATTTCTTTTCCTAAGGGTACTGAGATGTTTCACTTCCCCTCGTTCGCCTTGCAACACTATGTATTCATGTTGCAATACCTACCTTAAAGTAGGTGGGTTCCCCCATTCAGAAATCTCCGGATCAAAGGATATTTGCCGCCTCCCCGGAGCTTTTCGCAGGCTATCACGTCTTTCATCGCCTCTGACTGCCAAGGCATCCACCACATGCACTTAATTACTTGACTATACAACCCCAAACAGTCGTCAACACCTACAAGTGAGTGTTGTCCGTGCGATTCTTCATCGCTACTATCTGTTGTCTGTGTACTTAAACACTGTACAGCTTCAATCTAAATTCATATACCAAAACGCTTGATTCAGTTAATTTGCTAGTTCTCAATTCATCTAGATTAATTGCTTAATCTAAACTCTTGAGTGAACAATTTATTTCAGACTCAATTTTGCCAATCTGTTAATGAATAAACACGCCTTCGTCAGGTCATGCTTAATACCGTGATACTTAAATCACAGAAGTTAATAAACCAAGACCGAAATCTCTATTTACTAATTTCTGTAATCCGAACTTCTCTTAAGTTCTGGTGGAGACTAGGAGAGTCGAACTCCTGACCTCCTGCGTGCAAAGCAGGCGCTCTACCAACTAAGCTAAGTCCCCAGCTTACATCATCAGTCATGTATCTTTTATCTATAACTTCAACCAGTCAAAGTCATGGTGGGTCTGACAAGACTTGAACTTGTGACCCCACGCTTATCAAGCGTGTGCTCTAACCAACTGAGCTACAGACCCTCAGATACATCTATGAAGAACAACTTGTTGTGGATTCTTACCAATCGTCAATCTTTCGTTAAGGAGGTGATCCAGCCGCAGGTTCCCCTACGGCTACCTTGTTACGACTTCACCCCAGTCATCGGCCACACCGTGGTAACCGCCCTCTTTGCAGTTAGGCTAGCTACTTCTGGTGCAACAAACTCCCATGGTGTGACGGGCGGTGTGTACAAGGCCCGGGAACGTATTCACCGCGGCATTCTGATCCGCGATTACTAGCGATTCCGACTTCATGGAGTCGAGTTGCAGACTCCAATCCGGACTACGATCGGCTTTTTGAGATTAGCATCCTATCGCTAGGTAGCAACCCTTTGTACCGACCATTGTAGCACGTGTGTAGCCCTGGCCGTAAGGGCCATGATGACTTGACGTCGTCCCCGCCTTCCTCCAGTTTGTCACTGGCAGTATCCTTAAAGTTCCCGACATTACTCGCTGGCAAATAAGGAAAAGGGTTGCGCTCGTTGCGGGACTTAACCCAACATCTCACGACACGAGCTGACGACAGCCATGCAGCACCTGTATGTAAGTTCCCGAAGGCACCAATCCATCTCTGGAAAGTTCTTACTATGTCAAGGCCAGGTAAGGTTCTTCGCGTTGCATCGAATTAAACCACATGCTCCACCGCTTGTGCGGGCCCCCGTCAATTCATTTGAGTTTTAGTCTTGCGACCGTACTCCCCAGGCGGTCTACTTATCGCGTTAGCTGCGCCACTAAAGCCTCAAAGGCCCCAACGGCTAGTAGACATCGTTTACGGCATGGACTACCAGGGTATCTAATCCTGTTTGCTCCCCATGCTTTCGCACCTCAGCGTCAGTGTTAGGCCAGATGGCTGCCTTCGCCATCGGTATTCCTCCAGATCTCTACGCATTTCACCGCTACACCTGGAATTCTACCATCCTCTCCCACACTCTAGCTAACCAGTATCGAATGCAATTCCCAAGTTAAGCTCGGGGATTTCACATTTGACTTAATTAGCCGCCTACGCGCGCTTTACGCCCAGTAAATCCGATTAACGCTTGCACCCTCTGTATTACCGCGGCTGCTGGCACAGAGTTAGCCGGTGCTTATTCTGCGAGTAACGTCCACTATCTCTAGGTATTAACTAAAGTAGCCTCCTCCTCGCTTAAAGTGCTTTACAACCATAAGGCCTTCTTCACACACGCGGCATGGCTGGATCAGGCTTGCGCCCATTGTCCAATATTCCCCACTGCTGCCTCCCGTAGGAGTCTGGGCCGTGTCTCAGTCCCAGTGTGGCGGATCATCCTCTCAGACCCGCTACAGATCGTCGCCTTGGTAGGCCTTTACCCCACCAACTAGCTAATCCGACTTAGGCTCATCTATTAGCGCAAGGTCCGAAGATCCCCTGCTTTCTCCCGTAGGACGTATGCGGTATTAGCATTCCTTTCGAAATGTTGTCCCCCACTAATAGGCAGATTCCTAAGCATTACTCACCCGTCCGCCGCTAAGATCAGTAGCAAGCTACCTCTCTCCGCTCGACTTGCATGTGTTAAGCCTGCCGCCAGCGTTCAATCTGAGCCATGATCAAACTCTTCAGTTAAAATCATTTTGTACCTTATTTAAAGACAAGGTACCAATTCTGGCTCATCAATTACTGACTTAAATTTCGCTCAAATAAACTTCGAGTAATTTAAACCAATCAATCAATGAAAATTATTTCGATTAATCAACCAGTAAAAATCCACACAAGTTGTTCTTCAATTCTCTTAATGATTTTTCTGCTCTTCGTCAGAGACAGAATTCAACGCAATACTAAGCTTTCATCTCAACCCTGTAAGCTAAGATATTCTCGTGTATCGCGTCGGGATGAGTGCATTATAGGGAAAAAAAACTGGTACGCAAGCACTTTTATAAATATGCACGTTCGACCGGTTCTTTTTCAGCCAAAAAAAATCTCAAAAACAAACAAGCATATGATTTATATAGTTAATTTATTTTTGGAGAGTTTTAAACTTTATATCTACTATCTTTATAGACTGTTTTGGTACGTTTTGATGCATGCCATAGTTTGATGTAGGGACCTGAACAATACGGTCAACCACATCCATTCCTTTAATTACTTTTCCAAAAACTGCATAACCAGGATTACCCGCAGAGCGATTTAAAAAATTATTATCTGCAACGTTTATGAAAAACTGACTAGTAGCTGAGTCAGGATTTGCTGTACGGGCCATTGCCAAAGTTCCTCGTGTGTTAGCAATTCCATTCCCAGCTTCATTTTTGATAGGTGCTCGTGTAGTCTTTTCCTGCATATTTGCAGTAAGTCCACCGCCCTGCACCATAAAACCAGGAATTACACGGTGAAATATCGTATCCTTATAAAAGCCTGACTTTATATAGTCTTTAAAATTCTTCACACTGTTTGGTGCTTTATCATCATAAAGTTGTATTTCAACATTACCCAAATTCGTTTGCATTTCAACTAAGGTGTCAGCCCATACTGAATGACTGCTTATACCTAAACAACATAACATTAATAATTTTTTCATATCTTCCTACAACAAAATGCCAAACTTAATAAATGATAAATTTAATCATCTATATAAAAGAATTCTAGTGAGTATTTATTATCTTTTATTTAGTGCTTTATATTTTGGATTAAAGTATTAGTCCACGTTCCACGTGAAACATGGACTAAGCTTTTATTTAACTATTTTTATCCCAGAACTTTCTGAAGTTTTTACTGATCTCGATGGTATAGCGTTTTGCCTTTTTCGAAATAGGTGTCAAGTTTATAAAACCGTGGGTTTGATCCGGATATTCTTCATAATGCATTTTGACGCCATTTTGTCTTAGCTTATAGCTATAAATTTTTGCTTCGTCATGCAGTACGTCATGACCAGCCGTAATCACAAAAGCTGGTGGATTCTTTTTCAAATTACCATAGGTTGGAGAAATAATTGGATCATCTAATTCTACATTATGCTGAGTTGCATAATATTGAGTGACATAATTAATATCGCTATCCGTCAAAACTAATCCTTCGTTATAAGCATAAAAACAAGGATGTCGGCTTTTAAAATCAACTGTAGGATAAATGAGAAGCTGTGCTTGTGGAGCATAAGGTTTGTTTACTGATCGTTGAGCCACAACCGTACTAATATTCCCCCCTGCACTATCCCCTGCTACAGCAATACGATTTTTTAATATTTTTAATTGTCTACGATTTTGATATACCCAAGCTAATGCATCTTCACATGATTGGATTAAATGTTGAGGTGAGACCTCAGGTGCAAGTGGATAATCAATACTGAGTACTTGTACTTTTGCATATTTTGCCAATATACGACAAACCTCATCATGAGTATCTAAACCACCCACAACGAACCCTCCCCCGTGATAGAAAACAATCAGAGGTAATTTTTTATTCGGTGAAGGATGATAGTGTCTTGCGAAAACAGTTCCACTTTGAAGCGGCAAACGAATGTCTTTTACTGAATCAATTTCAGTTGATTTCTGGCGTATAGCCAACATTTGTGTATCAAACTGCCGTCTAGACTCAATAGGATCTGAACCAATGAAACCGATACGTCCCTGTTTAATTTGTACGGCCATCATACATTTAGTAAATGAGTCGAGATCTGGGTATTGGTAGGAATATCCAAGAATTTTGGCAAGTGACTCTTGAGCCAATCGAGGTAACTTATCAAGAGCTCGAGCAGCAGGCCCTTGGCCCTTATCTAGCAATGTTTGAATTTTTTGATTAAATGCTGTCATGCCTATCTCCATGAATTCCTCTTATCCTTCATATTTTCTACAGAATTCTTTGTTGTTTGACTATATTCGCATACAACTCATGTAATCAAGATACAAAGGTAAAAACCAATCTACGCTAATCTGATTTATAGCAAATGTCATTAACAAATCTGTCGTTTAAAACAGGACTTTTTTGCCAATTATTGTTAACAGACAAAGGAGATTGGGCTATGTCAGCAAAACTAGTTGTTACTTTGTTAGCAACCAGTCTTTTAACTGTAGGCTGTGTTGCTTATACAGATGACCCTTATTATCGCGGTGGTTATGGTTACCATGATCATGATGATGATCGTTATGACCGTAACGATGGACGTCGCTATAGTGACTGGGAACGAAAACGTTGGGAGGAGCGTAAGAGAATATACGAACAACAACGTAAAGATGCTCGTGAACAGGACAAAAATCGTCATGAGTGGGAAAAAAGACACCGTGAATGGGAGAAGAAAAGATTAGAAGATCGTGATCATGACCACCGAAATTATCGTCATGATGACTAATCTCATTACTATATAAAAAGCCCCAAAGAGATAAGTCTTTTGGGGCTTTTTTGTTGAGAAATCCACATTCTCTTGACTATAGAATAATGAGTAGCAGCTCATTTCATATATAAATCGGCATCTTGAATATATGTACTCTATAATCTTTTAACTGTTCTTATCACTAAGAATTACTGAGCAGTTGCAGAACCTGAAACAGAACCAGAAGCACCAGCATCAACTTGACCTGGTTGTGCTTGACCAGAAACACCTGCATCTACACCAACACCAGCTTGTACGCCAGATGGGCTAGCGCTAGTTTGAGCTGAACCTGATGCATTTAAACCAGCTTCAGATGCACAACCAACAGCTGTAAAAGCAACACCAGCAAGTACTACAGAGATAAGACCTAATTTTTTCATAATCACTTTCCTTTCATTACGACAAACGTTTAAATGCAAAGTTCATCTTCGCGCTGCCTATAATTCACAATTTTTTTTTCTGGCGTGCGTATCATTGGTTGTCTTTTGTAGTAATAGAAGTACAAATTGTGCAATTTTTTATTAAAACCTCTTCCTTAGCCTCACCTCTACCTTTTATATAGAAGCTACAACTTAAGCTTTTGTTTATTTTTATCAATTTCTAATTTTTATCTTAGCCTTTTACTCTCGTTAAAAATTTTCTCTTCATAGAAACGCTATATAAGGTGCGTAGAATGTTACAGAGACTTTTTACTTGAAAATGCCTTATTTCATAAAAAAAGCCGGGGATAGACCACGGCTTTTTAGAAAATTTATGGTGTTTCGATTTTAATTATGGCCATTGCATCTCACCTTTTACAACTTTTGCACCTAGTTCTAGGCTATCCACACTCTTCAATGTTGGATATTGTTTCTGCATGAGCTGACTTAGCTCACTCGCATTTTTACTTACTTTGACCGCTTTCTCATAGCTCTTGAGATAGTCGATAGAGAAGTTAACCGCATCCAAACCTTGTGGAGCTCCCTCAACCATATGAGCTGGAACAACTGTTTGAGGTTGGAGTGATTTAATACTTTCTAAAGCTTGAATCACTTCATTGCGATCTTTAACTTTTGGCGTATCTGCCATCCATAAATGAATACCTGAAGAGACAGGAATACCACCTACTACTGCTTTAGAAGAAGGAATCCATAAATAAGTGAGTTCTTTCTTACCTTTAATTTCGATCGACTCATTTTCTAACTTTAAAGTTTTAGCAGTATAAGCTTGAGGCACAATAATTTGACTAGGCGCATTTGCACCCATTTGTGGACCCCAATATTTCACTTTAAGCGCTTGAGTATCTTGGATATGTTTAACAGTTTCTGGTGTTGCAATGATTTGTACATTTGGGAAGTATTGTTTAAATACATCTAAGCCAAAGTAATAGTCCGGATCGCCATAACTTACGAAAATTGTCTTTAATGTTTTACCACTATCCAAAATATCCGCAGCAATACGTAATGCTTCAGATTTTGAGAATTGCGCATTTACCAACAGAACTTCTTTATCGCCTTCAATTAAAGTAGAAGTCACACCAAAATGTTCGGGTTTAGCCAAGAAACTTTGGATTTTCAAATCTTGCGCAAAAGCTGAGGAAGTTACTGTTAAAGCGGTAGCAGTTGCTAGGACTGAAGCAGTTAATTTAAAAAATTTCATTATGTATTCTCCAAATTCATGAGAAATACTTTAAATTGCAATTCTTGTAAGGTAAATGCACTAAATTAAGATAAACTGTTGCATATATTGTAACAATGATAAAGTATATGGACACATTAAAAGCCATACACGTCTTTGTTTCTATTGCTCAACATGGCAATTTAACCAAAGCCGCAGAACACCTAAATTATTCCCGTGCCATGGTTTCACGCTATCTTGAGCACCTAGAGCACACATTCTCAACTCGACTATTTCAAAGAAATACACGAAAAATATCTCTCACACCAGCAGGTGAAAAAGCCCTCCTCTACTGCGAAAATATTTTACAACAACAGCAACTTCTACAAGAGTTAGCCGCACCTGAACAACATAATGGTACGATTCGTTTTACCTGCGGTTTATTTTTATTTCAATTAGGGGTTGGAGAATGTATTCGCCAATTTAAACAGCAACATCCGCATATTCAATTTGATGTATATCTGACTGAAAATACAATGGACTTAATTGATGCTCAGGTCGATTTAGCCTTACGTATAACGCAAAAAGTTGCAGATGGATTAATTGCACGACCTGTTTGTCAAATCGAGTCCGTTTTCTGCGCTCATCCTGATTATTTAAAGCAACACAGCCCCCTCTCCCATCCAAGGCAACTTATTCAACATGAATGTTTAGCTCACCATAGCCAACATCAATTTTGGACACTTTTTGATACTGAACAGCAACCGCAGAATTATCCTTTAAACGTCACCTTTAAAAGTAATGATGTAAATGCTGTTTATGACATGTGTGTACATGCTCAAGGTGTGGCAATGTTACCGACCTTATTAGTTAATAAAGATTTAAAAGAAAAACGGTTAGTGCCTTTATTTAAAAACTTTTCGGCTCCCGAATTAAGTTTGTCAGTGGTATATGCTTCAAGACAACATTTGCCCAAAATAACCCAGGAATTTATTGCTTTTATGATCGAAAATTTAGATTTTTACTTAAAACCGCAAAATTAAAAGTTTTAAATTGCCGTGTACGCTTGAATTTTTAGGCAATGCCCATACTTCATCCCTATTAATGAATTACAGCATATGCATGGCAGTTCAGGTTTTACCCAGTAAATGCTGATGCCAAAAGGACTGTACATGTTTAAAAACCCATTTAAACGGAGATCATCAATGGCTAATGAGCAAAATGAGCAAGCTCAAGACATTCAACACGAGCAAGCAGAGCAATCTAATGAGCAAACTCAGGCTGAAGGTGTAGAGCAAGCAAACGACGTTACCGTTGAATCTTTACAAGCGCAAATCACCAAATTAGAAGAAAGCCTAAAACTTGAAAAAGCACGTACTGCAAATGCAGTTTACGAAGCACAAAAAAGTGTAGAGCGTATTCAACGTGAGTCTGACAAGCATAAAGAGACTGTGCTTGAAAAATTTGCAAAAGAGTTACTAGATTCTGTTGATAATTTAGAGCGTGCAATTCAAGCGGCTGGTGATGAAGAAACGCCAGTACTTGAAGGTATTAAACTGACCTTGAAGTCGCTGTTAACCACACTTGAAAAATTTGGTGTTGTAGAAGCTGATACGAAAAGTGGTTTCAATGCAGATTTACATCAAGCTGTAGGTATTGACCCAAATGCTAAAGCGAATGAAATCGGTAGCGTTTTACAAAAGGGCTATACATTAAATGGTCGCTTATTGCGCCCTGCTATGGTTATGGTTGGTCAATAAATAATTTTTTGAGAGTTTTTAGATTTTTTTTCGCTAAAACGCTTGAAAAAAATAGATTCACTCTCATATCGGATAACAAGCAAAAACATTGCAAAAGAATTTTTGAGGAAAACGTCACATGGCAAAAATTATTGGTATTGACTTAGGTACTACCAACTCATGCGTTGCTGTACTTGAAGGCGATAAAGTAAAAGTAATCGAAAACGCTGAAGGCGCACGTACAACTCCATCGATCATTGCTTATAAAGATGGCGAGATCTTAGTAGGTCAAAGTGCTAAGCGTCAGGCAGTAACTAACCCGAAAAATACATTATTCGCTATTAAGCGTTTAATCGGTCGTCGTTATGAAGATCAAGCGGTACAAAAAGATATCGGTCTTGTACCTTATAAAATCATCAAAGCAGACAATGGCGATGCTTGGGTTGAAGTAAACGATAAAAAATTAGCGCCTCAACAGGTTTCTGCTGAAATCTTGAAAAAGATGAAGAAAACTGCAGAAGACTATTTAGGTGAAACAGTTACTGAAGCAGTTATTACTGTTCCTGCTTACTTTAACGATGCTCAACGTCAAGCAACTAAAGATGCGGGTAAAATCGCTGGTTTAGACGTTAAACGTATCATTAACGAACCAACTGCTGCTGCACTTGCGTTCGGTATGGACAAAAAAGAAGGCGACCGTAAAGTTGCAGTTTACGACTTAGGTGGTGGTACTTTTGACGTATCAATCATTGAAATCGCAGACCTTGATGGCGACCAACAAATCGAAGTGTTATCAACAAACGGTGATACTTTCCTTGGTGGTGAAGACTTTGATAACGCCTTAATTGAATTCTTAGTTGAAGAATTTAAGAAAGAACAAAGTGTGAACTTGAAAAATGATCCACTTGCGTTACAACGTTTGAAAGAAGCTGCTGAAAAAGCAAAAATCGAGCTTTCTTCATCAAATGCAACTGAAATCAACCTTCCATACATCACTGCTGATGCAACTGGTCCTAAACACTTAGTGATCAATGTAACACGTGCGAAACTTGAAGGTTTAGTTGCTGATTTAGTTGCTCGCACTATTGAGCCTTGTAAAATCGCACTTAAAGATGCTGGTCTTTCGACGTCAGACATCTCTGACGTGATCTTGGTTGGTGGTCAGTCTCGTATGCCACTTGTACAACAAAAAGTACAAGAATTCTTTGGCAAAGAGCCACGTAAAGACGTGAACCCTGACGAAGCAGTTGCAATCGGTGCTGCGATTCAAGGTGCTGTATTGTCTGGTGACAAAACTGACGTTCTTTTATTAGACGTAACACCATTAACTTTAGGTATTGAAACAATGGGTGGTGTATTAACACCAATCATTGAGAAAAACACGACGATTCCTGCGAAGAAATCACAAGTGTTCTCTACTGCTGCTGACAACCAGCCTGCTGTAGACATTTCAGTTTACCAAGGTGAACGTAAGATGGCTCAACAAAACAAATTGTTGGGTAACTTCCAATTAGGCGACATTCCACCTGCTCCACGTGGTGTGCCACAAATTGAAGTATCTTTCGACATCAATGCTGATGGTATCTTGAAAGTATCTGCTAAAGATAAGAGCACTGGTAAAGAGCAATCGATCCAGATTAAAGCGAACTCAGGTTTGTCTGATGCTGAAATCGAAGCAATGATTAAAGATGCTGAAGCGAATGCTGAAGAAGATCGTAAGTTTGAAGAACTTGCAAAAGCTCGTAACGAAGCTGATGCATTAATTTCAAGCTCGAACAAAGCTGTTAAAGATCTTGGTGATAAAGTTACTGAAGATGAAAAAACAGCTGTAAGCACTGCCGTTTCTGAACTTGAAGCAGCAACAAAAGAAAATGATGTAGAAGATATCAAAGCGAAAACTGAAGCTTTACAAAACATCTTGATGCCTATCACTCAACGTGCTTATGAACAAGCGCAACAAGCTGGTGGTGCTGAAGGCTTTGATCCAAATGCATTCCAAGGTGGTGATGCGGGTCAACAAAAAGCAGATGATGGTGTTGTAGACGCTGAGTTCACTGAAGTTAAAGATGACAAAAAATAATTTGTTTCTCTAATAAAAAACCGCGCTTAGGCGCGGTTTTTTATTGAAAAAAAATACTTTTTAATCTTAAATAAATTAAAAATAATATTAAGGATAAATATGGATTATCAAGAAATTTTCAGTAAGCATAATAATTCAGAAATTTTTATTGCTTTTGTTGGGGCTATAGGAATCGATCTAAATGATATCTATCATATAATCGATCAAAGGCTTAAAGCCTTTAAATATTCAACACAACATATAAAAGTGTCTAATATTATTGGTGAATTCTTTGAACCAGAAGACTTCAATGATGATGAATATAAAAGAACAAGTTTTTACATGGATAAAGGGAATGATCTTAGAGAGCATTTTAGCGGTACTCTTGGATTAGCTGTATCAGCAAAAATTTCGGCTATTAGGGATAGTAATGAACCAAAATCAAGAGCTGCCTATATAATAAACTCTTTAAAGCACCCAGAAGAAGTACAACTTCTAAGAAAAATATATTCGCATGGCTTTTTCTCTATAAGTGTTTTTTCGAGTGAGGAAAGACGATTAGAGTTTCTTAAAGAATCAAAACATATATCACCTGAAAATGCTCAAGAGTTAATAAATAGAGATTCTGACGAAGCCATAAAACATGGTCAACATACAGCAGATACTTTTCATCTTTCTGATTTTTTTATTAATATTGATGGAGATACAGATAAATTAAATAATGATATATGGAGGATATTAGATCTAATCTTTGGAAACCCTTATATAACACCAACATTTAACGAATATGCTATGTATATGGCTTTTTCGGCCTCCTTACGCTCTGCTGATCTTTCTCGTCAAGTAGGGGCTGTTGTTACCCATAATACAAATATTCTTTCAACGGGTGCTAATGATATTCCCATGGCAGGAGGAGGTCTATATTGGCCAACTTATAATAATAGAAAGAAAAAAATTGAAGATATAGAAAGTGGGAGAGATTATAAAAGAGGCGTTGATTCCAATATTAAAGAGAAAAA
The DNA here is from genome assembly GCF_038562025.1 of Acinetobacter sp. D009. Classification (NCBI taxonomy): domain Bacteria; kingdom Pseudomonadati; phylum Pseudomonadota; class Gammaproteobacteria; order Moraxellales; family Moraxellaceae; genus Acinetobacter; species Acinetobacter sp. D009. The sequence continues at coordinate 3,817,649 of NZ_CP151886.1, forward strand.
TGAGATCATTTCAAATATTTTAGATAATCTTCCCACCTCTATTAAGGAAAAACTAGATTCTGACGAAATAAATGAACTAAAAAATCATTTATCTAAAAGTAAAATTAAAGATATTACTGAATATGGACGAGTTGTTCATGCTGAAATGGAAGCACTTTTAGCATGTGCTCGTAATAATATACAAACAATAAATACCATTCTGTTCTGTACAACTTTTCCTTGTCACAACTGTGCTAAACATATTATTGCTTCAGGAGTTAAAAAAGTTGTTTATATTGAACCGTATCCTAAAAGTAAAGCTATCGATTTTCATTCAGACTCCATAAGTATGAATGAACTAGGTAAAGTTAATGAAAAAGTAATTTTCGAAGCATTCGTTGGCGTAGGTCCTCGTAGCTTTTTTAATCTTTTCTCTACAAACTTAGGCAGTGGATATGCTATAACAAGAAAAGATGGTAAAACAGGAAAAATAATTGATTGGAATCGTAAAGATGCCTCTGTTAGAATGCCGCTCCTAGCTATTTCATATCTTGAAAGAGAAATATCGATGGTACGTAATCTAAAAGACATCATTCAGCAGGCAAAAAATAAGGAAAAATAATATGTCTAAATTACTCGACTACCTAAACAAAGTTGAAAAAGATGTTGAAAAATGGCCAGCTTGGAAACTTGAAAGTTTAAAAAATGCTTTTCAAATTCCACAGACCAATAAATTGCAAAGAATAGAAAAATTTCATCGTGTACCAAATTCGAATAATTTACTGACACCTCTTAATAATTAAAAGAAGACCGCGCTTAGGCGCGGTTTTTTATTGGTTACAAAAATTAACAATAAGATTTTTAATAATATTATCCAAATATTTCTGTCAGAAAGATCAATGATAAAAACTAAATAATTAATTTTAAATAATATTTTTTTATTAAAAAACCACTGTTATTTACTACATTAATTATTTGATTATTGCCAAGTCTGATAACATCTTTTTTAATTTTTCGACCAAAATCACAAAGCTCACCCACTCTCCTGTACTTTTTATCATTTTGACGAATTAAATTAAGTAGCTAACAATAAGATTTATTTATATTTTTTATTTTGCCATGAAAAAATTTCTATGGTGGGGATTGAGCTTATGCTTATGCATGGGCTTACAAACAACACTTTTTGCTCAAAGCAATCTGCCGATTCATTCATCTCATCAGCCTTTAAAATACCGGATTGCTTTTATTGATCCGCGGTTTCAACTCACTAAAGAACAATTAGTTGAGGTGAGCCAGCAAGCTGCTGAAATCTGGCAAAAAGAAACTGGGAAGACCTATTTTATTTATGATTCACAGGCTCAATTGTCAATTAACTTAATCTATGATGATCATCAACTGGTTAAAGATGAACAGCAAAACAATTTAGATGCACTTTTGCAAAAGCAGGAAGCTTGGCACATTAAAAATGAAGAAATTGTTTCAAATAAACAAGAGGTTGCTCAACTATCAACTGATTTGAACAAGAAAAAGGCCAATCTAAAAGCGGAGTTTGAACAATATCAACAAGATGTAACGCGCTTTAATCAAGGAGAACAGCAGTACTCCAGTGCCAATAATTTAAAAGAATGGCAAAAACAACTAAAGCAAAAATCGGAAGATTTACAAAATGAATCCAACACTCTAAATCTTAAGATTCAATCACTTAACTTAAAAATTAAAGAGCTAAATCGAGAGCAAAGTGATTTAAGCGCTTTAAAAACACAATTCAAACTAGAGCAGAAAACTAGTATTCAACCCTTCCATAAAGGTTTATTCAGTCAAAACCAAATCCAGATTTACGGCTATGCTTCTGTAAATGACTTACGTTTGACCCTTGCTCATGAGTTCGGCCATGCATTAGGACTAAAACATACTACTGATCCTAAATCATTAATGTATCCACGGTTAAAAGAGCAAGATATTCATAACTTTAAACTAACAGATTCAGATTTAGATTTATTAAGTTCAATTTATAGACCAAATTAAGGAAAAATCGTTAAAGTTAAATGATTAAAAAAACTAAATAAAACCAAATATATTAAATTTTTTCTAAAAAATAATTTGGCATTTGGTAAAAAATAATGAGACCAAAGTCTCATTTATTTTTCTGATTTGTACGTTTTTTGATTGATTTTTCATTTTATATTCTTATAATACGTTTTTTTAAAATCTCCCCCCTTCGATTATGCGTTTAACATCTTTGTTATTAGGCGTAGCCTTTGCTTTTTCTAATTTTCAGGCTAATGCTAATCTTGCAACTCCAGCTCATACTCAAATCCAGCAAAAAACAGGTCAACATTTGACTTATAAAATTGCTGATATTGATCCACGTTTTGGTTTAAGCCAAGACCAATTAATTCAAATTAGTCAACAAGCTGCGGACATTTGGAAACAAGGTACTGGACAGGATTATTTTACTTATGATCCAAATGCAAAGTTAGAAATTCGTTTAGTTTACGATAATAGTCAAAGCCGTTCTGAACAGCGTCAAAAAATTGCAGCTCAGTTCCAACAAGAACAGCAACGCGTAATTGATGAACAGCAACAAATTAAGCAATTGAAGCAAACTCTTGGTCAAACTCAGTCTGAGCTTGAAAATAAGAAGCAGATTTTGAATGGCAAATTGAAAAATCTTGACCAACTAATGATGCAGCTTAACCAAGGCAAATTAGCACCTGAATACAGCGCTAAATCTTTGGCTAAAACTCAGAAAGATTTGCAAAAACAAACTGTTGCTTTAAAGAAAGAAATTGCTGCATATAATCAGCAAGCTAAAGACTTAAATGTCAAAGTGACTCATTTTAATCAGATTAATAATGAGTTTAATAATTCATTGAACCAATTTAAGCAAAATGCTCAAGCGGATGTCTTTAAAAAAGGTATCTATAACGGTAAACAAATTGTGATTTATGAGTTTAAGTCTATTGATGATTTACGTTTAACGATTGCTCATGAGTTAGGACATGCACTGGGTTTAAAACATAGTGACCAACCAAATGCATTGATGTACTCAGTACGTAAAGATGGTGACAAAAAAATCACTGGACTTACTGATGCTGACCGTGATCTATTAAGTGCTTTACCTCAATAATTAAAAGCTTGATATAAAATGATGTATCTATTTCTATATAGATACATCGAAATTGGTATCAAAGTCATGTTATTGTGGTCATAAGAGCTAACGAAAATAGAATGGAGATCAAGATGAGTTATTATCATATCCTGATTGAAGTAAATGATCATATCAGCACGATTGAACAGACTCGCGATATTGAACTGTTTGATATTATTGAAATTAAGCCATACCTCCATTCTATTTTAATTCCCTTTTTCAATGAGCATGAAATCGAGCTTGAGGATGAAAATATCGAATATAAAGATATTCTCCATCTTGAAGTAAAACAGACTCTGTTACCGATTGAACATTTAATTGAAGAAGAGCAAAAGCAATTACCAAGTGATACTGATGTCACCATTACTGCATATGAAATCTTTAATGATCGTGATTTAAGCCAAGATGTTACGTCAGTTATTTTTGATATTTTGGAAGCAGTTAAATTAGAGTAATCATCTTATATAAGTATCTATAAAAAAGGTCTGCATGAGCAGACCTTTTTATTATTTTCAGTTTATTGCATCATTTTCTGAGCTTGTTCTTGACGGAATGCACGTAAAATTTGTTGCCCTGCCCGTCCCGTTGGATTTAAACCTAAACGAGTCTGCTCCTGACGAATAGCTACGCGGGTTTTATCTCCAATAAGGCCGTCAACTGCACCAATATCATAGCCACGATTAATCAAAAATTGTTGGATTTCACGACGTTCTGCACGTGAAGTTCCCGGATCATCAGTTGGCCAAGACGCAACAAATGGACCAGCACCTTTTAAACGATCAGATAAATGTGCAATCGCAAGTCCATAGCTTTCCGCAGCGTTATAGCTGTAGATAGCATCAAAATTCTTAAATACTAAAAATACTGGACCATTTATACCTGCAGGTGCCATTAAACCCGCTGAAGTATTACCAGATAAAGCTCCTTGAACAAGTGGAGAACCATCAATTCGGGTCACCCCTCGTGCACTCCAGCTACTTAAAGCTTTCTTTGAACGTCGCCCTTCTCCATCAATTGACATACCTTGGGGCACTTTTACTTCAAAACCCCATGGCATTCCGGTTTGCCAACCTGCTTTATTTAAGAAATTAGCTGTTGAAGCCAGCGCATCAGCTGTACTAGAAACTAAATCTCGACGACCATCTCCATCAAAATCAACTGCTAAACGTTCATAAGTAGATGGCATAAATTGAGTATGACCAAATGCCCCAGCCCATGAACCTTTCAGTTGGTCTTCGGTTAAGTCACCACGTTGTAAAATACGCATAGTGGCAAAAAACTCAGTGCGGAAATAACTTTGTCGACGCCCTTCACAACTTAAAGTCCCGAGTGCTTGTAATAAAGGATATTTTCCAGAAATATCACCAAAATTACTTTCGACACCCCACACTGCTACAATTGTTTCCGGCGGCACACCGTAGGTTTGAGAAGCACGGTTTAAAACATCTCGATGTTGCGCCAGTTTTTGTTTACCAAGCTCAACGCGCTCTTCATCAACTAGACCAGAAAGATAATCCCAAATTGGTGTCGAAAATTCTGGTTGATAGTTTAATTTATCAATAACTGAATAATCTGGGGTCAAGTTTTGGGTATAACGATCATAAGTTGTACCCGATACTCCAGCAGCAATTGCTTGAGAACGTAAATTTGCCAAACAGCTTTGGAAATTATTATTAGGCGTATAATCTTCACTCGTCACTACTGGAACAGTAGCACTGCTAGATATTGTAGAACCATTAATTACGAGCTCTGCTTGAGCCTGAGTCATCGCTAAAAATACAGAGCCAACAATACAAGAAAAACGTCGCATATTATCCTAGTTCGATTTTTAAATTTAAATTTGTAAGTACCATACCATTATGAGTCCAAAATTTCAGAGAGAAAACGTAAATTTGAATTCATAATCTCTACTTTAAATTCATTTCCCATGTTTTAAATTCAAATTTTCTACTTTATTTTTGAATTTAAAATTCTCTAGATCAAAATTATTGTTTTTGAATTCAAAACCGATACTCAAGTTTAAATTCAAAAGTACTTCTTTAAATTTAAACTATAAACCTCTCTTTATTGTGGATAACTTTATCCACAGCACAGCAAAAAACACTTCTATTCCTTAATAATTATATTCTATATCTCCTTATTATTTATTACAGGCTAGAGCCTACCACCACAGAAATCCGTATTTTTTTTAAATTTAAAGATCAGCCAAAATTTTTAAATTCAAACCCCATACCAATAGACTTCTATTTTTGAATTTAAAAAGGTACATCCAACTCTCTCATTTAAATTTAAAAATACTTTTGTGGATAACTAATTTTAAATTCAAAAACAACCAAGGCTGCCTTTTGTGGCTTTAAATTCAAATTACAGTAGCTTTTTTTAAATTCAAAAGTTCCACTAAAATATGTATGTTCTATTATTTTTTAAATTTAAAAGATAAAAAAAGCGATCCGAAGATCGCTTTTTAGAGAATTAAAAATACTTTTAGAGGGTCATATCTGCTGTTAAAGCAAGTGGTTCTGGCAAAATTTCTGCCAATTGACGGCATAAATTCGTCAATTCATTACTATCCACAGGCATTAAAGTGATATGACCTAATTTGCGGCCAGCACGTTCTGACTTGTTATAAAGATGCAGATGAGCACCATTTAAGGCAAGTACATCCTCAGTTTTAGGATGTTGACCAATAATATTGATCATAACCGTTGGGCGAACAACTTCTGTTGAGCCTAGTGGTAATCCTGCAACAGCTCGAATATGGTTTTCAAACTGAGAACAAACTGCGCCTTCAATTGACCAGTGGCCTGAGTTATGCACACGCGGTGCCATCTCATTTGCACACAAACCTTGTTCTGTTACAAATAGCTCGAGAGTCAACACACCAACATAGTTAAGGTGATTCAACAAACGAGTAATGTAGTCTTGAGCAACGGGTTGCAAAGCTTCACTATTCGGTGCAGGAACAATTGAATGCGATAAAATACCATTATGATGATGGTTTTCAGCCAATGGCCAAGTTTTTACTTCACCATTTTGGCCACGCACCGCAATGATTGAAACTTCGCGAGAGAATTTAACAAAGCTTTCGGCAACTAGACTTTTTGCAGGACCAAGTTCAGCCCAAGCAGTATCAATCTGGTCTTCTGAACGAAGTACAAACTGACCTTTGCCATCATATCCGCCAGTTGCAGTCTTAAGCACGATCGGTAAACCAAGCTCAGCCACAGCCTTTTTCAAGCTTTCTAAGCTATCTACAGCACGATACGGAGCAACAGGAATTGTAAGCTCATCAAACAATGCTTTTTCTGACAAACGATTTTGCGCAGTTGCTAAAGCAACACGGGGAGGATGCAATGTTTTGGTTTGTGTTAAAACATCCACATCTTCAACTGGCGTATTTTCAAATTCAAGACTGAAAACATCAGCACTTTCAATAAACTGCTTTAAACCTTGCTCATCTTGGCTAGAAAAGACCTGGCCTAAAACACCTGCAGGACAATCTGTATTTGCTTCAAAAAAAGTACATTGAATATTTAATGGTAACGCTGCTTGAGCCATCATACGGCCCAGTTGCCCACCACCAAAAATACCGATAGTTTTATCCATCTCAGCCTCTTACACCTGACCCGGAATATTTTTGCTTGCAACTTTATCAGTTTGCGCAGCACGGAAATCAGCAACATTTTTTGCGATTTCAGGACGAGTTAAACCTAAGATTTGTGCAGCCATAATTGCCGCATTCGTTGCACCAGCTGGACCAATTGCTAAAGTACCAACCGCAATACCTGCTGGCATTTGTACAATTGAAAGCAAAGAGTCTACGCCATTTAAAATTGATGATTTAACTGGCACACCTAAAACAGGTAAATCAGTTTTTGCGGCACACATTCCAGGTAAATGCGCTGCACCGCCTGCACCAGCAATAATCACTTGAATACCGCGATCACGTGCAGTTTCTGCATATTCAAATAAACGATCTGGAGTACGATGAGCAGATACCACTTCCGCTTCAAATGGGACACCAAGCTGTTTAAGCATATTGGCTGTGTTTTCGAGAGTTGCCCAATCAGATTGAGAACCCATAATAATTCCAACGAGAGGTTGAGCGTCTTGTGCTGCGGCCGCATTCATTGCTAATGTTCCAGAGACAAAAGTAAAAGAAGATAAATCTCGACGAGAGCCAAGTTTTAAATGGTTCGGAAGCCCATTATTATAGACTGATTTTTCATCTCACGAAAATTTAACTGACTAGCTCTGCGAATATTTTTAATATCATCAAAAAATGTCATGCTTTAACAGTGACACATTCTCAATTTTTATTAATATTAATTAATTAGATATCTGAAAGATAAGCAGGTATTTGAAAAATTAATAGCTTGTATAGAATCAATTATTCAATACAAGCTATCATGGATTATTGGCTTCTAAATACGAAATAAACACAACCAAATAGGCATAACATCGCCCATAAGTAATCGAGTTTAAAGGGTTGCTTAAACAAGAAAATCATAAAAGGTACAAACACGACCAATGTAACCACTTCCTGAGTGATCTTCATTTCACCGAGTAACCAGCCTTGCGCGCTTAACATACGAGTGGCTGGGATCATAAAACTGTATTCAAGTAAGGCAATAATCCAACCGAATAGAATCGCTTGCCAAAGTGGAGCATGGTGCAAAAATTTAAGATGCCCATACCATGCAAGTGTCATAAAGCAGTTAGAAATAATTAATAGCGTAAAAGCTAAAACCGTTGGGCTCAAAGGCACATCCTTCATCATCACGATGATTTAAGTATTTTAACGATACAAAACATTATAAAAGATAAAACTGTAATTCAGCTTAAATCTAAAAAATAAAGCTGTAGTTTTATCAGGGCCTCAAACACATAGAACAACAACGATTTTTGACTATCTTTTCGAGTTTAGCCTTGCTATCGTTGCTGGCAAATTTATCAATAATGCACACACAGCAATTCATTTTAATGTTGTGTACAAAAGCAGTGGAGAAGGCGAGCAATGCATCTGCATATCTTGGGTATTTGTGGCACTTTTATGGGCTCTTTAGCACTTTTGGCTCGTGATTTAGGACATAAGGTAACTGGTTCCGATTTAAACGTTTACCCACCGATGTCTACCCAGTTAGAAAATGCAGGCATTACACTCATGCAAGGCTATGACCGTAGTCATTTACAGCCTCATCCGGACTTGGTTATTGTCGGCAATGCCATGAAACGTGGTATTGATGCAGTCGAATATATGCTGAACGAAGGCCTACCATATATTTCTGGTCCACAATTCCTTGCTGATCATGTTTTACAAGGTAAACATGTACTTGGTGTAGCAGGTACTCACGGGAAAACAACAACTACGACCATGTTGGCTTGGGTACTTGATCAAGCTGGTTTAAATCCGGGCTTTTTAATTGGTGGTGTTCCACTTGGTTTTAGTGAAAGTGCTCGTTTAGGCGGTGGTAAATACTTCTGTGTTGAAGCCGATGAATATGACTCTGCTTTCTTTGATAAACGTTCTAAGTTTGTTCATTATCACCCAAAAACGGCGATTTTAAATAACCTTGAATTTGACCATGCCGATATTTTTGATGACCTAGCAGCGATTCAAAAGCAGTTCCATCATCTTGTGCGTACTATTCCAAGTGAAGGCCGTATTATTGCGCCAATTACTGAAACGCATATTGATGAAGTGCTTGAAATGGGTTGCTGGACACCAGTAATTCGTACAAGTCTAGAAGCGAATGAAAAAGCTGCTCTCTCTGCCGAACTCATTTCAATTGATGGCAGCCATTTTAAAGTACTCGAAAATGGCAATGTCGTTGGCGAAGTGAAATGGAGCATGACAGGGCAACATAGTGTGGCGAATGCTTTGGCAACCATTGCAGCCGCTCAGCATGTGGGTGTTACGCTTGAAACGGCTTGTGAAGCTTTATCTAACTTTGGCGGTGTGAAACGTCGTATGGAGTTACTCGGCACAGTCAATGGCATTGAGGTTTATGACGACTTCGCGCACCATCCAACAGCAATTGACACAACTTTAGATGGCGCACGCAAACGCTTAGGTGAACGCCGTTTATGGGCCATTATTGAACCACGTTCAAACACGATGCGTATGGGCAGTCACAAAGATGGCTTGGCACATTCAGCACGCTTAGCAGACGAAGTGATCTGGTATCAGCCAGAAGGCTTAGATTGGGATTTACAACCAGTGATTGAAGCTGCTTCTAACCATGCTCAAGTGAGCCGTTCACTTGATGAAATTATTGAGCGTATTGTCAATGAAGCAGGTGAGGGTGATGCCGTTGTGATTATGTCTAATGGTGGCTTTGGTGGCTTACATCAAAAATTAATGAGCGCATTAAAAGCAAAAGCTGCTTAAATTTCGCTTTAGATGATTCAATAAAAAATGGGTTTCAAATTGAAACCCATTTTTTATCAGTGACTTTTAAAGCTTTTCTGGCTCTATATTGGCCATAAATTTATTAGAAACCATTAAACGTAAACTATAGACAATGCCCATCGCAAAAACGCTATATCCCACGTTATTACAAATAAACGGAATACATAAAATAATGAGCGCTGTGATTGGATAAAACCATTTCGTGATTCCCGATAAGCATTGGAACTCATAAAGTATCCAAATACAGGTGGTATAAAGCACTACACTCACCGCAACAACTATTCCCATATATAAATCAGAAATATGCGCATGATGAGTTGTAACATCCACGGCAGCAGCAAGCGCAGCACCTACCGCAGCAATACTGACAAAAACAAAATAATGACCGTATCCCCAAACAAATGGGCGCACACCTTTAACATGATGGTGTTGTTCGCTACGGTCAAAATAAGCCCACCACATCGCAAACATCAACATCAATCCACCGACCATTAAGAAAATAGCAGGGATATTCATTGACTGAGCGGCTAAAGCATCACGTATGGCATTAAAACTACCGACAATCGACTCACCCAACACAATAATTGTGAGTAGGGCATAACGTTCTACAATATGATGAGGATGCCACGGCGTTGGAGAATATTTTTCTGCATAGATAGGAACAAATAATTCCACTACAACCAGAAATAAAAATAGAGGTATTGAAAGTACATGAGCAAAGTTAGCCACAAGCCAGCCAATTTGTACTAAGACTATACCTATTGCATAGCGATAAGCCGTAACACGCCTTTCAGGATCATGTTTTGCTGCTCTGAGCCACTGAGTCACCAAGGCCATGCGCATGATCACATAACCGATAATGATTACATCAAAATCCTGACTACGAAATACATCAGGGATACCCGCTGCCATCACCAATGAACCTACAATCTGTACAAAGGTAAGGCATCTATACAATGCATCATCGTTATCGTAAGCCGAGGCAAACCATGAAAAATTCATCCATGCCCACCACAGCGCAAAAAATACCATCAAGTAGCTTGGTAATGCATGCCAGAGGTGATTTTCAATAATTGCATGATGTAACTGCTGACCCGCTGTTGCAATCGCGACCACAAAAATTAAATCGAACAATAATTCGAGTGGAGTCGCTGCTCTATGCTGCTGATCAGGATCTCTTGGGGATAGGGGCCTCAAGCTTAATTTTTTCTGTTTTTCTTGAGTAGTCATAAAATAACGTTCTCGAATAAAGTGCCAACACGTTAACACTTTAATATTAACGTCCAGAACACGCATTAAAAAATATCTAGACCTGCTGTTTAATCTTTACTCACAAACAAACTATATTTCATTTTTGTGACAATTCTTTATCAAGATAACAGGCTTAATTCTTTATCATAGCCCACGTTTTTTGTTCTTGTTTGGAATATGAATGTCTTTAGAAACACTCAACCTTAGCTTATTCCATGTGATTAATGGGGCTCAGGATGCGAGTCAATTTATCATTCGTCTTGCTATCTTTTTTGCTAATGATCTCCTCTATATTCTCTTATTCATCCTTACATTTTTATGGTTTTATGGCGATCAAGATTTAAAAAATAGGGTCATTAAATCTGTCTTTTTAACCTGCGTATCACTTTTAGTCGGTTACGTTATTTCTTTGTTTTACCATCACTCAAGACCGTTTGTCATGGGTGTGGGTACTACGTTTATTGAACATGCGCCAACAGCATCTTTTCCAAGTAATCATATGCTGATTTTCAGCACCATTGCTTTATCTTATTTGTTTGCTCAGCGCAAAATAATTGGAACTATCCTTTTATTTTTATCATTTGTAGTGGCGTGGTCACGTATTTATTTAGGTGTGCATTTCCCTTTAGACATGTTAGGGGCTTTTATTGTCGCACTACTAGTCAATACAGCAGGTTATTACTTCTGGAATGCTTACGGTACAAGTTTGACGGCATTCTGTATTCACCTTTATCAGATTATCTGCAAACCACTTTTAGACCGCGGTTTGATTAAATAACCTATAGATCTTTTTTTGCATTCAAACCACGACATTAAGTTCAGTTGCGTAATACAAAAAAATCTGCCATTCTATGTCGACTTGGATATGTTTTATCCAAAACAGAATTTAGTTTGACAAGGGGAGTAGCCTCCTCCAAACATAACAGCAGTGTTATGTGTCAGATATCGTCAATACGCTTTTATTAAAAAGTCGGTATCTGAGCATCGTGAAATTCATGATGTAGGCAAGACCTTGATCATGTTGATACAGATGTTTATTCATCTGGCAACTGGTCGAGGTTTTTTTATGCCCAATTGCCGGATGTATGGAGGATTTATGGAAACAATCGGTAATTTATGGCTGTACATAGCATTCTTTGGCATAGTCATTGTCATGCTCCTGATTGACTTTTTAGGCTTTAAGCAAAAGCAAGGTCAGGATGTCTCAATTAAGCAAGCTGCTTACTGGAGTGTAGCGTGGGTAAGCGTTGCAGCCCTATTTGGTGGTGGTTTATGGCTTTACCTACAACAAACAGTTGGGGTGACCTTAGCAAACCAAAAAACTATGGAATACTTTGCGGGTTACTTACTCGAAAAGTCCCTCGCAATTGACAACGTTTTCGTCTGGTTAATGATTTTCGCAGCGTTTGCTATTCCAGCTGCACTACAACGTAAAATTTTGCTCTACGGCGTATTAGGTGCCATCGTACTGCGTACCCTCTTTATTTTTATTGGTGCATGGTTCGTTCAAGAGTTTTCTTGGATACTTTATATCTTCGGTGCGTTTTTGGTATATACAGGCTTTAAGTTCTTAAAAGGCCAAGATGAAGAAACCAATATTGAAGATATCAAGCTCTTAAAATGGTTACGTAACCATATGCGTATTACACCACAGCTTGAAGGTGACAAATTCTTTGTACGTCAAAACGGTTTATTGTGGGCAACGCCGTTATTTCTAGTTTTGATTCTGGTTGAAGCTTCGGACGTGATTTTCGCAGTAGATTCTATTCCTGCTATTTTCGCGGTAACTAGCGACCCGTTTATTGTTTTAACGGCGAACTTAATGGCAATTTTAGGTTTACGCGCAATGTTCTTTTTACTTGCTGGCGCTGCGACTAAATTGCATTACTTACCATACGGCTTAGGCATCATTTTATTGTTCATTGGTGCGAAAATGTTGTTGCTTGATGTATTCCACATGCCAATCTGGATCTCGTTAAGCTTTATCGTAATAGTGTTAGCAATCACTGCTTACCTTTCTCTACGTCATAATAAGCGACAAATCTCATAGAATCTTTATTTGAATAATATTAAAGGGCTTTCATAGAAAGCCCTTTTTAACTTAGGAATTGACTATTTTTAATTTTGGCCATTGTTGTAACCAATTTTTGCTTTCTACACGATTTTTGAAAGTCTGATAGCTAACTAAAGCTGAATTCCAACGTAGATTCAATTCAAATAAATCTGATAAGCCAAAAGGTGCAATTATTTCTAAATTGCCGAAAGTATCGAAACGTATTGCTACAGCTGTTGCTGTTTCTGACCATAATGATAATGCTTCCTCAATCGAAGTTAATGGCTGAATTTTTTCACCATTATCTTTACGGTACCATGTATGTACCAAAGCCTGATTAACAACATCCCAATCTTGATTTGGAAATTTGCTTTTTAAATCACTTTGCAATTCTTTTTGATAACTATCATCATATTCATTAGCATTATAATAAATCACATCCATATCACTTGTATTTAAATCATAAGTTTTACCATGTAAATATGACCAAACAGTGTTTCTCACAGCACCAGCACTTAAATAAACTTTTGGATGCAATTGAGAAATAATAGATAATATCTTTAATAAACAAGGAGATTTCATTACCAAATCAATAAAATCTTGTTGATAATTATTATATATATTTGTCATATTTTAAAGAATACTAAAGTTATCCACCATGTAATAGTACATAGAAGCTCTGTACTTTAAAAGCGCTGATCAATATCATATGCCAACTTAAAATTTATCTTTTCTAATCAGAAACATAATAGATAACAGCTATTCGGTATTTTATGCCGAACATACTTATTAAAATGTGTGGAGTCTCATGCGTTCTAAAAAAATTAATCTTGTCGTTGTCCCTCTATTACTCACGGCATGTAGCCATAATGATGGTCCTTTAGTACAAGACGTATATAACAACCAATATGACTGTGCTCGCGACTGGAATAATGAAACATGTAAACAAGAAAATAGCTCCAGTGGACATGGTTCTAGCTATATTGGTAATCGCTATTTAGGTCCTGCGTATTATCGAAATAATCGGGAAGTTTCTTTTCGCGGCAATACCTTACATCCTTACAGCAATTTGAGTGTAGGCCGACCAGTTATTTCAAGCACAGCGAAAAGCGCGTCTTCTTCATCCCCAATTCGTGGTGGTTTTGGCCGTAGCGGTTTTTCTTTCGGCGGCTAAGTCTTTAGGCATTCACTTAATATGAAAAGAAAAATATTTACTCCACGACCAGACTGGCGAGTGGAGCATCAAAATATTGGTTTTGATTATTTTAATTTACCTTCTCTTGATGGCTCAATTTACTGGTCTGAAGGAGTTGCTTATGAGTTTACCCTTAAGGAGATTGAACAACTGGAAGATGCGGCAAATGAACTGCATCAGATGTGTTTATCGGTAGTAGGAGAACTCATTCAACGGGGCGACTATCCTGCTTATTTTCAAATTCCAGAAACAGCTATAAACCATATTGAACATTCATGGAAACAAAATGCCCCCATGCTGTATGGCCGCTTCGATTTCGCTTACGATGGGCGAAATATCAAAATGCTGGAATATAATGCCGACACGCCGACTGGCTTACTCGAAGCCTCTGTCGCGCAGTGGCTGTGGATAGAACAAGTCTCAGGCATTGCAAACCGAGATCAATTCAATAGTATTCATGAAGACCTGATTAAACGCTGGAAAACAATTTTACCGCGTGCTAGCCATGTGCATTTTGCTGCTTGTCAGGAGGCTGGAAGGGAAGACTGGGGTAATTTAGAGTACTTGATGGATACCGCTTATCAAGCTCATCTACAAGTTTCCGAGCTTTCTATGGAGAACATAGGCTGGAACGGGCAAGATTTTGTTGATCTCCATAATCAGCCCATTCAAAACATATTTAAGCTCTACCCATGGGAATGGATCTGGGAAGAAGCCTTTTCTCAATATATCCATCCACGAACACAGTGGATTGAACCTTGTTGGAAAATGTTACTTTCAAATAAAGCGATTCTGGTTGAGCTTTGGAAGCGTTATCCAAATCATCCCTTATTAGTTGAAACCCATGCGTATGAACCGCAACAGGCTTTGTCTGGCAAATGGGTGAAAAAACCGATTTTGGCAAGGGAAGGGGCTAATATTCGGGTTTTACAAGATGGCCATGACCAAGGTGCAGCTTCTGGTAGTTTCTATTTTGATGACTATGACAAATATGGGTATGTCGTACAAAAATGGGTAGATACCCCTTTATTTTCAGGACAACTCCCTACACTTGGATTATGGATGGTCGGTCATCAATGCGCAGGTATGTCCATTCGTGAAGATTGCTACGACATTATCGGTAATGATGCTCACTTTGCAGCGCACTACTTTGTTGAGTAATAAACGCCTAGATATGCATAAAAAAGCACTTTTAAAGTGCTTTTTTATTGTGCCCTCAACGCAGTCAATTAGTGCATTCTAAGTGCATAGCAAATAATGAACTATAGCCTCTAAAGCGAAATTAGAACAAAAATTCAAAAATATAATGACTTAATCTTATGTAATTTAATACTTTTATTCACTTTTCTTTGATCAAAAATCTAGATTGGCAAGCTCTTTGCATCTCCTAAAAAGAAAAAAGCCTAGATTTTAAGGGCTCGTGAGAGCCCTAATTTTTTTAAGGAGTAATGCCATGAATGCTATCCCAACTTTAACGCCACTTGCTATGCCATGTAACAGCAGTTTTGATGCAAAAGATTGGGAAATTTTATCGAACCACTGGTATCCCGTCGCACGTACTCAAGACGTCTCTACTACACCCCAGCGAGTGACACTATTAGACGTGAATATGGCACTGTATAAAACAGAAAGTGGTGAAATTCATCTGGTCCGAGATATTTGCCCCCATCGTGGTGTTCCTTTAACCAAAGGATGGGTAGACGGTGAGGAGATTGTGTGTCCTTATCATGGTCTACGCTATAACACCGAAGGGAAATGTACCCAAATACCAGCTCAACCCGAGCTAACCAAAATCTCTGATCGTTTTTCTCTGACCAAATTTCCAGTTATTCAACGTTATGGCCTCATTTGGACCAGTATTCATAGTCGTGATGTTGTTCAAGCCAATATTCCAGTATTAGATACTTGGGATCAGACAGAGCATCAAGCGATTTTGCCACCTTTTGTCGATATTGGCGGGTCTAGCGGACGTCAACTTGAAGGTTTTATCGATGTCGCTCATTTTGCATGGGTACATCACAATGCCTTTGCAAATCGCGATAATCCTGTCGTACCCAAATATCATACTGAACGTACCAACTACGGCTTAAAAACGGTCTATATCAGTAATGTTAGTAACTATCCGCATGAGCTAAAACATCTCGAACCAGAAGGCTTTTTGTGGAAGCGCACCTTTGATGTCTATCCACCTTTTTCAGCCGTGCTTACGGTCGATTTTCCAGAAGGCGGTGTTTTAAAAATCTTGAACGCCTGTTGTCCTATCTCAAGTAATAAAACTCGTTTATTTGTTCCATTAACACGTAACTTTGATCAAACAGGCGATTTAGAAAACGTATATGCATTTAATGCTCAAATTTTTGCTGAAGACCAAGACATGGTCGAATCACAAAAGCCAGAAGAATTGCCGCTAGATTTAATGATGGAAGCTCATTTTGAAGCTGACCGTTCATCAACGACTTATCGTCGGATCTTGGCTGAATGGGGACTAAGTAAACGTTATACCGTTTAAATCTTGGTTAACTGGGGTACAATCAACCGAAAAAAGTGAAAATATAAAGGCTTTCCATGTCATTGATCGCAAATACCACCGTTGTGCGTGGTCGTTTTTTAGATATTCAGCAAACTGTCTCTGAGCCAACTGATATTCCAAATCAAGTACGTTATTTGGAAGATGGTGTATTGATTAGTGAACATGGGAAAATCAAATGGTTTGGTGCATGGGATGAAGCTCAACAGCATCTTCCTGCTGGGGTTGAAGTTCAACATTACCCAGAACAATTGATTGTACCCGGCTTTATTGATACCCATATCCACTTCCCGCAAACCGAAATGGTTGGAGCATACGGCGAACAACTTTTAAGCTGGCTCAATACCTATACATTTCCAACTGAAATCCAGTTTCAGGACAAAGCATATGCAAGTGAAATTGCCCAGTTCTTTGTTCAGGAACTCTTAAAACACGGTACAACCACCGCTCTCGTTTTCTGTACAGTTCACCCTGAGTCTGTTGATGCTTTATTTGAAGCCGCAGAACACGTTCAGATGCGTTTAATTGCAGGTAAGGTTCTCATGGACCGTCATGCACCTGAAGCGCTGTGTGACACGCCAGAAACAGCTTACAGCGACACAAAAGCACTCATTGAAAAATGGCATGGCAAGGGTCGTGCACTTTATGCGATTACACCACGTTTTGCGCCAACTTCTACACCTGAGCAATTAGAAAGAGCAGGGCAGTTAAAGCAAGAATTTCCTGATGTTTATGTACATACCCATTTAAGTGAAAACAAAGATGAAATCGCTTGGGTGAAATCTTTATTTCCTGAACAAGCTGGCTATTTAGATGTTTATCAACATTATGGCCTGACTGGTAAACGTTCTGTATTTGCGCATTGCGTTCACTTAGAAGATCAAGAATGGCAATGTATGCATGATACACAATCGGCTATTGCATTTTGCCCAACGTCAAACCTGTTCTTAGGCAGTGGTTTATTTCCACTGAAAAAAACTTGGGAAAAACAAGTGAAAGTAGGCTTAGGGACAGATATCGGTGCTGGTACATCATTTAGTTTGCTGCAAACCGTTAACGAGGCTTATAAGGTTCAGCAGTTACAAGGTGATAAACTTTCAGCTTATGAAGCGCTCTATCATGCAACTTTAGGTGGAGCAAAAGCGCTTGATTTACAAGATCAGTTAGGCAACTTCAATGTCGGTAAAGAAGCAGACTTTGTGGTACTGAATCTCAAGCCAACAGCATTACAGGAACTTCGCCAGTCTAAATCCAAATCTGTTGAAGACTCACTGTTTGCATTATTCACTTTAGGTGATGACCGTAATATTGAGGCGACTTATATTTATGGAAACCGTGCTTATCAAAAAGAAACAGCCAAATAAAAAAGGCATTGTTAAGTTTTTGTTATTATTTGGAATATGTGCTCTTACATTAAAGCGTGATCGACATAATCCGCAAAATGATAAAATTTCACAGCCATCAAAGGGTGCATGAAACGTCATTTTGCTTTAAAATTTTACCATTAACTCAGATTTTCGAGGTGTTGCAGGTCAACACCTTTTTTATTTTTTCTTTTATATCTTGTAGGAATCTGCCATGACTGTTGCAATGAGCATCATGATTTCAACCGAAGAAATTCAAGCAAAAGTCAAAGAGCTCGGCGAGCAAATTAACGCTCACTATGCAAATAGTGATAAAGAATTAGTTCTTATTGGACTACTTCGTGGTTCTGTTATTTTCATGGCAGACTTGTGCCGTACAATTACTAAACCGCATGAACTCGACTTCATGACAGTGTCTAGCTACGGCGGCGGTACGACTTCAAGTCGAGATGTCAAAATCTTAAAAGATCTTGACGGTGAAATTCGCGGTAAAGATGTATTGGTTGTTGAAGACATTATCGACTCAGGCAATACCTTAAGCAAAGTCGTTGAAATGTTGCAAACTCGCGAGCCAAATTCAATTCAACTCTGCACATTAGTGAGTAAACCATCTCGCCGTGAAATTGATCTTGAAGTGAAATTTTTAGGTTTTGAAGTTGAAGACAGATTCATTGTGGGTTACGGCTTAGACTACGATCAAAAATATCGCCACTTGCCATTTATTGGTGAAATTGGTTTATAAATTTCAGAGAAATAGCACCGCAAGGTGCTATTTTTTTATATAAAGCCTTAGCTTTGAACAAAAAAGACACAAAAAGTCGCAATCTGCTACAGACAAAATAGACAGCTCTACCGCACGATAGAATATGAAGCAAAATCATTAACTTCATCAAAAAAACAACTGGAGAACAAATATGTGGTCACTTATTGTTGCTATTGTAGTTGGTTTCTTTGCTGGCTTAATCGCTCGTGCTTTGCATCCTGGGGATGATAAAGCAGGTTTCATCGTAACGACCTTGATTGGTATTGCAGGTTCACTTCTAGCTACTTATGGTGGTCGTTTACTTGGACTTTACGGCGAAAACTCAGCTGCAGGCTTTATCGCATCCGTGATTGGTGCCATCGTTATTCTTTTTATCTACAACTTGATTGCACGAAAAAGCTAAACTTTAATTCATTTATAAAAAAAGCACCTTATGGTGCTTTTTTTAATTTATTTTAAAGACCTAACTCTTTCCATACGGCCTGAATTTCTTCAGCAGAGCGTGCGCCAACCAGTTTGAAACCATTTGCAAAAATCAGGGTAGGGGTGCCGTTAAAGCCGAGTTTTTTTCCTAATTCCAAATTACGATCAATTGGGTTTGCACAGCTCGCAGCTATTGGTTTAACACCTTGCTGAATCAGTTTTTTCCATGAGTAAGATTGATTTGGTGCACACCAAACTTGTCTAGAAACCACAATAGACTGAGGTTTTAAAGGATAGATGAACGTATAAATAGTCACATCTTTAAGCTTATCGAGTTCAGGTTCAAGCTGCTTACAATAAGGACAATTTGGATCAGAAAATACTGCTAAAACATGTTGACCATTACCTTTGACTGTTTTAATCGCATCTTTTAAAGGCAGTTGTTTCCAATCAATTGAGTTTTGTCCTAAAACCAGATCTTTAGTTAAGTTCTTCTGGTCTTTTAGCCGAATCATAGAGCCTACAAACATATGTTGCCCATCTTCACCAACATAAATGATTTGCTGATCAAGATTAGCGCTATATAGCCCAGGCATTTCAGTTTTCTGAATATTGCTAATTTTCAAATTAGGATATTGTTTTTTAAAATTTTCCCTAACCGTATCCACATTAGCGAAACTTAAACTCGCCGTTAAGCTTAATAGTGTCAATATTCCTAATTTTTTAAGCATAAAACCAACTCATAGGTAGGAGAGGAGCTCATTTTAATCAGTTCAGCTTTTTAAAACAGAACTGATTACCGAGTTATAACCAAACTGCCACTCTTTTATGCCAATGTTTCACGTGGAACATAAGCTGGTTTTAGAGTATTAATTTCTACTGAAATATGCACAATTTCATCATGAATGGATAAAGCATGACGAATCTGATCTGCGGTTAAAGAAATATCATCAGTTTCGAGTGCCAAAATACAAGAAAACTTACCTTTCGCGACTTTCCAGACATGAATATCCGTAATTTCAATATATTTAGGAAACTCAGCAATGACTTCACGGATCTCTTCAACCACAGGATGATCCATTTCTGCGTCTAAAAGGGTTTTTCCTGTCTCTTTCATTAATCCCAGAGACCATTTTGCAACCAAAATAGCACCTAAAATTCCTAAAAGTGCATCTAAAAAATCCCATCCGAAATATTTACCTGCGAAAAGTGCAATAATTGCAAAAACAGAAGTTACTGCATCTGCAACTACATGTAAAAATGCAGCTTTTTGGTTTAAATCGTGATGATGATGCCCATGCTCGTGATGGTGATGGTGATGGTGATGGTGATGGTGATGGTGATGGTGATGGTGCCCATCATCGTGAAGTAACCATGCGCAAATCAAGTTAATGACCAAACCTAAAATTGCAATCGGAATCGCTTCATTATAAAAAATTTCAACTGGATTAAATAAACGTTGTATCGACTGAAACGCCATAAAAATGGCGACAACCATCAACAAAATTGCACTGCTATAACCCGCTAAAATCTCGATTTTCCACGTTCCAAAACTAAACCGACGATCTTTGGAATAATGACGAGCCGCACGATAAGCAAAATAGGCTAAACCGAGTGCCAACATATGTGAACTCATATGCCAACCATCAGCCAAAAGTGCCATTGAATTGAAAAACCATCCACCGAATATTTCTAACACCATCATTGATGCCGTTAAAATTGTTGCAATCAAAATACGTTTTTGTGCAAGTGGATTTCCTTCATCAAACTGATGTTGATGATGACGTGATACACTATGATCCTGCATAATATTTAAACCCAATATACTCCCTACCAGTATATTGAATTATACAAGAGAACACAGATGAGTCACATTGGTCAGGATAAAAAAATACTTAATCGTGTAAAACGACTAAAAGGACAAATCAACAGCATTGAGCATGCTGTTGAACAGCCAGATATTTCATGTATAGAAATACTACAACAAGTTGCTGCAATTAAAGGGGCAATAAACGGTTTGATGAGTGAATTGATGGAACAGCATTTACATCATCACGTGCTCAAAGACGCACAAGTTGATCAGAATGAGCTAGATGAGTTTTTAAAGGTTCTAAAAAGATACGGTTAACAAGGTGACTGAATGACACAGCCATGTGCATCATTCAGAATTTTGTAATTATTTTCCAATACAGAATGAACCAAAAATCTTGCCTAATAGGTCATCGGCACTAAAGTCACCGGTAATTTCACCTAAAGCATTTTGGGCAAGACGTAATGACTCAGCAACCAGTTCACCTGCGTTAAACACAACAAGTTGCTCACGTGCTTCTGAAAGATAGAGCTGTGTGCGCTTCATTGCGTCTAAATGACGTGTTCTTGCAATAAAGGTGTCTTCCTCAGGGTGGAAGCCTGCATGCGCTGTAATCGCATCTACGAGGCCTTGTACGCCCATCTCTTGTTTTGCAGAAACGGTTATATGACGGAAACCTTGAAAATCGCTTATTTCAGCTAATTGACCAGTTAAATCGCATTTATTACCAATTAACATTAAACGACGTGGTTCAATATGTTCCGCAAAATACTCTTGAGCGAGTTTTAATGGGTCATCACCTTGGTTTAAATCATAAACCAGCAATAACAAATCAGCTTGTTCAATTTCTTTGATTGCACGACGAATCCCTTCTTTCTCAACGATGTCACCTGTTTCACGAAGACCCGCTGTATCTGTTAAGGTGATTGGTAAACCATTTAAGCTAATTTTTTCATGTAAAACATCACGAGTAGTACCAGCAATATCGGTCACAATTGCACGCTCAACACCAGCAAGTGCATTCAACAAGCTCGACTTACCCGCATTTGGTTTACCTGCAATAACGACTTGCAAACCTTCACGTAGTAATTGACCTTGTCGTGCAGAGGTTTGAACAGCATGTACTGACTGCTGAACATCTTCAAGTAAAGCTAAAATTTTACCATCTGCCAAGAAATCGATTTCTTCTTCAGGAAAATCAATTGCTGCTTCAACATGCAAGCGTAAATGAATCAGTTTTTCTAAAACGGTATTAATTTTTGTTGAAAAAGCGCCTTGTAAAGAGCGAACCGCAGAGCGTGCCGCAGCTTGCGAAGTCGCATCAATCAAGTCGGCAATCGCTTCCGCTTGTACCAAGTCCATCTTGCCATTTTCAAAAGCACGCATGGAAAATTCGCCGGCTTTTGCAGCAATTGCACCAAGCTCAAATAGACGTCCAAGCAAGGTATTTTGGATGACTGGACCGCCGTGACCTTGTAGCTCTACAACATCTTCACCTGTAAACGAGTGAGGATTGGGAAAGCATAGAACAATCCCTTCATCCATAATACTGCCATCAGCATCATAAAATTTACGGAAACCCGCCATACGCGCTTCTGGCAAGTTTTTTTGTGTCAGGTTTTGAGCAATTTCATAAGCCTTAGGTCCAGATAGGCGAATCACGCCCACACCACCACGCCCAGGTGGCGTTGCAATTGCGGCAATCGTGGTTTGACTTTGCATATTATTCACCTAAAAACCTAAAATCCAGCCAAAGAAAAATCCGCCTAAGATTACCATCTTAAGCGGATTTATTCAGCAAAAGTTCAACGATTAAGAAGCTGATTCAGTCTTATTGATACGACTTTTCTCAACGCTCTTATTAATAAACGACTGCTGTAAAATAGTAATACTGTTGTTCACAATCCAGTACAGTACGAGACCGGCAGGGAAGAACAACATAAATACCGTGAACATAATCGGCATAATGCGGAACACTTTTGCCTGCATTGGATCAGCGGGTTGCGGGTTCAACATTTGCTGTGCAAACATGGTAGCACCCATGATTAACGGCAAGATGAACCAAGGATCCATTGCTGACAAGTCTTGAATCCAACCTAACCATGGTGCGTGACGTAATTCCACACTTTCCATGAGTACCCAGTACAAAGCAAGGAAAATTGGCATTTGTAGCAACAATGGTAAACAACCTGAAAGTGGATTTACTTGTTCACGCTTGTATAAAGCCATCATTTCTTGCGAGAAGCGCATACGGTCTTCACCGAACTCTTCTTTCATGCGTTGCATTTCTGGTGCAATCACACGCATTTTCGCCATAGAACGATAACTTTTTGAAGATAAAGGCCACAAGATCATCTTCACCATAATGGTAAGCAAGATGATTGACCATCCCCAGTTGCCCACAATGCTATGGAAGAATTGAAGACCTAAGAACAAGAGTTTAGCAATCGGCCATAACCAACCATAATCAACAGTCTGATTTAAACCAACAGCTAAATCTTTTAATTCAGATTGTACTTTCGGACCTGAATAAAGTTTTGCATCCACTTCCATTGAAGTGCCTGCCGGAACATTAATCACTGGTGAGGTAAAACCAATGATATTCATGTGATCAGCAGATTGACGAGATTCAAGCTTAGCTACATAAGGCTGACCATTAGCTTGAGTCAGCTTAAGGTTTCCAGGAATCCAAGCACTTACAAAATAATGCTGAACAATCGCAACCCATCCACCTTTAGCTTCAGTATTTACTTTTTCTTCTGAGAAATTAGCAAATTTAAGCTTGTTGTAATGTGCATCAGGCGTTCCCCAAGCTCCACCTAAGAAAGTTCCTAGAGTGAAAATACCTTGAGAAGATTTACCTGGATCTTCAGAATTATCGCGCTTTAATTGTCCAAACATCTGACCTTGCCAGCTTTGTTGGCTACGGTTAATGACTTGATGTTTTACAACAATTGGATATTGACCTTGAGTAAAGGTAAAAGTTTTAATAATTTCAACGCCTTCAGGTGTTTTAAATACCATTGGAACGTTTAAAACTTTTTCAGATTGACCCTTTTGGTCCTGTACACCTTTAGCATCAGCCAAAGTATATGATGTCTTTTCAACAGCATATAATGGACGACCACCACGACTACTATCTGGTCCATTCAAACCAATTAAGCCAGATTGAGCAACATATGTACGCTTGGCATCATTTTCAAGCATAACAAAAGGTTGATCGCTGTCTTTGCTTTTGTCGTGTGAGAGTAATTCAATACGAACAATATCACCACCTTTTGGATTAATCCAAATATGGTAAAGGTCAGTTTGTACTGAAATAAGCTGTTGATTCACAGGTGCAGTTGCATCTGTGGTTTGTGACTGCGCAATATTTGCTTGTGGCACATCGGAAGCCACTGTTGCATTTTTAGCATTTGGCAAATCAGCAGATACTTCATGCGAACTTACAGCTGCCGCTTGTTGTTGCGGAGCAGTTGCAGCATTTCCATAATCTTTTTGCCAAGCCAAAATGAGCAAATATGCGGTGACAAACATGGCCCCGAGAATTGCAAACCTGGCCCATTGTTGCATATCTATTACCCCAAATGGTTAGAGAGATTTTGCTTCAGTAAACGATCACGAAAGGGTACAGCAACATGATGCGTTTGAGAATCTATTTGATGAAACGAAATAAAACGAATTGCTTTTGGCGGTACCGGATCATATCCAGATCCTCCCCACGGATGACAACGACATATCCGTTTAGAAGATAACCAAACGCCTTTTATCGCACCATGAGTTTGTAATGCTTCTATCGCATATTGGGAACAAGTCGGGATATAACGACAACGGGGTCCAAGAAGCGGACTAATCGCAATTTGATACAGTCGAATCAACCAACGTAGAAAACGGACCATTGGCTATCTCTTAATTCTGCGAGGTTGTGCCAACTTTAGAATGTTTTTTTGCTAAGCGCTGTAATTTTTGCCAAGCAAAGTCTAATTGTTGATATAGCTCAGCATTCGTAATCGTTTCTATACCAACTTTCGGCATCACCACAACATCTATGTCTGATCCAAAATTCGGCTGATGTAGACGAAAGCTCTCACGAGCAAGACGTTTTATTCGATTTCTTTCATGCGCTCGGCGCACTTTTTTCTTAGCAACAACAATACCCAAACGGCTTTTAGGCTGTTCGGTTAATTTTGCAAGAAATAAAAAATGGGGTTGATGCACTTTAAAAAGCGCACCATCAAATACACTTTTATAATCTGCAGCACAGCGTATTCGCACGTCTGTGCTAAAACTGTAAAGTGTCATCACACCCAAGTCTGGTCAGCGTAACAGTATTAAACAGTTAAGCTATGACGACCTTTTGCACGACGACGAGCTAATACTTGACGACCAGCTTTAGTTGCCATACGAGCACGGAAACCATGAACGCGTTTACGCTTTAATTCAGATGGTTGGAAAGTACGTTTCATATTGAAACTCCCAAAAATGATCTTTCTATAAAGGTCCGCGATTTTATTGTGCAATGTTTACGCTGTCAATGAAAAACCAAGAAAGTTTTGTATTTAACCCAAATTTTTAATCTCTTCTCTTCTTTTTATCACGGTCATAATTCAGTGCAATATATAGCTTTAAAAGTTATACACAAAGTAATTGTCTATTTTTATTAGAACTTTTAATATATACACACCTTATATACATATTTATCAACAAAACAAGATACCATCTTGGTTTGGATTTGCTGTATTTGAATTTAAATTCATATTTTGCAGTTATCCACAAAAGATCTCCACCCTATTAAATAAATTCAAATTTAGAAATTTAAATTTATTCTTATTAGGGATAACTTTTTCTGTGGATTTCGTACTTTTAAATTTAAAAAACATATATTTGAGTTGTTGATAACTCTGTTTTTACTATATTTATGGATTGTGGATAAGTTTATGTGTTAATTTATCCACAGCTTGTGCAAAAAGTTATACACAAGCCATTTTGAATTTAAATTTATTCACAAGAGATTTCTTTTTAGACAAAATCAACTGAAATCGTCATGACAGATGTGGATAACTTGGTTAGAATGGCGACCCCTTCTCATCAGGAAGGGTTAATCTTTAGATTATTTGAATTTAAAAACGCAGAAATAGGGGATACAC